>CALNXZ010000014.1:0-642500 GCA_942490655.1 uncultured Gammaproteobacteria bacterium | reverse complement strand
ATCCATAACTGAATACATAGGTTATGGAAGCGAACGCGGTGAACTGAAACATCTAAGTAGCTGCAGGAAAAGAAATCAACCGAGATTCCCTTAGTAGCGGCGAGCGAAAGGGGAACAGCCCAGTTGCCATCAAGCAAACAACTCTAGTGGAACGATCTGGAAAGTTCGGCCATAGACGGTGATAGCCCCGTACACGAAAGATGAGTTTGTGGAGCAACAAAGAGTAGGGCGGGGCACGAGAAACCTTGTCTGAACATGGGGGGACCATCCTCCAAGGCTAAATACTCCTTACTGACCGATAGTGAACTAGTACCGTGAGGGAAAGGCGAAAAGAACCCCGGAGAGGGGAGTGAAATAGAACCTGAAACCGTGTGCGTACAAGCAGTGGGAGCCCTTTATGGGTGACTGCGTACCTTTTGTATAATGGGTCAGCGAGTTGTTTTCAGTTGCAAGCTTAACCACGTAGGGTAGGCGTAGGGAAACCGAGTCTTAATAGGGCGATTTAGTAGCTGGGAACAGACCCGAAACCGGACGATCTATCCATGACCAGGGTGAAGGTAGGGTAATACCTGCTGGAGGCCCGAACCGGGTAATGTTGAAAAATTATCGGATGAGTTGTGGATAGGAGTGAAAGGCTAATCAAGTCCGGAGATAGCTGGTTCTCCTCGAAAGCTATTTAGGTAGCGCCTCATGTTTAACTCTGGGGGGTAGAGCACTGTTTCGGCTAGGGGGCCATCCCGGCTTACCAACCCGATGCAAACTCCGAATACCCAGAAGTTCAATCATGGGAGACACACGGCGGGTGCTAACGTCCGTCGTGGAAAGGGAAACAACCCAGACCGCCAGCTAAGGTCCCCAAATCAAAGCTAAGTGGGAAACGAAGTGGGAAGGCACAGACAGCCAGGAGGTTGGCTTAGAAGCAGCCATCCTTTAAAGAAAGCGTAATAGCTCACTGGTCTAGTCGGCCCGCGCGGAAGATTTAACGGGGCTCAAGCTTTGTACCGAAGCTGCGGATGCATATTTATATGCATGGTAGAGGAGCGTTCTGTAAGCCTGCGAAGGTGTGCTGTGAGGCATGCTGGAGGTATCAGAAGTGCGAATGCTGACATGAGTAACGATAATGCGGGTGAAAAACCCGCACGCCGAAAACCCAAGGATTCCTGCGCAACGTTAATCGGCGCAGGGTGAGTCGGCCCCTAAGGCGAGACCGAGAGGTGTAGTCGATGGGAAACTGGTTAATATTCCAGTACTTGGTGTTACTGCGATGGAGGGACGGAGAAGGCTAAATCTACCGGGCGTTGGTTGTCCCGGGGAAAGTAAGTAGGCAGAGGGCTTAGGTAAATCCGGGCTCTTAATGCTGAGATACGACGACGACCGGTCTTTGTACCGGGAAGTGGTTGATGCCATGCTTCCAGGAAAATCTTCTAAGCTTCAGGTAACACTAAACCGTACCGTAAACCGACACAGGTGGGTGAGGAGAGAATCCTAAGGCGCTTGAGAAAACTCTGGTGAAGGAACTAGGCAAATTGGTACCGTAACTTCGGGAGAAGGTACGCCCCTTTTGGTGATGAGACTTGCTCTTTAAGCTGATGGGGGTTGCAATGACCAGGTGGCTGCGACTGTTTACTAAAAACACAGCACTCTGCAAACACGAAAGTGGACGTATAGGGTGTGACGCCTGCCCGGTGCCGGAAGGTTAATTGATGGGGTTAGCGTAAGCGAAGCTCTTGATCGAAGCCCCGGTAAACGGCGGCCGTAACTATAACGGTCCTAAGGTAGCGAAATTCCTTGTCGGGTAAGTTCCGACCTGCACGAATGGCGTAACGATGGCCACACTGTCTCCACCAGAGACTCAGTGAAATTGAAATCGCTGTGAAGATGCAGCGTACCCGCGGCTAGACGGAAAGACCCCGTGCACCTTTACTACAGCTTTACACTGAATTTTGAACCTATTTGTGTAGGATAGGTGGGAGGCTTTGAAGCGTGATCGCTAGATTGCGTGGAGCCAACCTTGAAATACCACCCTGATATGTTTGGAGTTCTAACCTAGGTCCATTATCTGGATCGGGGACCGTGTATGGTGGGTAGTTTGACTGGGGCGGTCTCCTCCTAAAGAGTAACGGAGGAGCGCAAAGGTACTCTCAGTACGGTCGGACATCGTACGTTGCGTGCAAAGGCATAAGAGTGCTTGACTGCGAGATAGACACATCGAGCAGGGGCGAAAGCCGGTCTTAGTGATCCGGTGGTTCTGTATGGAAGGGCCATCGCTCAACGGATAAAAGGTACGCCGGGGATAACAGGCTGATTCCTCCCAAGAGTCCACATCGACGGGGGAGTTTGGCACCTCGATGTCGGCTCATCACATCCTGGGGCTGTAGCAGGTCCCAAGGGTATGGCTGTTCGCCATTTAAAGTGGTACGCGAGCTGGGTTTAGAACGTCGTGAGACAGTTCGGTCCCTATCTGCCGTGGGCGTTGGAAATTTGAGAAGAGCTGCTCCTAGTACGAGAGGACCGGAGTGGACGTATCTCTGGTGTTCCGGTTGTCACGCCAGTGGCATTGCCGGGTAGCTATATACGGACGGGATAACCGCTGAAAGCATCTAAGCGGGAAGCCCCCTTCAAGATTAGATTTCCCTGGAGCTTTAAGCTCCCTAAAGTGCCCTCGAAGACTACGAGGTTGATAGGCTGGGTGTGGAAGCACAGTAATGTGTGAAGCTAACCAGTACTAATTGCACGTGAGGCTTGATCATATAACGCCAAAGCATTTTGGTTGTTGTGTGCGACATGGAATGCGACACGAAGATAAATCTCAGATTGTCAGAAATTTTCCGAATTGTTTTTTTTTCCAAGAAAGGGGTCAGACCCCTTTTTTGACAGGAACAAAGGCTTATCAGATCACCTTTTCTATAAAAGGGCTCTGACCCCTTTTTCCTAAACCAGTTTTCTGGCGGCAATAGCGAGTGGGTACCACCCGATTCCATTTCGAACTCGGAAGTGAAAACGCTCAGCGCCGATGGTAGTGTGGGGTCTCCCCATGTGAGAGTAGGACACCGCCAGGATTTATTAGTGAAAGCCGCACCCCGAAAGGGTGCGGCTTTTTTTATGCTCGTTCGACTGCAGTGAGAGCAGCGTCGAGTGCCGCTATAAACTGATCGACATGCTTGCGTTGCAGTATCAACGGTGGTCGAAGTTTAAGTACATTGTTGTAACGACCTTCTTTTCCAACCAGTACCTGGTTTTGGCGCATGATTTCGAGGAGCTTTTTCGTTTCCTCAGTAGCTGGTATTTTGGTGTCACGATCCGTTACCAGTTCCAGTCCGGCCAGCATTCCATGGCCGCGAACATCGCCGATCAATCGTTGCCGATTTGCCAGCTCAGAAAGCCGTGCACGAAGGTACTCGCCTACATCTCGGCCACTTGCAATCAGGTTGTCTCGCTCGATTACGTCCAACACAGCATTACCAGCGGCGCACGCTACCGGGTTGCCTCCAAAAGTACTGAAGAATCCCGTGTGCTCAAGAAAACGATCCAGAAAACTTCTTGATGTGACCACGATTCCCAATGGATGCCCATTACCGGCAGGCTTTCCCATCGTCACGATATCGGCCCTTACGCCGTGGTGTTCATGCCCCCACCACTGACCCATACGACCAAATCCCGATTGCACTTCGTCGCAGATCATCAGTCCGCCAGCAGCACGCACGCGCTGTTCTACGCCACGCAAATAGCCATCCGGAACATCCGGCACGCCGCTCGAGCAAAAAGCAGAGTCGATCATGAAGGCTGCCAATGAATGCCCCGAAGCCTTGAGCTCGCTAATGGCTCTGTCAGCATCTGCCGCGTAACGATCCGCCAGGTCCTCGCTCGGATCGCGATATGGATCGGGGACGGCCAGCCCGCGCAGAAAGTCTGGTAGTTGAACGTCCGGATGCCCCGGTGAAAACAGTCGGATGGGCTGCGTGACGCCATGATAGGCATCCTCCATCAACATACCGCCGTCGTTACCGGTCACGAACTGGGCCATTTGCCAGGCAACATCATTGGCTTCGCTGCCGGAGTTGACGAATATGCAACTGTCCAGATGTGGGGCCAACTTGCTGGTCAGGCGCTCGGCATACTCGACTACACTGCTGTACAGATAGCGAGTGTTCGTATTGAGCGCGGCGGCCTGCCGCGATATAGCTTTTACGACATGAGGATGGCAATGGCCAAGCTGCGGAACGTTGTTGTAGAAATCGAGATACCGTCGGCCATCCATGCCATAAAGAAAGGCGCCAAGTGAGCGCTCAAAATGCAAGGGCTTGTCGTAGAAATGTTTGGTATGGCGGCTGAGAACCTGATGACGAGTCGCCAAAAGAGCGTGCTCTGCCTCGTCGCTTTCCGCGTCGTCAGGAGAGTTGGGGCAGTGCGAAGGAAAACGGCAGACTTTTCTCAGTGCAGCCGTGGTTTGAGAGCGACCGACGCCGCACAATACAGCAAGGCGCTGGACGTAGTCCGATTGGGCCTCCTCCAGTTCGTCGTCACCCTGGCCGTGCGCAATCCGAGTCGCAAAGATCGCTACAATCATGGCGTGGCGGATACTGATCAGGTCATAGATTAGATCGATCTCATCTTCATTCAGCGGCAAGATCTCGTCAAAACCGGCGGTGACATTGCAGAACGCAGGCAGCGAATCCTGCGGTGCTTGCATAGCGCTCATGCTGGCAAGCGCAACTTCGGCGGCCAGAGTGCCAAAAATCAAGTCACCAAAATCGATGAGCCCGGTTACCTTGGTGTAATCGCTTGGATCAACCAGAATATTGCCTTTGTGCGCGTCCTGGTGAATAAGCTGATGGCGCAGCTTCAAAAGGGCCGGCTCTACATTTTGTTGGGCATGGTTGAGAACAGACAGGACCAGATTTCTGTCTGTCGTGTTTTTTATATGGCTTGTGAAAGGGATGAGTCGCGAGCCGCGCCGCAAATCCCATGGATGATCGTGCTGAGCGGCAGCATGAAAAAAACCGCGTAATGCGACGTCCAGTTTGGCGAGCATTTGACCGACATTGCGGCCGCACTCAGCAGGATACTCGCCCTCGATATCAGCTAGAGGAATACCGGGTACGAAATGCAGCATACGTGCGAAGTGCGTTCGACCGTCAGAAAACTCAACTGGGAAATAGCTCAACCCCTGATTGTTCGCTAATACTCGAGGCACCGAAAATGACGGGTTTTGTGACGCGATGTGCTCGAGCGCCGACAGCTGCATGCCAATCAATTCTGGCGTCTCGATCGAATTCGATATTTTGAAGACGAAGCGATCTTCTCCCGCCACTGAAAGACAGAAGTTTTGATCTCGCTCGCCATGTAATGAGCTGAACTCGGCTGCAATGCCGTAATATTTCTCAACTACAGCGCGAACTTCGTCTTGTTCGAAATTGGGCGGCTCGCAGAGCAAAAATCGAACCCCATCTTCAGCTGGCATCTAGTTCTTCCACAAGCATTCGGAACGGAGGTCTTGCATAGTCATCTCAATCGATTGACGCAGGGTAGCTACGATGAAGTCAACGTCCTCTCTGGACATGGTTAGCGGTGGAGACATGATATTGAGGTCACCAATGGGACGAACGAGCAAGCCGAGTTTTTCTGCGTGATCGGAAATTCGTTTGCCGATATTGACCTCTTCCGGAAAAAACTCTTTGCTCGCTTTGTCTTGCACGTTGACCACACACATCATTAGTTTCTCGCCGCGCACATCGCCGACGATCGGCAGGTCGAGAAGTGTAAGTAGTTGCTGTTCGAAATACGGACCGACGTCATTTACGTTGTCGAACAGCTTCTCGCGTTCAATAATTTCGATATTCTTAAGAGCTGCCGCGCATGACACAGGGTGACCGGAGTAGGTTATACCTGCGGCCAGAAAGCGCTCATCATTATTTGCCATGGTCTCGTAAATGCGGTCTGAAATAATAGCCGCACCGAGGGGCAGGTAGCCGGACGAAAGTCCTTTAGCGCAAGTGATAATGTCAGGCTGCACGTCGAACCTGTCCTTAGACACGAACCAGCATCCAAGTCGGCCGAAAGCCGTCACCACTTCATCGGCAACGTAGAGAATATCGTATTTTTTGCACAGCTCCCAAGTGAGGCGATTGTAGTTGGCAGGTGGAACGATCACACCGCCTACTCCAAGGATCGGCTCTGCGTAAAACGCCGCGATGTTCTCGGCACCCAGATCGATGATCTTTTGCTCCATCTCCTCAATCAGGAAGTCGCAAAAGGCCTCGGCCGTCATATCCGGTTTTGGAGCACGATACTGGTTGGGGCTCGACAGGTGGTGTATCCAGTCCGTGATGAAATCGAACTCGGAGACTCGATCGCCAGGCTTGCAGCCGATCGATGCCGACAAAAACGTCGCGCCGTGATAGGAGTCGAGTCTGGACAATAGGTGTCGTTTTCCCGGCGTGCCACGCGCGTGCTGGTAGAGGCGAATCACTCGATACGCAAGGTCATTCGCTGTCGATCCGCCACAAGTAAACATTACGCGATTGAGGTCGCCGGGTGCCAGCTCTGCGAGTTTCGCAGCCAACTTTGCGGCCGGCTCATTGGTCATGTCTACAAACGGGTTTGCAAAAGCCAGGTCGCGAACCTGATTCGCGATCGCTTCCGCCATTTCATCTCGACCCAGGCCTATGTTGGTGCACCACATGCCGCCGACGGCGTCGAAATAGCGTTTGCCCCGTTCATCCGTAACGTAGCAACCTTGCCCTGACTTGATTACCAGCGAACCCTCAATATCGAAGCTTGCGAAATGCTGGTACGGATGAAGTTGGTAGCGGCGATCGAGTTCCCAGACTTCGCTTTCGGATGAGTTGTGTAACGTTTTGCTGGGCATTTTCCCTTCTAGTCGAAAACCATTTTGCAGACATGATACACAAGTTGATTAATTGGGCATCTGATTCTCGATCCAGTTCAAAACGTCGCACGAGAAGTCTTTACGATTGGTTTCATTGAACATCTCGTGGCGCCCTTGCGGATAGATTTTGACCGCGAGGTGGTTGTGCCCGGACCTTGTGTAGCGCATCGCGAGTTCAGTCAGTCCGCGTTCGCCGCCGACGGGGTCGTCGGCGCCACCAGTGACCAATATTGGGAGTTCCAATGGTATGCGCTGAAATGCATCCTCAGAAGCTATCGAACTCAGGCCGCCCAGAAGATCCAACCAAAGGCCGCAGGTATAGGGACCGCCACAAAGCGGATCGGCGACATACGCGTCGACCTCCATATCGTCTCGCGATAACCAATCATGATCAGTGCGGGCGGGTAAGAATGGCTTGTTGAAGTCACCGAAACCCAATTTGTCCAGCAGTGCGCTCTTACCGCGGATGCCGAGGCGCCAGGACTCCAGCCGAGCCAGTATTCGGCCTGGGATCAGTTGCGATTGACGCGGCCAGGTTGACGCCGACAATACGAGCGCCGTCAGTCGGTAACCGTGCGCAATCGAAAAACTCTGCGCCAAATAAGAGCCCATGCTGTGACCGACCAAGATGATCGGAGCACCTTTGTACTTGTCGCCAATCATGTCATTGACACGCAGTCCATCATCGATCAGGAGTCGCCACCCTGCCTTGTCTGAGAAATGGCCGAGCAACTCGGCCTGGGCACCATGGCCGCGATGATCGTGGGCAACGACAGAAAATCCACGCGCGCTCGCCGTCTCCGCAAAACGTGCATAACGAGCACGATGTTCACCGAGTCCGTGGAAGATCTGGATAACACCACGAACACGACCGTGTGATCGCCAGTGCGTGCCGTGTATCGTGTGTCGATCAGAACTTTGTAATCGAAAGTAGTCTGTTTGCATGTCAGCCATAGCGATAGCCAATTTCCGGCGGATCGCCTTATACTGCTAGACATGATTGATCTTTACTACTGGCCAACGCCGAATGGCCACAAGATTTCGATCATGCTCGAGGAGTGTGGTCTGCCTTACAATGTTATTCCCGTCAGCATCGGCGATGGTGAGCAGTTCGCGCCGGACTTTTTGAGAGTATCTCCCAACAACCGGATTCCCGCGATCGTCGATCGCGACAACGGCATCTCGGTATTCGAGGGCGGAGCCATTCTCGTCTACCTGGCTGAAAAAGCCGGCAAGTTGTTGCCAAGAACAACACCGGGTCGTTTCGAGGTGTTGCAATGGTTGTTCTGGCAGGCAGGTGGGCTAGGCCCCATGGCAGGACAGCTCAGTCACTTTGTCAATTACGCGCGCCAGGATGTGCCGTACGCATACAAACGCTACTCCAATGAGTACGATCGATTGCTTGCGGTAATGGATGTTCGACTGCGTGATCGCGAATTTCTTGCGGGAAATTACTCTATCGCCGATATCGCCAGTTTCCCGTGGGTACTTCCTTACAAACGCCTCGGCAATGATCTCAACAAGTTTGTAAACCTGAAGCGCTGGTTCGATACTCTAAAGGAACGACCTGCAGTGCGAAAAGGCGTCGACCTGGGTCGCGACTGGAAACGCGATGAGAGTCGGAGCGAGGCTGCAAGAGAGATCATGTTCGAGCAAAACTCCAGGACCGTTTTTGATGCCGCGAACGCCAGGGAAAAGTAGATGAAGTTGTACGATTGCATGACGGCGCCGAGCCCACGCCGGGTTCGAATCTTCATCGCCGAAAAGAATATTGAATGCGAGACTGTGCAGATCGACCTCGCAAACGGTGAGCAATTCAGTGACTGGTTCAGGGCGATCAATCCGGACTGTGTCGTTCCGGCACTTGAGCTGGACGATGGCAGCTGCCTGAGCGAAGTCCTGGCGATCTGCGACTATCTCGAAGCGCAACATCCGGAGCCGGCATTGTTCGGCTGCAGTGACAAGGAACGTGCGCAGATACTGATGTGGAATATCAAGGTGGAGCAGCAAGGCCTGGCATCAATAGCTGACGCTTTTCGAAATTCAGCCAAAGGCTTGGCAAACCGAGCGGCAACGGGTCCGGTTACTTATGCCCAGATCCCCGAACTCGCGGAACGAGGCCGAAACCGGGTCGAGCAGTTTTTTCGAAGATTGGACCTGCAATTGGCGAGCAACGAATTTATTGCCGGGAACCGCTATTCAATTGCCGACATATCTGCCCTGGTAGCCGTGGATTTTGCGGCCCGGCTTAAGTTGTCGCTTCCCGATGATGCCGCTAACGCCAGACGATGGCACCAAATGGTATCAAGTCGGCCCAGCGCGGCCGCCTGAGCTGTCGTTACCCAATGAGAAGAAGCCCAGGTATAGCAGCAGCCCTATCTTGACCAACTCCAGCGACGAATAGATCGCGTGCGCATAGGATTTCGGCGGCTCAATCCCGTTGATGATCATTTGCGTGCGTTCGGCCAGTTCCGGGGTCAACCACACGGATTGCGCAATCACGATCAAGACAATAACGCTGCAAACTCCCCAGTATTTCGCCGCCCGACCAGAGACTCGCACAACGATCAGGAGCAGGACGAGAGCGACCAGTTCTGCCTTGTTCAGCGCGGCGAATACGACGCGCGTGACATCCAGCGCGATCGGGCGCGTTATCGTCTGGGCCGTGAATCGCACGGGAGTCGCAATCATCGAGATTCCGATAGTCATACCGACCCAGAGGAAACACACCCAGGCCGGATTCAGAACAGCATTGCGAAATCGTTGCATCACGGTCATATAATGCATGATGCCTGCAGCAGAATCACAACTTACTTCGACCGTACTGATGATACGGCCGGCCCGATTCGAAAGTAATCCCCTGACTGCCGCATCCAATGTCTTCCAGGGACGCACTTCCGCGACTCCCCTTGAGCAGCATCAGACCGCGTTGCGCGAATTTGATGATCTTGTTGATACTTTGCGAGCAGCTCAGATTGACGTGATCGTGGTAGAAGATACGCCGGAACCGCACACGCCGGATTCGATCTTTCCGAACAACTGGGTCAGTTTTCACGGTGATGGCCGAGTGGTCCTGTATCCGATGGAAGCCAGCAATCGGCGTACCGAGCGCCGCGCCGATATCATCGAAAGCCTGTCCGGAAACTACGGTTTTCAGGTTCGCGAAATTCTGGATCTCAGTGAACACGAGAACGCCGGCCGCTATCTTGAAGGCACCGGAAGCATGGTCTTTGATCGACGCAATCGAATCGCCTATGCGTGCCTCTCATCCCGAACGCAACTCGATCCGCTGGGCGATTTTTCACAACGTATGGACTACGAGGTCATTTCGTTTGGTGCCGTAGATTGCAACGGGGTTCCGATTTATCACACCAATGTACTTATGAATGTGGGAGAAGAGCTTGCCGTGATTTGTGCGGACGCGATCGTCAATGAAGATCAGCGCACCGCCGTATTGGCCAGTCTTCGCACGACCGGACACAATCTGTTGTTACTGAGCTACGACCAAATGGACGCCTTTGCCGGCAATATGCTGGAGCTTCGAAGTCGCGATGGTGAACGACTTGTTGCCATGTCGACCAGAGCCTGGAATTCGCTGGATGAGACGCAGCGCGAGTTATTGCGGACGAATGGGCGGGTTGTGCATGCATTGATCAATAATATTGAAGACTCCGCCGGTGGCAGCGTACGCTGCATGCTCGCCGAGGTTCACCTACCGAGTTCGTAGCAGACGATCCGCGTAACCTTTTATTTTGTAATTTCACCCTCAAATACTATGTCCGTTACACCTATTCGTCGCAGGAGACGTCTTATGTCTGGATCAAATTCACAGAAGAACTTCGTGGTTTTTGCGGTTATTGCCGTCTTTGTCGGCATGATCGGATTGCAGTTGTTCAAACAGGTCCCCGTCGGCCACGTGGCTGTTGCTACCTTGTTCGGTAATGCGCAGGCTGAAGGCTACGAGCAGGGATTGCACTTCCCAGTGAATCCTTTGTATCGCTGGACCATGTTCGATGCGCGCCAGCAAACTCACCTGGAGACCGCGAACGTTCCCAGTCAGGATCAATTGCAGACCCGGATCGATGTCAGCGTGCAGTATCGTATCGATGGGGCTATGACGCCCGACATACTTGAACAAACCGGTGATGCGGCGACGGTCGTCCGCGTGCATCTGATTCCGGCACTACGGTCCTTGCTGCGTGAGCAGGGCAAGAGTATTAAGCGCGCTGAAGATTTCTTCCTCGAAGAAACACAAGTCAATCTGCAGACGGCTTTGGAGGAAGGTCTGCGCGATCATCTGGCCCCAAAAGGCGTCATTGTTTCGGCCGTGTTGATCCGCGATATCACCTTACCTCCCTTTATTGTGCAGGCGATCGAACAAAAGAAAGAGCGCGAACAGGCAGTGGAGCGTGAAAGGGCGGAACTCGAGCGCGTGCGGACAGAGCTCCAGCAACAAGTTGCAAGAGCGGAAGCGGGCCGTGAAGCCGCTGATCAGGAAGCGGCTCGGAAAAGAATTCTGGCT
Organism: uncultured Gammaproteobacteria bacterium; assembly: GCA_942490655.1. GTDB lineage: Bacteria > Pseudomonadota > Gammaproteobacteria > Steroidobacterales > Woeseiaceae > UBA1847. The sequence goes on along the minus strand of CALNXZ010000014.1, from coordinate 631,089 downwards.
GATGCCCAAGCTTATGAAATCACGCAAATCAATAATGCGATATCGCGCAATCCGGCGTATATTCAGCTGCAATCACTCGAAGCTTTGAAGTCGATCTCAAAAGATCCGGCGAGCAAAATATACTTTATGGATGGGTCGAGCCCAAGTCCTTTGCCGCTGATGCATCTTGGGGATGCACTGAAGCCGTAGCACCTGAGCGCGGTAACAGGACTAAACAGGACGGGAACCGGGTGACTGGTTCCCGTTTTGCTATTCCGGACTTGCGAATAAGAAGACAAATAGGATGAGCAGAGAAGAAATCCTGATGTGCCCACCGGACTACTTTACGGTGGAATATGTGATCAATCCCTGGATGGCCGGTAACGAAGACGACCTGAGTCTGGAAATTGCCCGGCAGCAGTGGGATGCCTTGCGCAACAAACTTAGTGAGTTTGCAGACATCGTTATCATGCAGCCGCAGCCTGATTTGCCGGACATGGTTTTCACGGCGAACGCCGGAGTGGTCTACGGTGATAAGGCGATAGCCAGTCATTTCATGCCGCACGAGCGACGTCCGGAAGAGCGGCATTTTAAAAAGTGGTTCAGCGAAAATGGTTTTGAACTACTTGGCCTGGACGAAAAGATTGGATTTGAAGGTGCCGGAGACTGCTTGTTCGATCGACTTGGGCCGTGGTTGTGGACGGGTCATGGGTTCAGAACCGAAATCGATGCCCATGCAAAAATCAGCAAGTTTTTTGGCACTGAGGTCGTATCAATACGACTGACTGACGAGCGTTTTTATCACATCGATACCTGCTTCTGCCCGCTGACGGATGGATTCCTGTTGTACCATCCGCCCGCATTTGATTACGACTCCCGCATTGCTATCGAAAGCCGCGTGCCACCGCACAAACGAATCATCGCGGACACAATGGATGCCGGCAATTTCGCGTGCAATGCAGTGAACATCGGCAATGAGGTGATTTTGAACAGAGCATCGGACTCTTTAAAAGCTCGGCTTATGCTGGCTGGCTTCCGCGTGCATGAGATTGAGCTTTCGGAGTTTCTGAAGGCCGGTGGATCTGCCAAATGCCTGACCTTGAAACTGACCGAACCGGTTCGATAGGACCATTATGAAAACAGCACATCGCTACCGCATACGAGTTCTCAACGCCGCCGCTCATCTTTTCGAAGTACGGTTAACGGTCGAAAATCCTGACCCGCAAGGACAGATTTTTGCGCTGCCGGCCTGGACGCCGGGCAGTTACATGATTCGGGATTACGCGCGCAATGTTGTCGCAATCCGTGCCGAGGCCGACGGAGTTGGATGCACGGTTAGCAAGCTCGACAAGAGCCGCTGGCGAACAGCGCCGAGCCAACGCGCTGTCACACTGGTGCTGGAGGTTTACGCACACGACGAAAGCGTTCGTGGCGCGCATCTCGACACTGCTCACGCTTACTTCAATGGTTCCTGTGTGTTTCCCGCGGTGATCGGACAGGAAGATGTTGAATGCCAATTGGACATCGAGCCTATTGATGCGGCCCAAGCCAAATCGTGGCGTGTGGCGACCTCGATGAAACGGGCAGGTGCCGAAGCTTACGGCTTTGGCGCGTACCTTGCCGACGATTATGCAGAGCTTATCGACCACCCGGTCGAGATAGGCGACCTCACAATTGGCGAGTTTCAGGCGGGCGGTATTCCGCATGTTATAGCTATTCGCGGCAAAACGAAGGCGGATATGGCGCGACTATGTCACGACTTCCAGATCTTGTGCTCGTACCAAATGGAATTGCTGGGTGTTCCGCGTGACCTTGATCGTTATGTGTTTCTGTTACATGCGCCAGGCACCGGGCACGGTGGCCTTGAACATCGATGGTCGTGCAGCCTGGTATCCAGCCGCGACAATTTGCCGATACGCGGGGATGTAGGTGTATCTCCGGAATATCGCACCTTTCTGGGTTTGGTTAGCCATGAGTATTTTCACCTGTGGAACGTCAAGCGCATGAAGCCCGCGGTGTTTACGCCGTACGATTTGTCTGAGGAAACCTACACGGAACTGCTGTGGGTCTTCGAAGGTATTACCTCGTATTACGATGATTTGCTGTTATTGCGGTCGGGACTCGTATCGGAATCGGACTATTTCGAGCTACTTGGACAGACCATTACGCGCGTGATACGCGGCCACGGCCGCCGCCGGCAAAGCGTCGCCGACTCGAGCTTTGATGCATGGACGAAGTTTTATAAACAGGATGCGAATTCCGCCAATGCGATCGTTAGTTATTACGCAAAGGGTGCGCTAATTGCACTGTCACTGGATCTGAAGCTGCGCTCCGAAACGGACGGGCGTGTCAGCCTCGATGATGTTATGCGGGCGTGCTGGAAACGTTGGGGCGAATCCGGCGAGGGCATGCCGGAGCTCGGACTTGAAGCGGTGAGTGCGGAAGTCTCCGGCCTCGATTTGGGTGACTTCTTCGATGCTACCGTCCGTGGCACCGGGGAGCTGCCGTTGGAGCACCTGCTTTCCGAGCACGGCGTCGACTATTTGTTGCGGAAGTCTAAGGGCCGCAACGATAAGGGTGGAGATCCGGCTGACGACGGAAAGCTGCCTTCGGTCTGGTTAGGTGCCAACCTCGATGTCCGCAATGGCAAGACGATATTCATGAGTCTTGCAAATGGCGGGCCCGCTGAAACGGCGGGCGTCTCTCCAGGTGACGAACTGATCGCGCTGGACGGTCTGCGAGTTGACCTGCCCGGAAGTGATACTCGGATTCGTCGCTACAGGCCCGGCGATAAGTCTGAGCTAACGATATTCCGCGGCGACGAACTGCAGACATTGAAACTTAGCTGGGCGGAAACTCCGGCGGATACCTGTTATCTGGCAATAAACGCGGATGCATCTTCCGGAGTCGTTGAGCGCAGGGAAAGCTGGTTGCGAGCGCAATGACATTCCTGGCCAATCCGACGCTGCGATTGTTCATTGGCGCGGCGTTGATCAGTCTGTCGCCAGTTTGGGTGCGACTGGTCGACGTTGCACCATCGGTGAGCGGTTTCTACCGAGTGTTGTTCGGCGGCGCGGCACTCGTAACTTACTTGCTGGTGACTCGCAGGCAATTGCACCTATCGAAGCGTGCCTGGTGGTTGCTGGTCGCAGCGTCTTTGTTTCTTGCGCTGGATCTCTGGTTCTGGCATCGAAGCATTCACTACATCGGTCCCGGTCTCTCGACCTTGCTCGCGAATTTTCAGGTGTTTTTCATGATGATTGCGGGAATCGTCTTTCTGCGACAGATCCCGCGGACTGCACAGGTAATCGCTGTGCCGCTCGCGCTACTGGGCCTCGCCATGATCGTCGGTTTCGACTGGGGCTCGTTGCCGGCCGACTACAAGTTGGGAGTTATCCTCGGAATTCTGACGGCTCTGGCTTACGCCTGTTACCTGCTCACATTGCGACGGATTAGAGAGACGTCGACGTTTCGTGTGCCAACGCGCGAGATGGCAGTCGTTTCCATTATGTGTGCTGTCATGATGGCGTTGTCGGTAATCGCGGAAGGTGAGTCGCTGCTCATACCGAGCTACAAAGATCTCGGCTGGCTGGTTGCCTACGGCGTATTGTCACATTGCCTGGGTTGGTTATTTATTGCGAGCAGCCTGTCCGAAGTTACGGCGGTCGAGGCGGGCATCGCACTGCTGTTACAACCGACCTTGAGTTTCGTTTGGGATGTACTCATTTTTGGCCGCGAGATGACGGCTGTCGAGTTGGCGGGTGCGGGTATTGCGCTACTGGCGATCTACCTCGGTTCACGTCCGACGTCAAAGCAGATCTAAGGCGCCCGGCAATACGCTCAATTCAAAGTCGGTTTGCAAGGGTTGAACCTCACCGTCCAGTTGCGACGCAATCGGATACTCGGCCTGTATCGTCAATCGCGTCACAGGTCGATGTACAATTTCCGCTTCGTGCAGATGTTCGCCACTCATCAGCTTGGGAAGCAATGTCAGTATTCGCCGGCGCGTGACTGGCTTCGCGATAAGCAGCTGTAAAATGTTGTCCGTATTGTCAGCGCCAGGTGCGATGTGGAACATGCCTCCGACCCAGGGACCATTACTGATCGCGGCCAAAGTCAATGGGCCGTCCCAAATGCAGTCGTCTGAGCTGATTCGAAGTCTTGGGCTCGCAATTCCATTAACCATCGTTCTTATTATTGCGAGCAGGTAAACGAAATCTCCGATCGGCCAGCGTATCGATTGTGCGACTCGAGTCACCGTCGCATCGAAACCGACGCCGGCGCCGTTAGCGAAGAATCGATCGTTGCATCGTCCGGCGTCAATTTTTCTCGGTTTTTCGTCTGCGCCAATACGATCGACGAGCAGCCGTGTCGCGTGCTCCCAGTCCAATGGAATGTTGCAGGCTTTTGCGAAGTCGTTGCCGGTGCCGGTGGGAATCACGCCCAGTGCTGCATGTTTCGCTGACTTCATCAGGCCGTTCACCGCTTCATGAATACTGCCGTCGCCGCCTGCAACGACTACGAGCGTCGCTCCGCGATCGACTTGCGCCCTAAGCTGTTCCTCAAGATCGCCCGGAGCGCGGCTCGCGTGATACTCAATTACAAGCCCACATTGACCCAATAGCTCGATTATCCGCGACCGGCGTCGACCCGCCCGGCCACGCCCGGCAGTCGGATTTAGAAACAGGTGTACTGTGTCTGCCGCCATTTGCCGATGCTACAATGCTGACGACTCAACTCGCAAAGAAACGGACTCGCGGCAATGTTGGAATTAGGTGTCAAATTCCTGATCAGCTATTTCATCGGCTCAGTCATGGGTGCGATGATTATGGGCCGCTTACGAGGTGGTATTGATATCCGCACGATGGGCAGTGGTAACGCCGGCGGTACCAATGCTCTGCGGACGCAAGGCGTGTTCTTCGCGCTTGGCGTTGTGATCATCGATATCGGCAAAGGTGTTATCGGCGCCGGTGTCGTTCCGGAGCTTCATCTACCATTTGTTCCAGAAGATCCGACGCTATCCAGAGCCTGGCTTACCATTTGTTGCGCGATGGCGGCAGTACTCGGTCACGTCTGGCCAATTTTTCACGATTTTAAGGGCGGCAAGGGCGCAGGAACATTCGTCGGCACCCTGTTGATACTCGGTCCCGCATTGATTGCCGGGCTGGTATTGGTTTGGGCCTGGGTGCTGGTCCTGACGGGTTTCGTCGGACTCGCAACGATGGTAGCGGCGACCGCATTACCGATTTTTCTCGGTGTCGTCGTGTTGCCGCAAGAACAGCCTCTGTTCATTTACACGGTAGTAATGGCGATGCTTATCATTTTTTGGCATCGATCCAATATTCAACGCATGCAGGACGGCAGCGAGCATCGCAACTCTGGTCTGATGATTTTTCGCCGCAGGGGCCCGGGTAAAGGCGATGAAGGGTCTTGATGTCGATATGATCCGGCGCTGCTCGACGGAGCCGACCGTTGAGAGGATCGCAAGTATCAAGGTGTTCGACGCGATCGACTCGACCAACAGCTATCTGATGCGTTCGCCCGGCCCGGTGCCGGGAATGATTAACATTGCGGTGACGAGCAACCAGACCGCAGGTCGCGGTCGACGCGGCAAGACCTGGCAATCTCCCCCTGGCTCTGGCCTGTGTATATCGATTGCCTACACTTTCTCCACCCAGCCAGAAAACCTTCCGGCTTTAACGCTGGCTTTGGGACTTGGCGTGGTCGATGTATTGCAAGAATTCGGCGCGAGCAACGTGGAGTTGAAGTGGCCGAATGATCTGGTGGCTCTCGATGGAAAGCTGGGTGGCATTTTGACCGAGGTCCAGAAGCATTCGGGGACGGCGGTGACCATTGTTGCCGGCCTTGGACTCAATACTCATTTGCCAGGCGATCTCGATTTCGGCCTGGAATCCGACTGGGCGCGGCGTGTGACTGATTTGAAGAGTATATGCGATACGCTTCCGATCCATGAAGAAGTTGCCGGCAAGGTGACGACGAAATTCTTGCAAGTGTTTGCCGACTACGAAGCGTATGGCTTTGCCGCGATCGCCGAGCGCTGGTCCCGGCACGACTGGCTGTTGGGTCGCGAGATTGTCGTCGAAACAGGGCAGTCGCAGTTATCGGGCCGTGGCGCCGGTGTTGCCAACGACGGAGCGCTGCTAATCGATATACCGATATCGGGAATACATCGTATTACATCCGGGACTATCATCGCAGCGGGCGGCAGAGAGTTGCAGCTGTGAGTGCGTTGCTGCTGGATGTCGGTAATTCAAGAGTGAAATGGGGCGTTCTTGATGACGGAGAAATCCGCCGCACCGGCCATATCTCGCAACAAGACATTCGCCAGCAGGGAGTTGCAGTTTTGACCACCAAACTCCCTCGCCGGGTCGATGTGGTGTACGCGAGCAATGTTGCGGGCACCAGTTTTGCGACGCGCTTGGCCGGCGTGATCGGCATGCATTGCAGTCTGGATGTGCGTTTCGCACGCAGCGAAAAACGGGGCTGGGGTGTTACCAACAGCTATCGGCAATTTCGGCGTCTCGGTGTTGATCGTTGGGTCGCATTGGTCGGTGCCTGGGCGGAAGTGCAGTCGACTTGCCTGGTGGTCGACGCCGGCACTGCGATTACGATCGATGCCATCGATGATGCAGGTGTGCACTTGGGTGGGCAGATAATTCCGGGTCTTGAAACGATGCTGAATTCGCTTTCGTCCGCGACCAGCGATATTCCTCTAATCAAAGCAACGGCAAAACAGACGCCCGGTGATCTCAAAATGTTTGGTCGAAATACCGCTGCTGCTGTCCGCGAAGGCGCGGACAATGCTATCGCGGGCGCAGTAGAGCGTGCGTATCGAACGATGGCTGCAAGTAATTTCGACCCGACAATCATCTTGACCGGTGGCGGAGCGTCGCGCATTCTTGGGTCGCTCAAACAGCCTGCGATCCAGCGCCCGAATCTGGTATTACACGGGCTCGCACATATGTTGGAAAATGCGCAATGAAGAATATTCTGCTGATCTTGCTGCTGGCGAACATTCTCTACTTCATGTGGAGCTATTTCGTTGAGCAAGAAGCACAGCCCGGCGTGGTGATTGTCGAAGAATCGGACCTGGGTCCACCGCTCGACGTCACGGTCGGCAGGGACAGTGATGCGGTTGCCAGCGTGGGTGCTGTGTTGGGGTCGGGTGAGCCCTCGGCGCTGGAGGCCGTTGTGGGTCGGTCGTGCGTATCGATTGGTCCATTTCGGGATAGCACCGACGCCGATTCCGCGGTTCTTGAGTATTCCAATGAAGGCATGAAAACGGCACTGCGCTCGATGGTCGGTCAGATTTTTGTCGGTCATTGGGTTCAGATTCGTGATGTGCCTGATGATGCGACCGCCAACGAGATGCTGGAAAAATTGAAATCGGGCGGATTAGGTGATGCCTACCTCGTACGTACCGATGACGAGGGCCTGAAGATATCGCTCGGATTGTTCGGCGATCTCGAGCGCGCCGAAAAAATTGAGCTACAAGCGAGATCATTGGATCTAGCGGCCGAAATATCGCCGCGAACGCGGGATGGTGATGTGTACTTCGTGGATATCGGTTTGCCGCCTGGCAAGGGCGCTGGAGCAATCATGGAGAAATACGGTGAGGACCGGGTGCTGCTCCGCGAAAAGGCGAACTGTCCACAATAGTCGGCAAAGTCCTTGTCAGAGGGGACTTAAACCGGAATAATCCCGCTCCCTCGCCGATTCGGCGAGCCTGGCCGGTATAGCTCAGTCGGTAGAGCAACTGATTTGTAATCAGTAGGTCCCGGGTTCGACTCCTGGTGCCGGCACCAAATTTTCCAAGAATTAGAGGGGTCAGCGCTACCCGGCGCGGCCCCCCTTTTGGCTGTAACTGGATCATTCCAGGAACGTAGGGGTCTGGTAGCGCAATTCCAGTCTTCGAAGGTCAGGCCAATTAATACCTAATTGGCAACCCAAAAGGTATAGATCACTCGGTCATCAGGTCGGCAATCATAGCCAGTTTCTGTGTTCCGCCAACACGCCGCAGCTGAGGATCCTTGCGCAAATCTCGCTGCGTGTCGCAACAAATTCGGCTTGGGCCCGCACTATCCTTGGGCCTATATACCGCCGAAATTCAAAATCTTGCGTCTACTGGTAAGACCAATTTAGCTTAACTAATCCGATACCTTGGTTGACACTGGCTAAACCGTGATGCAAAGCTCATTGTAAGTACCTGTCGACCTGGCCGAAGAAACGACAAGAAGCAGGAGCACGTCGGTCAACCCGGGAAAGAGCGCTTTTCTTACGAGGTTGATGAGCGACTCTCTCACTGCAATGATAGCCACGGTAAGCCAACAGGTTGATTTAAGTAATAAAAATTTGATCGGGGGAGTTCAGGGTAATGAATTACAAGGCCTTTTTAATTGCCGTACTATTTGCGACGCTCGTCGGCTGCGGCAGCGACAGGGATAGCACCGCTTTAGCGCCGGGCTCTAACGGGGTCGCGAGCATCAGCGGTGACGCCGTTGTAGGTGGATTCCTGTTGGCATCGATATCGGACAGCGATGGCGTCCAGTCTGGCAGTGAGAGCTATCAATGGATGTCGGGTGGTGTTCAGATCTCAGGCGCGACTTCCTCTTCCTACACGCTAACCGCGAATGAAGGCAGTGAAGCAGTTTCTGTCGTTGTTCGTTATACCGATAATGCCGGTCTTCGCGAGACGGTCGAATCCGCATCAGTTGACATTCAAGCCGCTTTTGCCCTTGGAGCGCGTTATGTGCACGGTTTAGTCGACGGGGCCCTTTGTGACATTTCTGCTGTTGACGCTAGCGGTGTCGCCGCGAGCACTCCGTTGGCCTCGGGCACAACCAGCAATGGACTAGCGAGCTTCGGTGCGCTGGTTCCCGTTGATGGAACGGCGTTGATTTCCTGTTCCGGTGGAACCTATGTTGATGAGGCGACGGGTCTTGTACTCGATGCGCCTGTCACCCGAGCGGTCGTCAACGTTAACGGTGAGGCTATTTTTACCGTCTCGCCATTAACAGAAATTGCTACCCAGCTTGCTTTAGCGGCGGGTGATTTGAACACAGCAATTTCTACTCACAACACCGCTGTTTCCACGAACTTTGGCGTTTATGGTGACATTACCGAAATCGTACCAACGAATTTAGTGACGACGGCCGCTACCGATGATGAGGCAGGCAGGTATGCGACAGCGCTCGCCATAATTTCGCAGGCGGACGCTAACGACCCTGTCGCGTCAGCGGCGGACATTATCAACAATCTCAGTGCCGATCTGGTGGATGGCACACTGTCTCAATCCTCGCTGGATGACTTAAATGCGGCAATCGCCGATTTGAGCACTTCTGCGGTGGCTGCCAACCTGGACAGCGCCGCTACGCAAGTCGTGCAGGACGCGATCAACAACGAGCCAGAACCCGCCGTTTTCGACGGCTTGAGCGCTACGATACGTAATAATCAAACAGCGGCACTTACAGGTACCGTCACCGTTACCGATCCAAACTTTGGAGAAGACAGGGTCGTCGCGCAGACCGATACCCAGACCACGTATGGGACATTCAGCATCGCCGAGAGCGGCGCCTGGACCTATCTCCTGGACACGACTGACCCAACTGTGGCCGGCCTGGAAATTGGTGAATCTGTCTACGACACCATTGCACTTGCCTCGGTAGACGGCACAGCGGCTAATTTGGTCATCCGCATTACCAAGCTGACACAAGTCGCTGCAATCACCAACACCATTAACGGCGACACGGGTGAGTTAAGACGTGACCTGGACCCTCATTTGATGCAGGGAAAACTCTCGTTCTCATTCCTGAAGACTGACGCCCTTGCGAACGATGGCAATGAGAAAGACGCGTACATCACGCTATACGGGTCTTCCGGCAGCAATTCGGAATCTCTGGTTGATTTGCGCATACAAGGACCCGCTACCGAGCTTGATGGAAGCATCCGAGCCCCAAGGTTCCTGGTCCGCAATACCGACAATGTTGCCTACCCTGGCGGTATCATCGAGGCTCCGTTCGAACCCAATAGATGGTACGACATTGAGATCATCTGGGACATGTCGCAGACCAATCAAGTCACGATCCTCATCGATGGCGTAGCGTTGGGTGGAGGCGCATTCGCATCTGCAGTGACTGTAGACAATGATTGCCCAACGGTTGCCACGTGTATTCCTGAGGGCGTTGAGCGTGTTCAGTGGCGCTTTGGCGACGACGGTTCAACCATTCCCTTTGGTACTTACTATGTCGACGATGTCGCAATCTATTCCGACACGGCCGGGACAACTCTGCAATTCGCGGACGATTTCGAAACCTACAACGTTGGGGATTCATTTTCTGGTTCCACGAATTATCCCAATTCAATCACCGCGGTAGTTGCAGTCTATGACGCCGGTGCACCTGTAGAAAACACGCCAGCGGCCTTCTTCGACTTGGTGGGTGCCATCGATAGCGACAACAGCGATGTACTCATGGATATGGTGACCGTCCTTGATCCAGACCCGGGTGAAGATCTAATTGTCGAGCAAACGGCAACCACTACCCTGTACGGAACGTTCTCGATACTGCCTTCCGGCACGTGGGAATACACGCTCGACACAACGAATCCCACGATCGCAGCGATGGTTCAGGGCGACAGAGAAACGGACACGATTCAAATCTCGTCAGTTGACGGAACCACTGCTGACCTGGTGATTACCATTAATGGCGTCGGCGGCGCTGCTCCATCTGGAGAAAACAATCTCGCGGTCATTGTTGATACGGATCCCGGTGATACCGGTGAGCTGAGATATGCGCTGGGTGCCGATGGCCCGCTCGCAGCAGGTCGATTGGAACTAAAACTCAAGCGATTGGACGATACCCTCGGGGATGGTGATGCATTCATCACCTTGTTTAACTCGGCGACCAATAACGATGGCGCAATTCTTGATTTGCGTATTCGGGATAACAATTTTGAGGTAAGAAGCCCGAGCAGTATCGATACATCCACGCTTCCTCATACGCTGGATGCTTTCATGGATGTGCGTATTACCTGGGATTACCCGGGCGGTGATCCTTCAACAACGCTTCCAGAAGTGACGATCTCAGTGGATGGCGTCAGTCTTCCGCCATTTACAACGGACAACAATGCCTACGGTGGCGTGACTCACGTTGCCGTCCGCTTCGGTGACAACGGTGGGGTACGTGAAGACACAGGCAAAGTGAGTGTTGATGACCTGGCCATTTACTCGGATACAGCGGGCTTTACTAAGGTGTTCTCCGATGACTTCGAGTCTTACCTGAACGGCGATTCGCTGGACACGGACAACGCGGCTTCGCCTTACAACTCAAGTACGTCTGAAGCTACTGTGGAGACCATTCCCGGTGCGAGCGGTCCTGGCACTCCTGGTAATCAACTGGCCGAAATCATTGATACCGACGCCGGTGATACGGGTGAGTTGAGATATGCGCTGGATGCGGCTGGCCCGCTTGCGGCGGGTCGTCTGGAAGTTGCAGTGAAAAGACTGGCCGACAGCCTCGGGGATGGCGATGCATTCATCTCCTTGTTCAACGCCAACACCAACAACGATGGCGCAATTCTCGATCTCCGTATCCGGGACAACAATTTTGAAGTAAGAAGCCCAAGCGGCACTGATACTTCAACGCTTCCGCATACGCTGGATGCCTTCATGGATATCCTGGTTACCTGGGAGTACCCCGGTGGTGACACAACGCTGCTTCCAGAGGTCACGATCTCTGTGGATGGCGTCAGTCTTGCTCCATTTACCACGGACAACAGCGCCATGGGCGGTGTAACGCACGTTTCATTCCGGTTTGGAGACAATGGTGGCGTGCGTGAAGCGACGGGCATATTCAGTGTCGATGAGCTGGCGATTTACGCCGATACAGATGGCATGACTCGAGTGTTCTCAGACGATTTCGAGTCTTACCTGGTGGGCGATTCGCTGGACACGGACAACGGAGCTTCGCCGTATCACTCGAACACATCTGAGGCGACAGTTGGAGCTGAAGATAGTGTTGCAAGCGGTCCTGGCACTCCCGGAAATAAGCTTGCCGAGATCATTGACACCGACGCCGGTGACACCGGTGAGTTGAGATACGCGCTGGATGCTGCTGGCCCGCTGGCAGCAGGTCGTCTGGAAGTTGCAGTGAAAAGACTGGACGATACGCTCGGGGATGGCGATGCATTCATCAGCTTGTTTAACGCGGCTACCAACAACGATGGCGCAATTCTTGATCTTCGTATTCGGGATGACAACTTTGAAGTGAGAAGCCCGAGCGGTGTCGATACGACTACGCTCCCACATGTGCTGGACAGCTTTATGAACTTGGTTGTTACCTGGACTTACCCGGGTGGTGACACAACGCTGCTTCCGGAGGTCACGATAACGGTGGACGGCGTCAGTCTTGCTCCATTTACCACGGACAACAGCGCCACCGGTGGTGTAACGCACGTTTCGTTCCGGTTTGGTGACAATGGTGGCGTGCGTGCGGCGACGGGCATATTCAGTGTTGATGAACTGGCGATTTACACCGATACGGCGGGAACTACAGAAGTATTCGCTGATGACTTCGAGTCTTATCTGGATGGCGATTCGCTAGACACGGACAACGGAGCTTCGCCTTATCACTCGAACACATCTGAGGCTACGGTTGGAGTGGAGCAATAAGATGCTGCCGCATAAGTCACTTAGTGAATCCATTCTTAATAGAATAAATATTGTGAGACTAAACATGTCTAAGCCAAAGCAGACCACACGCCGTAATCCCTCGCCGAAAACTCATAAAGCGAGTGCAATATTGACTGCGAGCCTGACTTTAATCGCAAGTGCAGCAATTTTTGCTCAGGAGACCGACCAATCCGATGATTCAGCCGAACCGATTGAGGAGATCATCGTTCAAGGGACCAGGGCGACGGTACAACGCTCGATCGACCTCAAACGCAACTCCACTCAAATCGTAGACGGATTGTCTGCCGACGAAATCGGCGATATTCCAGCGCTGTCGATCGGTGACGCACTCGAAACAATTACCGGCGCCACTGCACACCGCGAAAACGGTGGTGCAACAGAACTTTCTATCCGGGGGTTAGGGCCATTCCTGGGAACGACGGTGGTCAATGGTCGAGAAGCTACGAATGGTGGTGGTGACCGTGCGGTGAACTTCAGTATATTCCCGTCTGAAATGTTCAACGGGGTTTCGATTCATAAAACACAATCCGCCGAGTATATCGAGGGGGCCGTCAGTGGCCAGGTACACCTCGACACCAAAAAACCATTGGTCTATGGTAAGCGCTTGCTGCAGGCAAATATAAAGCTTGCGGCCAGCCCCGATGAGGCAAACATTGACGGTGGCCAGGAATACGGATCACGCGCCACGATTGCATACATCGATCAGTTTGATTTTGACAGCGGCGCCCGTTTAGGCGTCTCTCTTGGCGTGCAAGCAAGGGATGAAACGAACCCGGAGCAGGAATACACAACAACGTCGGGTGGCGGTCGCCTGGAAGCCTGTGAGCTGACCTCATTTGATTCCGACGCGTTGCCAACTTCCGCCACCGGTGCCAACGGGCGCTGTGATGATGGCCTGGCAGGCGTCCATAACGGAACAGACCCCACCGCCGCCGGCGGAGTCCCGGACTTGATTGACGCTAATCCAAACTACAATTCGGTCGACGATATTCCTTTCGCCTATATTCCGCGGGATCATCGTTATCGTCAGAACACGACGGATGACGAGCGACAGGCATTCTTTGGAACGGTTCAGTTGCAGCCTAACGATCGCCTGGATGTCACGCTGGATTATCAATATTCCGAACGTGATCAACGGGAAATGCGCAAGGACCTGCAATTCGGAACCACGCAGGAATTTGTATCCGGGCTAAACTCCAATCCAGAGACTGGGGTAATTTATTCTTCCGTTTCTGAAACCGACATCAATGCATGGACAACTGATTTTCAGCGACTTGAAGAATATGAAGGTTACGGTATTAATTTTGATTTCGCCCTGACTGACAGCTTAAGTTTAAACCTTGATTATGCCTATTCCGACACGGTTCGAACCGAGACTGATGTTGAGCTTCGGCTGGGAGCGAGGAACGACAATCTTGTCGGCGGTAACCGCTCTGATTTCCCGGTTCGACTGGATGTAAACCAGGGTTCAGGTGCTGCACTTGCCACTATTCTCGACAACGGTGGCAACGGTTTCGAAGTCACTGACCCCAGTTATTTCGCTGGCAGGGACCGTGGTCGACTCCGTGCACGCCAGATTGTTCGAGACAATACGCTGGATGCCTTGCGCGTGGACCTGAAATGGATGCGAGATTCGGGCGCGATACACACCGTGAAAGCAGGTGTGCGAACCTACAGCATGGAATATCTCTCACGAGGCGGGTCGAATGACGAACCAGGCCTGAGCTTGTTTGAGGACGAGGATCTGGTAACGCCCGATGGCAACGCTGACCCCGTTGTGACGGATGCCATACTGGCCAACGTGCTGGCCTGTGCTGATCAAAACTTCCCGGAGTCAGGGTTCCTGTCAAATGTCAGGGATGGGGAACTCGTAACCAACGCCAGCAGCGGTACGGCAGTAAGCGGGTTTGCAACCTTTGACTATAACTGTGCTGCCAACGCCTGGTTAGTCAACTATGGTGGTTTGGCCGGGTTGGAGTATCGAAACGGTATTACCGCCGCATCCAATAATGTGACGGAAGACACTCTGGCATTTTATGTTCAGGCGGACTACGAAGCAGAATTTGCCGGCTATCCGATACGAGGTAATTTTGGAGTCCGTGTTGTTGATACCGATATCACCTCCATCGGCTACCGAGGACCCATCACTGTCGAAGAGATCGACGGTGTCGGATTTGTTGTGTCAGAAGGTGATCCCGGTGTAGCAGGTTATGAAACCGACACACAAAAAAGCGACTATCAGGAAGTTCTGCCCAGCTTAACGGTAATTATGGACCTGGATGACGATTTGATCCTGCGAGGCGGAATCTTCAGAGGAATGTCTCGCCCGGATCCAGACGCCTATGGTAATGGCCGTGTAATCCGGGATAACGATGAAGGGAGCGCGTACGCTACGCTCGAAGAAGCAGTCAATGGCATCGGCGCATCCGGCAACCCCTACCTGAAACCTATCTTATCGACTAACGTTGATCTGGGTCTGGAGTGGTATGCGAACGGCGATACGATGATTGCCGGTGCGATCTATTGGAAGGAATTCAATGGGGGGTATGAGACCGTTGCCCAGCGCGAGACTTTCAATCTTGATGGCAACGACGTGCAGGGGTGGATTTCAACCACACAGATAAGCGATGACAACAGTACGATCAAGGGCTTCGAGCTCACGTTGACACACTCGTTTAGTTACCTGCCCGGATTCTGGAGTGGGTTCGGCGGAAAGATCAGCTACAACTATGCAGATTCTGATTTCGAGTTTGAAGATCAGTATGGTGGTGACGGGGTGCGTATAGACGTTGATCAAGCCGGGGTTGCCACTGAGACGCCGTTAATAGGTATTCTGCCGCCGGCCAATATCACGGGTTTATCCAAACACGTGTCTTCGACGCAACTGTACTGGAGCAGCGAAAAATGGAACATCGAGGCGTTCTACAAGACGCGATCTGATTACTATCAGCAGTACGCGCGAGACACTCAGGGTCGGATTCGTTACACAAATGACGAAGTAACGCTGGACCTGAAAGTGCGCTACAAGTTGTTCGACAATATTGACTTGAACCTGGAAGCCAAGAACATTACGGATGAACCACGCATCGATTACCGTGCCATTGAGGGCAATGTTCTTCAGGCCCTTTCCTATGGGCCGCGCATCTTCCTCGGTGTAAAGGCCAAGTTCTAGTCAACGACTTCTTATAGGTTGCCCTGAGTTGACGGGTAAGGTGCTGCGCAATTGTCTGCAGCACCTTGCCCACCCGTCGAATCAGGAAGGCCGGATTCTGCGTCAACGGTGTCCGGTAATCGGTATCGCCAGTTTAGGGGCTAATTCTATGCGTTTTTCCCATCTTTTCCGTTTATCTGCATGCGTCGTGATGACCGTACTGATTTCATCAGTGACTTACGCCGAATACCCCGCCGACAAGTTCGACCTGGGATTCTGGAAACTCACGCTTCCTTTGGATGAAAACAACGACGGTAAAATCGACGAAATCAAGGTCGGATCAATCCACAAGTATTCTCATCCGGACTTTTTCTACCTTGATCAGGATGACTACCTGGTATTCGCTGCGCCCAACAAGGCTATAACGACAGCAAACTCGACCAACACCCGAAGTGAATTGCGCCAGATGTTTCGCGGCAAGAACACCAAGATTGGAACCCACGACCCGCTGAACAATTTTGCGCTTGAGGCGCATAACGGGGCCAAGCGCTTTGCTGACGTCGGTGGGCAGTTGGAGGCCACGCTAAAAGTGCTGCATGTCGCCAGAAACGCCAAACACCAGAACAAGAAACCGGCGTACTCGGTCGTTGTGGGGCAAATACACGCGGATAAGGATCAAGGGGTAATCGATAAAGGCCAGGGTTTTGGTTGGGGAAACGAACCCATCAAGATCTACTACAAGAAATGGCCTGATCATGACACCGGCTCGGTGTTCTGGACCTATGAAAGAAACCTGGAGAAATCCAATCCTGACAGGACAGACATTGCCTACCCGGTCTGGGGTAACACCTGGGAGAACCCCGAAGACCCGGGTGAAGACGGCATAGCGCTCGGCCAGCTGTTCAACTACAACATCAATGTGCACGGCAACATCATGTACCTCACATTCAGAACGACCGATCCGTCGCAGACAGTCAAATATCAGGTCGACCTGTCAAATAATGTCGATGCCTACGGAAATGTCGATGAAAAAGATCACCCGCAAGGCTACTCAGGCGATGCCATGTACTTCAAGGCAGGTGCATACAACCAGTGCAGCACCAATGATGATCCTGAAATGTGGTACGCCGCCTGCGCAGGCACGGGAGACTGGGCAACGGATAAAGCTAACGGCGATTACACCGCTGTTGCTTTCCGTCGAATACAACTGGCCCGCTCTGTCGACCCGAAGAAATAGCGTCAATGTTCAGGTTGCACAAGAAATTTGGAACCGTCCTGTTAGGCACCGCATTTCTTACGTTAACCGCGTGTGGTGGATCAAGTTCCAGTGGTAGTAGCGGCAGCGGCGGTGGTACTCCCACCAATCAAACTGGCAGCGTCGCGATAAGCGGAACATTGCAGCTTGGTGAGGTGTTGACCGCAACAGTCAGTGATGGCAACGGGACAAGTGGCTCGGTAATCAGCTATCAATGGAGCAGGAACGGGACGGCTATCCCGGGCGCAACAAGTTCCACATGGACCACCGCGCAAAGTGACGTAGGTTTTCCTTTGACTGTTAATGCGACCTATACAGATAACGATGGATTTGGTGAGGACGTTACGTCTTCACCGACAGCGCCTGTCACGGGCTCACCATCGTCTACAGGTAACTTCCCGCGCGGCACGTTGGGAAACAGAGATAGCGTACCCGACATAAATTGCGACATGATTTATACAGATGCCGCAGCCCTGACCGATGATGCGACGCGCACTATGGCTGCAGGGACTACCCTTTGTCTTGCCGATGGCACTTATGGTGACTTTGAGCTTGATTTTGGCGGCGCTGGCACATCGGCGTTGCCGATCACTGTCGCAGCAGAGAATCCAGGCGGGGCCGTTATCACTGGCGAAACATCTGTACGCATGAGCGGCAGCTATGCCGTATTGCAGGGTCTTGTTTTTGATGGCGGGCAGAGCGCAAGTTCTGACTTCTTGCAAACACGCAACGGCAGCGGAGGAGATCATTGCAGTAACTGCCGCATCACTGAAATTGCCGTAATAGATTTGCGAAGCGACAGTAGCGGGAAATGGCTCAATATTTACGGCGTGGATAACCGCGTCGATCATAGCTGGTTTGCTGGCAAGGAAAATACGGGCGCGCTGTTAGTAGTAAATCGTGAAATTCCCAGCGGCGGCACGGCGGCAGACATTCCCATAAGCGGCACCATTATTGATCATAACTATTTCGGCGACCGTCCCCCAACAGACGGTAAGGCCTATGCCGAGGGCAGTGATAATGATTATGAAGCCATTCGTATTGGTACCAGCGATGGCCATGCTTTCGATAGCAACGTCCTCGTTGAATACAATTACTTTGAACGTATTGACGGTGAGGCCGAAGTAATTTCCAACAAGGCTGGCAATAATATTATTGCCAATAACACCATCCGCGATAGCTATGGCTCTCTCACCACTCGCCACGGAGCCAGTGCCACGATCGAAGGAAACTTCATCATGGGCGATGGTCACCCTTATGCGGGCGGGATTCGCATTATTGATGACGGGCACCGGGTCATCAATAATTATGTAGAAGGTTCGCGATACAGGAATACGCGCTTTCATGGCGGAATTGTTATTCACAATGGTGATGGATCGACCAGTAACGGCTACCAAAATGTTTTCAATGTTTTGATTGCTCACAATACAGTTGTTGATAGCGTGAATAGCCTCAATGTCAACGGTGGCAATCAAAGCACTAATCCTGAAAACATCTTTTTCGTTAACAACATCATCGATGATGCCATTGGCCCGATCATCACTTATGCCGATGAAGGCCTGCCCGCCAATTCATCCTATTCCGGAAACTATGTCTTCGGGCAGTCATTTTCGGACGATCCCGGTTTAGCCAGTGCCCCCGGATTTCTTGACGGCGACATCGCTATGACAGAAGACGGCCTGGGTGTATCGCGTCCCACAGATGCGGTCAGTGTTGCCGCTGACCCCGCAGCGAATATTGGGTCATTTGCGGCGATCAGTGATGACATGGATGGCGATACGAGGCTCGCCGCTACGCAAAGTGGGTCCGATCAGGTTCCAACCCCAGCGGCAATCAAAGGATTGCTAACGTCCGGTGACGTCGGCCCAATTAATTATCGCCCTGATTTCAGTCAGGGTTATGTGGGACGCGTTGCAATTGCAAATCCTGGGTTTGACGCTACAGGTGGCTGGGCCTTCACCGCCCCTGCGACCGTAACCAATATCGCGAGTGATATTTTCTCTGGCTCCACAGCGGTGATGTCTGACGCGGGATCGCTATCCCAGAATGTCACCCTGGACCCGAACACAACTTACACACTGACAGCCTTCACAAAAGGGCCGGTACAGCTAAACGTTAGCAACGGCGGCAACACGGCCCGCCTGGATGATTCTAATTCGGATTACAGGCTTAGCACATTGAGCTTTGCTACAACGAGCTCAGGCAGCGCAGTGGTGTCCATTGCATTGGATGACATGATTGAGACAAATGTAGCGATTGCCGATCCAAGCTTTGATGACTTTACGGGCGATTCGTCGGACCCGAACTGGACGGTCAGTGAATCCAGTGGCGTCACAGGACAAGTACAAACAACAGGAAACTCTGCCACCGGCACCAGCGGGGCTTTGAAATTCAGACTGAATGCGAGCAGCGGAGAGGTCGGGGGCCAGGGCGTCACACAGGACCTGACCGGCATAGTGCCCAATACGGAGTACACGCTCTCTGCCTATGTGCTTTACAAGCAAGATAGAACCGACGTAACCGCTACCATTGGCGTCTATGAGGCGGGAACGACGAATGTTCTGGCCAGCAAGGTACTGGATTACAAGGCGTTGGAGGCGGCCGGTGCGCCGGAATCCGAAGCAGATAATTTCTTGTTCGATACCTTTACGTTCAATTCGGGGACTGAGACTGGCCTGACTTTATTTGTTACCTATGACGTTAACAATGTACTGGCGAGCACACCTGACCAGGCCGTGGCACAAGCTGACTCCGAATTGTGGGTCGATGACATCAGCATGACAGCGCCGGGTGCCCCTGCTGCGGGAACATTTGGCTATGCTGATGAAATTCGTATTGTCTCGCACGGGAATTAATACGAGCATGAACTATCGAGCCAGTTTGCTTGCCATCCTGCTTGCCGTTACCGGGTGTGGAGGTGGCGGTGGCTCACCCAGCGCGCCCGTCAGCAATCCTCCACCCACAACGGTTCCTCCGGTCGCGACATCGTGCACCGGCAATCACCTCATCAACGTGATTGCTGCTACGGACGAAGGCATGAGCAGCGCAGGGAGCGGGCCGGATAAGGCCATGGATGACGACCTGAGCCCGGCTTCGCGTTGGGAGACTACCGGTGATTCCAAAACGATTACCTTCGATCTGGGTGTACGGTATCTAGTCAGGGAAGTCGGAATAGCGTGGTTCGCCGGGGATCAACGCATTGCCTCTTTCAGCGTTTTCACATCCGTCGATGGCGTGAATTTCGAGTCATTACTGGCTAATCAACAATCCTCTGGCGAGACGACAAGTTTTGAACGGTATGACACGCCCGATACGGCGGCACGGTATATTCGTATCGAAAACCACGGCAATTCCCTGAACCTGGACAACTCAATCATTGAAGGTACCGCTTTTGGATGTACGCTTGATACAGCAACGGCAGCCTTCGAAAATGGCAATGCCGTGGCAGCAGACTTTGCGCTGAACCCCGGCGTACCACCCGGGTCGAACTTTGAACTGATTAGCTGGAAGCTGGATACACCAGCCGATCTCGACGGCAATGGCATCTCCGATAGTTCAAGTGAAACGGACCTGGACAACGGGTTTACAGATGGGTTTTTCTTCACGGGCCCTGCCGGCGGCATGGTATTTCGATCCACCATTGGCGGCGCTAAAACCTCGGCCAACACCAGCTACACGCGTTCGGAACTGCGCGAAATGCTGCGCCGCGGCAATACCAGTATCAGTACACGGGGGGTGAACCGAAACAACTGGATACTGGGGTATCAGCCGGATCCGGGAACAACGGTAGGAGGACGTAACGGTGTGTTGCGCGGCACGCTCGCCGTTAACCACGTTACCGAAACCGGCGCTCGCAATCAGGTTGGCCGCGTGATCATCGGGCAAATTCACGCGCAAGACGACGAGCCTCTGCGCCTGTACTACCGAAAATACCCCGAAAATGAGCGCGGCTTTATTTATCTGGCACATGAAATCCGTGGCTCGGATGACATCTATTTTCCTGTGCTTGGACCCGTCAACAGCAATCCGGACAACGCGCCGTCCGACGATGCGAACCCTGCAAATGGCATCGCGCTGAACGAAATTTTCTCATACGAAATCAGGCAACAGGATGCCCGGATTGATGTTGTTGTTCGGCGCGGCGACAGTACCGGTCCTATCATCGGCCACAACTACGTCGATATGCGGCAACAGAACAGTGGCTATGATGTCCTGGGCGAGTGGATGTATTTCAAGGCCGGCGCTTATACACAAAATAACACCGGCGACGGCAGCGATTTTGACCAGCTTACGTTTTACGACCTGGAGAATTCCCACGATTTGTGAGAGCGGGTCTCGTACACGCACTAACGCTGCTACCATCGACGTCGTCCACATTATCGAGGAATCCACATGAATCGCTATCGCGTAGTCGCTCCATTCGCACTCCTCTGTCTTGTGATAGCTAGTGTTGTAGCGGCGCCCGCACTGGCAGAAACCCGCGAATGGAAAGGGGAGTTCCCCATACGTCAGGCATGGCTGCGCGAACATTTGCCGGATGAATCGCTGGCGTATGTCCGAGTGCCGCACTTGTTCGGTATTTTCGCAACGGCCAAGGGCAATGTGCTGGATCCAGCGCTGCGTAGCGAAGCCAATGTTGCCAACATCAAGAAAATTCGTCAGGGAATCATCGACAATGTCCTGCCGTCTATTCCGGCCATCGCCGATTCACCGATCAGGTTGTTGGAGGAACGACTACGGTCCCCCATCGAGATTGCGGCGATCCTGGCGCCGGCACCGACCGTGTTGATATCAGCGAACCTGGATGTCGCGTCCGCCGACGCTTTCGACGAGTTACTGAGCGAAATCGGGGCGCAGGGGATTCCGGTGATGCTCGCGGCGCCGCTCGACAACCGCGGCGTGGGACAAATTGCCGGATTGCCGGTACCCGCGTTTGTGCGCTTCGTTGCGAGTTCGGGTGGATTGCTGATCAATGCCGGACCGGCGGCCACGACCGAGGGCTTCAATACTTTGCTGGAATCTATCGATAGCGGCAATGCACATCGCATGCGCGACATCGAAAACCGGATTGATGAAAGTGGCCAGGGCTTCTTTGCATGGATCGACTCCGAAAGAGCGTTGCCGTTCCTGCAGATGATGCTGCAACCGGAGCAATACCAGGCGATGACTAAACTTGGCCTCGACAAAGTCACCGCGGCCGGTCTCGGCTGGGGTGTCGCGAATGGCAAAGGTCGCCTCGCGTTGGTGGCCAAGGTTCCAGCGGACCCGGAGGGCCGTAAACTGCCGTTAGTAAGTAACCGACTGAATGCGAAATCTGTCGGCGACCCTGATGGATTGATGCTGGTGTCCATTCCATCGAAGGAGGAGTTTCTCCGGCTGGAAGCACTGGGACTTGAAAGCGTGGACGTGCAGTCACGCCAGAGCTGGCTGACGGCGAAAGAGAACGTCGTCGCAGTGATCGGCGTGCCGTTCGAGGATTTCCTCGGCGCGCTCGGTCCCGAGTTGATGGTGATCTCTGATAACGCAAGCGACTACCTGGCGATTCGTCTGCGCGACGAACGACTGTGGGACAGCATCGTCAAGCGAATAGCAAAAAGCGCAGAGGGCGGTCTGGAAGAAAAACGCATCGGCCGAAACACGTACCACCACCTGCGCTTTCCGAGCGACCTGAACCTGCTTGACGATACGGACCTCGAGAACATGCAGTGGTTTGGCACGCTGTTTTCCCGACAGCAGGAACACACCTACTGGATGCGGGATGGCGACTTTCTCTATTTTTCTTCTATCCCTCAGCCGCTGATCGACAGAGCAGAAATGCGTGCTCGTACTGATGTCGGGGAATGGCTGAGCGAAACGCAGCGCATCGATGCCACCGAAGCCGTGATTTTGTTGAGCGGCACTTCGCGAAAACTTCCGCGGCGGCTCTACAGCACGTACATCGGTTTGCTGCAGATGCTGGCCGACCTGTCGCTCGCGGATGTCGATATCTGGTCGATGCCGACTCCGGCACAGCTTGGACTGCCGGAGACCGGCACGCTTGGATTTACCGTCAATCTTGGCAGCCCAATGCTGTCTGCCGAACTCGTCTTCGAGAACAACCCAGTTGAGTTTCTTGGCGGCATGGGTGGTGTCGCGACCGTCGGCGTCCTCGCGGCCATCGCGATACCCGCCTACCAGGACTACACGATTCGCGCCAAGGTTGCCGAGGGACTGAACCTGTCCGGCGGAGCGAAAGCCGCAGTAACCGAGCATTTCCTCGACCATGGCCGTTACCCGGATGCGGCGGCGGCCGCGGAGATGTCTTTCGATCAGGATGCCGGCGTTTATGTCGAAGCCGTGATCGTTGAGCCCGGCACAGGATTGATAACCATTTACTTTCGTGAAGGAGAGATACCGGATGGCGGCGAGCTGTACCTGACGCCGGATGCCGAACCCGGGAGTCACGTTGTCTGGAGCTGTTCGGCGTCGATTGCTGACAAGCACCTTCCTGCCGCCTGTCGTCAGTAATCTGGAGCGGGCGAAGGGAATCGAACCCTCGTTCTCTAGCTTGGGAAGCTAGGGTAATGCCATTATACGACGCCCGCGTCGGTGCTCTATTCTAGCGCAGTAACGGTCAACGGGATGTGAGTCGATGAACAAAGACACGGCGCGAACAGTCGCTGATGCACTCACCTGGTCCCGCATCTGGAGTGTCGTACCCATAACGATGCTCGCCGGGTACCAACTCAAGTGGTGGGTGTTTATCGCCGGCACCGCAGGGAAGCTGCAACGGGCCTGGGCAATTGATCGCCTGGTCAGACCCGAACAAGCCTGACTTCGGCGCCTGAAGGCGGACAGGTTTTGGCGACCTGTAGCACAGTAAAAATCGTCCAACTTGGCTACAAATGGTGATTGCAGGACTTTTGATCGATCTGCACGAATTTTGACCAACTTGGGAAGTTTTGCTAATGCTACGGAATGGCGCAGTCAGTAAGGGTTTCCGCCGCGGCCTGGTGCTATTCGCGCTGTTGGCTCTCGGCGGCTGTACCCTGTTGGCCCCGCAACCCGAAGACCTTATCGAGGCGGTTCCGGAGCCGGTCGTTGAACCGGTCGTCGAGGTCGTAGTCCCCGAAGTACCGCAAGTGGTCGAACAACAGCCGCAAGCAAAAGTACCAGCACCGCCGCGCTTGCCGCCCGTAGCCGTTGTCCTGACAAGCCGGCTGCCGGCATTTCTGGATGTCGCCAACGCCCTCTCTGTGCAGCTTGATGACGTTGAGGTGTTTGACCTTAGCGACGACCGTCAATCACCTGCTGCCATTCTTCGCGAAATCAACGATTCAGGATCGCGGACGGTGGTTGCCATCGGTCTAAGAGCCGCGACGACGTCTGTCGCGATGGCGAATTCGCCAGTCGTGTTCAGTCAGGTATTCAATCACCAGGATCACGGCCTGCTAACGGAAAAGAGCAGAGGCGTCGCAGCGTTGGCGCCGCTCGAAGCGCAGCTTGCCGCGTGGCTAGATCTGGATACCTCAATAAAGCGAATTGGCATCATCATCGGCGAGGGGCACGAAGCGTTGCTCGAGGAAGCGCAACTCGCAGCAGAAAAACACAACATCGAGCTGCATGTGCGCATTGCACATTCCGATCAGGAGACTCTGTATATATTCCGTCGCATGGCGCAAAACATTGATGGCTTCTGGTTGTTCCCGGATAACCGAATCTTAAGCGCGCGTTCGCTGCAGAAAATTCTCGATACGGCAAAGCGAGGACGAATCGCCGTTGCGGTACCAAACGAATCGATGCTTGATATGGGTGCGAGTATTTCTATTAGTTCCGAAGCTGGCGACATCGCCGACACGATCGCCCGCATCATTCGCAAGATCAACGCTGAAGGTTTGCGGAGTATCCCACCGATCACTCCGCTGTCAGCAGTTCGGGTAGTCACGCGAGATAAGGTCGAGGTCGTAAGCCGGTGAAGGCGCAGCTGATTGCTCTCACTGCCGGCATGGCAAAACTGCTCAGTCGCCGCAGCGAGAAAACCCGCAGCATCAAGCGCGCGTTAGTGCACGAGATTCTCTCAATCCAGGTTCTGAGTGCAGCGTTAGTCGGTGCTTTGGCGATCGGCGGCCTGTACTGGGGTGGCCAATGGGTCTTGCAGGACAATTACAGTCGTTGGGCATTGCAATGGACCGAGCAACTTAATGAGATAGGTGCTCCTTTCTACCTGGCGAACGATGAAGAAGCGCAGATCAGTCTGGAAAATTTTGTCAGTCGTTACTCAGAAATCAGCCAGGTCATCTTTTTCTCTAAGAGCGGCGACATTCTGCACTCGGTAAATGGCAGCGACGATGGGGAGCTTGTTGAGGCGCTGGCAGAGGTCGAACTTGAGAGCGCAGTTGCCATGGTCGGTAAGAAAAAGCCCTATCTGATGCAGGGTGGTCTGCTTGATCCGCAGCGCTTTGAAATTACGGCGCCAGTCTGGATCGAATCGATACCTGATGACGGCCTGTTTGGATTCGACGCCGGGAATCTCGATTCGGCCTCTAAAACCGAGCTGTTGGGCTTTGTGAAAATGAAGCTGGATTTTGTGATGTTCCATGATCGACTTTTATCGAACATTCGTTCGGCGGTCCTGGTGCTCTTGCTGCTGCTCATTCTTTTTTCGATATACGGCCAACATGCGTTACGCAAGGCGCTGGCATCCATTTCGGACTTACAACGACCTATCCAGGAGTTAGCGAAGGGCAATCTGAAAGTGAAGTTCGAACCAGCCCAACATCGTGAAATTTCGGATATCGTTGAGGCGCTGGAAACTACGGCGTCTGCGCTTAGTGAACGTGACGCACAACTTCGCGAGCTTGCAAATCACGACAGCTTAACTGGCCTCTACAATCGACGGCGATTTGTAGAAGAACTGCGGGCGGAGGTGATGAAAGTAATGCGCACAGATCGATCCAGCGCCTTGTTTTTCATTGATCTCGACCAGTTCAAATACATTAATGACGCTTGCGGTCATCCCGCGGGTGACCGACTGATTCGAAAGGTTGCCGACGAACTGCGGCGCAGCATCGGGCCGAACGACATCATTGCGCGTTTCGGCGGCGATGAGTTCGTGATCCTTGTGCGTTCAGTGGAGTCCGGAGGTGCAAATGCGATAGCTGAGACTATCCTGAACAACATGCGGCGCATGGCGCACATCGAGGACCAGCGTGTTTTTCACGTCCACTGCAGTATCGGCATCACGATTATGACCGGCAATAACCTGCACCATGATGAACTGATCAACCAAGCCGATATTGCTTGCCGCGAGGCCAAGTCCGCAGGCCGAAATAGAATGCGACTGTACTCCCCGCTGGAGGGTGATGATCGGCGCGAGGTCACCGATGTTGGTTGGATGAATTGTTTGCGTGAGGCGCTGGACGAAGACCTGTTCGAGATACGATTTCAGCCGATCAACAACATAATGACTGGCAGGACGACGCACCAGGAACTCCTGATTCGGTTAAAAACCGCAGACGGAAAATATGTCTCGCCGGATGCGTTCCTGCCTTCGGCGGTTCGCTTTGGTCTCATGAACGAAATCGATTTTTGGATGATACGTCATGCGGCTATGGCCTACGCAGAGCACGCGCGGCCCGCGGCGAACCTCAAGTTTTCGATCAATCTCTCTGCAAACGCGTTCGAGAATGACGACCTGACCGGCTATGTCGAAAGGACGTTCGCGGAGTTCAATGTAAAGCCCGGTGACATCGTGTTTGAAATCACCGAAAGCCTTGCGGTACGGCGCCCGATGCAGGTGGATCGGCAGGTCGCCACGCTGCGTGATCTTGGCTGCCAGTTTGCGCTTGACGATTTTGGCACCGGCTATAGTTCCTTCGGTTACCTGCAGAAACTGCAGTTCGATTACATCAAGATTGACGGTACCTTCGTCAACGACCTGCCCAACAATCCCGTAGATCAGAAAATGATCAAGCTGATCGCTGAAGTCGGGCGAGAGGCGGGTATGCAAACGATCGCCGAGTATGTCCGCAACGCCGAGTCGCTCGAGATACTGGCGGAGCTCGGTGTGGATATGGCACAGGGTTACTTTGTGGGTCGACCCACGAGAGTGCCAACCATGCGATCTACGCCGATCCTGCTTAATTCGCGCCGTCAGCGCTTGTCGCGGAAGAAATTGCCGAGCAGTTGAAACTCATCGACTCGCTGGCTGCCTTTGCGCCATACCAGGCCGATATTGCGGTAGCTATCGTCACTCAAGGGATGCAGTCGTACGCGCGTATTGCGTAGCAGGGTACTGCCGCGAGCCATCTCTGGCAGGTAAGTGATACCGAGGTCCGCATCAACCATTTCAATAAGTGTCAGCAAGCTGCTGGCGCCGAATCGTCGCACCTTCTCCGTGTTGCGTATTTTGCAGGCCGCCAGTGCATGATCGCGCAGGCAGTGCCCGTCCTCCAGCAATAGCACGCTGTCGGAGTCGAGGCGGTTGAAGCGATAATTTTCCGGGTCCACCCGGTCGGTTCCCTGTCGGTAGGCAAGACAAAATTCGTCACGAAACAGCACGCGCTCCTCGACCCCCTGCATAGTCCAGGGCAGGGCCATCAACAATACATCCAGTTCACCACTCATCAGGCGTTCGTAGATTCTTTGTGTTTGGTCCTCAACCAGCAGGAGCTGCAACTTCGGGTAGGCCTTGCGCAACTTGGGCAACAAGCCCGGCAGGACAAACGGCGCGATCGTAGGGATGATGCCGAGTCGCAATTCTCCGCACAGAGGATCGCTGCTTCCTTGCGCAATTTCCACGAGGCTATCGATATCCCGCAGCACCAGTCGCGCTTGCGTTGCGACTTCCTGGCCTTTGGCGGTGATGGTGACGGTGCGATTGGTTCGATCAACAAGCTGGGTTGAGAGCGCGGATTCCAGCTCCTGAAGCGCATTACTAAACGCAGATTGGGAGACGAAGCACTGCTTTGCAGCACGACCGAAATGCTGTTCGTCGCAGAGCGCCACGAAGTAACGCAATTGTTTTACTGTAGGGGAACGCATAATCGATAAAATAGCACAGTACAATATAAATAACCTGTTTTATTTATCAACGTGAAACACCTAGACTGCGTTCATCAAATCACTAACGGAGTACAAGATGTTGAAGAACCTTGAAGGGCAGCGAATTCCCGATGTCACATTTCACACGCGCAAGGGGCATGAGTGGGTGGACGTTCGTTCGGCAGAGATTTTTGATGGCAAGACGGTAGTTCTGTTTTCCTTGCCTGGCGCATTTACGCCGACATGCTCGTCGTCGCACGTGCCACGCTACAACCAGCTGGTGCCGCAGTTCCAGGCCGCGGGTGTCGATGAAGTCATCTGTGTGTCCGTGAACGATGCGTTTGTCATGAATGAATGGAAGCGCAGTCAAAATGCCGGGCGCGTTACGTTTTTGCCCGACGGCAATGGCGAATTCTCGGACAAGATGGGCTTGTTGGTCGGCAAAGAAGATCTGGGCTTTGGCAAGCGCTCCTGGCGCTATTCAATGCTGGTGCGCAACGGCGAAGTCGAAAAGATGTTTATCGAGCCGGAAGTAGCGGGCGATCCCTACGGCGTCTCCGACGCAGACACAATGTTTGCTTATCTTGCGCCCGAGGGAGAGCTTCCCCACGACGTAGCCATTTTCACGCGTGAAGGTTGCGGCCACTGCGTACGTGCAAAAGGACTATTGAACGACGCCGGCATCGAGTTTGAAGAGTTGCTTTTGAACCGCGACTATACGGACCAGACCTTGCGCGCTGTTTCGTCGCGAATCACCTATCCTCAGGTATTCATTGACGGCAAGCACATCGGTGGTGCGGACGATCTCGCCAAGTGGCTGGACAGTCGTGCCCCCGATGCGCGAAATGCGGCGTAAACAGGACCGGACATACAGGTCCGAATCTGGCTAGTCTGAATCCGGAGTGGGCGTATACTTTACGCATGTTCCGGAATTCAGACAGCAAAGATGCGGCCGTATTTGAACAGGCGAGGATCTCTCGTGACGCTCGTTTCGACGGGCGTTTTTTCATTGGCGTAAAGACCACCGGAATCTATTGTCGGCCGGTATGTCCCGCCAATACGCCGAAAAGCGAAAACGTCAGTTTTTATGCGACGGCGGCCGCGGCCGGGGAAGCGGGATTTCGTCCGTGCCTTCGTTGTCGCCCGGAATGCGCACCCGGCACGCCGGCCTGGGAAGGTACGTCGACGACGGTGCGGCGTGGCTTGCGCCTGATAGCGGATGGGGCGTTGGATGACGGCGACATCGAAAGACTCGCGGACAGGCTTGGTGTAACCAGCCGGCACCTCCGGCGCCTGTTTTCCAGGCATCTCGGTGCAAGTCCGCAAGCGGTGGCGCACACACAAAGACTGCATATTGCAAAGCAACTGATTGATCAAACAACCTTGCCCATGGCGGACATCGCGATCGCTTCGGGCTTTCGCAGTACGCGACGCTTTAACGACGCGTTCAAGAATACCTACGCTCGAACGCCGCGTGAACTTCGGCAGCGTCGCAGAGTGCCTGAGCCGTCAGCCGGATTGACGGTACAGCTGCCGTACCGATCGCCGTTCGCCTTCGATGCACTACTGCAATTCTTCGCGGGCCGGGCAATTCCCGGCGTTGAGGTTGTTCACGATGGTCGCTACTTGCGCAGTGTCGTGGTCGACGGTGTTGCCAGTATTATCGACCTTCGCGATGGCAATGGGCACGTATTGCTGACTGTGCACGGTGCGGGCACGCGGTCTCTATTGCCCATCATTCAGCGAGTCAGAGGAATTTTTGATCTCGATGCATCGCCTGGCGATGTGTCACGGGTATTGTCGCGCGACAAAAAATTGCGGGCGCTGTTGCAGAGGCAGCCCGGGATTCGGGTTCCGGGAGTCTGGGACGGATTCGAGCTAACGATTCGGGCCATCCTGGGGCAACAGATATCCGTCGCGGCGGCGACGACGCTGTCGGGTCGTCTCGCAAAACGCTATGGCGAGACCATGACGGTTACCGTGCCCGGCGTGCCGGAGGAGCAAAGACCCCACACTATTTTCCCCGTTGCGGAAAAGCTGCTGCGCGCTCGACTGGGTGATCTCGGCATCATCCGCAGTCGTGCTGATACGATCCGGCGCGTGGCGAAAGCGGTTGTCCAAGGCGAGATCAGTTTTGACCCGTCGCAGGACAACGAAGAATTTTGCAGGTCTATCGTATCTATCAAGGGGATCGGCGAGTGGACCGCACAGTACATTGCGATGCGAGCACTGAAGGACCCGGATGCATTTCCACATTCGGACCTGGGTTTGTTGCGAGCCTTCGACACAGTGGATCGCGAGCGATTGAAACCCACCGAGCTACGAGCTCGCGCTGAAGCCTGGCGCCCGTGGCGGGCTTACGCAGCCTTGTTGTTATGGAGTTCGGACAAAAATTCCGGAGGATGAATGATGTACTACTGCTATTTTGATACAGCGATCGGAGAGCTGCTGTTGGCGGGTGACGCCCGGGAACTGTCGATGATCGGATTTCCGCAAGGCGCGATGCGGCGCGATCCTGAGGCGGACTGGATCTACAACGAAGAGCCATTCGAAGAAGCCCGCAAGCAACTGGGCGAATACTTCAGTGGCGAGAGAAAGGAATTTGACCTGCCGCTGGCGCTGACGGGTACCGAATTCCAGGTCAGCGTTCTGCAGGCATTGATGGAGATTCCTTACGGCGAGACGCGATCCTACGGTGCGATAGCCCAACAGATTGGCAGGCCGAAGGCCGTGCGCGCGGTGGGTGCGGCGAACGGACGCAACCCGATACCGATTATCGTGCCGTGCCATCGTGTTATCGGCAGCGGCGGCGATCTAACGGGCTTTGGTGGCGGCCTCGATACCAAGGAAGCCTTACTGAGACTGGAAGCGGAAAATAGCGGCGGACTGTTATAAGACTTTGCCCTGCATCGCTTTCACAACGTCCGACGGTTCCACGCCATCCAGCAATCGTTTATCCGACTGCAGGGTCGTGAAAGCTGACACCAGTGGTAATACTCCTGCCCAGATGGGAATGGCGTAGTCCTCTTCTTCGTCGCTCGGCATGCCGTTAGCCATTTTTGCCGACGCGGACTCGATCTCAAGGGCGATAACACCGGTCTTCTTAATTTCATTAATGTGCGAATCACGCACTTCGCCCCAACGGCCGGGCATCGTGCATTCCGAAATAACCTTTAATGCATGCAGCTTCTCGTCGGTACCTTCGAGAAGGCGCGGTGTTCCGAAAATGGTAGCCGAGCGATAATTCATTGAAGAGTTGAATGCCGAACGTGCGTACACGAGACCGTCGACGTGCGTTACATTCATGCAGGCAGTGCTCGTCGATTCCAGCAGGCGAATGATTCGCGATTTGCGAGCTCCGTGCAGGAAGACGGTTTCACCTTCGCGCCCGAACAGCATCGGCACCACGACCGGCTGACCATCCTGTACAAAGCCCACGGATGCGATCAGGGCGGAGTCGAGGATCTTGTGGACGGTATCCCGATCGTAGTTCGCCTTTTCCTTAAGCTGACGAACCTTGTTCTGCTTACTGATCTCGTATTCTTTACTCACTGCAGAGTCTCCGTGCTAATTCAGAACTATCGGCGCGAGTTTATAGCCGATGAGTGAAACCAGGATGATACTGATTAAATTCAATGCGAGCCCTGCTCTTGCCATGCGCGGAATGGTCAACATCCCGGAACCGAACACAATAGCGTTGGGTGGCGTGGCGACCGGCAACATGAAGGCGCAACTGGCGGCCAGGGTAACGGGCACGGCTAGCACTATCGGATCGTAGCCGGCCTCAATTGCGATAGCGCCAACTACAGGCAGAAACGTTGCCGTGGTGCCGATGTTGCTGGTTAATTCCGTCAGAAAAATGATGAGCGTTGCGGCAATAATGATAAGCACCACCAGCGGCAGCGCGCTGAGGGCATGCAGATTGTTACCGAGCCACTCCGCGAGCCCGGTTCGGGAGACGGCAGCCGCCAGCGTCAGCCCGCCGCCAAACAGCATCAGCACACCCCAGGGCAATTGCTCTGCATACTTCCAGCGCAACAGCAGCAAGTCCGACTTGTCGCCGCTGGGTATGATGAATAGCAATACGGCGCCGGCCATGGCGATCAGCGAGTCGTCCAAAGCGGAGAGGCCGGGAAGATTCACGAGCAGAGGCCTGAACATCCAGAAGAAAGCCATGAGCAAAAAGACGCCGGCGACACGGAACTCCGGTGGCGACATAGCACCCAAATCCGCCTTCATTTTTTTCAGGGTGGCCCGACCTTCATCCGAGTTGACGAAGTCCACCTTGAACACCCAGCGCGTTAGTGACAGCCATGCCAATGGCAGCATCAGTGCAGACAACGGCAGGCCGACCATCATCCAGCGGGAAAAGTCTATTTGTGTGCCGTAGTTGTCCACCATGAAAGCCGCAAGCATGGCGTTCGGTACAGTGCCGACGAGGGTAGCCATTCCGCCGATCGTCGCACCGTAAGCGACGCCGAGCAGCAGTGCGGATTGAAAGTCGTTCTTGCCCTTGTCATCGAGGCTACTGACGGAGTTGTGAATCACCGTGATGATCGAGATGGCGATCGGCAACAGCATCATCGTTGTGGATGTGTTCATCACCCACATTGAAATCAACGCGCTGGACAACATGAAGCCACCAATCAGAGTCCGGCCGTTGCCGCCGGTGCGCTGCAAAACACTGAGCGCTATCCTGCGATGCAGGTTCCAGCGCTGCATTGCGAATGCGACGATAAATCCGCCGAGAAACAGAAATATGATCTTGTTTGCATAAGGCGCCGCTGTGTCCTCAATGCTGGCGATGCCTAGCATGGGAAACGCGGCAATCGGCAGCAATGCTGTGATCGCTATTGGTACGGCTTCGGTTGCCCACCAGACTGCCATGAGGACGCCGATGGCTGCTGTCGTCCAGGCCGGTTCGCTCAACGCCTCGGGTTTATCCGATAGCAACATCAGCACGGACAAAACGGGGCCGAGAAACAGGCCGACCTTTTGGCTGGTTGATCGTCCGCCAGTCATTGTGAATTCGCTCATTGTTACTCTTGTTGTTTTGCAATGACCGAGTCTAGGCTACCTGTTCTTCACCCGGATTTCGATGGCTCACCAAATGTAGTGGTTTGCTCGCCTTCCCATACTATATGTAGTAGCATTCCGTGCGTACCAAATCGGTACGCACGGAGATGAGATGTAGGAAGGCACGCGGGTGGGCCGCCATGCCGGAAGCATGACTTGAAGGCGAGTGATTCGTGAACCCTCTCAACACGTCACTCGAGCGATTGGTTACCTGCAATCAATTGCGGCCAACGACGAAGTGGTCCACCAACCGGAAACCAGAGCACGCTGAATGCCATTGCGACATTGATGTTTCAAATTATTCGAATGCGATCTGAAACCAGCCAGATACATCTTCTGCTTAGTACGCCGCCCAGTTTCTGGGCGGCTTTTTTCTTGCGCGGAGCTTGGAAGACGATGATATCCAGATTTGTACGCGGCCTGACGTTGCTGGTAGCAGCGATGCTGGTCACCGCCTGTACCAGCGGCGGACCTCCAAAATTGCCGTATCCGGCATTCATCCAGGTCGACGAGCTGGAAGACATGTTCATGGCCAGTCTCCCGGGCGTGCGAGCGAAACAATTGTCCGGGGACCCACAAACCCGTCGCACAAGCAACCGAATTAACCTGCCGCCGGACTGGAAAGGCACCAGTGGCGGAATGCCGGGGCGATCATTAGAGGTATTCGTACTCTCGGGGGAATTGACTCTTGCTGATATCGAGCTCGAAGCAGGGGGATACGCTTTCCTGCCAGCCGGATCACTCGGCTTCAATCTTGCCAGCCCGGAAGGCGCGCAAATTTTGTACTTCCTGAACGATACGGATCCTGAGTCAGTGATTCGCTCGCCGATTATCATCAACAGTCCCCTGTTGCAGTGGGAGAGCGCAACCCGGGCTGGTGTATCAATAAAGGAATTGCGCAGCGACCCCGGCAACGGCGCAAGAACCTGGCTGGTTAAAGTTTCAACAGGCGCGTCGCTGCCCTGGGAGTCGTCATCCATTATCCGTGAGGGTTATCTCGTCGCCGGCAACCAGCAATACGTGGAGTGTGTGAACGGCGAGTCGCACCTATGGCAATACACGCGTGGCGGCTACTTTTATCGTCCGGAAGATACGATCAGTGGCGGCCCCGAGTCGGTGGCGCTGACGGATGCCGTCTGGCTGATCCGTGAAACGGCGCACGCCGAGACGACGGAGTGGCCTGAATGCGTCGCAGCGGTGGCCGAGGAGGAGCCGAGTAAGCCCGCTCCTACCGAACCAGTTTGGTAATTTTTGTGCCGAGCGCCATGATCTTGGTCAGAGTGGAAGTCGGAATCTGACTGATCTGTTCGTACCAGTTGCTCGTCGACTCAACGAACTGCAACATGTTTCGAATGCGGTCCTTGGTTACTGCGTCTGTTTCGGTGTCGCTCTCGACTTCTGCTGCGCAGCCTTTGAGCATAACGAGCGTCGGGTTGAGCTCCTTTTGTTTACGCTGTTCGATAATGACTCGAAACAGCTCCCACACATCGTGTAAGGACTCGAAATAGTCGCGCCGATCGCCGAGTACGTGCGTCATCCGCACGAGTCCGTGACTTTGCAGTTCGCGAATACTGGTGCTGACGTTCGAACGGGCCACCGACAAAAGATCCACAATCTCGTCGGCCCGCAACGGATTGGGTGACAGGTAAAG
Source organism: uncultured Gammaproteobacteria bacterium (assembly GCA_942490655.1). GTDB lineage: Bacteria > Pseudomonadota > Gammaproteobacteria > Steroidobacterales > Woeseiaceae > UBA1847. The sequence goes on along the minus strand of CALNXZ010000014.1, from coordinate 596,246 downwards.
CAGGGCCTGAATCTGGGCGACCGTGCGATTGGTTCCCCAGCGTGTGCCCATCTCGCCCCAGTGCAACACATACTTCTCAACCGCAGGAGTCATTTTCACCAGTAATTTCCCTTATTTCTGTCAAGACAGAAATTACGCTCTGCGATGCCGAAAGGCAAGGGCTCAGGGCGAGTTGGCGGTGACAACGACGCGGTGTGGAGCGGGCCAGCCTTCGACCGTGCGGCTGGCATCTTTCGGGTCCAGCGCCTCGGCCAGTGATTCAAAGCTCATCCATTCGGTGGATCGTTGTTCGTTAATGCTCGTGATCGATTTGTCGATGACCTCGATATCCGTATAGCCAGTGCGAGTCAGCCAGGTATGCAGTTCGGCGATTGTCGGCAGTAACCAGACGTTGCGCATACGAGCATAGCGGTCCGCCGGCGTGCAGGCGTAAGACTCTTCGCCGGGCACGTAGATCGTCTCGAGCACCAGCTGCCCACCGGGCCGCAGTGTCTGCCGGAGTTGTTGCAGATGATCGATCGGCGCCCGCTGGTGATACAGCACACCCATTGAAAAAGTGGTGTCGAACTTGCGGGCCGGCAGTGGCAATTCCTGCAGACGCGCCGGAAGCACGAACACGCCCGAGCTACGCGCGAAAGCGTTCACCGCCAGGAATTGCATGACGTACAGCAGCGTTGGGTCAACGCCTATGACCGCCTGGGCGCCGGCTTTGTGCATCTGCAGCGCGTAGTAGCCATTGCCGCAGCCGACATCAAGTACCTTGCGATGCGTGAGTGGCGCTATTGCGTCTTTGACACGTGCCCACTTTAGATCGCTGCGCCACTCCGCATCGATACGCAGGTCGCCGATGTCGAAAGGGCCCTTGCGCCACGGCGAAAGTTGCAACAACTGGTCGCGGATACCCTCCGTAGTGCCGGCCCGTAACGATTGCACAATCTTGCGCCAGGTCTCGAAATCTCCGTGACCCGCAGCAGAGAGGCGCTCGCCGATCAACGGCACGACGACGTCAGGCCATTCATCCAACCCGATAGTGCGCAGGCAGGTAGTGAGTTCTGTGGTGTTGATCATTTGATGGCGATAATTGAAACGAAGTTGAAGTAGCGTAACCAAACCGCCGCGTGGCGGAAGCCCGCCGCCTTTAGTCGGCTGCGATGGGCGCCGACCGTTTCCGGCACCAGTACATTCTCGAGCGCTGCCCGCTTGCGGCTGATTTCAAGCGCGCTGTAGTCATTGCGCCGCTTGTGCTCATGATGCAAATCCACCAGCAGGTCTTCCATTTCCGTATTTTCATCGATGACTTTTTCGGAAAGCACGAGCAGGCCTCCTTTGATCAGGCCGTCGTGGATCGTTTGCATCAGTGCATCGCGGGCGTCCATGGCGAGAAACTGCAGTGTGTAATTGAGCACCACCATAGAGGCGTTGTTGATCTCAATGTCGCGGATATCGGCTTCGACCACATCGACTGGCGTAGGCCGAGAAAAGCGCCGATCGTCTTCGGCGATGATCTCTTTGCAACGGCGCGTCATCGCAGGTGCGGTATCCACAGCGACGAGCCGGCAGCCGGGCACGTGGATGCCCTGGCGCATCGCGATCGTCGCAGCTCCCAGCGAACAACCCAGGTCATAAGCATTGGTGTCCGGCTGTACATAGCGCGCCGCCAGCGAGCCGATGGCCTCAATGGTCGCCGTGTAACCCGGGATTGAGCGCCGCAACATGTCGGGAAACACACTGGCAACCTCGTCATTGAAGCGGAAAGGTTTCCCGGGAGTGCCCGTCTCGTAGATCTTGTCGGTCGTCATAATTCGGTTCTTGCGTGCGATGCCTGCGTTACAATTCGCCACATGCTACGCGAACTTCACAAAGAACTCGGTATTCCTGGTGATTACGGGCACGATGGCGCCAGGCCCACCTACAAAGAGGCGGGAGATCTGGTGGACGTGGGGCCCAACCTGGTCGGTCGAATGCAACGCCTGACGCTCGAAACGGCGGCCAGCTGGCAGGCTATGCAGGCGGCGGCGCGCGAGGCGGGAATTTCGCTGTTGCTCGTTTCCGGATTTCGCAGCTACCAATACCAGGCAAGCTTGATTCGAAGGAAACTCGAGTCTGGTCAGGAGCTTACAAGCATTCTGAGCGTCAACGCAGCGCCGGGCTACAGTGAGCACCACACGGGTCGGGCGATCGATATCGCGACCCCGGGTAGCAGGCCCCTGACCGAAGAGTTCGAGTCCTCCGAGGCCTACGCCTGGTTGAAAAAGAACGCCGCAGGGTTCGGATTCAGGATGAGCTATCCACGGGACAACCCGGAAGGGTTTGTGTATGAGCCGTGGCATTGGGCAAGAATCGGCTGAAATATTGAAATTCAGCCGTTTTGCTGTTGACACTCGGACAGCGTAATTAGACAATGCCCGGCTTGCGTACCGGAGGGGTACTCAAGCGGTCAACGAGGGCAGACTGTAAATCTGCTGGCTCTGCCTACGTAGGTTCGAATCCTACCCCCTCCACCAGATGATGGTGTAGCTGGGGGGATTCTTCCAGAGGCCAGCAACGCGGCGAAACAGACAGGACTTATGATATCCGGACGGTTTAAGAATACAGACTGTCAGGATTTTTGTACGCCGAAGAAAAGGGCGGAAGTCAGGTCAGGGAAAGCGCGAGGCAAACGAATCATGCCCGTCTTTATAGGGGTCATGGTTCAGGATTAGATGTTTGTAACAGGCGGGTGTAGTTCAACGGTAGAACCTCAGCCTTCCAAGCTGATGGTGTGGGTTCGATTCCCATCACCCGCTCCATTTTTGGAAGGTTGTGCTGAAGCTCTTTGGCTTGCTCGCAAGGCGAATTGCCCACATAGCTCAGGGGCAGAGCACTTCCTTGGTAAGGAAGAGGTCCCCGGTTCAAATCCGGGTGTGGGCTCCAAAGTCGGATTACGACTATTTTTTTTGATTCTTAGATAAGCAGGAAAGGCTCATGTCTAAAGAAAAATTTGCAAGAACAAAACCGCACGTCAACGTAGGCACGATTGGTCACGTTGACCATGGCAAGACAACCCTGACAGCGGCACTGACGAAGTGCATGGCGGAGCTGCACGGTGGCACGGTATCGGCTTACGACCAGATCGATAACGCCCCGGAAGAGCGGGAGCGTGGCATCACGATCGCAACGGCGCACGTTGAGTACGAGAGCCCGAACCGTCACTACGCGCACGTTGACTGCCCGGGCCACGCGGATTACGTGAAGAACATGATCACGGGAGCGGCGCAGATGGACGGCGCTATCCTGGTGGTATCGGCGGCAGACGGCCCGATGCCGCAGACACGTGAGCACATCCTGCTGGCACGCCAGGTTGGCGTACCGTACATCCTGGTTTACATGAACAAGGCAGACCAGGTTGATGACGAAGAGTTGCTGGAGCTGGTAGAGATGGAGATCCGTGATCTTCTGTCGACCTACGAGTTCCCGGGCGACGATACGCCGATCATAACCGGATCAGCGCTGAAGGCGTTTGAAGGCGACACCTCGGACATTGGTATTCCGTCGGTGGTGAAGCTGGTCGAGGCGATGGACAGCTACATCCCGCAGCCGGAACGCGCCATTGATGGCGACTTTTTGTTGCCGGTGGAAGACGTGTTCTCGATTTCAGGTCGCGGCACGGTAGTGACGGGTCGTATCGAGCGCGGCGTAGTTAACGTGGGCGACGAGCTGGCGATCGTGGGTATCCGCGATACGCAGAAGACGACCTGCACGGGTGTTGAGATGTTCCGTAAGCTGCTGGACCGTGGTGAGGCTGGCGACAACGTCGGTGTCTTGTTGCGCGGAACCAAGCGTGAAGACGTTGAGCGTGGCCAGGTACTGGCGAAGCCGGGTTCGATTACGCCGCACACGAAGTTCGAGGCAGAGGTTTACATTCTGTCCAAGGACGAGGGTGGCCGTCATACGCCGTTCTTCAAGGGCTATCGACCGCAGTTTTACTTCCGCACGACGGACGTAACGGGTGCGTGCGAGCTGCCGGAAGGCACGGAAATGGTCATGCCGGGCGATAACGTACAGATGGTTGTCGAACTGATTGCACCGATCGCTATGGAAGACGGTCTGCGATTCGCAATTCGCGAAGGCGGCCGTACCGTAGGTGCCGGCGTCGTCGCGAAAGTCATCGAGTAAGGAATTAGGCCAGTAGCTCAATTGGCAGAGCGGCGGTCTCCAAAACCGCAGGTTGGGGGTTCGATTCCCTCCTGGCCTGCCACTTTGAGCATTTGGTCTTAGCAGAAGCATGAGCGCACAGACGGAAACATCACAGAGCAGCGTGCTCGATACCATCAAGCTCCTGATTGCAGTAGCTGCATTGGTAGGCGGGCTGTATGCCTATTACTACTATGAGACCGATTTTGCTCAGGCAATTCGGGTGCTCATGGTGCTTGGCGGAACGGTTGCCGGTATCGGAATCGCGATGACGAGTGTCCAGGGTCAGCGACTCTGGCATTTCATTCAGGGCTCGCGCGTTGAAATACGCAAAGTAGTCTGGCCGACCAGGCAGGAGACGACGCAAACGGCGATTGCTGTTTTCGTGTTTACGCTGGTGATGATGTTGTTTTTCTGGGCGCTTGATTCGGGCCTGCTTTGGCTGACTCAGGAGTTGGTCGGCTAGCGCCAACCGACTTGAACTTAGAGGAATAACTGCAGTGGCATTACGCTGGTACATCGTGCACGCCTATTCGAACTTCGAGCATCGCGTCAAAAGCGCGCTTGAGGAGCGAGTTGCGCGCGCGGGATTGCAGGACAAGTTTGGCGACATCCTGGTTCCGACCGAGGAAGTCGTTGAGATGCGAGAAGGAAGTAAGCGGCGCAGTGAGCGCAAGTTCTTCCCCGGCTACGTACTCGTGCAAATGGAAATGGACGATGAGACCTGGCATCTCGTAAAGGAAGTGCCGAAAGTGCTTGGTTTTATCGGCGGCTCCAGTGATCGCCCGGCGCCCATTACCGAAAAGGAAGCGGATCGCATTCTGCAGCGCGTTCAGGAAGGTGTGGATAAGCCACGGCCGAAAGTATTGTTCGAGCCGGGCGAGGTTGTTCGTGTTACGGACGGACCGTTCAACGACTTTTCGGGTGTGGTTGAGAGCGTGAACTACGACAAGAACAGAATTCAGGTCGGAGTGCAGATCCTCGGGCGTTCAACGCCAGTGGAGCTGGACTTCGGTCAGGTAGAAAAGAGTTAACAACGGGGTCAGAGCCCTTTTTTGAAAAAGGGCTCTGACCCCTTTTGAAAACCGTACGAGGAGCTCGTAAGAGCGTTTGAACTCGAGAGGATAGATACATGGCTAAGAAAGTTGCCAGCTACATCAAGCTGCAAGTTCCGGCGGGCCAGGCGAACCCATCTCCGCCTGTTGGTCCCGCGCTTGGACAGCACGGCGTCAATATCATGGAATTCTGCAAGGCATTTAATGCGCAGACTCAGGGTACTGAAGCCGGATTGCCCACTCCCGTCGTTATTACGGTCTACAGCGATCGTAGTTTCACTTTCATTACCAAAACGCCACCGGCTGCGGTTCTGCTGAAGAAAGCGGCTGGCCTGAAAAGCGGTTCTGGTACGCCCAATACCGTCAAGGTTGGCAAGGTCAATCGCAAGCAGCTTGAAGAGATTGCATCGACCAAGCAGTCAGATCTTACGGCTGCTGACATGGATGCGGCTGTTCGCACCATCGCCGGTACTGCTCGAAGCATGGGCATTGAAGTAGAGGGAGTGAACTGATGGCCGGCTTGAGCAAAAAGCAGAAAGCAGCTAGCGAGAAAATTGACTCGCAGAAAGCTTACGAAATCAGTGTTGCGCTCGGTTTGGTAAAAGAGCTCGCGACCGCCAAATTTGCAGAGAGCATTGACGTTTGCGTCAATCTCGGAGTCGACCCAAGAAAGTCAGACCAGGTCGTTCGCGGATCGACGGTATTACCAAATGGCACCGGAAAGACGGTTCGTGTCGCTGTATTCGCTCAGGGCGAAAATGCTGACAAGGCCAAAGCAGCAGGCGCTGACATCGTTGGTTTCGACGACCTTGCCGAAGCAGTGAAAGGCGGCGAGATGAATTTCGATGTGGTCATTGCTACGCCGGACGCTATGCGCGTCGTCGGGCAGCTCGGCCAGATTCTGGGTCCACGCGGACTGATGCCTAACCCGAAAGTTGGCACGGTGACCGCGGACGTTGAAACGGCTGTCAAGAATGCGAAAGCGGGACAGGTGCGATACCGCACTGACAAGGCAGGCATCATTCACTGCCCGATCGGCCGCTCCGATTTCGCTGTCGACGCGCTTAAAGAGAACCTGAATGTACTTTTGGCTGATTTGAGGAAAGCCAAGCCCTCATCGGCGAAAGGTGTGTACATCAGGAAAATGACTGTCTCATCGACGATGGGACCTGGCATTGCAGTAGATCGCGCTTCGGTCGACGTTTAGATCGGGCAAAGCGCAGCAACAGAATATGCGACTGTACTTTTAGGGTGCAGGAGCGTTAGCCGCAAGGATGCGGTGATCGTCGAAGACCGTAGGTGATCAGTCACTGATTGATCTTAATAGACGCCTACGTAGATGGTGATACCTGAGTCATTTAGTGGCAACGGTTATCCATCCGACCCGGAGAGAAATCTCCGATTGGGGGGTGAGGCTGGTCTTCACCCATTTGTATAACCGTAAGCCAGGAGAAAATCATGGCATTGAGACTCGAAGACAAGAAGGCTCTTGTCAAAGAGGTAAATGCGGTTGCAGGAGATTCTGTAACAGCCATCGCGGCTGAATACAGGGGCCTCACTGTTGAAGAAATGACGGAGTTGCGTAAAAGAGCACGCAGCGCCGGCGTGTACATGCGTGTTGTCAAAAACACACTGGCGCGTCGTGCCGTCGCAGGAACCGAATTTGAGTGCATGCAAGGCACTCTTAAGGGTCCACTTCTTCTCGCATTCTCAAAAGAAGATCCAGGTGCCGCTGCCAGGATCATCAAAGACTTTGCCAAAGAGCATAAAGCTCTGCAGGCGGTCTCGCTTTCGGCCGGTGGGCAGTTATTGCCAGGGTCTGACCTCGCGAAAATGGCAGAAATGCCGACGCTGGATCAGGCGCGCGCAATGTTGCTTGGCGTGTTCGTAGCACCGATGAGCCAATTGGTACGCACACTTGCAGAACCTGCTGCGATGCTGGCACGGACACTGTCCGCGCGCGGCGAGCAGGAAGCTGCTTAACCGTAAATTAGTTATTCCCTGACTCAGGGATTTGAAATTTTAGAGGAAAAGAAAATGGCATTATCAAACGCAGATCTGCTCAAAGAATTGAGCGCCAAGCCGATTATGGAAGTTGTTGAGCTCGTCAAGATGCTCGAAGAAGAGTGGGGCGTTTCGGCCGCTGCTCCGGTTGCTATGGCTGCCGGCCCAGCTGCAGACGCAGGTCCCGCTGCTGAAGAGCAGACCGAATTCAACGTCGTAATGACGAGCTTCGGCGCCAACAAAGTTGCTGTAATTAAAGCTGTCCGCACGATCACCGGTCTTGGCCTGAAAGAAGCCAAGGACGCTGTTGAAGGCGCTCCGTCCGTTATTAAGGAAGGCGTAAGCAAGGCTGACGCAGAGACCGTTAAGAAGCAACTGGAAGAAGCTGGCGCAAGCGTCGAGCTCAAGTAGTTGTCGCATCGCGAGATGCATAACCTGAAGTCCTTAGTGGACATCGGGGAGCAGGAAAAGTCGGGTCAGCAGCCAGGCGCAATGCGTCTGGCTGCTTGCTCGCGTCCGTTATCAGGCAAAACAGGCTAAAGAGGATTTCTCGAATGGCTTACTCATTCACTGAGAAAAAACGTATTCGCAAGGACTTCGGCAAGCGTCCCACCATTCTGGACGTGCCGTATTTGTTGTCGATTCAGGTTGATTCGTATAACAAGTTCCTGCAGACATCGAAATCGATTGAAGATCGTGAGGCCAAAGGCCTGCATGCGGCTTTCCAATCGGTATTTCCGATCGTCAGTTACTCCGGCAACGCAGCGCTGGAGTACGTGAGCTATCGCTTGGGCGAGCCTGTATTTGACGTTAAAGAATGTCAGATGCGTGGTCTTACCTACGCCGCTCCGATCCGTGTACTCGTACGCCTTGTTATTTATGACAAGGACGCCAGCGGTACGCCGAAGCCTGTTAAAGATATTCGCGAACAGGAGGTCTACCTCGGCGAAATGCCGTTGATGACCGACCACGGTACGTTTGTTATTAACGGTACCGAGCGCGTAATCGTTTCTCAGCTGCACCGTTCACCGGGCGTATTTTTCGACCACGATAAAGGTAAGACGCACAGTTCCGGCAAGTTGCTGTTCTCTGCCCGTGTGATTCCTTACCGTGGCTCCTGGCTCGACTTCGAGTTCGACCCTAAAGATTCTGTATTCGCGCGTATCGATCGTCGCCGCAAATTGCCGGTCACCATCATTCTGCGCGCGTTGGGTATGACCAACGAAGAAATGCTCGACCTGTTTTTCGACAACACTGAATTCTTTCTTTCGGATAAAGAAATCAAGATGGGCCTCATCCCTGAGCGCCTGCGTGGTGAGACGGCATCCTTTGATATCAAGTTGGGCCGCAAGCTGATCGTCGAAGACGGCAAGCGCATTACGGCTAAGCATGTTCGCGATATGACACAGTCATCCGTGGACAAGTTGGTTGTCCCGGCTGAATACCTCGAAGGTAAGATCCTTGCGACGGATATTGTCGACAAAGAAACCGGTGAGTTGTTGGCAGCTGCCAACGCAGAGTTGACGGCCGAGCTGGTTGAGGCCCTGATCAAAGCGGGCGTTAAACAAATCAGCACGCTGTATGTAAATGATCTTGATCGCGGTCCGTTTATCTCCAATACGTTGAATATTGATCCGTCAACCACGCGCCTTGAGGCGCTCGTTGAAATCTACCGCATGATGCGTCCCGGCGAGCCGCCCACCAAGGACGCCGCTGAGAATCTGTTCCAGAATCTGTTCTTCAATCCGGATCGCTACGACCTTTCGGCCGTAGGTCGCATGAAGTTCAACCGTCGCGTAGGTCGCGATACCTCGACGGGTGAGGGGGTACTGGATAAGGAAGACATCCTCGACGTCCTGTCCACTCTGATAAACATCCGCAACGGCTTCGGCACGGTTGACGATATCGATCACCTTGGCAATCGCCGCGTACGCAGCGTTGGCGAGATGGCGGAGAATGCATTCCGGGTTGGCCTGGTGCGCGTAGAGCGCGCGGTCAAAGAACGTCTGACGCAGGCGGAGGCCGATGGCCTGATGCCGCAGGACATGATCAATGCCAAACCGGTAGCGGCGGCCGTCAAGGAATTCTTTGGCTCGTCGCAGTTATCGCAGTTCATGGACCAGAACAATCCGCTGTCTGAAGTCACTCACAAACGTCGTGTGTCTGCTCTTGGACCTGGCGGCCTGACGCGCGAGCGGGCGGGCTTTGAGGTTCGCGACGTACATCCGACACACTACGGTCGCGTGTGCCCGATTGAAACGCCGGAAGGACCGAATATCGGTCTGATCAATTCTCTGGCGGTCTACGCCCGCACCAATGAATACGGCTTCCTCGAGACGCCGTATCGGCGCGTGCAGGACGGCAAAGCAACAATGGACATCGATTACCTGTCGGCCATTGAAGAAAGCCAATACATCGTCGCGCAGGCAAACGCTGAGCTCGATAAGAACGGCAAATTCACCGACAGTATCGTCGCTGTTCGTCACAAGAATGAGTTCACGCTGGCCGCTCCCGCCGACATCAGTTACATGGACGTTAGTCCACGTCAGATCGTTTCGGTTGCTGCTGCGCTGATTCCGTTCCTCGAGCACGATGACGCCAACCGCGCTCTCATGGGATCCAACATGCAACGTCAGGCTGTTCCGACGCTGCGCGCAGAAGCGCCGCTGGTAGGTACCGGTATTGAGCGTGCTGTGGCTGTCGATTCCGGAGTAACCGTCGTTGCCCGTCGTGGTGGCCGCGTAGATTCGGTCGACGCTTCACGAATTGTTGTGCGTGTTAACGATGATGAGACGACCGCTGCAGAGCCGGGTGTGGATATTTACAACCTGACGAAGTACACGCGTTCGAACCAGAACACCTGTATCAATCAGCGTCCTCTGGTCAGGAACGGTGACATTATTTCTGCTGGTGACGTAATGGCGGACGGACCGTCGACCGACAAGGGTGAGCTGGCACTTGGCCAGAACCTCAAGGTCGCGTTCATGCCATGGAACGGCTACAACTTTGAAGACTCTATTCTGATTTCAGAGCGTGTCGTTAAAGAAGATCGATTCACGACCATTCACATCGAAGAGCTACAGTGCGTCGCCCGCGACACCAAGCTGGGTTCCGAAGACATCACCTCGGATATTCCAAACGTCGGTGATGCGGCGCTCGCCAAGCTCGACGAGTCCGGCATTGCCTTCATCGGTGCCGAAGTTAAGTCCGGGGATATCCTGGTTGGCAAAGTCACGCCGAAGGGCGAAACGCAGCTGACTCCGGAAGAGAAACTCCTGCGTGCCATTTTCGGTGAGAAAGCCTCTGACGTTAAAGATACCAGCCTGCGCGTACCGCCCGGAATGGACGGAACTGTTATCGACGTTCGCGTATTTACGCGAGATGGCGTCGAAAAAGACCACCGTGCATTGTCGATCGAGAAGTCTGAACTCGAAAGCGTCCGCAAGGACCTGGACGATACGCTGCGCATCCTCGAGGAGGATATTTACGAGCGTGTTGAAACCATGCTTACCAGCAAAGTGGCGCAGGGCGGCCCGAACAAGCTGAAGTCAGGCAGCAAAATCACCAAGGGTTACCTTGAAGAGTTGCAGCGCGAACAGTGGTTTGAGATCCGCCTGAAGAATGACGATGCGAATGAGCAGCTGCAAAAGGCCTTTGAGCGCCTCAAGTTGCAGCGTGAAGAGTTTGATCGTCGCTTCGATGTGAAGAAAAACAAGATTACGGCAGGCGATGACCTGGCTCCGGGTGTACTCAAGATGGTCAAGGTTTACCTTGCCGTTAAGCGTCGCATTCAGCCAGGCGACAAGATGGCCGGCCGTCACGGTAACAAGGGTGTTATTTCAACCATCGTTCCGGTTGAAGATATGCCGTACCTCGAAGACGGCAATCCCGTCGACATCGTACTGAACCCGCTGGGTGTACCGTCTCGAATGAACGTTGGGCAAGTGCTCGAAACGCATCTCGGCTGGGCCGCGATGGGCGTCGGCAAGAAGATCGACAAGATGCTCAAGGCCCAGGAGTCGGTCGTGAAAATACGTCAGTTCCTGGATTCGGTTTACAACAAGACCGGCGGCAAGATTGAAGACCTGAATTCGCTGACTGATGCCGAGATCATCGAGCTTGCTGGCAACCTGACCAACGGTGTGCCGACAGCGACGCCGGTATTCGATGGTGCCTCCGAGGAAGAGATCAAGGGATTACTTGAGCTCGCAGACCTCGATGTTTCCGGGCAGTCCACTCTGTGGGACGGCCGCACCGGCGACAAATTCGATCGCGACGTTACCGTTGGTTACATGTACATGCTGAAGCTCAACCACCTGGTTGACGACAAGATGCATGCGCGTTCTACCGGTCCGTACAGCCTGGTTACGCAACAGCCGCTCGGCGGTAAAGCGCAGTTCGGCGGCCAGCGTTTCGGAGAAATGGAAGTTTGGGCCCTCGAAGCTTACGGAGCTGCCTACACCCTGCAGGAAATGCTGACGGTCAAGTCAGACGACGTCCAGGGGCGTACCAAGATGTACAAAAACATCGTGGACGGCGAGCACTACATGGATGCCGGAATGCCGGAATCATTCAACGTCCTGGTCAAGGAGATTCGTTCCTTGGGCATCAACGTTGAGCTGGAGACAGACTAATGAAAGATCTGCTGAAGCTTTTTAAATATCAGAACCCGGTTGACGACTTCGATGCGATTCGCATCGGTCTGGCATCTCCGGACATGGTTCGGTCATGGTCTTTCGGCGAAGTCAAAAAGCCGGAAACGATTAACTACCGTACCTTCAAGCCGGAACGCGACGGTCTGTTCTGCGCCAAGATCTTTGGCCCGATCAAAGACTACGAGTGCTTATGCGGAAAGTACAAACGCCTGAAGCATCGCGGCGTCGTTTGCGAGAAGTGTGGCGTTGAAGTTACACAGACCAAGGTCCGTCGTGAGCGCATGGCGCACATCGATCTGGCGAGCCCGGTTGCACACATCTGGTTCCTGAAATCACTACCGTCCCGTATTGGCCTCATGCTTGACATGACCTTGCGCGAGATTGAGCGCGTGCTGTACTTCGAGGCGTTTGTCGTCGTTGAACCTGGCATGACGGAGCTCGAGCGCGGTCAGTTGATGACTGACGAAATGTATCTCGAAGCGTTAGAGCAGTATGGCGACGAATTTGATGCCCGCATGGGTGCCGAAGCCGTACGCGAAATGCTCATGACGATCGACCTGCAGCGTGAAATCCTGAAGGTCCGCGAGGACATGGGCGCGACCAAGTCGGAAACGAAGATTAAGCGTCTGTCGAAGCGCCTCAAGTTGATTGAGTCCTTCGTCGAGTCGGGCAACAAGCCCGAGTGGATGGTGTTGACCGTACTGCCTGTGTTGCCGCCGGATCTGCGTCCGTTGGTACCGCTGGATGGTGGTCGATTTGCCACCTCGGATCTCAACGATCTGTACCGTCGCGTTATCAACCGCAACAACCGCCTGCGCCGTCTGTTGGAGCTCAATGCGCCGGATATCATTGTTCGCAACGAGAAACGCATGCTGCAGGAGTCTGTGGATGCATTGCTGGACAACGGCCGACGAGGCCGCGCGATTACCGGCACCAACAAGCGTCCGCTGAAGTCGCTCGCTGACATGATCAAGGGTAAGCAGGGTCGCTTCCGCCAGAACCTTCTGGGTAAGCGCGTTGACTACTCGGGTCGTTCCGTCATCGTGGTCGGACCCACATTGAAGCTGCATCAGTGTGGCCTGCCGAAGAAAATGGCCCTTGAGCTGTTCAAGCCGTTCATTTTCTCGAAGCTGCAATTGCGTGGTGAAGCGACAACCATCAAGGCGGCCAAGCGACTCGTGGAGCGCGAAGGTGCGGAAGTCTGGGATATTCTCGAAGAAGTGATTCGCGAGCACCCGGTCATGCTGAACCGTGCGCCGACGCTGCATCGTCTCGGTATCCAGGCGTTTGAGCCGGTATTGATCGAAGGCAAGGCGATCCAGCTGCATCCGCTCGTTTGTACGGCATTCAATGCTGACTTCGACGGTGACCAGATGGCCGTGCACGTACCGTTGTCTATCGAAGCGCAGCTCGAAGCACGTGCTTTGATGATGTCATCGAACAACATTCTTTCTCCCGCCAACGGCGACCCAATTATCGTTCCATCGCAGGACGTTGTACTCGGTCTGTACTACATGACTCGTACAAAGGTGAATGCGCGGGGCGAGGGCATGATACTCGCGAGCCTTGATGAAGCGCGTCGTGCCTATGAGGCCGGTGCCGCCGAAATGCAGGCGAGAGTAAAGATTCGCGTCACCATTCATGAGACCAACAAGGAAGGCGAGCTGGTTGAAGTTACCAAGCTCGTCGATACGACGGTTGGACGCGCATTGCTTTCCGGCATCATGCCGAAGGGCATGGAATTCACGCTGATCAACCGCGCGATGTCCAAGAAAGCTATTTCGAATGTCATCAACGCCTGCTACCGACAGCTAGGCTTGAAGAAGACTGTCGTATTTGCTGACCGCCTCATGTACACGGGTTTCCGTGAAGCTACACGTGCCGGCATTTCGATTGGTGTCAATGACATGGTTGTTCCCGAGAGTAAGGAAGCGATCCTTGCGGTGGCGGAAGCCGAGGTTAAAGAGATTCAGGACCAGTATGGCTCGGGTCTCGTAACCGACGGCGAACGCTACAACAAGGTCGTCGATATCTGGTCGCGCACCAACGATCAGGTCGCCAAGGCGATGATGGATAAGCTCGGCTCGGAATCGGTCAAAGACTCCAAGGGCAAGATGGTTGATCAGGAATCGTTTAACTCGATTTATATGATGGCTGACTCAGGTGCTCGAGGTTCTGCAGCACAGATTCGACAGCTTGCCGGTATGCGTGGCCTGATGGCCAAGCCGGACGGTTCGATTATCGAAACGCCCATCACGGCCAACTTCCGCGAAGGTCTCGACGTACTGCAGTACTTTATTTCGACCCACGGTGCTCGTAAGGGCCTGGCCGATACCGCGCTAAAGACCGCAAACTCCGGTTACCTGACCCGCCGTCTGGTTGACGTCGCACAGGATCTGGTGGTCACCGAGGTCGACTGCCAGACTCGCAACGGTGTTGCGATGGCGCCGATTGTTGAAGGCGGCGACATTGTTGAGCCTTTGCGTGATCGCGTTTTGGGTCGTGTTCTGGCTGAGCCGGTTCTCATTCCAAACACGGACAAAGTTGCGTTCGATGCGGGCACCATGCTCGACGAAGCCACCGTGCAGGAGCTTGACGACCTGAAGATCGATCATCTGCTCGTGCGTTCTCCGATTACCTGTGACATTCGCTACGGTGTTTGTTCGCAGTGTTACGGACGCGATCTCGCACGCGGAAATCGCATCAACATCGGTGAGGCAGTTGGCGTAATTGCTGCGCAATCTATCGGTGAGCCGGGTACTCAGCTCACGATGCGTACCTTCCATATCGGTGGTGCTGCATCGCGTTCGGCGGCTATCAGCAATATTGAGATCAAGTCCAACGGTATCGCCCATTTGCGTAACATCAAGACGGTTGCGCATCACAAGGGCTACCTCGTTGCCGTATCGCGTTCCGGTGAGATCATCGTAATGAATGATCAGGGCCAGGAGCGCGAGCGCTACAAGGTTCCGTACGGTGCGACGATTACGATTGAGGACGGTGTCGAGGTCAAGCAGGGGCAGATTCTTGCAACCTGGGATCCGCATACTCACCCGGTAGTTACCGAGGTAGAAGGCAAGATCCGCTTCGAAGACTTTATCGACGGTATTACCGTTCAGGAGCAGGTCGACGAGTTCACCGGACTGACCAGCATTGTCGTACTTGACCCCAAGAGTCGTTCCGGCTCAGGTAAGGACTTGCGACCGGTAGCCAAACTTATCGATGCTGATGGCAATGAAATCTGCTTTGCCAACACCGAGATTCCGGCGGTATACGCATTGCCGGTCGGCGCGATCATTTCGCTGGCTGACGGTGCCAAGGTAGCTGTTGGTGACATTATTGCCCGTATTCCCCAGGCGTCATCGAAAACGCGTGATATCACGGGTGGTCTGCCGCGCGTTGCCGATCTGTTCGAAGCCCGCAAGCCGAAAGAGCCTGCGATCATGGCGGAACATACCGGTACGGTTAGCTTCGGTAAGGAAACCAAGGGCAAGCGTCGCCTCGTAATTACGGGTGAAACCGACGGTTATGAAGAGCTGATTCCGAAGTGGCGTCACCTTAACGTGTTCGAGGGTGAGCAGGTTGCGAGAGGCGAAATCATTGCCGACGGTGAACCGAATCCGCACGACATACTGCGTCTGCGTGGTATCGAGAACCTCGCCAACTACCTGGTTAAGGAGATTCAGGACGTTTACCGTCTGCAGGGCGTGAAGATCAACGACAAGCACATCGAAGTGATTATTCGCCAGATGCTGCGCAAAGTCGTGGTTGCGACGCCAGGTGACAGTAACTACCTGCGTGGCGAGCAGATCGACAAGGCCCGCTTCTTCGAAGTCGAAGAGCAGCTTCTTGCCCAAAACAAGGAACCACTTACGATCGAGCCGATACTCCTCGGAATTACCAAGGCGTCGCTGGCAACAGAGTCCTTTATCTCTGCGGCATCTTTCCAGGAAACAACGCGCGTATTGACCGAAGCGTCGGTGCGCGGCTTGCGGGACGATCTTCGTGGTCTGAAAGAAAACGTCATCGTGGGTCGACTGATTCCGGCGGGTACCGGTTTCGCACATCACGCCGATCGTCGGCGTACGCGCGAGCAGGATCTGGCTGATCAGCTGAAGCAACTGGAAGAAAAGCAGAATGCAGAGGCCGAGGCGGCTGCACTGCTGGAGTCGGTTGGTGGTGACGCTGAGGCCGAGGGTGCAGAGGAAGCGCTTGCGGCAGAGGCAACAGAAGCGGCCGGCGAAGGTGACGAATAAGCAATAAGTGCCTAATAAAAACAATAACTTATAGGCCCTGGTGGGCGCTAAGAGATGCTGGCTTGACACTGAGTTGCCCGCATCACTAAAATGCCCGCCCTTAATACCGGGGCTCGCCAAGTGGCGGGCCCTGTTTTATTCGGAGCTCGCCAAGGCGATCTTCGGTTTATTTACGACAAAAAAAGAGTGAAGGCCCATGGCCACAGTAAATCAGTTAGTACGCAAACCCAGATCCGTGAAAGCCGTTAAAAGTACGGTGCCGGCGCTTAATGCCAGCCCGCAAAAACGCGGCGTTTGCACTCGTGTTTACACGACAACCCCGAAGAAGCCGAACTCGGCTATGCGGAAAGTTGCGCGTGTTCGCCTGACGAATGGATTTGAAGTTACGAGCTATATCGGCGGCGAAGGCCACAACCTTCAGGAGCACAGTGTAGTGCTGATCCGCGGCGGTCGCGTAAAAGACCTGCCAGGTGTTCGTTATCACACAGTGCGCGGCACGCTCGATTGTTCTGGCGTTGCGGATCGTCGCCAAGGCCGTTCCAAGTACGGAACGAAGCGCCCCAAGTCATAAAGTTGAGATAGTCCAAAATGTCCAGAAGATCACAGGCCCCTAAACGCACGATTCTGCCCGACCCCAAGTACGGTAGTCTTCTGCTTGCAAAATTCATGAACATGATCATGACGGATGGCAAGAAGTCCGTTGCCGAGCGCATTATTTATGGCGCATTGGAGCGCATTTCTGAAAAAGAGACGCAGACCGGTGAGAAAGCGCTTGAATTGCTTGAGTCGGCACTGGACAACGTTAAACCGGCTGTCGAGGTAAAATCACGACGCGTCGGCGGTGCTACCTACCAGGTCCCGGTTGAAGTTCGCCCTGTTCGTCGTCAGACGCTGGCTATGCGCTGGTTGATCGACGCAGCGCGCAAGCGCAGTGAGAAGACCATGGCACATCGCCTTGCTCATGAATTGCTGGATGCTGCAGAAAATCGTGGTACGGCAGTTAAGAAGAAAGAAGACGTACATCGTATGGCCGAAGCAAACAAGGCGTTCTCGCACTACCGCTGGTAGATGGCGTTGCCGTGGCTCGCACGACCCCCATTGAGCGATACCGCAATATCGGCATCATGGCCCATATTGATGCGGGCAAGACAACGACGACGGAACGTGTGCTGTTTTACACAGGCGTTTCGCACAAGTTAGGCGAAGTTCATCACGGCGCCGCCATCATGGACTGGATGGAGCAGGAACAGGAACGCGGCATTACGATAACCTCGGCTGCGACCACGTGCTTCTGGTCCGGAATGGATAAGCAGTTCGACGAGCATCGAATCAATATTATCGATACTCCGGGGCACGTGGATTTTACGATCGAAGTCGAGCGCTCCCTGCGAGTGCTGGATGGTGCAGTCACGGTGTTGTGCGCGGTAGGCGGTGTGGAGCCACAGACCGAAACGGTCTGGAGGCAGGGCGACAAGTACGGCGTCCCACGTCTGATTTTCGTTAACAAGATGGATCGTGCGGGTGCCGACTTTGAGCGCGTCGTTGGCCAGATTGTGAAACGTCTTGGTGCGACCCCGGTGCCCGTCCAGCTGCCAATCGGAGCAGAAGAGAAGTTTGCTGGCGTTATCGACCTCGTCAGGATGAAAGCGCTGTATTGGGATGAGAGCAATCTGGGTGTTACCTATGAAGCTCACGAAATCCCAGCCGAGCTCAAAGCGGATGCTGAAGCCTGGCGAGCAAAAATGATTGAATCGGCTGCCGAGGCTGACGAAGAGCTGATGGACAAGTTCCTCAGTGACACTGCGCTCACGGAAGATGAGATTCGCAGGGGACTTCGGAAGCGAACCTTGGCGGGTGAAATCGTCGTAGTGATGTGTGGTTCGGCGTTTAAGAACAAAGGCGTACAGGCCTTGCTCGACGCAGTCGTCGACTACATGCCTTCGCCGATTGATGTGCCGGCCATACTGGGCATCAAAGAAGACGAATCGGAAGATGAACGTCATGCAGATGACAAGGAGCCGTTTTCTGCGCTTGCGTTCAAGATTGCGACGGATAACTTCGTTGGCAATCTGACCTTCTTCCGCGTGTATTCAGGAGTGCTGAATTCCGGAGACACGATTTATAACCCGGTAAAAGGCAAGAAAGAGCGTGTAGGTCGAATCTTGCAAATGCATGCGAATGATCGCAAGGAGATCAAGGAAGTTCGCGCCGGGGATATTGCAGCCGCAGTTGGCCTGAAGGACGTAACGACAGGCGATACGCTATGCGATATCACACACAAGATTACGCTCGAACGCATGGAGTTTCCGCAGCCGGTTATCTCTGTCGCGGTTGAGCCGAGAACGGTGGCAGATCAGGACAAGATGAGTGCCGCGATGCAAAAGCTCGCGAAAGAAGACCCCTCTTTTCGTGTTCATACGGACGAAGAGTCGGGCCAGACGATAATTTCGGGAATGGGCGAGCTGCATCTCGACATTATCGTTGATCGCATGAAGCGTGAATTTCACGTTGAGGCAAATGTGGGAAAACCGCAAGTTGCGTACCGCGAGACGATACGCAAAGCCGTGGAGCAAGAGGGCAAGTTCGTGCGGCAAACAGGTGGTCGCGGCCAATTTGGCCACGTCTATTTGCGCATAGAACCGCAGCCGCGAGGTGCGGGTTACGAATTCGTCAACGCAATTGTGGGCGGTGTCGTGCCCAAAGAATTCATTCCGGCCGTCGACCGAGGCGTGCAGGAGCAGATGGAAAACGGCGTGGTTGGGGGCTTTGCGATGGTGGATTGCAAGGTTACCCTGTACGACGGCTCGTATCATGATGTTGACTCCAGCGAAATGGCGTTTAAGATCGCTGGCTCGATGGGGTTCAGGGATGGCGCGCTCAAGGCAGACCCGGTACTGCTGGAGCCGATCATGAAGGTCGAGGTAGTCACGCCGGAAGATTATATGGGAGACGTGATGGGCGATTTGAATCGTCGTCGCGGGCTTCCGCAAGGCATGGATGACGCGCCTGCGGGTAAGGTTGTTCGTGCTGAAGTACCGCTGGCCGAAATGTTCGGCTATGCCACGCACCTGCGCTCTATGAGCCAGGGGCGTGCGGTGTACTCGATGGAGTTCGAGAAGTATTCGGAAGTGCCACAGAATGTGGCCGATGTCGTCACTAAAAGAGGTTAAACAGCGAGAGCTCAGCTTATGTCTAAAGAAAAATTTGCAAGAACAAAACCGCACGTCAACGTAGGCACGATTGGTCACGTTGACCATGGCAAGACAACCCTGACAGCGGCACTGACGAAGTGCATGGCGGAGCTGCACGGTGGCACGGTATCGGCTTACGACCAGATCGATAACGCCCCGGAAGAGCGGGAGCGTGGCATCACGATCGCAACGGCGCACGTTGAGTACGAGAGCCCGAACCGTCACTACGCGCACGTTGACTGCCCGGGCCACGCGGATTACGTGAAGAACATGATCACGGGAGCGGCGCAGATGGACGGCGCTATCCTGGTGGTATCGGCGGCAGACGGCCCGATGCCGCAGACACGTGAGCACATCCTGCTGGCACGCCAGGTTGGCGTACCGTACATCCTGGTTTACATGAACAAGGCAGACCAGGTTGATGACGAAGAGTTGCTGGAACTGGTTGAGATGGAGATCCGTGATCTTCTGTCGACCTACGAGTTCCCGGGCGACGACACGCCGATCATTACCGGATCAGCGCTGAAGGCGTTTGAAGGCGACACCTCGGACATTGGTATTCCGTCGGTGGTGAAGCTGGTCGAGGCGATGGACAGCTACATCCCGCAGCCGGAACGCGCCATTGATGGCGACTTTTTGTTGCCGGTGGAAGACGTATTCTCGATTTCAGGTCGCGGCACGGTGGTGACAGGTCGTATCGAGCGCGGCGTGGTTAACGTGGGCGACGAGCTGGCGATCGTGGGTATCCGCGATACGCAGAAGACGACCTGCACGGGTGTTGAGATGTTCCGTAAGCTGCTGGACCGTGGTGAGGCTGGCGACAACGTCGGTGTCCTGTTGCGCGGAACCAAGCGTGAAGACGTTGAGCGTGGCCAGGTACTGGCGAAGCCGGGTTCGATTACGCCGCACACGAAGTTCGAGGCAGAGGTTTACATTCTGTCCAAGGACGAGGGTGGCCGTCATACGCCGTTCTTCAAGGGCTATCGACCGCAGTTTTACTTCCGCACGACGGACGTAACGGGTGCGTGCGAGCTGCCGGAAGGCACGGAAATGGTCATGCCGGGCGATAACGTACAGATGGTTGTCGAACTGATTGCACCGATCGCTATGGAAGACGGTCTGCGATTCGCAATTCGCGAAGGCGGCCGTACCGTAGGTGCCGGCGTCGTCGCGAAAGTCATCGAGTAACAAACAGGGGTCAGAGCCCATATTAGAAAAAGGGCTCTGACCCCGTTTGAAATTAAGGTAAAGATTATGAGTAACAATCAGAACATCCGTATTCGACTGAAGGCATTCGATCATCGCCTGATCGACAATTCAGCGCGCGAAATCGTGGATACTGCGAAGCGCACTGGCGCTACGGTCAAAGGTCCAATTCCGTTGCCAATGAGGAAGGAGCGCTACACGATCCTGGTCTCTCCGCACGTGAACAAAGACGCCCGTGACCAGTACGAAATCCGCACCCACAAGCGTTTGATGGATATTGTCGATCCTACGGATAAGACGGTTGACGCCCTTATGAAGCTGGAATTGCCAGCGGGTGTTGACGTTCAGATTAAGCTGAACTAGGTCGGCGTTCTAATAACGATCGGCCCGCGGCCGACATAGTCGTGACCAGGAATGGCTCGCTGCGCTGCGCTTTATTTCCTGTCACGACTATCTCGCCCACGTGCCTGACAGTTAGCAATTACGCGGTACGGTTCGCCAAGATCCAGCAAGACTTTCAGCCAGATAAGGGCGGTTGGGAGTGTCTTTGCAGGAAATAAAGCGGACCGAAGGGAGCCATTCCAGCAAAGACACTCCCAACCGACCGCGGACTGTCAGCTAAGCCATTGATTCTATTGGCATCAATTCGCCAATCAATAACTGGCGAAAAAGTCTGAATTTGGCTTGTATTAAGGCTTCAGAGTCGTATAATTGCGGGCTCGCTGCATTTGGCCGGACCGGGAGTCGGCCAGAGACAGGGTAAGAAACACCAGTCGCCAGGCAACCGAGGGCGACACGGCAAATCCCGGAACTGCCGACACGAACAGAAGATCGGGTCGGAGCTTGGGTCAGCCCCAGAGCACAGAGGACAAGGTCCTCAGCGATGGCTGGCCCTTTCGCATGTCTGAGAAGAACGAAAAATACAGCGGTCGCCAATCGAAGTGACCGCAGTGCAACAGTTGAATTAGAGATTGTCACTGACCAAACGAAGTCGGTGCGAGGTTTTGAAGATGACAATGGGTCTTGTTGGCCGCAAATGCGGCATGACACGTGTCTTCACAGCGGAAGGGGAATCAATTCCCGTCACTGTGATTGAGGCACAACCAAATCGAATTACTCAGGTGAAAACCGTTGAGACCGATGGCTATCGCGCGCTACAAGTCGCTGCTGGAAGCCGTCGTCCGTCTCGTGTGCGGAAGCCTGCAGCCGGCCACTTTGCAGCAGCAAAGGTTGAAGCCGGCGACCTAATAATGGAGTTTCGACTCGAAGACACCGATAACGGTGAATTTGTGGCCGGAAACGAACTGAAGGTTGACCTCTTCGAGGCGGGCCAGAAGGTCGATGTTGTTGGCACGACCATCGGTAAGGGCTACGCCGGTACCGTAAAGCGTTACAACTTCAGAATGCAGGACGCGACGCACGGTAACTCCAGGTCGCATCGTGTTCCGGGCTCTATCGGTCAAAACCAGACACCAGGTCGCGTCTTCAAAGGCAAGAAGATGACTGGCCATATGGGTAACGTTCGCCGCACCGCACAAAATCTCGTCGTCGTACGGGTTGATGCGGAACGCAATATTCTCCTGATCAAGGGCGCTGTCCCGGGTCACCGAGGCGGCAGCGTAGTTGTGCGTCCTTCTGTCAAGACCAAGAAGTAAGGGGACGAAACGATGAAACTGAAACTTCAGGACAACAGTTCGATTGACGTAGCAGAGTCTGCGTTTGATACGAAATTCAATGAGGCCCTGATCCACCAGGTGGTTACCGCGTACCTCGCTGGTGGCCGTGCCGGAACGAAAGCACAGAAGAATCGTTCGGCGGTTCGTGGCGGTGGTGCTAAGCCCTGGAATCAGAAGGGTAGCGGCCGCGCTCGTGCAGGTACGAGTCGCAGCCCGATCTGGGTTGGTGGTGGCCGCACATTCGCAGCGCAACCGCGTAACTTCGATCAGAAAGTGAATAAGAAAATGTACCGTGCTGCCATGCGCTCGGTGCTGTCTGAGCTGATCCGTCAGGATCGTATGGTCGTAGTGAACGAGCTTAAGCTCGAAGCGCCGAAGACCAAGCTGCTGGTCGGTAAGTTAAAAGAATACGGTCTGGACAACGTCCTGATCCTGAATGAAGCCTTCGATGAGAAGGTGTTCATGGCCGCGCGCAATCTGCCGAACGTTGGCATCTGCGATGTCGCTTCAATGGATCCGGTTGTATTGATTCGCTTCGAGAAGGTACTGATTACCGTGCCGGCCCTGAAGCTGATTGAGGAGCGCTTGTCATGAGTCGTGTTCTGCATCAGGAAAGATTATTGACGATTATCAAAGGCCCACACCTGTCTGAGAAGGCGCACGTGGCCGCTGAAAGCAACCAAATCGTATTGAAAGTTCGCACCGACGCGACGAAGAAGGAAGTGGCTCAGGCAGTTGAGTTGCTTTTCGAAGTCAAGGTTGACTCGGTTCAGGTTGTAAACGTTAAGGGTAAAACAAAGCGTTTCCAACAGACCAAGGGTCGCCGCGCGGACTGGAAAAAAGCTTACGTGAAGCTCCCCGACGGCACGTCCGTCGAAGAGCTCTTCGGAACGGAATAGGAGCACCCAAAGTGTCACTGCATAAAGCTAGACCGACATCGCCAGGACGCCGTTTCGTCGTTGCTGTTAAGACGCCGGAGTTGCACAAAGGCAAGCCACACGCACCTCTCCTTGAGAGTCAGTCGCGTAATGGCGGTCGCAACAACAATGGTCATATTACGGTTCGTCACCAGGGTGGCGGCCACAAGCAACATTATCGTCTGATTGATTTCAAGCGCGACAAGGACGGACTCCAGGGCGTTGTAGAGCGTCTCGAGTACGACCCAAATCGCAGCGCGCACATTGCGCTGATCAAGTACAGCGATGGTGAGCGCCGCTACATTCTGGCACCCAAGGGTGTTGGCGCAGGAACTCCGGTTGTCAGCGGCGAAGATGCTCCGATCAAGCCGGGCAATGCGCTGCCGATTCGTGCGATTCCGGTCGGTACGACGATTCACAATATTGAAATGAAGCCAGGCAAGGGTGGTCAGTTGGTTCGCTCGGCCGGTGGTTCAGCGCAGTTAGTTGCACGCGAAGGCGCATACGGCACAGTCCGTTTGCGTTCGGGTGAGACACGCAGGATTCATGTTGATTGTCGCGCGACGATCGGTGAAGTCGGACACGGCGAACATAACCTGCGAAAGATTGGTAAGGCCGGTGCCATGCGTTGGCGTGGAGTACGACCGACGGTTCGTGGCGTAGTCATGAACCCGGTTGATCACCCGCACGGTGGTGGTGAAGGTCGCACATCAGGTGGTCGTCACCCGGTTACCCCGTGGGGCAAGCCGACCAAGGGTGCGAAGACTCGTGCAAACAAGCGGACGGACGGCATGATAGTTCGCCGTCGCAACAAGAAGCGTAGTTAAAGGATTCCTAGAGATGCCGCGTAGCGTAATAAAAGGCCCGTTTGTCGATAATCATCTGGCGAAAAAGGTGGCTGTAGCAGCAAAGGCGAATGATCGTCGCCCGATCAAGACATGGTCGCGACGTTCAATGGTATTGCCGGACATGGTTGGCTTGACCATCGCAGTTCATAACGGCCGTCAACACATACCAGTATTGATATCGGAAAACATGGTCGGTCACAAACTCGGTGAGTTTTCGATGACTCGTACGTTTCGCGGTCACTCCGGTGATCGGAAAACGAAGTAGGGAGCTGGTTCATGCAAGTTGCAGCAACACTTAGATATGCGCGCGTATCACCGCAAAAGTGCCGCCTGGTGGCTGATGTCATCCGTGGCAAGTCGGTTGATGAAGCGTTGCGTGCTTTGACTTTCTCACCGAAGAAAAGCGCTCGTATCGTTAAGAAGGTTCTGGAGTCAGCTGTTGCTAACGCTGAGCACAACCACGGCGCAGACATTGATGAATTGAAAGTAGCGACCATAGAAGTCAACGAGGCGCCGACATTCAAGCGTTTTCGTGCGCGTGCGAAGGGTCGCGGCGCAAGGATTATCAAGCGGAACAGCCACATAACCATCCGCGTTGGAGACGAAAAGTAATATGGGCCAGAAAGTACACCCAACAGGCATACGCCTAGGGATCGTCAAGGATTGGGCTTCCAAATGGTATGCCGACACCAAGACTTTTCCGAAGTACATTCGTGCGGATCACCTCATTCGTGTCTTCATCAAGAAAAAGTTGAAGGACGCCTCTGTTAGCAAGATCGCAATCGAGCGACCTGCCAAGAAGTGCAATATCACTATTCACACGGCGCGTCCGGGTATCGTGATTGGCAAGAAAGGCGAAGACATAGAAAAACTTCGCGCAGAAGTTGCGGCGCTGACCGGCATGAACATGGGCGAAGTTCGCATCAACATTAATGAAGTCAGAAAGCCTGAGCTGGATGCTTACCTGGTGGCCGAGGGAATCGCCCAGCAGCTGGAACGCCGCGTCATGTTTCGTCGCGCGATGAAACGCGCAGTTACGAACACGATGCGAGTTGGCGCTGAAGGCATCAAGGTCAAGGTTGGTGGTCGCCTGAACGGAGCTGAAATTGCTCGTTCTGAGTGGTATCGCGAAGGTCGGGTTCCATTGCACACCTTGCGTGCGGACATTGACTACGGCATTGCCGAAGCGCGTACGACTTACGGCATCATCGGCGTGAAAGTATGGATATTCAAGGGTGAAGTATTCGATCGCCCCGACGTGGCACCGGCCGAGCCGGCAGAAGCTAAAGCAGGCGCGCGCTCTTAAGGGCGTCCCTGGTAAGACAAGACTGGAAACAAATAAATGCTACAGCCAAAGCGGACAAAATTTCGCAAGCAGTTTAAGGGACGCAACCGCGGCCTGGCGCTGCGTGGAAGCGATGTTTCTTTCGGTGAGTACGGACTCAAAGCGACCGACCGCGGTCGTCTGACGGCGCGTCAGATTGAGGCTGCTCGTCGTGCAATGACGCGTCACATTAAGCGTGGCGGAAAGATCTGGATTCGTGTGTTTCCGGACAAGCCGATCACCAAGAAGCCGCTTGAAGTGCGTCAGGGTAAGGGTAAGGGCAACGTTGAATACTGGGTATGCCAGATTCAGCCGGGCCGCGTTCTTTATGAGATGGAAGGTGTGACGGAAGAAATCGCTCGTGAAGCGTTCAGTCTGGCCGCTGCGAAGCTGCCGATCCGTACCACATTTGTTAAACGGCAGGTGATGTGATGAATGCAGCTGACCTTCGCAGTAAATCGGTAGAAGAGCTCAACAATGAGCTGGTCGCGTTACGACGTGAGCAATTCAATTTGCGCATGCAACAGGCAACCGGCGAGCTGGCACAAGTGCATCAACACAGTCGCGTCAGAAAAGATATTGCGCGCGTTAAGACAGTTCTGAATGAACTTGCTCGCGCAGCAGGTGAAAGCAAATGAGTGAAGTCAAGAAAGAACAGCGCACTATGACCGGCCGTGTCGTTAGCGACAAAATGGACAAGTCCGTGTCTGTTGCTATCGAGCGTCTTATCAAGCACCCGGTCTACGGCAAGTACATTCGCCGTACATCGAAAGTGATGGCGCACGATGAGACAAATCAGTGCAAGGAGGGCGATCGCGTTCAGATTCAGGAAGGTCGTCCGATTTCGAAGAACAAGTCCTGGTCAGTCGTCAGCGTTATCGAACGCGCGGCGGACAAGTAATAACACTTAGGATGCAGTCATGATTCAGATGCAGTCAATGTTGGATGCGGCAGATAACTCAGGTGCTCGCCGCGTGCAATGCATCAAGGTACTCGGTGGCTCAAAGCGTCGTTATGCCGGTGTGGGTGATGTCATAAAGGTCAGCGTCAAAGACGCTATTCCTCGTGGCAAGGTTAAGAAAGGCGAGGTTTACAACGCCGTTGTTGTCCGTACGCGCAAAGGCGTTCGTCGTTCAGATGGATCGTTGATCCGTTTTGACGGCAACGCGGCCGTGCTGTTGAACGCCCGTCTTGAGCCAATTGGTACACGCATATTCGGACCGGTTACGCGCGAACTTCGCACCAACCAGTTTATGAAAATTATTTCGCTGGCCCCTGAGGTTCTTTAGAACCTGGCTAGCCCGGATTACAGCTATGAATAAGATAAAAAAAGGCGACGAAGTCATCGTAACGACCGGCAAGGACAAGGGCCGTCGCGGCACTGTGCTTGAGGTTTTTGCGGACGATCGCGTGTTGGTCGAAGGAGTGAACCTTTCGAAGAAACACGTTAAGCCGAACCCGAATGTTGGCGAAGCGGGTGGTATCAAGGACCACGCTATGCCGATGGATATTTCGAACGTGCTCGTTTTCAACCCGAAGTCAAAGAAGGGTGAGCGAGTTGGTTTCCGCATTGAGAAAGATGGCAAGAAAGTGCGCGTCTTCAAAAGCGGCGACGTAGTCGATATTTAAGAGATAAAGCAATGGCACGATTATACGAAAAGTATCAGAGCGAGATTGCTCCGCAGATCCAGAAGAAGCTGGGCCTGAAGAATCCGATGGAAGTACCGAAGATTACCAAGATCACCATTAACATGGGTGTAGGTGAAGCGGTTGCTGACAAGAAGATCATGGACAAGGCGCGCGAGGACATGGAAAAGATTTCAGGCCAAAAGCCGGTTACTACCATCGCCCGCAAGTCTGTCGCTGGCTTCAAGATTCGTGACGGCATGCCGATTGGCTGCAAAGTCACTCTGCGACGCGATCGTATGTATGAGTTTCTTGATCGTCTCGTGACCATCGCGATCCCGCGTATCCGTGACTTCCGTGGATTGAATCCGAAGTCATTCGATCGTCAGGGTAACTACAGCATGGGTATCCAGGAACAGATTATTTTCCCGGAAATCAACTACGACGAAATTGATGCACTGCGTGGAATGGACATCATCATCACCACGACGGCGCGCAACCCGACGGAAGGCAAGGCGCTGCTTGAAGCGTTTGACTTCCCCTTTAAGAAGTAGAGAGAACACATGGCTAAGACGTCAATGATCATGCGTGAAGAAAAGCGAACCAAGCTGGTTGCTCGGCAAGCTAAAAAGCGCAAGGCACTGAAAGCGATCGTTCGCAACATCAATAGTTCGGATAACGAACGCGCTGTTGCACAGGCGAAGCTGAACGAATTACCACGTGATGGTAGCCCGATACGCCAGCGTAATCGCTGCGCGATCACAGGTCGCCCACACGGTGTTTATCGCAAGTTCGGCCTTGGTCGTAACAAGCTGCGTGAAGCCGCCATGAATGGCGAAATTCCTGGCTTGACGAAAGCCAGCTGGTAGGCGGAGACAGAATATGAGTATGACCGATCCGATTGCAGACATGCTGACCCGAATTCGTAACGGGCAAAGCACCCGTAAAGTCAGTGTGTCGATGCCGACTTCGAAAGCGAAACAGGCCGTTGCGAAAGTATTGCTTGATGAGGGCTATATCGCGGGCTTTGCAACTGAAGGCGAGGGAGCTGAAAGCCAGCTCATCGTAGAGCTGAAGTATTACAAGGGCGAGCCGGTAATTGAGACGATCAAGCGCTCGAGTAAGCCAGGCCTGCGGGTATATCGCGGCAAAGACGCGCTGCCCAAAGTACTGGGTGGTCTTGGTGTGGCAATCGTATCAACGTCGGCTGGCGTGATGAGCGATCGTCAGGCTCGTGAACAAGGTATTGGCGGTGAGGTTATCTGCGTCGTTTCCTAGGCGCTTAGACCCCATTAAGAAGAGACAGGACTATGTCAAGAATTGCTAAAGCACCCGTTGAACTGCCGAAAGGTGTTGAGTTCAAGCACGTTGGAAACGTCGTCACGCTGAAAGGCGCGAAGGGCGAGATCTCAATGGAGCTGAACTCTGAGGTTGAACTTACGCAGGAAGACGGTGAGCTGAAAGTAGCACCACGTTCGGGGTCACTTTTTGCGATGGCGATAACAGGAACCATGCGTTCGCTGTTGTCGAATATGGCAAAGGGCGTATCTGAAGGATTTGAGCGCAAGCTCGAACTGGTTGGCGTTGGTTATCGTGCACAAGCGCAGGGAAAGAGTCTGAACCTGACGCTCGGCTTCTCGCACCCCGTAGTTTACGAGGCGCCGGAAGGTATCAGCATCGAAACACCAAGCCAGACCGAAATCACCATCAAAGGCACTGACAAACAGAAAGTTGGTCAGGTTGCAGCTGAAATTCGACGCTTTCGTCCGCCGGAGCCTTACAAAGGCAAGGGTGTTCGGTACGCCAATGAGCGTGTCGTTCTGAAAGAAGCGAAGAAGAAATAATTAGGGTTCCGTCATGAAGCTCGATAAGAAACAAAACCGTCTACGTCGTGCCCGCAAGGGACGAGCGAAAATCCGCCAGCTCGAGGCGACGCGTCTTAGCGTGCATCGTACGCCGCAGCATATTTATGCTCAGGTTATCGGTGCGGATGGCTGCTCGGTACTGGCGTCTGCGTCAACACTGGAAGCCGAGGTTCGTAAGGGCGTCAAGAATGGCGGCAACATCGAGGCTGCTGCAATTGTCGGCGCACGTATAGCTGAGAAGGCGAAAGCGGCGGGGATTGATACCGTGGCGTTCGATCGCTCCGGGTTTCGTTACCACGGTCGCGTAAAAGCGTTGGCTGATGCGGCTCGAGAAGCCGGACTGAAGTTTTAGAGAGACTAAAAAATGGCTAGAAACGACAATCACCAACAGGGCGATGACCTCATTGAAAAACTGGTCACCGTAAACCGCGTCGCCAAAGTAGTTAAGGGCGGACGTCAATTTGGCTTCACAGCACTCACCGTTGTTGGTGATGGCGCTGGTCAGGTTGGCTTCGGCTACGGCAAAGCGCGCGAGGTTCCTATTGCGATTCAGAAGGCAATGCAGTCTGCACGCAAGAACATGGTCAACCTCAACCTGAATAACGACACTTTGCAGTACGCCAACAAGGGCCATCACGGCGCTACCCTGGTTTACATGCAGCCCGCATCTGAAGGTACGGGTGTTATCGCCGGTGGTGCGATGCGTGCGGTGTTCGAAGCGGCAGGTGTACGTAACGTGCTGGCAAAGAGCTACGGCTCACGCAATCCGATGAACGTCGTTCGTGCGACGATCAATGGATTGACGGCGATTAAGTCGCCGCAGTCGATTGCCGCCAAGCGCGGCAAGAAAGTTAAGGAAATCCTCGCCTGATTGGCTGAGGGTTATCGATAGAGATACAAGAGACAAGATCATGGCGAAGTCCAAAGAACTGAAGGTCACGCTGCTGAAAAGCAAATACGGGCGGCTGAAGAGCCACAGAGACTGTGTTGCTGGGCTGGGATTGAGAAAGATCCGTCACACGGTAACGGTTATCGATACGCCGGAAAATCGCGGCATGATTAATCGCATTTCGTACATGGTATCGGTAGAGGAAGCCTGACATGCGTCTGAATAATTTGTCACCCGGTGCGGGTTCGAAAAAAGTAGCTAAGCGCCTCGGTCGCGGTCATTCTGCAGGCCAGGGCAAAACCAGTGGTCGCGGTCAGAAAGGCCAGAAATCACGATCCGGTGGATACCACAAGGTTGGATTCGAAGGCGGACAAATGCCTTTGCAGCGTCGCTTGCCGAAAGTCGGCTTTCGTTCGCGCATGGCTCGTCTTTCAGCAGAACTGCGTTTGCACGAACTGGACATCCCAACGGCTGATGTCATCGATATCGATGTATTAAAGGCGCTGGATCTGGTGCCCGCATTCGTGACCAAAGTTAAGGTCATTCTGTCCGGCAAAGTAACCAAGGCAGTCAAGTTGAAAGGTCTCGCGGTCACCAAAGGTGCGCGCGCTGAGATCGAGAAAGCTGGCGGCAGCATAGAAGAGTAATCAGGAATAATCGTGGCCAAAAAGCCCCTCCAAAATCCGGCGGATATCGCGAAGCAAGCGAGCAAACTGGGCGAATTAAAAGTTCGCTTCCTGTTTCTCATTGGTGCGCTGATTGTCTATCGCTGTGGTACCTACATACCGGTACCGGGCGTGGACCCGAAGGCATTGGCGGACTATTTTGCACAGCAGTCCGGCGGCCTGTTGGCGACCTTCAACCTGTTCTCGGGCGGCGCACTGTCACGATTCGGAATCTTTGCACTCGGCATCGTGCCCTACATTTCATCGTCGATCATCATGCAGATGGCCAGCCGTATTGTTCCGAGCCTGGACCAATTGCGTAAGGAAGGCGAAGCCGGCCGTCGCCAGATCGTGAAGTACACACGCTACGGCACCGTGGCTCTGGCAAGTTTTCAGTCAATTGCGGCGGCCTCATGGTTGCAGAGTCAGCCAGGTCTGGTGGTCGTGTCGGGTCCATCGTTCCTGATCACGGCCTGCATTACCCTGGTTACGGGTACTGTTTTCCTGATGTGGCTGGGTGAGCAGATCACTGAACGCGGTATCGGCAACGGCATCTCCATGATTATCCTTGCCGGTATTGTTGCCGGTCTGCCTGGTGCAATTGCAGGAACCGCTGAGCTGGTTCGCACCGGCGAGATGTCATCGATTACGGCAATACTGATGTTGCTCGGCGGCATCGCGGCGATCATTTTCGTCGTTTATATGGAGCGTGCACAGCGTCGTATTACGGTGAACTACGCACGTCGCCAGCAGGGCCGCAAGATGATGCAGGCACAAAGCACGCACCTGCCGTTCAAGATCAACATGTCGGGTGTAATTCCACCGATTTTTGCCTCCAGTATCCTGATGTTTCCGGCGACGATCGCGCAGTTCTTTGGCCAGGCACAGGCGGCAGAGACGACAGCTGTACAGCGCGCCTTGCAGACGATTGGCGCAAACCTCGGACCTGGGCAACCGATTTACGTACTTTTGTACGCCGCTTTGATTATTTTCTTCTGCTTCTTCTACACAGCATTGCAGTACAACTCGAAAGAGACGGCTGATCAGCTGAAGAAGGGTGGCGCATTCCTGCCGGGTATTCGGCCGGGTGCACACACGGCAGAGTACATTGACCGGGTCCTGACCCGACTGACCTTCTGGGGCGCACTCTACATCGCTGGTGTTTGCTTGTTGCCCGAGTTTGTTCGCATGTTCTATCCGAGCATGCCGTTCAGTTTCGGTGGCACCTCGCTGCTGATTCTGGTCGTAGTCACGATGGACTTCATGTCACAAATGCAAGCACATGCAATGAGTCATCAGTACGAAGGCATGATGCAGAAAGCCAACCTGCGCGATTACGGCAAAGGTGGCAAATACAAGGGTGGTCAGACTCGCTGACTTGTTCAGCGTGACGGAGAAAGCTCATGAAAGTAAGAGCATCAGTTAAAAAAATCTGCAGAAATTGCAAGATTGTTCGCCGCAGCGGCGTTGTGCGAGTGATTTGCACCGACGCACGGCATAAGCAGCGCCAGGGCTAGTCCCGGGTCTATTGATAAGGAATACGTAAGTGGCACGTATAGCAGGCATAAACATTCCGTTGACCAAGCACGTCGTGATCGCACTGACGTCGATCTTCGGTATTGGGAGCACGCGCGCGAAACAGATTTGTGCAGCGGCCGGCGTCGCCCCGGAAACGAAAGTAAAAGACCTGGCTGAACCGGAGGTCGCGAAACTGCGTACCGCGGTCGCCGTCTTCACGGTTGAAGGTGATTTGCGTCGTGAGACGTCAATGAACATCAAACGCTTGATGGACCTCGGTTCTTACCGTGGTATCCGTCACAGACGTGGTTTGCCGCTGCGCGGCCAACGCACCCGCACGAACGCTCGTACCCGCAAGGGCCCGCGTCGTCCGATAAAGAGGTAAGTCTTCAATGGCTGAAGTTAAGAAAAAGAAGGTTAGAAAGCTTGTAGTTGACGCTATCGCGCACATACATGCTTCCTTCAACAACACGATCATCACGATTACAGATCGTCAGGGCAATGCGCTTTCATGGGCAACGGCTGGCGGATGTGGTTTCCGTGGATCTCGTAAATCCACCCCGTTTGCGGCTCAGGTTGCATCGGACAAAGCGGGCCGAGTGGCTCTTGAGCATGGCGTAAAGAACGTTGATGTGCGTGTTTGTGGCCCAGGCCCAGGTCGCGAATCAGCAGTACGTGCGTTGAATGCCCTTGGGTTTCGTATACAAAATATTGAGGATGTCACCCCGATTCCTCACAACGGCTGTCGCCCGCCCAAGAAGCGTCGCGTTTAGAGGCTGAATAATGGCAAGATATTTAGGACCAAAATGTAAACTGTCCCGCCGTGAAGGTACGGACCTGTTTCTTAAAAGTGGCGTAAGGCCGCTTGAATCGAAGTGCAAGCTGGATGTCCCTCCCGGTGGTGCGGCTCAACGTCGCCCGCGTTTGTCGGACTACGGAATGCAGTTGCGTGAGAAGCAGAAGCTGCGTCGTATGTACGGCGTACTTGAGCGACAGTTTAGTAACTATTACAAGCGTGCCGCTCAATTGAAGGGCTCAACCGGTGAAAACCTGCTGCGTCTTCTGGAAGGTCGTTTGGACAATGTCGTCTATCGTATGGGCTTCGCGTCTACGCGCGCCGAAGCACGTCAGCTCGTGAGTCATAAGAGCATCGAAGTCAACGGCAAAATCGTCAACATTCCGTCAGCACAGCTCAAAGCGGGTGATGCGGTCACAATTCGCGAGAAAGCGAAGAAGCAACTTCGTATTCAAAGTGCGTTGGAAATCGCAGGTCAGGTTGGCCTTCCGGATTGGGTAGACGTTGACCCGAAGAAGATGGTCGGTAGCTTGAAATCATTGCCGGATCGAGAAGACATTCTCCCCGACATCAACGAAAACCTTGTCGTCGAGCTGTACTCGAAGTAGTCAGGAGGGTTAATTCCCATGCAGGAATCAGCACACGAATTTTTGAAGCCGCGCGTCGTAAAAGTTACGCCGCTGGGCAATTTGCAAGCCAAAGTTACTATCGAGCCGTTCGAACGCGGTTTCGGTCATACGCTCGGCAATGCGCTGCGTCGCATTCTGCTGTCGTCGATGCCCGGTGCTGCAGTTACGGAAGCCGAAATTGAAGGCGTATTGCACGAGTACACCAGCATTGAAGGTGTGCAGGAAGATGTCGTCGACATTCTCCTGAACCTGAAGCAGGTTGCGGTCACTATGAATTCACGAGATACGGCAGAACTGCGCGTATCGAAGAAGGGCCCGGGCCCGGTCACGGCTGGCGATATACAACTCGATCATGACGTTGAAATCATGAATCCTGAAATGGTTATTGCGAACCTGACCAAAGCCGGCGAATTGAACATGATTCTGAAAGTCGAGCGCGGTCGTGGTTACCGTCCGGCGACACAGCGTCCATCGTTTGAAGAGCAGGGCGGTCCGATCGGTCGTCTGCAGCTCGATGCATCTTTCAGCCCGGTCGTCCGAGTGACCTACACCGTTGAGTCAGCGCGCGTAGAGCAACGCACTGACCTCGACAAGCTGCTGATTGAAATCGAGACCAACGGCACGATCGATCCTGAAGAAGCAATCCGCCGCGCGGGTAGCATCCTCAAAGATCAGTTGTCAGTCTTTGTTGATCTGCAGGGTCAGGAAGAAGGCGTCGGTGCACAGGCTGAAAATCAGGTTGATCCGATTCTGCTGCGCCCGGTTGACGAACTTGAGCTGACCGTTCGTTCTGCGAACTGCCTCAAAGCCGAAAATATCATGTACATCGGTGACCTGGTACAACGGACCGAAGTTGAACTGCTGCGCACGCCGAACCTCGGTAAGAAGTCGCTGACAGAAATCAAAGAAGTTCTGGAAGGCCACGGCTTGGGTCTGGGCATGCGCCTGGAAAACTGGCCGCCGTCCAGCTTGCGTCCTGAGCACGAGCTTGTGATGTAGTTACAGGGGTCAGAGCCCTTTTCGGGGTTCTCTGACGCCAGAGAATGAAGGGAAAGTAGAATGCGCCATAGAAACTCAGGTCGTAAACTGGGTCGTAACAGCTCTCACCGCAAGGCAATGTATCGAAACATGGCCGCGTCGGTGATCAGGCATGAAACGATTAAGACGACATTACCGAAAGCCAAGGAACTGCGCCGCGTCGTAGAGCCGCTGATTACGCTTGCGAAGGAAGACAGCGTTGCGAATCGCCGTCTGGCTTTCAATCGTCTGCGCGACAAGGAAGTTGTCGGCAAGTTGTTCAAAGAGATCGGCCCACGTTGTAAAGAACGTGCTGGCGGCTATCTGCGCATCCTGAAGACCGGCCCACGTCCCGGCGACAATGCACCTATGGCGATAGTCATGCTGACGGATCAGGCACCGGAAGCGGCAGTTAGCGAGTAGCGTACTGGCAGCCAAACGCACCAGGAAAAACCGGGCCGAGCCCGGTTTTTTTGTGCCCTGCGCAGGGGTAGCTAGTTAACTGATTGATTTATCGAAGAATATGGACTTACGCATTTGTGAGTCGTCTCACAGTGATCTCGGACATTTCCTTTTAATGTTATTACCAGATAGACAGCTGGGGACAGTCCCATTAGCAAAGATAATTCCTTTGATGACTGCGTCATCCTGACCAAGGAAAGCTTCGATCCCGACGCGGTGTTTCTTGACGATATCGTTGATGACGAGGTGCTGCCCTATTTGAGCCTCGCCGTGGATGGTTTGACGCAATCGAAGGAGCAGAAGCATGGTCGTCTGGAGCTACGTCCCGGTGATGTTGCTGCCAACGATTCAATGCGGCCCGATACCACTATGCCTGTAGCCGTGCTGACGCCTGATCAACTCGATGTTTATGGTTGGGAAACCAGCTTTTGGAAGAAGATCAAAGGCTATCTCGGTCTCTGACCTGCTAATATCCCTGCATGATATTCAACAATAAGACCGTGATCATCACGGGCGGATCTGAGGGCGTGGGCGCGGCGTGTGCGCGCCTGTTTGCAGAAGCGGGTGCCAACCTCATGTTGGTAGCGCGCAATAAGAAAAACCTGGAAGTGCTGGCTGAGGAGCTACGTTCGAAAACGAAGGTGGCGATCTTCCCGATGGATGTCTCGGACGCGGACGCCTGTGTCGATTTGTTCAAGAAGGCCGCCCTGGAGTTTGGCCGAGTCGACGTATTGGTAAACAACGCCGGCTACCACAAGCGTGGCAACGTCGAAGATGTTGAGGCTCTCGATCTAGGCACTATCATCGACGTCAACCTCAAGGCACCCATCCGAATGAGTCGTATTGCCCTGCCGTATCTGCGCGAAGCGGGCGGCGGTGCCATTGTGAACGTTGGCTCTCTGGCAGGTCGTGCGCCAATTCCCGGAAGTGCGGCCTATGCTGCAAGCAAGGCCGGCCTGCGCGCATTCACCTATGCGCTGGCGATGGAATTGGCCGATAGCAAAATCAAGGTCGCCGTCATATCGCCGGGGCCTATTGATACCGGGTTCATCATGGCCGATATCGATGCAACCTCGGACATAACGTTTTCTCAGCCCATCAGTTCAGCTGAAGAAGTCGCTCAAGCCGTGTTGGATATCTGTGGCAACAACCAGCGTGAACAATCCATGCCCAGGCTCAGCGGCGTGCTGACAACCATCATGTACCTGTTCCCCTGGTTGAATCCCTACGTCCGGCCGATACTCGAGCGCAAGGGCGCCAAGGTAAAAGCCAAGCTAAAGGCAGAGCGAAAAAGTGCCACCGTCAAGGCAAAGCTCAAAGCCGAGCGCAAGCGTCGCGCGTCAGATTCTGCCGACACCTAGGGTTGCAGGACACGCACCTGGGGCAAAAAAAATGCGGCCCACGGGGGGTGTGGGCCGCACAGCCAATCGCCGACAGTCATTCAGGGGAGTCAGCAAGAGGATCTTGACGTCGAAATTCAGGATTCGACGAAATCCAGCCGCTCCAGGTTTTGCTGCGCCTGGGAGCGATCATATTCAAGCTCAATCGCGTTCAGAAAGCTTTTTCGCGCCCTATCGTGTTCGCCCTTGACGGCAAACAGAACGCCTTGATTCGATAGCGCGATGGACAAGTCGGATTGTACTGCTGCCCAAAGCTCGCCATGGCGATGCGGATGCTTGGCCATTGCTGTCTTCTTGCTGGAGAGCTCGGCAACGGCCACATCGCAAGCGGCGATCGCCTTCTCCAATTTTCTGGATTTGGCGTATGCGACACACAAATTGGTCGCATTCTTGGGTGTCGACGTTGTCTTTGGGTTCGCCGACAATTTCCTGATAGCCCGATCGAATTTGCCTTTCAGGATGCTACTTCCGTAAGGGCTATCCTGGTAAACAGTCATTGCAAATGGCTTGTCGCCGTCGTCCGCGGCTTGCGCTAAACCTGCAAGTGCAGATAGCGATGACGCGAGTACAACAAATTTCAAAAGTTTCGTTGCGCGATTGCGGTGTAGTTTTTTCATGATACTGCCTCGATACGAAGTGTTGTTAAGACACCTGCAGTTTGTCGCTCAAGCAGCCGTTCTTGCAAACGACTAATTATCATGCAAGTACTGAAAAAAAATCATCTATCAAACATGAACTCCTGTAACACCCACTCTCGAAAAGTCGCAAGCGCAGGGTTTTCTTCAGGGTCTGAATGGCAGGCGAGGAAATAGGCTTCATTGGTTTCGAGTTCATGATCGAAAAGTTGCACGAGAGCCTGCGAGTCGAGCCAACTGGCTACCAGGTGCCGCGGAATCAGGGCCGCACCGAGACCGCGTTCGGCAGCGCGCGCTACTGCGGTCATTGAGTCAAGACGCAAAGTCGTCAGCATCGATGGCAACTTGATGCGCGCGCTTCTCTGCCATTGCCGCCACGCATTCGGGCGAGAATCGTGCACGATGATGGGAAACTCGCTGGCGATACGGTTCCCGACTATTTTTACTGAATCGTAGAAATCGGGCGCTCCGACCGGAACCAGCCGAATCGAGAAGAGCCGATCGCATGCCAATGTCGGTGGTGGCGACTGAAAATTTCGAATTGAGACGTCCGCGAATTCCGATGACTCATCTTGCGTGTCGACATTGATATCCAGTCCCGGATATCGTTCGTTAAATCCCGGCAGTCGAGTGAGCAGGACCTCGTTGGCGAAGAAAGGTCGAACCGAGATCCGTAGTGAGCCGCGCTCCGGCGTGGCCGAGTGGCGCGCCATTGTTGTATCCAGGGTCCGCAGAATCGGGGAGAGGTCATCAAAAACTGTTTGTCCGAACTCGGTGAGTAGCAATGAACGTGACCTACGTGCGAACAGCTTTCGGCCAAGGGCCTGCTCAAGGCGTTTGATCTGATGGCTGACGGCCGATGCGGTTAGATACAATTCTTCGGCTGCCGCGCGAAAACTTTCGTGTTTCGCGGCTGCGCAAAATGAACGCATTGCGCGCATTGAAATGCTTCGATTCCAGGTGGTCATACAGGGTGTCGCCTGCAGGATTTATGCCATCGGGAATTCCGTCAGAGGGCATTGAATCTCGTGAGCGCAATTGGCGAACTGCACTCTTTAAGTGCGTTGGTGCCGTTTGGTGCCCAATTACGACGCAGCGGCGAAGGCGTCGCGCGTCAGATTCTCACGACCAGCAAGCATTACGCGAACGTTGTCCTCGATTCGAATACCGCCGAAGGGCCGTAGCCAGTCAACGGTTTTCCAATTGACCTGCTGTTCTGCGGGCGTGCCGCGCAGATTTTCAAGCAACATGTCGATCACGTACAAACCAGGCTCGATCGTCAACACCATGTCCTCTTCCAGAATGCGCGTCAGGCGCAGGTAGCGGTGACCGCTGGGCGGGTCGATCGTTGAGCCCGATTCGCTTTCCATGAATCCGCCGACATCGTGAACCTGAATACCCAGCAAGTGGCCGAGACCGTGCGGGAAAAACGCCGAGGTGACTCCGGACTCAAGCAGGCTTGCCGGATCGCCACTGGCAAGCTCGGCTTCGACGAGGACTTCCGCCAAAAGTTTGTGCGCAGTGATATGCAGATCGCGATAGTCGATGCCCGCTAGGACCTGGCTGACTAGGTCCCGTTCCAGCACTTCCATGCGGTCGACAAGGTCCTGAAATCGCCGATCTTTATAAGAATACGTACGCGTGATATCCGACGCATACCCGTGTACCTGTGCCCCGGCATCGATGAGGAATGAGCGAGGTTTTTCCGGCGCCTGCCGGTTCAGGTCGGTGTAATGCAAAACCGCACCATGCTCATTCAACGCGACGATGTTCCGATAGGGCAATTCAGCGTCAGTGAGACTGACCGCTTTGCAATACGCCCGGTGTATGTCGAATTCTGATTGACCGTCGCGGAATGCCGCTACTGCGGCGACGTGCCCGGCCGCTCCGCGTTGTGACGCCAGGCGCATTGTGGCAAGTTCGTACTGCGTTTTTGAGCCGCGGGCATAGTGCAGGATATTGACTGCCGTCGTCGGATTGATGCGCTCGACACCAAACGTCAAGCGCTTGTCGTGCAGTTCGCCGATGACGATGCATTTCTCACGCGCGACAGGCAGGTGCTGAGCAACTTCGTCGAGCGTATGGACGATACGAATATCAAATTGCTCGACCCAGTATCCGTCCGGTGCCCCCGGTACAACATGCCAGTAGTCATGTGGCTGGAAATAAATCAGTACGGGCTTCTCACCGGGCGAATAGACGATGCAGGAAAATGGCAGCTCCGTGAGCGGTACCCAGCTGACAAAATGCGGGTTCGGCTTGAACGGCATCTGGTAATCATCCTGGAATGCAATTTTCGGATTTCCGGAATAGATGATCGCGTGGCTTGCGCCAGCCTGCTCAAGAGCATGGTCGTGGCGCGCAGAAACGATCTCGATATGCTCAGCGTAGAGCGCACCGAGAGCCGTATTCTTGTCTGTATAGTCATTATTCATCGCCAAATCATACCTTGTTGCCGCGGTCGGCGGCGAGTGACATCATAAGCGGCTCCCGTGCGCGGGGACCAACAGTCTGCTCAGTAAGGGAGCAAAGGATGAAACAGTCGAAATGGATAGCGGGTATCGCAATTCTGATCACGGGGATTACCGCTTTGGCAGCATCTGATCCGGGCTATGACCGTGTTGCGGGTCGCGCGCATGCATCGCGTTCCGAAGTCATTGCCCCGCATGCAATGGCGGCGACCAGTCAGCCACTGGCAACGCAGGTGGCTCTCGACATTCTGAAGGCCGGTGGCAGCGCGGTGGATGCGGCAATCGCCGCTAATGCGACGCTGGGCTTGATGGAGCCGACGGGCAACGGCATCGGTGGCGATCTGTTTGCCATCGTGTGGGACGCAAAGAATAAAGAACTGGTAGGCCTGAATGCATCCGGGCGAGCGCCGCAATTGATGACACTGGAGTATTTCCAGGAACGTGGCATAGCCTCCATTCCGCCATTTGGTCCTTTGCCGGTCAGTGTGCCGGGCGCGGTAGACGGTTGGTTCGAACTGCACAAGCGCTTTGGTCGGCTGGATATGAAGGACATTCTGGCGCCGGCGATCGCCTATGCCAGGGATGGTTTCCCGGTCTCAGAAGTGATCGCGCACTACTTTCAGTCCAACAAGAAACGCATCGGACATTACCCAGGGTTCGCCGCGACCTTTATGCCGAATGGTGATGTGCCGAAGAAAGGCGAGATGTTCAGGAATCCACGGCTGGCGGCGACGTATGAGCTGATTGCGGATAAGGGCCGCGACGAATTCTACAAAGGCAGTATTGCAAAGCGTATCGACTCTTACATGGTTGAGCAGGGCGGCTTGCTGCGCTACGCGGATCTGGCTGCCCATGAGTCCGAATGGGTCACGCCGCTATCGACCAACTATCGTGGCTGGGATATCTACGAGCTACCACCGAGCGGCCAGGGCATCGCCGCCTTACAGATCCTTAATATTCTCGAAGGATTTGATCTGAAGTCCATGGGCTTTGGTAGTGCCGATTACATACACACGTTCGTCGAAGCCAAAAAGCTGGCCTTTGAGGACCGCGCGAAGTACTACGCTGACATGGATTTCGTTGATGTCCCCGTAGAGACCCTGATTTCCAAGGAATATGCGGACGAGCGTCGCAAGTTGATATCGAAAGACAAAGCGTCTCTGCAGGCGCCGGCCGGTGACCTGAAACTGAGAGATGGTGACACGATTTATCTCACGACCGCCGATTCTGACGGCAACATGGTGTCGCTGATCCAAAGCAACTACCGCGGCATGGGTTCAGGCATGACGCCCGGCGATCTCGGATTTGTCCTGCAGGATCGTGCAGAACTGTTTGCATTGGACGCAAATCACGCGAACGTCGTTGCCGGCGGCAAACGCCCGTTTCATACCATCATTCCTGCTTTCGTTATGAAGGATGGCAAACCGTTGATCAGTTTTGGCCTGATGGGTGGCGCGATGCAACCGCAAGGTCATGCGCAAATAGTAATAAACATGATTGATTTCGGCATGAACCTGCAGGAAGCGGGTGACGCAGCGCGTATCAATCATGATGGTTCGTCAGAACCGACTGGCACGATGATGACGGATGGTGGCGTCGTGCATCTGGAATCGCAATTCAGTCTGGAAACCCGCGATGCGCTGGAAGCGATGGGGCACAAACTGGGTGCCAGTGATGGCAGCTTCGGTGGTTACCAGGCGATCCTTTGGGACGAAGAACAGGGTGTCTATTATGGCGCCAGTGAAGTCAGGAAAGACGGACAGGCAGCGGGATACTAGGGAATGACGCAAGAGATTTACCTCACAGGAATTACGACCACGGGTACCCCGCATATCGGTAACTACGTTGGTGCCATCCGCCCAAGTATCGCCGCAAGCAAAGACCGGCAGAAGAAAAACTATTACTTTCTCGCTGATTTCCACGCGCTGGCAAAGAATGAAAATCCGGACCTGATATCGCAATCGACACTCGAGATCGCAGCGGCGTGGCTGGCGCTCGGTATGGATACCGAGAACTCCGTGTTTTATCGGCAATCGGACATACCCGAAATTCCGGAGTTGACCTGGGTCCTGACCAGCATGACGGCCAAGGGGCTCATGAATCGCGCTCATTCCTATAAGGCAGCCGTACAGGCAAATGAGGATAGCGACAACAAGGATCCGGATCAGGGCATCACCATGGCTTTGTACAGCTATCCGATCCTGATGGCCGCCGACATATTGATGTTCAAAGCCACGCGGGTACCAGTCGGTCGCGATCAGAAACAGCACGTTGAAATGGCGCGTGACATCGCGCAGCGATTCAACCACCACTACGGCGATATTCTGGTTCTCCCGGAGCCGGTCATTGACGAGCACACGGCGGTGTTGTCCGGGCTTGATGGCCGCAAGATGTCGAAAAGTTACAACAACACGATCCCACTATTCGCGCGTGAGAAAGCGTTTCGAAAACTGATCATGAAGATCAAGACCAACAGCCTCGAGCCGGGCGAGCCCAAGGATATCGAAGGCAGTACTCTGTTCGAGATTTACAAAGCCTTTGCGACGGCTGAAGAAACTGCGGCCGTGGCAAAGCAATACGCAGACGGCATCGCCTGGGGGGCGATGAAACAGCAATTGTTTGAATACATTAATGATCATGTCGCACCTGCACGTGCAGAGTACGATCGTCTGATCGCGGACCCGGCGATAGTCGAGGCGGAACTTCAAAAAGGTGCCGCGCGTGCGAGAGAAGTCGCTGTTCCCTACATGGATCAGATCCGTCGCGCCATTGGTATCAGAAAGCTGGGTTAGTTTTTATGACGGAATCGAGCTCGTCAATATTCCTGGCCGTCATCTTCGGCATGTTTCTTTTGCTGTTATTTCTCGTCATCGCATTCGTGATATTTCGGGCGGTCGTGCGGAAACCGGCGAAAAGCGCACCGCTCATTCCCGACCAGAATGGCCATTTCGCAGTCGTTGGAAAACGCGTGTCCTGTGCCCACTGCCAGGGTTCGAAGTTTATAGCTAAGGAAATTCTCCTCAATACCTGGCTCCTGTCCCTGCTAAGAATCGACTGGCTGGACTCCAGTGCTACAGTGCTCTCCTGTGAGCGCTGCGGGCAACAGGTCTGGTTCGCACAAGATGGTTAAGGGCTCGTGTCATTGTGGTGCTGTCAGGTTTGTCTACCTTGAGCGACCGGAGTGGCTAACTGATTGTAATTGTTCAATTTGTCGCCGACTTAAACCGCTGTGGGCCTACGCCAGGGCAAGTGAAGTAGAGCTGCAGATGACCGCCGGCGCGACGATTGCCTATGTGCAAGGTGACAGGACGCTGGCTGTGCACAGCTGCAGGACTTGTGGTTGTACGACTCACTGGTCCGGCCTCGCTGCCAATAAGGCATCGCGCATGGCCGTCAATTTTCGAATGTGCGATCCCGGTGACATAGCCACGATTCGAGTTCGTCGTCTTGATGGGGCGGATACCTGGGAATTTCTGGATTAGGTGTCGTATGGAAACTGAGCGACTTTATCTTGCACCAGTGACAGTGGACGACAGCGAGTTGATGCTGGCTGTCTGGAATGATCCTGCTTTCATTCGCAACGTCGCGGATCGTGGCATACGCACCGTTGCGCAAGCCAGGGCAGCGATTGAAAGCGGCGCGCAAAAATTATTCGAAGACTATGGCTACGGTCCGTACAGCATTGCTTTGAAATCAGATGGCTCATTGATCGGCATTTGCGGCCTTTTCAAGCGCGACAATCTCGATCATCCGGATATC
Source organism: uncultured Gammaproteobacteria bacterium (assembly GCA_942490655.1). Taxonomy (GTDB): domain Bacteria; phylum Pseudomonadota; class Gammaproteobacteria; order Steroidobacterales; family Woeseiaceae; genus UBA1847. The sequence continues at coordinate 553,209 of CALNXZ010000014.1, read as the reverse complement.
GGGTTTTGTGTACTGCCAGATTATTGCGGCAAGGGCTACGCCGGGGAGGCCGCTGCCGCTGTTGTAAAGCACGCGCAGCATGAACTGGGTATCCGGGAACTGGCCGCGATCGTGTCGCCATCCAACGCACCGTCGATCGGCCTGATCAGGAAGCTTGGTCTAAGGTTCGAACGCATGATCACGATGCCCGGAGATGATCACGCCATCTGTCTTTACAGTCGTACCCTGACAGCCGGGAAAGACACGATGAAAATTGATACCACGGGTACAACAGATTGGCGAAAACTGCGTGAATTTGCGGCCGTTGAGCTTGACCATTCGTTTATACTTTCGTGGCAATTCCAGTCTGAGACCTTACAGATAGATATCGATGCACGCTTGAGTCCGGAGCATCCTTTTTACGAAAAGCCCAGACCGGCTGAGAAGGTGTGCATCCGTCCGGCGATCATTGAGTTCCCATACTGCGACGGGCTGTCAGTTGACGGTGACCCGTCGGCGTCCATCGCCGATGCTGTAAAGGGGCTGGGGCACGGCGCAATAGTTGGTCTGCAAAGGCATGAAGACGGTCGCTACGAGATTAACGGTGCCTTTGGGACAGTGTTCATCGCCGCTGATCGTCCGATATTGAGACTGAAGGGGCCATAGGCCGAGGGGCAGTTTATGAGAGCTGAGAATCGAATAGACTACGTTGAGATTCCGGTCACCGACCTGCACAAGGCCCGTGACTTCTTTTCTGCGCTGTTCGGCTGGTCGTTTCAGGAATGGGGCGATGACTATTGGAGTTTTAATGACGGCCGCATGGACGGCGGATTTCGGCGTGCAGGCGAGGCCGCACCGCCTACCGGCGTGCTGGTGGTCTTTTTCAGCGAAGATCTTGAGCGCGATTTCGATCGCGTGCAGGCCCTGGGAGCAACGATTTCACAGCCCATGTTTGATTTTCCGGGTGGCCGGCGTTTTCATTTCGTCGACCCTACCGGCAACGAATATGCCATCTGGTCCGCCGGCCCCGATTCGGCATAAGGAGAATACTTTGGCTACCCTGATTGACCATCCCTGCGTGCAACACAAGCTCGCAATTATTCGAGACGTAGACACCGGCCATAAGCGATTTCGTGAGCTGGCCACCGAGATCACCAAATTTATTTGCTACGAAGCGCTGAAAAACGTCAAGACCAGGGAGGTCATGGTGCAGACGCCGGTGGCAGAGGCCAAGTGCCGAAAGCTGGATACCAAACTGGTGGTCGTGCCTATCCTGCGTGCAGGCGTTGGCATGTTGGAGGGCATACTCGAGTTGGTGCCGACGGCAAGAGTCGGATTCGTCGGTCTGTATCGGGATGAAGAATCCAAGGAGCCAGTAACCTACTACGAACGGTTTCCGCCGCAAATCAAAGGCGGCACCAGCATTATTATTGATCCGATGCTTGCGACGGGCGGTTCGACAGTAGCGGCTATCGATCAGCTCAAGCAAAATGGCGCGACGGACATCATTGTTGTTTGCATAGTAACCTGCCCGGAAGGCATAGCGTTGGTCGAAGGCGCTCATCCTGATGTACCGATATTCGCCGCGGCGATCGATGAAAAACTCGATGAAAGGAAGTACATAGTTCCTGGTCTCGGGGATGCAGGCGACCGCTTGTTTGGGACGACACATTAAGAGGGCGGGTGATGGCGACAGAGAATAAGACGAAAGCGACCAAGCAAAGTGTTGCTCCATTCTTGAACAGTATTGAAGACAAGAACAAGCGTGCTGACGCGAAGAAAGTCGCCGCCATAATGCAGAAGGTGACCGGTAGTAAAGCCGCGATGTGGGGTACGAGCATCGTCGGCTTTGGCCAGTATCACTACAAGTACGAGAGCGGCAGAGAGGGCGATTTCATGCTGGCTGGCTTCTCACCGCGCAAGCAGGCTTTGACGATCTATATTATTGCTGGATTCAAGCGCTTCGATTCGTTGATGGAGAAGCTCGGCAAGTTCAAGACCGGAAAGTCCTGCCTTTACGTCAGGCGTTTGTCAGACATCGATGAAAAAGTCCTCGAACAACTGGTGACAGAGTCGGTGAAATACCTTCGCAAAAATTACGTAACCAAGTGAGAGCGAATTGAGCGACGATATCATCGTTTCGAGACTTGTAGGCACGAAGCTCATTGTCGAAACCGCGGAGGGTGTCGAGGAATACGACTCGCGGTTTCTGGTTGCCGCGTTGCTTATTTTCATTGCGCGCGGCAGCGGTCAGATAATGTCAGAGGAATCCGCGCAGATGATTGAGCTCATTGAGGATCATTTCAACCTTCAAGGTTCGGAGTCGCTGGAATTGTTAACGCAGGCTATGACGGAAATGATCGATAAGCCCGAACTGCCTCGGCTGCTGATTGACCTCGCGCCAACCCTGTCGGAAGCCGAGAAGGAAGATATTGCCTTCATGGGTTTGAAGGTTGTCGCGGCGGACGGGCACCGCAACTTTGCCGAGATGGAGCAATTCGACCGGGCTATGTCGGCGCTCGAAATATCGCCGGAAATCGTACACAAGGCGTTCGAGCGTTACTTCGCTGAAACATTGCCGGGAACACAGAGGGATTTTGAATGAAGGATTTTCTACAGTTGGAATCGGCAGGCGGCATCCTGCTGATGGTGGCGGCAATGCTGGCAATGATTGCTGCGAATTCTCCGGCGGCGGATTTATACGCGTACTTTCTGGATACGCCTGTCGAGGTTCGAGTCGGCGCGCTACAGATCGCCAAGCCTTTACTGTTGTGGATCAATGATGGCCTCATGGCAATCTTCTTTTTCCTTGTGGGCCTGGAATTAAAACGCGAGTTTCTTGAAGGTGAGCTGTCTCGGCCGTCCAATATACTGTTGCCGGCATTGGGGGCAGTCGGTGGCATGGTTGTCCCGATTGCATGTTTCGTGTGGTTCAATATCGGCGACGCGGCTGCGATGCGGGGTTGGGCGATTCCTGCAGCCACAGATATCGCCTTTGCGCTCGGCATATTGACGCTACTCGGTAGCCGAGTGCCAATATCGCTAAAAGTCTTCCTTGTGTCGTTGGCTATATTCGACGATCTTGGCGCCATTGTAATCATTGCCATATTCTATTCAGCGGACTTGTCGGTCGACTCCCTGATTTTCGCTGGCTTGTGCCTGGTGTTGCTCGGCGCCATGAATTGGCGCGGGGTCAATACCGTGTCACCGTATATCGTCGTTGGCATCATAATGTGGATCGCTGTGCTTAAGTCCGGCGTCCACGCAACGCTGGCGGGGGTTGCGCTTGCCGCGTTCATTCCGATGCGCGACTCGGAAGACCCGGCGTATTCGCCGCTGAAGAGCCTGGAGCACGACCTTCATTCGGTGGTCGCATTCGGCGTGCTGCCCCTGTTCGCATTCGCCAACGCAGGCATAAGCTTCGCAGGTCTTGGTGTTTCGAGCCTGTTGCATCCCGTGCCGCTGGGCATCGCAGTCGGCCTGTTCATTGGTAAACAGCTGGGCATATTCCTGCTTTGCTATTTGGCCATTAAGTCCGGACTGGCGCGCTTGCCGGACGGAGCCAATTGGGGTTCATTGTATGGAGTTTCGATACTGTGTGGTGTCGGCTTTACGATGAGTCTGTTTGTCGCGTCTTTGGCTTTCGAAAACGTAGCATTCGATGCAGGCGCGATCTTCGATGAACGGCTGGGAATTATTCTCGGCTCGCTACTATCAGGTGTTTTTGGCTACGTGGTATTGCATTTATCCTTGCCGAAGAATGAGTGACGCGCTGGTCTCCACGACCACTCCGTCAAAAATGTAGGGCGGGTTGAGATTTGGCGCTACTACCGAACTTGTGTAACGGCCCAACTCGCTCGGTGTTATGACTGCAGCGCTTCCTGTTGGCTCTCCAGTTGCGCCCAGCGTTCGACGCGCTTTTCCAACAGTGCTTCCTTGAAGGTGAGCTCCTGCAGCGTTTCGTTCACGGCGGCCTTTCCCCGCGCATGAAATTCAGGACTGGCGATGCGGGTTTGTAGTGTGGCGATTTCGGCTTCCAGGGATTCTATTTCCGCAGGCAACAGGTCCAGCTCTCGCTGGTCTTTGTAACTGAGCTTCGTTTTGCTCTTGTTCTTGCGGCGTTCGGCGATCTCGCGTTTCTTTGCTTCGGCCGCGGCGATATTTTCGGTATTGGCAAGTTCGTGGCCCTGTCTTACCCAGTCGGAATAGCCGCCGACATATTCTTTTGCGTTGCCGTCCGCCTCAAATACGACGGTACTCGTTACCACGTTATCCAGAAACTCACGGTCGTGGCTTACGACGATCAATGTGCCGTTGTAATCACAGAGTTTCTGTTCCAGCACTTCGAGAGTTTCGATATCGAGGTCGTTGGTCGGTTCATCGAGTATCAGCAGGTTGGCCGGACGCGTAAACAGTTTGGCGAGAATGACGCGATTGCGCTCGCCGCCGGAGAGCGCTTTTACCGGCATCCCGGAGCGCTTCGGTGTGAACAGGAAGCCCTTCAGATAGCCCACGATGTGCCGGTCTTTACCGTTCAGGTTAATGTAAGTGCGACCTTCACCGACGTTATAGGCGACTGACTTTTCTTCATCCAGTGCCTGACGCAGCTGGTCGAAATAACCGACCTCAAGATTTGTGCCCTGCTTGATCGTTCCCGACTGTGGTTCGAGTTGCCCAAGCAATAGTCGTAACAAGGTTGTTTTTCCGACTCCGTTGTTGCCGATCAGGCCGATGCGATCGCCGCGCATGATCTTTATCGAAAAGTCGTCGATGATTTTTTGCTGGTCGTAAGCATAACTGACGTTTTTCGCACGAATGACTTTGCGTCCGGATTGCTCGGCTTCTTCTATGTGTATGCGGGCCTTGTTGTCCTGCTTGATGCGCTTGGAAAATTCCTCGCGCATTTTTTCAAGCGAGCGTACTCGTCCCTCATTGCGTGTGCGTCGTGCCTTGATGCCCTGTCGCACCCAGACTTCTTCCTGTCCAAGTTTCTTATCGAAGCGAGCGTTGGCAGTTTCCTCGTCCTCCAGCAATTTATCCCGTCTTTTCAGGAAGTTACTATAGTCACCGGGCCAGCTGGTGAGCGAGCCGCGATCGATTTCTACGATACGGGTAGCGAGGCGCTGCAAGAACGCGCGGTCGTGCGTGATAAACAATACTGCGCCGGCAAAGGAATGGATGCGATCTTCCAGCCACTCAATCGTCGCGATATCGAGATGGTTGGTCGGTTCATCCAGCAACAGCAGATCGGGATTTTGTACCAGCGCCCTGGCCAGCGCGACGCGGCGACGCCAGCCGCCCGATAGCTCGCTCATCTTTTTGTCGGCGGGAAGATTGAGTTCGGTCATGGTTGTATCCACGCGCTGATCGATATGCCAGCCATCGTGGGCGTCAATGCTCGCATGCAGAATTTCCAGCTCGGTAAGCCCGGCTTTATCGAGCTCCCGGCTCGACATTTCCTCATAGCGCTGCAGCAACGCGTCGATATTTTTCAGCCCCGATCGTATGATCTCGCGCACGGTCTGATCGATTGCTTCCGGCAGGTTTTGGCGCAACTCGCTGACTATCAACCCGGTTTTGCGAATGATGGCCCCTTGATCCGCCTCCATATCGCCCATGATGAGCTTCAGGGTCGTTGATTTGCCGGCGCCATTGCGACCGATCAGGCAGACGCGTTCGCCGGGCTCAATGGAGAACTCGGCGTCGCGCAGTATTATCTGCTCGCCGAAATCCAGCCTGATATCCTCGAACCGAAGCAAAGACATGAAGTTTTCCTGACGGGTAACCCGTGTATCCTAGGGCGGATGATTCACGAGTTGCTGTGCGACTACAACCTTGGCACTGAGGAAGTGTATGAGCGAAGAACGTTTTATCGATCTGGAAACACGGCTGGCCTATCAGGACCAGCTGTTGAGCGAGCTCAACGACGTTGTCACAGCGCAGCAAGCGAGGATTATGCAACTTGAGGATTTGTGCAAGGTGTTAGCGCAGCGCGTTCGATCCGCCGCCGAAAACAGTGCGGAGAGCGACCCCGCCGATGAACGTCCGCCACACTACTAGCGGGAGGCATTGATGAGAATCGCCTGGATAGTCGTCTTCCTGATCGTTTTGGTCTGGTCGGGAATAGCGCCGGCGGACGGCATGACCTGGGGTCTGGAAGTGTTTCCGGCGGTTGCCGGCGCACTGCTCCTCTGGTTCACCCGCAATCGATTTCCGCTAACCCCGTTGCTGTATTTCCTGATCCTGATTCACTGCATCATTCTCATGGTTGGCGGGCACTACACCTATGCTGACGTGCCGCTCGGGGAATGGCTGCGTGAAGCTTTCAATGGCAGCCGCAATGATTACGACAAGCTCGGGCACCTGGCGCAGGGATTTGTGCCGGTCATGATCGCTCGCGAGCTTGTGATTCGAAAACAGGTGTTCAACTCGGCTCGTTGGCGCGATTTCTTCATCGTCAGTTTTTGCCTCGGCTTCAGTGCATTCTACGAACTAATCGAGTGGTGGGTTGCCCTGTTATCCGAAGAGGCCGCCGATTCCTTCCTCGGCACCCAGGGCTACATCTGGGACACGCAGTCCGACATGTGGATGGCGCTCTTGGGTGCCATCGCGGCTTTATTGTTACTTAGCAAACTCCACGACCGCCAACTGAGTGCCCTGAATGCCGCGAACTAAAGTGATACTGGCTTTCGCTTTGCTATTAGCCTGCAGCACTGCGGCGGCCAGGGACTGCGTCGTGCTGTTGCACGGCCTGGCGCGCACGTCAGCCTCATTGAGCAAAATGGAGGAGGCCCTGACGGACGAGGGATACGCGACGGCCAATGTCGATTACCCGTCCCGCGAGCACGAGATTGCCGAGCTGGCGGAAATCGCGGTTGGCGAGGGGTTGGCAACCTGTCGCGCCGCCGACGAAATTGAAAAAATTCACTTTGTCACGCATTCGCTGGGCGGCATCCTGGTGCGTCAATATCTGAGTAAGTCCGCGATTCCGGAAATGGGTCGAGTTGTCATGCTTGGACCCCCGAACCAGGGCAGCCGCGCGTCCGACGAAATGCGGGGTGTCCCGGGTTTTGACTGGCTCAACGGTCCAGCGGGCTACCAACTGGGCAAGGGAGAAAACAGCGTGCCGCTGGCGCTTGGCCCGGTTGATTTCGACCTTGGCGTGATCGCCGGCAATCGCTCCATCGACCCGATTACGTCCGCTATCCTCGACAATCCCGATGATGGTCGCGTATCGGTCGAAGACACGAAGGTAGCCGGCATGGACGATTTCATTGTTGTTGAGCATTCGCATGCCTTCATGATGCGCATGCGACTTCCGATTGAACTGACGAAGACGTTTCTGCGAACGGGTAGTTTTTCAGCCGGTACTGACTAACTAAGGCAAGAAATTGAACAGAAAAAAAGTTGCCTACCTGACGATGCAGAATCCAGGTGACTACGTCACTGATTACCATCTGAGCATCGAACCCATGCAGAAACTGGGCTGGGAGGTTGTGTGTGTAGCATGGCGTTCTAAGCCGGACTGGAACGAATTCGATGCCGTGTATATTTGCACACCGTGGGATTATCCGGAGCACGCAGCGGAATTCATGGCGGCACTTGAGTCTATCGATGCGTCGCGCGCGGTACTCTACAATGATTTTGCCATCGCACAATGGAGCCTCGAGAAAACCTACCTGCGAGATGTCGAGGCACGCGGCGATGCAATCGTACCGAGTACCTGGTACGACAGCTTCAATGCGGCAGACGTGCCGGGCTACTTTGAAGAGCATCAGGTTGATCGCGTGGTTATCAAGCCGACCATCGGCGCGAATGCGAAAGACACCTTTGTGCTGAGCAAACCGGTTGGCGCGGAGCAGTTAAAAGCTCTGACAAAAACATTCTCCGGGCAGCGATTCTTCGTGCAGCCCTTTATCGAGAATATCCAGACCGAAGGCGAGTTCTCACTGTTCTTCTTTAATGGCGAGTACAGCCACGCGATTCAGAAAATACCGAAGCAGGGCGACTTCCGGGTTCAGGAGGAGCATGGCGCAGAGATCGTTAAAGTCACACCATCGGCTGATCTGCTGCAAACGGCACACACCGTGTTCGCGCACATCGAACCCATGCCGGTTTACGGTCGTGGTGACTGGGTACGCGGGCCGGACGGACGCTTCCTGCTCATGGAACTGGAGCTGATCGAGCCGTCGCTCTATTTACGCACCGACAGCGGCGCTGCGACGCGATTTGCTGTCGCGTTCAACCAGCGGTTTGAGGAATTCGCCGGTAAATGATCCTGTCGTAGCCGCAACTTCTTCCGGTGTACCGGTCGCAACGATCCGACCACCACCGTCGCCGCCCTCGGGGCCAAGATCGATGACCCAATCGGCGGTCTTTATAACATCCAGGTTGTGCTCAATGACGACTACCGTGTTGCCGCGATCACGCAGGCGGTGCAGCACGTGCAAGAGGTGTTCGATATCGAAGAAGTGCAGTCCCGTCGTGGGTTCATCGAGTATGTACAGCGTGCGGCCGGTGTCGCGTTTCGATAATTCTTTTGCGAGTTTCACGCGCTGCGCTTCGCCACCGGACAGGGTAGTCGCGTTCTGACCCAGCCGCACATAACCCAGGCCGACATCCATCAAGGTCGTCAACTTTCGCGCGACCACCGGCACGTTGCGGAAAAATTCCGCGGCGTCCTCAACGGTCATGTCGAGCACTTCGTGAACGTTCTTGCCTTTGTAGCGAATTTCGAGCGTCTCGCGGTTGTAGCGCTTGCCACGACAGGTATCGCAAGGCACGTAGACGTCGGGCAGAAAATGCATTTCCACCTTGATTACGCCATCGCCCTGGCAGGGCTCGCAGCGTCCGCCTTTCACGTTGAAGCTGAAACGTCCCGGCATGTAGCCGCGTGAGCGTGCTTCCTGCGTGCCGGCGAAAAGCTCGCGTAGCGGTGTGAACAGGCCGCTGTAGGTTGCCGGATTGGAGCGGGGTGTACGACCGATAGGACTTTGGCTGATATCAATCACGCGGTCGATGTCTTCAAGACCTGTGATCTTCTTGTGCGGTGAGGGATTGCGATTGGAGCGATTCAGGTCATCGGCAACCGCTTTGTACAGCGTATCGTTGATGAGCGTGGACTTGCCCGAGCCCGAAACGCCGGTTACGCAGGTCATGAGTCCCAGCGGAATCGAGGCATCAATGTTCTGCAGATTGTTGCCGCTCGCGCCGATGATTCGGAGCTGGCGCTGTGGATCGTTGGCGGTCCGACGCTCAGGCAGGGCGATGCTGCGCTTGCCTGAAAGGTATTGACCCGTCAATGACTTAGGGTCGTTCATCACCTCTTCCGGTGTGCCCTGCGAGACTATGCGACCGCCGTGCACGCCAGCGCCCGGGCCAAGATCAACGACGTGATCGGCGGCGAGTATCGCCTCTTCATCGTGTTCAACAACGATGACGGTGTTGCCGATATCGCGCAGGTGCACCAGCGTGCCGAGCAGGCGCTGGTTGTCGCGCTGATGCAATCCGATCGAAGGCTCGTCGAGTATGTACATCACACCCACGAGACCGGAGCCGATCTGGCTCGCAAGACGAATACGCTGTGCTTCGCCGCCCGACAACGTGTCTGCGCTGCGGTCGAGGGACAGGTAGTCGAGACCGACGTCCGACAGGAAGCTCAGCCGGTCGCTGATTTCCTTGACGATCTTGTCGGCGACCTTCGCGCGCCAGCCATCGATGCGCATGCCGGAAAAGAACTCGCGCGCGTGGCCGACCGACAAATGTGTGATCTCGGGGATAGAGCGCTCGCAAATGAATACATGGCGCGCCGCCTGGTTGAGTCGGGTTCCGCCACAATCCGGGCAGGCCTGGCTGTTAAGAAACTTGGTGAGTTCTTCGCGAACCGCGTTCGATTCAGTCTCGTGGTAGCGACGCTCAAGATTGGGCAACACGCCTTCGAATCGATGCAGTTTCTTAACTTGCATACCGCGTGTGTTTTCGTAAAAGAAATTGATCTTCTCTTTGCCGCTGCCGTACAGCACAACCTTTTGCAGTTTTTCCGGCAACTCGTCGAACGGCGTTTCGATATCAAACTCGTAGTGCGTCGCCAGGCTTTGAATCATCTGGTAGTAATAGGTTGTTTTGCGGTCCCAGCCACGAATAGCGCCGCCAGCCAACGACAGGCTGCGATTGACGATAACGCGATCCGGGTCGAAAAATTGCTTCACGCCGAGTCCGTCGCAGGTCGGGCAGGCGCCGCTCGGGTTATTGAAAGAAAACAGGCGTGGCTCGAGTTCGGTAAGGCTGTAGCCGCAGAGATTGCACGCAAAGCGGTCGGAGAAAATCAGTTCCTCGGCGTCCGGATCGTCCATCCACGCGACTCGCGCGGAACCATCCGCAAGACGCAACGCGGTCTCGAAAGACTCGGACAGACGCAGGCGCAGTCCTTGCTCGGCCTTGGCCGGGTCAACAATGAAGCGATCGACGATGGCATCGATCTTGTGTTTCTTGCGCAGGTCGAGCGCCGGCGGCTGATCGAGCTCGTAGGTCTCGCCGTCAATGCGCGCGCGAATGAATCCCTGCGCCTGCAGATCGGCCATCAGTTGTACATGTTCGCCTTTTCGATCGACCACCACAGGGGCCAGCAACATCAGCTTGCTGCCCTCCGGGAGCGCCAGGACATGGTCGACCATTTGCGCGACCGTTTGCGCTTCGAGCGGCAAATCGTGATCCGGACACTTCGGCGTGCCTGCGCGGGCGTACAGCAGACGCAGATAATCGTAGATCTCGGTGACCGTACCAACCGTGGATCGTGGGTTGTGTGAGGTTGATTTCTGTTCAATGGAGATGGCGGGCGAGAGACCTTCGATGTGGTCGATGTCGGGTTTCTCCATCATCGACAGGAACTGCCGTGCGTAAGCCGACAGGGATTCCACATAACGGCGCTGACCCTCGGCGTAAATCGTGTCGAAGGCGAGCGAGGATTTGCCCGATCCGGACAGTCCCGTAAACACGATCAGCTGATCTCGCGGCAGCTCAAGGTCGATGTTGCACAAATTGTGTGTTCGCGCGCCGCGAATACTTATTGTTTTCATAGCAGGTTTCGAGTCATCTTCGGCCAACCTGTTAATATACGCCGCCGCGCAACTGCGGCGCAAAGGCAAGGACAGAATGAGTTCAGAAAACCCTGATACCACTGTGGTGATGGATACCAGCGAACGTCGGTCGGTGGGCATCGTTGCGCTAGTCTCGATGTTTCGTATGTTCGGTTTGTTCTCCCTGCTGCCGGTGTTGTCGCTGTTTGCGACGGATCTTGAACATGCGACGCCCCTGCTGGTCGGTCTCGCAGTGGGTGCTTATGGGTTGACCCAGGCAGGGCTGCAGGTACCGCTGGGCGCATTGTCGGATCGCATCGGTCGGTTACCGGTCATTTTCCTCGGGCTTGCTGTGTTTGCCGCAGGCAGCGTGCTGGCGGCGATGAGCGATTCCATTTACGGCATTATCGCGGGACGATTTATCCAGGGCGCCGGGGCGATATCGGCCACTTTGACCGCGTTGATTACGGACGCAACTCGCGAGGAAGTCCGGACACGATCGATGGCCATTTTCGGCATCGGCATAGGCTTGTCATTTGCGTTGGCTATGGTCGCAGGGCCTTTGCTGGCCGCAAGTTACGGTGTTCGCTCCTTGTTCTGGATCGCGGCTGGGGTTGCGGTGCTTGCAGGCTTGTTGCTGACCTTGCTTCCCGACATTCCTGTGGCGAAGAAGAGCAGAAGCTGGAACCTGTTGCCGGCGCTGCGGCCGGAACTACTGCGCATCGATGCCTACGTATTCCTGTTGCACACGATCATGACGGCGACTTTCGTTGCGTTGCCGTTCCTGCTGACGCAACGACTCGGTATGTCATTGACCGATCACTGGAAAATGTACGTCGGTGGCTTGCTCGTATCCCTGTTGGTCACGGTGCCAATGATCATGCGGGATCACCGACAGGGGAAGGACCGTCTGATCGGTTTGTCGGTCACAATGATCCTGGTCGCACAACTGGCACTGACTTTCCTTGGTTTTTCCGAGATCCCGGTGTTTTTCGCACTGGTCCTGTATTTTGGCGGCTTCAATTTCCTTGAGGCGGGACTGCCGGCGCGCTTGTCGCTATTGGCGAATGACGATAACCGCGGTGCTTCGCTCGGTGTGTTCTCGAGTGCCCAGTTCCTTGGTGCCTTTGTGGGTGGGCTGATTGGTGGTCGTTTTCTCGGCCACGGCCGTCCCGGTGATGTGTTTTTCGTGTGCGCGTTGCTGGCCGGGATCTGGCTGGCTTTGCAGGGGTTCGGAAAACTGCGGAATTGAACTGAATTGGGCTGCCTGAGCCAGAAATCGGACTGGCAATTGGCCCTGCAGGCACTACAATAGTCCCCCCTCGCCACACCGTGGCGAGCCACAACAACCACATACTTAAGACAGGGGATCCGTAATGGCCCGCGGAATTAATAAAGTTATCATAGTTGGAAATGTCGGCGGGGACCCCGAGACACGCTATATGCCGAGCGGTTCGGCAGTCACCAACCTTACGGTTGCGACGAACGAGTCCTGGAAAGACAAGCAAACGGGCGAGAAGAAAGAGCGCACCGAATGGCATCGTGTTGCGATGTTCAATCGTTTGGCGGAAATCGCTGCTGAGTACCTGCGCAAAGGCTCACAGGTCTATATTGAAGGCAAGCTGCGCACGCGCAAGTGGCAAGACAAGGACGGTCAGGATCGCTACACGACTGAGATCATAGCGGACGAAATGCAGATGCTCGGCGGCCGCGGCGGCGACTTCGGTGGCGGTAGTGGCGGCGGCGGTGGTGGCGGCGCTTCGCGCGGTAGTGCGAGTAATCAGGACAGCGGCAGTACGCCTCCACATCCCGGTCCGGACGACTTCGACGACGATATTCCGTTCTAGCGAAGAACCCTTTGAAGCTCTACATCAAAACCATGGGCTGCCAGATGAACGAGTACGACTCGGACAAAATGGCAGATGTGCTGCGTGAGTCGCACGGTTACGAGTTAACCGATACGCCTGACGATGCCGACCTGTTATTGGTGAACACCTGTTCGATACGCGAGAAAGCGCAGGAAAAAGTTTTTTCCGAGCTGGGCCGCTGGCGCAAGCTTAAGGACAAGAACCCCAACATCAAGATCGGCGTTGGCGGTTGCGTTGCCAGCCAGGAAGGTGAGGGCATAACGAAGCGCGCGCCCTACGTTGACGTGGTATTCGGGCCGCAGACTCTGCATCGTCTGCCCGAGCTACTCGACAAGGCCGACAGTGACAGGGCATCGGTTGTTGATATTTCCTTTCCTGAAATCGAGAAATTCGACCGGCTGCCGGAGCCGCGTGCCGATGGCCCCACCGCATTTGTGTCGGTCATGGAAGGCTGCAGCAAGTACTGCAGTTTTTGCGTGGTGCCGTATACGCGCGGCGAAGAAATCAGCCGGCCGTTCGATGATGTGATCGCGGAAGTTGCAAGCCTTGCCGTTCAGGGTGTGCGGGAAGTCAATCTCCTCGGGCAGAATGTGAACGCCTATCGCGGCCCAATGCACGACGGGCAGATTGCCGACCTGGCAACCCTGATCTATTACGTTGCTGCGATCGACGGCATCGACCGCATTCGTTTCACGACCTCGCACCCGGTCGAGTTCACAGACAGCCTGATTCAGGCTTACGCTGAAGTTCCGGAGCTCGCGAGTTACCTGCACCTGCCAGTGCAGCACGGCTCGGATCGCGTGCTTGCTGCGATGAAGCGTGGCCATACGGTTCTCGAGTACAAGCAAAAGATTCGCAAGCTGCGGGCGGCGCGCCCCGATATTTCGGTGTCATCGGATTTTATTGTTGGTTTTCCAACGGAAACAGACCGCGATTTCGAAGCGCTGATGAACCTGATTGCTGACATCGGCTTCGATCAGTCGTTCAGTTTCGTCTATAGCGCGAGGCCCGGTACGCCTGCGGCCAGCCTGGCCGATGAAACGCCGATGGCGGTGAAGAAGGAGCGGCTCGGTTTGTTGCAGGCGCGTGTCAATCAGCAGTCGATGGACATCAGTCGTTCCATGGTTGGAACAACGCAAAAAGTGCTGGTTGAAAAGATTTCGAAAAAGCGTGCAACGCAAGTGTCCGGACGCACTGAAAACAACCGTTGGGTCAATTTCGATGCGAATGCTGCGTTGATTGGCCAATTCGTTGACGTTGTTATTACCGAAGCAATGCCTAACTCACTGCGCGGACGTCTTGCGAACGAATCAGTCGCGGCGTAATCTCAGGCAATGATCTATTGCATGAATAGATTTTGAGCGCCACCAGGATTTCTCGGGACATCGTTCTCGAGCCCGCCGATAACGATCGCCTGGCCAATCTTTGCGGCCAGTTTGATGAGCACCTCCGACAGATCGAACGTCGCCTCAATGTGGAAATAGCCAGTCGTGGCAACCGTTTTCGCGTCACCGGCAGGCCGGGAGCGGCTGAGGTGGGCGGCGATGTTCTCTTATCACTTTTTGAAATGACGCTTCGGGAGCGACTCGACCCCGAGCGTGTTCACATGATGTTGCAGGAGTCCTTCATGGATGATGCCGTGGCGGTTGTTGGTAATGGCAGTGGTGGCGCGCCCGAAGTAGCGAATGATGAAGTCGTCACGATTCAGACGCGGCGCAAACTGATACGCCCGCGCGGCGGCAATCAGACAGCGTACATGCGCAGAATTCGTGAGCACGATCTGGCATTCGGCATCGGGCCGGCGGGTACCGGCAAGACTTACCTGGCAGTCGCCAGCGCTGTCGATGCATTGGAAACGGAACAGGTGCGCCGTATCGTGCTGGTCAGGCCAGCCGTCGAGGCCGGTGAACGACTGGGCTTCCTGCCCGGAGACCTGTCGCAGAAGGTGGATCCCTACTTGCGGCCGATGTACGACGCCTTGTACGACATGATTGGTGCAGAACGGGTGACGTTGCTGATTGAACGCAATGTCATTGAAGTTGCTCCTTTGGCATTCATGCGCGGCCGCTCGCTGAACGAGTCATTTGTCATTCTCGATGAAGCCCAGAATACGAGTATCGAACAGATGAAAATGTTCCTGACACGTATTGGCTTCGGATCTCGCGCCGTCGTCACGGGCGATGTCACGCAGATAGACTTACCGTCCGGCCAGATGTCCGGGCTCAAACATGCGGACGAAGTGCTGCGCGATGTCAAAGGCGTTTCTTTCACGCATTTCTCGACCAAGGACGTGGTGCGACACGAGCTGGTGCAGCGCATCGTCGAGGCTTACGAGAAGCATGACGGTCGTCGTTGACGTCGAGCTGGCGTCTGGCGCGGCCGCCGCACCCGCCGCCGATGAAATAGTCCGCTGGGTCCGCCGGGCCGTCGTTGCCACCGGCCGCGACGCCGATTTCGAAGTCTCCGTTCGCATTGTTAATGAGGATGAGATGCAAGCGCTCAACCGCGAATTTCGTGGCAAGGATAATTCGACCAATGTCTTGTCCTTTCCCGCGGTGGACATAATGGGGCTGCCCGCCGACACCCAGGTGCCCCTCGGTGACATCGTGGTTTGCGCCGCCATAGTGATCCGGGAAGCTGCGACGCAGGGCAAGCTACTCGCAGATCACTGGGCGCACATGCTGGTGCACGGCACCTTGCATTTGCTGGGCTACGATCATGTCCTGGAAGCCGATGCAATGGCTATGGAAAGTCTGGAAATTCAGGTTTTGAACCAGCACGGCGTAGAGAATCCCTATGGAGAGTCTCTGTCAGAGAACTGATACACTTCGAACCCTATGAACGAAAAACCCCCAAGTACCAGCGGCCCAGGTACACCCGGACTCCTCGCACGCGTATTGCGAGCGATCAAGGGCGAACCCTGGAGCCGCGACGAAATACAGACCTTTATTCAAGCTGACGCCGAACTCGATGCCGAAGAAAAGAGCATGCTTTTCGGCGTGCTTGAGGTTTCCGAGACCCAGGTTAGAGACGTGATGATTCCGCGCTCGCAAATGGTCGTCATTGATATCGAAGATGAGTTTGATGAAACGCTGAAAACCATTGTTGAATCAGGTCATTCGCGGTTTCCGGTGGTCGGCGCGGATCGTGACGAGGTGTTGGGCATCTTGCTTGCCAAGGATTTGCTGCGCTACTACGGCAGCAATGAAGCCAAAGAACTCACGATCAAGAAGCTGTTGCGTCCCGCATCGGTCATTCCTGAGTCAAAACGCCTCAATGCGCTACTGAAAGAATTTCGTGCCAGTCACAATCACATGGCGATAGTTGTTGATGAGTACGGCGGCGTCGCCGGTCTGTTGACGATCGAAGATGTACTCGAGGAGATCGTCGGTGAGATCGACGACGAACACGATCAGGAGGAGGCCGCGTTTATTCGTCCTGATGGAGAGCTAGACGGCAATCCATGTTTCGCAGTACGTGCATTAACGCGAGTTGAGGACTTTAATGCCTACTTCGAGTGCGAACTGGACGATGAGGAGTACGACACAATTGGCGGCCTCGTCATGCGGGAAATGGGGCGCCTGCCGCGACGCGGAGAGAAGGTGGACTTTAGCGGCTTCAGTTTCGCAGTAACAAAAGCCGGCGATCGGCGTATAGATGCGCTGCGGGTGCAACGCAACAGTGACTGATTGTTTTGGCTAACAAAAGAGAAAGGCATTTCCTGTATTCGCTCACGGCCGATCGACCGCGGATCAGCCGTGCACTGGCGTTTGCCATCGGCGTATTGACGACGCTCGTTTTTGCGCCTGCTGAATGGTCGCTGCTGGCTCCAATTCTAATCCTGCCTTTGTTGTTTGTTGCGCTGACAGACTCTCCCAAAGATGCGGCCGCGCATTTTTTCTGGTTTGGATTCGGTCTTTTCCTGTGTGGTACCTACTGGATATACATTTCCGTGCATGTTTTCGGAAATGCAGCTCTCTGGATAGCTGTGCTGTTGATGGTCGGATTGTCGTTCATCATGGCGACTTTTCTCTGGCTTGCGGGCTGGCTTACGAGTCGCCTTTCGCACGGCGAGCCCTGGCGCATTTTTTTCGTCGGCCCGGCCGCGTGGGTGATGATCGAATGGCTGCGAGGCTGGGTGCTGACAGGCTTCCCATGGCTTGCACACGGCTACGGACAAATCGATACCTCCCTGGCCGGCTGGGCACCTGTGCTGGGTATCTATGGCGTATCACTGATGTTGTTGTTCAGTGCAGCGGCGATACTCGTAATTATCATTGGTACGGCCAGAGATCGCGTCATTGCCGCGCCTTTGATTCTGCTGCCCTGGATCATCGGTGCCGTACTTGGCCGAGTGGACTGGACCGAGAATTACGGCGAGCCGATACGCACGACCATCGTGCAGGGTGGCGTACCACAGGATTTGAAGTGGGAGCCGGCGCAGTTCCAGCAGACGCTGGATTTCTATCGGGGTTCGACACTCAGCGTTCCGGAAAGTGAGCTCGTCGTTTGGCCGGAGGTTGCTATCCCGGCGCGCCATGACCAGGTTGGGAGTTACCTCGATATCATAACGGCTGACGTGAAACGCAATCGTCAAACCGTGTTGCTCGGTATTCTCGAATACAGCGAAGCGCGCAGCATCGAGCCGCTCGTGTACAACAGTGTTTTCTTGTTGGGAAATGCAGAACGCCAGGTCTACCGTAAGCGGCACCTCGTGCCCTTCGGCGAATATTTTCCGGTGCCCGAGGGTGTGCGCGAGTGGATGCGCATGCAGAATCTGCCGTATTCCGATCTTTCCGCGGGCGACGATATTCAACCTCTCCTGACGGCTGCGAACGGCGCAAAACTGGCGGTGGCGGTTTGCTACGAGGACGCCTACGGCGCGGAACAGCTGTATGCATTTCCGGATGCGGATTTGATCGTCAACGTGAGCAACGATGCCTGGTTCGGTGATTCGGTCGCGCCGCATCAGCACCTGCAAATTGCCAGGATGCGGGCGCTGGAAGTTGGCCGCTACGCCGTTCGGGCAACGAATACCGGCATCAGTGCCTTTATCGGCCCGTCCGGTGATCTGCTCAAGGTCGGCAAGCAGTTCGAGCCTGCGATCCTGACGATGGATGTTCGCGCGCGCCGGGGTGAGACGATCTACGCCAGTTGTGGCAATTGGCCGGTGCTGCTCATCAGCAGCTTTCTGCTGGGCTTTTTCTGGATCCGAAGTCGCGCCGGAATCTAGAGTTTCACCTGACCGAGTTGCCCGGACTGCTGCGATTTGCAGCCTGTTCATGTAGGCTTGCGGCCTTTGACAATAGCGAAGACCCGCGACACCCATGAGCACCGAATACAATCCCGAAACCATCGAGCTGGCGGCCCAAAAGCACTGGGACGACGCTCAGAGTTTTGAGGTCAGCGAAGACGCTGACAAAGACAAATACTACTGTCTGACCATGTTTCCCTATCCCAGCGGGAAATTGCACATGGGCCATGTTCGTGTGTTTACGATCAATGACGTTATCGCGCGCTATCACCGCTTGCAGGGCAAGCACGTGCTGCAGCCGATGGGCTGGGATGCTTTTGGCATGCCGGCTGAAAATGCGGCCATTCAACGCGGTATCCCGCCTGCGAAATGGACTTACAGCAACATCGAGGATATGCGCGGCCAGCTCAAGCGTCTCGGTTACGCCTACGACTGGACCCGGGAAGTCACGACCTGCAGGCCGGAGTACTACCGCTGGGAGCAGTGGTTATTCACAAGGATGTTCAGGAAGGGCCTCGTGTATCGCCGGAACTCCATCGTCAACTGGGATCCGGTTGATCAGACAGTGCTTGCGAATGAGCAGGTCATCGATGGGCGGGGCTGGCGCTCGGATGCCATTGTCGAACGCCGCGAAATTCCGCAGTGGTTCATGAAGATCACAGATTACGCGGACGAGTTGCTCGACGAGCTCGATCGCATGCCGGGATGGCCGGACTCCGTAAAGACCATGCAGCGCAACTGGATAGGGCGTTCTGAAGGCGTGGAACTGTCATTCGATGTCGCCGGTGAGAGCGAGCCGCTGACCGTTTACACCACGCGCCCCGATACCTTAATGGGTGTGACTTACATGGCGGTCGCCGCGGAGCACCCGCTGGCGACCAAGGCGGCGGGTATGAATGCCGCCGTTCTGGACTTCGTCGAAGCCTGCAAGAAAACCGATGCGCAGGAAGCGACGCTGGAAACCATGGAGAAGAAAGGAATGCCGCTGGGCATCTCCGCTATCCATCCGCTGACAGGCGAAGAAGTACCGCTGTGGGTCGCCAACTTCGTGTTGATGAGTTATGGCACCGGCGCCGTGATGGCGGTACCGGGTCATGATGCGCGCGATTGGGAGTTTGCGAAGAAGCACGATTTGCCGATCAAGCAGGTCATTGCGCCGACCGATGGCAGCGACATTGATATCGATGCCGCCGTATATCTTGAACGAGGACTGCTGGTTAATTCCGGCGATTACGACGGCATGGATTTTGATGCCGCGTTCAATGCGATCGCGGATCACTTCGAGAAGTCCGGCCGAGGCCGCCGCAAAGTCAACTATCGGCTACGAGACTGGGGAATTTCCCGCCAGCGTTACTGGGGGACGCCGATCCCGATTATCTACTGCGACGACTGCGGCGCCGTGCCGGTTCCCGAAGACCAGTTGCCGGTTATTCTGCCGGAAGACGTGCAAGTCAAAGGCACGGGTTCGCCACTGAAGGACATGCCGGAGTTTGTCGATGTGCCGTGCCCGACCTGCAGTAAAGCAGCGCGCCGCGAGACCGACACATTCGATACGTTTGTGGAATCGTCCTGGTACTTCGCACGTTACGCCTGTCCCGACAATGACAAAACGATGCTTGACGACCGAACGGCTTACTGGACGCCGGTTGATCAATACACAGGCGGCATCGAACACGCGATATTGCATCTTTTGTATTCGCGTTTCTTCCAGCGCGTAATGCGCGACGAAGGACTGACGGATGTCTCTGAGCCGTTCACCAACCTGCTGACGCAGGGCATGGTACTCAAAGACGGCGCCAAGATGTCGAAAGCGAAAGGCAATACGGTCGACCCACAGGAGTTGATCGAAAAATTTGGCGCCGATACCGTGCGTTTGTTCATGATGTTTGCGGCGCCACCGGAGCAGTCACTGGAGTGGTCGGATGAAGGCGTGCAGGGCAGCTTCCGGTTCCTGAAACGCTTCTGGGGCACGGTCGTCGAGCATACCGCCGGCGGCCCTGTAACGGCACTCGATACCGGTGCACTCAATGATGTGCAAAAGGACCTGCGCCGCAAGACGCACCAGACGATCGCAAAGATCAGCGATGACATCGGTCGTCGCCACAGCTTCAACACCGCCGTTGCGGCGTCGATGGAACTACTGAATGCGATCAACAAGCTTGCCGATGACTCCGACGCGGGTCGCGCGGTGCAACGCGAGTCCCTTGAAGCCGTCGTTATCATGCTATCGCCAATGGTGCCGCATATTTGTCACGCGCTATGGCTGGAGCTGGGCCACGAATCGGCATTGATCGATGAGCGCTGGCCGGAGGTCGACGAAAGTGCTCTCGAAGTCGACCGTATTGAAATGGTGGTGCAGGTCAATGGCAAGCTGCGTGGGCGTTTGTCGGTCGATGTTGACGCACCTAAGAAGGTTGTTGAAGAACTGGCGCTGGGTGATGAAAACGTGCAGCGATTTATCGACGGCAAAGCCATACGCAAAGTCATCGTTGTGCCGGGCCGATTGGTGAATATTGTTGTTTAAGTCTGTATCCGTACTGTTACTCATGCTGGTTGCGAGTCTGCTCGCTGCTTGCGGCTTTCATCTTCAGGGTGCATTTGTAGCGCCGCCGGGCATGGAACGCACCTATATAGAAAGCAATGACCGGCACAGTCAGTTTCAGAGAGCCTTGGAAAACGAACTGCGCAATGCAGGCGTTGAACTCAGTGAATCCGCGGCAGACGCGACCTCGATTTTTACCCTCTTTTTCGATGACACCGCGCAACGAGTCCTGTCGGTGTCCGCGCGCAATGTACCCACAGAATACGAGGTGTACTACACGATTACCTATCGCCTGGACCTGGGAGCGAAGACACACCTGCCCCAGCAAACGCTGACCCGGACTCGAAACTACACCTATGACTCTACCCTGGTGCTCGGAAAAGCACGTGAGGAGGAGTTGCTGCGCGAAGCCATCGTCAACGATCTCGTGCGCATCGTCATGAAGCAAATTACTACGCTGTAAGCAATGATGTTGATGGTATCCGCTGTACCCCGCAAGGTTCTGGATGCGCTGCTGCAGCGTTACAACATCGCGCTCGTGTTGCAGGAAAACGAGGCGGCAATTCCCGGCAGTTACTGGGGCGATTCCGAGGCGGGCATAATCGGTCGTACAGTGCACGTGCGTGCCGATACACCCATACATTCTCTACTCCATGAAACCTGCCACCTGATCTGCATGACGGAAGATCGCCGCGACGGTCTTGTCCGCGATGCCGGCGGTGATGATCTTGAAGAATCGGCGGTGTGTTACTTACAGATTATTCTCGCCGACCATCTCGACGGCGTCGGCCGTGATCGTCTCATGCTCGACATGGACGCCTGGGGCTACAGCTTTCGCCTCGGCAATAGTCGCGACTGGTTTGAGAATGATGCTGAGGATGCCAAAGAGTTTCTTTTGCAACACGGACTTCTCAGCACCGCCGGTGACGCGAGCTTTCGCCTGCGGCAATAATTCGGCGGCAGGGCGTTCTACAGGACGGTGGGGTTTGGCGCGTCGCCGTAGACTTCCTTTGGGTCAAACACTTTTTCGCTCTCGGTCCATTCGAGGTCGATGTGGCCGTCGGAATGCTTCACGTCAAAGTCGTTGCCGACCGGTACTTTGCGATAGAAGCAGCTGCGGTAGCCGACGTGACAGCTGGCGCCTCCCTGGACATCGACTCGCAGCCAGATGCAGTCCTGATCGTCATCTATGAGCAATTCTCGCACGGCTTGAACGAGGCCGCTGGTTGCTCCTTTGTGCCACAAAGTCTGTCGACTGCGGCTGTAATAGTGCGCTTCGCCCGTGGAGATCGTGAGTTGCAAGGCCTCAGTGTTCATATAGCCTTGCATGAGGACCTCGCCGCTGTCGGCATCTGTAGTTACAACCGTGATTAATCCACGGTCGTCGAACTTGGGTGCGAGGTCATTGCCTTCCTCAACTTGCTCGATGCTGCTGCGGGCTTGAAATCTGACCGGTACGACAGACATTGTGGATCCTTGAAACGCTGATTACGGGCTGGGCAGCAGGATACCGGGCAGAACGATCAGCGGCAATGTTGATATGATTGCGTCTTTTGAACGGCCGGATCGCTATCTCATGACCATACAGCTACACGACACACTGCAAGGCAAGAAAGTCCCCTTCGTCCCCCTCAGGGAAGGTGAGGTGACGATGTATCTGTGTGGCCCAACGGTTTACAACTTTGCGCATATCGGAAATGCGCGACCTGCCGTCGTATTTGACTTGCTGGCACGCCTGCTACGGCGCAGCTACAAGCTGACGTTCGCGCGCAATATCACGGACGTTGACGACAAAATTAATGCTGCGTCTGTCGAGACCGGCAAACCCATCGACGAAATCACGGCACGCTTTATCACGGCTTACAACGATGACATGGGGGCACTTGGCGTACTACCTCCTGATGTGGAGCCACGAGCGACCCAGCACATCAGTGAAATGATTACGATGATCGAATCACTCATCGCTAAAGGCCATGCCTACGAGGCCGAAGGGCATGTCCTTTTTGATGTTTCATCCAATGAGACTTACGGTTCCCTGTCGAAGCGCGATCTGCGAGAAATGATCGCCGGATCACGCGTAGAGGTTGCGCCTTATAAAAAGGCCGCACACGACTTTGTCCTGTGGAAGCCGTCAACGCCGGAACTGCCCGGTTGGGAGTCTCCGTGGGGCCGCGGGCGACCTGGCTGGCACATTGAGTGTTCGGCGATGGCGGAAAAACATCTGGGCACGACAATCGATATCCACGCAGGCGGCCGCGATCTGGTGTTTCCCCACCATGAAAACGAAATGGCGCAAAGTTGTTGCGCGCATGACGGTGCGCCTTTCGCCCGCTACTGGTTGCACAACGGCTTCCTGAGTATGGATCAGACCAAGATGTCGAAGTCACTGGGTAACGTTCTCCTTGTGCACGAACTGATCAAGACTGTACCGGGCGAAGTCATACGGCTAGCCTTGTTGAGTGCACACTACAAGCAACCGCTGGACTGGTCGGCAGAGACATTGGAATCAGCACGCCGCATGCTCGATCGTCTGTACGGCGCGGTGCAGGGAATCGATGTACCAGAGGCGTCGCGAGCCGCTGCAGATGTGCCGGCGGATATGATCGAGGCGCTCGAGGACGATCTGAATTCACCGCGGGCGATGGCGGCCTTTTTCGGTCTGGCAAAAGAGCTCAATAAAGCCACTGTCGACAGCGAGCGCGTCAAGCTGGCGGCGCAAATGTACGCTTGCGGTGACCTCATGGGCTTCCTGGGTACCGACCCCGATGCCTGGTTTGCCGGGCATGTTGAAGGCGAGCTGATGGCCGAGGACATCGAAGCGCTTATTGAGCAACGCAACGCGGCGAAAGCCAACCGTGACTTCAAAACTGCGGATGCGATCCGCGATCAGCTGCAGGATGCCGGAATCACGATTCTGGACGGTCGCGATGGTACGTCCTGGCGCCGGAGTTAGAGATGAGCAATGAGATTGAGATCGCCCAGCGAGAACTCATCGAGGACTTTGAGTTGTTCGATGACTGGATGGATCGCTACCAGTACATTATTGACTTGGGACGGCGTCTGCCCGAGTTTCCGCTCGCGCAGCGGACTGAAGAGAATCGAATTCGCGGTTGTCAGGCGCAGGTCTGGTTTGTTGCGACCAAAAGAGAAGGGCGACTGCACTTTGCAGCGATCAGTGATGCGGCGATCGTTTCCGGGCTAATTGCGCTGCTATTGCGCCTGTACAGTGGCCGCCGTCCCGAAGACATTCTGGAAACACCGCCGGATTTCGTGGCGGCCCTGCAGCTCGAAAGCCACCTGAGTCCGACGCGCAGTACCGGGCTCGCCTCAATGCTCGCCGCCATTCGGCAATTCGCGTCTGAGGCCATTGCGGCTGCCTGATGGCAAACGCGCTGAGCAAAACGCTGGCCTGGCCGCTGATCCAGCTGGTGCGGTTATACCGGCTTGCAATTTCGCCGTGGCTTGGCGGAGTGTGTCGTTTCGATCCCACTTGTTCCGCTTACGCAATAGAGGCTTTGCAGGTGCACGGGGTGCTGAAAGGCAGTTACCTCGCAACAAAACGCATCGCCCGCTGCAACCCCTGGGGCGGATCGGGTTACGATCCGGTGCCGAATCCCCGATGCGAAGATGATCAAGCCCGCTGATATCCTAAAAGCGATCTTGTATCCGGTCACGCAGTCCAGCGTGCTGATACCGGTAGTCGTGCTCTGGCTGTTGATGTCCTTCGCTCGCTGGGGCGGTGTGTTGGGCCTGTTCCTGATGTTCCTTGTTATTCCCGCTGTGTTTCGGTACCAAATGATCCTGCTCGAAGCGCGCGCGCAGAATCGTGTTCCAGCAGCGCCGGACGTCGATTTCTTCCGCTGGTTTGGCAACGCCTGGAGTTTGTTTCCTGTCCCGGTTGTGCTGCTGGTGACATGGGCGGTGGTCGCAGCCGGCACCAGCTTCGGCAATGTCGCCGCGGCGCTGGTGCTTATGGCCGCAGGCGCGATCCTGCCCGCTTCCTTCGCCGTACTCGCAATTACACATTCGCCCCTGCAAAGCCTCAACCCGGCTGCAATATTCCGACTGCTGCGTGCCTGCGGCGACACTTTCTGGATAGCTTCGGTCTATCTCGTCGTCGCCGGCTGGCTCGTAGGGCTAAGCGAGTCGTTGCCGGCAGTGCTTGCAAACCTGATCACCCTGCTGCTGATTTCTTCCATATTTTCGCTAATCGGAAGTTTGATCGAGCCCTACGGTCTGATGACAGACGTGAGCATCCCGGATGCTACGGAGCGCAGCGGCGATCAAATAGCAGCAGATATCGAAACCCGGCGAAATGCCATTCTGACGCATGCCTATGGCCTCATCAGTCGCGGCAATCGCGACGGTGGTTTCAAACATATCATCGAGGAAATTGACCGCGACCCCGACCTTGTCGCGGCCTGGGCCTGGTACTTCGATCGCATGTCCCGCTGGGAGCAAAAGCAGCATGCGCTGTTCTTTGCGCAGCACTACATCCATGATCTGTTGTTGCACGGCGATAAAGTCTCGGCCGTGAAGCTGATCCTGCGTTGCCGGCTGTTCGACGAGCAATTCAAGCCGCAAAGGGAAGATATCGCGGCCGCCATTCAGGCGGCGGAATCGAGTGCTAATAATGAGCTCGCGGATGTGCTGCGACGGTCCTGAAGCGCTACAATAGCCGCATGGACAAGCGACTACTAACGATTCTACGATGCCCGGTATCCCATAAGGGACTGTCGGAACTGCAAAAAGACAAGCTCAATCGGGTCAATGCGGCCATTGATGCCGGCGAGCTCAAGAATCAGGAGGGTGCGGTCCTGCGGCAGCCTCTGGCCGAGGCGTTGATCACCGACGACGGCAAACGCATTTACCCGGTCGATGATGGCATACCCGTGCTCCTCGAAAACGAGTCGATAAGCATGGAGCAGCTTGTTTGAAGCTTCAGGCTAACCAGCTTTCCTCGCACCTCCTGAAATCGCTCGCTCCTTGTTACCTGGTTACGGGGGACGAGTTCCTGTTGGTGGACGAAGCCCTGGATGCGATACGCGCGGCAGCCCGCGAACGCGGCTTCACGTCCCGTGAGCTGCATGTTGCGACGGCGGGCTTTGACTGGAACGCATTAACAGCGTCAACCGGCAATTATTCCCTGTTCGCCGAATTGCGGGTTATCGAATTGCGCTTGCCGACCGGTAAACCCGGAAATGCCGGCAGTGTGGCGATACTCGACCTCATAGCGCAATCCGGTCCGGAATTGTTGTTCATCGTTACCGGGCCAAAGCTTGATAAGAGTGGCAGTGCTTCGAAGTGGGCAAAGGCGCTCTACAAGAAGGGTGTGTCGTTGCCGCTGTGGCCTATCGGCGTTCGTGAATTGCCTGGCTGGATCGCCGCACGCATGCGAGCGGCGGGACTGCATGCGGACCGGGATGCCGTCGCGCTCATTGCTGACCGGGTCGAAGGCAATCTGCTCGCCGCGCAGCAGGAAATTGAGAAGCTGCGCCTGATACTGGGCGAAGGCAAGGTCAGTGCGGAGGCGGTCACTGACGCTGTGGCGAACAGCAGCCGCTATGACGTTTATAAATTGACGGATGCAGCGCTTGCCGGCGATGCGCGTCGATCCGTCAAAATACTGGGTGGTTTGCGTGCCGAGGGTGTGGAACCCGTTATCGTCATGTGGGCCCTGACTCGCGAATTGCGGACCCTGGCCAAGCTGGATGATGTCATTCGGCAAGGCGGCGATTTGGGCGGAGCCATGCAGAAATCCGGCGTGTGGAGCAATCGGCAGGGCCTGGTTCGCGGTTGTATCAGCCGGCATCAGCACGGTGATTTTCACAGGATGCTGAAGGCCACCGGGCGTGCGGACGCAGCGGCCAAAGGACAGCGGGCCGGTAACCCCTGGCAGATGGCGACCGATGTCGTTGTGAGTCTTTCTCGATGAAGCCGATCGGCATATTCGGCGGGACCTTTGACCCGATTCATTATGGCCACCTGCGTACCGCGTTTGAGATGTTGCAGGCGCTTGATTTTGGTGAGGTGCGTTTCATTCCCTGCGGCGATCCGCCGCATCGTGGCAAAACCTACGCCGATGCTGACTTGCGGTTTCGCATGGTGGCTGCTGCGATCGAAGGGCTAGCGGGCTTCGTCAGTGATGATCGCGAACTGCGACGTAGCGGCTTATCGTATTCCGTGGACACGCTGACGGGCTTGCGCGGGGAATTTCCCGGGAGTTCACTGGGTCTCATAGTCGGAATGGACGCCTTTCTCGGACTACCCGAGTGGCACCGCTGGGATGAGATTCTCGGCCTTGCACACATCGTCGTTGCCCACCGCCCCGGCTGGCGGGCGCCGGATATCGGGCCGCTTGGTGAACTGATTGCCGAGCACGGTACTCACAGGGTCGATGACCTGCACAAAGCGACCCACGGTCGTATCCATATTCACGCGGTCACGCAACTTGAGATTGCGTCCACCGAAATTCGAGAATTGGTCGCCGCGGGTCGAGACCCGCGCTTCCTGATGCCCGATGCTGTTAGAGATGTCATTGAGGAGACTGGCGTTTATATGAGTGGAATGAATGAATAGCGAAGAACTAAGTGAACTGGTAGTTGCTGCACTGGACGACATCAAAGCTGTAAACATCGTCAAGCTCGATGTGCGCAGGATGACGACCGTAACGGATTTCATGATTGTGGCGAGCGGCACATCATCACGACATGTGAAGGCGCTGGTCGACAATGTCGCTGAAAAATCCAAAGCAGCCGGCCACCGACCAATCGGTGTCGAAGGCGAAGATGGCGGCGAATGGGTGTTGCTGGACCTGCAGGACGCTCTCGTGCACGTGATGCTGCCGAAGGTTCGTGAGTTCTACAATCTGGAGAAACTCTGGTCGATCACGGCGTCCGGAGATGCGGCGGCGACCGACAGGTAAGACGTGCATATTCGTGTCCTGGCCGTTGGAGACCGGCAGCCGTCGTGGGTGGACGATGCTGTTGGTAACTACACTGCGCGATATCCGCGTGAATGGAAATTTTGCCTGGATACTGTTGCGACCGTACATCGCAAGAAAAATGACAAGTCACGGCAAGCCATGGAGGCCGAAGGCGAGCTGATACTGTCGAAGCTGAATGCGGCGGAACAAGTCATCCTGCTTGACGAACGTGGCCAGCAGTACAGCAGCAAGGATCTCGCCGTTAGTCTGGCGGATTGGCAGGCGGATGGTCGAGATCTGTGTTTCGTCATCGGTGGTCCGGACGGTGTGTCCGCAGCGGTGCGGCAACGCGCCGACAAACTCTGGTCGTTGTCGCGATTGACATTGCCGCATGGCATGGTGCGCGCGTTGCTGGCCGAACAGCTCTACCGTGCCTGGTCATTGCAAAACGGCCACCCCTACCACCGGACCTGATGCATGCCCACACCGAGTCAGCCAAAACTGCACCTTGCCTCCACATCGCCGCGGCGTCGCGAGATTCTGCAGACTTTGGGCATCGAATTCGACGTCATTGAGGTTGATACGGATGAACGCGTGCGGCCCGGTGAGGCACCATCGGCTTTGGTGTTGCGCCTGGCCAGGGCCAAAACGGAGGCCGCGCCGGCAGCGGACATCGTGCTGGCCGCGGATACGGTTGTGGTTCTGGATGAGCAAATACTGGGCAAACCCGAAAATGAGGCTGACGCGATCGAGATGCTGTTGGCGCTGTCGGGACGTAGCCACACCGTCTACACGGGCGTCGCCCTCCGGGCTCCGGGCAAGACTTTATCGGCCCTATCGACGACGAAAGTTACGTTTCGCGAAATTGGTCGGGACGAGGCGGCGGCTTACTGGCAAAGTGGTGAGCCGTGTGACAAAGCGGGCAGTTACGGTATTCAGGGCCTGGGCGGGGCGTTTGTGGCGGCCATCGATGGCAGTTATTCGGGCGTGATGGGGTTGCCGGTATTTGAAACAGTCGAACTGCTGAAAGCGGTCGGCATCGAGATCTTAGTTAAGCCAACATGACGGACGAATCGCCCAAAGAAGAAATACTGGTCAACGTTACCTCGAGCGAGGTGCGGGCTGCGTTGCTCGAGAACGGAGTACTGCAGGAGGTTTATGTTGAGCGCGCCGCCCGTCGTGGCGTCATCAGCAACATCTACAAGGGACGAGTTTCGCGAGTCCTGCCCGGCATG
Organism: uncultured Gammaproteobacteria bacterium; assembly: GCA_942490655.1. Taxonomy (GTDB): domain Bacteria; phylum Pseudomonadota; class Gammaproteobacteria; order Steroidobacterales; family Woeseiaceae; genus UBA1847. The sequence continues at coordinate 524,331 of CALNXZ010000014.1, read as the reverse complement.
CAGGCGGCATTCGTGGACATCGGGCTCGACAGAACGGCGTTTCTGCACGTCTCCGATATCGCCACGCCCGAAAAGACCCAGGACGGCGAAAACCCGCCAAATATCAAAGACCTGGTGCGCGAGGGTGAGAGCATCATGGTGCAGGTCGCGAAGGACCCACTGGGCAACAAAGGTGCTCGCCTGACCAGCTTTGTCACACTGCCATCGCGACATCTCGTATTGATGCCCCACAGCGCTACCGTCGGTGTTTCCGCTCGCATCGAAGACGAAGAGGAACGCACGCGCCTGCGGGGCTTAGTCGAAAGATTGCTGCACGAACAGGGATTGAGCTGCGGTGCAATCGTTCGAACCGTTGCTGAAGGTTGCTCCGAAGAGGCTATTTCTGCCGACTTGCGTTACGTCCTGAAGCTCTGGGAGATCATTCAGGAGCGGTGCAGGTTAGCCAACGCAAAATCGCTGATTCATGAGGATCTGACTTTGCCCCTGCGGGTACTGCGCGACCTTGTAACTACTGATGTGGAGCGAATCCTGGTGGATTCGGAGACCGATTTTACCGCGATGCAGGAATTCATGGCGACCTACCTTGGCGACGCCGGGGTGCAGCTGGAGTGCTATAAACGCCGTCGGCCCATCTTTGATCTGCACGGTATCGAGGATGAAATCCGCAAATCTCTTGATCGAAATATTCCTTTGAAATCCGGTGGCTATGTAATTTTCGACCAAACCGAATCAATGACTACGGTTGACGTCAATACCGGCGGCTATGTCGGTCATCGCAACCTCGAAGAAACCATTTATCGTACCAATCTTGAAGCGGCGGTCGCGATCGCGCGGCAACTCAGGCTGCGTAATCTGGGTGGCATAATTATCATCGACTTCATCGACATGCAGGAGGAGGAGCATCGCGACAACCTGCTGCAACTGCTGGAGAAGTCCCTGGCGCGCGATCACGCGCGCCACCAGATCCTGCCGTTGTCACCGTTGGGTCTTGTGGAGATGACCCGCAAACGGACACGCGAAAGTCTGCAGCACATATTGAGCGTGGAATGTCGCAGCTGCGATGGCCGCGGATTCGTGCTGTCGGCCGAGACCGTGTGCTTCGAAATCTTTCGTGAAATCATCAGGCAATCGCGGCAGTTCGAATTCAATGAAGCACTGGTTCTTGCGCATGAAGATGTCATCGGATTGTTGCTGGACGAGCAGGCCGGAAGTCTTGCCGAGTTGGAACAACAAAGTGGCAAGTCTGTCCGACTGCAAACCGAGTCGCTGTATCTTCAGGATCAGTTTGATGTGGTGTTGATGTGACATTCAGTGGCCTGAAACCGTGAAACACTTTCTGCAACGACTGCTTAAGTTCCTGGCGTACGTGGCGGCCTGTGTCGTTATCTTGCTGGCAATCGTCGTCGGTTTATTTCGACTGTTCCTGCCGCGTGTGCCCGAATATCAGGACGAAATCAAAGCGTGGGCCAGTACCGCTATTGGCATGCAGGTCGAGTTTTCCGGCATGGACGCGCGCTGGGGTCTGAGCGGTCCGGAACTCAAGTTTCACAATGCCGAATTGATTCGTCTGGATGGTGGCACGCGCATCGTCGCTGCGGAGGAAGTCCGCGTCGGCGTCGGCTTCATGCGGCTGCTGTTCGAGCAACGCCTGGTTGTCGACCGACTGGTTGTCCGCGATACAGGCGTTACCGTTCGCCAGCTTGACGACGGCAGTTACCGGGTCCAGGGTATTCCCCTGAACGAGTTGTTGCAGTCGGGCCCGAAAACTTCGTCCGCACCGCTGACCAGTATCGAAGTGATCGGTGAGGATATCGAGTTACGGTTTATCAGGCCGGGTGACCAGCGCCCGAATTTTTTCGCAATACCGAAAGTCAGCGTCAGCGTTGATGACAAACGCATAGCCGCTGATGCTGATATTCGCCTGCCCGGTAACCTCGGCAAACAACTGGGTATTTCGGCGACTCAAATTCTCGCGGTTCCGGCGGCGGAACGCAGTTGGGACATCCTCGTGGACGCCGAGGACATCGATCTGCAGGGGTGGTCTGTCCTCGCTGGAGGTGACAGGCAGTTTCAGTCCGGTGTTGGCGACCTGGACCTGGCATTGGCATACGCAAATGGCCGCATCACCACTGCCGTTGCAGAACTCGATTTCGTCGATATCGGCCTCGTCGTTGATGATCCGTTCGATCTCAGAGGCCGAGTCGAACTGGATTTTTCCGAGTACGACTGGCTGGTTGCAATTAATGACCTGGTGATTTCCTTTGCCGATCACGATTGGCCCGAAACGTCTCTGCGCGTGGAGGCGAGCGTTGATCAGGAGGGCCGGATCGTTATGGCGGATGCCCGGGCATCCTACGTGAAACTGGACGACCTGAAACACCTCGAGCCCTGGTTGAGTGAGCAACACAAAACGACGCTGCAGGACTTCAGGCCGTCGGGCGTTGTTCGCAACCTGGTTGCAACCGTTTCGGAAATTGACAGTGACCTGCCGCGATTCAATGTTTCGGCAGAACTCCTGGGAGTCGGTATTGCCAATGCGGGAAGACGGCCGGGCATCCGTGGTTTCTCGGGAACCTTGCGCGCCAATCGTGCCGGTGGCCGGTTGGAAATCGATTCGACGGGCCTTGAGGTCTTTGCGCCGGAATACCTTTCCGACACGATCGCGATTAACGAGGCCGAAGGGACGGTAATCTGGCGCAACAGCCGACAGCAAACAACGATATTGTCGGACAGCATTTCGATAGCCAGCGACATTTTTCACAGCCAGAGCAATGTACAGCTGATTCTGAACAAGGACGGTTCGTCGCCCGAAATCGATCTTGCCGGAAGCTGGAGTATTGCAGATCTCGCGGTAGCGAAACGCTATATACCGCAAAAAGTATTGCAACCGAAACTGTACGAATGGTTCCAGATGGCTCTCGTCAGTGGCTCGATTACCCGCGGGACTACAACCCTTAACGGGCCGCTGGAAAAGTTTCCCTTCGATGGCGGTGAGGGGCGATTGTTGATGCAGGCATCCGTGCGCAACATGACGTTCAAATACCACCAGGAGTGGCCGGCAACCGAACAGTCGGACATGGAGGTGATACTCGATAACGCGAGACTGTATACAACGCAGAACCGTTCAGTCAGTGCCGGCATCCCGCTGGTTGACGCGAAGGTCAATATTCCCGATCTGCGCGACCCTGTGTTGTCGATTGAGTCCTATGCGGTCAGTTCGCTCGCCGCGATCCGCGAGTTCTCGGTACAAAGCCCTATTTCGAAAGTATTTGGCGGGCAGCTTGACCGGGTTGCGGTGTCCGGAGACGCGTCTTTCACGCTTGAGCTGATGGTGCCATTGAAGCGCGAACGTGTTCAGGAATTTGAGTTCGTGGCGCGGGTTCGCACCAACAACGGAACGATCGCGGTCGAAGGCTTCGAGCCGCCCATTACGGAACTGATCGGCGAGGTCACAATAGAACGAGAGGTCATTTCGAGTGAAGGTCTGGGCGGCCGTTTTCTCGGCGAGGAAGTGAGCATCGCCCTGGCGCGCTCTGATGATCCGGCATTCAGCGTTGTTGCGACCGCACTCGGCATGGCAACGGCGAGTGGTATTGTCAACGATCTCGGTGTGCCGCTCGACGGCATCGTTGAGGGCGCGACGCCGTATCAGGCACGCATCCTGTTTCCGAATGGCAATGCCGAGACCCCGTCAGCGATGACGATTCAGATTGATAGCGACCTTGCCGGACTGGCATTTGATGTGCCGGAACCCTTGTACAAGCCAGCCGAGTCCAGTATCCCGTTACGCACTGATATTCGCTTCCTGCCGGGCGGCGAAGTGATAGAGGCTGACGGGCAGGCTGACGGTTTGCTGGCCTGGCAATTGTCGTTCAACCAACCTGAAGGTGCATGGGACATTGATCGTGGTGTCATCACTCTGGGCGGAGAAGTTACCGAATCAGCGGACACCCGTGGCTTACACATCCGCGGCACGACCGGAGCCGTCAGGCTCCAGGATTGGCTGAGTCTGACTCGCGGCGAGCAAAAATCAGGTGCTGCTGAGCGCATTCGATCGATCGACCTTGCGATCGAAGATCTGTACGTCGTCGGCCAGCACCTCAAAGCACACCGGGTGCGACTGGACCGAAGTGCGCAAGACTGGCTGTTGCAGTTTGACGGTGAGGATGTCGTCGGCTCGGTGGTTGTGCCTTACGATTTTGATGCGGGTCGCAAGCTGGTACTGGATATGACAAGACTTCGGTTGCCGGGCGATGAATCCGAGACGGAGTCCGAGTCCGGACTCGATCCGCGCTCTTTGCCGGGCATACAACTGAAAGCGGCGGAGTTTGCTTTTGGTGACCGTTACCTGGGCGCTGTGGAAGCGAATATCGAGAAGACCGAGTTCGGACTGCAGGCTGTCAGCATCGTCAGCAAGGATGCAAGTTTTGGCATAACCGGTACCGGTAGCTGGGTTGCGGATGAAAATGATGCGCTGGGCAGTCACAGCTCGATGATTGCGACCCTCACCAGCACGGATGTTGAGCAGACCATGACACGGCTTAACTATGAGCCCGGGATCACCGGCGAAGAGATGAGCATGATATTCGACCTCGATTGGTCGGGCGGTCCACGTGCAGACTTTCTCGACGTTCTGGATGGCGAGGTGCAGGTCCGAATCAGCGACGGTCAGCTACAGGAAGTTGAACCCGGCGCCGGCCGGATATTCGGACTCATGAGTATCGTGCAATTGCCACGACGGCTGTCACTCGATTTTCGCGATGTCTTCAACAAAGGATTCGGTTTTGACACGATCTCGGGTAGCTTCAGTATTGATGATGGCAATACCCTGACCTGCGACCTTTCTCTGGAAGGGCCGGCAGCGGACATCGGTATCGTCGGCGCAGCAGATCTGGCAAACCGTACCTACGACCAGACTGCGATAGTGTCCGCGAATGTTGGCAATACCCTGCCCATCGTTGGTGCCGTGGTTGCCGGTCCGCAGGTCGCTGCAGCCTTGTTGATTTTTTCGCAGATCTTCAAGAAGCCGCTGCAGGAAGTCGGGCAGGTCTATTACGCGATTGACGGTTCATGGGATGCGCCGGATATCGAATCGACCAACTCCGAGGCCTTTGTTGCGAGCGGCAAATTGGCAGGCTGCCTCGCCAATGCAGAGTAAGGAACGACGATGCGAGTAGCAGCGATACAGATGAACAGTGGCGCGGATGTTGCCGCCAATCTGCGTGTGGCTGAAAAATTGCTGGCCGACGCTGCCGCCGATGGCTGCAATCTGGCGGTGCTGCCCGAAAATTTCGCGCTGATGGGCAAACAGGGCAGAGACAAGGTCGCAGCCGCTGAGGCGCCCGCTAAGGGGCCCATACATGATTTCCTGTCAGAGACAGCTAAGGCTTTGGGTTTGTGGATACTCGGCGGCAGCATGCCGCTGGTTTCGCCAGAGACGAACGTCGGGCGCGTGTATGGCGCCTGCCCCGCATACGACGCCAACGGCAAGCTACTCGCGATCTATCGCAAGATTCATTTGTTCGACGTCGACCTCGTGGAAAATCAGGAGTCCTACCGCGAATCGCAAACGATGTATCCCGGCGAGGATGTTGTTGCGGTGGATACGCCGTGCGGGCGCGTGGGTCTTGCGATTTGCTACGACCTGCGCTTCCCGGAGCTGTTTCGGCAGCTCGTCGACGATGGTGCGACGATTTTCACCGTTCCGGCAGCGTTTACCGCGACGACCGGTGCAGCGCACTGGCACACGCTGCTGCGCGCTCGTGCCATCGAAAATCTGGCGTATGTAATCGCGCCCGGGCAATATGGCCTGCACGCAGATGGCCGTTCAACCTACGGTCACTCGCTCATCGTCGATCCCTGGGGCCGCATACTGGCCGAAGCCGCCGATGGCGACTGTCATGTGGCCGCGGATATCGATCCCGACCTCCCGGCGAAGTTACGCAGTGAGTTTCCGGCGCTCGCGAATCGGCGCCTGTAATCAATACGGGAAGCAAACTTGGATAACTCGACTAACTCGATCGACGCAATGATGACACGGATGCTGGCACCGGCCGGTCTCGATGAGAGCAGCCTCAGCAAAACTCTCGGCAGCATGATGCGCGGCGGAGTGGATTATGCGGACTTGTATTTCCAGGTCAGCCGCAATGAAAGCTGGTCGCTGGAAGACGGCATCGTTCGCGAAGGCAGCTTTAATCTTGATCAGGGCGTCGGCGTCCGCGCCACCAGCGGTGAAAAAACCGGTTTCGCGTATTCGGATGAAATGGTCATGCCGGCCTTATTGAAGGCGGCAACGGCAGCGCGTGCAATTACGCGACAAGGTCAGGATCGCAGCGTGCAGGCTTGGCAGAGGAGTGCAGCGGCACCCTTGTACCCGTCCGAGGACCCGACTACCAGTATCAGCGACAGTCAAAAAACAACGTTATTGAATGAACTGGACGCCGCGACACGCGCAATCGACAAACGCGTTGAGCAGGTCATGATCAGTCTTGCCAGCAGTCAGGATATGGTTCTCGTCGTTGCGTCCGACGGCACGATGGCGGCGGACATACGGCCATTGGTGCGCCTGAATGTCAGCGTTATTCTGCAGCAGGACGGGCGCCGCGAGCAGGGCTATGCCGGTGGCGGCGCACGTACCAGTCTCAACTATTTTCTGGACAGTGATACGCCGTTCGAATTCGCCCGCGAGGCGGTGCGTCAGGCTATCGTGCAGATGGAGGCTGTCGCAGCGCCGGCGGGGAGCATGCCGATCGTTCTTGGTCCCGGCTGGCCCGGAATTTTGCTGCACGAAGCGGTTGGGCATGGCCTTGAGGGGGATTTCAATCGCAAGGGAACCTCCGCGTTCAGCGGTAAAATGGGCAAACAGGTCGCATCGCCGCTGTGCACCATCGTCGACGATGGCACGATTCCGGATCGACGTGGCTCACTGACTGTCGATGATGAAGGAACCCCGGGCCAGTACACCGTACTGGTTGAGGACGGCGTTCTGAAGGGTTATATGCAGGACAAGCTCAACGCTCGCCTGATGGGCGTTGCGTCAACCGGCAATGGTCGGCGCGAATCGTTTGCGCACGTCCCGATGCCGCGAATGACCAACACTTACATGCTGCCAGGGCCGCACGATCCGGCAGAGATCATTGCCTCTGTCGACAAGGGTATTTACGCGCCGAATTTTGGCGGCGGACAGGTTGATATCACGTCCGGAAAATTCGTGTTCTCCGCGAGCGAGGCCTACCTGATTGAGAAAGGCAAAGTGACGACGCCGATCAAAGGCGCAATGTTGATCGGTGACGGACCGGAGGCGCTGAATCGAATATCAATGGTCGGCAATGACCTGCAATTAGACTCGGGTGTCGGAACTTGCGGCAAAGAAGGTCAGTCGGTACCTGTGGGTGTCGGCCAGCCAACCGTGAAAATTGACGAGATCACCGTTGGTGGCACAGGTTAAGCGGAAGACCTTTTACATAAGTCCATTTTTCCGCAGTTCACAAGACACAATGTGAGATAGCTCACTTCATTAGACATAGTGCTGCGCTACCTTTGTTTTATCTCAAGGAGGCAGATAGCGATGGCATTCGAAAACACAATAACAGAGCAGGACATGGACGCCGTTTCCCAGCAATTCGTGCAGGGTTTACGTGGCGATTTCGGTGATGCGGAACCTGATCTCTCGGTCGACGGGCTGTCTGAATCCATACTTTCGAGAATTCTGGGCCTCTTCGGCGGCAGGAAATCCTGAAATAAAGGCAATTACCCACTGGACAAGCTTCCCCGGCTATGGAGAATGAATCGGCCCCGGGGAGGAGTTTCGCGTCGTTATGTGGGTTTCAAGGCCAATTTACGAAAGCTTGCCCTACTTCTACCTTTCGGTAGGGGCGCTGTGTCTGGGTGCGTCCATGTACGTCAACCATTGGTACTGGCCAACCATAGGCTTTGTGCTGGGATTGCTGTGCCTGGTGGCGGGGTTGGTTGTATTGTTGAAGCGCCGCGACTATCGCGTCACGGACAGGCGCAGTGGGCAACGGCCAGACTACTAAGGCTCAGGTTTCGTTGACAGCCGAGTCCTGCTTGCTGTCATTCTCCTGAATTTCTTCGTTCGTCGTCTCATTGCCTTCGAACGCATCTGACTTGCGCAGATCGTGGTAGGTAAGTTCGTGCACGCCCAGTGAGACTTTGTCACCATCGCGAAGGCGGTATTTCTTTACCTGTTTCTCGCCCAGAAACACACCGTTCGTGCTGTTCAGGTCTTCGATAACACAGCCACTCTCGTCACTCACCAGTTGTGCGTGGTGGCGGCTGACAAACTTGCTCTTGATGTAAACCTCGTTGTCGGGCGAACGGCCGACAATGACGCGACCGAGGGGAAAGGTCAGTATGTCGACGAGTTCGCCGTCAGTTCGGACCTCAATTCTCGTAACGTGCGAAGCGTCCTCGGCGCGGCGTTCTTTTTCCAACTGACGAAGCTGATCGTAAACACCGGTGTTGCTCTCATGCTCCTGCCAGTCCAGCTCTTGCGCTGCAGAGATAATGTCTTCCGCATTGACGACTTTCTTCTCGTCGGCAAAAGCACACAGCAGTGCGGTGTCGCACAGCGTATTGATGAGTCGCGGCACGCCGCCCGAGAATCGGTAAATAACGTCATAACTGTCGTCGGCGAACAGATCGTGGTCTTTGTGGCCGCCAACAGCGAGGCGGCGCTCGACGTACTCGCGCGTTTCGCGCCGGTCCAGCGGGCCGACATGGAAGCGCAAACGAACACGTTGCACGAGTTGCTTCATGCCGGGTGAGTCGAGCGTTTCCTTAAGCTCCGGCTGTCCGGCCAGGATGATGCGCAACACCTTTTCCTTGTGTGTTTCGATGCCCGAAATCATGCGCACTTCTTCCAGCACTTTCGTCGACAGGTTTTGCGCCTCGTCGATGATCAACACGACTTTCTTGCCATTCGAGTACTGCTCGATCAGGAACATGTTGAGCATGTCCAGTAACTCGACCTTGCGCTTATTGAACGGTTTGAAGCCGAACTCGGTCAGCACTGCCTGCAGGAACTGGGTCGGCGAAAGCTGCGTTTGTGAAACGACCGCGTAAACCACATCCTCGTCCAGTTCAGACAGGAAGGACTGCAGTAGCGTGGTCTTCCCTGAACCTATCTCACCCGTAATGACGACGAATCCGTCCGCCAGCCAGATGGTCGACTCCATGTAGGCTTTCGCACGGGCGTGCTGCTTGCTCCAATAAAGGAATTCCGGGTCGGGAGTCAGCCGAAACGGCGGTTCCGCGAGATTAAAGTGTTCCAGATAAGACATTGCGACGATCAGTTTACCTGCTTTTGCGCTGTTCGGGCTATGTTGTGGTGCCGCCGCGCGGGTGCAACTGCGTCACAGTTTTGTCAATAATCTCGACAAGGGCATCGCGTTGCTCTGCCAGGTCTGCGACGACAGTAATATGCCCGAGCTTGCGGCCCGGGCGGGCTGTTTTTCCATAATCGTGCAGCACGCCAACGTCCAAAGTACGCGCAGCGTCCGAGATTTCACCGATCAGATTGACCATTCCTGCGTGTCCTATGCTCGCTGTGGACCCCAGCGGCAGGTCCAGAATCGCGCGCAGGTGATTCTCGAACTGGCTGGTTTCAGAGCCCTCAATCGTCCAGTGACCGGAGTTGTGCACGCGGGGTGCGAATTCATTGGCGCGCAATTCATCGCCAACGACGAACAGTTCCAGCGCAAGTACGCCGACATAGTCCAGATGACTTAACAGGCGGTGCATGTAGTCGGTTGCTTTCTCGGCGAGTTCTGCTGCGTCGACCGGCGACCGGGCGCTGTGCAATATGCCATCGACATGAACATTGCGGCTGAGCGGATATATCGCGATGTCGCCACTGACACTGCGCACACCGATGCAGGAAATTTCATAGTCGAATGGCACCCATTGTTCCGCAATCAGCGCCTGTCCGCCCAGTGCGGTCCATGCTGCATCCAGATCGTCACTCACTTTGACGACAAACTGACCTTTGCCGTCGTACCCCAGGCGACGAGTTTTGATCACCATCGGCAGGCCGAGCTTTTCAGCGGCGTTTTGCAAATCGTCGCGCGTATCGACCGCGTGATATCCGGGTAACGGGATGTCGAGTTCGTCGAACAGCGTTTTCTCGGCCAGCCTGTCTTGCGCATGCTGCAGCGCCCCGGCCGGCGGGTATATCGGCGTGACGCCTTCGATATGTCGCAACGCGGTGACGGGGACATTCTCGAATTCGTAAGTAATTACGTCGCAGGTCTCGGCGAGTGCAGTAAGCGCAACCGGGTCATCAAACGGGGCTTGAATAACCTTGCCGCAGGTAGCCGCCGGCGGATCGACGGATGGATCAAGGTAGCGACATTCGACGTTGAGGCTGCGGGCTGCGAAGCCGAGCATCTGGCCGAGTTGCCCGGCGCCGATAATTCCGATCCGCATGGGGTTACCTGGTCGGGTCGCTGTCGCCGAGGACCCTGTTGGTCTGGTCTTCGCGGTAGGCATCGAGTGCGGCGGCGATTTTTGCGTCATTGTTGGCGAGAATGGCGGCTGCAAGCAGTGCCGCATTGGTAGCACCTGCATTGCCGATCGCCATACAACCGACAGGAACACCTGCGGGCATCTGCGCTATCGACAACAGTGAGTCCATACCGCTGAGCGCCTTTGAGCGCACGGGCACACCGAGCACAGGCAAGCGGGTTTTTGAAGCCGCCATTCCGGGCAGATGGGCTGCGCCTCCGGCGCCCGCAATAATGACCTTAAGTCCGCGCTCCATGGCGCTGCTCGCGTACTCAAACAACAGGTCGGGCGTGCGATGCGCGGAAACGACGCGCACCTCGTAGCTCACACCCAAAGCATCCAGAGTCCTGGTCGCGTGCTGCATCGTGTCCCAGTCCGAGCGGGAACCCATGATAATGCCGACATCAATATTCATCGCGAAATTCTAACACTCTCGTCAGTTAACGGCGCAGCTTTGCTATCTCGATGAGCAACGGCTCCGGGTCAATGTGGCGCATCAGTTTGCCGATGTACTGTTTTTGTCGGCGCAACGCACCGCGCGCTTTGATTTGCTGTGCCTCGTGTATTGCTGCCAGCAGGTCGTCATCCAGAGGCAGGCTGGCGAGTTCGGACTCCTTCAGGGTGATCAAGTCCTCGCCCAACTTCTGCAGCGCCAGATACTCGCGTTTTTTGGCGCTTTTGCTGGGCTTTAATTCAGTCACTGGTTACAGTACCCCCGCGGTCACTCTGCCGATTAGCGGCAGGAGTTTAACACGCACAAGGAAGCTCCTATATGGCAGAAATCGCGAAACAGGAATCGCTGGGCAGGGATGGATTGGAAAAGATCGTCGCGTTCGCCCTCGACGAGGCGCGATCGTTAGGCGTCGATCAGGCCGAAGTGGCGGCGAGTCACGATATGGGTCTGTCGGCAACAGCGAGGCTCGGCGATGTTGAGAACCTCGAGTACACCAGTGATCGCGGTATCGGCGTCACCGTTTACAAGGACTCGTGTAAAGGCAACGCCAGTACGTCGGACATATCACCTGCGGCGATACGCGAGGCCGTGGCCAAGGCTTGCTCCTTCGCCAAGCTAACGGCCAGGGATGCACACTCCGGCCTTGCGGACGCTGCATTGATGGCGACCGAGACCAGGGACCTGGATCTTGATCACCCCTGGGATATTGACGCCTCCAAGGCGATCGCGCTGGCCATCGAGTGCGAGGCAGCAGCGACAGGCTTTGATAAGCGCATCAGCAATTCAGAAGGCGCGACCGTTGCGACCAACCGCGGTACGCGTGCTTACGGTAATACGCACGGCTTCATCGGCAGCTATTCGAAAACCAGTCACAGCGTCACTTGCGTGGTGCTGGCGGAAGTCGATGGGACCATGCAGCGCGATTACCATTACACCTCGTCGCGAGTGCCGGGAGAGCTGGAGAATGCGGCCAGGGTTGGAGTAACGGCTGCCGAGAAGGTGATCAGTCGACTGGGTGCGAGAAAGATCAAGACAACGACGGCACCGGTCATCTTTATTCCGGAACTCGCGCGTGGATTTATTGGTCATGCGATCGGCGCAATTTCTGGTGGATCTCAGTATCGACGCGCATCTTTTTTGCTCAACGCCGTCGGCGAGACGATCTTCCCGGACTTTGTGCAAATCCAGGAGCGACCGCATATAGCCAAAGCCTCGGCGAGCCGCTGGTTTGATAGCGAAGGCGTTGCGACCTACGACCGTGACATCGTTAGCGACGGCGTGTTGCAAAGTTACATACTCAGCAGTTACTCAGCGCGGCGTTTGGGCCTCGTGACGACAGCGAACGCCGGTGGTGCACAGAATCTGCTTGTCCCGGGCAGCGACACAAATTTACGGAAACTGATCGCCGACATGGGTACCGGCCTGATTGTCGAAGAACTCATCGGGCAGGGCGTGAATACAGTCACCGGGGATTACTCGCGCGGTGCTGTCGGTCACTGGGTCGAAAACGGTGAAATTCAGTTTGCGGTGCACGAAGTCACTATCGCGGGCAACTTACGCGACCTGTACAAACGAATTGCGGCGATCGGCAATGATCAGGACCTGCGCAGCGGCATACGTTGCGGGTCACTGCTGGTCGAAGGAATGACTATCGCAGGCGCTTAAGCGGAAGCTTGGGCTTCGGACTGGTCCAGCATGTCGGCAAGCGTCATGCGTCCAATCGCAGCAGCGACCGCGTCGTCGAGGTTGCTGCACAGGCTTTCGACCAGATCGTCCCACTGCGGATCTTTGTGCGACCCGGTTTCGCCTTCCTGCCGCACCACGGCCAGAATGTCGCTGAGTGAAATACGCGTCAGGTCACGCCCGGGCAATAACTCTTCTTTTTCGTTGCTGGTCAACAAGCCTTTGGCTTCAAGCCCCGTTGTAATTGTCGCGAGCGTTATGGACGGAATTCGCAACGTCGCACTCAAGCGTTCCAGATTGACGCCCTGGTCGGGGTTACGAAATTCTTTGCCAACCAGGAACATGACATTGAGCGCAACGCGCTCACGCATAGCATTCGAAAGCCGCGGTTCGCGACGTCCGAGTTTGAGATACGCAGGATTCTGAAAGTAGAACGCAATCTGCGAGCCGACCAGCAGGATTAGCCAATTGAGGTATAGCCAGAGCAGGGTCGTTATGGCAATGGCAAAACTGGCATAGATGGCCTGGGTACGCGCCGAATTTGCAATGAATGCCGCGAACACCATGCCGAGAGTTGCCCACATGAAGCCGCCTGACAGGCCACCGACCAGCGCCGAGCTGAAGTTGACTTTGGTGTTTGGCATGTACCAGTAGAGGAATGCAAAAACGCTGGTCACCAGGAGGTAGGGCGTTAGTTTGCTGGTCGCGGAGAATAGTGGGCCGAAGACTGAATTGTTCGAGAACCAGATCACGATGGACTCATTGCCGACTGCTGCGATGGCGCCAAGTGCGATTACGATGACGACGGGACCGATCAGCAAAACCAGCATGTACTCGGTAAAGCGCCTGGCGAAACTGCGTGGTTTCGTCACGTACCAGACGTAGTTAAACGACTCCTCAACCTTCTGCACCATGCTGACGGCGGTGAAAACAAAGAATGCGAGTCCAATACCGCCAAGGACGCTGCCATTGACGCTGTGCACGATGCGCATCACGTTGTCAGTGATCTGCACACCCTTGTCTCCCAGGGGCTCGAGGATCGTGTACAGGTAGGTTTCGAGTTGTTTGTGGGCGCCGAGTCCCTTCAGCACGGAAAAACTGAATGCAATCAAAGGCACGACGGATAACAGCGTCGTGAAAACGAGACTCATGGCGCGCAAAGTGAGTTGCCCGGAAACGATATCGCGCAGTACTGCGTAGGCATTTCGCAGCACGCCTCGCACGAGGCGACCGGGCAGCCCATAGGGGTGCAACAAGTCGCCCCAGATGAGGGCATCGATCCATTTGCCGATTTTTCCAATCACGGTTCGCTTACCCCGCCATTCTTTTCAGGGCTTCTGCGTACTTCTCGGCCGTACCCAGAAGGACCGCGTCCGGCAAATCCGGTCCCGGCGCCGTCTTGTCCCAATCGAGCGTATCGAGGTAATCACGGACGAACTGCTTGTCGAAACTTGGTGGACTGGTGCCGACCTGGTACTCAGATACCGGCCAGAACCGGGATGAGTCGGGGGTCAGTGCTTCATCGATAATATGCAGGCGGCCCTCGCTATCGAGGCCAAATTCGAATTTCGTGTCGGCAATAATAATGCCGCGTTGCAGTGCGTATGCGGCGGCCCGTTCGTAGATCTGAATCGACACATCGCGAACGCGTGTCGCGAGACGTTCGCCAATCAATTCGACGACCTGTTCGAAACTGATGTTCTCGTCGTGCTCGCCAGCAGCTGCTTTGCTGGCCGGTGTGAACAGCGTGTGCGGCAATTTTTCCGCCTGCTGCAGGCCGGCGGGAAGCTGGATACCGCAGACCTGCCCGGTTTCGAGGTAGTCGCGCCAGCCAGATCCGATCAGGTATCCGCGCACCACCGATTCGATAGGCAGGGGTTTCAATCGTTTAACTACCAATGATCGGTCTCGCAGCAGGTCGCAGAGCGCTTTGTCATCGACAACGTCATCAACGCCAAGGTCCGTCAACTGGTTTTCGATAATGTCTTCCATCATGCGAAACCAAAACAATGAAATCTTCGTCAAGACCTCACCCTTGCCCGGTATTGGATCTGACATGATGACGTCATAGGCCGACAGGCGGTCTGTCGTTACGATCAGAAGGTGATTGTCATCAACGCTATAAATGTCGCGAACCTTGCCGCGAGCGATCAGCGGTAAATTCGGAATCGAAGATTCAAACAGTGCATCTTTGCTGCTCATGCAGCGATGATCGCCGTTCCGACAGGGACAGGCAAGTCTCAGCGATGGGAAAGGGCGCCGACACACGTTAGGATTGCGGTTCTTTGTTTCGCCCGATGGCTGGAATCTGGATTGTACTGGGGCAAGATCATAGGCACTTTGGCCGGTCTGTTGACGCGCAATCCGTGGGCTATTGCGGCTGGCTTTATTCTTGGTCACCAGTTCGATCGTGGCTTCGCCTCGCGTTACCAGACGTTTGAAAAACTCGGCGCGAGTATTCCCCGGGTCTCAGAAGAATTCGTCAAAGCGCTGTTCCAGACTATGGGGCATCTCGCGAAGATCGACGGACGAGTCAGCGAGGACGAAATACGTTCAGCGCGACTGGTCATGCATCGACTCAGCCTGAACCCTGCTGCGGTGAGGCGCGCTATTGCGTGGTTTGAAGATGGTAAAAACCCGGGCTTCCCGCTGGTTCAGCGTATGCGCGAGCTGCGTCGCGTCAGCGCTCGCAGCGCATCGGAACGTCTCACGTTTGTGCGCTTGTTACTCGAGGTGGTTCTCGCCAAACAAAGTCTGAAGAAGGAAGAGCGCGCGCTCCTCTGGACTATTTGTACGGAACTCAACATTGGTCGTGTGGAGTTTGCCCAGCTTGAAGCCATGATTCGGGCGCAAAAAGGATTCAAGCGGTCACCGGCTGGCGACGCTGATGCCATTCGTGTGCGACAGGCATACGAGACACTGGGCGTGTCTCCGGAGTCGACTAACGACGAGGTCAAAAAGGCCTACCGTCGACTCATGAGCATCAATCACCCTGACAAGATTTCGGGTAGCGATCCGGGGCCGGCCGTAATCGCCGAAGCCGAACGCCGCACTCGCGAAGTTCGTGGCGCCTACGAGATGCTAAAAGCTCGCCGCTCGATACGATGAGGTTTTGATCCGGCGGACCGTGATGTACAGTTGCTGAAACTCAAGGAATGACCGTGACACCATTAATTGCGCCATCGATACTGTCCGCTGATTTTGCTCGCCTGGGTGAGGACGTTAAAGCGGTTCTTGATGCCGGAGCTGATCTCGTTCATTTCGACGTCATGGACAATCACTTCGTTCCGAACCTGACCATCGGCCCGATGATTTGCGACGCGCTCAGAAACTACGGTATCGAAGCGCCTATCGACGTGCATTTGATGGTCGAGCCCGTCGACGCAATCATCCCGGATTTTGCGAAAGCGGGCGCCAGCTACATAACCTTCCACCCGGAGGCGAGCCGGCACGTTGACCGTTCGCTCGGCCTCATTCGTGACTCCGGCTGCAAGGCGGGCCTGGTTTTCAGTCCGGCGACACCTCTGGACTGGCTGACGCATGTGATCGACAAAATCGACATGGTCCTCTTGATGTCCGTGAATCCCGGCTTCGGTGGACAAAGCTTCATTCCGTCGTCGCTGCCTAAGTTACGTCAGGCGCGCGAAATCATCGACGCCAGTGGCCGGGAGATTCGCCTCGAAATCGACGGTGGCGTGAAAATTGACAATATTGGCGCTATCGCAGCAGCAGGTGCGGACACTTTCGTCGCGGGCTCCGCTATATTCGGAAGCAAGGATTACTCGACAACCATTTCGGCGATGCGCGAAGAAATCCGAAAAGCAACTGACTAAGGCAAAAAGGCCTGTCCCGGAATCCGTTTACTCGCGCCTGTGTTTCGTGCAGCGAGTAAACGGATTCCGGGACAAGCCCTTGCGACTTAATTACAGGTTGCGGTTCGGTCTAGCCCCATAAACGACGATCGTCTTGCCGGAAGCCGAAACAAGCCCTTGTTCCTCGAGCACCTTAAGCACCCGCCCCGCCATCTCGCGTGAGCAACCCACAAGTCGGCTGAGTTCCTGCCGACTGACTTTGATCTGCATGCCGTCCGGATGAGTCATCGCGTCCGGTTCGTTGCAAAGATCCATGATCGCGTGAGCGACACGGCCCGTGACATCCACGAAGGCCAGGTCACCCAGTTTGCGGTTGGTGCGGTCCAGGCGAGTGGCGAGTTGCGTCGCCAGTTCGAACACGAGGCCGGGGCTTTCACTGGCAATCTGGCGAAAGCGAGGATAGGTCATTTCGGCAATTTCGCACTCGGTCCGCGTTCGAACCCAGGCACTTCGGGTCGGTTGTTCGTAGAACAGTCCCATCTCGCCGAAGAATTGCCCTTTATTCAGATAAGCCAGCACCATTTCATTGCCGTCTTCATCCTCGATCATCACTTCAACGGACCCATCGACGATGTAATACAAGACATCGGGCAAATCGCCCGCATGAATCATTACCGTTTTGGAAGGAACCGTGCGTACCCGGCAGTAACTCAGGAAGCGGTTGATCGCCGGTACGTCGCTCAGGTTTTTTGCTGTTGTCTGCATTGATAAATCCTCGCCCATGTGCGCAACACTTGTAATACAGAAATGCCCTCAGGGCAAGCTAAGTGCGTGTTTTATCGCCAATTTTCGTCGTGAACCCGCGTTGGCAAGACTTTCTAAACCCAGTATGCCGTATTTGTCATAACTTTCGCGGTTACGCGCATGAGGCCTACAACAGGACCCGGCAGTTCGGCGGCGCCTGCGTCAACGGCATTTTCGCCATGTTGCGCTTCTTCGTCTCGCATCTGCAGGACTATCGCCCGACTCCTCGCGTCGTCCTTCGGCAGTTGCCGCAGATGACTTTCGAGATGTGAACAGACCTGTTTTTCGGTCTCTGCGATGAACCCAAGGCTCCACCGATCGCCGAGTACCCCGCTGGCGGCGCCGATCGCGAACGCACCCGCATACCAGAGTGGTGCCAGGCGGCTAGTCTCGTAGCCCAATTCATGGATGCGCTCTTCACACCAGGCTAGGTGATCGAATTCCTCGTCAGCCGCATGCTTCATCTGAGCTTCAATTGTCTGGTCGCGTGCGACGGCAGCATGTCCCTGGTAAAGAGCCTGCGCGGCTATTTCGCCAGCATGGTTCACCCGCATCAGTCCGGCTGCATGCGCTTTTTGTTTCGCATCGAGTTCGATGTGCTCGATATCGGCCGCAGGATTCTTCCGAACCACGCGGCCCGCCGGGGCTGCCACCGTTCGCAATGCGTTACCGGCGCTGGCCAGTAATTTGTCGAGTGGCGACAGTTGACGATTCTCCATGCGCCGAAGTATAGCCCTGCGGCGACGCATGAGGGTATACTCCGCGGCCAATTTTTGACGGGCATTGCCCAAATCAGGAGACCGCGAATGAAATTGAGTTCGATATTAGTAGTGGCATTGCTTGTTACGATGCCCGCTCTGTCCTATGCGCAAACTGAAGCAACCAGCCCGTGGGACGGCAAAGCCACGCTGGGTTATCTGGCAACATCGGGCAACACCGAGAACTCCACACTAAATACCGGTTTCGAAGTCGGCTATACGTCGGGGAAATGGGCGCACTTGCTGACCGCGGCGGCGATCACCGCGTCCGAGAATCAAGTGTCGACCGCCGAAGCTTACAATCTCGGCTGGAAGAGCGAGCGAAAGATCAGCGATCAAGATTTCCTTTTTGGGCGTCTGACGTGGCGCAAAGACAATTTCGGCGCCTACGATACACAATTTGCTCAAACGGTCGGTTACGGGCGTCGTTTGATCGAAAATAAAGCGCATAAGCTGAATGTGGAGCTTGGTGCGGGTGCTCGCCAATCGGAGTTCCAGCTCGGCGGCACAGAAAACGAGACGATCCTGACGGCGGCTGGCTACTATCGGTGGCAGTTCTCCGAGACGGCCGAATTTCGACAGGATCTGACGATCGAAGCCGGTAACGAGAATACTCACACAGAGTCTGTTACGGCACTTTCAGCCAAGCTGATGGGTGATCTTTCGCTGGTGGCGTCTTATACGATCAAGAACAACTCTGAAGTGCCACCGTTGATCGAAAAGACCGACACCTACACGGCTTTGTCGCTGGAATACCTGTTCTGAGGTTTTCTCGGCGACATTGGCGTTCATAAGTTATTGATCCTGCAGTGAAAAAATAAACCCCTGGATCGTTTGCAATGACGCGGAGGCTCGAGTATTATTTCGCGCCTTTCGCCACTCCAGCGAACGCTTCGGCGTGCCAGGAGGGCAGTCGGGGTTCAGGCTCTAGCAACATTGCCCCGGATTACAAAAACTTTCCCTACGGAAACCAGAATTATGAACACGTTTTCTGCAAAGCCAGCAGAGGTTCGCCGCGATTGGTTCGTGGTCGATGCGTCAGGCAAGACCTTGGGTCGTCTGTCGACTGAAATCGCACACCGTCTGCGTGGCAAGCACAAGCCGGTATACACACCGCACGTTGACACCGGCGATTACATCGTTGTCGTTAATGCGGAAAAAGTTCGCGTTACCGGAAATAAGATGAAGGACAAGATGTACCACCATCACACGGGGTACATTGGTAACCTGAAGTCGATTTCGCTTGAAAAATTGCTGGATAAGGCGCCTGAGCGCGTTATCGAGAAGGCCGTGAAAGGCATGTTGCCGAAAGGTCCGTTAGGACGGCAGATGTTTGCCAAGCTGAAGGTCTATGCAGGCCCGACGCACAATCATGCTGCACAGCAGCCAATTCCATTGGAAGTAAATGCCTGAGGCATTGCTCCAGGGCACTGAGAAAATATTATGAGTGAAGCGTTTTACTACGGAACCGGACGTCGCAAGACTTCTACAGCCCGAGTTTTCCTGAAGCCAGGCAAGGGTGCTATTACGATTAACGACCGCGCACTGGACGTATTCTTTGGCCGTAAAACGGCGCAGATGATCGTTCGCCAGCCGCTGGAGCTGACGCAACACATCAATACGTTTGATGTAAACGTAACGGTAAAAGGTGGTGGTACGACCGGGCAAGCTGGCGCAATTCGCCACGGCCTGACTCGGGCGTTGCTGCAATACGACGAGACGCTTCGTGCCTCTCTGCGAAAAGCAGGATTCGTTACCCGTGATGCACGTGAAGTAGAGCGCAAGAAAGTCGGTCTGCGCAAAGCTCGTCGCGCAACCCAGTTCTCGAAACGCTAAGCTTCATTACGACCCTTATTTGGGGGATCGTCTAGCGGTAGGACTGCGGACTCTGACTCCGCCAACCAAGGTTCGAATCCTTGTCCCCCAGCCAGAAAAGCAAAGGGCCCCTTTTGGGGCCCTTCGTTTTTCTGGCTGGGGGACGGCCGGATTAGAACCTTCGGTTCGACAATCCGGCAACGCCGGTTTGGACGCACGAAGTGCGCCCAAAGGGTGAGCGCTGAAAGCGCGAATCAATCCTTGTCCCCCACAAAAAAAGAGCCCCAACGGGGCTCATCTTCTTTAATTCATTGCGCCCCAACCTAAGTCCGCATCTCCCGCACTCCATCATCTTCGCCGATCAACAAAATGTCGGCTGGACGATGCGCAAAGATGCCGACGGAAATTACGCCAGGTATCCGGTTGATACGGGCTTCCATTTCCAGTGGGTTTGAGATCTGCAGGTCATGGATGTCAAGAATGTGGTTGCCATTGTCAGTAATGAATCCCTCACGCCAAATCGGTTGACCACGCATTTTCAACATGCGCCGCGCGATCATTTCCTGGGCCATTGGAAGTACTTCGATAGGCAAAGGAAATCGCCCAAGCATGCCGACCAGCTTGGTGTCGTCCACAATGCAAATGAACCGTCTCGCCGCCGCTGCCAGGACTTTCTCCCGCGTCAAAGCGCCGCCGCCGCCCTTGATGAGTTCCAGCCGCTTGTTGGCTTCGTCGGCGCCGTCGATATAGAGGTCGAGGTCGCCGGTCTCATTCAGCGTCGAGACCTCGAAGCCGTTTTCTTCAAGTAATGCGGTCGACGCTGCCGAGCTGGATACCACGCGATCAATCCTGTCGCGAATCCCGGGCAGCATCTTAATCAGAAAATTGACGGTCGAGCCGGTGCCGACACCGAGTATCGTTCCAGGTTCGATGAACTCCAGCGCCGCTTCGGCGGCAGTTCGCTTCTTATCGCGTGCATTCATAGCTGCGTACTATAGAGGTTTCGGCGCAAATGAAAAGAGCCCGCATTTGCGGGCTCTTTTACTTTGCATTGGAAGAAGGCTCTTCCTAGCGGTCAATCAGCTACTTTTTGACACTAGCCTTTTTGACACTAGCCTTTTTCTTCGTAGCTTTCCTCTTTTTAGCTTTCTTCTTTGTTGCCTTTTTCTTCGTAGCCTTCTTCTTGGCTACTTTTTTCTTGGCCTTTTTCTTGGCCTTCTTCTTTGCTACTTTTTTCTTAGCTTTTTTCTTGGCCTTTTTCTTGGCCTTTTTCTTCGTAGCCTTCTTCTTAGCTACTTTTTTCTTGGCCTTTTTCTTGGCCTTCTTCTTCGCTACTTTTTTCTTAGCCTTCTTCTTTGTTGCTTTTTTCTTCGTAGCCTTCTTGGCTACTCTTTTCTTAGCTGCCTTCTTGGCAACTTTTTTCTTCGCTACGCGTTTTTTAGGCGCGGCCTTCTTTGATGCTTTTCTACTAGACTTCTTCTTGGTAGCCATACTTCTTCTCCGTGTCGGGTACCCGGGGGCCGAGTATATACAACAAGATTGAAAAAACCAGCAAGTGCATCGCCCGAAAACGGGTAGGGAAACGCGGCTGGAAGCTGGTGCTACTTCACGCAGAGAAAGTTTTTTCAGTTGGCTCGGAATGGAGCGGTAGCCACGAGTATGTTTTTTTGCGGAATGTCAGGTCGCAGAATACGCCGCGTCGACTTTTTGAATTGCGAAAAAGGAGAGTGCCAGGCGGCGATCGATGATGGCCGCTTTTGTGCTTCGAAATGCTGTCCTAAGTCGCCTCATCTATAGTCCGATAAAGCCGTATATCCCATGTATTTGGCGATATTCTCTCGACTTTTTGACATCTGAAGGCAATGCCAAGGAGCTTCGGTTTCAACCATTGATTTCTGTGTCGGAGGAAAGAAAAACACCTGTCGTAGTAGCCGCCACCCATACCAATTCGATGATTGAGATTGTCGAAAGCGACAGTTGGAGTGACGACCAGCTGCAATGCACGGGGAGCAATAGTGTCGCCCGAAACAGGTTCCAAAATCCCCATGCGATTGCTCAACAAGGGTGTTGCCGGGAGTATTTCGCGAAAAAACATTTCACCGGTTTTGCGCGTAATTGGGACGAAAATGCGCTTTTTTGCGCGCCAGCCGCGCTCGATGATAATTCGTGTGTCGACTTCGTCCGGCATCGAAAGGTAACAGGCGATGAGAGTTGACGAACGAAATTCGCGTGAACTTGTAACACTGTTGCAAATTTTTTTCGAAGCGCGAGCGCGATCTTCAGCAGACAATTCACGTCGTGCAGACAGCGCTTCGGTACGAAGTTTTTGCATCATGTTTTTCACAGGGATTTGCAGTTAAAGAAAAGAGAGGCGCCTCCCACCTGTGCCGTCATGAACCTTCGCTCTCGAACCGGAGCTAAAAGTGGGGTCAACCGCCGCCGCAACAGGCTCACCGTCGAAACGGTTTTGCACAAATGCGAACAGCAGGCAACGACCCCGAGGTGGAGATTTAGGGTCGGGAGGTTTCCAGGCCAGTATCGAACACTGCAGGAGACGCCAAGTTGAATTCTACGGGTTTTGTGTCTGCGGATCGACTAGAGATCGAGTTGCTGTGAGTGGCTCAGGACGTTGTCGACGCGGTCGGATATGATTTTCAAGCGGTTACTGATGCCGCCCTCGAGTTCCAGGTCACGCGCATTCGCATGAATCAGGTCATTCGCCATGTTCAAGGCCGCAATGACGGCGATTCTGTCCAGCCCGATGACTCGTCCGCTGTCGCGAATCTCGCGCATCTTGGCATTCAGGATTTCCGCAGAGTCGAGCAGGTTAGTGCGCTCGCTGGCGGGGCAGGCTACCTTATATTCCTTGTCCAGAATTCTGACGCTTACCTGCGCAGTTTGATCGGTCATTCAGCTTACTCCGTGCTGTTGTATCAAGAGCCTTGCTCCATCGCTTTAAGGCGGCCGATCATGGCTTCTACCCGCGCTCTTACCTGCTCGTTCTTTTGCAGCAGACCCGCGCGCTCAGATGTCAGCACATCCTGGCGCTGCTTAAGTGAGCGGTTCTCGTCTTGCAATTGGTCACAGACACGTACCAGGGCATCGACCCGCTTTTCAAGTCGTTTGAGTTCGTGTTCGAAGGTTGAATTGATCTTCTCGGCCATACCGGCAATATAGTCACGCCTCAGACGAGAATCAATCGCCGATTGCAGGCAGGGGAAGCTGGCGTGGTCACAATTGACCGTCCGTGGGATCATAAGGGATTGGTGCGATTGATAAGGTTGGTATGCGGATGGAAGAAAAGCTCACGTTTGAAGTGCTGGACGGTACGCTCAAAAGGTGCGGCGCAACCTGGGATGCTGCGCAGGCGCATGGACTTTTGACGGGCCGTCTGGCTATAGCCGGTGTACCCGCGGCACCCGATTGGTTGTTGCAGGTTCTCGAGGGAACCGACGAAGCCAATGCCTTGCGCGCGGAAAGTCAGCGTATCCTGGATGTACTTTACCAATCGACTTACTGGCAACTGTCTGAGCGATTGTCGGAGTTCGAACCTGTGTTGCCCGCTGATGAGGAGGATGTCGCGTTGCGTGCTGAGGCACTGGGGCATTGGTGCGAAGGTTTTCTGCACGGCCTCGTTTCTGCCAAACACAGCGAGGCCTTGCGCGATCGACTGGCCGCGAAGCCCCTGTCCGACATTATTAAGGACCTGCTGCAGATTACCCGCGCGGGGCTGGATGATGAGTCAGATGAGGACGATAATGAATCGGCTTACGTCGAACTCGTCGAATACGTTCGTGTCGCGGCGCAGCTGTGCTACGAAGAACTGGCAGACATCCGAAATTCCAAGGCCGAGTCCAAATGAATAGCAGTGAATTTGAAAAGCGACGCCGCCAGTTGATGCGCATGGTCGGTCCGGGCGGCATTGTTATTTTGCCGTCCGCGCCAGCCCGAACTCGAAGTCGCGACGTGGAATATCGCTTCCGCCAGGACAGCGACTTCTACTATCTGACGGGTTTTGCAGAGCCGCAGGCGGTAGCCGTGCTGGCACCGGGACGTGAGAGTGGCGAATACCTGTTGTTCTGTCGCGAGAAAGACCCAAAGAAAGAGCAATGGGATGGTTTGCGGGCAGGGCAGGAAGGGGCCGTTAAGGATTTCGGCGCCGACGATGCTTTTCCAATCGACGATCTCGATGACATCCTGCCAGGCATCATGGAGTCCTGCAGCCGCGTTTATTACACCATGGGTATGTACGCTGAGTTTGATGCGCGCATGGCGGACTGGGTGAATACTTTGCGCTCGAAGCTCAGCCGCGGAGTGCATTCACCGCAGGAATTCGTTGCGCTTGATCATTTGTTGCACGACATGCGTCTGTTCAAAAGCCGCGATGAAATAGCCGCAATGCGAAGGTCAGCCAAAGTGGCTGTCGAGGCGCACAAGCGGGCGATGAAAGTGACCCGGCCGGGCATGCATGAATACCAGGTTGAAGCCGAGTTCCGACACGAGTTTCGCCGCAACGATGCGTGGGCTTCCTACAGCCCGATCGTCGGCGGCGGAAAGAATGCCTGCATTCTGCACTACGTTGAGAACAACGACGTTCTGCGTGACGGCGATCTGCTACTGATCGATGCAGGTTGTGAACTCGACTATTACGCCTCGGATGTCACGCGAACGTTTCCTGTGAATGGGCGCTTCAGTCCCGAGCAACGCGCTCTGTACGAAGTCGTACTTGAGGCGCAGCAGGCGGCGATTGAAAAAGTCGTGGTGGGTAATCACTGGAATGAGCCGCACGACGCTGCCGTCAAGGCGATCACCAAAGGACTCTGCAAACTCGGTTTGCTTGATGGTTCAGTTCCTCGTCTGATCAAAGACGGCGCCTACCAACAGTTCTATATGCATCGCACCGGGCATTGGATCGGCATGGATGTGCACGACGTTGGCGACTATAAAGTGGGTGACGAGTGGCGCATGCTGGAACCGGGAATGGTCACCACTGTCGAGCCCGGTATTTACACAGACAACAGTCGTAAAGTGCCGAAGCGCTTCCGTAAAATTGGCATCCGAATCGAGGACGATGTTGCTGTAACCCGCAAGGGCCCGGACATACTGAGCAAGGGCCTTGCCAGCGACCCGGATGACATCGAAGCCCTGATGAACGGTGCGTAAGTCGTGAGTGGCGAGGCAGATACCTACGATGTCGTCGTTGTTGGCGGCGGGATGATCGGCACAAGTCTCGCGCTTGCGCTGGCACCATTGCCGTTGCGAATCGCGGTCGTCGAAGCCGTTGCGCGCAAGGGTTCAGAACAACCCAGTTTTGACGACAGATCCACGGCATTGTCCCGCAGCACCCAGCGCATGTTCGAAGCGATGGGGTTGTGGACAGAGGTGCTGGCGGCTGCCACGCCGATTTCCAGCATTCACGTATCCGACAAAGGTCGCTTCGGCTTTTCACATATCAATGCCGAAGAGCAGGGCGTTGAGGCACTCGGTTACGTTGTAATTAACCGCGTGCTCGGCGAAGTGCTGCAATCTCAACTCGGTGCTTGTAGCAACATCGACCTTTATTGCCCGGCGAGTATCGCGGCAATCGAGCTCGGGCCCGACGGCGCCGACGCGACACTGTCTGTCGATGGCCAGGAAAAGACCTTGCGCTGTCGCCTGCTGGTTGCTGCGGATGGCGCCAATTCAACGCTCCGCGACATGATGGGTATATCGGTACAGAAACGCGACTATGAGCAAACCGCGGTCATTGGCAATCTGCTGACCGAGCAGGCATTGAACGGCCGCGCCTTCGAACGATTTACTGAGCACGGACCGCTGGCGATCTTGCCGGTAGCGGACGGTCGCGCCGGGTTCGTCTGGACAGTTTCGACGTCTGCTGCCGGTCCAATACTGGACCTGGACGACAGCCGGTTTCTGCAGGCCTTGCTGAAAGAATTCGGCAATCGCGTCGGACAGTTCTCCCGCGTCGGGAAACGCGCTGCCTACCCGTTAACGCTGAGTAAGGCGTTGCGCCTGACTGCAACGAGGAGCGTACTGATCGGCAACTCGGCGCACGGTTTGCATCCGGTCTCAGCGCAGGGTTTTAACCTCGGCATGCGTGACGTTGCGGCGCTCTGCGATTGCATCGCAGACGCACTGGCTGAATCTGCCGACTACGGCGCGCCAGCTGTCCTTGACCGGTATGCGGACTGGCGGCGCTCTGACCAACGAAAGTTGGTGCACTTTACGGACAATCTTGTGCGGTTGTTTGGCAGCAAGCGGCCCGGTATTGGCCTGCTGCGAAACATCGGCATGATCGGGTTCGATCTGATACCCGGTGTGCGTCGGACATTCGCCAAACATACGATGGGTCTGGCAGGAAAGTTGCCGCGCTTGTCGCGTGGTGTGCCGCTCCGATGAAACGCCGCTACAGCATCGTGATCGTCGGTGCCGGAATGACCGGTCTGACACTGGCAGCGTTACTGGCGAAGGGGCGCAACGCGGATGCGCTGGACATCACCGTCATCGACGGCGCATGCCGACCTGATTTTCAGAGCAGCAATGATGTGTCGCTGCGTGTATCCGCTATTGCTAACGGTTCGGCCGCACTGCTCGAATCTGTCGGTGCCTGGGCCAAGATTCAGGCGACTCGAGTTTCGCCTTTCGAAGCGATGCGCGTTTGGGATGAAAATGGCTCACCGGATGGCGCATCTACGGTTAATTTTGAGGCTGCGGAGTTCGCCCTGCCGCAGCTGGGTTTCATCGTCGAGAACGTGCTGATTCAGGACGCCTTACTGGCCACCCTGACTGACAGCGATGTGCGGCTGAAGTTTGAAACGACCATAGCTACGTTGCCCGAGGCCGACCTGGTGGTCGGCGCTGACGGGGCGCGATCGATAGTACGTGACCTGGCTGGCATCAAGGCCCGCCGGCGACCGTATCAACAGACGGCTGTCGTTACGCATCTCAAGACAGAGCGCAAACACCAAAGTACTGCGTGGCAACGATTCTTGCGCGATGGTCCGCTTGGCATGTTGCCGCTCGCCGATGGACGCATTTCGGTGGTGTGGTCAACAACGCCCGAAACGGCGCAACTGGCGATGGCGGCTACAGATACCGAGTTGGGTCGCATGCTGAGCGCTGCATCGGACGAAGTTCTCGGCCAGCTCTCGGTTGCCGGAGCCAGGGGCGCTTTCCCGTTGGGCGCTCAGCACGCAGAGCGTTATGTGCTGCCGGGCATTGCGCTCATCGGCGACGCCGCGCATGCCATTCATCCATTGGCGGGGCAGGGTGCGAATCTCGGTCTGCAGGACGCTGCAGAACTCGCGCGCGTCCTGGATACGGCATTGTCCGCGGGCCTGCATCCGGGCGACCGGCCGGTATTGCGGCGTTACGAACGTGCTCGCAAAGGCGCCAACCTGACAATGTTGCATTTCATGACTAGCCTCAATAGCCTGTTTACTACAGACTCCGCGGTTCTGGGGGAGTTGCGACAAATGGGGATGCGACTTTTCGATCGCAGCGGCCCCCTCAAAGAACGTGCCGTAAAAACCGCGCTGGGCATATAGCGCAACAACAAGACTGCGAGGGGATAATGAAGCAGCCATACGTTTTGATATTGGCCGCATTGCTGACAGCAATCGGAATGTCCGTGTTTTTCTACAAGTGGCAGGTACTGGGATTTCCGGTAACGAAGAATCAGGAAGCTGCCGTGTGGACAGTGGAGGCCGCCGTCAGTTTCGATTCCGGTCCAGGATCCATCAGGGCGCAGTTGCGCATCCCGACACTGACACCCGGGTTCCGCATGCTGAACGAGAATTCAGTATCGCGCGGTTACGGATACGGTACGCCGTTTGGTGACGACGGCCGAATCGCGGAATGGACGACCCGACGCGCGGATGGCAGGCAGACTGTCTACTACCGTGTGTCAGTGTATGAAGATCGCCGCGTTGACAAGTCGGATACAACGCCGCCGTTTCCGCCGACACCGGTGATCAGAGAGCCGATGAACACGGCCGTGCAGGTGCTGGTGGAATACGCGCGCGAGCGTTCCGCAGATACGGCGTCGCTAACGTCGGAGGTGCTGCGCAAACTCAATGATCCATCACCTGATGCCAACGTCGAACTGATACTTTCCGAAGTGAATAGCAGTGCGGATTTTGTCGCAGTCGTGAGTGAGATTCTGGCATCGGCGCGTATTCCATCGCGGGTCGTACATGGCTTTCCGCTGACCGAAAGGCAGCGCGGCGCCAATCTCGTGTCGTGGCTGGAAGTGCATGACGGCGACCGCTGGCGGTATTTCAACCCCGTTAGCGGCGAAGAATCTTTGCCCAGACAGTTCCTGGTCTGGTGGCGTGGCAATTCGCCGCTGATTACAGTTGAAGGCGGCAGCAATGTGCAGGTCGCATTCGCAATTCAGGAAAACCACCTTGATGCTGTGGCTATAGCGGAAACGCAGACGGCGAAACGCGGGCGCACAGCGGTTGATTTTTCACTCTACAGTTTGCCAATCCGAACACAGTCGGTTTACGCCGTGTTGCTGATGATCCCCATAGGTGCGTTCGTTATGGTGGTCATGCGAAACATCGTCGGTATTGACGCTTTCGGCACATTCATGCCGGTGCTGATTGCGTTGGCATTTCGTGAGACGAAACTTCTTTGGGGCCTGATACTGTTTACCTTGCTCGTTACCCTGGGCCTGACGATTCGTTTCTTGCTTGAACGATTGCGACTGTTACTCGTGCCGAGGCTCGGTGCAGTCCTGATCGTGGTGGTTATGTTGATGCTTACTATCAGCATGTTGTCGCACCGCATGGGGCTGGAAATGGGATTGTCGGTTGCTTTGTTCCCAATGGTAATTATTGCAATGACGATAGAACGTATGTCCGTTGTTTGGGAAGAGCGGGGTCCCGTCGATGCGATTCGGGCAGGTGTCGGTAGCATGGTGGTAGCGGTTCTTGCTTACGCTTTCATGGTAATGCCGTGGCTGGAACACCTCATGTTTACATTTCCGGAGCTATTGTTGGTACTGCTCGCCGCTGTCCTGCTGGTGGGCCGTTACACAGGTTATCGACTGACCGAGTTGCGCCGTTTCAAAGAGCTAGTGAAAAACTGATGATGTCGGTGGCGAAGAAACTTCACGAGGCCGGCATACTCGGCATGAATGAGCGCAACGCGGAATTCATCATGCGCCTGAATCCACGGCGATTTTATCCGCGAGTCGATGACAAGGCGTTGACGAAGAAGCTGGCTATCGCTGTGGGCATGGCCGTACCCGAGTTGTACGGCATGATCGAACACCAGGTTGACGTTCAGGATTTCGCGGCGATCGTCGCGGACAAATCCAGTTTTGTCATCAAGCCTGCGGAGGGCAGTGGCGGCGATGGAATACTGGTCGTCACCGGCCGCAGCGAACGCAAACGCGACACCTTTCGTCTGAGTAGCGGCCTGTTGCTGTCACAGGGAGAAATAGAACATCACATTTCCAACATAGTTGGCGGTCAATACAGCCTGAGCGGTCAACGCGACAAAGCGCTGATTGAGTACTGCGTGCATTTTGACCCGACATTTGCCGAGGTGAGCTATCAGGGCGTACCGGATATCCGCGTCATTGTTTATCGCGGTTATCCGGTAATGGCGATGGTGCGCCTGCCTACAAGAGCTTCAGACGGCAAGGCCAACCTGCATCAGGGTGCGGTCGGCGCTGGCGTAGACCTTGCGACAGGTGTGACGCTCGCAGGCGTACTCAACAATTTGCTGGTCGACGATCACCCGGACACAGGTGTCAATGTGTCTGGCCTGCAGATTCCACATTGGGATTTTATTCTTGAGACATCCGCCCGTGGCTACGAAGTCACAGGTTTGGGTTACCTCGGCGTTGATATGGTTATTGACGCTGATCTCGGTCCCCTCATTCTCGAAATGAATGCGCGCCCTGGCTTGAGTATTCAAATTGCGAATCGAGAAGGCATAGGGAACCGTATCCGGCGCATCGAAGAAATCTATGATGCGGACGCGACACCGGCGGACCGCGCGGCGTTCGCGAGGCGAGAGTTTCCCGCTTCGGCCTGATCATCGTCGAGGACGATACCGCCCTCCCGTTTGCGGATTACCGCGAGGATCCGATCAGCCGATTTATGGTCCTGCAGTTCTAGGGTCTGCTGGCAAAGCAGACGATTGAGATAGACACCGATATTCGTTTCTGGTCCGGGTTGCGGTAGGAGTGGCGTTGGTCGCCGCGGAAAACCAGCATGTCGCCTTCGTTCAACAGGTGGTGTTCGCCGCCAGCGATGAGCTCCACCTGTCCGCGTTCGCAGGTCAGATACTCGCGTGTGCCGGTCGTATGCGGGACGCCGGTCATATGTCCGCCGGGCGCGAGCTCGGTGCGCGATACTTCCAAGCCGGGCAGGGCTTCAGGGACCAGGGGTCGGAGAGTCGCGCCCTGGCGGGTGCGTGCACGAACCTCGTTTGCTGCAATAAATTGAAAATCGTTTCGCGGCGGACCAATCAGTTCCTCTATGGATACATTCAATGCGGTAGCTGCCTTGCTGAGCACAGTCAGTGTTGGATTTGCCTTGCCGGTCTCAAGACTCGCCCAGGTCGGGCGCGGCAGCCCGGAAAGCGTCGCTATTTGCTGCTGAGAAAAGTTGCGCGCTTCACGTAACCTGCGGATATTGCCAGCCAGGTTTTTGTTGATTTCGGTCATGTCGCTAAAATATCAATCAGCTGGTTAAATAGCAATTCAGTTGCTGTACTGTCAACAGCAATCCAGACTGACGGAAAGCAATGGGAGAACACCATGATCGTTCGAATGGAACACGCCAACCTTCACGTTCGTCACTTTGACGATGCCGTAAAATTCTTGAGGACCGCATTTCCGGAATTCAAAGTACGCAGCGAAAGCGTCAGCGACGGTTTGCGTTGGATGCACATCGGCACTGACGACACTTATATCGCGTTGAATGAAACTGCAAGTCAGCGAGACACTAACCGCAAGCCCTATGATGGCAAGCCGGGTGTCAACCATCTGGGTTTCGAAGTGGATGACATCGACGCTCTGCAGCATAGATTGGTCGCTGCGGGATTCAGGGATTCAACGTATCCGAATAGCCATCCGCACCGTAAGCGAGTCTATTTCTACGATGCTGACGGCAATGATTGGGAGTTCGTTCAGTACTTCACGGACGACGTAACGCTACGCAACGATTACGAGCTGCCGGACGACGAATAGTACGGGCGGCCGCCTGAAGACTATTGGGCCGCCAGCCAGTTATCGATGCGCTGTTCTAATAGATCCAGCGGCAACGCCCCGGCGCCAAGTAACTCATCATGGAAAGCTCGGATATCAAAGTCGTCTCCAAGCTGGATCTTCGCGCGCTCTCGCAGAGTCAGCATCTTGAGTTGCCCGATCTTGTACGCCAGCGCCTGGCCGGGATTGCCGATATAGCGATCGATTTCATTAACGATGTCATGCTCTGACTTGGCAGCATTGTCTTTAAAAAAGTCGATTGCCTGTTGCCGCGTCCAGCCTTTGTAATGAATGCCGGTATCAACGACCAGCCGCACTGCGCGCCACATGTCGTAAGTCAGCTGGCCGAAACGCGAATAGGGATCCTGATACAGGCCCAGGTCGTAGCCCAGTCGCTCACTGTATAAGCCCCAGCCTTCGACAAACGCGGTAAATCCCATTTGGCGTCGGAAATTGGGTACCTCTGACAGTTCCTGCTGCAACGCGAGTTGCAGGTGGTGGCCGGGCATGGCTTCGTGAACGCTGAGAACTTCGATCTCATACTTCGGGCGCACCTCCGGGCGATAAAGGTTGACCCAGTAGATGCCGGCGCGGCTGCCGTCGGCGGCCGGGCGTGAGTAATAGGCCGTAGTTGTGTGCGGTGCGGTCGAATCGGGTATGGGTTTTACGCCGTAGGGCATGCGCGGCAGCTTTCCGAACAACCGCACGAGCTCCGGGTCGATCCGTTTGCTGGTCGCGAGGTAAGCTTCGTACAAGTCTTCCGGGTTGTCATAGTAGAACTGCGGGTCGGTCCTTAAGAAAGTGAGGAATTCCTGGAAGCTACCTGCAAAACCAACCTCCTCAATAATCTTCGCCATCTCGTCGCGAATGCGTTTCACTTCGTCCAGTCCAAGACGATGGATTTCATCCGGCGTCATGCGTGTTGTTGTGTAGGATCGTGCCAACCACTCGTACCAGGCCTTACCGTTGGGCAGCGTGGACAGACCAACACTTTCCCGGCTTGCCGGCAGGTAACGATCATGGAAGTAACTGTCCAGCTTGCTGTATGCGGGGATAACCGTTTTTTCAAGCGTATCGGTGGCTTCTGAGCGGATACGCTCACGGTCAGCCGCAGTAATGGACTCCGGCATGTCAGCGAAGACTGCAAAGAACGGGCTTTCGCTCGCGTACTCCACGACCTGCATTTTGAGCTGTTCTGATATGCGTTCCATAAGCACCGTCGGCGGCATGTATCCGGACTTCCGCCCGCTTTCCGCGAGATCGATTTGCTGATCGATCAGGACCTTGATCTTGCTAAGTCGAGATAGCCAATCGTCATAGTCTTTGACGGTTTCGAGTCGCAACTGGTTGGTGATGTTGTGCAGCCCCTGAATGCCGCCGCGGTGCGAAAACGGCAGCAGAAAATCCTGGAATTGATATTCATCGACGGCATCCTGCATTTGCCGGCGAAACAGCTCGTAGTTGAGTTGATCATCGACGGACAGGGCCTCGCGGTCGATCGCATAGACACGGCGCAGGAATTCCCGATTCTGCTGATGTCGTTGCTCGATTGCCGATACGCTGAAGTCGGTCCAGCGATCATTGAATCGCAGATCGCCGTCCATCGAGGCGCTCAGCGGGTTGTTAACGAGCTGCGCTTCCCAGTGGTCGGCCAACAGCGCGGCGAAATCCGCGCTGGCATCTGCGTTGGACACACTTGTGGCGAAGAGGCTCAGTACAGCCAGCCCTGTTGTTAGCATTTTCATAGCGAACTTCCCCGATTCATATGCCCGGCATTGTCACTGTCCTCGCTGCCGCTGGCAACCTGCCGCCCACTTGGCTATCATGCGCGCACTAATCGATAGCGTGCCCAGAAGAGACCTCATTTCATCGAGGCGCCGAAGGCGCAACACGCCCGGAAACGCTCAGGCAGAAGGACTGAGTACGCTGATTAGCTCTGGAGAGCGGTCGAGACGGCCCACCGAAGGGGAAAGTGATTCGACGAATCATTGATCTCTCAGGTTGCAAAGGACAGAGGGGCGGCAGACCCGTTGCGTCTGCCGCCCTTTTTATTTGCGCGCTGAATTCGAGAGACAAGAGATTATGGGTTCCAGGACACCGCTGTACGACAGTCACATCGCCGCCGATGCTCGCATCGTAGATTTTGGTGGCTGGGATATGCCGCTGCATTACGGCTCGCAGAAGGAAGAGCATCACGCCGTACGCCAGAATGCCGGCGTATTCGATGTGTCGCATATGACCATCGTGGACCTCTCCGGCGCGCGCGTTAAAGAATTTCTGCAACACCTGGTCGCGAACGACATCGCCAAGCTGAAGACCTATGGCAAGGCGTTGTATACCTGCATGCTGAATGCTGACGGCGGCGTCATCGACGATCTGATTATTTATTTCATGGCGGATACGGACTATCGCCTGGTCGTGAATGCCGCAACCCGTGAAAAAGACCTCGCCTGGATCCGCAAGCAAGCGGCTCCTTACTACATCGCTGTCAGCGAGCGTGCCGAACTGGCCATGGTCGCTGTGCAGGGTCCAGAGGCTCGGCATCTCACGGCGCCATTGATCGACGCTGCATACCGTGACGCAGCGCTTGCCCTTAAGCCTTTCAACGGCCTGCAAGCCGGCGAGGTTTTTATCGCGCGTACC
Organism: uncultured Gammaproteobacteria bacterium; assembly: GCA_942490655.1. Taxonomy (GTDB): domain Bacteria; phylum Pseudomonadota; class Gammaproteobacteria; order Steroidobacterales; family Woeseiaceae; genus UBA1847. Next base: position 490,611 of record CALNXZ010000014.1, on the reverse strand, counting down.
GGCTACACGGGCGAAGACGGCTGGGAGATCTGCCTGCCTGCCGCAGACGCAGCTGACTTCTGGCGTCAGCTACTGGCCGCCGGCGTGGCACCCTGCGGCCTCGGTGCTCGCGACACCCTGCGCCTCGAAGCGGCGATGAATCTGTACGGCACTGATATGGATGAGTCGATTTCGCCGCTCGAAGCGGGTTTGGAGTGGACCATTGCCTGGGAACCCGCGGAGCGCGACTTTATCGGTCGTGCAGCGCTGCAGAAATTACGTAACTCTCCGGACAGACAACGTTTTGTCGGCCTGCTATTAGAAGACAAGGGCGTACTGAGGAATCACCAAAAGGTCGTCGTTGACGGCTATGGTGAAGGCGAGATCACCAGTGGCGGGTATTCCCCCAGCCTTGAGAAATCCATAGCGCTGGCCCGGTTGCCGGCCGGAGATTACGAGCGGGCGCAGGTTGACGTCCGTGGCAAATTATTGAACGTGCGTATTGTCAATCCGCCGTTCGTTCGCAATGGTCAGGTTCGCATAGAAATTTAAGATAGAAAAATTAAGGGAGAGTGGTGATGACTGAATTACCTGGGGATCTTTTGTACACCCAAGAGCACGAGTGGCTGCGGCAGGAAGAAGATGGCTCTGTGACCATCGGCATTACTGATCATGCTCAGGTTGCACTGGGCGACCTTGTGTACGTCGAATTGCCGGAGGTAGGGCAGGACGTGGACGCGGGCGGTGAGATGGCTGTGGTGGAATCCGTGAAGGCTGCATCTGATGTCTACGCGCCCATTGCCGGTGAAATTCTGGAAGTCAACGAAGACCTGTCCGATGACCCGGAGACGATCAATTCGGATCCTTACGGCGACGGCTGGATTGTTCGCATCAAGCCCAGCGAAGACCTCGATGAGGATGCGCTGATGACGCCGGACGATTACCAAACTTTCCTCGACGAACTGGACGACTGAGTCTTATGCCTTTTATACCGCACACCGAGAAAGACACGCGCGAGATGCTGGACACGATCGGTGTCGGCTCGATCGCCGATCTGTTCGACGAGATTCCTCCTGAGCTCATGATCGAACACCTGGAGCACGTTCCCGAGGCGCTGAGCGAGATGGAAATCTCGCGGTTGATGCGGCAACGCGCAAAGATGGACGGCTCACCGATGTGCTTTATCGGCGCGGGCGCGTATGAGCACCACATACCGACAGCCGTCTGGGACATTGCGACACGTGGTGAGTACTACAGCGCCTATACGCCGTACCAGGCGGAGGCTAGCCAGGGTACGCTGCAGACGATTTACGAGTACCAGACGATGATCACCGCGCTGACCGGGCTCGATGTCAGCAACGCCTCCCTGTACGACGGTGCGTCCGCGCTTGCAGAAGCTTCCTTAATGGCTGTGCGTACCAATCGGCGAGTAAAGAGCGGCCGAATACTGCTCGCGCCCGGCGTAAATCCTGTGTATCAGCAGGTGGCGGAGGCGATTGCCGGTGCACAGGGCCTGAGCTTTGAGCGACTGGCAGCGCTTCCGGAGAACGGCAATGTCGACTTTGAGCAATTGCCGGCAGACCGGGATCCGGTCGCTGTGGTTGTTCAGCAGCCGTCCTTCGCCGGTACGCTGGATGACGTGGATCGCCTGACCGACTGGGCACATGCTGAAGGCGCGATACTGATCAGTATCGTGAACCCGACCTCACTCGCGATCCTGAAGCCTCCCGGGCAGTGGGGCGAGAACGGTGCTGACATCGCCATTGGCGAAGGTCAGCCGCTGGGTGTACCGATGTCTTCCGGTGGTCCGTACTTTGGCTTCATGACCTGCCAGGAACAGCATGTTCGGCAAATGCCCGGACGCATCGTCGGGCGCACGACGGATCTGGATGGCAAACCGGGTTTTGCGCTGACCCTGCAGGCTCGCGAGCAACATATCAGGCGCTCGAAAGCGACCTCGAACATTTGTACCAATCAGGGCCTGATGGTGACGGCCGCGACCATATACATGTCCTTGCTGGGTTACGAAGGGCTGGTCAATGTGGCGAACACCTGTCACGCGAATACAGCGGCTCTCGTCAACGGGCTAACGGCTATCAAGGGCGTCACCCGACTCTACGAAGGACCGTTTTTCCACGAGGTAGCGCTGCAACTGGACCGCCCCGTGGCACCGTTACTGACAGCACTCGCCGATCGCGGCATTCTCGGCGGTCTCGACGTAACGTCGTTCGCCGGCACGGATGCTCTGCTGGTTTGCGCCACAGAAACCAAGACAGCGGCTGATATAGCCACTTACGTCACCGCATTCGCCGATGTCATGGCTACAGGCGCTTAACAGGAATCACCGTGTCCAAAATTCAATACAAGAATGCGAGTTACCGAACTTACGGTGATTTGCCGAGTATCGGCAGTCGAGCCCCGGATTTTTCTCTGGTCGATACTGAACTTCGAAACGTGAGTTTCGGCAACTGGATGGGGCAGCGCAAAGTGCTGAACATTTTTGTCAGTATAGACACCAAGGTGTGCGCGAATTCCGTCGTAGAGTTCGATCGCCTCGCCCGTGAGCAAGAGAATCTGGCGATGTTAATGGTGTCTTATGATCTGCCGTTCGCACACCGGCGATTCCAGGAAGAGCACGAGCTATCGCATATCGTCGGACTGTCGGCGATTCGGCACGCCGGTTTCGGTGAGAATTACGGAGTGCAGATTATTGACGGCCCCCTGGCAGGCATGTTTTCGCGTGCTGTGGTCGTGCTGGACGAAAACAACACGGTCGTGCACCGCGAACATATCGAAGACATCACTACTGAACCTAATTATCGCGCTGCATTTCGCGCGCTTGGAATAGATATCGATGAATAACCTGAAGGGCAGCGAGCTCATATTTGACAAGTCACGTACCGGGCGGCGTGCGTTCGCACAGGCCCCGGCCAACGCAACGAGCTCGGCAATTCCCGCCTCATTATTGCGTACCGATAAGCCGCGTCTGCCCGAAGCGTCCGAGTTACAAACCGTGCGTCACTTTACGCGTTTGTCGCAAATGAACTTCTCGATAGATACGCAGTTCTACCCGCTCGGCTCGTGCACCATGAAGTACAACCCAAGAGCGTGTAATGCGCTGGCGCTGCTGCCGGAGTTTGCGGGACGTCATCCGTTGGGCCCGGTCAGCCACGGTCAGGGTTTTCTCACCTGCATGTTCGAGTTGCAGGAAATGCTAAAAGATGTCACCGGAATGAAAGGTGTGTCTTTAACCCCGATGGCAGGCGCACAGGGCGAGCTCGCCGGCGTCGCAATGATCAAGGCCTACCACGAAGCGCGCGGCGACCACGGTCGCAACGAGATCATTTGCCCGGATGCGGCGCACGGTACGAATCCCGCGACGGCAACCATGTGCGGTTGCGTTGTCAGGGAGATTCCAACCAACTCGGAAGGCGATGTCGATTTCGAAGCGCTCAAGGCGGCGGTCGGTCCACAAACGGCCGGTATCATGCTGACCAATCCGTCGACGCTTGGCGTATTCGAAAGACGCATCAAAGAGGTCGCGGACGTTGTTCACGATGCCGGCGGATTGTTGTACTACGACGGCGCCAATCTCAACGCCATTTTGGGCAAGGTCAGGCCGGGCGACATGGATTTCGATGTCATCCACATGAATCTGCACAAGACCTTCTCGACGCCACACGGCGGCGGTGGCCCGGGCTCCGGAGCGGTCGGCGTTAACAAGCGCCTGCTGCCATTCATGCCGATCCCTGTTGTTGGCAGTAAGGAAGTCGATGGAGTTACGACCTACGACTGGCTGACTGAAAAAGACCTGCCGCAAAGCATAGGTCGCCTGTCCGGTTTCATGGGCAATTCCGGCGTGCTGATACGTGCGTACGTCTACATGCGCATGTTGGGTCGCACCGGCATGGAGCGGGTCTCGGAATACGCGACGCTGAATGCCAACTACCTGGCAGCGCGCTTGCGCGAGGCAGGATTTGAGCTTGCCTTTCCGACACGCCGGGCCAGCCACGAGTTTATTGTGACAATGAAGCGCGAAGCGAAGACGCTGAACCTGACCGCCATGGATATCGCCAAGGCCTTGCTGGATAAGAACTATCATGCGCCGACGACCTATTTTCCGCTGCTGGTTCCCGAGTGCTTGTTGATCGAGCCGACAGAGACCGAGAGCAAGGAAACATTGGACAATTTCGTGACCGCCATGATCGAAATCGCGACCGCGGCAAAAGCCGGCACGCAGTTCAAGGATGCGCCGTACACCATGCCGGTACGGCGACTGGACGATGTGAAGGCCGCCCGGCAGTTGGATCTGGCCTACCGACCCGAGGAAACGTGATATTGGTAGTCGCGCGAGCCTCCAGTATTTGTTGAAATAGTGAACCGCTGGCCGTCCGTACAGTCGAGATAAGTACGGTCGGGCGTTCGGCCCGGTTATCGGTCCGTTTACTAATCAGGAAGACTATGAGAAAGGTCAGGATTCTGGTGGCAGCATCACTGCTGCTGGCAAACTTTGTGGCACAAGCTGCCGAAGACTCTGCATGGACCCAGACACTGGAGCGCATCGCCTCCGGAGTAGTGTCCATACGCATCGACAGTACCCGGGCGTTTGACACCGAGTGGAACTCATCATCGCAGGCGACCGGATTTGTCGTCGACGCGAAACGCGGCATCATCCTGACCAATCGTCATGTTGTCGCACCCGGCCCCGTTATCGCCGAGGCGATATTCCAGAACAACGAAGAAGTCCGGCTGACACCAATTTATCGTGACCCCGTGCACGACTTCGGGTTCTTCCGATACGATCCCGCGGATCTGCAATACATCAAACCTGAAGAATTGCCTCTCGTTCCGGATGGGGCGGGTATTGGCAAGGAAATTCGCGTCATCGGCAATGATGCCGGCGAGCAACTGTCCATCCTCGCGGGAACTATTGCACGACTGGACCGCCAGGCGCCGGAGTACGGCCGCGGCCAGTACAACGATTTCAATACCTTCTATTACCAGGCGGCATCGAGTACCTCCGGGGGCTCGTCGGGCTCGCCCGTGGTAAACATTAACGGCGAGGTCGTGGCTCTCAACGCGGGCGGCAACAATTCCGCCGCGAGTAGTTTCTTCCTGCCATTGGATCGTATTGCTCGTGCTCTCGGGGAATTGCAGAAAGGTAATACGGTTGCACGCGGCACATTGCAGACGACGTTTCAGAGCAAGCCTTTCGACGAACTGCGCCGGCTCGGTCTGACACCGGAGTCCGAGCGTACTGCGCGCGAGAAGAGTGCCAAGCAAACCAGCATGCTGGCGGTTGAGCAGGTAATTCCGGGGTCACCGGCGGCCGGCACTATGGCACCGGGCGATATCCTGATACGGATCAACGGCGTGATGATTACGGAATTTATTCCTTTGGAATCCATACTCGACAGCAACGTTGGCAAACCAATCGAAGTCGAACTTGAACGCGGTGGGAAGCAAATAATCAGCTCAATTCAGGTCGATGACCTGCACGCCATCACGCCGGATGAGTACCTGCAGTTTGGTGACGGCACTGTAAATAAATTGTCGTATCAGCAGGCGCGCCACTATAACCGTCAACCTACGGGCGTCTACGTAGCCAACCCGGGGTACCTGCTGTCCAAGGCGGCGATACCGCGTGGCGCAGTCATCGTGGAAATGGATGGAGAGCCGATCAACGATCTTGATGACTTTGAAGCGGCACTGGATCAACTCGCCGACGGCGCACGCGCCAAGGTTCGCTACGTCGATATGGAGAATCCGCAAAACTCGGTGGTTCGATTGCTCGAGATGGATCGTGTCTGGTTCCCGGCAGAGCGCTGCCGGCGCGATGATACGCTGGGTCTGTGGCCGTGCAGGACGCTGGCTGACGGCCCGGAGCCCGTCCCGGCAGAAGCGGGCAGCACCGGACTTAATCACTACGATGACCCGCGCATCAGAGCGATTGCGCCGTCTTTGGTAGTGGTGACGTTTGACCTGCCGTACACCTTATCCGGCGTGTCAGAGCGGCACTACTACGGCACTGGCATCATCGTCGACAAAGACCGTGGCTATGTCGTCGTCGATCGCAACACGGTGCCGATCGCGATTGGTGACGTGAGAATTACGTTTGCCGGATCGCTGGAAGTCGCCGGCAAGATCGAACAACTGCATCCGCTGCATAACTTCGCCATAGTCTCTTACGACCCCAGGAGCATTGGCGACACTCCCGTCAAGACGGCAACATTCAATACCCAGCCGCTGCAGCCAGGAGACGATGTTTGGGTTGTGGGAATCAAAGGCGATCACCAGTTGGTGCACCAGCAAAGTACGGTGTCGTCAGTCGATCCGTTACTACTGCCCTTGTCGAGGACACTGCGCTTTCGCGATTCGAACATCGAAGGCATTGACCTGGTGACAGCACCGTCAGATTTTGATGGCGTACTGGTCGACAGGAAGGGTCGCGTTTCTGCGAGCTGGTCGAGTTTCGTCATGCAATCAGGCAATGAATCCGCACAGTTCAACAGGGGTGTCAGCAGTGACGTCATACTGCAGTTCGTGGACATCGTTCGGCAGGGTAAGCCGTTCTATTCTCTGGAGGCTGAGTTCGTGTATGCGCCTTTGTTTGCTGCGCGCAAGATGGGTGTCGATGAGGAATGGATCGCGCGTCTCGAGAAGAACAACCCGCTAAAGCGCAGAGCGCTGAGTATCATCCGATTGGTGGCTGATACCTCGGCCGCCGAGAAATTGAAGAACGGCGACTTGTTGCTCGCGGTTGATGGCAAGGTCGTCACCTCATACAGCGAGCTTGAAAAGGCCGTGCAGAAGCCGGAAGTTGTGGTGACTGTCTGGCGCGATGATGCGGAGCAGGACTTTACTATCCAGACCGCGGCACTAAGCGGCCGCGGCATTGACCGGGCCGTTTCATGGGCGGGTGCATTATTGCAGGACCCGCATCGCGCAATGGCCGCACAGCGCGGCATTGCGACGGAGGGCGTGTACGTTGCCTATTTCAGCTACGGTTCGCCAGCGACGCGCTACGGCCTTTGGGCTGGCCGGCGCATCGTGGAGGTGAACGAAACGCCCACTCCGAATTTGCAGGCGTTCATAGATGTAGTAAAAGATATTGAGCACCGCGAATCCGTGCGGCTGAAAACGATCACCTGGAACGGCACCGCGGAAGTCATTACATTAAAGCTGGATAATGAATATTGGCCCGCTTATGAAATTCGTCGTAAAGACAATGGCTGGAGGCGTCTGGACTTTGGGTCCTAGACCCGCAGCAGGCCTGTTGCTGCCGCTCGCGGCTTTGGCGCTGCTGTGCGCCAGCGATTCTAATGCGCAGACCATGTACAAGTATCGTGGCGATGACGGCGAGTGGATTTACACCGACCGCAAGCCCGCCGTAACAAAGAGCGTCGAAACCCGGCAGTTGGAATCGACCTTCGTAGCGCCGGTGTTCACGGTTTCTCACGACATGATAGGGCGCACGATTGAGTTCGTCGCGCACAATGATTTTTACGCGCCCATCGAAGTTCGCCTCGAGTTTCTCGAGATCACGGGCGTCGAGTTCCCTGGTCCGGAGCAGGTTTTGCGCTGGGTTGTGGATCCCCGTAGCGATCAATTGCTGCTCAGTCTCGACTTGCTCGAGAAAGCCGCTGCGCCTTACGTCGAAGTGCAATACGAGTACATTCCGGGCGATCCGACAGCGCCTTACAGTCCCGATGTGCACTACCACGTGCCGTATTCGGCAGGACGCAACTTTCCTATTACTCAGGCCTATCCGGATGCTTATACACACCAGACACTCGATAGCGTTTACGCCGTCGACATAGCGATGCCCGTCGGTACCAATGTTTTCGCAGCGCGTAGCGGTACGGTGTTCGAGGTCGCGTCCGATAATTATCGCGGCGGCCTGGATCTGCGCGATGGTGAAAATGCCAACGTCGTTCGCATTGTGCATGATGACGGCACACTGTCCGTGTACGCGCACCTGAACTGGAACACGATACGCGTCAAACCCGGTGACCGCGTCAAAGCGGGGCAGTACATCGCGGATTCTGGCAACACCGGGTTTACGAGCGGACCGCACCTGCATTTTGCGGTGCAACGAAATGCCGGCCTGCAGATTGAATCTTTGCCCATTATTTTTCGGGGCGTGAACTCTACGGGCGTCGTACCGGCGACCGGCAGTTCACTGACGGCGTACTGATGGATTTTCTTGCGTCTCCATTGGGCGTCCTGGCGATACTCGCAATAGTGGCGGTCGCGGCCATGACGTTTCAGCCTGCCAAATACGTGGGGATCTGGCGCGAGGTCGCGAAGTTCTATGAGACTGAGAAACGACCGTCGTCAGTGCAGTTTTCGGGAGAAGAGATTTCGCTCGGCCTGTCCGAGTTTGCGCACATTGACGCAGCGCTCGATGATGAGGGATTCTGGATGCTGTACGGCGGGCCCGAGCCCAACAAGGCGCCGCCCTGTGTGTTGATTCCCTGGGACTGCATTCGGTTCAAAGAGGAAACGGAAAGCCGGCACAATTTCCAGATCAGGCTCAAGGATCCGCATGAACTCCTGGTGTCGCCGCAATTGGGCGCCGCTTTGAGGCGACGCAGTCTGCGCATGCCGGGCGTGGAGGGTGACGCGTGAGCGCGGCAGCGCGGCCTTTGCATATCCTGGTGCTCTGCACGGGCAATTCCTGTCGCAGTATCCTCGCCGAGGTGTTGTTCAATGAGTTGGGACAAGGGCGGGTTCGCGCGTTCAGCGCGGGTAGTCATCCTGCCGGGGCCGTCAATCCGGGCGCGATCGCCAAACTAAGAAAAGAAGGCCATGCAACAACAGGGCTGGCATCGAAGTCCTGGGACCAGTTCAGTGCGGCGGATGCGCCGTCCATCGATGTAGTTATTACCGTATGCGACAGCGCGGCAAGCGAAGCTTGCCCGGTATGGATCGGAGCTCCGGTGACTGTGCATTGGGGCATTCCGGACCCCGCGGACGCGGCAGAGGCGGATCGGGAGCAGGCATTCGATTTGACCTACTCGCAGCTGCGACGGCGAATCGAACAAACGCTGGAATTGCCTTTGGACAGCGTGGAACATCGGCACCTCAAAGAGGCTCTGCAACGCATCCACGATGCATGCGACGAGTAAGGAACCGTCTGTCATTCGTGAGCTGCGAGTTGCAGTCAGACTCACGTTGCACTCTCCCGCACTTTGAATGCTTTCTTCTCAAGTTGGCACGCAATTGATAACCTAAGGTCCATCAACGTAGGATTCGGAGACACCTAATGTCGATTCTCAAGCCCGTCAATCGCCGCCAGTTCCTGGGGCAGACTGCTGCTGCCGCTGCCGCCGCTTCATTGCCTTTGGGTGTTTGGGCCCAGCACGCGCCGATGGGAGACATCGTCAAGCGATACATTCCCGGCACTCATGAAGCCCTGCCAGTGGTGGGCATTGGCGCACCGGATGTTTTCTACAGGTACCAGGAAGACGGCGGGAAAGAGCTTTCTCAGCAGATTCTGCAGGCAATGATCGATATGGGTGGCCGCCTCTGCGATACGCCAGCTCGCTACGAGAAAAACGAACCTGACCCTGTTTTCGGCGAGATCATGAACGACATGGGTGGCATACAGAACGATTTGTTTTTAACCACCAAAATCTCTCTACCCAATTCTCCACCTGGCCGAGCGGCCGGCCTTGCTGACGCTAAAAGGTCTTTCAACTATTTGGGGAAAGATCCGATCGATATGATGCTAGTGCACAACATGTTCGATATGAAGAACAAGTATCCGATAGTTCAGGAGTACAAGGCCGAAGGCCGTGCCCGCTACATCGGCGTGAGCCGGACCCGCACGACCGACTTTACCGAACTCAAGAGCTTCATGGTCAAAGAAAAACCTGATGTTGTTATTCTGGGTTATTCACCCTACCAGCAAGGCCCCGCCGAGCAGGACGTGATGAAAATTGCCCAGGACCTGGGTATCGCAATGATTGCTGTCGAAGCCTTCAAGGCCGGCGAAGATGGCGCGCTGTTCAGCAAGGTGGCCGGCGTGGCAGTACCGGATTTTGCCAAAGAACAGGGTATTGAAACCTGGGCTCAGTACGCACTCAAATGGATCCTGGGGGATCCGGCCGTAACAGCCGTCGTTACGGAAACCAGTCGCCCACACCATGTCATCGACAATATGACAGCGGCCTACGGTGAATATCCGGATCAGGCTACTCGCAAGAAGATGTCGGACTTCTTGCTGGCGCTTGGTTAGAGGCCGGTTTCGGCTGCGATCTCAGTCGGTGCACGCAACACCTAAGCCCTGACTATTGAGCAGGACTCTGCTTTCACTCTAATCCACACTCGCGGTCAGCCCGACAACCTGCGTCCAGACGCAGAACCCGTGGCACAACTCGAAGACTTCGATGTCTACTTGCCAAAGCGGATTATCGTGAGCGACGGGACTGGGCAGTATCTGGTTGGCAACGGCGCCGGCAGCGCAATTCCAGATCGATTGCTACGGCTATGAGATTGCCGGCTATCCCCGCAAGCTCGAGTTTGTCTTTGGCGACGATATCCTGCAGCAGATGTGGTTGATGCTTGATGTCGGCGACATACCGCGTCTTCGTAAATTCCTCGCCGCCAACTACGGCAACCCAGTCAGCGTCGATGAGCAGTACGAGATCTTTGATGAGGGTCGCGTTGCCCTGCGAAAAGACATTCCCGAAATTCGCATGGTTTCGAACGAGATCGTTGAAATCCTCGTAACCGCCGGCGGAAGTCTCTAGCTGTTTGTTGGCCAGAAGTGACCAGTGATACCGCTGTAGGTGATTCGTTGCGGGTTCAACTCTTCATTTCATAGATACTGATGGCCAAACCTTCTGCGCGAGACAACGGCCTCTTCACGAGCGAGACTGCGGCAGATACCGCGACAAACCAAAAGACTATATCGATGAATGAAACGTGGGAAATCGACCACCGAGAAAGCACCAAAAATACATGACTCTGGAAAACGTCAAATGTTGAAATTGCGTTTTCAATCGGCAAGCGCATTACGACCCCGAATATGTTGCCGAGGACGCAACCTGCAATCGTGTATACCGAGGCCGCCACAGTGAATTTCATCTCGATGCCGCGTCCAAGATATTGCATGGATATTCCAACTGCAATTCCAATGCCTGCAGCCGCGAAACCGTATGAAAAACTCCATTTCGCGACTATGATTCCGTAGATAGTGGCAGCGAGAAGTGTGGCCACAGCGCCCGCGATCAGGGCCGCAGCGAAGTTCTGTTCCGAAAGCAGTTTTTCGGCCAACTCGTAATTACGCTGTTTTTCTTCCTGGTTCATCCGACCGACTTACCCACCTGCATAAACTCATTTCACGTCAATCTCGACCGGCCGGTTTGGGATTGAAGTCTCGAATGAGCGTTGTATAGATAACGGACTCAGAAGGAGTCAGTGTCACACCGGCGTTTCCCTTTGCCCAAACGTCCGGATATTCGTAGATAGCAGAACGAGACTCCATCTCTGCGATCATGTTGTTCCAGTCCATCTCAGCTATGGCGATGTCCTGAGTTTGTCGCATTTGCAGCCCTACAAATAACAGGGACACGACAACCGCAAAGATACCAACGATCTCCAACCAATCGCGAAGCTTGGCTTGTTTCAATTCTTGCTCCAGTGCTGCAGGTCGATGGCTGCTGCGGGTCAACAGCCGAAATTATAGCTCAGAAATTGCGACAGGCAGCTATACGAAGTTAAGCGGACCATCGTTCTTCTTTCTCCCGAGCTTCGCCAGGCGGCCAGTAGCGGTCGCTTTTGCTCGGAAGATCCCAATGGTTCTATACAGGCATTGGCCAGCGCGCCACTACATGCGAACGGCCGGGCCGCTAACAATGATTCCGCCCAGTTTCGGGATATCTACCATGATCAAACTGGGACGACCCATTTCTTCGCCCTGACAAATAGTGATCGCGGCGGGAGTTTCAATGAGTTTCGCTTCGCGCAAGTATCCGCCGAGCGCCGCAGCTGCAGCTCCAGTTGCAGGGTCTTCGACGATTCCGCCAACTGGAAACGGATTCCGGGATCGGAACAGAGTTTTGCCCTGTCGCCAGACGAGCTGGAGCGTCGTGAGATTATTGGCGAGCATTATGGCTTTCAGCCGCTCGAAGTCGTAGTCGAGTGCCGTCAGCCGATCGCGTGTCGCGGCCGCAAGAATGAGGTGCCAGGCGCCGGCGAAGGCATTGGCAGGTAACATAGCCGGATCCAGATCGTCTACGGTCCAATTTAGTGCGCCCAGCACATCCGCAACCAATTGACTTGACGCGGAGGTGTATCGGGGATCGACCGAGGTCAGTGACGCAACGAGCGCACCATCCCGCAATTCAACCGAAACAGGCACATGGCCGACGGGTGTATCTAGTTGGTAAATCCCAACGCCTTCTGATTCCGCCAATGCAATTCCCGCCGCGATCGTAGCGTGGCCACAAAAAGGCACTTCGGCTTCGGGGCTGTAATAACGAACCGATCTGGCGCGGCCGGTTGCTGGCGCGATAAATGCCGTTTCGGAGTAGCCCACTTCGGCTGCAATTCGCTGCATGGAGTCGGAATCCGGAAGCTCATCTCCAATCCACACTCCGGCTGGATTGCCACCGCCCGGAATCGAGGTGAATGCGGTGTACTTACTCAATCGCTTGTCAGACATAGAGTGGATCCCTCAAGGTTGAGTCAATATGGCTAAAGCTTCGAGAATTCGGCCGATAGCCGCCGCTCACGAGGGGCAAGCTCAGGTTAGGAGTTGCCCCTCACGATATCGTGAAAGAAAGGCGCTTCACCCAACCACATCACTAGATCAACCCCAAACTAGTTACCCACACGACAAAGCCAAAGCAAGCAAAGCTTACAAGTGAATAGTAAACGCGGCCGGTCATACTCCACCATCGGTTCTTCCAGGCAATAGCTGTAAACACAACCAAGACAATTGTGCCGAGGATAGCAAGCCAGGGTAAGACAAACAGTGAACTGACCTTGCCAGGAACACCAAAGCCTAGAAGAAGCGGGTTGTCTTGGGCCGTTTGCCGAATAATAAGTACTAAGCCAAGCAGAAATCCAAGACAAAGCAATGATGTGATCGCGGAAAGCCAGCGGGCTTTACTTGCAAGGGCTGGCATCGTGCTCTGTCGTTTGCGGAAGATTCGCAATAACCAGGCGCCTGGCCAAGTGATGATGGCTGAGATCATTAACAGTACGATCAGACCCAGGCTGACTAACCGAGCATTGACTGGATCGCCTTGAAGTAACTTTGCAAGGCGGTAAACGCCAGGACTTGTGTAAGCATCAGTTACGAATCTAGCCGAACTAATTTCTGCAGTGCAGCTGGTATCCGGTGGTTGTGCTGGGTCACTGAGAAAATTGGCCATGATTTTCTCGGCACACTCGCTGTAAGGAATAGCTGCATGGCCCGCAGCGGGAACTTCAATATAGGTGCTGTTAGATAGGGTAGACGCTGCGAGCTTGGCGTACGAAGGCGGCGTTATTGGGTCGAACTCACCTGCAGCGACCAGCGTTGGAATCTCGCTATACACAGGCAAGTGCAACGAATCATCAGCACGTTGTTGATGCAGTGCATTACAGATTGCGTGATCATTTGCCGAAATCTTCCAAACCTCTAGTTGAGGGTGTTTCGACTTATCAGCCAGGATCATCTCAGGCGTAGCTCGAGGAATCCGTTCATAGCAATCTACGGCGTAAAACAGACCGGAGCTAAATCCCGGTTCCCTGACCAAACCATCCGCTAACGCAGCCAATACGTTCGTATTTCGCTGGCCTACATCTCGCACCAGCATTGGGAAGATCTCAATAAAGCCAGGGTCGTAAAGGCCCTGGAAGATACCGCTGCTCAACAGATTTCCGGTGACGACCATTCGCCCATCTGGGAAACCGTTCGGCGTCACCCAGTTCGAGGGTCACAGGGTTTCTCTCATAGTCGTCCAACATTGAGAAAAAGTCTTGTTGCATGGTCGGAAATGCAGCCTTGCAATTCGCATCTGTCTCACATTGCTCAAAGACTAGATTCAAAGAGCGCATCAATCTTTCATTGTCATCTGCCAAAGGCGCATTCGGCGGCAATACGGAATCAATGATGACACTACGAATGCCTATTGGCGTATATCGCATTGCAGCCAGGGCCAAAGTAGTGCCATATGAAATACCGAATAGATTCCAGCTCTCATATCCCAGCTGCCGTCGCAGTTCATCAAGATCAAGGGCGCTGGTCGGTGTATTGTAAAAACCGAAATCAATACCATCGGCCAGCATTTTCTCACGACACTCTTCCACGGATTCAACGATCATGGCTTGTTCTTCATCGGCGGATAAGCCTCTGAAAGGAGTAGATTGAATCGCGAAGTTCATCTCCTCGCAAAACACTGGTTCTGAATACCCGGTTCCGCGTTGATCGAAAAAGACCAGATCCCGCTCTTCCCTGAAAGGGGTCCAGAACGAGTTTCCCATACGGAACATCGAGTATTTAGTTGAAGGGCCACCCGGGCCACCGGAAAGATATACGAGGGGGTCTGCCAAGGGCTTATCGCTGAGACTCTTCAGTATGGACACTGCCAGGCGAAGCGTCCGTCCATCAGGTTTGTCACGATTCTCGGCTACTACCAAGTAACCACATTCAATATCGTCGCGGCCCTCGGCGCCTTCAAAAGGGCAGCTCGCCGGTTCAAACCGAGGGACATTTTCCTGTCCGCTAACCATGCCCGGCATGATGAGAAGGCATGAGAGGAGTACGGTCAAACACTTCATAATGCATGCCCCGACTTTTCTTTTTGTTCGATCTGGTGAGTGTAGCAGAGAAAAATTGTCGAACATCTTCAGCCCTCAGCTTGTCCGCCCAGGTTGAGGGGCTGCTTTTTCCAAGACTTGCCGTTCAATCGTTTGCCTTAGGGAAATTGTAATTGGCTCAGAAACAGTCGGCCAAAAGCGGTCTTATTCCCCGTAAGCTCAGAGCGCCTATTTACTGTCCACGTCAGTAATGAGTGACTTGGACATTGTTACGAAGCTTTCTCGAAAATCCTGCCCAGTAACAACAATCAAATACCTTGCAAAGGGATCGTCCCGAAGGAGCGCGCGTAGTCGGGACTGCAGGGCGAGCCAACCCTCGCTCCAACCCTCTCCTCTGACAGGAGTCCTGATTGATATTGAAAGTAATAATTATCAAATCCATATAGATTAATGACCGCCCAGTATGCTGCTTGCGCTGAAACTGAAGAAGTGTGTTCGTCCAGCCATTGTGTTTCACCGGCCGACAAGAACCCTGCAGGCCACTCCCAAGACTCGATTTCCTCAGCGAGGTCGTCTATCCGATAGTCGCTTGCCCAGCTCTGGTAAAAGTACTCTCTTCCGCTATCGGTTCTTGCTTGGTACTGAGCCGCGAGAGCAATTTTCTGGGATTGTCGCAATTCAAGACCTACAAAAACCAAAGAAACAACAATTGCAGCCAACCCCGTTAGCTCTGCAAATGTCCGCCAATCTATAGGCTTCAAAAATATCCCCTCCAACATGATTGCTGAGTGACCAGTCCAGAAAATTGCAACGTCCGCGTTGGGTCAGTGGCGGAAATTATAGCTCACTAATTGCGACTGGCAGCTATGCGAAGTTAAGCGGACTATCGTTATTTTTTCTCCCGAGCTTCGCCAGTCGGCCAATTTTCGACATTGACTCCGAGCGATTCGACGTGTTCACGCACTGCTCGGTGTCCATGCAGCATTTTTGAAAGGCTAATCTTGGTTCCATCTGAAAAAACCAGTTCGAAGTACTGGCCGTTTTTCTTAAAGGACGCCCGTTGCAATTGGGCCCATTGAGCTATCCGCTTCCGCACCCATAGCGATGTGATGAAGATTTCTTGGTCGTTGAAGTAGCCAGTTGTTCCGTAACTTTCTGTTAACAAATAAACACCTAGCAGGCCAAACATCGCTGCGAGGAAAGAGATCGCAACATACTGCCCTCCATGATCCGCGACGTACATGAAGATCAAAAAAGCGAACGCAACAGTAGAGGAGAGCCAAGCCAGCGCTTTGACCTCTGCTCCGTACACTAATAAGCCATCGTCGGGAGCTTCTTTTGCTTTCCGGGAAAACCATGCGAAAGCAACTGCAATTCCAAAGCTAACAAGGAATGCGGGCAAGCCTTTGGAAAGAAAATCCTCCAATCAGCGTCCTTTTCGTGAGCGTCTCGTTTGGGTCATTTGCAGAACTCCATCATACCCCGAAAGCCGTCGCTCGAGCGGCTGGTATTGGCGGTAAAGCGGACCTCGCCATTCACGGAAAGTAGCCATTCATGAGCGATTGTATTGGTCGATATCCACCACCAGTCGCTCGCGTTTTTATTACGGTGACACCCACCGAAATAGACTGATCGAGCTATGTATTCCACGGCGAAATTCAGGTGTACGGATCAGCTTTCAATCACGCGATTCACTGAGTTCAGCGGCCAGCGCTTCCCAGGTCGTGACGGGCAGCTCGCAGTGCGTGCCCACGCACCGGTAGGCGACCGTCTCACCTTTTCCCGGTTTTCGATCCGCCAATGCACCGGGAAGCTTTTTCTCGCTCGCCGGTATTGCGAATACCATGCGCCGCGGGGCATACAAGCGAGTAGCTGAATCTCGCCAGCGCGCTATTTCCTCGGCATCGCCACGAATGACGATGACTTCCGGATGCTCCAGGTATTCTTCCAAACAGGTCAGCAGGCTGACATGTCCATGCGGATATTCTTTAATCGCCTGCCACGTGCCGCGCAGGCTGCGTTCTGCCGCATCGAGATAGCGCGTTTCACCGAGCAGGAAACCGAGACGCTGCAAACTGAAAGCAGCGATGCCGTTTCCGGAAGGTACTGCTTCATCTGCCAATGACTTCGGACGGTGTATCAGCTGCTCGGCATCATTAGCCGTAAAATAGAATGCGCCGCGTTCACGGTCCTCAAAATGCTCGAGCATCAGTTCGGCGAGCTCAACGGCGAACTCGAGGTGTGGCGTGTTCCAGTCCGATTGCAGCAGCTCGAGTATTGCGTCGAGCAGGAAGGCGTGGTCGTCGAGGTAGGCCGGGAAGCGTGCTTTGCCGTCCTTGTAGCTGGCCATAAGGCGACCATCAACCAAGAGATTTTCTTTAATAAAATCAACAGTATTCCGCGCTGCAGCCGTCAGGTCGGGTCGCTGCAGTGCGCGTCCTGCGATGGCAAGACCGCGGATTGCGAGTGCATTCCACGCCGTGAGTTGTTTTTCATCGCGGCCCGGCGCAATTCGCTTCGAGCGTTCGGCCAGCAAAATCTTTTTCGACGCCTCGATGTTGGCGCACGCGTCGTCGTCCGCGATCGGCGCGCGTACCGTGAGATGCCACTGGCCTTCAAAATTGCTGGCCTGATCGAGCCCGAAGCGATGTGCAAACGTCTGATAGTCGTCGCCGAGCAGCGCCTGCACCTGGTCCGGGGTCCACAGGTAGTACAACCCTTCTTCACCTTCCGAATCGGCATCCCGTGTTGAATAGAATCCACCGTTGTCGGCCAGCATATCCGCGAGCATCCAGTCAGCTGTTGCGTTGGCTGTGTCAGCGAATGCCTTTTCTCCCGTGGCGAGGTGAGCCTGGGCATACATCGCCAGCAATGGGCCGTTGTCATACAGCATTTTTTCGAAATGCGGAATCTGCCAGTAACGATCGACCGAATAGCGGCAGAATCCGCCGCCCACGTGATCGAACAGCCCACCATCTGCCATGCGTTTCAAAGTCAAAGTTGCCATCAGCAATGCGTCGAGGTCGGGTTCGACATCGTTGGCGCTGGCTCGCCAGTGGCGCAGCATTCGGTCGATGGTCGTTGCATGTGGAAACTTGGGCGCGGAGCCAAAGCCGCCAAATTCGCGGTCGAAGGAATTGGCAAATGTGTCTCGCGCCTGCTGGATCGGGCTCGCACCCAACGTGGCATCATCATGCCTCACCGCAGGCTCAAGTTTGCGGAAGACCGACAGCAACTGACTACTTTGTTCACGCACCTCATCACGCTGTTCGGCGTAATAGCCCGCAACTTTCACCAGCAACTCGGGAAATGCCGGCATGCCGTAACGGGCGTTGTTCGGAAAATAGGTACCGCCAAAGAATGGTCGCTGGTTGTCGCCATCCAGAAACATGGTCAATGGCCAGCCGCCGCCGCGCTGCGTAAGTAACTGATGCGCTGTCTGATAGATCTTGTCGACGTCGGGCCGTTCTTCGCGGTCTACTTTGATGTTCACGAACAATGTATTCATGACAGCCGCGATTGCCTCGTCCTCAAACGATTCATGGGCCATGACATGGCACCAGTGGCACGCGGAGTAACCGATTGACAGCAAGATGGGCTTTCCTGATTCACGCGCGGCCTCGAAGGCCTCATCGCCCCACGGATACCAGTCGACAGGATTGTCAGCGTGCTGCTGCAGGTAGGGGCTGGACTCGGCGGCGAGGCGATTTTGCATATGCGAAGGTCCTTCGGCCTTGTGAACTATGATGGGCCGGTGAAACTGACTATGATACGCAGCTTAACATCGACCAGAAGCAGGAATTCATGCTGACTTACCCCGATATCGATCCGATAATCTTTTCAATTGGCTTCATCAAGGTTCGCTGGTACGGACTGATGTACGTCATCGGGTTCTTGCTGGCCTGGTGGCTGGCAAGACGGCGTGCAGCGATGAGCTGGTCCATTATCAAGCCCGCCGACGTCGATGATCTGCTGTTCTACGGCATGCTCGGCGTCATCATCGGTGGACGGGTGGGTTACGCGATTTTCTACGGTTTCGATCAACTGACCAGCGATCCTTTCTACCTGTTGAAAATTACGGAAGGCGGCATGTCATTCCACGGCGGCTTGGCGGGTGTCATGATCGCGATGTGGCTGTACTCGCGAAAGCTCGGTGTCCCAGCCTGGGGTGTCATCGATTTTGTTGCTCCGATTACGCCACTGGGTCTATTTTTCGGTCGCATCGGCAACTTTATTAATGGCGAGTTGTGGGGTAAACCAACGGATCTGCCATGGGGGTTTAGCGTCAACGGCCAGATCTTGCATCCGTCAATGCTCTACGAAGCGATCCTCGAGGGCCTGGTGCTTTTTGTGATTCTCTGGCTGTTTACAAACAAACAGCGCCCAACGATGTCGGTATCGGGCCTGTTTCTCATCCTGTACGGTGTGTTTCGCTTTGCGGTTGAGTTCGTGCGTGTGCCGGACAGCCATCTCGGTTATCTCGCGCTCGACTGGCTAACGATGGGGCAAATCCTCTGTATGCCTATGATCATCGTCGGCACGACGTTGCTGGTATTGGCCTATCGGCGCCGCGCATGAAGCAATACCTTGACCTCATGCGCCACGTGCGCGACAACGGTACGGCCAAGGGCGATCGCACGGGAACCGGAACGTTGAGCGTTTTCGGCCACCAGATGCGTTTCGACCTCAGTGCTGGCTTCCCGTTGGTGACGACCAAAAAGTTGCACCTGCGCTCTATCATCCATGAGTTGCTCTGGTTTCTGAGCGGCGACAGTAATATTCGTTATCTAAAAGAAAACGGCGTGTCGATCTGGGACGACTGGGCGGACGAAAATGGTGATCTCGGTCCGGTGTATGGCGTGCAATGGCGGCACTGGCCGACGCCGGATGGGCGTACGGTGGATCAGATTGCAGAGATCATGCAGCAGTTGCGAGAAACACCGGACTCACGGCGCATCATGCTAAGTGCATGGAATGTTGCGGAAATCGAAAAGATGGCGCTGCCTCCCTGTCATTGCCTGTTTCAGTTTTACGTCGCCGACGGCAAGTTGTCCTGCCAGCTGTATCAACGCAGCTGCGATATCTTCCTTGGTGTGCCGTTCAATATTGCATCGTACGCATTGCTAACACACATGCTCGCGCAGCAGGCTGATCTTGAAGTTGGAGATTTCGTTTGGACCGGCGGCGATTGTCATCTCTATTCGAATCACCTCGAGCAGGCCGACGAGCAACTTGGCCGCGAAACCCTACCGCTGCCGCGCCTTGCGATCAGGCGTCGTCCAGACAGCATCTTCGACTACCAGTACGACGACTTCGAAATTCTCAACTACGAATCGCATCCGCACATCAAAGCCGCCGTCGCGGTCTAGAGGCGACCGTGATCATCAGTATCATCGTTGCGGCATCCACGAACAACGTCATCGGCCTGCAGGGAAAATTGCCGTGGAAAATTTCGGACGACCTGAAGCGCTTCAAGCAACTGACGATGGGAAAACCGATAGTCATGGGGCGCCTGACCTGGGACTCGATCGGCCGACCGTTGCCGGGACGACAGAATATTGTCATGACGCGGCGACCGGGATTCCGCGCTGACGGATGTAACGTGGTGGACACGCCCGCGGCCGCTTTGCGTATAACGGCGAACGCGGAGGAAGTCATGATTAT
This sequence comes from uncultured Gammaproteobacteria bacterium, assembly GCA_942490655.1. Lineage (GTDB taxonomy): Bacteria > Pseudomonadota > Gammaproteobacteria > Steroidobacterales > Woeseiaceae > UBA1847. The sequence goes on along the minus strand of CALNXZ010000014.1, from coordinate 470,211 downwards.
CGGCGGCAGCCAGATCTACGACCTGTTTCTGCCCAAAGCCGGACGACTGCATCTGACCCGGGTGCATGCCGAGATTGACGGCGATGCCTGGTTTCCAGCGATTGATGACAGTGACTGGATGCTGGTCGCCAGCGAGTCGCACGCGGCGAGTGAGAGTAACGAGTTTGCGTTCGATTTCCTGACTTACGAGCGGCGCTAAAGCGCGAGACTCAGTCGTTCGGCGAATTCAAAGACGTCATCAAAGCTGTTATACAACGGCGTGGGCGCTACACGGATAACGTCGGGCTCGCGCCAATCCGGCGTCACATTCAGTTCGCACAAACGATTGAACAGCGCTTTGCCGTCAATGCTTTTGTCCTTTACGACGAGGGACAACTGGCAACCTCGTGCATCCTCGGGCGTGATGCTACCTATGCGCGCGCCGAAACGTGTCGCGACCAGCCAGTCCAGATAGCCTGTAAGCCGTTTTGATTTTTCGCGCAACGCCGCCATACCCACTTCCTGGAACAGCTGCAGCGACGCGATAACGGGCGTCAGCGACAGAACGGGTGGCGTGCTGAGTTGCCACACTTCAGCGCCGGCGGCGGGTGTAAACGTCCGGGACATTTTGAATCGTGTCGCCTCGTCATGTCCCCACCAACCGTGCAACTGCTGCAGATTGTCGGGGCGGCAGTGTTTCTCGGCAACAAAGGCACCACCAATGGCTCCCGGACCGGAGTTCAGATACTTGTAAGTGCACCAGGCGGCGAAGTCCGGTGCCCAGTCGTGGAGCGCCAATTCAACGTTGCCGATGCCGTGCGCAAGATCGAGACCGACCCTGCAGCCGTGTTCGCGGCCGAGTGCGCAAACAGCCGCCATGTCGATGACCTGTCCGGTGTAGTACTGCACTCCGGGTAACAACAATAACGCGATGCTGTCGCCTTGGGCATCGAGCATCGCGGCGAGATCCTCGATACGAAGTCGCGTCTCGCCGTCACGCGGTGTCCACTCCAGCAGGCTCGTATCTGCGTCGTAACCGTGCATACGAATTTGTGACGCAGCGGCATAGCGATCCGAGGGAAAAGCCTGTGACTCGATGACGATCTTGTGGCGCTGGTCGGTCGGCTGATAAAAGCTTGCCATGAGGAGATGCAGATTGACGGTTAGTGTGTTCATCGCCACAACTTCGCTTTGTAAGGCGCCCGTTAGTTGCGCAAAGCCGGCAGCACATTGACGCGCGCTGCTGAGCCAGGGGCGCTCGGCATGAAAAAAACCCTCAACGCCATAGTCCTGCCATTTGCGTAGCTCTTCCTCGACATACTGTACGGCCAGTTTTGGCTGCAGCCCGAGTGAGTTACCGACCAGGTAGACCGGATGCCGGCCGTCGCGGGTCAAAGGGAAGTTGAATTGCTCGCGGTATTTTGCGAGCGGATCTGCGCGGTCAAGACCCGCAGCAAACTCGCGACTGTCCTGGTACTGCATTACTGCCCTGCGACCTGTATCACTCGCGGAATACGCTTGTCGAGGCGAACTGCGGTCAGTTGCCGGCCCCAGACGCAGCCTGTGTCGACGCTGATCAGCGTCGGTAGCACGATCAATCCCAGTTGTGACCAGTGACCGAAAACGATGCGCGTATTTTCGGTTGCGAGATCTCCGGCTTCGAACCACGGCAGCTGATTCTTGCGAGCGCGCCACGGCGGGCCACTGAACGAGAAGTTCAGTTTGTTGTTGTCGGTTATCACGCGCATGCGCGTCAGGCAGTTGATGATGAATCGCAGTCGTTTATAACCGCGTAGTTCTTCCGACCACTTGCCGGGTGCATTGCCGTACATTTTTGCCAACAGAGATTCATAATCGTCACTACGAAGTACGTCTTCGACCTCCGCCGCGAGCGCCAGCGTTTTTTCTACGTTCCACTGCGGATAAGTGCCGGCATGTACCATCAGCGTGTCGAGCGTCGCATCGAAATGTGCCAGGGGCTGGCGCCGCAGCCAGTGACACAATTCGTCTGCGTCGTGTGCGTTGAGTGTCCTGGCGAGTGACTCGAAGCGTTCGTCGTAGTCGATAGCGCCGGCCCAGAGCGCCAGCAGATGCAGATCGTGATTACCCAGAACCGTGATTGCGGAGTCGCCGAGGCTGCGAACAAAACGCAGTGTTTTGAGTGACTTAGGACCACGATTGACCAGGTCACCCGTCAGCCAGAGGGTGTCGTCTGCGGGATTGAAGTCGAGCGCGTCAAGGAGCCGGCGGAGCGGGTCATAGCACCCCTGAATGTCGCCGAGAGCGTATACGGCCATGCGGCGACGCTAGTTCAGCAGCCCGGGAACTGCGAGTGTGAAAGGCGCAATCGGGGCATCAAATGAAACACCGCCGTCCGCTTCCATACGATACAGGCCCTGCATCGCACCGACCGGCGTTTCCAGAACCGCGCCGCTGGAATAACGAAACTCCTCGCCAGGATTCAGGTACGGCTGCTCACCAACGACACCGTCGCCATTGACCTCCTGCACCTTGCCATTCGCATCCGTGATGATCCAGTGGCGGCTGATCAATTGCGCCGCCGCGTTGCCGTTATTGGTAATCGTAATTGTATAGGCGAAAACGTAACGGTCGGACGACGGTTCTGACTCGACGTCTATGTAGCTGGTGGCCACTTCTATACGGATATCAAATTGAGTTCGTTTCATTGCCGCATTCTAACGTAAGGACGTCGCCAGATGGTTACTCAGTTGCACGTATTTGGCGATACTGATCTGTTCCGGCCGCAGTCCAGGATCAATCCCGACGGCCTCCAGGTCCCTGACGTCAAGGTGCTCTTTCAGCGAGTTGCGAATAGTCTTGCGGCGCATCATGAAAGCGCTGGCGACGAGTTTTGACAACATGGCTTCGTCCCGGATATCAAAGCTGCCGGGCGGCAGCGGGTCGAGCCTGACCACGGCGGACGTCACTTCCGGGGGCGGATTGAATGCGGATCGGTCGACGTCAAACAGCGCTTCGATTTGCAGATGGCAGCCCAACATGATGCCCAATCGGCCGTAAGCCTTACTGCCCGGCCCGGCCGCCATGCGGTCCACCACTTCCTTTTGCAACATGAAATGCATATCGACGATGCGGTCGCGGAACGTCAGCAGGTGAAATAGCAGCGGCGTCGAAATGTTGTAGGGCAGGTTGCCGACGATCCGCAGGCGATCGCCGAGCGCAGCAAAATCGAAAGACAGTGCGTCTGCTGCGTGGATAGTAACGCTGGGGTGACCGTCGTATTGCCGGCGCAGGCGCGCGACGAGGTCGCGATCGAGCTCGATAGCATGCAAGGTGCCTGCGTCGGCCGCCAAAGCCGCCGTGATTGCACCCTGGCCGGGCCCGATTTCGACAACAACATCGTCTTTGTTTGCGTGCACGGCGCGCAGGATTCCGTCAACGACGCCCGGATCCGCCAAGAAGTGCTGACCAAAGCGTTTGCGTGCTCGGTGGCCGGGCATTAGCCGGGCGCCGTGTTGCTTGCCAGCCGGATCGCAAGCTCAACCGCTGCAATCAGGCTGCCAGGGTCAGCCTTGCCGGTACCGGCAATATCGAATGCCGTACCGTGATCAACGGAGGTGCGAATGATCGGCAGACCCAGCGTAACGTTAACGGCGTGTCCGAAGCCTGCGTACTTGAGCACTGGCAGCCCCTGGTCGTGATACATAGCGAGCACAGCGTCCTTGTGCCCGGCGTTCGGCGTGAATGCAGTATCCGCAGGCAGTGGTCCGCGAACGCGCATACCCTGGCGCGCCAGTGCCGCGACAGCCGGTGCGATAATCGCAGCGTCTTCCTTGCCCAGATGTCCGCCTTCGCCAGCATGTGGATTGAGTCCGCAGACGACAATCTCGGGTGCTGCAATGCCGAACTTGTTCTGTAAGTCGTCGTGCAGGATCTGCAGGACGCGGGTGAGGCGCTCGCTGGTAATAAAATCCGGCACTTCACGCAATGGCAGGTGCGTGCTCGCGAGAGCGACGCGCAGGTCTCCGGCGACCAGTAACATGACGGGCAAACTGACGCCCGTGAGTTCCGCCAGGAATTCGGTGTGCCCGGTAAAAGGAATGCCGCTATCGGCGATAACGCTTTTTGCCAATGGTGCTGTTGCCAGCCCGGAGTAACGACCGTCGATGCAACCCGAGGTGGCCAGTCGCAGGCCATCAAGCAAGGTCGCGGCGTTTCGCACATCGGGTTTGCCGGGGACAACGGCAACCGGAAACGGCGTGTCGATAATCTGCAGACGGGCGTCGAGCATCGACGCATCACCGACAACAACGATATCGGCGGCTAACGGTGTATCGGCAAGCAGGGAACAGAGTTCGGGGCCGACTCCGGCCGGCTCTCCTGCCGTGACAACAAGAGGCTTAGCCAGCGCCAAGTTCAGATACGCGTGACGACGTAGGCCTCATCGCGCATGCGTTGCAGCCAAAGCAGGGTTTCCTCTTCCTGCTTGCTGTTTCGAATGCGCACGACGCAGTTGCGCTCTTTGACTTCGGCGGTGTTGTCATAGACACGGCGCTCCATGACTTCCAGAATATGCCAGCCGAACTGGGATCGAAACGGTTCTGTAATCTGGTTGACCTCAGCGGCATCGGCCGCGGCCTTGAACTCCGGCGCGAATGAATCCGTTTCGGACCAGCCCAGGTCACCACCCAGGTTGGCAGAACCTGGATCATCGGAAAGCAATTTCGCCTGTTCAGCAAAATCTTCCTCGCCGGCGCGAATTTTCACCAGCACTTCGTCGAGCCGCTGTTTTGCCGTTGCATCGTCGATGATTTCGTTCGGTTGAATCAGGATGTGCCGGATTTTCGCCTGATTGATTTCACTACGTTCAACGGCACTGCGTAAATTGTCGACTTTTACAATGTGAATACTGTTTGAAGTGCGAAACGGCTCGCTAATGTCGCCGGCCGCCTTGTCCTGCAAGACCGGCGTGAAGATCGATGGAATCTGCTCACCTTTGAGCCAGCCGAGTGAGCCGCCTTCGAGCGCAGTCGGGCCTTCGGAATAGCGCGCGGCCAGTTCGCGAAAATCGGCGCCGTCCTGAAGTCGCGCGTATATATCATTTGCGCTTTGCTCGATTGCCTCAATTACAGATGCGTCTGCTGATTCCGGGATGCTGAGCAGTATGTGCGAAATCTGCCAGTCGGAATTCACAACGACATTATTTTCGATGTCGAGGATGCACTGTTCAATCTCGCGTTCGGAAACACGAATCCGACGCATAACTTCGATGTTCTTCAATTCAGTGAGTGTCAGTTCTTCGCGCATGCTCTCCCGGAATTCGGAGTAGTTGACTCCGTCTTCGGCGAGCATCCTCGGCATTTGATCAAAGGGAATTCCGTTTTGATCAGCGATACGCTGAATGGAGGCATTGATGTATTGGTCGGATATCTGGTCGAGTAGCCCGATACGCCCGGCGCGCTGCATCTGGATTTCGATCAGGATCAGTCGCTCAAGGACTTGCTCATTCAGCGTCTTTTCCGGCGGTAACTTCATGTTTTGTTCTACAGCACGTTGCTGAATGGCGGCCAGCTGCTTGTTGAACTGGCTCTTTAGTACCACGCCTTCGTTGACTATGGCGGCCACGCCGTCGAGGAATTCGCTTTCTTCGGCTGCATCGTCGGCCGCCGCGATGTTCTCAGGTTGTGCGCTGGGACCCATGAAGCCTGCGGGTTGTTCGTCGGGACCCATCGTGCTTTCAGGTTGTTCCTCAGCAACGGCGATGCTTTCGCTCGCTGCCTCAGTAAGCTCGATGCTTTCGGCAACGTCGTCCGCAACCAAGACGGGCGCAGCAAGCAATGCGACGATTGCGCATAAGATATTGATTTTTAACACAGTTTACTACCGGAGATCTGCAGAATAGCCAAGAATACCACGTTCGAGGAGTTTGTCAGCTGCCGTACCGACGCTGGTCATTCCCTTCAATACCAATTGCAGACCGAAAGATGAATCGTGAGTTCCGTCGCGCGTGGAAATATGCCGCCGCGACACCAGCCTCAGCCCCCAGCAGCAGCTTTCGTACTCGAGACCGTAAAACTGTTCGAGCACTTCCTCGTCGCGGAAGGAGAAGTTGTAACGGCCGACAAAATTCCAGTGGTTCGCGACCGGCCAGGACCACGAGACGTCGCCTTGTTCGAGTGAGTCGCGGCGAAATCGGTAGGCCAGATTCAGTATCTTGTTTGACGCGGGTCGATACTGCAGCCTGGCTTCCGACTGCGTTGTGTCGCTGATGCCCGTTCCCCACTGGTGACCGAAATCAAAATTGACGTTTTTGAACAGCAGAAAGCGCAACTGCGCAATGTAGTCCGATGTTTCCGAAGTCGCCATCGTGTCGCCTGGCAAGGTAACCATGCGGTTGCCGTAGTAGAGCTGCTGGCCAACCGTCACCGACATCAATTCGCGACCGGACGATAAGTCGAGTATTCGCGAAGTAATGCCGAGGCTGAGTTGTTCCGTGTCGCCGATACGATCGATTCCGAGGTATCGATTTTTTCGATACAGCTGCACCAGGTTGATGTCCGGAGTGATGGTATCGAATACAGGCAAGCCGTCCTGGTCGCGAAATGGAATGCTGACGTACAGTAAACGGGGTTCGATAGTATTGATACGCGGCGAATTGACGGCAGTGCGCTCGAAAATCAAGCCCATGTCGAGACTGGAAATTGGCACTGATCGATCTGGATCGACACTGTCGCCCGGCAAGGTGTTCTCAAGGTCGTAACGGGTGTAGTCAAACTCAAATCCGGGCGTAATAAACCAGCCGGGGCCCGCTATTGGCAGGTCGAGTTTCGGCCTTGCGTTTGCGCGCCAGCCGGTGACGCCAACGTCGCGGTCAAAATTGACGACTTCTCCATCAAAGCCAAAACGCAGGCCGAGCGGCGTCTTCCAGCGACCGTTGAACAATACTTGCGGGACGCGCTGGTAGGGCTGCTCGTCGGGCAAAATGGCATCGTCGATTGTCTGGTAGTCCTGCGCCTGGCCGCTGATCGAAAAATTGTGCGAGTGATAGTCAAAGCGCACGTTGCGATCCAGGTGCGTGGTGCTGGACATGCTCAAGCTACCACCGAGGTCTTCGTAATACTGACTGTCTGAGACTTCTATCAGGTTGATCCGGTTGCGCCAGCCGTTTTCGAACAGCGTGCGATGCTGAAAACGGTATTGGTAACGCGTGTTATTGGTGATGTCGTCATCCGGAAGATAATCCGCCGCGATCACGCCGTCGTTACGCTCCGTCAGGTAACGGAAGTCGCCGCCGACCTGCAAGCCGCGACTCGTCAGCAATCGGGGTGTAATCGTCGCGTCATAATTGGGCGCAATATTCCAATAGTAGGGCACGCGAATCTCGTTGCCGCTGCGTCCGGAGCTGCCGATTTCCGGCGTCAGGATTCCCGATTTGCGCGCGTCGCCGATAGGAAACGATAGGTACGGCGCATACAGTATCGGCACGCCCTTGAATTTGAGTTTCATGCCTTTTGCGGTGCCAACACCTTCGCTGGTGTCGAGCTTTATGGAGTCGCCTTGCATGAGCCAGTCTTCGGACTCCGGCGGGCAGGTTGTGTATTCGACCTGATCAAGGATCAACACACCGTTTTGATTTACCTCGATCGCGTCGGCCGCACCACGCGAGTTGTTGCTTAAGGAGAACTCGGCGCCCTCGAATCGAATTCGACCGGAGCCGTAGGCGAACTCCGCTGACTCACCGATGACCTGCGTGTCGGGGTCTTCGTAACGTACTCCACCTTCAAGGTGTATGGACTTTTGTAACGGGTCGTAACGCGCGGAATCCGCAGCGGCGAGTTTGTCGTCGCGCCTCAGAATAACGCCGCCGGACATCACGGCAGTTGGCAAGTCACCGAGTTGCGCCTCAAAGCTCCCGGCTTCCAGCACAACAGTGTCAGGGTTCTCAAGCGGCGTATAGGACTGAAACGGGTCCAGCGACAGGCGCCGGTCCAGTCCCGTCTGGCAGGATAGCGGTTCGGCTGCATAGCCGTTTGCGGTCGCTAGCAGCATCAATGCCGAGATAAGGATTTTTGCGGGCAAGTCAATAATCGGGTCAGGTACCAGGGACGGGATGTTATCAGGCATTCTTATTTGTTACCTTCGCATAGTTTTCTAGGTGCTTCAACGCGTTACGGAGATTTCACATCAGCCAGCCAGCCACTACCGCGGACCCCCGTCAGGCCGCTCTCTGTCTATGGATCGAGGGCATAGCTGTGGTTGCCGGCAGCCAACCCGTAGTCGCGTCCGGCGACGCAAGTTTTCGTCGCTACTTTCGATTGCAAAAGGGAGCCGAAAGTTTCATCGCAATGGATGCACCGCCGCATCAGGAAAATTGTTTGCCCTTCGTTCGCGTTGCAGGCTACCTCGAGGCGATGCAATTGAGTGCACCGCGAATTATCGAAGCGGATCTCGAAAACGGATTTCTGTTGCTGAGTGATCTCGGTAGCGAGCAGTACCTGGATCGCCTGCAGCAGGATCCTGATTCTGCCGATTTACTCTACACAGCGGCGACGGAGGCCTTGCTCACAATGCAACGGCGCGGCGAAGCCTATCAATCGATATTGCCGCCATACGACGAAGAGCTGCTGCGCTTTGAGTTGTCGCTGTTTCATGACTGGTTATGTGGCAAGCACCTTGGCATCGAGTTGAGCGACAACGATGAGCGCCACTGGCAAGCATGTTGTGATGTCCTGGTTGAGAATGCACTGGCTCAACCACAAGTGTTCGTACATCGCGATTATCATTCTCGCAACCTGATGGTGATGCCCGATGACACTCCCGGTATTCTGGATTTTCAGGATGCTGTAGAGGGGCCGTTTACTTACGACCTTGTGAGCCTGCTCAAGGATTGCTATATCCAATGGCCGACCGAGAGAGTACGTGCATGGGCTCTCAACTATTATCAGAGACTCAGTGACAGAACGCTCAATCAGGTGAGCGAACAACAATTCATTCGCTACTTCGAGTTGATGGGCGTACAGCGCCAGCTGAAGGCGGCCGGCATATTCTGTCGCTTGAACTATCGGGACGGTAAACCAGCCTATCTCGCCGATGTTCCACGCACTCTCGACTACATCGTTGAGATTGGTCCGCGATACCCGGAACTTGATTTCCTTGTTCGTCTGATCAAGGAAAAAATACAACCTGCCTGGGATGATGCGCGATGATCGCGATGATATTGGCTGCCGGGCGCGGCGAGCGTCTCCGGCCTCTGACGGATACCGTGCCAAAAGCGCTCGTCGAAGTTGATGGGCAGAGTTTGCTGGAACGACATCTCAGAAATCTTCAGCGAGCGGGCATTGAAAATGTCGTTATCAATCTCGGCTGGCTCGGCAAGAAGGTCATCGAGCGAGTGGGCGATGGATCAGGCTACGGTTTGAACATTGCTTATAGTGATGAGGGTGACAATGTGCTCGAAACTGGCGGAGGTATTCACAAGGCCTTGCCGTTGCTTGGCGCGGATCCATTCATTGTGCTCAATACCGACACTTTGACGGACGCTCCGATCTCCGATTGTGTTCTTTGCGATAGTGCGACGGCAAAGCTGCTCGTGGCGCCGACACCGGTCTGGCGCGATCGCGGTGATTTCGACCTGATTGAAGGACTCATTCGTAACAGCGAGTCTCCGGAACTGACGTATTGTGGCGTCTCGATGTACCGCCCTGAGTTTTTTGACGGGTGTCAGCCAGGCCGGTTTTCCGTGGTACCGATGTGGCGGCGAGCGGCGGATGCCGGTCAGTTGCAGGGATCGTTGTACGAGGGCCCATGGGCCGACATCGGCACACCGGAACGGCTCGCAGAATTGGCAGGCCGCAGCGCTGGCCTCATTGGAGACTACAAGACATGAAAAAGGCAGCCACAGCACTCGTTGCGTTCGTCGCTATCGAACACCTGTACATTCTGGTTCTTGAAATGTTTCTTTGGACCCGGCCGCAGGGACTGCGTGCGTTTGGTTTGACTCCCGAGTTTGCCGAGCAAACGGCCGTGCTCGCAGCGAACCAGGGCCTCTACAACGGCTTTCTCGCCGCCGGACTGATCTGGAGCCTGGTGCGCAAAGACGACGGTTTTCCGATCCGGATGTTTTTCCTTTGCTGTGTCATCGTCGCCGGTGTTTTTGGCGCCGTTACCGCGAAACCGTCCATTTTGATTGTGCAGGCGGTACCCGCGCTGGTCGCGCTGATCCTGAGCCTGGTCGCGCGCCAGTGACGAATAAACAAGCCATACCCTGGAAGCGCATATCCGTCGAAGCGGCGGCCATCGTCGTCAGTATTCTGCTCGCGTTCGCGATTGACGCGTGGTGGGACGAGCGAAAAGATCGGCTGGAAGAACAGGAGATTCTGCGGTCTCTAAAAACCGACTTCGAAGCCAATCGCGAGCAGGCGAAGGACGTCATTCTCCTGCACGACGATGCCCTCAATTTTGCGGCAACGCTCATGAAGCTCACCGATGATGAATTACTCTCGTTGAGCGCCGAAGAGGTTCAGGAGCAGATGCGCTATCTCGCGTATCCAAAAACCTTCGATGCGGTTCGCGGGTCCATCGATGCACTGACGAGCGCCGGTAAACTCGAAATCCTGCAGGACAGGGAGTTGCGTGCAGCGATTACGAATTTCGTCAACATCCTCGAAGATGCGCAGGAGGATCGCGAATATATGTTTGAGTGGGCAATGATCGTCTGGCAGGAAGTCGCCAGGGAAGGTGGTCCTTACTGGGCAGGTAACCGAGGTTTCACTCTGGAAGAATGTAAAGCTGAACCAGCGAGTCGGGGCTGCTACCAGAGTATTTCGATGGCCTATTTGCCGCTTGCGACGCCGGAGGATTTGCTGCGCTTACGCAACAACAGGACACTCATGGGCTACGTGAATCGCAGTCATGAAAATTCTGCTCGATACGCGGCCGAAATTCAGGACGCGCAGGCGCAGATCGACATTATCCTCGAGCTGCTGGACTAACACCCAAATGCTGCAGGAAATGCGGCAGCAGTTTCGTCGACGCGTTCTCAAGTGACAACTTGATCCCAAGCCGTTTCAAATCCGTCATTTGCAGTTCCGCATAACCGCAAGGGTTAATTCGTGTGAATGGCTCGAGATCAACGTCGACATTCAAAGCCATGCCATGAAAACTGGCTCCACGACGAATTCTCAAGCCGACGCTGGCGAGTTTATCGCCGTTAACGTAAACGCCTGGCGCGTCAGCGCGTGCTGCTGCAGAGACTTCGTGTTCGGCCGCCAAATCCACAACGCTTTGTTCCAGCGCCGTGACTAATTTGCGCACACCGATGTTTGCACGTTTGATGTCGATCAGCGGATACACCATCAACTGACCTGGTCCGTGATACGTCACCTGGCCACCGCGGTCGATCTGCACTACAGGTATGTCACCGGGCGCGAGCAAATGCTCTTCGCTGGCGTTCAGGCCCATCGTAAATACAGGCGGATGCTCCACAAACCAGATTTCATCCGCCGTATTTTCGTCGCGAGTATCCGTGAAGTTCTGCATTTCGCGCCACAACGGAATGTAGTCCTGGCGGCCGCGAAATACCGTCTTCATAACGCCATCAAGACGTCTTCGTGGCCGGAGACGTCGCGGTATATGTCGTCAAGTTGCTGTTGGCTGGTCGCGGTCACGGTCACTGTTATCGAGATGAAATTACCCTTGGCGCTCAGGTTCACCTGCACCGCCTCTTCAGCGACGGGACCCACGTGATTCTCGACCAGCGAGCGCGTCAGGATGCGGAACTCGGGCGTGTCTCTGCCCATCATCTTGATCGGAAACTCGCACGGAAACTCGATTATCGACTCTTCGGACATGTTACTCGAACCAGAGACTCACGCTGTCTTTGGTGCGTTGCCAAAAGGAACCGGATGGGTTGTCTTCCAGAGCGCGCAGCGGTGTGTTGATGAGCTCTTCGCCATCGAGGGTGACGCTAAGCGCAGCTACCGGTTGGCCCGCAGCAAGCGGCGCTACCAATGTCGCCGGAATATCCAGACTCGATTCCAGATTGTCGTAGCTGCCACGGCGGACAGTAATGTAGAGATCTTCGAAAACGCCTAACGGAGAAAACTCGTTTGCCGATTTCCAGATTCGTGCCGTTGATATTTCCTCACCTGCTTTGAACAGGAGGCGCGTTTCAAAAAAACGAAAACCGTAATTCAAGAGTGCCTGAGTGCCGTCCTCACGTGCTTTGGTGCTGGACGTGCCGAGTACTACTGAGATGATGCGCATTCCGTCGCGCTTGGCGGAGGCGACGAGACAATAGCCGGCGTCCTCGGTATGCCCGGTCTTGAGTCCGTCCACGGAATCGTCGCGCCAGAGCAGCGAATTTCGGTTGCTCTGTTTGATGCCGTTATACGTGAACTCCTTTTCGGCATGCCAGGGGTAGTATTCAGGGAACTCTTCGATCATCGCGCGCGCTAATGTCGCAAGGTCACGTGCTGTCGTTCTGTGGTCGTCTCCCGGCAGTCCCGTCGCGTTCTGAAAGTGACTGGCATGCATTCCCAGAGCCGCAGCCTGCTGATTCATCATTTCGGCGAACACGCCTTCGCTACCGGCGACGTGTTCGGCCAGCGCGACACTCGCATCGTTGCCGGACTGCACGATCATGCCGTGTAACAGATCGCGCACCGTGACCCGTGTGCCGACTTCGACAAACATGCGCGAGCCTTCCGTACGCCACGCCTTCTCGCTAATGGTGACTTCGTCTTCTAGCGCCAGTTGTCCCTGTTTGAGGGTTTTGAAGACCACATAGGTCGTCATGATCTTGGTCAGGCTCGCTGGAGCCAGCGACTCATCTGCGTTCAGTCCCGCGAGTTCCAGACCGGTCTGGCTATCGATGATCAGGTAGCTTTTGGCGCCAATGATGGGTGCCGCCGGGGCAGGTACCGGAGCAGCATAAGTTACTGAAAATAATAGAAAAAATAGTATCGCAAATGCGCTATTTGAAGACGGGGACATACGGCCTCTGGAGGTTTATACGGATTCGGCGCGTATTGTACGCGGCTAGTCCGTAATAAGGTAAGGGTCTGTGATGGAGATCGCTTCGAGCTTCTCGACGAGCACGTCGAATTGCGTAACACCGGCGATTGGCCCGATGCGAACGCGATACAGCAATGTGCCGGAGGAATTGTCTTCATAAATGAAGGCCGGGCCAATGTCGGATGCCGACAGTTTAACCAGGCGTCGTTCAGCATTGCCACGCTCGCCAAATGCGCCGACCTGGATGAATACCTTCGGTTCGTCCCAGTTGTCCGCGCCCGGACTCGAGCTTTCCGCTTCGGCTGTCTTCGAGCTGGACGCCACCGCAGGCGTGGAGACCAGCGGCGCTTTCGGCGGTGTCGTGGCGCGAGTCGGCCGATCACCTGTCGGCGTACCGACATCGTAGGCGGTCACTTCCACGAGACCTGTGCCGTCACGGACCAGGTCGAGTTTGAGTGCAGCAGCATACGAAAGATCGATGATGCGGTTGTCGACGAATGGCCCGCGATCGTTAACGCGCACGACGACGGTCTTGTTATTGCGCAGGTTTCTCACCTGAACGTAGGTTGGCAACGGCAAGGTCTTATGAGCTGCGGTCATCTCGTACATGTCGTAGACCTCACGATTAGAGGTCAGGTTGCCGTGAAACTTTTTGCCGTACCAGGACGCGACACCGCGCTCCTGGTAGCCGTCGCTGCTGCGCATGACGGTATAAGACTTGTTAAACACTTCGTAGCGAGGACCGTTACCGTACTTGCTGCGTGGTTCTTGTCTCGGAACAGCGTCTCCTGGTAAATCAGGAATTCGGCCGCTGCCCGGGCCATCGCTTTTTGTCTTGCTACTGCCGCAGCCTGCCAACGCGACAGCGATAATGAATACGCCCCAGTTTACGGCTTTACGACGCATCGCTGTCGGCGTTAGCCATGACCTTCGCCGCGATCTGCTGACCCAGTTGGTGCGCGGCGAGGGCGTACATAACGCTGCGATTGTATTTTGTGATCACGAAAAAGTTGTGAAAGCCGACCCAATGCTCGAGGCCGTCTTCATTCTCGTAAGTCAGAAGTTTGCCTTTGCTATCCGCACACAAGTTTGTCGCAAACAGCACGCCCTGTTTGCTCAGTGATTCGACTGTGTCAGTGACCTTAAGTGTATTTTCCGGTTCCGGAACCGGGCCACTCCACGCGCTACTCAAGGTCGCTTGTGCAACCACCTCTTCGTCGACGCGCCAGCGGTGCGCGACAAAATAGTTGGCGACGCTGCCTGCGACATCCGCCCAGTTATTCCAGATATCGCGTTTGCCGTCACCGGTCGAGTCGACTGCGTAAGCACGAAAGCTTGACGGCATGAACTGTGGCCGGCCCATGGCGCCGGCGTAAGAGCCCGTCGGCACGGTAGGATCGATATCTTCCTCGCGCGCGAGAATCAGAAATTCCACCAACTCTTTACGAAAGAAAGTCTGTCGCGGCGGGTACTCGAAAGCCAGGGTTGCGAGCGCGTCGATGACCCTGTCTTTGCCAGTGATGCGACCGAAGTAGGTTTCGACACCGATGATGCCAACCATCATTTCAATGGGTACGCCGGACTCGAGTTCTATGCGCTCCAGCATCTGCCGATTCTCGAGCCAAAAGTCGACACCGGCATTGATACGCTCGGGCGTAATAAAGATTTTGCGATACTCACCCCACGTCAGAGTGCGTTCGGCAGGTGTGGAAATTTTCCTGATGATATTTTCATCGATTTCGGCTTTGGCGAGCACACCGGACAATGCATCGCGGTCGAAGTTGTGCTGCTCGACCATTTCATCGATGAACTCAACGACATTCTTCTGCTTTACGTCGACGTAAACCGCGGCGCCTGCAAGCATCGGAAATGAAAATACTGCGAGCGTGATCGCGCCGAACAAGCTAATTCTGTATGTCATAGAGGTTTCATTAGTGAGGCAACAATTTTCGGTGGGAATGAATCGACATCAGAATACCGAATCCCGCCATCAACGTCACCATGGACGTGCCGCCGAAGCTGACGAGGGGTAACGGCACACCGACAACTGGAATGAGGCCGGTGACCATGGCGGTGTTGACGAAGACGTAAACCAGGAAAGTCAGACTGATCGAGCCGGCGAGCAGCCGGGAGTAGGTGTCGTGCGCTTGTACGGCAATGTACAGACCACGACCGATTACGAACATGTACAAAGCAAGCAGGCCCAAAACACCGAACAGACCAAACTCCTCACCAAGAACAGCAAATATGAAGTCGGTGTGTCTTTCCGGCAGGAATTCGAGATGCGCCTGGGAGCCGTTGGTCCAGCCTTTGCCGAACAGGCCACCGGAGCCGATCGCAATCTTCGATTGAATGATGTTGTAGCCCGCGCCCAACGGATCACTGTCCGGATTGAATAGAGTCAGCACGCGCTGTTTTTGATAGTCCTTCATGAAGTGCCATAACGCGAGCGCGCCGGGCACAGTCAAAACACCAAGCCCGAACATGAGTTTGAATGACATGCCAGCAAGAATGATGACGATGATGCCGGAGGCTGCAATCAGCAGCGAGGTACCCAAATCCGGCTGCCTGGCGATAAGGATTGTTGGCACGGCAATGAGTACCGCAATAATGGTCAGGTGACCGGCTTTGGGTGGAATGTGCCGGTCGTGCAGGAACCATGCGGTCATCATTGGCACGGCGAGTTTCATCGCCTCTGACGGTTGGAAGCGTATGCCGACATCCAGCCACCGTCGTGCACCCTGACCGACGTCGCCTTTCGTTAGTACCAGCACCAGTAGCAGCAGGCCGGCGACATATCCCCACGGTGTCCAGCGACGCAAAAAGTCCGGCGGTAGTTGCGCGACGATCAGCATCGCCAGCAGCGCGACGCCGAGTCTGATGGTCTGGTTAATGATCAGTCGCTGACTCTCACCGGATGCGCTGTACAGTACGAACAGGCCAAAGATGGATATCAGCAGTATTCCGCTTAATAAGGGCCCGTCAATATTCAGTCGGCGGACTACGCCGGAAAAATCTCGTGCGGGCGCCGAGCGAGATGAAAAAATACGCTGTGTGTCAGTGAGCCGCATTACTGCCATACCCCAGGTATTGATCCATGACTGCCTTGGCTATCGGCGCTGCAACGTTGCTGCCACTTTCACCGTTCTCGACGATGACGGCGACCGCGATTTGCGGATTTTCGAAAGGCGCGAAAGCAATGAAGAGCGCGTGATCGCGCTGCCGCTCTTCCAGTTCCTGCTCGTCGTATTTTTCATTCTGCGCTATGGATATGACCTGCGCCGTGCCGCTTTTGCCCGCCATTTGATACGGTGCGCCGCTGCCCACCGCACGTGCCGTGCCACGCGTCCCCTGCATAACGTCATGCATGGCCTCAAGCACGGCATTAAGATGCGCGGTATCAGAGATGGCGACTTCTTCGGGAAGCTCTCGATCGAGCGTCACGCGTTCACCGGTGAGCGGATCTTCGGTGGCCGAAACCAGGTGCGGGCGGTAGTGCATACCTCGTGTTGCCAGCGTACCGGCCGCAACGGCGAGTTGCAGCGGCGTAGTTAGCATGAAGCCCTGACCGATGGACGCAATGACGGTCTCTCCGTGATACCAGCGTTGATTGTCACGATCCCGAAAATTATTGCGCTTCCATTCTCTGGATGGCACGACGCCGGGCCTTTCACCCAGGATGTCGATGCCACTCGCCGTGCCGAGCCCAAAACGCGTCAGGTAGTCGTGCATATTGTCGATGCCCAGGTCGCCACTGATCTCGTAAAAATAGACGTCGCAGGACTGCTCAATGGCATCGTGCAGATCGACGGCGCCATGGCCTTGCGGTTTCCAGTCGCGGTAACGATGATCATCGCCCGGGAGTTGGAAGTAACCGATGCAAACGCTCTTGCGCGTTAAATTGGTTGCGCCGGTTTCCAGCGCGGCCAGCGCAAGTATCGGTTTGATTGTCGAGCCAGGCGGATACGCACCGCGAATGGTTCGATCGAACAGTGGCAGATCGCGGCCGTTCTGCAGTTCATTGTACTGCGCCGTGCTCATGCCGACGGCAAACAGGTTTGGATCGAACGACGGTGAGCTTACCATCGCCAGTACGTCGCCGTTATTGGGGTCCACTGCAACGACGGCACCGCGGCGTCCGTTCATTGCTTTATAGGCAGTCTGCTGCAGTTCAAGGTCGAGGCTCAGGTAGACATTAAAGCCCGGGCTGGCCTTCTGGTCCGTCGGCAATGAATTCAGCAACTCACTCGTGTTCGCCACCACATGGCGGCCGCGTGCATTGGTGATGAGGTGGCGAAAGCCGGCGTTGCCGTGCAGGTCGTTCTCAAAACTGTTTTCGACCCCGGTCTTGCCGGTGTGCGAGGTGCCGGCGTAACGTGCCGGGTCGAGGCGTTGCACGTCGTTGGTGTCCAGCGGCCCGACGTAGCCAACAGCATGTGCAAACAGGTCGTCGTAAGGATAGTGGCGTACGAGTCGCGGCTGAAAATCAACGCCCGGGAAACGCGGGCGCTGAATGGCAAAATCGGCAATCTCCTGTTCGGTCATGCGGAATTTCAAAGTGACAGGTTTGAATCGCTGGCTGCTGCCGCTCAGCGCTTTGAAACGCGGAATATCTGCAGGCTCAATCAGCTTGATTGCTGCCAGTCGATTCAGTGTGTCGTCAATGTCCGAGACCTGTTCGGGAATGAGTTCGAGCTGGTAGGCAGGTAGATTTTCGGCAATGACACGGCCTTTGCGGTCGAAGATCAGGCCGCGTATGGGAGGCACGGCCTGAATGCGTACCCGATTACCCTGCGACTTTTCTGCGAACAGCTCGTGGTCAAAAACCTGCAGTTGGACCAGGCGTGCAATGACCACGCCGAGGAGTATGAAGGATACAACCGATGCGAGGATCACCCTGCCGATGAACTGGCGCCGCTCCGAATGATGGTCCTTGATCGGTGAAAGCAGGCTCACCTCATGCCCCGGATCGTGTGCGGTAGCGTAAACCTGAGAGGAATATCATCACCAATGGCCACATCAGTGTGCCCGATATGACTGGCCCCCAATAGCTAACGGCCGGCGCATCAATGCCGGCTACGCCGTTGATCCAGAACAGCAGGAATTGGTAGGCAGCGAGGATCGGGAATACGGTCGCTGTAAGTTGCGGGATCGGAAACACGCGCATCAGCAAATGTATCCGCACCGTAATGAAGGCGACGCAACACAGCGCGAGCGCATGTTGTCCAAGCAAAGTGCCTTGCGATACGTCGAGAACTATGCCGACGATCCACGCGCTGCCAACGCTCCAGGTACGCGGTAATTGCATCGCCCAGAAAATCACCAGCAAAGCCAGCCAGTCGGGACGGAAGGCAGCCAGAGAGTCCGGCAGCGGCATCATCGTCAGCATCAGCGCAAAAACATACGACATCAGGACAGGCAAACGACGTGAGGCGCGATCGCTAATCATCGATGCTGACCTCCGTGCTCTCTGCATTCGCCGAAAAAACCAACATGACTTCGCGAACCTGGCCGAGGGCTGCAGCCGGTGTGGCGGTAACCTCTGCGTAGGGTTCGTGCGGCAAGCGTGTTACCGAATCAACGATCGCGACCGGGTACCCGGATGGAAATGCACCGCCGAGGCCCGACGTGACCAGCAGGTCACCGACACGGATATCCGCATTGTTCACAACAAACGGGAGCTCAAGCCGGTCGATCGTTCCGGCGCCGACGACGATAGTGCTCAGTCCGTTGCGATTGACCTCCACGGGCAAGGCGTGATCGGTATCACTGATCAGCATCGCCTGCGAAGTCATCAAGCCGGCTTTGATAATCTGCCCAACCACGCCGTTTGCGTCGATCAGCGCCTGGCCATCAAACGCGCCATCCTGGGTACCGACATTGATGATCAATGAGTGACTGTAGGGATTCGCATCGACGGACATGATTTCTGCGACCCGGACTCTGTCGCGGTCCTGCGGGCGTGCCTCGAGCAACGCTCGCAGCCGAACATTCTCGGTTTCCAGCGCATTGAATTTCTGCAGCCTTGCGCTGGTTAGCAGGCGCTCGGCATTGAGGCGCGCCAATTCTTTTTCGAGCTCATCTCTTGATGTCGTCGAGTCGCCCAACCAATGCCAGAGTCGCACTGGTGCATCGACGATAACTCGCAGCGGATAGACAGCTGCGCCAATGCCTCGACGCACGGTGTCGAGGTGATTGTCGCGGTTGTCAAAATACATCAGCAGGATGCTGATGAAAATCAGGCCAAGGACTCGAAGACCCAGTGCCGGAGTGCGGCCTGAGGGTGTGCGGCTATCGCGAGCTGCGACCATCGAAGCGTGTCAGATCTACCGCCATTATTCCAAACCGAATACGGTGGGACCGTGTTCGTCGATGAGTTCAATTACGCGACCACCACCGCGGGCGACGCAAGTCAGCGGATCATCTGCAATGACCACTGGCAGGCCGGTTTCTTCCATAAGTAACTTGTCGATATCGCGCAGCAAGGCGCCACCACCGGTCAACACAATGCCGCGTTCCGCAACATCAGAGCCGAGTTCGGGCGGCGTTTGTTCCAGTGCTTCCTTGACCGCACCAACGATGCCCTGCAAAGGCTCCTGCAGCGCTTCCAGGATCTCGTTGCTGTTCAGCGTGAAGCTGCGCGGCACACCTTCGGAAAGATTGCGCCCTTTGACGGAGATCTCAAGAACCTCCTGCCCGGGAAATGCAGACCCAATTTCGTGTTTGATGCGCTCGGCTGTTGCTTCACCGATGAGGATGCCGTAGTTGCGACGGACGTAGCTCGTTATGGCTTCGTCGAAACGGTCGCCGCCGATGCGAACCGATGCGGCATAGACAATGCCGTTCAGCGAGATGACCGCGACTTCAGAAGTACCACCACCAATGTCGAGCACCATAGAGCCACGCGCTTCGTGCACCGGCATGCCTGCGCCGATTGCGGCGGCCATGGGCTCATCAATAAGGTATACCTTTCGCGCTCCGGCGCCTTCGGCCGACTCGCGAATCGCGCGGCGTTCCACTTGCGTGGAACCGTAAGGCACACAGATCAGGACCCGCGGGCTGGGCCGAAAATAGCGTGACTCATGCGCCTTCCTGATGAAGTGCTGCAGCATTTTTTCGGTGACCGTGAAATCGGCGATAACACCGTCTTTCAGGGGTCGAATCGCCGTGATATTGCCCGGCGTGCGGCCCAGCATATTCTTGGCCTCCATGCCGACGGCTTCAACCGACCGACCACCACCGCGGCCGGAATCTTCCCGGATTGCTACCACCGACGGTTCATCGAGCACGATGCCATGTCCCCGCGAATATATAAGGGTATTGGCGGTGCCAAGATCGATGGAGAGGTCATTGGAGAAATAACCCAGGATATTCTTGAACATGTCGGGGTGGAGTCTCGATTCAGGATTAACGGCGTAATCTAACAATGCCCACGACATTCCACAAGGCGCCGTGTATTATTGCGGGCCCGCCAATATGCGACGCGCCAGTGTCGTCCGCGCGGCTCGTCTGACCACCAACCCCGGAATGAACTCGTGTCACTCGACAAAGTTAAGCTGCAACACATTGCGATGCTGGCAAGGCTGAAACTCACCGATGAGGAATATGCCGTAAGCGTCGATAAGCTGTCCAAAATCGTCGATTTCGTTGATCAGCTGTCACAAGCGGATACGACGGATGTCCTGCCGATGGCGCACCCGCTGGACGCGGCCCAAAGGCTGCGGGCCGACGTCGTGTCTGAAATCGACTCGCGGGACCTCTATCAAAAGAATGCGGCAGCGGTATCGGACGGGCTATATCTGGTCCCGAAAGTCATCGAATGAAGGATTTGCATGCGCAGACACTGACTGAGCTTGCGGCCGGTCTTGAGAAAGCGGAGTTCACGTCCGTTGAGCTCACTGAGGCGTTGCTGGATCGTATTGATCAACGCAATGATGAACTTAACGCATTTGTGACGGTGACTGCCGAGCAGGCCCTCGATGCCGCAGCGCGCGCCGACAAGAATCGGCGAGCTGGCAATGTCGGCGTGTTGAACGGCTTGCCCATCATTCACAAGGACATCTTCTGCACGCGCGGTGTCAAAACAACCTGCGGCTCGAAGATGCTCGACAATTTCATTGCGCCCTATGACGCCACGGTGGTTGAAAAACTCGCGGAGGCCGGGGCTGTTGTACTGGGTAAGGCGAACATGGATGAGTTCGCCATGGGATCGTCCAACGAGACCAGTTATTTCGGTCCGGTCAGGAATCCGTGGAATCTCGAATGTTCACCGGGTGGCTCCTCCGGAGGCTCGTCCGCCTCGGTCGCGGCGCGCTTCGCGCCGGCCGCCACCGGCACAGACACGGGTGGTTCAATACGGCAGCCAGCGGCATTGACCGGCACCGTCGGCATCAAGCCAACCTACGGCCGCGTATCCCGTTACGGCATGATCGCATTTGCTTCAAGTCTCGATCAGGCGGGCGTAATTACGCGATCGTCGGAAGATGCTGCGAGACTGCTGGGTGTCATGGCGGGCTTCGATGAACGCGACTCGACATCGATTGATCAGCCCGTGCCGGACTACCTCGCCAGCATCGGTGATTCGATCAAAGGATTGCGTGTTGGCATCGTTCGCGAGCATTTCGATGCAGGTCTCGAGGTCGAAACCGGCAAGCGAGTCAAGGAAGCGATTGCGGTACTCGAGTCACTGGGTGCGAGCACCGTCGAAGTTAGTTTGCCCAATCTGGATTTGTCGGTACCGACTTACTACGTCGTTGCACCGGCCGAGTGTTCTTCGAACCTGTCGCGATTTGACGGCGTTCGATTCGGCTACCGCGCAGAAAATGCCGAAGATCTGCTCGACCTGTATTGCCGCAGTCGCGGCGAAGGATTTGGCGATGAGGTAAAGCGTCGCATCATGACCGGCACCTACGTTTTGTCCGCCGGTTATTACGATGCTTATTATCTAAAGGCACAGCGTGTCCGGCAGTTAATTGCGAACGACTTTAAGAAAGCGTTTGCGGATGTTGATGTTATCGCCGGACCGACGGCGCCGTCGCCGGCGTTCAAACTGGGTGACAAGGTCGATGATCCCATCCAGATGTATCTGAACGACATTTACACGATCGGCGCGAATCTCGCAGGTCTGCCTGCCATGTCTGTGCCTTGCGGTTTCGTGGACCAGCTGCCGGTCGGATTGCACCTCGTTGGCGCACACTTCGCCGAGGAAATGTTGCTGCGCTGCGCACACCAATACCAGCAACAGACGGACTGGCATACGGCGTGTCCGGAGGCCTACCGATGAGCCGCGCCGGGTGGGAAGTTGTCATTGGGCTGGAGATTCATGCGCAGCTGGCGACGGCCAGCAAGATATTTTCCGGTTCGTCCACGGCGTATGGCGCGGAGCCCAATACCCAGGCCAATCTCGTGGATCTGGGTTACCCGGGCGTTTTGCCCGTGTTGAACAAGGAGGTCGTGCGCATGGCGACGATGTTTGGCCTCGCCGTCAACGCAACGGTCGCGCCACGTTCCGTATTTGCACGCAAGAACTACTTTTACCCGGACCTGCCCAAGGGCTACCAGATCAGCCAGCTGGAGTTGCCGATCGTCGAGCACGGCGAAGTATTCATTACCGATGCTGACGGCAAAGAGAAACGCATAGGCGTCACACGCGCGCATCTTGAAGAGGACGCTGGCAAGTCCATCCATGAGGGTCTGGCTGAATGCTCAGGTATCGACCTGAACCGAGCCGGTACGCCATTGCTCGAGATCGTCTCGGAGCCGGACTTAAGGTCGGCGAAAGAAGCCGTCGCGTACATGAAAAAAGTGCACACGCTGGTGCGCTATCTTGGTATTTCCGACGGCAACATGCAGGAAGGTTCGTTCCGTTGCGATGCTAATGTGTCAGTGCGACCACTGGGGCAGGCGGAGCTTGGCACGCGTGCCGAACTTAAGAACCTGAACTCGTTTCGATTCATTGAAAAAGCGATCAACTTTGAGGTTGAGCGGCAGATTGAGTTGCTTGAAGACGGTGGCACTGTGGTTCAGGAAACCCGCCTTTATGATTCCGACAAAGACGAGACTCGTTCGATGCGCTCGAAAGAGGAAGCGAACGATTATCGCTATTTTCCGGACCCTGATTTGTTGCCTGTCGAAATCTCCGACGAGTTTATCGCGGCTGTCAAAAAGACCATGCCGGAACTGCCTGCGGAGAAGGAGGCCAGATTCGTCGCCGAGTACGGTCTCAAAGAGGACGATGCAGCAATACTGACGGCTAGCCGGCCGCTCGCCGACTACTTTGAGTCGGTGGTTGCCGCTGCGAAATCGAGCGCGCAGCTTGCTGCGAACTGGGTGATCGGTGATCTTGGCGGCGCGTTAAATCGCGACGGCCTTGAAATTGCGGACAGCAGGATTTCTGCGGCGGCGCTGGCGGGACTGGTCAGTCGCATACACGACAACACGATCTCCGGGAAAATTGCGAAGCAGGTTTTCGAGTCGATGTGGGCGGGCGAGGGTTCGGCCGACGACATCATTGATGCTAAGGGTCTGAAGCAGATCACCGACAGTTCGGCGATCGAATCTGTTGTTGAGAAAGTGATTGCGGAAAACCCCGAGCAGGTCGCTGAGTACCGCTCCGGCAAAGACAAGCTGATCGGCTATTTCGTCGGCAAGGTGATGCAGGAAACCAAGGGGCAGGCGAACCCCGGTCAGGTCAACAAGATACTGAAAGACAAGCTCAAGGCCTAGACCATGTCGGCCGATAGCATCATCCCGTTTGCGTTCGAATCGCTGCCGGTGCGCGGCGCATTGATTCACCTGTCAGGTTCGTGGCAGCGCATGCAACGCGATCACAACTATGACCCCCTGATGCTTGAGACGCTCGGCCATGCCGCTGCCGCCAGCGGCCTGATCGCTCAAAGTCTCAAATTTGAAGGTGCTATCACGTTGCAACTGCAGGGCAGCGGGGCATTGAAGATGCTGGTTATGCAATGCACCAGCGAGCTGGATGTCAGGGGAATGGCCGCCATGGTCGACGGCGCCAGCGCCGGCAATTTCGCGGAACTGACGAAGGATGCACGTTGCGCGATCACGGTTGATAACGGCGATCGACCTTATCAGGGCATTGTGGCTATCGACAGTGAGTCCCTGTCCGCCAGCCTGAAGCACTACTTCGATCGATCAGTTCAGGTGCCCAGTCTGATTGCCCTGGCAGCGAACGCACGCCACGCGGGCGGCATACTGTTGCAGCAGGTGCCGGGGGAGCCCATGGTCGAGGACGACTGGCGGCGTTTGCAGCTGTTGTCTGAAACGCTGCGCAGCGAAGACTTTGAGGTCGACGCGGGCTTGTCCCTGATTGGCAAGCTGTTCGCCGAGGACGATGTTCGCGCTCACCCGTCGCGACCTGTGCGCTTCAATTGCCGCTGTTCGGATCAGAAGGTCGAAGATGTACTCAAGATGCTCGGCGAAGCTGAGGCCCGGGCGGCGCTGGAGGAGCAGGGTTCGATCGAGGTGGTCTGCGAATTCTGCGGCGAGCAGCGCACCTACGATCGGGTGGATGTCAGCCGCCTGTTTTCCGAGAACGTCGTCTCGGGACCCGATTCGGTTCAATAAACAGTAGTTGGGTTGCCCCGCTGGAATCTGTATACTGTTTGCTCGTTAATATAAAAGAATCCTTATATTCTTATATGCAACCTTCGAGCACCAGACTGTTACTGCAATTCAAGGCCTTGGCCGACCCGGTGCGGGCGCGGCTCGTGCTGCTGTGCAGTTTGGCCGAGTGCAGTGTTTCGGAGCTCACGACAGTGACCGCTCAAAGCCAACCGCGTATCTCGCAGCATCTCAAGCAGCTGTGTGCTGCGCACTTGCTGGAGCGCTTCAAGGACGGTCACTTTGTGTACTACCGCGTTCCCGGCAATGGCGCAGAAGCCGCGGCCCGCCGAAGTTTGCTGGCCTTGCTGCCGGACGATGAACCGCAATTCGAACAGGACGTCAGCAAACTCCGCGACATCCGTAAGCAGGGTGGTGGCGTTGCCGTCGCCGTTTCCGACGGTGACCGGTCTCTGCATCATGCGCTGGTTGAACTAACCGTAGCGATGCCCCTGGGCGACCTGCTGGACATCGGCTGTGGCCAGGGCCGCATCCTCAAATTATTGGCGTCGCGCGCACATCGAGCCGTCGGCGTTGATATCGATTCTGACGCACGGCGGCTCGCACGTGCCGAGTTATTGCTCGCGGGCACACCGAACACGACGCTACGCCAGGGCGACATGATGTCTTTGCCCTTCGCCGATCAGGAATTCGACACTATTATTCTTGACGATGTACTCAGTAGCGCTACGGACCCCGCGGCCGTCATCCGCGAGGCTAAGCGCCTGCTTAATCCGAGCGGCCGCGTGTTATTTCTGGCAGCCGTCAATGGCGATGATTCGCAGGCGCTACGCACGAAGTTTGCGTCGTGGGCGGCAGCGGCGGGTCTGCGACTTGCATCACCGAGATCGATACCGAGCAATCAACCAGCCTGGTTGCTGGCGGTAGCAACTACCGCTGATAAGCAGTCTGTCGCGGCCTGAACCAGGATTCCAGATGAACACTAAAACCCCACCCTCTGTTTCATTCGAATTTTTTCCGCCGAACACGGAAGAAATGGAAGCCACCTTATGGCAGTCCATCAATCGCCTGTCGAATCTTGGCCCGCGATTTGTTTCAGTCACTTACGGCGCGGACGGATCGACCCGCGAGCGTACGCATGCCGCCGTCGAAAGAATCATCAACGAGACGCAACTGACGCCAGCGCCGCACCTGACCTGCATCAATGCCAGTCGTGGCGAAATTGATGACATTGCACGCGAATATTGGGACATGGGAATACGCCACCTCGTCGCGTTGCGCGGCGACGCGCCAAAAAACTCCGGACCCTATGTTCCGCATGCCGATGGTTACGCTTACGGTGCAGACCTGGTTGAGGGTCTCTTAAAGGTCGCCGACTTTGATATATCCGTGGCCGCCTACCCGGAAGTTCACCCGGAAGCGCCGAACGCGGATTTCGATCTCGACAACCTGAAACAAAAACTCGACGCGGGCGCGAATCGCGCGATTACGCAATTCTTTTTCGATGCCGGCGTCTTTCTGAAATTTCGTGATCGATGTGCGAAGGCCGGCATTGAGTCAGCCATCGTACCGGGCATCCTGCCGATCACCCGTTTTCCGCAAATGGAACGTTTCGCCGAGATGTGTGGCACATCCATTCCGGACGAGCTGCGGCAGCGCTTCGACGGACTTGATGACGATGCGGAGACTCGCCAGATGATCGCCGCAAATGTGGCAATTGAACAGGTTCGCCAACTGCAGGCAGAGGGCATCAAGGACTTTCATTTTTATACGCTTAACCGTTCCGAACTGACCTACGCGATATGTCACGCGTTGGGGGTCCGGTCCGGGCAGGCGGCAACATGAGTTGGTAACCATGGAACGTAAAGACAGAATCAAATCACTAATGCGCGCGCTCGACGAGCGCATCGTCACGCTGGATGGTGCAATGGGCACCATGATCCAGGGTTTCGGCCTCACTGAAGAGGACTACCGCGGTGAGCGATTCGCGGACTGGCGCCGCGACCTCAAGGGCAACAATGACCTGCTTTCCATCACGCGTCCGGATGTCATTCGCGATATTCATAATCGCTTCCTCGCGGCGGGTGCTGACATCATCGAGACCAATACTTTCAACTCGAATGCGCCTTCGATGGCCGATTACGGGATGGAGGACATAGTCAGTGAATTGAATGCCGCATCGGCGCGACTGGCGCGCGAATGCGCGGATGCGCAGGCGGAGAAAGACGGCGCTACGCGTTTTGTCGCCGGTGTACTGGGACCTACCAATCGTACGGCGTCAATATCGCCGGATGTGAATGACCCCGGTTTTCGCAATATCAAATTCGACCAACTGGCAGAAACCTACGAAGTTGCTGCGATTGCCTTGATCAACAATGGCGTCGATTTTCTGATGATCGAAACGATCTTCGATACGCTCAATGCGAAAGCCGCCATCGTTGGCGTGAAACGTGCCTTCCGGTCAAGCAAAGTTGAACTGCCGGTAATGATCTCCGGCACGATCACCGACGCGTCCGGTCGCACGCTTTCCGGACAGACAACGGAAGCCTTCTGGAACTCCGTGCGACACGTGAACCCGTTCATGATCGGGCTCAATTGCGCTTTGGGTGCGAGGGAGTTGCGACAATACGTAGCGGAGTTGTCGCGAATCGCAAATACGCGAGTAAGCGCGCACCCGAACGCGGGATTGCCGAACGAGTTTGGCGAGTACGATGAGACACCGGCTGAGATGGCCGAGGTTGTCGCAGAGTTCGCAACCAGTGGTCTCGTTAACATGATTGGCGGTTGTTGCGGTACCCGGCCCGAGCATATAAAAGCGCTCCACAAGGCGGTAGCCGGTCTGGCGCCACGCGAGGTTCCGACGCTGCCTGTGCGCTGCCGACTGTCAGGTCTCGAGCCGTTCAATATTGGCCCCGATGACCTGTTCGCCAACGTCGGTGAGCGTTGCAACGTCACCGGGTCGGCGATATTTCGGCGCCTGATCGAGGCGGACGATTACACAGCAGCCGTTGCCGTCGCGCGCGAGCAGGTAGAAAACGGCGCGCAGATCATCGATGTCAACATGGACGAGGGCATGCTCGACTCTGAGAAGGCGATGGTTACCTTCCTGAACCTGATCGCGTCAGAACCGGACATCGCTCGCCTGCCGATCATGATCGACTCGTCCAAATGGAGTGTTATCGAAGCGGGCCTGAAGTGTGTTCAGGGCAGGGCCGTCGTCAATTCCATCAGCCTGAAAGAGGGCGAGGAACAGTTCGTAGCGCAGGCTCAACTGGTACGCGATTACGGCGCGGCCGTCATTGTCATGGCATTCGACGAGTCCGGTCAGGCCGATACCATCAAACGCAAGATCGAAATCTGTAAGCGTTCCTACAAAATTTTGACGGAGCAGGTCGGTATCGATCCTGCCGACATCATTTTCGACCCGAACATTTTTGCAATCGCTACAGGCATCGAAGAACACGCCAACTACGGCCTCGATTTCATCGAGGCAACGCGAGAGATCAAGAAAGCGCTACCGCACGCCCTGATTAGTGGCGGCGTAAGCAATGTCTCTTTCTCTTTTCGCGGCAATAACGTTGTGCGCGAAGCAATTCACTCGGTATTTCTTTATCACGCGATACGCGCCGGTATGGACATGGGCATCGTCAATGCGGGGCAGCTTGCGATTTACGCCGACCTGCCCGACGACTTGCGCAATGCCGTCGAAGATGTGGTTCTCAACAAGAACCCGGACGCCACGGAAAACCTGCTGGCGGTCGCGGAAAACTACGCGGGCCAGAAGAGCGGCGCTGCGCAAAACAAGAAAGACATGTCCTGGCGCGAGCTAAAGGTCGACAAGCGTCTCGAACATGCGCTGGTACACGGCATCGACGAGTTTGTCATTGATGATACTGAAGAGGCGCGCCTGGGAACCAATCGACCGCTCGATGTGATCGAAGGTCCCCTGATGGCCGGCATGAACGTCGTTGGCGACCTGTTTGGCGAAGGCAAAATGTTCCTGCCGCAGGTGGTCAAATCGGCGCGCGTGATGAAGAAGGCCGTCGGTCACCTCGTGCCGTTCATTGAGGCGAGCAAAGACGGCAAGATGAGCTCGAACGGCAAGATCGTAATGGCCACTGTCAAAGGCGACGTGCACGACATCGGCAAGAACATTGTTGGCGTCGTTCTGCAGTGCAACAACTTCGAAGTCGTCGATCTCGGCGTCATGGTTTCCTGCGACAAGATCCTCGACGCTGCAAGGCGGGAAGGCGCCAATATTATCGGCCTGTCCGGGCTGATCACGCCTTCACTGGATGAAATGGTGCATGTTGCGAGTGAGATGCAGCGACTTGGCTTCGACCTGCCGTTGCTCATTGGTGGCGCGACGACGTCGCCGGCTCACACCGCCGTGAAAATCGAACCCAAGTACAAGGGAGCGGTCATCTACGTTAAAGATGCTTCCCGTTCTGTCGGCGTCGCGCAGGCATTGGTCGAACCGGATACGCGCGAGGCACTGGTCAGTAAGACGCGCAAGGACAACGCACGCAGACGCGATGAACATGCCAACAAAAAGCGCTTGACGCCGCAATTGTCACTCAACGAGGCGCGGGCACGTAAACACGAGTGTGACTGGAAGAACTACGATGCACCGACACCGGGGTTCACTGGCACGCGTGTGTTCGATGATATCGATCTGAATGAATTGCGCGCCTATATCGACTGGATGCCGTTCTTCAATGCCTGGGAATTCCACGGCAAGTTCCCGCAGGTTCTGAGCGACGCGACCGTCGGCGAGGCGGCTACCTCACTTTACAAAGACGCAACCGCAATGCTGGATCAAATCATTGCTGAGAAATGGCTGACGGCCCGAGCTGTCATTGGTTTTTATCCGGCAAACTCGGACAGTCACGACGACATACTGCTGTACGCGGACGAGACACGTAAAACTGTCGCGCATCGGCTGTGCCATTTGCGGCAACAGCGTGCCAAAGCGGAAGGTCATGCACAGGGTTGTCTCGGCGATTTCGTAGCGCCGGCAGAAACGGGGCTGGCCGATTATCTTGGGGGCTTCGCGGTTACTGCGGGCATCGGCATTGATGAACATATTGCGCGCTTCGAGAAAGACCATGACGATTACAGCGCGATTATTCTCAAAGCGCTGGCCGATCGTCTCGCCGAAGCATCTGCGGAATACATGCACGCGCGTGTGCGCAAGGAGTTCTGGGGCTACCAGCCCAGCGAGGACCTGAGCAACAATGACCTGATTGCCGAAAAATACCGTGGCATCCGACCCGCTCCGGGTTATCCGGCCTGCCCGGATCACACCGAGAAAGCGACGCTCTGGAAATTGCTGGATGTGGACAACAATATCGGCCTGAAGCTGACGGAGTCCTATGCGATGTACCCGACCGCGGCGGTCAGCGGGTTCTATTTCGCGCATCCGGATGCCCGGTATTTCGCGGTCGGCAAAGTCGATCGCGATCAGGTGGTTTCTTACGCGGAACGTAAAGGTGTCAGTCTGGTCGAAGCCGAGAGATGGCTGTCACCCAACCTTGGATACGATCCTGATGAAGCGAATGCGGCTTAGCGTAACCGGCGCACTGCTTGCGAGTGTGCTGCTAATAAATTCAACAACTTACGCGGATGACTACAGTGATGCGCGCGCCGAACTCGTTGCCGCCTATCAACAGGCGGACTATCCGGCCATGGTCGTCGCGGCGAAGAAATCGCTGCTGGCTCGACCCGGTTACCCGGGCGCGATGTTCAATCTTGCGCTTTCGCAAACCCTGAACAGTGATCACGCAGCCGCACTGCGCACGCTCGAGAGTTTGTTGGCGCTCGGCGTGGATATGGGTGCTGCCGACATCGATGAATTCGCTGCCGTTCGGGAGCTCGACGGTTGGGGCGATTATCAGGCCAGGATCGAATCGCTTTATGAGCCCGAGGGTCACGCTGAAGTCGCCTACGAGTATGCGGAAGCCAGGTTCGTGCCAGAAGGCATAGCGATTGATGATGATGGCCAGCTGTTACTCGGCAGTATTCATACCGGCAAGCTGGTCGAGCTGGGCGAAACGACGAGAATCCTGGGTGACCGCGCCTCGCACTGGTCCGTATTCGGCATGCGCTTCCACACAGACGGCAGCCTCTGGTTTGCGAGTGCCGCTGTTCCGCAGCTCGCGGAGGTGGGCGAGGATGAAGGCCAGACCGGCCTGTTTCGAATCGATGTGGAAACGGGTGCGATTACGAAGGCCGCCGTACTGCCGCCGCATGACGCGAACCAGGTGCTCGGCGACCTTGTCATCGCCGGTGACAACACGATTTACACGACGGACAGCCTGACCGGTGCGGTTTACTGCTATTACATTGATTCGAACGAATTTGAGGTTCTGGTCAAGCGCGGCGCACTGGGATCGCCGCAGGGTCTCGTGCTCGATGCCAGTGGCAACTATCTCTACGTCGCGGATTACATTGGTGGTCTATACCGCGTTTCGGTAGAGGACGGTTCACGCGTCAGACTGGACGTCGCGCCCGGCCTCACGGACTATGGCATCGACGGCTTGTATCGCTATGGCGATGAGCTCATCGTTATTCAGAACGGCGTACGCCCACATCGCGTCGTCGCGTTCAAGCTCAGCGACAACGGACTTGCGATTACAAGCAGTCGGGTACTTGCCGCAAATCTTCCGCAATTTGACGAACCGACGCTGGGTGTTGTTCGAGGAAACAATTTCTTTTTCGTGGCAAACAGCCACTGGAATCGTTTCGACGCCGACAACAACCTGCCGGACGGGTTAGCGGGACCGATAGTCCTCAAAGTAGCGCTGGACTAGCCACACTGAAGGTCGGCCAACAAAAAAGCCTTTGACAGCTCTATCCAGAATGAGTATTCTGCTTCGCATGGTCAGGACACGAACATTCGATCCCGCAGCGGCGCTGACGCAGGCCGTGGAGCTGTTTGCCGCCAAGGGTTATTCCGAAACGTCGATGGAGGACATCGTCAAGGCGACCGGTGTCAGTCGCTACGGAATTTATGGCACCTTCGGCAACAAGCGCGAACTTTTTGAACAGGCGCTCGACCGCTACGCGGACAGCATGGGCAAGCAGGCTTTTCTGCGTCTGCTGGAGCCGGAAGCCTCGCTCGACCATATCCGCCGAATTTTCGAAGGGCGCGTCGATGATATGTGCTGTGAGGGACAGACCAAAGGCTGTTTGTTCATTCACACGGCCATGGAGCTGGCGCCTCAGGACGACGATCTTCGGGACGTATTGCAGAAATTCATGCGGCGCATGACCAAGCTGTTTTCGATCGGCCTTGAGTCGGCTAAGGCCCGTGGCGAAGTCCGCAAGGACCTCGATGTGAACGCAGCCGGCGAACTCTTGACCAGCACGATGTTTGGCCTGGTGGTTTTGGGCCGAACCGGTTTTGACCGCAAGACGCTGAATAACATCGTGGAAAACACTTTGCGGGCAATGCGTTAGCAGGCCTTTTTTTGACCAAATCAGAATGAATATTCTGTTATCTTCACCCCCAGGAGCACGACCATGAAAAACACGAGAGCAACCCTATCAATATCCCTGGCCATTGCAGGCCTCGTCATTTCCACAGGCGCAATTGCCATGCCCGGGTTTTCGGAGCGGGCACCGATGAGCAGTGTGGAGTTATGCGTTGCCGAGGTTGGCAAGTTGGCGAATTACGACAATGCAGGACGCGTTCGTCATGAAGTGGATTCGAAAGAACGCCGTTCCGGCGGTCACACACTTACGATAGACACCAAGGTGTTTGCGGAAGACGGCGTCCGGATTCTTCGCGAATATTCAACCGTGTGTGCGGTCTCGGCTTTCTCGGAAATCAAACTTTTCAAAAACACAGAGAAAAGTGATCAATAAACCGGTTCGTTGATCGTGGCGGCCTGAGGCACAGTGTGTGTACTGTTCTCAGGCCGCCTGGATCCGGGTCTACTCGGATATTGTGACTTCCAGAATCGTCACAGTCTCCGCCGGCACGTCCTGGTGACCGCCGCTATTACCGGTTTTTACTTTCGCGATAGCATCGACAACGTCCATGCCCTCACTGACCTTGCCGAAAACGGCGTAGCCGAAATCACGGCCGCCATGGTTCAGGAAGTCATTGCTGTTCAGATTGATAAAGAACTGCGATGTCGCACTGTCAACAACACCGGTGCGTGCCATCGCCAATGTGCCGCGTTCGTTCTTTTCGCCGTTGTCCGCCTCATTCTTGATCGGGTCGCGCGTCGGCTTGGAATTCATGGAAGCATCCATACCACCGCCCTGTATCATGAAGTTCGGAATGACGCGATGAAAAATGGTGCCGTCGAAGTGACCGTCTGTGATGTACTGACGAAAGTTTTCGCAGGATATCGGTGCTTTATCTTCAAACAGTTCGACGCCAATGTCGCCGTGATTGGTTTTTATCGTGATCATGTCGTCTCGCAATGATTAAGTGAGGGCGTCTATTTACCATTCCAGCGGGCGACTGTCACGCGAGGCTTGCCCGCCAGGTCATTATGGCAGGCAATTTCCGCCCAACCATTCGCCTGCAGAATTTCGCTGACATCTGCTGCCTGGTCTGCCCCGTGTTCCAGCATGAGCCAACCTCCGGCGACGAGGATTGTGCAGGCTTCCGCGGCAAGTACGCGCAAATCCCGCAGGCCGTCCTGGCCGGAAGCGAGTGCGGAAATCGGCTCGTAGGTGAGGTTTTTCAAGGCCTCATCGTCGTCGCGAACATAGGGCGGGTTCGAAACGATGAGCTCGAAACTCCGGCCGGCGACCGGCGCGGTCCAGTCGCCCTCAAGACATTCGACATTCGACAACTGCGCCTGGCGGACATTTTCCCTCGCGATTGCCAGGGCATCACCGCTCTGGTCCGTTGCTGTGATATTGCACATCAGGCGTTCCCCGGCAATTGCGATCGCGATGGCACCACTACCCGTGCCGAGATCGAGCACGCGCCATTCTGCTTTGCGAGGAATCTCGCGAAGTGCCAGCTCAACCAGTAATTCAGTTTCAGGTCGTGGTACCAGCGTTGCCGGGCTGACCAGCAGTTCGTGCGACCAGAACTCTCGTGTTCCCGTAATGTAGGACATAGGCTCGCCGCCGAGTCGCCGTAGCATCAGTGCCTCGAAACGGTTTTGTGTCAGATCATCGAGCTCGTCTTCGGGATGCGCAAACAAGTAGCTGCGCGGCATGTCGATGGTCTGGCACAGCAGTATTTCCGCGTCGAGGCGTGCGGAGTCGCTACTACCTGTCAAGCGGGCAGCGGCGGCAGCGATTGCAGCATCCAGTCTCATCTATGTGTAAACTCGCCGAAAAATTACAATGTAACTGATGCGCTTATGAACGTGTATTCCAACATTCTCGATATGGTCGGCAAAACGCCGATGTTAGAACTGACCCATATTGATACCGGCCCTTGCCGTCTGTTTCTGAAGCTCGAGCTCATGAATCCGGGCGGCTCGATCAAGGACCGTATCGGCATCTCCATGATCGAGCAAGCCGAGAAGCGCGGTGACATCAAGCCGGGCGACACGCTGGTTGAAGCAACGGCCGGCAATACCGGAATCGGACTCGCGCTGGTCGCCGCGCAGAAAGGCTACCACCTTGTGTTGGTGCTGCCTGACAAGATGAGCCAGGAAAAAATATTCAACCTGCGAGCCATGGGCGCGGAAGTTGTGTTGACCCGCTCCGATGTGGGTCGTGGTCACCCGGAGTACTACCAGGATCTCGGCAGGAAAATTGCGCAAGAGCGTGGCGCCTATTTTATCAATCAGTTTGGCAATCCTGACAATCCGCTCGCGCACGAAACAACGACGGCGCCGGAAATCGTCGAACAGATGGGCGGCAAACTGGACGCGATCGTTCTGGGCGTCGGTTCCAGCGGCACGGTTAGTGGCATCGGCAAGTACCTTGCAAAGCATGCGCCGAATGTCGAAATGATATTGGCGGATCCTGTGGGGTCGGTTCTGACGGACTACATTAATAAAGGCGAACTCGGTACTGGTGGCAGCTGGCTGGTTGAAGGCATCGGAGAAGACTTTATTCCCGATATCGCAAATTTTGACAAAGTTACCAGGGCGTATGCGATCAGCGATGCAGAGTCTTTTGCCGCGGCCCGCGAATTGTTGAAAATGGAGGGTGTCCTTGCCGGCTCTTCGTCCGGTACCTGTCTCGCAGCGGCACTGAAGTACTGCCGCGAGCAAACCGTCGCAAAAACGGTGGTCACTTTCGCCTGTGATACGGGCAACAAATACTTATCCAAACTTTTTAATGATTTCTGGATGGAAGATCAGGGTTTTATCGAACGCGAAAAGTTCGGTGACCTGCGCGACCTGGTTGGAAGACCGCACGGCGAAAGGGCCACAATAACTGTGGGTCCGACTGACGTGTTGACTACTGCGCACAATCGGCTGCGCAATGCAGGCTTCTCGCAATTGCCGGTAATGGATGAGGGTGTGTTGGTCGGTGTTGTGACCGAAGACGCGATTATTCAGTTCGTTTACGGCAAGCCGGAATTGATGTCAGCACCGGTACAGGACGCTATGGAATCAGCCTTCATCAAGCTGGATACAGCTGCGAGTCTCAACAACCTCGTGGCAATGCTGCGGGTGCAGCCGTATGCGGCGATCATGGATGGTGAGAATTTCATCGGCCTGATTACTCGATCTGATGTGCTGAACTATATGCGTCGTCAGATGCAATGAGCCGAGCTATCGACCTCAAGTCCGGATTGTCATGAAGAAAACATTCTCCCCCGTCGCTGCACTGCTCATCAGCGTTTCGATTTTGCTGACCGGTCAGGGCCTGCAGGGCACACTGCTGCCCGTGCGTGCAACATTGGAGCACTTTCCCGCGCTCGC
This sequence comes from uncultured Gammaproteobacteria bacterium, assembly GCA_942490655.1. Lineage (GTDB taxonomy): Bacteria > Pseudomonadota > Gammaproteobacteria > Steroidobacterales > Woeseiaceae > UBA1847. The sequence goes on along the minus strand of CALNXZ010000014.1, from coordinate 434,797 downwards.
TATCGGCGCGATGGGCGCCGCCTACTTTATCGGCTTCACCTTAGGTTGCCTGCAGGGCGGTGAGATGGTCCGGCGCGTCGGCCATGTGCGCGTTTTCCTGGCAATGGGAGCACTGGCGTCCGCGTCTCCGCTGATTCACTCGATGTTCGTGCATCCGCTGACATGGGGCCTGCTGCGTTTTATGACTGGTTTCTGTTTTGCGGTCCTGTATGTCGTCATTGAAAGCTGGCTCAACGATCGCTCCACCAATGAGACTCGCGGCACCATATTTTCGGCATACGCGATGATCACGCTGACGGTGCTTGCTATCGGTCAGATGCTGACACTGCTGTACGACCCTGCCGCTTTTGAGCTATTTATTATCGCCTCCATCCTGGTGTCGATCAGTGCCGTTCCTGTAGCTCTTTCAACTTCGCCAACGCCGGAGCGACCGCACAAGGGTTCAATTAATCTGCGCCGACTGTTCGAGATTTCACCGTCCGGCGCATTGGGGTGTTTCGTATCCGGATTGGCCAATGGTTCTTTCTGGGCGATGGCACCGGTGTTCACTTCCAGTGTCTCTGCCGGAACCGCGCTCGCAGCGTGGTTTATGACCTCTGCAGTGATCGGTGGTGCGGTCACGCAGTGGCCGTTAGGTCTCTTGTCTGACAAGTTCAGCCGCCGCGGCGTACTGGTCTCCATCACCGCCGGAGGATGTGCCGTCGGCGTCCTGATGTCTTACATGGCACCCGACCTGAGTTTCCTGCAGGCCAACCTCTTGGCTGCGGCCTGGGGCGGTCTCGCATTTCCGCTTTACACGATCGCTGTTGCTTACGCCAATGATCGCGCTGAGAAACACGAGTACGTGACGGTTTCCAGCGGGCTGCTGTTGATGTATGGCATTGGCGCGATCCTCGGCCCATTTATCGCTTCAGTCTGGGTCACCGTGCGCAATCCGGGCGAGCTCTTCATGTTTTCCGCATTCGCTCATGCCATGTTGGCACTTTACATACTGGGTCGATGGTTGCGGCGTGCTCGGGCGGAGCCGGACCATTCAATCTCGTTCGGCGAAGCGCTGGCGTCGACCCAGACTGTGTCTCAGGTTTATGAGGAAGATGAGTTGGAGAAGAATCCGGGTAGAAAGACTTAACTGCCGGGTTCGTAGATGACGTAGATCTTGCGTGTTGTTTCCAGAACCTCCCACTCGCCCGCAAATCCGGCAGGGATGGTGAAGCTGTCACCCGCCTTTAGCATTTGTTCCTCGCCGCTGGCGTCTCGTAAAATCGATCTGCCGAGCAGAATCTGGCAGAACTCGTTTTCCGTGTAATTGATTTTCCAGCAGCCGGGTTCCGCTTCCCATACGCCGGCGAAAAATTTCTCGTCCTGACTCGTGAAGTGATTCCAGGTTCGTTGCATGGGCTGACCCTTGACGCACTTGTCTTCGGCTGTCAGGTACTCCGCAAACTCCGGCGTATTCCTGTCAAAAAATCTGAGGTCTTGCATCGATTTCGACACGCTTAAGCTCCCAATGCCGCCAATTGATCTGCCTGGTACTCGTTAACCAGGGGTTCGATAAGTTGTTCAAGGCCGCCGCCGATAATTTCGTCGAGCTTGTAGAGCGTGAGATTGATGCGGTGATCGGTGACGCGGCCTTGCGGGTAGTTGTAGGTGCGAATGCGCTCGCTGCGGTCGCCGGTACCGACCAACAGTTTTCGCGTTGCCGCATGTTCCGCCTGCTGTTCGGAAACCTGCGCATCCAACAGCCGCGCTTGCAGCAGTGACATCGCACGGGCACGGTTCTTGTGCTGCGAACGTTCATCCTGACACTCAACGACGATACCTGACGGCAGGTGAGTCAGGCGTACCGCAGAGTCGGTCTTGTTGATGTGTTGTCCACCGGCACCCGAGGCTCGATACGTATCCACGCGCAGATCGGCAGGATTTATGTCGATTTCTTCAATTTCGTCCGGTTCCGGAAGTACCGCCACGGTACAAGCGGAGGTGTGGATACGACCCTGTGATTCTGTTTCCGGCACACGCTGAACACGGTGCGCACCCGACTCAAATTTCAGATTGGCGAAAATACTGTTGCCGGAAATACGGCTGATTATTTCCTTGAAACCGCCATGCTCGCCTTCGCGAGCCGAAATAATCTCCAGTGACCAGCCGGTGGTTTCGGCGTAGCGGGAGTACATGCGAAACAGGTCTCCGGCAAAAATCGCGGCCTCGTCACCGCCTGTGCCGGCCCGGATTTCGAGAAACACATTGGCTTCGTCATGCGGGTCGGGCGGAATCAACGATCGCTGCAAGTGCAGCAATGCGCTTTCCTGGCGTTCAGTCAGGCTCTCAAGTTCCTCTCGTCCCATGGCGCGAATTTCGCTGTCGGAATCGTTGGCCATTTCTTCGGCCGCGGCGATGTCCGACGTGAGTTTTTCGTAGTTTTTGAAAGATGCCACTATGGGCTCAACGCGGGCATATTCCTTCGACAAATCCCGGAACTTGTTTTGATTGCCAATAACGTCCGGGTCGGACAACAGTCCGGCCAGTTCCTCAAATCGATCGCTGACAGATTCAAGCTTAAATCGTATGGACTCTTTCATTTCTTAAGCTTCTTCATCCGTGTTGAGGTCGAAAATAGCGCGTGCGGCGGCAACGAGATCCTCTTTAGACTCTTCGCCCGCTTTGCGCAGCGAAACGCTCGGCGCATGCAGCATCTTCTTCATCAGGGCCGCGGTCGCGTATTCAATCACATCCTCTGCAGACTCACCGCGCGCAAGCCGTCTTAGCGCCGTCGCGTTGACGGCGTCGCGGATGGTCTCACTTTGTTCCCGCAAGGCCGCGATCACGGGTACCACCTGTTTGGATCGCTCGATACTTTGGTAACGCAGGATCTCCTCATCGAGCAATTTTTGAGCCTCGATTGCGGCCGCTTCACGATTGCCCTGTCCCTGTTGTATGACCTTGTTGAGGTCGTCAATCGTATACAGAAACACGTCTTCAAGGTCACCAACACCGACGTCTATGTCGCGCGGTACCGCGATATCGACGGCAAAGATCGGCTTGCGCTTGCGGGCCTTGATGGCCGCCTGCATTTGATGCAGCCGTATCACCGGCTCGGGGCTGGCGGTTGAGCAGATCAATATGTCGGCTTCCGGCAGGGTGCCGTCGATCTCGGTGAGCGGTAGCGCAAAGCCGCCGAATTGCCCGGCGAGCTTGCGGGCTCGTTCGACGTTGCGATTGGCAACGAACAGGCGGCCGATTTCCCGGCTCGATAAATGTTTGGCCAGCAGTTCGACCGTAGCGCCGGCACCCACGAGCAACGCCGTGTGCTTCTTGAAGCCGGAGAAAAACTGGCTGGCCAGGCTCACCGCGGCCGACGCGACAGACACCGGGCTTGCGCCAATTTCCGTGTCGGTGCGAATTTTCTTGGCAACCGCGAAGGTGTGTTGCATAAGGCGGCTCAACTGGTGGCCCAGTGTGCCGGCGTCCTGTGCATCGCGAAAGGCGCCTTTTAGCTGCCCCAGAATCTGTGGCTCGCCGAGGATCATCGAATCCAGGCCGCAGGCGACGCGAAATATATGCCGGATGGCGTCCTCGTCATCCAGCATGAACAGACTCTCGCCAAACGAGGCATCGAGCTCACGTCCGTCCAGCAGCCAGCCACGCAATCGGCTGCAGCCATCGGCATCCGCTATTACATAAAACTCGGTCCGGTTGCAGGTGGATAGCAGTACGGCTTCGTCGACTCCGGGGAGGCTTGTTATTTGGCCTAACGCGCGCGCAATATCGCTTCCCGAGAAGACGACTTGCTCGCGAATTTCGATAGGTGCCGTGTTATGGTTCAGCCCGAGTATTTGCAGCGGCATTACATTCATGGCGGCGCCAAGCAGGCACCGATGGTTTACAGAGTTCGTATCATAAGCGAACTGAACCGCCAGTTCCTTGTCTCTGTATTAAACGGACGAAATATTTATGCCAGAAAACTGTCGATGGCGGTCAGCAGGCACGCTGATATCGCTACTGATTCTCTTAAGTACCCCCTATTTTTCGGTAAGCCATGCTGACGATGAAGGCTCATCGGAAGCCAGTGCCCATATTCAGCAAGCCGAAATCGCGCTGCAGCGCAATGAATACCTCGCGGCAGCAACCGAGTATCGAAAAGCTGCGGAGCTGAGTGACAGCGTCGAACTGGCGCGAAAAGCGACTCGGCTCGGGTTCTCCTATCGGTTCAATGATGAGGCTTTGCTTGCCGCCAAGCGCTGGGTGAAGCTCGATAGTGACAGTGAAGAGGCGCGAGCGTTTCTGGGTCAGCTGTATTTTCGTCTGGATGATTTGCGCAACGCACGGCGACAATTCGCACGCCTGATCAAGACGGACCCCGATGACCCTGGCGAACGGCTGCTGTCCCTGACCGGCTATTTGTCCGATGAGGGTCAGCCCGAACGTGCAGATAAACTCATGCGGTCCCTGGCTAAGCCTTATCCGGACTCTGCGATGGCGCAATACGCTGTTGGCATTACGGCGTTGCAGGCCGGCGACGCCGAGTACGCCAAGGAAAGGGCGACTCTGTCTATAGAACTCGATCCGGACTATGTGCGGCCGAAGTTGCTGTATGCGCGGGCACTGATGTATGAGGGCGACGAAGCTCAGGCCATCGAATACCTCGCCCACCTGATCGGCGACACCCCGAACCCGGACCCTGATGCCCGCATGGAGCTGGCATTCATGTATATGCTGGTCGGCCGCGATGATGATGCGCTGAGCCAGGTGAACCAGGTGTTGCTGGACCAGGGAAATCGCCTGGATGCGTTGCGCCTGATGGCGATCATCAATTTCCGGCTACAGCGACTCGACGCTGCCTGGGACGATTTTCAGGATCTGCTGGCCTCCGGTCAGTACCGCATGGACGCACTCTATTATCTCGGTCGAATTGCGGACTTCCGCGAACAGTACGATCGTGCCGTGCGCCTGTACCGGGAAGTTCGCTACGGCAACAACACCCTGTTTTCACAACGCCGGGCCAGCGCGTTGCTCGCGCACCAGCTTGACGACGTTGAGGGGGCGTTCGAGCTGCTGGATAGCTTCGCGGACGCATCGCCCAGCCACGCGGTTGAAGTGGTGGCACTGAAGGCGCAGTTGCTGGTCTCGCTGGATCGTTATGACGAAGGACTGGCGTTGTATGAAAAGGCGATCGAGTTTCGACCGGACAACGAAGGTCTGGTATTGGGCCGCGCCGAGTTGTTGTTGCGCATCGGCAGACTGGACGCGGCGATCGCCGAGTACCGCGAAGCCATTGCTCGATGGCCGGAAAGCTCCATGTCACTCAATGCGTTGGGATATACATTGGCCGACAGGACGCAGAATTTCGTCGAGGCCGAGAAGCTGATACGTCGTGCTTTGGCGATCGATCCCAGCAGTCCGGCGATTATCGATAGCCTTGGTTGGGTTCTGTATAAACTCGGGCAGCCGGAAGCAGGATTGAAGGAGTTGCAGCGGGCTTATGATCGGCTTAATGATCCCGAGGTGGCTTCGCACATCGTCGAGGTTCTCGCCGAATTGGATCGCCACGACGAAGCTCTGCAACTGCTGGAGAGCGCTGAGAAAAACGATTCCGACAACGAGTTGCTGAAGAATGTTCGCGAGCGATATTTTCCCGAGACGCCGTGATGGCCTGATCCGGCCAACCCTTACGCTGGCAGCATTGCTGCTTGCATTGTCCGGTTGTGCCAGCTCGCGCCCCGTCATCGAGCTGCCGCCGCTCTCGAGCTGGGAAGTTCGCCAGGAAGTGCTGAGCAATATTTCCAGCTGGGAATTCAAGGGACGTATTGCGGTCAAGGCGGGCGACGAGGGATTCAACGGAAAATTTCGTTGGACGCAAATCGCGGATGAATTCACGGCCACCGTCGGCGGTCCGCTTGGGGTGGGGACGGTCAGGATCGAGGGCAACGACCGCACCATCGTACTGACCGATAAAGATGGCGTCGAAACGCAGCTGGTCGACCCGGAAGCGGAGCTTTACTACCGTTACGGATGGACGATTCCGGTGTCGAGTCTGCGCTATTGGGCGCTGGGCATCCCGGATCCAGATCGAGCGGCAGAGCCACAAGTCGATGCCGAAGGCCGCCTTGCAAGCCTCGCCCAAGGTAACTGGCAGGTGACCATTTCACGCTACCGAGAGAGCTCGGGGCAGTCCCTGCCGCATACACTCACGGCGATTAACCCTGATACTCGCGTGCGCATGGTGATCGATACCTGGCTGTTCTTCGACTAAAGCGCACCCCCCTCTAAAGGGGTCAGAGCCCTTTTTCAAAAAGGGCTCTGACCCCTTTAGAGGGGGTGAGGTCATCGGGTTTGACAGCGACGGGGTGTGACAGCACACTACGCCCGAATTATTTTGACGCCACTCTGTTGGGGAGTAGCCAAGCGGTAAGGCATCGGGTTTTGATCCCGTGTACCGCAGGTTCGAATCCTGCCTCCCCAGCCAATTTTCGCCTAAGGAGGCAACGTGGATCTGGCAACTACCGCGGTTTTTACGGGCAATGCCCACCCGCAACTTGCACAGGACATCGCACGGTGCCTGCGACTGCCATTGGCACGGGCACAAGTAGGACGCTTTTCTGACGGTGAATTCAACGTCGAAATCCTCGAGAATATCCGCGGTCGTGAAACCTTCATAATTCAGCCAACCTGCCCGCCGGCCGCCGAGAATCTGATGGAATTGCTGGTGATGGTCGATGCTGCCAAACGAGCATCGGCGGCACGAATTACTGCCGTGGTGCCGTATTTCGGGTTCGCGCGTCAGGATCGACGCCCGCGTTCATCGCGAGTGCCGATTACCGCCAAGCTGGTCGCCAAGATGTTCGGCACGGCAGGTGTGGACCGTGTGCTCACTGTCGATTTGCACGCCGATCAAATCATGGGTTTTTTCGATATCGCGGTGGACAATGTCTACGCCTCGCCACTGCTGTTGGGTGACGTTTGGAAGCAAAAGTACAAGAACATGGTGGTCGTGTCTCCGGACGTCGGCGGTGTGGTTCGTGCACGGGCGCTTGCAAAACGACTCGGCGATGCTGACCTCGTTATCATCGATAAACGTCGCGACAAGGCCAATCAGTCGGAAGTCATGAACATCATCGGCAGCGTCAAAGACAAAAACTGCGTCATGATTGATGACATGGTCGATACCGCCGGTACGCTGTGTCACGCGGCGGGCGCACTCAAGAAAAACGGCGCCGCCAGCGTGTCTGCCTATATTACTCACGCCGTCCTGTCCGGGCCGGCCGTAAGTCGAATTTCGAAGTCCGATCTGGATGAAGTGGTGGTCACGGATACCATTCCATTGAACGAAGAGGCCCAGGCCTGCACCAAGATCCGACAGCTGTCCACGGCTGAACTCCTGGCCGAGACCATGCGCCGCATCTCCGACGAAGAGTCCGTCAGCTCCCTGTACGTCGACTAGCCCGCCCCCAAAAGGGGTCAGAGCCCTTTTCCTTGTAAAGGGCTCTGACCCCGGTTACTATGCGCGGCCTTGCGTGGATTGGTCGCGATCCGCGCTTTATATTTTCTGCCCACTTGGTAGAAAAAGACACGTAAAATCAATCAGTTATTGGAGAGTAGTCATGAAAGACGCATTCGATCTGGTTGCGGAACTCCGGGAAGATCAGGGGAAAGGTGCGAGCCGCCGCCTGCGTCTCACGGGTAAAGTTCCAGCAATCATCTACGGTGCCGGGCGTCCGCCGCGCGCACTGATGTTTGAACAACACAAAGTACTTAAGAAGCTCGAAAACGAGTCTTTCTATTCCAGTATTCTGAATATCAAAGTCGGCGATAAGAGCCAGGCCGCGATTCTGAAGGATCTGCAACGTCATCCGTCCAAGCCCATGATCATGCACATGGACTTCCAGCGCATTGTTGACGATGTTGAGATCCGCATGAACGTTCCTCTGCACTTCCTGAACGAAGACACCGCTGTCGGTGTGAAGAAGAGCGGCGGTGCAGTTTCACATCTGATGAACGATGTTGAAGTTCAATGTCTGCCGAAACACCTTCCGGAGTACCTGGAAATCGATATCGCCGCGTTGGAGCTCGACGAGATGTTACACCTCTCGGACATCAAGCTTCCCGAAGGTGTGGAGATTCCGGAACTCGCGCAAGGGCCCGAGCATGACCATGCCATTGTTTCGATCCACGTCATCAAGGTGGCTGTGGTTGAAGACGATGAAGACGGTGATGAAGACGCTGAAGCCGCAGAACCTGCAGCTGCCGGTTCCGACGGCGAGTCAAACGACGACTAGCGGTCGCTTGCGAAGATAGCGAAAAGACCGCCATCCGGCGGTCTTTTTGTTTAAGATTGCCACGCCATGTCAAACTCGATCCGCATCATTGCTGGCCTCGGAAATCCAGGGGACAACTATCAGCGCACACTGCACAACGCCGGGTTCTGGTTTGTGGATGCGCTCGCGCGCGAGTACGGCGGCGGCTTTCGCTACGACAAGAAGTTCGATGCTGAGTGCGGCAAAATCGAACTGCAGGGCAAAGAAATCTGGCTCGTCAAGCCGCAGAGTTTCATGAATCTCAGTGGTGGCCCGATCCGCAAAGTCATGGACTATTATCGGCTGAACGTCGGTAATTTGATGGTCGCTCACGATGAGATCGACCTGCCATCCGGGACCACGCGGCTAAAAATGGGCGGTGGTCACGGCGGTCACAATGGCCTTCGGGATATCATGCAACACTGCGGCGCCGAGTTTGTTCGATTGCGACTCGGGGTTGGGCATCCCGGCGACAAGAGCCTCGTCACCGACTACGTACTGAAACGAGGTTCGGCTGATGTCGAACGTGCAATTGAAGAAAACATTAGTGATGCGATCAAGATCATGCCTTTGCTGATTGACGATGGCCTTAACGCAGCGACCAAAGCGCTCCACACAAAAGAGTAACCAGAATGGCAATTACCTGTGGCATCGTCGGCTTGCCGAACGTTGGCAAATCGACCCTGTTTAATGCCCTGACCGCGGCCGAGATCGCGGCCGAGAATTATCCGTTTTGTACCATCGAGCCAAACGTTGGAATCGTGCCTGTGCCGGATCCGCGTCTGCAGGTGCTCGCAGGTATCGTAAAGCCGCAGAAAATATTGCCGACGACGATGGAGTTCGTCGATATCGCGGGCCTGGTTGCCGGCGCGTCAAAAGGTGAGGGTCTCGGCAATCAATTCCTCGCCAATATTCGCGAGACCAATGCGATTGCACATGTAGTGCGCTGTTTCGAAAACGATGACGTTACCCATGTCGCTGGGAAGATTGATCCGCTGGATGATATCGACACGATCAATACTGAGTTGGCGCTGGCAGACCTCGAATCGATAGAAAAGCAGTACGACAAAGCAGCACGGACCGCCAAGACCGGGCAGAAGGACGCGATCGCGTATCGCGATGCGCTGGCCGGCATCAAAACCCAGCTCGAAGCAGGGCTTCCTGTCAGGGCGATGCAGAAGACCGACGCGCAGGCAAAAATCCTGAAGAGTGTGCACCTGATAACGGACAAACCGGTCATGTACGTTGCGAACGTTGATGAGAACGGATTCGAAAACAATCCGCATCTTGAGGCTGTGCGAAAGTTTGCGGCCAGTGAAGGCGCCGAAGTCGTCGCGATCTGTGCAGCCATAGAAGCAGAGATCGCGCTCCTCGAGGATGCCGACAAGGCAGACTTTTTAGCCGACCTGGGCTTCGAGGAGCCGGGCCTCGATCGCGTTATTCGTCATGGCTATTCATTGCTTGGATTGCAAACTTACTTCACAGCCGGCGTGAAAGAAGTGCGTGCCTGGACCACCAAAGTGGGTGCGACAGCGCCGCAGGCGGCTGGCGAGATTCATACCGACTTCGAGAAAGGCTTCATCCGTGCCGAAGTGATCGCCTACGATGATTTCGTTGCCGGCAACGGTGAACACGGCGCAAAGGAGGCCGGTCGCCTGAGGCTGGAAGGCAAGGAGTATATCGTCAAGGAAGGCGACGTCATGCATTTCCGCTTCAACGTCTAGGCCGCCGGCTGCAATCCTTGACACTCAACGGGTGCGTAAGGACAATCTGCGGCCCACAAAGGTGATGTAGCTCAGTTGGTTAGAGCGACGGACTCATAACCCGTAGGTCGGTGGTTCAAATCCACCCTTCACCACCATTTTCAATTCCAGAGCCGTCCGGCGAAATCCGAGACGGCTCTTTTTTTTGCTTGAAAACAGCGGGTTACGGCGGAAGTTCGTCCGGGGCTGTCCGGGTTAGTTCGTTGACAGCGGGGGCAATTTGGGGGCACTTTTGGGGGCGTCTAGCGACAATTTCAAAACAGAGGCCCCCAGAGAGGCCCCCACTAAAGCACAAAGAGAGGCCCCCAAATGAACCTAACCGCACAGACAATCAAAAACGCCAAACCAACCCCAAAAACACGAAAGCTATTCGATGGCGGAGGTCTCTACTTGGAAGTGACTCCACGAGGCAGAAAATGGTGGCGCCTAAAGTATCGATATGGCGGAAAAGAGAAAAAACTATGCCTGGGCGTGTACCCGGACGTTTCATTGAAAGAAGCTCGTGATCGGCGCCACGAAGCGAAAAAACTATTGGAAGACAATGTGGACCCTGTCGAGCAACGCCAGTCGATTCGAAAAGAAATTCAAATACAGAGCGAAATTACGTTCGAACTCGTTGCACGTGAGTGGTTTTCTGGTCAAGAGCCGAATTGGGCAACAAGCCATTCGTCCAGAGTGATAGGGCGACTTGAGAAAAATGTATTTCCTTGGCTTGGCAAGAGAGCCATTAATAGCATCACGCCACGGCAAGTTCTTGAGGTCATCCGCAGAATTGAAGCGCGTGGTGTTTTGGAAACGGCACATCGAACACTCGCGATCTGTGGGCAAGTATTCCGTTTTGCTATCGCCACCGGACGGGCAAAACGCGATGTCACTGCCGAATTGCGAGGAGCGCTTCCGCCAATTAAGCGACAGCATTTTGCTGCAGTCACTGAACCAGAGCAGGTGGCCATTCTCTTGCGACAAATCCACGGGTATGCGGGGTCCTTTGTCGTTCGGTGCGCAATGCAGCTGGCGCCGCTGGTGTTCGTTAGGCCTGGTGAGCTGCGCATGGCCAGATGGGATGACGTAAACCTTGGGACAGCCGAGTGGAGGTATACAGTGTCGAAAACCGGAACACCTCATATCGTGCCGCTTTCGACACAGGCTGTCGAAATACTTCGCGAAATCGAGCCATTGTCCGGCGATGGCAAATACGTTTTTCCTAGTCACCGGAGCTCGAAGGGCGATCGACCCATGAGTGATAATGCCGTCCTAGCAGCCATGAGAGGTATGGGAATTGAAAAAGAGGAAATGAGCGGGCACGGATTTCGAGCAATGGCGCGAACAATGCTAGACGAGATTTTGGGGTACCGCCCGGAATTGATAGAACACCAGTTGGCACATCATGTTCGAGACCCGAACGGCCGTGCCTATAACCGAACCACCCACTTACCAGAGCGGACGGAGATGATGCAGGCGTGGGCTGATTATCTTGATAAGTTGCGTCGTGGTGACAATTCCGAGTTGTAGATGGAGCTCGCGAGCGAAAGAAACAAGAATTGTCTGACGCTAACTCTTCCGTAAATGAAAAGATTGACGGCGAGACGCGGCATTCTCACCACTATCGCTAGTGGCGTGCGTACCGGGGAAGAGAATCGGCCAATACTCTCCGCTTGAGCTCCCAAAGCGATTTCCTGAAACTGCCCGCTCGGGAATGGCCGCTGTTGCTGAATGGCGAGGTCTGCTTCACCCTCGATAGGAGCCGCTCGAACGGCTCCTTTGGGTGTATCATTGATTTCCGCAAATGACCCTATGTATGGACTCCTCCAACCTAATTTCTTAGGTTGGAAGGTCGACCAAAACCCAATGGAGTCCATACATGTCCTATTCAACTACAGTTGGCGTCGACCTTGCAAAGAACGTCATTCAGATCTCGGTAGTATCGAGCCGAGGCAAAGAGCTTTCCAACCGATCTCTGACGCGCAAGAAGTTTGCGGAGTTTCTGGGCAAGCAAAGCCCGTCGCTCGTAGCGTTCGAAGCCTGTGCGAGTGCCCATTACTGGGCGCGTGCGGCGAAGCGTCACGGCCACTCAGCTCGGATTATTCCGGCCAAGGCAGTTGCACCGTTTCGACAAGGTCACAAGACAGATAGCAATGACGCGTTGGCTGTCGCCGAAGCGGCGTGCCGACCGAACATCAAAGACGCCCCGATGAAGACGGTTGAGCAGCAAGGTTTGCAGTCGATCCAACGGTCGCGGTTTCTCCTGATCCAGGAGTGCATTGCCTTGTCGAACCATATGCGCGGCATCCTTCTAGAGTTTGGCGTGACGATCCCGCAGGGCTTTGCTTCGCTGTTACGCACAGTACCGGAAGTGCTGGAAGACGGTGACAACGATCTGCCTGACCTATACCGGCCGACATTGCACCGTCTCTACGGTCGCATGCTCGAGCTGCGTATCGATATTGAAGCCATGACCAAGGAGATCGACAGCCTTGTGAAGCAGCACCCGGTGTGCAGTAAGCTGACGGCACTGGAAGGCGTCGGCCCGATCGGTGCACTGTCGTTGTATGCAGCACTGGGCTCAGGTGCCGCGTTTACCAAGAGCCGCGAGTTCGCGGCCTACCTCGGCCTAACACCGAGGCAGCACAGCAGCGGTGGAAAAACCAACATCGTGGGCTTGAGCAAGAAGATCGGTAACCGCAGGTTGCGATCGATCCTGATTCAGGGTGCGCTTGCCTATGTGTACCGCATGAAGGAGCCACGAACGAGCAAAGATCGTTGGCTGAAGGATCTCATCGAGCGGGCGGGAGCGCGGCGTGCTGCCGTTGCGCTGGCCAACAAGAATGTACGAACGGCCTGGGCTCTTGTAACCCAGGGAACCGAGTACCAACGTCGAGGGCAACGGGAGATGGCTGCTTAGAATGTCCTGCATACAGAAACCACGTAACAGATAAAGATATCTGCTCCGGTCAAACCTACACTGCTTTGAGGCCCTAGAGCCCACTGACCCTTAGAGGAACCGGAGAGCGAATACATAGCGGGCCAGGAGATAGCGTCTCCAACAAAAGGCCGAATATACAAACGCGTCTGAATTCTGTTTACGAAATCTGTTTGCTAGACTGGAGGAGTCCATATACAAAGCGGAAGTTCGTTGAGTGAAGTTGGTTCTTCGGTTTGCGGCCTATAAGCGGACGATCGATTCAAGACTGTGCGATCGTCAGTTGACCAGCCGGATCCAATAGCGCGTCAATAATCGGACACTGGGGAACTTTGCCGCCAGTACATTCGGAGGAGATGCGCCGCAGCGTACTTTCAAGCCGTTTCAAATCTCTGATTTTTTGGCTCACAGTATCTGCATGCTCCAGGGTCATTGCTCGAACTTCACCGCAGGTATACGCATGCGTATCGACCAGGCCGAGAAGATCCTGAATCTCGATCATCGCAAACCCTAGCTGCCGGCATCGACGGATAAACGTCAATCGATTCAGGTGATCCTCGTTGTATACGCGATATCCGGCCGCTGTCCGAGGCGGGTTGGGCATGACACCGCTTTTTTCGTAGTAGCGAATCGTCTCGACATTAACCCCGGTGCGCTTGGACAATTCGCCGATTGTGAATTCGTTCCCCATTTTTGCCATGACGTGCTTGACCCTGTAGTGACTACAGGGTCCATAGTTCACCCAATGGCGAGATTTGGCAAGGAACAATGATGGATTCAGTTCAGCAACAAGGCGCTGGTCGCAAGCGATTGGTCGCCGCCGGCGGTCTGATCGGGGCAATTCTGGCGTCGTCGTGCTGTATAGCGCCTTTGCTGCTACTCACCCTGGGTGTCAGCGGGGCGTGGGTAGGCAACCTCACAGCACTCGCCCCTTATCAGGGTTACTTCATCGCGGCGACGCTAGCGTTTCTTGGTGCCGGATTTTGGTACGTGTATTGGAAGCCGAAGAAAGCGTGCGAAGTCGGCAGCTACTGCGCCTCCCCAACCTCGGACCGCGTCGTCAAAATCGCTTTATGGTTCGCGACCGCTCTTGTCGGTCTGGCACTGGCCATCAATTTTGTTCTTCCATATTTCATTTAGGGGCATTTGCATGAAAAGCTTTCTGTTGGCGATAGCCATAATTGGTGGGTTCGCAACCACTACGTCGGTGTTCGCGGCTGACCAAACAGTTTCGTTGCGCATAGAAAAAATGACCTGTGCACTGTGCCCGATCACCGTGCGCAAAGCGATGGAACGTACGGATGGCGTGCATGAGGTCAAAGTCAATTTCGACACTAAAATCGCCATCGTGACCTTCGATGACTCGACGACGACGGCCGCTGATATCGCGCAAGCTTCAACAGACGTCGGCTATCCGGCGTCTCCGATGAAAGCGGAACCAGCAGAGCAAACCGATGAGTCGTGACAGTGAAGCCGTTGCTCATGACGATGGCGACCGACCCCATATCGTGATCATAGGGAGCGGCTCCGGCGCGTTTGCCGCGGCGACCAAGGCCGTTGAAGGTGGTGCAACGGTAACGATGATAGAGCGCAACGATGTTATAGGCGGCACCTGTGTGAACACCGGCTGCGTGCCGTCCAAGATCATGATTCGAAGTGCGCAATTGGCACAGCAACAGCGGCACAACCCATTTAAAGGCCTGAAAGATTCCGAGCCGGCTTTGGACCGTAAATTACTGCTCGCACAACAAAGTGCTCGAGTTGATGAGCTGCGCCAAGCGAAGTACGAAAGTATTCTTGAAGGCAACGACTCGATTGAACTGATTAAGGGTACGGCGTCCTTCAAGAACGCCACTACTTTGTTTGTAACTCGACCAAACGGCAGCGAGCAAACTGTAGACGCCGATTTCGTTCTGATCGCAAGCGGATCGTCGCCATCTGTACCACCTGTGCCAGGATTGAACGAGGTACCCTACTGGGACTCTACTCAGGCACTGTTCGCCGAGAAAATACCGGAGCACCTGATCGTCATTGGCTCGTCAGTTGTAGCGGTGGAATTAGCGCAGGCATATCGACGACTGGGGGCAAGCGTGACGATCCTTGCCCGGACACGATTGTTGTCCCGAGAGGACCCGGAGTTAGGCAAGGGTCTGACCGCTGCCTTCGAGCGTGAGGGCATTCGAGTTCTGCCGAGTACGAGTGCGTCGCGCGTTAGCTATGATCAAGGAGCATTTCGCATTGCGATCGACGGCGAAACGCTAACTTCTGACGCATTGTTGG
Organism: uncultured Gammaproteobacteria bacterium; assembly: GCA_942490655.1. Classification (GTDB taxonomy): domain Bacteria; phylum Pseudomonadota; class Gammaproteobacteria; order Steroidobacterales; family Woeseiaceae; genus UBA1847. Next base: position 419,543 of record CALNXZ010000014.1, on the reverse strand, counting down.
TCGCCTCCGGCCGGATGCCAAACACAGCTGGCCTAAATCTCGCTGCCGCTGGCGTGAACCTGACAAGCAGCGGCGCGATTGTCGTTGATGATCATATGCGAACAACGGCTCCGACGATCTTTGCGGCGGGCGATTGCACAACTCAGCCTCAGTTCGTCTATGTCGCGGCAGCAGCCGGCACTCGTGCAGCGATCAATATGACCGGCGGGGATGCGTCACTCGACTTATCAACGATGCCGGCCGTCATTTTCACAGATCCGCAGGTCGCAACGGTAGGCCTGTCGGAAGCCGACGCACTAAAGGCGGGTATCAATGTTGATAGCCGGACATTGGCGCTGGAAAATGTGCCGCGCGCGCTGGCCAACTTCGAGACAGACGGATTCATCGAGCTGGTGGTGGATGCTGGGACCGGCCGCCTACTCGGTGCGCAGATACTGGCGCCGGAGGCAGGCGAAATGATTCAAACGGCGGCTCTGGCAATTCGTAACGGCATGACTGTAAGTGAATTGTCGGATCAACTGTTTCCGTACCTGACCATGGTGGAGGGACTGAAACTTTGCGCGCAAACTTTCTTCAAGGATGTAAAGCAACTCTCATGTTGCGCGGGCTAATCGAATGTCAACGACCGATCTGAGACTCGACGATCCAGGGTCCTTGCCACGCCCGGGGCCAATTGGCCGGCTGGCACGATTCGGCTTCGGGGCGCTTTCCCTCTGGTACGTGTCTGGTCTGATTAATGTTTCCAGCGAGCTGATTGATGTTGATGGACATATTCAATCCCTGGTCTGGAACGGAATTGTCTTCGGACTGTTTCTAGTCAGCTATGTCATAAATATCGGCTATTCGCGATCGTGGAAAAAGTGGCCTGCTATTGTTAGCGCGATCGCCTTTGCCGGTTTTGCCCTGATCGGCTACGTGACTACAGGAGACATTGAATCGAACCTCCTTGCACGTTCTTTTTGGCTTTGGGAGCTGTATGTCTTTTTACACCTTGGGGTCGCGTTTATTGTTGCCGGTGTGATCGGTACGCCTGGTTGTGAAATGCGTGCATTCCACGACCTATACTCACGGCTCCCCGGCGTGGCAACGAAAGAACACTATTGCCCTGTCGGTCCGCTGCACTCGATTGATCAATGGGAACGAAGTCGACTGCAGAATTAGATTGGAACTAATCGGTGCGATCAATTTGAATGTCTGGTTTTAGTCGAAGTGGAGCTTGATTATTCGCGCGCCAAACTTCCGCTTCTGGCCGTTCTGAGCCCTTCGCAATTTCCCTGAAGCAGACCTTTGAGCGGCAAGTCTTGGAAAAAGCAGCCCCTCAACCTGGGCGCAAAGAAAGGGTCAAAACTTTCCGCTGTAGCAGGCGCCGAAGAGGAGCGGGGCAGTGCGAGCGCTAGCGGCATTATCGCTAGTAAGCTCAGGCTTCTAGCGACCCCTCGATTCCTCAATTATTCTTGTGAGTAATGCTCTTGGAGCTTGAATTCCGTTGCGGTCCCCGACTCACCGAAAAATCCACAATACTTTTTAAGTGCCGATCGGCCGGATGAATCGAGGATCATCGAATTCAGAATAGAGCGAAAGCCGAACCGATTCCGTAGCGCTCTGAGCGGATCGAGTTTAGTTGATACTTTTAGGAAGCCGATACCGACGGACAGTGTTGTATTTCCGACATTATCACCCAGGATTCGATCGATATTCGCAGAAACATCTTCTAGCCGAGCATATTGTTTACGAACGGCTTTCAGATCGTCCTTGAGAATTAGCTCTTCAGTTACCGCCAACCACTCACGCACAGGTGCAAATTCCGACCGGAGCTGCAAAGCTACGTTGATAAGATCTGTGGCTGTCGCACTTTGTTCGATTATTCGTATGGGTATCGGTGGTAATACTACGTTCATCGAATAGAGCAGATCCGTCGCGGATGCCTTTTTCGCAACTCGGAGGCGGTTCTCGTTGATCACGCTGTTTAGTTTCGCGTATGCACTATTGCCGTCTAGAAAAAGGCCCGCCGACGTAAACAATCGCCGTCGCAAAGGATGCGGGCAATATGATGTATCAAATGTCGCACTCCTGGCGACCATTCCGGCTCCTCCCCACAATACAGCTGACAGGTACGGGTTCGGTGTTTTCTTTTCGAAATTCCAACCATTCACGTTTTCTGCATGCGCATTTGTGAGGGACTCCGTGACACACAGTCGTTCAACAAAGAACTGACGCAATTCCGAGAATCTCTCCTCACTATCGAGAAACGGTACTCGCCGAAGAATTCCTGCGCGGCTCAATGAATGGAGTGAGCTACTCGGCGTATCCCATGTTTCGCAAAAATCGGCATCGACGATGATTTCGTCTCGAAGAACAATTTCGGTTAGCAAATCGAATAGCGTTTCTGTTTGAACTACCCCTTCAGATACATCATCGTAGTGGTGTTCGTCTCTGTAAATGCGAATCACACTTGCTTCCGAAATAGAGATACCGTTACTCAACAGGTCGGTGACATGCTGAAGAGACCAATTATCGGCTAAAACGTTCCGTGACATTCTTTAGGGTTACCCAACTGTATCGTCCCAATCTTACCTGAAGCAGTCGTGAGCGTGGCGAATCGAGACGATCGGCAACCGGCCATTCGATACGATCGACAATCTAATCAATCGCAGTAGTAACAGGGCGACGCTGATGTTACACGGTCGACCCAGGCACCATAGGCCGAAGGATGCGGATTTCTCTTGTCGCCGTAATTGAATAATGTAGTTAAGGGTGTTGGACCTCGTGCAATTAGTTGTCCAAGCGCCCCTAGATCGATCCAATTGCAAATTATCGATTTTGACTCAATCACGTCGACGATCCCATCTCCGTTCGTGAAACCGCAATATTGGGTACGACTGCCGTTATAATCAGCGATTAGTGCATTGCGAGCGCAATTCTATGGAAAAATATTCGGCAGCAGATGATGTGTACAGGCAGTTGGTCGATGAGTCAGACGAAAGTTGGCTCTACGGATTGGTTGCTTTCGCTGTAGTTGAAGAGCAGCGTATCGAGTGGGCCAGGCATTGGACTGAAACCAAGGGGAATGCTCCCAACGCCGACGAGATCGCGGCGTGGTACGAACAGCAGCCGGAGGGAGTTCTCCTAAGGGCCAAAGGAACCGCCGAAAATGCATTGCAGGCGTACTCCAGTGACGTCGTCGATGCGGTATTAGAGGATCAGAAAGGCGAAATCGAAAGAGGTATCATAGTCGGTGAAATTCGGTCACAGAATCGATTCTGGCCGCAGTTCGGCGTAAACTTCGTATCTAGCCTAGCAGGCGCAATTGTGTTCGCGGGCCTCCTCATATTGGTGGCCTTTTTTGTGTTCAACGACGCATCGCCTGTAGAGATTGGCAAAGAGTTGGTTAAATAAACTGAGGCGAGTCAAAATGGCAAAGAACAAAGAGGTAACGAGCAAGAGCGCGGCGACGGCTGCGTCGAAAGTTCTAAGAAATAAATCTACAAGCAAGGCTTCGAAGTCGGCGGCTGGCTCGGCGCTGTCCCAGCGTAAAGCACCCTCAAGAGTGACGTCCGGAAAGGCGGCATCTGCAGCCTCCAAGACGTTGCGAAAGGGCAGCACGAGCAAGAGCTCCAAAACTGCTGCAGGGTCGGCACTGACGCAGCGGCCAAATAGGAAAAAGTAGGTGGGGCGACTGGCTGTCAAAACTCGTGCTTTCTAGAAAGGCGTAGCGCCGGGCAAATTGGCGCAGAAAAAGGTCCATTCGATTAGTTTGTACTCGTCGCTATAGTCTAGTGTTCGTGACCTGGCGATGTCGTTAGATTAATTATTTTAGAATCTGCAGAAGTAGCATTGTCGATACTAGCGGCAATCTGCCATTCTCGTTAGTTGGAGTAGCGCCCCGGTCGTTGCAAAAATTGTCGCACGATATGGGCAGCAATGCCCGGGTTCCAGCGTGATCTAAATAACGTGTCGAACAAGATGTTCTCAGCGTACGAGGCCGATGCGGGCCGTGACTGATGGAATACTATTGCTTGACCCACAATCACCTACTCACTAGTGCGCGAACTACACTCGAATCGAGAGGAGCGGGTACTTTAGACAGGGCGATGTAGTGTTGCTGCTTCCAGACTTTCTATTCGTCCGTGCGTATTGGGATTTCAATACCGATTTCGGCGTTCACCACCTGCTGGATTAGCGTGTGTAGTTCGACCGTCTCATCCTCCGTCTGCAGAGTGACGACCAATGAATACCGGGCCTCTTGTTCTGCTATCGACTTGGATGCGCGATCACGCCACCAACCCGCAATCGGTTTGATGCAAAGGATATCCCGGTTAGCCAATGTCGCGGCCGGACCGACCCATTCGTCACAATGCAATGAACCGGCTGAAATACTGCGGACACCGAATGTCCACCCGGTTTCATCGCCGGCGGCGGGAAGTCGTTCTTTGACATGCTCACGTTCAAGCACATTCGCACGCTTAACAAAGTTCTCGCGAGTTTCTAGTGGGCGCCGCAGCTCAAAACGCAGTCCGAATGACTGATATCGCTGCGGATTCAGTGACGCAGAAACGCCGGGGTTGGGCTCGATAAAATAGGAGAGCGTTACTTTTAGACGTACCAGCGTTTCACCCAGTTGCTCTAGTGACGCGCGGGGCCAAGGTAGTGCATAGAAGTGACAGTCCTTGAATTTTTTTCGTCCATTGGCGCGTTCATATGGCTGGAGAGTGGATTCGGTTACCAGCGCCAGGTGTGACTGTGCCGACGCTACCGCTCGCTCGTAGCTCGGCACGCCGTAACCGAATCGACGTAGATAAGCGTAGCGATCTCGGAATCCGGCTTGCTCCTCAATTTGCGCGCGCATTGAAGGGGTCCATTCCGCGCTGTGCACGATCAGCGCCCGAATAGTCTCAGGCCAGTAATCCGGGTACTGCGCACTCAACCTAACGGCTAAGCGCGCTGCTTGCGCGGCGGCCGCGCTGGTCGCGGCGAATGCCGTCAGTGGCAATCGATCGACATCGGCGCCCGTGGTCAACAGCGACAGGGACTCGGTTGAATAGACCTCTTGCTCGTCAGGCGAAAGCGCACGATTGCCAGCCTCCATCACAATGTCGGGCTTATACGGAGACTTACCTGATGGCCACGCCTCGGACGTGCGTGAGAATGGACTCAGATCACCGACGTCTGCGTACGGAGTGTAGTCCGCCAGTTCTTCTTCAGTGATGTCGAGTTTGTCGGTATACCCACCCACCGTCAGCGCGTTCCAAGCCTGGCTGGGATCCTCAATGGGATAGGCCTCATTGGGTTGCAGTCGATGGCGTTCTATTTCCGCGGGGATGTTGCCAGCAGACAACACAAACAATCGTTTCGGCGCCTCATCCTCATCGCCGGGCATGGCACCGGCTGCGGCCTGGTCAATCGCAGCACTCCACGTTGACGCGCGTGCACCGGAAACATCCTGATTGGTAATTGCCATACAGAAAACGCGATGTCGTTCCGGCGCGTTAATTTCGCTGCGTGCAACGCCAGATTGCGTGATCGGTCCCAGGCTGTTCGGTTGATTCGGCGCGAATCCGGGGGGCGGGAGCAACTTCACCGACTCCAACCGATGCGACAACGTGTGCGGGGCATCGTCCAAGAGCCTTGGGGCCAGATCCCCGTGCAACGCCAAGCCTGCCATTTGAGTTCCATGTCCCTCGCTGTCGTCGCCACCCCATGCTTCTCGTGCGGCTAGCAAATCGTCGGTCGACAAAGCCGGCTCAATCAGCGCATGCGCTCGATTCACGCCAGTATCGAACAAACACACTGCAGGGACATCGTTGCCCGGCCATACCGTGCGCTCAGCCAGGTGCTCCGCCCATTGGTACTGCTCGTCCCGATGGACGTCGGTAAAAAACGTCGGATTGGCACTGGCGCGCCGGAGTTCCAATAAACTGAACGGCGCAAATATCAGCAGTTCGATCGCCGCGCGTGTAGCAAAGGTGGGGATCACAACCATTTCAGGAAACCGCATCCACAAATCATTGTCTGCCGTGCGCCCACCGAGTTGCCGAATCAATCCCACGGTGTGGTCTTCCGTACCCTTGAAACACCACAACTCCCACCAGATTTGATCGTCCGCGTTAGCGGGCAGGGCGTCCGGATCGTCGGTCCAAAATGAAGTCAAAAGTGCATCGCGAATTTCTTCAATCGGTTCAACAAAGCCCTGCTGCTGGGGTCGACCGCCCTCTGTCAATTCGCCGTCGGTGTAGCTGTCGAGTATTTGCTGAAGCACCGGTCGGCCTGCGTCCGGGACGTACAACACTACTTTTTCAGCATCGTTCGGTGCGGTATTGACGGCACCCGGGTGCATACCACGACTCTTCTTCTCGAGGACCGTCTCGGCGTGTTTACCACGGAGCAACTCAACCTCGATGTAAGTGCCTTCGCGAGCACCGAGCTCGTCGCGATCAGGTCGTGTCGCCTCAGAGCGCTGAAACACATCCATCAATTGCTGGCGAATTCGTGCGCCGTGTTCTTCGCGAGTCCGCGGAACACCCGAGCCGCTCAAATTGCGTTGTCGGTCTTGATAGTCGCGTCTTACTCGACGCGCGCCGATGTCGATGTGTGGCTGATCGTATACTGGCATTTGACGTCCGTGTTACGACGCTCCGCTGAACGCCGTGCGCATCTCCTTGCGCTCGTGAAGCCGGTTGACGATATCTTGCGTCCGTATCCGGTCCTGTTCGTCTAGGATTGCTGTTTTTACTGCGTCCTCGGTGGCACGCGCGATTTCCGATTGGCTCAGACCAGCGGCGGCCGCCGTGATTGATTTCCAGCCCAAGTGGGGATGCTTCAAGGGTCGCAAATTTGCCTTAACGATTTCACGAACGTGTTCCGGCATCGGCGGCTTAAACTCCAGCACCAAATCGAAGCGACGAAGTAGGGCGCTATCGAGCAAATCGGGGAAGTTGGTCGCCGTTACGACCACGCTATCAGTACTATTGGGTTCCTCCATGAACTGCAAGAATGAGTTCAATACCCGGCGCATTTCTGCCACATCATTAGTGGAATCGCGGCGTGTGCCCAACGCGTCGAATTCGTCAAATAGATACACGCCACGACGTTGATCCACCTCATCGAACACTAGACGGAGTTGTGCGGCCGTTTCGCCCATGAAACGAGTAATCAGGGCCTCCAAGCGAATCACGTACAATGGCAACTTGAGTTGCTTGGCCAGCGCCTCGGCCGTCATGGTTTTACCGGATCCGGGGGGACCTAAGAAGAGGACGCGACGATGCGGCACCTTGCCGTGCTCGCGCAACCAAGCGCGCTGCTGCTGCTCACGTACCAGGTCCTGTAACTTATTGGCGAGCGGTTCCGACAAAATAACATCGTGAAGTGTGTATTGCGGATTGCGAAGCTCCAACAGTCCATCGAGGTCGCCCCGTGGTTTGGCAAAGGCTAAGGGAACTGACGCGGCGGACCGTTTTCCGGCTCGCGCCTCATCCACCGCCTTTCGGATGTTCTCGGCCATTTGTTTCCGGCCACTACGGGCTTCCGCGGCTGCAATTTGAAGCGCAATCGAGTAGAACTGCTCATCATCATTGCGACCACGACTTTCTATCATTGCTAGTATTTTTTTTGTATTTGCCATCGCGCCCGGTCTCCGTGTCCGATTCTACGCTCCTTTGACGCCGATATTAAAGCGGGTTGTGCCTTGATCCGCGACCGCGTCCTATGATTCGAACTTCAGTAAGTGTCTCATAAACAGCCGGTTGTTCTACTGCAAGCCACCGTCCAATGGCGCTCAGGCACCCTTGGCTTGGCTATTTGTCTTCCTGACCCACTCTACGATGTCACCGTAGTCCTTGAGGTCCATCTCCCACTGGGTCGTGTTTACTTTGCTCGCGAATTCCTTAGCGGGAGATGTGAAGCGAGAGGTTGTCGCCAGTATCGACTTGTTCGCCCCCTCCTGGGTTTGAACACCGTAAAGCTGTCGTACCAACCCGACCGAAATTGGGTTTGCCTTTGCATAGCGTTTGCATTCGATAATGTACTTAGCTTTGACGCCGAGTGTTGAATGTATAGCGACGATATCCCGACCGCCGTCGCGCGTCTGGGGCGTTAGCTCGACATCAAAATCGTGTTTTTCGAAAACTTCTGCAATTATTTCCTCGAATTGGCGTGGGCTAATCCGGTATAGCAACTCTGGCCATGCAGAGATTGCCGCCATCAGATTGGAAACGCCGAGAGTTAAACTCGTCAATATCTGTTTTTCATCTGGCAAGTAAATGCCAGACTGATCGTCAAGTGAGTAGAGCTCCTTGTCGAGAAATAGTTTCGGTTCAGCAAACCCCTTAGACAAATCCGCGCCAGTGATAATTAGCTCATGGTCATTGAGAGCGCCAATTGGATACTCCGACGCATCATAGTCAATCTCTATATCACTACCGCAACCAGTACAAATCAATTCGATACTGCCGTGATAGTGCGTCTCCGGACCCATGTTTCGTTCCTCAGAGCCGACCTCATTAACAACCAGGTCAGACCCGTCGATCATGAGAGTGCGACTGCACACGGCGCACGTTAGTTCAGCAACACCCGTTAATCCCAATACTTCCATTCGACGGCTTCCTATCGTTCCTGTGCAATGACTGAAGCCCTACCTTCGTCGGCCGACACAGTCCGTTGCCAATTTGCGGTCTTCACGAACTCAGCAACTATTGAGTTTGTTTCGTGTAGGGCAAGTGAAGTACTTCAGTGGCCAATCGGTCCGTTTCCATGGGACGACGATCGTACCTTTGTGTCGTGGCGGGATTCGCGTGCCCTGCGCGTCGTTGCACCGTCAGCAATTCCTTATCTTTTCTCAGTAACTGCGTCACAAAGCTACGCCTGAAATCGTGCGGCGTACAGGCTTTGACGCCGGCTTGCTTGGCACGACGTTTGGTTGCATCGTAAACCGCCTGATCACTCATTGAAGAGGACCCGCCTTTGAACTCGTACAGGGGAAAATAAGATTCGCAATATTCTTCCGCTCTATCGTGATCATCGAAACCTAGGATCCTACGTGGCCAAAATAAATCGATAGGTGGGCAAATTCCTTAGCGTGACCAGTGCGCCCCAGACAAGCGCCAGGCTCACTTGTTGATCAGGCTCTTCATTGACAACCAAACGAGCGGCGGCGCCGTCGGGCGACCGCGTGAATCTCACCGTATCGAAACACTCTCGCGGGATCAGGAAAGCAGAATCGTGTCGGATTGTCATGCGGATAGCCGGGATACCGTTGGCGTGAAGCAAATACCCTGGATGGGCGTAGCCCTCGTGCTTCTCTATGTGTATCGGGCGAGCTTGGTTCAAGTCCTCGCCAACAAGTTCGGATCGCCATCGATAGTCGACGTCGCGGCGACTCGCAATGAAAAGCAGAGCCTCAAACCCTGCGTCGTGCAATTCCGCGGCCGCTTCGTCTAATTCGTCGGCGAATTCCTTTGCCGATTTGACGGTCACTTCTTTAGGTTGAATCTGCGCGAGGATTTTGTTTCGAATATCCAAGGCAACGCAGTCACGCGTAGTCTTTTCGTACCAGGACAGTTCGTTCGATGGGCTGGTCGCCAATGGCGGAGTGACGAGTTCTGCCTTATTGCGTTTTGGTAGCGTAAGCGTGAATTGCTCCACCATACCCTCGACAGTTTCCACCGTATCAAAGTAAGGCAAAGGGAGAGCGCCGTCGTCTCGGCTGAACGCGATCCGATTGCACGCACCTAAGATTTGCTGCAGGCGCACAGCGTCCAATGCCCGCTGATTGAGTTGCTCATCATGCCGCGCAGCCAGGCGATCATGCAAGACGCCGAGCTCATCCGCCAACTGCGTCCTTCTGCTATCAATATCCGTAATACCTATACCGGGCTGTAGCAGTTCAAACGCAGGCAACCACGGTGCCAGATCTATTGTCAGCAGCTGATCTTGAACATTGATTAGCCGTTGCTTGGTGCGTTCGGCATAATTCGCGCCTTGTTCCGAATACACAAGTGTCGCATCGGACAATGCCTGACTGACCCCAAATTGAACATTCGGGCCGAGCAACAAACGAAGGAGTGCCGCATCCGCCAAGTTTATCGTTTCAACCTGGTCGTCGGAGCCGTAGGCTCGACCACTCACCCATGGTTGACGAGTACTGTCGTTTGCCCAGCGGTCCAACCGACCCCATAGATTTCCCGCCAAGTTAGGATTCGCCGATTCGAGTATATTGGCGCGCAACCATGACGCCAGCGTTGCATCAAAGTGATCGAAAGGTTGGCGAATGCTATGAGTCGAACCAGCTCCCTCCAGCACTTCGCCAGACAAAAGGGCCTTCAGGAGGGATCGACAGAGGTCTTGGCGCGGGTCGCCATCCTTCGTCTGGGCAAGCAACCACGTCGCCAAGAAACCACAACTATCGCGCCAGGCATTGAGCAGAATTTCAGCGAAAACGTCGCGTTGCTTGGCTGCCTCTGAACGAAGGCCTTCGCCGCTTATTCCGAGCGCTTGTTCAGTGGATTCCCAGGAGAGCTCCAATACGCCTTCGGATATCTGCGGAAACTCCTCCCAGCTTGCGTGCTCCTCGATGATTTGAAACCAATTCCCAGTCCATCGTTGAATGAGGTCCAATGCCCAACGGCCAACGAGCGCGTCATTGTCGGCAACCGCTACCAATATGTGACTGGTCGTTTTCTCAAGAAAATGAACACATTCCTTCCCACGATGCGCCAGATCCATCCAATCTCTACGAAGGTCATCTTGCCGTAATAATTGAAACGCAATACTGTCCCATGCACTGCAAAGCGTGCGCGCGATTTTCGCGTCCACTATTTCAGTTTCGGATTTGCGGGCAGGCAAGTCGTCAGAATTGGCCGGCCACGAGCCCGATCCGATTGTTCGGTGGCGCCGCGCTCTGAAAGCGCCCCATTGAAAGCCCGCGATGAACAGCAGCTGTTCCCGCACCTCCAACGAGGCTTTTTCCCGAACGTGCGACAATAGGGCGTCGGTGCTGTGTGCCGCGCTTTGCAGCGGGCCAATATCCATATCCGCAACGTCGATCACGTATTGTGCAAGCTTTCGGTAAGGATCCAGTAGGCGCCCATGCAGCGTCTGCATACTACCCACAGGGTTGTTGGCCATCTCCAAATAGTTTCCAAAATTGATGTCAACACTATAGGAACCCAGCTGAATCGCGATCCGGTGAAACTCGAGCAGGTTACTCAGTGCCCTTGAAAACGAGTTGACACGTCCGTCGTTTATGCTCGACAAGGCGGCATCACCGAGTTCTTCCATCACGCTTGCAAGATCCAAATGTGCGCGATCCGGTGCCGTCGTGGTTAGTTTGAACGCGCGTCGTACGAAGAACCGTTCCAGTGGCGTAAGCTCGGCTCCTCCGGTCCTGCGACAAAGGTCGTCGCCGGTCTCAATCGCCTGCTCAAACACAACGGGGAACGTCAGCCAGACGGATTGCGCATTTACATCAGGGGGGATACGACGTTTCCAGCGTGCTGCCACCCAAAGCAACGGCCAAACTCTGACGTTGGCGAGCCATCTGGTGGATCGACTGGTGTGGGCGACCTCGATACAGGAGCCGGACAAGCCGTAAAGGCTAGGCCCGATCATGGGTTGATCCAATTCGTTCTCATTCGGTGGCCACCCAATAGCCGGCGCGCTCTGCCATCGCAGTTGCAACAAACGCCTCTCGAGTTCTTTTGGCCACAAAACTTCCGCAGTGTACTGAAGCAAGGATTGCTGCTGCACGACCGGCGTAAGGTAACGCAATGAGCGGAATAGAAAGAACGCCGTAAGTCCAATGTTGACCAGCAACCATAGGATCACCGCATCGCCCACCCATGTATCCAGATACGATGCGGTCTGAACTCTCAGCACGCTGAGGTAGAGAACGAGAAAACTAACCAGCAATAGCGAACTCGCACCGGCGAGCAAAGCTCCGGAATAGGCGACATAGACTCGTACGCGCAAGTCGCTCCATGTTCGCTGCAGCAAAATGCCCACTAGCGCGAGAACAATCGGATACGTAAGCGCTGCGAGCGTTGATTGGATGGTCAGAATTCGATCTAGACCGGCGTCAGTTTTTGGCTCAACTAAGGTCAAGATGCCTTTCGTTTGGGCGATATAGCCGACAAAGCCAAGCACGAGAGCAAGTAGGCACCAGTAGCGAAACAATCTTCCAACATTGGTCGTCGCCGCATACATCCAGCGCTCCGACCAATTCCCGCGCAGTTGTTTGTAGGCTGAATTGCTCTTGCGCCAGCGAGACACTTCTTCGTCGACAAGTTGCTTCAGCGACAAAGTAAATCGATTGATCACAGTTTCAACAAATCCTCGCCGGCGTTGCCGTCGAAGAGGTCTTCGGCTTTAACGTACTCACGTAGTACGTCCAGTGATTTGTGACGCGATTGGTCAGCCATTTTGAAGATACTCGCACGATTTCTTGCAGCGCTTGTTAGAAATCCACTTCTTAGACTATGCCCAGCATAACGCTCCCAATCCAGTCCCGCTCGGCTCGCGTATTCCTTGACGACCAGCGCTACGCTTTGCGCCGACAGCCGAGCCTCACCGACTTTATCTCCGCGGAACATTCGGCGGAAGAGGGCGCCTCGTTCAATTTCCGCCACAGTTATCCAGTCCTGCAGCGCCTGCACCGGGCAGTACGGTGATTCCGGCTGCCGAACGATCGCGATAACCTGTCCTTTAGCCTCCTGATCTGTCTTCGATTTTTCGATCGTGACTTTCAACCCCTCCTCACGTTCTTCAAGATTCCAAGTATTAACGGCCACGAGCTCCGAGCGTCGGAACGCCCCGGCGAATCCAAAGAGGAGGAGGGCGCGGTCGCGCAACCCCATACGAGTTCCTGGTTCCACGGAATCCGCCATCCGCTTGATGTCGTCATCCACCGCAGCTGTTTTCTTGGCCGGCGGTTGGCTCCAATCACGTCGAATTCCACGCATGACCTCAACCACTCTAAGTGCATTGTGTGGCGAAGGATGTCCAGCGCCTAAATGCACGAGCCGAATAGCTGCGAGTCGCCGATTAAGTGTCGAGGGATTCAGGCCTGCGGATGCCTGGGACGCGACAAACATCGCCACAGTATCGGGATCGGCCGGTAAATTGGGCAACGCCACGGTCTGACACCAAGCTTCGAATAGCCGCCAATCGCTTCGATAGGCTCGCCAGGTTGAGTTAGCACGGCTCTTTTTGGAGTAGCGCCTGGCTGCCTGCAGGGCGTTATCAAGCTCCAATTGGGCGAGCGCGCTACTAGAATGTGTTACAGAATGATCCATACAGTAAGCGTATAAAAATCAGTCAGATATTACTAGCGAGAATTGAGTTTATCGCTAGTATTTCCAGTCACTTAGCCTCGTTCCTCCTGCCCAACTTTTATGTATTAGTTGGGTAGTCGATCCAACCGCCCGATCCTCGGGCCAAACAGAAATTATGCGGAAGCACGGCGGTAGATCACCAAATCTTGACTAGAACCGCCAATTTCGGCCTTTCAGCGCCAGGGTTTTGGGATATTAATACCATATATGGTCTCAATAGAACATTTAAGGTAGATTCTTGGGGGTGACCAACTCCCGAAACAACGCCACGAGGTGGCATGCAAATCAATGGAGATTTTGATTGATCAACGGATGATCAGGGGATGACGACCAGGAAATAAGAAAAATGGGTTCGAACCGTGTCATTACTTCAGTAATCATGCCGGCAAGCGTGCAGGCCCAAATGGGTGAGGTTCGCTGTCTCGATATCAACGACATTGACCTTTTTGACCGAAACCCTCGGCGCAGCCGAAATCCGGCATATACGCGGATAAAGAACTCAATATTGGCAAAAGGCCTGGATCAACCGTTGATTGTGACAAGACGGCCGAACAAAAAGAGATATGTGGTTCATGCGGGCGGCAACACACGCTTGCAGATCCTGAAAGAGCTATCCAAGTCGTCCGGCGATCCGTCGTTTTCCATGGTGAATTGCATATACGTTGACTGGAACAGCGAGTCGGCAGTCCTGCTCGCACACCTAAGAGAGAACGACCTTCGTGGAAAGCTGACATTCATCGATAAAGCAGCCGCAATCGCCGCGGTCGAGGAGTTGCTGGCAGCGGAGTCTGGCAGCGACAAACTGTCAGTGCGGGACCTGCAGCGTGAACTAGCCAGTCAAGGATACTCGATAAATATCATGCTGCTGTTTTACATGCAGTATGCGGTCAAGGAATTGCTACCTGTGATGCCGGTCGCATTGAGCGAGGGCCTCGGGCGTCCGCAGATCCACATGATTCACAGGCTGCACCGAGTCGGATCGGAAATTTGGACAGAAAGGCAGCAAGGATCTGCGACTGAGTTCGATGGTATTTTTGCGGAGCTTTGCAGGCGCACCGATGCGCCCGACTGGTCAATAGATCCGCTTAGGAATGCGGTTGAGGTTGAAATTGCTGAGGCAGTCGATCTCAGCATACAGGTCATTCGGCTGGAAATAGAGTATCGGCTGAATGGCGAACAGATGCCCGAATGCCCCTCAAATTCTTTTGAGGTCAACGGCAACCATGATGAGGACGCCGAGGCAAGTTCTCATTCAGGCCAGGTTACTGGCGATTCGCACGATTCTGAATTGCCCGAATCGGTAGAAAGATTGCATGTCGATGCTGCTGATGCCGACGAAATACCTGTGAGTGTCGAAGTGTCCGTTGCCGTTGACAATCCGGAATACTCGTCAACGGAATTGCCAACACCCATCCGTCGCACGCCCATCTATTCAAAGCTCGGATCGATTCGTCAGATCGCATACCAACTAGCCGATGGTTTGGCACATCGACACCTTATTGGCAATCTCATCCAACCCTCGCCAAATATCGGCGTCGGGTACCTCGTTGTCGACTTACCGGATCGCTGTGTACTGGATGACGTCGACGAAGAGACGCGTGCAGGTCGCTTCACGATGTGGTGGCAGCTGCTCGCTTTTTCAGAGACCCTTGAGGCGCCGCCCGAAGTCTTAGACCGGTGTTTGGCTGCGGACTCGGAGCTTGGCACAATAATAAACTCAGACAAGCTGAGTACGCTGTTTCGCGATGTCGATATTATTGCGCCGGGACAACTCGCCAATCTGTTTTGGAACCAGCTCAGCGAGCAAGACTGGCAAGATTGGCTTTTGTTGGCCAATTCTTACCGCGATCTGAAGGACTACCTGCTTCAAAATGAGATTTCTTTGTGGGAGCCGTCGTCGTGACGGTGAACAAAGAGGCCGAGCTGACATCAGCGGTGATGCGGTTCGCCATTCGCTGCCTGCAAGAGGGCGACAAGGCATCACTCAGAGAGATGAATTTCGGCCCCGCAGAAGTCGAAGCGCTCCGTGAAATGACAATGGGCGATCTGTGTCAACTGGAGTCGCTGCGATCCCATTGCCTCAGTGTCGCGCTCGATCGGCAGGTCTACTGGCCGATGATATCGCAGCTAAAACGCCGGCGTGAGTCTGAGGAATTGCAGCATGCGCTGGTCGCTGCCGATGCGCCGCTGGATATGATGCAGACGTTTTTTGGCATGGGCGGAAGGGAATACTCTCGATTGCGACAAACGCTGATGGTGCAGATGACTGTCGGTCGTCCAACGGAGCCATCCGAAGATGAGATTGAAAAGCTCTGGGCCGCCTGGCAAAAAAGAGAAAGCAAAGTCGTCGATACCTTACTTCCGCCCGAAGAATATCTAAACATCTGCGACGAAACCGGGGTCTCAGTACGAACCATTTGGCGGCAGGCTCAAACCTGGCTGGATCACGAATAACTATTTGCTCGTACAGACTCTTGCGATTCGATGTGCCGCTTTCGTGCTTAGTCGCGGCAGAGTGCCTTTCGGGTTCTTCCAAAATCGTCAGTCTCGAGGGTGTTTACACTGTAAACACTCCCGCTTCTGTGGATAACTTCCGCGGCAAACAAAACGCCACCGCAAGCTGACGCGCCAAACCATGGCGCGGTGCCTGAAGCTGGGCGATACCTATCGCTTCTTCTCACAGCGGCAATGACATGGCGGCAAACAAACCTTCAATCCTTGGCGTTGACGACTATTGGGTGGCACCACCGGATTTTGATCTGGCGTCGCCCAGCCCGTTGCGGGCCACCGTCCAGATGTTCATTCATTCCCACGACGCGCTACGGCTATTGGCGGGTCGCCCAGCGAGCGAAGGCAAATCCGCCATCATTGGATTGTTTGGCTTTGCCGAATGTCTGCGCGAGGTATGGGGTGCCGCCAAGCTGTCGGACCCGTACGCCTGGTGGTGGCTGACGAAGACCGAAGAAGCGCACGCCGCGGCGCAGTTAAAAATCCAACTCCAATTCGACAATGTGCGCCAGGCTTTAGCCGCAGTTCCGGAACTCGATGTCAATGTAGCCGCCAGCGATTCTCCCAGTCACATCGATCTCAACTTCGCGTGCCCCTACGCCTACTGGGGCGCGCGGGTCATAAAATCGTACGATGAGCTGATACTCGCGGCGACAACCGCCGAGCGGCTCGGACTGCGTCCACGCGCTGCGTACGCGGCGAACCGCTTGCGCTGCGAGCGGTCGATCCGCGGGCTGTTCGCCTCCGCGCAGGGATTCCGGTCGATCGGCGTTAATGCTGATGAAATAAAAAATGGGACCGACGCGGCTAACCAGGCCCGCGAATTGATGGGCCCGCTGCCGGCCTCCGTATTGAGCGGCGAGCGCTTTCCGGCATTGTTACCCAACGAATCTCGCCCGGCCGTGAGCGCGAGTGAGCAATGAGCGGTTCAGCTTCACAAGCCGTGATTCAAGTGGGGCTAAAGCTCGACTCGCGCATCCCCAAAGAAGCGCTGATCAGCCAACAGTTACTCAAACTACCCAAGCCGCGTCGCCAGGAATGGCTGCGATCGTTGTTGGTGAAAGGCTTTTATGAAGAATGCGCTGAAATTCGGCAGTTGCAAGCCGAAACGCACGATTCAGGCTCGAACAAACTTGTGCCGAGTGAGCACCCCAAAACAATCCGAATTCCAGCGCCGCTCATCGAACACTCAATACGTTCGCCCGTTAGCGACGAGCCACACAAAGTATCGCGCACACCTGCGCCAACGCCGATAACGGCGCTTAAAGCCGTGGTCGGGTGAAGCCAATCATGAACCTTCAACCAGAAATTCAATTACTTGACGAATACAGGACAAACATCATGCAGCCAGACCGCCAACCCGCTCGTAAAGTGTGTGTCGGTATCGACGACGGCTATGCGTACACCAAGTTGGCACTGCCGGACGGCCGCTTATTGGCCACCCCGTCGCGCGCACAGATAGGTCGATCCAAAGTGAGTTGGATCCGGGGGGCCGAGCAATTGATTTTTGAATACGAAACGGACGGCACCATTTTCAGCGTCGGCGATCTTGAAGGCGCGCCGACTCGCTTTGATGGCTATGCCTGCTCTGGTTTGAACCGAGCGATCGTACAACACGCATTGCAATGCGCGGACCTGGAAGGCGTCGATGTGAACGCAGTTTCCGGGTTGCCTGTGAGCGCTTTTTATCGCAACGCTGGCGGACGCCGCACCAGTGCCATCGAAGCCAAACGCGGCAATCTTCTGATTCCCGTACAGCCAAAAAGTGCCGCGCTGGCTGCAGATATCACCGAACACGACGTCATCCCTGAAGCGCTAGCCGCGTGGTATGACCACGTCATTATTGAAAAAGACGGCGAAGCCCATCTCGACCAGGAGCGCCTCGGCATTCCGATTGCGGTAGTCGATATCGGTGGGCAGACGACCGATACAGTTGTGGTCCGTGACCAGGGCATTTTGCACGGTTCCTCGGGATCGTGCGCGATCGGACTGTTGGACGTGAAGGAGACACTGGCTGACGCCCTTGGAGATCGCTTCGATCTCGACACCCTGGATGATCGGCTGCTTACTCGCGCACTCGATACTCGCGTCATTCGCCTGTTTGGTCGTGACTATGATGTCAGCCAGGAAGTGTTCAATGCCAAGCACGAATTGGTCGAGCGCCTCTATGCTGAGATACGCCGACTTCTCGGACGTGCCGTAGAACTCGATCGGGTGTTGTTTGTTGGCGGCGGTACCTTAGCGCTGGCCGACCACATCTCGGACTGGTTCCCCAATCAGGTCATCGCCGAGCAACCGGCGTTCGCCAATGCGCGCGGCATGTTGAAGTACCTCTTACATGTCTGCGGCGGGAAGGTTGACTCGTGAACGCATTTATCCGTCGCCACTGCGGTTTCAGTGGCACCCAAGTACTACAGGACTATGAAAATAGTACAGCGGCATCGCCGCAGGTCCATCTTCACGGTAGCCGATGCGCTGCTATTCACCCTGTCGGGCCAGCTCCCGATTGGGAGGCTGCATCTCGGTCTGACGTTTTTCCTTAGGAGCATACGTTATGAGCAAAAGCGACAATGTTCGTTACTTCGACCTTCACACGACCGGTGTGGGGTATTTGAACCGCGTTCGCGACGTGGAAACGGAAGACGGCTCGCCATTCCTGGCGGTGACCGTTGCCGCTATCCACGGCAAGAGCACGGAAGTCAATCACACCTACTTCGAATGCGCCGTTTACGGTGAGCAGGCACAAGCCATTGTGCGTGAACTCAAGCCGGCGGTCGAAGCCGATCAGAAGGTATTTGTCGGATTCACCTTGAGCAACTTAAAGGCGGATGCGTTCACCTTTCAACAAGGCGAGAAGGCCGGTCAATCGGGCGTCAATCTAAAGGCTCGTTTGATCAGAATTGCGTGGGCGAAAGTTGATGGTCAGAAGATCCATTTCGATCAGAAACAAGTCGCGTAATTAACGCTAGGCCGGGTATGCAATGTACCCGGCCATCTTTTACCCAATGGGGATTTGTTCCCCGTTGGGGACTGGTCCCCAACTATTTTGGAGATCAGTCATGGCAACACTCAAACCTAAACCCACCCACTCAGTAAAGAACCGACTTGAGAAGATGACCGCCGGAACGATGAACCAGGCCGAAAAAGACACCGTGATCATGCTGGCCATGACCATGTTGTCGGCCCGACATCATCGCGGCCGGCCGATTTGCAGTCCCAACGATACGCAGGCCTATCTGCGCATGAAGCTCGCCGATGAAAAAACCGAGCGATTCGGTTGCCTGTATCTTGACAATCGACACCGGATCCTCGGTATGCGCGAGTTGTTCCAGGGCACTATCGACGGTACCTCCGTGTACCCCCGTGTTGTGGTGCAGCAGGCTCTCGAAGTCAATGCGGCGGCGGTGATTCTGTATCACAACCACCCGTCAGGCGTCGCCGAGCCGAGTCAAGCCGACGAGAGGATCACGCGCCGACTGAAGTCGGCCCTGGAACTCGTCGACATTCGGTTGCTGGATCATTTCGTGGTCGCCACCGGTGACTGCGTGTCATTGGCCGCCCGCGGTCTTATCTAATCGCTGAGTCTTAACGACCAACCCGACCGAGAGCCCATTCGCTCTCGGTCGGGGAGGAGGTGCATGCCACCTCGAGTTGTTGCCGATCCCTCCCGCATTGGCTGTCGTGCAGACGGCTGTCCACGAAGTCCCCATCGGCTGTTCTTTGGACGTCGCGAGCCCCTACTCGCGACGTAGGTTTTCGCTCAGTCGCACGCATCGTTGTGGACCCTCGTGGTCAGGCCGTGGGCGGTTGCAGCAAGCGAACGGCCCGCATCAAACACGAGTTGCAGCGTAGCCCTCGTCACCAGTGGTTGCACTGGTGACGAGGGCGGCGAGCGCACGAACGGCGTCGCATACAGGCAGGATTAGGTGGTGACCCAGTGGTGATCCGTTCCTACACTGCTGCCCTCGATCAAATTCAAGCCGCGGCCACTGCGGAAAAAGTGGCAAGGGCGCGTCCGAACCGATGACACGCGTCGGGTCTCTTGACCCTCGGTTCATTTTCGACACATAGGGCATTCGCCCGTTCTCTCAATCGACGAGTCGCAGACGGCGCTCGCTCATTCTAATTCTCGCGGCATAGCCGCATCTTCAAAGGAGGTGATACACACCACAATCAACCATCGCCCTGTAACGGGCTTGCTGGATTGCGCTGATATAACCCCTGCAGGGGAAAACAGCGTTGCCTGGACCAGGCATTGTCAGGTCATACGGGGTTAGTGTCCCACGGCTATTGCGCTATTGCGCTGCCACGCGGTTTCGCCGCTGGTCAGTCAGATTCACTTACCAGAGGAGAATCACGGTGAGAGACCTGAACTACCAGCTTAAACAACTTGGCAAGAACAATCGTGACGGCAGTTACGCGACGCAATCCACGCGTGCGTTTCTGCTGTCACAAATGGCCAATCAACTTCACGAATTGGGCTTCCGAGGAATGTCGGTACGCTCGTTAAAGCAAAAGCACGTCCAGGCGCTCGTGAAAAGCTGGCTCGATCAGGATTTGAGTGCTGGAACGATCAAGAACCGTATGACGGCGCTGCGTTGGTGGGCGCAGAAAGTCAACAAGCACAGTGTGATTGCCAACCACAACGATTGCTACGGCATTGTCCGTCGTCAGTACGTGCGGACAGAATCCACGGCCAAGGACATTAACGCGGATCAACTGGCGCGGATCAAAGATTCCTATGTACGACTCAGCTTGCGCCTGCAGCGCGAGTTCGGATTGCGCCGCGAGGAATCGATCAAGTTCATCGTAAATTATGCCAATCGCGGCGATCACCTGTTGTTGAAGCCGAGCTGGACCAAAGGTGGCAAGGAACGGCGTATTCCCATACGTACTGATGTACAGCGGAAGCTGTTGCAAGAGGTTTCAGCATTCGCCGGCGGCGGGTCGTTGATACCGCCGGACAAGAACTTCATTCAGCAGCTGCGCATCTACGTGCGCCAGGTCATGAACGCAGGCCTGTCGCGCATGCACGGCCTGCGTCATCAGTACGCCCAGCGTCGCTACGAGGAACTGGCCGGTTTCGCCTGTCCGGTCGCGGGCGGCCCGGCGCGGCAGGCGTTGACGTTTGCGCAACGCCAAAGCGATCAAGAAGCTCGCAGGGTGATCAGTCAGGAACTCGGACACGGGCGCGAACAGATCACGACCGTCTATCTCGGGCGCTAGTGAAACGGCACCGCTTGGGTGTCGGATAAACCCTGTTTCTGACGCAGGCGTATGGGCAGGGTGAGCGACCAGTTTTTCGATCAACGCAGGAGCTCACAGCATGTCCAAAATTACCTATCCTGTGCATGGCGGCATCAATGCGGCATTACTCGCTGTACTCTGTGGTGTGTTCCTCAGCGTGTCGGCCGTCGCCCAGGTGCTGGAGTCGAACACCAACAAGACGCGAACAACGGTCGCCTCCACGCCAGAGTCTGAAACCGATCGGATCGATGCCAAGGTCTGGGGATTGAGCGAAACCGAATGGCACCGTTATCGATCGCTGCTGCGCGGTATTCGAGGCAGCGTCAGCCCAAAATCCTTGTCACCCATCGAGGTGCTGGGCATCCACGCACGGGATGCCTCCGAACGGCGGCATTACGCCGAGCTTTGGGCGACGGCAATGCGCGACGACGCCGAGCGTATCCTGGCCTTTCAACAGGCCTACGACACGGCGTTCAAACGACTTTTCGGCAATCAATCACTGATTGATGTGTCTCGCCTCGCACGCAAGCCCGCCAAGGGACCCAGTCTTGCGGCAAGCGATCGACTGGTATTTTTCACGCGTACAGACTGTCCGCCTTGCGATGCGGTTTTCGAGAAGGTCAGACCGCACATCGAGAAAACCGACGGCGTCGATATTTACTTTGTTGATACCGACAGCGATCGCGCCGCCATTCGAGCGTGGGCCAAACAGCAGCATATCGACACTCGTTGGGTGCGTAGCAAACGCGTGACACTCAACCAGGATGCCAGCGTGTTGAAATCGATAGACGCGGACGCCGCTGATCCACCGTTACTCTACGTGCGCCACAACGGCGACATTCGGCCTTTGCCGTACGCGGAGTTGTAGCGTGCGGCGAACCCTCCTGATTTTGCTTTTCTCAGCATTGCCCGCCGTCGCTCTGGGTACGCCCAACGTCCCGCCTGCGTACCGTGCGATTGCAACGGCGCAGGGCGTTCCGCCGGCCCTGCTGTACGCTGTCGCGCTGACGGAAAGCGGACGGGCACTTCCAAACACCACCGAGCTTCGACCCTGGCCGTGGAGCGTGAACTTCGGTGGGCGAGGCCAGTATTTCGAATCCCGCCAAGCGGCACGGCAGGCGATTGAGGCGTATCTCGCCAGTGGTCAGCGCTCGGTCGACATCGGGCTGATGCAGATTAGCTGGCGTTACCATCAGGCAAACCTGGGTACGGTTTGGCGGGCGCTGGATCCGCACCACAACGTCGTCGAGGCCGCCAGGATTCTTAACGCATGCCGCGATCGACACACAGACTGGTGGTCGAGTGTCGGTTGTTACCACGCACCGTCGGACCCGCAACGCGCCGCTCGATATCAAGCGCGGGTGCGAGCGCATTGGCTGCGGCTGGAGCCGTGAAGACAGCCATGCTCCGATGGACGTTACTCATCGTCGCGCTGCTGAGCGGCGCGACAACGAAGTCCGAGCTGGTGGTAATTTACGACAGCGGACAAACACGGTCGATTCGAGAGTGGCTCGGGCCGCTAGCCAAAGGTCCGGTCGACAGATCCGAATTGGTGCCCGCTGTGTCGGCAGAAAATCCGGGCGACGCTGCCTCGATGCTACCGGTACGTTCCCCCGGCTTGACGCCAGGCCGCGTTGAGACGCGTCCGCACGAACAGCCGTTCGTGCAAGCCTTTTTCCTGATCGGATCCGACGAACGTTCGCAGCAATGGCTGCAACACTATCGGCAACGACTCCTTAAACTGGGCGCCGTGGGCCTACTGGTTCAAGCCGAAACCGTTGTCGACCTCGAGACGATTGCCGGCATCGCCG
Organism: uncultured Gammaproteobacteria bacterium; assembly: GCA_942490655.1. GTDB lineage: Bacteria > Pseudomonadota > Gammaproteobacteria > Steroidobacterales > Woeseiaceae > UBA1847. Next base: position 396,655 of record CALNXZ010000014.1, on the reverse strand, counting down.
ACGGACTCTCCATCACGCCAGCCAGTGGATCCGATATCGCCCTGGCTTTAGGCGTCTCACATTACCCATTCGCACTTTCCGAGGGTCGCATCTGGCAGTGAGCCGTCATGCCATTGATACCTTGCTGCGCCCGCCCATTGAACTGTGGTCGGCGCTGGTCGCGATCTTGTCAGCCGGTATTGCCGCCGTCGCACCCTGGACTCTGCTGCTGCCGAAACAACTGGGCATTGGATTCGCTATCGGCCTATTGCTGTTCGCGGCTGTGCGCACTCGCCAGGCGCTGCGCGTCTTGCGCTACCAACGAGGCCTGAAATCGTTGCCGAGCTATCGGTTGGCACGACAGCGCGTTCCGGTTAGCGATCACAAGTTATTTCTTGGCCGCGGCTTTCCGTGGACACAGCGGCACACGCAACGACTGCGCGATACTTTGCGACCCGAAGTCCAGCATTACATTCAACCCGGGCGAATTTATCGTTGGCTACGACGCAAGGAGATGGACTGGGCTCGACATCACTCACTGTCTCGAGTCGCCGACTGGCTGCGAGCAGGCCGACTCAATCCCCTCAAGCCGCGACCCAGCCTGGGCGGTAATACGGCATTGCATGCGGTGGGCCTGCACGAACAAGACGTCTGGATGAATCTGGATGAACGCGTCGGACATACGCTCGTGCTGGGTACCACCCGTGTTGGCAAAACGCGACTGGCCGAACTGTTGATCGCACAAGACATTCGTCGTGGCGATGTGGTCATTGTCATTGACCCCAAAGGCGACGCCGGCTTGCTGAAGCGTGTCTACGCGGAAGCCAAAGCCAGCGGCCGCGAGGCTGACCTGCAGGTTTTTCATTTGGGTTTCCCCCAAGCCTCCGTGCGTTACAACGCCATCGGCAATTTCTCCCGCATCACCGAGGTCGCGACCCGGATTGCGAATCAGCTACCCAGCGAGGGCAATTCCGCCGCCTTTAAAGAGTTCGCATGGCGATTCGTCAACATCATCGCGCGGGCGCTGGTGGCGCTCGGAATTCGGCCCGACTACGAGCGAGTACGCCGCTACATCAACGACATTGAACCTTTGTTTGTTGAGTATGCCGAGCGCTACCTCCGGCACGCGGGTAAGGAAGGCTGGCAAGAACAGCTCGCTGAGTTTCTGGGTCGTGCACACGGCCGGCAAATACCGCCGGCAATGCGTGGACGGCAGCCCAAAGCGATTGCTCTTTATCAGTATCTGCGCAGCCACGGTGAATTCGAACCGGTACTTGATGGCCTAATGTCGACCTTCAAGTACGACCGCACCTACTTCGACAAGATTGTGAGCTCAGTGGGGCCGTTACTCGAAAAGCTCACCAGCGGCACGATCGGTGAGCTGCTGTCGCCGAGTGATGACGAAGACGATGAACGCGAAGTGCTGGAGTGGTTACACGTGGTGCGCCGCAAGGGCATTGTCTATGTTGGTCTGGACGCGCTCAGTGACACCACGGTGGCCAGTGCGGTAGGTAACTCGGTGTTTGCCGATCTGGTGTCGGTGGCCGGACACCTCTATAAACACGGTCTTGGCGATGGTGCGAAAACGCCAACCATTTCCCTGCATGCGGACGAGTTCAGTGAACTCATCGGCGACGAATTTGTGCCATTACTCAACAAAGCGGGCGGCGCCGGTTTCCAGGTAACCGCCTACTCACAGACCTGGTCGGACGTTGAAGCACGACTCGGCAATCGCGCCAAGGCTGGACAGGTCGCCGGCAATTTCAATTCGCTACTGATGCTGCGTGTGAAGGAACTGGACACAGCGCGTATGTTGACCGACCAGCTACCGAACGTTGACGTACTGTCATTGATGAGTGTCTCCGGTGTCGACGATTCCTCAGACCCGACATCCGGGATCGATTTCAAGTCGCGCAACGAGGATCGCATCAGCGTCTCGGAAGTTTCCTTATTGGGTATCTCCGATTTGGTGACACTGCCCAAGGGCCACGGCTTTGCCATGTTGTCCGGTGGCCAGCTGTGGAAGATTCGCATTCCTTTGGTCGAGGACGTCGATGAGCGGGCGCTACCCGATCACTTGCGAACCATGGCGGATGAGATGGAGCGCAGCTATATCACCAACGACCATTGGTACCGCCAACGAGAAATTTGGTGGTTGGCTGGCACCCCAAGTGAAGCGGATTCGCAAGCCGTTGACAGTGATGCGCAGTCGCGAGACTGACCGGGAACCACAGGCCAGAAGGCCAGAGGGTATCCTGGCCCGCACACTCGCAACCTTGGGTCGAGTCCTGCGACTCTTATTACTGTCGCTGTTGGTCTCGATCGTCGTCGAGTGGGCCGGCATGCAGTGGTGGTGGCCAGAGCAGGGTACCGGGCACAGCCGCGCCATGCTCGAGGCAGAGATCGAGTATCTCGATATTAATGTGGGCGAAAGCCTGGTGAGCCGCGATCCTGCCGGCCTTGCGCGACGGTTCGCGAACACGGCATACGAATCCTTATTCGTCCGCACCGGCATGATTCATGGTATGCGCTGGTTGTCGAAACCACCCGCCGATGCGGGTCGAAGACGACGGGATGCGAGTCGAGCGTATCGTGCTATTGAGTCTCACATCGAAGCCGCGATAAATATTGTGCAAGTCTTTGGTGCACGACTGGCTGTGTTGTGCCTGGCCTTGCCACTGTTTTTATTGGTCAGCATGCTCGGCATCGTTGATGGGCTGGTGCAACGGGACCTGCGCCGCTGGGGCGGTGGTCGTGAGAGCTCCTACCTGTATCACTATGCCAAGCGCAGCAATGGCGTTTTTCTAATGTCAGCGTGGGTCCTGTACCTGGCGCTACCGTTCAGCGTGCCACCGGTGTGGATCATTTTGCCCTTCGCAACGCTGCTCGGTCTCAGCCTGAGCATCACGGCCAGCATGTTCAAAAAATATTTGTAGCAAAACAACGCCGCAGGCAGATCGGCTTTCGCATGTTCTTGTCTCCATGGGAGCGCCACCATCGTCGCTCATTTTTGATGAGGACACTGCATCATGCGCATCACCCAGCTTGTCATTGCTCAGTCGGTACTGTGGCTTGGCACCACAGCCTTCGCGGACGTGCCGGAGGAGCGCGAGCAATTAGGGAAAGCCCAGGCGGAACTTTCGCAACTGCTGGTTCGCCTCACGGCCGCCGAAGCGGCGGCCGATCCGGATGCCCGGATTCACTTTCGCTACGACTGGCTACGTCAGGACCTGGAACGAATTCGTCGCGGCATTCAGGCGCACATCGATGCGCCGCAGGGACCCGGTGACCGAAAAACAGTATGCGGCGATTACCGTCGCTAAATCCCATGGATGCAACGCAACGCACGGCCTTCCTAATCGCATCGGGTGCCAACGCCACGACCTTGCTGATCGCGATCGCCGCGATTGTTCTATCGCTCGCGTTCGTGTGGGGGATGTGGGTCACCTTCGGCTCGTTTCGGGCCTGGCAGGACGGCGCCGGCAGCTTATTCGATGTGGCCTGGAGCGCGTTGCGGGTCAGCATCATTTTAATGGTGTTGGGCTTTTACCTGCGCTGAACCTGCGCCCAATTTTTACCTGAGGAGAACATTATGAAGACACGGTGGCAACGTACGATGGTGGTGGTGCTGGGAGCCCTGAGGCTAAGCCCGGCCTTTGCCGATTTGCCAACACCCGTCGCGCCGAGCACGGCGCCCGCCGACGGCGACTGGATTGGCCTGATCGAGGGATACATAAAGGACGGTGGCATCGTATTGGGACTCGCCATCGCCGTATTGGGTTTCTTGTGGGTGGCGTATCTGGCGTTCGCCAAATTCAATGAGGCGCGGCAGGGCAAAGCGGAGTGGGCCGAGGTCGGGGTGCTCGGCATCGTGGGTGCCATCGTGCTGATTTTTGCCAGCTACCTGTTGACCGAAGCCTCGGGGATTATCGGATGAGCGAGCGACGCGACGTTCTCGCGAACCGGTTGAACGCTGAGCCTAACGTCTTCAAAGGTTGTTCGTCGACCGAGCTCGGATTCATTGTCGTCGCATCGATACTGCTGTGGTTGCCTATCACAACTGTGCTGGCGTGGTTGCTCGGCGCCCCCGCCATGGGCTTGGGTCTAGCCGGAATCGCGATTGTACTGACCGTCGTCATCGCGGCCAGCGTCATGCAGCGTCTTAAGCGCGGTCGACCGGACGCCTTTTATCGCCATGCGTTCGTTTTGAAACTCGATCGACTGGGATGGAAACGATCCCCTTTCATTTGTCGCGCGGGCCACTGGAGCCTCGGACGGCAGCATGCCGTGACGAGCCTTTAAGGTGCGACGTTATCGCTATGAGATTGATAACGTCAGAAGTCACCTGCGCTCCCTGTGGCTGGTGATCGCGTTGCAGGCACTCATCATTGTGGGTCTTTGGTTTGCCTGGATGCGCATCCCCGGCCATCTGACCGTACACATTCCGCCGGACTTGCGTTCGGGTGCGGTCATGTCCCTGGACGAGGTACCGCCGGCCAACGTCTACACGTTTGCGTTTTACATCCTGCAACAACTGAATCGTTGGCCAACGAACGGCTCGACCGAATACGGCAAGGCCATATTCCGAGTGTCGGCCTATTTAACGCCGCGCTTTCGAGAGGCGCTGATTGATGACATGCAGCAAAAAGCCCGTGGCGGGGAACTCGCCCACCGCAGCCGCCATTTGCAGGCCGTCGTCGATGCCGGCTACGCCGCCAATCGCGTCGAAATCCTGTCGGCCGATCAGTGGGTCATTCACCTGGACCTGGATCTCATCGAGCACGTGCAGGGCATGACCGTGAAGCACACGCGCATCCGCTACCCCATTCGTGTTGTGCGTTATCCAGTGGATGCCGAAGCCAATCCCTGGGGCCTTGCCCTGGACGGGTATGCCGGCGACGGGCCGCAACGACTTGAAATGAACGAGGAGCATTAGATGTCGAGTTATCATCCCCACACGCATTTTTTCCTGGCTGTCACACTGGTATTGGTGTCGACACTCGTTGTCGCTGCAGACACATCGGAAACGCAGCAATTGCTGTGGCAACAAACACCGATCGCGGTGCAACTGAGTGTTGGCGACGAACGGCGTATTCAGTTTCGCGCGCCCGTCAGCGTCGGCGTACCGGCGACATTGCAAAGCGTGCTGCGAACGCAAAGTGTCAACGGCACCGTGTACCTCTTGTCTCACCGGCCGTTTTCCAAGACGCGCATGCTGGTTCGCGAAATTGATGGCGGCCAGGTGTATTTGCTGGATGTCATGGCCAATGAAGGCGACGCTGACAATCGCCCCATCGCTATCCACCTGCCGGCGACCGCGCCATCCGAACCCGCCTTTGACGGCGCCTCGAGCGCACCCGCTTATGTGTTATTGACACGGTTTGCCGCGCAACAACTGTACGCACCGCAGCGATTGCTGCACGCCATGCCAGGCGTGCGCCGTGTGCCGGTTCAAAGCGAGCCGGTACCCTTGGTGCCGGGCGGCATCGTGGAGGCAACCCCCTTGATCGCCTGGCGGGCGAAGGATCTCTATATCACCGCCGTCAAGCTGCAAAATCGCAGCAAACGATCACAAACCCTCGATCCCAGGACCCTACGAGGCGATTGGTTAAGCGCAACGTTTCAACACGCACGCCTGTTGCCGGCTGGCAGTGACGCCGATTCCACGGCGGTCTATCTGCTGTCCGCACAACCGTTCGCCGCGGCGCTTTGATCATGTTGCTAAGCCGACAAAACCGTTTGTTGCCGATTCTGGCGATTGTGGTGGGCCTGTTGTTCCTGCTGGTGCTGCAGCGCGCCTGCCGCCAAAGCACACCCGATTCGGTATTGCTCGAGGCGGTGCCGCAGGTTTCCTCGCCGGATGCCGATACGCCGACCGATACGCTGAACACCTTGACGGCGACGGTTGCGGCGATGACGGCCGAGCTTGAGCAGCTGCGCGACGACAACGCGGGTTTTCGTGAAATCAATCAGGCCCTGCTGAGCGAACGCCAAACCACCAATGAACAAGTGCGAGTACAGGTTGAGGATGCCATGGCGATCGTTCGACAAGACAGTGGACGTTCTGCTGCGCTCGCCGATCTACAGCGCCGCCTTGACGACATGAGCGAGCGGCTATCGAATGCCGGCCTTGCGGATCCGAGTGACTTGCCGATCGGCTTTGGTCTGACGGCGAACGAAGCCGGAAATGAAACGATCTGGATTGCCCCCCTGGACGCCGACGCACGAGCGACACCCAATGCGACGACGCGAACGGCGGAGACTACGTTACGCGGTGATCGGCAAACACACGGCATTCAAGAGGTTCTGACCGTGCCACGCAACGCCACCTTGATGGGCTCCACCGCCATGACGGCGTTGCTCGGTCGGGTGCCGATCCGTGGCGAGGTACGCGATCCCATGCCTTTCAAAATCATTACCGGGCGCGACAATTTGGCCGCCAACGGCTTTACCGTGCCCGGCATTGCCGGCATGGTGTGGAGCGGTACGGCCATTGGCGACTGGACCTTATCGTGCGTTTCCGGACAATTGCATTCGGTCACTTATGTTTTTGCCGACGGCAGCATACGGACGATTTCTTCCGATGAAGGCAACACGCGTGAGGGAAACGGCAAGCGAAATCTGGGCTGGATCTCTGATGATCGCGGTGTGCCTTGCGTCAGCGGAGAGCGCAAAAGCAATGCCGCGGCATTCCTCAGCCAGCGCGTCGGTGCAAAAGCCTTCGAAGCCGCCGCCGAGGCCGCAGCGGCCGCGCAAACCACCACCGTGCTGCGCGACAACGGCGGCACGACCAGCGCCGTAACCGGCGATAGCGGTGATTTCGTATTGGGCAAAACACTCGCTAACGGCGGTGCAGAAGTCGCGGCCTGGTTGGCCGAGCGTCAGGCCAACGCCTTCGACGCCGTGTTTGTCCGTGCCGGTACACCCATTGTTATTCACGTCGATCGCGAGCTCGCGATCGACCTCGACCCTACAGGCAGGAAACTCGATTATGAAGCCACTCCAACGGGCAATACTCCTCGGCGCCTTGATTAGCGTCACCGCGTGCACGGCCAGCAAAGACAGCGTGTTGCGGCCGGACGGCCGAGACATCAAGACGATTTACGAAGCGCACCTGACCGACATTGGTCTGGACGATCGCGATGCGGTGCGCGCGGCACTCCAGCACCGTCCGCTGTCGTCTGGCGAAGGCGATTTGAACGGCTATGTGCGAGACGCGTTCAATGAACTGGACGCGCATTTTCCCAGGCTCCCCAATCCGACCCTGGTGTTGTACGTGTTTCCGCATCTTGTCGGCGAAGAGCGTGTGCCGGTGCCGGGCTATGCGACCACGTTTCCGCTGTTCCGGCAGGTGGAGTACGCGCTGCCGGGGGAGCTCGACGAAGCGGTACTGCGATCGCCGACAGACGACTAGCTTGTGAAAAACGCGCAACGGCCGTTACGGCAAGCGGCGGTCAAGGACCGCTACCAAGAGCCGCCATCGTTTACTGATCTTTTACCCTGGGTTGAATACAACCCGAAGCAGAAGAGCTTTCTACTCGAAGACGGCGTCAGCGTCGCTGCGTTGTTCGAATTGTCGGTCGTCAGTACGGAGGCACGTTCGCCGGATTACCTGCGAACACTGCGCGATGCGGTACAGACAGTGCTGACCGATGCTATCCCGGAAGAGGACGCGCCGTGGGTTCTGCAACTGTACGTTCAGGACGAGCCCAGTTTGGACGCCTTTGCGGAATCGCTGGCGCATTACCCGGCGCCATTCTTGCGTCATACGGCGTTCACCCAACATCAGACCGCTGTTATGCACGCGCATTTGTTGCGCATATCAAAACCGGGCGGTTTGTTCGTCGACGAGGCTGTCACCGGCAGCACGTGGCGTGCCAAGCGTCGCGTCGTACGCGCTGCCCTGTATCGACGAATGGATGAGCGCCAGCGCGAGCAGATCTCTGCCGATGATGAACTTTCTGATGTTGCCAACAAATTGGTCGCGGCATTCGTCTCGGCCGGCATTCGCGCGGAGCGCCAGGGTGGCAAAGCGCTGTATGAGTGGATGTTGGCGTGGTTCAATCCGGCACCCGTGGCGGGTCTCGAGTCGACCGATTCCATCGTCAAAACCGTGCCGTATCCGGGTGACGACAAACTTCCCTTTGGTTATGAGTTTGCCGAACAACTGTGTTTGTCAACGCCGCGTTCCGAGGCGGGCGTGTGGTGGTTCAACGAACAGCCACACAGCATTGTGACCGTGCAGGGCCTTCGGCGTGCGCCGGACATTGGACACCTGACGGCCGAGCGCAACGCTGGCGATCATGCGTATGCGCTGTTCGATCGCTTACCCGAACACACGGTGATGGCGTTGACCTTGACGGTTAAGCCACAGCACGAGGTACGAGACCAGATCGCCGCGGTACGCCGCGCCGCGGTTGGCGAATCGGCGGAAGCCGCCATGACCCGAGAGGATGCCGACGCCGCCGAACGGGACATGGTGGGCGGTAACAAGCTCTATCCGCTGGATATTGCGTTCTATACTCGCGGTGATGATCCAAGGTCGCTGCAGGCCAACATTAATCGCATCAATGCGCTGTTGCTACCGAACGGATTGCAGACCATCCGTTCAACGGCGGATCTCTTGCGCCTGGACAGCTACATTCGCTATCTGCCGATGGCGTATGACGTCACACTGGATAAACGTCGCCGACGCTCACGGTTGGTTTTCTCCCGGCACGCCGCGAATCTGCTACCGATCTATGGCCGGTCCCGCGGCACCGGACATCCGGGCCTGGTGTTCTTCAATCGCGGTGCCGAGCCACTGGTGTTTGATCCTCTAAACGCAAACGATCGGAAGAAAAACGCGCACGCATTAATTCTCGGGCCCACCGGCGCGGGTAAGTCAGCTTTGCTGGTCTACTTGTTGCAACAAATGTTGGCGGTGTATCGACCGCGGGTATTTATCATCGAGGCCGGTGGTTCTTTCGATCTTCTCGCGCAACATCTGCAGCATCACGGCCTCAGCGTCCATCAGGTCACCTTGAACCCGAATGCCAACGTCAGTCTGCCGCCGTTTGCCGATGCGATTCGATTGCACGGCTCGCGCGCGCACCTTGAGATCGATGAACATCATGATACCGATGATCAGGAGTCTGAGTACCGGGACATACTCGGCGAAATGGAGATTGCTGCCAGGATCATGATCACCGGCGGTGACGATCGGGAGGACGCGCGCATGACGCGCGCCGATCGGCTGATGATTCGCCAGGCCATCTACACGGCAGCGCAAACGGCCCATGATCAAAACAAGACCCTGGTGCTGACCGAGGATGTCGTCGCGGCACTGCAAGGGATTGGTCGCGATGACGCGCTGGCCAAAGACCGTCGCGCGCGAGCCACAGAAATGGCCGACGGCATGGCGCTATTTTGCTCGGGGCTCGCGGGCCGCTTCTTCAATCGCCGCGGCAAACAGTGGCCGGCGGTCGACGTGACCTTGCTTGACATGGGCCTGCTGGCCAGAGAAGGCTACGAAGACCAGTTGACGGTGGCGTATCTCTCCATCATGAGTCACATCAACGCCTTGGTCGAGCGCCACCAGCACGATCAGCGGCCGACCCTCGTCGTCACCGACGAAGGACACATTATTACCACCAATCCGCTGTTGTCACGCTACGTCGTCAAGATCACCAAGATGTGGCGCAAGTTGGGTGCCTGGTTCTGGATCGCCACTCAGAACCTCGAAGATTTTCCGGACGCCAGTCGCCGCATGCTGAATATGATGGAGTGGTGGTTGTGCCTGGTGATGCCCAAAGAGGAAGTGGATCAGATTGCGCGCTTTAAAGATCTGACGGACGAGCAGCGCCGTCTGTTGATGTCAGCGCGCAAGGAACCGGGCAAGTTCACTGAAGGCGTGGTACTGGCGGACAGTTTGGAAGCGCTGTTTCGCAACGTACCACCGCCGCTATCGCTAGCCTTGGCGATGACCGAAAAGCACGAGAAAGCCGAGCGCGCCAAAATCATGCGCGAACTCAATTGCAGCGAACTTGAAGCCGTGTACGTCATGGCCGAACGCATCGCTCGCCAAAAGCACGACGCAAGCTGAGCCGCTTTTCGCTGCCAACGCCGGCGGCGCTCAGTCACCCTGAGGACGTTTTGATAACGGATGTCCGCTCATGCTACGACCTTCAATGAAATGCATCCTCTGGCTGGCCCTATTGGCCTTGCCCGCCGCGGCGATGTGTGCCGAGCCGGTGGCTGACCCCAAGCGCGTCACTGTCGATGTTTTCACCACCTCGACAATACCGACAACGGGCATCGCGCCAGCACACGGTGATGCGGAAGGATTTGCAATCAAACTTCGCCGCCTCGACGGCATCGAACGATTTGAGGCCGAGCTTGCTGACGGCTTGCCACCCGATCCAGAGCACGCGAAACGGCAGGTACTGGCGCGAATGAAAAAGGTCAGTCGAATACAGAGGGACGCGCTGCAAGGCACGGCCGAATCCCTCGCGCTGGCATTGCACTACGGTGTCGATCGCTACCCGGCCATCGTCTTTGACGCGCTCTGGGTCGTCTATGGGGTTTCGAATCTGCAACGAGCGATCCGGCTGTATCAGGACTGGCAGCGGAGCGTTGCTGAGTGAGGGGTCAGATTCGCACCGGCCTGCTGCTGCTGGCGTTTGCTGTGACGCCGGCCGCGCACAGTGAAGACATCAGCACCACCGAAATCGTGAGTCGCACGGCCGACGCGACATTCGCTTGTATGCAGTGGACGCCTGTCGGCCTGTGTTTTTGGCTGCAATGCACCTGGTTCTCCTGCGATGTGGAAAGCTCCCTAAAGATTGGACACTACAACCCCGACCTGGTGGTGAGCAGCTACAACGAATTGGGCAGCAACCCTTGGCGCGAGATCCGCGCCATTTTGGGAACTGCCGAACGGCGCGCTGCCGAAGGACTCTTGGGACGGCTCGGCAACGTGCCGGTAGAAAGTGCTGGCAATCGAACCGAAGGCCAGGCGGGTCGAGATAATCACGCGAACTTGATTTTTCGTGAGGCTGACGCGATCGGTCATCCGGGTCTGTTGTTGCCATCGTCGGCCAATGTCACTTGTGCGTCACAAGCACGCGCTTTCACACCCTATTTCTTGTCCGGCCTGGATGCAATTTCCTGGCGGCGCGCCGCGCCGGAAGGCTTTTACCCGGCAAGCCTGGTGCCCGGCCTTCGTGAAGTGGGGCAATGGCCTTTGCAGACCTGGGGTGGTGTTTACCCGCGCACCGGTTGGAGTATTCAGTCGGAGGAGCCAAAGGCGGCGGCGCTGACTGCGCAGCGTGCGGGCGACATCGTGACGCGACCCCATCAGCCGCACATTTACTGGCCATTGCCCGACCCAAGTTCATCGAACCAACGTGTGTGGCCGCCCGGCGCGCTGCTTGAAAACGATGCGGCGAGCGGCTACTGGCAAATGCTCTCACCGAAAGTCGATTCCGATTGTCAGGTGTTTGGCAGCAACGACCTTAACGACACCCGCGGCTGGGGTGGCGGCCGTGTGGATGTGGAGGGCGACTACGTCTGGAACCTGTGGCGACCGTACCAGTGCTGCGAGCGGCAGGGCCAGTTGTTCTTGTTCGATATCAATTGGTTCAACTACCCCGACTAGCAAGGATTCGCCGTGCCGAGAACTCAGCAAATTATCCATTCGATTTATCCGCTCACCGCTCTACTATTTTCTGCTGCCGGACAGCAGGCACTCGCGCAAACGCCAGCGCCGACCGAGGACGGCCAGTGGTATTACGAGATGGGTGGAGCGGAGCCGGTATCGATGCCACCGCATACCAATCTGCAGTCGCTGACCTTGGGTGGCTCGGTTGATTTGGGACTCGGCTACAGTTGCGGGGCGTTTGACCCTGTGGCCGCGGTCAGCAATCGTTTGAACGATATCGGCTCTGGCGTCGATGACATGATGGACACCATGACGGCAGCCGCCACCAACGCCATTGCCGCGTTACCGGCACTGATACTGCAGCGCGCAAACCCCGGGCTCTACGATCTTTTTCAAAACGCCTTGTTGAAGGCCGAGGAAACCATGCGCATCGCGACCAAGTCCTGCGAGACCATGGAAGCGGAGATCGCACGCGGCAAGAACCCGTACGCGGATCTCATCACGCTGTCCAAGGGCAGCGACTGGAAACGGCAGATGGGCATCGGTGGCAACGACGCCGTTACCGCCAAGGAATCGGTTGAGGCCAGCAACGGTGACAACGGCATACCCTGGATTAAAGGAAATGCCGGTGGCCGTGGTCAGCCGCCGTTGCACATGACGGGCGATATTGTCGAAGCGGGATACCGCATCAACCTGAATCAAACGGCGAACAGTTCGGCCGAGGCGCCGATCAATGCCGGTGCGCGCTTGCTGAGTATTTTCCCGACACCCGCTGACGCTCGCAATTGGGTGGTGTCCGTCATCGGTGACAACCTGGTGACGACCTGCGATGGCTGTCTCAAGGATGCCGTCCCCGGGACCGGTTTGTTGCCGCAAAAGCAGGCGGAGCAAGAGGAACTCGCGGCGCATTTTCAGGACTTGATGAGCGGTGCCGCGGCGCCAACTCGCGACAATCTCGACACCGTGTCCGCACCCGGGGTGGCCATCACGCGCCAGGTAATCGAAGCCATTCGAGAATTGCCCGACACGGAGCAGGGGCTCATCGTTGGCCGCCTGCTCGCCGAGATCGCGACGGCTCGAACACTTGAGAAGTCGCTGCTTGCACGTCGATTGCTACTCTCGGGTCGGCAGGTACCGGAGGTGTATGCGACGGTTGTGGCGCGCGAGCATATTGACGCGAGTATCGCCGAACTCGACCAGGAAATTGACAACCTGTTGTTCGAAACTCGCGTTCGCCGCGAAATTGTCTCCGATACGGCGGTCGTGCTGCTGCAGCGAGCCGCGGCGCGGCGACAGAATTCGCTGTCGCTGCCCGGCGTGCCCGTGGTCGACCCGCAGCCCCTGCGCAACGGCCGAGTCGAGGAGTAGCAGTGCGCTCACGGCCCTGGTTCTGGGGATTGATGCTGCTGACGGCGGTTCTCGTGTTGCTGATTGGCACGCTCCTGCTGCGCGCGGCCGATACGACGGGCTTATCAATGATTCAAAGTGATGCCGCGAGCTACCGGGCGATTGGCTCGGGCGTACGTCTTGGTCTCATCGGGATGCTGGCCGTTTTCTGGCCACGCTTGATCAGCATGGCATTGAGGCGTGGCTACCTCGAGCCGGCTGCGGCACGGCAGCTGTGCAGCGGACGCTGGCGCCTGGTCGGCTGGCTCGCCGCGCTGGAACTGCTCATTGGTATCAATGCCCCCAATGTCATCAGCCAGGCGCTCAGCGCGGTGACACCGTGAACGTCGACAGCTACCTGGAACTCTTTACCACGCTGTTCGGCTGGGCGTTTTATGGCGTCCTGTGGGACGTCCTGGTGAGCACCGGCATTGTCTACCTGCCGTTTCTCGGCATCCTCATCGACAACTGGCGCGATCCGGCCGAGGGCGGCGAATTCGGTACTGTCAGCGCGTTGTCCCTGCGGCGTATGGAAATTGAACTCTACCTCGCACTCTTGGTGGTGGTATTGGCGGGACAGCCTTCATCGTTGACGGCGCTTGATGCCGGCACCTTGCAATTCACACCACCGCCGACACTGCGAGAATCGAATCCTCTTTCGGCGACCGTCAGCGACTCCCAAAGCAGCTTCGGATCGAGCGGCTTCACCGGCTCGCCCGACACGGTGAACTTACCCATCTGGTGGTATGCCGTGCTGGCCGCCAGCTCCGGTATTAATCATGCGGTGATTGAGGGACTGCCGTCGGCGTCGGACCTTAGAAGCTACGAGCAACAAGCCAAGCTCGCAACGATTGCCGATCCGGCGCTGCGTGCCGAAGCCAGCCAATTCTTCTCCGATTGCTTTGTACCGGCGCGCTCGAAATACCTGGACGGGTCGCTGTCACCGTTAGTCGATCAACTGGTGAATGCATACGGACCGGACGATCCCGACTGGCTGGGATCACACATCTATGGGGAAGTGAGCGGCTATTACGATCGCTATCGGGCGTCGACTCCCGTCGCCGGTTGGGCGTTCGATTCGAGTCGCGACACTGAATACGACCCTGACAATCCACCCGACTGGGGTCGACCTCAGTGCGATGAATGGTGGGACGAGGACGATATGGGTCTGCGCCAAAAACTGGTCGATGAGGCCGATGCGACGTCTGGCGGTTTGTCCGGATTGATCGTTCTGATTGCCCCGAATTTAGCCGGCGAGAAGCAGTTGGATGCTGTTGCCAAGGCGGTACTCGCGAATGCGCCGCCGGCGTGGTCAAACAACGATTTGGTCGCAAACAATACCGGCACGTCTGCCGGATTCAGCTACGCGGAGCGGTTGGTCAAAGGCAGTCTCGCCACCGGTGGGGTGGTCGCCGCATCCGCAATGTTTTCAGTGACCATGACGGCCGTGCTGCAAGGCCTCCCTATGGTGCAGGCCGTGTTGCTGCTCGGCATCTACGCTTTGCTGCCCCTGCTGGTGGTGCTGTCGCGCTATGCACTCTCTGTGTTGATGGTGGGTGCCATGGCGATCTTCACGGTGAAGTTCTGGTCCGTGCTGTGGTACCTGGCACTGTGGGTGGATCAGAATCTGATTCTGTCGATGTACCCGGATGTGAATATATTTCTGCAGATCTTCGCCAACCCCGGTGAGCACGATAGCAAGCGGATGCTTCTCAATATGATCACCACCAGCATGTACCTGGGATTGCCGCTACTGTGGAGCGCTATTATGGCCTGGGCAGGCATTCACGTTGGTCGCGCGCTCGCCACTGCCGCTTCCCCGTTTAACAGAGTTGCCGAAGACGCCGGAAGAAAAGGCGGACAGATCGGCCTGGCGGCGCTCAAGCGCTTCAAGAAATAAACCGCCGCTACAAGTCCTCTTCGTAGTAGCCGCCCGGGTCCTGGCCGCAATCCATTCGATGGGTCCGAAAGTTCATGTCACCGATCATGTCCGAGCCGTCAAACAGCGAGCGCTCTTCATCCACATCACTGTCGCCAGCAAACAGCGTTTCGAGAATATTCGATAAGAGTTGTACCAAATTCATCTCGCCATCCCGGAGTTAGGGTCGCTTCGGCACGAAACCCATCGTGTAACCAAACGGCCGGCCGATCTTGTTCAGTGTTTCAAGCGTGGGATTCCCCGCGTCGCGCTCAATCTCCGCCAGTATCCTCGGCGCGATGCCGACAATGCGTTCCGCGTAGGCCTTCTGATTCATGCCCGATATCTTTCGCATGCGTCGCACGGCTTCACCCAGAGTCAGCTCATTGTTCGCAATCGCATTGACAAGCTCACGCTTCGCGTTTGCCGTGTCATCGTCTCGTGTTGACTTCATGATGTTTCCTACAATTCCATTAGCTGTTTCGAGTGCCGTTCTATGGCGTGCAATCGGTTCTCAATAATGTCGTCATCAACGCCGCAAGTCCGCAGTGTATCCGGCAGGCGTTCCAATACCCGCCCGAACTCGCGAAGTCGTTCAGTCAGCCGCGCTGCATGATCCGGAAAGAGGGCAATCACCAGTCGCCAGTCCGGATGCCCGGCTTGTTCCGTGCGACCCGACCAACGACAGACACGCGCAATACCTTCGGGATCCAGGTACATGGGCGCAAAATCGAATAACGGTGCAAGTTCCACACGGCCATCCTCAAATCGCAGCAACGCGGTGTTACGCGCGTGATTGTCGGTGTTGCCCAAAACGACATTCACCACGTCACGGCATATATGCTCAAGCAGATCGTCCTCGGCTTGGCTGCTGTATCGCAAGATCACGTCGCACAGGGTTTCGTGCGCGATACGGGCCCCGTATTCGGCAACCCCGGCGGCCGAGCACAAGCTTTCCATGCCAAAGCGGTCGACCCGTCCGTTACGAACGGCTCGATCGAACCGCGGCACAAACAAAGTGTCCTCTTCCCATTCGAGGTCCGCGTGCACGCGAAGCCCAAGTTGCTCGGCGACCGCCATGTAAGCCGCCTCGTTGCGTAACACCTTGCGGTCCGCGCTGCGATTGCCCCGCGGCCGCTTCACCAACCAATGCGCCGCAACATCGTGATCATCAAGGCGTCCCTCGGCGTGCCAGACCCCCCGATGATCCTGTGCCAGCAATATCTTGGGCGCAACGCCCTGCACATCCGATGCACCGGCGGCGTAGATGCCGTGCTGATACGCGTATTCGGTAAAGGCCTCGGACTTCGCAAGCACATCGCAACGTGCAAATCCGGGATGATCGCGCATTGCCACCTCATCACCCGCAGCCGTTGGCACCAATGTTCCGGTATCTTTGTTCGCCACGGCTTCAGCGACACGCAAATTGCCCGGTGGGTACGCCGTGCCGTTCAACAGCAGCGGCCAGTCCGCACTCGGACCGTCGCGGAGCTCAAGCTGCTCCAGCCACTGCTGCCGACCGTAGCCGCTGGGCAGAACGTCGAGGATGAAAGGTGGCCATCGGTCCAGGCGATATTGCTGAAAGTCGGCCGGGTAACGGCAACTCAAGCCAGCCGCCGCCGCGGTCTCGGGCCCTGCGTAGTCGACGGCGTAGTTCAACCGGTAGTCGAGCTGGCAAGCACCATCGTGCCCGGCCCGATCGTCTCTCGGAACCAGTTCAGCCGCCTGCTGCCAGGCACCGGCACGGTAGATCTCAATCGTTGCGCTCATCGGAATAGAGCCTCTAAGTAGATCACTATAGTGAACCAAGTCGACAATGAAAGTCAATTATGGATCACTATAGTGGTCTATCGATTGCGGCTAGCCGCAGTAGCCCATCCGAAAAACAGACGCCAAGCTCGCTGACAGCCTAGCCCACGATTACGTCAGTGACACAGGATTAGGAATAATTTCCCATATCCGGTAAAACACGATAAATCTTGGTTCAATATCGATTGGCCAATATTCTCAACGCAGGAGACGCGATTTCCATGAGTCCACCGATGACGAATCGCGTGAGCGGCGCCTGTCCCTCAGTTTCCAATGGCAATCAGGATGCGGATGCCCATGAGACCACGCTGCGGAAAATTCTCGAATCCGACGCAAGAATACCGGCGAGTGTCCGCAACGCGTCATTTTCACGCTGTCGAGAGCGTGTACTGGAGGAACACGAGCTGCAAGCACTGCTGGCTCAGGAGCCACCAAAAGGTGCGGCTGAGGATTGGCCAGGGCGACTTCAAAGGCGGTCCGACGCCTTAACGCCGCTTGTCGGCCGTCGCCTGTATTGCGTATTCATCCAGTTGCCTGGAACTCACTTTACAGCAGAGATCAGTACTACAGCCGGTATGCTGGTCTACTGGGAGTTCGAGTCAAATCGCTCGACGACCCCGAGTGGCAATTGACAGCCGGGTTCATGCCTTGTCGCAGAACGAGAAGATTCGATTCTTGAATTTATCCAGTCAAGCACATCCTCGGACAACCAACCAACGGCGCGAGGGCCCAGCTTAATTTGCCGTGGAAAATCATCCAGGCGAATCAATTCATAAATAGTGGAACGAGATAGTCCGGTCTGAAGCAATACATCCGGAAGGCGCCAAACAGTTTTCGAAATCATTACGATGTCCATCGAAGTGCTATTGAGTCCGCGAGAATGCGCGCAGGCTCCTGTTTTTTCGATCGAAAACCATAACAACCGACGCAAGGTTTTCCGACTTGACTTGCTCTTCAACTGCCTGGTTATTAACCAAATGTTCGTTCTGCCTAGGATTGGAGTTCAGCCTCCCAAAAAGTGAGAGGTGGGTAGCTACTGCAATCTGGGGCGGGGTTCCACCCTGCTATCGCGGACACATCAGAAAAGGCCGTGGACTGACCCCGTCCCGACAGACATTTCTTCGCTTAGATGGAGTGCCCCCAGTCCGGTAGAGACTTCCGAGCTATGATTGGAGTGCCCCCAGTCCGGTAGAGACTTCAGAATCAATCGTACTGCGCCGTGATTGGTTGAAGTCGCAGCCCGAGAAGGTATTCGTCATCATCTGAGCTAGACGGCCTTTGTTTATCAATGAGGATTTATCTAATGCACACAAAGCAGCTAGGCGAATGGACGCACGATCATGTATTCAGGCAAGACCAAAAACGAGCGGGCGAGAAGCGCACCCTCCTGATTGTTGTCATTACGGCCGCCATGATGGTGGTCGAAATAGCGGCTGGGCTGATCTATGGGTCCATGGCTTTGCTGGCGGATGGCCTACACATGGCATCACATGCCACAGCTCTGGGTATCGCCGTACTGGCCTACGTGATTTCTCGACGCCTGGCATCTGATCCGCGATTCGCCTTCGGTGTAGGAAAAATCAATAGCCTGGCCGGGTTTGCCAGTGCGGTATTGCTACTGAGCTTCGCGTTGGTAATGGTCATCGAGAGCACAGACAGATTGATTAATCCGCTCTCAATTTCTTTCGATCAAGCACTGATCGTGGCGGTGGTCGGTCTGGTCGTCAACGGCGTGAGCGCTTGGGTTTTGATGTCGACTCCGCACGAGCATGGCCATACGCATGCTCATGACGATCATGACCACCACGGGCATGATCACAACCTTCGTGCAGCCTACCTGCATGTACTAGCGGACGCGGTGACATCGCTATTGGCGATTGTGGCACTTTTGGCTGGTAAGTATATGGGCGCAAGTTGGCTCGACCCGGTCATGGGTATTGTCGGGGCGGCATTGGTTGCGCGTTGGTCGTACGGCCTTATTCGCGAAACCTCGCGCGTGTTACTCGACAACCAAGCAGCAGAAGATCGTCTCGTTGTATTGCGAGATTCGATTGAAGCACAATCGACAGATCGCGTGACCGATTTGCACATCTGGAGCATCGGCCACAGTATTTTTGCAGCGGAAATAGCACTCGTGAGCGATCGCCCACAAACGCCCGACTATTACAAATCGCTGATTCCAGCGTCGCTAAATATTGTTCATGCGACGGTCGAGATACACCGCTGCAAAGCTCACTGAGATGGTCGACCCTAGTCGCGGTGGGCGCTAATCTGATATCGCGCACCTATCGAGAAAGATCAATATTGGGTCAGGTCCGGGCAGCTCGCCGGAGTCATCCGATTTCATGTCTGTCGCTGCGATAAAGTTCAATCAGATGTTCGTTTGCAGCATGAGTCGCCTTGCTGCATTGGTGGACACTTCACGTCACCATAAGAACAATACACACAACAGTCGCCAGCGTGTGGCTTGAGCAAAGCCTTGCAGCTCTGGCATTCATAGTAGAACTGGCATGCATCGGTCGGCATTTGATCTTTTGATTGGTGCCCACATTCCGGACATCTCAATGTCGAGTAACGTTCGAATGTATGTGGAGATTTGTTCACTGATGATCCATTACCAAGGCGGGAAACCCAACGTCTGCGGACGCGTCTCCAATGTCGTTTGCGTTCGACGAGCAGGTCATTGGACCGTTGTTCCATTGTCCAGTTCAGCACTCGGGCTACTTGCCGCAAAGCCATTGCAACGTCCACAGAGCAGCCTCGCCTGCCACTGCTCCGAATCCTGGCCGATTTACACTGTGGTTGCGTTTAGGGCAGGACCTCAAACACTCCCATCATGCCAGCATCTTCATGCTCAAGAATATGGCAGTGGTAAACGTACTTGCCGAAGTTGACGGGCTCAAAACGACCAATGATTCTGACGCTCTCACCGGGATTCACCAGCACGGTATCCTTCCAGCCGAGTTCGGTGCCTGTGGGTTGACTGCTGTTTCGATCCAGTACTTGCCATTGAATGGCATGCGCATGAAAAGGATGTGGAACTGGAGAAATATTCGTGATTTCCCAGATCTCTGTGGCGCCGGCCTCTACCAATTCGTCGACCCGATCTTGCGCATATTGATTGCCGTTGATCAGGAACACTCCCGGAACGTGTCCCCAGGACATGACAAATGAACGTGTTGCCGTAGCATCCTGATCGGACAACCGCGCCAGGATCTGTGCATTGTCAGGCAGCCGATCATAAAGTTGGACGACGTCGGCGGCCGCAGTGTCAATATCGAAGCGCATAATGTCGGATCCCTCGCCCGGGAATCTCGGCTCGCCCGAACCGTTCATGCCGCCATGATGTCCACCTCCCATGCCATTGTGCTGCTGGGAGGAGTCGAATTGGCTCATACCGGTCGCCGGACCACCCATAAAGGGTCGACTCACTAGCATCACCCGGTCGCCGGTTTGATAGGCGGCAAAGTCGACGACGATTGTCGCGCGCTCACCGGCACCGAGGACGACATGGTCCGCCTGAACGGGTTGTGGTAGCCAACCGCCATCACTGCCGGCTATGGAAAATGTCCGCCCATCGCTCAGCGCAAAGTCGTAGGTGCGACTATTGGACGCGTTGTACAGACGCAACGTGTACTGCCGCGTCTCCACACTGAGTTTTGGAAGCTCAACTCCATTAACCAGCGTAGTGCCGCCCATCATGCCAAAGCCTGACATGTGGTCGTCGTCGTAGCTAAGCAGCCGCTCACCGGATACTTCAGCGTCGAAAAGACGGTCCTGAACCAGAATCGGGATGTCATGCTCGATTGCCGGCACCGAGTCGTTCTGGTGCAATTGCTCGTCGATGTCATCATTCAACAGAAATACACCAGCCAGGCCTCGATAGACTTGCTCCGCGGTTCGGCCGTGCGGATGAGGATGGAACCACAGCGATGCGGCGGGCTGATCAAGAGTAAAATGATAGGTTCGGCTTGCATTCGGACTAACGGGTTCTGTTGGTCCGCCATCCTCAGGACCGGGTACTTTGAAGCCATGCCAGTGAATGGTCGTCATGTCCGCAAGTTCGTTGACTAGAGTCAGGAACATCTCGTCGCCACGCCTTGCGCGAATGATGGGCGGAAGTTGCAGGCCGTTATATCGGTACATCGGCGTGGTCCAACTCGTGCCGGGCGCTTGAATGGTGACATCAACGTCCGCAACAGCGCGGAGCGTGTAATATCCCTGCTGGTTTTGAGGGTCTCCGTCCTCATCGGACATTTCCGGTAGATGTTGAAAGTCCGGCAAGTTGTCGGCCGCGAGGTTCTCAGCAGTCGTTGCTATGCCATCGCGGTGCTGTTGGTGAAGCCAATCAAACGGTGCGAGGTCCAGTGACATCAATTCCATGTGATGTCGGAATTCGGTGGAGGCATTGCCATCGAAAACGGTCAAAAGGTCATGCTGAATCATCCCTGCGCGTGCCTGGGAGAATCGCAGCATGTGGTCATGTGCCGTCATGTCAAAAAGACCACCCGTCGCGTGTGGGAACGAGATTGGATCGCCGGCCGCGTGCCCGTCGAGCACCGCATCGTGCATATCCTCGGCTAATGCGTCCATGAGCTGAAACATCGACGCCGGTGCAAGATCCATTTCTTGCGCATAGTAGGAGAATGCCCGCGCCCGTTGCCAGGCGAGCGAATCCTGCATGTCGGAGGGCGTCAGTGGCATCCCGAAGCGCGTCACGACGTCCATGTTTTGAGTGGTGCCAGCTGGTCTGGAGTCGCCAATGAACTGTTGTTCCATGACTCCCATCGCCTGCGTAATCGGTGTCTGCGGGTCGTTAGCTGCCTGCATCGACTGCCGGACCATACCGGCGACGATAGTCGTCTCCGGGGTCAATACGACTTGCCGGGCACGCGCTCCGTAATCCGCCGCTAATACAAAGCTGTGCAGCCCCTCGTCGGATGGCACGTCGACTCGTGCGCCTGTGGCCTCATCAATAAAAAAGCCGCCGCGAGTCCTGAACTCTACATATGCCTGTGTGGATACATCGGCCGACAGCTCGAAGTGGCCATTCAGGATTTGGCCGGTGGCAAGGACATTGCCACTCGGACTCAGAATCTCCACGGTTGCATCGTTCATCGGACCCTTGAGCGCTTGGCCGGTGAATATCTGTGAGCCGGTTGGCGGTATTGGCGCGATGCTATTGTCAGTAGCTCCGCCCCCGCCGCAACTTGTCACAAGCGAGGCGCCGAACAGGAAAATGGGCATCATCCGCGTGACCATTCGTATTGAATTCAAGCCGTCGTTCCTAATAGGGTTCATTCTGGTAATCACACGCTGATCGTGTGCCTCATCGCTGGGAAAAGGGTTCGCGCTGTGTTTATGCGCGAGAAATACTCCGAGCTCTGGCGATTCTTGACAATACGGAAATGCCGTAGCCGCAATTGCTTGACCTGTATGCTGCATCAACCTTTTAAGGTAGGTGTCAGTTCTAGGTAAATCCCCTGATTCAGGGAGAAAGCAAACTTGGCAGCATTGCATCATCAAAATATCCGTGCGAAGAAGCCGCTATATTTGCGTCGCACTACCGAGGTAGGGTCGAATAAGTGAATTCAACTACTCATAATCGAAACCGGACTCGCCGACTATTCGGCGTGATGGTAGCGCTGTGGGTCAGTTTAGGCGTGCAGCCCTGTGCGTTAGCCGCCACCAGTGAATCGGATTGCCCCCATTGTCCGCCGACCCATGAACAAGCTGCGATCGGCGCGCACCAGCACCATGCTTCCGTGGACGTATCACAGCCCGCTTCCGGCATGGCTTCGGACTGCTGTGAATCAGATGAAGGCACGCTCGACGCCCGCCAGGGTCAGCTTGAAATAAAACCGGTGGGTGGTGCCATCGCCGGACCGC
This sequence comes from uncultured Gammaproteobacteria bacterium, assembly GCA_942490655.1. GTDB lineage: Bacteria > Pseudomonadota > Gammaproteobacteria > Steroidobacterales > Woeseiaceae > UBA1847. Next base: position 374,033 of record CALNXZ010000014.1, on the reverse strand, counting down.
CGACAAGCCTTCTGTCGATCCCCCGACTGGCATCACTCGAGAGAAATGGCGTCACGGCTCCGTCGGAGCGACGACCTTCTGCGATCCCCCTGCGCGTCCTCTATTGCGTCTATCGGAATTAACTAGCTCCCTGCTGTAAGCCCTTTTCGGTTTTCAACATAGGAGTTGTTCTGATGTATTTCCCGTTCGGGCGTCAGCCCGAGTTACACCCAGTCGGTGGCGCTGACGGCGTCACCGGTACGCAAACCAGTTGGTTAGTGGTATTCGTGAGCCTGTTACTTACCGCTCCCGCGCTGGCTCATCAATCCATGCCATTGACGCTTGCTGAGGTCGAGGATCACGCTGTTGCGTCGGAGCCGGGGCAACAAGCGTTGCTGGCGAAAGCCGCGGCACTGACTGAGCGGGGCGTCGTCGCCGGTGAATTGCCGGACCCAATGTTGCGCCTTGGACTCAATAACTATCCGATTCAGTCGGGTGGGTTTAGTACCGAGGCCATGACGAATGCCGCAGTAGGTCTGCGGCAGGAGTTTCCCGCCGGCGATACGCGCGCCTTGAGCACGCGCCGTTTTAATTTTCTTGCTGGCGAAATGAACCAGAATGCTGCGGCTCGCGGCCGAAATGTACTGACCGCGGCGCGCCAGGCATGGCTCGACGTTTACTACTGGGAGCAAGCGCAGGTCTTGGTCACCGAGTCCCGACCGCTGTTCGACGACTTGCTGACGATTTCTCGGTCGCTATACGCCGTGGGCCGAAAAAGCCAACAAGACGTGCTGCGGGCTGAATTGGAACTCAGTCGTATTGACGACCGGTTAATTGAGATTGAACGTCAGCAATCACACGCGCGCGCCGCGCTCGGTGAGTGGATTGGTGATGCTGCTGATCGGCCGATAGTGCACAAGCTCCCAGCCTGGTCTGCCGTGCCACCGATCGAGTCAATGCACTCGATGCTACTGCAACACCCAGTGCTGCAAGCGGCAGATGCGCAGATTGAAGCACAAGAGACCGGGGTTGAACTGGCGAAACAGCGATCAAAGCCAAACTGGGCGATAGATGTCGGCTACAGTTACCGCGACGGCTCTTTGCCTTCGGGTGATCCCCGTTCCGATATGGTCAGCGTTGGTGTCACAGTAGGTCTGCCGTTTTTTCGCAAGAAATCCGTCGACGGCTCGCTAAGTGCTGCGCTGCAGGACCGAAGCGCCGCGAAGTCGAGTCGCGAGCAAGGCTATCGACGGCTGGAAAGCCAGTTGGAGGCCGAGTATGCACGGTGGCAGGATTTAGGCCGCCGACTGTCGCTCTACGATGAGCAAATACTGGACCTGGCCAAAGATAACGCGGAAGCCGCGTTGCTTGCCTACCAAAGCGATCGCGGCGATTTCGCAGATGTCATGCGTGCCCACATTGATGACCTGAATACCCGCATTGCTCATATTCGCCTGCAAGTGGAACGCGCACAAAGCTACGCCGTGCTTGCCAACCTCGGAGATCTACCCCGATGAAAAACACTACCTTACTGTCTGCCGCCTTAGTCGCGGTGCTTGTCATCGGAATCACGCTGGGCCGTTGGTGGCCCACTACAGGCGAGGGTACAGATGTCGCCAGTTCCGGTGAACGCGAAGTGCTCTACTACAAGGCCCCGATGGACCCCAACTATCGCAGCGACACACCCGGCAAATCGCCGATGGGCATGGAGCTGGTGCCGGTGTATGCCGACGAGGTGTCCGGAGACGATCCCAGTGTGGTCAAAATCTCGCCGACCATCGTCAACAACCTCGGTGTTCGCAGTGCGGCGGTTGAACGCAGCGTGCTCTCGCGTCGTATCGAGACCGTGGGCTACGTCGGCTACGACGAAGACACGCTGCACCAGATCAACACCCGCGTCGATGGCTGGATCGAAAAACTCAGCATCAAGTCTACTGGCGACCCGGTCAAACGTGGCCAGGTCTTATTCGAATTGTATTCGCCGACGCTGGTGAACGCCCAAGAAGAGTACCTGGCGGCACTCAGAAGCAGCAACACCGCCTTGCACCAGGCATCGCGCGAACGCCTGTCCGCACTGGGCGTAACGGCGGGCGAAATCGAGCGCCTCGATAAAGAACGCACGGTTAAGCAGCGCATTCGTATTTACGCGCAATCCGATGGCGTCGTGGCCCACCTTGGCGTTCGGGAAGGCGTTTACATCACGCCCGCAACCGCAGTGCTGTCGATCGCGAATCTGGATGAAGTGTGGGTGTTAGCGGAGGTTTTTGAGCGTCAGTCAGCGTGGGTGAAAAGTGGCCAACGTGCCGACGTCGAACTCGATTATCTGCCCGGTCAACGTTGGCAGGGCACGGTCGACTACGTGTATCCGGAGCTCGATCAGAAAACCCGTACCTTGAAGGTACGCGTGCGCTTCGACAATGCAACCGACGTCTTGCGCCCCAATATGTTTGCACGCGTGACCATCTTTGGCACTGAGACCCCTGCGGTCGTGCACATTCCGAAGGAAGCATTAATTCCGGGCGGGGCCGTGAACCGCGTGGTCGTGGCGTTGGACGACGGCAAATTCCGCGCCCAACCGGTACAGATCGGTATTGAGTCGGGTGATCGCATTGAAATACGGAGTGGTCTTACTGTCGCAGATCGAGTCGTGACCTCCGGCCAATTCCTAATTGATTCAGAGTCGAACATCGATACCGCACTCGCGCGGTTGGATGAGAGTGTGGCCGATGAGGCGCCGATGAGGGCATCGGTTGCCGCCGTCGTCGTCGCTGTTGATGCAGTTGCGCGCAAAGTCACGCTCAAGCACGAGGCGGTGGCCGAGTGGGGTTGGCCGGCCATGACCATGGGATTCGACGTGTCGGAGATGAGTCTGCTCGAGGGGATCGATGAGAGTCAGTCGGTCGAGGTGACCATCGAGAAACACGGGGATGATCACTACCGTGTCGTGGACATACGACCGGAGGAAGATGCGGGCCAATCAGGCAAGAGCGTGCCGCCGGACGATGCGCCGGTCAGTCACGAGGGCCACAACATGGAGTCTCAACAATGATCGCCGGGCTGATTCGCTGGTCGATCAATAATCGACCCCTGGTATTGCTCGCCGCCGCAATCATAGTCGTGGGGGGGCTGTATTCGTTGAAGCAAACCCCGGTCGATGCCTTGCCGGATCTTTCGGACGTGCAGGTCATCATCAAGACCTCGTTCCCAGGACAAGCACCGCAGGTGGTTGAAGACCAGGTGACCTACCCGCTCACGACCGCTATGTTGTCGGTGCCGAAGGCTGTTACGGTTCGGGGTTATTCATTCTTCGGTGATTCCTACGTCTACATCATCTTTGAGGACGGCACCGATCTTTACTGGGCGCGCTCGCGCGTGCTCGAGTATTTGAGTCAAGTTACGGGGCAGTTACCCGATAGCGCTAAACCTGCGCTGGGCCCGGATGCGACGGGTGTGGGTTGGGTGTACGAGTACGCACTGGTGGATCGCACCGGTCAGCACGACCTGGCTGAACTTCGCAGCCTGCAAGACTGGTTCCTGAAGTTCGAGTTGCAAACCGTGCCGGGCGTGGCTGAGGTCGCCACCATTGGTGGCATGGTGAAGCAGTACCAGGTGGTTGTGGACCCAGATAAGCTGCGCGCCTTTGGAATGACGCTGGCCAAAGTCAAAATGGCCATCCAGGCCGGTAACCAGGAAACTGGTGGTTCGGTCGTCGAGATGGGCGAGGCCGAGTACATGGTGCGCGCCACCGGTTACTTACAGGGCCTCGATGATCTTTCCGACATCCCCTTAGGCGTGGATGCGAACGGCACACCGATAGTGCTCTCGGACATCGCCGACCTTCGAATCGGGCCACAAATGCGACGCGGGATCGCGGAACTCGACGGTGAGGGCGAAGTGGTCGGTGGCGTGGTTGTGATGCGTTGGGGTGGTAACGCCTCCAAAACTATTGCCGCGGTCAAGGAACGGCTTGGGGAGTTGCAACGCAGTCTTCCTGAGGGCGTTGAGATCGTGACCACTTACGACCGATCCGCGCTGATTGATCGCGCCATCGAAACGCTGCAAGGGAAGTTGTTAGAGGAATTTCTGGTGGTCGCATTAGTTTGTGCTGTTTTTCTGTTTCACTTGCGCTCGTCCGTTGTGATTATCCTGAGCTTGCCGGTCGGCATTCTGGCGGCTTTCATCATCATGAAAATGCAGGGACTGAACGCCAACATCATGTCTCTGGGTGGCATTGCGATTGCCATCGGGGCGATGGTGGATGCGGCGATCGTCATGATTGAAAACGTACACAAGCACATCGAGCACGAACCGCTTACCAATGAGAATCGTTGGCGTATCATGGCCGACTCAGCAAGTGAAGTGGGCCCACCGTTATTTTTCTCGTTGTTGATTATTACTCTGAGCTTCCTGCCGGTATTTACGCTGGAGGCACAGGAAGGACGCCTGTTTGCGCCGCTGGCGTTTACCAAGACCTATGCGATGGCCGCGTCTGCCATTTTGTCGATCACGTTGGTGCCTGTCCTGATGGGCTACTTCATTCGCGGCAAGGTCACACCGGAACACAAGAATCCGATTAACCGTGGCTTGATCGCGGCGTACCGCCCGGTCATTCACGGCGTCATTCGGTTTCCGAAAGCAACCTTGGTCGCTGCGGCCTTGATCCTGATCGTTGGTCTATGGCCAGCGACGCAGCTCGGCTCGGAATTCATGCCGCCGCTTGACGAGGGCGATCTGTTGTACATGCCCACCACCTATCCGGGCGTGTCGATCGACAAAGCGCGCGAGATTCTGCAACAGACCGACAAGATGATTCGCACGGTACCGGAGGTCAAAAGCGTGTTCGGCAAGATCGGTCGCGCTGACACTGCTACTGATCCTGCACCGCTCACCATGATCGAAACGGTCATTCAGTTGAAACCGCATGATGAATGGCGTGAGGGGATGACGGCGGAGGGTCTCCGTGCGGAATTTGATCGCATCGTGAAGTATCCGGGTCTGACCAACGCCTGGGTGATGCCCATCAAGACACGCATCGATATGCTGGCGACCGGCATCAAAACGCCGGTAGGCATCAAAGTCGCCGGCCCCGATCTCTCGGTGATTCAACGAATCGGAAAAGACTTAGAAAGAGTGCTGGCGAATGTCCCCGGCACGGCATCGGTGTATTCCGAGCGCGTGGCCGGTGGTCGCTATGTGGATGTTGATATCGATCGCAAGCGTGCCTCGCGCTATGGCCTCAACATCAATGATGTGCAAGACGTCGTGCGTACCGCTATCGGCGGCATGAACGTCACGCAGACAGTGGAAGGCCTCGAGCGCTATCCCGTTAATCTTCGTTATCCACAGCGGGTTCGGAATTCCGTCGAGCAGTTGCGGCTGTTGCCCATCGTAACCCCGCAAGGTGCCCGCATCGCGTTGGCGGATGTCGCGGATGTCCAAGTGGTGGACGGACCACCGATCATCAAGAGTGAAAACGCTCGCCTGAATGGTTGGACTTACGTCGACATCACTGGTCGGGATCTGGGTTCGTACGTCGCTGAGGCTCAACGCACCGTAAGTGACCTCGTCGACTTACCTGCCGGTTATTCACTCAATTGGTCCGGCCAGTACGAATACATGGTGCGCGCCAAAGAGCGCTTGTCATTAGTGGGCCCGGTAACGCTCGCGATCATCATTTTGCTACTGTTCTTGAACTTCCGCCGCTTTGCCGAGGTCGCGATCGTCATGGGTACCTTACCCATGGCGCTGATTGGTGGCTTTTGGCTGTTGTATCTACTGGATTACGACCTGTCGGTGGCCGTCGGGGTCGGCTTTATCGCACTCTCCGGCGTTGCTGTCGAGATAGGCGTGGTGATGTTGGTGTATCTCAATCAAGCGATACGCCATCACCTGGCCACCGCCGAATCGGAAGGCCGCGCACTCACTCCGGATGATGTGCAACAAGCGGTGATTGACGGGGCGGTACTGCGCGTACGTCCGATCATGATGACCGTTGCCGCCATCATCGCCGGCCTTTTGCCGATCATGTTGGGCGGTGGCACCGGCTCGGAAGTGATGCGCCGCATTGCCGCGCCCATGGTCGGTGGCATGGTGAGCGCGACAGCCCTTACGCTGATCGTAATTCCGGCCGCATTCTTGTTGTGGCGCAGAAAAACTTTGGTAACCGGCGACCGCATATCGACGGTCGAATTGTCAAACTAGGAGGAATCTCTTCATGAACATAAAGAACGTACTTGCACTTGTGGTGATCGTCGCGATTGGCGGTGGCAGTTACTTCGTACTCGCTCAGTCGGATGCTCCTGAAGTTCCGATTGCAGCGGAACCCGGCGAAGGAATCGTGACAGTTTACAAGAGCGAGTTTTGTGGCTGCTGCGGCGGGTGGGTGGACCACCTTCGTGCCAACGGCCTTGAGGTAAAGATTGTCAATGTCGCCTCGACGTCCGAAACGCGCGACGAGCTGGGTGTGCCGGCAGAAATGGCATCTTGCCATACGGCCAAGGTCGGTCAATACTGGGTCGAAGGACACGTCCCCGCGGATCTGGTGAAACAACTCGTCAATGAGCAGCCAGACGATATTCGTGGCATCGCCGTGCCCGGCATGCCTCTCGGAGCGCCCGGCATGGAAGGTCCAAATCCGGTCACGTTTGATATCATTGCACATCATGCCGACGGTACGAACAGTGTGTACGCGACGCGACAAGGAAAAGCCGTCGCAGTTGGCGGCACTGACTGATGGTAGGACTAAGGCCTCGATCCGGCGGCTCGGAGAATCTCGTTGCGATATCGTAATAGTAGCCAACTCGGAATGCACACGGAGTGATCGCCGGACGACTCGTTGAGACCCGAGCGAGCTCCTGGGCGTCCGCCGTGTGGGTCGCCCTGATCGCGGGATCCGTGATGGCGGCCGGCGTGATCGCACTGTGGTATGTCATTGACAAGCGTGCTCACGAACACGCCGGCTCCTCGACTGATCATGCGATTCGTATGAACGAATTGCTGATCAAACAGGATACCGAGAACCGAATTCTTGCCATGGATCGACTGGGGCGGCGGCTGAGTGTTTCGGGAGATGCCGCGCAACGCGAGTGGGAAGCCGATGCGCATCGCTACATTAGCGACTTGCCGGGTATGCTTTCGATACAGTGGCTCGACGCAACACTCAAGATTCGGTGGTCGGCTACCGGTTCGGTGCAAGACGTGATTGGAGATCCGGATGCATCTTCAATTGGGCCCGTTCGTGTCGCTTTAAATGCTATCGAAAAGACCGGCGAGGTTCAGATTACGGCTCCATTTGAGCTGGGCTCGGGCGACACGGTCGTCGCAATAATGTTGCCCTTAGTGCGTGGTGAACGCTTCGACGGTTTGATTATCAGTGTGATGAGGCCAGACCTCTGGCTCCAGGCGGTGATCGGCGATTTGCAGGATTTGGATCATCATGTGCAGGTCTTGCACGACGGGCATGAGGTTTACCGGTACGTCGTGCCAGACGACACACCGGATACTGCACGGTCGATGGTGCACGCATTCCTGGTGCGTGACATGGAATGGATGGTGCAAGTCACGCCGACCAGCTCCTTCCTGTCTGCCGGTCACGCGGACGCCTCCACACTGGTATTGGTCGTCGGCCTTTTGCTTAGTGCGTTGACGACGGTGGCTGTGTATCTGGCGCTTGCGGCGCGAGAACGTTCGCAGCAATTGCACGATATAGCGACCCAGCTGTCGACGCTGTTTCAGAACCTGCCCGGTATGGCGTACCGCCGCAGCAACACACCGAATGCACCCATGGCATTTGTCAGCGAAGGTTGCAGCGCTCTCTCCGGGTATGCGCGGAGTGACTTCGATGAAGGCCGCAAGAACTGGCTGACTCTGGTGCATGCCGAGGATCGCGAGCGCGTCGAGGAGGAAGTTCAGTCTGGGCTTCTGGAGGCCAATGCTTTCGAGGTGGAATATCGCATTATCAATCGGGACGGGGAAATTCGGTGGCTGTGGGAGCGCGGGCGAACCGCTGTGTCCGAGGCCAATCAAGATGTGCATATCGAGGGCTTCATTAGCGACATCACAGATAGAAAGGCCGCAGAAAACGCGTTGATCGATGCCCGCGCATTCTCAGAGGCAGTGGTGGATACCGCTGCCGATGCCATTATTACCATAGACGCCGACGGTTGCATCGCAACGTTTAATCGCGCCGCACAGCAGATGTTTGGTTACTCCGTCGAAGAGGCGCTTGGCAGAAGTGTCGATGAGTTGATGCCGCGATCTTATCGCGACCAACACGGTCAATTCATCAAGCGATACCTTGATGCCAAAGAATCCGATCACGTCGCCACCGGTCGTGAAGTGATGGCACTTCGAAAAGATGGCACTACGTTTCCGATTTACTTTTCGATTAGTGAGATCGTTACTCAAGGTGAGCTCAAGATAGTCGGTCTCATTCGCGATGTGTCTGAGCAGCGTGCGGCCGAAAGCGAAGCGCGACAGCATCGGGAGCATCTGGCACACGTTGATCGACTCAACACGCTGGGTGAAATGGCTACCGGTATCGCGCACGAGATCAATCAGCCACTGACGGCCATATCATTGTTTGTGCAGGCCGGCGGTCGTCTCGCCGCGAGTGGCGAAACTGAAAAACTGCCGGCTATTTTCGACAAGCTGATGCAGCACGCACATCGAGCAAGTTCAGTCATCGAGCGCATGCAGAGCATGGCGAAGCGCCACGAAAGTGTCAAGGAGACCCTCAGTTGCCGATCGTTGATTGGTGAGGTCGCAAAGTTGGCCGAAGCCGAAGCACGCATTCGGGACATGGTGATCGACGTAGACACCAAGAGCGGTCTGCCAGACGTATCCGTCGATTCAGTGCAAATTCAGCAAGTTGCACTGAACCTGCTTCGCAACGGTATGGAGGCAATGCAATCGGTGAATTGCGAGAACGGCAACGCAATTGGCTTGAAATCGCGTCTAAGCGAGGACGGCAATATTGAAGTCGCCGTTATTGATCGAGGTAGCGGTGTCTCCGAGGACGCCAAGGACGTTTTATTTGCGCCGTTTGCGACGACAAAGAAATCCGGCATGGGGATGGGGCTATCGATCAGTCGCGCGATAATTACCGCGCACGGCGGGCGACTTGATTTTTTCAACAATGAAAAGGGTGGTGCCACTTTCTATTTTACTTTGCCGCCCGCCGAATCAAAGGACCGGACATGACTGAAAATCAAAAGGTTTACATCGTAGATGACGATGCAGACGTTCGCGACGGTTTCGGTCTGTTGATGGAAACCATTGGCCAGCCGTATCAAGTCTATGACTCCGCGCTCGCCTTCCTGCAGGATTTTCACAAAGGCATGCGCGGCTGCCTGGTGCTCGACATTCGTATGCCGCGGATGAGCGGTTTGGATCTACAACAGAAACTGACTGAGCGGGAATCGCTCTTACCGATCATCTTTATTACCGGCCATGGTGACATCCCAATGGCCGTCGAAGCGATGCGCCGCGGTGCACTGGATTTCATTCGCAAACCGTTTCGTGAACAAAATCTACTGGACCGGATTAACGAAGCACTCGATTTGGAAGACGGTAAACGCCGTCATTTGCACGATCGTGAACGGGTGAAAGAACAACTGGCGAGCTTATCTGGACGAGAGTCCGAGGTTCTGGAACGCGTTGCCCTTGGTAAGATGAACAAGATTGTGGCCGCAGAGCTCGGCATCAGTGAACGAACCGTTGAAGTACATCGCTCCAACATCATGCACAAACTAGGCGTGCAAACGCTTGCCCAACTGGTTCGCCTGAAGATCGAAGCTGAGGGTGCAGCTGACCCCGACCACGGGTAATCCACAGTACGGCTGCGCGGCACCCACAAAAGGGGCGCGGGGCATTCCCAATGGTTAGCGCATAGCGCTCTGCGCATACTTTCGAGCATTGACCAGCAATGATCGGAACCACGTAGATGCTCAAAGGACGCGACACCATCTGCGTCGTCGACCCGGATGAATCGGTCCACGACGCACTTAGCACGCTATTGGACGCGTCCGGCATTGATGTCCAGTGTTTTGCAAACGCCGAATCGCTACTCGCTGCTAACGCGGCGAATCGGTCGTGTTGCAGTTGCCTGTTGGTAGAAGCTGATCTGCCGGGTATGGGTAGTTTGGCACTGATCCGGATAATGCATCGCGATAACAACATGCTGCCAATTATCGTGCTTGCCAGCACAAATGACAGCGCCGTTGCTGCGCAGGCATTGACAGCCGGCGCGTTGGATGTGATCGACAAGCCGTTGATAAGCGTACACCTGCTCGAACGCATTTTGGTCGTGGCGGCCAACCGCCGCGGCGCGCTAACGCGTACCCCTTTGCCATGATCATTCAAGCTACTCGGAGAAAATGATGAAGACCACCCGAAGATGTCGCACGTTTGCAGTGTCGGCGCCCGTGCTCGCACTGCTTGCGAGCCCCGCATTTGCACAGATGGATCCGGATAGGATCGCAGAGTTGGAAAAAAGAGTTTCGGCACTGACCGAGCAGCTCGGCGAATTGCGCGAGGAACTTGAAGTCGCTAAGGATGACAGCGCAGTCGAAAGCTTGCGAGATGATATTGCCGTCAATCAGGCAGCAATCCGCGCGACTCAGTCATCAACTGAGTGGACCGATGTGACCTCTGTGACACATTTGTCGGGCTATGCTTCGGCCGACTACGTTAGCGTAGAAAACGGCCCCGCCGCGTTTGTGGCCAACTTTAATCCGATGTTCCATTTTCTGTACGACGAAAGGATTCTCTGGGAAGCCGAACTCGAGGTTGTGGTGGGGGAAAACGGCGACACCAACGTCGGCCTGGAGTACACGACAGTAGACTGGTTTCTAAATGACAAGCTTACGTTGGTGGCTGGCAAGTTCCTCAGCCCGATAGGTAATTTCCGGCAGAATCTGCACCCATCCTGGATTAACAAGTTGGCCTCAGCGCCGCCGGGATTTGGCCACGACGGCGCCGCGCCTATATCCGACGTAGGAATTCAACTGCGCGGTGTAGAGCCAGTCGGCGACAGTAGCAAGATTATTTATGCCGCCTACTTTGCCAATGGTCCGAAGATCGTTGGTGAAGACGGGGAAATTCATGCTATTGAAGCCGAGGGCTTCGCCAGCGACCCAGACGATGAGAAAGTCTTCGGTGGCCGTGTCGCTTTTCTGCCAATTCCAAACTTTGAGCTCGCTGTATCAGGTGCTGCCGGAGATGTCGCTGTCGTTGAGAACGATGGCCTGGACTTCGCCGATGATCCGACACGTGGATATAGCGTGCTGGGCTTTGATGCCAACTACCGTTGGAACAATCTCGACCTTCGCGGTGAATATGTTCAACAGGAAGTGGATCCCGAGCCTCTGAGCATCGCGCCCGAGGGTGGCAAATGGGAGACCTGGTATGCGCAGGCAGCATACAAGTTTGCCGACGGAAAATGGGAGGGCGTGGTTCGCTATACCGACTTCAATTCACCGCACGCAGACGACAAGCAAGAGCAAGTGGCGCTTGGAGTCAATTACCTGATTGCGCCGAGCGCGTTGCTCAAATTTGCTTACGAGTCGAATACCGGTGAGCCCGGTGAATTCACGGATGCGGATCGCTGGATCCTGCAGCTCGCTTTCGGTTACTGAGATATTGAGATATTGAGGAAGAACAAACATGAATATCAAATCTACATACGTGCTATCGGTCGCCGTAGTCGGCGCAATACTGACGCTGGGTGCGATTAGCCTCCAGCAACCAGCGGTGGCTGCCGAGAGTAGCGCTGCCACTGAGAATGACCCGTTGCAGTTTGCGCGCGGTGCCAAAGCCTGGGCAGATACCTGCGCTCGCTGCCACAACATGCGCGATGCGAGGTCCCTGCGCGACGATCAGTGGCGCGCCGCCATTGCCCACATGCGTGTTCGCGCCGGACTAACCGCCCAAGAGTCGGAAGACATTCTCGCGTTTTTGCAAGGGAGCAACTGAGATGCGTTACCTAAATCTATTCTGGATACTGCTCATCAGCACGATAGCTCTCGCCGATGCAGATACGGTGGCAACAGGCAAAGCAGTCTATTCGCAAACCTGTTTTGCCTGTCATGGCACAAACGGAAAAGGCGCCATTCCGGGTGTCGCCGATCTGACGGACACCACTGGAGCCTTATCCAAATCGGATGACGAACTTATAACGAGCATCACCGAGGGACTGCAAACACCGGGTGCGGCGCTGGCGATGCCGCCATTAGGCGGCAACCCGGCACTGAGTGAAGCCGACGTCAAGGCGGTGCTGGCGTACATACGTGCCGAATTTGGCGAATAGCGGCGAAGTCAGGTGACCGATAACGGATCGACAGTCTACGAGGCGTGAGAACATCATGCACGTAATCGAACTGGCGAGGCAGGCAGGCGTGGCGGATCACGTGGTCCGCTACTACACACAGGTGGGCCTGTTGAAGCCAGCACGAGACCCGGAAAACCACTATCGAGAATACGCCGAGTCCGACGTGTATCGCGTGCGTTTCATTCGGCGTGCGAAATCACTGGGCTTCACGCTGCGCGACGTTAAAGCCATTCTGAATGACGCAGATCGGGGCTTGTCGCCCTGTAAGGAGGTGCGTGCGCTGATCAAAGTACGTGCCCAGGAAAATCGTGGTCGTTTGAAGGGATTGCAACGACTGCAGCGTCGCGTCGAGGCGACCATCGCAGAGTGGGAATCGATGCCGAACCGGCCCCCGGATCACGAAAGTTTGTGTCACCTAATCGATACCGTCGGTGGCGCGGAAGGACACTTGACTTGAGTGCAAGATACAGGTTGTACGGTGTAGGTGAATGCAACGTCATGGTTGTTGCGCATTGTTATTGAGTAGAGAAAGGTGTTTGTCGCATGCAATTCAGAACCACTCGAGTACAAGGTCAGACCGTAAGGGCATCGGCCACACTCGGTCAGTTGGCGCTCGCGTGGCTGAGTCTGGCAGCGCAGCCCTGTGTCGTGCCATCGCCCCCCTCGATGTCGCGACGCAGGGAGCGCAGCTGATCGTTCGGTACTGCGCGTATCGAAATTAGCTGCCCCTCGATACGCACCGCAGTGCTGATCTGGCTTTGTACGAGGAGATTGCCATGGGCCGCACAATTGGCTCAACTACAGAGAAAGACAGAGACGACGATCACAACGGCGCGGACGTCTCATTCACCATCGACGCGGATCGATCACGTCGCCATTTCCTCACCGCGGCGACGGCGACGATCGGCGCGGTCGGTGCGGCGATTGCTGCATGGCCGTTCATTGCGTCATTGCGACCGAGCGCCAAAGCGCAGGCGCTCGGCTCATCCGTGCAATTCGACGTAAGCCAACTGCAGCCCGGTGAACAAGCGACCGTCGTCTGGCGCGGACAACCTATCTGGATATTGCGCCGCACGCCGGCGATGCTTGAGCGTTTGAACCACGATCATTGGCTAGAAGGCCTGCGTGATCCCGATTCTATGGTCGAGGCGCAGCAACCGGTTTACACACAGAACGCGACACGCTCGCTGCGACCGGAATTTTTCGTCGCCGTGGCACTGTGCACGCACCTTGGCTGCGTGCCGTCGTTTCGGCCCGATCCCGCCGGCGACGGCTTGGGCGAGGATTGGATGGGTGGTTACTTCTGCCCCTGCCACGGATCCAAATTCGACCTGGCCGGCCGGGTGACCAAAAACGTGCCCGCGCCCACGAATCTGGTGATTCCGCCACATCGCTACCTGCGCGATGGCCACTTGGAAATCGGAGTCGACTATGTCTGAGCCCGTTGTGCCGTGTCAAAACCCTTGCGCCAAATTTACGCACAGAGACAAAGATCATGCAGCAGTTTAATTTGACCATCGAGAATATGACGTGCATGCAATGCGCAAGACGAGTCGAAATTGCATTGCGTCGATTGGCGGGCGTCACCAAAGCGCACGTGAAATTTTCTGACAAAACGGCGACCCTCGATTTCGACCCGGAAGTAACCAGTGTTCGTGCGTTGGCGAAAGCTGTGCGCGACGAAGGATTCGAAGTCGGTGCGACGCGGACGCGTATGGCCGTCGAGGGTATGCGCTGTGCGTCTTGCGTGAGCCAGGTCGAGTCCGCATTGATGCGGACACCGGGCGTGGCCTCGGCGTCCGTTAACTCGGCGACGGCCGAGGTCGACATCGCATATCGACCGGCGCAAATCGACATCGACGGTTTGCATCGTGCTGTTGAAACGAGCGGTTACGCGTTGGTTCCGGCGATGGAGGCCACCGAGGAAAGCATGGACCGGCATGCCGATGCCCAGTTAGTCGAGTACCGCGGGCTGATGAGGAAATTCTGGTTTGCCGCGATTGTTTCACTACCTGTCATGTTCTTCAGCTACCCGGACTTCGTTCCCGGCCTGCGAGAGTGGATGCCGATGGGCAGTGATCATCGGCGCATCGTCTGGGGATTGCTCGGACTGGTTACATTGCCGGTGCTGTTGTGGTCCGGGTCTCAGTTCTACACCGGTATGTGGGCGGCTCTTAAACACCGCACAGCCAATATGCACACATTGATTGCCTCCGGTATCACGGCGGCGTTCCTGTATTCCGCCGTAGCAGTAATGTTTCCGCAGTGGTTTCCGACCCAGGCGTTGGCCGAGGCCTTTTGGGATGTTTCCACGGTGGTCGTTGCACTCGTTGTCCTGGGTATGGCGTTGGAGGTCAAAGCCAAAGGTAAGACTTCCGAGGCCATCAAGAAACTGGTTGGCCTGCAGGCGAAAACTGCACGTGTCGTGCGCGAAGGCAAGGAGATCGATATTCCGGTCGAAGAGGTTGTGGCTGGCGATCATGTGGTAGTCCGCCCCGGTGAGAAAATTCCTGTGGACGGCCGTGTAGTTGACGGCTCAAGCAGCGTTGATGAATCCATGATCACCGGCGAGTCCATGCCGACCGAGAAGCGTGAGGGCGACGAAGTGATTGGCGCGACCCTTAACAAGACTGGCAGCTTTACCTTCGAAGCCACCAAAGTTGGCAAGGACACCGCGCTCGCCAATATCATTCGCATGGTGCAGGACGCGCAGGGATCGAAGGCACCTATTCAGCGGGTTGTGGATCAAGTGGCCGCTTACTTTGTGCCGACCGTCATGATACTCGGCATTCTTGCATTCATGGTTTGGTACAACGTAGGTCCTGAGCCGAGGATTGTCTACGCCATCATAGTGTTCGTAACCACACTGATTATCGCTTGTCCCTGTGCTCTGGGACTCGCCACGCCGACCTCGCTAACTGTAGGCATCGGCAAGGGCGCGGAGCACGGTATTCTGATTCGGTCGGGTGATGCACTGCAGTCCGCCAAGCGCATCGATGCGATCGTGCTCGACAAAACCGGCACCATCACCAGGGGCGAACCGGCGCTCACTGATGTCGTGGTCGCCGGCGAGATCGGTGAAGACGATCTCTTGACATGGACGGCGGCGTTGGAAAAAGGTTCGGAACATCCACTTGGCGAAGCGATCGTACGCGGCGCCGAGACCCGGGGGCTCAATCTCCCTGCAACTACCAATTTTGCGGCCATCCCCGGCCATGGCGTCAGTGGGCAGGTCGTGGGGCACGAACTGCTGCTTGGCAACGTCAAGCTGCTGCGCGATCGCGGTATTGATGCCGACGCACTCACCGGCGAATGGGAGCGACTCGCAGCCGAAGGCAAGACTCCGATGTATGTTGCGGTTGACGGCAAAGCTGCGGGCTTGGTCGCTGTTGCTGACACCGTTAAAGAAGATTCCACTGCGGCCATCAAGGCTCTGCACGATCTGGGTCTGGAAGTCGTGATGATCACCGGTGACAACGCTCGCACTGCGGATGCCATTGCACGGCAGGTGGGTGTCGACCGTGTCTTGGCCGATGTCTTGCCACAAGACAAGGCTCACGAGATTCAAAAGCTGCAGCTTGAAGGCAAAGTTGTCGCGATGGTCGGAGATGGCATTAACGATGCTCCGGCTCTCGCACAAGCCGATGTCGGTATGGCCATAGGCACTGGCACGGACGTCGCCATTGAAGCCAGCGATATTACTCTGATCAAAGGCAGTCTTACCGGGGTCGTTACAGCGATGGAAATCTCGCGCGCTACCATGCGCAACGTGATGCAAAATCTATTTGGCGCGTTTATCTACAACGTGCTTGGTGTGCCTGTTGCGATGGGGCTGTTGTATCCCTTTAGCGGGCTCCTGCTCTCCCCGCTAATTGCAGCCGGCGCCATGGCCTTCAGTTCGGTTACGGTCGTCACCAATGCCAATCGTCTGCGCTATTTCCAACCCAAAGGAGGTGTCCGATGACGCCCGATCGCCTGTTTGTCACGTTGCTGGGTTTTGCACTTATTGTTTTCATTGTGTGGTTCTTCTGGTTGAAGAAATCAAAGGGCACGCGCGCGTCGATCACCAGTTCCGGACACCAGGAAGCCATGATTCTGGTGAAGGGCGGTTACACGCCGGACGTTGTCGTGGTGCAACGCGGCAAACCGGTGCGATTGAATTTTCGTCGCGAGGAAACCGCAAGTTGCTCGGATATGGTGTTGTTGCCGTATTTTGATAAGAGTGCGCAGTTACCGACTGGCGAAACTGTCGCTGTGGAGTTCTTACCCAGCGAACCGGGCGAGTACGAATTCGCCTGTCAGATGGGCATGTTCCGCGGCAAGTTGATTGTTGAATAGTAAAGCAAGGGTCCCCGACCCGAGGAGAAATATCATGAAAACCTTTAGTGTCGTCGTCGCGATCATCCCGCTACTGCTCACAGCCCCAGGTTGGGCACAGGACGTGGATTCGGCGAACGACGTCGAGCAGCAGTGGCAGGCAGAGGAAGCGGATCGCGATCAGCGTCAGGCCAAACTCGACCAATTGATGGGCACGATGGCCATAGAGATGCAGGCCATCCAAAACGCCGACAATCGTAAAGATCGAGATGCGCTGATGACCGAGCACCGTCACACCATGCGCGAAGCAATGGATTTAATGCATGAAATGGGCGGCACGCGTATGCGCGAGATGATGGCCGAGCACATGAGTCCAGGTGCGGAGCCGGAAACTGATTCTGACCGACCACAACACCTGCATAAACGCATGGCGCCGGCGCGACCACGCGGGCAGATGAGCGACGCACATCGCTTGAGTGATCTCGAGAGTCGGGTCGACATGATGCAAATCATGATGGAGTCGATGATGGACGATCACGGTAAGAACTAGTGAGCGAATCGACGGAACGTGTTGAGTGCAATGCGCAGGAGCATTTGCGATGAATATTTCAAAACGCAGTTTTTGGTTGACCCCTAACGGTCTGGCGGCGATGGGTTTGATCGGTGGCGTGTTGTATTTTCTGCTCACCGAACATCGAGCGCACTTCATCTACGGGCTGCCGTATTTGATTTTGTTGCTATGTCCCGTCATGCACATGTTCATGCATGGCGGACATGGTGGCCATAGTAAACATAGTCATAACGGCCATGCCGACCACAATGAGGAGGATGACTGATGCACACGAGTAATGCATATGGACTGTGGTCGTTGGTCGTTCTCAATTCGGCCATTTTCATTATCTTCGCGTTCAGCTTCACCAAACCTCGGACGTCGCGGGACTGGCGCAGCCTCGGCGCTTTCTCCGCCTTCGTGGTGGCGCTCTTTACCGAGATGTATGGCTTCCCGCTCACCATTTATCTGTTATCGGGATGGCTGCAGAGAAAGTTCCCTGAGACGGATATCTTCAGTCACGAATCAGGGCATTTGTGGAATACGCTGCTAGGCTGGAACATCAATCCGCATTTCGATCCGCTGCACATTCTCAGCAATGTGGTGATTATCGGCGGATTCATCATGCTGGCCTCCGCCTGGCGGGTGCTGCACGCCGCCCAGCAGCACCACGATCTCGCGGTCGAGGGTATCTATGCTCGACTCCGCCATCCGCAGTACGCGGCTTTTGTATTGATAATGTTTGGCTTCTTGTTGCAGTGGCCGACACTGGCGACGGTCATCATGTTTCCGATCCTGGTGTACGTTTACGTGCGACTGGCGCGACGCGAAGAACAGATGGCCAGTGATGAGTTTGGTGATCGCTACCGCGACTACGTGACGCGGACACCGGCATTCTTCCCGGCGTGGCGCAATGTATCTGCCACGACTGCGGGCCAATAGGATGGGCAGCCCGCCAACTTTGACGTTCCTGGGAGCGACGGGCACTGTGACCGGCTCTAAGTACTTGCTGGAAACAGACGGCGCGCGCGTGTTGGTGGATTGCGGCCTATTCCAGGGTAAGCGGCCATTGCGCCAACGAAACTGGCAGCCTTTACCGCTGGATGCCGCGAGTCTGGATGCCGTAGTCCTGACGCATGCACACCTTGACCACAGCGGCTATCTACCGGTGTTGCGAAAGTGCGGCTTTGCCGGACCGGTTTATTGTACGTCTGGTACCGCCGCGTTGGTTCGAATCCTGTTGCCAGACTCCGGCTACTTGCAAGAGGAGGATGCTCGCTACGCCAATCGCAAGGGCTTTTCCAAACACCGGCCGGCTTTGCCTCTGTACACCCGAGCCGAAGCGGAGGCCTGTCTGGACGCCTTGCGTCCGATCCGGTTCAACGAGGTCGTACAACTGGGAGACAACATCACGGCCACATTCCATCCGGCTGGCCACATTTTGGGCGCGGCGTGGATTCAATTCGATATTAGCGGCCGTCGCATCACCTTCAGCGGAGATGTCGGGCGATCGAACGACCCGGTCATGAATCCGCCGCAGGCACTACAGGCAACGGATTATCTCGTCGTTGAGTCGACCTACGGTGACCGTCATCACGCGACACAAGCACCGTTGCCCGCGCTGCGCGACATCGTCAATCAGACTCTGCGTCGAAACGGCATCTTGATGATTGCGAGTTTCGCTGTCGGTCGCGCGCAGACTCTGCTGCATTTGCTCGCAACCTTGCGCAGCACCGACGCGATCCCCGACGTGCCGATCTTTCTCAACAGCCCCATGGCAACCAATGCCACGGACATCTTTTGCAATCACGCGGATGAACATCGCCTGTCTCCGAGTGAGTGCCGAGCGATGTGCGCAGTGGCCGAGTACGTCAACACGGCGGACGAGTCTCGCGCGCTCAATCATCGAACCGACCCAATGATTGTGCTATCGGCAAGCGGCATGGCTACGGGCGGACGCATACTGCATCACTTCAAGGCTTGGCTTGCGGATGTACGGAACACGGTACTCTTCACCGGCTTTCAGGCAGCCGGGACCCGTGGCAGCGCCATGGTTGCCGGCGCCAAGCGGGTCAAGATTCATGGCCGGACTTACGAGATTGCTGCCAATGTGACCGAGCTTACCAGTCTGTCCGCACATGCGGACGTCGAAGAACTGCTCAGTTGGCTAGCACCCCTTAGGGACCGACCGCCGAAAACCGTCTTCATTACGCACGGCGAACCGGCAGCGGCAAGTGCACTGCAGGATCGTATTGCTGCAGATTTGGGGGTCAATGCCTTAATCCCGGAAGATCGGCTGAAACGAGTTCTGGCATGAGGAGGCGATGATGGACGTCAGCACCAGTCTCGTTCAAGCGTATCTGCACGTGAACGGCTACTTCACGGCTACGGATTATCCCCTGGTCGAGTCGCTTCCCGACCAAGGACCGAGGATGCTGACCGACATCGACATGCTGGCTATTCGATTGCACCACAAAGCTGGGCTCAAAGGTCAGGGTCGCAACGATTCCAGCAAGGTTCGCGGGCCCGTGACGGTACAGACCGATCCGGAACTGGCGTGTCCCCGCGATCACACCGACATGATCGTCGCTGAAGTGAAGCAAGGTCGGGCGCACGTCAATCCGGGCTCACGCAATCGGCAGGTGCTGGCGGCTGCGCTGGTGCGCTTTGGCTGTTGCGGCACCGAAGAGGCAACGAGTCTTGTTAAAGCGTTGCTACAACACGGTCGTGCACAGGCGATTGGCGGACACATTGTGCGCATGGTGTTGTTTGCTTCTAGCGGGATGCAGGCACCGCGCGGGTGGCACTGGATTCACCTCGATCATGTTTTTCTCTTTCTCGAAAACTTTCTTCGCACAGAACAGAATGCGTTGGGTCACGTGGATTTGCACGATCCCGCGCTAGCCTGGCTTTCGTTGTTGCGTAAATGCGATCTGTCCGTCACGGCAAGGAGTCCTCGGTAATGATTCGATTATCGTCACCGCTCAGCGTCGACAGCCAGCAAGCCGCGATACTTCAGGCGCGGCGCATCGGCATTGACACCTACCAGGAACCGGTTGTGTACATGCGGGCCGATTGTTCGATTTGCCGCGCCGAGGGGTTTGAATCGCAATCCAGGCTTCAATTGACAGGCAATGATCGCAGCATCATCGCAACGTTGAACATCGTTCATGGGGACGGTCTACTCAAACACGGTGAGGCAGGTCTCTCGGAAGTCGCGTGGAACCTGCTCGGCGCGACGTCACCTTGTCCTATCCGCGTATCGCATCCTGAGCCCGTCGAATCGTTCCGCCACGTTCGCGCGAAACTCTTTGGCCATACATTGGCGCCCAATAAATTCAGCGACATCGTTCGCGACATTGCCGGGCGCCGCTACAGCGACGTGCAACTGAGTGCTTTTCTCGCTGCTTGTGTGGGTGATCGCATGTCTGGCGACGAGGTCGTGGCGCTGACCCGATCGATGGTCGGGGCGGGCGAGCAATTGGATTGGGCGCAGCCCGCCGTTTTCGACAAGCACTGCATAGGTGGACTGCCCGGTAATCGCACTACGCCGATTGTGGTCGCCATCGTTACCGCCTTCGGCATTGTCATGCCGAAAACGTCATCGCGCGCCATCACGTCACCAGCCGGCACGGCAGATACCATGGAAACCCTCACCCGCGTCGATCTTTCGCTTGAGGCTATGCGGCGTGTCGTTGAGCAGGAGGGCGGCTGCCTGGTGTGGGGTGGGGCGGTGGACTTGAGCCCCGCCGATGATGTGCTGATTCGAGTGGAGCGCGTACTCGACATCGACAGTGAGGCACAACTGGTGGCTTCCGTACTGTCTAAGAAGATCGCAGCGGGCTCTACTCACGCCCTTATTGATATTCCTACCGGGCCGACGGCGAAAGTGAGGGACCAGACGACGGCGGATCGTCTTGCTTCGGTACTGCAGTATACCGGTACGCGACTCGGCCTCGATATCGAAATAGCTATCACTGATGGCAGCCAGCCGATTGGTCGTGGCATCGGTCCGGCACTGGAGGCGCATGACGTGCTTGCGGTGTTGCAGGGCGGGCCGGATGCGCCCAGTGATTTGCGCGACCGGGCGGCACTGCTGGCGGGCAAGATTCTGGAACGCAGCGGCCGGTCGCGTGCTGGGGAGGGAGCGGCGCTGGCGCTGGCGGCACTGAAAGACGGGCGCGCGTGGCAGAAGTTTCTGGCTATCTGCGCTGCCCAAGGCGGGCTACGTGCTCCACCCGTCGCCGAGCACAAGCATGTTGTCGTCGCCGATCAAACGGGACGAGTAAGTGCCATCGACAATCGGCGCCTGGCTAGAGTGGCAAAACTCGCAGGCGCGCCCAGCGCACCGGCGGCCGGCGTCGAGTTACATGTGCATCTCGATGCCCGTGTTGAGGCCGGTGCGCCGGTGATGACGGTGCATGCCGAGTCGCCCGGCGAAATGATCTACGCGCTTAATTACCTAAATCAGCACACCGACTTGATGCAGATTACGGACGGCGATGACGAGGCGATCACATGAAACACCCAACCATCGTATTCAGTTTGCCCGGGCATGAGGCGCTCGGTGGCGGTCTGGCAGCACTTCTTGACTCACCCGAGGGGAGTCTGGCGCTGCGGCAGTTTCCCGATGGCGAGACCTATGTGCGTGGCGAGACGTCGTGCGAAGGCCTTGATGTTGTGCTGGCCGCCAATCTATTTCAGCCCAATCCCCAGTTGCTTCCCCTGATTTACTCGGTCCGCGCGCTGCGAGTACTGGGTGCGCGCCGCGTTTTTCTGGTGTCGCCGTACTTGCCGTACATGCGACAAGATGCGCGATTTCAACCCGGCGAAGTGGTGACATCACGCATCTTCGCGAAGCTCCTAAGCGATACTGTCGACGGCCTGGTGACGGTGGATCCACACTTGCACCGGTACACGACACTCGACGAAATCTATTCTATCCCGACGCGCGTGGAGCACGCCGCTGCGGCAGTCGCCGGCTGGATTCGCGATACCGTTGAGCGGCCGGTCATCGTCGGGCCGGACAGCGAAAGCGAGCAGTGGGTTAGCGAGGTGGCGGAGATGGCGGGAGCGCCGTTCATCGTGCTTGCCAAAACGCGGCGCGGCGATCGTGATGTCGAGGTTACTGTGCCACCGCTTGAACCATGGCGTGAGCACACGCCGGTATTGGTCGACGACATTATTTCCACCGCGCGCACCATGATTCAGACTCTCGGACACCTGAAAGGGGCCGGTTTCGTTGCGCCAGTATGTATCGGCGTGCACGCAGTATTTGCCGGCGATGCCTATGAGGCCCTGAAAGGCGCCGGCGCCGCCGAAATCATCACCGCCAACAGCATCCCGCATCCGAGCAACGCCATCGACCTCACCGCGCTACTGGTCGATGGGCTGCATGAACTATTCATAGCTAACGCAAGCGCCAACAGCGTTCAGGAGAATACATGATGAATATCAACAGAATTACGGCCATTGTGCCGCTCGAATCCCTGAGTACTCTGGAGAAGAACCTTCGCGCTTGTGGCGTCCCAGGTGTCACGGTGGAACACGTGCAGGGTTATGGCGAGCACCCAAATTTCTTCAGGCGCGACCTTATGCATGACAACGCCCGAGTGGTGTTGTATGCCGAGCCGCAACGGGTGGACGAAATCGTCGCGGCCATCGGTCGCTGTGCCCAAGCTTGTGGCTACTCCGGCATTCTCACGATCGAGAGTATCGACCGACTGGTGAAGCTTCCTAACGGCAAAGATATTACCGCGGATGAATTGTCCGATCTTGGAGAACGGCCATGAGTTGGCTCGGCGGCAATTCATTCTTTCTAATTATCCTGTTGCTGTGCGTTGGTATGCATTTCTTTCACGGGCACGGTGGGCACGGTGGGCACGGCGGGCATGGTGGGCACGGTGATAACGACGAGTCCGGCGACTCGCACGATCATCACAATCATTGATTAAGGAGCATCTCATGTTGAATTGGAAAATTGTTGGTTGGTCGCTCGGTAGTTGGGCGGCTATATCGTTCGTAGTTTGCGTGCTGTGGGGTCTGGTGACCCCGCAGGCCTTGCACATGCATGAGTTTCTCGAACTGATCCTGCCCGCGTTTACGTGGCTGACCTGGTGGGGTTTTTTACTGGGTTTCATCGAGAGTTTCTTGTACGGCTTTTATGTCGCCATCGTTTTCGTGCCGCTCTACAACTTCTTTTGGCGACGCTGGGCATCCGAGAGTTGAGCACCTGCGCGCATTAAGGATTGGTTATGGATAGGAAGCAGCAGATCTCTGTCTGGTACGTATTACTCGCGCTAATAGTGCTGGTATCGACGCAGAACTACCTGGGTGGACATGCTGAGACACTCGCGTACAGCGATTTCAAGATCCTATTGAGTGCCGGTAATCTCGAAAATCTGACTGTCAGTGAGGTCGACGTGCGCGGCACGGTTCGTACCGATGGACTGAGCGCGATGTTGCCACAGGCAAAGATCGACGCTTTGCGAAGAACCGGAGATGGCAGTCACGCCTTCGTCACGATTCGCGTTGAAGACGACAGGCTCACCGAAACGCTGGAGACGGCCGGCGTTACCTTTGCCGGGCGACGTGAAAATCGCTGGCTTGGTTCGATCCTCTCCACGGTCATTTGGGTCGCGGTGTTCTTCGGTATCTGGACGCTTGCCATACGCCGCATGGGCACACAAGGCGGCATGATGTCGGTCGGCAAGAGCAAGGCGAAGGTGTACGTCGAGACCGACACGCAAGTGACCTTTGACGACGTCGCCGGTGTCGACGAGGCCAAGGAAGAACTCCAGGAGGTCGTCAACTTCTTGAAAAGTCCACAGCAATATGGCCGTCTGGGCGCACGTATTCCGAAAGGCATTTTATTGGTGGGCCCGCCCGGCACAGGCAAGACCCTTTTTGCCAGAGCGGTCGCCGGCGAAGCCGGAGTGCCTTTCTTTTCCATCAGCGGCTCGGAGTTCGTCGAAATGTTCGTGGGTGTCGGTGCGGCGCGCGTGCGCGACCTATTCGATCAGGCCCGGAAGAAAGCGCCGGCGATTATTTTCATAGACGAGCTCGACGCGCTCGGTCGCGCGCGTGGCATTCAGGGCATGGGCGGCGGTCACGACGAGAAGGAGCAAACACTGAATCAACTGTTGGTGGAGATGGATGGCTTCGATCCGAGTCAGGGGCTGGTGCTGATTGCGGCCACCAACCGTCCGGAAATTCTCGATCCGGCACTGTTACGTGCCGGGCGATTTGATCGCCAGGTGTTGGTGGATCGACCCGACAAAATCGGCCGTGCAGAAATCCTTAAGGTGCACATCAAGAACGTCGAACTGGCGCCGGATTTGGACGTAGAGGCCATTGCCGCACTGACGCCGGGTTTTACCGGCGCGGATCTCGCCAATCTCGTCAACGAAGCGGCGTTACTGGCCACACGGCGCGATGGCGATGCCGTCACGCTGGATGATTTTACACGCGCCATCGAGCGCATCGTTGCCGGCCTGGAGAAAAAGAATCGCCTACTCAATCCTAAAGAGCGCGAAGTGGTGGCTTACCACGAGATGGGCCATGCACTGGTCGCGATGTCGCTGCCCGGGGTCGATCCCGTACACAAGATTTCGATCATTCCACGCGGCATTGGCGCACTCGGCTACACCATTCAACGACCGATCGAGGACCGGTTTCTAATGACGCTCGATGAACTTGAAAACAAGATGGCGGTACTGCTTGGCGGGCGCGCTGCCGAGCATCTGGTGTTTGAGCATCTCTCGACCGGCGCATCCGACGACCTGGCCAGGGCGACCGACATCGCACGCAGCATGGTCACGCGCTACGGCATGGACGAAACGCTTGGCCCGGTCGTGTATCAGGATTCCACGCCACCCTTTCTTGACCAGCAGGGCATGGCGCCACGGACGCGTGAGGTCAGTAACGAGACCGCGGAAAAAATTGATCAGGCGGTGCGATCGCGAGTGCAGTCCGCATTCAAGCGGGCACGAACGATCCTCGATACCCACCGTGAGTTGCTTGAGCACGGCGCGAAACTGCTGTTGGCGCAGGAGACGCTCACCGAACCGGAATTGGCCACACTGCAACAGGGCCTGCCCATCGCAGCCGCACAGCTTGTCGCACCCGGAGAACCTTCGTGAGCGCAAGGTCGAGCGGGTCGAGTCATATTCTGACGGTCAATGCTGGCAGTTCGTCACTGCGGCTCGCGAGCTTCCCGCTCGAGGATGCACTCCCACTGACGGCAGAGACGCACCTGTCACCGGCGCCGGCGCGCGACCCTGATGTGCTAGTCGATTTTCTGCGCCAGCACGGCCTGGGCATGCCGGAGCTTGTTATGCATCGGGTGGTTCATGGCGGTGCTCGCCTGACACGGCCGTGCCTCCTGGATACAGCAGTGGAGACGGAAATCGCCCGGCTTAAACGCCTGGCACCCTTGCACAACGGCGTGGCACTCGATTGGATCGAGGCGGCGCGACGGGCCTTTGGGGCAGAAACTCCGCAGGCTGCATGTTTCGACAGCGGCTTTTTCGCCGAGATGCCGCTGTTCGCGGCCAACTACGCGCTACCGTCTGACCTCTGCCGGCAACACGAGCTCCGCCGTTACGGCTTTCACGGACTGGCGCATCAATCGTTGTTGCAACAATGGTTGGCACGCAGCGAACGTCATGGCAAACGTCGCGTGATTTCATTACAACTGGGCGCCGGCTGCTCGGCAACCGCCAGCGACCGCGGCTGGCCGATTGATACCTCAATGGGGTTTTCACCGTTGGCGGGTCTGATGATGGCCACCCGATGCGGCGATCTTGACCCAACCGTGGTGCTCCATCTGATCGACCAGGCTGGTTTCAGCGCGGCTGAACTTGGTTGGATTTTCAACGAATCCTCCGGGTTGCGGGCGGTCTCGGGGGAGTCGGGCGACATGCGGCAATTGCTCGACAGCGACACAGATGCGGCCGCACTGGCGGTCTCGATGTTTTGTCATCGCCTGCAAAAGTATCTTGGCGCCTATCTCGCTGTGCTCGGAGGTGCGGACGCGATTCTCTTCGGTGGCGGCATCGGCGAGCACGCGACGGAGATTCGGGCGCGCGTGCTGGCGCATTTCGAGTGGGCCGGCATCAGTCTTGATGCGGCCCGCAACGTCGCCGTCTCGCCGCATCGGGGCGGCGCCATTCATACCGACAACAGCGCGACGGAGGTGTGGGTCATTCCCACCGACGAGGCGCAAGTGATGGCCGAAGCGGCACGCGGTCTTTTGTCCCCATTCACATTCATTGCCGAACCGCTGTCCCGGGAGGGAACTGCATGAACGCAGTACCGCAAGCCACACCAGCTTTGAACACCGATGAACGTGAACAGCTGAATGCTTACTGGCGTGCTGCCAACTATCTGTCGGTTGGCCAAATCTACTTGCTCGACAATGCACTGTTGCAGGAGCCACTGACACTCGCGCATATCAAACCGCGACTGCTTGGCCATTGGGGCACCAGCCCGGGCCTCAATTTCATTTACGCGCACCTGAACCGCGTTATCAAGGCGCGAGACCTCAACATGATTTACGTCGCGGGCCCGGGCCACGGTGGTCCGGCGTTGGTAGCCAACACCTGGCTTGAGGGCAGCTACAGCGAGGTGTATCCGAACGTGTCGCAAGATGCCGAGGGCATGCGCCGTCTGTTCAAGCAATTTTCTTTTCCGGGCGGTATACCGAGTCACGTCGCCCCCGAAACGCCTGGCTCAATACACGAAGGCGGCGAACTCGGCTACGCACTGTCGCACGCCTACGGTGCCGTGTTTGACAATCCGACACTGATTGCAACCTGCGTGGTGGGTGATGGCGAGGCCGAGACCGGACCGCTGGCGACCGCCTGGCATTCGAACAAGTTCCTGAATCCGGCCGCCGACGGCGCCGTATTACCCATTTTGCATCTCAACGGCTACAAGATCGCTTCCCCGGCTGTTTTGGCGCGCATCCCTCGAGAGGAACTCGAGAGCCTGTTCGTCGGCTACGGCTACCGGCCGTATTTTGTCGAAGGCGACGACCCCGACTTGATGCACGAGGCCATGGCGACCACGCTCGATCGGGCGATGGCCGACATCGACAGCATCCAGCGCGCCGCGCGCGCGGGCGGCAGCTACGAGCGGCCGCGGTGGCCCATGATTATTCTGAAGAGCCCCAAGGGCTGGACCGGACCGCGCGAAGTGGACGGCAAGATCACCGAGGGCTCCTGGCGCTCACACCAGGTGCCGCTTTCGGGACTTGCCGACAATCCTGAACACGTGAAGCAACTCGAGGCGTGGCTGAAGAGTTATCGTCCGGAGGAGTTATTCGATGCGCACGGCGCCCCAATAGCGAGCATCACAGCGCTAGCACCCAGCGGCTGCCGGCGTATGGGCGCGAACCCGCATGCCAATGGCGGCGTATTGCTGAAAAACCTGCGCCTGCCGGATTATCGCGACTACGCGGTCGATGTGCCGACACCGGGGGGCGTACTGGGGGAGGCCACGCGCGTCCTTGGCAACATGTTGCGTGACGTTATGCGAAAAAATGCGCGCAATCGGAACTTTCGCGTCTTCGGGCCCGACGAGACCGCCTCCAATCGACTCGGGGCGTTGTTCGAGGTAACTGACCGTGCCTGGATGGCCGAGCGGACGGAAGCCGATGATCATCTGTCTCCGGACGGGCGGGTCATGGAGATACTGAGTGAGCATACCTGCCAGGGTTGGCTGGAAGGCTATCTGTTGACGGGGCGTCACGGGTTTTTTTCCTGCTACGAAGCCTTTATTCACATCATCGATTCGATGTTCAACCAACATGCCAAGTGGCTCAAAGTCACGAGTCAGGACATCCCCTGGCGCCGGCCAATCGCGTCGCTGAATTATCTCCTGACCTCACATGTCTGGCGCCAGGACCACAACGGCTTTTCGCACCAGGACCCCGGCTTTATCGATCACGTCGTGAACAAGAAGGCCGATGTGATTCGCGTGTACCTGCCGCCGGATGCGAACACCTTGTTGTGCGTCGCGGACTGGTGTCTGCGATCCCGTGACTTCGTCAACGTCATCGTTGCCGGCAAACAACCGCAACCGCAATGGCTGGATATGGATGCGGCCATCAAGCACTGCAGCGCCGGAATCGGCATCTGGTCCTGGGCGAGCAACGATCAGGACACAGAACCCGACGTGGTGATGGCCTGTGCCGGGGACGTACCGACGCTTGAGACACTCGCGGCGGTCGCGATTTTGCGAGCGCAGCTGCCGGATCTGAAGATCCGGGTCGTGAACGTCGTCGACCTGATGACTTTGCAACCCAAGGAGGAACACCCGCATGGCTTGTCCGATCGGGACTTCGACACGCTCTTTACCACCGACAAGCCGATCATCTTCGCCTATCACGGCTATCCCTGGCTGATCCATCGACTAACCTATCGACGCACCAATCACAAGAATCTGCACGTGCGCGGCTACAAGGAAGAGGGTACGACGACGACGCCGTTCGATATGGCAGTACGCAACGACATCGATCGCTTTCATCTTGCCGGTGATGTGATTGATCGAGTGCCGTCGTTGGGCTACGTCGCTGCCTACACCAAACAAGGTATTCGCGACAAACTGATCGAGCATCGTCAGTACATTAATACGCACGGTGAGGACATGCCGGAAATTCGACACTGGCGCTGGCCCAGCGACACGGCATCGGACGATGATGCGAAGGTTGTCTCATGATGAGCCCACTGCGTACGCTGAATGAGCTCGGACAGAGCGTGTGGCTCGATGATTTGCGCCGCGATTATTTAGTCGACGGTACGCTGGCTTCGCTTATCGAGCAGGACGGTGTGAGTGGCCTGACCTCCAACCCGGCGATTTTCGCGCACGCCATCGACGCGACCGACTTGTACGACGCCGACATCCAGAAATACGCTCGCGCCGGCGACAATGCAGTTACGATTTACGAGCGATTGATCATTGACGACATTCAGCGTGCCGCGGACCAGTTGCGGCCACACTATGATGCCACTGCAGCGCGCGATGGCTATGTCAGCCTCGAGGTATCACCGCACCTCGCCAAGGACACCGCAGCAACGATCAAAGAGGCGAAAAGATTGTGGTCACTGGTCGAACGGCCCAATCTGATGATCAAGGTGCCGGCAACGCGTGCTGGACTACCGGCCATCGAAGCACTGATTGCGGCGGGCATCAACGTCAATATCACGCTACTCTTCAGCGTCACCCGCTACGGTGAAGTACTACAGGCCTACTGGCGTGGTTTGGAAGCACGCATCGCTGACGGTCACTCGATTGACCGACTGGCGTCAGTTGCCAGTTTCTTTGTGAGTCGCATCGACACATTTGTCGATCAGGAATTGGAGCGTAAAGCTGCGTGCATGTCGACCGGCATCCGTGGCAAGGCCGCGATCGCGTGCGCCAAACTCGCCTATCAGCACTTTCGCGCCAGTCTTGAAGAACCGCGCTGGCAAGCGCTGGCTGCTGTTCAGGCGCAGCCCCAGCGCCTGCTGTGGGCCAGCACCGGAACTAAAGATGCGGCCTACAGCGACGTCAAATACGTCGAGGCGCTGGTCGGGCCGGACACGGTGACGACCCTGCCGCTGCCGACCCTGCTTGCGTATCGCGATCATGGGAAACCGCAGCCGCGCGTTGCTGACAGTCTGGACTGGGCCAGGACAACGGCATCGCAACTTGCTGCCGTTGACATCGATCTTGACGCCGCCGCGCGGCGACTGGAGCGCGAAGGGATCGAGAAATTCAAGGTGCCGTTCGATCGCCTCATTGCGCAGATCGATAACGCGCGCGCCCGACTGGTCAACGATGGTTCGGGGCGCTTGCCACAAAATATTGATGAGAAAACGCGACCATGACGCGTGCGATTCGCACGAGGCGGCGAAGTTGCTCCGTCGACGCGAAGTCACTCGACATCGTCGGCGCGGGCCCGTCAGGCTTGAGCGCGGCACTCGCCGCTCGAGCGCTCGGTGTCGAAGTCACTGTATACGAAAAACGTGCCGATGCCGGTGCGCGATTTCATGGTGATTTTCAGGGACTCGAGAACTGGACATCGAGAATCGATGTTTTGGCGGAACTCGAGGCGATTGGTATTCAGACCAACTTTGCTCATACGCCGATATACGAAGTCGTATGCCTGTCGGTCGACGGTTCGGCCCACACAGTGCGTGCGACGGAACCCATCTTCTATTTGCTGCGCCGCGGCAGCGAGCCCGGAACACTGGATCATGCTCTGAAAGCACAGGCGCTTGAGGCGGGCATTCAGATCCGATTTGGCGAACGGCAGCGACAGATTATCGACGCTGGCGTGGTCGCCGAAGGACCGCATCGCGCCGATGTGATTGCGGCCGGTTTTGTGTTTGACACCGATATGGCGAATGGTTGCTACGCAACCGTGTCCGATCGATTGGCGCCTGGAGGGTACAGCTATCTGCTGGTCGATCGGGGTCGAGGCACGGTGGCAACCTGCATGTTCCGAGGGTTTCACGACGAGCGCCAGCATCTGGATGCGACCGTCGAATTCTTTCAACGGGCTGTCGGGCTGCGCTGGCAGGCCGCGCACCGCTTCGGCGGCAGCGGCAATTATCAGTGCGTGCGAACAACACGCATTGGCACTCATTGCCACGTCGGTGAGTCAGCAGGCTTTCAGGATGCCCTGTTCGGATTCGGCCTGCGCTACGCGCTCACCTCGGGCCACCTTGCTGGGCGCAGCCTCGCTGAGGGCAACGATTTTGATCAAGCATGGCGGACACGACTGGCAGGGCTGAATAGTACGAGCCTATTCAATCGGTGGCTGTATGAGCGCTTAGGCGACTGGGGTCGGCGCGCCTTTCTCAAACACGCCATGGCCGGTCGCGATCCTCGTCGCATGCTGGGCCGAATCTATGCACCGACGCGCTGGAAAACGCGCGCGGCGGCGCGGTTACCCGATACACCGACGACGCGCCGCCCGCACCCTCGGGCCGACTGCGATTGTACCTGGTGTCGTTGCTACCGCGATGGGTGTGCGGCGGCGCATGGTGGCGCGTGAGTCGAACTGCCGTGCAAGACACCTTGAACTCCGGGCGCGTGCCGATTGGTGTTGCGCTCGGTGCGACGATAGTAATGTTCTTGTGGGCGCTTTGTTTCCCGCTGATTCGCATCGGCCTCTCCGATGCGCCGCCGATGACTTTTGCCGCGCTGCGCGCGGCGTTGTCTGGGGCAGGACTCATTATTGCGGCCGAATGGCTGGGGAGACCGGCGGTCGCGCACCGGGACGTGTGGACGGATATTGTGTTGGTGGCGCTGACGGCGACCAGCCTTGGGTTTTTCGGCATGTTTTACGGCGGCGGACGCGTGTCGCCAGGTCTTGCGACCGTTATTGCCAACACGCAACCGCTGATCGCTGCGGTACTGGCCTGGCGCTTTCTGGACGAACATTTGTCGGTGATTCAGCGCTGGGGACTTGCGGCGGGTTTTGGTGGCATTGTACTCATCGGTATGCCGAGTTTTTCAGGGACCGAGTCTCAGTTCCTGGGCATTATCTTCATCCTGTTTGCAGCGGTAGCGATCGCAGTGAGTAACGTCGCCCTCAAACGCCTCGCCGGGCGCGTCGACATTTTGCGCGCGATGGGTTGGCAGCTGCTGATCGGTGCGCTCCCTTTAGCAGTGCTGGCGATGACCATCGAGGATACCGGCGCCGTTCAGTGGTCGTGGCGTTTCACGATCAATTTGGTCGTACTGAGTATTCTCGGCACGTCGGCGGCGTTCGTGCTCTGGTTTTCTTTGTTGCGCCGAGCGAGCCTGAGTCAGTTAAATGTGTTTACTTTCCTGACTCCGATCTTGGGGCTTGTCTTGGGAGTTTTCTTCTTTGCCGAACAGTTGCAGATGCTGGAATTGTCCGGGATCGCGCTCAGTTTGCTAGGCATTTACTGGGTTAGCCGACCACCCAAGATCGCAGCACCGGCGATGCCGGAATAGCGTCATGTTCGCTACGCTTAACGACATCCTGATGATTCTGCTGCTCGGCGGGAGCTTGAGCTGGCTCAGCCAGCGCCTGGGTTTTCCCAACGCCGTCGCGCAGGTCTTGCTCGGCGTATTACTGGGGACTGCGGTGCTCGGCTGGGTGCCGCACAGCCAAACGCTGCATTACTTCGGCGAGGTCGGTGTTGTGCTGCTGTTGGGCGTCGCGGCCGTGGAGCTGGGTACCAAGCGACTGACGTCGGCTGGCTCAACCGGCTTCTTTGTCGCCGTGCTTGGCATCATTTTTAGTGTTGCCGCTGGTTACGCCGTTGGAATGCTCTACGACTCGCCCAGCGACGAGGCGCTATATATGGGGCTTGCGTTGGGCGCGACCAGCATCGGTATCACGGTGCAATTGCTCGCGCAGTTCGGATTGATCGGACACCGTGTCGCCGACGTGCTGGTGGCGGCGGCCGTGATCGATGACATCGTCGCACTGTATTTGTTGGGCGCCGTGCACGGTTTCCTGAGTGACGGTGTCGGCTTTCTGGAGGTCCTCTTCTATATTGTGATCGCCCTTGTAGCGATTAGCGGCGTGTTGTGGGTTTGTCGTTGGGGGACGCGGTGGGCCTTTCGTCGAGCGCTTATCGATAGTCGCTGGCGACGGAGTGCGTGGATATTGGCGGCCATTGGGTTCGGCGCTCTGTTAACCGGTGCGCTGGGATTGTCAACCGTGGTCGGGGCGTTTTTTGCCGGTCTCGGGGTCAGCGATGGACTTACGAACGAATTGAGTGAACGTTCTGCCAAGGTATTGCAGCCCCTGGTACTGCTGCTGATGCCCTTTTTCTTCATTATGATCGGAGTTCAGGCGCAATGGGATATTTTTGAACATCCGGGCTCGCTGTGGTTGGTCCTTGCCTTGATCGCTGGTGCCGTATTGGCCAAGGCCTTAGGTGGCGTGCTGGGTGCGTTGCGAATTGATCGATGGCGCGAACGCTGGCTGATCGGCTTCGGCATGGTGGCCCGCGGCGAAATCGCCCTGATCATCGCAACGCTAGGATTCGAGCAGGGTCATCTAACCTATCCGGTGTTCGTTTCCATCGTGCTGATGACCATTGCACTGGCAGTGTTGGGCCCGCTCCTGATGACGCCGTTCGCCCGACGGCTCGCGGCTGAGCGATCAGGAGGCGAGGCTCGATGAACCGCACGGGTTACGATCGCCAGCCGGGCTCCGCGCCAAAGGTCGACACCGATGCGGTGCGGGTGGCCAGTACGGTTTACGGCGAAGGTGATGATTTGTATGCGTCTATGCTCGAAGACATCGGCCAGGCGACCGACACGATCAGGCTCGAGAGCTACATTTTTGCTGGCGATGAAATCGGTTGGCGGTTTGCCAACGCGCTGGCCAAGAAAGCCAGCGCTGGCGTGCGGGTGCGTGTGCACATGGATGGCGCCGGCGCATTCTTGGAGGGCACTGAGAAACTATTTCGGCATCTAAGAAGAGCCGCGGTCGACACCCGCTGGTTCAACCGCTGGCGCTGGAGTGATCCGTGGCATTACAACCGGCGTAACCACCGCAAGCTGCTCGTCATCGACGAGCGATGCGTCTATGTCGGTGGGTTCAACCTACACCGCGAGAGTTCTGAGGCGCTGGTGGGTGCGCAACGCTGGCGCGACGTGCACGTGCGCCTGAATGCGTGCCTGATCGAACCGGCAGTTGGGCTCTTTGACGACCTTTGGGACGGTCGTGCGACCGCGGTACCGCCGCCCTGGGAAGGCGTATACCGATTGGTACCCAACGCCACGAGAATGTGCCGTCACGTCCTGTATTGCGAGTACATGGAGTCACTAGCGGCCGCCAAGCACAGCGTGCGTATTGCTACGCCGTACTTTGTCCCGAACCGCCGCTTTCGAACGCAACTCGTCGCCGCAGTGCGACGCGGCGTCGAGGTGCGCGTGCTGCTACCCGCACACAGCGACCAACGCTTGGTGCAGTGGGCCGGCCACGCATTGGCTCGGCCCCTTGCGCGGCGCGGCGTGCAGTTTTTCGAATACGTGCCGCGCATGCTGCACAGCAAGGTCACACTGATCGACGACGCGTGGTCCATGGTCGGTTCGGCCAATACTGACTACCGCAGTTTCTTTGTAAATCGAGAGCTCAATCTGGTGAGTCGCGCCACCACGTTCTGTCAACAGCTCGACGCACTTATGCATGAGGATTTTTCCTCGGCGAACGAACTCAATCTGGCGCAGAGACCGGGCGATCGTGTTCACGCGATAGCAGAGGCGGTGGCGCACCGTTTGCGCCGCTGGTTATAAATTGTCCACGGAACTTAAAAGAAGAAGGCGCTCGCAAACTAAAATGCGAAAACTATCGCATTTGGACTACGCCGTGGGTCCGGTCGCTGCCGCAACGCGTTCTTTCGGCGGCGCGATCATCGACACTAACGTTATCTGTGCCATCGTTGAAGCGGAGAGAGGGATTGCCAATGCCTGGGGATTTGAGACCGAAGTCCGATGGTTTCTTGATGTGGATCAATATGATCCACCACTCGGAGCATTCCGTCGAGGCAGTTTCATCACACTGCGACTGACGAGGTACCTGTGAGCTGGCTGGACCAGTGGCGGCGTAGCACTCATGAGGCCCCCTTGTACATGGAGACCCACGGCGGTGGTGAGGATACGCTGGTGTTTATCGCCGGCCTGGGCGGCACCACCCGCTACTGGGCCAGTCGACTGGCGCCGATCGAAAATCGCTACCGTATTGTTCTTGTCGATCTGCTGGGTTTCGGTCAGTCCCCAAAACCATGGACAAGATACAGTGTCGGTCGTCACGTTGAGGCGTTGCGCTCGGCCCTTGAATCCCTGGGAACGATCACCTTGATCGGCCATTCACTGGGTGCCTCGTTGGCTGTTGCCTACGCCGCCCGCTTTCCGGAGCAGGTAAACAACATCGTCGTCATGGGCATGCCGAATTTCGGGTCACAAGACCGGGCGTATCAGTACTATCGCAGCGGGCGCGTCAAATATGGCTACGTATACACCAACGTCGTACTCACAATGGCCGCTTGCATTGTGACCCGGCGCCTTGTCGGATGGCTACTGCCGTACGTGCTCAGAAGCGTGCCCCGCGAAGTTGCGGAGGACCTGGTGAAACACACGTGGCGTTCGTCCACCTCGTCCTTGTGGGAGGTTGTCTACCGTTACAACGTGGCGCAAGACATGGGCGGCTTGCCGACGGGTATAGGTGTGTTGTTTATTCATGGCGATCAGGACATGACGGCACCACTGGAGCACATCGAAGAACTCGCCGCAGGCCATTCGAGATGGCGACTCTGGGTATTACCCGGTGTTGACCATCACCCGTTTTTGCGAGATCCCGACGGTTGTATGGCCGCCATTGATGCGACGGTGGCGGAGGCTGAAATCTCGACAGGATTCGTCGCACTGTCGAACGACACATGAAAGGAAGCCCGATGATGGTATCCGGTATAGCAATACAACGAATTATCCTAATGCTAGCGGTCGTTTTACTTGCTAGCTGTAGTCCGGATGACGGGGTCACGGTTACCGTTGCCGGCCGTTGGTACACCGCAGAGCAAGTCGATGAAGGACAGTTTTTGTTCGCAGCACATTGTGCGAGCTGCCACGGCGAACGCGCGCAAGGGCTGGCGGAGGATTGGAAGAAAACAGACGACAACGGCAATTATCCGCCGCCTCCTTTGAATGGCTCTGCACACGCATGGCATCACCCACTTGCGGTTTTGGAAAATACGATTGCCGCGGGCGGCGCCCCCGTCGGCGGCGTCATGCCGGAATTTGTGGGCACCTTGAGCGTTGCGGAGGCGCGCGCAACGATCGCCTATTTTCAAAGTCATTGGTCCGATGACATTTATGCCCGTTGGCGCGAGATTGACGCACGTTAAGAATTGAATAATGAGGACACGATGAGCAATCGAAAACACCGACCGGACGATGAGTATTCTGCGTCGACAACGTCAACAGTCATCTGGCTAAGCGTTGTCGCCGTCGCCGCACTTGTTGGTGGTGTGATATGGGTGGTGCCGCCGCCACTTATGCCGGAAGACGCAGACGTCGTCGTCTACAAAACTGCTACCTGCGGTTGTTGCAATAAATGGGTTAATTATCTGCGCGAGCATGATCTAAGCGTGTATGTGGTCAACGTCCAGGAAACGCAATCCGTGCAGCAGCGCCTAGGTGTCCCCGAGGCGCTCGGCGCTTGTCACACGGCGAAGGCAGGGGACTACTTTGTGGAAGGGCATGTGCCCGCCGAAGTGGTGCGGAAATTACTGGATGAACAACCTGGAAATCTGCGCGGCATTTCCGTGCCAGGCATGCCAGTCGGCTCGCCGGGTATGGAGGGGCCAAATGCCGTAGGTTACGACGTGGTGAGCGTGAACCTGCAGGGGGAGGTGGCGGTGTACGCAACCCGTCAACGACAAACCGCTGACTGAGGGCTGAGTGATCGACAGACTAAGACTTTGAAGCTGCGGGCCCTTTTAAAAACGTTGCTCGTCCGGCGGTGGGATTGTATTGCGCAACGCAGCACGGCCAGTTGACCTGAGTCTTGGATACAGGTTGTACCATCATTTAATGGTTATTGAGAGGCGCGGCAAACGATTCTGATGCGACCATTATGTGCGAGCACCGATGCCATCGCCGATTCCACCCACGGTTGTTACAATGACGATTCGGATAAAACGAGGTCTCGACTTACCGATCGCCGGCACGCCGGCACAACAACTACCAATCGAAGCCGTCTCGACTGAAACGGCGGCGCTGTTGGGTGGTGATTACGTTGGTCTGAAACCCAACCTGTTGGTGACCGAAGGCGAACGTGTGCGCCTGGGCCAACCGATATTCGAAGATCGCGCAACGCCTGGGGTACGAGTTGCTGCGCCCGCTGCCGGCATTGTTGCCGCCATCAATCGAGGTGCGCGTAGACGGTTGCTGTCGGTTGTGATTCGATGCGATGGGGATGACGAGGAGACATTCGAGCGCTGGCCAAGCGCGGCGCTGACCGAACTCGATCGTGACTCTGTCCGCAATAATTTGCTGGCCACGGGTTTGTGGACGGCGTTTCGAGCGAGGCCGTTCGGTCACGTACCGAACCCCCAATCAACCCCTGCCGCAATATTTGTCACCGCTATCGACACCAATCCGCTGGCGGCAGACCCCGACCTCATTATCGCTGGCGCTGCCGATGCGTTTATGGACGGCGTTCGCGTCATTCGGGCGCTGACGGATGGTAACGTATTTGTCTGCGTCGCGGCCGATAGTCAAAATCCTCCGATCTCGATGGAGCGCGTCAAAACCGTCGCGTTTTCCGGTCCGCACCCAGCCGGTCTGGTCGGAACACACGTGCATTTTCTGGCTCCCGTCAGCGATGACAAGATTGTGTGGCACCTTGATTACCAGGATGCGATTGCCATCGGTCGGTTGTTTACGTCCGGTCGCCTGGATGTCAGTCGGATCGTATCGCTGGCTGGCCCGCAGGTTATAAATCCACGATTGCTCAAGGTGCCGCTTGGCGCGCACATCGACGAGCTCGTCAATGGCGAACTGCGCGACGGACCAGGTCGCAGCCTGTCGGGTTCCGTCCTGTCCGGTCGCCGCGCGACAGGTCCGGAAGCCTACCTCGGGCGCTATCACCTTCAAGTCAGCGTGCTCGGCGAGCAATCGCGCCGCGAATTTCTGGGTTGGCTGGCACCGGGCACGAACAAGTTTTCTGCCAGCGGCATGTTCCTTTCCAGCTTGTTGCCGAAGCGCCGATTCGATCTAACGACATCGCAACACGGCAGCCCGCGCGCACTGGTGCCGATCGGTAGCTTTGAAAAAGTCATGCCGCTGAAGCTCCTGATCACGCCGCTCCTGAAAGCGTTGCTGGTGAACGACACCGAAACTGCCGTGTCGCTCGGCTGCCTGGAACTGGTGGAAGAGGACCTGGCCTTATGCTCGTTCGTTTGCAGCAGCAAATACAATTATGGTGAGGCGCTTCGCGAGACTCTGGCTACGATCGAGAGGACCGGTTGATGGGCCGCTTACGAAATGTCCTGGACCACCTCGAGCGCCATTTTGTGAAAGGCGGACGCTACGAGAAGTACGGCGCCTTGTTCGAGATGGTCGATACGCTGCTGTACTCGCCGAAAGACATTACGATCAGCGCGCCGCACGTGCGCGATGCGGCCGACCTCAAACGGGTGATGTTCTTTGTGGTGATCGCGGCTGTGCCGAGCGTGCTCATGGCGTTGTGGAACACCGGCTATCAGGCGAATTTGGCCATGGCCGAGATGGGTCTTCGCTCGGCCGATGGCTGGCGTGGTGCCGTGTTGGACCTGCTCGCAATCGGCTATGCACCAGCGAATGTTTTCGCCTGCGCGGCGCACGGACTGCTCTATTTCCTGCCTATTTATCTCGTCACACTGCTGGTGGGCGGTGCTTGGGAAGTCTTATTCGCTTTGCGGCGCAACCACGAAGTGAACGAGGGGTTTCTTGTGACCTCGCTGCTCTATGCGCTGATCCTGCCGCCGGATTTGCCCTGGTGGCAGGTTGCTCTCGGTATCTCTTTTGGTGTCGTGATCGGCAAAGAGGTCTTTGGCGGCACCGGCAAGAATATCCTGAATCCTGCGCTCCTCGGGCGTGCATTCCTTTATTTTGCCTATCCCGCGGAGATCTCCGGCGATGCGGTTTGGGTCGCTGTTGATGGCCATACCGGGGCCACGGCGCTTGCGGTTGCCGCCGACAGCGGCGTTGCCGGACTGACCAGTACCGGCATCACCTGGATGAGCGCTTTCCTCGGCTCGGTCAGCGGTTCGATGGGTGAAACCTCAACACTGGCGGCATTACTCGGCGGCGCGCTTCTGATTCTTGGCGGCGTGGCGTCGTGGCGCATTGTGGTTGGCGTATTCGCCGGAATGTTGATTACCGCCACCCTGTTCAATGCGGTTGCCAGCAGTAACCCGATGGCGGCCATGCCCTGGTACTGGCATCTGGTACTTGGCGGATTTGCTTTCGGGATGGTATTTATGGCGACCGATCCCGTGACCTCGGCGCAGACGGATGCAGGTCGCTGGATTTTCGGACTGCTGATTGGTGTGGTGACCGTGATTGTTCGGGTCACTAATCCGGCGTTTCCGGAAGCCATCATGATGGCGATACTCCTTGCCAATCTGTTCGCGCCCGTGATTGACCAACTTGTGATCCGCTGGCACGTACGTCACAGGCTGAAGCGCCATGAGTGACGCCTCAAACTGGATTTCACGCTTATCGGCCGCGCCAAAGAACGGCTTGGCCATGACACTGCTGGTGCCGCTTATCGTCAGTCTCGTGAGCGCCGTGTTAGTCGCCGGCGCAGCGATAACGCTACGGCCCCAATACCAATCAAACCAGGAGCACAATCGCCAACAGAACATCTTGGCGGCGGCGGACTTGTTGCAATCGGGCCAAAGCACCGAGGCGCAGTTCGGGCAGGTTGAAGCACGTGTGGTCGATCTCAGCACGGGCAACTATGCGACCGATATGGATCTGACGACACTCGAGCGAGCACAAGCTAGCCGCGATCCCGCGATGCGCGTCAGCGTACCGAAAGATCTGGACATCGCCGTCATCAAAGA
Source organism: uncultured Gammaproteobacteria bacterium (assembly GCA_942490655.1). GTDB lineage: Bacteria > Pseudomonadota > Gammaproteobacteria > Steroidobacterales > Woeseiaceae > UBA1847. The sequence goes on along the minus strand of CALNXZ010000014.1, from coordinate 334,270 downwards.
GCGCTCTCGCTACGCGGTCGTTTACCTGCTGTACGAGGCGGATCGTCTGAAGCTGATAATTCTGCCGGTCTACGGCTACGGACTGTGGTCGACCATGTACGGCTATGTCGCCCTGGAGGCAGATGCCAACACTATCGTCGGACTGCGTTTCTACCAGCAAGGTGAAACGCCAGGCCTCGGCGGTGAGATCGACAATCCGAAATGGCAGCGTTTGTGGCGCGGCAAAAAAATCTACGGTGCGTCTGCCGAACCTTTAATTGAGGTCGTCAAAGGCTCAGTGCTAAAGACAAGCGATGGCAGCGACGTCTATCAGGTCGACGGCATCTCCGGCGCCACCCTTACCGGGCGCGGTGTCACCAACCTGCTGCGCTATTGGCTGGGCGCGCAAGGATTTGGTCCTTTTCTGCAAACCTTGCGTAACAACAACGAGGCAATGCAATGAAACCCGACTACAAAACAATAATACTAGATCCGCTCGTTAACGAGAATCCGGTCACGTTTCAAATTCTCGGCCTGTGTTCGGCGCTTGCGGTAACCACGTCGATGTTGCCGGCATTGCTCATGAGCCTTGCCGTTACCGCCGTGCTGGCTATTGGCAGTGCTGTGATCAGCGCTGTTCGACATTTCATTCCGGACAACGTCCGTCTCGTCGTACAGATGACCATCGTCGCCTCGCTGGTCATCGTCGTGGACCAGATTCTGAAAGCCTACGCATTTGAAACCAGTCGGCAGTTGTCGGTATTTGTCGGCCTGATTGTCACCAACTGTATTGTGCTCGGCCGCATCGAATCCTTCGCCATGAAGAACAGCATAGTGCCGAGCTTTCTCGATGGCCTCGGCAACGGACTTGGCTATAGCCTGGCGCTGATGAGCATCGCGGCAATTCGAGAGCTGTTGGGTGCGGGCTCGCTGTTTGGCGTGACGATACTACCGACTGTTAACGAGGGAGGCTGGTATTACCCTAACGGGCTGATGATCCTGCCGCCGGGTGTGTTCTTTATTATTGGACTCATGATCTGGGCGATTCGGTCGTGGCGGGTTGAGCAGGTCGAGCAACCGGAATTCAGAATCCGGCACGTGCACCGAACGCAGGTCAGTTCATGAGTACCTACCTGAACCTGTTGCTGCAGTCGGTTTTCACCGAAAATTTGGTGTTGGCGCTGTTTCTGGGAATTTGCCCTTTTTTGGCCTTGTCGCGTCGTTTTGACACTGCCGTTGGCTTGGGTGCCGCCGTGATCGTGGTGATGACTCTCACGGTGCCGGTCAACAATCTCATACTCGGCTACCTGCTCGGGCCTGGCGCGCTTGACTGGGCGGGATTGCCCGCGATGGATTTGAGTTTTCTCGCACTCATTAGTTTTATTGGTGTCATAGCTGCGATTGTGCAGGTACTCGAGATGGCGTTAGATCGTTATTTTCCGGCGCTGCATCAGGCGCTCGGTGTTTTCCTGCCGCTGATAACGGTCAACTGCGCCATCCTCGGCGCTTCGTTATTCATGGCCGAGCGGCGCTACTCGCTTGGTGAAAGCGTGGTCTACGGTTTCGGCAGCGGCATTGGCTGGGCGTTGGCGATCATCGTACTGGCCGGACTGCGACACAAGCTGCGCTACAGTGATGTCCCCAATGGCTTGCAAGGCTCGGGCATTACATTCATCTGCGCCGGTCTCATGGCCATGGGATTCATGGCGTTCTCCGGTATTCGACTGTAGGCGATGGAGGGAGCCGGAATGTCTGAATTCGCCATCGCCATTCTGCTTTTTACCGGCATCATCATGGTGCTGTCGGTTTTCATCGTAGTGGCGCGATCAGTACTGTCCGTCAGCGGTGAAGTCGCGGTGGTCATCAATGAAGAGGCGCGGATCCTGCAAATCCCGGTCGGTCGAAAACTGCTTGCCGCGCTAACGGATCACGGAGTGTATTTGCCATCGGCCTGCGGTGGACGGGGTACCTGCGGGCAGTGTCGGGTCAAGGTGATCGAAGGTGGTGGCGCCCTGTTGCCGACGGAGCGTGCCCTGATTACGCCCAGACAGGCGGCCGAACACCAACGTCTCGCTTGCCAGCTTGCTGTGAAAGAGCCGCTGAAACTCGAGTTGCCTTCGCAGATACTGGGCATCACACGGCACAACGCAACGGTGCACTCGAATCGCAACGTGGCTACCTTCATTAAGGAACTGGTGCTCGACTTGCCCGCAGGTGCGGCCTTCGAATTTCGTGCTGGCAGTTACATCCAGATTGAAAGCCCTGCGTACCACGCGCGTTTTCGTGATTTTGATATCGACGAAGCGTATCGATCGGACTGGGACCGGCTGAACTTGTGGCGCTACGAATCCCATGCCAGCAAACCCGACGTGCGCGCCTACTCGTTGGCGAGCTATCCGGGTGAGGGGAGTCAGTTGATGCTCAATATCCGCATTGCAACGCCACCGCCGGGTGCTCCCGACGGTACGCCGCCAGGCGTGGTCTCGTCTTATTTGTTTGCGTTGAAATCCGGCGATCCGGTCGCATTGACCGGACCCTACGGTGAGTTTCTCGCCAAGCCAACCGACTGTGAAATGATCTTCATCGGCGGCGGTGCGGGCATGGCGCCAATGCGTTCACACATTCTCGATCAATTGCTGCGACACCGGAGTCAACGAAAACTAACTTTCTGGTACGGCGCCCGAAGCCTGAAAGAACTGTTTTACGCAGAATTGTTCGATCGCCTCGCCGCCGAGTTTGACAACTTCGAATGGCATGTGGCGCTATCGGACCCGCTGCCGGAGGATCAGTGGCAAGGGCCCACGGGTTTTGTTCACCAACTCGTCTACGAGCAGCTGCTGAAAGACCATCCGTCGCCGGAGCTCTGCGAATATTACATTTGTGGGCCACCGCTGATGAACGGTGCTGTCGTCAAGATGCTTTCGGATCTCGGCGTCGAAGAGGGGCAGATCGCGCTCGACGACTTCGGTAGTGCGGAACCGCAACGTCGAACACGGGGACATCAACACGGTGGCTAGTCAGGTGTACATCGCGGCTGTCGACGGAATGCAGAAGCGCGCCGACCGTACCGCAATACACGGCTGAATTTTGGCCGAGGAGTTAGGAATCATGACCACGATCGTACTAAGTTTCATAATCTTTATCCTGGCGGGTCTGGGCCTGGCGGTTGGGCTACTGGGTAGAAAGCGCAAAATCCGGCGGGCGTGCTGTCAAATGAATCCGTCCGAAAGCGCGGACAGCCCCTGCTGCCGCAAAGATCGTCAGCAGACTGACCCGCAAGAGCGCTGATCATGCCTCTGCCACCGTCGATCTCGGCCAGGAACTATATGACGACCAAGGTCGTCAGTCTTACCCCGGAGATGGACATCATGGCAGCCATGCGTCTTTTTCTGGCGCACCGTATTTCCGGCGCGCCGGTTATCGGCCAGCACGGCGAACTGGTCGGCATGTTGACGGAGCGGGATTGTCTGCAATCGGTGGTCGCCGCCGGCTACCACGGCGAAAGCAGCGGCGGATCAGTCGCAGAGTATATGACGCCAAAAGTCGTCTCGGTAGACGTCGCAGCGGGCTTGCTGGACATCGCGCAATTGTTCGTTACCACAGTCTATCGCCGATTTCCGGTTCTTGACGAACAACGAGTCGTCGGCGTGATTAGTCGGCGAGACGTCATTCGGGCCGTGATTGAACTGGCATGATCGCGAGCCACGCAAGCGACACAACCACCGCGAGAAACACGCTTACGCTATCCCGGAGACTCGGCCATCGATCGCAAACAGAAGCTCACTATGCCATTGCGCAGGCTTGACAGATTGAAGCGACACGACGACGGATCGACAGACGTCGAAGCCAACATCGTACTTTCGCCGGGGCGCCCGTTTCCGCTTGGTTGCTCAGTCGCCGGCGCCGCGTTCAACATGGCGGTCTTCAGCCGCAATGCGAACCGACTCGAACTTCTTGTGTTTGATTCGATAGCGGATAACCGGTCGCCGCGGTTCGTGTTCGAGCTCGATCCGCGTTGTCATCGAACCGGCGATATTTGGCACATTCGGCTCAATGGTTTGCCGACCGGCCTGCAGTATGCCTGGCGCGCGCACGGACCCGATGCGCCAAGGCGAGGGCATCGATTCAGTCCGCGCAAGATGTTGCTCGATCCGTATGCTGTGGCATTGGTCGGTACCGAGTGCTGGGACTTTGTCTGTGCCGGCAGCGACGAAGCAGACACGAGCGCCAAACCGAAGTGTCTGATCGCGGACGCCGACGCGTTCGACTGGCAGGGAGATTGTCCCATCGGCCGTGCATGGTCGGATTCGATTATTTATGAAGCCCACGTGCGCGGCCTGACGATGCACCCCTCGTCTGCCGCGCGCCATCCGGGCACCTTTCTTGGAGTGATTGAAAAAATCCCTCACTTCAAATCGCTGGGGATAACCGCCCTTGAACTAATGCCGGTGCAAGAGTTTTTCGAAAACGAGTTAACTCGAATCAACCCACAGACCGGCGAACGCTTACGCAACTACTGGGGCTACAGCACCGTCGCCTTCTTCGCACCCAAGGAGAGCTATTCCACGCGCACGTTTCCCGGCTGTCAGCTCACAGAATTCAAAGCAATGGTGCGTGCATTACATCAGGCGAACATCGAGATCATTCTCGATATTGTGTTTAATCACACTGCGGAGGGCGATCAAACCGGTCCAACGCTCAATTACCGCGGTTTCGACAATATGATTTACTATTTGCTGGAATCCGACCAACGCTATTACCGAAATTACTCCGGTTGCGGTAATACCTTCAATTGCAATCATCCGGTAGTACGCGACCATATTCTGGACTGCCTCCGATACTGGGTGACGGAAATGCACGTCGACGGCTTTCGCTTTGATCTTGCCTCGGTGCTCGGCCGCGGCGCGGACGGGCAGCTGCTCGCCAATCCGCCCCTGCTTGAGCGTATTGCGGAAGATCCGGTATTGCGTCACGTCAAGTTGATCGCCGAGGCCTGGGATGCCGGTGGCGCCTATCAGGTTGGCAGTTTTCCCGGCCAACGCTGGTCGGAGTGGAACGGCCGCTACCGCGATGACGTCCGCCGCTACTGGCGCGGTGATCGCGGCAGCGCTGGCGCGTTTGCCAGTCGACTGTGCGGCAGTGCGGATATCTACGCACGCGCCGGCAAACAGCCCTTGCACAGCATCAACTTCATCACCTGCCATGACGGCTTCACATTGAATGACCTCGTGAGCTACGGTGAGAAGCACAACGAAGCGAACGGCGAGGCGAATCAGGACGGCGCGAATGAGAATTTCAGCGCCAACTACGGTGTGGAGGGTGAAACCGACGATCCGGAAATTGAGGCGATCCGTCTGCGCCAGATCAAGAATCTGCTAGCGACGCTGTTCTTGTCTCGCGGTGTGCCTATGCTGCTGGGTGGCGACGAGTTTCGTCGCACGCAGCAAGGCAACAACAACGCTTACTGTCAGGACAGCTTGTCCTGGTTCGACTGGGGCTTGGCGGAAGCGAATCGGGAAATCGTCGATTTCACCGCAGGTCTTATCGCCTTTCGCAAGGAACACGAGGTGCTACGATTAGCACGTTTCTACACGCAGTCGGAGTTGGTCTGGTTTGATGCGGTCGGCCAGTCCATGACATGGAGCGACTCAATGCGTGGGCTGGGTTTCGGGATTCTGACGGAGCGCGGTGTGGCATCGCTGTGTGTGTTGTTCAATCCCGGGAATTCATCGCTTCGCTATCAATTGCCCGAGGAATTGCGCGCGAGGTCGTGGCGAACGGCGATTGATACCGGGGTGACACCATCGTCAACACTTTCTGACGGCACCGACACACTCTCACCACTGGTCGGACGGTCCTTGCGAGTGTTGGTTGAAGACATCCAGGCACGTTAATTTATTCGCCACACAGGGACAGCAAAGGCCGCTCGGCCGCGTCGGTGCCGCACGCCATGCGACGAGTTACCGCCAGCGATCAACAAGTTACCCCAGCCATCGGCGGAGCATCACGCGAAAATGGACTGGCCGACAGCTCCTCACCCGGGGGCTTGACTTGTATGCCGGATACAGGCCGCACACTTCAAAGTCTGTTCGATGGTGGCGGTGACACCGGTCCACGACAGGATTGGGCATCAAAGCTGTGACTGCAGTTGATCCGCCGATTTACGAGGTTAGCGCGAATGTCGAAACACGCATGCCGTACGCCGATCGATCGCGGCGGAACCGTGGGTAAAGTAGCAAGCACGTCATCCACTGGCAAAGCACACAAACCCGAGCAACAAACGGTGGCGGTCGTTCTCGCCGGCGGCAGGGGCACTCGGCTTGGCGCGCTTACCCGCCATGAATGCAAGCCGGCGCTGCCCTTTGGCGGGCAGTATCGAAATATCGACTTTTCATTATCAAATTGCGTCAATTCAGGCATTCGGCGAATTGGGGTTGCAACCCAATACAAAGATGCGTCACTACTTCGGCATCTATCTGTCGTATGGCGGGATGGGGCGGAATGCGACAAGCAATTTGTGGCGCCATGGCCTGCCGAGACGGCCAGCTATCGAGGTACCGCAGACGCGGTTCTGCAGAACTGGGCCAAAATTGAGTCATTGCGTCCCCGCTTGGTGTTGGTTCTCGCCGGCGATCATGTGTACCAGATGGACTATCGGCCGATGCTCGAGCAACACCTGTCAACCCGTGCTGATCTCACCATCGGCTGTGTCGAGATTCCGATTGAGGACGCCAGTCAGTTCGGCGTGATGTCTACGGATTCCTCGAATCGCGTTGTCCGTTTCTCGGAAAAGCCGTCACAACCGCAATCGTTGTCCGGCCGTACCGACCGGGCGCACGGTTCGATGGGGATCTATGTATTTAACCAGGAGATGCTGGGTCAGGTGCTTCGCCAGGATGCTGAAAATGAATCATCAAACCACGATTTTGGTGCCGATTTAATTCCAAAACTGATTGATACGGCGCAGGTGTTTGCCTATCCATTTACCGCGGATACGGCAGTGGGCGGCGGCTACTGGCGCGACGTCGGTACCGTGTCGTCCTATTGGCGGGCACATATGGAGCTTTTGGATGGCATACCGGGCTTTCAACTCGACAGCCCCGATTGGCCGATTCAAGCGATCGCAAAGACTCGGGATTCCGGCATGGCTTATTTGGGAGCCCCCGGCCGAGCGGGTCGTATTGAGCGATCACTACTCGCGGTAGGCTGCAGGCACGATGACGCCACGCTGTACAGGTCCGTTTTGTTCGAGGGAGTGAGAGTCGCCGCCAAGTCGCAATTGAGGCATGCGGTCGTTTTGCCGAATGCCGTTGTCGGCCGCGGTTGTAAATTGTCCAATGTCATCGTCGGCGCTGGGGCGCAGGTACCGGACGGAACCATAGTTTTCTCGAGTCGCCGCGGCGAGGGCGAAATGCCGACACTCATTACGACGGAGACCCGTTTTTTCAGCGGATACATCAAAGGAATGCCGCGGCGCCGCGAATTGCCCTGTTCCGCTGTTGATGCGCATCAGAAGACGGCGCAGCTGATGAAGTGAGTAGACCGTCGTCCGTGGTCGATTCAACCCGGGGACGTCAACCACAACGAATGTGCGAGTGAGCTCGCGAAGGAGGTACGACATGCTTAAGAAAGAAGTATTAGCTGACAAGAAAACCTGCAAGGTGACATTTACAATCGACCATGGTCCTGTGAGCGGGGCGAAGGTGGTGTCGCTGGTCGGCGAGTTTAATGGCTGGGATCCGACGGCTGATCAAATGAAGCGAACTAAGGGCGGCAGTTTTTCTAAAACCGTGAAGCTCGATTGTGGTGACCGCTACGAATTTCGATACGTCATTGACGGCACGATCTGGGCGAACGATGCCGAGGCGGACGATTACGTACCGACACCGTTTGGCTGCGACAATTCCGTTGTCGACGTGCCGCCGAAATGAGGCGGCCTTGATACGTTTGCCGACGGCCTTGTGCAAACTCCGCTGTATGAAGACGCTATTGCCAGTGTCGATGGTGCGATCGAATCAATGATTGGCTGCGTCGATAGGCGGGCCAAGTTGTGATTGATCCGGTAGTGCCGACAACGGAAAACCTGATGGAGGAAGCAAAATGAAACACCAAGACAATCAACGAATCTACAAAGATCCTGTTTGTGGCATGGAACTTAGCTACCTTACGGCCATTGACGAGGTCGAATACCGAGGTAAGACGTACTATTTCTGTGCCCCGACCTGCCGAAATGCTTTCGAAGAAATGCCGGAGGCGTATGTTCGACCACATCGGCAACATGGGTTGCGAGTGAACGAAAGCTGAAACGCAGCCTCGTGCATCGGCTCGGCGCGCAACACGACTTTTTGCCAACTTGGGCTTGTTGGCCGGTAGGTGGGGCTACTTGATTCCCTTGGGCGACAATAATCCCACCAAGACCCGGCCACTAATGACCGTGGCGCTCATCACCACCATCACACTGGCATTCCTCTGGCAGCTGTCGTTGGGGCAACCGGCCGGGCTGGCGGCAGTCTATGCGCTCGGACTAATTCCTTCAGTGGTGTTCGGGCTGCACGAACTGCCACCTGACCTTGCTATTTTGCCAGCAAGCGCAACGATCGTGACGTCGATGTTTTTACATGCCGGGTGGATGCACCTGATCGGCAATATGTTGTTCCTGTGGATTTTCGGCGACAACGTGGAAGAGGCGATGGGCCACGCAAAGTTTCTGGGCTTTTACCTGCTCTGCGGCGTTGCTGCAGCCCTTGCCCAAGCTTTGCCAGATCCGCATTCCACAATTCCGATGATTGGCGCTAGCGGCGCCATTTCCGGGGTTCTGGGCGCATATTTGTTACTCTTTCCACGAGCGCGCGTCCTGGTACTTATTCCCATCGGGTTCTTCTTGTATACCGTTCGTTGGCCTGCCAGCGTTGTACTCATCGGTTGGTTCACCTTGCAGTTTTTAAGCAGCACGCTTGCCGCTGCCGGTGAGGGAGGCGTAGCTTTCCGGGCCCATCTAGGCGGCTTCGTTGCCGGTCTTGTACTCGTTGTGCTTTTCAAAAAGCCTGGCGTTCGTCTGTTCAATCCATTGCGCGCTTGACACTCGATCGCAATTGAACAACACGTGTCCTTTGCGACCGGTCGTGGCTCGCCCCGGTGTTCATTTAGGGCTGCCGGATTTCGATACCAATCCATGAAGAGAAGACGGTATAGATGGTTTGGCAATGTTCGCCTATCCCCTAAGTCGATCTCCGTCTTCCATTGTTTGAACCGCTGGTCATTTCACCTCTCGATCTGGCAATTGCTGAGAGCCCAATAGTCGATTGCCGAACAAGAACTGAAAGGGAATGTGGCTGCGCACTGCCCAGGCCGCCTCATCGTGGCGCGCTCCCGGGAACGCAAAGTGCAGCAGATGGCGGCCATACTCATAGCCGCGACTTAACAGTAGCGCGACCATGTCGCGAGTGACCTCAAAGTTGTCTTGCGGCCAACCACTGTCTAGGTATATGCGTATGTCTCGGTTCGCCTCGGTCCTGATCCGCGCCTGCAGGTCATCACGCCAGCCAAAAGTACTGGACAGGCAGGCGGTCATGCCAAACACGTCTGGCCATTGCCACGCCAAATACAACGAAACCACACCGCCGAGCGATGCGCCCATCACCGCCGTGTCCTCAGGACCATCCAGTGTTCGGAATGTGGCGTCGATGTGGGGTTTCAACCGTTGCGCGAGGAACTCCCCGTACGCGCCGTAACCGGTTTGTGAGTAGTCCCGCTCTCGATCGCGCGGGTAAACGCCGACGGCGATCACTTTGTCGATCGCGTTCATATCATTTAAGAGACTGAGCGTTTCTCGAATCCGCCAGTCTGTGCCATTCGACGATGCGCCAGGAAAAAAGACGTTTTGGCCATCCTGCAAATAGAGCACAGGATAACGCTTCAGTGTATTTTCCTCGTAGCCAGGCGGAGTGAATACGCGATACTGATAGGGTGCGGCCGAGTCGGGTTCGGCCAGTTCCTTAAGCGCGCACACCGTGCAACCGGCATCGTCAAAGAAGGTCGGGTAGATATTCCGAAAGCTCGGACCGTGCGGCAGCAACAGGTAGTTCTTACTCTGGGCCCAGCGGAGCGCATTTTCGAGTTGTAATACCGGCTTGAAATAGTGATACGTGCCTGTAATTGCAAGCCGAAACTCCGCGCATTGGCCGTTCTCAGTTACCGCGCTGGCTTCGATATCGGCTGCCCAGTCCGAGTCGACGCGCAGCACCAACCGACCCGCGGTGACCGGATAGTGAACCCGAACAATTACCTCATTTGGCTTCGTGTGCGCCGTTGTGGCATGCCGGGCATGTCTTTTTGAGAATTGGCGGGACTGCGGCATGTTTGCTCGCTACTCCGTATTCATTGATGCGTGTCTTCATCTGATTGCCCTGTGCCCGGACGACCGCATCTGTGGTCTGGAAAGAGCACGCCGGGATCGCACCGGCCACATTGTACCGCCGGAGCTGAATTGAAGCGTACAAGCTGTACCCTGCTGTCAAGTCAACGCGTGGCTGGCAATAGGACTTGGTTCTGCGGCGTTGAGGATTCGATACGGTATTGACCTGACAGCAGGGTACAGGTTGTAGCCTCGGTGCTCTGCGGGAATCGACACAGGATTCCTCGACAGATGATTGTGGTATCGCGAATTTCTAATGAGACGTCGGCGGTGCTGCGCGTTGGGTCGTAACTCGGATCGGCAATTGAAAGGAGTCCAGCCGTGCCTACAGAGAGTGGAATCATCCTGGTGACGGGTGCCAATGGCCGCATTGGGGCCGCCGTAATGCGTCGACTGCGCGGACAATTCAGTGATGTGGTGGGATTTGATCGCGCCGCCGCAAATCCGCCACCGCCTGATTGCGTCTTCATGCCGGTGGACATCGCCTCGGACAGGAAGGTTCAGGAAGGGCTTGATGCGTTAGGTAAGCACCACGGGGAGCATATCGTGGCGGTTATCCACCTGGCGGCGTACTACGATTTTCTCGGCAGGCCGAGCACGAAGTATGACGAGATCACGGTCGAGGGTACGCGTCGCCTTCTGCGTGGATTGCGACAGAATTTTGAGGTTGAGCAATTCATCTTTACCAGCACCATGTTGGTGCACGCGCCGGGCGAGCCCGGCGAGTTCATCACCGAGGATTGGCCGATTGGGCCGACGTGGGCGTATCCCGAGTCGAAGGTGCGCACCGAAGCCGTAATCCATGACGAACGCGGCGACATTCCTGCGGTAATACTTCGCATCGGTGGAGTCTATGACGATGGTTGTCACTCGCCGCCGCTCTCGCACCAGATTCAACGTATCTATGAGCGACAATTGGCTGGTCACTTGTATTCCGGCGCAACCTCACACGGTCAATCGTTCATTCATCTTGATGACGTGGTGGATGCGATTGAAGGCGCCATTCAGTCTCGTGCCACGTTGCCCGCGGAGGTGCCGTTCTTGATTGGCGAACCCGAAACGCTCAGCTACGATGAGTTACAGCACACTTTCATGCGCTTGATACACGGCAAGTCCTCGGAAACGCACAACGTTCCCGGGCTCATCGCAAAAGTGGGTGCCTGGGTGCAAAATCATTTGCCCGGCGAAGATCCTTTCATCAAACCGTGGATGATCGATCGCGCCAACGACCACTACGCGCTCGACATCAGTCGCGCCCAACAGCTACTGGCCTGGGCCCCGCACCGTACCCTCCGCGAAACGATGCCCAAAATGGTGGCCGCACTGAAAACCGACCCACTTGGCTGGTACCGGGAACACGGTCTGGTGCCACCCGCGTCGGTGAAAAAACAGGCGCAACGCGACGCTGTTCCGCCCGTCGACAAACCGGCAGAGGCTGAGCGCGCGGCAATGCATGTATGCCCCATGCATCCAGGCGTGTGTCAGTCCTCGCCTGGTAATTGTCCGCGCTGCGGCACGGCCCTGGAACCGAGCACCGCAGCGACCGGCGACTACACCTGCCCGATGCACCCGGAGATCACCAGCAGCGAACCCGGCCGTTGCCCGAAGTGCGGCATGGCGCTGGAGCTTCGTGAAACACAAGAGCACGCCCATGCATGATCATCCTGCAGGCCAGGGGACGGTGATGCATAGCGAGCACGCCGATACCTACACCTGCCCGATGCATCCCGAGGTTGTGCAAAACGAAGCGGGCAGCTGTCCGAAATGCGGCATGACCCTCGTGCCGGTCACCGACTCGAAGAATCACGGCACGCACGCTGTTGACATGATGGTCGACGATCACAGAAAACTGCTTTGGCCGTACCACCTGAGTTTGATGCTGGGCTTGTGGCTTGTCACGAGCCCGTTTGCACTGGGTTATCTGAGTGACTTCTCACCGGACGTCAATCAGTTGCGCGTCCTGGCGGAGCGCGGCTTGCCTTCGTTCGAGCTGCGTAATCTGGCGATGACCTGGAGCGATGTCATCAGTGGCGTGTTGATCATGATATTCAGCGCCTTGTCCGCCAATACCGATCGACGCTATCCCTGGGCGCAATGGGCGAATGCGGCCGTGGGCACCTGGTTGTTATTTGCGCCGCTGGTATTCTGGGCGCCATTGCCCGAGGCCTACGCCAACGCCACGTTGGTCGGCGGCCTGGTCATTGCACTGTCGGTACTGATTCCGATGATGCCCGGAATGAGTATGGCGGGCATGATGGGCGGTCCGGATGTTCCGCCGGGCTGGGCTTATTCGCCGGCAAGCTGGTTGCAGCGCTTGCCGATTGCCGTGTTAGCGCTCATCGGATTCTTCATCGCCCGCTACATGGCCGCCTATCAACTTGGCTACACTGATCAGGCGTGGGACCCGTTTTTCGGTGCCGGTACTGACACAATCCTCACCTCGGCGGAATCCAAAGCCTTGCCGATTTCCGACGCAGGGCTGGGCGCCATGGTCTACATGCTCGAGCTCGTGATGACCTTCATGGGTGGCAAGGACCGCTGGCGAACCATGCCGTGGATGGTGTTGGCGCTCGGCATTCTCATTTTGCCGCTCGGAGTGGTCAGCATTTTCTTGGTCATCATTCAGCCGATCATGATCGGCACCTGGTGCACGTTGTGTTGGGTCGCGGCGATCGCCATGTTGCTGATGATTCCGTATTCGCTCGACGAATTTGTTGCGATGGGCCAATTTCTGGTCGATGCGCGTCAGCGCGGCAAACCGTTCTGGCGGACATTCTGGACCGGTGATGCGATGGAAGGTGGCCGTGAGGATACCTCGCCGGGTGTGTTTGGATCGATGCGCGATTGGGCATCGGAAGGCGCACGCGGTCTCACCGTACCCTGGACTTTGCTACTGAGCACCGCCATCGGCGCATCGCTGATGTTTTCGCGCGTGACGGTCGGCAATGTCGGCAGCATGGCCAATAGCGATCATTTGATGGGCGCGCTCGTGTTGACGTTCTCGATCATTGCGTTTTCCGAAGTCGCGCGCAGCGCGCGCTTTATCAATATCCCTTTCGGTCTCTGGCTGGTCGCCGCACCCTGGTTGCTCGACGGCACCACGTCTGCAATTGCATCCTGGGTGGGTGTCATCAGCGGCGTTGCGGTAATCGCACTGGCGATTCCGCGCGGTACGATTAAGGAATCCTACGGTTCCTGGGATCGCTACATTGTGTGACTGACGTCACGATAGAAGGAGTTCAACAGTGCAAATTGGCATGCTGGGATTGGGTCGAATGGGCAGCAACATGGTGCGCCGACTGATGAAGGGCGGTCATGACTGTGTGGTGTACAACCGCAGCAAAGAGGCCGTTGAACAATTGCAAGGCGAGGGCGCCACCGGCGTCTTTTCGCTTGAGGACCTGGTCGCGGGGCTCGATAAGCCGCGTGCGGTTTGGCTCATGGTGCCCGCCGCTGTGGTCGACAAGATCGTGGCGCAGTTGGTGCCGCTGCTGGACGCGGGCGATATCGTCATCGATGGTGGTAACTCAAATTATCGTGACGACATTCGGCGCGCGACCGAACTCACTCAGCGAGGCATCCACTATTTGGACGTGGGTACCAGCGGTGGCATAGCGGGCCTTGAACGCGGCTATTGCCTGATGATCGGCGGCGAGCACGACATCGTCGCTCACCTGGATACGATTTTCGCGAGCCTGGCCCCAGGCGTGGCGGCAGCACCACCGACACCAGGCCGGGCACCGCTCGCGGGCACGGCCGAGCAAGGCTACCTGCATTGCGGTCCAGCTGGGGCTGGCCACTTCGTCAAAATGGTGCACAACGGCATCGAGTATGGGCTCATGCAGGCCTACGCCGAAGGCTTCAACATTCTGCGAAACGCCAACGTCGGCAAGCGCGACATGGCAGCGGACGCTGAGACAGCACCAACGCGTGAGCCGTCTCACTATCAATACGATCTGGACTTGCCGGAGATCGCCGAGCTCTGGCGCCGCGGCAGCGTCATTCCATCCTGGCTTCTCGATCTCACGGCCATGGTGCTAAACAAGGACCCGGGACTGACCGATTTCGCGGGACGTGTTTCTGATTCCGGCGAGGGGCGTTGGACGATTGCGGCGGCGATTGACGAGGGCGTGCCGACACCGGTATTGAGTGCCGCCCTCTACGCCCGCTTCAGTTCACGCGGCCAGGCCGAATTTGCCAACCAGGTACTTTCCGCCATGCGACACGGGTTCGGCGGCCACGCCGAGAAACCGAGCGATTGATAATGTCTGCGCCCGACGGCGATGCGCTCGTCATCTTCGGCATCACCGGGGATCTTGCCTATAAGAAGATCTTTCCGGCACTACAGGCACTGGTTCGCCGCGGTAATCTGACCATTCCGATTATAGGCGTCGCGCGGGGTGGCTGGACGCTGGAAAGATTACGCGACCGGGCCCGAGCCAGCGTGACCGAATACGGCGATTTGGACGCGGAGGCCTTTGGTCGCTTGTCGGCACAACTGCGGCACGTGGACGGCGACTACGATGATGCCGAAACCTACGTGCGCCTAAAGCAAGCGCTTAGCGATAGCGCACGACCGCTGCATTTTCTCGCGGTCGCACCCGGCATGTTCGAAACCGTGGTGAACGGCTTGTCGCGCGCTGGCTGTGCCCAGGACGCCCGGGTCGTGGTCGAAAAACCGTTTGGCCGCGATTTGGCATCCGCGCAAGCGCTCAACCGCGCTTTGCACACCGTATTCAGCGAGCAGTCGGTGTTTCGCATCGACCATTACCTCGGCAAGGAGGCGGTGCAGAACCTGTTGTATTTCCGCTTCGCCAACAGCTTTCTGGAACCTATCTGGAATCGGCACTTCGTCGACAGCATCCAAGTGACTATGGCCGAGGCATTCGGCGTACAGGGCCGCGGCCGATTCTATGAGGAGGTCGGCACCGTTCGCGACGTTGTGCAAAACCACCTGCTGCAGGTGATCGCATTGCTAACCATGGACTCGCCCGCTGGCCGTGACCCGACTGCGCTGCGCGCCGAGAAACTTCGCGTGTTTTGTGCCATGCGACCGGTCGATCCGCCCGCAGTGGTGCGCGGTCAGTTTCGGGGATATCGGGATGAAGAGGGCGTCGCACCCGATTCCCAGGTTGAGACCTTTGCTGCGTGTCGGTTGTACATCGACACCTGGCGCTGGGCGGACGTGCCGATCTACATTCGTGCCGGAAAATGCTTGCCAATTACAGCAACAGAAGTGGTCGTGCGGCTAAAACAACCGCCACTGGCCGTTTTCGACGAGTCGACAGCTGGTTTGGCAAACTATTTCCGCTTCCGTCTCAGTCCGGAGGTGGTTATCGCAACCGGTACTCGCGTCAAGCAACCCGGTGACGCCATGGCGGGCGAGTCGGCGGAGTTGATCGCCCGCCATTCCGTCGGCGATACGAATCTACCCTACGAGCGGCTGTTGCGTGATGCGCTGCGCGGCGACCCGGCCTTGTTTACTCTCGACGAGAGCGTCGAAGCCGCCTGGCGCGTGGTACAGCCAATGCTCGATGGCGATGCCGCACCGGTCGAATACGCATCGGGGACCTGGGGACCTTCAACTGCGACCGCTCTTATCGAGGATGGCACCGGTTGGCACAACCCGGCGCCGGAGTTGACAGCACTTTGTTAGGCACATCAACACAACCAACGCTTGATTATCGAAACGACCAATGATGAAGGAACGACAATGAACTGGTTAACAGCAAACGGCTTTTGGGTATTGATTGGCATCGCTTTCATAGCAATGCATCTTTTTGGACATGGCGGGCACGGTGGGCACGGCGGTCATGGTAAACACGGGGCTAATAATCCGGACGCTGACGATCCACCGGATCGCGATGGGGAACAAGGTCACCGTCATTGATCAGGGAAAAACCATGAATACAACGGTCATTGAAGTGGCAGGTCTGTTGTCGGTGCTGAGCGCCGCCGGTGTTGAGAAACAACTCCGACGTTTTCCGGGAGTGGGAAAGGCCGAGGTCAACCCCGTCGCCGGTAGCGCGACGGTGACCTATGACGAGTCACAAATCGATCTCGCCGCTATCATGGCGCGAGTGCGCGAGTGCGGTTACCACTGCGCCGGCGAGGCACGACCCAAGCACCTCTGCGCACCGGACGACGCGCCGGGTGACGTCACTGCTGCGTTACCAGGCGCCGACGACAAACACCGTCGCCACAGTGGTCACGCGGCGCGCACAGCCGCTGATGGCAAAGCCGACATGGCCCACGAGATGGGTCACGGCGGCAGCATGGACATGCCGTCAATGGTGCGGGACATGCGCAATCGCTTTTTCGTATGTTTCCTGTTTGCCATTCCGATTTTTGTTTACTCGCCAATGGGCGGGCTGTTCACGCCACCGGCGCCACCGTTTGGACTGGCGCTCAATCAGTGGTTATTCGTGCTGGCAAGCATTGCCATCATCTGGCCAAGCTGGCCGTTCTTCGTTGCCGCCTGGCGGGCCTTGAAAAACGGTGTGCTCAATATGGCGGTGCTGGTTGTGTTGTCCGTGGGGACCGGCTACCTGTTCAGTTTGGGTGCGACGTTCTTTTTTGACGGCGTGCAGTTTTTTGAAGCCGTGGCCGTGCTGCTGGTGTTCATTTTGCTTGGACATTGGTTGGAGATGCGCGCTCGCGCCGGCGCCTCAGACGCCATTCGCTCACTAATGGATCTGGCGCCACCGAAGGCCACGGTGCTGCGCGATGGGCAGGAACGGGAAATCCCGACGGCGGAGGTGGCGAAAGACGATGTTGTCGTGATCCGTCCGGGTAACAAGATCCCCGTGGATGGCGAGGTGCTGGAAGGTGAGTCGCAGGTGGACGAATCGATGCTCACCGGTGAATCCATGCCAGTGGCAAAAAAGCCGGGCGACACAGTCATCGGTGCGACCATCAACAAGAGCGGCAGCTTTAAATACCGTGCGACCAAGGTGGGCGCAGATACAGCGTTGGCACAGATCGTCAAGCTCGTTCAAGAGGCGCAGAATTCCAAAGCTCCGGCTCAGCTGTTGGCCGACAAGGCCTCGCAATGGCTGGTCGTGATTGCCATTTTTATCGGCCTGTTGACGTTTGGTGTTTGGTACTGGGCGCTTAGCGCTACGCTGTTGTTTGCGGTGACGCTCACCATCACCGTGTTTGTGATCGCCTGCCCGGACGCCTTGGGCCTTGCCACACCGATGGCTGTGATGGTGGGCACCGGTTTGGGTGCAAAAAATGGCATCTTATTCAAGAACGCCTCGGCACTCGAGGATGCCACCAAGCTCGACATCGTCGTTTGTGACAAGACGGGTACCCTCACCATGGGTGAACCGCAGGTCGTGAGCGTCGCCGCTGCCGATGGCAACGAGGATACGGTGTTGAGTCTGGCAGCCACCGTGGAGCAGGGCTCGGATCACCCTCTGGCCCAGGCGATTCAGCGCCGGGCAGAGGGATTGCAACTTCAGCCCCTGACGGAGTTCCTGAACATCGAGGGCAAAGGTGCTCGCGCTACGGTGGGCGATCGAATCGTGTTGCTCGGTAACCGCCGTTTGATGAACGAAGAGTCCGTCGACATGGCCGGCCTCGCCGGCGAGGCGGCTCAGCTTCAGGGCAGCGGACAGACGGTGGTGCACGTTGCCCATGGTGGCAAACTGGTCGGTCTGATCGCTATTGCGGATGCGCCAAGACCGACAGCGGCTGCGATGGTGACGGATATGCGCAAGCGCGGCGTCGAAGTGGCCATGCTCACCGGCGACAACCAGGCCACCGCTGAACGGATTGCCAAAGAGCTCGGTATTCATACCGTCATTGCGGACGTGCTGCCGGGACAAAAGGCCGACAAGATCAAGGATCTTCAGGCCCAGGGTAAAAAGGTCGGCATGGTGGGTGACGGCGTCAACGACGCCCCCGCGCTGATTCAGGCGGACGTAGGATTTGCCATTGGTGCCGGAACCGACGTCGCCATCGACAGCGCCGACGTGGTGCTCATGAAAAGTGATCCGTATGACGTGCTCGGAGCGATTGAGCTGTCGCGCGCCACATTACGCAAGATGCATCAAAACCTGTTCTGGGCCGTGGCCTACAATGTCATTGCTTTTCCGGTGGCGGCCGGCGTGTTCTACCCGCTGGTGGTCAGCCCCGAGGTCGCCGCACTCGCCATGTCAGGAAGCTCGGCGCTGGTGGCCGTCAATGCGCTGCTGTTAAAACGCACCAGGCTTTTAGGCATCCACGAAACCGACAAACCAGCGATGGCTGTGGTGCCAGTCACGGGGTGACAGTCATAGCGATGCAGCCGGCCGGCATGCTTAGTGCCGCCGCGGCCACGCTCATGCTCACTATCTTTGCCGTGTCGTTGGCTCTGATGTCTTGCTGCCGTTCTTGACATGCATGCTGCACACATCTTGTAGTGTCACGGACGAATTCTGCAATGAGCATGCGACACCGTTGATAAGGGATCTACGGAAAGACCGCCGACTCTTCGCGGTGCCCCGGCAAACCAACATTGGTTACGTCTGTCGTGGTCCGAGTTAAGTGGCCACTATCATGGACGAAGGTAGAGAAACAATGAAATTGACCAGGCCGATCGTAATGGTATTGACGACGCTCGCATCACCCTTGATAGCGGCGCAAGACGTTTCGTCGGCTCACAGCTACGTTCGCGGCACCTGGATATGGTGGGCCGGGTTGGTCGCGGTGGTGGCCGCATTTGCCTGGGCGTCGATCGCGTCTACACGGCGAACGAATGGCGGTGGCTCGGAGGCAAGGGTATTGGAGTCGCTGGTTTCGCGCGGAGAAATTGACCGAAAAGATCACAATACGGTGTCACACGATCTAGAGGGGTGGCCTCGCGATCATAGTGAGTAGAATCGCGACGCACAGCAGGAGGTGCGGTGCCGGAGATCCCAGGCCGGGCGTGAGTCCGCTGGCGGGCGAAGCGATGACGCCGGCACACGTGATCGATGTGTCACATCTCGTCACGGCGTATTTTGCGGATCAACTGGATCCGGATATGGCCAGCATCCGCGGATGCCCTCGTGAAACTCGCTACCGGCGTGAAACGAGTCCCCGACGCTCTTTGACCGATCAATCCGATCGAATAATCGAAATACCGGCAGGTCGCTACTAATTTTGGTTGCGGATATCCATCTCGTCAGGCATTTTCGCGTGGCCATCCATGGTCATTGATTCGGCGTCGCCCATCTTCATATGCATGAGGCCACTATTGTCAGTATGGGTGATCATAAATAGTCGTTGAGTCACCAAGATCGCCACGATGCCGACCAGCGATACGATGATCACCAGCGGATCACTGTCGTATTTCAAGACCAAGAATGCGCCGAGAATAATGACGTCCAGTAACATCGCGATCACAGGAACAACGGGCGTCGCGTTCGTCTCCTTGAGGAGGTGGCGATAGAGGCCCCAATGGATCGCGATATCCATAATCAGGTAGAAAATGGCGCCGATCGAGGCAATGCGTGTTAGATCAAAAAACACTGTCAAGCCAATCGCGAGTGATACCGTTAAGATTAGCGCCGGGTTTTCGACGCCGCGATACAATCGGGGCAGTTGCTTCATGTCGCTGAGCATGGCCAGCATCCTGGATGCGGAGAAAATACTGGCGATCAAACCCGAGACGGTCGCGACTATCGCGAGCAGTACCGTGAAGAGAAGACCCATGTCCCCAAAGACGGGCTGGGCGGCGGCGGCCAGTGCGTAGTCTTTTGCGGTGATAATTTCCTCGACGCTCAGGCTGCTGGCCACGGATAACGCCAGGAGTGTATAGATAACGGTACAGATCAGAATGGACAGGATAATGGAGCGTCCCAGGTTGCGGTGTGGGTCGAGGATGTCGCCACCTTGATTGGTGATGGTGGTAAAGCCTTTGAAGGCGAGAATCGCCAGAGCGAGGGCGGCGACGAAATTAAAGCCGCCACCCATTGCCGTGACTTGATCAGCTCTGCCCCAATTCTCCATGGAGGGCAAGCCCGCGACGGCCAGTCCGGCCACCGCCAACACGGCGATTCCGGCAATTTTGATTGCTGCGGTTAGGTTGGCGGTTCTCTCAATGATCTTGTTGCCGGCAATGTTTATGACATAGGCGATGGCGATCAACAATACGCCCAGTGACGGTACCAGCACTGCGGAATTGTCGACATTGAACAGTCGCAGCGTATAGGAACCGAAAGTCCGTGCGACCAGACTTTCGGCGATTACCATCGAAACGTACATGAGCAATGAATAGGTCCCCGCCGTGGTGCCGGGGCCATACGCTTTGCGCATGAACATTGCGATGCCGCCGGATGAAGGGTAGGTATTTGAAAATTTTACATAGGAGTAGGCGCTAAAGCCGACGACAATTGCACCTGCCAAAAAGGCTAAGGGAAAAAGCTCGCCTATCAGTTCGGCAATCTGCCCCATCAGCACGAAAATGCCAGCGCCAATCATAACGCCGGTGCCCAGCGATACGGAGCCCAATAAGGAGAGTTTGTTTCCCGAGTGTTGCTTCATGGTGGTTCCTTCACTAATGGTGTGCGGGAGTCGTCATCATGAGCCTGTTTCATAACGAAGTCGCATCGGAAGCGTATTGCAGATCGTCGAGACACGCTGCACGATCAAAAATTCGAGTAGCAATTGAGGTCCAGCAGACCGGCATCGATCTGCTGATTTTCCGCTAGGCGATCATTGAACCAGTCGCTCATTGCCCAGAAATCGGGGCTGGTGCGGCGCACGCCATAAGTATCGACAATGCGCCCGAAATCCCCTGCGTTGTTGGTCCCCGTCAACTTGTCGACGACGCTGCCCATGCTACTGGCATTTACACGGAAAAAGAAATTTCGGTAGTTGCCAATCAAGCCCTCGATTTTGAGAAACGAGAGATCCGGCATCAATGTCACCAAATCGCCAGGCATATTTCGTTTCCTCTGTAAGGCAACGGTGTCGATTTTACTCTGTTAGTGGCCACGCCGCCCGAGTTGGGCTGCTAGCCCTCGCGAAGCGTGAATGCGGCCCCGGCTGTTTCCATTTTGGTTGCTTGACCTGTGTCCCACATACACGTCGCAGAATGTCGCTGCTGGGTGCCAATACGTGATTGTCACCCGTTTTGAGCGCAGTACGTTTACCGTTTCTGTTGCTGATCAGCCGCACTGATGCGATTGGGTTTATTAAGGCCACGCTGGAGACCACTGAATGCAATCAAGCCATCGGTATTGGGAGGGACATTGAGCGAGCAGGTTGCAGCAATTCCATTGAATGTCGACCTGCTACCCACGGAAATCGGGGGGGTCGACGCACTGATCGAACTTGCGCTGGATTTGCGTTCATCGTGGCATCACGGTGCGGATAATGTTTGGCAACAGCTTGATCCGGACCTATGGCGGGCCACACAAAATCCGTGGGTGGTTTTGCAAACTGTCTCGCGGGACACGCTAGTGCGTCTTTTGTCCGACTCGACCTTTCGTGGAAATATTGATGAACTGGTTCGAGTAAGGCGAGAAACTGCACTGGCGCCAGCCTGGTTTCAAAAGACCCACCCCCAATCCAGCCTCCGCAGCATCGCCTACTTCAGTATGGAATTCATGCTGAGCGAGGCGCTGCCCATCTACTCTGGCGGGCTTGGTAATGTCGCGGGCGACCAACTCAAGGCAGCGAACGATCTGGGGGTACCCGTCACCGGCGTCGGCTTGCTCTACCAACAGGGCTACTTCCGCCAGCTGATTGACGCGGACGGCCAGCAGCGAGCCGCCTATCCTTACAACGACCCCGGCCAGCTGCCCATCACGCCGTTGCGCCGGGCGAACGGCGAGTGGCTGCGGCTGAAGCTCGACTTGCCCGGGCACTCAATCTGGGTGCGTGCCTGGCAAGCGAAGGTCGGGCGCTTAAAACTCTATTTGCTGGACACCAACGATGCGGCGAACCATCCGCCGTATCGCGGCATCACTAGCGAACTTTACGGCGGTGGCGTGGAACTGCGACTGATGCAGGAAATGGTGCTTGGAATCGGTGGCTGGCGATTACTGGCAGCACTCGGCGTTGAGCCAGACGTGTGTCACCTCAATGAAGGGCATGCCGCGTTTCTGGTTTTGGAACGCGCGCGCCACTGCATGGACAACACCGGCAAGTCATTTAATGACGCACTGGCAATCACCCGACCCGGCAACCTCTTTACCACGCACACAGCAGTCCCCGCGGGATTCGACCGCTTCGCGCCCGCTCAGATCGAGCATTGCCTCGGCGCGTACGCCGAAAAGCAACTCGGAATCTCGCGGCGTGATTTGTTGGCGTTGGGCCGACAAAACCCGAACGATGCGTCGGAGGCTTTTAACATGGCGTATCTGGCGATCCGCGGTAGTGGCGCCATCAACGGTGTGAGTCGCCTGCACGGCGAGGTGAGCCGCCAGCTATTCGCACCGCTGTTCGCGCGGTGGCCGGCGCACGAGGTGCCGATCGAACACGTGACTAACGGCGTGCACACCCCGACCTGGGATTCCGAGCCGGCCGACAAACTGTGGACCGATGCCTGCGGTCAGGGTCGATGGGTGGGTACCACCGATTCGCTGGATCGTGACATATGTTGTGTCACGGATGAGGAACTTTGGGAGTTTCGTCGTGCCGCCAGTTCATCGCTGGTCGACTACGTCCACGAACGTCTATCTCGACAGTTGGCGGCCACAGGCGGCGACGACTCGGTGCAACCATTGGATCCAAAAATTCTGACCATTGGTTTCGCGCGTCGCTTCGCGACCTACAAGCGACCGGACCTGCTCCTCCATGACCCGGCGCGGTTGCTGCGCTTGTTAAACCACCCTGAGCGGCCGCTGCAACTCGTTATGGCCGGTAAAGCGCATCCGGCGGATGCGGCCGGACAAGCCTTGATTCGGCGCTGGGTCGAGTTTACGCAATTGCCGGATGCCCGCCATCGCGTCGTGTTTCTTAGCGACTACGACATGCACCTCGCTGAGCACCTCGTGCAGGGCGTCGACGTGTGGCTCAACACGCCGAGACGGCCATGGGAGGCTAGTGGCACCAGCGGCATGAAAGTGTTGGTCAACGGCGGCATCAATATTTCCGAACTCGACGGTTGGTGGGCAGAGGCTTATACGCCCGAGGTCGGCTGGGCACTCGGCGATGGCGAAGAACACGGTGACGATCCGGCCTGGGACGCGGCCGAGGCCAACGCGCTTTATGACTTGCTTGAGAACGAAGTCACCACCGCCTTCTACGAACGCGATGACGATGGTATCCCACGAGCCTGGGTCGAACGGATGCGCAACAGCATGGCGCAACTGACGCCGCAATTTTCCACCAATCGCGCCGTGCGAGAATATACAGAGCGATTTTACTTGCCCGCAGCGAATGCTTATCGCGCTCGCGCGGCCGAGGGCGGTGAGTCGGGCGCCCAAATTGCCAACTGGTTAACAGTGCTCGATCAGGAATGGCCAACCGTGTGCATCACAGATGCCAAAGTGGAGACCATCGATCAACAGCACTCGATCGAGGTGCAAGTGCGGCTCGGTGCACTCTCACCCGAGGATGTGGTCGTGGAACTGTACGCCGAGGCGGCGGGAGGTGACGGTCCGATGCGGGTGCCGATGCAACGCAGTGGTCATCGCAACGGTGACGATACGCTTGTGTTCACTGCATCGGTGACCGCGGATCGACCGGCAACGGATTTCACTGCCCGGCTTCTGCCGCAGCATTCCGGCGTGTCGGTACCGCTGGAAGCGGCACACATTTTGTGGCAGCGATAAGGTGGCGCAGTGCGCCGGTGCCGAGACCGTACCAGCCCGCAACCAACGAAAGGAAATCAAGTGCCCGGCAGGGCCGCGAGCAACCGTTAACAGAGGACGGGCACTATGAAAGACACTATCGCACACTCGGGAACTTGGGCAATGGCCGTGATCATGATTGTGATCGCGTCGTGGTTTCTGTATCGATTCCTGGCACCAAAGAGCTGGCGCGAATGGGCCAGCGCCGGCTTAGTACAGGCATTCATCATTGCCTTGTACGCGGAAATGTACGGCTTCCCACTCACTATTTATTTGCTGGTTCGCTTCTTCGGTTTAGATAAACCCAATCTGAATGCGAATTTGTGGTCGACCCTGCTAGGCTTCGGCGAGACTGGCATGATGATCGCGATGATTGTCGGGTACGCGCTGCTAATCATCGGCATTGGTTTGTTTATCCAGGGTTGGCGCGAACTGTACCGGGCTCGCCGGGAAAACCGACTGGTCACAGACGGACTGTACGCCATCGTAAGGCATCCTCAATATTCGGGGCTTTTCCTCGGGCTTTTTGGCGAAGGTTTTGTGCACTGGCCGACGGTGTTCTCGATCACCGTATTGCCGCTGATCGTGCTCGCTTACGTTTTGCTGGCACGGCGTGAAGAAAAGCGGGTGCTGAAGGAATTCGGCAACGAATATCGCGCATATCGGCAGCGTGTGCCGATGTTTTTCCCGCGTTTGGGCCAATGGAAGCAGCTGATCGCGCAGTCCAAAATCGCCGAAAGCAAGAGTGAAGAGCGCCCGCACTAGTGCGGTGGCGCCTGCGATGGTGAGCGCTGCGACGTCGTCAAACGCAGTGTGGATCAATTCGACCACACCGCCACGTTGTTACACCCATCGGGTAGAAAACCCGAGACAACGACCGACAAATGGCATTATAGATATTGGTCGTCTAAAGGGCGTAGGCTCGATCGACCGTGAGTTCAAGAGCATAGAGGGGCAACAACGAACTAAAACGCTCAGGGTACCGAAAGCGATCAAGGACGTTTGATGGATCTACCGGACAAACAACTACTCGACGCAGCGCCCGATGCGATGGTGGTTGTCGATGAGTCTGGGAAAATTGTATTGGTCAATCGACAGACCGAATCCTTGTTTGGCTACCGGCGTGAGCAACTCCTCGGTCAACGCATTGAAGTCCTGCTTCCGGAGCGATTTCGGGAACATCACCCGGCGCATCGACAGCAGTTTTTTGAAGATTCACGGGTTCGGCCGATGGGGCAAGGGCTTGAGCTCTACGGACGACGCGAGGATGGCACGGAATTTCCGATCGAAATCAGCTTAAGCTCCGTGGAAATTAAGCAGGGTAAGTTCGTGGCCAGCGCGATTCGCGATGTCACAGCACGCAAGGAGGCCGAGCAGCTCCTCGAGGTGGCCAAAGAAATAGCGGAAAGCGCCACCGCCACAAAGTCACGATTCCTGGCGGCCGCGAGTCACGACTTGCGGCAACCGCTGCAATCAATCGGACTCTACCTGTCAGTCCTGGATCGAAAACTCGAAGATACAAAAACCCGAGAAATAAGCGGCAAGATACGTAGCTCACTCGATACGATGGGTGAGCTGCTCGATGCGTTGCTCGATATTTCAAAGCTGGATGGCGGCGCGGTCGAACCCAACAAGAAGTTTTTCTCAATACAAACCTTGTTCAACCAGTTGCTCGCGGACAATGAACCCCACGCCCACAAAAAGGGATTGGCGTTGCATTGCGAACCTTCGTCGTGCGTGGTGCACAGCGATCCGGCATTGCTGCAACGTATCGTCGAAAACTTCGTTACCAACGCATTGCGTTATACGGAATCCGGTCGGATTGACGTGCGTTGCGAATCCCGAGGCGACACATTGCGCATCGAAGTGATTGACACCGGCATTGGCATGCCGACGGACGCGCTTGAAGCAATTTTCGAAGAATACTTTCAGCTTGACAATCCGGTGCGCGATCGTCGCAAAGGCCTGGGGCTTGGGTTGTCGATAGTGAAACACATCGCACGATTACTCGACCATCACCTTGATGTGGTTTCTGTGCCAGGAGAGGGCTCGACTTTCGCCGTTGAAGTGCCGCTCGGCAAAGCCATCGAGCAGCGATCGGAACCTCCGGAAAAAACTTGCACTCCCAGAATGCGCGAGGCGATTGTACTGTTTATCGATGACGATCCCAGCATTGTCGATGCGATTGGCATGCTGTTGGAAGCTGAGGGTGCCGAGGTGCATACCGCTTTGAATGGAGACGAAGCACTCGCGCATATTGCCGCTGGAGTTCGCCCTGATATCGTCGTTTCTGACTACCGATTGCCCGGGTATGATGGGATCGAGGTGGTTCGGAGAGTGCGGCAGGCGACGGTCGAGGATCTTCCCGCCGTGATCATGACAGGCGATACTTCATCGCAAGAAATCGAGGCCTCGAACCTCGCCCATTGCACCGTAATTCACAAGCCTGTCGATACGGACCAACTCCTCTCGATGATTGAACGCGCAAACACTTAGCGAGCCACGGTCGCGAAAGCTTTTTCATTGATGCCCGCCAACGCGCTAGGTATTAGTCCTAATTATCTTAGATGGATGGCCTTTCTACACTGTAACGATGGATAGGTTCGTCTAATTGTGGCTGTGTGCGTTGCAATCGTCGACGATGACGAGGCAATTCTCGATGCCCTTCGGTTGGTGTTGGAATTAGAAGGCTGGCATGTGCACGCTTATCTCAGGGGCGAGGAATTTCTGGCCGACCTGGAAAATCACACAATGGATTGCCTCGTCTTGGATCCGCATCTCCCTGGCATAAGTGGTGCCGACATTGTTCGATCGATCGTAGACGGTAACTATAACGTTCCGGTCATCGGCCTAACCGCACGGCCGAGTAGCCCGCTGACAACAGCGGTGATTAACGCAGGTGCACGCGTGATGCTGACGAAACCCGTCGCGGCCGAGGTGCTCGTCGAGCAAGTGCAAGCCGCGATCCGTCATTAGTGCAAGCGTGCATTCAGTCTAATTGAGATGGTGTCGGCTTGATCTTAGTTGATTCTGATTTCAGGAAAACGGCTTTGCAGATCGATCACCCGTCATAGTATCCAGCTGTGCGGGCCTCAACGCGAGAGGGACATGGACAACTGGAGATAAGCCCCAATAGCGTAGAGCGAGAACAACCACAATCTTGCTTTACTCGATGCAGGTTCCGCGCTTACAGCGTGATCGAGAATGGGCTGCACATCAATGACGGCACTACCCGACTCGTCAGCCTGCATGTACTCCGTGCTACCCAATGCAAGGGAATCAATGCACATCATGTCGCTCAATGATTTCCCTTAAACAGGCTCTGCTCCGATCGTCAGTGCCCATTGATCTTCCGCGTCCGTAGCGGGTTTGTGGTGGACCACTGCGGTGCGCAGATTCTGGCCCAGTTCAATGGACTGACTCGGCGTTCGAGGGCTCAGGTCAAGTCGCTTGTGACAAACCGATTCCCGTACGGTGTAGTCCATGACCTACGGGCCACCCCTTAAGGATCTAGAGTAACCCCCAATAGACCACAACTCCGATCATCTGAAATGATTGACCACGAAATGAGTGACCGCCGAAGGCGGATTTCATCGAGGCGAGAATAATCAGGAAGGGGGTTGTCATGGCAAATCAATATTGCTCCAACACCGGATCCCTTGGTGGCATGGGTGTGGCTGAACTGGCGCGAGAAACGGGTGTTACTCCTGCCACGGTCCGTTATTACACCCGGGTGGGTCTGTTGAGCCCAACTCGAAACCCGGATAACGACTATCGGTGTTTTTCCGGTGCCGATCGACGGCGCCTTCGATTTGTACGCCACGCACAGGCGCTTGGACTCACGATTGGTGATATTAAGACGCTTCTCGCGGCTGCGGACCGTGGCGAGGATCTTTGCGAACTGGTTCAGTCCAAGGTCAAAGAACGGCTGCATGGCATCCGTCGACAGCTGGGCGATCTGGAACAAATCGAAATGCGCGCCGCCAAAGCGTTGGCTTCATGGAATACGATGCCATCTCTGACGCCGCAACCGGGCGAGTTCTGTCCGCTGATTGAACGATACAGCGCGAACCGGCCAGCGAGGGTTGATAGAGGCCGAGCGCACGCTCAAGCGTTGGGCTAAGGACGCGCCGTCCTCTCGTTGCTGTCCCTGGCGCTGCTTCCTCGCACCGCTTTTCTGAGCGTCCGGTGGCCCAACTTGCCCGCTGGTCAAATTATCGAACGTCATCGCACGTAGCCCTTGGACCCAATTGTAATTGATGCGCCCGCAAGTTCGATAAGCAAATTTGTAGCGAATTGGGGCGGATTCATGCACGGCCGCACCGCGGCATGGACAGGCCTTGACCTGCGCGCAACATACAGGTCGTAAGCTGCGAGTATAGGGTTGTGCATTCGCCTCCGCGACAGCCGGTAGACGGTGATGTAATGCTAAACGCGACGATGCAGCTCGCGACTTGTGTAACAAAGGAGATTGATCATGGAAACACAGCGTTTATCGATAACCGGTATGACTTGCCAAGGCTGCGTCGAATCCGTTACTCACGCATTGCGTGCGATTGACGGCGTCAGGAACGTGGAAGTTTTGCTCGAATCAGGATTGGCAACAATTCAGATTGATGAGCACCTGACATCCGTTGCTGAGCTTGAGCAAGCTGTAGAGATCACCGGCTACGACATTAGCAATGGCGCGTCGGCCGAGACATTGCAGCTAAAACATAAGGGCTGCTGCTGCGGCTAGTAACACGTACGCACCACCGTGCATCCCACCCTCTCCTCGATCATTGCGAGGCGCGAAACTGGTCCGCCGCTTTGACCTGTTCGTCCGGCGCAGGTTGTACGAATCGTCAGGATTGGCGCCTCTGAATGCCGTGCCAGAATTCCCACAACGTGACAATAGGATACCTCGTGACACAGCTACAAGCAGGAGAGCAGCGATGAACGTAAGATCCGAGATTGCTTACGACACCAAATTGCGCGGTGTGCGACGATTGCTGCAGAATGATCTGGCCGGGTGCGATATTGAATTGAACGGTCCGCGACCATACGACCTCCAAATACGCGACAGTCGGGCCATGGATAGAATCGTTCGCCACGGTTCGCTGGGTTTGGGTGAATCGTATATCGATGGCCAGTGGGATTGTGAGCGCATCGACGAAATGGTCGAACGTATTCTCCGCCGGGCGCTGCATCAACGCTTCTCGAATACGAGTGGTCATCGCTGGCTGAAACTACTGTCGCGCCTAATGAACCTGCAGTCACCTGCACGCTCTCGCATTGTCGGCGAAAAGCACTACGACATTGGCAATGAACTGTACGACGCGATGCTCGATACCTATTTGAATTATAGCTGTGGTTATTGGGAACGCGCGCAGACGCTGGAGGACGCGCAACGCGACAAGATGGAACTGGTCTGTCGTAAGCTTGAGCTGGCGCCCGGAATGCGGCTGTTAGACATCGGTTGCGGTTGGGGCGGCATGGCACGCTACGCGGCCGAGCGATACGGTGTGACCGTGGTGGGCGTCACAATCTCCCGCGAACAACACGACTGGGCGAAAGTAAAGCTGGCAGGCTTGCCCATAGAGATTCGCCTTGAGGACTATCGCGAGTCGCGCGGCCACTTTGATCGTATTGTATCTATTGGCATGTTCGAGCACGTCGGCTATAAGAACTACGCCAAGTTTTTTCGCTTGTGCAGCGAGCGTCTAAGCGACAATGGCCTAATGCTGCTGCATTCTATCGGCAGCAACACCTCGGTGTGCGCTACGGACCCTTGGCTGCATCGCTACATCTTCCCTAACGGCATGTTGCCGTCGATCACGCAAATCGGTCGTGCGATCGAGCCGCATTTCTTGATGGAGGATTGGGACAGTTTTGGTATCTATTATGACCGTACCTTGATGTCCTGGCACCGGCGCATTGAGGCCGCATGGGGTCAGCTGGGCGATCGATACGACACGCGATTTCAGAGGATGTGGCGCTTCTATTTGCTAGCCTGCGCAGGCGCATTTCGCGCCCGCAACGTGCAATTGTGGCAAGTGGTGCTCAGTAAGGGTGGCCGATCGTGTGCGTACAAACGGCCCTCACTGAATTGATGCCAAATCGTTATGTACAACTACGTATAGCAACAGTTACGAGAAACTGAATAACTAGGCGTGGATCGGTTTTTCCGACCAATGCTCACAAAAAAAGACAACACGAGATCGGTGAAGCGCATGAAATTGTTTGCCATCTTTCGACAACGGCGTCGAGCGGGTCCTGTCCTGGGAGCCGTGGTGCTTGCGATGCTGGGTATGGCTGCGATGCCGTGTGCTATGGCACTGTCCCTCAGTACACCGGCCACCGCAACGGCACACGTCGTTTCCAGTCACGACCATTGTCCGCACGCGACCTCGACAAGGCCGATAACAGGGGAAAGTTGTTGTTGCGACCCAGACGTCGTCCCAAAAGTTCAGAAACAAGAGCTTCCGAAACCCACCGCTGAATTGATGCCGGCGGTTGGTCCGTACGTGCTCCTCCCATTGATCGAGGACCGCTACAGGATTCGTCCGAACGACAATCGGAAATCGGTCACGGCTCTACCGGTTTACCTCATTACGCTGCGACTGCGTATATAGATCCATTTCAATGTTCGACGGCCGCCACGTGTGGCTGGCAATTGGGCGTCCTTGACGCTCGGTTTGAATACGCATTGAAGGAGAGATCTATATGTCCGCGCAATTTAATGAAACACGATGCCTGGGTGCTTTGCACGTCGCCGACGTCGCGCGCATGGCCGACGTAACACCAGCAACAGTACGCTACTACGTAAGGATCAAACTGCTGACCCCGAATCGGGATCCGGAAAATGGTTATAAATGCTTTTCGCTTAGCGACGTGCACCGGGTCAAGTTTATTCGCCAGTCGCAGTCCCTTGCTCTGACGATAAGTGACATTAGGAGCATTCTTAAGGCGGTTGATGATGGTGGTTCCGTCTGCGAGCAAGTGAAATCGCTCGTGAGCGAACGTTTGTTGCTGGTTCAAGAGCAAATTGCTGAACTGCAAGCGAAAAAGGCGCGCATCAGCGAGGCGGTCGCCGAATGGCGGAAAATGAGCAACCCGGTCACACAAGAGGGAGAGTTCTGTCCGCTCATCGAACGCGTCGAGGTGACGAACTGCCGCGAACCAACGGCGCCGCGTCGGCAGACGCAACGTAGTCCACGTCACGAGGCCTGCCATTGTGTGCCGCCAGCGCACGACACCGGTAGGTTGTCGTTTGCGTGAGGATCGGGTACGCCTGAAAAGTCATATTTGGGGCCAATGATTTTCCTGCCCAACGCAGGTGGACTTGGTGAAACACCAGTGCGGCGTGATCGCGCGTAGTGACTCGATCGTGATTTCAGCGAAGGTCGACGATGCGCCCGGCTCCAGAGAAGCTTTTTCAGTGCGATTTATGCCTCTGGAACTTGACCTTGATGCTGGGTATAGGTCGCATAATCTCGGTCTTAATAGGCTCGTGTCTAGCACGGGCGCAACATCAATCGACGCGATCACAGGTGGGCAATACCATGGCTACAAAACGCGACACACCGGATCTTCCGCAAGTCTTTCTGCCGCGCGGCATTGCGCCTGTCATCATTGGCTTTCTGGTCCTTGCGTCTCTGTTTTCGGCCGTTTTTACAGTGCCGGCAGAATCCGTCGGCGTCATTCAGCGCTTCGGCCATTATCACGGCGAAGTGACACCGGGGCTACATTTCAAACTACCTTTCGGTATAGATCGAGTGACAGAGGTGCCCTTGCAGCGGCAGTTGAAAGAAGAATTTGGGTTTAGTACGCCAGGCGCGAGCTTCGCCAGCCAAGCATCGGCGCCAATGCAGTGGGCCTTGGAAACAACCATGGTTACCGGGGACCTGAATACCGCGCTCGTGGAGTGGGTAATCCAGTTTCGCATCGAGAAACCGTTCGACTACCTTTTCAACGTACGCGATCCGGGTGACACCTTACGTGACGTCTCGGAATCCGTAATGCGGGAAGTGGTTGGCGATCGAACCGTCGATGAGGTTTTGACCATTGGCCGCCAGGACATTGAATCGACCGCGCAGGTGAAATTGCAAGAGGTCGTCAACAAGTATGAAATGGGCCTTCGAATCGACCAGATTCAACTCAAAAACGTGAACCCGCCGGAGCCAGTTCAGGCCTCGTTCGACCGCGTCAACGAGGCGCAACAAGAGCGCGAGCGGATGATCAATGTTGCACGAGGTGAATACAATCAGGCGGTTCCAAAAGCGCGCGGCGAAGCCGATCAGCGGATAGAAAGTTCCAGAGGCTACGCCATTCAGCGAGTCAATGAAGCGGAAGGTGATGTGCGGCGATTTGACGCACTCCTGGCCGCGTACTTGAAAGCCCGCGAGGTTACTAAACAGCGTCTGTACCTTGAGACCTTCAACGAAGTGCTGCCGGCCGTGAAAAACAAAGTGATTGTCGATGAATCCGCCTCGTCCGTACTGCCACTATTGCAACTCAACACCTCGCAACAGGGAGTCCAGCAATGAAGAACATGGCATCCGCAATTGGCGTTATCGTCCTTGTCGTCGTTGCAATTGTTGGTTGGGAATCGCTCTATACCGTCAACGAAACGGAACGCGTTCTAATTACGCAATTTGGAAAGCCGGTCGGCGAGATCGTGGATGAGGCCGGACTGAAAGCAAAAATACCGTTCATTCAGGCAGTCAATCGAATCGAGAAACGCATTCTGGTTTGGGATGGCACAGCGAATGACATGCCGACCAAAGACAAATTGTACATTACGGTCGACACCTTTGGACGCTGGCGTATCAAGGATCCGTTGCAGTACTTCCTGCGCCTGCGCGATGAGCGCAGCGCACAGTCGCGACTGGAAGATATTCTCGGCAGTGAGACCCGAAATGCGGTCGCCCGCCATGAATTGATCGAGATCATCCGCACCAGCAAAGATCGTACACCGGAAGTCGATCCGTTACTGGCTCAAGTCGACATCAGTACGCTGTTGCCAATTAGTCGCGGTCGAAAGCGCATTGAGGCGGATATTCTCGAGGCAGCCTCGGGCAAGCTAGCGGAGTTCGGTATTGAATTATTGGATATTCGTTTCAAGCGCGTTAACTACAATGAGAGCGTTCGCCAGAAGATCTACGCCCGAATGATCAGTGAGCGTGACCAAATCGCTGACCGGTTTCGCTCAGAAGGAGCTGGCGAGGCCGCTCGCATTATCGGCAACAAGGAGCGGGAATTGCAGAGCATCGTTTCCGAAGCTTATCGTACGATTCAGGTAATCGAAGGCGATGCAGATGCAAAGGCGACAGACATTTACGCTAAGAGTTATAACCAGTCCGCAGAGGCCGTCGAGTTTTACAAGTTCCTCAAGACGCTCGAAACCTATCGACTCGTGATCGATTCGGACACCACGCTCGTGCTGTCGACCGACAGCGATCTGATGGGCTTGATCAAGACGATTGAGCTGAAGCGGCCCTAATTGCGCAAGAGAATCCTCGAATGTCCCCAAGCAGTGTAACGCTATCGGTGATTGATGGTCTTGGGTCGCCCGGGCTTATCGGCAGCGGTGGTAGCTTAATGTCCAGTATATTGGTCTTCCCACAGTATTGATGACAAGGTCGGTGAAAACGGGCTAAGGCACGAGGGAGTAGCCTGGAGAACTGTTGTCTAAGTGTCCATCATAGGAATTCGCAAGCCATTTTCTCTGGCGCAGTCAATAGCTTCCTGATATCCCGCATCGACGTGTCGGTAAACGCCCGAGGCCGGATCGTTCCAGAGCACCCTGTGCAATTTTTCAGCTGCCGACTCTGTTCCGTCGGCGACGATGACGACGCCGGCGTGCTGCGAATAGCCCATTCCGACGCCGCCACCGTGGTGGATGGACACCCAGGTTGCGCCACTGGCGGTGTTCAACAGTGCATTGAGCAGTGGCCAGTCGGATACTGCGTCACTGCCGTCGCGCATCGCTTCGGTTTCCCGATTCGGGCTTGCTACGCTGCCGCTGTCGAGGTGGTCTCTGCCAATAACGATCGGCGCTGTGAGTTCGCCGCTCGCGACCATCTCGTTGAACGCCAGTCCCAATCGGTGTCGTTGCCCGAGCCCGACCCAGCATATACGTGCCGGAAGCCCCTGAAATTCGATGCGCTCCCGAGCCATGTCCAGCCACCTGTGCAAGTGTGGGTCATCGGGTATGAGCTCTTTGACCTTCTGGTCCGTCTTGTAAATGTCCTCCGGATCTCCACTCAGCGCGACCCAACGAAAAGGCCCTATGCCGCGGCAAAACAAGGGTCGTATGTACGCCGGTACGAAGCCAGGAAAGTCGAAAGCGTTGCTGACGCCTTCATCCTTCGCCATCTGGCGAATGTTGTTGCCGTAGTCGAAAACGGGAATCCCCATTCGATGAAATTCCAACATTGCACTGACGTGTATGGCCATCGATTTCTTGGCTTCGCGCGCCACCTGCGTCTTGTCTGACTGCTGCGTTCTGAGCCACTGGTCAACGGTCCAGCCTATGGGCAAATATCCATGAGCGGGGTCGTGCGCAGAAGTCTGATCCGTAACGGCATCGGGTCGAATGCCCTGTGCCAGCATCGCCGGGAGAAGCTCAGCCGCATTGCCCAGGAGACCGACGGATTTTGCGGCCCCGATGCGCGTAAACTCTCGAATCATGTTCATCGCTTCATCAAGGGACGTTGCTTTGTGGTCGAGGTATCCCGTTTTGAGGCGAAAGTCGATTCGACTTTCCTGACATTCAATGTTCAGACTGCAGGCGCCGGCTAATGACGCGGCGAGCGGCTGAGCGCCACCCATGCCACCTAAACCTGCTGTCAGTATCCATTTTCCGGTCAAATCTCCGTTGAAATGCTGGCGCGCCATTTCCACGAATGTCTCGTATGTGCCCTGAACAATTCCCTGGCTACCGATGTAAATCCACGATCCGGCGGTCATCTGACCGAACATCATGAGCCCCGCCCGGTCGAGTTCGTTGAATTTCTCCCACGTTGCCCACTTCGGAACAAGATTGGAATTGGCAATAAGCACACGAGGAGCGCCCTCGTGTGTCTTGGCCACAAATACGGGTTTGCCGCTCTGGATAATCAAAGTCTCGTCGAATTCCAGGTCTGTCAGTGTCTCGACGATCTTGTCGTAACACGCCCAATTTCGGGCCGCTTTGCCAATACCGCCGTAGACCACTAACTCATCCGGATTCTCGGCGACGTCCGGGTGGAGGTTATTCATCAATAGCCTGAGTGGCGCCTCGGTACTCCACTGTTTGGCCGTCAGCGTCGTTCCGGTCGGTGCGAATATTGATGGTCTGGGAGGAGCCAGTCGTTCTGCTTTCACAGTTCACTCCATAAAGATCGTTAAATTCAATTACTTGTCGGAGATAACCGAAGCAACCTATACTTGTCTAGACAAGTAAGATACGCTGAATTGCATTCGAACTCAACGTGCGGAACTGACCACTATGCGTATCTGCGCCTTAATTCAAATAGCAGCATTTGTTTTCGCAGTACCGAGCATCGCGTCAGCTGACGCCGCATTGACGCCCGAACAACTCATTCATCGTTATGAGCTTGGTGAGCTTGAGTGGTCCGCGAGCGGGCAGCGACTGGCGGCAGTGGTCACGGAGCCGGTTACAGAGGATGGGTTGGCGAAGAATATCTGGTTGTACGAATCCGAGGTCGATCAGTTTCGCCAAATCACCTGGTCCGGATCGAGCAACCGGCGTCCCCGCTGGTCACCGGACGGCAAGACCCTGGCGTTTCTGTCAACGCGCGAGGATGCGAAAGCGCAGCTCTATGTGCTGCCTATGAACGGCGGGGAGCCGCAGCTTCTGGCTCGTGCCTTTGGCGAAGTTGTCGACTTCGAGTGGTCACCGAACGGCAGGAGCATCGCATTTACTGCCGCGGCTCCCGATCCCGCTGCGGAAAGCGACAGAAAAAATGGCAAAGATGACGAAGTCGTGGTCAGTGAGTTGAACCGGCCGGTGTCATTGCGGTTGGTCGACATCGCATCCGGAGGAACAACTCGTCTAAGTAATGAAGGGTGGCTTGTATCAGCTTTTGCCTGGCGCCCGGACGGAAATAGCCTTGTCGTGTCTGCGACCGACAATTCGTACCCTGAACTCCTGACGGATCGTTTTTTGCTGGTTGATCTTGACGGCAACAACATGAGCGAATTGGGTCGGCCGGATGGCCCTGTTAGCAAACTCACAGTGTCACCGGACAACAGGTTTCTAGCATACATAGGCTCGTCTGATGGCGGTCCCATACCACACGGAATGTACTTACAGCCGCTGGACGGGAGCGTTGTGCGGAACCTGACCGGTCAAACTGCAGATCGAATGATCACGGACTACAGCTGGGCTGATGACGGTGGATTGTGGATCTTGGCTGTCGACGGATTTAGTGACTATCTCGCGTACGTTTCGATCGACGGTGACATCGAACCACAGCCTCTGTTTCCAGGCCGTGCAGTTACCGCATTTGATGTCGCCGGACCCGTAATTGCCTATGTCAGCGAGAACGCCGTTGATCCACAGGAGTTGTGGATCCGCAATGCGTCGGGTGCGCGGCAAATCAGTAAGCTGAACAGTAGTTTCCCGGCTTTGGTCGAGCCCAAGCTCATACGCTACAGCGTCGAGGGTGAGTTTGAAATTGAGGCGGCCCTTTTCGAGCCAGCCTTGGCCGCGAGGCCTCAACAGGGCTGGAAAACCGTGCTGCTTATTCATGGTGGACCGACCGGGCGATGGTCAAACAGCGTCAACGACTGGGCGCAAATCCTCGTTGCCGAGGGTTATGCGGTCCTCGCGCCCAATATTCGAGGGTCAATTGGCTATGGCCTCGATTTCATTCGATCCAACAGGCACGATTGGGGAGGGGCTGACTTTCGGGATGCCATGGCCGGACTCGACTTTCTCATTGAGGAGGGAATTACGGACACCAACCGGATGGCGATCGCAGGCTGGTCATATGGCGGCTACATGTCGGCGTGGGCGATTACTCAGACCAAACGCTTCAAGGCAGCCATTGTAGGCGCAGCGATGACCGACCTGGCGGTCGAATACGGAACAGAAGCCGCCGAGATCAACGCCTACGACACCTGGTTTCTTGGCACGCCGTACGAGAACCTCGACGACTTTGTGCGCATGTCCCCAATGACACACATTAAGCACGCGCGCACCCCCGCGTTGATCCTGATTGGCGAGGAAGATGCAATTGATCCGATCGGCCAAAGTCAACAATTTTATAGAGGATTGCGGCGATATGGCGTTGCCACCGAGCTTGTCGTCTACCCACGGGAGCCACACGACATAGGAGAGTTGCAGCATCGTATCGATCTGCTGACACGAATGGCGGGGTGGATCAATGCTTACGTGTATTAGTTTTGTCGGGGCCTGGCCATATTACAAATGGATATAACAAATAACTTGTACTAGACCTGTCTAGACAGGTACAGTGCGGACGTCATTGCACTGATTATGGGGGGAAACCATGCTGCGTGCCTTCAATGCCGCTGTCTTAATGACGCGACAGGTAGTCCAGGCTTCTAGCCTCAGGGCTGCTTTTCATGTTTCCCGGCTGTCCAGCCACTTTCGCGGACGCTCGCGTCCGACACGCCATCCGGCGAAACCGGTAACAAACCGTTTGCTTCGATCAACTATGCAGATTTCGATCTGGGGGATTAAATAATGAGTATCAAGAAAATCGCCATGCACATCGTATTGGCAGGCATCACTGTTGGCGCCTTCAATGTCGCACTTGCAGCTGATGAAAACACCGGCAACCGATCGGCCGCGCTGGAAGAGGTCGTTGTTACCGGGTCGCGTATCAAGGGGTCCGAATGGGACAGCGCAAGTCCTGTGACAATAATCGGCGCTGAAGCCATTTTTGATTCGGGAATTTCAAATGTTGAGGATATCCTTCAGGAAATGACTGCCTCGGCGGGGCCGGCAGGCAATTCTACAAACGCCTATTGGACCAGCAACGGCTACGGCACTGCCCAGACCAACCTCCGAGGTTTGGGCATTAATCGAACGCTGGTGCTGCTGAACGGCCGCAGAATAGTGAACGGTGGTACCGGCGCTAACTCGTCCGTAGATTTGAACATGATTCCATCGGCATTGATCGAGCGAATTGAAGTACTCAAAGATGGTGCCTCTGCCATCTACGGCGCCGACGCGGTAGCCGGTGTTGTGAATATTATCACCAAGAAAGACTTCAGTGGCGCCAAGCTCGACGTCAAATACGGTGCGACAACGGAGTCCGATGGCGAAAATTCTGAGGTCAACTTTACCTTCGGCGGCGCCTACGACAAAGGCAATTTCGCCGTAAACCTTAGTTACGTTGATACCGGTCTGGTATTGCAATCGGACCGTGCTGCCTGTCCACTAGAAGAAGGGGCGGGCGGACTGGAGTGTTTCGGCAGCTCCACGACCATTGGCGGCCGCGCGCACAACCTGATTGGTACAGAATATCAGTTCAACCAGGTTTCCGGTGGTGACGGAAACTTTTACGAACCGTATAACGGCGCCGTCCATGGCTTTAACTGGTTTCCATACCTGAACGCAGTGAGTCCGACCCAAAGAATCAATGTTTCCGCTTTCGGAACGTACGAAATATCAGACTCTTTGAATGTGTTCACAGAAATTCTTTACGCCAATCGCCAGGGTGATCAGATCGTTACGCCACGAAGACTTAACACCACGCCAGTCTCGGCGGCCTTCCCATACAATCCGACTGGAGAGGACCTTTTCATTAAGAATCGCCGTATGATCGAAATGGGGGACCCGTACTTCTTCCAGGAAACGAATACGGTTCGAGTGGTAACCGGCCTGGAAGGAATGATTGACAACGGCTGGAGTTGGGACGCCAGCGTCAATTATGGTCGCAATACCGGCCAGGACGGCTGGACCTTTGACCTTGACCACGATCGTGTATCACAAACGCTGGATGAGAATATTTGCAGTACAGCACCCGGTGCGGCCATTCCCTGCGGAGACTATTTCGGTGTGGACGAACTAACTCCTGAGTTGATCGAGTTCATCAAGTACCGGCGCGAAGGAACGGGCGGAAATCGCATGCTCTCAATCTCCGCAAACTTGTATGGTGACGTGATGAGCCTGCCTGCGGGAGAAGTAGGTTTTGCACTGGGCGCGGAAGACCGCAGCGAAAAGGGCTGGCGCGACCCGGATTCAACCGTTTTGAAGAATGGTGGTGAATCTGCCATCAGTGGTTCGTCTGATGTCACGGAAATTTATGGTGAATTGTCTATTCCGTTGTTAGCAGACGCGCCGATGGCGAAAAGTCTGAGTCTTACGCTCGCCGGGCGCTGGTCCGACTACAGCTCGTTCGGGTCCAATACGACCTACAAATTGGGCGCGGTCTGGCAAGTAAATGATCAATTCACCTTCAGATCGGTGGCCTCGACTGCTTTTCGCGTTCCCACGATCAGCGAGATAGAAGGCAGTACCAATCAGGAGAACCTGATTACAGTTGATCCATGCGAAGGTGCGGCCGGCGTTATCGCAACCAATTGTCTAGCGGACGGAGTGCCAGCCAATTTCATTCAGAACGGCACGACTGTTCTGACGGGTGTTGGTGGCAACCCGAATGTCGAACCTGAAGACGCAGATACATTGACCTTTGGAATCGTGTTTCAACCGGAGTTTCTTGAGGGCTTTTCGGCCACAATCGACTACTTCGATATCAAAATCGACAATGCGATCAACGCCGTCGACGGTAGCGATCAACTTCGCCTCTGCTACACAGACCCTACCGTGTATGCAGAGTTCTGCAATTCATTTACTCGCGACGCTATCACCAATCAAGTCACGTTCCTGAATAAACGCCCGGTCAACGCCGCAAACGAGCAGGTAACCGGCATCGACTATGCCTTTACCTACGACACGGAAATAGCAGGCCTTAGCTCGTCATTTTCGCTGCGGGCAACCAATTTGCTAACGCATGAAAACCAGGCCAATCCGGTAGCGGAAGTCGAGAATCTGCGCGGCAAGATCACTGCAGACAGAGGCAGCTTTGCAGAGTGGCGCATGAATGCGAGCGCGAAAGTCTATGCGGAGAAGTGGTCTGCGGGCTGGTCATTACGAATGATTGGCGAAGCTGACGATGAAAATGGTGGCGGACCGATCGGCAGTTCCGTGGACAACATTTTCTACAATGACCTGCACTTCAACTACTACGTTAGTGACAGTTTGAAGTTGTCGCTCGGTATCGATAACGTGTTTGACGAGAAGGCTCCCTTCATCACATCGTGGAACGATGCGAACACTGATGTCTTTACTTACGACCTTTTGGGTCAACGCTGGTACATGCAGGCGAGCTACGAGTTCTAATCGGCTGCGTAGTGATAGTGTCCATACTTACGCTGGTTGGCGGGTCCCCGCCGCTAACCAGCGTATTTTCGTACCCAGATAACAAGCGCTGAGTAACAGATGAAAGCCATACGCCTGTCTCGAAAAGCTCACAAATGGTTTGCCCTCGTACTCGGAATACAATTGTTTCTGTGGGCGCTGAGCGGTTTCTACATGGTTGCGGTGAACATCGACATCATTCATGGCGACATGCTTGTAAAGAACATGCAGCAAGGCATTCCTGATCAAGGAAACACGCAACTTCCGTTTTCGCACATTGGTGACATCTATCCAGATGCCAGAAGCATTACCTTGACGACCATGATGACTCGACCGGTTTACCGCGTTGAGAGTGGCAGCATTCGAATATTGGATGCCAATACGGGGGAGCAATTAAGCCCGCTAAATGAAAAACTCGCGACGGAGGTCGCGAGCTTCCACTACTCGGGCGACGGCGGCATCGCGCGCGTTTCGCTAATCGACAGCAACCCGCCAACGGAACTTCAATCGCGAGCGTTGCCGCTTTGGCGCATCGATTTCGATGATGTATGGAACAGTAGTTTTTACATAGATCCCGACACCGGCGAGTTCGCCATCCGGCGTCACACGCTGTGGCGGGTTTTTGATTTTCTCTGGATGTTGCATGTGATGGATTATGAGGAGCGCGAGAACATCAATAACTCGGTTCTGCGCATATTCTCTGTGTTAGGTACTCTGATGGGTCTGAGTGGCGTGTGGTTGCTGTTCTACAGTTTCAATACTGGCCGGAAACAGGGGCCGACGGCATGATCTTCATGCGCAAACTGCACAAGTGGCTAGGGCTCGTAATCGGTGCTCAACTAATAATCTGGCTGGTGACCGGCATGGTGATCAGCCTTGTGGATCACGCGGAGGTCAGTGGAGCTGTTACACGGCACGCGACGAAAGAAGGGCCACCACCATTCTCCTACGGCGAAATAATCCCGGCCTCCGATATTCCCCGGATGAACGGTCCGACACAGTCCATATCGTTGCGGACGTTTATGGAAAGACCGGTGTACCGAGTGGTGGAGAATGAGTCCATTCGGCTGTTTGATGCGCAAGAGGGGCATCAAATTTCCATTGGCAAAGAACTGGCCGAAGAAATAGCGTTCGCCAGTTATCGCGGCGCGGGACGGCTTATCAGTAGCGAGCTCCTGGACAACGGTTCGAACGAAGTGAGAGCCGTAAAAGGACCAATTTGGAAAGTCCAAACTGACGATCGTTTAGCAACGCGGATCTACGTCTCCGCCGAAGATGGCCAGGTCCTTGAGCACAGAAATAGCCGCTGGAAGCTAGTCGATTTTCTATTGATGTTGCACTTCATGGACTACGTCCGTGCCGATAGTTTTAACAACCTGCAAATTATCATCATCGGTTTCGGTACGCTCTGGATCGCCATTTCCGGCATGCTGCTAGTTTTCAATAGTTTTTCCCGGGGCGATTTCCTCTGGCTTCCGGGAATCAGGTCTGGCGGCAAGCCAGTATTCAGTACCGTGGGGTCCGATGGGCGTGCTGGCCAACCGATCGCCCTGGACAGCTCGCTGTCTTACTACACAAGTTTGTCCCAATCTGGGATCAAGCTATCGTCGAATTGCGATGGGTCCGGAAGTTGCGGCCTGTGCAAGGTTCGGTATGAAAGCGATGCGCCGGAGCATACCGCAGTGGACAGAGAATGGATCAACTCCGAGGACTTGTCGGAAGGAATTCGACTTGGCTGCCAGCACAAGCCGCGATCACACGACATCGTGACGGTGCCGGAGCTCGCGTTTCAGCAGTCGTCACTATGGGCCGACGTAGTATCGGTAAGGTGGCTAACTCCGCTGCTAAAAGAAATTTGCATTCGGCCGGATTCGCCAATTCAATTTTCCCCGGGCGACTATCTTGAATTTCAAATTCCCAGTTACGAAATTAATCTGGACCAGCTCGCCGTGCCCGAGGAATTCGCCGAAGTCTGGAAAGCGCTCTCCGTTCCTGATTATTGGGCGCACAACGACGTCGCGGGTCGAGCGCGAACCTATTCCATAGCGACGGCTCCGAATGCTTCGGAACCCCAGGAGCTTATTTTCACGGTACGTTTTTCGCCGCCACCTACAGGCATATCCGCGGTGCCAGGTGCTGGATCCAGCTATATATGCGGATTGCGCCCTGGCGATCGGGTCGCCTTTCGCGGCCCAGCCGGCGAGTTCCGACTTGTCGACAGTGACAGGGAAAAAATATTGATTGGTGGTGGGGCTGGTATGGCGCCATTGAAGTCAATGGCCCTTCACCTTTTGGAGGGCAAGGGTTGGCGGGGAAAACTTCGATTCTGGTACGGTGCTCGAAATCAACAGGAGATTCTTTATCGCGATACTTTCGAGAGGCTAGCGAAAGATCACGCCAATTTTGAATGGCGGGTCGCCCTGTCGGACGCGTCAGATGACAGCCAGTGGACCGGTTGGCGTGGTTACATACACGAAGTAGTATTTGAGCACGTATTAAGCAGTCATTCGTCATTGGGAGACTGCGAATTTTACGTGTGCGGGCCGCCAGTCATGTTGACCGCAACGCGTAGTATGCTGGCGGAGCTTGGCGTTGCGAACACAGCTATCAGGTATGACGATTTCGGAAACTGACTGGATTGACGGAGTGCAAGCGGATATTCGCAGAAAAAATCGACTGTTCATACTCGGAATAGGTCGCAAACGAGTGTTAGGATATCGGCCGACTTTGGAACGAACGCAACACCTTCAACATCGCTTTGATGATCGGATCGTTAAGTAAATGACGCTCGCAATTGCGACTAGCAGCCAAAGAGGGTTAGGCAGTGAATGAATCGATCATAGTGGCGGGCACCGCTCAGGCGATTTACCGCCAAGTCAAAGACCACATCATCAGGTTAATCAATACCGGCGAATTGAAACCTCACGATCGTGTGCCATCCGAAGCCGATCTTGTTAAATCTTTTGGAATTGCGCGCATGACAGCTCATCGCGCGCTAAGGGAGCTGGCGGACGAGGGATACGTAACTCGATTGGCCGGCGT
Source organism: uncultured Gammaproteobacteria bacterium (assembly GCA_942490655.1). Taxonomy (GTDB): domain Bacteria; phylum Pseudomonadota; class Gammaproteobacteria; order Steroidobacterales; family Woeseiaceae; genus UBA1847. The sequence continues at coordinate 290,685 of CALNXZ010000014.1, read as the reverse complement.
CGGAACTTTCGTCGCGGATGCTCGACCGCATTCGGACGTCTTGAAGGTTCGCAATATTGCGGATGAAATTCGTACACGAGGGCATGTTCACAGCGCTAAAGTCCTTGAGTTAGACGAGGTCCTAGCTGATCAAAGACTTGCCGATAGACTAATGCAGCGGCCGGGATCCACACTCTTTCATTCGTTGATCTTGCACATGGAAAGTGACCGTCCGATTCAGCTTGAAGACCGATACGTTTGTCCGACTTTGGCGCCCGACTATCTTGCGCAGGATTTCACTACTATTACGCCGAACGTATATCTCGTAGGCGTAGCTCCGTTGCATACGGCTGAGCATGTTGTGCGGGCAGCTATGCCGTCGACAAGGACGCGAGAATACCTGGGTATGGAAGCAAACGAACCCTGCCTCGTGATTCGTCGCAGAACTTGGTCCGGTGGTCGACCAGTAAGCTTGGCGGAACTCAGCCACCCAGGCAGCGCGTACGAACTCATCGGTACAATAGGAGACTAAAAGGAATTGATAGGTCGTGAACTTCCCAGACATTTGATTAAGAAATTTGCGACGCTGTCGTCCCGTTGTTGTGGTATGGGGCATCATATAGATTAGTTTTATAAGCCTTTTGTATGCTCATGGCCTTAGCGCCCGATTATTTGAATCAGGATTTCACAGGAATCACGCCGAATGTTTATCTTACGCAAGTCGCTCCGCTACATTCGGCAGAATATATCGTGCGTGCGACGATGCCGTCGCCACCCGTCAGGACCGCTTGATCTTGTCCAAATAGTATAAGGAGTATAGTTTCGCAGCTTATGGTTATCCTGCAAAAGACCGTTTCTATACTACTCATTGCCACATTCGTGTTTGGCAATGTGCTTTGCCTTTGCGTGGCCAGTGTGGCGGTTAAGTCAACTGATGTCGGGCGACATGCCCATCATGAGATTCAAGCCGAGACAGGTGGTACACAGGCTTGTCCGCATGACAATTGCAATGGAAACTGCGTTTCATTAACGAGCATTATTGCCGATGATTCGGCGATAACGACTATTCCTCGCAGCTACGAGCTCGATGGGCCTATCGCAGTCCCGCTCGTCCCCGCCGACCAGACACTCATCCAGGGCAGCCCTATCTTTTCCTTCGTCCTGCATGCGCCGCCGGCGCTGCGACGAGCAACTCCCGTCAGCCGCTTCGACCGACTTCTGGCTTAGCCCCTCTCTGCACCGATTTGTCCTGCGTCCGTAGCGGATGCTGCTCGTCAGGCGACGCGCCTGACTGATGTTCGATAGTGGAGAAATGACGGCATGAAAACAATTCTGAAGACAATAGGGGTAGGCGTGTTGCTGACCGGGGTCGGTGCAGCAGCGTATATGTATTCCGGACTTTACGATGTCGGCGCGTCGACACCGCACAGCGGGTTATCGACATGGGCTATGTCCACGACAATGCGCGCATCAATAGCGCGACGAGCCAGGGACATTCCCGTCCCTGACTTGAATAATGATGCGCTGGTACGTGCTGGCGTTAACGATTTCGAAGCAATGTGTGTCGGCTGTCACGGGGCGCCAGGCAAGTCGCGCGGGCCGGCAGGCAAGGGACTCAACCCGCAGGCACCTGATCTCACGGAAGCTGCGCAACAGCGAACGCCTGCCGAGTTGTTCTGGGCGACGAAACACGGCATCAGGATGACCGGCATGCCGGCATGGGGTGCGACCCACGACGATGAGTCTTTGTGGCCAGTGGTCGCGTTGATGGTGGCGTTGCCAGAGCTCGACGCGAAATCCTATGGCGAGCTGTTGGCGAGTGCCGAAGGACATGGACATCACTCAAGTGACGGAACCCCGGGTAGCGCGATGCCACATGAACATGGCGAGCCTGCAAATGAACACGTTGAAGAAGACTTGGAAGATGCGGCCAAGAAGGCACCAGAACACGATCACAGCACACATGACCACTAGCCCCCGTTGGTCGCGGCGCGTCGCGACACCGCTAGTGATTCTCGGCCTAAGTGGCTGCGCAAGCGTACCGGCCGACCTCGGTCGCAGCGACGTGGACAGTCTGGTTACCGAGCGGGGCCAGGCAGTCGATACTGGCGATACGGCGGCCCTGCTTGCTAGCCTCGTAACGCCCGCGCTGAGCGCAGACGACACGGTTCGCATAGCGCTGATTAACAATCCAGAACTGCAAGCCACCTATGCCGAACTTGGATTCGCAGTCGCTGATGTGTATGAGGCCGGACGTATTCGCAATCCGATATTGTCGGGCTCGGTTCTCAGTTCCAATCGTTCAGGCGAACTCGATCAAGTGTCGCTTGGCCTGGTGACCTCGTTCACTGATTTCATCACCCTGCCTGCACGCAAACGATTGGCGGCAGCTGAATACGCTGCGGTGAAGCAACTCATTGGCGCTGCGGTTCTCGAGACGGCGGCCGACGCGGAGTCTGCGTACTACCAGTACGTGGGCGCCAAGCAGGTTTCTGCTCTCCGTACGCAGATCGCGAAAGCCGCGGGCCTGTCCGTGGCTTTGGCTGAGCGTTATCACGACGCGGGCAACCTGACACCACGGGAATTGGCGATGGAGCGGGCTGCAGCAGCAGAGGCCCAGCTGGAGGCTTTTGCCGCTGGTGCCGAAGCGTACGCAATGCGCACCGCGCTCGGGACCGTCATGGGCCTGTCCGTTAACGGATCGTGGGACGCCTCGGCGCAATTGCCCGTGCCGTTGGCCAGCGATGGCCCACTGGATGAATTGCTCGAGCTCGCAGCCCAAAGTCGTCTTGATTTGGCTGCCGCTCGAGCTCATGCAGATAGGGTTGCCGATCAACGGGGCGTCACCGGCTGGACACGCTGGTTGGGCGAACTTGACGTCGGCGTTGAACGCGAACGCGAAACCGATGGCGCGCGCCTTACAGGCCCGACGGCCGATTGGGAGTTGCCGCTGTTTACCCAGAACAGGGATGCGTTGATGCGACTCGACGCCGAATTACTGATCGCAATCGCCGAAGTGCGGCGACTGACGCTCGCGGTAACTAACGAAGTACACTTAGCGTTCGCCGAAACCGCAAACGCCAGAGCGCGTGTGACAGCGTATCGCGACACACTTGTGCCAGCCCGAGTCGCAATAACCGCACGCGCGAAGGAAGAAGAGTCCTTCATGCTGATCGGCATATTCGAACTGCTGGAAATCAAGCAGCAGGAGTACGACGCCTACCAAGGCTACCTTGAGGTAGTGCGCGACTACTGGCTGGCTCGCACCGAACTCGCGCGCGCGGTCGGCAATACGCTGCCAGGCAGCGGAAACATCGGAAATGAACGCCTCGATGTCGAAAAGCTAATCCAGCCACAAAGTGGCGGCGCGCATTCGCAACACAACATGCAGGGCGATATGAAGGGTATGCAACACGACAACCACAAATCCGACGGAGAGTCACAATGACATCACGACGCGAATTTCTAGGCTATTCGAGCGCCGGTGTGTTGGCTGCCGCGGTAAGCTCAGTCAGCACCGAAGCCAATGCCCAGGAAGCACCAAGAAAGCCTTCCGCCAGCGGCCGAGAAAACTACGTACCCGTGCGAACCCTTAACGGCTGGACCTTGCCGTACACGATGAAAGGCGGTGTCAAAGAATTTCACCTTGTCGCCGAAGAAATCGATCATGAATTTGCACCGGGCAGCGTCGCCAAATGCTGGGGCTACAACGGATCAACACCAGGCCCGACTATCGAAGCGGTTGAGGGAGACCGAGTTCGCATTCTGGTCACGAATGGGCTTAAGGAACACACGACGATTCACTGGCATGGCATCCTGTTACCGAGTGGTATGGACGGCGTCGGTGGTCTGAGCCAGCCCCAAATCGGTCCCGGCGAAACCTTCGCCTATGAGTTCACACTTCGGCAACACGGCACACACATGTATCACCCTCACGCCGACGAGATGACGCAAATGGCGGTCGGAATGATGGGCATGTTCATCATTCACCCTAGGGAGCGCGAACCGGTACCGGTTGATCGCGACTATTGTTTTATCACCCACAACTGGGCGCTGCATCCGGGTACCTATCGTCCTGATCCGTCGGTGATGGTGAATTTTGATTTATGGACCTTCAACAGCAAAGTATTTCCGGCGATTGACCCGGTCGTTGCTCGCACTGGTGAGCGCGTGCGCGTCCGTATGGGCAATCTGTCCATGTGGAATCATCCGATCCATATGCACGGCGTGCAGTTCCTGGTCACCGGGTCTGATGGCGGTCGATGGCGGCAATCGCAATGGCGACCTGAGACGACCGAGATCATTGGTGTTGGCCAGACGCGTGACATCGAATTTATCGCCGAATCCGGCGATTGGGCGTTTCATTGCCACATGTCGCATCACACGATGAACGCGATGGGCCATGAAATTCCAAATCCTCTGGGCGTGGATCAAAACGGCATTGAAGAAGAAATTCAAAAAATCCTGCCGGGATTCATCGCGATGGGCGAGTACGGCATGGCTGAACATCAGGAGCACGTCGACATGGGTCATCACAGTGGCCCCGAGAACACGCTCGCAATGATGACGGGCAAGGGGCCGTATGGAAACATCGAGATGGGCGGAATGTTCACGACCGTAAAGGTACGAAACAACCTGAAACGAGGTGACTACAGCGACCCGGGTTGGTACGACGCACCTAAGGGCACCGTTGCGGCGCGAGTCAGCAGCGATCCGGAGTTTGGCAGCCCACCGCGGCAAAAAGACGCGTAATTATCGAGAAATGATTGGTCGGGAGACTGTTGATGAACAAGACAATACTTAGCGATTTGAAAAGGGTAGTCGGCGCACTGGTGATTCTCATTATTGCCCCAACGGCACAGGCCCAAGACGCCGATACGGATGAATTGACGGCCATCATTCAAGCTATCGAGCTCGGCTGGGAACAGGCGGACGGCACACCGTTTCGTGAGCATTTTCTGGATTTTGACGGCGCGCGCTACGTGGAGAGTGGTGGCCAAAACGTCGGGCTAAGCGATCTGATTGATCATCACGTAGAACCCGAGGGTGACGCGCTGGATGGGCTGGAGCTAAATTTTTCAGATATTGAAACGCATGTCGAAGGATCGTTCGCGTGGGCGGTTGCGGACGTTGAGGTCATTGCGGTGGTTAAGTCCGACGGCCGGAAAATTCACAATCGGGGCTATGAGACCTTCCTGTTTCGACGCATCGGGAGCGAGTGGAAGGTTGTGCACACGCACAGCTCTTCACGGCCGGTTAAGGTCAAAGAGCCGGAGCACAAACACTGAGCCCAAGACCGCTGTGAAAAAAAGCTTGACCTTCCCATAACGGGAAGGTCTACGCTTTTGCCTTGAATGTACCAACAGGGTGACAAAGTGGACGGAGGTTTGAGGTGATGAACATTGGTCAGGCGGCAGACGCCACGGGCGTCTCCGCCAAACGAATTCGATACTACGAACAGGTGGGTCTGCTGGAACCGGCACAGCGCAGCGATGCAGGCTACCGGGTCTACGCGGCGCCCGACTTGCATACCTTGCGCTTTATTCAACGGGCACGCCGTTTGGGCTTCTCGCTTCCGCAGGTTTCTGAACTGCTGGCGCTTTGGCGCGACCGGGGCCGCAGCAGCCGGCAGGTAAAAGCCGTCGCGATGAAACATGTTGATGAACTGCGTAGCAAGATCGACGAACTGCAATCTATGGTCGACACGCTGACGCACCTCGCAATACGTTGCGACGGCGACGAGCGCCCCGACTGCCCGATACTGCACGACCTCGAAAGGAGCGAATCATGAGCGCCGTTTATTCCTGCCCGATGCACCCCGAAGTGAGGTCCGATCAGCCCGGCAGTTGCCCGAAATGCGGCATGGCGCTCGAGCGCGCGGATGTTGCCGTGAAACGCTCGCAATACACCTGCCCGATGCACCCGGAGATCGTTCGTGACGAGCCTGGCAGTTGCCCCATCTGCGGCATGGCGCTGGAACCTGTCATGGTGAGCGAGGAGGAGGATACGTCCGAACTTGACGACATGACGCGCCGATTCTGGGTCAGTACCGTGTTGACATTGCCGCTGTTCGTGTACGCGATGGGTGAGATAATTCCGGGCCAACCGCTGGAGCACCTGTTGCCGGTTGCATGGCGCCAGTGGCTGCAACTGGCGCTGGCTGCGCCGGTCGTGTTGTGGGGCGGCTGGCCGTTTTTCGTGCGTGGCTGGCAATCGGTCCGAACGCTGAATCTCAACATGTTCACGCTGATCGCGCTGGGCGTCGGCGTGGCGTTCGTCTACTCGCTCGTTGCAACGGCATTTCCCGGCATTTTCCCCGATGCATTTCGGAATCACGCCGGCGAAGTTGCGCTCTACTACGAGGCGGCGGCAGTCATTACGACGCTCGTCCTGCTTGGCCAGGTGCTCGAGCTGAAGGCGCGAAGCCGAACGTCGGGTGCCATTCGTGCGTTGCTTGAACTGGCACCGCCAACCGCGCGGCGAATCGCCGATGACGGCAATGAGGAGGAAGTGTCTCTGGACGACCTCGCCCCCGGCGATCGCCTGCGGGTAAAGCCCGGCGAAAAAGTTCCGGTCGACGGCAAAGTTATCGAGGGACACAGCTCCGTCGACGAGTCGATGATCAGCGGCGAGCCGATACCGGTCGAAAAAACGGCTGGTGATGACGTTGTCGGTGGCACCGTTAACGGCACAGGCAGCCTGATCATGGAGGTGACGCAGGTCGGCGACGACACCTTATTATCGCAGATCGTGCGCATGGTCGCCGAGGCACAACGCAGCCGTGCCCCAATCCAGAAGTTGGTCGATCTTGTCGCGGCGTGGTTCGTGCCGGCAGTTGTCGTGACGGCTATTGTCACCTTTGTTGTTTGGTCCAACTGGGGACCAGAGCCCGCCATGGCCTATGCCATCGTCAACGCGGTTGCCGTGCTAATTATCGCCTGTCCCTGTGCGCTTGGACTCGCGACGCCGATGTCCATCATGGTCGGCACCGGCAAGGGCGCCCAGCACGGCATCCTTATTAAGAATGCCGAAGCTTTGGAAACCTTCGAAAAGGTCGATACGGTTGTGGTCGACAAGACCGGCACGCTGACTGAAGGTCGCCCCGAGCTGGTCATGATTGAGGCCGCCGGTGAGTACGACGAGGATTCACTGCTGGCCCTGGTCGCGTCAGTCGAGAAAGCCAGCGAGCATCCGCTGGCACAGGCCATCGTCGTCGCGGCGGAGAAGCGGTCACTGAGTCTGACGTCAGCGACCGGCTTCGAATCGGTCACCGGTGAAGGTGCGAGCGCACGCGTCGGCAATGCGGTCGTCGCCATCGGCAATAGTAAATTCATGCGGCGCCTGAATGCCGAAGACAAGTCATTGGCCGACGCGGCTGAGAAGTATCGAGAAGAAGGCCAGACTGTTATGTTCGTCGCGGTCGACAACAAGGCTGCCGGCATTATCGGTGTGGCCGACCCGATCAAGGAATCGACACCACGGGCTATCAAGATGCTGCACGACGCCGGGCTCAAGGTCGTCATGCTGACCGGCGACAGCGAAGGCACGGCGAATGCGGTCGCTCGTCAGATCGGTATCGACGAAGTGCACGCCGACGTATCCCCGGAAGACAAGAACCGCGTTGTCCGGGAGCTACAGGCGAACGGCGCTATCGTCGCGATGGCGGGAGACGGTATCAACGATGCGCCGGCGCTGGCACAGGCGAACGTCGGCATCGCGATGGGCACTGGCACCGACGTGGCGATGGAGAGCGCTGGAGTGACGCTGGTTCGTGGCGATTTGCTAGGCGTCGCCAAGGCACGCCAGCTGAGTCAGCAGACCATGCGCAACATTCGCCAGAACCTGTTCTTCGCGTTTGCCTACAACACGGCGGGCATTCCGATTGCGGCTGGCGTGCTGTACCCGGTATTCGGGTTGCTGTTGAGCCCGATGATTGCGGCTGCTGCGATGAGCCTGAGTTCAGTTTCGGTGATTGGTAACGCGTTGCGGCTGCGCCGCCTGAACCTAAATTGAGCGGCAAAGATTACTGGGAGCGGCACGCCCGCAACTACGATGCCTCGCTGCGTTGGGTGCTCGGCCGGCCCCTGCCGCGGATGCTGAAATTGGCCAGCGATGCTGTTCGCGGCAAGGAAAAAGTGCTCGAAGTCGCAGCAGGCACAGGCATCATTACCTCCGCAATTGCGCAGACCAGCGATTCCGTCGTCGCCACAGACTACGCGGTAGCCATGGTGGAGGCGCTGGAACAGCGTGTTCAGGATGCCGGACTAAAGAACGTGACGTGTAAGCAGGCAGATATTTATGCGCTTCCATTTTCTGCCGGCGAGTTTGACGCTGTTGTCGCTGCTAATGTTTTTCACCTGGTGCCGGACTTGCCTGCGGCGCTTCGTGCGCTTCGGAAGGTGGCGGCACCTGGCGCTACTCTGGTGGCGCCGACGTTCTGTCATGATGAGACAAAGTCTTCGTGGCTGGTTTCTCGGCTACTAGCGTTAAGTGGTTTTCCAGGGCATCGCCGGTTCACTGCGCAGTCGCTTTGTGACGCGCTTGAGCAGAATGGAGTAAGAGTTGCACAGTTCGAATTGCTGCCGGGCATCATCCCAGTCGGCTTTGTCGTCGGCCATTTCGAGTCAACGGTACAAACGTGAATAGAGGTATATTTAGTTCAGTTATGGGTGCATCAGTCGCCTCGCTTTCTTATTCGGACCATCACTTTGGATTGATCAGTGGAGCGTCATGACATGCGCGAATCATCGTGCATACCGGTTCAAACCGCGGTTCGTATTTTGACCAATTTTCGCGATATCTTGACGTCTGGTTCGAGGCGGATAGTGTCCGATGCCGTCCAGTATCAGCCGCAAGATATGGGGGCAACAGCGGGGGCATCTAAGTCATCGGTAGCGATGAAACTGTCTATATTTCAGATAGATACATGCCAGGATCGATAGTACCCTTCACCACCACTCCAAAAAAAGCCCTGTTAATCAATTGGTTAACGGGGCTTTTCGGTGGTGGAACACGGAATCGAATTGGGTTCATTCAAGTACCTGAATCCGTTGTCTGGCGTGGCATTGACTCGTCCGAGGACGTGCTGCCAGGAACGAGGCAGTCCGGTGACGCCCCGCGGTTGTAGCCAACTTTCAAGCGTCTTTCGAACCGAAAGCGTCGGGTAGCAAAGAAATTGGGGGCAACTTTGGGGCATCTAAAGGCAGTTTTTCGCAGATGCCCCCGCCTTAGATGGACAACCCCAGAAATGGCGGACTCCGCCTATTCAGATGTGTCCGCGATACCAAGGGTTAACCCGGGCTAACCATCAACAGTAAAGATGTCAGCATACTAGTTTCGGGTTATCGTCGCCCCGACGATCGGCAGACCCGCTGCATCCACCGGTTGTGCGGTGCGTGTATCGGTCATCTCGATGCCGGTGACCGTAAGCACATATGTGGTCGAGGTGCTGCCACCACCTCCACCAATAGTGCCACCGTCGCCGCCGCCGCCGCCGCCGCCGCCGCAGGCTGCGAGGCCGAGCAGCATCACAATAGTCGCCATTGTTCTCAGAGAGTCACTCATTATCCGGGTTCCCTTTTGTTTGCATATTGTTCAAGTGTCGTCCTAGAAGTCATATGTCACCATAAAATTGCTTTGGCCCATTTGCAGCATGTAAGGGGTGGCGAGCTGCAGCAGCACCGTTCCATCGTTTGCTTGAAAACGACCGTTGCCAATAACAGTGTCGCCGGCGTCGATCGCTCCGTCTGCATTAGCGTCAACCCAGACTTGAACGTTCGAGATATCGGCACTGTCATCGCCTGAACCACTGGCCTTCAGGTTGATGCTGGAGATCTCCACGTCCGGCGAATTCACGTTGATCTGAAAGCGTGCGACGACGACGTTTGTTGCGCCCGCATTCACGGTCCGACTCGGTGTTGTTACACCTTCGGCAGTGACAGCGATGGCGACGGCTTCCATTGCCACACCGCCTGGATCGCGGACCTCACCATTTGTCGCTCCGTCGGCATCGTTTGGCCCGCCGTCCTCTAGCAGCAGCTGCACACAAAAGTGTCCTGCCGTAAGTCCGGTGCCGTATTCAGTACTGCCCGGGGATGGGCAAACTCCCGGATCACCAGGCGCCGACATCAGTTCATTGCGTGTATCTCGAATGAAATCTGTCCAGCCTTGCCACGACACGTACTTGCGGTAGCTTGCCGCCGGTGGGATGGGCGCTGTCTGTGGGATGACCACCAAAACTGAATCACCTGGTTCGACAAGATTTGTAATCTCGAAGTCGTACAGGCCGCCCGGGTAGCGAAAGCGAATGTCGTCAGAGCCTGCCGCGGGTTCACCGCTGTTGCCGAACAGCTCGATGTCCGACATCGCCAGTTCCGCGTCGTCGCCGCTGGCCAGCGCAACTGCACCCAATCGCAGTTGCTGTCCCCGCATGACCTGCAACAAATCCTGGGTGCCGGTTCTGGCAACCAGCAGATGATCCTGGTTTGTTGGGTCGAGGTAGTCACTCACGCCATTAGCATTTTCGTCACCCGCGCCCTCGTCAAGATCGTTCATGCCATCTCGGTCGGTATCCGTCGAGTCACTCAATGGCGCAGCCGTCTCGATCACGCGCAAGTATCGATGCATCGTTGTAGACAAGGCGGGTATGCCGTCATCCTGAACCGTCACCTCAAGACGATGAGTTCCAATCGCGAGTGCATTCGGGTCGATCGAGAATTGTTCAGAATCCGTGACGCCGGACTGCAATAGCGCTGCGCTGCTCGCGCTCCAGTCGAAACTGAGAGCCGTTGGCTGGTTTCGATCGCTCGCGAACGCGATGATGTCGACCAAGCCACCGTCTTGCGTCAGCACTGATGCATCAGTGCTGCCTTGGATGACACCAATCGAAACCCTTGGCGCGACGTTGCCTTCTCTGATGGTCAAAGTGAATTCATTACTTGCGCCGACCACCGCATTTTCCAACTGACCGAAACGCAGAACGATAGTTTCGCCGTCGTCTGCGATACCGTCGCCAGTGGTTGGCACGTTAATCACAGCAATCCTACCCTCCTGAATCTCAACCATACCTGGCAGAGCGGGGTAGTCGTCACCAGCCACGGCCGTCCCCGATATTGTATACGGCACGGTCACCGGATATTCTGCTGCATCACCGTTGAGCACAATTCCAATCTGCGCCGATTCGCCTTCGAGTGCGAGCGAAGCCGCACCATCGAAGTCGAGCAATGGAATGACGTCAATTGTTTGTGTCGCTGCCGTGCTATTGCCGGCAGCATCCGCAGTCGTCCAGGTGACGACATGGCGGCCGGGAACAAACGAATTGCTGACATCGGCGACGGCGCCCAGTGCCCCGTCTTTAGTGTCAGACGCAACCGCTGTGCCGATATCGACAATCGTAAACGGCCCGCTTGAGTTGATCACGATATTGTTGGGTACAGCCAGTATTGGTGCGACGTCATCGGCGTTGACGTCCGTGCCTTGCGTGAATTCGTCAAGGTTGTTGCGGCCGTCGCCGTCCAAGTCGCCCTGACCGTCAGTCGCATCGTTCGGGTCCAGACCATTGTCAGTCTCATACGCATCCGGTAAACCATCAGAATCGGTATCCAGCGAATATCGGTCATCGCGTGGGAACGCATCGCTCGTGTCCAGAACACCATCGCCGTCGTCATCGTCGTCGCAAACATCGCCGGCGCCGTCCTCATCAAGATCGGTGTGATCGTTCGAACTGATCAGTGGGCAATTGTCGAGATCGTTGGTCGTGCCATCACCATCAATATCGGCGTCACAAGCATCACCCTGGCCATCACTGTCGATGTCTGACTGATTGGTGTTGGCCGCTAGTGGACAGTTGTCGACATTGCTTGCCACGCCATCGGTGTCAGGGTCATCGGCAGCATTCGTCGCAACGAACGCGTGGTAGTAGATCTGAGCATAACCACCGTCCGGCGCTGGCCGGCCATTGGCGACGATGTCCGGCGCACCGGCAACAGCATCGTTGAAACCATCGCCATCGATGTCGCCCGGTATCGCAACGCTGTAGCCCAGCATGTCGAAGTCTGTTGTGCCGGCTTCAACTTGCTCGTTGGACAACAAGCCGGAGGGACTGCCACGGAAGATTCGAACCTGTCCCTGATCGCTGGTGCCACCACGATTGCCGCCAACGATAAGGTCTGCGTACGCGTCCGAATCGAGATGGCCCAGTGCCATCGACACGCCAAATTGGTCGCCACTGGTATCCCCGACCGCACTGCCGTCATCGAGCCCGGTTATGACCTGGTCTGGGTTAACAGCAACGGTGGAGCCGAAAGGCGGAATCCAGTTGCTCGCACTATCGTAGATATAGATCTCACCCACGTTGCCATACGCGGCAACAACAAGATCATCGATTCCGTCGCCCCCAATGTCCTCTCCGGAAGCAACGCGGAAACCAAATGGAGAGTTACTGCCCGGCGTCGCCAGGGTAAACGAGCGCGTTACGGTCGTATTGTCGACTGTAAGCCAGTCGTTGTGTGCACCCAGATAAACCTGCACATCCTGCGCTGGAGCCGCCGGTGAGCCGACGATGAGGTCCGGTCTATCATCACCGTCAATGTCGCCGACGCTAACGGAGTCGCTCGTCGGTCCAGACGGGTCTCTAACAATCAAAGGATTACCGTCAAGACCATCGCGGGTCGACAACCACGCGTACACGTAGCCCTCCGCTGTGTCCGATACTGCGGTGGCAATCAAATCTTCAATACCGTCTGCGTCGAGATCCGCACTGTGCAGGCCGCTGCCAAAATTCCAGCCTATGAAACCGTTTCGAAAGGTGTCGTGCCGTCGCAGAATTTCCCCATTGTTGAAGTGAATATAGACGCCGTTGCTGTGGCTTACCGCGAGGTCCGGATAACCATTGTCATCCCAGTCACCAACTGCGACGGCGCGGCCGTATGCGCTGGTGATGCCAACCGGTGTAATCTCTTTGAATCCGTTAACGGCGCCGCCTTCGGCTCCGTATTGGATATAGACTGCGCCATTGGACGCTCCACCTTGAGGTGCACCGATGACAACATCAGCATATCCGTCCTGATTCAGATCGCCGCCGGCGACCGAAAGGCCAAAGCGATCGTCAAGCGTGTTGCTAACGCCAACGGCTTGCCCTGCAAGTGCTGCCTCACGTTCTGCTAGCTCAGGAAAACTGCGGTTGCTAAATTCGTCGAGCAGACTGAATCCATCACCGTCTGTGTCACTATTGGCATCATCTGCGATCAGTGGGTTGTAGCCGTGATCCAGCTCCCATTGATCGGCAATCCCGTCGCCATCCGTATCAGCGCTAAAGTTGGCATCGTCCGGGAACGCATCATCGAAATCGATGACGCCGTCGCCATCTGCATCGGCAACTCCGATGTTCGCAACGCTCAAGTTTCGGGACACGACATTGGGGCCGTCGTCAAACATTTCCAGCATCAGCATATAGTCTGTTTCCTGACGCGCTTCTTCGAGCGGCACGCTGGCAAGCATTGAAAGGCTTGTAGATTCACCCTGCGACAAATCACCGAGATTGCATTCGATCGGCGTGGCGTTGCTGCATCGCGAGTCGACCGACGCGATTAGTAGTCCGTCCGGAATATCAATCGATACGCGAACGTTGCCCGCGGAAAGACCGTCCCAGCCGTCTGGAACGAGGTTCTCAATGTCGATCTCAATGGAAAAAGGAACCACCGGATCTATAGCGGCTTGCGGAGAATTTAGTGTCGCACTGACCACCGTCGCGTCGATAACACTGACCGCAGTCGTCGCCAAAGTGTTTGGAATGGTGGCCCCGCTGGCAGGGTTCGACATTTCAAACTGCAGAGAAAAGTTACCGACACTATCGTAGCGGTGACTACCGATCAGGAGGCCTTCATTGACCGCCATTTGTATCTTTGGGTCTATTTCACGTTCATTCAGATCAAAGTTACCGGAATTCTCCCAGCCGCTGGCTTGCGCGACCACACCATCGCCCCAGCTAATTCGAACGGTGCCGGGCTCATAATCCGGATCTTTGTCGACATCGCTGTACTCGGCACTCACAAGCCTCGCAAATCCGCGCGCGGCTGTGACTGAATCTTTGGTATCAATGGCGACGGGGTCTGCCTGTGCAACTATTTGAAATTCAACCGCGACCTGCTCGGCGGACACGTTGAACTCGTCCGCGGCAGTAAATACAAAGGAGTCGTTGCCAAAAAAATCAGCGTTGGGTGTGTAGAGAAAAGTCGTCGCGTTATCGTTTTTGAGTGACGGATCATCGAGTTCGAGACGACCGAATTGTGGTGGCTCTGCGACATTAAATGTCAGAGTGTCCAGGCCGTTCGGGAAATCGCTGATAAATCCGTCGCGATCCGATGCGCTGAGGCGAACATAGAGGGCGCCGTCCTCGGGCAAACTGCAGCTCACCGGGTTAACTAGATCGCCAGGCTCAAAGCACTCGAAGCGAAGCTTCTCGGGCGCATTAAAGTCGCGCGATACGGAAATATCCACGACGGCAGGAATGCTCTTGTCGATACCGTCATCGACAATGAAGCTGAATGAGTCGGCACCTTGAAAGTTGAAGTCGGAAATGTATCGGACCATGGCGCTGCTGTCGGTCACTTCACGAAACGGTACGCTACTGAATGCATGCACGAACTCATCACCATCCGCCGGGTAGGGTTCCATGACAAAAAATGCATTCGAATTGACTGAAAGCTGCCTTGGCTTACCCATGTTGCCAAGGACAAATCCCGGCTCGTCTCCCTGATTCACACCGCTGCCTGTCGATTTGGCCTCGCCCGCAAATGTTCCCTCAGAACTGAATCGCTGCACACGACTATTTTCTGTGTCAGCGATGTAGATAACGTTATTCGGATCGATTTCTATGCTTGCGGGCAGGTTGAACTGACCCTGCGCTGCCCCGGAGGAATTGATGGCCCGGTTGCAGGTTCTGTCTGTACAGGCAAACCCTCTCGAAATCCCTTTCTGTTCGTCGCAACGATTGTACGGAACGCCCGTATCCGGGTCGGTCTGGTTCGTTGTGCAAGAGCCCATCCAGCCGACGTATTCGCCCAGCTCCCACGTGTCTGGAGCGGTTTTTTTCGACGGCAGCCACTTGTGCAGACGATTGGCGTTCGTCTCAAGGACGATGACATTGCCATTGCTATCAACCTTAATGTCACTGAACTCGATGCTGTCGAGCTCACTGTCGTCAAGAATGCCGACCATGTCCTCGGGACGAATACTCCATAGCCTCAATGACAGGTTTGAGTTTCGAACAATGACGCCGTCGCCGGGGGTCGCCTGATACAGAACATCGGCATTCAGGTCACCGACAATCGGACCGCTGACGTTGTCGGTGGCAATGGTCACTCCGTCCGCTGATGAGGAACCGTGAAACCTAAATTCATCGAGTTCTTTTGCGATACTGCAGTGTGTAAATATCCTGCCAAAGCCGATGACAATATTCGTTGTTTCAAAGCCCATCCAGATGCGCCCGGTATGGTCCACCGTAAACGAGCCACCCGGTAGACCGTAATAGCCGTCATTGCCGGCTGTGCTACGGTCAATACAGTCCACGCTATCCAGGTCAGGGAGACCGATGGGTACAAGTGTCACCGTCTCCAAGAGCTCACCCTCCGGGCTCCATTTCGACAATCGTGGAATAACACTCATCTCGCCGCTCCGTTGCAGCCCGCTAACCTCCGTTGAAACACCGATAGCGCAACTGAAGAAGTTGTCTCGGATCAAGAAGTTTCCATCATTATCGACGTACACATAGGTAGGCCTGTAAACAAAATTCGTCGGGATGACGCCGCCAAATGCTGCCTGACTCTCGGACGTGGGATTTGTGCAGATTTCCTGGTTTAGCAATGTGCCGCGAATCTCGCTGCCGTCATCAGGAAAAACACGCTCGGGTAGTGCCAGACGGAAGCGGTCCGCCAGATGCAGCAGGGGGCTGACGCGTGTCAGGTTGTCGCCCTCTTCGCGCTCGCCGACGGGCGTCAATCGGAAATCTTCAATAAAGAACGGATAGTCGGGCGCCTCGAACTGCCCATGTCCCGGCGCGTCCGCAATCTTGAAGTCAAGGGGGTCAACGCGACCGTCGATCAGATCGGTGTCGATCCCTCTGAGCCACACATCGACTGCTCTCGCCGTGACGGCAACCACTGGGTCAGCCTCTGCGTTGGGTACGCCGTTCGTGCCCGGCCGCTTTAAGGTGATGGTTTGTACGAAGCGCGCCGGGTCAACACTGTTCGCGAGTGCCGAGTTTGTCGAGTCATCGACGGCGTCCCATGTAATCTCGTAGCGAACACCATCAGCGCCATCCGGCGGGCCGGCCAGCTCGTTCGGAGCGTTGTTTGTCACGGTCGGACTTGGATCGGCGAGATCGACCACGCGTGCTCTGCCCAGTGGAAAGCCGCCGGCAGTAAGGTCGATGCCATCTTCATCGTAACGTGCGAATCCCGCCGGCGGAATCAGAATAGGTGCCTGCGTATCGACAACTGTTATGCGTTGAGTCAGGACTGTGCGAATTTGCCCGTTGTCTAGCGTCTGGTTCGCCGCCAATGGCTGAACATCGAGATAAGGGCCACCGTTAACTTCATCGGCGCTCCACTCAACAATATTCGGCACACCGATAGCCAGCAAGTCGGATCGTTTGGTGTTCGTACTGACAGTGAACTGCTTGCCGCAGTCATCGACCGGCTCAAGTCGAGCGCGCAGCAGGTCATCGACGCGGTCGAACTTGACGCCGCCGAAATCCATTGCTTCAACCTCGATGACCTGTTCTTCAATTGTGCCACCACGCGAAAACGGTGTGACAGGCAAGTCGGCGCTGTCGATAAAGTACGGAGTGTGAACGTCCCATACAGTGAATGTCTGGCTCTCTGTGTTCCGTGCACCGACAACCGAGGTATCGCGATACCATTGGTAGGCCTCACCCGTGTTTGTTACGTCACCCTCGGTAAGCCCTAACTCGGCCGCCAGATTGAATAAGATAAACGCGTTGTGGGCAGATTTTTCCGCCGCTTTCCTGCTTTTCGAAACCAGCCTTAGTTGTCTGGCAAGATAGGCCTCGGCGGCGCTGAATGTCGCCATTAGTGCCACTGGCACGCCAACATCTGTGATCGGGTTGAACTTTGTTTCTGCGCTCCATGAAAGTAGGTGGCGTCCTTCGGGGAACTCGGGCCGTAGCTGCAAGGCATCAGTGGATCCGCCGAGATACTGATTGCTGACGCTGACAGTCACGTCTGCTTGTGGGTGCCATACTGTCGGTGCACCAAGGTCCGAAAAAACATTGTCGAGCGGATCATAGTTGTAGCCGAAGATGCTAGCGTACTCTTCGGAGATACCTCGATCATGGTCATCATTCAGTCGCGGTAAATTGCTTGTGCCAAACTGGAAAACACAATTGGCCGCACCCAGCGTGGGCGTCCCACCTGATGCCGGCGTCGCGGTTGCATTGGGAAATTCACTAAAGGACTTGCCAGTTAATGCCGGAATTTGAAATACAGGAGCAGTGTGTTTAGCGAGTACGTCGGTAGCGATCGCTGTAGATTCAGCGGCTGTGCCGAGCGGGCCTGGCAAGAAAATGCCAGCGACCGTCGAGGCGTTGTGCGTTGCAACGGTCGTAATCAGTGCCGGCTCCAGTGTGCCATTCTCATCAGGCGTCGCATCGTAAATACTGGCGATCGCCGGGTGGCCGGCGGTGAGTGCAAGCAGCACTGACGCAAGCGTCACGAAGGCTCTGCGAGCGCAGTCGTATTCATAAGGTCGAGGAAAATGGACGTTCATGGCGATATCCCGAGTTGTTTGCTCCGTAATAGTTACGGCGCAAGAACGTGGGAAATCGTCCGCATAGAATCTGAAGGTCTTTTAAATCAATGAGTTACACCGGTATTTCGGCTACAAAGCTGAGCGAATGGCTTGCACGCGCCAGTCGGTTTCGCCGAATACGGCCAGCAGGTCACGATGCGCGTCGACGAGCAGCGATTGCGCCCTTTCAGCATCGCCAAAGCGCTGCAAAGTGAGACCGTATTCGCCGCGTACGAGTGCCGCCATCCACGCTGTCCGAGGTCGGATGACGTCACTCACGCGGTAAGCGCGCTCGGCGTAACTCATAGCCGCATCGGCGTCATTCAAATCGCGATGGTGACGTGTGGCCGCAAGCAGGACCGCAAGCATTGCGACGGTATCGACTCCGATTTTCGAATGGAATTCCTCAATGATGCTGGCAAATTCCGCGCTTGCCTCAGCTGTGTGACCCAGTTTGCTGGTACTGACAGCGAGCGCTGTTCGCGCGGCCAGGATCGATTGCCAACCAAGGTAGTCGGATTGTCCGATAGCCTGGGCTGCAAATGATGCAGCCGACGAATAGTTTCCGGTGAGGTTATTCAGTCTTGCCAGTTGAATCAGGGTTCTGACGGTGTCGCGGCCGGGATTCGAACCGGCGGAGTCTACGGTCTGCAACGCCTTCTGCAATACCGCCTGCGCCTTATCCGGCTCGGCTGTGTCAATGTAGTGCCGCCCGAGTCGCCACAAGACCTTGACGTTTTGGATTGAGCCAGCGCCGAAGTATTGTTCCCGCAATGCCACTGATTCGACATGGCTTGCTTCGGCCTCATCGAGCCGCCCAAGCTCGCGCAGGACATTGCCGCGGTGATAAGCGACCCACGATTGATTGCGAAGATCTGTTGACCATTCCACTTGCCCGTACTCATACGCTACCGTGTTGTTCGCGAGTGATTCCTCGAAAAGGCCGACCTTGGTTTGCATCAAGCCTAGGTTTGCGACTCGGATTACTGTGTTCGGGTGCTTATCCCCGACCACGCGATACGATGCCTCGACGACGGCGGACTGAACGTCGATGGCGGACATCGTGTCGCCTGACTCATCAATTACCAATGCAAGATTGCCTCGGATATCGATGCCGCCCTGGTCGTCAATTTGTCCGAGTGATGTTTTGATGGCGATCGCGGCCTTGAGACTTCGTTGGGCGTCGACGAGATTCGCCTGGCTGCGATACACGTCCCCGATTCGGCCATACACATGGGCCACACTGGAATGGTTTTCGCCGTAGCGATCCTTCAAAATCGCAAGACTCTCTTCAAAAGCCTGCAGCGCAACATCGAAATTGCCCAGCAAGCGCTCGTTGTCCGCGTAGTCCTTAATCGCGAATGCAAGTGCTGCCGGATCAAAGGACGGCAGGTCGCGAGCGAGTGCGACGGCCCGCCGTAGAATTTCCCGCGCTTTCATGTGCTCGCCTATCCAGGCGTAGCTGTCACCCATGATGTGCAGCAACTCGGCCTGCACCGCTGGCTGGTCATCGAGTTGGTCAATGTCCTTGATACCCTGAGCCAGTAGGCTGCTTGCGGTGATGACGCTGCCGTGGCTGGTTTCCGGGGACGCACTTGTAAACAGTTTTGCGAGAAATGCAGTTACTTGCTCGGCCTGGACCGCCGCTGCCTCAGCTTTGTTGCGTTGATCGACAACCTGGATAACGGAGGCTGCGAGTATGGCTGCGACAGCCGCAGCTACCGTGATTGCCACGCGTTGCCGACGAACAAACTTGCCTGTGCGATACGTCAGGCTGTCGGCGCGTGCAGCAATCGGACGATGGGAGAGGTAGTTGTCGATGTCGTCGTGAAGCGCTTTTGCCGACGAGTATCGCCGCTCTGGTTCTTTGCGTAGCGCCACCAATGCAATGTTGTCGAGGTCGCCTTGTAAACGGTTACGCAGTCGCGACACAGAGGTATCCCTGCTGCTGCTAATTTGTTCTTCTTCAGTCCTGTCATGCTCGAGGGCTGTCACCAGTGCTGTACTGGGTTTGCTGGGAACATCTTCGACTATCGCGCGCGCAAGATCCGACGGCATATCGCTGCGAACCCTATAGGGGCCCCGTCCGCATAACAGGCGATACAAGAGCACGCCCAAGGAATAGACATCCGTTGCAACGGCTACCGGTTCACCCCTGACTTGCTCCGGACTGGCAAACTCCGGTGTCAACATGCGCGCGGATTCGACCGTAATATTGCCAAGGGCAACACCCGAGTCATCAATGAGTTTGGCAATACCAAAATCCAGCAGTTTTGGTTCGCCATCGTCGGTGATTAGTATATTTGACGGTTTGACGTCGCGATGAACAACGAGATTGCGGTGTGCATGGTCTACAGCCAAACAGACTTTCTGAAAGAGGCACAGCCTCGCGGTGACATCCAGTTGGTGTTCGTCGCAATAGGTATCAACAGGAACGCCGCGGACGTACTCCATAACCAGGTAGGGCAGTCCGTCTTCCGTTTCGCCGCCGTCGAGTAACCTGCAGATATTGGGGTGTTCGAGTCGCGCCAGCACTTGTCGTTCGGAGCGGAACCGTTGTACGAAAGTTGCGTTGCTACGACCCGTCTGCAGAATTTTAATAGCGACTTCATGATCGAATTGTTCGTCGACTCGTTCGCCGAGGTAGACGTTGCCCATGCCGCCTGAGCCCAGCAAACGTGTAAGGCGATAGTTGCCAACCTGCTGCGTTAACCTTGACGATGTGTTCGTAGCTGCGGCTTCGTCAGCGGCTTTGCCAATAATTTCTTCAATATTTCGATCTGCATGGATATCCGCGGCGAGAAGATTCCGAACTTCCTGCAGGAGCGCTTCATCGTCACCTGCCTCATTGCGTAGAAATGCGTCGCGCTCTTCAATGGGAAGCGCGATCGCTTTCTCAAACAGGGCTCTAACCCACCCCCACCGGCCATTCTCATCGTCAGTCATGTTCTGCTTCCACAGGTTCTTTTTGACAACGGCGCAAGTAACATGCAAATCGTCCAACGCAAGGGCAGTCAGTCGTCGGCATTTTCTGCCAGTCTGACGCGCAACCAGGCTTTTGCCACCCGCAAGTCCTCAGCCAGGCGCGTCCTTGAGGTTTCGAGTACGTCGGCGGCTTCGTCATAACTGAGTCCGCCAAAGAAAATCAGTTCAACAACATTGGAAAGGTGTTCATCCTGCTCGCCGAGATTCTCCAGCGCGCGGTCAAGATCGAGTATTGATGCCGGTGATTGGTCCGCCGCTACAAGGTCGTCGTCAAATGCAATATCCCGTTGCTCACCACCACGTTTAACACTTTTCTTGCGGCGTGCATGGTCGACGAGGATGCGACGCATCATACGCGCGGCCATGGCACTAAAGTGGCCTCGATTTTTGTACTCGAGCCGCACATCACCAAGTCGAATAAACGCCTCATTGACCAATGCTGTTGCTTGCAGAGTGTGTGCCTTTGATTCTCGGCTCATGTGGTATCGAGCCAGGCGTTTCAGCTCGTCATAGATCAGTGGCGTCAATTCTACCAGTGCTTCATCGTCGCCGTTGTGCCATGCATTGACCAACTGGGTTATGTCGCGCTGGGTCGTCACATTAAGATCCTCATTCCAATCAGTATGTCAACGAATCCGTTCTGGCGCATCACTAATGAACTCCTGACAATAGCGCCGCACTTTCGAGCGGGCTAACCGTCTGCAATCGCGGACACGTCTGAATTGCTCGGATTGGGGAGCTCGATTGGCTGAGACTTCGCGCAATGATTCGTGCTTTTGGTCCAACAGGCCAGCAATTCAATCGCAAAATCGGGTAGATTCGAAGATCATGATTTGATTTCCGATACCGTCCTGAGAAAGCCGGAAAAAGTGGGGGCAACGCCGGGGGCATCAACATCAATTTACCCACTGAAATAGTCATTAAATCAAATAGATACGACGTGATTGCCGTAGTACCCTTCACCACCAAATAACAAAGGGTGTTAACCGGTCACATGGTTTACACCTTGTTCCGGACACATAGTTAACACTTTGTCCGGCATGAACGGCGAGGGACCGGGTTCTACCCGGTCCCTTTCTTTGTCGAAGTATCCCAGATCATACTCCAGGAAGCTGACCAGCCATATTTGGTCATCGACCTCCCGTATGCCAATGGTTTGGCCGGCGAACACGGAACTGAGATTGATCTTGCGTCGGCCGAGACAGATGCGACCGCAGCGTGTCACGCGGACGGATCGGTCGTGATACGGGTAGTCCGGTTCGCCCGGTGGCTCGTAGACACGCGGTGACGGTGTATAGATATCACCGGGGTAAGCACCGCCGAGTGCCTGGTGTGGTCGCTTGTTGTTGTAAACCCCGATGAAGTCATCGAAGCGCTCTTGCTGTTGCAGGAAGTTGAAGGCAGCGGGTTTGGTGGCCTCTTTCTTCAGGGTCAGGTGCATGCGCTCATGACGGCCGTTCTGTTCGGGATGCCCGGGCTTGATGCGCTGGATCTGGATGCCTAAGCGCAACCACCAGACCGAGAGCTTGGTCAGGCCGAACAGCGCATTGCCGGAGGCGAACGGCACGCCATTATCGGTGCGTATGGCGTGCGGCAGTCCGAAGTCCTTGAAAGCCCTTTCAAAAATAGAAAATGCAAAGTCCGAACGCGTGGACGGGACACCCTCGCAGGTGATCAGGTATCGCGAGCGATAGTCCGTGATAGTGAGTGGATAACAGTACTCGCGGTTGCCGAGCATGAACTCGCCTTTGTAGTCCGCGCACCAGAGGCCATTGGGCGAGTTGGCTCCGATCAGTGCGGTGCCTGAAGCCTTGTGGCGCCGTCGCTTCCTGCGCTTGACCAGGCCATTGCGATCCAGCACCGCATGCACGGTGCTGATGGCCGGCGGCTTGATCATCGAGTATTGCTTGAGGAGCTTGTCGCGGATCTTGCGGGCACCCCAGGTGGAGTGCTTCTTCTTGATGCCCAGAATCGTGCGCTCGATCTGGAAGGGCAGCTGGTTGGCCTGCCGGTACGGCGCCCGGCTGCGATCGTTGAGTCCATCGAGACCGCTGTCTTTGTAGCGGTCGAATATCTTGTAGCCGGTGACCCGGGAAATGCCGAACTCGCGGCACAACGGTGCCATCTTCTCGCCTTCGAGCAGCCTGGCTATGAAACGTAGTCTCTCATCCATCGGTTTACACTCATTCCAAGGCATCTGGGCTCTCCCCAAATACCGTAATGTGTAAACCATGTGTCCGGAACAATCTGTAAGCTATGTGTCGAGTAGCTCAAAGGGTCCCCAACGGGGGCCCTTTTTTTTCGTTTCCTGCGATGTCGAGATTTCGAGGTGTCGGTGGCATGGCCCTACGACGTTTTCGCGTGCTTCAATCTTGGGGAAATCGTTGCGGCATCACCATTTCTGGTGATTACACACCACCAGACGCCCCGTAACCTCGGTGTAGTCAAATCACCGAGAGGAGAAAGGTCGATGAATACTCGATACCGCACGGCAATTGCATTGATGCTGCTCATTCCTGGCGTTGCCCTCGCGCATCAAATGCTCGACGGCAAGTCAGACTACAAAGGCCATGGCTACAAGAATTCGCAAGGACTCGCGTCGCTCGTCAGGGCGGCGACGGCACAGTACAGGGATGTCGAATACGCAATGGCGATGGGCTACATGCCGGGTCCTTGCGTCAGCGGCCGCGATGGTGGCGCGATGGGCGTCCATTTCGCAAATTTTGGCTACGTGCTCGACGGATTGCCGCCTGACGTGAACGCGCCCGAAGTATTGATCTACGAGCCATTGCGCAACGGTGGCTATCGGCTCGCGGGGGTGGAATTTCTTACACTGATCGATGGTGAGCCTACGGGCGCCCCTGACGTGGAAGGCCACCTGCTTAATTATAGCGGTGCGCCAAATCGATATGGATTGCCGCCGCATTACGAACTACATGTCTGGGCGTGGATGCACAATCCGGACGGCACATTTGCCGACTGGAACCCCAGGATGTCCTGCGACGACTACGTCGCGTCCCCGTAACAGCGCGTCACACTTCCGGCCCGGCATTGCGTGACGCCGGGCCGGATGTCTGTTGAAGCGAGGACACCTCAGGCTGACTTGCCGAGTATTTCCTGCGGATCAATCTTGCCCGCCAGTTCAACAATGACATCCGCTGGCAGCCCGGCGCGCGTCGCCGCCTCCCGAATCGCCTCGGTACTTTCAGCCTCGTACAGGCAGTAGGTTTTGCGCTTGTCAGCCGACAGGAACGAGTAGAGCCACTTAACGCCAACACTCTCATTGATCTCGCCTATGGCCTTGATGCCCTCCGCGGAGGCCTCGAGTTCTTCCGCAAAACCGCGTTCAATTATAAACAGTGCCATGCCCACTCTCCTTCAGTTCAGATCGGTCAGTTGGTGCCTGTTGGCGTAACCCGCCGCCTCGGTGCGATTGGCGCACTCAGTCTTGACGAGTATGTTGCGAACATGCGTTGCGACGGTGTTCAGGCTAATTGACAACACTTTACCAATGTCTTTGTTGCTGCGCCCAATGGCAATTAATCGCAACACATCGACTTCGCGGACCGTTAGCCCGTCAGGATAGGACTCGCCGGTATCATCACCGTGAAGTTCCCTGCCGATGTTGGCTGCGAGTCCCTCCATCCCCAGGTTTCCCGCCAGCTGCTCGGCTTCGCGCAGCAGGCGTTCCGCTCTCCGGCCGGTTTCAGGGTCGCCGCTCGACCGGAACGAGCGCCCGAACTGGTAGTAGCTGCGTGCCAGCCACGGCCACGCGCGGGCAGATGTATTGGCCCTTATGGCCATCTCGAAAAAACGCTGTGCCGATGCGCTATCACCGGCGGTTGCAGATAGCATCCCGAGATAAAGGTCGGCAGATCCGAAGCAGACGACGGTAGGGTGGCTGGCGAACGTGCCCGCATACGGCATCAGTAACGGCAATAAGCGGCGGGCGTAGTCGGCGTCATTGAGCAGGCAACAGGTCTCGGCACAGTAGATCAAGGTCGTCAGGCGCAGGTCATCGGCCGGTATCTTGTCGAATCCGTTTTCTGCCAGGTATTCCAGTTCACACCGTGCTGCTTCAAGCTTGCCAATCTCCGCGAGGCAAATCATCAGGCCGGGAGTCCAGGTCTTCTGTTTCGGCGCGGCAGAGAATGTTTCGATCAACGGCGCAAGTTCGTCGAGTTTGCCGAGGTCGCGCTGCAGCGCGAACATCTGCGCGCCGTATACGCCTTCGGCAATATTGCGAACCGTCTTGCGCCCAATACCGCGCAGCTCGTCGAGCTTTTCCTCGAGGCCCTGATACTCGCCGCGAAGCATAGCGAGCATCACCCTGAAGCTCCGAGTTCGATGCTCGTGCATGCCGATACGAGCCGCATCGAGGCGTTCGTAACTGTCGAGTACGTATTCCAGTTCATCGATCCGACCAGCTTCCAGAAGGTTGAAGGCCTGCTGGTAACTAGCTTGCGCGAGTTGTTCGCAGTGGTCGCCAGCTGGCACGATGGCAATGAATTCCGCACCGAGTTCCAGTCGAAGCCCGAGTGTTTCAGGATTGCCATGCAACGCAAGCATTGCAGACCGAAGGCAATGGCTCAGTGTCAGAGCGTCGCCCACGCGGCGCGCCATCGCAATTGACTCATTCACCCTTGGTTGCACCCTCGATACGTCACCCAAAGTTCGTTCGGCGAACGCAAGAGCGGCAAGTACCTTGGCGCGAGCCGGGCCATCTCCTTCCGGTAACAGCTGCAGTAGTTGGCGAAGTACCGGCAACTGCCGTACTTGCATTTCGTCGGCCTGCAGAAATACCCATTGCGTTGCTACCTCAGCCAACCATTCCGCATCCTCGAAGTTGTTGCCGTCGCCGATCGACGCGATCAACACTTCCGTTGCGCCGCAGATATCACCAGTCCCCAGCAGTGCGCGGCTCTTCCAAAGGATCGCTTGTCGCTTTGCATTGCCTCCAAGAGCATGCTGTTCACTGAGGCGAATGACGCGATCGTATTGTGTGACCGCTGCTTCATAGGCGTCGAGCCGCATGGCTTCGTGCCCGGCGCGAATTGCGAAATCGATGGCTTTGTCGACATTGCCCAGCATGGCCGATTCAAAATAGTGGTGTGCTATTTGTGACAGGCGTTGCTGTGCATGCGCAGGGTCAAGGCTGGCCAACGCATCTCCGGCGAGACCGTGCAGCCGCAATCGGTCGGGCGTTGGTATTTCGTTGTAGAGCGTCTCTCGAATTAGCGCGTGCGTGAATCGCCGTGCATGGCGGCCGGCTTTGTCGCGTTCGATAAAGCCGGCCGCCATTGCACTGTCGAGCCCGGCAAGTACCGTCTCAATGTTTACGTCGGCGACTTGCGCCAGTTCTCGTTCTTCAAATCTTCGGCCGATCACCGACGCGGCCCGCAATAATTGATTGACAGAAGTCGACAGGCGACTCAGGCGTCGCCCAATTGCTTCGCGAACACCGTCTGGAATCCGGACCTCAATAGGTTCAATGCCGGCATGCCGGCTCTCATCGATCAGCACTTTCAAAAGTTCGATGACAAACAGCGGGTTGCCATCTGTCTGCCGGTCAATTTCAGTAACAATTTTCTGCTGCAGCCGCTTGCCGAGGACGCAACTGGCCAGATCGGCAATGGCCTCGCGTTCGAGACCGGCGAGTCGCAGACGCGTGACGGCATCACCGCCACCGAATATTCCCAGCGTTTCCAACAGCGGGTTGTCGCGGCCGATCTCAGTGTCGCGATAAGTGCACAACACAAGCACGCTTGAGTGCGCCAGTTCCCGACCGACATATTCTAACAACGCCAGTGACGCCTTATCAGACCAGTGAGCGTTGTCGATAATCAGGACTATCGGTACCTGTTCGGCGGCACGCCGAAACATTCTGCTGACGGCATCGAATGCAAGGAAACGTCCCTGTCCGGCTTCCTGCGGTGCATGTACGGTGTCATCCGGAATTCCGAGCATACCCGCGAGTTCAGGTAACAGTGCCACAAGCCGGTTCGTGTGACGGCCGATCAGGCGCCTGAGCTCGCTAAGTGAACTAGCCTCAACGAACTCGCGAAGGATTTGTACCCACGGCCAGTAAGGCGGGGCGCCTGGTTCCTCGTAGCAGCGCCCCCAGAGCACGACGGCACCCAGATCTTCAGCCATTGCGGCAAGCGCTTCTGCAAGCCGTGTCTTGCCGATGCCGGGTTCGCCGCCGAGCGTAATGATTTGCCGGCGGCCCGCAAGCATGCGGTCAAAAGCCCTGCGGAATGCAGCTATTTCCCGCTCGCGGCCGACAAACTCTCCGTTGGCGGCGATTGTCGGATTTTCGGATTGTGGGGTTGCGGCCATTGTGCTCTGTATTCTGAACTCAGCGGGCTACGAGTGCGTCGTCAAAATTGGTGAGCCGGGCTGTTGATGGATCCCACCTGGTCTGCCGGCGCGATACCGGCCCCTACTGCAAAGCTAACCGCCGCCGCATGTGAAATTACATACTGCGGAGTTTACCTTGCTTGCCAAACTTTCTAAGACCCGGAGACGAGATGGTTAAGCGAAAATCGCCGACGGCTCTCAAGCGCGCTCCGTTTGGCGTCCTCTATTTGCTCGGATTCGCTGGCAGCGATCAGCTTGTTCAACAGGCGTGAAAAATGCGCATGCATCGCTTTACGCGCGGCGGCGGCATCGCGACGTTTCAGGGCGTCGAAGATATCCTGGTGTTCCTGGACCCGAACTCGGCCGTCCGTGTCACAAATGGATTTGTAAGCTTTGCTTATCGATGGTGAGTTGTCACGAACGTACCAGAGGTCGTCGATTAACGAGGCAAGCATGCTGTTGTGCGTGGCTGCCGAGATGAGGTGATGGAACTTCTGGTCCGCGACTTCTGAAGTCAACTCCCCGTCGACCGATTCGTTAGCCATGTCATGCAGCGCCTTTTCAAGCGCATCGAGCTGCTCGTCAGAGATCATAGT
Source organism: uncultured Gammaproteobacteria bacterium (assembly GCA_942490655.1). Classification (GTDB taxonomy): domain Bacteria; phylum Pseudomonadota; class Gammaproteobacteria; order Steroidobacterales; family Woeseiaceae; genus UBA1847. The sequence continues at coordinate 262,960 of CALNXZ010000014.1, read as the reverse complement.
GGCGGCGAGAGCGGCCGCTTCCCCTTCGACAACTGCACGTGCTTCCGTCAGCTCGAACGGGCTGACTGACAGGCTGATGCCGTTCTTAGCGGACTTGCCACTCAGCACGTAAACCCCGGAACCGGTCTTTACCTTCACCTGGCCCAGGGCCTCCAGCGCGACGATAGCTTCGCGGATGGTCGGGCGGCTCACGCCGTAGCGTTCGGCCAGCTCTCGTTCCGGCGGCAGACGGCCACCCGGCGGGAACTTGCCGTCATCGATCGACTTCTGCATCTTGTTCAGCACATTTCGATACAAGCGTGTTTGATTGGCCATACAACCGTATCTCCTGTTGATCCTTAGGTTGGTCCGCGTGGCTGAGCTCAGCTTAGTCTAACCCGAATTGACAACTTGGTCATCAAACATATCTGACAGAATGCGGGGACCGAGGAAATCAACACCAGACCCAAGGTCGCAGAATAAAAATAGACTATTTATATTTCAACCACTTAATTTCCAAAGACGAAAATCGCAACCGCCGTTGGAGCCCAAGAACGGCGCACTTTGGATAAAATTGGTCTGACAATCAATCAGGTTTATGACGCGATATGGCAATGTATCTGGATTGACCAGATTGTGAAAATTTGGATAAGATGTCGTCCGACCAGATTCTTCCCGGGGGGGAAATCGATGAAAAAGTCCGGAAGCACGGCCGCATTCGCCGCAAATGCCTCAGCGCGCAACTTCCTGACGGAGCTCGAGGTAGGCTCAGGGTCGACATGGACTCCTTGAACCGGGACGGGCGCGGCAAGTCACCAACATGCCCGGCAGGCACCTGAAAACGCTAGCCGATGCCACTGGCGACGGCAGACACGCAAAGGTATCTATTGCTGCCGTTGTACTGCTGCTGTGCGGCTGTGGCTCGTCGGGCTCCGGCCCTGCTGACACCGGTGGAGCGATCTCGCTGCCTCCGCCTGCGCTCCCGCCGGTCGCAGGTTTGCCAAGCGACGCCCTGCAGTTCACGGTGCTGACCGAACGCACGCTCGATGCGGACGGAGACGCGACTGGACTCGATGCCTACGATCTGGTCAGGGCCTTCGGCGGACCGAACCCGATCGAGGCACCCGACCTGTATCCAATCAACCATCCGGCGGTGCGGCATATTTACGAAGACAGCGACGCCACTGTCGGTAATCATTTCGTTTTCACCATTCATCGTGACATCGATATCGATCGCGACGTCGTTGCAAATGACGATCGGCAGCGAAATGAAATCAAGACCTATAACAGCTCCGAAGAAGCTGTGAAAGGTTACGAAAATGAAACCTTCGTGTATCGCTGGAAGTTCAGGATCAATGCCGGGATGGAAGTGTCTACACGGTTCACGCACCTGTTTCAGCTCAAGGCTGTCGGCGGCGATGACAGTCATCCGATTCTAACCATCACCGGAAATGAGCGCAGCGGGGAGGACGGCATTGAGGTGCGCCACAGCCCGCTGCAGCAGGATACGATCCTGCAGCGGACCGATTGGAGCAGGGTGACGGGTGAATGGCTCGAGGCTTATTGCCGAGCAACGTTTGCTGAAACTGGTAACCTGCGCCTGATTGTCACGCGCATGCGCGATGACGCAGTTATTTTCGACATCGACGAAAGCAATCTCGATCTGTGGCGCGGCACGGATGCCAGCCATTTTGTGCGCCCGAAATGGGGCATCTACCGCTCGATCCTCGATTGGGACAATCTCCGTCCCGACGAGGAGACGGTTCGTTTCGCCAACTTCAGCGTCAGCGAAGTTATGCTCACTAACTAAAGAGGAGCAGCAAAAATAATGAAAACTAAGAATCTTCGCTGGGTCATCGTGACTCTCGTCGCAATCGCGACGGTAATCAACTATATCGATCGGGGCGCGCTCGGTTTTCTCTGGCCGGAAATTTCAGAAGATCTCGGGCTGTCGAAAACCGACTACGCGATTATCCTCAACGTATTTACCTTCGCCTATGCTTTCGGACAGACGCTGTTCGGCAAGATTTTCGACTGGGTCGGTACGCGAGTTGGTTTCATCCTGTCGATCACGGTTTGGTCGTTGGCAACCATGCTTCACGCTGTTGCCGCAAACCTTACCAGCTTCGCTATTTTTCGTGGCCTGCTGGGTATTTCCGAGGCTGGCAACTGGCCCGGTGCCACCAAGGCAAATGCAGAATGGTTTCCCATCAAAGAGCGAGCACTGGCGCAAGGCATATTCAATTCTGGCGCTGCCATCGGTGGCATTATCTCGGCGCCAGTCGTCGCGTATTTGTTCGTTTATCTCGGCAGCTGGCAAGCTACGTTTATCTCGGTTGGCGCTATCGGACTGCTCTGGTTGGTTCCATGGCTCATTATCTACAAGTCGGGACCCGGCAAACATCCTTGGATTTCAGAGAGTGAACGTGAATACATACTGACCGGGCAAAGAAACACCGAAACGAATGAGGAGGCAACTTACGCGCCAGGTTCCGCGGAGTTACTAACGCGCAAGGAAAGCTGGGGCGTGATCATGGCGTCGTTCTTCCTTGACCCCATTTGGTGGCTATTTGTCGGCTGGTTGCCTTTGTACCTCTCCGAGACCTACGGCTTCGGCGTAGCTGAAATCGGAAAGTTCGCCTGGATACCGTACGTGGGAGCGATGTTCGGTGCCTGGTTCGGTGGGCTTTTGGCGCAGAACCGAATTAGCGCTGGTTGGACCGTCAACAAGGTTCGAAAATTTGTCATTAGTTTGGGTGGCCTCATCATGCTGGTCTCACTGTTGATGACGATGAAAGCTTCGACGCCGATGATTGCCGTGTTACTCATGGCGGCAATTCTGTTCGGCTTTCAAACGGCTGTTGGCAACATTCAAACACTGCCGAGCGATTTTTATAGCGGTGAGTCGGTTGGCTCGCTCGCAGGTTATGCGGGAACAGCGGCCAAACTTGCGGTCGTCGGGCTGAACTTTCTGATTCCTGTAATCACTGTAAATAGCTACGCGCCCGCATTTGCCGTTGGCGCCGGACTGGCAATCATGACGGTGCTCTCGGTCTGGATTTTCTGCGGAAAGATTCAACCGCTTAGCCCGCGCCCGGCTAAATCTGCTTAACGTTCATAGGTCAAAACAAGCAGGACTGCGCAAAGGGGTCAGAGCCCAAAGGGCTCTGACCCCTTTAGAGGTCGTGCCAAGGTGGCTAGGTAAAACTCCGAATGGCCTGCTGACGTTCCGAACTGAGAGTATAGTAGCGACGATGACTCTGGTGCCCGAGGCACCATTAAGGGAGGGTCTGACATGCGTTACCAACACGCGATACTCGCGGCGGCGCTCATGCTGCTTGCACCTCTTGCACTGGGTGCGGACTATCAAAAAGGCCTCAAAGCCTATAATTCTTCCGACTACGAAACGGCGCTCGCCGAGTGGCAGCCTCTTGCTGAGGCGGGTGATGTTGGCGGTCAATTCGGACTCGGCCTGATGTACGGCAATGGTTTCGGCGTCGACATGAATGATGCAGAGGCCATCAAGTGGTACGGACTCGCAGCCGAACAGGGTCACGCGCAGGCGCAATGCAACCTGGCTGTCATGCATCAAAATGGCTGGGGCGTGCCGCAAAGCGATGCGGAGGCTATCAAGCTCTTTGTGTTGTCGGCGGAACAGGGCGTCGTTGAAGCGATGATGGCTTTGGGTCGATTTTATGCGATGGACTTTGCGTCGGACTACGATCCCGTGAAAGCCTACAAGTGGTACGGCGTTGCCAGTCTCATGGGTGATGTCGACGCCAACTCCCGGCGCGACGAAGTTGCCGCAGATCTTACGGCGGAGCAGGTGAACGACGCTGACGGTCAAATCAAACTGTGGACTAACAGTAACGCAGAATTACTGGCGCAACAGAACAGCAACTGAATCTATGCGGCGTCTGCTTGAGCTTCCGGTGCCGCTAATTTGAATGGCTCCAGCTCGTTGCAATGGTCCACGGCGGCGACGAGTTTCGGATAGTCGCAAAGTTCAATACCAAAGCGCCTTGCGTTGTACATCTGCGGAACCATGAACGCGTCGGCCAGGCTTGCAGAGTCGCCGAGAATGAAAGGGCCATCACCCGCAAATTGCTCCAGTGCCTTGAATCCTTCGTGTATCCAGTGCCCATACCAGTCTGCCATCGGGTCTTTTTCAAACTCATCGCGAATATAATTCATGATGCGAAGGTTCAGGATCGGGTGTATGTCACAAGCGATCATATTGCAGAACGCACGAACCTGACTGCGCAGGGGTTGCTCGTCCGGCAATAGTTTCACATCCGGATAGGTCTCTTCCAGGTACTCGAGCACTGCCATCGACTGGCCGAGCGCGAAATCACCGTCCTCAAGAAATGGAATCAACATCTGCGGATTTTTGCGGCGGTAGGCGTCCTTGCGATGCTCCGACTCGCCCGGTGCCAGCGACACAGGTACGATTTCGTGTTTGAGGCCCTTCAGGTTCAGGGCGATGCGGACGCGAAACGCGGCGGATGATCGCCAGTAGCTATAGAGTTTGATTGGCATCAGGCTTCGTACTTCGTTACGACCTGGTCGATCGTACCGAATATCGATGCGCCACTCTCATCATTCATTTCGATGCGAATGCGGTCGCCAAACTGCATGAACGGCGTGCTCGGCTTACCGCTGTTGATGGTTTCAATGGTTCGGATTTCGGCAATGCAGGAATAACCGACACCGCCATCATCGATTGGTTTGCCCGGGCTGCCATCCAGCAGGTTGGAGACTGTACCTGAGCCGATAATAGCGCCTGCACCCAGGGGGCGGGTTTTCGCGGCATGCGCCACGAGTTGTCCGAAGTCAAAAGTCATGTCCACACCGGCTTCGGGCTTACCGAAAGCCTTGTCATTCAAGAAAGACAGCAGCGGCAAATGCAGCTTCGCGTCTCGCCAGTTTCTGCCGAGTTCATCCGGTGTGACCGCCACGGGTGAAAAAGCGCTGGAGGGCTTGGCCTGGAAAAATCCAAAGCCTTTCGCCAGCTCGCCCGGAATCAAGCCGCGCAGCGATACATCATTAACCAGTGTGATCAGCTGTATGTGGTCGATAGCATCAGTCGCTGAAACACCCATAGGTACGTCGTCAGTAATGACGGTGACTTCGGCTTCGAAGTCGATGCCCCAGGCTTCATCGGCCAGCGGGATGTCATCGTGCGGTCCTATGAACGAATCCGAGCCACCCTGGTACATCAGCGGATCGGTCCAGAACGACTCGGGCAATTCCGCGCCGCGTGCCTTACGGACGAGTTCGACATGATTAACGTAGGCCGAACCGTCGGCCCATTGATAAGCGCGCGGTAACGGCGAGGCACATGCAGACTGATCGAAGGCGTCGCCGCCGCCGGCTTGCAGTTTATCCGCGATCGCCTGCAAGGCAGGGCGTGCGGTTGCCCAACTGTCCAGCGCGGCCTGCATCGTCGGTGCTACCGCCGCGGCTGAAATGCAGCGCTTCAAATCCTTGGATACAACAACCAGGCGGCCATCGCGGCCGTCCTTCAGGGATGCAAGCTTCATCTATTCGTCGCCTCTGAATTCCAGTTCGTGCAGCCAGGCTGCGTGGCGCGGTGCCTTCTTCGTCTGGCTCCACTCTTCGAGCATCGCCGGTGCGACGCGCTTCAACTCATCGATCTGCTCTTGTGTTTGCGTATTCGCCACCAGTTCAAGACGATGGCCGTTGGGGTCGAAAAAATAGATGGACTGAAATATGCCGTGATTGGTCGGTCCGATGACGTCGAGTCCCTGTGCCTCGATATGTGCCTTCGCAGCGACCAGCGCTTCGTAGTCTTCGACCTCGAAAGCGATGTGCTGCACCCAGCTCGGCGTATTGTGATCGCGATCCATGGGTGCCTGTGTTGGCAGTTCGAAGAAAGCCAGCACATTGCCCATGCCGGCATCCAGAAATACATGCATGTATGGATCGAGTGCCTTGGTGGACGGTACGCGATCTTCGGCAAAGGCGACCGTGAACGCCATGTTCAATACACGCTGGTAGAACTCGACAGTTTCTTTCGCGTCCTTGCAGCGGTAGGCAACGTGGTGAATGCGTTTCAGATTCATGCTTCGCTCCTGTCAGGCCTTCGCTGCAACAATGCCACGAGCAACCTGGTCGCGCTCTATCGATTCGAACAGGGCCTTGAAATTACCTTCGCCAAAGCCTTCGTCCTGCTTGCGTTGGATAAACTCAAAAAACGTCGGACCAACCATGTTCGCTGAAAATATCTGCAACAACAAACGCGGTTCGCCACCTTCCGTCGTGCCATCGAGCAGAATGCCCCGGGTCTGTAACTCGTTGACAGGTTCACCGTGGCCGGGAAGCCGCTCTTCCAACATGTCGTAGTATGCCTGAGGCGGTGCAGTCATAAACTCTATGCCCTGTTTTTGCAGGCGATCCCAGCACTCGAACAGATTGTCGCAACTGAACGCGATGTGCTGTATGCCTTCGCCATTAAAGGCCATGAGGTATTCCTCGATTTGCCCAACACCCTGCGAGGCTTCTTCATTCAACGGAATGCGGATCTTGCCATCGGGTGCTGTCATGGCCTTTGACAACAGGCCCGTATATTCGCCTTTGATATCGAAGTAGCGGATTTCACGGAAGTTGAACAACTTCGTGTAGTAATCCGCCCAGTACTGCATGCGTCCGCGGTATACGTTGTGTGTCAGGTGATCTATGACATCAAAGCCACAGCCAACAGGATTTGGGTCGACGCCTTCGATGAAGTCAAAGTCAATATCGTAGATGGACGTACCGCTTTGATAACGGTCTATCAGGTAGACGGTCGCGCCGCCAATGCCCTTGATTGCAGGCAAGCGTAACTCCATCGGCCCGGTCGGAATCTCGATGGGTTGCGCGCCGTTCTTGAGGGCAAGTGAGTAGGCGCTGTGCGCATTCCTGACTCGAAAGGCCATGCCACAGGCGCAGGGGCCGTGTTCGCGGGCGAAATAATAGGCCTGGCTGCCTTTTTCATTGTTGATAATGAAATTGATGCCACCCTGGCGCCACAGCGTTACTTCCTTTGAACGATGTTTTGCAACTTCCGTGAATCCGAGCAGGCGAAAGGCAGATTCCAGCACACTGGGGTCCGGGGCCGCGAATTCGACGAACTCAAAGCCATCCAGTCCCATTGGGTTTTCAAACAAGTCAGCCATAGCGCGATCCTGAGGTGCAAAATGATTCTCGACAGTATGCGCGATTATTTTAAAACAGGGGGTCAAGTAGTGCCGAAAAATGAACAATATGGAAACAAATGTTTCACAAAATCCCCAAGAATGCGTAAAATTGTGCAATGGATCTTTCACGAACAGACCGTCGCCTGCTGAACGAACTGCAACGCGACGCCGGGCGCAATCAGAGCGAGCTTGCCGAGCGTGTTGGTATGTCGAGAACCTCGTGTTGGCGGCGCATTCGTGAATTCGAAGAAGCAGGCCTGATTGAGCGCCAGGTTGTGCTGCTAAATCCAAAAGTGGCGGGCTTCAACATTCAGGTGCTGTTGCTGGTCGCGATGACCGAGCATACGGACAAGAACCGCCAGAGTTTTGAACGGCACGTGTCCTTGTTGCCGGAAGTAACCGAGTGCTTTTCGGTATCCGGTGATCGGGACTACGTTTTGCACGTCGTCGTGAAAGACATGGAGTCGTATAACGAATTCCTGAATGCAGAGATTCTCAAACATGCCGCGGTTCGGTCCGCCAGCTCAACTTTTGTATTGCGACGCGTCAAGTACTCGACAGAATTACCGCTGTGACTTTGACAAATTAAATCTGTCACTGCCTACGGATTTCGCCGAAATACTTTCACAATCAGCGTCGTAGGTCACTGAGTGTGCGTACGGCGAAAAGTTATCGCACAAGTTCGCCTCATGCCTCCCTTTACCGGCCCCTGACCAACGACCGATTTCGGTGCATGACGAGGTCCGCTATACCTTGTAATACCAGCCGCTCGACGGGCTGCTTACGGTGTATCATTCACTTCGGCTTTTGACCCAAAATGGCCATCGAACGAATAGTCATAAATACGGACAACCCAAGATGCAAATACAAGAATTTGTCCCCTATCTCAGCGTATCTGACGCGAACAAGGCAGTCGTCTTCTACTCAAAAGTATTTGATGTATCGCCTCGGATTCTCTTAAAGATGCCTGATGATCGGGTAATGCACTGCGAGTTTCGGATAGGTAATGCACGTTTTTTTGTCAGCGAAGAATTGCCTGAGCATGGTGGTACTCCAAGCCCGAAATCATTGGGCTCGACATCGGTCGCAATTCACCTTTACGTAACCGACTGCGATCAAATCGTCCAAAAAATGAAAGATAATGGCGCCGATATTCTGGCGGAGCCGGAAGATCTGTTTTGGGGTGAGAGGTTCGCTCGCGTTCGCGATCCATTCGGACATGAATGGGGAGTTGCTACGCTCTTAAAAGAAATGACACCGGAAGAAATTCAATTAATAGCATCACGAATGTTTGAAGAAATGCAGAGTTGAGTTGTTCCTCCTAGTAGTCGCTATTGGCCGACTGCCGAAGTTCACCAGGACGAATTGCGATAGGCTGGTATGCGCCCGAAAGTCGTCGGACGGGTGTTTCGAGTTATAATTTCCGCTACTGACCCAAAACGGGCATCGTCAACTGTGCATCCAATTGGCGATTTCAAGTATCTAATTCCCGACACACCCCAATTGTGGGGATCGCAATCGTGACGGAGCTAGATAATGAATGACAAGTACCGTAATCGTAAGATTGGGTTTCGCACGCCCTGTGCAGCAATCAAATCATTGGTTGCCGCCATCATCGTCTTCAACCTGGTCGCTATTGTGCACGCCGACGAATCAGTAGGCGCGAAGACCGACTATTTAGAAGTTGCTGCCGCCGTCAATGAAACGATGCGTGCCTACCACTACAACCCAGCCGAGCTGGACACCCCAGAATACCGACGAATTGAGACGGCGGTCACTGAGTTGGCCGAGGTTGCGACATCCGACGAAGCATTTGTAAAAGGCTTTAGGGAGATTTGGGAGAATGGCCCGTTCTCTCACGTCGAAATCAAGGTTGCACGGCAGTCGGCTGGTGACCTTGCCGACTACTTTGACAATATGCGCATTGGTGGCGGAGGTGCGATCTTGGCCTGGCAGAATGACGTTGCAATACTGACAGTAAACACGATGATGGGCCTCGACACGATCGAGGAGATTGATACCGCATACGCCGAAATTGCTGAAAGAAAAACTTCAGCACTCATCATTGACCTTCGAGAAAATGGCGGTGGCGCATTCGCGATCCGCCCACTGGTGTCGCACCTGCTGGCCAAGCCCATCGACGCAGGATGTTTCGTTTCTCAACCTTGGAATTTTGTGCACAATCGCGAGCCGAGTCGAGCCGACCTGGAAGGGGTCGATCCTTGGCAGGGGTGGTCAATCAAGGCCTTTTGGTCTGATGTTCAAACGGACGCTCTCACACGCGTTAGATTCTTGCCGACGAAACCTGTTTTCGATGGGCCAGTCTATGTCCTAACCAGCAAGCGCACCGCGAGCGCCGCTGAATTGGCAACTGATGCATTGAAGGGTGCCAATCGAGTGATCGTCATTGGTGAAAACACCGCGGGTGAGATGCTTTCCCAGAAAATCTACGATATTCCGGGCGGGTTTCAACTGAGCCTGCCAATCGCAGACTATTATTCAGCCGTCAATGGTCGAATTGAAGGTGTCGGAATCAAACCACACATTGAGACCGACGCTGCCGACGCGTTCGATGTTGCCCTGAAGCAGTTTTAGACGGTCGCCGCACTGGTTCCGATGTTGTGTATGGCTGCTTTTGGCCGAGTGCCGAGGGTCCGGTATACCCAGAAAGCCGCCAGCCACGTGTTTCGAGTGATAACTTCCGCCACTGACCCAAGGCGGACGTCCACATCTCAGTTGGCCAGCGGTACAAGCGTGTTCACACTCATTACTAGCACAGCCAATACCGCGTAGGCCGAAAAGACGCGATGAAATACCAGTTTGTCGGTACGCAAGGCGAACAAGGACAACACGATTAATGGCCCCACGAACGCTGCGTACGGCAGGTGACCAACGATAGACACGTCTTTGTCCAGCTTGATGAGGTAGTCGATTGCATCAACGCAGAGAAAAAGCAGCAGCACACCGAAAAACCAGACCCGATTCCGCATGAACTGCGTTCGATAGTTATGATCCGCTGGCACGCCCTCCGGAAACAGGAGCGCCATCAGAAGGAAAAGAAGAGTCGAGTAGGCCAGCAAAAAGACGAACAGCGGATACGTCCACTGCTGCTGTTCGGCAAGCACGAACGTAAACCACCAAAATGCAATGGTCCAAATCAAAATCGTTACGGACCACAATAGTTGCACCCAGGAAATCGTAACGTCAGCCCGCACATGGATGATTCGCGCGACGTTAGTTAGAAAAGACGTCACAGACAATCCGATTACGACGGATATCAGTACGGTCAAGTATTCGAAAGCCATGCGCTTATTATGCGCTACATCGGTTGCAATTCCATCGATATTGGCAGGTTCGAACGGCGGCCATTGGCCGACTCCGGAAGTTAGATCGATCTGGGCTATAATCTCCGCTGCTGACCCATTGCGGCCAGTCCCACATCGACTGCTCACTGGCCAATCTCAAACGTAAGACTGCAATGACAACAATTCGTGAAATGACTATAGTTTAGTGTCTGCTATTGGCGGTTCTGAGATGGTTGCCTGGAACATGAGCGAGCGACGGCTCCGCATCGTAAGACAGCCGCTCGAAGAACCTGATGAAATATGATGACCTGTGACTCGTTCCAGCCATTCATACTCATTTGAATCCAATCGGGAAGTTGTTCGCTTCGTCGGAGCGTCTATAATTGCTGTAGGCTCAATCGAGGTTTGCCTTATGAAGCGACTTCAAAACCGGATAGTGGCTTCTCTCTTTTTCGGTTGCTTAGCGATAACGGCGTCGGCTCATCACAATAGCAATTCGTTCTTCGATGTTGAGACCACGATCGAACTTCACGGAAGCGTGACACGGTTCGACTGGAAGAATCCGCACATGTATTTCTTCCTCAACGTCGTCAATGAGACAGGCAACGTGACATCATGGAAAATTGAAGGAAGGCCACTCGCTTTCATGCGACGCCTGGGATGGGATCGTGACACGCTACAGCCCGGTGACGACGTCACGGTCACGGTCAACCCGTCAAGAAACCCGGAAAAGAATTCGGCATTACTCAAGGACATCGCAGTAGTTGGGAGGGATATTCCTTCCATTGCTGGTGAAGATGCCTTCCGCAAGGCGTTTGGCAACAACGTGGAAGAACTGTCTAACCAGGCGAGTTCGCTGCATGGTACTTGGGCGACGATTCCCAGCGGCGAAACTCTCGATAAGCTTCAGGATCCGGAAAAACTGGCGCTGACCGAGGCAGGCGAATCCGCGGTTGATGCCTACGATGAGCGCACAATGCATCCGGCGCTCGAGTGCATTCCGTACACTGCACCTATCTTCATGATGGTCCCCGATATCAAACAGATCGTCGTGGAAAAAGACATTGTACGGATCCGCGGTGAATTCGACGGGGCCGAGCGCACTATCTATGTCAATGGCGAGCCTCCACACGGAAGGACAGTGCACGGCCGGTCAAAAGGCCATTGGGATGGTACGACGCTCATCATAGAAACCACTGATTTCAGCGACCATAGGCTTGGGAATGCTTCTGAAGTTCCATCCGGGGCTCATAAGAAAATCAATGAGCGGCTGCAGCTTCAGGAGGGGGGTAAATCCATACTCTACTCATTCGAGCTCACGGACACTGAGTTTCTAGCTGAGCCCGTCACCGGCGAAGGCACATTGGTCTATCGCCCGGACCTCGATTTTCGCATGCTCGAGTGCGATCTCGAAAACTCGCGAATGTATCTGGACGATTGACTACGACAGGAGTGCGTGCAAGGTCAGGTTGTGATGACTCTTAAACCGATGTCGGATCACCATCAAGTTTTCGACCAATCCGAAATGAGACGAAATTAATTTGTTTGGTTCAGCTGCAGCAAAGCAATTGAACGGCCGCCGAGCGTCAGCTGGCGGCCGTTCTCAAGCGCATCATCGTGGCCGCAGCTGGAAAACGAGATTCGCCAGGGACGCGCGGTCGCCGGCAGCCGCAGTGTCACCGCTTCGTGGTAGCTGTTGATCGAGATTGCGAGCGACGAGTCAGGTTCATCGTTTGTCTTTTTCGTGATCAACAGTGTGAAGACCTTGCTTTCGGACCACTCGTCATCGCGCTTGATTTCGCCATCGGCGTTGATCCACCTAATTTCGATGCTGCCATTGTCGATCTCCAGGTTGTCGTGGACATAGTCATTGATGCGCAGGAGCGTCGTCTCGCGGCGTAGCCAGATCAGCTCGCGCACAGCATCCGTAAACTCGGGGTCAGCAGCGAGTCCCGACCAGTCGAGCCAGCCGGTCGAGTTGTCCTGCGCGTAGGCGTTGTTGTTGCCCTGCTGCGAATTTCCGAATTCGTCCCCGGCCAATAACATGGGTGTGCCCTGCGAGAACAACAGACTAGCCAACATGTTTAGACGTTGTCGCCGGCGGAACACGAGGCGGCCTTCGTCCTGGGTTGCACCTTCCTCGCCATAGTTGCAACTGTAGTTGTGGCTGTGACCGTCACGATTGTCTTCGCCGTTGGCCTCGTTATGCCGTAGCTCGTAGCTGACAGTATCCTGCAATGTAAAACCGTCGTGGCTGGTAATGAAGTTGACGCTGGCGTAGGGCGGGCGGCCATTCGGCTCAAAAATATCCGCTGAGCCGTGCATACGTTGCGCGGTAGCGCCGCTCAGCCCATGATCGCCGCGCCAGAATCGTCGAATAGTGTCCCTGTATTTGTCATTCCACTCGGCCCATCGCGGCGGAAATTGCCCGAGCTGGTAGCCGCCTGGGCCAGGATCCCAGGGTTCTGCAACCAGCTTGACGTCGCGTAACCTGGCATCACTGCCGATCGCCCGCAGTAAAGGATGCTCGGCGGAATATCCGTTGCTGTGGCGCCCCAGAATCGTAGCGAGATCAAAGCGGAATCCATCGACACCGACGTTACCTGCAAAGTGAGCGAGGCTGTCGACCACGAGCTGTTGAACACGCGGGTGATCGACATTCACCGTATTACCGCAACCGGTGTCGTTGATGTAGATCTCGGGCCGATTGGGGTCAACGCGGTAGTAGGCAAGATTGTCGATACCTCGAAAACAAAGACTGGGACCAAAAGCATCGGCTTCGCCCGTGTGGTTGTAGGCAACATCCAGTATCACTTCGAGGCCCGCGTCGTGAATGCAGCGCACCATTTCTTTGAGTTCGTGCAGCGGGTTGTGGTTCGCATAACGTGACATTGGCGCGAAAAATCCGACGCTGTTGTAACCCCAGAAGTTTCTCAGCTGCTTGCTGGCGAGGTGATGTTCGTCGATGAAGGTATGCACGGGCATCAATTCTATTGACGTGACTCCGAGCGCCTTGATGTAGGCGAGTACCTCCGCGTTAGCCATGCCGGCGAACTTGCCGCGATGGTCGTCCGCAACTGCAGGATGCTGCATCGTGTAGCCGCGCACGTTGCACTCGTAGAAAACAGCATCCTTCCAGGGCACACGTGGGCGGCGATGGTCCGGAGTCGCGTCGGTGTCACAGACGACGGAGCGGGGAACAAACGGCGCGCTGTCGTCCGTGCATAGCGTTGCCAGTTCTCGCCTGCCATTGTTCTTGTAATCGAAGACGGCCGGGTGCCAGACAAAATCTCCAACGATACTTTTGGCGTACGGATCCAGCAGTAGCTTGGCCGGGTTGCAGCGCAACCCGCGTTGCGGCTGCCAGGGTCCGTGGATCCGATATCCGTAATGCTGGCCAGCAAGAATACCCGGAATGAAGTCGTGCCAGACCCCGTCGCTGCAGTTCGCCAGAAAATGCGTGCCGTACTGGGTTCCGGCCGCGTCAAACAGGCACAGTTCGACGCGCTCGGCGACGGACGAGTAGATGGCAAATTGCGTACCGTCTTGAGACGGTGTGGCGCCGAGCAGCATTAGTGGCCGTTGAGCTTCAGGGGTTCCAGTCGCCAGATGTCGTCATTGTAATCACGCATCGTGCGATCGGTGGAAAACTGACCGGATGCCGCAGAATTGAGGATGCTCATTCTTGTCCAACGCTCTGTGTCCGTATAGGCCGCAGCGGCCAGCTTCTGTGCATCGACAAAGCCGCGAAAATCTGCGGCCGTCATCCATGGGTCCGCCGGTTGACAGATCGACTGAACAATACCGTCCATCAAACCGGGTTCCAGCCGATTAAAGTGGCCACTTTCGAGCAGATGCATGACGCGCTTGAAATCGCTGTCCGCGGCGATAATCGATTCCGGGTCGTATTGTCCGCGCAGATTCTCAATCTCGTCGACCGTAAGGCCGAAGAGAAAGAAGTTCTCTGCACCGACCGCTTCACGAATTTCGACATTGGCGCCATCCAGCGTACCTATCGTCAGTGCGCCGTTCATCATGAACTTCATGTTGCCTGTACCGGATGCTTCCTTGCCGGCAGTCGAAATCTGCTCGGATAAGTCGGCTGCAGGGCAAATGAGCTCCATCGCAGATACGTTGTAATCGGGATAGAACACCAATTGCAGCCGACCTTTCATGGACGGGTCTGTATTGATCACGCGTGCCACATTATTAATGCACTTGATGATGTACTTTGCCATGGCATAGCCAGGCGCCGCCTTGCCGCCAATAATGATGGTGCGTGGTACGACGTCATCGACTTCGCCTCTGCGAATTCGATCGTAGAGATGTACGGCGTGCAAGAGATTGAGGAGCTGACGCTTGTATTCATGTATGCGCTTGACCTGCACATCGAACAGCGTATTGGCCGATACTTTGAGTCCGGTTCTCTGCTCAATGTCTGCACCGAGTCGAACCTTATTTTGCTGTTTGACGGCGTGCCATTTCTTCCGGAACTTAGCATCACTGGCGTACTCTGACAGGCGCTCGAGCTGCATGAGATCGGTTATCCATGCTGTGCCGATCGTCTCATTGATCAGGCTCGCCAGCTCTTTATTGCACGCTGCCAGCCAACGACGCTGAGTCACGCCATTGGTTTTGTTGTTGAATTTTTCCGGCCACAATTCTGCGAAGTCTTTGAAGAGTCCCTCGCGCAACAATTTTGAGTGCAAGGCTGCAACACCGTTGACCGAGTAGCTGCCGACGATCGCAAGATAGGCCATACGCAGCATGGGCTGGCGACCTTCCTGGATCAGTGACATGCGGCGAACACGCTCGCTGTCGCCGGGCCAGCGCAGGCTGATCTCATCGATGAAGCGCGCGTTGATTTCGTAAATAATTTCCAGAATCCGCGGCAGCAGTCGACGAAACATCGAGACAGGCCACATCTCCAGTGCCTCGGGCAGCAGGGTGTGGTTGGTATAGGCCATGGTGCCACGAGTGATTTCCCAGGCACGGTCCCATGGCACGCCGTGTTCGTCGATCAGCAGGCGCATGAGTTCTGCAACGGCAACAGCAGGGTGCGTGTCGTTGAGTTGGAAACAGTTCTTCGCGGCGAAATCGCTAAAGTCTTCGCCGTGATACGCACACCAGATACGCAGCGTGTCCTGCAAGCTGGCTGAGGCGAGGAAGTACTGCTGCCGAAGTCGCAGTTCCTGACCGTTCTCGGTCGCCGCGTTCGGGTACAGCACCATGGTAATTTTTTCGGCCTCGTTCTTTGCGGCAACCGATTCGACATAGCTGCCTGCATTAAATTCTTCGAGATCAAATCCATCGGTCGCGCCGGCCGACCACAGGCGTAGCGTATTGACGATCTTGTTTCGATAGCCGGGCACTGGAATATCGTAGGGAATCGCCAACACGTCGTGCGTGTCGACCCATCGATAGTGAGTTACGCCTTTCTCGGTGACGCTTTGGCTGCGACCACCGAATTTCACCGTTTGCGTATATTCGATGCGTTCGATCTCCCAGGGAAAGCCTTCGCGCAACCAGGAGTCCGGATACTCGACCTGGTGACCGTCTTCAATGCGCTGGTGAAACATGCCGTATTGATAGCGAATGCCATAACCGACTACCGGTAACGCGAGCGTCGCACAACTGTCCAGGAAGCACGCGGCGAGGCGACCGAGACCGCCATTGCCAAGCCCCGTGTCCTTTTCGCGATCGTAGACATCTTCGAGATCGAGACCCAGCCGATTCAGTGCTTCCACCGTTTCGTCCTCGATATCCAGGCTAAGCAAGGCATTTCGTAACAAGCGCCCCATCAGGAACTCGAGCGACAAATAGGAAACGCGGCGAACATCCTGCGCTTCGACCTGGTCGTGCGTTTTTCGCCAACGCTCCATGAGACGGTCTCGTGCCGCATATACGATTGCCTGATACACAAAAGGGGCTTTCGCGCTTACGCTGCGGCGTCCGAGCGTACGGCCGAAGTAGTGCGAAAAGTCGTGCAGGATGGCATCCGCGGTCATCGGCAGACTGGTCGTCTGCAGTAATTCCGTCGTGATCGTCGGCTCATCAGGTTTAGCGGGCATGCATCAGGCTCCGGTTGCAGGTTTTAAGAACAGGGTTGCGAGGGCCGGCAATCGTAATTCAAGTGACTCGGGTCGGCCGTGGTGAGATTGGGCGGTGGTTTGCAGGCGGTCGTTTGTCAGACCGCTGCCGCCGTAGCGTTCGTTATCAGTGTTAAGAACTTCAATGTATTCGCCGCCGACAGGAACACCGATACGATAGTGATCGCGAACGATCGGCGTCATGTTCGTTACTGCGATGACGACGTTGCCTTTGGCATCGCGCCGTAGCCATGACAATACACTGCGGTCACGATCATTCAGGTCGAGCCACTCGAAGCCATTGGCGTCGAAGTCGATTTCATACAGCGCGGGCGTCTTGCGGTACAACTCGTTCAGTTCGCGAATAAGAGTTTGTATTCCGGCGTGCAGCGGCAGGTCCAGCAAGTGCCAGTCGAGTGACTGATCATGATTCCATTCGCGTCGCTGCGCGATCTCATTACCCATGAACAGCAGTTTCTTGCCCGGGTGTGCGTACATGAAAGCGTAGTAGGCACGCAGGTTTGCAAACTGCTGCCATTCGTCGCCCGGCATGCGGCCAAGAATTGATCGTTTGCCGTGCACAACTTCGTCGTGCGATAGCGGCAGCACGAAATTTTCATCAAAAGCGTATACCAGGCCAAAGGTCATCTTGTCGTGATGGAACTTGCGGTGCACAGGGTCCTCACCCATGTAGGACAAGGTGTCATTCATCCAGCCCATGTTCCATTTGTAGGTAAAGCCGAGACCGCCACTTTCGACGGGCCGCGATACGCCGGGCCACGCGGTGGACTCTTCAGCAAATGTTGTCGCGCCCGCTGCGTGAATCTCACTGTTGAAGCGCTTCAGAAAATCCACAGCTTCGAGGTTTTCATTGCCGCCGTGCGCATTTGGCAGCCACTTGCCTTCCTCACGTGAGTAGTCGAGGTACAGCATGGATGCCACCGCATCGACACGTATGGCATCGATGTGCAATTCCTGGATCCAGTACAAGGCACTGCCTATCAGGTAATTGACAACCTCGCGCCGGCCATAATTGAATATCAAAGTGCCCCAGTCAGCGTGCTCGCCCTTGCGTGGGTCGGCATGCTCGTAAAGCGCGGTGCCGTCAAAGCGAGCGAGGCCGTGCTCGTCTTTTGGAAAGTGCGCCGGGACCCAATCGACAATAACGCTGATGTCCGCGGCATGGCAGCGATCAATAAAATAGCGGAAGTCATCCGGTGTGCCGAAGCGCTGCGTCGGTGCGAACAAGCCTACCGGTTGATAGCCCCAGGAGCCGTCGAATGGATGCTCTGATACCGGCAGGAGTTCAATGTGCGTGAAGCCGGATTCTTTAACGTAATCAACCAGTTGGTCGGCAAGCTCGCGGTAGCTCAGGTAGCCGCCGTGTGGGTCGCGACGCCAGGAACCCGGATGGACTTCGTAAATCGAGATCGGTCGGTTCATCTGCGGTGAGGCCGAGCGTTGCTGCATCCAGGCGTCGTCCTGCCAGCGGTGGCGGCTCTCAAAAACGATCGACGAATTGCCTGGAGGCGATTCGTGATACGCCGCGTACGGGTCCGACTTCAGCGGCAGTAACTTGCCGTAGCTGTCCTGAATTTCATATTTGTAATTGGCGCCATGAGCGGCACCCGGAACAAAAATTTCCCAGATGCCATTGCCAGGATGCAGCCGCATGACGTGACGGCGACCGTCCCAGAAGTTGAAATCACCAACGACGCTAACTCGCGATGCGTTAGGAGCCCAGACGGCGAAACGGGTTCCATTCACTCCCGCAATTTTGCACACGTGGGCGCCGAGCTTTTTGAAGACATGCTGGTCCGAGCCTTCGCCAAGCAGATACAAATCGAGCTCACCCAGCGTCGAGGCAAAGCGGTATGAGTCTTCCGCATCGAATTCGACGCCGTTTTCGGCCGTTACTCGAAAAGCGTAGTAGCGCAGTCGAGGTGGCAACTCGCCTTCGAATACTCCCCCGGGGTGTGTTCTGACCATCTCGGCAACAATTTTGCCCTGCTTGTTGATCAGCGCGCAGGCTTTCGCGTTGGGCTGCAATGTTCGCACCACGCGCGACTTGCCCGATTGATGGGGGCCGAGCACAGCAAACGGATCTCGATGCTGGCCCGCTACAATAGCGGAAAGTACCTTGCTGTCAGTCATAACTAATCTCGAACAGGAAGCTTGCTTGGCCGCGACTTAGCGCGTGAAGTGCAGGGCCTGACCCAGCATATCCGGTGTGACCAATGTGAGGCCGGACTTTGTGACGCGAAAACCGCGTGCGCTGTCGGCCTCGTGGTCCTCACCGATGACCGTACCGTCGGCGATGATGGCACCGCGATCGATAATGGCGCGGTCAATCTGACAGTTCTTGCCAACAACGACATCCGGCAAGACAACTGAGTCTTTGACAACGCTGTGCTCATTGACCCTAGCCCGCGAGAACAACATGGATCCAAGCACCGTGCCACCGGAGACCACGCAGCCGCCGGATACCATAGACTGGATCGCCATGCCGCGCCGCGTGTTGTCATTGAAAATGAACTTTGCCGGCGGCGATTGCCATTGGTGCGTGTTTATCGGCCAGTCGGTGTCGTACAGATTGAGCTGCGGTGTAATCGACACCAACTCCATATTGGCGGCCCAGTAGGCGTCGAGCGTTCCTACGTCGCGCCAGTAGGCCTGTTCACCTGTCGCCGGGTCTCGATAGGGGTAGGCGAAAACGCGGTAGTCCTTGATGATGCTCGGGATAATGTTACGCCCGAAATCGTGTTTGCTATTTGAAGAGTCTGCATCCTTGATCAGTTGTTCGTAGAGGAAGTTGGTATTGAATATGTAGTTACCCATCGACGCCAGGCAGATGCCGGGCTTACCCGGGATTGAATTCGGTTTCTCCGGTTTTTCGTCGAATGCAATCACACGGCCCGAGTCGTCAACGGTCATCACGCCCAGTTCGCCAGCGGCTTCTTCAACCGGGACCTCGACACAACTGACGGTCATGTCGGCCTCCATGTTTTCGTGCATGGCAAGGAAAGGGCCGTAGTCCATTTTGTAAACATGGTCGCCGGCGAGCACCAGCACAAACTTCGGAGAGTGCGTTCGAATGATGTCGAGATTCTGGTAAATAGCATCTGCGGTACCGCGATACCACTCGCCCCCGACCCGTTGCGAGGCAGGCAGAATCTCGATGAATTCGCGTTTGCTGGCGCGAAACCACGACCAGCCGTGGATCAGGTGCCGAATCAGCGAGTGCGCTTTGTATTGCGTCAGTACGCCGATACGCCGGATGCCGGAGTTAATGCAATTCGATAGAGGAAAATCGATGATGCGGTACTTTCCGCCGAAATGCAGGCCCGGTTTGGCGCGCCATTCTGTCAGTTCGTGCAGTCTCGAGCCTTGTCCGCCTGCGAGTATCAGGGCCATCGTGTCGCGTGTCAGCCGGCTGACGTGACGAGAGTATTCGCTATTGCTGTTTTCCACCGTTGGACAGTCCGCGTTGCGAGGTATTCACCATCGATGAGACATTGTCGCAGAGTTCGGCAGTGAGTTGCGAATCCAGTACGCGCCAGCGCCAGTTTCCACCTGCAATTCCGGGCGTATTGATGCGGGCCTCGGAGCCGAGGCCGAGATAGTCCTGCAGCGGCGCTATGGCGATGTAGGCGTCCGTTGAAAACGCGGCCTTGATGAGGTCGGTGTGCACAGTACCCGGGCTTCCGCCAGTTACATCTAAAACTGCTTTCTGGGCTCGTAGTATGTCATCGGCACTGCGAATGTCGTCGGGGCTGCCGTGAAACCAGCCGACGGTAGTGTCGTTGTCATGCGTGCCGGTATAACAAACACTATTGACGCCGACATCCGACAAATTAAAGTCGGTGTCACAAACATCGAACTGCAGTACGCGCATTCCGGGAATCCGGTGCCGATCTCGCAAGCCCTCTACTTCAGGCGTGATAACGCCCAGGTCTTCCGCGACGATGGGCAGTGTGCCGAGGGCCTCGCGCATCGCATCGAATATAGCGTCGCCCGGTCCGGGCTCCCAGACACCGGTTCGCGCTGTTTCTGATCCCGTCGGCACGGCCCAATACGATTCGAATCCGCGGAAATGATCGATGCGAACCAGGTCGGCGAGTTCTGCGGTGGCACGCAGGCGGTCTACCCACCACCGGTAACCGTTGGCCGCGTGCTTTTTCCAGTCATACAGCGGATTGCCCCAAAGCTGGCCGTCTTCACTGAAGTAATCCGGCGGGACACCGGCAACACTGTCCGGACGACCGTCTTCGTTGACCAGCAATATCTCCCGGTTCGCCCAGGCATCGGAACTGTCCAGGGCGATGCAGATCGGCATGTCGCCGAACAGCAGGACACCTTTCCTGTGCGCGTATTCGCGCAATGCGAACCACTGGCGAAAGAACAGGAATTGCATGGTTTTGATGGCGAGTATTTCCGCGGCAGCATCAATTTCGACCTGCTGCATCGCGACCGCATCGCGATTGGCGTACTCGGGTTCCCACTCGGGCCAGGGCCGAAGGTCGTGCCGGTTCTTCAGGATGCGGAATACGGCGTAGTCGTGCAGCCAGGCATCATCATTTCGCTCAAGAAAGCCTTCGAACTCTCGCTGCATTGCCGTATCGGCGGCGGCAGCGAAGCGTCGGGCCGCTATGTGCAGCAGACGGTTCTTGACGGGGATCAGGTTGCCGTAGTCGACGAAATCGGCCGGTAATGCATGCATTCCGCTAACTTCGTCCTGACTCAGCAGATCGAGCTCAAGCAGCTCCCCAACATCGATCAGCAGCTCATTGCCGGCAAATGTCGACAAAGGCTGGTAAGGCGAATCACCGTATGCCGTCGGGCCTAACGGCAGGAACTGCCAGACGCTGAGCTGCATTGCGACCATCGTATCGATGAACCGCCGCGCACTGGTGCCCAGCTCGCCAATGCCGTACGGCCCCGGAAGGGACGACAGGTGCAGGCATACGCCGGCCCGGCGTAAGCCTGAGGCCGGGTCCGGTTCCGAACCGTGAATCATATGGTTGTGCTCTGAGCGCATAGTAATTGGGTATTTAGATCGCAAATTAATCACCGCGGTTGCGGGCCGCAATCCGATGCATACGTATTCAGGCTATGAATACGTATGCATGGCGTTGCCCGGCATTGGAGCAGTTTCTAGAATGGCCGACAACGCTGTTTAAAATTAATAGACCTCTCGGGGGGGGAATCATAATGGCTAAGAAGTGCCGCCAACGCGCGTCGTTCGCAACGACCGATTCAAAATTTCTGGGTATGAACGTTCGCCGTACTGCACTGTCGCTGGCTGTTGCCGCTGCATTGCCTGGCGTAATCGGCATGCCGAGCCCAGCATACGCTCAGACCGGTGACGATGACCCAATCGAAGAGATTGTAACGGTCGGCGTCCGAATGAGTATTCTCGATTCGTTGTCGACCAAACGAAACGCGGACACCATTGCAGACGTAATCGATGCCGGTCCGCTGGGCGTACTTCCTGACCAGTCAATTGCAGACGCCCTGGGCCGAGTGCCTGGCGTAACGACTATCCGTGATTCAGGGCAGTCCTCTCAGCTCAACATCCGCGGTATGAATGGAGATTTTATTCAGACCACGCTGAATGGTCGTGAGCAGGTGTCCACAGCCGGTTATTCCGAGGCGACGCGCTGGAGTTCATTCGACCAGTACCCGGCCGAGCTGTTCGCACAGGCCGCCGTCTACAAGTCGCCCAAAGCCTCCCAGATTGAGGGCGGTGTCGCAGGCCTCGTCGAGCTGAAGACCGCGAATCCGCTGGACGCGGAGAAAGAGCATAACTTCATTGCAAGCGCGAGAGCGTCGCTCAATGATGCCGCCGATTCCTACGGCGGAGACGATTCGGGAATGCGTTACACCCTTGCGTATCAAGGCAAGTTCGCGGATGACAAGCTTGGCGTCGCGGCCGGCTATTCCTACCTGGATCAGCCGAACGCGTTCGTCTACTCGCGCGCTGGCGCTGATAACCAGCTTGGTTACGGCTCGCGAAATATCAATGGCACGGACGTTTCTATTCCGCGCGCGTTCCAGTGGCAGGCCGGTAACGGTAGCGATGAACGCATCGGGTACCTGGCTTCCGTGGTGTGGGCACCGACCGACCGGATCAAGGCGACGATTGACTATTTTCGCTCAGACTTTGAACGCGGTGACCGGCGCCAGGGAATCACGGTTGGTGGTATCGACGAAGACGAAGCCAATTCCGTCATCACCAACCCGGTAATTACCAACGGGATTCTGACCAGCGCTACCGTCACGGCCACGGATCCAAACACGGTTGGCCAGTCTCATCCCTGGTTTGAAGCACGCACTGAAGACCAGACGACCACTGCCGACTCGGAGACCATTGGTCTGAACCTCGAGTGGCACATCGGCGATTCCAGTACGCTCAGCTTCGACTATTCGACGGGCGACGGCGAAAAGACTCGTGAAGACCGCATCGCGTCCATGCATCCCTATTTGGCCGATGGCTCGGCAGAAGCACCAAACACCTCGTTTACCTACCAGTTGAACGACAGTGGCGTTGCGACCGGCAACTTCGGCGGCTTCAGTTTCGTCGACCCGAGTTCGATCATGTTGTCGCGCTATGAGCGTTACCCGCACGTCTATACCGACGAAATTGACACGTACAGGGTGGATTTCAAGCATGAGCTTGAGTGGGGTGCAATATCGTCGATCGAAGTCGGCGTTCGCATATCGGACCGGTTGTTTGGCGCCGATCGCGGCACATTCCTGTATGGCTCGCGCAGCGGTCAGGGCACTGGCTGGTGCGAGGACGATACGTCCAGCCTCGCGGCCTGCGTACCGCAGTCAGTGGCCGGCTTCGTCGGGACTCAATCCCTGGCAGGCGTACCGGATCACTTTGTCATTACTGACATCAATGGCCTCGGCGACGCCATCTTCGGCGTCGGCAATTCGGCAGGCATCAAGCTGCACAGCCGTGACTGGACTTTTATCGAGTCCAACGACATCCAGGAAAACACGGAAGCTGTCTACCTGATGGCAAACCTCGACTTCGAGTTGGGCAATGTCCCTGTCACCGGTAACATTGGTGTTCGCTACATCGAGACTGATGTCAAGACCATTGGTCTGCAGAACGTCGGCGGCGGCAACGGCACACCCATCACAGACGGTGTGGGTGTCACGCAGGACAATCTGGATTACGTCAATTACGGTCCCGACTATACGGACACCCTGCCATCGCTGAACCTGAACTTCCACCTGACCGACAATGACATCCTGCGCTTTGCAGCAGCCAAGGTTCTGGGCCGTCCCCCGGTAGGGCAAATGAAGGGCGGGGCCGGTTCCTGGAACGGAGCCACGATCACCGATCCGAATGATCCGAACTTCGGCCTGACTGAGTACAACGTCTGGACTAACGGTACTCCGTATCTCGATCCATTCCGCGCAAACCAGTTCGATGTGTCGTATGAGCACTATTTCGAGGATGGTGGTGCGGTAACCGCGGCGGTCTTCTGGAAAGACATCGAGTCTCTGGTCGAAGGTCCCACACAGTTCACAGGCGACGATATTCCGCCGGATCTGGGCATCATCGTTCCGCCGGGTCAGTTCCTCGCTCTTTACCAGACCTTCCTCAACAATGACAAGGGCGGCTATATCCGGGGCATCGAGATCGCAGGCACAAAGACCTTCGATGATCTCCCGGGTATCTGGTCCGGACTGGGAGCAACTGCCAGCTATTCATACACTGAAAGCGAGACCGAAGTGAGTGGTGGCAGTTTCTACAGTCGAAACTTGCCCTTGCCGGGTCTTTCCGAAAACGTATGGAGCGCAACCCTGTTCTGGGATATCGACCGGTTCAGCTCGCACATTAACATGCGTTATCGCGACGATTTTGTGCAGAACCTGGCTGTACCCGGTGCCAATTCGCCAACGCTCGCCCAGTCGTACACGACCGTGGATGCACAGGTGTCCTACGCGTTCGACAACGGCATTAGCGTTGTCATATCAGGCAACAACCTGACCGATGAAGAAAATACCATCGAGTACGGTGTCGATGATGCTTTCGGTGAGTTCAAGCAGTTTGGTCGCCAGTACTATTTCGGCATCAACTACAAGTACTAGCTTGGAGAGTACCCACTGGCCCCCAGGCCCCGTGGGAAGTAAGAAATCGCCGCCCGAGGAGCAATGCTTGTCGGGCGGTTTTTTTTGGTAGGCTGTAGCAATGAGGCAGGGAATGAACAACAGCATGAAGAGTATTGTGATCCTCGGCGGCGGAACTGCCGGCTGGATTGCGGCAAACCTGATTGCGACGCATTGGGCCGACAAGGGTCTCGACATTACGCTGGTTGAGGCGCCGGATATTGGCATTATCGGTGTCGGCGAAGGCTCGACTCCGCCACTTAAAACCTTTCTCGAAGTTATCGGTGTTGCCGAAGCAGACTGGATGGAACGCTGCCACGCGACCTACAAAGTGGGTATTACGTTCAGGAACTGGTCCACCAAGCCCGGATTCGATGAATATTTTCATCCTTTTTTGTGCCAGCCGGACGAGTTCTCGGTGCCCGCCTTTTTTCACAACAGTTTCCTGCGTCGCCAGGGCGTCGATCTTGACGGACACCCGAGCCAGTTCTTTCTGGCCTGGGAACTTGCGAGGCAACGACTGGCGCCCGTCGCCCCGCCGAGCTTCCCTTTCGACATGAACTACGGTTATCACTTCAATTCAGGGCTGCTCGGACAGTTCCTGCAGGAATGGGCAGCGAAGAAAGGCGTCAAATACAAACAGGCAAAGGTAACTGACACGGTTATCAATGAGCACGGCTACATCGACTACCTGAAAACTGACACCGAGGAGACGATCAAAGCCGACTTCTACGTCGACTCGACCGGGTTCCGCGGCGAGTTGATTCAGCGGGCACTTGGTGTGCCGTTCGAGAGCTGTGACGATGTCTTGTTCAATGATTCGGCCGTTGTATTCCCAACCGACCCCGAAGAGAATCCCTCGCCACAAACGATTTCGACAGCGCTGAAATACGGCTGGGCGTGGAAGATCCCGCTAACCTCGCGTTTCGGCAATGGTTATGTGTATAGCTCCAGGTATGTCGATGACGACAACGCGGAGATGGAGTTTCGCGAACACCTGGGCCTGGTCGATTCGGACATCGAAGCCCGAAGACTCAAGTTCAGGGTTGGGCGCGTGAAGGAACACTGGGCCAAGAATTGCCTGGCAGTCGGATTGTCGCAGGGCTTCATCGAACCGTTGGAAGCAACGGCCCTTGACATGGTGCAGGAGACCGTTGTCCGCTTCATCGAAGCAGCCAACAAAGGCAACTTCACGGACCAGTACCGAGACGAATTCAACCAGCGTATCAGCAGGCGCTTCGACGCAGTGCGTGACTACATCGTGTGCCACTATCGAATCAATTCGCGCTCGGATACAGACTACTGGCGGGACGCTGGCACGAACGAAAAGATCTCCCGGTCACTGCGCGAGCTGCTGACCGCGTGGATGGCGGGCAAGAATATCACGGACGAGTTAGAGCGACAGAGTCTCGATGCGTATTTCCCCAGCGTGTCCTGGAACTGCCTGCTGGCCGGCAAAGGCATTTATCCGACCAAGGAACAGGTTCGTCCTGGCAATGAGCTGGCCCACAAATACAGCCTGGACAAGATTTCCCGATACCTGCAGGGCTGTGCTCTGAATTTCAAGCCACACCACGAGCAACTTCGAGGTGTTTACGAGAAAGGCAAAGCCTCGATCTGACGTCGGATGCGATGGCTACGGCGAGGGCACTGGCCGCCGAATAATTGCCGTCGACATAATTTCGTAACAGAACTGAAACGCGAATGTAAGAAGTCTGTAAAACTCCTGTGGTCTCTTTCATTACCAATTCTTTGGAATGAAACAGATGACGACCTTGGCTTCAATTCTTTTAGTCGATCAGGATATTACCGCCCGCTCGCTGATCGCAGGCGAATTACGCGGACTTGGACATGAAGTCAGTGAGTCCGGCGATGCGGCCTCAGCCTGGGCGGCTGTCCGGAAATACTGCCCTGACCTGATGGTGTGCGACTACTCGCTGCCGGATCTGACCGGGGTCGACCTGCTCACCGACGTGCGCTGCAACGAAAAGCTCAGGAACATGCGCGTCATGGTGACCTCGGATCGTGGTGATAGCTCCGATGTCGTGGTCGCCCTTGCTTCCGGTGCTGACGATTTCGTCGAAAAACCCATACATATTCCTGAGTTCATCGCGCGCGTCGATGCCTGTTTGCGGCGCCCGGCGAATATCGAACGATCAACGGTCTTGAGTGCCAGCGGCATATCCATTGATACCGTCGCGCAGCGCGTGTTTGTCGACGGCGCCGCTGTTTCGCTGGCGCCACGCGAATACCAGATGTTGCTGTTCTTCCTGGGCAACCGGGATAGGGTACTGACACGTGACCAGCTGATAGCCCAGGTCTGGAATCGAAACGTGAACCTCGGACCGCGGACAATTGACGTTCATATTCGCCGTCTGCGTAGCATTCTTGAACCGTCCGGGTATGACAGGTACCTGCAAACCGTGCGGGGATCTGGCTACCGGTTTTCCCTGTCGGTCTGACCGGCCGTAACAATCCCGTAACCAATCTGTCACTGCGCCTTCGCAATTGGCCACTAGATTATGCGGTGTCAATTCGGAGTCTGTGCACGGGCACAGCAAAAATACAACGCTATCTGGAGAACACCAATGAAACTAACTCGCCTGATGACCTTAGCAGTGGCCAGCGCAATGCTCGTCGCATGCTCTGGCGGCGATATTAATCTGTCACCAACTACGGCCGTAACCAACAGCAATAACACGACGAATAGTGGTGCCGGTATCGATCCAAACGCCGTCTGTGCCTCCTATGTTAAGGACGGTCAGACGCTGCAAGGCACAGCCGATACAAACGGCAACTGCAGTTATGGTGCCGCTTTTGTCGGCCCCAAGAATAATCTGACGGTTGACCTCCTGATTCCGGCGCTGCCGAATGGCGGCGCGCACATATTCACGTCCAGCCTGTTCGTTGGTGAGGCTTACCGGACGCAAGCAGAACTTGCTGCCGCCGGAATTGCTGAGGGAGGCGACGGCCCGACGCTCACGATCGAGGCGGGCGCTACACTGGCTTTCCAGACGAACAAGGACTTCATCATCATCAACCGCGGCTCGCGCATCCTTGCCAACGGCACGGTGGACCAGCCCATCACGATTACATCAGTGTCGGACGTGAACGGCACGGTTGGCGCGGAGGACGTGCAACAGTGGGGCGGCATCGTGATCAACGGCTTTGGCGTCAGCAACAAGTGCAGCTACACGGGCACACGCGGTCAGGCAGGATTCGCGCTGGCAGCCGCGACTGAGTGTTCAATCGAAGCAGAAGGTTCGGCCGGCGACGATGAGTCGCAGTACGGCGGCGACAATGATGACGACGATTCCGGCATCTTGCGTTATGTGGTTGTCAAACACACTGGCGCCGAAGTTGGCAATGGCGATGAGCTGAACGGTATTTCCTTCGGTGGCGTCGGCCGCTCAACGGTTATCGAGAATCTGCAGGTTTACTCAACCTATGATGACGGCATCGAAATGTTTGGTGGCGCGGTCAACTTCACGAATTTTGTCGCGCTGTACGTTCGTGACGACTCAATTGACATCGATGAAGGCTATATCGGCACCATCAGCAATGCGCTGGTCGTTCAATCCGAACTGGATGGCAATCAATGCATCGAAGCTGACGGTATCGGCGACTATTCGAGCCTGAGCCAGGCGACCAGGGACGATTTCATTGCGCGTGGCCTCAACAGCCGGCCAACCATTAACAACCTGACCTGCATCATTTCCGCAAACGTCGGCGGTACGCATGGCGAAGGCGCCGGATGGCGTTTCAGGGAAGGTATCTGGCCGGTCATAAACAACTCCATGCTGATCTCGTCTTTCGGGCCCAACGATACCGGCAGTCCTGACGACAACTTCTGCCTGCGGATCGAGGGTGTTGAGTCGCACGAAGCGGCGATTAACAGCGATCTGCAGCTCAACTCGGTTGTGTTCTCGTGCCAGGAAAACGACAAGGGTACGACGATCACCGATCGCAATGGAACGACAACGATTGCCGGCGAACAGGCATTCGCCGAGCAGAGTGGTAACCAGTTCGCAACGGTTGCGGACGGAACGGCTAAAGATCCGACGTCAATGAACGATGCCGACCTGTTGCTGCTGGAAGGTTCGCAGTCAGTGCATTCAACATTGTGGTCGACATCACTGATCGACGGCGCAGCACCGCTTGCGACGACTGCACCGACGGCCGGTGACTATCTCGGCGGCGCGAGCCTGTCTGCGGACTGGTTGGCAGGATGGACTTACGGCATCGCGGACACCAATCGCGGCCAGGCATTGTGGTTTGAATAATGAAACTTAGAAACCAATTAAGAAATGGCATAGCACTCGCGGCGTCTGCCGCGTGTGTGTTGCCATATTCGGTACAGGGGCAAGAAGTAGAGGCCGGCGACGGTATCGCAAAACCTGTAATACCGGAGCTTACGTCGGACGATGTGGCGCTGGATGAAGTCGTCGCTGTCGGACGGTTTATCAGCTCAAGCCGCGAACTCACCAACGAGAGAATGAACGACGCGTTCGCCGTTGACCTGCTCGGCTCGGAGGCGATTACTCGTCTTGGCGATTCAACTGTGGCTGCCGCGCTGCGGCGCGTGCCCGGACTGACACTCGTGCAGGATAAGTACGTGTACATCCGCGGTCTCGGCGAGCGATATTCGCAGAACACACTGAATCGTGCCCAGATTCCATCACCGGATCTGACGCGGAATGTCATTCCGCTCAATATATTCCCGACGTCGATCGTCGAATCCCTGCGAGTGCAAAAAGCGTGGTCGGCGGATCTGGGCGCGAATTTTGGTGGCGGTGCCGTGGATATCCGCACCAAGGGTATTCCCGACGACCTCACTTTCAAGTTCGAGGTTGGGTTGGGCATGAACGATGCGAATCCGGGTTCGGTCATGAGTTACGCCGGTGGCAGTAACGACAACCTGGGAACTGACGACGGCACGCGAGCCTTGTCGCCGACAATATCGGCCGGCGTTGATACTTACCAGGGCAATCCCAGCGTTAACTCGATCTTCTCGATGATGCAACGCCAGAACCCTGCAACGACCTTGTACGACGCGCAGGTGGAGAACCGCCAGTATGCGCTGGCGCTGAATCGCAATATCAGCCTGCAGAGCACAGACCCCAATCCGGACTACGATTTGCGGGCAAGCCTCGGCAATGTTTACGACCTCTCGGACGACTGGCAGGCGGGCTTCAACGTCGGTGCCTCGTACGGTACCGATTGGCGCTTTCGTCGCACCCTTACAGCATCTTACGGATTGCCGGAAGAGCAAAACGGCATCAAGGAAGAATCGACGGAGAGCGTCAACATCGCTGGAACCGTTAATCTCGGGCTGCGCTACGGTGCCGACCACGAGGTTTCGACGACCACCCTGTTCCTGCGCAATACCGACGACGAGACGGAGGTATTCGACTTTTTCAACGAGAACCGGCCGCGGTCGAGTGGCAGGGGCTTTCGTGACTACCGCCTGCAATTCGAAGAGCGGGAGATGACCACGCACCAGATTGAAGGGACGCATTATCTTGGCACTGAGACGCGGGAGCGGTTGCCGTTCCTCGACAAGTTGTTGGGTCAGCTGTCCGACGAGAGCAAATTTGATTGGTTCTACTCGGCGTCGGAAGCGCAGACCGGCATACCGAACCAGGTTTCGATCGCCTCCGAAACGGTGACCGATCGTAACACCGGCGCGGTACTTTCGGAGTCCGTCCGACTGACGTCGTCAGCAGCGGACTATCGTTTTACCGAACTGGATGACGAAGTCGACCACTACGGGTGGAGTGCATCAGTGCCTTTCGAGGTCAACGATTCCTACGTCGAGGTAAGCGGTGGCTGGGATCACGCGCAAAAAGCACGCATCTACCGGCAAAGCCAGTTCAGCCTCGGCTACCTGGGTGTGGCGGACTCCGCGGTTCTTGAAGGCACTCTCGGCGAGGTCTTTTCCGACGAGAATATCCTGGCGAGCGCCGGCTCGAGTGCATTTGCAAATAACGTCGTGTTCGACCGACAGGGTACAAATTCAAACAGCTACCTCGCCGCGACGATGACCGACTCTGTCTGGGGCAAAGTGGACTGGACGATTCAGGATACCTGGCGCGTCGCCGTTGGCGCACGTTGGGAAGACTACAAGCAAGCGGCGGTCGACTGGAATCCGTACGGCTACAGCGAAGCTTCGCCGCAAGTAACGACCGATGTTGAGGAGCTGGCACGCGGCGTGTTCAATGAAGATCGCGTGTATCCCGCGGCGGGGATTACCTACATGGGCGACTTTTGGGCGGAAACCTTCCAGTTGCGCCTCGGCTACAGCGCAACCGCTGTTCGCCCCGATCTGAGGGAAATTACCGACTCCAGTTACATCGACCCGATCACGGGTGACCTGGTGCGCGGTAACCCGGGCATCGTGCCGTCGGATATCAACAGCCTCGACCTCCGGGCTGACTGGTACTTCAGCAACGGCGACAACTTTTCCGCGACCCTGTTTCACAAGGACATCGAAAATCCGATCGAGTTTTTCGAAATCCCGGCCAGCGATACGACAGTTGCACGCGAGATCATCAACGCAGAATCCGCCGCGGTAGACGGCATAGAATTTGAATTCGTCAAAGAGCTTGATTTCCTTGGACGCGCATTCGAAACCCTGTTCGTACAGGGCAACGTCACGTTCCAGGATTCCGAACTCGTCGCCGGCCCGAACGCCAATGTGCCGACAAACCCGGTTCGACCTTTGTCAGGTGCGTCCGACTACGTGGCTAACCTCATGTTCGGTTTCGACTCCTACGATGGTGCGCATACCGCATCGCTGATTTACAACGTCTTTGGCGAACGACTTTACGTTGCCGGACGTAACGGTGCGCTGGACGGCTACGAGCAGCCCTTTCATTCGCTGGATGCGACCTACTTCTGGTATCCGTCCGAAAGGCTGACGTTCAAGCTCAAGGCGCAAAACATCCTGGGCGAAGCTATCGAAATCCACCGCGGGGATGTCGTTACCTTCCAGGAATACCCTGGGACCCTCGTCTCTCTCGGCGTCTCCTGGGGCTGGTAGCGCGTGAATCGCCGCGGACCGGGCACCTCCTAGTCCGCGGCGAGCATCCATTCGAGCTGATCAGTGACGCGCGCGCGCCACGCCCGCTCACTATGGTCGGCGCCCTGGTACCTGGCGAAGCGGAAATCGCGGCCGTCCTTCATGCCCTGCTTCCGGAACCAGGCCAGCACAGGATCGTGATCAGCTTGGTAGGTCGAGTCGAGGGTCTCGGTCCCGTAGTCGAAGAAATAGCGGCCGCCCCGGATAGTGTCACCCGACTCGATATCACGAACGACAAATGGCGTGTCGTCAGTCGTCTCGGGGTCCTTGCCGTAGTAGTCAGCAAACATCCTCTCGGACAGGGCGAAGTGACTCGAAACGCAGCCGCAGGCGCCGAATACGTCCGGATGCTCCTTCACGAGGTAAAAGGACAACAGCCCACCCATGGACGAGCCCATGGCAAACGTGTTGTTCGGGCCCGTCTGCGTGCGAAACGTCGTGTTCACACGTGGCATCAATTCGTCCACCAGGAATCGCGCGTACTGCGGTGCGTCATGCCACGGCGAATATTCAAGTCCGCGCTGCGACGTGCTCCATGTGCCCACCACAATCGCCGGCTCGAACAGCCCGGCAGTCACGCCACGCATCATGGCCTCGTCCATGCCCCAGTCGACGCCCCAACTCGCGATGCGCGGGTCGAACAGGTTTTCCCCGTCGCTCATATAGATGACACGATACGATTGACCGGCGTCTTCATCGTAGCCCGGCGGGAGCCAAATCACAGCGTGTCGCGTTTCGGCCAGGTACGCCGACTGCAGGTCCTTCCAGTAGAGTAGCGTCCCGTCGACGTTGGCACCTTGCGGGTCGTCGATAAAGGCTGCGTCATCGCGAGACTTGAAAAGGCCGTCACCGATACGAAAAACAACCGACTGCAGGGGTTCGAGTTCCAGTCGCACGACACCGACGCCGTGATCGACCACCAACTCGCCATGTAGGTTGCCGTAGATTTGTTCTGCCAGGTCATACCGGCCATCGTCGATTTGCCACTGATCGATCATGTCGGCGGGTATATCGAGCGTCAGCGTTGCTGGCACAGTGTCGTCGAAGTTGCTGGCCACGATCAGGCGTTCGTCACCGCGCCAGCGAGCAAACGCAAACACGCGATGGCTATCGACAGGCAGAGGCCCGTATTCACCGGCCATCGCGGGGTTAGTTGCACTGAGGTTCAGGACGCGCCGGTAGAAATCACGCAGTTCCTTCTCGTCATCGCTCAGACCACCGCCGTCAAACTTACCGCCGTTCATCCAGCGTTGTTGCGCCGGCACGCCCCAATAGTCGTATTGGGTGGTGCGCATCTTCGCAGGCTGGTTGAAATTCGCGTCGTTGCTGTCGCCGGCGGCACCGAGTTCCTGTGCGAAGTAGATCATCGTCGGAGAACGGCCGAGCAACGCGGATACGACCATGGCAGGTTTGCCCTTGTTGGCATCGCCCGCGAAGTTTGCGCTGGCGATACGCTCCTCATCGTGATTTTCGAGGAAATGCAGCATGTGTTCTTCGATGTCCGATACGGCGGCCTGCGCAGCTGCCAAGGTATCCGTCGAGGCCACGCCCTGCATGACAGGCTTGATCGCGTCGTAGAAGCCAACCTTGTCGTAGAGATAATCGATGCGACCGAGCTGAATATAATTTCGGTATTCGTCGGGGTTGTAAACCTCAGCCAGCAAAAACGCGTTGGGGTTTGCTTGCTTGATGCTGGAGTTCAGGTAACTCCAGAACTCAACCGGCACCATCTCGGCCATGTCATAACGGAAGCCATCGACGCCCTTCGCGAGCCAGTAAAGCCCGATGTCCCGAAACTTGATCCAGCTGTCCGGAACGACTTTGCCGGCCCAGAAGGCGGCGTGTTCTGCGTTCGACCAGTCGCGCGCGGACTCCGGCAGGGTATCGAACGCATAGCTGCCGTCGGGGCGGACGCCGTGGTTGATTTTTACGGTTTCAAACCAGTCCATGAATCCCGGTTGCGCCACGCGCGCGCCATTGCCGGTCCATTTGGCGGGCGATTCCGCAAAGTGGCCGTCAGCAAGCGGATGTGCCTCGCCGCCGAGCGGTTGATAATGTTCGGGAAAATCCGGCAAGCGGAAGTCCTGTCCGACAACGTAGTAGAAGTTGTTGTTGCGCGCCCACTCAACCGAGGTGTCGTCGTGTTCGCCAAAGTCGCTGACACCGTCCGGACGACTGATCGATTCATAGCGGCGTGCCACATGATTCGGCACGATATCGATGACGACCTTCATGCCGTGCGCATGGGTGCGCGAAATTAACGCTTCGAATTCCTGCAGCCGTGTTGCCGGGTTCTCGGCAAGATCCGGATTGACGTTGTAATAGTCCTTGACGGCGTACGGCGAGCCGGCACGACCTTTGACGACGTCCGGGTCGTCATTGCTGATGCCGAACTTCGTGTAGTCGCGTACGAGCGCATGGTGTGGCACGCCGGTGTACCAGATGTGCGTGACGCCCAGTTCACGGATGCCGCTGAGCGCCTTGTCGTCAAAGTCGCTGAACTTGCCAACGCCGTTTTGCTCGATCGTGCCCCACGGTTTGTTGGTCGCAAGCTGGTTGCCGAACAGGCGTGTCCATACCTGGTATACGACCGGCTTTACTGTCTCGGCGGCCGTGTTTATCGTCACTGCCAGCGGTTCATGGCCCCAGGCAAAACGGACCGTCAGCGTCGATTTTTTCCTGTCGATAACCGCGCCATTGCCTGTCTTTGGCATTCTCTTTTTCACGGCAATCGTTGCGCCGGCGAGCTGCAGGGTTTGCAAGTCGGCGGTCCAATTGTGCACAACAAGCGTAACAGTGCGATTCGCAGGACGCCCGTCGTAGTCTCCGCCACTGCGATCAAGGTCTATGGTCAGCGAGTCGCCGCTCTGGCGTGCAGAAAACTCGAGCAATTCGTAAGCACCGTCGTCAAGGCTGGCGGAGCTATTGCCATCGTCTTCGTACATCTGGCCGCTGGCCGTACGGGCCGACGGGTCAGCGTAATAATGCAGAGTAAGGTTTTCGCTCGAGTAATCCCGGGTGGTTGATACGACGTCAACCATCGGGACAAAAGAACCCGCGCGCACGAGCACAGGTATCGTCTCCATCGTTACCGGAATAGCAGTCGTCTTCGAGCCTTCGTGCCGAGTGTCGTTCCAGAAATCGAACCACACGCCTGCGGGAATATTCACATCGACCGCGGACACGCCGGGTTTAAGTACCGGCGCGACCAGGAATGCGTCGCCCCACAGGTAGGCGAACTTCTCGTCTATCAGCGCATCGTTGCTTTCGTCTTCGAAGAACAGCGGCCGCATGAGCGGCATTCCACTCGTGCTGTTCTCGTAGGCCAGCGTGTAAATGTAGGGCAGCAGGCGATAGCGCAGCTTGATGAAGTCGCGGACGATGTTGCGCGTCTCGCGATCGTGGAACACGGGCTCGGCAGGAATATGCTCTTGTGCATGCGGCCGGTACACGGGCTGAAACACGCCGTATTGCAACCAGCGTGTGTAGAGTTCCCTGTCAAAGGTCTCGCCGCCGGCGAACCCGCCGAGGTCGGAATGGCTGTAGGCGAGGCCGAACAGGCTCATTTGCAGGCCGAGCTCGATCTGTGGCTCGAATCCACCCCAGCTGCGACTCACATCGCCGCTCCAGGGCACCATGCCGTAGCGTTGCGATCCCGCGAAACCGGAGCGCATCAATATCAAGGGTCGCATTTGCGGGTAATCGCGAGCCTGTTTTTCGTACACCATCTTCGCCCACACGTGCCCGTAGGCATTGTGTATCTCATCGCCGGTGACTTGCAGCCCTGTGTCGCTCAATAAGTGCAGGCTGTCACCGGGATGCACTTCGGGCTCACCCAGGTCGCCCCAGGTTGCCGCTGTTCCCTGGTCAAACAGCATGGCGTAGGGTTTCCAGAACCACTGCTGCGCTGTTTCATTGAAGACGTCGACAAGTCCGGTATTGCCGAAATAAAAATCGAAGCGGCGTGGTTCGCCGGTGGGTGTTGTCGCGAGCGCGCCAATGTCCACCGCGCTTTGCCACTTGTTTGACGTGCTCAGTATGAAGGGTTCGGTGATGGCAATGGTCTTCACGCCCTGCTCGGCGAAATCGCTGATCATGAGCTCTGGTGTTGGCCAGGCATTGCGGTCCCAGTCGAGGTTGCCCATATGGCCCTGGATGTCAGGACCAAACCAGTAGATGTCGAGAATGATCGCGTCGAGCGGAATGTCGGCACGCTTGAAGCGTTTGACGACGTCGCGGGCTTCTTTCTCGGTGTGGTAGCCAAATCGCGACGCGTAATTGCCGAAAGCCCAACGCGGCGGCAAAGGCTGCCTGCCTGTGACATCAGTGTAGTTCCGCATCAGGGCTGGGTAGTTGCTGCCGGCAACGACAATATAGGCCGTGCGGCCGCCGACGGCCTCGAATGTCAACACATCGCTTTCGGTCTTGCCGATGTCGAGCCAGCCAGTGGCAGAGTTATCGAACACGATCATGTACTTGTCGGACGACATGATTGCCGGGACGCTGAAGTACATTTGACTGGCGTCGGTTTCGTAGCCGTAGGATGCCTTGTTGTAGAGCGGCATGCGCTGGCCGCGCCGGTCCATGCCCATGACTCGCTGTCCGCCGCCGAGTATCTTTTCGCCAGCGTCGAGCTCGAAGCGAAACCCGCGTACGGTATCGTAGGCGAAATAGCCGTGTTCCTCGCTGACGAGTGGCTGGCCGTCCTTAAAGTACGCAACTCGCATCGGCGATTTTTCAACGACCGCGGCGATGCCATCGATCGAAAATGTGAGGGTCTTGTCCGTTTCGGCCAGCGCTGTGACCACGTCCGCCGGACGATCGTCGATGGCGAAAGACGGCAATTGTCTTACGCCGGTTTCGAGGTAATGCACTTCGAAGGCGGCATCGTCGAGTGCCGTGATCCGGAGTTCTCCCACGTCACTGACCACGACCAGCGATGTCCCGTCAACCGTGTGGCTCCGATACTGGCCGAAGTCCGCATACGCCGTTGCTGTGAGCAGCGACACACCGATGGCCGCGAGCTGAATGAGTCGCATAGGTAACCCCCTGAATTGCTGAAATATTAGTCATTTCAGTGTGATACGGGAAATGAATACGTTTGCATCACCGGGTTGGCAATTCTGCCAGTTGCTACAATACCGTGCACTGCTGGCGGAGACGAAGATGCAGCAAAAACCAAGTTTAAGTTTTTGGCAGATCTGGAACATGTGTTTCGGGTTCCTCGGTATTCAAATGGGCTTCGCACTGCAGAATGCCAATGTCAGTCGAATCTTCCAGACCCTCGGCGCGCCGATAGACGACATACCGATACTCTGGATCGCCGCGCCGCTGACCGGGCTGATCGTTCAGCCCATTGTCGGTTATATGAGTGACAGGACCTGGAACCGTCTCGGTCGCCGGCGACCGTATTTCCTGGCGGGTGCGATTCTCGCGTCGCTGGCATTGTTTGCCATGCCGAACTCTCCGCATCTGTGGATTGCCGCCGGCATGCTCTGGATTATGGACGCCAGCATCAACATTTCGATGGAGCCGTTTCGCGCATTCGTCGGCGACAACCTGCCCGAAAAACAGCGCACCGGCGGCTTCGCAATGCAGACGTTCTTCATCGGCATTGGCGCGGTCGTCGCTTCGGCGCTGCCATGGATGATGGCCAACTGGTTTGGTATCAGTAACGATGCACCAACCGGCGAGATCCCGGTTTCCGTACGCTTTTCGTTTTATGTCGGTGGTGCGGCGTTTCTTCTGGCCGTTCTGTGGACGGTGTTCCGTTCGAAGGAGTATTCACCAGAACAACTCGCTGACTTCGAAAGATCGCGTGCCGATAAGCCGGCTTCTGACGACTTATCAAGACGGCCCGCGTCGAAGTACCGCAACGGCGGAATTATCAGTAGCGTGATCGGCGCGGCGCTCTGGTACTTTATTGTGAGCGCGGGGCTCGACAAAAACCTGTTTGTCCTTGCCGGCGGCCTTTTCGTTTTCGGCTTGTTGCAAGCAGCAATGTCCGTCGTGCAGAAACCGGGGAAGGCGGACAACGGCTTCACGGAGATCATGCACGACCTGTTTCACATGCCGCGCGTCATGAAGCAACTTGCCGTGGTGCAGTTCTTTTCCTGGTTCGCTCTTTTCGCGATGTGGATATACGGTACGGCAGCGGTAACGGCCTACCATTACGGCGCGACGGAAGCTTCGGGCGCGAACTACAATGATGGGGCCGACTGGATCGGCGTTCTGTTCGCGACTTACAACGGCTTCGCTGCACTCGCTGCAATCGCGATTCCTTACGTTGCGAATCGACTTGGCTGTCGCCTATGCCACCTCTTTAACCTGTCACTCGGTGGTATCGGTCTAATCAGTTTCTATTTCATCAATGATCCGAAGATGCTCATCTTTTCGATGATTGGTGTCGGTTTCGCCTGGGCTTCAATTCTGTCCCTGCCGTATGCCTTGCTATCCAACGATTTGCCGGCGCACAAGATGGGTGTGTACATGGGCATATTCAATTTCTTCATCGTCATCCCGCAACTGGTCGCGGCCAGCCTGCTCGGCCTACTGCTTCGCGAGTTCTTTGAGTTGCAGGCCATTTATGCGCTGGTCATCGGTGGGGTCATGATGATCGTCGCCGGATTGGCCACGCTCCTAGTTGACAAGTCTGCGGAGCCGGTATGAGGCAACGCTGTTCGTTATTGATTGCGGTAGTTCTTGTTGGCGCTTGCTCCGGATCTGAAAATGCCCAGGTTTCGCCGCCCGACTTCTACGGAACACTTGAACTGTTTGCAGCCGAGAATGTGTATTTCATTGTCACAGACCGATTCGTCGACGGTGATCCGGCCAACAACCAGGAGAGTCAGGGGGGGCCGGAGCTCGCCACTTTTGATCGACCGATACAGATCGACGGACTGCCGAGTGCCAACATTGGCTATCTCGGCGGCGATTTCAAAGGCGTACTCGACAACGCCGGCTATATCGCCGAAATGGGATTCACAGCCATTTGGTTAACGCCCATCATCGACAATCCGGACGAAGCCTTCACAGGTGGCAAAGCGCCCGGGGAGGGAGGATCGAATGACAAGGGCAAGACTGGCTACCACGGCTACTGGGGCGTCAATTTTTTCAAGTTGGATGAACATTTGCCTTCCCCGGGTCTCGACTATGCCGATTTGACGAAGCAGCTGCGCGACGATCACGGCATCAAGACGGTACTCGATATTGTCTGCAACCACGGGTCGCCGTCTTTCTCTATGCCACACGATCAACCCGGCTACGGTGAAATTTATGGCGCCGACGGCAAGTTGCTCGCGGATCATGGAAACCTCCATCCCGGTGAGCTCGACAGCAATAATCCCTTGCACGATTTTTTCCGGCATGAGCCCGATGTTGCCGAGTTGTCGGATCTCGACTACGACAATCCTCAGGTACTCGACTACTGCGTCGAGGCGCATTCGAAGTGGATCGAGCAGGGTGCGGCGGCCATTCGTATCGATACGATCAAGCACATGCCGATAGAGTTTTGGAAGGCATTCGCGGAACGAATTCGCGAGCGCAGCCCGGGACTGTTCATGTTCTCGGAGGCGTGGTCCTTCGACGCGGAGTTCCTCTCCCAGTACACCTATCCCGAGAACGGCGGTATCAGTGTGCTCGATTTCCCGGGTCGGCAGGCGATGTACGACGTATTTGGGAGTAAAGGCTGGTCTTATGCGCGCCTTGCGTCATACCTGCATCTGGACAGTAGTGACTATCACAACCCCTATGAGCTGATGACCTTCTACGATAATCACGATATGACGCGCCTCGACGCAGACAATGACGGATTTATCGATGCAAACAACTGGCTATTCACGAGTCGTGGCATCCCGATTGTTTACTACGGTTCGGAGATCGGATTTCGTGCGGGCGCAGACCAGCACGCCGGAAACCGTGATTATTACGGCCAGGAGTCTATTGCGATCGCCAAGTCGCATCGGATACACAACGCGCTCGCAAGCATTGCTACGCTCCGAAAAAACAGCATTGCCTTGCAGCGCGGGTTGCAGCTCAATCTCAGACTCGAGGATGACTCGGCGGCCTTTTTTCGTGTGTACCAGCACGACGGCATCAGTCAGACAGCGTTGGTGCTGCTGAACAAAGGCGATACCGGGATTGTGATTGATGCCGGCGCCTGGTTGTTTGATGCCGATTGGCGTGACGCGATCAGCGCCGCGTCGATTCAGGGTTCGAGTATCGATGTGCCCGCACACGCGGTGCGAGTGCTCATTGCCGACGAAGAGTTTGGCAACGCAAAATACTTGCAGGAATTGATCGCCTTACAGGCTGTCGCCACCACAGGAAGCCCGCACAACTAGTGTCGGTTCCATCAGCGTCGACTTGACGGGCTCGGCTTCTATCAAGCCGACTATACCTTCGACCAGGCTTTCGCTGGCGAGCTGAATATCCTGGCGAACGGTCGTTAGTGCGGGCGTCACGTGAGATGCCAGGGGAAGGTCGTCAAAGCCCACGACGCTGACATCGCTCGGCACGCTCAAACCGCGTGCTTGCAGGGCTTTTATCGCTCCGATTGCAATGACGTCCGTAACGGCGAAGATTGCGTCGAATTGCTGACCACTGTCCAGCAGCGAATTCACGGCCCGAACCCCCAGTTGCTCGAGATTATCGGCGTCGACCTTGAGAGTTGATATTGACTCGATGCCAGCCTCTTTATGCCCCCTTACATAGCCTTTATAGCGACCTGCGAATTCGGGGCAGCGACGCGTCGTATTGCCAAGAAACGCAATGCGCTTGCGGCCGATCTCAAGCAAGTGACGAGTCGCCTGATAGCCACCACTAACGTTGTCACAACCGATAAAATTGCCTGGGTGGTCTTCGATGATCGGGCCAAAAATAATGAAGCGCGTATTGGCCGCGACCAGGGCATCCAGTTTCTCCTTGTAGGTCCGGTAGTCGCCGTAACCCAAAAGGATAAGTCCATCGGCGCGATGACTGGCCTGGTATTCAATGTGCCAGTCATCGTGCAATTGCTGCAGGGAAATCAGGATATCGTAGTCCAGCCGCGCGGCGGCCCGGGTGATGTAACCCAGCATCGAGAGAAAGAACGGATTGATCTGCGCTTCGCCGCCACCGGTTTCGTCGAACAGCAGCAAGGCAATCGTATTGCTATGGTGAGTGCGCAAGCCCGCAGCGTTGCGATTGACGAAGTAATTCAGTTCCTTGGCGATGCTTTTGACGCGCGCTCGAGTCTCCGGGCGCACGTGCGGGGAGTCGCGCAATGCCCTCGATACTGTCGCCTGAGAAACGCCCGCCAGATCGGCAATATCTCGGGACGTTGGGTTCTCGATTTTCATGTTGTAGTTGTAACATAAATGGCTGGGGAACAGAGTAAGGCGACTTACTACCCTTCCGGAAGCGCTCTAAATTAAGCGCCAAACCCCGGTTGCAGGGCATCTTTGCTAAGCCGCAGGCGGTCACTGGCGCCGGAGCCGCGCTGCAGTGCGAGAGCAACATGAATCGCATCGAGTAATGCGAGCTGCGCCAGGCGGGAGCTCATCGGTGTAAAGACGCTGGTGTCTTCGATGACATGGGCCGGGAACAGTATCGAGGCGACGCTCGCCAGGTCCGATGCCGGGTTGGTAACGGCGATGACAGTTGCACCACGTGCGGTTGCCATGCGTGCGGCCCTTGCGAACTCGGGCCAGCGTCCGGTGTGTGACAGCAACACCAGCACATCGTCGGGTTCCGCGATCGCCGCGAACTGCAGAATCATCGGCGTATCCGTCAGCGTTGAGCACGGGATGCCGAGCCGAAAAAACTTGTGGCAGGCATCGCTCGCGACATGACCGGACGCGCCAAGCCCGGCAAAGGCGATCTGCCGCGCGCGCGACAGTGCGGCGACCGCCACGTCAATCGGCATCTCCGAGAGTCGTGACTTCATTTCGATAAGTGACTGGATCGATGCGTCCATCACTTTGATGACAGCATCGGAGGATTTGTCATCAGGATGCACATCGCGATGGACGTAACTGCCGGGACGGCT
The DNA here is from genome assembly GCA_942490655.1 of uncultured Gammaproteobacteria bacterium. Classification (GTDB taxonomy): domain Bacteria; phylum Pseudomonadota; class Gammaproteobacteria; order Steroidobacterales; family Woeseiaceae; genus UBA1847. Next base: position 221,153 of record CALNXZ010000014.1, on the reverse strand, counting down.
CAGAGACTCGGTTAATCGAATACCCAGCTCACGAAACCCCTTAAGTCCAACGCGCCGGCAAAAGCGAATAACCGTCGGCTCGCTCGTTGCACAGGCCTCGGCGACATTCGCCAAGGTCGCACCGGCCGCTTCTTTAGGGTGCGCGACTATCCACTCGGCGACCTTGATTTCGGACGGGCTGAGGTCTGGCAAGGCGCGATGAATCTCTGAGAGCATGTAGTAAAATTACATGAGTTTTAACGGAAATACTACGAAACTCGCTACAATACCCAAGAATTGTAGTAAACTTTCAAAAATTTCTGAGAGAAAGCCCATGGCTGAACTGCTACCCGTAGAGACTTTTGACCTGCTCATTTTTGGCGGTACGGGCGACCTCGCGATGCGTAAGCTGCTGCCGGCGCTGTATCACCGGGATCGCGACGGCCAGATTACTGCCGAAAGCCGCATCATCGCGGCCAGTCGCAGCGCTCTGTCGCGTGACGACTACCTTGCCGCGGTTGAAAAAGCGCTGCGCGACAGGTTGACCGATGACGACTTTGACGAAGCGCACTGGGCCTCCTTCAGCCAGCGACTCCATTATGCGCAGGCGGACGCGCTCCAGCACGATCAGTGGGGTGAGGTGGTTGGGTTGCTCTCTGGTCACGAGGAGCGTGTTCGAGTCGCCTACCTCGCAACTGCGCCGAGTCTTTTCGGGGCACTGGCAACCGGCCTGAAGGCGAATGGTCTCGTTACGGACAAGAGCCGCATCGTTCTGGAGAAGCCGCTGGGCCGCGATCTCGAATCGGCACGTGAAATCAACAATGCTGTCGGCGCCTGTTTTAACGAAAACCAGATTTATCGCATCGATCATTATCTTGGTAAAGAAACCGTGCAGAACCTGCTCGCGTTAAGGTTCGCGAACTCATTATTCGAACCTTTGTGGCGGCGCAGCGCAATCGATCACGTGCAGTTCACAGTCGCCGAAGACCTGGGTGTCGGTGGCCGAGTCGGGTTTTACGATGGCGTCGGTGCATTACGCGACATGGTGCAGAATCATTTGCTGCAACTGGTTTGCCTGTTCGCGATGGAACCACCGTCAAGCCTTGACCAAAATGCTGTGCGCGATGAGAAGATCAAGGTACTGCGCTCTCTGAAACCGATCAGGGCGGACGATGCGCGCGCGAATACTGTGCGTGGCCAATACACCGCAGGCGCGGTTGATGGCAGTACGGTTCCCGGATTTCTGGATGAACTGGCCGGCGAGGACAGCTCCACCGAGACGTTCGTAGCGCTCAAACTTGAGATCGAAAACTGGCGCTGGTCAGGCGTTCCTTTTTACCTGCGTACCGGCAAACGCCTCAAGGCCAAGCATTCGGAAATCGTCGTGCAGTTCCAGGATGTACCGCACTCGATATTTCCGGAGCAAAAATTTAACGTGTCACCGAATCTGCTGCGCATACGCCTGCAACCGGACGAAGGCGTGCAGTTGTCCGTGATGGCCAAGGAACCGGGACCCGGCGGCTTCGATCTTCGCCAGGTGGCGTTGGATCTGAGTTTCGCTGAGACATTTGGAATTCGTTACCCGGATGCTTACGAACGGCTGTTGATGGAAGTGTTGCGCGGCAACCCGGCTTTGTTTATGCGTCGTGATGAAGTGGAAGCCGCCTGGGAATGGATAGACGGAATTATTGAGGGCTGGACAGAGTCGAAACAAAAAGTGGAGTCCTATGTTTCCGGTTCATGGGGTCCGCCCGCGTCTTCAATGTTGCTCGACCGTGACGGCCGGGCCTGGCACCAGGAAGATTGATCATGCCGACAGAATTAATATTTGATACACGCGACGCAGCATCCGCTGCGGCAGCCGCCCGTATCGCCGGTCTGCTTAATGCACAATTGGACAGGAGTGCCGCGGCAAATCTTGTCGTCAGTGGTGGTACGACGCCGGCACGCTGCTTCGAGTACTTGTCCGGTTACGAACTTGCCTGGAACGATGTACAGGCAGTACTGACAGACGAACGCTGGGTACCGAGCAATCATGCAGACAGCAATGAACGCCTGGTTCGTGAAAAGTTGCTGCAGGACAAGGCCAGCGACGGCAAGCTGTTGTCGTTGTACCAAGGCGATTTGTCGGTCGATGAGCGTTGCGACTCCCTGCAAACCGAATTGAAAGGAACACGTTTCGCAGTCGCCATGGTGGGAATGGGCGCAGACGGTCACTTTGCGTCCCTGTTTCCTGACGCTGATAGCCTGAAGACCGGGCTGAAATCCGAGAATCGACTTTTCTACATACCGGTACGTACGAATGCGAGCCCACATCCGCGTATCAGTATGACGCTCGGTGGGCTGTTGCAAAGCGAAGAAATTCTGCTGCTCGTTTTCGGCGAGGAAAAGCTCGCGGTGTATGAAAGCGCGAAAACCGACGACAGCAACTATCCGATTGCTGCTTTGCTGCATCAAAAGGCAGTGCCGGTCAGTCTTTATTGGGCGCCTTGACGCCGCCGATCACTCATCTAAGAGCATGATATGAATTCGACAGTTCAGGAAGTAACCCTGCGAATAGTAGAGCGCAGTAAAGCGAACCGCGAAGCCTATGTTGCACGCATGCATGAGGCGGCGAATGATGGCCCGGCACGAGGAACATTATCCTGCAGTAACCTCGCGCACGGTTTTGCCGCGAGTGGTATCGCTGATAAGAAATCTTTGTCGGGCAGCATCGTTCCAAACGTGGCAATTGTTTCGGCATACAACGACATGCTGAGCGCACACCAACCCTTCGAATCCTATCCTGCGCTGATCCGCAGTGCTGCAGCGAAGCAAGGTGCGGTTGCACAGTTTGCGGGTGGCGTGCCGGCCATGTGTGACGGTGTAACGCAAGGGCAGGACGGTATGGATTTGTCGTTGTTCAGCCGTGATGTCATTGCCATGTCAACGGCCATCGCGTTGTCGCACAACATGTTCGACGCCGTCTTGTGCCTCGGAATCTGCGACAAGATTGTGCCGGGCCTGCTGATCGGTGCATTGTCTTTCGGGCACCTGCCGGTCGTGTTCGTGCCTGCCGGTCCGATGGTCTCGGGGCTGGGCAACAAGGAAAAGGCGCGCATACGCGAAGAGTATGCGGCGGGCAGGATTGGTCGCGATGAATTGCTGGCGGCAGAATCGGCGGCTTACCACGCCGCTGGAACTTGCACGTTCTACGGCACAGCCAATACCAATCAGATGCTAATGGAGTTCATGGGCCTGCAATTGCCCGGCGGTTCTTTCGTCAATCCCGGCACCGAGCTGCGCAAGCACCTGACCGAAGTAGCGGTAACGACGGCGCTGGCCAAGACGAACCTCGGCGATGAATATTCACCATTGGCAGAAATAGTGGATGAAAAGGCGATCGTCAACGGTATCGTCGGCTTACTGGCGACGGGCGGCTCCACCAACCATACGATCCACCTTGTAGCCATTGCTGCAGCGGCGGGCATCCGCATCGACTGGCAGGATTTTTCTGATCTGTCGGATATGGTGCCGCAATTGGCGCGTGTCTATCCCAATGGGACGGGCGACGTTAACCATTTCCATGCAGCTGGTGGCCTCGGTTTCATACTGGCCGACATGCTCGATAATGGGCTGCTGCACGAAGACGTTAATACGATACTGGGACCGGGATTGCGGCGATTCTGCAAAGAGCCGCATATCGATAATGGCAAGCTGGCCTGGAAAGAAACGCAGTCCGAGTCGCTGGACGACAGCATACTCAGGCCCTGCTCGAATCCTTTCAGTCCGGAGGGCGGATTGCAGCTCGTCACAGGCAACATCGGTCGGGCAATCGTCAAGCTGTCCGCCGTTGAGGAGAAGTACCATGCGATCGAGGCACCGGCGAAGGTGTTTCAATCGCAGCAGGACTTCGTTGACGCTTTCAACGCGGGCCAGCTTGAGTGTGACTTCGTAGCGGTGCTGTCCTGTCAGGGTCCGCGCGCCAATGGCATGCCGGAGTTGCACAAACTAACGCCCTATCTCGGCGTATTACAAAACCGCGGTTTCAAAGTTGCGCTCGTTACCGACGGCCGCATGTCAGGTGCGTCGGGCAAAGTTCTTGCCGCCATTCAGGTTACGCCCGAAGCCCTGTGCGGTGGTCTCATCGCGAAAATACGCGACGGCGACAGGGTCACGGTGGACGCGACAAAAGGTGTCTTGTCTGTAGTCACAAAAGACGACATCGATGCGCGGAGCGCGCAGTTAAAAGTGGCTCCGCAACAGGGCATGGGTCGCGAATTATTTACAGCGTTCCGCGAGCGTGCGGGTACTGCCGAATCCGGAGCCAGCCTGTTCGAGTGCGGCTAGGTTGCAGGTGTGAGAGCATAAGCGGCGGCGCAACCGGGGATGTTCATGACACAAGGCACCTTACTGATCGGCGACATTGGTGGTACGAATGCGCGCTTTGCTCTGGCGGACCCTGACGGAGTCGGATTCAGCCAGGCGTTGACTCTGAAGTGCGCAGATTTTGCTTCGGCCAATGCAGCGGTCCAGTACTACCTCGAAGAGATTTCTGCGCCCGCACCGACAGTGATTTGCCTGGCCGCGGCGGGGCCACTGATCGGCGACTCAATCAAGGTCACCAACAATCACTGGAATATTTCTTCCGGGGACATCCGCGGCATGTTCAAGATTGGCTCCGTACGTTTGCTGAATGATTTTGAAGCCCTGGCGTATTCGATACCGTTACTCGGCACCGATGACTGCATGGCAATCGGATTGCCATTGCCACGGAAACTGTCGGGTGACAATTTTAACGTAGCGATTATCGGGCCAGGTACGGGCCTTGGAACTGCAGGCCTTTGTCGTCGCGGCGACTTGTTAATCCCGATTGCAGGCGAGGGAGGTCATATTGGCTTTGCGCCCGAATCGGACCTGCAAATTGAGGTGCTGAAAGTGCTTCGTGAGCGTTTCGAACGCGTGCCCGTTGAGCGCCTCGTTTCCGGACCTGGCATCGAGAACATCTACGAGGCGCTGACCCTGATTCACGGAGAGGAGAGAACGCAACTTACCGCTGCCGAGATATTCGCGGCGGCGACGACCGACAACGAAGCGCGCGCCAAGGAGACCGTTAGCCTGTTTTTCGATGTGCTAGGACAAGTGGCCGGTGATTTGGCGCTGACGCTAATCGCACGTGACGGCGTTTTCATCGCCGGAGGGATCGCCAAACGCTATCCAGAGCTGATGGCCAGTAGCGGGTTTCGAAACGGCTTTGAAAGCAAAGGTCCGCATCGCGCTTTGATGAAGAGCATTCCAACGCAGCTCATTACCCATGCCGAGCCCGGATTGTTGGGTTCCGCCTATTGCGCGCGCAAGTTGTCGTCAGCCTGAACGGGCGTTCTCGGCACTGAAGTAATACCGTCCTGGTGACGCGGAAAGGCGCTCGCGTCGATCGTTTCCAGGTATCCGTGCCAGGCGGCGTAACCGATGACCGGCACGATCACGATCAAGCCTACAAACGCCGTCGCGATTCCAATCAATAGTGAAACGACGATCAAGGTAAGCCAGACGAGCATCGCTCTCTTGTTACGCAGCACCGCATTCACCGAGGTTACGATTGCCGTAATGCTGTCGATATCGCGATGCATGATCATCGGCAACGAGAACGCGCTGGCGCAAAACGTGATCGCGGCAAAGATCGCGCCGATAGCCGTACCGAAACTGAAAAACGCCACAAGCTCCATTGTCGTCGTGTCGCCGTCGGTCGGAAAAAATACGCTCACCATGACGGCAGCACGCGCCCAGACCAGGAAAATAACCAACAAGACCAGCGTAAAAACCATTTCATTGCCGAAATGTCGTCTGAACGCGGCGCGAATACTTCTACCCATCAGCGGGCGCTGGCCACGCTCAAGCTGCGCACTGATCGCATACAGGCCGATGCACGTGAGGGGCGCGAGAAATACGAAACCGCCGAGCATGGCAAACATGAACCACTGACTGCCTTGCGTCCAGGCGAGGACGATAACGACTGCGATCATGATCGCGACGGACAATCCATACGCCAGCGAAGGCTGCGGTGCTTTCAGGAGGTCTTTGATGCCCGCCCGAATCCATGCGAAAGGCGCCCACGGCGAGAGTTTCCTGCAGGGAGCGACGAATGGCAGGCCGTCGCGGTTGAGAGGAGCCTTGGATTCGTCCGTCATATTCCCCCGTTAAACTTACTTCCTGGGATTGTCCAGTACGCGTACAGCGACTTGTTGTCCCGTTACAGAATAGGCAATGTATTCGTAGCTCAAACCGGACTTCGCAACGAATTCCTGAAAGGCCTTGAACTCATGTTGACGCCAACGATGGAAATTATAGTACTCGTCGAAGAGGATAATCGAGCCCGGCTGCAGTCGCGCGCCGAGCAGGTCGAATATCGTGACGGTGGAAGAGTACAGGTCGCAATCTACATGTAAGAAAGCGATCGGGTCTGCATGTGTCTCGAGGAATCCGGGCAGAGTTGCGTCGAAATAGCCTACGTGAAATTCAACGTTGTCCGGGACTTTAGGCATCCTCTTTTGCGCAAACGCGCCGATTGGGTTGCCATTCCAGTGTTCCTGGATGCCTTCGAAGGAGTCAAAGCCGTGCACCGGGCCGTTGACCGCGGAGGCTATCCAGCGCATCGATTTGCCACGACCGACGCCGAACTCCAGGTAAAGACCCGACGTTTTCACCTGTTCCAGCGTGTACTGGACCAGCTGCGGATGTTTTTCGAAGAACGGCGCATCCACCATGTTCGCTTTGATGTAGTCAAAGGTGTCCGATTTGGCTTCGAGGTTCATGTCCAGCAGGAGGTTCGACGAATAATGCTTGAGCATGAATCGGCGGAAAAGGAATTCACTGGGGGTGCGCTTGAAAAGGGGCATTGAGGGGTCTCGAAAGCAGCCATCTGGACGCCGCGTAAGGTATCACATGAATCGTCAGAAAGTGCGTCAGGTCACGCTAGCAAACAGTCCTGATCCGTACACTCTGGCGAAGTTGTGGGCTTATGTTGGATAGCAGCAAAGATTATGTCAAATCGAATTTCTTCGATGCCTTTGCAAGGCCCGGTGTCTCTGATGCTGGTAGGTGCCCTATGAGCGGCGCAATCAATCGCATACTGGTTGTGGACGATGACGCGACGCTCATCAGTGAGTACATGCGCTGCCTCGGAGAAGACTTCGAGCCGGATGTCGGCGCTACGACATTGACCGACCTGGAAAAAGTCCTGCTTGGTGAGGACACTGATCAGCGCGGTTCGGTCAGGTTCGAAGTACATTCGCGCAACCAGGGTGAAGAGGCGGTTGCAGCCGTTGCGACTGCCGTGAAGGCGGGCAAGCCGTACTCCATAGTTTTTGTGGATAGCCGATTGCCGCCGGGCATGGATGGCATTGAGGCGGCCAAGAAGATCAGACTACTGGACCCGAGCGTCAATATCGTCGTGGTCACGGGATCGGTCAATCCTGCGCCGGAATCGTTGGGCAAACAAATTCCCCCGGCGGACAAGGTTTTCTTCTTTCAGAAACCATTTCACGCGCTGGAATGTCGCCAGCTCGCCGCCGCCCTGTGTGGAAAATGGCACGCGGATACGGCGCTCAGGCAAGTCAATGAGGACCTCGAAAGGCGCGTTGAAGAACGCACGAACGCGCTGCAGAAGCTGGCGTATTTCGACGTCGTTACGCGCCTGCCAAATCAGTTGTTGCTGATTGAGGAGCTGAAAAAACTGATCGAGAAAGCGGAGGATTCCGACGGTGACACGGTTGTTGTGTTGATCGATATCAATCGCTTCAGCTTTATCAACGAAACCATGGGCTACGATGCCGGTACCGAATTGCTGCGCTCAATTGCAAATCGACTGTCGCGGACGTTCTATGACGATCAGGGTCATCGGATGGCGATTGTAGGCCGCTTTGGTTCGGACGAGTTCGCGATCCTGGTTCCCGGAATTGAGAACGACGCTGAGATTCGGGAGCTGGCTGAGTTGGTGAGGGAAACGGTTGAGGCTCCATTCCTGATCAACGGTCGAGACTTGTTCCTGAAAGCGAGCTACGGGGTATCCTGGCATCCCGTGCATGGTCGCGATGCCAAGAGCGTATTCCGTTGTGCGGAAGCCGCGCTGCATCGCTCCATGAATGGCGTGAACACCTCAATTACCTATTACCACAGCGAGATGCGATACCGCGCTCGCTACAAGTTCGATCTCGAAGTTGAACTGCGCAGCGCCATTGAGAATGGCCACATCTCAGCGCACTATCAGCCACAGCAATGCACCAGGACCGGAACCCTTGCCGGCGTCGAAGCGCTGGCTCGGTGGACCAGGCCGGACGGTTCGACCGTTCCACCGTCGGACTTCATTCCTCTGAGCGAGGAAATGGGTATATCCGATGTGCTGTTCGAATCGATCATGCGCAGCGTATGTGCCGATGTAAGTGACTGGCGGGCGCGAGGTGACTGGAAAATCCCTGTCAGCGTTAACCTGTCGGCCCATCAACTGCGAAATCGCGATCTGGTCAGCCTGATCAAGGGAATACTCGCGAGTGAAAAAATCGACAGGAAGCTTATTAACCTCGAGCTGACTGAAACCGTGTTGCTGGAAGATCTCACGGTTGCGCAACCCATACTCAATGACCTTGCTGCATTTGGCGTGGGCATACACATTGATGATTTTGGTACCGGTTACTCATCGCTCAGTTACCTGGCCCAGCTGCCGGTGCAGACGATCAAGATCGATCAGGTGTTTGTGCGGCAATTGTCCGACTCCGATGCCAACAACCGTGTTGTCGAAGCGATTATCGCCTTAGGCAAAGCGATGCAACTGGTGGTTGTTGCGGAGGGCGTCGAAACGGATAAGCAGTATGCCATCGTGCGACGACTGGGGTGCGACCTGGTGCAAGGCTACTTTATCGCCAGACCGATGCCGGCGGAGCAATTGATGACGTGGGTCGATGGTTATGAGGACACTCAGAGCATCAAGAAACGCTCGGTAGTGACGGATATCGATTCGAAGCGTTAGTCACCTGAACATCTGCATACGCCGATTCGCATTTCCCTATCGCCCGCCGGTAGAATGAGCACAAGGTCGAAGCTCAGGAAGCGAGGCGGGGAACTCAATGATCGATACGCTTTTTCAACAAACGCCGTTGTGGCTGTTTTTCCCCATCACCGTCGCTGTGGTGCTTGCTTCTGTTGCCGGTGGTCATCGCCTGGGACGCAGGGTTCGCGGCCGGGAGGCGGATGAGACCGAGGGCCCGGCGGGTATAAGTGTAGGTTCAAATTTTGCCCTGCTCGCTTTTATCCTGGCATTCACGTTCAACATGACAGCGTCACGATTCGATGCGCGCAAGTCCCTGTTGCTGGAGGAGGTCAATGCTATCGGTACGACCTATCTGCGCACCGATTTTTTGTCCGAACCAGCGCGTAGTACTTCTCAGAAATTGCTCCGCGAGTACATTGATCTCCGTGTTCAGGCCGCGACGGACGTACACCAACTCGAACAGGCAGTAGTCGATTCCGAGATCATTCACAAAAAGCTTTGGGCCCTGTTGGTTGAACTGACTCATCAGGACCACAATCCGGAGCTGCTGAGTCTATACACCATAGCGTTGAATGATGTTATCGACTATCACGCCAAGCGTCTTACTGTCGGCACGCGATATCAGATTCCCGGTGTTATCTGGCTGGCACTGTTCTTCGTGACGATGCTGGCGACCGGCGCCATGGGGTATCAGTTCGGGCTGACCGAAGCGCGAAGCAGGACGATGGTGATGGTGTTGTCTCTCTCCTTTTCAGCGGTCATTATTTTGATCGCAGATCTCGATAGATCGGCGGAAGGCTTGCTACGCTTGAATCAAGCGCCGATGTTTGAGTTGCAGACCAAAGTCAGCAAGGCGCAAGACAACTGATTCAACGCGGCCCGTACGCATCACTCCTGATTGCGCCGCTCAAAATCGTATTTTTTTAGCGAACGACGTTTGCACGTGATCCTCATCGGTAACGCTTTGCCGAAGTCCGAGTGGTCAAATCGGGCGGCGACCTGCGTTGTTGCGACGCAGTTTTCGCTGATCGCATACTCCATGTCACCGTAGGTATTCAGGTAGCCGGTTTTGTTCTCCTGAGTGAGTGGTGATTCTGTTTCAACCGGATTAGTTATTGGTAACTCACCCCGCATGATGGATACGTAGCTGTCGAAACCTTGCTCCAATAACCAGCGCTGCAACGCTTCTTCGTCTGCCTCCTGAGTCACTTTGCGTGCTTCAGCCCACCAATCAATGAAGCGAGCGCGCTCCGCAGTGTCGGCACTTTCTTCAGGCGCTGTTTGTGCTGCCGAGCCTGGATGTATTTCGCGGGGCGTCGAAATAGATTCCTCAGGTTCTGGCACCTTTTCGATCGGTGGCGGTCGTTGATAGACCCGGATGGCGGGCGGGTCCGGCAGCCTGACGCTACGGTGTAACTCGATATCCTGAATCATGCGAGTGACGATCTGATCTTCGTCGCTGGGCAGGATCAGGCGGGTCATCAAGAACAGCAACCCAATAGTTATCGGCGTGGCGATTGCAGCGGATACTGCGAATCGGGCTGTTGTGGTTTGGCCCATTTAACTATGATGCCAAAAAATCGCCGATGGTCGCGCGCTAGAAGTCGACGGCTACTGAAACGACGTAGACTGCATCTTCCTTGTCAGGGTTGAACACATAGCTGGTAAGCATCAAGCGGCTGACTGCGATGCCGAGCAACAGGCCCGGCTGCATCTCGCGCTCGGTTTGATATGCCCTCGTGCGCTGTGCGACCAGCCCTGCCCGCAGCCAATCCACAGGCGCAATCGCGAGCTCCGACCAGCTATAAAAGAACGATTCTTCACGCTCATCGTAACTGAATACGTACTCACCCTCGGTGTAGAACTCGAGCTGTTTCCAGTCAATTGAAAATCGATATCCCGGGGCGATTCCTCGAGAATCGCCGAACACAGCGCCGAGCATTGGCGTAAATCCAACCGAGACATCCTCGCCGAAACTCAGGTTGTAGCCGGCCCAGAGAGACGTCGTATCCAGATCCTCGTAATTATGGCGGACCTCAAGGTGCAGCACGTCGCTGTCCGCGCTGAAGGCCGGTTGCAGGTAGTTGTCATCATCCGGCAGCGCGTAGAAGTACAAGGCAGCCGAATAGGTCCAGGCTGACTCCGTTGCGGACTCGGAAGTCTCTGCGTAGGTCGGCAGCGCCAACAGGCAGGAAGACAAGAGCAAGTAATGGCGGATGCGCATCAACCACCGAAAATGATTGCGACTCCAACCATAGTCAGCCCGGCCAACAGGAACGTCAGTCCGACGACCCATGGACGTGCGCCGCGCGTAGCTCGTGCCCACCTCCAACCAATCAGGAAGAGCAGGCATAACAGCAGCAGGTTGGAAACGCGCAGTGCGACAAAGCGATCATCGATGAGTAGAAACGGCAGTATGGCCGGCACCGCTGATAGAGAAACGAGGACGAAACAGGCGAGGGCACCAAGCAAATCTTCGCGCGTCAGCGTCGTCCGTTGTAGAGTGGAGTTTCGCAATGTGTCCAGAATATCGACGTAGAGGTTGCTACGTGTGGTTGCTGTTGTAAACGGTTCGAGACGAGCGTCGAGGGCATTGCCAACCATGTTTAGCGCTTCCTGCTGGTTGGTGGCGTTGCGGATGGACTCCAGCAGTCTTGCCTTGCTACCTCGATCACAGATGCGATTGATGACGTAAATCGAACCATCGATTAAGCCCCAGGCGATGTTGCACCCAAGGACGGCGAGTAGCATTTGCGTTGTGGCTTGATCGCCCTCACCAATAATCAGCCCGGCACCCAACGTAAAAGAGAGCACCATGATAAGGCCGAACAGAAACTCGCTGAGTTGCTCAAGCGGGTCCAGATAACGGCCGAAAAAGAGGATATTGGAGAACATGGCGGAGTGGGGGTGACGACAGATTCTTCGTTAGAGAGAGGTCGGCCAATGTTTGCATAGTCTGAGTGAAAACTGCAATAGAGCACCGCTGCATGGCGCACTCCAGGTGCAATGGCTATTGCCGGCCCGTTCCCAGAACCGTATTGGCACTTAAATCTCCCACGTCACATCATTATCATCCACAAGGGTAAGCTTGGGGTGCGGGCGCCCGTAAACAAACCTTTTAGCAACGCCACTTATTTCGATGGGATTGCGGATATCCTAGGGCGCAAAAGAGTGGTGTGCGTAGCTTGCCGTCGCGGGTATCAGCGCGCCTGGGATTCCGGATCGAATAGCGCGCGAACCTCGTCTTCCGGCAGCGCTTCAACCTTGAAACCGGATGCACCGACGACTGTATCGGCTGCCACCATCGCATTGACGATTGCTTCCTCAGTCGCCTGTATCGTGGCGGCAAATATGGCGGTCAACTCGTAGTTTGGATAGATCGTGACGTTTGAGAGATTCGACTCGTCAATGCGACCGGAGTTCGCTGTCGAAAAAGCGACGAAGATATCACCCGATCCGGCTGTACTTACGGCCCCGAGCCGGCCGAGCGCAAGGGACGGCCGCTTTGCTACTCGCCCAAGCTGATGGGGAAGTAACGGTGCGTCAGTAGCCACCACAACAATGATCGAACCATCACGAGTATGTCGTGAAACGCTGCTCGTAGTCGCACTGGGTTCGTCGCAATAGGGATACCCGTCCATGTGACGTTCAATGGTGGTGTCTGAGAAACAGTGCTTGCCAACGGGGAGAAGGTCATCGACCGGCTTACCGCCAATCCTGAGGTCCGCGCCACTCCAGTTGTAGTTGCACTGGACGAGAACACCGACAGTATACGATTCATCTCCAACATCTATCTTGCGCGAAGCAGTACCGATGCCGCCCTTGAAACCGTTACACACCATTCCCGTTCCACCGCCGACTGCCCCTTCTACTACAGGACCGGCTGCCGCGTTTTGCATCGCTTCAATCGCGTGCTCGCGAGTCACGTGGAACCCATTGATGTCGTTCAACGCCCCGTCATAGGTTTCCGCAACCACAGGGGCATGCCAGTCAGCCGTCCATCCTTTTTGAACCATCCAAGCCACAGCGGCGTCGCGCACTACGCCCACGCTATGGGTGTTGGTGATTCCGATCGGCCCTTCAATAAGACCGCGTTCTTGTAACCACGTGGTACCGGTCATTTCCCCCGAGGCATTCAGCGTGAACCATCCGCCAAAAACGCCCTCAGTAGAGTTTCTCCCGCGTGGATGAACTATCGTAACGCCCGTCCGTACAGGTCCTTTACCAACGAGTAGCGCACCATGTCCGGTGAAGATCGTGGCATGGCCAACCTCGACACCCTCAACATCTGTTATCGCGTTCAATGGGCCCGGCAGCCCCCCGAACGGAATACCGAGATCACGAGCCCGCGGCTTCTCTGCGGCAGCACTTGCAAGTAGAGGCGTGACGAGCATCAGGAACGCCATGGCGACAGTACTGCAAAAGCGAAAATTCATGCGGATTCTCCAGAGCTATCAAAAACTGATATATGCAGAAATGGGGACCAACGACAATCCATATATGGTGATAACTGTATTTCGCCGGCGTATAGTTGTGTAGATAACAAAATCGAAATCAGAATATATGTTCTTGAACCCGCTACTGTCTTCAGTTTTGATATTTTTCTTCACGTTGGCGTCCAGCACCTCGATTGCTGCAACCATGGAAGACTATACTCGCTTACCCGAGCGAGAAAATGTATCGATTTCTCCCGATGGTAATAAAGTGGTTTTCCAACAGAACAAAGACGGCAGACGTGTCGCCGTGTTATTTGATATCGAAAACCGCAATTTGCTGAAGGCCTTCGACCTGCAGCAACTTAAAGCCCGGCCGCCATACTTCCTTACCAATAACAACGTCATATTCAACGTCTCTGAAGTAACACGAATGGTCGGTACGAGAAAACATGACTTCAGTATTGCGCACAACTACGACATAAAGGCCGATAAATTACGACCGACGCTCGTGTTAGGCGAAGATGTCTATATCAGTCAAACCGGATTAGGCAGGGTTATCGGCGTGTCGGCCGATGAGGCATACGCCTATATGCCGGCATTTACGGACTCGGGCTCTATCGTCGACAGCGTGCCGGAAAAATCGGTCATGCGAGTTAGCCTAAACAGAAACACCAAGCCAAGAGCACTGTTCACGGATACGCGGTACACCGATGATTTTATCGTGGACGAAAAAGGCAAAGTTTTGGCATTGGAGATCATGCATGATGAACAGAATGAATACACGATTAAAGGTTTACAAGGCAAAAAACTAGAACCTATCTACAGTCAGGAGGCCGAACAGCCGCCTTTGGAAATGCGTGGCATCAATGAAGAGAAAACGCACATTTACGTGAGCAGTCGAAAGGAGGATGAGGAGTTTAGCTCGTTGGAGTTAATGTCATTGGCAGATGGATCACGTATCGACGCTGGACTGTCAAGAGACAACAAAGAAGTCGAGCGTCTATACGTCAACCGAAATCGCGTCGTTTACGGTGTCCAGTATTCGGGATTTCGTCCCTCCTACTACTTCTTTGATCAGGAGTTGAATACACGCGTAGCGAATATGCTGGAGCAGTTTCAAGGCGAATCTATTTGGATTGTTAGCCTCTCTGAAGATAAGAAAAGTATTGTGGCTCTAATCGAAGGCTCACAATATGCCGGCGACTACATCTTGTTCAAGCAAGCGCAAAAACCTTTCTTTATTGGTGCGCAACGTCCCAATATCGAGCCGGACGACGTTCACCCGCAGGCTACATGGGAATTTATCGCATCGGATGGTTTGAAAATTCCCGTACTGCTGACAATACCCTCAGAAAATGTCGCCAACATAAAATCAATGCCAACGGTCGTTGTGCCGCATGGCGGCCCGGCAAGCTATGATCGATTAGGTTTCGATTGGTTGGCTCAACTCCTGGCAGACCAGGGCTATCTTGTCGTACAACCTCAGTTTAGAGGCTCAACCGGTTTCGGTAATCAACATTTCCTGGCAGGCCTTGGGGAGTGGGGTAAGAAGTCACAAAGCGATATCACTGAAAGTGTGCAAGCGTTGGCTTCCAAAGGTTACGCCGACCCGGAAAAAGTCTGCATCATGGGCTGGAGCTACGGCGGCTACGCGGCCCTCGCAGGCGGAGCGTTTACGCCAGAGATATATGACTGCGTAGTATCTATAAATGGCGTGGCTGATCTGGACACACAATTAGAGCAAGAGCGAAAAGACCACGGTAAGAACTCTTCAGTCGTCAATTATTGGGAAAGACAAATCGCAGGAGACGAGAATCCAACAAAGGAGTACCTCAGCGAAATGTCACCGGCACAACATGCTGATCAATTTGCTGCACCAGTTTTGTTAATCCATGGTGGCGAAGACCAAGTGGTTCGCAAAGAACAATCGGAAACAATGGCGGCTGCGCTGAAAAAACAAAACAAGCCGGTCACCTATATAGAGTTTGAAGACGAGAGCCATCAGCTACACCAGCAAGGCTCTCGAATCAAAATGATGGAGGCAGTTCTGCCGTTTTTGAAAGAACACTTGCAATAATTATTCGAAAAAAGTTGGCCAGCAAGACAACAAATGGCCAAGGGCTGTAGTTGGCAAGAAGCAGACAGTCAGCTCTGTGCGTGGGCAGCCGACCTTCATGAAGCCGCCGTAAGTCAGGCGCTTTCCGTCGAGTGGCGCGGGATTCTTGTTCGGATCCATTCGCTCGTCGTTGAAATCGTCTGACCTCATCGACCGACCCAAATAATCAGGAAGAGACATGCGGGCGCTTGCGTTGGCGACCGATAATAAACCACTCAACAATGAGCAGGTTCGGTACCCAGCACATCCATGAAATTGCCTGGTAGGCAACAACGAAGTCCACACCATTCACCTGGCTGATGCCCAGGTAAATACGCAACGTAACGGCTGCCAGAGTCAGCGCATAGCTTCGCAACATCCAATCCTGGTGTGCCGAAACATTTTTGGCTCGGATATATCGGTACGCTGTCAGTGTCGATCCAACCCAACAAACGGCCATCATTCCAAATCCAAAATGCGTGACGAGGCCGCCGGTCGACCTTGTCGCGAGTACCAAGCCGGCCGTGCCACCGACTATCACAGAGGCAACGTAGACCTTGCCAAGCCAGCGATGTGCTGACAAATACTTACTTCGTATGCGCGAGTTAAGCTGGAGCGCACCGAGTACAATCGCAGCGATGCCACCCGTGAGATGCAACGCGATCGCGCTCGGCGATATTGAGAAAAGCTCCTCAACAAACGGGGTTCGTAAAGACGGCCAGCCAAGCGCGGTTGCTGCGTAGGCAGCGACCAATACAGCTGACGACATCATCAGCGACCATAGTATTTTTCCAGTCATTTTTTGCTCCGCTGCAAGCCAATCGATAATCAGCAAAAAGCTCGCCCGACAGCTGCAACGGGTAAGCAGCCGTGGTTCAAGTGTTTCATCATCCGGGGCGAAATCGGCGTACCGGACAATCGCCAACGCCTCAGTTTCATCGTTCCATACACTAAGCAATTGATCGGTTTCTGCGTTGCCAAGCTATTCTGCCATATTCTGGAAGCCGTAAAATGAAAAGCCACTGATCGCCGCGGACAGTTCTTCAGGTGTTAGAAAATCAAGAGCGTGGTGGACACCACCATTCATGGCGAGTCCATGAAGTAACAGCAAGGACGCGAGTGCATTGTCGCCGGGCCCAGGAGTTTTTCAACAGAACGGCCAATAGCGGAAGTTGAAACTTGTACGCCAATACTTAGCTCAGCTATTTTCGAACTCTTGCCAGAGCCGCGTAATCAAGTCTCTGGCTTTTGGCAGATCGCTAATCTTCGCAACGCCTTCACCGGCGTACAGTGCCATTTCGTCGACTGCCCCGTCGTATCCTTGCGTGGCAGGAGTTGTTTCGTATCTCATCGCTGGGCCATAGTCCGCATGGGTTGCCACTATATCGTCCTCACCTGGCTTGCTCCCGGGAAGCGGACATCCTTCTGCCTCCCAATTAAGAAACGTTTTGTTTCGCAAGACTCTGTGAGTGGCGTTCCAGTCGCGGTTAAAGCAAATTGTGTATGCCGTACTATTTTCGCCAGCATCAATTAGATTTTGTTTGTAAATATCGTGCGCGTCGCTTTCTTCTGTGGCCATGAACCTGGTACCAAGTACTACACCCGATGCACCTGCTTCTATCGCATGCCGAATATCGTGCCCGGTCGACATGCCACCAGCGGCAACGACCGGAACGTCCTCTGCCAGTTCAAGAACCTCACGTAGGGTAGGAAATAGTTGCGACGTTGCCTGAACGTGGCCCCCGGCTTCCACGCCCTGGCATATCAGGAAGTCTGGCTTCAGGGCTAGCGCCTTTTCTGCGCCTTGTCTGCTCGACACTTGAATTCCTAATTTCGCTCCAGCCGTCCGGATCTTACCGACCATTTCGACATTCGGTATACCCCAAGAAAACTGCACAATGGGACAACCGGCTTCCAGCGCGCTATCCAGAGAATCTGGCTCACTTTGCAATACGAAGTTGGCGTAGAAGCTCCCTTTCGTCGCCAGCCTAACTCGGCTGACTATGTCGAAAGCGTCGTCTGGCGTCTCCCAGGTTAGTGAGACGGCACCCATAGCTCCGCTGTTGGTAATCGCTATCGCCAGCGCCTCGCCGCCCTGAGCGCCTTGAAATATCGGATATTTCAGGTCGAATTGCTTGAGCAACTTTTGGCTTCCCTTGCTCAAAACACCTCTTTCTTCGCGCGTAAGTGAGTTTGTGTTTCGTTCCGCGGCATCAACTGTAACCGCCGACAGACCAATGCCAATTGCCACGCTGTTCTTTAGGAATGCTCTTCTTGAAGAGTTGGAGCTTTTCTTCGTTTTCACACTGCCCCCTTCACCAAAAGGTGTGTTTTAGCTGCGCGTGCGACCGTCTCCTTCGGGTCACAAGCCGTCATCTTACCTCAAGTTTTTCGAGCGGCTGCTATGCGAAGTGAAGGAGCCGCATGTTTGAGAACTTGATCACCGACGGCAGTCGGCCACTAGCGGTCCGTCAAAATCTTGATTCTTGGACTCGTTTGTAGCTATCGAACCACAAGCGAACGTTTTGCTTCGCATATAGATAACCACCGACGATTAAGCAACAAAAAGCCACCCAAAAAAGATTGGGCCACGTTCGTTCTATGATCACCAAAATCAATCCGAATCCAGCATAGGCACCGAATGCGACATGCCGTGCAATCGGCTTGCCTTTCCAAAGCCCCGGCCCCAGAAAGGCAGCGAATGCGAACCAAACCAACAAGATCGCCAACATTTCAAGCCGAACGCTGCCTATAGGAACTTCTACCCCGTTGTAATTAATAGGGGAAGTAGACGGCGTTAGTAATAACACGACAAAGAGTATCGGCAATACGATGGCTTGCATGCTCAAGATCAGGGCAAAAAAACCGAGAACAAATGGCCTTTTTCGAGGTTGGGCAGTGTCCATACGTTGCTATTTCAGATGGTGATTGTTTAGACGCGCGAGGTGCAGTCAACGGCTGCAATGGGTCAAAAGCCGAAGTAGATAATACCCCGAAAGCGGCCGCTTGACCGGCTTCTATTGAGGGCGAAGCGGACCTCGCCATTCGCCGATAGCGGCCATTCGTGAGCGTCAAGTCGAACCGAAAGCACTTGCCCTAACTCAAGGGCTAACCTCTGACGTCGCGACTCGAGACTCGCCTCGATGTCGCGAATCTGACGCCGCTTCCAGACCGTCCTTTCCTTTCAAAATAACCTGCACATCGCCGTATTCCCAGCCATGCGGTTCAGCGCGGTAACCGAGATCACCCAGAGCGGAAATGGTTTCATCGGGCAACGGGACACCAGGACTAAAGGTAATCAGGTCCGGTGGCAGCAGCTGGTGATGGAAGCGCGTTACACCCGCCGCGGCACCCGGCAGCATGCCGTAATCGTAAATATTGATTATGGTCTGGAACACGGACGTAAAAATTGTCGATCCTCCCGGCGTGCCGACGACCATTTCGACATCGCCGTCCCGCAATAGCAGGGTAGGTGACATCGATGACAGCATGCGTTTTCCCGGCTGAATTTCATTGGCTACGCTGCCGACCACACCGAACAGATTGGGCACGCCCGGCTTGGCACTGAAGTCGTCCATCTCGTCGTTGAGCAGAAAGCCTGCGCCGCCAACGACGATGCCATTGCCGAATTCCCAATTGAGCGTGTAGGTGTTCGAGACTGCATTGCCGTCCTTGTCCAGTATCGAAAAGTGGGTGGTATCCGGGGATTCGATGCCAGGTCCGGCAGCTTCGAGGGATGAGATGGTCGCAGGATTCACTTCAGCGGCACGCCGCCGTAAATAGTCATCGCTGATCAGTGTGTCGATGGGCACATCGATGTAGTCCGGATCTCCCAGGTATTCTGCGCGGTCAGCAAAAACCCGTTTTTCGATTTCGGCGACCAGGTGTATGTACTGCGGTGAATTGTGTGGGACATTTTCAAATTCGTGATTCAAAAAATCCTTCATCTTCAGCAATTGGATGACAGCAAAGCCGCCAGAGCTCGGCGGTGGTGCTGATACGATCTCCATACCTCGCCAGTTTGCACGCAGAGGTTCACGTACGACCGCCTTGTAACGATCCAGGTCCTCCAATGTTATTAGGCCATCGCCGCGCTGCATCTCTGCAACGATGAGCTTTGCCGTTTCACCGCGATAGAAATCGTCCTCGCCCTTAGCGGCGATACGCTCCAGTGTCCGTGCCAGGTCTTCCTGCTTGAATATTTCTCCCGCACGAAGCTTGCCGAACTGGCCTTCGAAATCGATAGCGCCGTCATGCCAGGCAATCGCGTCAGCGGCTCTCGCTTCAAGCTGCGGTGAAACTTCGAAGCCATCGCGGGCGAGCTCAATAGACGGTGCCAGCAGATCAGCCCAGGGCAGACTTCCATAAAGCTTGTGCGCCAGCCACATGCCGGCAACGGTGCCGGGCACGCCTGCTGCCCGATGGCCGATCAGGCTGGCGTTCGGAATAACTTCGCCGTTCTCGTCCAGGTACATGTCGCGATGCGCCTGCAACGGTGCCGTCTCGCGATAATCAATGAACTTTGACTCGCCGTTCATGTGCACAAGCATGAAACCGCCGCCGCCAATGTTGCCGGCTTCGGGGTAGGTAACGGCGAGCGAGAATGTCGCTGCGATCGCGGCGTCGACCGCATTGCCACCGGATGCGAGGATGTCCGCTGCAACTGCAGCACCGTAAGTGTCTGGCATTGCGACTGCGGATTGCTCGATGACGGGTGGCGGAGCGCTATCACATGCGGCCAGTAGCAGAACGATGCAAAGGAGATTTGTGAGTCTATTCATAAAGTTTGGTACCAGGTTGCTTCGTTTCGGTAGTCTGCACGCAAATCGCCGGCGCGTACAAGGTAGTGCAAATGCGCCAGTGCTTCACCGGTCGCCATAATTCGGTTTCTGTCATCAATCTTGGTGCGATAGATCGCGGGAAAAACATCGACCGCTCGCTGCGGTACGACACAATGCGTGCGTAATGCGTCGAGGCGCGCCCGATGTTCGCGAAGCATCGTCTCGATTCTCGGGTGAGCGCCGCGAAAAGGTTTTCCGTGTGCCGGAAGTACCAGCACATCTTCCGGAACTGCCGCTTGCAGTTTACGCAGTGAATCGAACCAGTCCTGCAAGGGGTTGGCGAGCGGTTCAGTGGGCCAGACGCTGACGTTGGACGAGATGGTCGGCAACAATTGATCGCCCGAAATCAGAATATTGCGATTCGCGTCGTAGAGGCAGGCATGCTCCGGCGAATGACCGCCGCCCGTAACGATTTTCCAGCGATGCCCGCCAATCGTTATTTCATCTTCGTCGCTCAGCCGTTTGTAGGCTTCAGGCAGTGGCGTCACGAATTTGCCGAAGAAGCCGAAAGCTTGTTGATAACCGTGCAACTGTTCATCGGTGAAGCCGGCGTCTTTGTAAAAATGCACGCCTTCTTCCGGTGCCTCACGGCCGGTATCGGCGACAAGAATTCGACACATCATGTATTCGTCGCGCGTCATCCAGAGATCAACATCGAAATGGTGCGCGAGAAAACCAGCGCAGCCCACGTGGTCCGGGTGCATGTGCGTAGCGATGACATGAGATGCGGGTCTGCCACCCATCGTGCCCTCAAAGACCGCTCGCCAATGGTCTTTGGTTTCGGTGGTGCCGACGCCGCTGTCGACGAGCGCCCAACGATCGCCATCTTGCAGCAACCAGAGGTTAATGTGGTTTAAAGAAAACGGCAGCGGCATGCGCAGCCATTCTATGCCTTCGACGATGCTCTGGGTTTTGCCGTCGTCAGGTCGCGCGGCGAATTCGTATTCGATACTCACGCGCCATGGTGCCACGGCTGGTGTTAAAAACCGAGTGTTAAGCGGCGTCTGCCTGCACGGATTTCAGGTCGCGTAGCGCCTTGGCCACCTGTTGACGGACCCGAGCCACGGCCTCTTCCTTAACCGGTCCATAACCGCGGATGTCCATGAACATGGCAACGATCCTGGTCGCGTCGGATAGGTTTCCGGCGTCCAGCGTCGTCATGACTTCGTCCAAAAGCGATTCGAACTCGGCAATGAGTTCGCGTTCCATTCGTCGCTCCGCCGTATAGCCGAAAATGTCGAAGGCGGTGCCGCGCAAACCACGCAGTTTCGCGAGCAGGCGGAAAACCGGCAATATCCAGGCGCCAAACTCCTTCTTTCTCGGGCGACCGCGCGCGTCCGTGCCGGCGTTGAGTATCGGTGGCGCCAGGTGGAAACGAAATTTTGCTTTCGCGCCAAACTCGCTGCGAACTGATGCGATGAATTCCTTCCGCGTATGCAACCGCGCGACCTCGTATTCGTCTTTGTAGCTCAGCAATTTGAAATACGCTCGGGCCACGGCGTCCGCCAGCTTGCCATCGCCACCCAGGGCGGTTTCCTGCGCCTGAGCTTTCGCCACGCATGCTTCGAAGCGTGCCGCGAGACTTTCATTTTGATATTCGCAAAGGAACTTGCTGCGCCTTGCAACGACGCTGTCCAGAGTCTGATCATCAGCGGCATCGCGATTCAGGGCCTGCGCGATCTGTTCGGGATCTATTGCAGCCATACGCCCCCAGGAGAACGCCAGCTTGTTGTTGTCGACGGCCACAGCATTGAGTTCGATCGAGCGCATCAATGCCGCCAGCGACACCGGAACCAGGCCGCTTTGCCAGGCGAAACCCAGCAGTAACACGTTGGCGTAAATTGTGTCTCCCAGGAGTTCGCCCGCCAGTTTGTTGGCGTTCAGGGTGTTCAATCGGTCAGCGCCGATAGCCTCGCGGATAGCGTGAACCCTGTCGTCCGCACGAAGATTCGCGTCCCGATGTTTGACGAAATCCGCGGTTAGCATCTCCGCCGTGTTGACGACCGCGCGGGTATGGTCTTTGCCGTAGGTGCGGGATGCTTTCTTCGATGAACTCACGACGAGATCGCAGCCGATGAGCGCATCGGCGCGCGCGGCTTCAATGCGCACCTGGTTGATATCGGCCGGGTTGGGAGCAATACGGATGTAGCTCAGCACCGGGCCGAATTTTTGGGCGAAGCCCATGAAATCGAGGACGCTCGCGCCCTTGCCCTCGATATGCGCGGCCATTGTAATGAGCGCGCCGACGGTGATTACGCCGGTGCCGCCAACACCGGTGACGAGGAGGTCGTAGCACGATCCTGTTGCGGGAATGTCCGGCATCGGCATTTCATCGATGGGCGACATCAATACCGGGGCCGCGGATACCTGCGATGCCTGCCGCGCCACATCACCTTCCACGGTGACGAAGCTCGGGCAAAAACCATTGACGCAGGAGAAGTCTTTGTTGCAGGTGTTCTGGTCGATCTGGCGTTTGCGCCCGAAAGGCGTCTCTTTGGGCGCGACCGACAGGCAATTGGACTCGACCGAACAATCGCCGCAACCTTCGCAAACGAGATCGTTGATGACGACAAACTTCTTCGGGTCCGCAAGCGTGCCGCGTTTGCGTCGGCGGCGTTTTTCGGTCGCACAGGTCTGTGCGTAGATGAGCACCGTGACGCCCGGGATGTCCCGCAACTCGCGTTGCACAGTATCCATGTCCCGGCGGTGCGAAATGCTGGTTCCGCTCGGGAATTCGCCACGCTCAAAAAGCTCCGGTTCGTCAGACACGAGGGCGATGCGTTCAACACCTTCAGAGCGCACGTTGTGCGCGATGGCCTGCACGGATATCGGTCCGTCGACCGGCTGGCCGCCCGTCATCGCGACGGCGTCGTTATAAAGGATCTTGAAGGTGATGTTGGTCTTGGCGGCGACCGCCTGCCGAATAGCCAGCGAGCCGGAATGGTAAAAAGTGCCATCGCCGAGATTCTGGAAAACATGCTTGCGGCCATTGAACAGCGAGCGTGTGATCCAGTTGACGCCTTCGCCACCCATCTGCACCAGGCCGTCGGTATCGCGATCCATCCAGTTGGCCATGAAGTGACAGCCGATGCCGGCCAGGGCTTTCGATCCTTCGGGTACTTTCGTTGACGTGTTGTGCGGGCAGCCGGAGCAGAAGTAGGGCAGTCGTTTCGCACCCGTGACCTCGATGCTGGCACCGCCGTCTTCAAGGAGTTTCGCAGCGCGCGACGTGTACGTGTTACCGCCGAACTCGTTGTCGAGGCGATGCGCGACAATTTCGGCAAGTTGTATCGGTGCCAGCTCGCCGACCCAGGGGATCAGGCGGTGACCGTCCTCGTCTTCCTTGCCGACCATGCGCTTCGGTTTACGGCCCGGGTAATCGTAGAAGTATTCCTTGAACTGACTTTCGATGATGCCGCGCTTTTCTTCGACGACGAGGACTTCGTGTTTGCCTTTGACAAACTCCAGCGCGCCGTTGGGTTCCAGCGGCCACACCATGCCCACTTTGTAGACATCGATTCCGGCTTTCGCAGCGTTGCTGCGGTCAATACCCAGCAGACGCAGCGCTTCCATGAGGTCGAGGTGTGCTTTACCCGTGGTCACAATGCCAAACCGTGCATTGGGCACGTCAAATATTTTTCGATCGATCGGGTTCGCAGCAGCGAAAGCAAGCGTTGCGGCTTTCTTGGCTTCGAGTCGTTCTTCGATTTGTGGCCCGGGCAGATCCGGCCATCGATAGTGCAGGCCGCCCTCGGGGACTTTGAAGTCCTTTGGAATGACGAATTGCGGATACGGCGGCAACTCAACCGACATCGCCGACTCAACCGTTTCCGAGATCGCTTTGAATCCCACCCACATGCCGGAGAAACGCG
This sequence comes from uncultured Gammaproteobacteria bacterium, assembly GCA_942490655.1. Taxonomy (GTDB): domain Bacteria; phylum Pseudomonadota; class Gammaproteobacteria; order Steroidobacterales; family Woeseiaceae; genus UBA1847. The sequence goes on along the minus strand of CALNXZ010000014.1, from coordinate 196,908 downwards.
ACAGAGCCAGGCCGTACAGCCCGAAGCTCAGATACTCGGCGACGCTGGACGGATTCAGGTTGGGCATCATGAAGGTCATGAAAGCGACGTCGGACTGGTGTGGCATGGAGGACGATACGCAGCCGTGATCGTCGCCAGCGACAACCAATACGCCGCCGTGCGGAGAGCTGCCGTAAGCGTTGCCGTGTTTGAGCGCATCGCCGGCGCGGTCAACCCCGGGGCCTTTGCCATACCAGAGGCCGAATACGCCATCGACCTCACGTTGTGGATCCGTTTCAACCTGTTGCGACCCCAACATCGCCGTGGCGGCAAGATCTTCGTTTACGGCGGGCAGGAATTCGACATTGCTCTCCGCAAGAAACGACTTGGCGCGCCACAATTCCTGGTCGAGGGCACCGAGTGGCGAGCCGCGGTAGCCGCTAATAAAGCCCGCGGTATTGAGCCCGGCAGCGATGTCCATCGTTCGTTGCATCAGGGGTATGCGTACCAGCGCCTGGGTGCCGGTCAGGAAAACGCGTCCCGATTCGCGGCGATAGCGGTCGTCCAGTTCGTAGTTGTCGAGGGGATAATTCATGCGCAAAGTGTCGCAGAATTCCGGTGGTGCTTGTTACCGAATATTTCGAAGAATATGTCCATAACGATAAAAACAACCGTAAAACCAAGAAATATGGCAAAATATTCCGAAATTGAACGAGATGATGAGATGGCGCTAGAATCGAAAGACCGTGCATTGCTCATCGAGCTGCAGCGCGACAGCCGCCAGCCGATGCAGGAACTGGCCGAGCGCGTCGGTATGTCGACGTCCGCGTGCTGGCGACGCGTCAAGGCATTGGAGGCGGATGGTGTGATCAGCCGGTACACGGTGATCGTTGATCCGCGCAAAGCCGGATTCGAATTGTCGTCCATGGTGCACGTGTCACTCGCTCGGCATGAGCGCAAAAACGTCGAGCTATTTGTTCGCGAAGTGCTGCGTCATCCTGAGGTGCTGGAGTGTTTCGCGACCAGTGGTGAGGCTGACTTTCACCTGCGCGTCGTGGTTGAAGACATGGACGCCTACAACCGCTTTCTCGATGACTTCGTTTTCAAACTGCCCGGTGTGTCGCAGGTGCGTTCAAATATCGTGCTGAAGGAAATCAAGTCGGACACGGCGTTGCCATTTCGAAACTAGTTCACCGACGCCCAGTGTTCATCGGTGGCCACCATCGTCAGCACATCGTACTGCGCGACTACTTCGCCATCCTGGTTCGTCACTTCGGAGTCCCAGCGTACTTCGCCGTAGCCGGAGCCGCCACGCAGGGTCTTTTGCTTGCAGCACAGACGTACCTTCAAGGTGTCGCCGTAATTCACGGGCTTGGCAAAGCGCAGGTCATCGACGCCGTAGTTGGCCAGTACCGGGCCAAAGTCCGGATCGACAAACAGGCCTGCCGCAAATGAAACGATGAGATAGCCGTGTGCAACGCGCCCCTCAAAGAACGGGTTCTTGGCAGCCGCCGCTTCATCGGTGTGCGCATAAAACTTGTCGCCCGTGAACTCAGCGAAGTGCTGTATGTCTTCCAGCGTTACTTCTCGTTCGTCGGTGACTAGTGTGTCGCCCAATTGCAGTTGTTCGAACGTCTTGCGGAACGGATGTACGCCCGGATCACGTTGCGTCGCACCTTTGATCCATCGATGACCGATAGCCGTAAGCGTTTGCGGTGAGCCCTGAATCGCCGTTCTTTGCATATAATGCAGCACGCCACGTATGCCGCCCATTTCCTCGCCACCACCCGCGCGTCCGGGGCCGCCGTGTATCAAATGCGGCAGCGGCGAGCCATGCCCGGTGGATTCAGCGGCACAATCACGATTAATGACCAGCATGCGACCGTGATAGGCGGCCGTGCCTAACACCAGTTCGCGTGCGACCTGGTCGTCGTTCGTAAAGATCGACTGGGCGAGGCTGCCGCCGCCGAGTCTCGATAGTTCGATGGCCTCGTCCAGATTATCGTAAGGCAATATTGTGCTGACCGGACCGAAGGCTTCGACGGCATGCACGGACGCGGAAGTGAGTGGCTTTTCGCAATGCAACAGCGTGGGCATGAAGAACGCGCCTTTTTTTGCATCCGCATCGATGACCTTGAAGTCATCGTTGCCACCGTAAACGATTGTCGACTCTTGTGAGAGTTCGGTGACGCGTTGACGAACTTCGTCACGTTGGCCCTGGCTGGCCAGCGCGCCCATGTCGACATCCTTACTGCCGGGATTGCCGATGCGAACCTTCGCTAACGCTGACGACAGCGCTTTAACCAGTTCGCCGGCGATCGCGGCAGGCGCAATGATGCGACGTATCGCGGTACATTTTTGACCGGCTTTGCTGGTCATCTCGCGAGTGACTTCTTTGATGTACAGGTCGAATTCGGGTGTGCCTGGGGCCGCGTCCGGGCCGAGGATGGATGAGTTGAGTGAGTCGGTTTCTGCTGTGAATGCGACAGATTCGCTAATGACTCTTTTGTGTTGCTGCAGATACTCGGCTGTCATTTTGGAGCCGGTAAACGCCACCGTATCCTGGCAGTTCAGGTGATTGAACAGGTCGCCTACGCTACCGCAAATCAATTGCAAGGCACCGGCGGGCAGTATGCCGCTGGAGTTGATGCGGCGTACCATGAGTTCAGTCAGGTAAGCCGTGGATGACGCCGGTTTCACTATCGCCGGAACACCGGCAAGCAACGTGGGCGCCAGTTTCTCCAGCATGCCCCAGCACGGGAAATTAAAGGCGTTGATGTGCACGGCGGCGCCGAGCTTCGGTGTGAATATGTGCTGTGCCGTAAACGTGCCGTTCTTGGAAATCTGTTCCGGGGGTCCGTCGAGGTAGACGTAATCGTTCGGCATTTCGCGCCGACCCTTGCCGGAGTAAACGAACAATGTCGAAATGCCGCCTTCGATATCCACCCAGCTGTCGGAGCGTGTTGCGCCGGTCAGTGTCGATAGCGTGTAAAACTCCTGCTTGTGTTCCATCAGGTACACCGCGAGCGCTTTCAGCATCTCGCCGCGTTCATGGAAGGTGAGTTTGCGGAGGTTAGCGCCACCCACGGTACGGGCGTGATGCAGCACGTCGGCGAAGTCGAGGCCATCACTGGTGATACGCGCGACGGGCTCACCATTGATCGCGCTGGTCAGTACATTGCCGTCGCCGCTACCCTCAATCCAATGATCCTGCACCAGGTTGCCGAGTTTTGTTTTCATACAGAGTGAAGCCGGAATTGAAAAAATGTGTATCAGATTGTACGGTCAGCCGAATCGAAAGCAAGTGAGCCCCCTATGAAGGTCGAAACGGCGTGTCGCCGGCTGTTGAAAAATTTCAGCGCAAGGCCAACAGTGCGTTCCGGCTCGCTGATCACGACAGTTTTTGGCGACGCCATCGCACCGCGCGGCGGCAACGTGTGGTTGGGCAGCTTGATCACCGTACTGGCGGACTTCTCCATTAGTGAGCGCCTGGTGAGAACCTCTGTATTCCGTCTCACCAAGGACGGCTGGTTGCATCCCGAGCAGGTCGGCCGGCGTTCTTACTACAGCCTGACCGCGGAAGGGCGAGAGCGCTTCGAGGAAGCGACGCATCGCATCTACTCTGTGCCGGCCGGGACGTGGGACGGCCGCTGGTGTTTGTTGTTGCTGTCGGGACTGGACACTGCGAGCAAGGAGGTCGCGCGCAAGGAATTCGGCTGGATGGGATTCGGCGCTTTGTCCGCCAATGTGCTCGCACATCCGGCGCCGGACCTCGCGGATGTAGATAGTGTCAGCAAGCGCGTCGGCGTTGCTGATGGTCTGGTCGTGCTGCAAGGGCAGATCGTACGTAACGATGCGGGCATGCGGCGACTGGCGCAAAGTGGCTGGAATCTGGCCGAACTGGATGCGCGTTATGAGCAGTTCGTGAAGCTCTTCAGACCGCTCATGACCGCCATCGGAAATGCAGAAAAAATTGATGATAAACAGGCATTTATTGTTCGCACTCTGTTGATACAGGAATATCGCAAGGTATTGTTGCGCGACCCCTTGCTGCCGCAGGAAATGCTGCCATCGGGTTGGAAGGGCACAGCGGCTTATCATCTGTGCAGGAACTTGTATCTGGCAACTCACAGCGAGGCGGATAACTATCTCGGTGCCGTCATGGAAACTACGGACGGCCCCCTGCCACCACCGGGTGAGGCATTCTGGACTCGGTTTGGAGGGCTTAAGAATGACTGAACTGGAAATCGCAAAGCGATGTGCGGACACGATGTGGAGCGACGACAAAGCGTCGCACGCACTGGGAATCACGATAGATGTCACGGCGGCCGGCTCGGCTACCGCGCGCATGAAGATTCGCGACGACATGGTGAACGGCCTGGACGTCTGCCATGGCGGCCTGGTGTTCGCGTTGGGCGATACGGCGTTTGCATTCGCCTGCAACGCCTACAACGTGCAGTCGTTTGCGGCGAGCTGCCACGCAGACTTTCTCAGACCGGCCCTGCTCGGCGATGTGTTGACCGCGACGGCGAGCGAAGACCACCGTGGACGCCGCTCGGGCTACTACACGGTGAAGATTCATAATCAGCGCGACGAACTCGTTATGTTGTTCCGTGGCCGCTGCGGCAGCAATGGCAAGCCATTGTTGCCTGAATAAAGTGATACAAAAATCGTTGAAACCGCTAAAATAGCGTGACACATTAAGCGGCTGACCGGAGTTAGTCATGTACACACAAGGCCTGGACCAGGCTGGAAAGGACAAGCAGTCGTCCGTTGAAACGGCCGAGCAGCTCGAAGCTTTTCAGAAGCGCGTTGATGCCGAAGAGAAGATCGAGGCCAAAGACTGGATGCCGGAGGCTTACCGTCGCACGCTGGTACGGCAGATTTCGCAGCACGCCCATTCTGAAATTATCGGCATGCAGCCGGAAGGCAACTGGCTGACGCGTGCGCCGTCGCTGAAGCGCAAGGCGATACTGCTGGCGAAAGTGCAGGACGAGGCCGGTCATGGTCTATATTTGTATTCCGCTGCCGAAACGCTGGGTGTATCGCGTGACCAGATGGTTGCGGATCTCTTAAGTGGCAAAGCCAAGTATTCGAGCATCTTCAATTACCCGACCTTGAGCTGGGCAGACATCGGCGCGATCGGCTGGCTCGTCGACGGCGCAGCGATCATGAACCAGATTCCCCTGTGCCGTTGCTCCTACGGTCCTTATGCACGTGCCATGGTGCGCGTGTGCAAGGAAGAGAGTTTTCACCAGCGACAGGGCTTCGACATCATGCTGAGCCTGTGTCGTGGAACAGCAGCGCAGAAAGCCATGGCGCAGGACGCGCTCAATCGCTGGTGGTGGCCGTCACTGATGATGTTTGGCCCGAACGACTCTGAGTCCAAGCATTCGGCGCAGTCGATGGCCTGGAAAATCAAACGCTTCAGCAACGACGAATTGCGCCAGAAATTCGTCGATGTAACGGTGCAACAGGCGGCGTTCCTCGGCATCAGCGTTCCCGACGATGAATTGCAGTTGGACGAAGAAACCGGTCATTACACTTTCGGCGAGATCGATTGGCAGGAGTTTGTCGATGTTGTCGCAGGCAACGGACCCTGTAACAAGCAACGACTGGAGAAGCGCCAGCGCGCTCATGACGACGGTGCCTGGGTACGGGAAGCGGCACAGGCCTACGCGAGCAAGCAGGCGGCCCGCGCTGCGGCGTAAAGAAAAGGTTTAGGGGTAAAGCACATGAGCAAACAGGAATGGCCACTTTACGAAGTCTTCATTCGTACGAAAGCGGGATTGAGTCATCGACACGCAGGCAGCGTGCACGCGCCTGACGATGAGATGGCGCTCGACAACGCGCGCGACACCTATACGCGTCGCAGCGAAGGCGTGAGTCTTTGGGTGGTGCGTTCGGATCGCATCGTCGCGTCCGATCCGGCAGAGACGGCCGCTCTCTTCGAGCCAGCGGAAGACAAGATTTACCGGCACCCGACGTTCTATGAAATACCGGATGGGGTCGAAAACCTGTGAGTAAGGATCAGACACTGATCGCGTACACTTTAAGGCTCGCGGACAATGCGCTGATTCTCGCGCAGCGCATGGTCGAGATGGTCGCGGCTGAGCCAGAGCTCGAGGAAGAACTTGCGAATGCGAATTTTGCCCTCGATTACCTGGGCCAGGCCCGCATGCTGTACTCACATGCCGGCGAGCTTGAAGGGAAGGGACGCAGTGAAGACGATTTCGCCTTCCTGCGTGATGAGCACGAGTTTCGCAACCTGCTGTTGCTGGAACAGCCCAACGGTCATTTCGGCGACGCACTTGTGCGGCAGTTTCTGTTTGAAAGCTGGTATCTGCATCTGCTGGAGGCACTGATCGCTTGTTCGGACAAGGGGCTGTCGGATATCGCGGCGCGCGCGATCAAGGAAGTGAAGTACCACAGTCGGCACAGTTCGAAGTGGCTGGTGCGACTGGGTGATGGCACCGAGCTTAGTCATGAGCGGGCGCAGGCAGCGTTGGATGATGCCTGGCGTTACACCGGCGAAATGTTTACGGCCGATGAAATCGATACGGCGTTTCAACGGGAATTCAACGGACCGGACCTCAAGGCGATACTCGAATTGTGGAAGCGCGACGTCGAGAAGACCGTGTTGGAGGCAACGCTTTCGCTGCCGGATGAGCAATGGATGCTAAACGGTGGCAAGCAGGGCCGGCACACTGAGCACCTGGGTTTCCTTCTGGCTGAGATGCAATATCTGCAACGCTCGTTTCCGGGTGCCACGTGGTAGTTACCCCGGTCAGCGCAGCGGAAATCTACGAGTGGCTCGCGGATGTGCCCGACCCGGAGATTCCTGTACTGAGCGTTCTCGATCTCGGCATCGTCCGCGACGTCACGGTTGATGACCGGGTGACGGTAACGTTGACCCCGACCTATTCCGGCTGTCCGGCAACGGAAGTTATCGAGCACAGTGTGCTTGAAGCGCTCAAAGGTCACGGCGTCGATAACGTTGCCGTCAAACGTGTGCTGGCGCCACCCTGGACGACGGACTGGATTACGGAAAGCGGCCGCGACAAATTGCGACGATACGGCATTGCACCGCCCAGTAGCAGCAAAGAAGTGGCTTGCCCGCAATGCGAATCGCTGCAAACTGAATTGGTCAGTGAATTCGGCTCGACTGCCTGCAAAGCATCCTGGCGCTGCCGGGACTGCCTCGAACCCTTCGAATACTTCAAGTGCCTATGAAACAGTTTCACTCACTCAAGGTTGTCGGCAAACAGCAGGAGACCCGGGACTCGGTGCGCATAGCGTTGCAGGTTCCTCCGGAACTGCGTGCTGAGTATGCATTCCAGGCCGGGCAGCATCTGCCCATCCAGATCGAGCGTGATGGCCGGAAGATCCGCCGCACCTACAGCATTTGTTCCGAGCAGGGCGCGTGGCCATTGCAGATCGGCGTGCGTGTGCAACCGGGCGGACAGTTTTCCGAGTTCGCTTTCAATGAACTTCAAGTTGGTGACTCGCTGGATGTCATGCCGCCGAACGGGCAGTTTCATGCGACACCGGATGCGAAAAGCGAGAAAAACTACATTGCGTTCGCGGCCGGCAGCGGCATTACGCCGATTTTGTCGATCATAGCGACGCTGTTGCAGAGCGAGGCGCGCAGCCGCGTTGCCTTGTTCTATGGCAACCGGACGCAGCGCACGACGATGTTTATCGAGGATCTCTATGCGCTGAAGAATCGCTACCCGAACCGCCTGCAGCTGCACTTCCTGTTCAGCCGCGAAGACCAGGAATTCGATATTGCCGCCGGTCGTCTGGACGATGCCAAGGTTCGCGAACTCGTCAAACATTTCTGCGCGGGCGCGGCGCCCGACGAGGCCTATATCTGCGGCCCCGACACCATGATCGCTACGGTGACCGCAACCTTGACTGACCTCAAGGTAGCCGCCGGTCTTATCCATGCCGAACGCTTTGGTGTTCGTCGTAAAAACAATGGCGATAAGGCTCCGGTCGAGCCGCCAAAAGTCGCCAAGGATGCCGTCCGCGTGACCGTGCTTATGGATGGGCATGAGAAGGCTTTCACGATGGCGCGCGGCGGCAGCAATATTGTGGACGCCGCGGCCGAGCAGGGGCTCGAACTGCCGTATTCCTGCAAGGGCGGAGTCTGCGCGACCTGCCGGACCTTCGTCGAAAAAGGCGAGGTCGAGATGGCGACCAACTACGGTCTGGAGCCCTGGGAGGTCGAAAAGGGGTTTGTTCTCGCTTGCCAGTCGACGCCCGTGAGTGACGAGGTTTTGCTCAACTACGACAAGACCTGATACCCGGTTGGCGCGTTTTCGAAACTCTCGCCAGTACGATCGGCGTAAAATTCACGGCTACGTGCGCCCCGATTGGGCGCAAAACACACAGCGCCGGGGGGCGTATGACCAAATCCAACAGTGCCGAGGCGATGCAATTGCCGGAGCGTAAAAACTCCTACACTTACGAAGAATTGCTGCGTTGCGGGCATGGCGAGATGTTCGGCAAGACCAATGGCCGGCTCCCCAAGCCGCCGATGCTCATGACCGACCGCGTGACCCTGATCACCGACGACACCGGCAAACACGGCAAGGGTGAAATCAAGGCCGAGTTCGATATCAGACCGGACCTGTGGTTTTTCGATTGCCATTTTGAGGACGATCCGGTGATGCCGGGTTGTCTTGGCCTCGATGCGCTTTGGCAGCTGGTCGGTTTCTACCTCGTCTGGGGCGGCCATCAGGGCCGCGGTCGTGCTCTTGGCGTTGGCCAGGTAAAATTCACCGGACAAATTTTGCCGACGTCGAAGCTGGTTACTTTCCAGATCGACATCAAGCGCCTGATTTCGCGTAAGCTGGTTCTCGCGATGGCCGACGGCACGGTGTCCGTCGATGGCCGCGAAATTTACACAGCGGAAGACCTCAAGGTCGGACTGTTCACTTCAACTGACAATTTCTAGGATCGTTCATGCGTCGTGTCGTTATCACCGGCCTTGGTGCCGTTTCCTGCTTAGGCAATTCCAAAGAGTCCATTACTGAATCCCTGCGTCTGGGTCGTTCCGGCATCGTCGCGAATGAACAGTACAAAGAAATGGGTCTGCGCAGCCAGGTTTCCGGCAGCGTGAACATTGATCTTAGTGAGAACATTGATCGCAAAGTATTGCGCTTCATGGGCGATTCGGCGGCCTACGCGTACATCGCGATGCAGCAGGCGATCGAGGACTCAGGGCTCGAAGAAAACGACATTTCCAATATCCGTACCGGAATTATCGCTGCATCCGGTGGTGCATCGAGCGCAAATATTGTGCTTAGCGCTGATACTCTGCGCGAGCGCGGTGTGCGCAAGATCGGCCCCTACATGGTGCCGCGAACGATGGGCAGCTCAGTGTCCGCTTGTCTCGCGACGCCGTTCAAGATCAAGGGCGTTAATTACTCACTGACCTCAGCCTGCGCCACGAGCGCGCATTGCATTGGTGCGGCCGCGGAACAGATTCAGCTCGGCAAACAGGACATCCTGTTCGCTGGCGGCGGCGAAGAAGAGCACTGGTCATTGGCATGCCTGTTCGATGCGATGGGTGCTCTGTCGTCCAAATACAACGATGCGCCAGCGACCGCGTCGCGTCCTTATGACGCAACTCGTGATGGCTTTGTGATCGCTGCCGGATCCGGCATGGTGGTCGTCGAAGAACTTGAACACGCAAAAGCGCGCGGCGCAAAAATTTACGGTGAGTTGGTCGGCTACGGCGCTACCTCGGACGGCAGCGACATGGTCGCGCCTTCCGGCGAAGGTGCGGTACGTTGCATGCAACTCGCTCGTTCCACGGTTGAAGGCCCGATCGACTACGTCAACACGCACGGAACCAGCACGCCCGTTGGCGACGTAAAGGAAATCGAAGGCATGACGACCCTGTTCGGCGAAGACATGCCGCGTTTCTCATCGTCAAAATCGATGTCTGGACATTCTCTCGGTGCTACCGGTGTGCAGGAAGCGATTCACTGCCTGCTGATGCTGCAGGATGATTTCATCGCGCCGTCGATCAATGTGAACGAAATGGATCCTGCCGTCGTGGGCAAGCCGCTCGTGACCAAACTGGTCGAAAACGCGGGGCTGAAGACGGTCATGTCCAACAGCTTCGGCTTCGGCGGCACCAACGGAACGCTGGTATTCCAGAAACGCTAGAGTTTCGGAACGCGGCGTAGTCGGCCATAATCGGCCGCTATGACTATTGAAACTCTCAGCAAAACGAATTGCTTTGGCGGCAAGATCGGTTTTTACCGGCATGCGTCACGCACCAATCAGTGCGACATGCGGTTCTCCGTCTTCGAGCCGCCGCAGGCCGCCAAAGGCAAGGTTCCCGTCCTGACTTTCCTCTCCGGCCTTACCTGCACGGAAGAAAACTTCATGGTGAAAAGCGGCGCACAGCGTGTCGCCGCCGAACTCGGTTTGATGCTCGTTTCGCCAGACACCAGTCCGCGCGGAGATGGCGTGCCGGACGATCCGGACGATGTCTATGATTTCGGACTCGGCGCCGGCTTCTACGTGAACGCCACGGCAGCGCCCTGGTCGAAGCATTACCGGATGTATGACTACGTGACGCAGGAGCTGCAGAAGGTCATCTTTGAGAATTTTCCTGGCGATGCCAAACGTCACGGACTCACCGGCCACTCGATGGGCGGGCACGGCGCACTGACTATCGGTTTGCGCAATCCAAAGATGTTCAAATCCTTGTCAGCATTCGCGCCGATTTGCACAACCCTGCACAGCCCCTGGGGCCAGAAAGCGCTGGGCTATTACCTCGGCGACGACAAATCCACTTGGATGAATCACGATGCCTGCGAGGTGGCTCGCAATGTTTCAGACCCGCAGATGTTCGACAAGATTCTCGTCGACCAGGGTGCGGATGATCCTTTTCTGCATGAACAGCTCAAGCCGGAATTGCTACAAGCAGCGTGCAAGGAAAGCGGTTTGAATTTGGACCTTCGCATGCATGCAGGCTACGACCACGGCTACTACTTCATCTCCACGTTCATGGAAGATCACCTGCGCTTTCACGCCAAACAGCTAAACCGCTAACAGCGACATCATGACGGAGCAATGGATTTTACTCGGTGCTGCAATGCTGGCGACCGGCAGCGTCGCGGGAGTCATGGCCGGCCTGTTCGGCATCGGCGGTGGCATCGTTATCGTACCGGTACTCGAATTGGCGCTGGGTTTCGTGGGTGTCGATCCGGCCATTCGCATGCATGTGGCTGTGGCGACATCGCTCGCGACCATCATCCCAACGTCCATCTCGTCGGCGCGCGCGCACTATCAACGGCAGTCTGTGGATATGGACATCGTTAAACGCTGGGCTGTGCCGGTTTTGGTTGGCGCTGTGCTCGGTGCGTGGATCGCAGCACAGCTACACAGTCGCGTACTTGCGATGGTATTTGCGACGCTGGCTTTCTTGATCGCACTGAAAATGCTGCTGCTGCCGGAGAGTCGCAACCTGACCAGCAACGTGCCACGCAATCCGATAGTGCTAATCATTCCGACGATGATCGGTTGTCTGTCAAGCATGATGGGCATTGGCGGTGGCACATTCTCGGTAATGACATTGACCCTGTTCGGGCAGCCTATACATCGCGCTGTCGGCACCGCGGCCCTGCTTGGACTGGTCATCAGTTTGCCGGGTACGCTCGGGTTTGTCGTGAGCGGCTGGAATGATTTACGCGTTCCTCCCGGTAGCCTCGGCTATGTCAGTCTGATCGGATTTGCGTTGATCGCTCCGGCGACGATATTGACTGCACCTATCGGCGTGCGTATTGCGCATTCCTTTTCTGAGAAAAAACTCAGCATGTTTTTTGGCGCGTTCCTGATGCTTGCATCTAGTCGCCTGTTCTACGGAGCTTTCGTATGAAGCATTCTCTTTTGTTATTGACGGTCCTGATACTGGTTACTGCTTGTGGCCCAAGGGAGCTTGCGCCGGATGCGGCCGTTGACTGTTCGAACTGCGAAAATTGGAATCAGCCGCAGGAGCCATTTCGCATTTACGGCAACACCTGGTATGTCGGGACAGCCGGTCTGTCGTCGATCCTGATAGAGGGCGAGGGTGGTTTGATTCTTCTCGACGGCGGCCTGACGCAATCGGCGGCACTGATAGATGCCAATATCCGCAGTGCCGGCTTTGATCCGCTAACGATCCGCGCCATCCTGGTATCCCATGCACATTATGATCACGCAGGCGGTATCGCCGCGTTGCAACGTTTGACCGGTGCGACCGTGTATTCGAGCGTCGAAGGTGCAAAGGCACTTGCCAAAGGCGAGCTGCAGAGCGACGATCCACAGTTTCTGCACGGGCATGAAAACAGCGGGTTTCCGGCGATCAGGAACGTTGTCGCTATTGGCGACGGCGAAGTCGTCAGCATTGGAGGCGTCGATGTCACTGGAGTCTACACACCGGGCCACACGCCGGGCAGCATGAGCTGGACCTGGGAGTCCTGTGCGCTGGGTAGCTGTTACGACGTCGTTTACGCGGATAGCCTGACGGCCGTATCGGCAGAGGGATATCGATTCGTCGATGGTCCAGCCGCCGATCAGCTTATCGAGAGTGCGGGAACGATTTCTGATCTCGACTGTGACATCCTGCTGTCGCCACATCCGTTCTTTTTCGGCATGTTGGACAAGCTCGAGAAAAGGGGTGAGGGCAATCCTTTCGTCAACAATGTCGCTTGTATGATTTATGCCGAAACGGCGCTCGACTGGTTACAGCAGCGACTGAAGTCAGAAGGGCACTGAACTGAGGCGTGTAAAAAATATTTTACATCCCGCGGGCAGGTGCCTATTCTCCGATGTAAATAATATTTTACATTGGAGAACCCCGATGCCGTTTAATGAAAAGTCCGCCTGGATCATGTCTGTCATCCTCATAGTCGCCGGCGCCTCCTATTATTCCGCCGTTGCGACCCTCGGCGCCGAGACCGGCCAGCTCGCCCAACCCATGATGCCGCTGGTAATCCGCTATACCGTTATGGTTGTTGCGCTGACCGTTGTGGGTCACATAGTCATCGCGATACTGGCACCGAAGGAGGCCAACGCACCGCTCGATGAGCGTGAGCGGCAGATCGTGCATCGCGCGGGTCACTATTCATCCTATTTTTCGGCAGTCGGGGTCGTCACGTCGCTCGGCTATTATTTCTTCTCACACAGTGGCGACCTGCTTTTTTATACCGTGTTCGCGAGTCTCATGGTGGGCCAGATCATGGAATACCTGATTCAGATATTTTTTTATCGGACGTCGGTGTAAGTCATGGGAAAAAGACCACCGATCTCCAATCGCGTGCGTGAGCTAAGGGACGAGCATGGATCAATGACGCAGACTGAACTTGGAGATGCTATTGGCGTTACGCGTCAGACTGTTACCGCGATCGAGCAAAACCGCTATTCACCATCACTCGAAAGTGCGTTCCGAATTGCGCGGCTTTTTGGTGTTGGGATCGAAGACGTATTCAGTTGGGAGGAATAGGGCGCTTAGCGTTCTGTCGTGACCAGTTTCAGGGCCAGGCCAATGAAAACGGTACCCGCTACCCGATTCATAATGCGCTGCGCCCGATCCGATTCTCGCAGCCACTCCCCGAGGGAGCCCGCCCCCCAGGATATGGCGCCAAAAGTCAGGAAGGCGGCGACAATAAACAGCCCGCCGAATGCGAGCAGCTGCAGGGTTAGCGAACCATTGTTCGGATCCGCGAACTGGGGAAGAAATGCGAGGAAAAATATCGCCACTTTCGGGTTAGTAATATTCATCACGACTCCGCGAAAATAGAGCTTCCTGAAACTACTGCCCGTTGCAGAGCCGGTGGAAAGATCGGACGCACCTGCGCGAAATGCCTGCCAGGCAAGGTACAAAAGATACGCTGCACCAAGAAACTTCAGGGCATTAAACGCGATTGCAGACGTCTGGAATAGCACGGCAACACCTACGGCGACGGCCGTGGTATGAAACAGAAGTCCAGTGCAAAGACCCAGCGTGACCATGATCCCGGACGAGCGTCCGTACAGAGCGGACTGAGTAAGAACAAAGATGTTGTCGGGCCCCGGCGCGAGCGCGAGAGCGACGGAGGCTGCGAAGAACACCGAGAGGGTCTCTATGGGCATGTTGATCATTTGGTACTCCGGGTTGGCGGTGAACTGGAGTCTAACAAGTTGTCGTACCGCGGCCGTTCGAGATGTATCGCGATGGGCGCATCTATGTTCTGCTCGGCGCACGCCGATACAAGAAGTACGTTCCGACCAGCGGTGAGTTGAGAGAGCCGGACCAGGAACTCAGCAGCCAACTAGCGATGCGTCGAATGCCCCGAGCCTGGCGATCCACCATTCATACTCATAAGCGGCATCGCCAATGTCGCGATCCCCAATAGCACGATCAGCAATCCCGCTCCAATGCGATTACGACTCATGAACGCAGACAGTTTCGACGCGCTGAGTCCGGACATGATCATCGCAGGCATGGTGCCGAGTCCGAAGGCGACCATGGTCGTTGCGCCGCCGGCAGCGTCTGCGCTCGTCGCAGCCAGCAGCAAGGCGCTGTAGACGAGGCCACAAGGCAGCCATCCCCACAGCAGACCAAGCCCCATCGCCTTGGGCAGGGTGTTCACGGGCAGCAGACGCTTCGCGCGCGGTGCGATTCGACTCCAGATCGAGGCGCCGATTTTTTCAACCTGCGACAGCAATCGCCATTGAAACGCGACTTGCAGCCCGATCAGAACGATGAGCACACCACTCGCGATGCGCACGACCCCGGCGAGTTGCGGCGCCAAAGTGACTGCGCCGCCACCGATCAAAGCCACGGCCGCACCAAGAAATGCATAACTCAATACACGGCCGCTGTTGTAGGCGAGTGCCAGCGGCAATTGTGTTTTGAGCGTCGCAACCGATGCGCCAGCCGCGAACAGCCCTGATAGTCCACCGCACATGCCGAGACAATGCGTGCTGCCGAGCAAGCCGGTTACGAAGGCGGTGGCGAGTAGCGGAAAAAACTCGTTCATTCGTCGGCGTCTTTTGGCGCCCGGTCGTCGTCCAGCAGGATGCGCACCGCTGGCGTGTCGAGGTCATCGAACTGGCCACTGCCGACCGCCCAGAAGAACGCCCACACCGCGCCGCCAAGTATTAGCAATGCCAGGGGAATCAGGACGTACAGTATGGACATGATCAGGTGTACCGGTTCAGGCGCAAAGCGTTCAACACGACGACCAGCGAACTCAAACTCATGCCGATCGCGGCTAGCCACGGCGGGACCATACCGGCCGCCGCGAGTGGCAGTGCTGTCGCATTGTATACGACTGCCCAGATGAGGTTCTGGCGCACGATGCGCAGGGTCTTCCTCGACAACCTGAGAGCCGTCGTGATCGGCTGCAAGGATTCGCCCAGCATGATGACGTCGGCATTGGTCTGCGCCAGCAGCGCGCCGTGGCCCGGAGCAATAGACGTATCTGCGCCAGCCAGCACCGGTGCGTCGTTGATGCCATCGCCGACCATAACGACGGTTTCGCCGCGTGCCTGCGATGCTTTGATGATGCGCAGCTTGTCCTCGGGTGTGCAGTCGCTGTGGGTAGCCTCGATAGCCAACGCCTGCGCGACCTCGGCGACCGCCCCAGCATTGTCGCCACTGACCAGAGACACCTTCATTCCCTTTGAAATCAGTGAGTTAATAGTTTCCCGAGCGTCCGGCCGGAGTGTGTCACTCAGTTCGAAACGGGCGATGGATCGACCGTCGAAGCCGAGCATTACGACGGTGGAGGAGGCCGGCTCGGGAACGTCCGTGTCGAGCACGAACGAGCCGCTGCCGATGCGCCATGGCCTGCCGTCGATGACGCCACTAACACCGAGCGACACATGGACTGTTGCGTCGCCGACCAACGGCAGGTTCTCAGTCCTCCGAAACGCATACGCAATCGGGTGGCTCGAAGCCTGCTCAAGTGCAGCCGCGATGGTCCGACATCGATCTTCGTCGTAGTTGTCGTCATAGGTAGTGACGGACAGGATCTTCGGCGTGCCGCACGTCAACGTGCCGGTTTTATCGAACACGATATGCGTCGCCCGCGACAGCACTTCTATGGCGTTGCCGTTGGTGATCAACAAACGCAAGTCCGACATGCGACTACCCGCGGCCGCGAATGCGGCGGGTGTAGCCAGTGCCAATGCACACGGGCAGGTGACGACGAGCACTGAGAGTGTGATGACGAAGGCTTTTTCGGGTGCGACGAAATACCAGTAAAGAGCGACAACGACTGCGACCAGCAGTAGCGCAATCACGACGTAACTCGCGATCCTGTCTGCGATATTGACAAACGCAGGTCGCGTAAATCTTGCGCGCTCACTCATCCGATTAATGGCGCCCAGCGCCGTATCGCCACCCGTGCGTGTTACGCGCATGCTGACGATTGCGTCGAGGTTTACGCAGCCCGCTGCCAACAGATCGCCCACCGCACGCCGCTGTGGTTCGGCTTCACCGGTCAGGAGTGCCTCGTCCACAGTACTTTCGCCGGATACGACAATGCCATCGGCCGGTATCGAGTCGCCGGCACGAATCAGTACGAGGTCGTCCTTCTTAAGGTGCGCGACCGGAACAGTCCGGTGTTCGCCATCGACGATTAGCGTCGCGGTGTTCGGCAGCAGTTGTGACAAGGCAACACTGCGGTCGATGGATCGATGTCGCGCACGCATCTCGAGGTAGCGACCCAGCGTCAGGAAAAACACGAACATTGCGACGGAGTCAAACCAGACAGCGGGGCCGTTCGTGAAAGTTGCGTAGACGGATGCAGCGTAAGCGCTGCCGATCGCGATGGAGACCGGCAGGTCCATTCCCGGCCGGCGTGCGGCAACGCCGCGCCAGGCGCTGGTGAAGAAAGGTTTCGCAGCGTAAAACACGACGGGCGTGGCGACGAAGAAACTCACCAGGCGCAGAAAGCGTTGCATGTCCGCATCGATGCCCTGGAAGTCGCCGGCGTACAGACCGACTGCGAACATCATGACCTGCATCATCCCGAGCGACGCAACCAGCAAGCGCTTTAGTGCCACACGTTGCTCGGCAATTTCAGGGCGCGCGGCATCGCCCGCCGCCAGCGGTTGTGGTCGGTAACCCAGGTTGGACAACGCGGCGAGGATATCGCCAAGCCCGAGTTTGTCATGTGTCCAGCGAATCCGGAGTCGATGCGTCAGAGGACTGACTTCGACAGATTGCACGCCCTTGATTCTCGCCAGCGTGGATTCGATCAGCCAGCTGCAGGCCGAGCAGTACATGCCACCCGCGAATATTCGCGCTTCTGCAATATCGTGGTCGATGTCCGCGAAAGCAGTCAGCATGTCGCTGCTGTTAAAGGACTGCCACTCCGAGACTTCGGTCAATGGCTTGCCAACGCCAGGCGAAGGGGCATCACGCATTGTGTAGTAGCTGCTCATGCCTGAATCGCGAATCAATTCAGCGACAGCTTTGCAGCCCGGACAACAGACGCTGCGGTGGTGGCCTTCGATTTCGACGGTCAGTTCGCTGCCAGTCGGATTGGGCAGCGCACAGTGAAAGCAGGTATCAGGTGCTGCCATTGCCAGTCAGGTCGGCCGGATCGAGCGTCAGCGTGGCTTGCCCCGACCACACCCCCGACAATTGCCAGCGACTGCCTGCCGACAAAGTCAGGTAGTAGCGGCCGACCGGTGGCGACAAAAAGTGTCCTGCCCAGGTCGGTCTGCCGGTAGCGTCCGGCATCGCTTTTTGCAAATCGGCGAAGGCATCACGAGAGGCCATTGTTGGGTGACGTAATCGCAATTCCAGGGACTGCGGTAAATCCTCGCTGGCAGCGAGTGTAACCAGTACGGCGCCACTCTTTGCATCGATGTCGACGATCGCCACGAGTCCGAGTCGCCGCGCTTCCATTGCGGCTGCCAGGTTCCGCTCAGTGACGACGTTGATGCCGTCATCCGACTTGAACACCAGCGAGTCCGTAGTTTGTCCCGCCAGCCAGAGTGTGTACAGGCCGGCAGCGACAGCCGATGCAGGCAATGCGATGATGAACCACGGCCAGAACTGGCGATACCAGGGATCAGTGTCTTCTCGTTGCATAATGTCGTCAGGGACTTGGGCCGATGAAGCGGCTGTCTTCTGTTCTCTGATCGCCGCTATCATCCAGCGCCGTGGCAACAAAGTCTATCTTGCTTACGCCTTGGCTTTGCTTGCCGGGTGCCCGTGCTCTTACCGGAACCGACAACACGTCGCCACCGGCGACAGCCAGGGCAGTGTCGAGGTCATCCAGGTAAATGCCGTCGACGCCAGACACAGTTAATTGAAACTCGCGGGCGTGGTTGCTTTGATTGATGAGCTTGATCGTGTAGCTGTTTTCGATCATGTCGCCCGGCAACTCCCGGTACAGTGCATTGCGGTCACGAATCACGTCGAGAATGATCGGGGTGCGCATCGCCATGGAGGTTACCAGGGTGGTGATCAACACCAGTATCAGAGCGGCGTAGACGAGCATGCGTGGACGTATAACGTGCGTCTCCTCATGCTTCATCGCATGTTCCGTCGTGTAACGAATCAGTCCGCGCGGGTAACTCATCTTGTCCATGACTGAGTCGCAGGCATCAATGCAGGCCGCGCAGGCAATACACTCGTACTGCAGCCCGTCGCGAATATCGATGCCGGTCGGGCAGACCTGCACGCACATGGAACAGTCGATGCAGTCGCCGAGGCCGGCGGCCTTGGCGTCGACGTTGCGTTTGCGTCCGCCACGCGGTTCGCCACGTTGCTCATCGTAGGAAATGATCAACGTGTCTTTGTCGAACATCGCACTTTGAAAGCGCGCATACGGACACATGTATTTGCAGACCTGCTCGCGCATGTAGCCTGCGTTGCCGTAGGTGGCGAAGCCGTAAAACAAAGCCCAGAACCATTGCCAGCCGCCGGCGTTGAAGCTCAGCAGCTCGTGGCCGAGCTCACGTATCGGTGTGAAAAAGCCGACGAAGGTGAATCCTGTCCAAAGTGAAAATGTCACCCATAAAAACTGTTTCGATGCCTTGCGACGAAACTTATTGACTGACCACGGCGCCTTGTCGAGTTTCATGCGCTGCGAACGCGTGCCCTCAGTGAGCTGTTCCATCCAGATGAAGGCTTCAGTCCAAACGGTCTGCGGGCAGGCGAAGCCACACCACAATCGGCCGGCGAGTGCTGTAAAAAAGAACAGCGAAAGCGCGGCGATCACCAGGAGGATTGCGAGGTAAGGGAAATCCTGCGGCCACAAGGTGAGGCCGAGGAGATAAAACTTGCGAGCCGGCAAATCGAAAAGAAAGGCCTGTCGCTCGTCCCACATCAGCCACGGAACCAGATAGAAAAGCCCCAGCAAAGTGGTCGTTGCGATCTTACTTAAATTCGCAAATCGACCGCCGATTTCGCGCGGATAGATTTTCTTCTCGCTCTCGTATAGCGATGCGGGCCGGGGATTATTCATGACTGTTGTCTGTTACTTATTTTTGCTGTGGAGTTTCGCGTGGCGTTTCGGTGCAGTGCGTACGAGAAAGGCGGTAATGGCAGAACATACCAGCAGCAGCATCCAGAAGAAGAAGAAGCCAACGGCATAACCGGCATCTCTACCGATCTCTATGTCCTCATCGAAGATGCCGCTCAGGTCGACCGGATCAAACAGTGCGAAAAAGACCATCGTGCCAACCGCGGCGCAAAGAAAGGAAATCCAGATCACCGTGAAGACCGCTTGTTTGTTGCGGCCCCACTTCACGGTACCTCTGTATTCTTCATTGACCACTATTGTTTTGACAGACTCGCGACGTAGGCGGCCAGTATCTTGCTGCGATGTTCGCCGAGCAAGTCACCGTGAGCAGGCATGACACTGTTGCGGCCCTGAGTGATCGTTGTGCGTATCGCAGCGTCGCCGCTACCGTGCAACCAGATGTCATCCGTCAGGTCCGGCGCGCCGAACAGCGGGTTACCTGTTCCCTCGGCGGTGTGACAGGCGCTGCACAATGCAACGAACATTGGTTGCGAACTCAATGCTTTCGCATCGGCTTCGGCGAGACCACTGAGGCTTTTAACGTAGGCCACCATGTTATCGATGCCGGCGTCACCGCCGAGGGCCGGAGCCAGCACAGGCATGAGTCCAATGCGCCCCTTTCGTATGGTCGTCGTAATTGCCTCTTCGCTGTCGCCCCACAGCCAGTCGTTATCGGTGAGATTTGGATAACCACGAGCACCGCGGGCACCGGATCCATGGCAGGTAGTGCAGTAACTGGCATACAGACTGGCACCGAGTTGCATTGCGTCGGGCTCGTCCTGAAGCTCATCAAAGTCCATCGCTGCAAAACGCTCATAAATGGGTTCGTAACGGTTCGCGGCCGCGGTCATTTCCTGTTCGTACTGAGCTTGCTGAGACCAGCCCAGCATGCCGTCAAAGGCGCCGAGTCCGGGGTATGCAATCATGTAACCTATTGCCCAGGCGATGGTGAGGAAATACAGGTACAGCCACCATCGCGGTGCCGGGTTGTTCCACTCTTGGAGATCGCCATCCCAGACGTGGCCGACGACCTGGTCGTCCGCGACATTCTGCGGGCCCTGCCTTCCGGCCCATCGGATCAGCCAAACACACCAGATAACGAACAGTATCGTTCCGGCAGCAACGAACCAGTGCCAAAATGCAGGCATCAGATGTTCTCCCGCTTAGTATCAATAAACTTGTCTTCTTCGAGCGGCAACGCCGCTGAAGCGCTAAAATCTTTTTGTCGTCGAGCGCTCCAGGCCCATGCCCAGATGCCGACGAAAGCAACAAAAATGACCACTGTCAGAATGCCGCGAATCATGTTGATATCCATCAGCGCTTACCTGCGATTTCGGCGATTCGTGCCGAGTTCCTGCAAATAGGCAACCAGGGCATCCATTTCCGAGCGTCCCTCTACGGCCGCTGCGGCTCCGGCAATTTGTTCATCCGTGTACGGGTCGCCCAGAAACTGCAGTGCCTTCATCTTCGTCGTGATGAGTTCACCGTCGACGCTGGCCTCGGCCAACCAGGGATAGCCCGGCATGTTGGACTCGGGAACCAGGTCTCTTGGATTCATGAGATGCAGACGTTGCCAGTCGTCGCTATAGCGACCTCCAACGCGGGCGAGATCGGGCCCGGTGCGTTTCGAACCGAACTGAAACGGTCGGTCATAGACGGTTTCGCCGGCGGTGGTGTAGGGTCCATAGCGCTCGGTTTCGCTGCGAAATGGCCGGATCATCTGTGAGTGACAGTTGTAGCAACCTTCACGTACATAAATGTCACGCCCGGCGAGGCGCAGCGGCGCATAGGGTTCAATCCCCTCGGCCGGCTCGGTCGCATCCGAACTCATCATGAGTGGCACAATTTCGATAATGCCGCCGATGCTGATGGCAACAACGATCAGCACCATCATCAGGTTCAGGCTTTTTTCAATAGTATCGTGGCGCATTATTCCGCTCTCCCTTTACGCCGGATCCAGTACCGCAACGGGTACCGGTTTTTTGTCGCTTATCGTCTTCCAGACGTTATAAGCCATGATAAACATGCCGCTGAAGAACAGCAGGCCGCCAATGAGTCGCAGACCGTAATACGGGTAGGTCGCTTTCAATGATTCGACGAAGGAGTAGGTCAACGTGCCGTCCGCGTTGACCGCTCGCCACATCAGGCCCTGGGTAATGCCCGCAACCCACAATGCGACCGCGTACAACACGACGCCGATGGTCGATAACCAGAAATGCACATCGATGAGCCGGGTGCTGTACATGCCGTCCTTGTTATAGAGCCTCGGTATCAGGCAGTACATCGTACCGATGGTCATCATTGCTACCCAACCCAGAGCACCGGAATGTACGTGCCCGATGGTCCAGTCCGTGTAATGGGACAGCGCGTTCACGGTCTTGATCGACATCATCGGCCCTTCAAATGTCGACATGCCGTAGAACGACAGCGACACGATCATGAATTTCAGGATCGGATCCGAGCGCAGCTTATGCCAGGCTCCCGATAGGGTCATGATGCCGTTGATCATGCCGCCCCACGACGGTGCAAGAAGAATAATTGAAAACACCATGCCGAGCGTTTGCGCCCAATCGGGCAGTGAGGTGTAGTGAAGATGATGTGGCCCCGCCCACATGTACACGGCGATCAGTGACCAGAAGTGCACGACGGACAGGCGGTAGGAGTAGACGGGTCTGCCAGCCTGCTTGGGCACGAAGTAATACATCATGCCGAGGAAACCGGCAGTGAGGAAAAAGCCGACTGCATTGTGGCCATACCACCACTGCATCATGCCATCCACGATCCCCGTATAGATGCTGTACGACTTCGTCAGCGACACCGGAATCGCGAGATTATTGAAAATGTGCAGGACGGCGATAGTAATAATGAACGCGCCGTAAAACCAGTTTGCAACGTAAATGTGCTTGATGCGCCTTTTGGCAATAGTTCCAAAGAAAACAATGGCATAGCCGACCCAGACAGCGGCGATCAAGAGGTCGATCGGCCATTCGAGCTCGGCATATTCTTTCGACTGCGTGATGCCCAGCGGCAAGGTAATCGCGGCGAGCAGAATGACAAGCTGCCAACCCCAGAACGTGAATGCGGCGAGCTTGTCGAAAGCCAGACGTACATGGCAGGTGCGTTGCACGACATAGTAAGACGTTCCGATTAACGCAGAGCCACCGAAAGCGAATATGACCGCGTTGGTGTGCAAGGGCCGCAGCCGCGAATAGGTCAGAAACGGTAGATCAAAGTTTAGCGCAGGCCAGATGAGCTGCGCGGCAATGATGACGCCTACGAGCATGCCGACGATGCCCCAGACGACAACCATAATGGAAAATTGTCGTACAACCTTGTCGTTGTAGGTAGCTGCTGTGTCCAAGGGACGGCCCCTGTTGTTGATAGTGATAGTGGTTTCGGTCGGCGTATAGCGCGACTCTGGATTTTTCGACGCACAGTATAGCGCTAGTAGCGGCGCAAAGCGTAGCAGGACCGCCCGCGGTTCCCGATAGGGGACGATACGTATAGCCCCAGCCGTGCGACTTGGGGCCAGAATAATGCTATTGATACTGCCGACAGGTCGTTTTGACCGACCCCAGCATGAACACGAGCGCCAACGCCTTGAAAAACGATAATTTCGAACACGGAGAGTCGGGTGCCTTCTTCAGGAGCCTCCTCGAGTCCGCACCCGATCCTATGATCATTGTCGATGAGCAGGGTCGCATCGTGCTCGTCAATCATCAGGCGATTCGACTTTTTGGCTACCAGCGTGAGGAGATGATCGGTCAAGCCATCGAGCTGTTATTACCGAAGAGCCTGCATAAGCAACATGTCGGTTATCGCAAAGACTATACGGATACACCCAAGCTCAGGCCGATGGGCCAGGATCGAGACCTGGTGGGTCGATGCAAAGATGGCAGCGAAGTGCCGGTCGAGATCAGCCTCAGCCCCGTCGATACGCACACCGGGCGTTACATTTCCAGCGTCATTCGCGACGTTTCCGTGCGGCGCCAGATGGAACGGGACATCACGGCAGCCCGCGAAGCGGCAGAACGGGCGAATAAGGCGAACAGTGCGTTTCTCGCGGCGGCGAGCCACGACCTGCGGCAGCCGGTACAGGCGCTAAGCCTGCTCAATGGGGCTTTGCGGCGCACGGTCAAGGACGAGCGTGCGCTGGCGATGGTCGTACACCAGGATGCGTCATTGCTGGCCATGACCAACCTCCTGAATTCCCTGCTGGATATCAGTCGTCTGGACGCCGGGGCCGTGATTCCGGAGTGGGAGGATTTCCCCATGCAACGGCTTATCAATCGGCTCTCGGCCGAATTTGGCCGACAGGCGCTCACCAAGGGTCTCGAATTCACGTCTGAGTCCTGCGATGCGGTCGTGCGCAGCGACCCGAACCTGCTCGCCGAAGTGATCAACAATCTCGTATCCAATGCGATTCGCTACACGGAAAAAGGCGAGGTCCGACTGGTTTGTGTCAAGCGGGACGGGCACTGCCACCTGGAAGTCAGCGACACCGGCATCGGCATTGAGGCCGATCAACTGGAAGAGATATTTCGCGAGTTTCATCAATGCAAATCACCTGGCGCCAGTAAAGAAGGCTTCGGTCTCGGGCTCGCGATCGTACGCCGCCTGACCGATCTGCTCGATCATCGAATTGAGGTTGCATCGGACCCTGGCCGCGGTTCGCGATTTACCGTCACGATGCCGATCATCGTCGATACCGCAATGCACCTCGCTGAAGAATCTGGCAGCGATAGTGAGTTGCCGGAGACCGGCAGTGGGCTGGTGATTCTGATCGAAGACGACGTCAGTGTTGCCAATGCCTGGGGACTGTTGCTCGAGGCGGAAGGCTACAAGGTAGCGACGGCCGCGTCGGCGAAAGAGGCCAGCGCATTAATCGAGCACATCGACGAACCGCCGCTACTCCTGATATCCGACTTCCACCTGCTGGATGGGTCCACCGGTGTTGAGGCCGTGAGCCTGATTCGTAAACATTACGAATTCGAGATTCCTGCCTTCATTGTCAGTGGCGATACCTCCAAGGTCGTGAAAGAGGCCAGGCTTATTGAAAACTGCACCCTGATGAGCAAGCCCGTTGACACTGCGAGGTTGCTCCTGGCCGCGCGACACGCTACGCGCTCGGGTGTCGTGCCGCAGGATTAGCGGGCCAGCATATCCAGCCAGCTTAGCGGCGATTTAGCGACGGCGACACCAACGATGTAGGCGAACACCGCGAGCGCCGCCACGAAGGCGAGCATGCGAATCTGCTGTGTTGCTCCGCGTTTCAAGGCGAAGGTCCCCAACACGATGTAGACGATCAATCCGGCAAACTTGGCGAGCAGCCAGGGCTGCGTAAAGGCGTTCAGGTGCAACATGAATACCAATGCGATGCCGGATAACAGGAAGATTGTGTCGATGACATGCGGCGCGATGCGGATGATCTTGAGCTGCAGCCGATCCGACTCCGTCATCATCCAATAGCCGCGCAGGATGAAGCCACAGATCGTCGTGATCGCCATAATCATGTGCAGTGATTTGATCAGACCATAAAGCATAGTTTCGACTCACTTTGTATCGGGCCCGACATTCTATATGCGTAATCCGGTGCGGTGTAGGTGTACCTACTTATGGTGTTCGGCGCCCCCTCTGGCATGGTAGGCAGCAAGAAAATCAGTCCTTCAGGGTTACCCAAAATGCGCTCTCATTTTTGGCTAGTCAACGCGCCTGCCGCAGCGTCTGTGGCAGGTGTTTTGTTATGTGCGAGTAGTTTCGCAGTTGCTGAGTCGGAAGCGGACTCGGAACTGCGACCTATCGACCAGGTCGTCGTCGTCGCTAACAAGGATGAGCGTTCCATCCGCGAAATTGCCGCAAATGTGACGGTGTTGTCGCGGGCGGATGTCAACAGTGAACTCGCCACTTCGCTCGCGGATGTGTTTCGTTACATTCCCGGCGTTGACTACGAGGCTGCGGGAACGCGCTTTGGCACCGAAGGCATCAATATTCGTGGTATCGGCGGCAATCGAGTCGCGATTCTCGTCGATGGCGTGCCACTGCCGGACCAATTCGATTCGGGCAGTTTTTCCAACGCGACGCGTGATTTCATCGATGCCGGTCTGGTGCAGAACATTGAAGTCCTGCACGGTCCCGCTTCAGCACTGTACGGCAGTGCAGCCATTGGCGGTGTGGTCGCCGTGCGCACGCCGGACCCGGCAGACATTATTCGCAGTGATTCGAGTGGTGGCGATGTCATGGGTACCTGGCGCGATGCCGACAACAGCGCGCAAGGCCAGATCATGTACGCCTTTGGCGATCGTTCCCTCGGGGTGCTCGCCGGTTACAGCTTTCGTGATGGTGAGGAGATCGAATCCTCAGGCGCGCCGGCAAACGTCGATACGCGAAATTCCGAACGCCAGACGGCGCTCCTGAAACTCGTCGCCGACGATCCCTGGGGCCGGACCTGGCGGGCCAGTGTCATACATCAGGATTCCCATACGCTCTCCGATATGAATTCGCAGTTGGGTACGGGGCGTTTCCTTTCAACGACCGCACTGGAAGGCGATGACACGAGCAAGATGGATGTCCTCAACCTGGCGTACGAATTCGGTTCGCCGGAGAGCTGGATCGACTCCGGCGTGGTTCGTGCTTTCTATGAACTGTCGAATGTCGAGCAGTTCACGCTGGATGAACGTGCTGCGGCAAGAGTACCGGTATCCATTGACCGCGACTTTTCCTACGAACAGGAAGTTTTGGGCTTCGAATTCAATGCCTGGAAAAATTTTAGTGGCGAGAACATCACGCAACGGCTGGGATTCGGGCTCGAATATCACGATCGCACGACCGAAGAGTATCGCGATGGATTATCGACCAATTTGTTGACGGGCGATCAATCGAAAGTCCTGCTGGGTGAAGAGTTTCCGCTGCGTGATTTTCCGATCAGCCGTACCCAGGAATTTGGGGCGTTTGTCGAAGACACGATCAGTTTTGGCGACTGGACCGTCATTGCCGCCGTGCGTGCGGATCGATTCGATCTGTCTCCCAAGCCTGATGCCATGTACGTGGAAGACTACCCGGATTACGAGTTGGTCAGTCTCAGTGAGTCGGACTGGTCACCGAAGCTCGGCGTGATTTACGCCATCACGGCAGGCGTCGACCTGTACGCGCAGTATTCGCACGGCTTTCGCGCACCACCGTATTCAGAGGCAAACGTCAGTCTCGAAATTCCGTTCTTTGGGTATCAAGCCATACCGAACCCTGATTTGAAATCTGAATCGTCCGACGGTTTTGACGTCGGCATACGCTGGCAGGGCCTGCAATCCACGGCCCGCCTTGCAGTATTTCGCACCAACTACGAAGACTTCATCGAATCCAAGGTCAATCTTGGCGTCGATCCGCTGACCGGATTGACGATGTTCCAGTCGCAGAACATTGACGAAACGGAAATTGAAGGTCTCGAAGCCGGTTGGACGACTCGTTTTGGGGCTGCTGAAGCCCTCGGTTTTGACGGCTCCGCCTATTACGCGCGTGGCGACAACAAGGATACCGGCGAGGCGCTGAATTCCGTTGGCCCGGCGCAGGCTGTTCTGGGATTCAGCTGGTTCTCACCGAACGAAAACAGCCAGTTGCGTCTGAAAGGCACCTTCACTGATGCCTATGACCGTCGCGATGAAAGCGGCGGAGAAGTTTTCAAGCCGGCGGGCTACGCCATATTTGATGTATTCCTGACGCAGCGGATTGGCAATCACGCCATCGTCAGGGCAGGGCTGCACAACCTCACCGATCGTACCTACTGGAACTGGTCCGACGTACGCGGTTTGTCGCCCGACGATCCACTGATTCCCTACCTCGCTCAAGCTGGCCGCAGCGCGTCGCTCAGCCTGAACGTAGTTTGGTAAGCGTCTTTTTTAAAAAAACAGTGACACGGGAGTAATTGTCATGACATTGAAAAAACTAAGCATTGCTTTGCTGCTTCCCCTACTGGGATTGAGTATCGGAGCTTGCACACAGGACGAAGCCCCTGCTGCGGCCGCTATGAATGATACCGCCGTGCACACAGCGGAAGTATCTGCTGCAGGCAAAGATGATCTCGTCAAGAAGGGCGAGGCCGTTTATCTTGCGAATTGCGCGGCCTGCCACCAGCCGACCGGACAAGGCCTGACGGGAGCGTTTCCTCCGCTGGCTGGATCCGATTTCCTGAAGGGTGATCGCAAAGCGGTAATGGGCGCGGCCCTGTTCGGGCTGTCAGGCCCGATCACCGTTAACGGTGTGGAATACAACGGCGTCATGCCGAGCCTCGGCTATCTGCCGGACGAAGATCTCGCTGCTGCTTTGACTTACGTATTCAGCGCCTGGGGTAATGATGGTGCTGCGGTGAGCGTGGCAGAAGTCGCCGCATTGCGCGTCGAGCTCGGCCAGGAAGATCGCGCTGCCGGTGAACGTCACCAGGGCGCGACAGAAGGCGAACTCATGTATAGCGGCGCACCGACGGCAATGTCCGGCGAGGGTGCACGTCAAATCATGTCAGCGGCTGGACCGGTATTGAGCGACACTGAATTTGCGACGGCGACGAAGCTCTATTTTGAGCGCTGCGCAGGCTGCCATGGCGTACTCCGCAAGGGTGCAACCGGCAAGCCATTGACACCGGACATCACCCTGGCGAAAGGCACGGAATACCTCAAAGCCCTGATCACCTACGGTTCACCAGCCGGTATGCCGAACTGGGGAACCTCCGGTGACCTTACGCCGGAACAGATCGACATCATGGCTCGCTTCCTGCAACAGGAACCGCCGGCACCGCCGGAATGGGGCATGCCTGAAATGCAGGCCAGCTGGAAGCTCATGGTCGACCCGAAAGATCGTCCAAAAGCGCCACAACATAAGCGCAATATCGACAACTTCTTTGCCGTAACCCTGCGTGACGCGGGACAAATGGCGCTGATCGACGGCGACACGAAAGAAGTCGTGACGATTCTGCCGACGGGCTACGCAGTACACATCTCGCGTCCGTCCGCATCGGGTCGTTACGTCTTTACCATTGGTCGGGACGCCAAAATCGACATGATCGACATGTGGATGGATCCGCCGCAAATTGTTGCCGAGATCAAGATCGGCCTCGAAGCGCGATCGGTCGAAACCTCGAAGTACAAAGGCTACGAAGACAAGTACGCGATCGCCGGTGCCTACTGGCCTCCGCAGTTCGTCATCATGGACGGCGACACGCTTGAGCCGATGAAGATCGTATCGACACGCGGCATGACCGTGGACACCCAGGAATACCATCCTGAGCCGCGTGTTGCGGCGATTGTCGCATCGCATGAGCATCCGGAGTTCATCGTCAACGTCAAGGAGACCGGGCATATCCTGCTGGTCGACTACAGCGACATTGACAGCCTGTCGGTAACCGACATCGGTGCGGCGAAGTTCCTGCACGACGGTGGCTGGGACAGCACCAAGCGTTACTTCCTGACCGCTGCGAACCAGTCGGACAAGGTTGCGGTTGTCGATTCCAAGGATCGCAAACTGGTCGCTCTCGTTGACGTCACCAAGACGCCGCACCCGGGTCGTGGTGCCAACATCATCGATCCGAAGTTTGGACCGGTATGGGTAACGAGTGCTCTCGGTAATGCCAACCTGTCTTTCCTCGGCACCGATCCGGTGAACCATCCCGAGCACGCCTGGAAAAACGTTCGAGTGATCGATGGCATGGGCGGCGGTTCGCTGTTTGTGAAATCGCATCCGAAGTCGAAGAACCTGTGGGTGGATGCGCCGTTGAATCCGGATGAGTCCTTCAGCCAGTCTATTGCTGTTTACGACATCAACAATCTCGACGCCGGATTCGTGACTCTGCCGATCGCCGAATGGGCGGATCTCGGTGAAGGACCAAAACGTGTCGTACAGCCTGAATACAACAAGGCTGGTGATGAGGTCTGGTTCTCCGTCTGGAATGGCAAGGAAGAGAATTCCGCCATCGTGGTTGTTGATGACAAGACGCGCAAGCTCAAGAAGGTTATCAAGGGACCGCAGATTGTCACCCCGACGGGCAAGTTCAATATCTACAACACCTTGCACGATATTTACTAGAGGACGACGATCATGAAACGCAACAATGTCGTTCTCCTGTCAGCAGCATCGCTGCTGCTCTCATCGGCAGTTTTCGCCGATGAGAGCACGAGCCTGGGGTCAGCAGTGACCTCGGGCGAGGCAGGGGTCAACGTAAGAGCGCGCTATGAAATGGTGGATGCCGACAACGGGCTAAAAGACGCGAACGCGCTTACGGCCCGGCTGCGGTTGAACTATAAGACTGGCGAGTGGCAAGGATTAACCGCGTTCGCAGAATACGACCATGTCTTCCACATTATCCGCGATTTTAACTCGGGTTTTGGAACGACACCGGACAAGGAAGGCGTCTACCAGACGGTAGTGGATCCGAAAGGTTCGGATCTCAACCAGCTGTACCTCGACTACGGTTTTGCGGACGACTGGAAGATGCGAGTCGGGCGGCAGCGCGTGTTGCTCGACAACCAGCGTTTTGTCGGTGGCGTCGGCTGGCGGCAGAACGAACAGACCTACGATGCATTGTCGGTCACGACCTCTGCGATTGCGCGGACGTCACTGCTGTATGCCTACGTCGGCCAGGTACGGCGCATTACCGGCCAGACCTCTCCATCCGGATCCATGAATGTGGATACGCATTTGTTCAATGCGAAAGTCACGATCAATGATGACTGGTCAGTCACGCCGTACTTCTATTACATCGACAACCAGGACGCCGCGGCTACATCAACGGCGACACTTGGTGCTCGCCTGGCGGGGGATGTGAAAACAGGTGTCGGCAAGATCAGTCTGGTCGCAGAGTTAGCCACACAGTCGGATGCGGGCAACAACCCCGTGAGCTATGACGCTGGCTATGCGCATCTGAGTGCCATGTGGGCTATGGACAACGGATTCTCCATAGGATTGGATTACGAGTCGTTGGGCGCGGACAGCTCCGCCTCGCGGTCCTTCATCACACCGCTGGCAACCCTGCATGCCTTTCAGGGTTGGGCGGATATGTTCCTGGTGACTCCTGGCGATGGTATCGACGATATCTTCGTGACCGCGAAATATAAGGCAGGCAAGTGGGACCTGACGGGCGTTTATCACGACTTTTCGGCAGAGACCGGCGGCGGAGACTTCGGCAAGGAGTTTGACCTGTCGGCAGGAACCCAGATCTCGAAGAACTACGGCATCCTGTTCAAGGGCGCCTTCTTCTCCAGTGATTCGACGTCTTACGTAGACACGAACAAGTTCTGGATCATGTTCACGGCTAACTACTAGAGCGCAGTAGAAGGCTGTAACGGCGGGGCCTCGTTCGCGGGGCCCCGTTTTTTATTGTTCGTACTCGACCTGAGAGGCTGTTTTTGCGGCGAAATGCCGTTCGAATGACTGCTATGCGAAGTGAAGGAGCCGCACGTTTGAGCGCCTGGTCGCTGGGAGCAGTCGGCCGCAAGCGGTCAGTCAGCACCATCATCAATCGACTATCGAATGAAATAATCGGATCCCAAAATAACAAGACCACATCATTACTGGGAATAGTGCGATCGCCCAGTAAAATACTTGCTGCCAGTACGAAAAATCCGGCAATTCCAGCACCGTTGGTAGCAGAAACGCACCCCCGATAGTAACGAAACTCCCAGTCAACTTAACTCCTGCCCAGAAAAAGTTTTCCGCTGGATCGTCTGAGATTCGCCAACTCCACCGCCAAAGCTTCTTGACCGTCCAGAGAATAAACCCCGACCAAATTGCAGCAACTATTATCAGCGGAATTGTTTTACTCAAATTCGCATCCTCGACAAAACTTATTTATCTCGCAACTGGCTGGCAAGGGTCACAAGCCAGCATCTTACCTCAGAACTTTCGTCCGGCTGCTGCGCGAAGTGAAGGAGCCGCACGTTTGAGCGCCTGGTCACAGGTTGAAACCGCCGCCATATTTAATCCTTTCGTTCAGAGGGTAACGCCGACTAATGCAAATAAGCAGGCGCCGCTAGCTCAGCCACCGTTTTTTCCGCCACGCTCAACAATCCTCCCGCGGGAGGAATTTCGTACGCCTCAGAAACATCCTGATCAACGATGTCGATCGAGCGATAACCACTCGCCGGCACGGCAACGCCGTCGGGCCGTGAGAAGTACCAGCGGTTCTGGAAGTCGCGATCAATACGAAAGCCCCCTTCGTGCACCAGCGTGTGATGCTTCGTGCACAGCAACATCAAATTATCGAGACTCGTCTCGCCACCGTTCGACCAGTGTTCAACGTGGTGACTGTGCAGGTAGCGGCGGTTGCCGCAGCCCGGGAAGCGGCAGCAACCGTGATCTCTCGCGTGCAATGCGCGCTGGATGGCTTTCGGAACGAGACGGGTTTTGCGACCGATGCTGAGCGGTTCGCCGTGCTCGTTCTCGGTGAGCACCACGGCGTGGCTGTCACAGCAAATGCGTTTCACCGACTCAATCGGCAACTGAGCACGTCCTTCCTTGCCCGCCAAAGCTGACTGGTCGACGTGGATCGTGACCAGGTAGTCATCGGCATGGCTCGAAGCGTCATCACCGTGCAGGTAGCCCCGGAGTACATTCACCAAAGCATCGGCCTGCCGCGTCGACCACGCAGTATCAACAAGATCGGGCACGTCCAGACAATCGTCATCACGAGCCTTATCGAGGGCTTTCTCGAGCAACTCTCCGGTTTCAAGCGGCACTTCGATCGTGATCGTCATCATGCCGCGATGATGATCACGGCGCAGTCGCAAGGAGCGGTTCGCGAACGCACGTGCCGCCTCGTCCGTCGACGCCTCGGTGCCACACCGAAGCTCGCGGCAACGTTCGGCAACATGAGCCGCTGAATGGCGCAGGGCGAATGCCAGCAGGTCGCCTTCGTTCTGCCGGTGCGCGACGCGGCTCAAGGCACGCACTTTTGAGTAGGAGAGCGCGCCTGACGAAAAGCTTCGCGAGACTGCGGGCAGTGTTTTCAAGGCATGCGCGACGCGAACTTTCTCAAGCGCCGTCGTCATGCTGAGGTCACAACGCCAGGCCAGCCACTCGGCACAGTTCTTCATGCCCCACTTCAACCAGCCACCGCGTTCGTCGAACTCGCGAATCAGCACGAGCAACTCGTAGGTGGCTGCATTAATACGGGAACACAGGGTCAGGATGTTGCGATCGAGCGTCTCGATCGGGGTGAGTTTGGTGGCCATGACAGGTCCTTCTGGGTGGGTTGAAAAGACCTGTTATTATATACAGTATTACACCTATTTCCCATTCAAAAACAAGCGCTTATCGGCAGTTTTATTGTGCGGCGAGGAGCTCCGGCAACAGCGCGCGCTGCTCAGCCGCCTTGTTCTGCAGCATGGTGATGTACTCGACAAACTCCGGCTCGTTGCTGATCGACGCGAGGCCCGGGTCGCGCTGCAGCCAGACGGGCCAGAAGCTCGGGAAACGCGACCGGGCGACAAAGCTTCGGAAGCTTTCCATGGCCGCGCCCTTGTTGCCTAGTGCGGCCTGCATTCTCACACTGTTGATTCCAGCACCAAAAGCGTCCGCAGCAGCATCTGAGCGACGTAAAGATTCCGTCAGTAACACTCGACCTCGTTTTGAGTCGCCTGCTTTCAGCATTATCGAACCGATAACGTACCAATGGTAGCGGTAGTCGAAATGCCACTTCGGATCGTCAACGTAGACGTCGGGAAAATGGTCCTCGAGATAATCAACGGCAACTTTCTGTGTCCCGTATTTCTCGGCATCCAGCCAAATCGCCCAGAGCGCCAGAACTTGCGAGTCCTGACGATCATCGATGCCTTCGTCAAGTAACTGCCGCGCGAGCTTTGCGGCCGCTTTGGTATCGGCGTCCTGGATTATTTGTAGTGCCAGAGGTGCTGCCCGGGAAACCGGATGTTGTGAGTCCACTTCTGATGCACGGTCGTACCAGCGTTTGGTCTCTCCAAACATCTCCATGGCGAGATAGAGATCGCCGATCATCATGGGCAGTTCCGGGTCGTCAGGATCTTCACGCAAAGCTCTCATAGCCATAACAACGGCATTCGCCCAATTGCCGCGCGAGTATTCGAGGTCCGCCTCCCGGTAGTAGCCAACCGGCGAGTTCGGGCTGATTTCAATGATGCGCTTATTTTTTGCGCTGGCCTCGTCGTAGCGGTCGATTATCGAAAGAGCGATTGAAAGTTGGCTGTGCGCCTCGCCGGACAGAGGATCTAATGCCAGCACTTGCTCCAATTGCGCTATGGATTCTTCCGGTCGAAGCTGAAACAACAGCGCCCGTGCGTAGTAGCGTTTGGCCGTAATATCGTTCGGTTCCAGTGTGATAGCCCGAAGCAACAGCTGCTCCGCAACCTCGTCGTTGCCGGATTGCGCTTCAGCATCGCCGAGCACAGCAAGCGCTGCTGCCAGATCAGGATCTATTTCTAAGGCACGTGATGCCGCATTACGCGCCGCCTCCAGCGTGGCGTCGGTGCTGCCCGCGCCTGTGCTTTCGATTTGCAAATAGTTGTCGCCCAGGCGAGCCCATGCCAGCGCGTAGTTCGGATCGAGTCGCACGGCCTCACGAAAATGTCGTTCCGCCCGTAACAGAGACTCGTAGCTGAACTGGGCTTGATCATTAATGCCGAGCAGGAATTCCGTATAGGCCTCAACATTATCCGTGTCGTGCCGTTTCAATTTTTCTACGGTCTCGCCCAGCAGGGATACCTTGAGCGCTGCCACTACTTCGGTTGCGATCTCGTCCTGGATGCCAAAGATGTCGTCCATGTCGCGGTCGTAATTGCCGGACCAGAGGTGGAAACCGGTGTCCGCCTCAATGAGCTGTGCCGTTACCCGAATCTTGTTGCCGGCGCGCTGCACGCTGCCTTCCAGGATGGTGCCGACATTGAGTGCGCTGGCAATCTCCTTGATGTCCGTGTTCTGGTCACGAAACTGGAACGAGGAGGTGCGCGCCGCGACGCGAATTTCACGAATCTGCGCGAGCATGTGTAACAAGGTGTCGGCGAGTCCATCCGAGAAATAGACGCTGCTTTCGTCGGCGCTCATGTTCGCGAAAGGCAGGACCGCGATGGATGGTGAGGCTGTTGCAGTAACTTCGAAGGCTTC
The DNA here is from genome assembly GCA_942490655.1 of uncultured Gammaproteobacteria bacterium. GTDB lineage: Bacteria > Pseudomonadota > Gammaproteobacteria > Steroidobacterales > Woeseiaceae > UBA1847. The sequence continues at coordinate 162,286 of CALNXZ010000014.1, read as the reverse complement.
TGATGAGGAAGTGCCGGTGCCGGTGCCGGCGACCGGGTCGGTCTGAGCTTCGCCAAGAAAGAACTTGTCGATCAACAGCATGCCAACAGCAATGACGAGTACGCCGATAATAATGCGATTTAGTGTCTGGCCCGTCTCGTGGGTGATGGACTGCGAGCGGTCGACTTCCTTTTCGCGCTTCAGTCCTTCCGGGGTCATCTCGAATGCCCACGCAAAGATCAATGCGAACGGCAAACCGATGACCAGCAGGATCAGGATCAACTGCGAGAACCACTCCGGCGCTCGCAGTATCGGCACGACAATATCGAGGGCCTGCAGGACCAGCCAGGCGACAACGATGTAGGCGATGCCGACGCGATAGACATTGCGTCGCTTGAGTTCGGTGAAGAAATTATTGTTTTTGTTGGCCAAAGGCGATCCCTGCACCCCGTGAGGTGCAGGGAGAATACCATCATTCAGGCCTTATCGTGCCTGTCTAGACCGACGGGGGACTTGAACCAGTCAGGTTTGACGATCAGGAGATCGCAGGGCAGGTGCTCCAGCGTCCGTTCGGCTGTAGCCCCGATGAACATTCGCTTCCAGCGGTTTCGAGCGACCGCACCCATCACCACCACATTGGCGCCAAGTTTCTCGGCAATGGCCGGTAATTCCTCGTGTGTCAGGCCCGCAACGAGGTGCGACTTATCATCGTCGATCTTGTGGAACTTGGTGATTTCCTTGAAGCGCTTTTGGTGATCCTCGTGCATTTGTTTTTCGATCTCATCGAATGGCAATGACACGGGGATATAGGCGTTGGCCGTGGCGGTCGCGACCGCAATTCGCGGATCGTAGGAATGAAATGCGTGTACCTCGCCGCCAACCTTACTGGCCAGGGTTTTACTCAATAACAGAATTTCATCGTCGAGCGCGGCCGGCTTGTCGTGTTGGTTCATCGGGTCTATTGCTGCGACGAATACGGGTGTCTCAGACATTGCAACCGGATTGACGAGCCACAAACGTGTCGGACAGGTTCGTATCAGGTTCCAGTCGGTGTTCGTTAACAAGGCGCGCGTGACGACGGAATGATGGTGTGTGTCTTTGATTACGATGTCGGCCGATATTTTTGCCGCATGTCGAACGATACCTTCATGCAGAGGGTGATCCCAGACAGCGGCTGTCGTAACGGTTAGCCCTTTCGCGCGCAGGGGGTCTGCCAGCTTTTCGACGTGTTTTTTCTGGCTCCTCAGAACCTCGTCGCGTGCTTTCTCCAGCGAGGGGGAGTCGAACAGACGGTCGCCACTCAGGTATTCGTTGTAATAACAGACAATGAGTTCCAGTTTCGCTGCGGTCTTTTCTGCGAGCCAGGCTGCGCGGCGAAGCCCGGGTTGATCCGCAGACGTCGGATCAATGACAGCCAGAATTCTTGATATTCCCTTCATTGTTCTTACCAAACTTGGAGGCGACTAGGGTTCAACGGTTCAACGCCAGCATACTCGACGTAGGATGACTATCTATAAGTCGTGTTGCTTAAACGATCTCGGTTTGTACGTATCGCAGGCGCAGACGGCCGGAGACGATACTTTAAAAGATCACACTAGGAGGTCGTCATGGTCGTTGCGCCAACCGACGCGCTACGCGCGGAACTCGTTGCCAAGAAGAGGGAACTGTCTGATCGACTCGACAGGATTAGCGAGAACCTGCGTCGTCGCTACAACACAGACTCCAAAGAAATGGCCAAGGAACTTGAAGACTCGGAAGTAGTGGATGCTCTTGGCAATGAGGCCCGCGCGGAAATTGCCAAGATTTCCGCGGCGCTGGTGCGTCTGGACAATGGTCGCTACGGGCTTTGTTCCGAGTGTGCCGAGCCTATCGAGGCCGAGCGGCTGAAGGTCTATCCCTACGCAGATGAATGCATTGAATGTGCGCGCTACGAAGAACGCGTGAAGGCCCGCAACTAGGCCTCCATATGCATCTTGACGAGGTCCGCAAGTGACCTTGCCTGCATCTTCTCCATAACACGAGCGCGGTGAATTTCGACCGTGCGCTGGCTGACGCCCAGTTCGTAGGCGATAACTTTGTTTGGCTTGCCGGTAACAACGAGGTCAAATACCTCGCGCTCTCGGTTCGTCAGGCGTTCCAGGCGGGAAGAAACTTCCGCGTGCTGCTTTTGGGTGCGGCGACGCTCTTCATCAGTCGCCAGGGCTTCGCGGATGCGGTCGAGCAATTCCTGATCGCGGAATGGCTTCTGGATAAAATCGACGGCACCTTTTTGCATGGCCTCTACAGCCATCGGTACGTCACCGTGACCTGTGATGAAGATTATCGGTAAGGTATTTTCACGCCGGATGAGCTCTTCCTGTAGCTCAAGACCGCCCAATCCAGGCATGCGAATATCGAGCACCAGGCACCCGGGCCGTTGATCGTTGACCTTTTCGAGGAACTCATCGGCCGATGCGAAAATTTCATGGTCAAGATTGACTGAATCCATCAATGCCTGCATGGCGAAGCGAATGGCGGCGTCATCATCGACGACAAAAACTGTCGGCGGCTGTTTAGGTTGCGGTGTCATTGGCCACAGATTTGACCAGAATGAATCGCATTTTGCGAATCTTTTGCGAAAAATTAGTCCAATCGCTTCGAAAACCGCATCGCAGCGACGGTCATGGTGAGTAGCGTAAATGCCAGCAGAAAAAGCAGGTCGGGCATCAGTTCGCCGATAGGCGCCTCACGCAACATGATGCCCCGGGATAGCCGGATGAAGTGCGTCGTCGGCAAAGCCTCACCGATGTATTGCGCAATCACGGGCATGCCGTCGAAAGGGAACATGAAGCCCGACAGGAGGATTGAGGGCATCAGGATGAATACGGTCAGCTGCATGGCCTGAAATTGCGTGTGGGTTGCCGTTGAAATCAACAGCCCCAAAGCGAGGTTAGCTGCGATAAACGCCGAACCGGCGATATACAGGTCCAACACGCTGCCGCGAATCGGAACATCGAACAGGAGCTGGCCAAAGCCGAGAATAATCGCAAGTTGCAACAGACCGATGGCGACATAAGGCGTTACTTTGCCGATCATGAGTTCCGCTGAACTCACCGGTGTGTTGATCAGGAGCTCCAGATTTCCGCGCTCGCGTTCGCGAACAATAGCCACGGCTGTGAACAGCATCATGGTCATCATCAGAATAATGCCAATGAGGCCCGGGACGATATTGACAGGCGTGCGTCGCTCGGGATTGTAATAGGGTCGAATCTCGATCAGGTCCTGCTTGGGTGGCATGACCCCGGCGCTGTCAAAACGAATGGGCATCGAGCGCAGCTGGTTCGCGACGCTCAGAATGGTCGGGTCGCTGCCATCGACCAGTATATGCACAGCCGCCCGGTTGGCGTCCGCCACGCGGCGGTCAAAATCGGCCGGGATTACGATGCCCAGTGAAATTTTGCCACGCCGCAACAAATTCTCGAGTTCCTCCGGCGTCTCGGCGTTCGCGATAATGTTCACGACCTGTGAAGCGCGCAACTCCGATTCAAATTGTTGTGACAGGTGTGTACCAGCCTGATTTGCGATGGCGGTTTTCAGATGCCTTACGTCGGTGTTGATTGCGTAGCCGAACAGCAATATTTGAATGATCGGCAAACCGAACACCATGCCAAATGTCAGCCTGTCACGACTGAGCTGCACGACTTCCTTTTTGATGATGGCGCCGAGACGCGACAAAGATTTCATGTCACTCTCTCCTTCGGTTTCATCGTGACAGCGACAAAGACATCCTCCAGAGACGGCGTGGCGATTCGTACCTCGCCTGAAACATTCCTGCTGGTCAGCGCGCTATTGACGATGTCTATCGGGTTCGCGTTGCTTTCCGGGATCAGTATGCGCAAACGCACGCCAAGCTGCGTGACACTGGCGATTTCCTTGCGTTCACTGATTGCGGCCTGCGCCTGGTAGGGGTTGTCGGCAATCACTTCGAGTACATGCATGCCGGTGCTGGCTTGTAATTGCTGCGGAGTGCCATCGGCTACTTTCACACCGCGATCGAGAATGGCAAGCCGGTGGCAGCGTTCCGCTTCGTCCATGTAGTGGGTCGAAACCATGATCGTCGTGCCACTGCCGGCGAGCCGAAACAGGTTGGCCCAGAAATCGCGTCGACTTTGCGGGTCGACGGCGCTCGTGGGTTCATCGAGCAACAGCAGTTCCGGGTGATGCAAGACAGCGCAGGCAAGTGCCAGCCGTTGTTTCTGTCCGCCACTCATGGTGCCGGCCAATTGTTTGCGCTGCGGTACAAGGTCGTATTTTTCAAGCAGCTCGTCGATGCGGGACTTTCTGTCCTTAGCGGGGTAGGAATAGATCTCGGCAATGAACTTCAAATTCTCCTGTACGGACATATCGCCGAACAGAGAAAACTTTTGCGTCATGTAGCCGATTTTCGGCTTCAGCTTCTTTGCATTGCCGGGAATCGCCGTGCCGAGCACATTCGCTGTCCCTGACGTCGGCGTCAACAAGCCGCAGAGCATACGAATAGTCGTTGATTTTCCGGAACCGTTCGGGCCGAGAAATCCGTAGATCTGGCCACGCGGCACATCGAGATCGAGTTCACTGACGGCACGCAGATCGCCAAAACTCTTGCTCAGGCCTCGCGCTTCAATAGCTAGCTGGGACGTCATGGTCAATTCAGCTCGAACTCGACTTCGACCGGAACGCCGTCGGGGAGGCGAGTCGTTTCATCCAGGATGTCGACCTTTGCGACGTAGCTCAGGCGACCACGGTCTCTCTCGGTCAGCGCGAAATACGGGGTGAACGCCGCTTCACTCGCTATCCACCGGACTTGCCCGGTGACAATGCGGTCGAGGCCGTCAACATGGATGCGTGCCCGGGTGCCGGGCACGATGCGCACGCGCAGATCCTCGGCTACGTACACCCTTGCGTAGGGCTGATCGCCGCCGAGCATGACGAGTACGGGTTGTCCGACACCGGGTCGTTCGCCAATTTCGAAAAGACGACTGTCAACGATGCCGTTTACCGGGGCGATAACAGTGAGACGCTTGAGATCGATCTCTGCACTTGTGCGTCGTGCGGCTGCCTGTTTGAGGGCCTGCTCGGCTTGCGCGAGTTCTTCAACCGTCGTACCCGCGAGCAATTCTTCAAGTTGCGCCAATTGCAGTTTCAAGGTTGCCTGCGCGGCATCGAGCGCCGCATTGGCTGTGTCCAGTGCATCCGTCGACGCGAGCTTGCGTGAATGAATTTCCTGGATACGAGTGAAATCGTTCTGCCGGAATTCCAGATCCTGAGTTGCGCCTTCGACGGTCGCCCGGGCTGCAATAATTTTTTCCTTACGTGGTCCGCGCAGCAGCTCGTCCAGGCGCGCTTTCGCCTGCTGATAGTTCGCCTCAGCTTCGGCGAGACGCGCCGTCGCTCTTGCGTTGTCCTGTCGCAGCAAAGTGTCGCCGGCAGCGACTGAATCGCCTTCCGCCACAGCCACCTCGACTATGGCTTCGTTGAATTCAGCGGTGATCTCAATGCGGTCTGATGCGAGTTCACCGACGACTCTGTTGTCATCATCCGTTACGCCGCAAGCGGCGACCGCGGCCACCATGGTGATAGCAATCAAATTCAGTATTCGTCTTTTCACAGCCGTTCTCCGCTCACACTTTGATATGCGTGAGCAACATGTCAATTTGTGTTGCGATGAGTTTGTCCGTATCGAGCGCTCGTTTCTTAAAGATGATTCCCCAAACGATGGAGAGCATGACGGGCGCCAACACAAGATGCGGCAAATCGGTCACCGCGCTCTTACGAAACTCATCTCGCTCCACGCCACGATTCAGGAATCCGGATATCGCTGCGAGCCCCTTGGCGACGACATTTTCATAGTAGTAGTCGACCAGGTCCGGATGTCGTGGCCCTTCGGATATCAGCAGGCGAACCACGATGGCTACGGGTGATCCCGGAATCGCTTGCAGGAATGAACTTAGCGGGCCACGAATGAAGTCCTCAGAGGACAGCTTGGTCGTTTCGACGTCCAGGATGAGTTTGTCGACGCGTCGAATTACGACGCTTTTGACGACGGCCTTGAATAACTCCTCCTTGGTCTTGAAGTACAGGTACATGAGCCCTTTGCTGACGCCCGCTCGTTTGGCAACGTCGTTGACGGTCGTTGCCGCGAACCCCTGTTCGGCAAAAGCATCAAAAGCGGCCTCCGTGATCTCGCGCGGTCGGTCTTCTTTGCGTCGTTGGTAACGTGGTTTGGCCAATGTACCGGCCCTTAATGACTGATAGGTCAGTAAGTATAGTTAATGACTGGTCGGTCAGCAAGTGACGGACGTCGCATATTTTGCGCGATGCGGCATAATCCGGCGCATGTTTACCTATATCGATCCTGCGGTCCGCCGACGGCTGACAGAACAGGGCAAGCTATTTCAAATTGATCGCGATGGCGTGCGTGTCGAAGCGGGTCAGCCTGCGGCAGAGGGCGCCATCATCAGTATCATGGGCCCTATCCCGTTGCCGCTGCGATTCTGCGATTCCCGTGCTCAAGTTCAGTGGTATGCCTGCGTGCGCAATACTGAACTCGGCAAGATAGAGGAGCTGGCAGACGATCTTCGCGCGCAGAACGGGCAGCAGTCTTTTGCGACCTTAGCCTCGTTCATGGCCGTCAACAGTGTCCTGGTCGTGGGGAATCCGGAGTCCTGGACGAAACCGCTGGTGCGCGTGCATTCCAGCTGCCTGACTGGCGACGTTTTTGGCTCGGAGCGCTGTGAGTGCGGCCCGCAAATGCAATCGGCAATCGAGAGAATTCGCGATGACGACCAGGGCGGATTGATCGTGTATATGTCCGGCCATGAAGGTCGTGGAATCGGTTTGTGGGCGAAGGCGGCGACCTATTTGCTACAGGACGGTGGCGAGGACACGTATCAGGCGAATCGCTCGCTGGGATTGCCGGATGATTCGCGGGACTTCAGCGATGCAGCATCCTTGCTCAAGTACTTTTGCGGTGCCCGACCTCTGCGCTTGTTAACCAATAATCCGAAAAAGGTCGACGACCTGACGAAATTCGGACTTCACGACATTACGCGTATCAAGCACGTAAGCGGCGTTTCCAACAGCAACAAGGCTTATCTGACGGCCAAGCAGGAGTGGGGGCATGAGCTTGACCCTGAGGATATTTGCGTCGACTGATCACTGACGCCAGAGGCGAAGCGGTCTCGGCTGGTTGTCGAAATTGCTACGGTAGGGATTAATATCGATTCCGCCGCGGCGCTGAAAGCAGGCAAAGACGCTGAGTTTTTCCGGACCGCAGCGTGTTTTGATATCGACGAACATTCTTTCGACACAGGCTTCGTGAAAATCGTTGTGCTGCCGAAAGGATACGATGTAGCGCAATAGCGAAGCGCGGTCGATTTTCGGACCTCGGTAATGTAGCGCAACGCTGCCGAAGTCCGGTTGGCCAGTGACCGGGCAAAGGCTGCGCAGCAGATGCGTGTACAGATCCTCTTCAACGGTGATATCGGGATCCGCGCTTAGCAGGGCGGGATCGACTGCGAAGGTATCGCAACTGACTGAGAGTTCGTCCAGGCAGAAACCGGGCAAGCGACTCGCGGCTGCAGCTTCGGTGTCACTGACAAGGTCTATTCGCACACTGACCGGCCCGCCCGCCGCAGCGCTGAGATCCTGACTTATCGTTTTTTCGACCGCCGCCTGCGTGTCGAAAGTGCTCATGGCGAAAGAATTGAGATACAGCTTCAGCGATTTCGATTCAATCAGATTCGGCGTATCCGCCGGCACTCGAATTTCGGCAGTGGCCGCAACAGGCTGACTGCCCGGCCTTAGCCAGGTCAACTCCCAGGCATTCCACAGGTCGACGCCGCGAAACGGCAACGGGCCTGACAACAGGGCGGCTCGACTGTCAGCGCGCGCAATCGCATACAACACGGAGGAGTCGTAGCGGTCCGGGTAGCGGGTTTCCTGTCCCAACGGCAGTTTGCTGTCAGTCACGAGCGATTTCCTGCAAGGGTTTCAAGGTGCGGCGGTTCGCAAAACGAACTCGACGATACTGTTGGCAATCGACAGCGTATTGTTCGGCGAAATAATGTCACCTGCGAGTACATGCGCACTCGGCGCACCCGTTTCCAGCACAGTGAGTATCTCTTTTTGCGGCGACCGGATTTCCTCAAATGCCGCCAACAGCGCCGGGACGGAGACAACCTGATCATTCGGCGAATAGAATACCTGCACACGTGGCGCTGTCACCCGCTGGATTTTTTGCAGTGCTCGATTCGTTGCGCGCACTACCTGTATCAGCGTGCTTGACGGGTAAGTCGTTGTCCAATAAAGCGCCTGTTGATCATTGAAGGCCTCCCAAGAGCGCGTTTCACCCGCGATGAGCCGCAATAGCAGTGGTCCGCCCGGACGCGTGATCCACATCGCTCTTGGGTCGGCTGGCGCAAAATTGGGTGACAGCATGACGATCGTATCGACAGACTGCATTGACGGGTGGTCGAGCATGGATACCGCCAGCGTCGCGCCGTTCGAAACGGCCACCACCACCACTTTTTCACCGATGCGACTGCCAACAGAGAGTGCCTCGGCGACGTCGTCGAGCCAGGCTTCCGCGCGCGCCGCAACGAGTCCGTCCTCTCTCAGTCCGTGTTCGTCAAAACGGGTTTCCAGCAAATTGGCACCCAGTGCGTGGGCAACGGTTTCGGCCAGCGGCGCTGTTTCCTGACGCGACGACGAGAAACCGTGAAACGCAACGACCGACCACTCGGTGCGTTGCTCACCGTCATGCCAGACTATGCGCTTTTCGGTGCCGGGCACCAGTTCGTCCAGCGGCTCATTTAAAAAGGTCTGCGGGTTGAGGTCGTCACGGACAGGCGGGTTATATTCCAGCTGCGGTGGCGTAGTCACTATCAATGCGGCGCCGATTACGGCGGCAGATAGCAGCAAGACTTTCGTCCAGGTCTTCATTCGAGGCTGATTATCTTCGTCCAGTGTTTTTTCTCAACCGGCATGATCGAGAGTCGATTGCCTTTACGAACCAGGATCATCTCTGCGAGCGTTTTCTCGGCCTTGATCTCGGTAAGACTGATGGTGCGTGATAACTTTCGTACAAACGCTACATCCACCAGAATCCAGCGCGGATTTTCTTTGTCGCTGCTGGCGTCGTAGTAGTTGGATTTTTTGTCGAATTGAGTGGGGTCAGGGTAGGGCTTGCTGGCGACTTTCGCGATTCCTACGACACCCGGCTGCTTACAGCTCGAGTGATAAAAGAATATTTCGTCGCCGATCTTCATGTCGTCACGCATCATGTTGCGAGCCTGATAATTGCGGATACTGTCCCACTTTTCACGGCCATCTCTGGCCAGATCGTCGATGCTGTAGACGTCGGGTTCCGACTTCATTAACCAATAAGCCATAGATTTTTCTGCATTATTTCGGGGGATTTCGGCCGCGCAGTTTAGCACGAGGAGAAGTTGGCAAATCAGGGTATTGGCTATGCTAGGATTGCGGCTCTGAAATCAGGTCCCAACGGACAACCGAATGGCTAACATGCTCGCAAATATTTTCGGCTCATCGCCGGTTAAGCCCCTGGAAGAACACATCGGGATCGCCTATCAGTGCGCCCGCGAACTCAGGCCATTTTTTGCAGCTGCCATTGACGGCGACTGGGAAAAAGCCATCGCCGCACGAGCCATGATCGACAAACTCGAGCACGAAGCGGATTCGGTAAAAAAGCAAATTCGGCTGCACTTGCCGAAGAGTCTGTTCATGCCGGTGCCTCGAGAAGACCTGCTTGAATTGCTGCTGGTGCAGGACAAGATCGCAAACCGGACCAAAGACGTTTCCGGCCTGATGCTGGGACGCAGAATGCAGATTCCTGCTGAAATCGCCGAGCAATTTCTGGATTTCGTTGATCGCAATGTGGATGCGGCGAAACAGGCGCGCAAGAGTGTTCGTGAGCTTGATGAGCTTTTCACGGCCGGATTTCGTGGCGCTGAGGTTAAACTGGTGTCGAGCCTGATCGAGGAGCTCGACCGTATCGAGACTGATACTGATGAGAAGCAAGCCGCTTTGCGGGCGTCACTCTTCAAGATAGAAAAGACCCTGGACCCGATTGACGCGGTATTCATGTACAAGGTTATCGAATTACTCGGCGAAATTGCAGATATGGCCGAACGGGTCGGTCGTCGTCTCGAGCTGTTGCTCTCACACTAACTAATAAGAATCGGGGCAGTAGCCACCCCGGGGGCAGTCAATGGAAGCGCAATACATATATATTGGTCTCGCCGCTGCGTTTGGCCTTTTCATGGCATGGGGTATCGGTGCGAACGATGTCGCGAATGCGATGGCCACGTCGGTCGGCTCCAGGGCACTGACGATCAAGCAGGCGATACTGGTCGCCGCAATTTTTGAGTTCCTTGGAGCCGTGCTCGCGGGCGGCGAAGTTACATCGACCATTCGATCCGGAATCGTCGATTCTGACTTGATGATGGGTTCTCCTGACTTGCTGATCTACGGCATGTTGGCGTCGCTGCTGGCGGCGGGCATCTGGTTGCTGGTGGCATCGCGTTTTGGCTGGCCGGTATCAACGACGCATTCCATTGTGGGCGCAATCGTCGGTTTTGCCGCAGTCGGCATTGGCGTCGATGCTGTGCAATGGGGCCAGGTCGGAACGATCGTAGTGAGCTGGGTGGTCTCTCCTGTGACGGCCGGATTTATTGCATTCCTGATTTACGGGAGTGTGCAACGACTCATACTTCGTCAGGACGATCCTTTGGAAAAGGCGCGGCGCTGGGTGCCCGTCTACATCTTCTTCGCCGCCTTTACGATAACGCTGGTGACGATTCTGAAGGGTTTGAAACATGTCGGCCTGCACCTGACTATTGGAGAAAGTTACGCTCTCGCTATTGCGATAGCGGTTGTTGTCGCTTTGATCGGAAAAGTGTTTATTTCGCAAATCAAACCGAATCCCAAGGTCGAAAAGAAAGAGCATTTCTACACTGTGGAAAAGGTGTTTGGGGTGCTCATGGTCATCACCGCTTGCGGCATGGCATTCGCGCACGGATCAAACGATGTCGCCAATGCTATCGGCCCGGTAGCAGCCATTGTCGGCGTTGCAACCACAGGATCGGTTGCTGCTAAATCCTCTCTGCCGTGGTGGGTTTTGGTGCTCGGCGGTACTGGTATTGTGGTTGGCCTCGCGACCTACGGGCGCCACGTTATCGCGACCGTCGGCAAGAAAATCACCCAGCTAACACCCAGCCGTGGTTTCGCGGCTGAACTTGCAGCGGCGACGACCATCGTCATTGCGTCCGGTACCGGCATTCCAATTTCTACTACACACACGCTTGTCGGCGCCGTACTTGGAGTAGGTCTTGCACGTGGAATTGACGCTATCGACTTGCGGGTCGTTGCGAGGATACTTGTTTCGTGGGTCGTAACCATTCCTGCTGGCGCTGTTTTGGCAATCTTCTTCTTCCTCTTCTTCAAGGCGATTCTGCCCTAGGCACAAAATATGCTAAATCGAATTCTGCTGGCCCTCGTTTCGGTATTTGCTTTGCAGCAAATCGCTTACGCACAGGAAGATCAGAATGCGATTATTCAATACAGTGACCTGCAACACCCGGTGCTCGGCAGGTCCGGCATGGTCGCCGCGCAAAATCGATCGTCGGCTGCCGTTGGTGCACAAGTGCTTGCGGATGGTGGCAACGCGGTAGACGCCGCGATCGCGACGGGTTTTTCGCTTGCAGTGACCCTACCTCGAGCCGGAAATCTTGGCGGTGGCGGCTTCATGCTGATACACGATGCAGCCACGGATGAGAACATCGCCATCGACTATCGTGAAATGGCCCCGCAGAAAGCTACCCGGGATATGTATCTCGACGACAACGGCGACGTTGATACCACTCGGTCGCGCTTCAGCCATCTCGCGTCCGGCGTGCCCGGTACGGTCAGCGGATTTTACAACGCGCATCAAAAGTTTGGACGGCTGTCCTGGAAGAGGCTGTTGCAACCGGCAATTGATCAGGCGCGCGATGGCATAGTCGTCAGCTACGACATGTCGAACTACCTGAATCAGCGGCAGAGTCATTTGTGCCGCAACGCAACAGCCTGCGCGTATTACTACAAAGCCGATGGTACCGCCTACCAGCCCGGTGACTTGTTCGTGCAATCAGACCTCGCAAATTCGCTGCAGCTCATTGCTGACCAGGGACCCGACGCTTTTTACAAAGGTGCTATTGCTGAACTAATCGTCGCCGAAATGACGCGTGGTGGCGGGCTCGTCGATGCGGCGTCGTTGGCTGCCTATACGCCTGCCATACGCGAGGTCATAACAGGCAGCTATCGCGGCTATGACATAGTGACAATGCCACCGACGAGTTCCGGCGGTGTTCACGTTTTGCAAATGCTGAATATTCTGGAGCATTTTCCGGTAACGGAGATGGGTTCCGGCAGTGCGGACAGTGTGCATCTGCTGGCCGAAGTCGCACGACTCGCCTATGCCGATCGGTCGCAGCATCTGGGTGATGCGGACTTCTACGATGTTCCTGTCGAGTGGCTGACCAGCAAGGCCTACGGCAAGCAATTGGCCGCAACCATCGATATGATAAAAGCTCGCAACTCGAGTGACGTGTCGCCGGGCGTCGAGCCCATGCATGAAAGCGACGACACAACACATTTTTCTGTCATGGACAAAGACGGCAATGTCGTTTCGAATACTTACACGCTGAATTTTTCCTTCGGCTCGGGTATCGCCGTGCCGGGTGCCGGCTTCCTGCTCAACAACGAAATGGATGATTTCGCGGCCAAGCCCGGCGTGATGAATGCTTTCGGAATGTTGGGCGGTGACGCCAACGCCATTGCGGCGGGAAAGCGCCCATTAAGTTCGATGACTCCGGTCATCGTTTTCGCCGACGGGGAGCCCTGGTTTGCGACCGGAAGCCCCGGCGGCAGTCGAATTATTACTGCGGTGCTGCAGATGGTCGTCAACGTTATCGATCACGGCATGAACCTCGCCGAGGCCTCTGACGCTCCTCGCATGCATCACCAATGGTTCCCCGATGTTCTGTATCTCGAGCCGGGATTCAGCCCGGATACTATTCGCTTGTTGCAGCAACGCGGGCATGACGTACAGCAATCGCAGAATTCCAGCGGCAGCACGCAATCCGTTGCCTATCGCGACGGCGTGTTTCGCGGCGCGTCTGATACCCGGCGACCCGGCGCTGGCAGCGTTGCGCCGGGCGAGCTTGTAGACCACTGAACATCCAGACTGACTCAATCAGTCAGGGCGCCCGCCGTTATGCGATGGTGATACTCGCTATCGTCTACATGTTCAATTTTGTCGATCGGCAAATCCTCGCGATTCTGTTGCCGCAAATACGCGATGAGTTTGGGGTTAGCGATGCCTATCTTGGGTTCTTGTCGGGTACCGCATTCGCACTTTTTTATGTGACTCTGGGTGTGCCCATTGCGCGTTATGCCGAGCGCTGTAATCGACGCAATCTGATTGCGGCGGCGGTTGCGCTTTGGAGCGCCATGACGGCGCTATCCGGGCTTGCTGCAAATATAGGTCAACTGACGGCGGCGCGTATCGGAGTTGGTATCGGTGAAGCGGGATGCAGCCCACCTGCGCATTCGATGATTGCCGATTACTATCCGCCCAAGACTCGCTCCACCGCGATGGGTTTTTACACGCTGGGAATCTCGGCCGGCATCATGCTCGCTTACCTCGCCGGTGGTTGGGTGGCGCAGAACATCGGCTGGCGGGAAACATTTTTCATAGTCGGCATTCCCGGCCTGCTGTTGGCGATAATCGTTCGATTGACCGTAAAGGAGCCGCAACGCGGGGTATCAGAAAGTCGATCGGCAAGTAGCGAACGGCCGCATTTTTTTCAAGTCTTACGGCTCCTGGTGAAGCGGCGCTCGTTTATTCACATGGCACTGGCGGCGGGTTTGTCGAGCTTTGTTGGCTATTCAGTGGTCAATTTCCTGCCCACTTTCATGGTGCGAAGTTTTCAAATGCAGCTCGCTGAGCTCGGCTTGTGGCTGGGCCTGATATTGGGGTTTTGTGGCGGCGCCGGATTCTTCTTCGGCGGCTACATCGCGGATCGCCTCGGTCACAGCAGTCATAAGAAGGCCTTCAACTTCATTGCGATCACGATGCTGTTGTCGACTGCACTGTTGGCGATGATGTTTCTTGCCAAGTCCTCGGCGATGGCCTTACTGCTGTTCGTCATACCGGCTGCGACGATGAACGTTTACCTGGCGCCGGTGCTGTCTCAGGCGCAAAGCCTGGTGGGACTCAGCATGCGAGCGACAACCTCGGCCCTGGTGCTGCTGATCATCAACGTCATCGGCCTGGCTTGCGGGCCATGGATTACGGGCCTGCTCAGCGATGTGTTGCAGCCGAAATTTGCCGAAGAATCAATGAGATATAGCCTGCTGATAGTGACCTTGGTCATCATGCCATGGGCATTTCTGCACTACCGGCGCGCGGGGCACTGGATCGACGCTGACCTGGCCGGGGCCACGGACCACGATTAGCCGAAAAGAAGTCGCTTGCCCTGTTAGCGCGCCGTGCTAGCATATTGTGAAACACAAAATCACAATATGGAAAGGTCATGCGTCACCAAGCTCCGCCTCAGGGCGCCCAGGCCGCACTCCGCGCAATACGATTACTGAAACTGTTCACGGCCGAGGCGCCGGAATTGCAGCTGGCCGATATCAGCGCTCTGTCCGGCCTCAACAAGACCACCACGCATCGCCTGCTGCAGGCTTTGCAAAGCGAAGAACTCCTGGACCGCAATCCCGGCAACGGTGCGTATCGACTGGGCCCGGCGATGATGGCGCTGGGTGTTCAGGCACTGTCGAGCAACGACCTGCGACTGCGGGCGCGGCCGCTGCTGAAGCGACTCGCCGAGGAAACCGGCGAAACAGCAACCCTCGAAGTACCGATAGGCGACACGATGCTCATATTGGACGAGGTCACCAGCAAGTATGTCGTCGGCGCGTCCGGCAACGTCGGAACCCGATGGCCCATACACGCGACCTCCACGGGCAAAGCGTTTATCGCTTTCGACATGGATGGCACGCAGCGGCTGAAGGGAACTTTGCGCTCCCTAACAGCGAAGACGATTACGGATTTAGAAGTGCTTGAAAAGCAGCTCGGCGACATTCGTCGCCGTGGCTTCGCCGAGACTGTGGATGAACTCGAAGAGGGTTTCTCCGGTGTCGGTGCAGTCGTCCGAGGCGGCATGGGCGAGATCCTGGGTGCGTTGTCGATATGTGGGCCGAGCCAACGTATGTCCGGGAATCGTCGCGCCCAGCTCGGCGCGATCCTCTGCGCCGCTGCCTCACAACTTCAGCCCCGCTACTAAGCGTGACGCCGTGATAAGATGCCCAACGACAATCAGCCCAGGAATAACCAGAATTAATACTCGCAAGCTGGTCATTAACAATCTTTCAACCCTAGTTTTCGTCTTCAGCCTGTTCGCAGCGACCCTTTCGGTGTCGGCTAACGCTATTGAAATAGAGACCCCGGCCGTAGGCCTGGCGGGTATACCAATGGATTACGCCGTCAATGCAGCGACGCCTTTCGAGGCCGTCAGTCTGAAGGTTGCCGGCCATGACTATGATGCGACCGCGAATGTCGATGGCCGTGCTGAGTTTTACGGCATTGCTGTGGACGCGACAGGCCAGGCGGCGCTGACCGCGACCGCGGGGGAGCAGAGCGTCGTATCGCAGATCCGCGTGATCCCGGCGTGGGTATCCGTATTGCCGGCGGTGGTCGCTATTGTTGTTGCGCTAACATTACGCAACGTTATCCCGGCGCTGGTACTGGGCTTGTGGTTGGGCGCGACCGCCCTGCAATCATTCACATTCAAAGGTGCAGGGCAGGGCCTGCTGGACAGTTTCCAGGTCTTCGTGCGCGGTGCATTGGCGGATTCGGATCGCGCATCGATCATACTATTCACGATGATGATCGGTGGCATGGTCGGCATCATCACCCGCAACGGCGGTATGGCCAGCATAGTCCTTGCGATTGTCAGTCGGGCCAAGACGGCTATCGGCGGTCAGGTCGCGGTCTGGTTGATGGGCCTGATGATTTTCTTTGACGATTACAGCAACACATTGGTCGTCGGCAATACGGCGCGGTCGCTGACAGACCATCTGAACATCTCGCGTGAAAAGTTGGCTTACATCGTGGATTCAACGGCGGCGCCGGTAGCCTGTATCGCGTTGATAACGACCTGGATCGGTTACCAGATTGGCCTCATAGAGCAGAGTCTTCGTAGTATCGAAGCACTGGACGGCGTGCAGGCTTATACGGTCTTTATTCAGTCCATCCCGTACAGTTTTTATCCGATCCTGGCGATAGTGTTTGTGCTGATCGTTTCTGCGACGGGTCTCGATTTCGGACCGATGTACAAAGCCGAGTTGCGGGCGCGCAATGGCAAAGTAAAGCCGGTATCGACCGAGTCGCTGCCAGCACTTGAAGGTGAGGACCTGCGGCCCAAAAAGAACATTCCTCTGCGCGCTTTCAACGCCTTCATTCCTATCATCGTTTTGATTATTGCCCTGGGCGCGAGCCTGATCGGACTGGGCGAGGGCGAGACGCTGACACAGATACTCGAATCCACTGACCCCTACAAAGCGATGATGTATTCATCGTTTGTTGGAGTGCTGGTTGCTGCAGCGCTCACCATCGGTCAGAAAGTTCTTTCGGTTCATGAAACGATTGATGCCTGGTACGGCGGCCTCAGAGCAACTTTGTTCGGCATGATCATCCTGGTACTCGCATGGTCCTTGTCCGATGTAACACGAGATTTGCACACCGCCTCCTACCTGGTAACTCTGCTCGCTGATTCACTGCCTGTCGCTTTGATTCCGGTGATTGCTTTCGTGCTCGCCGCAATAACGGCGTTTACGACCGGAACCAGCTGGGGAACGATGGCGATATTGATGCCACTCGTTGTGCCACTGGCCTGGGCTGTGATGTCGGTGTCCGGCATCGCGGATCCGAGCGGTATGCACATACTTTATTCGTCGGTGGCCTGCGTTCTGGCGGGTGCGGTCTGGGGCGATCATTGCTCGCCGATTTCGGATACGACCGTACTATCGTCCATCGCCAGCGGTTGCAATCACATCGAACACGTCCGCACGCAATTGCCGTATGCCTTGCTGGTCGGATTTGTGGCGATCTTTGTGGGTACGATACCGGGTGGCTTCGGTCTGCCACCCTGGATATCCATTCTGGTCGGCATCGCAATTCTGTTTGCGACATTGCGGACTATTGGAAAGCGCGCTGAGGCCTGAGATGAAATGACGACCAAACCTATTATTGTGGTTCCCGCCGACCGGCACTTGCTGGATCCGCACCCCTCGCATGTCAGCGGTGAGAAATACCTGAAAGCGCTGGTCGACGGAGCGGGCGCGATACCCTTCATCGTGCCGTCCATGGCGGACGATATTGATATTGACGATGTCCTCGACCGGGTTGACGGCGTCACCCTGACCGGCAGCTATTCGAACGTCGAGCCGCATCATTACGGCGGTGCGAAGTCGGAGAAAAGCGGCACCCACGACCCGCATCGGGACGCGATGACCTTGCCGCTCGCTTTGCGGGCGCTGGAGCGAGGTGTACCTTTGCTCGCGGTCTGCCGCGGTCATCAAGAGTTGAACGTCGCTTTGGGCGGTAGTTTGCATCAGAACGTCGCGGACGTGCCCGGTTACCATAATCATCTTGAGAACAAAGGCGATCCACTGGACAAGCAGTACGGACCCTCGCATCCTGTGTCGCTGATGGAAGGCGGCCTGCTACGGCAGCTGGCTGGGGCAGATTCCGTTATGGTGAATTCCTTGCACGCGCAAGGCATCGAACGACTTGCGAAAGGTGCCGCGGTAGAGGCGGTTGCGGACGATGGCTTAATCGAGGCATTCAGGGTCGATTCGGCACCCGGATTTAACTTGTCGCTGCAATGGCATCCGGAGTGGCGAGTGACAGAAAATAAGTTTTCTATGGCAATTTTTAAGGCGTTTGGCGACGCGTGCAGGGCACGCGCGAAACAACGATAGGTGCAATGTGAGTAACAAAGAAGTTTTTCAGTCCTGGCTAAGAGAAAGAGGCATCGAAGACGTAGAAGCCTTCGTACCGGATATGGCAGGTTCCGCACGCGGTAAAGTGGTTCCCGGAGGCAAATTTGGCGCAAGTCAAATGAAGATGCCGGAAGCGATTTTTTCGCAGACCATTTCCGGCAACTATATTGAAGACCCGGGCAACGTCGAAGACAAAGACATGTTGCTGGTGCCGGATTCGACAACGCTTCGGACTGTGCCGTGGGCGACCGACCCCGCCGCATCCGTTTTCCTGGATTGCTACCGGCGCGATGGATCGCCGGTGCCGAAGTCACCGCGCGCGGTGCTGCGCAGTGTCCTCGAGAAGTTTGAGAAAAAAGGCTGGACACCGGTGGTGGCTCCGGAAGTGGAGTTTTACCTCTTGAGTCCACATTCAGATCCTAATGCTGAAGCAGAGCCCCCGGAAGGTCGCCTGGGTCGAACTGAAGGTGCGCGCCAGCCTTACAGCATCGATACCATGAATGACTTTGATCCCTTCATTAATGACGTCTACAAGTATTGCGAAGAACAGGGCATCTACGTCGACACATTGTCCCAGGAAATGGGTCCTGCACAATTCGAGATCAACTTCCTGCATGGCGACGCGATTCAACTGGCTGACCAGGTGTTTCTGTTCAAACGCACGATACGGGAAGCGGCGATTGAACATGAAATGCACGCGACGTTTTTGGCCAAGCCGATGGAAGATGAGGCGGGTAGCGCGCTGCACATCCACCAGAGCATCGTGGATAAAAAAGGCGACAACATATTTTCCAATGCGGACGGTACCCCGACAGATTTGTTCTACGGTTACCTCGGCGGGTTGCAACGTTACATGCCGGAGGCGATGCTGATTTTTGCGCCCTACGTCAATTCCTACCGTCGATTCCTGAATCCGGACTCGTCGCCGGTGAACCTTGCATGGGCCGTCGACAATCGCACGGTCGGGCTGCGTGTACCAGACTCGCCCCCGGAAGCCCGGCGTGTCGAAAATCGTCTGGCCGGCTCCGACGTCAATCCTTACCTCGTTCTTGCCGCATCACTTTCCTGTGGTTACCTGGGTATGGTCGAAGGGTTGAAGCCGAGAGAGGAGGCAACAGGCAGCGCTTATGGTGGTCCGTTTGAACTGCATCGTCATATCGATTCGGCAATCAAGTCGTTTCGTGACAGTGTCGCTTTGCGCAGCATGTTGAGTGACGAGTTCGTCGATGTGTACTCGGCCATTAAAGAGGACGAATATCGCGAATTCCACGAGATTATTACGCCTTACGAGCGCGAAATTCTGATGTTCAACGTCTGAATTTTTTGCCAGCTGTTTCAGCATGTGGAGTGCAACGGACTCGATACCCATCGAGCGCTAGAATTTGCAGGATCGAAAGGTTCTTTAGCCGAAGAGGCTAATGTGAGGAAGTTATGGCCGCAATAGAAAAACGTTCAAGAAGTGATTGGCAGGAGTTGGATAAGAACCACTATCTGCACCCGTTCACTAATCACAAAGAGTTGCACGAGCAGCGCTCGCGGATTATTACGCGGGCGGACGGTGTTTACATTTTTGATGCTGATGGGCACAAGATGCTCGATGGCATGTCCGGACTCTGGTGCGTCAATGCGGGCTACGGACGTCAGGAGCTCATTGATGCGGCAACGCGTCAGCTGCAGGAGCTGCCCTACTACAACAGCTTCTTCCAGTGTGCGCATCCGCCGGTAATTGAGCTTTCGTCGATGATCCGCGAGGTGAGTCAACCGCAGTTCAATCGCATCTTTTTTGCTGGCTCCGGATCGGAATCAAACGACACGATTATCCGCATGGTGCGTACCTACTGGGACCTGATGGGACAGCCTGAGCGACATACCATCATCAGTCGCAATAATGCCTACCACGGTTCAACGGTCGCGGCCGCCAGCCTGAGCGGTATGACGCCCATGCACAAGCAGAGCGGCTTGCCGATTCCAGGCATAGTGCACGTTGACCAGCCTTACTGGTTCGGCAGCGATCAATCGCTGTCGCCTGACGAGTTCGGACTTAAAGCTGCACGATCAATCGAAGCCAAGATCCTCGAACTCGGTCCTGAGAAAGTGGCGGCGTTCATTGGCGAACCTATCCAGGGTGCCGGCGGCGTGATTATTCCGCCGGATTCGTATTGGCCGGAAGTGCAGCGCATTTGCGATGAGTACGGCGTTTTGCTGATTTCCGATGAAGTCATTACGGGATTCGGCCGTCTTGGCAAGTGGTTCGGTGCGGATCACTTTGGCACGCGTCCGGATTTCATGACGTTTGCGAAAGGGGTTTCGTCCGGGTATGTGCCGTTGGGCGGCGTGGCGGTCAGCGATCGGGTTGCCGATGTCCTGATTGACAAGGCGGGTGAGTTTTATCACGGCTACACCTATTCCGGCCATCCGGTCGCCTGCGCTGTTGCCATCGCGAATATCAAATTGATACAGCGCGATAAGCTGGTTGAACGTATCCGCGACGACATCGGGCCTTACCTGCAGAAAAAATGGGCCAAACTTATGGACCATCCGCTCGTCGGTGATGCGCGCATGGTTGGTTTGATGGGGGCTTTCGAGTTGGTGAAGAACAAGGACCCGCTGGTGCGGTTCGACTCGAAACAGGGTGTGGGCCCTATGTGTCGGGACAACCTGATCAAGAGTGGTCTATGTATGCGAGCCGTGGGCGATACTATTATTTGTGCGCCACCGTTCGTGCTGTCGCACAGCGAAGCGGACGAGTTGATCGAGACAACCTGGAAGGCGCTGGATCTCACGCAGAAAGCATTGGCGGAGTAGAACATTGGACAAGTACAAGAATGACTATGCGATAACCCGCAAGAGTCTCCATGGAACAACACCCGAACCGACCTACGGCGGTATTACGTCGTTCATGCGACGCAAGTACACCAAGGATATGGACGGTGTCGACGTAGCGGTAATGGGTGTGCCGTTCGATACGGCCACAACGAACCGATCGGGTACCCGGTTCGGGCCACGCTCGATTCGAAATGCGTCCACGATCATGGCGTGGGAGCGTCCTTATGGTATGGAGTTTGACCCCTTTGATCGCCTGGCCGTGGTTGACGCCGGTGATGCCATGTTTGATTTTGGCCGGCCGGAGAAAGTGCCCGATGCTATCGAAGCGGCCGCGCATGAAATTATCTCGCAAGGTCCTGCGCTACTGACCCTGGGTGGCGATCATTTCATCTCCTACCCGCTAATCAAGGCGCACGTGCGAAAACACGGTGGTCCGATTTCGATCCTGCATTTCGATGCGCACAGCGACACCTGGGCGGACGAGAATGATCGCATTGATCATGGCACCATGTTCTATTGGGCGGCAAAGCAGGGTCTCGTCAATCCGAAGACTTCGGTTCAGGTCGGAATTCGAACCAGCAACCCGGACACGATGGGCTTCAATGTAATCGACGCGCCTGCCGTTCATGCACAGAGTATCGAGGCGACCGTTGCGTCAGCTCGACAGAGTCTTGGTGATACGCCGGTTTACCTGACCTTCGATATCGATTGCCTGGATCCGAGTTACGCACCGGGTACCGGCACGCCGGTTTGCGGCGGGCTGACCAGTCATCAGGCGATTTCAATACTCCGCGGACTGCAGGGCATCAATATCATTGGTATGGATGTCGTAGAAGTGGCGCCGACCTACGACGTAGGCGAGATTACTTCGTTGGCCGCGAGCCATCTGGCCATGGAAATGCTGTACCTGTACGCCAATCGCCCGACGTAGTCATTATCGCGCACTGAGGTTGTTGACCCGCAATCAGGCGGCGGAGCGTTGCTGCCAGTCTTCCGGCATCTCGCCGGGCAGGAATACCCGGATAATCATTTCGGCGATATCGTCCAGTGTACCGGGGGAATCGACGTCGAGGCCGCTCGAGGCTTTTAATTCGTTGCCGAGCGCCAGCAGTCCACCCGATGACAGGCGAATCATGTTGAACAGCAGCGCCGGATTGCCCGCTGGCGCGACCCCCAACTTCTGCAATTCAACCATCATGTCAAAGGTCGCGTCGAACAGCGGTTTCAAATGCCGCTCAATCAGCCAGTCCAGCCTTGGGCTGGGGTAGCTCGCCTCCTGCACCATGACCTTGTGCAACGCCGGTTGGCTCTTGGCGTATTTGACATAGGCGAAGATCATTTTTGCCATGCGCTCTTTCGGACACATGTCTTTGTTTTCTTCCAATGCCTGCGCGAGGGATCGTGTGAAGGCTTTGAATATGTGGTTCGCAGCCGCTCGCCATAGCTGATCCTTGTTTTTAAAGTGGTACGTGATCAACGGGTGATGTACGCCGGCGCGCTCCGCAATGTCACGGGTCGACGTTCCCTTGAAGCCGTTCTCAGAGAATGCTTCGACGGCGGCATCAAGAAGCTTTTGCTGAGTGACTATGCTGCGTTGTTGTTGTTTGCGGGCGGGCGTTTCAGCCGGAAAAACGGTTTCTTTTGACACTTTATTTTTTCCAATCCGGAGAATTCCCGGTAACTCTAACCAGAATCGCTCAACTGGTCCAGCTTGGAAAAATTTACCAAACACTCAAAAGTGTCAGATGGGATTACTCGAGCGCGAACATCATCCGGACGCCGGCTTTTTTCTCAACGACCACGCCGTTTTCGATGACCGGTTCGAACTCCCATTTCTCGACCGCGTTTACAGCCGCGTTTACAAAAGTATCTTCCGGTTCCGAGTTGCGGACTTCTACATTCGATACGCTGCCATCAAGTGCGACGGTGAAAACCACATCAACCCAGCCGGAAATATTGCGGCGCTGTGCCGTGCGTGGGTACTTCGGTGCTACGTATTTGGTACGCGTTAATGAGCTCACTGCGGCGGGAATGTCGCTAACAGGCGCTTTGGTCGACGCACCCTGGTTGTCAGGCTGCGCGGGATTCGAGGGCTTGGGCCCGGTTGTCGCAATCTGTGTAGTCGCGGCGCCGGTAGCAGCTTCCGAAGCGACGTCTACATTGCTCCCGGCAGCTGTCTGTTTGGTCGCGTCGGGCGTCGGTACTTTGCCATCTGCACTTGCGCCAGCGGCGACAATGGCCGCGGCGGCAACAGCTCGTCGATTGGCTTCTGCCTGGCGATCGGCTTCAGCCTGGCGTGTGGCCTCGGCCTGTCGATCGACTTCCGCCTGCTTTTCAGCTGCGATTCGTTGTTGCTCCGCCTTCTCGCGATCGGCAGCGGCACGACGTTGTTGCTCGGCAATCACGGCACGTGCGCCCGCGAGCGCTGTGATCGCGGCCGCAACTTCTGCGTTGCTCGAATCGAGGGCATGTGCATCGCCCAGAATCTTTTCGGCCGCGTCCAGGTTGCCTTGATCAATCTCTGCGCGTGCCTGAAATGCCAGTTTGGCGGAAATAACGTTCAGCCCCTGGCGGGCCATCGTATTGTTCGGATCATTGGACAGTACGAGTTCGTAATAGTAGCGGGCATTGTCATTGGCCGGGCGCAGCAAGGCGCCGGAATCCAGCCGTGCCGCCGCTTTCGCCAATACGTCGTCGGCTTGTTGTGCACTGCGCGCGCTGCTTAAGTCGGCAAAAACAGCGTCAATCTCGCTGGAATCCGGCAGATTCAAATTGCGCGCGGCATTCAATGCTGTCGCTGCGTCTTCGAATCGAGAGTCTCGAATTGCAACACGCGCCTCATCGAGTCGTGTACGCAACTGCATTTGCGAAAGCTGGGCCCTCAGGAATGGCAGTCGCACATTCTCCGGGTCGGCACCTGCGACACGCTTTAATGCGGCGTCAGTGTCATCCAATCGAGATTCCAGTAACGCGGATTCAGCCATGGCCAGTGCCTGACCGATGGCGGCATCCAGCTCGGCCGCGATCAGTGCGTTACCCGGGTCGGCGGCAGCGGCAGCTGCAAACAGTTCGATAGCGTTGCTGCCGACTGGATTAAACAATTGCCCTGCATCGCGCGCGAGTCTGGCTTCCGCAATGAGTGCTTCGACATCGACATCGACATTTTCCACGGCTACCGGAGGCTCGTCGAAGACGACGTCCGCTTCGGCAAACGCCGGTGTGCGCAGCGAATCGTCGAGCTCTGCATCAATTCCGTCAGAGCCAGTCATGGTCCAGTAAAGTGCACCGACCACTGCAACCAGCAAGCCAGCAGCAATGCCCATGACCTTCGGGTTTTTCAACCACGAATCACCTGAACTAGTACTGGCCATACTCGGTCCGGAATCGGGCATCGGCGCCTCGGAGAACTTCTTCGTGACGCTGCTGATCAGTCCCGTCATCGTCTCGGTAAAGCTTGAATCGTCCTCGCCAAAGGCGTCGCCCAGTCCGTCCACGACCGGGGAACTGCCGTCAGAATCGAACGAGCCCAGCGGTGGGTCGTCCGGCGTCGTCGATCGTGGTGGAACGGGTTTAGCGGCAGGTGCAGCGGCCTTCGGCGGCTGCGGCTTAGGTGCTGGCGCGGCAGCGGCTTTGGGGCCCGGCGCAGCGGCGGCAGGCACAGCCTTGGGTGAGCTGGGTGCTGGCGGAGCTACCGGTTTCGGCGCTGCGACTGGCGGCGCTGCAGGCTTGGCGACCGGAGGCGGTGTGCCGGCGATCTTGAATGCGGCATCAGGTGCTTCCATATGGTGCTTGACGGACGCTTCAACAGCCAGTCGGGCTCGACCTGGTGATACCGGCTTCAGGAGGAAGCGATAGACCTTGCCGCGATTGATCAGGTCCATGAGCATTTCGCCATCGTCACGACGTCCGGCGACGATAGATACCAGACGGGGTGATCCCTTGCGCAAATGCTGAGTCAGCTGCTCGATCCTTTCACCGACCATCGCAGCGTCGACCACTGCAACGCCTATCTTGTGTTTGCTGATGGCGTCGTTGGCCTGGCCCAGGGTGTTGGCGTAATACACTTTATGCATTCCGCGTGAAGAATCTTTTATCGTTTCAAGAAATTCCTGATCTTTGGTCAGCACCAATATATCGACAGATCGCGAACCTACGCTGACTGACTCGGCGACTTTCTTCGGGTCGAGTACCGGCAAGCGGCCCGTACCATCGCTGATAATCGTCGAGCCGTTTTCAGACGTTTCCATGATGATGTGTTCGGCCGGTTCATCGACACCCGCTGTCGTATCGTTGGCGGACTTGGCGAGTGCCATCAAACGCATTTGACGAGTTGCTTTGTCAACCAACTGCAGCAGTCCGTCACTGGTAACCTGACCACTGACAACCTGAAATACTTCTTGCTCACCGACCAGCGCCTGAATGTCTCTCGTCGAGTTTCCGGCCAGTAAAATACCGATCGTTTCCGGGGAGCGTTTCTTTGCTTCGCGCAACGCATCCAGCCCGCTCATTCCGGGGAGATCGTGGGCAGTGATGATGACGTTAATGGGTGTTTCGACGAGAGTGTTTAGAGCCTCACTTCCGCTGGTCGCACAATGTACCGTATAGCGGTCGCTGAACCCTGAACTGAGGTTGTCCAGCGTGCTTTGTTCGCTATGCAGCAGCAGTACTTGTGTTTTGAATTCGTCCAACGGCACTTCAATACCTCCACGGTCTTATGTCGAATCGCTCGCGCTTTTCATACGTTCAGGAAGTATAGCCTTGGGTTTTGGTGAGATTGTCATAAGCTCACCACGGAATTATGAATCTGTGACGCGGCGCACAGTGAAAGTGCAGGGCGCGTCACGTTTGTAGTTTCGACGGGCCGGCTAGGGTCGCGAGCCGCGAGGCCATTGCGTTTTCGAGTCGCTCGGGATGCGGATTCCCCGAGTCAGTTGTCAGTTTCCCCGATTGTCGATCTCGGTCCTGATCGCGGCGATGGCGTCGTCCAGCGACATGACTTCCTGTTTCTTGGACCCGAGGCGGCGAATTGCTACGGCGCGATTCTCGATCTCGCGCTGGCCAACCGCAAATTGCAACGGCACTTTCGCGACGCTGTGTTCACGAACTTTGTAAGATATCTTTTCGTTGCGAAGGTCGGCTTCTGCGCGGATGCCATGGCTGCGCAATATCGACACTATTTCGCTCGCGTAGTCGTCGGCGTCTGACGTAATTGTCAGAACCTTGACCTGCAAGGGGGCCAGCCACAATGGCAGGTTGCCGGCGTGATGCTCGAGCAGAATTCCCATGAATCGCTCAAGCGATCCGAATATTGCGCGGTGCAACATGACCGGCAAATGCTTCTCACCGTCTTCGCCGATGTAGCTTGCTCCCAGTCGCCCCGGCATATTCAGGTCTACCTGCAAGGTGCCGCATTGCCAGTCGCGGCCGATGGCGTCGCGCAGCACAAACTCAAGCTTGGGGCCGTAGAAGGCGCCTTCGCCCGGGTTGTGTGTGTACTCTAGACCGGCAGCTTCCAGCGCGCTGACAAGAGCTGCTTCTGCCTGATCCCAAACGGCATCTTCACCGACACGAACTTCGGGCCGGTCTGCGAATTTGATGCGGACATCGGTGAAACCAAAGCTACGATAGATGCCGAGGATCAGGTCACAAACCGCTATCGACTCTGCGGTGATTTGCTCGGCGGTACAAAATATGTGGGCATCATCCTGCGTAAACGCGCGCACTCGCATCATGCCGTGCAGCGCGCCCGACGGTTCGTAGCGATGGCACTTGCCGAACTCGGCGAGGCGCACCGGCAAATCCCGGTAGCTGGTTATGCCCTGCTTAAAGACCTGCACGTGACCTGGGCAGTTCATCGGCTTGATGGCGTAGGTGCGGCCGTCCACCGTTTCTGTCGTAAACATGTTGGCGCCGAATGATTGCCAGTGCCCGGAGGCTTCCCATAACGATCGTGCAACGACTTCAGGCGTGTTGATCTCCTGGTAACCCGCGGCATTCTGAGTGTCACGCATGAATCCGATAAGACTCTGGAACAGGCTCCAGCCTTTTGGGTGCCAGAACACAGCGCCGGGTGCTTCTTCCTGGAAGTGGAACAAATCCAGGGCCCGACCGAGGCGTCGGTGGTCGCGCTTCTCGGCTTCCTCAAGCATGTGCAGGTAGCTTCGCAGCTCTTTGTCGTTGGACCAGGCCGTACCGTAAATGCGTTGCAACATTTCATTGTTGGAATCGCCCCGCCAGTAGGCACCGGACACTCGCGTCAGCTTAAATGCCTTGCCGAGGCTGCCGGTGGAGGGCAGATGCGGGCCGCGACACAAGTCGACGAAATCGCCCTGACGATATAGCGTGAGATCTTCGTCAGACGGAATGCTCTCAATAATCTCAGCTTTGTATTCTTCGCCGATGCTGCGAAAGAACTTCGCCGCCTTATCGCGCTCCCAGACTTCTCGGGCGATGGGTTCGTCACGATCGACGATGTCCCGCATGCGAGCCTCGATAGATTCGAGATCTGCGTCTGTGAATGCTTCCGCGCGCGCGAAATCGTAGTAAAAGCCATTCTCGATGGCAGGGCCTATGGTTACCTGGGTATCCGGCCATAGCTCCTTGACCGCTTCGGCGAGCACGTGGGCAGCATCGTGGCGCAGCAGCTCCAGCCCATCCGCGGAGTCACGCGTGACTATTTCCAGCTTAACGTCCTGCTCTATCGAGCGGCCGAGGTCCCATAGCTGGCCGTCCACGCGGACCGCCACAGCCGCTTTGGCAAGGCCTGCACCGATACTGGCGGCGACTTCTTTTCCAGTGACGCTCGCGTCGAACTGACGCAAAGAGCCGTCAGGTAAGGTAATTTTCGGCATAATTTTGACTACAACAGATGAATGCTACGGGACGGCGCGATATTGTACGCGAAATGCCCCGTCGATAAACAAGTTCAAGTACAATACCGCCCCTTCCGAAGGCAGTCAGATCCAAATCATGAGCGAAACCGAAACGCGGGACTTTATCCGCCAGATCATTCAGGACGATCTCGAGTCAGGGAAGCACGCAGAAGTCGTGACTCGATTCCCACCTGAACCGAACGGATACCTGCACATCGGCCATGTCATGTCGATTTGCCTGAATTTCGGCGTCAGCAGCGAGACCGGTGGACGTACCTACCTGCGCTTTGATGATACTAATCCCGGCAAGGAGAGCGAGGAGTACGTCAACGCGATCGAGAGCGACGTACGCTGGCTGGGGTTCGACTGGGAAGATCGCCTGACGCACGCATCCGACTATTTTGGCCAGATATACGATGCAGCCGTCAAATTGGTGCGGTCGGGTTCGGCCTACGTTGACAGCCTGAGTGCTGACGAGATTCGTGAGTACCGTGGCACCTTGACGTCGCCGGGCAAGAACAGCCCGTACCGTGATCGCAGTATCGAGGAAAATCTGGACTTGCTCGCGCGTATGCGCAGCGGCGAATTTGCAGATGGTGAGCTGGTGCTGCGTGCCAAGATCGATATGGGTTCGCCGAACATGAATCTCCGCGATCCGGCGTTGTATCGCATTCGGCACATCACACATCAACACACGGGAGATGCCTGGAGCATTTACCCGATGTACGATTTTGCGCATACGCTGTCGGACGCTATCGAGGGCATCACGCACTCTTTGTGCACACTGGAGTTCGAAGATCATCGCCCCCTGTACGAGTGGTTCCTCGAGCAGCTGCAACCGGAACACCGGCCGCGGCAAATTGAGTTTTCACGTTTGAATCTTGCATACGCCATCACCAGTAAACGCAAGCTGAATGCGCTGGTCGAGGAACGCATCGTCGAGGGCTGGAATGACCCGCGTATGCCAACCATCGCAGGTATGCGCCGACGAGGTTATCCGGCAGCCGCATTGCGGGAATTCGTGAAACGCGGGGGTGTCACAAAGAAAGACAAGCTGATCGAGATGGGCGTGCTGGAAAATTGCGTGCGCGAAATTCTGGGCGAAGAGGCAGAACGTCGTATGGGGGTACTGCAGCCTCTGAAGGTTGTCCTGACGAATTATCCGCAGGACCAGGTCGAGATGATGGAAGCCGCAAATCATCCTGGCCGACCGGAGTTAGGCAATCGCGCCGTGCCGTTCTCGCGCGAGCTGTGGATTGAGCAAGACGATTTCATGGAAGAAGCGCCTCGCAAGTTCTTTCGTTTGAAACCCGGCGGCGAAGTCCGCCTGCGATTCGGTTATATCATTCGCTGTGACGAAGTGATCAAGAACGATGCAGGCGAGGTCAGCGAACTTCATTGCAGCTATGACCCCGATACTCGCAGCGGTACGGGAAGCAGCGACCGCAAAGTTAAAGGCACGATTCACTGGGTGTCCGCCGATCATGCGCTTGACGCCAAGGTACGCCTTTATGACCGCCTGTTCGATGCTGCGAATCCCAATGCGGCGGAAGATTTTCATGCCGTGCTGAATGCGAACTCACTGCTAACCGTTGACGCGAAGCTGGAACCGTCACTCGCTGGACTGGAACCGGGTAAGCCGGTGCAATTCGAAAGAGTGGGCTATTTCTGCGCGGACAGTGAGGAGCATTCCGCAACCCTGCCAGTGTTTAACCGCATCGTGACCTTACGAGATTCGTGGGCGAAGCTCGAAGAGCAGGCGATGCAGAATCAGGTTTTGTAGCCGTCCATCATCACGAGCGGCGCACCGCGTTCCGAGCCTATGTTCTCGGCAGCACTTCCTTCGGAGCGCGCGATCTCAATGACACCAAAAGAGTTGATGAGCGCCAGCAACTCGCCCGGTTTCGCACGGCCGTAAGTTGTTAGCATAGGAATCTGATGTCCGGCGATATTCGCAACGGGTTCACGAAATTCGCTGATCAGGGATTGGTCGATATTGCTGATCAAATTGCCGAACGCGTCGATAGTGATGATCGTACCGCTGACCTTGTTGGCGCTCGCTACCGGATCGTCCAGCCACCCCGGTGTCCATGTGCTGACACTTTTACCTATCGCCGTCAGGGTGAGTCGTCCCGCCGCGAGTTCGGCAGCTACCGGTGCAAAAATGTCACGCCCGTGAAACGTATCACTGGGTTTGGCGAGATTTAGCGATGCCAGGCATTCCATGTCGAGCTGCCAGATTTTCGGCTGATCGGCGTGATCGAGCAGAGGTGCGAGCAGGCCGTTATCGGGCGCCATGAAAACGTGGCCATCAAGTTCGACGATGAGGATCTCGCGTTCCGTACCGACACCGGGGTCGACGATCGCCATGTGGATGGTGCCGCGAGGGAAATAGCGGTAGGCCCGGCTGATCCAGAAGCCGGCCTCGGGCGGCCACTGCGGCGGAATATCATGCGCAAGGTCTACGACCTGTGCCTGTGGATTCCGCGTGAGTATCACGCCGCGCATGACGGCAGCGAACGGACCCTTGTGGCCGAAATCCGTTGTTAGCGTAATGACGCCTGACCAATGCATCGAATTCAAGCCTCCGCCCCCTGGCGCCGCACAAAGCTGTGTTTCGCCCAATAAATGAAAATGGTGTCGACAAATGCGATACCGATCTTAAAGACATACTTGGCCGCGCCGAGTGCAATCGCTGTTTTGAGATCGACGATGCCCCACCACGCTACCAGCGAATAGATCGCGGTATCAAGCGCTTGTGAACTGAGAGTAGAGCCATTGTTTCGCAGCCAGAGCCAGCGCTCACCGGTCATTTCCTTGATCTTGTGAAATGCCCAGACATCGAAGCTCTGGCTGACGTAGTAGGCGAGCAGTGAGCCGAATACGAATCGCGGCGTAAAGTTGACGATCGTCGCGAAGGAGTCGTGAATGCTGGCGGAGTAGGCGGCGGTTTCTGGTCGGTTGCTCGGCAAATAAAGCAGGGCCAGGCTCAACATGATCAGGACGATAACGCTGACCGCAAAACCCATGCGGACCGCCTTGTTTGCTTCGGCCTTGCCGTAATTCTCGCTGAGCACATCGGTCGCGAAGAAAATGCTGGAATAAAAAATCACGCCAAGACTGGTCTGCATGCCAAAAATAATGGTGAGCTTCGGGCCCTGAAGATTGGCGAGAATAATGGCCGTAGCAATGGCGACCTGCAGTCCCGCTTTGCCGAAATAGCGGTACAGCAGTAGCGTGCCGCCGAGGTCTACGAACACAGTCATTAACCAGAGTGCTTCCTGGTTACCTGCGAAGAAGCTGACGACGTTGTCAGGGATCATGGAGCCGTTGCGTTAACCAGTCTGTCTAAATGCCAGTCCGCATTGCCAAACATCAGGTTTATGGCTGTCAGGCGTTTGAAGTAGTGCGCGACATCCAGTTCCCAGGTTACGCCCATGCCACCGTGTATTTGCACGGCCTCCTCGCCGACCCGGGTACCCGCGACACCAATCTGGTATTTGAGCGCGTGAATCGCGGATGCGGCATCCGCTCCGTCATTTTCGATGGCCATCGCAGCCCACATCATCAGTGAGCGGCTTTGTTCACAGGCCGTGTACATTTCAACCATGCGATGTTGCAGTGCCTGAAAGCTGCTGATCGGCACACCAAACTGCACCCGTGACTTGCTGTATTCAATGGTTTTTTCAGTCAGCACGTTCATGATGCCAACGGCTTCGGCCGCAACGGCCAGCGTCGCGTCAGACACCGCCGCCTGCAGCGTTGCATAACCCTTATTGACCTCGCCAAGTACATTGTTTGACGACACCACAACATTATTCAGTTCAAGCTCAGCGGCCCGTTGACCGTCGACGGTGGCATAGTCGCGCAGCGCAACGCCGGCGGAATCGCTTTCGATAGCAAATAAGGTTATCCCATCCCGGTCGTGCTGCCTGCCCGCGGTTCGCGCGGGAACGATCAGGAGCTTTGCATTGGCACCGTTCAGGACGTAAGCCTTGTGGCCAGTAAGGCGCCACTGATCGCCGTCCTTAACGGCTGATGTGAGAATATTGCTGAGCTCGTAGCGTGCCTGGGGCTCGGCGAAGGCGAGGGTGGTTTGCAACTCACCGCCGATCAACGGACTCAGCCATGCGGCCTTCTGTGCCTCACTGGCGGCGCGCTTGAGTACGCCTCCTGCGAGCACGACATTCGCGAGATAGGGCTCAACAATCAGTCCGCGCCCCAGTCGCTCCATGACGACTATCATGTCGACCGGCCCACCGTCAAACCCGCCATCGACCTCACTGAATGGCACGGCTGTCCAGCCCAATTCCGCGAATGTGTTCCACACGTCCTGGCTGTAACCGAGTTCGCTGCCGGAGTATTTTTGGCGCGCTTCGAAATCGTAGTCGTTGGCAACAAATTTTTCGATGCTGTCAGCCAGCATCAGTTGCACGTCATTCAATGAAAAATCCATTTACTTAAGTCCTAAAGGCCAAGTACGTGCTTGGCTATGATGTTTTTCTGAATCTCATTGGAGCCGCCAAAAATTGACACTTTACGATCATTGAAATAGGTCAACGACGTATTCGTTTCCGTACCATCACCGATGCGCGCATCGTCCGGAAACTCGAGCGTATACTGCTCTCGAACATAGGGCAGGGCGTAGTAAGCAGCGGCTTCCATGCAGAGCGAGTCGATAGTCTGTCGCAATTCTGTGCCTGCGATCTTCAATATCGACGACTCAGGTCCGGGCGCTTTACCGGACTTCACGGAAGCGAGTGTTCGCAATTCCGTGTATTCAAGTGCTTTCAACTCAACCTCGGCCGCGGCGATTTTACGCATGAATATCCGGTCGTCCGCTAACGGCGCTGCGCCTCGTATCGATCGCGAGGTGCGCAGCTTCAGGTCTGCGAGTTTGTATTTTGAACCGGCGACGCCAGCAATTCCTGTGCGTTCGTGTTGCAACAAAACTTTGCCGTAGGTCCAACCCTTACCTTCTTCGCCGACGAGATTTCCCAACGGTACTTTGACGTTCTCGAAATGCACTTCGTTGACTTCATGTTCACCGTCCAAAAGGACTATCGGTTTCACGCTGACGCCGGGTTGCTGCATATCAATGAGCAGAAAACTGATGCCTTCCTGCCGTCTTGCGACATCCGAATTGGTACGAACGAGACAGAATATCCAGTCAGCATACTGGCCGAGTGTCGTCCAGGTTTTTGTACCGTTGACGATATAGTAATCACCGTCCCGGTCAGCGCGCGTCTTCAGTGAGGCGAGGTCGGATCCGGCACCGGGCTCTGAGTAGCCCTGGCACCACCAGTGGTTGAATTGCAGGATTTCGGGTAGGAACTGCTGTTTTTGTTCTTCGGTACCAAAGGTGTAAATAATGGGTCCAACCATGGAAACGCCGAAAGACAGGAATGGTGGGGCGTTCACGCGTCCCTGTTCGTCGGCAAAAATATACTTCTGGACCGGACTCCACCCGGTACCGCCATACTCCACCGGCCAATTCGGCGCGGCCCAACCCTTTTCATACATTTTCTTATGCCAGCGAACGATGTCGTCCCGAGTCAATGGCACAGCGTTTTTCTGTTTCTCCAGAACGTCCTGCGGAAATTCCTTTTCAAAAAAGCTCCGAACCTCAGCGCGAAATGCGAGGTCTTCGGCGGTAAAAGTGACATTCATCAGCAGATAGCCCGGGGAATCGAGGGCCGACAATCTTACCAAAACACAGGATTAGAGTCTGTCTCTATAGGCGGCCAGCGGCTCTTAATGCACAATAGCCATCATGACGACACGCTCCAGTTCAGACAAAATCCTGTCGCCACAACCGTCGCCCGTAGTAGACGCGTTGCACCGACCCATGCATGACCTGCGTATTTCCTTGTTGGATCAATGCAATTTCAGATGCCCGTATTGCATGCCTGAGGCCGAGTTTCATTCCGATTACGAGTTTCTGAAGCGCTCGCAGCGATTGACCTACGACGAGATCGTGAGAGTTGCCGCTGCCGCGAGCGCGTTAGGCGTCAGCAAGATTCGATTGACGGGCGGCGAGCCGCTACTCGACAAAAAGGTCTGCGAGCTGGTCGCGCGCATAGCGGAATTGCCTGGCGTTGAAGATCTCGCACTGACTACCAACGGAATGCTGCTCGCACCCATCGCGGAGCGATTGGCCAAATCCGGTTTACACCGCGTGACCATCAGTCTCGATAGTCTGGACAAAGACATCTTTCGCGCCATGAGTGGCGCTCGTGGCGATCTGGATACCGTTCTCGCCGGTATCGACGCCGCAGTGGCTGCGGGCTTGGCGCCGATCAAGATCAATGTTGTCGTTCAGGAAGGCGTTAACGACCATGGCATTCTTGATTTACTGGAATATTTTCGCGGCACGGGAATTGTCGTCAGATTGATTGAGTTCATGGATGTGGGAAATCGCAATGGCTGGCGCATGAGCCAGGTCATTCCATCGCGAGACTTGCTGGCCCGGATCCAGAAGCGCTGGCCATTGCGCGCGGTGGATAAGAATTATCCGGGAGAGGTCGCACGTCGATACGAGTATGTGGACGGTGCTGGTGAGATAGGATTCATATCGTCTGTAACAGCACCATTTTGCGGCGATTGCAGTCGCGCGCGCTTGTCCGCAGACGGCAAGTTATATACTTGCCTGTTTGCGAGTCAGGGAACGGACCTCAGGGATTCGCTCAGGAACGGCGCCGATGCAGACGAACTGAAGCAGATTCTTGCGAGTATCTGGTTGCAGCGCGCGGATCGCTACAGTGAGCTTCGACGCCCCGAAATCGCGGAGCATCATGTGTTGCGGAAAGTTGAAATGTACAGGATAGGTGGATGATGTGGGCAAGCTGAGTCATGTCGATAACAGCAACCGGCCAACGATGGTCGATGTCAGTGGCAAGGTTGCCAGTGAGCGCGAGGCCCATGCCCGGTCCATCGTGGTCCTGCCGGCCGAAGTTTTGGCGGTGCTGGACGGCGACGAAATTGTGACAAAAAAGGGACCGGTATTCGCGACCGCGATTATCGCTGGCGTGATGGCGGCGAAGAAGACGCATGAGCTAATTCCGTTTTGTCATGCATTGGGTCTCGATAACTGCAAAGTCTCGATCGAGATCGAGGAAAATCGGGCAATCATTGATTGTCGCTGCAAAGTCACGCACAAGACCGGCGTTGAAATGGAGGCGCTGACCGGAGCGTCAGTAGCCGCATTGGCGGTTTACGATATGTTGAAAGCGCTGTCGCATGACATAGTCATCAGCGAGACCCGACTGATAGCAAAGACCGGTGGCAAGCAGGATTTCAGGCGTGGCGAGTAGGCCTGTTTACGGACTCGTACTGGCGGGCGGTCGAAGCCGCCGCATGGGTCAGGACAAAGCCCTGTTGGACCACTCCGGCAAATCGCAGCTTGCGTTCAGTGTCGATCTTCTTAGTGACTGCGTGGGCCGGGTGTTCGTATCGACGCGCCCGGATCAGGCCACGGATGATGAACGGCGCCGCTACGAACAAATCGTTGATCAATATGACAATCTGGGGCCCGTTGCTGGAATTCTATCGGCACTGCGTGAGCATTCGGACGTTGACTGGCTGGTTGTCGCCTGTGACCTGCCGAACATTGACGAAACAACCATCCGGCATTTACTGCAGGAACAGGACGAGCAGAGCCCCTTTACTGCGTACAAGAGCAGTTTCGACGGTCTGCCCGAGCCGCTATGCGCTATCTACCGTGCCGGTTGTGCCGACATCATTCAGGGCTTTGTCGATGCAGGTTTGAATTGCCCCAGGAAAATATTGATTCGTTCAGCGACGCAGTTATTGGATCAGCCCAATCCTCGTGCACTGGATAACGTCAATACGCCTGACGACTTGCAGAACAGCCTGTTGCGGGCCGGCCGATGAAAACAATTACGGTTCGGTACTTCGCAAGCTTTCGCGAACACGCGGGTGTTGGTGAGGAGACATTGCAACTTGACGCTATGACGGCGCGGGATGTATTCGATCAAACGCACGCGCGGCACGGATCGTCTGAGCCTACCGGGCATTGCAAAGTCGCCATCAACGACGAGATGTCGGACTGGGCCGCGGAAGTGAACGACGGCGATACGGTACTGTTGTTTCCGCCCGTGGCGGGTGGCTGACGTGTTCGCCGTCTCCGCTAGCAACATTGATGTCAACGAACTGCGGGCGCGTTTGCAGAACCCGGGATCCGGTGGGGTCTGTGTTTTCGAGGGCTGGGTGCGAAATGAGAATGAAGGACGCACTGTTGTGCGCCTCGAGTATGAAGTCTATGAACCCCTGGCAGTCGCAGAAGGTGACAAGGTCATCTCAGAGGCCAGGGAGCGGTTTCCGTTTCTGGAGGTGGCCTGTGTACACCGCTCGGGTCTGCTCGACATTGGCGACTGCGCCGTCTGGGTTGGCGTCTCGGCAAAACACCGGGACGAGGCGTTCAAAGCGTGCCGCTATATCATCGATGAAATAAAGATCCGGTTGCCGATCTGGAAAAAAGAACACTACTCGGACGGTGACACCGGTTGGGTCAACTGCGAACGCTGTGCTAACGTCCGCCACGATTCATGAAGCAGCCTGGAAAAAACACATAGTGCGCATCATTAAATCCATAACCGATGCGAAGTCGTTAATTGGCGAAGAGGTCGGCTTGTCCGACTGGATCGTGATTGACCAACACCGGATCGATCAGTTCGCCGAGGCGACTGCCGATCACCAATGGATTCACGTCGATACAGAGCGTGCCGCGAAAGACATGCCGGATGGTAAAACCATTGCGCACGGTTACCTGACCCTGGCGTTGATTCCCGCTATGACGGGAAAATTTCTGCACGTCGAAAATCTCACGCGCGCAGTCAATCTCGGCCTCAACAAGGTGCGTTTTTACGCGCCGATCCCGGTTGGTTCACGGTTGCGCGGCCGGGCGGTCGTTTTGCAGGCCAGGCAACGCGCGGGTGCGCTGCTGCTGACCTCCGAGGTGTGCATCGAAGTCGAAGGTCAGCAAAAGCCCGCGTGCATCGCCGAAACACTGGGCATGTACTTCTTTGGCGAAGACCCGACCACCCACGGTAGCTAACGCGCGTGCAACCATCCTGGCAAAAATGAATACGGATCGCGATCTTCAGCTCGATTCCAACTGACACCACTTTCTTCGAGTAATCTCCCCATCGTGCCGTCCTTGGCCGCGTCGAATAGCTCTGTTGCGCCGCCGATGTGTATCCCACCAATGTATATCTGCGGAATCGTCTTAAGCCCCGTCTGCTCCTGAATGGCAGCGCGAATCTTGCCGCCGCGATCGCCGTCCTGGTAAGCAACAGAGTCGAGATCGACGGATTGATAGGGGATACCGTAGTGCGCGAACATCTTGCGAACTGACCAGGAAAACTCACACCACTCGAGCGCGAACAGGACGACCGGTTGTAGCTTGTCACTCGTAACCGAGTTCAGGAACTCGCGGGCATCTTCCGCGACGACGGGCGCGGCAGCCGCAGGCTCATCGTTTACAACCGGCGGAGGCGGTGGCGGTGAGTCAAAGCGGTAATTGGGCGTTGAGCGAGCAATTTCCAGTTCTTCCGCCGTCATGTCCGCCGGAATGTCTTCAAACAAAGGTGTGCTTAAATACCGCTCGCCGGTGTCGGGAAGCATGCACAGGATGTTTGATCCCGGTGCGGCTTTTTCGGCGACCGCAACGGCGCCGGCCAGCGTGGCACCCGACGAAATGCCAACGAATATCCCTTCTTGCTGTGCCAGCGCTCTGGACATGTTCAGTGCCGCATTGCCATCGATCGGGACGATGCCATCGATGAGCTTTGCGTCCACGACATCTTCCGCCAACTTCGGAATGAAATCCGGACTCCAGCCCTGCATCAGGTGCGGACGAAACAACGGGTGGCTCTCGCGCGGCGTGCCGTCAGCAAGGCGTTCCTGAGGAATGCCACTGCCGAGTATGGGCGAGTTGTCGGGCTCGCACACGATGATCTTTGTCTCGGGGCTTTTCTCCTTGAGTACGCGCGCGACGCCCTTGAGCGTACCGCCCGTGCCGAATCCACTGACCCAATAATCGAGCTTGCGGTCCGCGAAGTCGGCCAGAATCTCGGGCGCTGTGGTTTTCGAATGAGCGTCCGCATTGGCTTCGTTCTCGAATTGCCGGACCAGGAACCAGCCGTGTTCCTTGGCCAGTTCAACCGCTTTGGCCAGCATGCCGCTGCCTTTCAGGGATGCCGGCGTCAGAACGACCCTGGCGCCGAGAAATCGCATCATCCGGCGGCGTTCAACACTAAAGCTTTCGGCCATCGTAACGACCAGCGGATAACCCTTTTGTGCGCAGACCATGGCGAGTCCGATACCGGTATTGCCGCTGGTTGCCTCGATGACTGTTTGGCCGGGCTGCAATGAGCCGTCTTTCTCGGCCTGCTCGATCACGTTGCGGGCGAGTCGGTCCTTGACCGAACCCATGGGATTGAATGATTCGACCTTGACGTAAATGTTGACGTTCTTCGGTCCGATCTTATTGAGTTTGACTACCGGGGTATTGCCAACGGTTTCGAGAATATTGGAGTAGAGCATTGGAGTCACCTGCTTGAATCAGTCATCCGAAAACTCGGCCGTCGTTTGCCGCTTGCGGTTGACGATTAGCCGCGTGACGTCGGGCCTGGCGTAATGGCCGGCGACATCGAGGCTGTGTCGTTCCTCGAGTACGCGCGCGTGATCCAGTTCGACGATGTACAGGGCCTCGTCACCGGACTGCGGTTCGAGCAACCATTCACCATTTGGCGATGCCACGCAGGAGCCACCGTCGGCCATCACATCATCCGCGGTACTCGACAATAGTTCTGCATGCGGCAGGTCCGCGCCAATGTCTGTCTTGCGCATCAAACCGGATACCGACACCACGTAAGAGCGGCTTTCGCGTGCAATAAAGCGCGTGATTTCTTCTGTATTGCGAACATTGCCCGGCCAGATGGCCACGTGCAGATCCTCGCCCGCGGCATACAGTGAAGCGCGCGCGAGCGGTAGCCAGTTTTCCCAGCAATTCAGCCCGCCGGCTGTAAATGCTCCCAGCTTATGGGTTCGGAGTCCGTTGCCGTCGCCGATGGCCCAGACCAGGCGTTCCTCGTAGGTTGGCATCAGTTTGCGATGCACGGAACCAATGGCCCCCGTGGAATCGATGTATACCATCGAGCAATACACGCTATGTCCGCCACGGTCGTCTGCGCGCTCCATGACGCCGAGATATACAGCGATCTTATGTTTGCCGGCGGCCGCACATACCGCGTTCAATTCGCCGCTGCCTATAGAAACGGACTGCCTGACGTAATGCGAGTAGAGCGACTTTTGCAGCTCAGACTCGAATTTTGCGCCATCAGTGCGCTCGACCCAAAATGGATAACCTGGAACTAACGCCTCGCCGAACACGACCAGCGCACAACCTTCGCGCGCGGCCTTCTCGATCCAGCTGACGACTTTGGCGATGGTCGCGTCTCGATTGAGCCAAACCGGTGCAATTTGCGCCAGACCGACTGAGATTCGCGAGTCAGACATCAAATTCGTTTCGCTCTAGTCGCCGTTTTTGATAACAGAATTACCGCCAGTAGCCGGTGCTGTAGGATAGGATTTCATATTGTCCGCTGCGCCATGACAGATGCTCACGATCGAGGGAGCATATCATGAAAATCCGAGTTAGAATCGACAGCTAAGCGTATGAAAAATTGATGGTTTGGTGGTTTTCACCGAGGCCGGAATCTTGTTGATGAGGAAACTGAATGGCGGATCCGCTGCGACTTTATGGAATGAATGCACTGGTGTTGAACGGCGGCAGCGGCATTGGTGAAGCGAGTGCTCGCACACTCGTCAAGCACGGTGCGACAGTGGTTGCCGCTGATATCAGCAACAGCGGCGTTGAGCGTCATTACGCGTCGGTAAAAGGCATTACCGGAATGACCGCGAATTTGCTCGATGTTGAGCGGATGCCAATATTGGTACAGGAAGT
Source organism: uncultured Gammaproteobacteria bacterium (assembly GCA_942490655.1). Classification (GTDB taxonomy): domain Bacteria; phylum Pseudomonadota; class Gammaproteobacteria; order Steroidobacterales; family Woeseiaceae; genus UBA1847. The sequence continues at coordinate 122,530 of CALNXZ010000014.1, read as the reverse complement.
GGTCGATCAACTGGACGGCCTCGATATTGTGGTCAACGATTTTCCGTTGATGTTCGACATGCCAATGAACGACACCGCGCTGCAACTGGATCGCGTGTTGCAATTGCGCGCAGCACTGACGATGTCGGTGTGCCGGGCCGCTTTGCCACATCTGAAAAAGAGCCCGGCTGGACGCATTATCAACATGGGATTCCTGCGCAGTTGTTTTGCCGCCGATGCTCACGGTGCGTTTGAACGCGCGGAGCAGGATATGGGCAACCTGACGCGGGCATTAGCAGTGGAGTTTGGCAAGTTTGGTATCACCGCCAACTACGTTCAGCCCGGCGGTGTGATGACGCCCGTCAGTCGCGATCTGTTCCGTAAGGACAAAGCATTGCGCGACTATTGTATCAAGCGCTCGGCGGCGAGCCGTTTGGGTGAGCCCGTCGACATCGCCAAAGTCGTGCTGTTCCTGGCGAGTAACGATGCTGTTTTCGTCAGTGGTACCGGCATCACCGTAGACGGTGGCCGCACGAGCAACTAGTACCAATGCATCCCGTACTCGAAGATTTAATCGGTCTGCTTCGCCTGGAGCGTATCGAGGACAATATTTTTCGCGGCGACAGCCGGGATATCGGCACGTCTCAGGTGTTTGGTGGTCAGGTGTTGGGCCAGGCCCTGTCGGCTGCGCAAAATACGGTCGACGATAGGGTCGCACATTCATTGCATGCGTATTTTCTGCGCCGCGGCGATATGACCGCGCCGATTATTTATGAAGTGGAGCGGGCTCGCGACGGTGGCAGTTTCTCCACTCGCCGTGTGGTCGCCATTCAGCACGGTCGGCCAATACTCAATCTTGCCGCGTCGTTTCAGAACCCGGAACCCGGCCTTGAACATCAGTTCGAAATGCCGGATGTTCCCGGCCCGGAAGGTATCAAGGACCTCACTGATGTGGCAAAGGACATGTTGCACCACATCCCCGCAAAAATGCGGCGCTTTCTGACTGATGGGCGGCCATTTGAGTTTCGTCACGTTGAGACTGTCAATTTCGAACGCTCTGAGAAGCTTCCGCCAAAGAGGCACGTCTGGATACGAGCGGTCGATGCTTTGCCGGATAACCCGGTGTTGCACCAGAATCTGCTGACCTATGTTTCAGACTACGAACTACTGGGAACAGCAACCATGCCACATGGCCTGTCATTTATGCGCGATAGCGTAATGATGGCGAGTCTGGATCACGCGCTCTGGTTTCACAGGGAAGTGAAAATGGACGAGTGGTTGTTGTACGCGATGGACAGTCCAAGTGCATGCGGCGCTCGAGGTCTGTCGCGTGGCCAGGTGTTTACACAGGACGGCATGCTGGTGGCGTCCACGGCCCAGGAGGGCCTGATGCGGGTGATCGACCCGAATGAAAGCAAGCCCCGTTCCAGGGCGGGTTCGCAGGACTAAGCGGAAGTACTAACCCGATTTACCCTGGGCGGCCACCGCGGCCGCAGCTTTTGCAATCGCTTCGGCGTCGCCGAGGAACTCACGTGACAGCGGATTGAGCGCATCGTCGAGTTCGTACGTGAGTGGCACACCGGTTGGAATATTGAAGCCGGTGATTTCTTCGTCCGAGATTCGGTCGAGCATCTTGACCAGTGCACGCAAACTGTTGCCATGTGCCGCAATAAGAACATTTTTGCCGTCCTTCAATTGCGGCGCAATCACATCACTCCAGCAGGGCAGAACTCTGTCCAGTGTCGTCGCAAGAGATTCAGTCGCGGGCAAACCGGCTATGCCGGCATAGCGAGGGTCATGTGCGGGGTGACGCTCATCGCTGGCGTCCAGTGGCGGTGGCGGTATGTCATAACTTCGGCGCCAAACATGTACCTGTTCATCGCCATATTTTGCCGCCGTCTCAGCTTTATTAAGTCCCTGCAAGGCACCGTAGTGACGTTCGTTCAATCGCCAATCGCGAATCACCGGGATCCACATGAGGTCCATCTGGTCTTGTATATGCCAAAGTGTGCGAACCGCACGCTTTAGTACAGAGGTGTAGGCGATATCAAACTTGTAGCCAAGCTCATGCAGCAGCCGACCTGCGTCTTTGGCCTCCTGATTCCCTCGCTCTGTCAGATCAACATCGGTCCAACCTGTGAACAGGTTCTTAAGGTTCCAGTCACTTTGCCCGTGACGACACAAAACCAGCTTGCCAGCCATTGCTACTTCCTTCTAACTTGAAATTAGTGCCCGCAATTCCTGCGCGGCAACTGTGAGAGTAGCAAAGTCGACGCGATCGCGTAATTTCATTTCCTCGATCATGCGAGCAAATCGATCGACCCCATCCGAGTGCGATTTTAGCCAGGCGTCCGCCAGCAGCTCGGGATTCTTCTTCCTGCCCGACGCTAGTAACTGGGTGGCCAGATCGCGCCGACAACGGTAGAACTCGTCGCGAAGTTTGCTGCGGGCGATGGCCTGCCAACGGCCGTCCACTTTCAAGTCTTCTGCGCGGTTGTGCAGCCAATACAATCCCAGGGCATCGTTAAATGTCGCGTAGAGTTTAGCGACATCCATGACATTGAGATTTCTATCCGCAGCGAGATCTGCCATGTCCAGAGCTGGTCGGGTCAACAGCAAAACAGACATGCTGTTGGCCAGTTTCTCCGGAACTCCCATCTTGATGTAACGCTTCTCGGCTTTCACGTGACGGGTATAACTGGCTCGCGACAAGAAGGTTGATGCGCGTGAATAGATAATGCTCATGTTCTCAATGAGGCGATCAACGGTTTTTACGATTTCGAGCGTGTCGCCGTGTTGTTCGATCAACCAGTAGCAGACATGCCGCAAGGTCCGACTGACTTCAAACATCATCGACACCTGTGCGTGCGCGGGAATCTCGTAATCCAGTGACTCAATCTTGCGCAACAATGGGCTCGCGCGACAGATCGCTCTGGCCACCGCGTATGCGCGGGCAACCGTGACGATGCTGGTACCGGTATCGCCCTGTACGCGCTTGGCAAATGCAGGGCCCATGCGATTGACGATGTCGTTGGCCACCATGGTTGCGAGTATCTGCCTGCTCAATCGATGGGTCGGAATCAGGTCCAGATAACGCCGCCTGAGTAGCGGCGGAAAGTATCGTTGCGGATCGATTGCCAGAAAATCCTCCAGAGACTCGTCCGACTTTATCAGGCCGTTGTACAGGTCGATTTTCGCGTAGCTGAGTACAACCGCAAGTTCCGGGCGCGTAAAGCCCTGTTTTCGACTTCGCCTTTCCTCAATTTGGATTTCATCCGGCAAGTATTCGATTGCCCGGTTCAGTAACCCGGTCCGTTCAAGGTCCGAGATCAGGCGGGCTGTTTCGTCGATACGTTCCGCCGAAATCGTTTCACTCATGCTAATGGATTGAGTTTGCAGATAGTTGTTGCGCAGTACGAGATCCGCAACGTCGTCTGTCATGGATTCCAGCACTACGTTGCGCTTGGCGCGAGTGAGGTTCTTTTTCTTCGCCGCGTCGCTCAGCAGGATCTTGATATTTACTTCTCTGTCAGAGCTGTCAACGCCTCCGGAGTTGTCAATGAAATCAGTGTTTATGCGACCGCCGTTCAGGCTGTATTCGACACGAGCCAGCTGTGTGAAACCGAGATTGCCGCCTTCACCTATAACGCGGCAGCGCAGTTGGTTGGCATTGACGCGCACCGAATCATTGCTACGGTCACCAACGTCTGCATGACCTTCATTGCTGGCTTTTGCATAGGTGCCAATGCCGCCATTCCACAACAGGTCCACCCGCATTCTCAGGATGGCATTGATGAGTTGATCAGGTTTGAGCGTCGGGACATCGACATCCAGCAGGCGCCGCGCCTCGTTACTTAGTTTTATGGACTTCGACTGACGGGAGTAGACGCCACCGCCTTTTGATATCAACTTCTGATTATAGTCTTCCCAACCTGTACGCGGTGTATTGAACAGGCGTTGTCGTTCGCGGAAGCTACTGGCCATGTCCGGATCCGGGTCCAGGAAAATATTGCGGTGATTAAATGCAGCCACCAGCTTTATTTTCTTCGACAACAGCATGCCATTGCCGAACACGTCGCCGGCCATGTCCCCGATACCCGCGACGGTGAACGGATCGTCCTGCGTATTCAGTCCGAGCTCACGGAAATGCCGTTTGACGGCTTCCCACGCACCGCGCGCGGTAATGGCCATCTTCTTGTGGTCATAACCTGCCGAACCGCCCGAAGCAAAAGCATCGTCCAGCCAGAATCCGTACTCGGCCGAGATTCCGTTTGCGATATCGGAGAATGTTGCAGTTCCCTTGTCGGCGGCGACCACGAGATAGGGGTCATCGCCATCGCGCCGAACGATACCGTTAGGGGTGACCACTTTGCCGTCGATGACATTGTCTGTGACGTCGAGCAGGGCGCGAATAAACGTTTTGTAACACTGAATACCGTTCTGCATGATCGCATCGCGATCTTCGGTCGGCGCCCGTTTTGGGAAAAATCCGCCTTTCGCTCCGGTTGGAACAATTACGGTGTTCTTGACGACCTGCGCTTTCATGAGACCCAGAACTTCGGTACGAAAATCCTCGCGTCGGTCCGACCATCGTAATCCTCCCCGCGCAATTTCCCCACCGCGTAAATGCACGCCTTCTATTTCCGGCGAGTACACGAATATCTCGATCTTGGGTTTGGGCAACGGAATTTCCGGCAGTTTTGACGGGTCCAGTTTGATCGAAATAGAAGGTTTGGGACTGCCGTTTTCACGCAGAAAATAGTTAGTCCGCAATGTCGCGTTAATTCCGCCGGCAAACGCATTCAGAATTCTGTCTTCGTCGACATTTCTGGCCTTTGCTACACCGCGCTCTACTGCCGCAACGACCTTCTTCAATTCGCGGTTTCGAACCGCCGTGTTGACAGTCGGATCAAACTGCAACTCAAACTGTTTGACCAACAGTGGTACCAGTGCCGAATGCGAAACCAGAACCTCTTCCATATAGGCCTGACTGAAAGGCAGTCGAAGTTGTTGTATATGTTTTGCGTAACAGCGCAACAGCGAGGTTTGGCGCCAATCCAGCCCGCTGTTGAATACCAGGCGATTCAGGCCGTCGTTCTCGGCTTCGCCACTGAGCACGGCAAGAAAGCACTCTTCGAATCGCGCATCAATAGAAGCAAAATCGAAACTCAGGCCCGGATCAATAATCAGACTGAAGTCCTGCATCCAATACGATGGTCCGGATCCGAGTTTGGCCTCGTACGGTCGTTCGGAGAAAACGGATACCCCCATGTTCTCGAGGATCGGGAGAGCATCCGAAAGCGATATCGGTTGCCCGATACTGTAAATACAGAAGCGCAAACTTCCGGGTTCCGAGTTCTTTGGCACATAAAAGTCGACGGTTCGTAGCGCGCAATCGGCGAGCATTTGGTCGAGCCGCCTGATGTCGGAGCAGGCTTCGCTGGGAAGCGTATAAGCCTGGTATCCGGCGGGAAAAATCTGGCCGTATGCCTTGAATAGTCGATGGCCTTCATCCTGGCCGAATTCGGTTAACAGAACCTGCTGCAACCGATCCGACCAGGTGATCACCAGTTTGGCGATCTGCTGTTCGATGCTCTGGATGCTTATTCGTGGACGTATGCCTTCAGCCGTTCTGACAATGATATGGACTCTGGCAAGAGCCGAGTCAGAAATCTGTACCGCGGAATCGACGGTCACGCCATCAAACGCGTTTTTGAGCAGTTCTTCGACCTGTCTTCGAATCGATGTTGTGTATTTTTCACGCGGCACATACACAAGGCACGAGAAAAACCGTCGAAAAGCATCGCGCCTTAAGAAGAATTTGACGCGCTGGCGGTCTTGCAGGTTCAGTATCCCGAGCGTGGTGCGCGCGAGGTCCTGAATGGTGCTCTGAAATAATTCTTCGCGCGGGTAAGTTTCAATAATGTGCGATAACGCTTTGCCGCGATGGCCCTGTTCATTGACGTTTGCGCGTTCAAAGACTTTCTGAATCTTGTGACGTAACAGGGGAATATTCTTGGGGCTCTCGTTGTAGGCAACGGACGTCAACAGTCCGATGAATCGCCGTTCGCCAACAGCATTGCCCTTCTCGTCATAGATCTTTACGCCGACATAATCGAGGAAGGTAGAGCGATGAACCGTGGAGCGTGAGTTTGCTTTGGTCAAAATTAGCCAGTCACGAGAACGCGTAAGGCGTTTCATTTCCGCGGTCAGCTCTATCGGTGCCGCATCTTTAGGCGTCCGGCTTAACACACCCAAACCTGTGCCCGGTACCGAACTCAGAAAAATACGTTTACCTTTCCTTGTTAGCTTGTATTCCCGATAGCCGAGGAAAGTGAAGTGATCATCCACCATCCATTCGAGCAACGCTTCGCTTTCCGAGCGCAGTAGTGGGTCTACACTCTTGGGACCGTTGACTAGCATGTCGCGCGTCTCAAGCATGCGTTTGCGCATCTTCTGCCAGTCGCGAACGGCTACGCGCACATCGCGCAATACATTGCTAATTTCTTTTCGCAATTCTTTGAGCTGCGCAGGATCCGTCTCACGCTCAATCCCGAAGCGTATAAAGGATTCGGTTTTTGCGCCGGATTCGCCGGGCTTCGCAATTCCGGTCAGCCGGCCCTTGCTGTCACGTTTGACTGATATGAGCGGATGCACCGTAATGTGGACCGCCAGGTTGCGGCGACCAATTGCGGAGCCGACGGAGTCGACCAGAAAAGGCATATCGTCATTCACCATTTCAATGATGGTGAACGCAGACACATAACCGTGCTCTTTCTCTGTTGGGTTGTAGATTCGAAGCAATGCCTGGCCTTTGCGGCGCTGGGCGCCGAAATCCAGGTGGTCAAGGGCCACGCGGGCCATAATCGTCTCGGAACGACCCTGCAAATCTTCGACAGCTACGTTTTTAACGTACTGTTCGAGGAAGTGCTTGGTTTGAGAGGGATTGCGGAGAGTCTTGGACTGAACCCGAGCGCCGACGATGCCTTCGATGATTGCCTGCCTGATGTCGCCGACACGACGTTGATCTTTTGATGCCACTTAGCTACTCCGTTCGGTCGCAATGACCAAAAAATTAGGGACCCGATATGGCGCGTGGCATTATACAGTAATTACATTCGAAACCATCGCGATCAGTTGCTGATTATGAAGAAAAGAAAACTTGAAAAATCGATCTACACGGACCTCACGCGTGATGATGATTATACGGGCTACCTGCAGTTGGATCGATTACTGAATGCGCAGGCACCACTCAGTAATCCACCGCACCATGATGAGATGCTGTTTATCATTCAACATCAGGTTGCAGAATTGTGGATCAAGCTGGTCATCCACGAGATCGGGGCGGCCATCGAGCACTTGAGAAATGATGAACTGGCCCCTGCGGTAAAGAACCTCGCCAGGGTGCGGCACGTCCAGGCGCAGCTCTATAACCAATGGCAGGTGCTGGATACGCTGACGCCCATTGAGTACAACGAGTTTCGCGAAGTTTTCGGCAAGGCCTCCGGCTTCCAGTCGGCGCAATACCGGATACTGGAGTTCGTGCTGGGCAACAAGAATGCGGCCACTATGGCTGTCTATCGGCAACAGCCTGAGTGGTACGCGCGCCTGGAGATGGCGCTGCATTCGCCGAGCCTGTATGAGGAGTTTCTGATTTATCTGCAGCGCCGTGGCATGGGCATACCGCAGCAATCGATAGACCGTGATTTCAGTGAAGTGCGTGGCGAGGACGAGGCCGTGATTGCCGTTCTGAAGTGTATCTACGAGAATCGCAGAGAACATTGGTCACGCTATGAAATGTGTGAGGCCCTGCTGGACATTGCGAACAACTTCCAGTTCTGGCGGTTTCATCACATGAAAACGGTCGAACGAATTATCGGGCACAAGCCCGGTTCCGGCGGATCGTCGGGCGTATCGTTTCTTAAGAAGGCGTTGGACTACGAGTTTTTTCCGGACCTGATCCGGGTGCGTACGGAGATCGGCACCTAGGAGATCAAACCCAGGGAATCAAATCAGGGAGGGCCGATCAGTCCCGCTCGGGCCATCAGGCGTTCCATGATGTGGTTGAGTTTTTCCAGTTCTTCGTCGCTGAATCCTTCCAGCAGATCACGCTCGAACTGCAAGGCCAGCTGCGCGATTTCGTCGTGCAGTTTCTTGCCGGGTTCTGTCAGGTTGAGGATCGAGCGACGTTTGTCGGCATCAGCAAACTCGCGGTCAACACGACCGCTCTTGACCAGCTTGGTCACGGCGCGACTGACTGCCACCTTGTCGAGGAAGGTCCGTTCCGCGACTTCAACGGCAGAAAGGCCCGGAAACCGCCCCAGTACCGCGATGACCCGCCATTCCGGGATCGAGACACTGAAGCGCTTGTCGTAGGCGCGCGCCACGGTTGTACTGACAGTATTCGATAGTACCGCCAGTCGATAGGGCAGGAAATTTTCAAGTTTCAGATCGTGGCTCATGCTGCAAATTTATCACGCCAGATGCGGTAGTGCGAGGTAGTCGGTGGACTGCATTTCGACGAGTCGGCTGCCGGTACGGTCGAATTCGAAAGCCAGGCGTGAGCCTGCATACAGGGAGTTAATGCTGACGGCGGCCGAAAGGATAAGTTTTACGCGCCGATCGTAGAACTCGTCGACTAGCGCGATGAACCGGCGCGCCTGATCTTCGCGCGTTGGGTCGAATTGAGGAACGCCTGAGATGATGATGTTCGGATACCAGCGCGCGAGTTCGATGTAGTCAGTCTGGCTGCGGGGCCCATCACAGATCGCCAGGAACTCGAACCAGGCGATGCCCTTTGCACATCGCAGGGCACGGATGGCGCGGCCATTGATATCGAGATCGTAATCCTCATGCCGTTGGCTGGTGGCGGACTCGTCAAAAAAGTGGTTCAGTTTGGCCGCTGCTTTCTCGTCATTCGGCACGAGGAATGTCCCGGCCTGTTCGAGTAGCCGCAGACGGTAATCCGCACCGTTATCCATATGCACGACATCGGTATTTTCGTTGATGCGGTCGATGGCTGGCAGAAACTGCTGTCGCTGCAGTCCGTCTTTATAGAGTTCGTCGGGGTGCGCGTTGGAGGTCGCTACCAGCGTGACGCCGCGCCGAAACAAGCCGTCAAGCAAGCGACCCAGGATCATTGCGTCGGCAATATCGCTGACGAAAAACTCGTCAAAGCAGAGGATCCTGGTTTCCGCCGCGATGGCCGCGGCAACTATATCCAGCGGATCTTCGACGTCGCCGAGGTCACGAAGTCGGTCGTGCACTTCCTTCATCATGCGGTGAAAATGCACGCGCTTTTTTTCTTCGATCTTGAGGCTGTCGTAGAACAAGTCCATCAGGAATGTCTTGCCGCGCCCGACGCCGCCCCATAAATAAAGGCCTTTTGCCGGCGGGGGGTTCTTCCTGAAGCGCGCAGGTAACCAACGCCGCCAGCTATCGTTCGGCGAAACCCGGGTCTCGATACGGCGCTGCAACGCCTCCAGAGTCTTAATAACAGCAAGTTGCGCGGGGTCCCGTACATGGCCTTCGCGGCCAAGGCTTTGCTCGTATGCTTCGCGAATGTTCAATCTACCCCTTAAGCTGTATTTTCGGCCCTGTTATTGCCCGGCAAGATTACATCGCTGGAAATGTAGCCGCCACTTGAGCTGCTAGTATTAGTTGAAATCCAACCTGGGAACCCTCTCCAATGACCGAAGCAATTGAACGCGAAGCGATGGAATTTGATGTCGTAATCGTTGGCGCTGGACCCGCGGGGCTGGCAGCGGCCTGTCGGCTAATGCAACTCGATGCAAGCCTGTCCGTTGTCGTTGTCGAGAAAGGTTCGGAGATCGGCGCGCATATTTTGTCGGGCAATGTCTTCGAGCCTACCGGGCTGAACGAGTTGTTTCCGGACTGGGCGGAGCAGGGCGCACCGGTTAGCACGGCCGTAACCGGTGACCGCGTCCACTATCTGACCAGCGCAACCGGCGCGATGCCGGTACCGGGACTGTTCCTGCCACGACCTATGCACAATCGCGGCAATTACATTCTAAGCCTCGGACAATTGTGCCAATGGATGGGAGAGCAGGCGGAAGGCTTGGGTATCAACGTTTTTCCGGGCTTCGCCGCGTCCGAGGTCTTGTATGACGATGACGGCAAGGTCAGGGGCGTCGCGACCAGCGATATGGGCGTTGCCAAAAACGGCGAACACAAGTCTTCGTATCAGGCCGGTTATGAGTTGCTCGGAAAATACACCATTCTCGCAGAAGGTGTGCGCGGCAACCTGAGCGAACTGGTCATGGACAAGTTCGATCTTCGGGCAGACTGCGATCCGCAACACTATGGCATCGGCTTCAAGGAAGTCTGGGAAATCGACCCGAAGCTGCACGAAGAAGGACTGGTGGTTCATACCGCCGGCTGGCCGCTGGACTCGCACACAGAAGGTGGCGGCTTCCTGTATCACGCCGCCAATAACAAGGTGTTCGCGGGATTCATCATTGCGCTGAATTATAAGAACCCGCACTTGTCGCCTTTCGATGAGTTCCAGCGCTGGAAGCTGCACCCGAAAATCCGTTGCTACCTTGAAGGCGGAAAGCGCATTGCTTACGGCGCACGTGCCGTGAACAAGGGCGGCATGCAGTCACTCCCCAAACTGGCGTTCCCGGGCGGTATGCTCGTCGGCTGCGGTGCGGGCTTCCTGAATGGGGTAAAAATCAAAGGCGCACATACGGCGATCAAGACCGGCATGCTGGCTGCGGAAAGTGTGCACAAGGCGCTTGCCGCCGGCGATGCAGCACCGGCGGAATTGCCTGATTTCGAAGCCTCGGTCAAAGCCTCCTGGGTATACAAAGAACTGCAGCAGGGTCGCAACTTCGGTCCGGGGCTACACAAACTTGGCAGCTTCTGGGGTGCCGCATTCGCGTTCATCGACCAGAACATCTTCTTCGGCAAGCTGCCGTTCACCTGGCGCAACACCGAACCCGATCACGAATCGTTAACCAAGGCATCAGTTGCGAAGCCGATTGACTATCCAAAGCCTGACGGCAAACTCACTTTCGACAGACTGTCATCCGTGTTCCTCTCCAGCACCAACCACGAAGAAGACCAGCCTTCACACCTGAAGCTGAAGGACGCGTCCATCCCGATTAACTACAACTTGCCCGAATTCGACGAACCCGCACAACGTTATTGCCCGGCCGGCGTTTACGAGATAGTGGGCGAGGGCGACGCAAAGAAATTCCAGATCAATCCGGGCAACTGCGTCCACTGCAAAACCTGCGACATCAAAGACCCGAAACAGAACATCATCTGGACAGTTCCGGAAGGTGGCGGCGGCCCCAATTATTCAAACATGTAAGTCGCCCGATGCCCTGTGACATTCTGTAAACCTGGGCAACCAACCTACTTAGGCTGCATCCTGATTGCGCCATCGATTCGAATCGTTTCACCGTTCACAACGGGATTCCCGTAAATAAACGCGGCGGTGTCTGCGTATTCTTCCGGGCGGCCCAATCGCGGTGGGAAGGGGATTTGTTTGCCGAGGGAGTCCTGAACTTCTTCCGGCATACCCGCGAGCATCGGTGTCATGAAGATGCCGGGTGCGATCGTGTTAACACGGATGCCGAATTGGGCGAATTCTCGTGCCAGTGGCAGCATCATACCGACGACGCCCCCTTTTGATGCGGAATAGGCGGCCTGTCCGATCTGGCCTTCGAAGGCGGCGACGGACGCTGTACTAATGACGACGCCGCGCTCGCCCTGATCGTTGGGTTCATTCAATTGCATGACGGCGGCCGCTTCCTTGGTGACGATATAGCTGCCGACGAGATTGATCTGGATGACGCGATTGAAATTTTCTGCGGGCCACGGTCCATCGCGACCCAATGTGCGGCCCGCTGTTGCGATACCGGCACAATTGACAGCCAGTGTGATGCTGCCCATGAATTCTTTGGCGGCAGTAATAGCGGTCTTAACACTCTCTTCACTGGAGACATCAGTTCGTACGAACATCGCCCGTGAGCCAAGCTCGGCGGCTTTCGCATTGCCTTGCTCTTCGTTGACATCCAGAAGGACAGCTTGTCCGCCGGCAGCAATGACGCGCTCCGCCGTGGCCAATCCGAGACCCGATGCGCCACCTGTGATTACGGCTTTTGCGATTTTAAGATCCATGACTTTTCCCGTTCTGATGAATTAGTTGATTTCGATGCCGATCGCGACAGCTTCGCCACCGCCGATGCACAGCGATGCCACACCACGCTTCTTTTTCTGGTTACGCAAAGCGTGTAGCAGCGTGACGATGATCCTGGCGCCGGTAGCGCCGATCGGATGTCCCAGGGCACAGGCGCCACCGTTTACGTTCACTTTCTTGTGATCAAGCCCGAGGTCGGTCATTGCCGCCATCGTGACGCAGGCGAAGGCCTCATTAATCTCATAGAGATCAACGTTATCCGGAGTCCAGCCGAGCTTATCGTGCAGTGCTTTGATGGCGAATACGGGTGCTGTCGTAAACCATTCCGGCTCGTGCGCGAAACCCGAGTGCCCGGCGATGGTTGCCAGCGCTTTTAGACCGCGCTTCCTGGCTTCACTGGCACTCATTAGTAAAAGAGCCGCGGCGCCGTCTGAAATGGATGATGAGCTGGCTGCTGTGATCGTGCCGTCTTTTGCGAACGCCGGTCTCAATGTAGTAATTTTTTCGATATTGGCCGTGCCGGGTCCCTCGTCCTCACCGACAGTGACAGCGCCTTTTCGCGTGTCGATAGTGACCGGCGTGATCTCGGCATCGAATTCGCCACTCGCCATGGCAGCACGCGCGCGAGTAACTGATGCAATCGCGAAGGCGTCCTGATCTTCACGCGTGAAGCCGTATTTTTTTGCGGTCAGTTCGGCGAAATGCCCCATCATATTGCCGTCGGAGGGGTTCTGCAGGCCGTCAAAGAACATGTGATCGAGTACTTCCTGATGTCCCATTCGGTAGCCGGTGCGGGCTTTCGGCATTAGATAAGGTGCGTTGCTCATCGACTCCATGCCGCCTGCGACAACGATACTTGCGCTTCCCGCATGGATCAGGTCATTACCGAGCATCGTAGCCTTCATACCTGAGCCGCAGACTTTATTAAGAGTCGTGCAGCCGGCATGCAATGGAAGGCCCGCTTTAATAGCCGCCTGACGTGCCGGTGCCTGACCGACACCGGCCGGCAAAACACAGCCCATCAGGACTTCGCTGATGTCGTCGGCACTCACGCCGGACTCCTCGACGCAGGCGCGGATTGCGGCGGCTGCAAGGTCCGGGCTGCTGGCGTCGGAAAGCGCGCCCTGGAACGCACCGAGCGGTGATCGTTTTGCGGCGACTATGACTACTGCATCAGAACTCATTATGAATGACTCCGTCAGGCGAATAATGGTTTGGGTGCGTTACTGTCGGGGAAACGGCAGATAAGCGCAATATTGTGAATCAGGTAGTCAGGCAGCGGACTCGTCCAGACACAGGTCGGGTTCTCCGAGGGCCAGCAATATCCTTAGTCTCGCGGCTTCGGCCAGCGCTTTCGATGAGGCAAAGCTTTCATCGCCCGGCGCGATCGCCGGAAGCACGTCGATCGTGAGGTCTGCAGGCCGGGGCAACAATCGGCCAGACGACAGCATTTTTCGCGTGCCGGAGATGGCTATTGGTACGACCGGCAGTTCGCCTTTGAGCGCTGCAACGAAAGCGCCCGGACGAAAATGCCCAACGCCCGGTTTGGCGATAAACGTGCCCTCCGGGAAAAAGCCCAGTGATTCGCCATCCTTCGCGGCCTTGACGAGTTGTCTTGCGTCTCGTGCACTGCCTTTCGTTTCTTTGCGTTCGACGAATTTCGATCCGGATCGTCGCAAGAGGAAATGCACGACCGGAATGTCTCGCATCTCACCCTTGATTACGAAGCCGAATCGGGCTGGCAGGTAGCCTTTCAGCAACACGCCATCGATATAGCTGGCATGGTTGGCAACTACGACGCAGCTGTCTATCGGCAGATTGTCCATGCCACGTACTGTGACGCGTACGCCCGCAACAACGAACACCGATCTGGCCGCGAAGGTGACCAGCTTTTGACGTCGATGGCCGCCGGGAACCAATATCGCGACAAACAGGGAAAACAGGCAGCCCATTGAGAAGCACAGCCAGGCCCACAGGCCCCAGAGGAAATTCGCGACGCGTGTGACCCAGTTCACTTTATGTTAACGCCTTGTGGTTTCTGTGACAGGGGTCACGCACCTCTACTGAAGTCGTCACCATACTCATAAACCTTGATAAATCCGTCGCTTGGCGGTGCATTGGGATTATTGCCTGGAGTCGGGACGGCGTATGCTACCAGTCCGACGGCCCGGTTGGCAGAGGAATCGCCGCAATGGATTGCGCGACTAGAGAAGATGGATATTATGGCTAGTAGCAACAAACAAAGCACGCCTGACTCATCAACTGTCACTCGTTCTGAAGAATTAGTGGATCAGTTTCTTGATGCCATTTGGATGGAACGCGGCCTGTCGAAGAACACACTGGGCGCCTACCGCGCGGACCTGATGACGCTGGGCCGTTCGTTGGCGGAAGACAGTAAGTCGATCAAAAGCGCCGAAAAAGCAGACCTCCTGAATTTCATCGCCGAACGGGTCGAAAGTGGTGCCAAGCCACGATCAACGGCGCGTCAGCTATCCAGTTTCCGTCGCTTCTTCCGTTACATACAGCGTGAAGGCCTGCGCAAGAACGATCCGACAGCCGAGATAGAAATGCCCCGCATAGGGCGCTCACTGCCCAAGACTTTGTCAGAAGATCAGGTCGATGCATTGCTGAATGCGCCAAACACGGACGAGCCGCTGGGACATCGTGACCGGGCGATGCTCGAATTGCTGTACGCGACCGGACTTCGAGTTTCGGAGCTGATCAACCTCAAACAGTCGCAGGTGAATTTTAATCAGGGTGTACTGCGTATCGTTGGCAAGGGCGATCGCGAACGGCTGATCCCTCTCGGTGAAGAGTCGCAGCGCTGGTTGAAGGAATTCATCAATAGTTCGCGTATGGAAATCCTCCTTGAGCGCCAGACCGATTACCTGTTTCCGACTCGGCGTGGCGATCGCATGACTCGTCAGGCGTTCTGGCACATCATCAAGCGCTATGCCGAAAAGGCGGGCGTGCGGCAAAAAATGTCGCCACACAGTTTGCGGCACGCATTTGCGACCCACCTGCTGAATCGCGGCGCGGATTTGCGCGTGGTACAGATGTTGCTGGGACACAGCGATCTGTCTACGACCCAGATTTACACCCATGTGGCCCGTGAACGGCTTAAGGACCTGCACGCCGAGCATCATCCGCGCGGCTAAACCGTTTCGGCGATGCGCCGGTGTCTGATAGACTGCGCGCTGCCCGGGAACCGACAGCTCCCGACCCTGTCTCACCGACAGGGTTTTCGCCTTTCAGGACAAATAACCATGAGTCGCCTTAGCACTTCATTTTTCTCTCTACTGGCAATCGTTTCGTTTGCGTCCGGGCCCGTTTCTGCGGCAGACGACGCGCGGCTTGACGCTGTTCGCGCCAAAATGGCCGAGATGTTCGACGAAATCGGTGCGGAAAACGTCAGCGAGAGCCCTGTAGATGGCTGGTACACCGTGCACAAAGGCTCAGTTGTAGCCTATGTCTCTGAGGATGGTCGTTACCTGTTGCAGGGCGATCTGATTGACCTCGACCAGCAATTGAATCTGACCGAATTAACCCGTACGGAAACGCGCCGTACGCTCATGTCTACAATCGACAATGATCAAACCATCCTGTTTTCGCCGGTTGACCCGAAGTACCGGGTAACGATTTTTACCGATGTTGATTGCACCTACTGTCGAAAATTGCACAGTCAGATTGACGAGTACCTTGCTGCGGGAATAGCCATTCGCTACATGCTGTACCCGCGCAACGGGCCGGCATCGACTTCCTGGGCGACCTCGGAACGCGTCTGGTGCGCCAGAGACCGAAATCGTGCGCTGACTTCGGCAAAACTGGACAGTGATTTCGAAACCCAGAAATGCGATGCCTCTGCAGTCTCGCAGCAATATATGCTGGGGCAGGACATCGGGCTGACCGGTACGCCGGCGATTGTGTTCGATGACGGCACGTTGGTGAGTGGCTATTTACCACCGGCGGCACTGGCAAGTCGCCTGCAGATGGCGACGCAGTCAGCCAAAAACTAGAGCTCGCTCAGGACTTCGAACGTCTCAGTTCATGAAAATGAACGCCGTTGTTTTTGCCGCGGTCTTCGAAATACTTCTGTAACGCAAATCTGCCGCTCTGAAACGCGAGATCGTCCCAGGGAATTTCATCCTCATTGAACAGACGCGTCTCAAGACTTTCTTCGCCGACGCCATAATCACCGACAAGTTTGCCGCAGAAAAAGACATGAACCTGGCCAGCGTCGGGGACGTCGACTGAGGCAAACTGGTGACTGATGTCAACTACGGCACAGGCCTCTTCCAGCGTTTCTCGAGCAGCGCCGCCGGCCATGGTTTCGCCGAGTTCCATGAAGCCGGCAGGGATCGTCCAGTAGCCACGGCGTGGCTCGATGGAGCGTTTGCAGAGCAAAACCTTGCCGTCGCTTTCAACGACGCAGCCGACAACAAGCAACGGATTCTTGTAGTGGACTGTATGGCAATCGTCACAAATCGCGCGTTCGCGATTATCGCGGTCAGGCACCTTGCGGCTGATGTTGCCGCCGCAACTTGAGCAGTACTTCATTGTCTCAACCAAATCTTCAGATGGTGCCGGGAGGGGGAATCGAACCCCCACTTCCTTTCGAAAACCGGATTTTGAATCCGGCGCGTCTACCAGTTCCGCCATCCCGGCTTGGTATGGTGGGCTCGTGCGGAGGGCTCCGCCCCCGCGAACGGCGCACAGTATATTCGCGGATTCTGAGTTCCGCAAAGAAAGCGACAAATATTGCGACCCTTTGCAGCAGGTAAGCATCTAATATTCCGACTATGAGCACGTTTGCAGACATTGAGATCGATCCGGGCATCATTCGGCGGGCCGCCAGCGGCGACGCTAAAGCGCACGAGATCATCTACCGGGCTTTCGCCTCGCCGGTGTATTCGATCTGCCTGCGCTTTACCAAAGCCCCGGCACAGGCCGAAGATCTGGTGCAGGAGACGTTTATCGAGATCATGCGCTCAATAGCCTCGTTTCGCGGTGAGGCGGCATTGGGAAGCTGGATTCGGCGCATCGCCGTGACCAAGTCGCTGATGTTTCTCCGCTCGGCCTGGACCAAGCGCGGGCAGGCATTGGCGGACGGCTGGGACGATGTCACCGAGGGGGAAGCAGTTAGTCATGGAATTTCGAGCCACCCGGACGACGCAATAGACCTGGATTCCGCCATTGCGAACCTGCCGGACGTCAGTCGAGCGGTTATCTGGCTGCACGATGTCGAGGGCTATACCCATAAGGAGATTGGCGACCTGATGGGCAAGACCGAAAGTTTTTCAAAATCGCAGTTGTCGAGGGCTTATCAACGATTGCGACCAATGCTGAGTGTGGAAGCTGGCACACAGCCCGACGGCGCTGCCGTCGGTAGTTATTAATCTGGAGTTGCTGATATGAGCAATGACGAGAAGGACCCGGAAATGATTTGTGCATTAACTGCCGACGAACATGTCGCTTTGCAGCGCGGGCTGCGATCGCTCCCGTTGACGATGCCACCCCGAGAAGTCTGGACCCGGATACGGCAACAGGCCGAAGCAGAAGGGTTATTGATTCGGCCCGCTGCTCGGCAACACAAATGGTATGCCGGAGCAGGCCTGGTGGCCGCAGCGTTGCTGGTTGCCGTGATGATGCCGGGTAGCCGGATCGACAATGATCCGGCGACTGTGGTTCCACAGGGTGAGACGTCGAATCAGACGGACCTTTCGAATTTGCGAGCACTGCAGGTTCAGTCGCGTGAACTGGAGCGCGATTTGCGCTCGTTGCCGGCTGAGCCCCGCGTGGCTCGTGCGGGCACAGTGGCGACAATGTCCGACATTGAGAGTCGCATTGCGGCTATCGATTATCAGTTGAGTGACCCCTCGGCGCAGTGGGCCGATGGGGACAGAGAAATCTTTTGGCGCGAACGCGTCCGATTGATGAAATTGCTGCTGCAGTTGCGCTATGCGCAGGCGCAACGGGCAGCGTATTAGACCCAGGAGTAGTACGTGATGAAGACGTGGAAAATTTTGTTGCCGCTGACAGCCGCATGGTTGTTTGCCGGCCAGGCACTAGCGCAAGCAGATCAGGAGGCAAAGCAGGCGGAAGCCGAACTGCGCAAGGCAGAGTATTCGGAGCGACTGCGTGAAGCTGAGGAACGCATGGAACAGGCGGCACGGGAAATTGCCGAAATTACGCGCCAACGTTTGCCGACTATGGCCGTGGTAGAGCGCCGTTTTGAGTTGTGGAACAAACCCCGCATTGGCATCACGATTGAAGAAAGTGATAAGGCGGGCGACGTCCAAGGCGTTGAGGTCGGTGGTGTAACGCCGGAAAGCGCGGCCGATGACGCAGGCTTGCGGGCGGGCGACATTGTGACGGCAGTCGACGGAGAG
Organism: uncultured Gammaproteobacteria bacterium; assembly: GCA_942490655.1. GTDB lineage: Bacteria > Pseudomonadota > Gammaproteobacteria > Steroidobacterales > Woeseiaceae > UBA1847. The sequence goes on along the minus strand of CALNXZ010000014.1, from coordinate 103,993 downwards.
TCGTTGCAGGCCGCAAGCAGTGCCGAAGCGAATCAGCGCCTCCTCGATTTTGTAAAGGGTATCGAGGAAGGTGACGAGATCAAGCTCGACTTTCTTCGCAATGGCAAGCCGGATTCGGTCAGGCTGAAACCACGGGTTGTGGAAATGCATGCGTATTCATGGTCATCGGACGATGAGCACATGGGCGTGCCTAATGCGATGGGCCGTGTTTTCGCGCCTGAAGCCATGGAGAAATTCCGTTTCCAATTTGGCTTCCCTTTTGCGGACGGCGCCTGGGGCAGTATGGAGTTGGTTGAGCTCAATGAAGGTCTTGGCAAGTATTTCGGCACGGATACCGGCCTGTTGGTTGTCAGCGCGCCGAAAGCAGGGGGCATTGATCTGCAGGACGGAGACGTCATCCAGACGATCGATGGCCGCGCACCCTCCGATACGCGCCACTGCCTCAGAATCCTGAGCTCCTATGAAAGCGGTGAAACGCTGGAACTCGGCATCATGCGTGACAAGAAGAAGCGTACGGTCAAAGTTGAAGTTCCGGCTGATCCACACAGTTCTCTGATCGCGCCGATGCCCGCAAAGCCGGCTCGGGTACCGGTAGCGCCCGTCGCGCCGGCCGACACAACATCAACCTAAGCGGGGCAGCGCAGACAACATTGGGAAATAGACATAGGTACGCATGGCTTTGATACCATGCGCGCCCATGTCCATTACCGATTACGATTACGAACTACCCGATGAGCTGATCGCGCGCTACCCAGCTGCAGCTCGTCGTGACAGTCGTCTGCTGGAGCTCGGCGATAGCATCCGTGATCGCAGTTTCGGTGAGTTCCCGGCCCTGCTGCGTCAGGGTGACCTGCTGGTTTTCAACGATACTCGAGTGATCAAAGCGCGGCTGGCGGCCGCCAAAGAGACCGGTGGACGCGCCGAAATATTGCTTGAGCGTGTGCAGGGTGAACGAGCTGCGCTGGCGCATATCAAGGCCAGTAAGTCACCAAAACCCGGCGGTCGACTCCTACTGGCAGACAATGCGGTGGCGACCGTGATCGGGCGCGAGGGTGACTTGTATGACCTGAATTTTTCGGTCGACGTACTGCCGTTCCTCGAAGCGCATGGCGCAGTGCCATTACCGCCGTATCTCGGGCGGGCCGCGGAAGTTGCCGACATCGAACGCTACCAAACCGTTTATGCAAAAGAGGTCGGCGCCGTTGCGGCTCCGACCGCGGGATTGCATTTCGATGCGGCGATGCTTGCGGATACCCACGACGCCGGTATTGCTCATGCCTGGGTAACACTGCACGTGGGTGCCGGAACATTTCAATCGCTGCGTGAAGAAAATATTCGCGAAAATCGTTTGCACAGCGAACGCGTAGTTGTCAGTAATGCTTGTCGCGATGCAGTACTGAAAACGAAGCAAGCTGGCGGGCGCGTGATCGCAGTCGGTACTACCTCGGTACGCGCGCTGGAATGTGCGTCGGCAGAGGGTTCAATACAGGCGTTTAATGGTGAGACGGACATGTTCATACTGCCGGGATACGAGTTCCGAACCGTCGATGCAATGATCACGAATTTTCATTTGCCACAGTCGTCCCTGTTGATGCTGGTAGCGGCATTCGCGGGACAGCAACGTATCCTCGATGCCTATCGACATGCAGTGCGTGAGAAGTATCGGTTCTTCAGCTACGGTGACGCCATGTTTCTCACGCCGGAAAAATCTCTATGAAATTCGAAATCAGTCATCAGTGTGGCGCGGCCCGGCGCGGCACCCTGAAATTCCGTCGCGGCGAAATTCAGACTCCGGTGTTCATGCCGGTTGGCACCTACGGTACGGTCAAAAGTGTTACGCCGGAGGAAGTTGCTGCAGATGGCGCCGAGATTATTCTCGGCAATACCTTCCACCTGATGCTGCGTCCGGGCACAGACGTCATTCGTGCGCATGGCGGTCTGCACGAGTTTATGAACTGGCACCGACCAATACTTACGGACTCCGGCGGCTTCCAGGTCTTCTCGCTCGCTGCGATGAGAAAGCTTTCGGAAGAAGGCGTGCGCTTTCAGTCTCCCGTCAATGGAGACAAGGTTTTTCTTACCCCGGAAAAGTCGATGGAAGTGCAGCACGACCTGAACGCCGATGTAACGATGATTTTTGATGAGTGCACGCCGTATCCTGCTACTGAAAAAGAAGCTCGTGAATCGATGCAATTGTCATTGCGATGGGCCGAGCGCAGTCGTCGGCGTTTTGATGAGCTCAAAGCAGCAGAGCCGGACCGAGGTGAGGCGCTGTTCGGGATCGTACAGGGGGGCATGTACGACCACCTTAGAGCCGAGTCGCGCGACGGCTTGGTCGAATTGGGTTTCGATGGCTACGCGATCGGTGGGCTTGCCGTGGGCGAACCTGAGGCCGAGCGGCATGCGGTGCTCGATGCCTTAATGCCGACTATGCCGGAACTTGCACCGCGGTATCTTATGGGCGTCGGCACGCCACTGGACATCGCGGAGGCAGTTTCTCGTGGCGTCGATATGTTTGATTGCGTAATTCCGACCCGCCATGCTCGCAACGGATTGTTATATACCTCGCAAGGTGACGTCCGATTTCGACATGCGAAATACCGCGACGATACGTCCGCACCGGATCCTGAGTGTGACTGCTACACCTGCGAACATTACTCGCTCGCTTACTTAAGGCATCTCGAGAAGTGCGGTGAGATACTCGGCCCGCGCCTCGCGACGATTCACAATCTTCATTATTATCAAAAACTTATGGGCGATATTCGCGCATCAATCGCGGCAGGCACTTTGCCGGAGATGCTTACCAGTCTGCGCTCAAGTTACGGCTGAGTGGCGAAATTGCAGTTCCGCCTTGCGTTCTTGTAAGTCGCCCCCAACTCCTCGGCTTGTGCCATAATACCGCGCTGTTTTTACCGGGCCAGGCCCAACACCCACAATATAGAAGTAGAGACTCATGGATTTCTTCATTCAAAACGCTTACGCACAAGGTGCTCAACAGGGCGATTCCACGAGCTTCATCATCATGATGGTATTGATGTTTGCAGCCTTTTATTTCCTCCTGATTCGTCCGCAACAAAAGAAGCAAAAAGCGCACACCGAACTTGTTTCCGGCCTGAAGGCAGGTGACGAGGTTCTGACTGCCGGCGGAATTCTTGGCAAGGTCACTGCTGTGAGCGATCACTACGCCGTGGTAGAAATCGCCGACAACACCGAAATCAAAATTCAGAAAGCAAGCGTATCAGTGGTCGTACCCAAGGGTACTTACGACGAAGCCTGATTGCTGGAATCTTATGAATAAGTATCCTGCCTGGCTGAACATTTTTGTCCTCGTGATTTTGATTGCGGGTTGCCTTTTGGCACTGCCGAATATTTACGGCAGCGTGCCCGCGCTGCAGATCGCGGACAACAATGGTGCGGAATACGATGCTGCGCGCGTACAGGAGTACCGCGAGGTCGTCGAGAATAATGGTGTTACGCCCGAAGCGGCGTACCTGCAACACGGGCGTGTCGTTATTCGCTTCGAACCGGGCACTGAGCTTGCCCCCGTCGCTGAGAGCCTTAAGGCTCGCTACGGCCGCGTAGCGAATGTCGCGCAGACGCTTGCACCGAAATTGCCGGACTGGGTGCGCAACGCGGGATTGAGCCCGATGAGTCTGGGTCTGGACCTTCGAGGTGGCGTGTACGTACTGCTCGAAGTCGACATGAACACAGCCATCGATACGCGTATGGGACTGTATGAGCAGGCGATCGATGACAGTCTTCGCGACGCAAGGATTCGACATCGCGTTGATCTCGCCAACCGGATTATCACCGTGCGCCTGACAGGTCCTGAAGACCTCGAAGGAGCTCGCGATGTCATAGAGCGCGTAGACCCGGATGTGCTGGTCGCGGATGGCACAGACGGCAAATCGCTAACCGTGCAAATGAGCGAAGCGCAGATCAGCGCACGCCAGGACTTCGCCATCGAGCAAAACATTACGACCTTGCGAAATCGCGTCAACCAATTGGGTGTGGCGGAGCCGCTCGTGCAACGACAGGGCGTGGATCGCATCGTCGTGCAATTGCCCGGCGTGCAGGATCCGAACGAGATCAACAAGATCCTGACGGCTACGGCGACGCTGGAGTTTCGTATGGTCGATCAGTCCGAAACGGAGCCCGGTTCGCGACGTTATCCGGGTCGCCCTGGCGAACAATCGCAAGTGCTGAAACGCAGAGTGATTGCATCCGGTGATCAGATTATCGATGCGGCTTCGGGGTTCAGTGAGGGTCAACCGATCGTTTCCATTACGCTCGATTCAGCCGGCGGCGAAAGCATGCTGAAGACGACCATGGAAAACCTGAAAAAGCCCATGTCGACAGTATTCATCGAGACCCGCCGCGAGGCCATCAAAGTCGGCGATGAAACCGAGTACCGCGACGTCAAGACTGAAGAGATCATCAACACAGCGACCATCCAGGGCATCTTCAAGGACCGCTTCCAGATCAGCGGTCTGCGGCCGGGTGAGGCACACGACCTCGCTCTGCTATTACGTGCCGGTGCACTGGCTGCGCCTGTGTTCAAGATTGATGAACGCACGATCGGCCCGAGTTTGGGACAGGACAACATTGACCGCGGTTTCAACGCGATCAAGATCGGGTTTTTCGCAGTAGTGCTGTTCATGGTCGTGTACTACCGGATGTTCGGTCTGATTGCGAACCTCGCTTTGTTTTCGAATCTCATATTCATATCCGCAATGCTGTCTGTATTGCAGGCCTCGCTAACATTGCCCGGCATCGCCGGTATTGTATTGACCGTCGGCATGGCGGTAGATGCCAATGTGCTCATATTCGAACGCATCCGTGAAGAACTGGCAGCCGGCGTGTCGCCACAGGCGGCGATCAATTCAGGTTATGAGAAAGCGTTTTCTTCGATTGCCGATGCCAACGTTACAACCCTGATCGCTGCCGTCGTTCTGTTCGGAATCGGCACAGGGCCGATCAAGGGCTTTGCGATCACGCTGATGCTCGGCATCATGACGTCGATGTTTACGGCGATAATCGGAACACGAGCTGTTGTTAATTTAATATACGGCGGGCGCAAGCTCACGTCAGTACCGGTATAGGACGTCGAATCATGCGTTTGATCAAAGACAAAACCAGCATAGATTTTCTGAGCAGGAAACGCCGCAATATCGGTCTGACAATTTCGGCATTGATGGTCATTGTGTCTCTCTATTCGCTGGCGACTCGTGGCCTGGAGTTTGGCATCGACTTCACCGGCGGCATATTGCTTGAAGTTGGCTATCAGGAGAGTGCCAACCTTGAGGAAATTCGTGCCAACCTGATGACGGAAGGATACGACAACGCACAGGTGCAACGCTTTGGTGCCGATACTGTGGTGCTGGTTCGCTTGCCGCCCCAAGAGGGTGATGTAGATCAGATCCGCGCCCGGTTGCAGCAGACGCTCCAGAGTGGACATGAGAACACCGTCCTGCGGCGTGTTGAGTTTGTCAGCCCTCAGGTCGGTAACGAACTGGCGGAAAGTGGTGCGTTGGCGATGATCGTCGCTCTGATGTTGATATTCCTGTACGTCATGATTCGCTTTCAGTGGAAATTTTCATTGGGAGCCGTCGCAGCGCTGGCCCACGACGCGATCATCACAGTTGGTTTCTTCTCAATATTCGGCTTTCCATTCGATTTGACGGTTGTCGCCGCCGTGCTCGCCGTCATCGGCTATTCGCTGAATGACACGGTTGTCGTATTCGATCGAATTCGAGAGAACTTCTTCACCTTGCGCGGTAGCACTGCCCGCGAACTGATGAATATTTCCATTAACGAAATGCTGGCGCGCACGATTATCACGGGTCTGACGACGTTGCTGGTGCTGGTGGCGCTGTTGGCGCTAGGTGGCGAATCGATCGCACCGTTCTCGATCGCGTTGATCGTCGGCATTGTGGTCGGTACTTACTCATCGACTTACACGGCCAGCGCGATCGCTCTGGTGCTAAACGTGAGTGCTCAGGATTTGATTGAACCGATCAAAGATGCTTCGCTGATTGATGATCTACCGTAACAAGCGTTAAGCGAGTATGGCTTTGATTTCTTTCGCACAGAGTTTCGCGAGGCCCTTGTAGATTCGCGGTGTGCCGGCCAGAACGTGCCCGGTCGCCATATGATTCTCAGCGCCATCGAGGGCGCTGATGATACCGCCGGCTTCGCGAATAATCAGGGTGCCTGCTGCAAGATCCCAGGGCTGCAGGCCCGTTTCCCAAAATGCGTCCAAGCGACCGCAGGCGACATAGCACAGGTCCAGCGCGGCCGCGCCGGGCCGGCGAACGCCCGAAGTATTCTTCACGACTTTCTCCAGCATGGAGAGGTAGGGCGCCATCTCTTTGTCCGCTTGTCGGAAGGGAAAGCCCGTGCCAACCAGCGCGCGGTCGAGGTCTTTGATGCCGCTGACGCGAATTTTGCGTTCGTCGAGTTGTGCACCCTGGCCACGTGATGCTGTGAATAGTTCTTCGCGCATAGGGTCGTAAACTACCGCATGCTCCATGCGTCCGCCGATTTGCAGGCCGATCGAAACACAGAACACCGGGAAGCCGTGCAGGTAGTTCGTGGTGCCATCGAGCGGATCGATAATCCATACGTGATCAGATTCGCCGCTAAGACCGGACTCTTCAGCCTGGATAGCATGGTCAGGATAGTGTTTGTGGATGACGTCGATAATGGCGCGCTCAGCAGCAAGATCTGCTGAGCTGACGAAATCGGCATGCCCCTTTTTCTCAATAGTCAGCTTGTCGCGCTTATTGAAATTCCTGCCAAGTACAGCGCCTGCGCGGCGTGCGGCCATGACCGCTACGTTCAGTAGTGCGTGCATATCGATTCCGTCAATGTCAAAGAACTGGGCGAATACGGCGACAAACCTGTCAGCCCGGGTCGCCGGGGCGGTAGAATACCGGACTTTTAACGAACTGTCCTTAACAAGATGACCGTAAGAATCGTGCTCGTAGGTACCACGCATCCCGGAAATATCGGGGCCGTCGCGCGTGCAATGAAGAACATGGGGCTTAGCGACCTGGCGCTCGTGAACCCGAGACATTTCCCGCATGAGGATGCGACCGCGCGGGCGTCCGGGGCGACTGACATACTCGACAAAGCCATAGTTGTAGCGTCGCTTTCCGACGCGCTGACAGATTGCACCTACGTCGCCGGTGCCAGCGCAAGGCCCCGGACTATCGGCTGGCCGACAATGGCTCCGCGCGATTGCGCGGAACGCATGATGCTGGAAATGAAAAAGGGCAAGGTTGCTGCCGTGTTTGGCCCGGAAAAGTCCGGCCTGAACAACGACGACCTCGATCTTTGCCATACCCTCCTGACGATACCGACGAACCCCGATTTCAGTTCCCTGAACCTGGCTATGGCAGTGCAGGTGCTCACCTACGAATTGCGTGTCGCGAGCACTCTGAATGGCGGCCCGGGGTTTGCGAGCGAAGCGCCACCGGCCAACGGCGAGGAGATGGAGCATTTTTATCGGCACCTCGAACAGGTACTGGAGGATGTGCAGTTCCTGGATCCGGACAATCCCCGTTACCTCATGCGTCGCATGCGCCGCCTGTTTATTCGTGCGCGTCCTGACGTGAACGAAGTGAATATCCTGCGCGGCTTCCTCACGGCAATCGATCGCACCCGGGGGTCGAGCTAATGTCGAACGACGAGGACATTATTTACCTCGATTACGCCGCCACAACGCCGCTGGATCCCGCAGTGGGAAACCGCATGCGTACGGTACAGGAGACCGCTAGTTTCAATCCCGCTTCCAATCATGCGGCGGGTCGGCGCAGCGCGGGCGTCGTCAAAGAGGCGTCCGCACAGGTGGCAACCTTGCTGAATATCGCTCCGGCATCGCTGCTGTGGACCTCTGGCGCGACGGAGTCGAACAACCTCGCGATACTCGGTGCCGCTCGACTGCGAGCGCATCGCGGCAAACACTTGGTCACGATGCTGACCGAACACAAGGCGGTGGTTGATGTATTTCGTGCCCTTGAAAAGCAAGGGTTTGAAGTGAGCTGGCTTGCGCCGGATGTCGATGGTTGTTTACGGACAGACGACCTGATGCAGGCCTTGCGTGACGATACCCAGCTCGTGTCGATCATGCAGGTGAACAATGAAACGGGCACGATCCAGGATATTGCGGCTTTGGGCGCAGTGTGCCGCGAACGGAAAGTGCTGCTGCACGTTGACGGTGCCCAGGCCGCTGGAAAAATTCCGGTCGACCTCTCGAGACTGCCGGTCGACCTGTACTCCCTCACAGCACACAAGTTCTACGGCCCCAAAGGGGTCGGAGCCCTTTATGTTTCGAATGGCACGGCGCTGGAACCTTTGATGTTTGGCGGTGGACAACAACAACGAGTGCGTCCGGGCACCCTCGCAGTGGACCTGATCGCTGGCATGGGTGCAGCGGCTGAGCTCGCAAGTACGCGGATCGATGCGGACCTACTTCACCTGAACGCGCTCAGAAAGCAGTTGTTGCGAGGCATCGAGGATCTCGCCGGCTTGCACATCAACGGACCGGCCGATGGCGGATACCCGGGCATCCTTAACGTCGGCGTGCGCGATATCGAAGGCGAGAGCCTGTTGCTCGCGCTGGAACCGCTGTGCGTGGCAACCGGGTCCGCCTGCAATTCAAAAAGCCAGGAACCGTCTGCGGTGTTGCGAGCGCTGGGGCGCACTGACCTCGAAGCACAGAGTGCCATTCGATTCAGCCTGGGGCGTGCGACGACGGTGACGGACATAGAGCGGGCGATCGCCCTGTACCGGGATGCCGTGCAAAAGCTGCGTGAGCTCGCGCCGGAGCGGGCCGCATGATCGAGGATCCCTACAATTCGCTGGTGCGCGCACATTTCGCTGATCCACAGCATCAGGGCGATGTTGCAGGTCGCGCTACGGACCTCGCCTTCTTCGAGGATCAGGGTCTGCGTATTCGCCTGTCGGCCAGGGTCGAAGGCGGCCGCATTCTGGCGCTGCGCTTCAAAGCCTGGGGCTGTCCCCATGTCATTGCAGCCGCCGAGGAGTTTTGTTGCCGCTATGAAGGCCAGGCGCCTGCGGCGCTCGAAGAATTCACAACGAGCCAGATTATGCGGGATCTGGCTGTACCTGTAGAGAAAACCGGACGTATACTAGTGCTCGAAGACACGGTTCGATCGCTAAGGGCAGCCATAGAGGACCGTTTAACCAGCCAGGCACAGGATTAAAATGACGATATCACTGACGGATTCGGCGGCAAACCGGGTCCGCACCTACCTTGACAAGCGCGGTGCGGGTGTCGGCTTGCGTCTGGGCGTCACCAAAACGGGCTGCTCCGGCTATTCCTACGTCATCAACTACGCCGATGCGATCGGCGAGTCGGACGTCGTTTTTGAGGACAAGGGGGTTACCGTCATCGTCGACCCCGACGCCTTGCCCTTAATTGACGGAACGGAGGTCGATTTCGTCAAAAACGGCCTGAATGAAGCTTTCAGCTTCCGAAACCCGAACATTTCGGGCGAATGCGGTTGTGGCGAAAGCTTCAACGTCTGAAAATACCGGAGTAGAATTAACGGTTTACATTTATTCGGTCGGCCATAAGGCCGAACGGCATCTTACTATTCATTAAAGCGAAGGAAGTACCACATGGCAGTTGAACAAACACTCTCCATCATCAAACCTGACGGCGTACAAAAAAATCTGATTGGAGAGATTTACAGTCGTTTCGAGAAGGCAGGCCTGGAAATCGTTGCGGCCCGCATGATGCACCTGACAAAAGAGCAGGCGCAGGGTTTCTACGCAGTGCACAAAGAACGACCCTTCTTTAATGATTTGGTGAGTTATATGACGTCGGGCCCGGTAGTGGTACAGGCCTTGCGGGGCGAAAATGCGATTGCCAAAAATCGCGAGATCATGGGTGCAACGAATCCTGCCAATGCGGATCCCGGCACCATTCGTGCGGACTTCGCAGCGAGTATCGAAGAAAATGTCGTGCACGGCTCCGACGCGGCGGAAACGGCTGCGCAGGAAATCGCCTACTTCTTCGGCGACGATGGCGTTTGCCCGAGGACCCGTTAGGCGGACCCCGTCGTGACCGAACTGGCCAAAAAAGTGAATTTGCTCGGATTGTCGCAAGGCGATCTCGAGCAATTCCTTGTGGCGCGTTCGGAAAAGCCGTTTCGTGCACGGCAGATCATGCAGTGGATTTACCAGCGTGATGTCGACGACTTTGACGAGATGACCGATCTGTCGAAATCTTTGCGCGCTCGCCTGAAACTTGACGCAGAAATCGTTCCGCCGACCGTGCAGTCCAGGTTCGATGCCAAAGACGGCTGCGTCAAATGGTTATTTTCCAGTGGCTCCGGTCAGGCTGTCGAGACAGTGTTTATCCCGGAAGCGGATCGCGGCACCCTGTGCATATCGTCTCAGGTGGGTTGCGCACTCGATTGCTCGTTCTGCGCGACCGGCGCACAGGGATTCAATCGCAATCTGACGAGCGCCGAAATCGTCGGTCAGGTTCGTCATGCGATGCGTGAATTGCCGCGGCGCGGCAATGACGAAGCCGCCGTAAGTAATGTGGTGTTTATGGGTATGGGCGAGCCATTGGCGAACTACCGAAACGTGCTGCCCGTGCTCGAACTGCTGGTTTCGGATCTGGCTTATGGCTTGTCTCGACGGCGCGTCACGGTGAGCACCTCCGGAATTGTGCCGCATATCGATAAACTGGCAGATGACTGCAATGTTGCGCTCGCTGTTTCCTTGCATGCACCTACTGATGAGCTGCGAAATCAGATCGTCCCTATCAACAAGCTGCACCCGATTAGCACTTTGCTGGATGCCTGCTGGCGCTACGCAGCAAAGCGCGCCAATCGTTTCATCACTTTCGAATACGTCATGCTGCGTGGGATCAACGACAGCATTCAACAGGCTGAACAATTGGCCGCGCTGCTACACGGCAAACCCGCCAAGGTAAATTTGATTCCCTTCAATCCATTTACGGGAACCGAATTCAAGCGCTCATCTGCGGACACCATCCGGCACTTCCAGGACAAATTGCGGCAGCTGGGGATGGTTGCAACCACACGCAGGACACGCGGTGATGATATTGACGCGGCGTGTGGACAGCTGGCAGGCAAAGTCGCTGACCGCGTTAAGAACCGCCTTGGCGAGAAACGCATCGGCGCCAAAGGTCTCGGTGAAAAAACTAATGAAATCAAAGAAATAAGGATGTCATCAGTATGAATTTTCGCAATCTGTACCTTCCGGGCGTATTCAGTATCTTATTGATGGCAGGCTGTGTTTCCTCGTCCACCGGTTCCATAACCGAGCCGACCCGGGACAACAAGGCGGCCGCTGAGACCAATTACCAGCTGGGTGCACGCTACTACCAGCAGGGCTCTTATGAGCTGGCCCGGGACCGCCTGATGCTCGCCACCGAGATCGATCCCAACATGGGGGACGCATACACGACGTTGGCGCTGACCTACGAAAAGCTGGACGTACCACGACTCGCGAAACAGGCTTACGAAAACGCGATTCGCGTGCAGCCGAAAGACTTTACGGTGCAGAACACCTACGCCGTATTTCTGTGTCGGCAAAAAGACTATGAACAGGCGAAGAAGTATTTCGACCGAGCGGGTAGTCACCCTGAGAATGACGACGCGCAAATCACCCTGACAAACGCGGGCGTTTGCATGGTGCAAAAACCGGATATGGCAGCCGCCGAGGGGTATTTTCGTAGAGCACTGGAACGCAAGCCGCAGTACGGCGAAGCGCTTTTGCAAATGTGTCTGCTCAAATTCCAGGGGGAAGACTACCTGAGTGCACGTGCGTTCTTGCAGCGATACCTGTCCAGCAACATACCGACGGCAGGCGTACTGTATCTCGCGTCAAGGATCGAAGATCTGCTCGGCAATGACCGAGGGCGGACCGAGTTCGAAGATCAATTGATCAGGGAATTCCCAACCTCGCCCGAAGCTCGCAAGGTGCTGGGTGCCGGCTAATGAGCGACGACGTCGACAAACCAGAGCAGATCGTCGAGGACGATGAGTCGGCCGCCCCGAAAGGCGGCGAGCGACTGGCTGACGCCCGTCGCGCACTGCAAATTACTGTTCTCGAAATTGCCAAGGAATTGCACCTTGATGAACTCAAGGTGCGCGCACTGGAAAGCAATGATTTCGACGTCATTGGCGCGCCCGTGTTCGCTAAAGGTCACCTCAAAAAGTACGCGCAGCTGGTGAAGGTTCGTGAAGCCGACGTGATGGCGGATTACTACCGGCTGACTCGTTCGAGCGGTGCACCCCCAGCTTTGGCGCCCAGGCCGAGGCCGCGCCCGCCCATGTCTCTGGGTCCGTGGATTGCTGCGATCGTCATTATTCTTTTCGTCGCAAGCGGCTACTGGTGGTACGCGAATCAGGAGGCCACGCCGAAGCCAACGGTCAGCGGGCCGAAAGTGTCTTTGCCGGAACCGGTAGAGACAATGATCGAGGAGCAGACTGCTGCGGACGACAGTGCCGATACCGATACCGATACCGATGCTGATGCTGGTGCCGATGAGGCGATTATCGAGGAGGTTGTGGCGATTTCTCCGCCCGCGGATCGGGCGCCTCAGGTCGTCGTGACGGACGCTGCGGAAATGCAGTTAAGCGTCACCTACATCGGAAATTGCTGGACGGAAATCACCGATGCTACCGGGCGTCGCCTGTACTTTGATCTCGGTCTTGCCGGGCGCACCATAAACCTGTCGGGCGTTGCGCCGTTCAACGTGCTGTTCGGCGATGCGGACAACGTTACGCTTGCAGTTGACGGTGAAGCATTCAGCATTCCAGCCGCCAGTCGTCGCGGGCGGACGGCCAGGTTGACGATCGTCGGCTCATGAGTAAACAACCCATGAGTAATCAACCCATGAATAATCAACCAAGGGCAATTCGCGGCATGAACGACATCCTGCCGGACATTTCGAGTACCTGGCGGTACCTGGAGACCGTCGTCCAGGACATCGTGGAGTCTTACGGCTATTCGGAAATTCGCCTGCCCCTGATGGAGCACACGGAACTGTTCCAGCGTTCGATCGGCGAGGTCACCGACATCGTTGAGAAGGAAATGTATACGTTTCCTGATCGCAATGGCGAAAGCCTGACCCTGCGTCCGGAGGCAACCGCCGGCATGGTCCGGGCGGGTATGACCAACGGCCTGTTTCACAACCAGAAACAGAAACTGTGGACCTCGGGCCCCATGTTTCGCTACGAAAAACCGCAACAGGGCCGCTACCGGCAGTTCTACCAGTTTGACGTTGAGGCGATAGGCTATTCGGGCCCTGACGTTGATGCTGAATTGATCATCATGAGCGCTCGCATGTGGCAGCGCCTCGCAATTTCGAAAATTGACCTGCAAATCAATTCGCTGGGATCGCCGGATGCACGTATGCGCTACAGGGAAGCGCTGGTGACGTACTTTTCAGGCGTGAAAAATCAGCTGGATGAGGATAGTATTCGCCGCCTCGAGCAGAATCCGCTCAGAATCCTCGATAGCAAGAATCCGGATATGCGGGCGATCGTTGATGCGGCGCCGGTCATGCTGGACTACCTGGATGAGGAGTCCGCGGTGCACTTTGCAGGACTTAAGGGTCTGCTGGATGCCGCGGGAGTGCAGTACACCGTGAATCCGCGCCTCGTGCGCGGGCTCGATTATTACTCGCGAACCGTGTTCGAGTGGGTAACTGATGCCCTGGGAGCACAGGGCGCGGTTTGCTCCGGCGGTCGTTACGACGGACTGGTTGAGAAGCTCGGCGGCCGTGCCACACCCGCCATCGGCTGGGCAATGGGCATCGAGCGACTGGTGGCGTTGTATGAGGCCAGTGGTGGTGAAGCACCGTCGTCGAATGTTGACGTCTACATCGCGGCACTCGGAGACGGCACCCTGGAGCGGGCGTTTTCTCTGGCAGAAGACCTGCGAGACAACATTGCGGGTGTACGCATCGAGATGAACCTCGGTGGTGGTAGTTTTAAGTCGCAAATGAAGCGCGCGGACAAGAGCGGCGCAGAAATTGCGCTGATATTGGGTGAGCAGGAGCTCGCCGATGGCTGTGTAGGATTCAAGGCAATGCGCAGTACGGAAGAACAAATAAGTGTTGCGTTCGATCAGTTGGCGGAAACGCTGAAGAAGAAATTACGATAAGGGCAGTTTTGTGGACGACTTACTTTCAGAGAAAGAACAAATTGAGCAGTTGCGTAGCTGGTGGTCGGAGTACGGCAACTATGTCATCGGTGGCATCGTCATCGGTGCGGGCCTGCTATTCGGTGTCAATCAATACCAGGCGAACAAGTTGCAGGCGCAGCTCGATGCTTCGAGCGCGTACGAGACGCTGGTTGAGTTCGTGGTTGGCGGTGATCTTGAAAATGCGGAAGTAACCGCGGATGAGATCGAGAGCAAGTACAGCGACACGACCTACGTTGGGCAGGCCGGGCTCGCCATGGCGAAACTCTACATGGATAAAAATCGTGATCAGGATGCCGCTGACACTTTGTTGTCGATAGTAAATGGCAATTCGTCTGATGAGCTGAAACATGTCGCGCGCCTGCGTTTGGCACGTATTTATTTGTATCAGGACAAAGCGGACGACGTGTTGGCATTGCTTGCGGATGTCGATACCGGTGCGTTCGCGTCGTCCTACGGCGAAGTGCTCGGTGACGCGTATACGGCTTTGGGTCGAATCGCGGAAGCCCAGGATGAATACCAGAAAGTGCTCATGGATCCATTGGCTCGCGGCACTGTTGATCCGCAGATAGTGCAATGGAAAGCACTGGACTTACCCGAGATTGAAGCTGTAGCGCCGCCACAAACGTCTGAACCTGCGCCGTCGCTGCCTGTCGAAACCAGCGATACCGCAATCGAGGAAAGTGAGTGATTACAGCGCCGCGATGGTCTGGGCTGGCAGCAATAATAGCGGCGACGCTGTTGTTGAGTTCCTGTGGCGTGTTCAGCAACAAAGATGAGGAAGCTGAACCCAAGGAACTCGTCAAGATTGAGAGCACGCTGAAGGTTAAGCGCGTCTGGAACACCTCTGTTGGCAAAAAATCAGAATACCTGCTGGTTGGATTGCGTCCCGTCGGCGATGGCAATCGAATCTACGCGGCCAGTCACAATGGCAACGTGATTGCCGTGAACCCTGAGTCGGGCAAATCGCATTGGAAGATCGACCTTGATGTTGATTTGTCTGCAGGACCGGCCGTCGGAGAAGGCATGTTGGCGGTGGCTTCAGCGGACGGCTACGTGATTGCATTGGACGCTGCGACCGGCACTGAACAATGGCGCGCTTTTGTTGGTGGCGAAACCCTGGCAAGACCGTTGATCAAGGGTGACTCGGTCATCGTGCAAACGATCGACAATCGTCTGGTCTCTCTGGCTCGATTTGACGGACGGCAACGTTGGCAGATCGAACAATCCGTACCGCTGCTGACGATTCGTGGCGCATCATCGCCGATGGCTGTCGGTACATCGGCGATAGCCGGCTTCGACAACGGGCGAATTGTCGCAGTGAATATGGAAACAGGCGATGTCGAATGGGATTCCATGCTCGCCATGCCGACCGGACGCTCCGACCTGGATCGACTGTCCGACGTCGACGGCGCTATCGCCGTCGTTGACCAGGATATCTACGCGGCGGGATACCAGGGGCGACTCGCATCGATTGCAGCAGAGTCCGGCCAGATACTCTGGTCTCGAGAGATCTCGACCTATGTCGGCGTCTCTGCAGATTGGACCAGCGTCTATACAACGCGCGACAACGGTGAGTTGATCGCAATGACGCGCAATGCCGGCGTTGAAACCTGGCGCAATGACGACCTGCTGCGTCGCGACCCGACGTTGCCGGTGCCGTTTCACTCGGCGGTGGTCGTTGGTGATCTGGAAGGCTATTTGCATTTTTTCAGCAGCATCGAGGGCGTAGCGGTGGCGCGCTTGCGCCAGGGTAGTATGGCAATCTCGAGCACGCCGCTGGTCGTCGCCAATCGCCTTTACGTACAGAGCGACGACGGCTCACTTGCCGCCTATGAAGTCATCCAGGATCGTCCCAAACGTAGCGCTCCTGACGTTTCTGAAACTGCCGACGAGTCCTGATCGGCTGCGTTGAAGGTGCACAACTATGCTTCCTGTCATCGCTCTGATCGGCCGACCTAATGTTGGCAAGTCGACTTTATTTAATCGACTGACGAAGTCGCGCGACGCCCTGGTCGCGGACTTCCCCGGCCTTACCCGCGATCGTCAGTACGGCTTCGGTCGGATGGGCCCGGTTCCCTACATCGTCATCGACACCGGTGGCGTCGCCGGAGGCGAGGAGGGCATCGAAGAAGCGATGGTCGAGCAGACTATTCGTGCGCTCAAAGAGGCCGATGTGGCGATCATCATGGTTGACGGTCGCGCGGGGCGTACCGCTGCGGATGAGCACGTCGCCGATCTGGCGCGGCGTCACGCGAAATCGACCTGGCTCGCGGTTAACAAGGCGGAAGGCCTCAATGAGGTTATCGCCAACACTGAGTTTCATTCGCTGGGCCTCGGCAATCCTATTGCAATATCGGCGGCGCATGGCGACCGCATTGCGGCGCTTATGGACGGTGTGCTTGCCGCATTTGTAAGTGATGTTCCGGAAGAGGAGGAGGACGCCCGGGAGGACGATCGCGAACTGCGCATCGCCGTTGTTGGTCGGCCGAACGTCGGTAAATCAACACTGATTAATCGCTTGCTGGGTGATGATCGCCTGGTGGTTTTCGACCAGCCGGGTACCACCAGGGACAGTGTCGCCGTACCGTTTGAGCGCGATGATCGGCGCTACGTCCTGATCGATACGGCCGGCATACGTCGCAAAGCCCGCGTGCACGAGACGATAGAGAAATTCAGCATTGTTAAAGCCCTGCAAGCGATCGAACAGGCGCAAGTCGTAATTGCGGTACTGGACGCGCAGGAGGGAGTGACTGAACAGGACGTGAGCTTGTTGGGTTTGGTCATGGAACGCGGCCGCGCGTTAGTGGTGGTTACGAACAAGTGGGATGGACTCTCGGCCGAGCATCGTAAGAAAGTTCGTGAAGACCTCGACCGACGCCTGCCGTTTCTCGATTTCGCAGAGCGCATCACCATTTCGGCTTTACACGGCACAGCGGTTGGCGATTTGTTGCCGGCTGCCGTCAGGGCCTACGATGCGGCGACGCGAGACATGTCGACGACGGAATTGACGAATGAGTTGCAGGCAGCGGTCATCACACATCCGCCGCCGCTCGTCAGGGGGCGCCGCATCAAGTTGCGTTACGCACACCAGGGTGGACGCAATCCACCGGTCATCGTGATTCACGGTAACCAGACCGACCAATTGCCCGAATCGTTTCGGCGCTATTTGATTAACCGTTTCAGGAAAGCGTTCAAGCTGAAAGGCACGCCCGTACGCCTCGTTTTCAAGAAAGGGGAAAACCCGTTCGAGGGACGTCGCAATACGCTGACGCCCCGGCAAGAACGCAGTCGCAAGCGTTTGTTGAAGAGGGCCAAAAAATGAGTAGTGCGCGCAGGTCGTTTACATTCGACGGCAGATTTCGCATGCACCGTGCCGGTCACCTGGAATCGCCGACTCTGGCTTACGAGACCTGGGGTACGCTGAATAAGGCTGCGGACAATGCCATCCTGATTTTCAGCGGCTTGTCTCCCTCTGCCCACGCGGCCTCGTCAGACGACGACATGTCGCCCGGTTGGTGGGAGGACATGATTGGCTCCGGCTTGCCGATCGACACCGACCAGTATTTCGTCATTTGCGTCAACTCTTTGGGCAGTTGTTTCGGTTCAACCGGGCCGGCAACGATCAACCCCAAGACCGGCGATCGATATCGTCTGACGTTTCCCGTGCTGACACTTGAAGATGTTGCCGAGGCGGCCTATCTGGTCGTGCAACACCTTCAAATCAGTTGCCTGCACTCCGTGATTGGCTGCTCCATGGGTGGCATGAGCGCACTGGCGTATTGCGTGCGTCACGCGGGTGCCGCGAAGCGCCTGGTCTCGATTTCGTCCGCAACTCGTTCACTGCCATTTTCGATTGCGGTTCGATCCTTGCAGCGAGAGATGATTCGGTCGGACGCGAAATGGCAAAAAGGCAATTACGATCCGGGCGACCCGCCGATTACCGGCCAGCGGCTGGCACGTAAGCTCGGCATGATCACGTACCGATCAGCGGAGGAGTGGACGCAACGCTTCGGGCGAGAACGATCGACCGACCACGCACGAATCGAAGACCAGTTTGTCGCTGAATTTTCGGTCGAGTCTTATCTCGAGAATCATGCTAACAAGTTCAGCGGTGCATTCGACCCGAATTGCTATCTGTACCTGTCACACGCATCCGATCTTTTCGATCTCGCTGAATACGGTGGTTCGTTGCAGGCCGGCTTCAAGAGGCTCAGGCTCGAACAGGCGCTGGTAGTGGGCGTTCGGACCGACATTCTGTTTCCGCTGGAGCAACAACGCGAACTGGCGGACGGCATAGCAGCCGTCTGCAGCAACACACGTTTGGCGGCGCTCGACTGCATCCGCGGCCACGATTCGTTTTTGGTCGATATGGACGCTTTTCGCCCGGTAATCTGTGAGTTCTTCGAAAGCTGCTGCAGCTAGTCGAGGAATATCGCCGGGTCTACGGCAGTGCCGTTGAGGTAGGTACCGAAGTGCAGGTGTGGGCCCGTAACTCGGCCAGTTGCGCCGACCGCCCCGATCACCGCTCCAGGCTCAAGCGACTGTCCAGCGTCGACAGCAATCTCGCTCAGATGGCAATACATCGTAATGAAGCCCTGACCGTGATCGATGATCACCGTGTTGCCGTTGAAGAAGTAATCTCCTGTCGCCGTAACAATGCCCGCACGCGGCGCAACGACCGGGGTACCTGTGTTTGCCGCGATGTCCATTCCGGAATGCGGTGAACGCGGCTGGTCGTTGAAAAAACGCCGCGAGCCGAAGCTGGAGCCGCGTGCGCCGGCTACCGGTGACGA
Source organism: uncultured Gammaproteobacteria bacterium (assembly GCA_942490655.1). Lineage (GTDB taxonomy): Bacteria > Pseudomonadota > Gammaproteobacteria > Steroidobacterales > Woeseiaceae > UBA1847. The sequence continues at coordinate 84,980 of CALNXZ010000014.1, read as the reverse complement.
CAAAGACACGCCTTCGAGTTGCACCGGCCGGAAATTATTCAGCGCCGCGTCGATGATTTTACGTTCACCGAAAACGCGATCCAGTTGTTGTTGGTCGGGATTCACCTGAGACTTGTTTTCGATGGTCAGCCGTTGCTCCCGGTACGCGTGACTTTCGATCCTGACGGTCTTCTGTTCATTGCCCACGCTCAGCAGCAATTCGCCGGGCTCAGTGCTGAGCGAGATTCCGACGACGGCAAACCAGCGATTGTCGCGGGCCATTACCAGTACGGGTTTTCCATCGAAGCTCGCTTCCGGCGCCATGCGGGTTGTCGAGCCAAGATCGACAATGGCGATGCCGCCCGGACGCAGCGATGCGTCGGTTGCCGCTGCCTGCGAGACCATTGCCAGCAAGCACAGGCTTAGAATTATTTTCCTAATCATTCGTAACGACCTTTGTAACGGTTGCGATGATCTCCCCGCGTGCCAGGTGTGCGCGGATGTCCTCACCCGTTGCGACGTCCACCGCATTCAGAAGCACTTCACCGGATGATTCCCGTTTCACGATCGCGTAGCCGCGATCCAGCGTCGCCAGTGGACTGACAGAATTCAGCGCGCGGCCCAGCAGGGCAACTTTGTGTCGAGTGTCCGACAGCTGGTTGCGGATCACGGTCAACAGTCGTTCACGAATATGAGCAAGTCGCGCCAGGGATCGTTGTACTGACAGTGCAGGGGACAAGGCCATCAGTTCCGAGCGCATACTCTGCACTTGACTCCTTTGCTGCATCAACTGTTGCCGCATGGCCGAACGCAGTCGCCCGTTGTGCTCGCGCAGGCGATCTTCCTGGCGCCGCAGGGTCGCGGCCGGGCTGCCGGCCAGCAGCCGCCGCCCCAGCCAGTCGAGTTGCTGCGCTTTATCTTCAAGATTGCGCTGGCCAACGCGGCCGATGCGGGTTGCCAACACGCTGATGCGATGCAACCAGTCGCTTTGACTGGGTACCACCATTTCGGCGGCACCGGATGGCGTTGGTGCGCGCACATCGGCGACGAAATCGGCGATCGTGAAATCCACTTCATGCCCGACGGCACTGATGACGGGCAGTGGGCAGTCCGCGATCGCGCGTGCAAGTTGTTCATCGTTAAACGCCCACAGGTCCTCAAGCGATCCGCCGCCACGCGTCAGGATCAGGACATCGCATTCGGCGCGACGAATAGCGGTGGCTAACGCGCTCGCGAGTTCTGCCGGAGCTGCATCACCCTGTACGGCAGCCGGGTACAGAATGACGGGAACCGCGGGAAATCGTCGCCGCAGCACCGTCAGCACGTCGCGCACTGCTGCGCCGGTCGGCGACGTAATGATGCCGATTTGTTTTGGTAGCGCAGGAATCGGCTGTTTCCGGTCTTCGTCGAACAGGCCTTCGTTGGCCAACTTCAATTTCAACGCGTCGAAGCGGCGCTTCAGCACACCTTCCCCGGCGGGCTCCATCTGCTCGATGATCAGTTGGTAGTTGCCGCGCGCTTCGTAAATACTGACGCGGCCGTAGGCGAGGACACGGTCGCCGTTTTTGAAGCCGATGGCGGGCCCGCGCTGCCGTTGCTGAAACCAGGCCGCGCTGAGCTGGGCGTTGTCGTCCTTCAGGGTCAGATAGATGTGTCCGGAACCGGGCCGAGAGAGATTCGAGATCTCACCTTCCACCCAGAGTTGCCCGATCCCCTGCTCGATCAGCGCTTTGACGCGGCGATTGAGCTGGCTGACGGAAATTGCGGTACTGGGGAGGTCATTCATAGGCATGTTTGCTGACTATATAAGCCCGTGCCGTTTACCCGCAAATCCGAGCCGCGTACACTTGCCCGTTTAACCCCTCCAGACCAAAGACAGATCCATGCGTATTGCCAAGGAAGCTCTGACATTCGATGACGTCCTCCTGCAGCCCGGGTACTCCGAGGTTCTGCCCCGCGAGGTCGACCTCAGCACATCGCTGACCCGCGAGATTCGGCTCAACATACCTTTGTTGTCGGCCGCGATGGACACCGTGACCGAGTCGAGACTCGCGATCGCCCTCGCGCAGGAAGGCGGCATGGGTATCGTTCACAAGAACATGGCCATCGAGGAGCAGGCCAAACAGGTCCTGATGGTGAAGAAGTTTGAGTCCGGCATGGTTCGAAAGCCCATCACTGTGCCGCCGGACATGAGTGTCCGCAAAGTTATCGAACTGACGCGCGCCATGGGCATCTCGGGCGTGCCGGTCGTTGACGGCAACAACAAGACGGTCGGAATTGTCACGCATCGAGACCTGCGATTCGAAACCAAGCTGGATGCGCCGGTGTCCACTGTCATGACGCCCAAAGATCGACTGGTAACCGTTAAGGAAGGCGCGGACGACGAGGAAGTGTTGTCCCTGTTGCATCAACATCGCATCGAGAAAGTTTTGGTTGTGGATGACAATTTTGAGTTGCGCGGCATGATCACGGCGAAGGACTTTCAGAAGGCAAAAGACTTCCCGAAGGCCTGCAAAGACGGCAGCGGCGCATTACGGGTTGGAGCAGCGGTTGGTACCGGTTTTGACACGGACGATCGCGTTGACGCACTGGTCGAGGCTGGCGTCGATGTCATCGTCGTCGATACCTCTCACGGTTTTTCCAAAGGCGTGCTCGAACGCGTAACGCGGGTCAAGAAAGCGCATCCGGGTGTGCAGGTTATCGGTGGCAATATTGTCACGGGCGATGCGGCGCTGGCGCTGGTCAAAGCCGGTGCGGACGGCGTCAAGGTTGGTATCGGTCCGGGTTCAATTTGCACGACGCGCGTGGTTGCGGGCGTTGGCGTGCCGCAGATTTCAGCTGTTGCCGAAGTCGCAGAGGCACTCAGAAAATCGGGCACCCCACTGATTGCGGATGGCGGCATTCGCTATTCCGGTGATATCGCCAAGGCCCTGGTGGCTGGCGCGCACTGCGTGATGATCGGTGGACTGTTTGCCGGCGCGGAAGAATCCCCCGGTGAAGTGGAGCTGTACCAGGGTCGTTCGTACAAGACCTATCGCGGCATGGGTTCTGTGGGTGCCATGGGTGGTTCACACGGTTCGTCCGATCGTTACTTTCAGGACGCCACGGAAGAACTCGAAAAACTGGTGCCGGAAGGCATTGAAGGCCGCGTTGCATACAAAGGATCTTTCTCGGCCATCGTGCATCAGTTGATCGGCGGTGTCCGCGCCGCGATGGGTTACACCGGCAGCGCCAGCATTGATGAAATGCGCGTCAAGCCGATGTTTGTGCAGATCACGAGCGCCGGCATGACCGAGAGTCATGTGCATGACGTGACTATTACCAAAGAAGCGCCCAACTACCGTACTAAGAGCTAATGCACCCGGATATTCACGCGCATCGATTGCTGATACTCGATTTCGGCAGTCAGTACACTCAACTAATTGCACGCCGGGTTCGCGAAGTGGGCGTCTATTCCGAAATCCATCCCTGGGATATGTCGGACGATGACATCCGGGCCTACCAGGCAGATGGCGTGATCCTTTCCGGCAGCCCCGAGTCCGTCAACCTCGAAGTCCCGCCACGAGCGTCACAGGCTGTTTTCGATCTGGGCGTGCCCGTATTGGGTATTTGTTACGGCATGCAAACCATGGCGGCCCAACTCGGCGGCAAAGTTGCGGCATCGTCGCATCGGGAATTCGGTTACGCGGAAATTACGCCGGGTAATTCCAGCCTGTTCGGCGGTCTCAGCGACGTCGAAGGAGAGGCCAAACTCAAAGTCTGGATGAGTCACGGCGATCGTGTAGAGGCCATACCACCCGGTTTTAAGGCAACGGCCAGCAGCAAGAATTCGCCGCTCGCGGCAATGGAAGATGCGTCTCGACATTTTTACGGTGTGCAATTCCATCCGGAAGTAACGCACACCCTGCAAGGTCAGGAAATCATCCGTCGTTTTGTGCGCGACATCTGCGGCTGTCCGGGCGACTGGACGGCGGGCAACATCGTGTCCGATGCGATTGACAAGGTTCGCGAACAGGTTGGCGACGGCAAAGTGCTATTGGGCTTGTCAGGAGGTGTTGATTCATCCGTTGTCGCAGCGTTGCTGCATGAAGCGATAGGAGACCAACTGGTTTGCGTATTTGTTGATCATGGATTGTTGCGGCATAAGGAAGGCGATCAGGTGATGGCATTGTTTGCCGAGCACCTGGGAGTCAATGTCATCCGCGTCAATGCGGCGGAGCGATTCTTCGGTGCCCTGAAAGGCGTAAGCGATCCGGAAGAAAAACGCAAAATCATCGGTGGCCAGTTTATCGAGGTGTTCGACGAAGAAGCGCACAAGCTCGACGGAATCAAGTGGCTTGCACAAGGCACGATCTATCCCGACGTTATTGAATCTGCCGGTGCGAAGACGGGCAAAGCGCACGTTATTAAGTCGCACCACAACGTGGGCGGTCTGCCGGAAACCATGCGCATGTCGTTGGTTGAGCCATTGCGCGAATTGTTCAAAGATGAAGTGCGGCGTATCGGTCTGGAGCTGGGCTTGCCACGCAACATGGTGATGCGCCACCCATTCCCGGGTCCGGGACTGGGCGTGCGTGTACTGGGCGAAGTGAAGCCTGAATACGTGCGCCTGTTGCAGCTCGCGGACGACATTTTTATCGACGAGCTGCACAAACAGGATCTGTACGACAAGACCAGCCAGGCATTTGCCGTATTTCTGCCGGTTAAGTCTGTCGGCGTAATGGGTGACGGACGCAAATACGACTACGTTGTTGCTTTACGCGCGGTGGAGACAATTGATTTCATGACCGCGCGCTGGGCGCGTTTACCCTACGAATTCCTTGAACACATTTCACTTCGAATCATCAACGAGATCGATGGTATCTCGCGGGTGACCTACGACATCAGCGGCAAGCCACCAGCAACGATCGAGTGGGAGTAATGAGCGATTCCGTGGACAGATTTGAGGTGCCGGTTATTCCAAATCGTCCTCTCAAGTTCGCGGGTGAGGCAGAAGCCTTTGGTGTAATCGCCTTGCGCAGGAATTCAAAGAATGAGTTGATCGAGAACGGCGCGTTCGACAGCCGCCTGATTCAATACGATACGGATTATCAAAACAATCAGGCGCTGTCTGCGTCTTTTGATGCGCATATGCGAGGCGTGCTGAGTTTGCTGAAGGCGCGCTACCCGCGAGGTAGCAAAGTTGTCGAGGTCGGCTGCGGCAAGGGCGACTTTGTAGAGATGCTGCAAGCGGATGGCGCCTTCGAAGTGTCTGGCTATGACGGCGCCTACGAGGGTGAGAATTCTGCGATCGAAAAGCGCTTCCTCGTTGCATCGGATCGGCTCGACGCGGACCTTGTGGTGCTACGGCATGTGTTGGAGCATATTCAAAGACCGCAAGAATTTCTCCAGCTGTTGTCCGGAATATTCACCAACGCGGATATCTATATAGAAGTCCCTGACTATGCATGGATAGAATCCAACCAGGCGTTTTTCGACATTACGTATGAACACGTGAACTACTTTACGCCACGATCGCTATCGAACCTGTTCACGTCCATTAAAGAACAGGGCTTGTTGTTCGGCGATCAGTATCAATACGTCGTCGCCGGTTTTTCGGACTCCAATTTCAGCGAATTCAGTCGCGACTACGACGCCGACGAGAACTGGGAGGTCCTGAATTTCGATGCTCTGTTTCCGGATTTCCAGGCGGCGATTTCCGCGCTTGAGGAGGCTGGCAAAGACAAGTCGGTTTACATCTGGGGCGCGTCAACCAAGGGCGTAATGTTCTGCCATCACCTTAAGCGTTTGAGACCGCAGGTCTTCGCACAGGTTAGGGCCGCTGTCGATATCAACCCGATGAAGGCCAATCGATACATGCCGTCTGTGCATTTGCCGATATTGGATATCGGTGCCTTTTGCGATCGAGTTGATGTAGACGACCTCGTCGTAATAATGAACCCAAACTATCGCGATGAAATTGAGGCCGAGCTCAGCAATCGGGGCCTGCGCGGGATTCTGACCCTCAGTGTCTGACGACTGGCTACAGTCGGACGTCGACTGCATGCGCGCTGCGCTCAGAGAGGCTAAGCGGGCGGCGGTCGAGAGTGAGGTTCCGGTCGGCGCGGTCGTCGTCGTCGACGGAGAAATTATCGCGACGGGACACAACTGCACGGTGGCGCAGTCCGATCCGGCAGGTCACGCTGAAGTCGTCGCTTTGCGCGCTGCGGCTGCACGCCTTGGCAATCATCGCATCCCGGACGCGACCCTTTACGTAACTTTGGAGCCCTGCGTCATGTGCACAGGGGCAATCGTTCAGGCCAGAGTTAAACGAGTAGTTTTCGGCGCCTATGACGCGAAAGCCGGCGCGCTGGGCAGCGTTGAAGATCTGTCGGATTCACGCGCGCTAAATCATCGTTTCGAGATCAATGGTGGTTTGTTGGCCAGAGAAAGCGCGGACCTGCTGCGGGATTTTTTCGCCGCGCGACGCTAGGCGTCCGGTCCCGCGACAGCAGCCTCGATTTCGATTTCCGCTTCGGTCTCTTCTTTTTCGGTCAACCACTTCAGTATGTTGTAGTAGGCACGGATGTTGTTGACGTACATGATCGGCTCCCAACCCCGCGCGTAGCCATAGGGAAGTTTGGAATACCATTTTCGTTGCGACAGCAGGGGCAGCGCCTCGCTGATGTCGAGCCAGGTGTTCGGGTCGCCACCGTGCCACTCGACCAGCGTGCGCGCATCTTTGACGTGATTGAATCCAACGTTGTACGCCGCCAGTGCCATCCAGGTGCGATCGGGTTCAGCGACGGTATCCGCGATGCGCTCTGTCTGCCGCGCGAAGTATTCAGCACCGCCATGGATGCTGCTGCGCGGGTCGAGACGGTCATCGACATCGAGATAATCGGCCGTATCGAGCGTGAGCATCATGATGCCGCGCACGCCGGTTGGCGACACGGCCTGCGCGCGCCAGTGCGATTCCTGGTAGCCGATTGCCGCCAACAAGCGCCAGTCCACTCCCCAGGCTTTGCCGGCGTTCTCGAACATTGTTCGATAGCGCGGTAAACGATTTTCGTAATGGCGAATAAAGTTGCGTGTACCCACGTAGTCGAATTTTTTCGTGTATCCGTAATAGCGATCGTTTACCTGCGCCAGCAAGCCGGAGCGTTCGATCCGAATCAGGAACTCGTCAGCCCTGGCGAGCAGGGTATCGGCCGAACCTTTCGGAAATCCCCAGGCCACCGGATCGCCTATGTCGAGGTCCAGTGCAACGCGCAAGTCCGGGTAAAAATGTCGCTGAATCTCGAAATCCGGGCTGTCCGCAATCGTGAAATCGATTTCGCTCATTGCAACCTTGGTCATCAGGTCGGCGACTTCGACATCGGCATTTTCGTGCCACTCCAGTTCCGGATACGATTCCTGAATCGACGTTAATAGCTCGGCATGACTGCTGCCTGCCATTACCTCGATGGAGTGGTTGACGATGTCTTCCAGGGCGGTTGGTTTGCCGGTGCCCAGTTTGTAAACCAAATGCACGTCGACCGAATTATAGGGATAACCGAAATTCAGGTACTCGCGGCGCGAATCCGTGATCGACAGCCCGGCGGCCGCCATATGCGCTTCGCCGGAGATAAGCTTCGGCAGGATTTCGGATACATTGCCCACCGGCTCGATGACCAGTTTGACGCCCAGCTCATCCGCGAATGCCTGCACCAGATCGAATTCCGGCCCTGAAGGACCTTCGGGGCCGATTGTGTAGGCTGTTGGGCTATCACGGGTAACGACGCGGAGTTCACCTTTATCGAGAACCTGGTCCAGTAACGGCGGTGGGCTCGAGCAGGTGCCGATTAAGCCGGCCAGCGTCATGATGACTATTGGGCGCAAACGCGATTCTCCGCTACGTAGGGCCGATTATGGCAGCTCAGACGCGGTTTTGCGTCCTTGACAACGCAGATTTTGCTTCCCACTATTCGGCCTCCTGAGCCTGAATAGGCGCCCAAGCTTGAGCCAGTTTCGCTACACGACCGTAACGGCCGTGGTCATCGCCAATATGATCGGCACGGGCGTGTTCACGAGCCTCGGTTTCCAGCTGCTCGACATCCGTTCCGGCTTTGTCCTGCTTATGTTGTGGGCGGTCGGCGGACTTATCGCACTTTGCGGTGCGATGTCTTACGCGGAGCTGGGCGCCGCGATGCCCCGCTCGGGTGGCGAGTACAATTTCCTCGCACGAATCTTTCATCCGGCTGCCGGGTTTGTCTCAGGTTGGGTGTCGGCGACCGTCGGTTTTGCGGGTCCGACGGCATTGGCCGCTATGACATTTGCAGCCTATGCGGGATCCGCTCTACCGGTTGAAGTGCATCCCTGGACTTTGAAGTTGGTCGCCTGTGCATTGATTATCGTGTTGACCGTAATCCACAGCAGTACCCGGCAAAATAGCGGCCGATTGCAAGTCGTTTTCACGATTCTGAAAGTCGGTGTCATTGTCGTTTTCTGTGCAGCAGCCCTATGTATCGTTGAAACTACTCAGCCGGTCCGATTTCAGCCGGCGGGCGACGATCTGGCTTTGTTGACCGGCGGCGCATTTGCTGTGTCACTTATCTATGTCAGTTACGCTTTTTCCGGCTGGAACGCGGCGACCTACCTGAGCGGCGAGCTGGAAAATCCTCAGCGCACGCTGCCGTGGATACTGATGGGCGGTACGCTGATCGTGATGCTGTTGTACCTCGCGTTGAACTTCGTTTTTTTGCGCGTAACGCCGATGGATGCCATGAGCGGGCAGGTCGAGGTCGGCTACATCGCGGCGGCAGCCGCGTTTGGCGAAGCGGGCGGTCGTTTTGCAGGTGTCGTCCTGAGCCTGCTGCTGATTTCCACAGTAAGCGCGATGACCGTGGCTGGGCCCCGCGTGCTGCAGGTTATCGGGCAGGACTTTCGGATTCTGAGTTTCTTTGCACGCACCAACGCGGACGGAGTGCCTTCAACAGCCATCGTGATTCAGTCCGCGCTCGCAATTCTGTTCATCGTGACCTCAAGCTTTCAGGCGGTGCTCGTATTTTCAGGTTTCATATTGGCGCTCAACAGTTTTGTCACCGTGTTGGGCGTATTCGTGTTGCGCTGGCGACAGCCGGACTTGCCCCGCCCATACCGCACCTTCGGCTATCCGGCAACTCCGTTGATCTATCTCGGGCTGACGGCGTGGACGCTCATCTACGTACTGATCGAAAGGCCCGTGGAGGCCTGGTCCGGGTTAGGAATTATCGGTGTCGGCCTGGTCTTCTACGCGTTGTTTTCGAGGAAGGGGCTATCTAAACAAACCGCGGATTGATCTCGACCCTTGACAAGGGAGGCATTGATTACCAGTATCGCGTTCCCGACTACCGGAGAGGTGGCAGAGTGGTCGAATGTACCTGACTCGAAATCAGGAGTACGGTTTCCGTACCGTGGGTTCGAATCCCACCCTCTCCGCCAACCCCTTTTCTCGTAATTGACTGAAAAGGGTTTGGTATTCAGCGTGTTAGGTGCGTTTGTTCCCCAGTGGATTGGGCATAGTTGGGCTTGATAGGGCAACTTTTGGACGCGATTTGGACACGATTTGGACACGCTACTTCGCGCGTGAAGCGACAGATCAAATCCCGGATAACATGCTCAGTCCTGAACAATTAGCCAAAGCCGCTGATTAGTTCCGAAGATCAAATATCGATGTCCCGCGATATCTTGAGTGCGTCGTCGAGTTCGAGCCCGAGATATCGAACCGTATTCTCGATCTTCTTGTGCCCGAGCAAGAGCTGGCAAGCCCGCAGATTCTGAGTCTTTCGGTAAATGAGAGTTACTTTGGTTCTCCTGATCGAGTGTGTGGCAAAGGCGGTTGGATCAGCTCCAACCACCCTAGCGAATTGCTTGATAATTCTCGAGTATTGACTCATCGATAGATGACCCGACATCCTGTTCCGACTTCGCCACAAGAAGTCACCCGGCGATAGATTTCCCTCTTCAATCCACGTCTGGACGGAAGTTCGGGTTGCATCTGTTATCTCAAATGTTACCGGTACTTCAGTCTTCTTCTGAACAACAGTCGCCTGCTGGAAGACAGTAGCTCCGGAACTGACGTCCGACACCAGGATGCTCAGCAGGTCACAGGCCCGAAGTTTGCTGTCGATTCCAAGGTTGAATAGGGCAAGGTCCCGAATTCGCCCACTTAGTTTCAAGTATTGGCGCGTCTCCCAGACATGGCCGGACGTGAAAGGACGTTTTGGTCCAATACGTTTTCCTTTTCTGGCGATACGCCGCTTATTAGGATCCTCTGCTCCAGCAGATAGACTGGCGGCCATAGGATATGAAACGTCTTCGGTTCTGCCGTTCTGATTTCGCATTTGATAGCCCAAATTTGCTGTCTACATATACCTATGCTGTCTTTTGGCCCAAAATTGAGAAAAGTTTTTGAGGAATTTTCCAAAACTTGCCGCTTGGGCGGAGGTGCCAGCGACAACCAAGGCGAAGAAACGGCCAATACTCACCAGTCGCGACGTCAGCATACAGCCCATAACTTGTCGCCCAAGTGCTAGCATCAGACATTGATTGTGATCGGAAACTGAGCCGTACAGGAGTCACAATGAGATTCGCATCGATGGACGTCGAAACCGCCAACCCCGACATCGCATCCATTTGCCAAATTGGTGTCGCCATCTACGACAATGGCGAGCTTCACGAGGAGTGGCAGACTCTTGTCAATCCCGACGACTACTTTGATGACTTCAATTCCGCGATACATGGCATCGAAGAACACCACGTTATAGACGCTCCGGTTTTTTCGGATATTTCTACGACGCTCTTCGAGTTCCTCCGAACTCATCCGGTTGTAGCGCATACGCATTTCGACCGCACTGCTATCGCTCAGGCATGTAGGCGGCACGGCGTTGCACTACCGAGTTTGCGTTGGCTCGACTCGTCGAGAGTAGCCAGGCGAGCGTGGCCACAGTTCGCAATCAAGGGTTATGGATTGAGGAACCTGTGTTCCCATATCGGCTATTCGTTCGAACACCACGATGCCCTCGAAGATGCCAAAGCCGCCGGTCAAGTAATGCTGGCGGCCATCCGAACGACAGATATTGGCTTAAACGATTGGTTTGATCGAATCGAGCGGCCAATTAACCCCGAGAGCTCAGGTCCTATCCGTAACGTAGGGAATCCTGATGGAGACCTCTATGGTGAAGTCCTGGTGTTCACGGGAGCGCTCGAAATACCGCGTCGCGAGGCTGCGGAAATGGCGGCGAAGGTTGGGTGTACTGTTGCCACAGGTGTGACTAAGAAGACCACGCTGTTAGTTGTTGGCGACCAGGATGTCTCAAAACTGGCAGGCAATACGAAGAGTTCCAAGCACCGCAAGGCAGAGGCCCTCATCGCAAATGGCGTGGAAATTAGGGTACTCCGCGAATCGGACTTCAAACAGATCGTCGAGGGTGTCTAACTCGGGCGAGACTGGCCTTGAAAACATCCGGCCAGAACTTGTCACTCACGAACTAAAGTCGATCGCGCTAAACGTACTGTTCCTGAAACTCCGTCGACGGCGCTGTTACGCGTATCACGTCAATTAGAACCCCGTTCGGATCGTGCGTAATGAAATGCCGCTGGCCCCACTCCTCGTCCTTTAGCTCCAGATCCATTGGCAAGCCAGCCGAAGCAAGCCGGTGATATTCGACGTCCGCGTCGTCGACTTCGAAATTCAGGATTACACCTCGGGCTGGCTTTCTGTATCCCGGTGGCACACTCGGGTGTTTGCAGTCGACGATGGCGAGTTCGAACTGTGGGTTGGACGACGACTTCAGGCTAACGTACCAGTCTGCTTCGAACGAAGGTGTAAATCCGAAGTGCTGTTTGTAGAAGTCCGCGGTCGCTGAAACATCAGTGGCGCCGAGTACGGGGTAAAAGCTGGGAAATTGCATGGCGAATTCTCCTTCAGTTATCTATTCACAACGAACATACATACTGTATGTTGACCAGCGTACATACATAACGTATGCTTGTCAACATGGCGCGGGCACACAGCAAAGTCGAAAAGGGCGAGAAAACAGCCAAAGTCCTGGTAAGGGTCAGTCGACCGATGTTCAGCAAGCATGGATTTAGCAGCGTATCGGCGGAATCGATTGTTGAAGCAGCCGGGCTAACGCGTGGCGCGCTTTATCATCACTTCAATGGAAAATTGGGGTTGTTTGAGGCCGTATTTATCGACTGTGAGCGGGAGATTGCGACCCGAATCGAGATGGCAGCTCAGCTGCATCGATCTTCCATTGGCCAACTAATTGCTGGGTCGCACGCTTTTCTGGATGCCTGTATTGATCCGAAATTGCGGCGGATCGTCATAGAAGATGCTCCAAGCGTCCTCGGTTGGCCTCGTTGGCGCGAGATTGATGCCATACACGGCCTCGCACTGTTGCGCAATTCCGTTGAGCGAATCCACCAGGAACAAAAGCTGCACCTATACGACGTTGAAGCTCTCGTTTATTTGCTGTCAGGCGCCATGAATGAACTTGCAATGTGGGTGACCAAATCGGCGAACTCTCGCAAACAATTGACGTCGGCGAAAAAAAACCTCGAATTAGTTATCCGAAGCATTTTTGAGTCGGCAATTTGACTTCTTCGTTGCACTTGCTCAAGCGACCGCTATCGGCAGTCGATTGCTGCCCGGAGCAATTTTTCAAAAGCAGACTTTGAACGGAAAGTCTTGGGACGAGAAGCCGCGGGAGCTGTGAGCGAAAAAAGGGTCAAGACTCACCTCCGGCCAATACTCTCCGCTTGAGCTCCCAAAGCGATTTCCTGAAACTGCCCGCTCGCGAATGGCCGCTGTTGCTGAATGGCGAGGTCTGCTTCACCCTCGATAGGAGCCGCTCGAACGGCTCCTTTGGGTGTATCATTGATTTCCGCTAATGACCCAAACCAGCCGGTCACCTAAATCGGGAATTTGCTTCGAATGGCATGGATTCGCTACACGTTGCTCGCTCTGTTGCCGGTCTTTTCGCCGGTCATCGCCAATGACCTTCCACGATTATCGGATTGCGAAAAGCCGGTCTATTCGCTCGATCAATACGAATCCGATCAGGAATTGATGCTCGAACTCGACATAAAGGCGTACAAGGAGTGCCTTCTACATGTCGTCGATAGTCACAACCAATCTGATGCGGGAAGGCCCAGAGAGAGGATGACGGCAGCGCGCAAACTTGAACAGATTGACCTTGACCAACAAGCTGTTTGGCCACAGACAGAAGTTATTCATGTTGCACAGTCCACGGGGCTTTGGACGCAGAATCGATCGGCGGCGGCAGTAAGCATTTCTGATGATTGGGGTACAGGCGTGTACGTTGTTCTCAATCGAGAAAATGATGCGCCTCTTGTCGTCAACATCACTCGAATCGGATCGGCATTGTTCATCAAGCTCGGGTTGGCCGATCGGACAGAATACGAAAGTTACGAGATACAGCCCGTCGAGTGGTTAGAGGAAACGAATGCACGCTTCATATTGAGTGTGCGACTGCGTGCGTGGCGAGATGGTCAACGTTACACAGTTTCTGCTCCAGTAGTCGTAAATGCTGATGGGTCGGTCATCTGGCAGTAATCAGCCTTGACGACCGTCCGGTTCTGGCCGACTGCCGTCGGCGACCAGGCGCTCAAACGTGCGACTCCTTCACTTCGCATAGCAGCCGGTCGAGAGTTTTGAGTTAAAATGCCGGCTTGTGACCCGAAGCCGACGTTCGTACATCTGAGCAATTAATCGATGAAGATTGATGGCATCACCTATTATTGGATTGTTCTCGGAGGGATGATTCTCCCGCTCCCACTCATATACCCGTTGGCGAAATACGAAACGCAGATTAATTCCAGCAACTGGTTGGTCGCCGGGGTCATGTTGATCGCGCTCCTCAACGCAATTTGCAATCTGATCGTACTGATGGAGATGTGGCAGAGATTTCGATCCAAAGTCGTGGCGATAGGCGCTGTACTTTTTGTGGCAGGTGTAATGATTCATCCCTACTTCATTCTATTCGTCGTGCTCGCTCCACCGGCATATTGGCTTACCCGGATTCGAGGATTGCCGCCGCAGACAGACGACGTTGGATGAGTGGCCGGTACTGGCCGACTGGCGAAGTTTGGGAGAAAGAAGAACGTTGGTCCGCTTAACTTCGCATAGCTGCCTGTCGCAATTCTTGGGCTATAATTTCGGCTGTTGACCCAAAGGAGACAATCGGTTGCGCGTGAAAATTAAGTTCATCGGACCAATTTCGTCCGCCAAGACATACCTGTTGATAATGGCGTTCTACGGGCTGATTGTAGCCACCTATAAAGTTTTTACAGAGTACGTGTGGCCCGCCGAGGGCTATCCCGAAGTCGGTATATCGCTCTTGATAGTCAACCCGTTGCTTTACGGAATTATCGGGGCATTTATCGGAGCAATCGGTGCATTGGTGTACAACTGGTCTGTCAAATTCGTTGGCGGAGTAGAGGTCCACATGCAGGAATTACGCGATTCCCAACCGACCGACTTATGAGACTTAGCAAGCATTCACAATTGAATGACTGCAGCTGACTGCGGATTCAATTGATGCGCGCCTCTGTACTTCTCTCCTTCTTGGTTGTGGTGCCCCTTGGAATGGCTTCCGCTTTCCAGGATCTTGAGTCTGAATGGTTGGCGAAGATAATCAAAGACCTTGAAGGCGAGATTCAGCAAGGCTGCGAATACTCGTTCGACAGCGTAAGCGACAAGTGGATTGCCCTTAACGGCGTAAGACTGGAGACATGGCATTTCACGGTTTGTGGGGAGGTATTGCGATACAACGTCAGGTATTACCCGAAAGACCCGACTTCGAACGCAAGCGAGAGGGTCGAGGTCGAACGCGAATCTAACAAGCAATGAAGAAGTTCAGCGTCCGCTTCTGGCCGACTGCGGTAGTTAGCAATTTCCCTAAAGCAGACGCTTGAGCGGCAAGTCTTGGAAAAAGCAGCCGCTCAGCCTGGGCGCAAAGTAAGGGTCAGCACTCACCTCCGGCCAATACTTTCCGCCTAGTATTTCGCGGTCATCCCAAGACTTGCCACTCACGAACGGCCGCGCCTGCTGGATGGCGAGGATCGCTACCCCCTCGACAACAGCCGCTCGAGCGGCCGCTTTCGGGGTATGATGGAGTTATCGTAGTTGATGATATGGAAGCTGCGGAAATATCGTCGTTCGATAGAACGCAATTAGGGGGAGTCGACCATGACATCCGAATATGCATCGCCACCTTGGTTCGATGCGGGAGGCCATGAAGGGGCACGACACAAGCTCTTGCCTGGCCACATTTCACGAATTACGGCATTCTCGCTCACGCGAGGAGGAGCGCAGCTTGTGACCGCAGGAATGGACCAGGACCTCATGTTCTGGGATCTAAATACTGGGCAACCTCTTCGAGGAATTCCGTTTTACTCTAATGATATCTTTCGTATTGCGAGCAGTACGAATGGACGCCGGCTGATGGTGTTTAGCCGATTCAGCAACGCCTACTACGATGTTGACAACAACGATTGCGGCTACTACATCGAACTATCACCGTATGAGGCAACAGCAATCGAAATTTCACCGAATGAAGCGAGTTTTGTCGTCGCCGATTCAGGCGGTCATATCAGCGTTGGTTCTTTCAGCAATACTTACTTAAAACTTGATCCCGTAACGGAACAAGAGCGACTGACTCTGCCATATTCTGAGAAATTCTCCTTCGAGATAAGAACGAGCATCGATGAATATGACGAAATGCAGTACGACAATGACGTTGTAAATGCTGTTGCGATCAGTCCGGTTTCAGAACATGTCGTGACACACGATACTGGGGGCAAGTTAAGACTCTGGGAGCCAGGGCTCCAGCACCAGATCGCACAAGTTGATGCCCCCGAGCATTGCTTCTTTGCGTCAGACGGCGGGTCAATCATTGCTGCTGGTTCATTTTCAATCGAAGTTTTTGATCAGACGCTGAAGAAGCGTCTCAGTCGTATTGAAACTGACGTTGCTGACGCCCGCGCTTGCGCCCTCGCCAATACGTCCCGGATAGTCATTGGCGGAAGGGATGGCCTAAGTTGTTGGAACATAGGTAGCAGCAAATGCGAGGGCAAGGTGCGAGCGACAAGTCCGGTGGAGAGTGTGCTGTATTCTGAGCCCACGGAGCAAGTATTGTCTCTTCATCAGGATGGCGCTGTAAGAGTATGGCCACGAATCGAACAGTGGCAACCGACGGGCAGCTAAGAGCCAGCTCGATTGTGGTATCGGCTTCTGGCCGAGGTCGTTGGCAGACCCTCACCACTCCCCTAAAGCAGACGTTCGAACGGCAGATTTCGGGAAAAGCAGTTGCTTCGCCTGGGCGCAAAGTAAAGAGTCAGCACTCATCTTCGGCCAATACTTGCCTCATGCACTTCCTGGATCTTCCCCAAGTCTTATCACTAGCGGACGGCCGGCCCTTTCTCGAGAGCAGTCGTTGAATGGGGTGCTCTAAATCACTTCTACTGACCCAAAGCGCTAATTACTGACGAATATTCGGGAATTTTCGGGCATTTCGGACACGGAGCAATTTGACAAGGAGCTTTTATTTCATATTATGAATCGTCAGGACCGCCAAACAATAACTAGAAGGTTGGTTCAAATGCCTAGATTTCTATCGGTGGTAGCTTTCGTACTTTTTCTATCCAGCTGCGGAGGCGGTGGGGGTGGAGGTGGTGACTCGGGCAATCAAAACGTTACTCCAGCCCCAACCGTTAATATTTCCTCGACTCTGTCGGAAGTCCAAGAAGGAGAGTCGGTAGAGCTTTCCTGGTCATCCTCCAATGCTAATTCGTGCACAGCGTCGGGTGACTGGTCTGGTAGCAAAGGAACTAATGGCACTGAAACCGTTGGCCCACTGGGAGCGGATAGTGCATTTTCACTACAATGCACAGGGGCGGGTGGCTCGAACAGCGCTTCAGTCAATGTCACGGTAGTTCCGAAGCCCGTCGTAACATTGACAGCAACTCCGGCTCAGGTCGGGGTGAACGAAACCA
Source organism: uncultured Gammaproteobacteria bacterium (assembly GCA_942490655.1). GTDB lineage: Bacteria > Pseudomonadota > Gammaproteobacteria > Steroidobacterales > Woeseiaceae > UBA1847. Next base: position 67,982 of record CALNXZ010000014.1, on the reverse strand, counting down.
TTCAGCTGGACTGGTCTTCTATAAATGCGGTCTCGTGCGCGATTACCACGCCGATCAGTCAATCTCTATCTGCTACATCTGGCACCGCCGGAATTACGGTTAGTGGGCCCGGTGACATTACAGTCGTAGTGGAGTGCACAGGTCCGGGCGGAACAGGAACGGCCACGGCCGACGTGCAAGTCATTGCGCCGCCAACGTTGGACTTTTCAGCCGACCGGACATCACTGATTGCTGGCCAAGACAGTGTAACTTTGTCGTGGTCGTCAACAAATGCTACGAATTGCACTCCGTCGGGATCTATCGCGTCCTGGACCGGGTTGAGAACTCCAACTGGGTCGCAGACAATTGGACCTTTTGGTGCCGACGAATACGTATTTACCTTAACCTGCAATGGTCCCGGCGGCAGTGTTTCACAGTCAGTTTCCATCGTCGCTATTGTACCCCCTGCGCCGACCGTCACCTTGGCAGCTATACCTCCATCTGTCGCTCAAGGGGCAAATACAACCATCAACTGGTCCTCGTCAGAGGCTACAACCTGTTCCGCTTCCGGCGGTTGGTCAGGGGAAAAGACTCTAAACGGTTCCGAAGAAGTTGGGCCCGTGCAAGCAACCACGGACTTCTTCTTGGAATGCGTAGGTGCCGGCGGATCAGTACAGCAAGTCGTGACCGTTACATTGCTCCCAATGCCCACGGTTGCGATATCAGCAGTTCCTGAAACTATAGCGATAGGCGAGTCGACGACTGTAACTTGGACTTCGAGCGATGCAACATCATGTGTCGCGGAGGGAGCATGGTCGGGCGCTAGATCCACAAGTGGAAGCGAGCAACTATCGCCACCAGCCACGGCCACATTTACACTACGTTGCACTGGTGACGGTGGAGAAACCACCGACAGTGTGGTCGTTACAGTTACGGAGCCGGCCCCCACTGTCCAGTTGTCCGCCCTTGAGCCTATCGTGCCTTGGGGCTCTGGTACGACGCTGGTTTGGGATTCAACAGATGCAACCACATGTACAGCCTCCGGCGGTTGGAGCGGCGATCGAACTACTGCCGGATCCGAGTTGATCGACCCGGTACCCAATACCACAATCTACGCAATGTCATGTGAGAATAGCGGAGGCTCGGTGAACGCACAGGCACAGGTAACCGTCGTCGATGTTGACGGCACTTATCTGCCGCCAGATCCCGGGCCAAGCAACGATCTTACACTTGATGGGATAGATGCAAACCTGAACGGAGTCCGTGACGACGTTGAGCGACACATTGCCGAAAACTATCGCGAATCGGCGCGTCTCCGCGAGTCACTTAAGAGTCTGGCAACGAGCTATGGCAACGCCATAGGGGTTCGTAATTCAGCCTCTGAGTCTCTAGCGCTAGCGCACGAGTTTTTCGCGAACGCGAATTGCGCAGAGGCCATTCGCCCCGACACATACCTTGAGGCACTAAGAGATATTAGACGCCAGTTCTTGGATACGCTGGATCGACTCGGTGCATTTGCCCAATTCGGAGGGCATCTGGCAGGCGAAACTTACGATATTTCGCTATCGCCCACCGGCGAGAGTTCGTGCTCGTTCGATTGGTCGGTGTTGCCAAACTGACGTAAGGAGACTTCTGTGTATCTTCGTTTTCCCCAGGTAGCTCGAGTGCTCATATTAGTGACTAGTGCAATCAGTGCAGCCCCCCTTCTTGCACAGCAACCAAACTCCTGCGGCCCTCCCGAGACGGCTGTCATTCATGTCAATGGCATAAATACGACACTGGTGGAGGCACAAGAAAACGCAGACCGCATACATACTATATGGGCGAGCAACGGGCTCTCGCCAGACACTGAGTTTGACATGGCGTACAACGAGACCGAAGGGGTAATTAAGGACCTGATCGAAACGTTTCAACAACTACCTGAGTACGCCGCGAATCCGGTGTCCGTAACTGAGCTGCAGGAAATTTTAGAAGGACAAAGAGACTATCCGATCGACGCACTGAATGCCTTCCTTAGTCACCTTGCAAGCGACTCCGTGTTCAACCAAACCAGTGGTCCGGTTGTCGCCAAACTTGCTGGCAAAATACGCTCCCATCTGTATGAAGGGAGGCGTGTTCTCTTGGTACCGCATTCTCAAGGAAACCTCATGGCACTCGGCGCCCTTCGAGCACTGACTGATGCCGAAAAAAGATATGTCAGTTTTCTCGCGGTTGCGTCGCCCGCAGCGCCGTCGAATGAGTTCATTTCACTATTGCCTTGCGAATTAAGCACACTAGACAAGGTTATTGCATTTACTCCCGGTCGAGATTGCCCGACCTTCCCGGGCACGTTCTCCACTGCGGACGTGTTGGGTCATAATCTCGTGGATATCTACACGGCAAGCGGCTCCCTAAGTCTGGCTCGAATTAGCAGCGACCTTCAAAGTTACGATGTAACGGCTGCATACCCGCAAGACGACCCGGACATTTGCCCTCCCATACCAGAACCAACTGGGTATTGGTCTGGTCAGTACACAATTACTGCTTGCAACACTACGAGTTCGACGACCGTCTTCGAACCCTGCAACAATGCAGTACATTACAGACAATTCATGAGCACAGGAACGATTTCGTTCAGAGAAGATTCCAGTGAAACGAATAATGTTCGAAGGGATTGGCCTAATCCGTCATGCGATAACGCGACCGCGTCAATACCCCAACTTGCAATCGGAACGACAATCGATTTTCCGATTCGAGGCAACATACAAGCGCAGCAACAATCTAATCCGCGTGACACAAGCATTACATTTACGATTGACTCGGTGACGGAGAGCGTGGTTTCGGGCACGTTCAGCGCTCCGTTTGATTATTCGTCAAGAGACGAAAATGGTCAACTGATTCTTAGGAGTGGGACGGCGCAGGGCGCTTGGTCGGCTGCGCCCCTTGGCGAACCATTTCCTAAGTGCGAATTCCCGGTTGGAACTTGGTTTTGTTCGAGTATTGGCCTCGCGTATGAACCTAGCGGCGGGCACACTGTACCTTGTGATTGGCTCTACCTTAGTGAACCAGCGCGACCCGGCGAATGGTTGCCGTAGTGTTAAATCTGCCCGGCTCGTCAAAGGTCGAAATTACGTGAGAATTGTGTGACTGAGTGTTGCGGCTGCAAGAACGGAAGGTAGGAGGGGCAAGTTCTGACCCTGTCTTTCTCCGGACCTGAGCGCTTACTCAGGGTCAGAACTACGCGTTGGAGTCTAGACGTCAGCCGCGTCTAGGAGCAACCGTCAAGCGGCGAACATCGGGCTGCGAAGTGACGCACGCTCAAAGGTTTGGAGCGGTTACCGCCAAAACAGCTATTCGCAGTTCGACCAGCTTTCCGTTCGATCCCAATAAACGATGCCGGGTGTGGCGACGAACCCCCGAAATTGTGGGTCCCTGGCAAACGGCGCGCCCCGCCCACGATGGCTCGGTATGTTGAATCCGAGCACGCGAAAGCGCAGTCGTGACTTGTCCTCCGAAAACCCATCGAGTTGTGCAACCAGGTATCCCGGATCTTGGCCGGACATAGGTGTCCCTCCTACCATAAAGACGTAGTCGAAGGTCCCGTAGCTGCATATGCGCGTACCCATAGAACTCGCGAGGAAAGCCTCTTTGTGCGCCTGGCTCGCCAGACGTTCATCTTCCTCAAGCCGGCGCCGCTCTTCGGCGCCTGCTGCCCACTCGGCCGCTCGCGCAGCTTCCTGATCTGCCTCAATCTTGAGTCTCTCATTCCGCTCGCTTGCCGTTTCATAGCCAAACGCTCGCAACTCCTCAACGTAGGCCAAGGATTGGGGCGTCTCAGTCGGTTCGATGATTTGCAGTGTCACGGTCGGCCCGCTGCTGCACTCGGTCGTCGGTGATGCTTTTGCGATGAATAGAACGCGGTCCAAGTCTTGCTGATCGCGACAAAACCCATTGGGAAAGTATCGGCCGCCTCGCGACCTGCAGAAGCCGTCGAGCTGACGTTCTACCGCGTAGGCATCACCAACATCATCGTGCCGTGGGCACCACCACCCGCGCAACGAGCGGAAACCGTCGGACTCGCCGTCCTTGACCGTATTGATGAATCGGTCGAGGTTTCGGGCGGTAGTACTCGCGATCAGGCTTTCCGCATATTCGACGACTGTCCCACCGGACTCGTAATCGGGGAGGGGGCCACTGACGACGCAGCCGGAGGCCAGGATTATAGTTGCCACGATTACGCCGATTCTCATCATCGCTGGTCCATATTTCAAAGTTGCTACTTATCGTCTGTCGACTCATCGTCATCATATCGCAACGATTGATGCATGGTAAGAAAAGTCTCAGGGCGTCAAATTCTGGCCGAGAACATCCGACAGCGCCGGCACTCGCTGCATTGGTCGCAGGAGCAGCTGGCCGAAGCGGCGGCGTTACATCGGACCTATATTGGCGCGATTGAGCGTCAGGAGCGCAATGTCAGCATCGATAACATTGACCGAATCGCTCGTGCATTCCGGATTCCGATTGCCACCCTGCTGACCCAAGCTTAGGACAACCGATCTACGCCAAAAAATGCCAGACCTGCTTTGGCCAGTGCCGACCACGACGGGCAGTGCACTCGGAACTTGATCTGGTTAGCCTGACCTACACGTCTTGAAAAAACAGTGCGCATTCAAAAATCTCGGTCGATCCGGTCCGATGGTTACTCTGACCGCCTCTCGAGAGCTGTCGCAATCGCCTCAGCCTTGCTTCCGGCACTCGGATCAACATCGGGTATCCATCTGCCATACGTTCTTAAAACCATCGTGGCATCTTTGTGGCCCATCTGACGCGAAATCCAGTGAATGTTTTCGCCGGAACTGAGCATCGTACTCGCGAAGGTGTGCCTCAGCTGATACGGCCGCCGGTACCGCACCTCGGCTCGCTTTAAGAGCGGTTTCCAATAGTGATCAGGAAACGCCTTATTCGACTTCCACGCGGCGTTGGTTCGGGGATTGTGAAAAATTGCCTCTCCTTCGAAATACGTGTACTGCCGTTGTGCCTTGAGTGCGTTGCGAGCGGGGGACAGCAGTAGCACGGAACGAAAACCCGATCGGGTTTTGGGTTCCTTGATTTCATTTTCTACGAATGCGCGGCTCACGTGCACGAATTCAGTATCCAAATCTTCCCACTTGAGTGCGATGATTTCCGAGGTCCGAAGTCCAGTCCACGCCCAAAACAATATGAAGTTCAAAATCTGGCCATCCGCTTTCGCAAGAATCCTATCCAGCTCATCCGGCGTAAACGGGTCTGCTTGCTGCTTCTTGTCTCCCTTACGCCTAATCGTCCACCCGTACAAGGGGTTCTTCGGTATGAGCTCATCATCGTACGCGTCAGCAAGAATCCGTCGCAAAGGTATGAGAATGTTACTGATACGTTTTCCACTGCATTTGAGACCCGACGCCCAGTTTCTGACGTCTGACTTCTTCAATTGCGCCAGGGTCATCAGGCCGAACGCCGGCACGAGATTGTTGTGCACCGACTTCCGGTACAGAACGTAGGTCGACTTCTGTACTTCAGGCTTCACTCGCTTCAACCAGTCTTCGAGCGCAGATTCTATGGTTATGGCGTGCCCTGGAATTTTGGAAAGCGACTTTGCGCGCGGCGAGTCCGGAAAATAGGTTGCGTAGTCAAAAGTGCCGCGCTCGATCTGGTTGAGGATCTCGCCACGGATATTGATGACATGTTCGAGATTAACTTTGGACGGCGGGATTCTTATCTTCTCCCGACAGCGGACGCCGTTGAATTGGAAGCTAATCTCGTAAGACGATGCAGAGACTTGCCTGACTCCTCGCTTAGAACCCACGAATCGTATCCTCCTATGTCAATTAATACCCTGCCATCCGGCGCCCGGCGCCACACATGCCCTTGAATCCAGTCACCGCGTTTGATTTTGGAGCGGATCGCATCAGGCGTGTAGCCCGACATTTCCGAGAACTTCTTTATGGTGACGTATGGCACTAGTTGGCCTCTGAACCAAAAACGCAGGAAAGGAAACCCGTAATTGCTCGGCCTGGCCGAGCGATATCAAGATCGCACACGGCGATCGTGTGTCGCGGCTCAGAGCGGACATCTGCAAACAAGGTGATTGACGCGCACGGGAAGATCGCGCTTTTGTCGTTATTAAACATTCGAATTCCTTGGTTCATTCATTCTGACTTCCAGGAGTTTCATCACTAACACCAAGTTACTGCGACTGTTTCGATTTACAACAAATTAAAATAATTATTTTTGACACCATCTTTCGCGCAAATACGCGAGCACCGGGGCAGGGACCGGCCAGGAGATTCGGCGCTCCCGCGCGCAAAGGCGCCAAATCTCCTCAGCGGTGCGCTCGCGGTCAAACTCGACCGGCCAGCGTCTTCTGTCCTGATCCGACAAAAATGCTGAAAAAAAACGCACCGAGCGAAACCTTGGCTGTTCCGAGACGACGTACGCACAGATTCGTGCATTGGCAACATCGTGCCGCGACGGGCCGTTCCGTAGGGAGGCTGCCGCGGCGATGGCCACGTGCGCCTTGGCGCCGCTGATCACCACGGATTCGATCTGCGCGATGATACCTAGATGCTGAACCGTGAGTCGAAACGGGGCCAGCCGTCGGGGGCCGCGTCGCTCCCCGACGTATGGCGGCGCGGTGGCCGTCATTGCGCGTCGGTACAGCGTGGCGCAGGACTCACGTTCCCGCAATTTCGGCAAACCCGTTGTTCGCGCCAGTCGGCGTAGTCGTGGGCCCAAATCGTTTCGTTGTAGTAATTGGCGGCGACGGTATGAACCAAGAGGGCCAAAAAGCCAAGGATCAGCGCCGGGATATAGATGGGCTTATCCGACATGCCATAGCCAACCTGAGAATCACCCAAGAACCATTGCAAAATTACGGGCACCAGCAAAAGGCCGCTGACGGCAACTCCAATGCCCCAGGCAAAGGGTACCGCCAGGGTCGAGCGTGGTTCGGGCGGTGCCACGGATTGGGAAAATAAAGATCGAGTGACATAGCCGGATTCGGATTCCCGAACTCCATTTTTGTAGGCCATTTCCGCAGTCTGCCAGTTGTGACTTCGGCACTTTGGGCAACCCGTGAAACGCGGGGACGTCTTCGCTTCTGAAATCTTTTGCATGGGTGTTCTCCAGGTGAGTGTTCATTTAGGAAAACACGCAATTGGATTTTGACAAGCCGACGAAATCGAAACACGCGAAGAAGCAAAGTAACGGCTGGCGTGAACGCTATGGAGATTCACCGAAATGGGCGTTGCCTCATGGAGGGCATAACGTGAAAGCAAGCAGCACAGAAAATGATGCCGTCAAGGGCGAGAAGGGCGCTGCCGCGTGCAGATCCCGCAATCCTAGAACGGTACTTTTGAGTCGCGGTTTCCAAATCCTGATGAAACTTGTCTCGGTCCGAGCGAAGAGGCCACCGTCAAACCACCTTGGTGACGTCAACTTGACGTCACCTATATCGCCTAATTTACGTCCGAGAAGCCCATTGATGAGGGCGGTTCTTGATGGTTTTCTCCGCCAAGACGACCTAGTCTTGGTTGGGCTTTGTCACCAAGACTACATAGTCTTTCACAATAGTCTTATATTGTGAATAAGTGGGGTAGTCTTGGATGCACAGAATCCGAAAAATCACATCGCTTTTGGCTGGCGATCGGGAATACTCTGGGCGAAAGCGTCCGCGATATAGGCGTCAATCCCGTGCCGGTTGATGCGCCGGACCACTTCACCGACGAAACACCGGCAGCGGTCATGGTGCGCCAAATACTGGGGGCGGTCTCCGAGTTCGAAAAGGCAAGTCTCGTACAAAAGCTGCGACAGGCACGAGAAAGAAAGAGGGCGACCACGGGACGATGCGAGGGTCGTAGACCTGTGCCGGAAAAAATAGTGCGGGAAGCCAAACGCCTACATCGGAAGAATCCACGTACCGGAAATCGACGAAGTTTGTGCTCGGTTGTGTCCGATCTGGCGGAGCTAGGAGTTTACGGGCCATCGGGTAAGCCCTATGGCCCGGAGTCGATTAAGAGAATGGTCGCTCGGTAACCCAAAGAGATCTCGACGAAAGTCGCGCTTCGGGTTCCACGTCAAGACTAAAATAACTCAATATATGGAGTTTGATGCCCAAATGAGGGATTCTTTAAAGTAGCAGTCAATTAGCAGCTACGCGGCAATAGGATTAGAAAGAATGCGGCTCAGAAAAATATACGCAGAAAACTACAGAACCCTCGTTCACGCGGAATTCGATTTCCTTTCAGATTACTGCACGATCTCTGGGAAAAATAACGCAGGTAAATCGGCCATTCTTAGGCTTCTGGATAACCTACTTAAGGTTCAGGAAAGAGTCCCTTGGGGAGCACAGGATAATACCCTGGACTATCAAGAGGACGTGACGCAATGGGTAAAAGACAAACCCAGTATTCATGTCTCCTATGAATTGTGTATTAGCAGGGAAGACGATCCCGCCTTAGTAGTGTTTGTCGAAAAAATTGCTGAATTGGAAATCTCTGAGAAAGAAGCAACTCTAAAGATCAACCTTACTCTCGACAGCACCGACAATTTGACAACTGAAATTGCCATTGACGGATCCAAAGCTACGGAACAAGCGGCAAAAGAGATTGTAAAGAAGCTTCAAGGATCCGAGTCTTTGTTTCTTCACAATTCAACGACCCATCAAGATTTCTACTTTGGTGGCGGTCGTCGGGCCAAGGCAATGTATGAATTTTCCCTTTCTGGCGAAGAGCAGCGGCGAGTTGCCGAAGCGGAACGAAATGTCCAAAGGAAGATAAAACAACTCGCGAAAGAGCACACTGATGACCTTAATCGCATGCTCGGCAGGCTTACGGAAAAGTATGATGTCGTCTTCTCAACGTTGCAAAGCTTCTCAACAAGAAGAATGCCGCTCGGAATCAATTTGACTGATAAGAGTGTTGACGTACCTTTGAATGATTGGGGGAGTGGTACCCAAAATCGAATGCATGTGATGATGTCAATTCTTAAAGCGAATCGAATAAAAACTCTTCGAAAAAGCGAAGATCGCATAACGCCGATAGTTGTAATTGAGGAGCCCGAGAGTTTTCTACATCCATCGGCGCAAGCCGAGTTCGGTCGTCTATTGCAGGAGCTGTCAAAAGAACTAGGAATTCAGATAATCGCGGCAACGCACAGCCCATACATTTTGAATCAAGTCAGCCCTGAGTCAAATATTTTGCTCGAGCGGAAAATGTTTCGAAGAAAGCAGCTGGAAACATTGGTTGTACCGACATCCGGTGATGATTGGATGGCACCTTTTGCAGATAACCTTGGAATTGTGCCGCCGGAGTTCGAGTCCTGGCGTGGACTGTTTAGTTTGGAGAGTCCCAGGGTGCTTCTAGTCGAAGGTCAAATCGATAAAGAATATTTGGAGTACCTACGAAAAACTTGGCCGGACAAGTTCGAAATTGAGCCTGAGATTGAAATCGAGCCCTATGGCGGAAAAGATGCGCTGAAGAATTCGATGCTATTGCGATTCGTGCTTGGGAAATTTGAACGCGTCTTCGTAACATTTGACTTAGATGCTTTGAATGAAGTCACACGTTCCTTGGAGGGGCTGGGGCTCAAGAAAAACCAAGATTTCGTACCTCTGGGAGTAGACAAGCCTGGACGCGATGCAATTGAGGGGCTATTGCCAGATCGAACAATCTCAACTGTCGCTTCGAAAGAAACTGATCTAATTATGCAGCTAAGCTCTGCGAAGTCTAATGAACGGAGGGCAGCGAAGAGCGCGCTAAAGAAAGCCTACCTCGAGGAATTTAAACGGCACAAGGATTACACGGATGCTGAACTTCAACCTCTTGCTGCTGTAATTAAGCAGATAGCTAAGAACTTCTAGGACTAGGAAAACGTAGCCTCTTGAATTCATTCCACCAAACTCAATAGCATCGAGCGGTGGCTCAAGTGAGAATGGGCCATCTATTATTCTGACCTGTTCCTCAACAGCGGATTGCATGCCTGTGATGACATGGTATAGACACGACTACCGCCACACACCGCACGGCTAGGGGGTTGTCGGTAGTTTCGAATCCCACCCTCTCCGCCATCTCAATTTTTCAGTATGGTATCAAGCAGATCTTACGTCGGACCGGGATCAGGCGAAGACACCTCAGGTTGGAACGTTTATGGCACGGCCTCCAGCGCGGCCCTGGTTTGCACGGTATGGGGGTGATCTGCGCCTAGCACTGCGTCCTGAATTTTCAGTGCCTCTTCGAGCAGATCCCTCGCGGGCTTACCCATATCCAGGCGAGTAAGGCCCAGTCCGTACATCGTTCGGGCCAGGTCAGGGTGATCGTTATTCAATGTTTCGCGCTGATGCTGGAGGATTTCGAGGTAAAGCGCTTCGGATTCGGCCAGATTTTGCTGCCGCCAGTACACGTCTGCCAATTGAGTTTTCGCGGCGATAATCTTCGGCATGTCCGTACCGGATTTGGTCAGAATATTGAGTGCCAGAACGCAGTTTTGTTCCGCCTCATCAAGAGCACCCTGCAACGCCAGAATTGACGAAAGATTGATCATTGCATTGGCGGTCAACACATGATCGGCGCCTAGTTTCGCAATTCGACGGGACAATACGTCTCTCTGCAGCAACTCGGCCTCTTCAAGACGACCCTGGTTCTTCACGGCAACTGCGAGTTGTTCTATGTCCAACGCCACGCTTGGGTGCTGATCGCCCAGTAATTCCCGATCCAGTTCTATTGTGCGGCGAAGGCTTTGTTCGGCTGCCGCATAGTTGCCTTTCTGAGACCGAATGGTCGCCAGCTGGTAATAGGCAGTCGCCAGATTCGGATGCGCCGTGTCGAACAGGGACTCGTACATAGCGGCTGCTCGTTCGGCATACGACTCGGCTTCGTCCAGTAGTCCGGCCTTTGAACTTGCGGCAGCAAGATTGATCAACGTGGACGCGACATAGGAATGCGAGCTACCCAATGTAAGCTCATAGATCGACAATGCTTCTGTGAGGGCAGCCACAGCATCTGCATAGTCCCCAACTTTTCGCTTGTAAATTGCCCGATAGCTTAGCGACGTAGCAAGCTGCAACGACCGATCACCGTACATGCGCCGATCCATATCGACGGCGTCATCAAAATATGGAGCAGCCGCATCGTAGTCTCCACTCAGCATGTAGTTATAGCCCAGGTACTGCATTAGGTTGCCACGTGCCGCATTGTCTTCGACGTGAAGTTTTTGCGACATCGCGAGGGCTTCCAGCAAATGCTTCTCGGCGGCATCGTAATTGCCCTGATCCGTATACAGGGAACCGAGATCCATCATTGCAATGACAACATCGTCGTGACTGCCGTATGCGCTACGTTGCGCTTCCAGCGCCTTTAGGTAGTTATGTTCCGCCTGTTCGAGGTCGCCTTCATCGTGGTAGAGATTGGCGAGCACCTGATGATAGTCGCCAGTGATCGATGCCGCCGGTTCGTCGGGTCCATTCGATATTTCAAGCGCAAGATCCAATATTTCATGAGCTTTTTCGTAGAGGCCCAAGGTCCGATAGATGCTCGCCATCTGAATCAGGATCGTCATCTTTATCTGCGGCTGATCGCTCAGCTCGTCGGCAAGTTTTTCGGCGCCTCGATCCAGTGCCTGGCGAACTGTCGTAGTTTCGCCTTGAGAAACACTCGGGTCAGATTCCGTCAGCAATTCAACCAGGAAATTCGCGACCTGTTCCGACTTTACTTTTTCGACCTCTGCGAGCTTTAGTGCGGCCGATACTTCCTGTGTTTGGATCAGAGTGGACGCGACAAAGAGAATGACCGCGACCAGGGCGACGACGGTTGCGGCCACGCCCCAGGTATGGCGGCGAACAAATTTTCGGAAGCGGTATGCGGTGCCAGGCGCCCGCGCCAGGACCGGTTGGTTATTGAGGTGCCTCTCGATATCGGCGGCGAGAGACGATACAGACTCATAGCGCCGGCTGGGGTCTTTTTCCAGCCCCTTCATGATGATCCAGTCAAGATCGCCTTCAAGCTCGCGCCGCAGAATACGCGTATTGCAATGTCGGTTGTTAGCTAACGCGGTGATGGTCTCGTCATCGAATCGACTGATGCGGCTGCTCGGAGGTGGCGGATCGTCTTCACGAATGATGCGCTGCATTTCCGCGTAGCCCGCACTGAGCAATGTCCGGTTCTCGAACGGCACGGCACCGGTAAGCAGTTCGTAAAGCAACACGCTTAAGGAATAGATGTCGCTGCGTATGTCGACATCGCCGCCGTGCGGCACGGCCTGCTCCGGGCTCATGTATGCAGGCGTGCCGATCATGTGGCCAAGTGCCGTAAAGACTGTCGCCTCGGTGGCGCGCTGCTCTGTCGCTTTGGCAATTCCAAAATCAATGATCTTGGGCACCGGCCGCTCGCCATCCTGATGCTCTATCAGTACGTTGGATGGTTTGATATCCCGGTGAATGAGACCTTTCTGATGGGCATGCTGGATGCCGGCGAAAACGTCCCGACACAGCTGCAGCCTCTCCCGGTTACTGAGTCGATTGCTGTCACAATAAGACGTTATCGACGAACCACGGACATATTCCATAACGAAATAAGGTCGGCCATCTTCGGTGGCACCCGCGTCATGAACTTTTGCAACGTTGGGGTGATTCATCACGGCCAGTGCCTGGCGCTCAAGTTCGAATCGCGCAACAACTTCGCGCGTGTTCATACCAAGCTTTATTACCTTGAGAGCAACACTGCGACGAACCGGTTCGAGCTGATCCGCTTCGTACACTACGCCCATGCCGCCTTCACCGATGACGGATCGAATGACGTAGGGACCGATGCTCTGGCCTATCAGGGCCTCCGGTTCCAAGGCATCGAGTAATTCACTCGATATCAGGAGGGGTTCCTGCAGAAAATCGGACGAGCCGCCGTGAGCCCTGAGCAGCTTGGTGAGCACTTCTTTTAGAGCGTCGTCCTCGCCGCAGGCTGCGCTGACATAGGCATCGCGCTCCGCTTCCGGCTGCTCGAGCGCGGCGTGAAAAATTTCCCACTGCCTATCCCAGCGGTCATCGCTCATCGTTCTGCATCTCCATGGCAGTCCCAAAGCGCAAGCCTGAGCCAGGCCCTGGCTGCAAGCCATGACCGGTTAACTGATCTTGGCGATATGTCGAGTGCAGCGGCAGTTTCCTCAATACTGAGTCCCGCGAAGTATCGCAGTTTGACAACATTCGCCATCTGCAGGTCCTGTGCTTCGAGATCGGTCAGTGCCTGGTCAAGGTCGAGCAAGTGGGCGTCTGCATCATCGAGACCCATGAAGTCGGTATGCAGGGAGGCGCGCTGAAGTTCACCACCATGTCGAACTCGCGATTTGCGCCGTGCACGTTCGATAAGAATTCGCCGCATAGCCTCGGCCGCTGCAGCGAAAAAGTGTCCGCGGCTATCCCAGGCTAAGTCTTCGCCACCAACGAGTCGCAAGTACGCTTCGTGCACCAGACCAGTGGCTTGCAGGGTCTGTCCGGGTTGCTCATGGCGCATGCGCGAGCGAGCAAGCTTCCTAAGCTCGCCGTAAACCAGTGGCAACAAGTCATCCGCTGCCTGTTTGTCGCCAGCGTTCGCGAGCGACAGGAGATTGGTTATTTGCTGTCCGGCATTGGCACCCATGCTGAGTCTTCTTGTTGTTGTAAAGGCTTCGGGGCGTGCCCGGTCAGTATAAACAGCACCTACAGCATTGCCAAAGCATACATAACATATTGTATTCATTGTTTTTTCGCCGGTGCTGGCGCAGTTCGCGCGGAAACGTCGCATTGATAAATACGGACATTCAGAATCCGAGGAAGATCCTATGAAACTCGCCATCGCACGATTCCTGATAATCATACTGCTGCTGTCGGCATCCGCCGCGTATTCCGCGGAGATCATAGTCAACCGCTCCGAAGACTATCAACCGGGTGATACACCCATTCTGGGCACGCTTCGCGACGCCATTGATAACCGGGCAAGCTCTGGCGACACGATCGTGTTTCGCGGCAGAGGCCGGAATCTGACTATAGATTCACTACTCGAAATTCCCAGACGCCTAACCGGTCTCTCGATTCAAGGCAGAGCAACGATAAGAGCCGCTGGGACGACAGACGCGGGCTTCTTCGTACTCGCCGATAACGTCAGGATCAGCGGCATCACGTTTCGAAACGTAGACCTGGTTGTCCAGGATTTTCAACGATTCCCCTTTCCCATCAATGTTTTCGTCTTTCACAACAACATAATGTTGGGTATGTCCCGGCTGCATTTGTCCTATGTACACGATTGCCGAGTCGAAGACAGTCACTTCGACGGTCGCGACGACGCGCAGCCGCCGTTGTCGATTTTCGTATCCCGCCGCTGCGACGTCATACACAATCGCATTACGTCACGCTCACCGCTTGCCGTTGCCGAACACGACAGCACGGATTTCGAGTTCTCGAGGAACATGGTTTTCAAGGGCGGCGTTCGAACGTCCGCATTGAGCGGCTTGTTCATGGACAACGAAGTCCACAGCGATCGAGGTATTGTTTTTGAATCGCCTGACGATGCCGGACCGTACGGTCAATTGATTATCCGAAAAAATACGCTTAGGCGCGTGTTTGGCAGGCGGACGAATATTGAAATAGACGAAAACACATTCAACCCCAGGAGACGATCGCGGTTTCTGACTGCGCTACATGTGGAGAACGGAGACGCCCGAGGCTCGCAAGGGCCGGTCCATATCTGGAAAAACACGATCAATGAAAGTCGCAATGGGCTCGTGTATCGCGGGCTTGAAGGCGCCGGCAGCGCTGAGATATCCGACAATCATCTCTTTCGTTGCAGGGAAGCCGGAATTGTCCTTGACGGCGGTGCGGCAAATCTCGATCTGCGACACAACGATGTTACCGGCTGCGGTTCGGGAGAAGTAAGTCCGTCCATAGCCTTGAACGCTCCGATTCTGGAGAACGTTATCGTTGAAGACAATCAGACAGACGGTGCGCTTGGTGTGGGATTGAGAATTGACCCGCCCGAAGAAGGCGTTGAACTTCAGATATTCGATAATCGGACGTATACAAGCTCGACAGCGGGCATCCTGATACGCGGGACTGATGAGAGGACGCCGGGACAGACGCTTCTGAATAACAACGACTCAAGCAACAACTTCGGCCCGGGTATCGCCGCGCTGCCAAATGCGCATGCTCGAATCGAGGGGGGCAAAGTCGCGGCGAATACGGGCGCGGGTATTCTCGCCGGTGAAAGCAGCGAAGTGGTTATTACCGGCGTCAGCTTCAACAACAACGCGGGTCCCGGCATCGATCTGCTGCCAAACGGGGTAACACCGAATAGCGATGCGAAGATAGCCAATGGTGATATCGACTGGCCCGAAGATCTGCGGCTCGATCCAATTCGACTCAAGCTGGTGGGCAACGCCGGGCGGGGCGAAGTCGTCGAAGTCTTTACCGTTGAAGCCGAGCCTCGCGCAGGGAATCCTGACAACGGGGAGGGTGCGGTCTTTCTGGGTTTCGCGACCGCTGACGAATACGGAGTCTTTACATTTCCGCCTGACGGAACTCTAAGCTGTGTTCCTTCGGAATTACTAACTACGACAGCGACCGGTGGTGCGGGCACCTCCGAGTTTTCGACAAACCTCGAATGCTCGTACCCGGATGCTGGTGTAGCTGATACGGATCGCGACGGCGTAACAGATCTGTCTGATCAATGTCCGGACACGCCGCCTGGCGCGGCGGTCGACGAGTCCGGTTGTGAGATCACTGAGACGACTTCGGTCGATCTCGACTACGCGTTGCTGGTCACGCTCGATCCGGCGTGCAATCTTGATTTCCTGATTGGGGGTGGAAGTTGCACGAGTTCTTCAGTCGAATGGCCGAATGGCGCTGCACTCGATTGCACCAACTCCGGTGCCAGCGTGGCCATATCAGGCGATGAACAAGTTACCGGACAATACTGCACTACGTTTAGTTCACCGGGCATCGAAGACTTGGATTGTTCCGGCGGCGCTTGCACCTACCTTCAAGGTGAAGGCGTTAGTTGTGAAGGTCCGCCGGGCAGTTGCGAAATCACGCGACCCGATGGCACGCAGGAAACAGGTTGCGGGGGTGAGTCGGAGTGTACTGTTATCGCCGCAGACGACGTTGTAACAAGTCTTGCAGCGACCGCGAGTGTAACGGTAATAAAGAAAACGATCGGTGGCGACGCAGTATTCCCCTTCTTTGCAGAATATCGAAATATTTTCGATGCCAAAACTCCATTGTCAAAGTGGAATATCCCAACTCAAAACCTGGAAGGAACACGTTCGGCCAAAATCATTGTAGCTCCCGACAGCATTGGCACTGACGTATCGATTTTAGAGCAGCTACAAGGAACTAAATACGACCTGACGTCTGTAGCTTGCCCCGAGGAGCAAGAAATTTTTGGTGGGCGGGCGAGCTTTGCGCGAATCAACTATAAATTGTATCCAGGCGACGCGAAGACCTGCGTCTTCACCAACACGCGTCGTACCAACACACCACCGGTAGCAAACGCGGGCCCAGATCAAACAGGCTTCATATTCAGTCCGGTCTCGCTTGATGGCAGCGGGTCGTCCGACTTTGATGGCGACGAGCTGTACTACGAGTGGATCAATTCGCTGACGCCCGGAGCAAGCGTTGCAACAATCGAGGATCCGACCACCGCAGTGACCTCTTTCACGCCCGATGTTGCGGGCACTTACCAGTTCACCCTGAACGTCTCGGACGGAACTGACACAAGCAGCGATGATGTCGAGTTCGTTATCTCAGCAATCAACACGCCGCCTACGGCCGACGCCGGCAACGATCAAAGCGCCAGCGTTGGCGAGCTGGTTCAGCTCGCAGGCGCCGGTTTCGACCCGGACCCGACCGACACGCTGGAATTCACGTGGTCTTTTGTTAGTCAGCCAACGGGCAGCGGGGCGGTCATGAATTCGGAGGCTGGAGACAACATTGCCAGCTTCACACCGGATTTGCCCGGTTCCTACATTGTTAGGCTGACCGTATCGGATGGGCTTGTGAGCGCAACGGATGACGCCGTCATCACGGTTACTGTCGCAAATACACCACCTATCGCGAACGCCGGGCCGGATCAGTTCGGTTTTGTCAGCGGCACACTGCAATTGGACGGCACAGAATCGACGGACCCGGACGGGGACGAACTGACTTTTGAGTGGGTCGTGTTTGCATTGCCCCTCGGTAGCACCGCGTTTTTGGACGATCCGACGTCAGCTACGCCGACATTCGTCCCTGACTTTGCAGGTGATTATCGTTTTCAACTCACAGTTTCCGACGGCAAGGATACGGCCACGGATCAAACGGCAATTTCTGTGTCCGAGGTGAACACGCCACCTGCGGCCGACGCCGGCGATGATCAGGAGGCGTTCGTGGGTGACGATGTGCAGCTCATTGGAGCGGGGTTCGACCCCGATCCACAGGACTTGGAATTCACCTGGACATTCGAATCGACGCCCGCTGGCAGCACTGCTGCTATTACGTCGGCGAGTGGCGACGAGATCGCGAGCTTTACACCCGACCTCGTAGGAATCTATGTTGCCCGCCTGACCGTTACTGATGGTAGCGACGAAGACTATGCTGACGTGCAGATTAGAGTCGGCAAAATAATCGACCTCGAATACGCGGAACTGACTACATTTGATAGTGAGTGTTCGGCCGAGGCAATTGGCGAGGGGCAGTACTGCATCGATACACTCGCGAGGTTCGACAACGGCGGCATTCTGGATTGCGATGTGCCGGGCGCTGGTATCGGCGAAACCGGTGTACAACAGCTGACCGGGCAATTCTGTACGGATTTCAGCTCGTCTGGCATCGAGGCAATGGATTGCTCGCTTGCTGCCTGCACCTATTCTCTGGGTGAGACGCTCAGCTGCGAAGGGCCGGCGAACAGTTGCGATCTAAGCTTTACCGACGGCACGCAGGAGCCCGGATGCACTGACCTTGAGTGCACGGTGATTCTCGGCGATAGCGTTGTCGGGAGTCCATTACAAAGGGCGAGCATTACTGTACTCAAGGAGACAATTGGCGCAGATGGCGAGTTCGAATTCGACGGAAGATATCACGACATTTTCTTTAATTGGCACGACTTTCCGACATGGCGCATTAGGACCGAGAATTCTGTAGGGCTACAGTCTGCCAAGATCATTTTGACGCCTGACAATGACGGCACGCTTGTAGAGTTTAGTGAATACGTGACGGACAGTGGGTTTACGTTGACGTCTGTGAAATGCCCTGAGGAGAGAAATGTACAGCTCGTCAATATTTTGCTTTTCCCGGACGACGTCAAGACCTGTGTTTTTACAAACACCCAACAAGATGACACAGACGGCGACGGATTTCCCGACAGCGAGGACAAGTGCCCCGAATTTGCCGGCGACGACCAGGGCTGTGCTTTGATTGGAAGCATGGACAACCTGACGTTTTCCTGCGGCGTCCTGCAGACATGCTCGATCAGTCCCGGAGGCAGCGATTGCTCAAGCTGTACAGTCGAGCACAATGCCGGTTGGTGGACCATGGCCTGTGGCTCGCCGGGGGAAACAGGAGGATGTTTCGCAACGCCCGGTACCGATACCGGCCAGTGCAGCAACGGCTGTGATATCCAAACACCGGGAATCGGTCTGCATTGCGGTGACGACGCAAATTGTCGGATCGGTGGTCAAAGTCCGGAAACTCTGACCGCTGTGTGTAATTCCGCGCCTGATGGCTCGGGCTGTGAAGGCACCACAGATAGCGGAGTCGATCTGAGTTGCCCGGACGGTGAGTGCCAGATTACGCTCGACAGCCATGCCTTGCAGGATAGCTCAGACGCGATACGTGTAACCGTTTCCAAGAACGCCGTAGGCGGCAACGGCACGTTCGGGTTTACTCTAAGCCAATCGGTTGAGTTGAACGGCAGTCCGACGCTGGTTAATCATTCTTTCGAACTGGAAACCGTTATTGGAGCGAGCATCTGGAAGTCATTCGTTCTCGGACAGGCAGGTCCATTCGAGATTGCCGAGGTCAACAGCCCAAGTGTTGACTGGGTCCTGACGTCAATAATATGCAATCCGCCTCAGACTAATCAGGGCTTTAACTCGGTGAGTTTCGGCACGCCGCTGCCTGGATTATCTGTTGCCTGCATTTTCACCAACCGCGACGACGGTCCTCCTACAATCGGGCATCAGCCATTGCCGGACAATCGTCTACTTGCGGAGGCTGTAAGCGAAACGCCGCTAAACCTCGCGTCAGCCGAGCCTTCAGCAGCGGGGCTGGCGGAGGACACGCCTCATGAAGTCATAGTTGCTGTTGATGATGGCTTCGTGGTCCTGGATCCGGCAAGCGGCCAACGAAGGTATTCGTTTACGGATTACTTCTATACACCGTACTTGGGTGCCATAGCCATAGACAACGATCAAGTGCCGGGGGCCGATGCGTTCATTACTTATAGCTCGGGTCTGCAAACTTATCGCCGCTTCATTCCTGAAACGAATCGATTCAGCTTCGCGATAAGCCAAGGCATCGTAACGACCGACGTTTCTCATGTCGGAGATGATCCGGATTTCGCCGAGGGCGTAGAAACGGTCAATTCGTTGAATACAATACGGGCCTGGAGGCCAGAGCCGGTCACCGGCGAGTGGAGGTCATGGTTCCTCGTCGACTCGACAGCAATCAATACCGCAACCGGTCGCGCTGTATCGGCATTCATGGCGCGTTCCGCCATTGCGGACACAACCGCTCGCGTTCTTCTTGTCAAGGATGGGCAGCCTGGTACGGTCGCGATCGGCGATCCGCAGAATAGGTCAAGTGCTGTTCAGATCATCGGCGAGGTCGGCGATGACCCACGTCGGGTGCGCTGCATGTCGGTTGTTTGTGCGGTTAGCAATTTCGGTTCTGACACGCTGACCATAGTCATTTGGGATGGCGGCGACACGGCGGCAATAACGTCCACGGTGGTTGTCGGCGATGGTCCGGTAGGAATCGACCTGAGGCTGGTTGACGACATGATTGAAATTGTCAGTACTGGATTTAACGACAACACTGTAACCGTTACGACGGTTGCGTTGGACGGCACCGTATTGGATTCGGTTACCTCACCGGTCGAAACCGGCTGTATAGGGCCTGGCCATGCGATCTGGCTGACGGGTACAAACAACATGTTGTACA
Source organism: uncultured Gammaproteobacteria bacterium (assembly GCA_942490655.1). Taxonomy (GTDB): domain Bacteria; phylum Pseudomonadota; class Gammaproteobacteria; order Steroidobacterales; family Woeseiaceae; genus UBA1847. Next base: position 47,836 of record CALNXZ010000014.1, on the reverse strand, counting down.
CGTGCAATACGAGTGGCAGCTATGTGGTAACGAGTCGATAAAGATCGGAGTCGCCCTGGAAACTATCTAGGTTGGCCGGCAGAACAAGCGGGTCTCTTTCGAGTCGTGTTCGGCTACAATGCGAACCGCCGGAGAATGTAGCGCCCGGGACGACATTTGTAATGACATGGGTCGGACACGCCAACCGCTGCACGCATTGCGATTGGTGTATTACCAGTAGTTTCGAATCCCACCCTCTCCGCCATTCATTTTGGCGTAATTCGCGCAATCACTCTGCCTCGTCGGGCTTCAAGGGCTCTCCAAATTCGGGACGCTCGGCGCTGGCACGTAAAAATTTCGCATTGCGTGCGTCGTACCATTCGTGAAGCTGGCTGCGCATATCGGCAACGCGTGCCTCGAAACTCGCAGAGAGATCTTCACTCTCGTCCGGATCGTTCGACAAATCGCAAAGCTCCACTCGCCCGTCTTCTATTCGCTCGATGAGTTTCCAGTTCCCTGCGGTTTGTACTGCGCGCACGATGCCGCACGCCGAAGTGCCGTTCAACGAGTTCTGGAGCGATACCAGGTTGCCGTTTCCCGGCGATCGACTGGCGCAGGCGCTGCGCTACCCGCGATGCCAGTAGCCGGCGCCTGTTCCGCTTCTATCGGCAGGATCTGAAACAGCTCACTGAGCGTAATGCTGCCATCATCGGGCCGAATGCAATCCACGGATAGCGGTTTGGGCGATATCCAGATACCTGCTGGCCAGGATGCCCGTTATGTCCTTCGGCACTGTGACGCCGCGGCAGCTGATCTCGAACGACTCTGCCGGGCGTGGTGTCGCGGGGTGCTTATCGTCAAGTGCGACGACGCTGTCATCGTGGATTGTTTATGCTAGCCAAGGAGCCGACCAGCAGGGACACCGACATAGACAGCCACGACATCACGAATCTGTTAAACGATTGGCGCGCGGGAGACGCGGACGCACTCGAGGCGCTGACACCGCTTGTTTACGAAAAATTGCGGGTGTTGGCGGCGCGGGCTTTCCGCGGTGAAAGCGCGGGCCATACCCTGCAACCGACGGCGCTGGTCAACGAGGCATTGCAAGGCCTCATTGGCAGTGATGTCGAGTGGCATGACCGCAAACATTTTTATGCGCTCGCCGCGCGAATGATGCGGAGAATCCTCATCAACCATGCCACTGCGAAGAAAGCGGCACGGCGCGGTGGCGGTGCGGTCAGGGTCACTATCCAGGATGCCCATGCTTCGACCGACAGTGACACTGACACCGATGTCCTCGCGCTCGACGAAGCGCTATGCGCCCTGGCAACCTTCGACGAACGCAAGGCCAATGTGGTCGAACTTCACTACTTCGCCGGCCTGACGTATCGGGAGATGGCCGATCTGATGAATATCGCGGAGTCCACCGTGCACCAGGACTTGCGTATAGCCAAAGCCTGGCTGCACCAGCGCATGGCGGAATAGCGCATGGACCGGGAGACCTGGCAAAAGGCAGAAAACATCTTTATTGAGTGTGCGGATCTGCCCGACGACGAGCGTTCTCGCTTGCTGGAGCGGCGATGTGGCGACGATGGCCCACTCAAAAAGCTTGTGTTGGACCTGTTCAGAGGGGACACGAGCGAAGACAAAGTCCGCGACCTTGTCAGTGCTGCGGCCGGGGACCTGAACGAGTCACAGGTCGATCCCTGGATCAATGCCACTGTCGGTGCTTATACGGTCGAAAAGCGAATCGCGGAAGGCGGCATGGGTATCGTCTTTCTCGCGCGTCGTTCCGACCAGCAATTCGAGCACCAGGTCGCCATCAAGCTGCTACCGGCGAGATTCGCCACGGATGCCATGCGGCGCCGCTTCAGGGGCGAACGCCAGATACTGGCGAGCCTGCAGCACCCCAATATTGCCATGCTTCTCGATGGCGGCGAAACGGATGATGGGGTGCCGTACCTGGTGATGGAATATGTGCCGGGTTTGCCGATCGATGAATTTTGTCGCCAGCATGACTACAGCCTGAAACAACGCATGGCGCTTTTTACCGACGTCTGCTCCGCCGTGCATTTCGCGCACACGAATCTCGTCGTGCATCGCGACATAAAGCCGTCAAACGTTCTCATTACGAACGACGGTACGGTGAAGCTCCTCGATTTCGGAATCGCTAAGTTGCTCGACGCCGCAGAATCGCTGGATGATCCCGCGCTGACGAGGGATGGATCACGCCTGTATACGCCGCGCCACGCCAGTCCTGAGCAAGTACGCGGCGAGGCCATCACGACCGCGACGGATGTGTATGCGTTGGGACTGATGCTGTACGAGCTCCTGACCGGCACCTACCCGTACGACATTGTCTCGAGCGCGAACGCACGCGAGATCGAGACCATCATTACCGCTGAATCTCCACCGCCACCGAGCGGCCGGGCTGAAGCGGGCGTTGCGAAGTACATTCGCGGAGACCTGGACACGATTGTTCTCAAGTGCCTGCGAAAGCGCCCCGAAGCGCGATACCAGTCGGTAGCCGGGCTTGCTGACGAACTCCGGCGCGTTCTCGAAAATCGGCCGATTCTCGCCCGTCCCCCAACCACGGGATACCTGCTGGCTCGCTACTGGCGACGCAATCGCATCGCGGCTACTGGAATCGTGGCAACCGCAACAGCGGTAGTCATCGGCATCATTGCCACGACAGTCGGGTTTATCCAGGCGCGTGAGGCGGAACGCCAGGCGATAATGGAAGCACGCAATGCAGAAGCCATCTCCGGGTTCCTGGTGAGCTTGTTAAACGAGTCCGACCCCAATATCTCTGTCGGCAAAGAGCGGTCGGTGCGGGAGCTTCTCGACAGCAGCCGCGATCGCGTTGAACAGGAACTCAGTGACTCACCACTGATCCAGGTGCGCGTGTTTGCGACGCTGTCCACCGTCTATAAAGGACTCGCAGATTACGCCGAAGCGGAGGCAATGCAGTACCGGGCGGTAACGCTTGCGGAGGAGTACGCGGCCGGCGATCTGGTCTTGCACGCACAGTTGCGAAACGACCTCGGCGATATCTATCGAATCCGCGCAAAGCATCAGGAAGCGGCGACGATGATAGCCGCCGCTTTGGCGGCATTTGAATCCTCCGGCACGCCGATCAATGCACAATGGGCTGACGCCCTCAGCAACCTCGGCCTGGTTCTCGATGATATGGACCAACGCGATCTGGGACAGGCAAGGCTCGAAGCGTCTCTGCATATGCGACAGCAATTGTTCGATGTACCGCACGCGGACATTGCATTGTCGCTGCATAACCTGGCGTGGCATTTCTCGCGCAGCGATGATTTGGCCCTCGCCCAACAGTATGCGAGCGAAGCCGTAGCAATGCGCGAGGTTGTATACGGTGAGGTGCACCCGCGCGTGGCGTCGTCGTCCAGCCTGCTGGCTCGGATTTATCAGGCCCGGGGAGATCTGGATGCCGCCGAACGCATGGCGCGCAAGAGCGTTGCGATCGCCCAGCAGATCTTCGACGGCGGGCATCCGGACCTGAGTTACCCGATGTATGAGCTAGCCTCGGTATTGCATGAAAAAGGTATCTTGCGTGAAGCCGCAGACCTGTTCGCTCAGATCGTCGACTGGGAGCGGGTTAGTCTCGGGGAGGACAATCATGATTTCGCAATGTCGCTCAAGGCGCACGCGAATGTGCTCTCCGATCTCGGCGAGTATGCAGACGCCGAGCGTCTGTTCCGTCAGTCGCTATCGATTTTCGAGTCCTTGCCGGAGGGCAGCCGTCGCGGCCTGCATACGGCCAGGCTGGCAGTTGCCGACGTGCTCGTGGCGACCGGTAGACTTGAGGAGGCGGAGGCGATTCTGGGCTCCGATATGGAGCGCATGGATGAGAGCTTCGACACACCCTACTTGAGAAGACTGCAGTTTCTCGGCATCGCCCGATTGAACCTGGCCCGCGGTCGTGCGAGCGACGCGCAGCGTGCGCTGGACGATTACTTCGCCATGCCGTCAACACCGCAGGATGCCTTGTCCTCGGATGCGCATGAGTTATTGTCGCTGCAGGCCGAAATCCACCTTGCGGCGGTGCAGGCCGATCTTGCGGTGCCGTTGCTTGTTCGTGCAATAGAGATTCTTGTCCAGCGCCGGGGGGACGGTCACTGGCAAGTCGGCGTGACCCGCAGCAAGTTGGGGCAGGCCTTGCTTGATAACGGCGATTTCGACGCGGGTGTCTCAGAGCTCAGGGCTGCGTTCGAACTGCTGCAGAAAGCCGTTGGCGACGCTCATCCAGAGACCCGGTCAGCGGCTAGGGCACTCCGGCAGGCGACTACCGGTCCCGAAAAAAAACCTTAAAAAACAGTTACTTATAAAAAAGACACCCGATCGCCCGGGGTAACCGGCCCGTTTGCCTGCTTCCTATGTAAAGCACAAACAATTTCCAGAGCCGGGGAACCATCATGGGCAGCATATTTTCAAGATTGGTGTTTGGGGTCGCATTTCTGCTGCTGGCCACAACGATGTTTTCGAGTCCGGCCGCCGCACAATACTTTGGACCCTTTTTTGCCGGCGACGAGCTTGGGCTCACCGACGAGCAGCAGCGGCGTCGCAACATCCTATCGGCCGTGACGATCACGAGAACCATCGTCGCGCACGATGTAGCCATTCCGTTTGGCTTTGTGCCGGAGCCAACATCGTCTACCGTTGCCGAAGCCTCGGTGCTGGCTCTCGACAATTCTCTCAAGGGCATGAAGGCGTACCTCGTGGCACCTGACGGTGTGCAATTCATGCCGAATTCTCCGGACGGTTGCACGTTTCAGCTTGACCTGCCGCAATCTCGAACGACTTATACAAACAACCTTGGTTTTACGCCCCGTCTTGGCGACGACTTCCTGTGGATCCCCAATCACTGGCCGACGATTCGCGACAGACCGATCAGTTTCGGGCAACTGGGCATGCCCAATATTTTTCACGCCAATACCGATGTAACCCTTTCCCTCGAAAGTCTCTCCGCCGGCATTATTCCACTCGACGAGAGCGAGACCACAGGGCCGTACTTCGTTCCGGCTGGCCATCACGAAGTTGTGTGGCGAGCAGAAACACTGTGGTTTCCGTTTTTCGACACGATTCTTCCGGGCGCCATGATGCCTTTAATGATGGGCGTAGAGACCAAATTCGCGAAGTACCTTGACGACTTGGTCAGCGGTCGGGCCAAGCAGGCCAAATACATTATGGGATCTGCCAAGGAAAATGTGCCCGCACTGATCCTAACCCTGAAGAAACTGAACCGTCGAATCGACGTTGTTCAATTTATCAATAAACGACTGGATAGTCCGGTTGGCAAGCTCCTTGGTCTCGGGAAGAAAATACTGAGCCTTGATGACCTGCACGATCGCTTCGGTCACGGTTTTACAACAGTCGAGCGAGCCCGCACCCAGGGACTCACCGTGTATGACATCTACCAGCCGACGATCTCCACAACTCAACCCATTATCGACCTGGAAGCCACCGATATCGGCGGCGTTACGTACTCGCGTTACGCATACGACCTCGCACTGACAGTGAATGCATCCGACAGCTGCGGCCGAGAGATTCGGATCAGCAATGACGCGCCGGAATTTCTGCCGCTCGGGCAGACAGTCGTTACCTGGACTGTTAGCGACCCGGGTCCGGCCATCCCCGGCACGGATCGCGACGGCGACGGCCAGGACGATCTTGTCAATACGAACCAGATTACGCAGACGATAAATGTTGCCGATACTCAGGCGCCAATCATCGTAGCGCCACCGGGCCTCGTCATAGAGCTGGCACAAGGGGTTAGCACGCCGGTAAACCTTGCGAGCTACGATCTTGGCCAACCGCTCGTTGTCGACCTGGTGGACCTGGATCCGGAAGTCAGCAATTCCTCTCCCGACCCGGACGGGCAGATTGAAGTTGACACCCGAACCGTCATTACGTGGACAACAACGGATCACGCCGCAACTCCGAATGTTGCGACGGCGGATCAACTGGTGACGGTGAAGTCCTGGAACACGAACACACCACCGCTTGCCGATCCCAACTCGGTCGAGACACTGACCGCCAGGCCGGTCGATATCGTCTTAACGGCATCCGACGCAGATCTATTGCCGTACTCGCACGACCCACTGGGTCCCGTATTCCCCGATCCTTTGCAATTCAAGATTGAGACACAGCCGCAGAACGGTGAATTCGAGGCGCCGCTATTGCCGTTCTTCATCAACGATTACCGGACCGATGAAGTGGGGGCCATTTTTGACGAAGCTTCGAACATTGCAGCGCGGCGTAAATTGCCTGACGTAAATCCGCCAACCGACGACGAAATCAAGGCGGTAACCGACGACTACATCTTCGCTGTAAACACCAATTCGGTAGAGACTTTTCTCAATAACGAATTCTGCGGCTACAACATTGACGCGCCGCTCGGTTTCGTCTGGGAGCCCCTCTACACGCAGGTTCGTGACAACGGTGAGCAATATTTCTTCGACCAATACTTGGTCTGCGATCCAACCGGTAGCGGAGATCCCGAATGGGCAAGCTACTATCGCATCTCTCGCTGGGGTCCCGGCGGCGACTTTGTGGGCCATGTGCGCGTTGACGACAACGGCGGCGGTGGAATCAACAACGACGAAGCGGTGTTCGACATCGACGACGAGGGCTTTGTGTACTTCGTTAATTCGCGCACAGGCGGCGAAGCTGTTCTCTCAATCCAGCGTTGCTCGGCTGCCCTGACAAGCGTTGCGCCGAACCCGGGGTATTGCCAGAGCCAGGGTTTCGGCCCGGTCGATGCGGACCGTGTCACCCATCCTGACGATTCCAACTGGAATCCCCAAAATGCGCTCGTCGACATCGACCGTGAACTGGTTTACGTCGTCGCTGGCCCGACCATCGCCGTGTTCGATTATCGCCGTGTGGTTCCTGACAACCCGAACTCACCGCGCCGCTCAAGCGCTATTCTCGATTGGCTGACAAACGATGCCGGCAGCCGTGCTGTCCTCGACGACGGTATTTGTGCGGGCCCCGGAAACCCGCGGTTCCGGAACACGATGGAAGTCGATTCGCAGGGCAACCTTTATGTGACCGATATCGAGTGTCACCGCATCCATAAGTTTTCGCCATCCGCATTCGATGCCGAAGGTGTTTTCGTTATGGGCGAGTACATCGGTTGGATGGGTCGATGCAACCAAAGTAACAATCTTGCCTGTGATGTTGATGAACAGCGCACCAAGGGATTCAGTTGCACGATCGCTGCTGCCTGCACCGTGGCTGGTGGCATCGAGAATGGCGATGCGCCTGGGCAGTTTTTCACGCCGGCTTTTCTCGCGATTGACCCCAACGATATTCTGTATGTCGCGGACTATGACAACAGCCGCATTCAGCGTTTTGGCACGGACGGCTTGTTTGCCGGCCAGGCGGTGTCGACGGGCAATGGTATCAACGCAAATATCGAGGGCGGTTTTGTCCTCGGCAACATGGGCCCGCCGAAGCATGTATCGGTCAACTCGAAAAACTTCTACGTCGTGGACCAGTCCGAAGACTTCGTTCACGTCTTCGATACCTCGCCGTTCAAGAACATTACCAACTCCAGCGCCACAGTGACCTATGTGTCGGAGTTCGCCTTTCACAGCGCCATCGATACGTTTACCTATTCCGTCAATGACGGCTTGGTCGACAGCGCGGCAGTGCATGTAAGCATCGACGTTGCCCGCAACTATCGCCAGCCGCAACCAAGCGCCCAAACCGTGGAAGCTCTGGAAGATCGTTCCGTCGTAATCGTACTTCAGGGTTCGGACCCGGACGGCATCGTCTCACGCGACTTTAACGGCCTGGACAGCCTGACCTTTTCCATTAGTGAGCAACCAGAATTCGGGACGCTCGTACAAGGGGGCGATCCTGGCGACATCACACTCGATTCCGGCATGGAAGTCTGGACGTACACACCCGACCCGGACCATTTCGGCAACGATACACTTTCGTTTACGGTCCGCGATGCATTCACGGATGCGACAGACGACGGTGGCACACAGATTCCAGAGCCGTACACAGAGGCCGAAGCGGCCATCGTTTCGATCAATATTGCTTCTGTGAATGACGTGCCGGTCGTTCGCCTCGATCCGCCGGAACGCGTAGCGGCAGGTTTTCCGATCATGCTGGATGGCACTGTGTTTGACGACTACGGTCTCGATCACACGGCCTCAGTCGCCTGGGGCGACGGCACGGTCGACGTCCGCGGTGAAATTCTGGTCGACAACAACGGCACGCCGAATGATTCGTCTGACGACAGCATTTCATTCGACGGAGTCATTCTCAATAGCGAGAGTCTGATCAGCATCGGCCGATCACAGATCAACGCGCTGCACACCTATACAAGTACCGGCCCGATGTCGATACGCACCTGTGTTCAGGACGATGGTCATCTTGAGTCATGCCGGTCGGTGGACATAAGCGTCGAGAGTCTCGCTATGGTGGGTATCGAAATGACCCTCGATGCCAGTGATATAAAGGACGGCATCGTATTCCGCGGCGCTATCGAGATCGCGAATGAAATCCCCGCCGGCGGTGTGCCTGGCCTCGACGCCCAAAACCTTGTTCTCGAGATGGAGATTCCGTCGGAAGTCGTCGTGCAGCAACTCAACAGTCCGGACGGTAGTTGCATGACCGCTGCGTCGGTGCTCGTCTGTGATTTCGGGACACTTGCCAACGGAGTAGTGGCCAGAGTCGACCTGGAGATGCGCGGCAGTGGAGCTCTATTTTACGATTCCGAGATCGACTTCTTTGCAGAGGTTCGCACGGATACGCCATCAATTGAGGATGTGGCCATCAGCGGAGCGACCCTCACGCTGCGCGCTATTAATCTCGATCGTGACAACGACGGTATGTCCAATATTTTCGAGGGCGTTACCGGCGTGACCGACCCGGATGCCGACGACGATGGCGATGGCCTCAGCAATCTCGAAGAGTTCGAAGCGGGTACCTCACCGACCGATGCGGATTCCGATGGTGATGGCATCAACGACAGCGACGAACTTAACGTGTTCGGCAGCGACCCGCTCGAAACGGATAGTGACAACGACGGCATCAGCGATAGCGATGAGGTCAATATATACGGCTCTGATCCGGCGACCAGTGACACTGACGGCGACGGCTTGCCCGACAACTGGGAGGTCGATAACGGATTTGATCCGCTGTTTGCCGACAGCAACGGCGACCCCGACGGCGACGGGCTGACTGATGAGGACGAGTATGCCAACGAAACCGACTATCTGAACCCGGACACCGACGGCGATACGCTGAGTGACGGTGATGAGGTTCTCGTCCACAACTCTAATCCAACCCGTGTCGACACTGACGCGGATGGCCTTGACGACAATGACGAAATTGCGGCCATGACCAACCCGAACAAGCCCGACAGCGACGATGATGATCTTTACGATGGGACAGAAGTATTCATCACGGCCACGCTGCCGCTTGTGAATGACACAGATCGCGACGGCCTCGGTGATGGTTACGAAGACGTGTCCGGCCGCAACCCATTGTTGGCAGACTACGGCCTCGCCGCTGGCGGACTGTCAACGTGTGCCCTGACCGATTCCGGCGTGGAGTGCTGGGGGCGCGACGATTTCGGACAGGCCCCCGCCGTGGTGGCAGGGTTGAACGACCCGGAGCAGATTGCCGTCGGATTTGTGCATGCCTGTGCGATCGACCGTGACACTGGCGGCAATCGTTCCGTCCTCTGCTGGGGTCGAAACGACTTCGGCCAGTCAACGGCGCCGGCCCTGGTCGACCCCGTCCAGATTGTGGCGGGCGGGTATCACACCTGCGCATTGGATCGAACAGCCCCGGATACGACGCAGGTTATCTGCTGGGGTCGTAACGACAGTTTTTCCCAAACCTCGGTCCCCGACAACATCGAGCAGCCATTACGGCTGGTCGCGGGTATCAGCGGCAACAGCAGCTGCGTACTGGATGACAAGCAAAGCGGAGCGGAGCTCGTTTGCTGGGGACAGTACAACAATGGCAACTCAACCATCCCGAGCGTAAGCCAAAATGTCCAGGCGCTGGCCCATGGGTCGGAGCACGGCTGCCTGATCGACGCCGGTCAGCAACTTTGTTGGGGCCTGAACGATGACGGTCAGGCGCCGCCAGGACCATTGGCAAAGAATGCAGTCGAGCTGTCACTCGGCGGTTTTCATAGCTGCGCACTTGAGTCCATTACGCACAACTCCTATGCCGTCGATTGCTGGGGTCGCAATGCGGATCTCCAAACCGACGTTCCCGACAACCTGGTGGCACCCATTTCCCTGGCATCCGGCAGTCACCACAGTTGCTCGTTCGACAGCGGCGCGGCCCGATGCTGGGGCGCGCGGGTGAACTGGGATCGGGGGCAGGCGCCCGATACACGATCACTGGATATCGATCCCGACGGCGATGGCCTGCGGTCGGACGCAGAGATAGCGGCTGGCACCAATCCACTCGACCCGGATTCGGATGGTGACGGTCTCAATGACGATGTTGAGATCCAGCTGCTCACGAACCCGAATGACACCGACTCGGATGACGACGGTCTGAGTGATGGCGCGGAAGTTTTAACGCACCAGAGCGATCCGCTATCCGACGACACCGATGGCGATGGAATGGACGACGAATGGGAAGTCGATCATGGCCTGCAGGTAGCTGTGGACGATGCGGCAGCCGATGCTGACAGCGACGGTCTCGACAATGGTACGGAGTACACCGAAGGAACGGATCCCACGGTTGCCGATACGGATGATGACGGCATCGATGACGCCACTGAGCTGCAAATGGCGCTGGACCCAACGGAGCCGGACACTGACGGTGACGGTACGTATGACGGCTGGGAAGTCGACAACGGATTCGATCCGCTCGACGACACCGACAGCCTGCTCGATGCTGACGGCGACGGCTCGACAAACTTTGATGAGTTTGTCGCAGGTACCAACCCGCGCCTGACCGACACGGATGGCGATGGTATGCCGGACGGCTGGGAGCTTGATAATGACCTCGATCCGCTCGTTGCGGACGCCGATGGCGATCTGGATCGCGACGGCCTCAGTAATCTCGACGAGTATTTGAATGGTGCTTCCGCCTACGCCGATGACGTACCGCCGGTGCTTACAATTCCCTCTGACGTGCTGGCTGACTCGATCGGTCCGTTTACCAACGTCAATATCGGCGCAGCGTCGGCAGTCGATGTCCGCGACGGCGCGGTGACCGCCACAGCCAGCGATGCGGGACCCTTCCCGCCCGGGCAGAACGACGTGACCTGGTCAGCGGCTGATCTCTCTGGCAACCGGGCGGATGCATCACAAATCGTCGGCGTCGTCCCGCTTGTCGATTTTGCTATCGGCCAGGTTGTCGACGAGGGTGACTCGATCGTCGTACCAATAATGTTGAACGGTACGGCCGTCGACTATCCTGTGCAGGTCAATTACTCGGTCCTGGGCAGCGCGACGAATCCAGACGATCACGACGCCGCTGCCGGAACGGTCATGATCCAGTCGGGCGTTACTGCTGGCATACCGGTCAACATTGTTCTCGACCCGTTCTTTGAAGGCGAGGAGAGCTTCACGCTTAGTTTTGCCGAAATCGTTAATGCGGTGCCGGGTGCGCAGACCAGTCACACCGTGACGATCACGCAGTCGAACGTTAAACCGGTCGCAACGATTACCGCCACGCAAATGAACAACGCGATCACAACTGCGGTTTCCTCACAAGGACCGATCGTAATCACTGCAACAGTGTCGGATCCGAACACGAGCGATACTCACTTGCTCGACTGGTCCGCAAGCGATAGCGGCATATTCGATCCGGCGGCCTCGACCGCCAGCAGCTACGTCATCGATCCTGCAACGGTGAACCCGGGGTTCTATCGAATTGTTGTCGATATTATTGACGACGGCGCACCGCCGGCTGTCAATCGCGTCGAGACGCTGCTGCAGATAGTCGCAACTGCACCGTCGCTCGACGGCGGCGTTGATACCGATGGTGATGGCATCGACGACCTCACCGAGGGATTCGACGATAGCGATAATGATCGTGTACCCGATTACCTCGATTCGAACACCCATGGCGAGAACGTCATTCCTTACGCAGAACGCAGCTTTGTTTTGCAGACGCAGCCGGGACTAAAGCTTCGGTTGGGTGAAACGGCGTTCCGCAATGGCTCGGTAGCCGGTATCAACGAAGCGAGCGTTCGGGAAGACGCCGACGTCGGCTTCCCGGATCTCGTCGCCGACTTCGAAGTGCTGGGCGTAGAGCCCGGAGCATCGGCGCTGGTGGTGATACCGATGCGCTACGCGCTTCCGGCCAATGCCACTTACCGGAAGTACATGGGCGGCGGTTGGCAGGACTTCGTCATCGATAGCGACAACTCGATGTCGACGGCCGCGGGAACTAATGGGGCATGTCCGGCACCCGGCGATCTCGTCTATACACCCGGACTCAATGTTGGTGATGGCTGTATCCAGGTCGAGATAGAGGACGGTGGCCCGAATGACACTGATGGGCTGGCGAACGGCATTATACGAGACCCGAGTGGACCGGCTGTTCCTGTCAGTGTTCGCCTTGAGGCTTCGCCGCTTGCCGACGCTGCGAGCTCACGTGGCAGCAGCAATGTCGTCGTGCTTGCCTTCAGCCTGGTCAGTGATTCCGGTGATACAGAGCTCAGCGGTCTGACGCTCGCAGCCTCTGGCAGCGGCGACGATATGTCCGTTCGAGCGATTCGACTGGTGGTCGACGAAAACCAGAATGGCATCGTCGACAACGGCGAGGCGAGTATTGGCGAAGGGGTTTTCCAGTCGGATAACGGTACGCTGGATATTCGAATGGCCGCTCCTTATACCGTGGCGCCGGGCCGAACCGACTTTCTTGTTACTTACGATTTTTGAGGCACGCGATTATGACCAAGAAGAAATTTCTGATCCTTGCGGCGCTTACCGCGACGACCCTCGCCGCGTGTGGCGGCGGCGGGTCTGACGAACCGGCGCCACCTCAACAAACCACGAGCACGTTTATTGCAACCTTGTCTGCCATCGATGTTAATCGCAGCGCCGACCAGCTTGTTATGGACACCGGCGGGCTGCCGGCTCAGGGTGCGACGATCACGATAACGGAGTAGGTGTGGATCTGCACCGAATATAGGCCCGGGACCTACTGAATCGCTCCCGGTTTGCTAGATACCTTTCAGCCATCCTGCGAGAGTGTCAGTAAAGCGGGACCAAACTTGTATTGACATGGTGCGGACACGCCAACCGCTGCAAGTATTGCGATTAGTGGATTGCCAGTAGTTTCGAATCCCACCCTCTCCGCCAACCCCTTTTCTCGTAATTGATTGAAAAGGGTTTGGTATTCAGCGTGTTAGGTACACTCTTTCCTTAGTGGAATGGGTCTATGTTCATAAGAGAGCGATTCACTGCCCTTGATGTTGAGTACCATGTCGAAGGCAAGCTCACCGCTGCTATCGGGTTTAAGGATTTCACGCAACGGCGCCTGGATCTGCGGTGGCAAACCGCCAACCAGGTGGCCGCCGGGTACAAAAGCCAGTGTCTTGCCATTCAGTTCGAGGTTCGGTATTTCCGAGATCGCACGACCGTCACTGACGCCGACGACGATCGAGGCATCCGCCCAGTGGATCTTCGCATCGCCAATGCCGAGGGCTTCCGTATCGATGGCAGCAGACTGGCCGTACAGTCGAATCCGGGTGGAGTAAACCGGCACCTTGTGAATGCCGCGGTAGCGGATCTCCGAATCGACGGTTGCGTCGATGTCGAGGGTCTGCGGAAGGATGTACATCTCGGTGCGATTGACGAACCGTTGCCCCGGCCATCGACATGCACCATGTCATACGGCAGTACGAGCACCGGTCCCGCAATGAGCTGCGATTGTCCCCAGGTTCGCTGGATGTCCAGCCTGGCGGACTGGTTTACCTGGTCCCGGTCGTTGATCGTTCCCCGAACCATTCCCAACGGGATCAGCAGCAACAGAATCAGGACAACTATCGTGAATACCTTGAGCGACGCCGACTGGCGTAGCTTCGAAATAATTGCCTGCATCGCTGTGCTCCCGTGGACTGGGAGAGATTAGAGCGGCCGATAGTGCCTAAGACATGACGCAATAGTGGCAACGCAGAACTCGCGACTCTTGCAATACTTCCACTCTTTACTCACACCATTGCGGCTGAGCGTCAGCTGCCAATGTCGCACAGTAACGATGGCAAACCTCCGGTATCGGATAGTCAATTTCGCACAGGCGCATGCTGACCCCTTCAAAAATTATGTTCGGCGTATCGTCAGTCCCCGGGGCGATGAACGTGATCTCGGAGCTTGCAGATTCCGCCACTGCCCTGCGTGCGGCTTCGACCCGATCGGCCGACGGCGCACCAGCAGCTGATGGTGCTGCCTGGGTTACAGGGTTCGATTGAACCGCAGGCTCCTCGTTGCCCACGCACTTCATGACCAGGAGTCCTGCGAGTAGCGCTAACAAGCCGCGCCATACCCATTTCATGATGTCCGGAATTTGCTTGCGAAAAACGATCGCGGCGACGAAGGGAGCGATTACCGCGAAGACCTGGAACCCGAAGGAACTTTCCATCCAGTCTTCCGAAACGAGTCCCAGCTTCTCGCCAACAACGAACGACGTGATGATCCAAACCAGAACGAACCACACGTACGACAAATAACGGTTGGTGAGCAGCCAGATAATGCCTGTAACCAAGGCGTGTCCGAACTTGTAGCCTGCGGCGCGGTCGCTTTGCGCCTGTTCCACGGTATAGGGCTTGGCAGCGACAGGATTGCAATTTGGACAGCTATGCCTGCTGTGAGCACCAGAATATCCGCAGTTGGAACAAGCCATGGATCAGTCCTCCTCGAGTTTGAGCAAGCCGTTCGGATTGTCCTCGAGCAAATCCGCAACCTGTTCGTAGACATCGGCGTTATCGAACATCTGCTCTTTCATCGGGGCATTCTGTTCGCCGACATTCCTGAAAAATCCGGCGGCGTCCCGCAACAGCTTGGTCGCGAGTTCCACATAGCTTGTCGTAGGCATGCTCTGGTCCTCTGGCGAGTGGACATTCAAGCATTTTACAGGGCATTTATGAACCAAAACTGAAACGCGGGTACTGTGCGAGCCAGGCGGGTATTGATTACACGATACCGCTGGCAATCCACGCCCGGTCTGATATCCAACCCGGCATACGATTCGATACCACCAAGCCGCGGCCCGACGGCAACAAACTTCCACCCGAGATCTTTGCAGGCACGTCGGTCCCACTCGGCATCGCCAAAATTAGGTGATCGAATCAAAATCCTTGCCCAAGCTGTCGATTGCGGCGGATAGTACGTATAAGGGGCTATTATGTCAGGAGCGAGGCCGTCGGAGCGAGCTGAAACCGGTCAGCTGAGGGCAGATCGAGGCCGCCATCCGGCGGAGCCGGCCCGACCCCTCGTCGTTCAGGCGCGTGCATCTTCCCCTTTCACCCGAAAATGCCGGCGCATCACGGCGCAAGCAATAAACGGCCCGTCCCTGCACGGTGGCCCGGGTTATGACGAACAGGACGAAGCGCTCAGACCAGGCAATCGCCCTTAGGCGGCGCTCGGCTCGGATGCGCCGGATCGACGGTCTCCGCAGTGTGGCCGAGATGGTCCAGAATCCGCTCGATGACTGTGGGCTGCTCAATGCTGGCGATGACGCGCAAGCGGCCACCGCATTGCTGGCAGGTCTTGGAAAGCCTAACAGGCCAGGTGGCCAAAGAACGGGGGCATTCCATCATGATCTGACGAACGCTTACAATGTCTCGATATTGTTAGCCAGCCAAATTGCATAATCATTCTCATCGATTTCTGAAGCGGCTAGCGACGACGTCATCGCGGCGGCCGAAACTTCGTCCGCGATCAGTGTCGATCCATTTAAATCTAGAAACATATACGCAGCCATGAATCCTGTGCGTTTATTGCCATCGACGAAAGGATGATTCTGGATAATGCCGCCAGCATATGCCGCGGCAAGTTGTGTGATCTGCGCGTGATGATCGAAGTGATAAATATTGGCGGGCCGGGCGAGGGCGGATTCGAAAAGCCCTTCGTCACCAATACCATCGGATCCGCCGAATCGGGCGATCATCATATTGTGGACTGCGAGAACGGCAGATTTAAGGAGCCAGATCGGTTCCGTCACTTGGCCAGTTCGCGAAGCGTGTTCCGATATGCGTCCATTCCTTTGCGGGCGCTTTCCAGTTGCTTTTCAAAATTTGGGTCGTAAGGCGTGACCTGGTAGCCACCCGGACTCTCGACGAGAAACAATTCGTCGCCCTCGCGTACGCCCATATGCGCAAGGGCTTCTTTTGGCAGTATGACGCCCGCGGACGTGCCGACAGCTCTTACTTTGAGTTTGACCATTGCGCTCACCTAACTGACTAATATTATAATAGTTATTATAAGACACTACTCCAAGCTGTCAACGATCTCCAGCCTATATCTTGCGACATAAATGCCTCATTGCCACTGGGTCCGGCTCCGCAAATCAGGGGCAAACGGACTGGATGAAGGAAAACTATGCGACAGTGTGATTCGATAACGCTTTGTATTTATAGGGAAATTGCAAACTAGCATCACAGGCCTATGCCCAGCGGGCCGCTGATTGTCTCCGCAGCTCGAAACGCCGACTCCAGGCGAGGCCGCTACATAGGTGGCCTTTTCCCGTCCGGCATATTCCTGATCGGGAATAAATTGCCCCAACAGGGCCGCTTGAGGATAAATACTCCCGAGCGGGAGTATCTTGTTGTCAGATGGCCAGAATCGCTATAACATTACCGAACGGG
The DNA here is from genome assembly GCA_942490655.1 of uncultured Gammaproteobacteria bacterium. GTDB lineage: Bacteria > Pseudomonadota > Gammaproteobacteria > Steroidobacterales > Woeseiaceae > UBA1847. The sequence continues at coordinate 31,023 of CALNXZ010000014.1, read as the reverse complement.
AATAAAGGGTGATGCAACAATGTTATCAACACCGAAAGAATTGGGCAGGATTGTCAAAAAAGAGCGTAAGGCGATGGGCCTTACGCAGGCCGACCTCGCCCTGACGTCCGGCACCGGCATGCGCTTTATCAGCGACCTCGAAAACGGCAAACCCACATGCCAAATCGGCAAGACACTGACCGTCCTGAAGACGCTCGGTCTGCGCCTCGCGCTGTCCTCGCCCTATAGCCACGGGGGAGGGTGAGCATGGCTCGCACCCTCAATGTCCAATATGACCGGGAGTTCGTCGGCCAGCTGATACAGGATGATGGCGGACAAATGACCTTCAAATATGTTGCGTCCTGGCTCGGCAAGCCGGAGCCAATCGCGTTATCCCGCTCCTTGCCACTGCGTGAAGAGACTTTCACTCAAAAAGAGTGCCGGGGTTTTTTCGGCGGAACGCTTCCTGAGGAAGACAACCGCAAAATTATCGCCCGCATTCTTGGCATCAGTGACAAAAATGATTTTGCGATGCTCGAACAAATCGGCGGTGAATGCGCCGGAGCGATCTCATTCTTGCCGGAAGATGAAGAGATACAGGGCGATGATGATCGCTACCGCGATCTTGCCGATGCTGAACTGGCAAAAATCCTGCGTGAGCTGCCGCGCAGGCCGCTCATGGCCGGTGAGGACGGCATTCGTCTATCGCTGGCAGGTGCACAGGACAAGATTGCTGTCCGCATCGATGACGGCAAGATCTCCATACCACGCGGCAGTGCGCCCAGCTCCCACGTACTTAAACCGGCGATAGATACTTATGAAGGCGTTGTCTTCAACGAAGCATTCTGCATGGCGCTTGCACGCGCAGGCGGTTTGAATGCGGCGCCGGTTGACATCGGAAAAGTTGAAGACATCGACTATCTGCTCGTCGAGCGCTATGACCGCATCAGGGATGGCCAGGCAAACATACAGCGTCTCCACCAGGAAGATTTTTGTCAGGCTCTCGGAATTCCCTCGGAGATCAAATACCAATCCGAAGGCGGACCGTCGCTGGCAACTTGTTTCGACTTGATCCGAGACGCGTCAAGTGCGCCGGCACTTGACCTGATCGCTATGCTCGATGCGGTCATTTTCAATTTGCTGATCGGCAATCATGATGCGCATGCCAAGAACTTCTCACTACTCTATATGCCGGACCGGTCAATCCGTCTTGCGCCGCTGTACGATCTGGTCTCGACGGTCTATTACGAAGAGCTGAGCACTAAGATGGCGATGAAGATTGGCAAGCAGCCCGAGTCTGCGTTGATCTGTCCCAAGGACGTTGACCAATTTGCCGCCGATGCGGGTCTCGGTGCAGCACTGGCGCGCGCCCGTATTCCGGCATTGGCGAACAGACTGCTTGAAGAAATTCGCGGCATTGATAAGCCGGACTCTGCCTCCGAGCATGTAGCGAAGCTGATCGAGGAGCGCTGCAAGACCTATCGCTCTCGCTTTGCCAGGAAATAGTCCTCTCCAGCCTTGCTTTGTGGGGCGAAATCGCAACGAACGCCGTCTTGAGGCTACGAACCAGGTATCCGCCATCGCTACTGTGAAAGCAAGTAACGTGGCCGAGATGACATGGTCCGGACACGACAAACGCTGTAAGCAGGACGATAAGTGGATTGCCAGTGGGTTCGAATCCCACCCTCTCCGCCAATTTTTCTCATAAAGTATTGAAAATAATAAAGAAATTGACGATAAATAGCCCCAGCATACAATCGGGCCTACGAGCAAAATCGCATGTGCCTGAGAGGTTTATCCTGGCTGATTTGCCAGAGCAACCGCTTCGCGTTTGGACTCCGACGAGTATTTTATTCTTGTTGGCGTGACACTCCTCCACGGCCGTTATCGGCCTTTCCAGAAGTATCCGCGATATCAGGGGGTTAACCCCTGAAGTGAAATTCGTATCGGTACTATTACCGCTTCGTGAAGTACCAGCGGCCCGAAAATGAACTGCTTTTTTGCGACGAATTCGAGAGGGAACTCAAGCAAGACCTTGTTACTGCCATCCGGTGGCTCAATAATGTCGGCTTATGGAATTTAAAGATTATTATAAGGTGATGGGCGTCGAACGCGACGCCACGCAGGACGAAATTAAGCGCTCCTATCGCAAACTTGCCCGCAAATATCACCCGGACGTTAGCAAGGAGCCGGACGCCGAGGAGCGCTTCAAGGAAGTGGGTGAGGCTTACGCGGTACTTAAAGATCCCGAGAAACGAACTGCCTATGATCAACTGGGTGCGAACTTTAAGTCGGGCCAGGAATTCCGGCCGCCACCGAACTGGGATCAGGGATTCGAGTTCCACGGTCGCGAATCAACTGAAGGCGGTACACAGGACTTCAGCGACTTCTTCGAGACATTGTTCGGTCGTGATGATGTTCGCGGCGGATTCACGCGGGCAGATCATCATTCGTTTACAGCCCGTGGTCAGGATACCTTTGCAAAAATCGTTGTCGATCTGCAGGACTCGTACCTCGGCACGACACGTAGCATTACGCTGAAGCACACCGAGATTGGTGATGACGGTCGTCCGACGTTGCGTAATCGGACTCTAAACGTGACGATACCGAAAGGGGTGCGACCCGGTCAGCTCATCCGCTTGGCCAAACAGGGATCTGCGGGTGCCGGTGGCGGTGAAAGCGGCGACCTGCTACTGGAAGTTGCGTTTCGACGGCATCCGAAGTTCGTAGTCGAAGAGAAAGACGTCTATTTGAATTTGTGGGTAGCGCCATGGGAGGCGGAACTCGGCGCAAGCGTCAAGACGGCGACGCCGACAGGCGACATTGACCTGACAATTCCGCCGCATTCGAAATCGGGACGAAAGCTGCGTCTCAAGGGGCGAGGCCTGCCAGGGAACGAACCCGGAGATTTCTACGCGGTTCTGCAAATTGCCCTGCCGCGAGCAGAGACGGATGATCAAAAGGCAGCCTATCGCGAATTTGCGAGTTCCTTCGACTTCAATCCGCGCCGGAACGAGGAGGGCTAGACAATGACCAAAGAGCATCGGAACAACGTACTGCAGTGCGAAATTATTGAGACTTGCGTTGAGATGTCACTCTCTGATCTGTGTGAGATTTGCACCGTCACCAGCGAGCGTGTCGTGCAACTGGTCGACGAAGGCCTGGTTGAGCCGGTGGGTCGTGAGCCCGCCGAGTGGCGATTCAGCGGCCACAGCGTCAGACGTGTCGTGGTGGCAGAGCGACTGTCGCGAGATCTTCGGTTGAATGCGGCGGGTGCCGCTCTCGTGTTGGATTTACTCGACGAAGTGACGCAGCTACGCCAACGATTGGTCAGGCTTGAGGAAACCGATTAGTGGTTACAATAGATTACGTTCCACTGGGCTAACCACTGGCCAGGAGCTCTCTGATCAAGGCTTCGCAAGTCCACGTTAAAGCGTCAGATCATGCGTAGAACCCGGATTGATAGACTGAGGAGCCCAACAATTTGTTGATATGTTGCAGAGAAACAGCGCCGATTTTCGGCGAGGAAATTATCGCTTTTCCAACTGTCTCTTTGAGCCGTGCACATTTAACCAAACCAGCCGCCTGTTGCGGCTTCCGGCGATAGTGTCCATGACGGCGGACTACATTTGCATTGCCAGTAGCTTCGAATCCCACCCTCTCCGCCATACAACGAAGAAGGGTCTAAGTGGCTGTAAATACTACAGATTCACTTAGGCCCTTTCTTTTGTGTGGGGCATGGAGTGTGGGTCACTCCTGATTGAGTTCTCGGTCTACTTTGCGCTGCCTTCGCGGGACATTGCGCGTGACTGCCGTCACCAGACAGACCAGACTGTATCCCAGTGAACGGTCAGGAGGACCGCAAGGATAACGAGTAGAGCGACGAAGACACCACGCAGCCAATCGTTGACCTGCTTGAGGTTTCTGTTGGTGTCCCTGATGTACTGCATCAGCCACTTGGTGTCTTCCGTGACTGGCAGCTTCTCCAGAGATTCTAAGTACTGAACTTCGTGGTCAATCTCATCCATCGTTTTGGTTTCCTGAATTAGCCCCGCGTAAGAACGTTTGGAGTACGGTCGCGCGTTCTGACTGGATATCTCGCTTTGCACGACGGACAAGAAAAAGTTCCGGACATGACCCTATCGTCTTGCAATACATGAATCGACTTGGCCTCAATACAAGCCGGACAAGCATAGTGTTCTGGCGCGCCCTCCGAAGTAGCTCGATAGACACGTCCTCCCGCAGGCGTGGCGATCAGCTCGTATGCCGAGAGACGTTCTTCCCAGTTGTCTAACTCTGCGATGTCTTGCCTCAGCTTTGCGTTCTCCTCTCGCAATGCTATTGACTCAGCTTGAACGTCACCAATACGGTCCTGAGCATCGGCCAGTTGATCCAGCGCATCTTCGACAACCTGTTTGTGCGCATCAGACAGATTCGACTGTCGAAGGCCACGGAGCGCATCTCTTGCTGCCCTTAGAACAGCCGTGGCGGCTGCGAAAGTTGATACGTCTACCATCTTCTCTCTCCTTTCAACTTCAGCTACTCACGCTCGCAGTGCAGCCCGTACTTATCGACTCGCTCCAAGTATGCCGCATACTCTTTGCGTGTCATCGTGCAGGCTTCATCTCTGCGGCACTTGATGTCTGCCGCAAGTTCTGCCTCAAGGCTATCGCATCGAGACAACATCTCAGACATCCACGTGTGATCGAAGATGTCGTAGTACTCCACCGGGTCGAGGTACCACCACACGGCCTGCATCCCTACATTGATGACAACCAAAGCAACGATGACCTGCACGATATTGATGGTCCACCGAGAGACGAAGTCACGTACCTTGTCACCCCAGTCCCGCTGTTGTGTGTCGTCAGTCACGTCACTCCTTAATGAGCCGGACTCTGAGTCTGACGAGTAGCTGCTGCACGAATCGGTGTACCGTCATCAACCAGCGCACTCATAGACTCACGCACAGTCCGACAACAACGAGAAGACGTTCGATCATCAAAGCTCTCCGCGTGTCTTGAAGAATGCTAAAGCAGCGTCCTCGACCAACGATCCAATAGATTTCTTGACCGCGTCTGGGACGCTCTCTTCTGAGCCGTAGCCTAAATTGGCATTTTTGTAGCGTCCTCCTCCGGCTGGGAACGCTCCAACGTCAATCTCGATGTGATACACAACTGGGTAGTCTTCTCCTTCAATCCAAACCGTAACTGTCAGTTCGCCGTACTTCGCAGCCTCCTCATCGTTGTCAAGGAGTTCACTGAAGTCCTCGATGTCGCCCTTATATGGAATGGACGCGAAGTTGTTCTTGAACCGCAGCTTCAGGTAGTCGGTAAGATCATCTTGGTCAAGCCCGATCTTCTCCGCACCGTCTCCTACAAAATGGATACGCAAGGTGCCGAAGTACTCGATAGACACGAGGTCTGAGTACATCATTTGATGTAATAACTGCACCACCTCGCTGTCACTGAGCGGAGCGTCCTCATCCTCATCCTCTGCGATGGCGTTCACAGACAGCACTGTCAGTACAAGCACAGCAAGTAGATGTTTCATAATCTTGTTCAAGTTAACTCGGTGTTCCACTACACGTCTCCCCAACAGTCACGCTTACATCATAACTCCGCAAAGCACCGACATTCACTTCTGGTAGCTGATTGTGACAAGCTCCATGCTTGTCGGATGTTGACCTTAGAAATCACTGTTAGCTCCCCTGACGAGTACTCGCGGGTTCTGAACGTACTGGACGCGGCTGCCGATGAAGGTAAGCTGGAGCTGGATTTCACCGTGGAGCCCGCGTTGAGTTCACTGCGGGCACTGGCTGAGCACGAGCTGCTCCAACAAGCTATGGAGAAGATAGACTTCAAGGGTGTGAAGCTCGACGATTAACGAGATGTCTGCTTTCAACCGAAGCAGCCGTTCAGGAGGAAACTATTGAGGGGCAGCTTTCGGCCTATTCTGTTGAAAAACTCATTGTTGAAGCTGACATTGTAGTCGCGATTTTGTCGACTTGAGATTTCTGATCCGGCGTTGCCGGATTTTTGTTTTCTAATGCTGTTTCGTTACGTTCATTGGCCTCTTTTTACTCAAAACATAGGCGATGCACGTGCTGCAGGCGGACCTGTCCCCAGGTATCTGGCCATGCGTCTGAGATTTTGCGCCGTCGCAGTGAGAAGGAACTCATCTCCGGCGCCAGTTAAGCCACGTAATCGCAAGCGATCCATTTTTAAGATCCGCTTCATGTGTGCAAACAGCATTTCTACCTGTTTACGTTGCCGTCGTGTCTTTTGATACGCCGGTGTCTTTGCCACTTCGCGAGCGACATCTCGTTCCTTTTCATAGATTGAGCGCAACAGCTTCTTCGCTGCTGACTTTGGACAACACTGTTCTTTGAGCGGGCATGGTCCGCAGTCCTTTTTGCTTGCCCGATAGTTTATGAAGCCGTTCTTCGGCGTCGGCCGTGGCGCCTTGTAGTTGCGTCGTGACTTGAGGAGCTCCTTGCCGTTCGGACACGTGTAACGGTCAGTCTCTTCGTCGTAGCTAAATTCAGAACGACCGAGGCAATCGTCCTTGCCTTCGCCTCGTTCCCACACCGGCACGTGCGGCTCGATGTTGGCTTCGTTCACCATCCAGTTGAGGAACTCGGCGGTGCCGTAAGCGGTATCGCCGATGAGCTTCTTGGTCTCCAGACCAAAGCGGTCCTTAACTCGTTCGATCATGGTCTTGGTTGACCACACCTCCGGCGTGCGCAATGCCGGCGTCGCTTCGACATCCACAATGATACCGACCTGAGTATCGACAAGGTAATTGGTTGAATAAGCGTAGTAAGCAGGACCGCCTGGAGCGGCGGTCCACTGCGCCAGCGGATCGGTCTGCGAGACCTTTTTCCTGTTCACCGGGATAGAGGAACCGTCTTCCTTCAGAGCATCCAGGTACTCGTTGATGGCCCGGCTACCATCGCCCCAGTCGTCATCATCGTCCTCGTGATGCTTTTGCCTGCTGGCATCAGCCTTCACCACGCTGGCATCCACGGCAAAACCCTCACCACCGATAAGACCTTCATCCATGCAGCGCTGCAGGACTTGTTCGAACACGAAGCGGAACGCTTCCGCCTCGCGGAACCGGCCGTGCCGGTTCTTCGAGAAAGTCGAGTGATCCGGCACCTTGTCAGTAATACTCAGCTTGCAGAACCAACGGTAGGCCAGGTTCATCGTCACTTCGTAGCAGAGCTGTCGCTCAGAGCGGATGCCGCAGCAGTAGCCAATCAGCAGCATGCGAATCATCAGCTCCGGATCTACTGACGGTCGCCCAGTGTGACTGTAATAAGGCGCGAGATGCTCGCGAAGTTCGGTGAAGTCCAGGAGACAATCAATATCGCGAAGCAGGTGATCCTGCGGCACAACATCGTCGAGATTAAACGCGTAAAACAACTCGTCTTGCGGCTTGTCGCTGCTGCCCATCATCGGACATCACTCCGGCAATCAACACGCAAGCATTATCTCATCGTTGTATTATCAGCAGGAGTTTTTCAACAGAATAGGCCATTAGCAGTCGTTGAGTTGCTCGCGAGCCTCTTGCCACTGATCCCAGCATCGTTCCGGATCTATGTCCTCATAACCACGCTCTTCGACTACAGCGCGATGTGCATGCGGAGGCATAGCGATGCATTCAGACTCGTCACGAATCCGAAGCACTTCTTCCTCCGTCAGTGGTGTGCCTTTGTCCTGCTCAGCACGGAGCAATTGGGCAACCAAACTCGGAACGATACACAGAATGGTGTCGTTATCACTCACTGAAGCCAGCCCTGTCGAGTGTTAAAACCTGTGATAAGCCAACGACCGCTGTGGGTCAGTACCAGCCGTTGCATCTAGGTTACTGTATATCCTCGGCCCTTTCGGGCACAACAACTGCAACTCGTAGGATTCGCCCATCGATCGCAGCCTCTATCTGACCTCGGGCCCAGTCTCCGTCTACCAAGTAAGTGCTAGTCCCAATTTCCTTTTGAGTGTTCACAACTCCGGTTTCAAGATCGAAAAACTCGCTGATCAAGGCAATCGTGGCTTCGGAACTACCCTCCGGCACCCAGAGGAGCAAACGAGCTTCGGGCCAATAGACGCGCCAGCGGAAGCTGGAATGTTCAAACCGGGCAATGTGAAACGTTTGAATGGGCGAACTGTTTCGTCGAATCACGGAGTCATTGGCGATGTCCGACAGTCTTTCATCAAGTGGATATGAGTCTCCCGCAGATGCAATCGAAACTGCTCCAAGAAGAACCAGAATTGTTGATACAAAGACTCGAATCATCACTAAATATGCAAAACCGGTGAACGGCTGGTATGGGTCAGCAGCAGTCGCTCAAGATGATAGCACCGAACGACTGCTTTCGGACGTTAAGCGGTCACTACCAGTACTGGCTGAACACGCCATCGACACATGCGGTGGAGTGGGCTTGAAGCTCACACTGTGCGACACTTAACCCATCCAACCGACTGAGGTACACCCTATGAACAGGTGGTATCGCCGAGACACAGAGATGGAACGCCGGGCACGGCACGGTGACGTTGTCGCGAAGTTTTGGGTGAAGTACCGGACGGCGTTCTGGATCGTCCTGTTCTTGGTGGTGTTCTTGTTCGCTTCACCCAACTGAGGGAGACCATGACCACAGAGGCCGAGAGGGCTGCTGACATCAAACTCTGAGTAATTCAAGATGGACGGCAACAGCGCGAGAATGGCGTCGGCCGTTCGCGTGGTGACGATTTTCGCCTCAAGGCTCGTCACACCTTATCGCTCCTTTACTTGGTACGCCTGCTCCAACCGAACGGCGATAGGGAGTTCCAAATTCCCTCCAAGCATGATCTGACTCTCGGCTTCCGGGTCTTCCTCGATGCCGTCCGAGGATCGAATACGTTCCTGCCCGAGTCCTGTGAATACGTACAGTAGAATTGTACCCGTCGCTTCGTCACGCGACAAGGTCAGCGGTGAGGACAATTCTGCCGCCCCTCGAAGTACCCCAAACCGTTACCCCATAAGGGCTGCAGCCAGTCGCACACGCTAAGACGTGCTATATAGTGGGCGATGTGCGTGTGTAACTTGTTGATTCTATTGGGGGACTTTGAGAGCACTGCTTGGGCACTATTCGGGCACTGCTGGTGGGACCCAAAGTTTTGGCAAATTTATCCGAGACCGTGACTACGTACACGCCGACGCCCGTGTCCCCCTGCCGGGTCCACCTTTTGCATACGCCGAGGGGGGTGCCCCATCACTCACGGTCGAACTCGCGGTACCTATACGTGCCCTGATTGTGTGCCCGCGAGACCGGGGTACTTTGTGGGGCGCTGGCCGGGTCACCGAGTGGTCTACTCTCGGACACTTGCGGTATCACTCGTTGGGGACTCGAAGATGACCCACATGTGACCCACAGACACCCTGTGAGCCGCGTACCGCTCGCCGTAGACGGACGATCTCTCTGGACTGGTAGGTAACCAAGAGTATGCCTGAACGTGGCTCAGAGATGCGTGCAGGATGATTGCATGTGGGACTCATAGGGGACTGCAGGTGCGCCGCAAGTGCCTGCGCGGGGCTGCTCGAATGTTCAGGCGTACGGCTTGGCTGATACGTTTTTTCAATGCGAATCATTCTCATTTAGGACGCCCGCAGCTTGGGACTACTCGGCACGCCAAGGGCACCTTACGTAAGTCACTGATTCTGGAGACCAACTCATTGATTCCCTTCAAGAAAAGGCTGAGGCTGTTGCAGCAGAGAAGTAGAGAAACGCCGACCGATCTCGATGTCATGCTTTTTTCGACCGATCTCGCTGTCATGCTTTTTTGGTCCGCCGCCGTAAGTACTTGATGTTGACTGGTGGATTCTAAATGAGAAGCATTCTCATTGCCGCTTCAGATGTACCGTAAGGTGCTGATATACAAAGGGAATACTGAGTCGGTCACTCTTAGCCCGCTGCCTATATAAAGGTGGGCGGAGAGTGAATACTCAAAGTGACAGGCTGGACGGACTCTACGGTGAACTACACGTGGACCTTACGGGCTGCACAAGAATTGTGGGTGAGGTAAGGAGGAGGTGTAGAGACCTACAACGATCAACACCACACAAGATTCAACCCGCTTAGAGCAGAGCATCGAGTGAACTCACATAGTGAGTGCAGCTCGAAGTACGGGCCTCAAGAGAATGACCCAACACCTGACCCATGACTTGTGCAATCAGATGACGTGTCACTCAGGTTTTGAGTCTCGACCGCAGCGGTCGTTCTCTCAAAGTCCCTCCTCCCTCTCACACGTAGTCCGCGTATGGATTCTAAAAGATTAACTTCTTGTTACTTGAAGTGATCTGAACAGAAAGACCAAAAGTGAGACTACGGTCTGTTGAGTGTTCTATGTCTTCAAGACACTCATCGTCACTTCTCGACACCCCAAGTTTCAACTGACCAGACATTCTTCTGGTCTCTAACCACGCTCCTCGATGGCCCTCTGTCCAGTTAGCTACTGGTCACGGCCATCATTTCTATGGAGCAGCACAAGGAGCAACACCAAATGAGAACTACAAGACACACCTACACAACACCCTATCAAGACCAGCTTCGAGCTGAAGCAGAGATGCAACCCGGAGAAATCTCAGCGGACTACATCGCACGACTCAACGGCATGGTTGCTCAAGGTCACACCGGAGCCGTGAACGAGATGAGACGCCTGAAGGGGACTTACAGTGGCCGCATGTTCCTTGCCGCGATGAGAGCCGAAGCTAAGACGACGACGCTGAGGAGTGTGTCTTCCAAGAAGTAAGCACCACCGAGGGAACGTAGAGGAGAACTACAAACCCGAGACCAATCCAATGACCAATTCACACCTCAACCTCAAGCTCACAGGCAACCGCTCACAGTGCGGAGCCTGCCGAGAATACTTCAACTCAGTCGGTGCATTCGATAAGCACCGAGTAGGTACACCCGCAGACCGCTCGTGTGCCTCACCATCCGACATCGGCATGTCATTCAATGCTGCCGGGTACTGGATCACTAAGGAGAGGGCAGTATGAACGAACCTCTATACACCTGCTTAGGCTGCGGCGAGGACCTTCCTCGAAGCATGTACGGCGGCGTTAAGAAACGCATCAACCGATGCAGCACCGATGCCAATGGGTGCTACAACAAGTACCAGCAAGACAGGCGTGACGCGAATCGAACCAACCGTAAGACCAAACCCGTCGCTCTCAACTACGACGACGTGCTCATCGGTATGCTTGACGGTCGCAAGCGTCTGAACCTCGATCACCTCACCGAGGCACAGAAACAGCAACGTAAAGATTCCCAGAACAAAATCAACAACGACCTACGTTGGCTGCCTGATTGGATGCGTGAGCTGCGAGAGTTGCGACGAATCCATCGAATGATGAAGGCACACGAGTGCCCACTCCATTCCTTCTGGTCCATCTCGCGGATACACCGAGGCATCTCGCAGGGCCTCGAAAAGTTCTCATCCGAATGGAATGGTCCGAAGTACGCTTCGGTGAAATCCCGGGATGCAGACGCACAGGGCGTACGCACACCCGCGTGCACGAAGCGTATGTGGTGGCTTGAAGAACGCATTGAGTCATACCTCGAGTATCCCGTCTTGATCGAGCTGGCACTTGAGCGTGAACGCAGCCGTCTCGATACAGTTCACAACGACGCAAAGTTCATGCTTGACGCATTCGGATCAGATCGCAACATCCGACGCTTCGAGCAGGAACACAAGGAGTTCAAGCTGCTACTCAGGACCGAGCGTCGCGACCTACTGCTCCAGAGAGTTGACACGCCAGTCATCGCAGAGGAACTCGCCGCAGAGGAACTACAAGGAGACGCCGAGTCTGCACTCGAAGCACGCTGGCAGATGTACGATGACCTCGGCGTCGGACGCAATGACCGACGTGGTCCCGCTGCTACGAACGCATCAAAGGCCGAAGCAGGTATGGCACGCGCACGCAACTCCGATCGTCATGCACGTGAGCGAGCAGAGTCCAAACTCCGCGCCGCTGAATCCGAGCAACATTCGGCTGAGTTTGAGGTGATGAAGGAGATCAAGAGCATCGCACTCAAGCTCGCTGGCGAGAAGATCGCGGAGTGTGGCATCGAGAACCCGACGTGGGGCCAGCTCATGCCCGAGAAGTACAACGTCGAGACCATCGAGTCCGAACACCAGAAGGCACTCGACCTGATCGACAATCCTGTGGTGGTTGCCGGATGTCTGGACCCACGAGTTCAACAGGCCGGGCTGTACAAGCTCAATCCCGACCATGTCTACACCGACGCCGAAGCCATCACGAAGATCATGCTCGAGGACGGCAAGGAGGCAGCTAAAGCATACGACGACAAGCTGCTTCGTGAACACGTCGAGCGACTGACGGCAGGCCGCAAGTGTGCCGCGCGGAAGCGGTGGTAACTCCTTGTTTCCGCAGGAGTTTTAGGTGTCACACACGCTTAGGCATATACATGTAGTAGGGCGATTTCACGTCGCCCACGACCCAGACCAATCAATCCAATCAAAGGAGGACACCAATGTCCGAAGATAAGTACAACTTTCAAGTGATCGAGAGCCACCCAGAACGCAGAAGTGCCGACCTTGTCGCCACGCCCAACGGAAACATGTCTCGCAAACAAGCAGAAGCCCTTGCAGACAACAAGCCGGAACCCGCGAAGACAGGCGCGGCCCGTATTCAAGAACTCCAGCGTCTCAAGACCGCTGGCAAGATCACGGACCGAATGCTTGCTGAGCTGACGGTCAAAGCCATGCGGGGCGAGGACACATCATTCACCACATCACAGGTCCAAGAGTCGAAGGACAATGAACGCCAACTGATCGGATTCCACGAGTACAAACAGGCGGACGACAGCCTTGTTGACCTGACCGCATCGATCGAACAACGCGCAACAAATGGTGAACGGATCAACCCGGACATCGGGCGCGAGCTTGATGATCGTTTCCGTCAGCTCGTAGGTGTCGCCAACCGACAGGGCTATACGATTGCTAACACGCCGCGACTCCAAGTACTGCAAGAGCATGTTGACAACGTAAAGAAGCGGGTCCTCGAAGCGAACGCAATGCGCAAGCTGGCGAAATAATTCACAACCGAACTCGTGTCTGACGGTACTCCTATTCTGTCTACGGCACGTAAGGCAATAGTGGCCCTAATACCCCACTGTTGCGCAGTAGCTCGCCTCGTTTCCGTTCTGTTTCCGGGGCGAGCCGCTGCACCCCCACCTAACAAGAGAAGAACATGAACCCAAAATGCCGCAGGGGGAGAGAATCCTGCAAGCAAAGGCGTCAAGACTCACAGCACTCGCGAAGTACCGCGCCAGAAAGAAGTCGCTCGACTTCACCATCGACAAAGAGTGGACTCTGGAACAACTGCAGAAGGGAACGTGCACGTTCAGCGGGTTGCCGTTCTCATACGACCCACACCCGACACACCGAGTGAACCCTTGGAGTCCGTCAATTCACAGGCGTGACTCGAACCAAGGTTACACAAAAGAGAACGCCACGCTCGTGTGCGCCGGAGTTAACACCGCGATCAACTGCATGGACACTCAATCCTTCCTGTTGCTCTCGATGGCTGTACTCCGAAAACACAACCTTAACTAATCGCCCCGCGATAGAACCGAACCTCTGATTGGTCACAGGTCCACGAAAGCCGTCGTCTTCGGGCGACGGTGAGTAGTGTCTCAACGTAACCATCAAGTACGTCAGCCAGCGGACAATCTCACAGGTGGGAGACCGTGAGACTCCAAACCGCTGATATGAAAAGTCGCTCACCCATGCGGTGCGCGCAGCGGCGGGCGATCATCTCGAAGGAACGAGGTGTCGCCGTCGTCCCCTCCCTCAATCCCCTAATCTTCTACTCGGAGACAAACCACAATGGCAAGACGCGACGAACGCAGCCGCACTACACGTGCCGAGACCCCTCTGACGGGTGGCTCAAATGTCCAACTACAACCAAACAGGCGTAACTTCAACGCCATCCTCGGCGGATCACGCGATGCTGAGCGCATGGCAGCCGCGCTGACCAATGCGTTCGGAGTTGGTACCAACCTCGCTATCGACATCAAGGAACGAAACAACAAGAAGTACTCCCTCGCAGGTCAACAAGCAGCCATAGAAGGCCGCGAGCTGACCCCGGAAGAACAACAGCGTGACTCGTTCATGGTCGGGTACCAAGAGGTACTCGACGACCGCGCATCAATCGAGATCAAAGCTGAAGCCGTCAAACGCTATCAAGAGATGGACACGTCCAATCTTGACTCAGCAGGTGTCGCGAAGATCGTCGATGACATCTTCAAAGAACAGTACGAGGGTATCGACCTCGACGATGGTCTCGACCGCGCCTCGATGGAACGTATGCTACCTCGCATCGAAGCCATCCAACAGGCACTCATCGAGGACCACCAGAAACAAATACAGCAGAAGGTGCAAGACGACGTAGACATGTCGGTCGGCATCGCTGTACAGCATGAACTGGAAACAACTGGAACACTTGACCTCGTTCAGTGGAACAGAAAGATTGTCCAAATCTACGGGGGGAAAGCCGCCAATGATGAGCTGATAAAGCTTGTTGGAGGTATCGCCGTACGCGAAGGTCGCCCTGAGCTACTCGAAGAACTCCAGTCGCGTAAGGTGTGGAAGAACCACTCAGCGGCTCCCGGTGGTATCCGAAGGTACGACCAGCAGCTCCAGAACCTTAAGTTGCAAGCAGAGAACCAGAAGGCACGCAATGAGGCGGACGATGAAGTCGCATCCCTGAAGGTAACCAAGGCGGAGAACGAGCAGTACTACTCCGACGTGACACTCAAAGTGCTCACGGGTAAATCCGCTGAGCAGGCCATCATCGACGGTCTTGCCAATAACATGCTCACTGGTGCACAGGCACAAGCACTCTCGCGATTCGCAAAGGGCTATGGTGACTCGTCGAGTACTGGCGAGCCGAAGTACGACAAGATTTGGGACTTCCGCGTGAAACTCATGGACGACAAGTTCAACCTTGAGACCGCAGAAGACGAGCTGATGAAGCTTGCTTCAACGGGTGCTCTTGGTGACGCTGAGTCACGCCGAACGATTGTCGAACAAGAACTTGCCGTCATTCAACGCCGACGCGCTGCGCGTCTACGTGATGCGTCATACGCAACAGAAGAAACCGAACTCAAGGGCAATTATGCCGTTGAGAACTACCTATTCAACACCGACCCCCGCTATCGTAAGCAACAGGCTGGTGCCGTGTCTCGCATGGCTGAGCTTGTACTCGAAGGTACACCTACCGAGAAGGCACGCGAACAAGCACTCAACGAGTATCCAGTACCCGGAGTCGATGGCTCGCCCGCAATCACAAAGGCTATCGCGGCCGTCAAGAACAACCTCGCACCTGAAACATCACTCATAAGCGTACGGAAACCCGGCGAATCAATGCCTGACTTCCTCGACCGTCTGCGTGAATCAGGTATCAACCCCTCTGCCGAAACTCTCCGAGAGTGGGCTAACCAGTAAGGAGGCATCATGTCTGATCAAATGAACGACCGTGACTTCCTCCTGAAGGAAGCCCAACGTATCGAACAAGAGGCGCAGAGCGAGAACAAAGATCGCGACTACCTCAACAACCTTGCCGATGAGATGGACGAATCCCGTCGTGGTCTTCTCAAGGACACAGGCGTGGGACTCATGCGTGCACCGTCAGAGTTCAGCAGGTCCATCCTTGATGGTCTCGCTGACATCGACGAGTGGCTGGGCAGGAAGACTGGAGCCATCGACGTTAATCCCTTCGACGGCGACGGAATCGGCATCGACGAGTGGAACGACGAGGTTCACGCCTCACCATTCCGCATCGTAGAACAAGAAGTAAAGGAAGGTCTCGATATGCTACCCCAGACCGAGAGGTTCTCCGGGCAGTTGGTCGAAGACGGCGCTAAGTGGGCCGGATGGTTCGTAGGTGCTGGCAAGACCAAGCTCCTGAAACTCATCTCAAATCCCTGGGGTCGCGCGGCTGCCGCTGGTGCGGTGGCTGACTTCGCTGCATTCGATGAACATGAAGAACGATTGTCTGACCTTCTCATTCAGTCTGACAACGGCATTGCCAACAACATCCTTACCCAGTGGCTTGCCTCTGATGAGAATGATGAGTGGTACGAAGGCCGCTTCAAGAACGCTATTGAAGGGGGCATCCTCGGTGCCGCAACTGACGGCATCATCATGGGTGTTCGCGCACTCAGGTCCGCACGAGTAGCCCAACGGGAAGCACGAGAAGCTGCACGGCTCGATGCTGACGAGGCACTCATCGAGCAACGCATGAAGAACGCGGACGAGAATCCGTTCGTGGCTGACGCTGCCCGTGAGGTAGATGAACCTACTGTCCGGGTGGAAGATGCTGACAACCGAGTCGCGATTGAAGTTGCGGACGACGTAGACACAATGGCTCAGAAGATCGAGACGAATCTTGGTGGCAAGACTACCCGGATCGCCGAGATACTGACCGAGGTTGTGGAGACTGGTGACGTGGACCTACTCCTTCGTGAGTTAGGTGACACCATCAATCTCCGCAACGTCCCGGCAGATGAGTTGTCAGAGATGGCACTCAAGCTGGGGCAAGCTGTGTTCCGCATGGCTGAGAAGGACCCGAAGTTCTCTCGCGAAACTGTCGAGCATTGGCTCACCAATGGCTCACGCAACCTGAGCGATAACTTGGGTGTGGATGTCGCGCGCCTCTATACGGACATGGCTGAAGGTGGTGGTAACGCATCACGACTCGTAGGTACCCTAATCGGTCTCTCGGACTCCATGTCCCGACTCGCAAAGGACATCAACGTCGCCCGAGCAGAAGCCGTCTCACCACGAGCGGTTGACGAAGCAATGGTTCAGCTTGAGCAACTCCAGTACTTCAGTGCACTCGCTGCGGGTAACTCATCGGCGGCTGGGCGTGCCTTGCGGTCTCTCCGAGAGACGAAGGAACGCTTGCTGAAGGGTGTCGAGGACCTCAAGTCCGAAGCTGAGAAGCTCGATGATCTTGAAGCTAAACGCAAGGTACTCAAAGCTGTCGAGCAGTTCGCTCGCGAGCACAACCTTCGGGGCACTCTTGGTGCTGCTCGCCGCGCTGGCTGGCACCGCGCTGAGGATGCACTGAGACAGGTCGGCTATGGCAACATGCTGTCCGCTCTCAGTACCCATAAAGCCAACACACTTGGTAACGCTATCCGCTGGGCACAAGGAATGCTAAACGCACCCTTGTCGTACATCGGAGGTCGCATCAGGTTCGCTGGCAACAAGGTACTCCGCCGCAACACCGAGAACATGGACTTCACGTCATGGGACGAGGTGGTCGGCTACTGGGCAGGCGCTAAGACGGGATGGGATCAATCGGTACGTGGTACCGCACATCTCATCTCTCGCGCTATGGATGCTGTCAATCCGTTCGTCTCGACAGAACAGTCACTCAAGGAGTGGGCCGAGGAATCGGCTGAACTTGGTAACCTCTGGAAGACGGTCATCACTGGCAGCCCTGTCACTGATAACCTGACCCGGATTGGCGACCGACCTCTCCGTGAATCGTTCACCGCTGAATCTCTATTCGAGGGCCAGAAGTGGTTCGAGGAAGGTCCAAGGTACGTTAAGTCGCTCCTCTCGGCCATCATCGACACCACAGGTAAGGTCTACAGCGTACCCACCCGCGTCATCGTGGCTGTGGATGAACTGTTCAAGACTGTTGCGTTCGAGCAGCACGTCACTATGAAGTCCTACGCGGACTTTGCGGGTGACATCCGTGCTGGCAAACTTGACGTAAGCGAAGCGGCTCAGATCATCCATGAGAACCAAGCTCGTGCTAAGAGTTCACGGTCGATCTACAACGACGCTGTGGACTTTGCTCGTGAGCAGACGTTCCAGAAGGAGCTTCCCGGCTTCCTCGGCAAGTTCGAGGCGACCGTACAGGCAATCCCTATGGGTTGGCTTGTTGTGCCCTTCATCCGTACCCCGACGAACCTGTTCAAGGGTGCTGTTGAGACACTGGGCGTGACACCTCTCATGCGTGCTGTTGGTGGACCCGCTGGCAAAGAACGTGACCGAGCTATTGGTCAGTTGATCGTTGGTACTGGATTCACACTCACTGCTGTCAGCCTCGCAATGGACGACCGTCTACGTGGCGGAGACCGAACAGGTGATGGCATCGAGCCGTACAGTATCCGTATCGGTGACAAATGGTACACGTTCAACCGTCTTGACCCGCTGGGCATGGCGCTCGGCCTTGTAGCTGACGCTGTAGATGGTGCACGCAACCTCGACACCGCACCTGAAGCTGACCATTGGACACTCCAGTCACTCGGCATCGCGGCATCTGCCGTCAGTCAGAACCTTATCTCGAAGACGTGGCTCAGAGGTCTCACAGACTTCCTTGAAGCTGCTACCGAGAATGACCCAGATCAGGCTGCTAACAAGTGGTCTCGATTCATGGCTCAGGCTGGTACCAATCTACTGCCCTTCATTGGCTCGAACCTTGAGCGACGTGAAGCTGTTGAGCAAGACGAGTTCTCTCGTTACGTGTTCAACGTAGTTGATCAACTCAAGCAGCGGTCGGTATCTGATAGCTTCGGCATCGGTGTCATCGTCGGTAACCGTCAGTCACTCGGCATCCGCCGGGATGTACTTGGCAGACCCATCGCTGAGACATCGGGTCGTGACACGGTCGTCAATGCCTCCGAGGGTTCTCCGAACCTTGTGGATCACGTACTCGCTGACTATGGCGAGAGCTGGCCGGAGCCTGCACGTTCCTTCGAGAAGGGTCAGGTCCGCATGGACACGAACCAATACTCTCGATACATGGAGCTACGTGGACAGGTCGTCGAGATCGGCGGCATGAACCTTGAGCAACGGCTTGAGGGGATGCTGCTACGCAACGACAGGTTCGCCAACCTTCCAACTGATGTTCAGATCGACGAGATACGTGGCTGGTTTCGCCAGTACCAGACGGTCGCGAAGGCTGAGCTTCTGAAGGAGTACCCGGACCTACAAGATCGCATCAATGCGACCAAGCAGTTCGAGGTGGACAAGTACCGTTCGGATACTGCTGTCGAAGCTGACGAAGCTCAGGCAACACTGAACGCACTGCTCGATCCATCTGCCAGCCTCACCGGAAAGCAACAAGAGCAAGTCCAAGATGTTCTCTCCGCACTTACTCAGCAGTAACCACAAGCTCGGCCTCCAGTTCACGCTGGGGGTCGGGTCACAACCTATTCAAAGGATCAACATGTCAATCACAGTATCCACCCGCAAGGGTGATGGCTCTATTGAGTCAAAGACCGTCCTCTCTCGTGACGAGGACAAGACCGAACAGATGCTCCGCACAGAACTCGCCTTCATTGATGCCAAACTCGAACGAGCAGGCACCAATCCGAACCAACTCACGGTACGTCGTGCTGAACTCGTAGAAGCACTCGCAGCTCTCTCCAAGTAATCACCAGCACAGGAGACCTTCATGGCTTACGCGCGCTACTGCGAGAGGTCGGGTTGTAAGCAAAGAGTCGGGCTATTAAGCCGCTTCTGCGACCTACACGAACCTCAACACAAAGGAACACCCGATGACCCAGAAGTTTCCACCTCCGTGCCCGGGGATGACCGTCGAGATACGGAGGTACAAGAGCATCGGCAAGTCCCGTGAGAACCCGCAGTTCCCTTGGCTTTTACGGTGCACTCGTTGTCGATCGTACCGTGACCGAGACGAACTCTACGAGGCACCGTATGACGACGAGTGTCTCGTATGTATCAACAAGAGTGGCCGCGAGTGGGTATCACCCACACCTGAACCAGTGCCCGAGCCAGCAGCTTCGCCTTCGAGTGCACGCAGCGTGGTCTACAAGGCACCAGTAGTAACGCCAGAGCAACGCGAGGCAATCAAGAGGCGCAACGCTGCGGTACTCGCGGCGCTCGCTGAGCCACCACTTGTACAGAGGCCGAGCGGGATGGATGCTGTCATGGCGTTTATGGCTGCACAGAAGCATCCACCTTCCCGAAATTGATCCGCTCAACTGCCTCGATCTTCTTCTTAAGACTCAAGCCACCCGCGTAGCTGTCGGTAATGTCGCCGTCTGCGTGGCCTACCAGTAACCTCTGCGTGGACTTCGGTACCTCGGCTTCTGCCAAGGCTCGAATGAAGCTCGCCCGGAGTGAATGGAACACGACGGCCGGGTCATCGAACCCCAGCTCACGCTTCAGTCTGCCGAATCGCTTCGTCATCGCTGCGGAGCGTTTGCCGTCATACCCACCGGGATGCAAACCACTGATGAGATACCCGTCCTCTGAGTTCTTCTTCAGGGACGACACAAGATCACGAATCGTCGGGTGGATGGGTACTTCACGCACGGCTGCATCAGTCTTACCTGCGGTGACTTGCAAGGCGGCCTTCGAGACATCCTCGACGGTGAGCTGGCACAGTTCTTCGATCCTCATGCCCGTATAGAGACCGAGAGCTGTCACTTGCCAGACGGGGAGGGACTTGTCGTATGACTCAAAGAGCTTCTCCAGCTCCTTCACGGTCCACGGTCGCCGGACCTTAGTGCCGTTGCCTCGCTTCGGCTCGCGTACCGTTCTGCTGAGGCCTGAGATTGGATTCAGTTGGATGAGACCACGTCCCTCACTCCACACGAAGAACGCTGAGAGGTGCGTCAAGGTGTCCTTAATGGTTCTCACGGCAATGCCGGACTTCATCAGCTTTGCTGTCAGGTACTCACCGCACATTTGACGGGTAATGGTTGAGACTTCTGGGTCCTTAAGGAACTCTCGAAGTCCACCCAACATGCGATGCTTCTTCTGCCATGTAGCCTTGGTGATGCGATCCTCAATCTCATGCAGGTATGTATCGACCGCATCACTCATCAGGAGCACATCTCCGGCACTGACAACTCGACTTGCTGCTTCCACTGCTGCCTGCGTTGCCTGTGACTCGATCATCGGGTGACCGGTTTCCGGGTCAATTGGATAAGCAGCAGCCTTGAAGTGCCTCTCCAAGATGTCATGCAGTCCGACTTCAAGTG
Organism: uncultured Gammaproteobacteria bacterium; assembly: GCA_942490655.1. Taxonomy (GTDB): domain Bacteria; phylum Pseudomonadota; class Gammaproteobacteria; order Steroidobacterales; family Woeseiaceae; genus UBA1847. The sequence continues at coordinate 10,004 of CALNXZ010000014.1, read as the reverse complement.
CCATGTCTTGATCGACACGACCCTCACGCACGTCCCTTGACAGTGCCTTCGCTTCATTCACAAGCCACTGCACGTCAGACTCTCCAAGTACTACTCGTGCCTGTGCAGTTGCGATGCGTTCCTTCATGGCGGCAACGATTGCCCAGCGTCTCTGCTGAGCTGTCTTGAGGTCTCGCGTGCCCGTCGTAAGGCTGAGTTCATACCCCAAGGTTGCTTTGAGTGACGGAGGAACACGCACCCTCACGTACCATGTCTGGTGCCTCTGTTTGAGGTACTTGGTGTCTGCCATTGGATACTCCTTGTGGGGCAGGGTATGTGGGGCAGGTTACACCCTGAAAGCAAGGAATAGCAAAGGATAGCGGTTTGTGGACTCGAAGTCAGAGACTCCCACCCTCTCCGCCAATCAATGCTCAAATAACGAGCTAAAACAGGGGCGCATATAGCCCCTTTGTTGATTTGCGCGTTGGATTGACCCTACTATTGCAACCAGGAAATGACCCTCGACGAGGCAAGCGAACCGTGACGTTTTCAAAGAACCAGGCGGTAGCAGACGGGTCACTTCCCGATACAAGAAATCGTCGTTTTTGGCCTAGATTTCGGTGCAAATCAACACTGGTGTCGTCACTCAGTTGCAATCGATAGGTAATTTCGGAGATGCGACGGGTTATTGACTCATCGAGCATGGCCCGAAACTCCGGCGAATCTATAGTCCCAATTCCGTATGGAAACCGATGTACAATGCGCAGACTCGTTCGCAGCTGAAAACGTATCAGCAATTCCCGACGCTGGGCAACCAGAACGAGGACCTCAAACCGAATGCAGATGGTTCTTATAAATTTTGTTTCGCGCCTACGTCACGCGCGGGACGTGAAGGCAACTGGCGCCGAATAAGAGCTGGTTAATCGTGTTGAGGATGTACGGTCCGCTGCATCCGTGGATTCATCAGGCCAGGCGGCCAAGTGAGTTTGAGTTAGTCAACAAGAGGGTATTGTTATGAAATCATCAAGATTATTGTCATTTGTTGTGGCGGGGCTGTTGGCTCTTTCTGCGCCGGTCATTGCCAAAGAAAAGCTGCCAGACGTGAGTTCCGATGGTCTGAACCTCGTCCCTGACACCAAAGTCTATGCGGCCTACACAAAGCCCGGCGCAACACTTGATCAGTTCACAAAGGTGAAGATCCTCGATTGTTACGTGGATTTCGTCAAGAACTGGCAGCGCGACTACAACTTCGACGAAGTTGGATTATCCGGTCGAGTCTCCGATAAGGATGCCGAAGAAATCAAGCAACGCCTGGCTGAAGAGTTCAATAAAATGTTCGTCGAGGAGTTAGGCAAGAAAGGCTATGTCGTTGTTGAGGAAGTGGGAGCGGATATCCTGTTGCTTCGCCCGGCACTGATTAACGTCGACGTCACGGCGCCGGATACCATGTCTGCCTCAATGAGCCGGACCTTCGTTCGCTCAGCCGGAAGCATGACGCTTTACCTGGAACTCTATGACTCATCGACCAGCGAGCTGATCGCGCGAATTATTGACCCTCAGGCCGATCGGCAGGGGTCTGTTGGGGCGTCGAATCGTACCACCAATCGAATCGCAGCCGATCGGATTCTGCGCGACTGGGCGACGTTGTTGGCGACACACCTTGGAAATGTTAAGGAAGGCGAGTAGCCCTGCAATAGAGAAACAGGGTCAAAGTATGTGGGTAAAACCCTTGCCGCGACGGTCCCGACGCCATGCGGTGCAGCCCACTGATTGTCCGCATTGAATTGCTGTGCTCCTGCGACACAATTGATGCTCAGCAGCAACGCACACAAGGTGAGCTGAGTCCATCGCATCCGCAACGTCGGCGTCACGCACCACTGTCGGAATTAGTTCGAAGGCAGGTTGAGCGTGGTCGTCGGCAACTCGCCGAACAATTGGTGATATTCCTTAGAGAATCGACCCAGGTGCGTGAGTCCTGCTCCGAGAGCGGCGCGTTTTACGAGGCTCGTTTCCGGCCCACTGCGCAGTAGCGCCTGTCTGGCATCAGTGAGGCGCCGTTTCTTGAAGTAGGCGATCGGCGATGAGCCGCACATAACCATGAAAGCATGATAAAGCGCGACCTGACTAACGCCGGCGGCGACACACAGATCCGCAAGCGATACAGGCCCGGCTTGCGCTGCCGCAAAGCAATCCTCGGCCTTGCGTACGGTCCTTGCCAATTTAGTAGCGGTGCGAATCTTTGGTAGCTTTGCCGGCTGCGCCTGCAGGTAAAGCTCGGTGAGTATTTGAGCTGCCCGGCGGGAGAGCTGTTCTGCTGAGTGCGCAGGTAACGGTTTTTGATGGGTCGGATCGGCGTATTGCTTGAACAGTTCATTCAGCGAACCGCGTGCGCTTGCCATGACGGCGGGCGCTAATTCGACGGCGCCCCCAGCGAGCCGCACATCATCCGGAGTGACGCCACCGAGCGCCGCGACGGTAGCAATAAAATTCTGCCGGGGTAGCGCAGCCGCCAAGGTCGTCCGTTCATTGCCATGAGCTTGAAACAGGGTCTCATCCGCCGGAAGGTAGACGGACGAGGGCGTTACGAGTTCACCATTAATAACAAACTCTCCGCGCCACGTAATAGGAACCACTATGCCGGTGTATTCGCTATTCAGGTCCGCCAGCGTGCTGGAGAGGGTGCCGACATGTGCATAGTAAAGTGCGGCATCAGGCCCCGAAACTACCGTTGCTTCGGCATGGAGAGCCCCGCGACCCAATTGCGTGAGTGACTCTGTCCTAATGGGGAGTCTGCGGCGAACCTCTCTAAATCCGAGGATATTCTCGCCGTGCCAAGTCTCACTCATATTGTTCCAATCGGTAAATTGAAAGATGTGGATATCGATTCTTCGGCCAATCTTACAAAATCCAACTAGTTTGTGACAGATACTTATGGCTAAGCGCGAAAGCGTCAACTGACGTTTGTGGTCTTCGACCCCAATACGATTTCCGACAAAACGACTCATCCAGAGCCCAATCATCCTGCTGTCGGCGTCAATGCCGTTGTGGTTATTGGCGAGTTCGTGATTCGTATAGGATGGGAAAATCTACAAAAACACAATTAATACGGAGAGTAGAAAATGAAAAAACTATATTTAACTGTCGGCTCGCTCATTCTGAGTGTTCTGGCTGCACCTACTCTGTTTGCCCAGGATTATGATCTGGTCATCACGGGCGGCAGGGTCATTGATCCGGAAACGCTGTATGACGATGTGGCCAATGTCGGTATCAAGGATGGCCGAATTGCCACGATTACCAAAGAGAAAATCAGTGGTCGCGAAACCGTCAAAGCGAAAGGCATGGTGGTCGCACCCGGCTTCATCGACACGCATTTCCATTTTCAAATGCCGATCGGCTATTCCCTCGGGTTGCGTGACGGGTTGACCAGCAGCATGGATTTCGAGATGGGCTGTGCGGGATCCTATATGGCGCAATGGTACAAGGCGCGCGAAGGTGTGACCCAGGCTAACTATGGCTGTGCGGTCAGCCACGAGTTTGCACGCGGGATGGTCATCGACGGGTCAAACGGCGATTACTTGCTGGACGGTCCCATAGCCGCTCTTGAAACCCGCAAGAAAACCGGCTGGAGCGCGACGCGCCCGACTTTGGAACAGGGTAACGCGATTCTCGAGGAGATTGACAAGGGCCTGCAGGCTGGCGCCGTGGGCGTTGGCAGCACCGTGGGCTACATGAGAGAGGGCGTCTCTTCACGCGAGATGTTCGAGGTGCAGAAAGTCGGCGCGCGCTATGGCCGCGCGACCGGCGCCCATACCCGTTACACGCTCGGCACCGACACCACCGAGAACAACGGCGCGCAGGAACTCGTCGCCAACGCCCTCGCACTTGGCGCTCCGGCGATCGTCCTGCACTTCAACAACCCCGGCTGGCGCCTTGCACACCAAATGATCACCGCGCTTCAGGAACAGGGCCACAACATCTGGGGTGAAATTTATCCCTACGCTGCGGGTTCCACCCCGATGAATGCGTCGTTCCTGAAGCCTGAGAGCTGGGTCGACGATCTAGGCCACCGCTACGAAGATACTATGCTTGATCCGGAAACGGGTGAGTTCTTCACCTTGGAGACCTATAAGGCCACCGTCGCATCCGAACCGACCAAGCCGATCGTCATATTCAAGATGCCCGAAGAAGACCAGGCGAAGTGGCTGACGCTGAAGGGCGTGACCATGGCCAGCGATGCGACTGCTGCCACGCCGTACGACGCCCCGTGGGATTACCCGATGGAGAAATTGGGTGGCAGCCATCCCCGCACGGCTGGCGCCCGAGCCGCTACGATTCGCCTCGGGCGGGAAAACAACATCCCGATGATGCAGCTGATGTCGATCATGAGTTACAACGCTGCCAAACATCTGGGCGATACCGGCCTGAAATCCATGCAGGAGCGCGGCCGCATCCAGACCGGCATGGTTGCCGATATCGTGGTGTTTGACCCCGAAACCTTCACGGACAATTCAACCTACCAACAGGGCGCTATCCCTTCGACGGGCATGAAAGCCGTGATCGTCAACGGTCAGGTGACCGTGCGTGACGATGTGCTGCTTCCGGTTTTCGCCGGTCAGCCGATCCGGTTTGAGCCCGAAGCCAAGCCGCGCTTCGAGCCGATCTCGTTAGAGTCGTGGAATGCCGAATTCTCGACCGGTATGCCTTTGCCATCTGACTTCTCGTATGCCTTCCCTGCGGAAGTGGACGACGCAAACTGATCGTGACATTCCAGTCTGGCGAGGCGAAGAATAGTGTTCTTTTTGATCTCCGTCTTGGTGGCGGCCATATTGGCCGCCACCAAGCGTTGCCGGAACCTCAGGCGAGCGGTAGTGCGATAGCAAAAGTGGCATCAGGGAATATCTCGACTTCTTATCTCGACTTCTAAAGGCTCAGGAACAAGATATGCACGCGAAATCCAGTTTTAACCATCTGATCACAATCTGTGTCTTCTCTACTTTGAGTGTTACCGCTCTTGCTCAAGAAGACGAGGCAGAAGAGAGTATCGATCAAAGCCCCACACCCATGCTAGACCAGGCGCTAGATCAGGCGGCGTCAGCCGACGACATCGCCAAGGCGTTGGCAGATCCGAACTCTGTGCTTGGGACATTAAACTTCAATCTCGACTACAATACGTATAAAGGTGACCTGCCGGGGGCATCTGATCAGAGCGCAACTCGCTTGACCTTTCAACCCATCTTTCCCTATCCGATCAGCGACACTAGCAACTTTTACCTGCGGCCCGCTGTGCCGGTTGTAATTTCTCAAGACGTTCCGACAACAGGCGGATTCGATAATAAAGGTGTCGAACTTGGGGATATTGGCTTTGATGCCGCCCTAGGCAAAAGTCTTCCAGGTGGCTATGTGGTGATCGGTGGCATTGTGGGTACTTTGCCCACGGCAACAGACGACGCACTGGGTCTGGACCAGTGGTTGCTGGGCCCCGAGGTCGCTGTTGCAAAGGTTGCCAAATGGGGTGTGCTCGGTTTGCTTGTCTCGCATCAGTGGGACGTTGCTGGCGAGGACGATTTTTCAACAAGTATCACCGCTGGACAGTATTTCTACGTGTTTAACCTCAGCGATGGCTGGCAGATTAGCGCGACTCCGACCTTCTCTTACAACCACGAGGCGCCCAGTGGACAAGAGGCCTGGACGCTGCCGGTTGGTGTCGGTGTGTCCAGGACCACAATCCTTGGTGGCAAGCCCTGGAAGTTCGGTCTCCAATACTGGCAATACGTCAAGCAGGCGGATGCTTTCGGACAGGATTGGGCGGTGCGTTTCACCGTAACCCGGGTAGTCCCCTTGCCATGGGGTAAGTAATAGCAGGCCCTGACCATGAATTGTACTTTTATAAAGGTGCGCGAGCCCATGGAGACAAAAATAATGAATAATTTTCGTGTGGTCAGATCCTGGGCGGCTGCCGCGTTTGTGCTGGCGGCGGCTTCGATGGCCCAGGCGCAGGATTCGCAAAGTCCCGCTCCGGATACGGACGAGCGCTTGATCGAGCAGGAGCAGCGGATCGAGCACCTGGAAGACCGAATTCAGGAACTCGAGGCCGAAGCAATGCGCGGCGCGGCAGCAGAGAGCCCGCAGATGAGCGGCTCGCCGTCCCCAGACGATGAGAAAACGCCGCCGGGTCATTTGGAGGGCATTTCCGGTGAAGTGCGCGATGCGCATCAGCTTCTGACGCGTGACGAACTGACGTCAGACGAGTTCCCGGCTTCCTGGCCCATGTTCGGCACCGACACGCGGATGAAAATCGGTGGCTACATTAAGGCCGATTTTGTCGCAGACTTTGACGGCACGCTCGATTCTACACAATTCCTCATGCGCACTATTCCGGTCGAGGGGACGCCGGAGTATGGCGGCGATGCTTATGTCGATTTCTTCGCCAAGGAGACGCGATTCAATCTCGACATCCGCCGCATCATTCCTGGGGCGGTACCCCTCCGTGGTTTCATTGAGGGGGATTTCTTTTCAGAGGGAAACCAGTTTCGGCTGCGCCATGCGTATATCACGGCAGGAAACTTTGTCATTGGCCAGACCTGGACAACACTTTCCTTCATGGAGGCGATACCGGTCATGTTTGACTTCGCCGCAGGGGACGCCCTGTTTGGCGGCCGTTCAAACCAGGTGCGATACCAGATGTCACTCAGCGAACGCTGGAAGCTATCGGTTGCTGCGGAGGAAATGCAGTTTCTTGGAATACAAAACGCGAACAACCTTCCCGGCAGAGCAACATCGCAGTGGCCCCTATTGGCGGTTCGGGCCAACTACAAATACGACGGTGGTCTTGTTTCGATCGGTACGAGCATCGGTCAGCTTCACTGGGATGGCGGCGCGAATGGACCCTCGGATAGCTCGGTCCAGCTCGCCTTCCTGATCGGTGGCCGCCACAACCTCGGCGAAAGAGCGTTCGCAACTTACCACCTCTCCTACAGCGAGGGCGCTGGTGAGAACATCATGGCCTTCGCTGGTACGGACGCGAATGCGGTACTGGACGCCAACGGCAATCTCGAGACGTTTCCGGCTTTCGCGGCGGTTCTTGGATTTGGCTATGATTTGACAAGTACGTTGACCACACAAGGGTCTTACGCGTACGGCGTGCTGGATACACCAGACTCGCGTGCTCCCCTCGCGCTGGAGCGCGGTGGTGTGGCTCATTTGAATCTTACCTGGAAACCCAAAAACAACGAGTATTTCTCAACCGGCGTCGAGATCATGTACGGCAAGATACGGGTGCAGAATGACGCAACCGGCGACGCCACACGCCTCCAGTTGATGGCAAAGTTCACATTCTGAGTATCGTCGACCCTCGCCAAACGTGGATAGCAAGTCAATCGCGATAGCAAATGAACATGAAAAACGAACAGGAGATTAGTGTGATTTTTCAAAAGTTACCCAGGTCAGTTCAAAAAATAGTACACATCGTGGCGCTTGCGCTTGCCGCGAGCGTCGGCCTGCCGGCCGCTGCTCAGGACGCCTCCGGGCCGATCCTGTTCACGAACGTCAACGTCTTTGACGGCGTGAACGAAGCCCTGATCGAAAACGCCAATGTCGTGGTGACGGACAACCTGATCACCGCGGTGTCGACCGAACCGCTTGCTGTCGCCGGTGGCAGGGTGATCGACGGCGGCGGGCGTACGCTGATGCCTGGCCTGACAGACTGCCATTGGCACAGCATGGCGGCCAATTATAGTGGCAACGCGTTCGCGCTTGGTGAGGGCAAGCTGAACCTTGTGGCGGCCGATGGGGCGGAAAAGACGCTTATGCGGGGCTTCACCACGATCAGGGACGTGGGCGGCAATGTCTTCGATCTAAAGTCGGTGATCGACGAGGGTATGTACGTTGGTCCCCGGATGTACGCTGCGGGGTCGATGATCTCCCAAACGTCGGGCCATGCAGATTTCCGTAGCCCGATTGAGATACCTCAGAGCTATTCGAGGGATCTTACCCCGCAGGAAAGGATGGGGTCGGTCGCCATCGCAGACGGCAGGGCGCAAGTCATGCAGCGCGTGCGCGAGAACCTGATGCGGGGGGCGGCCTTCATTAAGCTCATGGGTGGCGGCGGGGTCGCCTCGCCCTCGGATCCGCTCGACGTCTCGCAATACACCGTCGAGGAAATCGAGGCGGCGGTCGAAGTGGCGGAGAACTGGGGCACCTACGTGACGGTTCACTCCTACTCCGCGAAGGCGATCCAGAACGCGATCCGCGGCGGTGTCCGGAATGTCGAGCATGGCCAGATGATTGACGAGGAAACCGCAAAACTGATGAAGAAGACGAATACTTCGATTTGCATGCAGCCATTCTATAACGACGAGGATGCGATCCCGTTACCTGCCGGCTCGTTTCAGGAACAAAAGTACCAATTGCTGATCTCTGGAACTGATACAGCCTACGAGTTAGCGAATAAATACGACCTGCTCTTCGGGTTCGGCACTGACACTCAGGGTTCACCCGCGCTCGCCGAGCGTCAGGGGGCGCAGTTGGCCAAGCTCACCCGCTATTACGAGCCCTGGGAAGTGCTGAAGATTGCGACCAGCCAGAACTACGAGATCTTCAAGCGCTCCGGGCCGCGCGATCCCTACCCCGGTGACAACGGTGTGGTTCGGGAGGGCGCGTATGCCGACCTGCTTCTGGTCGACGGCAATCCACTCGAGAACATCGACCTGATCGCCGACCCACATAAGAACTTCGTCATTATTATGAAAGACGGCGTGATCTACAAGAATACCATCGAGTGACCTCTTGCCTGGAAGCAGACGTCAGGTCAATTTCACTCAATAAAGGGATAAAACAATGAATGAAGAAACTCCCGTTTTACAGAAAGTCAGCAGCAGGATGAGACTCATGGGCTGGCTGTCCATCATTTTTGGTGCCCTGGCGATCGCCATGCCCTGGATTGCAGGTCAATCGATCCTGCTGATGGTCGGCATACTGGTCATCGCCGCAGGTATCATGCGCATGATCTGGGCCTTCCAGGCAGGCAGCCTGGGCAAGGGTGTCCTGGTTTTCCTGATCGGTGTTTTGACCTTGCTGGCGGGCGTTGCCGTTGTCGCGAGTCCACTGATGTCGTCAGCAATCCTGACCATCATGCTGAGTATCTACTTCTTCGTCGATGGCCTCTCCGAGTTCTTCGCGGCATTCTCAATACAGGAGGGTAAAGGCTGGCTGCTGTTCGACGCAGTGGTGACGGTTCTCCTGAGCATCATGATTTTTACAGGCTTTCCGCTGGCCGGGACGGTTGCGATCGGGGTGTTCCTCGGCATCAAGCTCGTATTTGTGGGCGTGACGATGTTGTCGATAAGGTCGCTGGCAAAAAATGCACTCTAAGCAGCTCATGCACCCCTCGTCGTTATTATTTAGCGGTACAAGACAAATAACCGTTGTCATACCTAACAATTGGTTGCAGCGAGCGGCGCCACACGTCACGGTCTTAAGTCAGAATATCGACACAAAAAATAGTCACCCCGAAACCTCATCTCACAAAAGGAGAAACCAAAAATGAAATTTCGTCATGTTATCGTAGCCCTCGCGGTTTCCGCGGCGGCTACCTTCGGCCCGGCATACGGCCAGACAACAGAAGGACAGTCCGTTGGAGCGGCGATCGAACAGATCGCGTCGGGGCTTGCCGGGCGCATAGGATTCGCGGCGCAGGAAATCGGCGGCGACGAGGTCATCTCGTTCAATGGCGATGAAACCTTCGCCATGGCCAGCACCTACAAGGTGGCGATCGCCGCGAAAGTGATGGATCGCGTGGACAAGGGGGAACTCAGTCTCGACCAACTGGTCGACGTCCCGCCCGACATGTATGTCACTGGCGTAATTGCACTTGCCGAGACATTCCCCCACCCCGGGATCCAGCTCTCGGTGGCGAACCTGATCGAGGTGATGATCACAGAGAGTGACAACACGGCGACCGACGTCCTTCATGGGGCTGGCAGGTGGACCAGCGGCGGTGACCGAGAACCTGCGCAGGCTCGGGATCA
>CALNXZ010000013.1:0-1688 GCA_942490655.1 uncultured Gammaproteobacteria bacterium | reverse complement strand
AAGACATTGTCGTCGTCCGACACCGGGAGCGAAATCTCGGTGACGACGCCGCCGAGCGCCCTCGAGCCGCCGCGATACTTGCGCTGATTCTCACAGCGCTGGCAGATTGTTGGTGTGTCCGGCGAGAAATTCCCATCCTCGAGACGACGATGGCAGCGGTCGCACGCCTTCTTTGCGGCACAGAACCGGCAGAGGCGCATGCCTACATGACCGAATTTTGTCATGACCTCGACAGTTGCGACACCGCCATTTGCCATCGTCGTCGAACGGATTCTCGCCGGGCTGGAGTTGTATCGCGGCGGCCTCTCTGCCTGGAACTACTCGAGGGAGTTGCTGTGTCGATGTGGACGGTGTCGGGGTTGCAGCAGGTCTGGGAACCTTATGCTTGGAACCTGGAATATAATAAAAATTATTATTATTGTTTTGCACCTGTCAATACTGTAGACCTGGGCATGTCATCGATCTGATTATTTCCAGAAAATAGGTAAAAAAAGGTCAAAATGACAAACTACTATAAAAATTATTTTTTGGAGGAAACATACCGCCATCCTGCTGCTTCCCCGATGACGTCCCAGCTGTCGCGACGGCCGCCACATCGCTTGGAACTGCGATGTAGGGCCTCGCCTTCTTTGCTGCAGGCTCGATCCGACCTCCTATTAAATATAATTTATAAATATTTAATATTTGTTTCATCTGTGTCGATATCTACAGATAATAATATGCTAAGTATTAACTACATACCGTCATTCACGAATGCGTCCAAGCCAATTATATGCGACGGTGGTGGTGGGGCCCTGGGTGCAGCTTGAGCAGTCTCGACGACTTGCGGCGCCGCAGGTGCACGGGCCGGTACCGGCGTCTCCCAGGGTCTCCACGCCGCTCCTCCCGTCGGTTGAGGGCGAGCTGCGGGCTCCGGCATCACAGCGACGGGCGCCGGGGCCGGCGCGACGATCTCCACGAGCTGCTGCGGTGCTGCGACGTTCGGTGACGGCGGCAGGTCACCCAGCAGCGCCGGCCAAACGTCGTCATACAGCGACGGCATCCAATCGCCTGTTAATAGAGCATCTATGTAATTAATGCGTCATTTTATACAATTAGTAATATATTATTGAATAAAATAAAAGAAGCTTACTGTTCGAACGCTGTCGCGCTTGCTCCTGCAGCACCGGCATCAGTTGTCGAGTTCTTTCCTCCTCTACAATTATAAATTATCTGCGTCAGTATTTTATCATATCTAGATAGCATCGTAGAGACTATAACGAGGACAAGGTCGGGTCAGACAGAGGAAACTGGTAACCAGGCCAGGCCGATGTGCAGGTCAAGCTGGCCGCCTAAGTACAGAACCTTAGTCGACCGGAGAAACATATAACCAGGTCAGGGGCGCAAACTCTATTCAATGTACCTCATGCAAAGCATGGACCCATAAGAGATGCAGTGGTATTGCAGGCAGTTTGAAGAAACATGTGGGTCAATACTGCTGTAGCAGGTGCAAGGGAGGAACTCCTGTGAGGTCTGATGGTCCGCAAAACCGCCGATAATTCGGGTCAAATTCGGTCGAAATCTCACTATTTAGGGTGTCAAAACTGCTGCGTACTGGCAGAATTATATTAACTTTTAATATTAAAGTCTACGCAATGTATTCAAACAATGCACGAGTGCGGACGTCGTGTCTAGACGGCAAGAACGCC
>CALNXZ010000012.1:0-1472 GCA_942490655.1 uncultured Gammaproteobacteria bacterium | reverse complement strand
CAGGAAGCCCAACCCCAGTCTGAACTGAAACCTACCAGGCCTCGGTGCTCGACAGTCAAACAGGAGAGAGGCGCAGGCACCTTCCAGCACACACATAGATCGCAGGCAGGTGCAACCGGCCTACACACGCAGTACGCACAGGTAGTAGGCAAACCAGCACCCTCCTGTCTGCCACTTCCGTAAACCACCATCTCTATGCCGATGACACCCAGCTTTATATCTCCTTTTCTCCGCCAAACTTAAGTTCTTCATTCCAGCAACATCATCCAGAACAACACGGCCCGTGCCATTACCTGTCGACGCAAGTTCGACCACATAACTCCCACACTACACTCAGGAGTCGACTCGGCAGCAGCTGTAGCGTCAGTTCTGCGGCACCATTGACCGACGACAGAAAGGCCGGCAAAGCGAGGTCGGTTGCCAGCCGCACTCCGAGACCGCCGCTCGACACTGGTAGCGTCGCCTGATTCCAGACGGCATCGGTCAAGTCGACGTTCAGGATGTTGTGAAGACAGTGTCGAATGACGTCATCATACTGCGTCAGGATGATGCTGTTGTAGGACGCCGCACATCGTAGCGTGTACAGCAGTTTCGGCGTGCTGAAGCAGCTCTTGAGCAGGAATAAAGCATCGTGCGCATTCAGTTTCATCAGACGATTGGCGAGGAGACGGAAGACGGTCAGCTTGCTGTTGAGGACCGTGTCAACCGTCGTACTGTCGCCAATTGGAGCACCTAGTAGCACTGCCTCACCGCACGGTACATGACGAATGTTCGGCATGACGGCCCTGATGGCCGCCACGACGCTGTCATCGTCGGTGATGATCTCGCACTTGTCCTCGTTCAGCACGAGACCGATGGCCGGACCGACGCTACGCACTGCTTCCAGGTCGCAAAGTAGACTGCTGACGTTACCGCCCAGTGAGCCGTCGTCGAGGTACCACAGGTTGAACTCCGACGCCATGCTACGGGCAAGCTTCAGCGACGAGGCGCAGAACAACAACGGTCCAAGCGGGTCGCCCTGCTGGAACCCTTCGTCAGACAGCAGCAGATGCTCGCCGATGTAGCTGAATTCTGCAAAAGACAAAGCTAAAAGTCCATGTATTGCTGAGTCGGATCTGTGATGTATATTTGCTGACAAAATTACTAAAAACAAGGTCTTTAATGACGCATACCCTCAGCCTCACCTGCTGTGTCCATTTTCGCATTAAAAACAGTATACAGGGTGTGGATCAAGCACCGCGATATAAATGGAATGACGACTTTGTGTCGTACGGGACTGGATAATGCACAATTTCTGCAATTAGCAGCTCCGTGTTATTCGAATTGCATATAAACATAGGCGTATGATTTGCGTTCGCCATTGTTGCTTATTATAATGAGCTATGTCGTCATTTGTGACGTGTAGCACGTGACAAAATACTGCGACGCCATTGGTCAAGGTCGGAAATATTTCCGAAATCTTGAACGCGTTC
>CALNXZ010000011.1:0-1674 GCA_942490655.1 uncultured Gammaproteobacteria bacterium | reverse complement strand
CAAACGGTTTCACGGGAAGAGAAAAGGCAAGCGGCGGCCGACGAGGCGATTCGCAACCAGGTCGAAGGCAAGTTTGGCCAAGGCAAACGACGATTTGGTTTGGGACGGGTGATGGCCAAGCTGGCCGGTACGTCGACAGCGCAGATTTCGCTCACTTTTCTGGTGATGAACCTGGAACGGGCGCTGCAGAGGATATTTTTTTTCGCTGGTGTGGTTATGTCCTGCTTGGGGCGAGTGGCTTGGCAAGCTTCGCCAGCCAGGGGGCTGCTCCGCTGCGTCACCCCTATCCCCCGCAATTTACACCGTGGCTCAAAGAAAAGTGATTTTCTCCTTCACGCTGCAATTCTCGTCAGAAGTTGCTATTCTGTTGCCACCAGCCACCCGGTTTGGTGGTGAAATGCGCCAAAACCCCTGCGGCTGGTTAGCGTGATCGCCTTCCAGGTGATCGTGGAATTCGACTTTGTCAGCCAGCCACGGTGAGACGGATGTACCGCAGCAACACTTCGGAGCAGTTGGAGTTTTCCGACTTTTACCTTCCTTTCAGCGGCCACTTGGACCCGGAGAATCGCTGGGTTCATTTGGCGCGACTCGTGCCGTGGAAGTTGGCCGAACCGATTTATCACGAGTCGCTTTGCGAGGATTTTGGGGCGCCGATCGTGCCTTCTCGTACCGCGTTGGGCGCGTTGCTCGTGAAGGAACGGCTCGGGCTGACCGATCGGGAAACGGTGGAAGCGATCCAAGAGAATCCCTACCTGCAGTTCTTCATCGGCCTGGAAGAGTTTACCCCAGAAAAACCGTTTGATGCGTCGTTGATGGTGGACTTCCGCAAGCGGTTTGGTGAGGACGGACTGCAACGCATTGCAGAGGCCATTGCGTTGGCGTCTCTGCCTCCCGCGAGCGAAGCGCAATCAGATCAAGACGACGATCAGGGTGACAGCGACCCCGGCGAAAACACCGATTCAAACGCGTCCACACCCCCTGCCGGCGAACAGACCAATCGTGGCCAGCTGATCGCCGACGCGACCTGCGCTCCGGCCGACATTCGCTATCCGACCGATACGAGCCTGCTGAATGAAGCGCGTCAGAAGACCGATGCATTGATCGACGCTTTGCACGAGCCGCTGGTGGGCAATCAGCCACGCCCGCGGACTTATCGCCAGAAAGCCCGCCGGCAGTTCGTCGCTTTCGTGAAACAGAAAAGTCGCACTCGCAACAAGATTCGCCAGGCAAATCGGCAGCAATTGGGCTATTTGAAGCGGAATCTCCAGGCGATTGGCCGCCTGCTCGAAAATCCTGAGGCGTTACCTTTCACCGAGCTTTCGCGTCGCCAGTACCGAGACTTGCTGGTCTGTCGAGAACTTTATCGCCAGCAACAGCAGATGTACGACGAGCGCACCCAGCGCATCGACGATCGGATCGTGAGTATTCATCAGCCGCACGTCCGTCCGATCAAACGGGGCAAGGCGGGCCGCGACACCGAGTTTGGCGCCAAGCTGTCGGTAAGCGTGATCGACGGTTTTTCGTTTGTGGATCGATTGAGTTGGGACAACTACAACGAGTCGCAAGATCTGATCGGGCAGATCGAGAGATACAAAGATCGCTTTGGTTTCTATCCCGAGAGCGTGCATGTCGACAAGATTTATCGCACGCGTGAGAATCGAGCGTTCTGCAAAC
>CALNXZ010000010.1:0-1426 GCA_942490655.1 uncultured Gammaproteobacteria bacterium | reverse complement strand
TTCTGAGGCTACCAAGAATATTGCGCGTCCCATCAAGGGTGCCGGATTTGCGACGACCGTAGGGGGAGACAACGTTCACGCTCTTACTTGCGACGATGCTGCTCCTTGGCTTTGCGTACAATGCGTGCGATGGTTGTGAAATGGAGGCCGAAGAATTCAGCAATTTCGGCATAGCTGTACTCACCGGTGGCGTGGGCGGCGGCGATCGCGGCGTCTCGGTTATCCGCTTCCTGATCAATGTGCTCCAGTGTCGGCGGCGGCCCGCGCCGCTGTGGCTTGGGGATTTGGACCTCATTACACGCATCGCCGCGCCTCTGCTGCATGCACTCGACAGTCCCATATGAGATTTCGGTTGAGAAGTCGCCTGTAACTTCTGAGGATCTTGAGGTAAGATCGTCGGCATGCTGAATTTCCAACTCGACAAACAGGAACTCGCGGAACTGCGCACGGCCCACCGCCGGGCGAAGAATGCGCGCGAGGCATACCGTATCAATGCGGTGATCCTGCTCGGAGATGGTTGGACGGCAGCGGATGTCGCCAATGCGTTACTGATCGATCCGGACACGGTACGGACCTACTTCAAGCGATACAAGAAAGGCGGTCTTGAGGCGCTGTTACGCATGAACTACGTCGGCAGCGAAGCGCTGCTGAACGAGACTCAGCTGGTCGAGTTGGATGTCCACCTTCAGGAGCACCTCCACCTGACGGCCGAGTCGGTTGCACGTTGGGTCAAGGAGCGCTGGGGGGTCTGCTATGCCCCGAGTGGGATGGCCGCAGTGCTGCGCCGTCTCGGCTACGTCTACAAGAAACCCAAATTGGTGCCGGGGAAAGCGGATGCCGCCGCGCAAGAGGCGTTCCTTGAAGATTACGAGAACCTCAAGAAAAACAGTGATGAAGGCGACGTCATCATGTTCATGGACGCCACTCATCCACAGCACAACCCGGTGATCGGAAACGGCTGGATCAAGCGCGGGAAAGAGCACCCGATCAAGAGCAACACCGGTCGGCGACGTCTCAACATCAACGGCGCGATCGACATTCAGCGCATGAGTGCCGAGATTCGCTTCGAGGACACGATCGACGCAGTCGTCACCATCGCGTTGCTCAAGCAAATCGAGCGCGCCAACCCCGTGGCCAAGCGCATCAGCATCATCTGCGACAACGCCCGGTACTATCGTTCGAAAGCCGTCGCGGAATATTTGAAAACCTCTCGGATCAAGCTGGTGTTTCTACCGCCGTATTCGCCGAATCTCAACCTGATCGAGCGTTTTTGGAAATTCTTCAAACGCCAAGTGCTCTACAACACCTACTACGAGGCATTCGATGATTACAAGAATGCCTGCCGGAAGTTTTTCCAAGAACTCGATTCTCACGCATCGAAGCTTCGCTCGTTGCTGACCGAGAACTTCGAGATCATCGGCAATTG
>CALNXZ010000009.1:0-1330 GCA_942490655.1 uncultured Gammaproteobacteria bacterium | reverse complement strand
CCCACAACTGTCCGGTTTAATTCTTTGGTTCTTGTCGTAACTCTCTATGAAATTCAACACTTTCGGCAATTTCCAGGCGCGCACGACTTCAACTCACGGGGGTGATGTCGCCATCCTTTTTGTTCTCTCTGGCAAAAAGGAGCCGCGTAATGTTCGAAGGTCAGATGGTGTTTCCACAACTGTTGGCGTTTCTCCCGCGACGGATATTGGACAATTGTGTGCGACGCTATCACGGCAACAAACGTGTTCGTGCGTTGTCGTGTCGCGATCAGTTTTTGGCCATGATGTTTGCGCAATTGACCGCACGGGAAAGTTTGCGCGATATCGAAATCTGCCTCAACGCCGTACAGTCGAAACTGTTTCATGCCGGGTTTCGCGGGCCCATCAAACGCAGCACGTTGGCCGATGCCAATCGCCTCAGAGATTGGCGGATCTGGCAGGACTTGGGATTGGCTTTGATCGACCGGGCGCGGCAACTGTACGCCGCCGACCCGTTGCCCAGCGAGTTGCAAACCGCTGCCTACGCGTTGGACGCCACGGTTCTCAATCTTTCGCTGACGTTGTTTCCTTGGGCTCCTTCGCAGCGCGACAAAGCGGCGATCAAACTGCACACGCTGCTCGACCTGCGAGGCAATATCCCCTGTTTTTTGCGGATTTCGGGCACAAGAACTCGCGACTGCGCGATGCTCGACGAAGTGCCCGTCGAAGCCGGATCGCTGTACGTGATGGATCGCGACTACAACGATTACGGCCGTTTGCACCGGCTTCATCAAGCGGGAGCGTTCTTCCTGGTGCGGGCCAAAAGCAATCTCACTTACCGCCGCCAGAGATCGCAAACCGTGGATCGCACGACGGGATTGCGGAGCGATCAAATCATTCTGCTCAAAGACCGCCGAACGTTTCGGAAGTATCCCGACCGCCTGCGTCGCATCACATTTTTCAATGCCGAGACGCGCCGCCGTTTTGTCTTCATTGGCAATCATTTTTTGCTTTCGGCAGCCGACCTGGTGGAGTTGTATTGGCGGCGTTGGGACATCGAATTGTTTTTCAAATGGGTCAAACAACATCTGCGGATCAAGCACTTTTTGGGCAACACTCCCAACGCAGTGCGGACACAAATCTGGATTGCAGTGAGCACTTATGTGCTCGTCGCCATCCTCCGCCGAGAATTGCGGATCGAACGGACGATGTCCGAAATCTTACAGATTCTGAGCGTCACAATTTTCGAGAAAACCCCTATAAAAACAGTGTTAAACGAGAGTCAGTTTCAATCCCAGATACTGCAAAACCATAAGCAGTTATCATTGTTCGACTTATAACCGGACAGTTG
>CALNXZ010000008.1:0-4256 GCA_942490655.1 uncultured Gammaproteobacteria bacterium | reverse complement strand
CTCTCCACAAATAACTCGTGTAAGTCGTCCAACTGTGCGCGGACTACCGCGACGCCGGCCTCTGTTTTAACGTCCGGTACTTTGTTTGGCGCGTTGGTGCTTGTAACCGTCACCTCGTCGTCTGAGGCGTAGAATGTCTGCGCGATACCAACGCTGCCGAAGGTGGCAGCGCGATTGGTCGCGACGGCCTTATCTGCCACCGCCATGATGGCAAACGCCGCGCTTGCCGCCAGGTTCGCCACACGCGCGGTGATAGGAGTTGTGGCCGCCACGATGGTGTCCACAGTGTCGAACAGCCCCGCAACGTTACCGCCTGGGCTGTCGATGTTTAAGATTATTTCGTCGACTTCGGGGTCTGCGTCAGCCTCGGCTAGCGCTGCGCGGATCTCCGCGTACGTGGTATTGCCTCCGCCCATCAGGTACGCCATAAAGCTTGGCGTCTCTGTGAGTACGCCCGTTACGCCTATCGCTGCGGTACGCCCGGCGACCTGCATAACGCGCGAGGTGTCAGGGCCGGCCGTCACTAGCGCGCTGTGCGCCGCGACCTGCTCAGGGGAGAATGTCATGCCCCGTTCGTGCGCGTGGCGCATCTCTGCCAGGGTGTCGCTGTGCATTAGCCACATATTCATACGGTCATGTCTCTTGTAAGTTCTAGTCGCGCGGAGGCGACCGGGTTTAGTGTGGCCAAGGTTCCTGTTGGTTGTACGGCCCGTAACTGGGAGGAGTTATTCCCCGCTGCGTCGCGGTACATACGAACAAACATAACAGACCCCACGGCCGGTGCAAATTTTAGGTCAAAAACTTCGCGCCATCTTCTGGCACGCGTATCTGTGAGTGGACTAACGCCGCAACCTCGCCCGCGTCCACACTTCTACTGTCTCGGCCTGATAATCCTTGGGGGCCGGGGTCTCCGGGCGCCCCATCCACTCCGTCACGCGGGGCGGGGGCGGCCTGTAATTTCTTTATGTCGCGATTTAGCGCGCCCAACAATGCCGCTACTTTGTCATTCACTTAAAAGCCCTCTCTCTTCCAGCATTGCGGTCACTGTATCTTCCAATAGCATGGCGCTCGCTTCTTTCTGTATCTGCTCGGGGGATTTGCTGAACTCTTGGCTAAATTCCGCCAAGGGTCTAGCCGCCGCAACCTTAAGCTCGTTCTCCCTCCGCAGCCTGCGGACGTTGCGAGCAAACTTGGTACCCGTGAGTCCTCGCGATTCGCGCGCGTTGTTGCTCCAACCCTCGTCGATGAGAAGTTTGGATCCTTTTGCCGCTTTGAGCATGTCAGTGCTAGGCTTGATCGAGCCGTACCACTCCACTAGCGTTAGCGCACCAAAGGTGTCGTACTTGGTGGGGTCTCGCCAGGACTCTAGCAGCCCAGGGGTTACCACTTTTCGGATAAGCGCCTCGCTAATAAGCCACTCTACATAAATAGGAGTGCACAGCGTTGCTCCCGTCCTTGCCCAGCGCTTATTGAGGTAAATCTTGAATTCATTGATAGCCGCCTGGCTAGCGCTGTAGTTGTTGGAGAATGATAGCTTTAGGATCTCGGGGGGGACTTCCAGCGACCACGCCACAGACTGAATAATCGCGTCCTCGAACGCGGGGAAATTTATATCTGTGCCTTCCCCGCCTTTCATGACAGGTTCTTCCCCGAAGCTCAGTTCCTCCGCGATCATGCCCGGCATAAAGCTCTGCGCGTTGATGCTACGCGTTCCACCGCTCGGGTTGTCTTGATTTGTGGCCACCGAGTCCTTGCGGACGGCCCCGCCGGACATTGGCAGCGACCCCGCGACGTTCTGAGTTTTCTTGATGAACATGGCGAGGAGGGAGTTAATAACGGCCTTACGCTGCGTACTGTCGCGGTAGCGGTCTATCTCCTTGAGGCTCTGCAAAACCACAGCTAATAGCGGCTCGCCTCGCACATCTTCGACGCGGCGCTCTCCCCCATAATGTAGCCAGGCAAGACGGCGACCGGATCTGTCCCCGTACGCAGGTATCCGCTTGCTCGAGCCGTCATCCTGCAACACCCAGTAAGCTACTTGGCGTCGCTTCTCGTCCAGCTCGACGCCATTGTCCATCCGGTGCCCCTTGCGCAATGTCTCGTTAAAGGGGGAGCGTACGCGATTACCTCGGATAAGTTGAACCATGGGCAGCTTTGTAACCTTCGACACGCGGATAAGCACGAGGACATCGCCCTCTATTAGCGCCTCTAGCCTCGCGGTTTCCTGCAACTCGCCAAAGTTCCGCTGTAGCTCCCAATCGCACAAGTGCGGGTTGCTCGCCCAGATGTCGAACCGTGACTCTATCAGCTCTGACCACGTGTCTAACGCGCCCTCAGCTAGCCCTAGCACGTCTTCGTCTGGCGTGGCCTCAGGGATTAGACCGGTGTTGATCTCGTTAGTGACGAGGCGACGGAGCACCCCTTTTGCGTAATGGTTCTCGCGGAAAAGTTGGCCGCTGCGCTCCCGCAATGTCCAATAGTCAATGAACGAATACACGTTAGTGGGGCCGAAGCCGCCCGCGAACTTGTCACCGTCGAGGACGCTGTTGACTGCCGGCGCGTAGCCAAGCCCCTGCCCGTAGGCCACGATCCCCTTAGTAAAGTTGTCAAGGGTGGAAGCATCGCGGAAGTCTGGCGAAAGCTCTTGCGCAGACCCGACGGGGGCGACGGGGGCGGGAGGTACATCCCTGCCGAAAAATTTAGCCATTAAGCCCATATTATCACCAGCAAGGGCGCGCAATGATCACATTAGAACCACTACAGCGCGAGCACAACATCACATAACGATTATAAAGCGAGTCTATAACCGCGTTTAATTTGTCCACTTCCATTTTGTTGACAGTCTCGCGCGTTTGGCCGCTGTCGAAAGTGAACGATTGTATTTTGTTCGCAGCTAGCGCGAGGGCTGCGTCCTGGTAGGCGGTTATCTGAGCCTCTAGCACGGGGATCTGGTCGCATATGAACGTAGGGCTAGCCATTTGTTAAGTCTGCCTTGGGGTCGGTAGTTGGCCCCAGTATAGCCCCTATTGCGCTACCCGCACAACGTGCCGCCATCACTCCGCAAACACAAGCCGGCCAAAAAATCCATTGTTATCCTCTTGCCCCGCGAACGCCCAGAAGTCCGGCCAACTTATAGTCTCAAGCCCGAAGTGCTCAATGCATATTCTATAGGCCGCGATCTCCACGAGTGCGTGACCGTACACAATCAAGTCCCACAGCTCGTTATTGGAGGAGCTGGGGCGGTACCAGTAACGGATCAAATAGCCTTTTGTGTCGATGCGGTCGCGCAGGTACTCCACGGTCAGCTCCTTTAGCTGCTCCTTTGTCACGTCAACCGGCACGTTGAAGTGGTACGGGAGTTGCGGCCCTTGCTGCTCGTCCCAGCTCCTGCGAAGTACGGGGGCTAACCGGTCTTTGTAGTGGTCTACTACGATTTTGTAGCCATCTTCCCCCGCTTGCGTAGTCCACTTCGAAAACTCAGTTATGCGCGCCTGCTTGTCGGGCCGGTCTCGCCCAATCGTGGCGACCACGCTGCTCTGGTACTCAGAACAAAACTTGGTGCAAGTGTCGTTGCTGTACCCCGCATCCACCTGGGTGAACGCTATGACATATTCTGCCCCATCGTCCGCGGTGTACACTTTGCCCTCTATCAGCTCGCGCAGCTTCTGCCAAGGCGTACTAGACAACTCGGTGCACAGGTCTTTTTCATCGCGAGACTCGAAGCGCCAATAGTCGATTAAGTAGCTCCTTTGATCCTTAGTCCACCCGAACACCGCTACTGCTAAATTCTTCTCGTGAACGTCCACATTGCAGGTCAGGAACAAGATGGGGCCGCCGCTGTACTTCTTGGCGTACTCGTTAGGGATCTCGCCAAACTTATACCCCATGATCCGATGCCCCAATACGGCGTCAAGGCGTATACGGGTGCCGGGCTTCTTAAACGCTCGGCCAAGGGTGTTGTTGTAGAACTCTTGGTACTTCGCGTAGTCAACTACCGTGTCTTTCTCTTCGTCGAAGCTTTCTATGTAATCCGCGATGCCCTTATACCAAGGCCGGAACCGGAAAGGGGAGTACCAAGCCGGGAGGTCGTACGACTGGATGCCCGGCTCGGCAGGTGTAGCCGTCGGGTGCCAGTGCGCGCCATTCTCTGTAGCGAATAGGTATTCCTTGTCGTACTCGGCATGCATGTGGCCACAGTTCCTGCACATGTACCGCACGGATTCAAACTGGAGCCGGCCGTCTAGGGTCTCCCACCG
>CALNXZ010000007.1:0-36164 GCA_942490655.1 uncultured Gammaproteobacteria bacterium | reverse complement strand
GGAAGTTCACGAGCGGTAAGACGAGTCTCGACGATTCGATCCCGTGGATCACTCAGAATCTCGACTTCGACTGCTACCTTTGGAACAGGGTGTTCTTCCACACAGCGGCGAAGCAGCAGATGGTTCATACACACTGCCAGACGTGTTTCAAGGTCGTGGTGATGCCGAGGACGTTCGCGGAGCTACTCCGACTCGAGGAGTATCAGGAGACGTGCGGGCTGAGGTGTAAGTGCGGCATCGAAACGAGAGAGTACGTTGGCCGCGCATACGGAGGGTACTTTTACTCTTGGGAGCCGGGTGAGTTGATGGAAATGATCTACGAACCGAAGGCTGACGGTAATAAACCGATGTTCCGAATCGTCGATGACCGCGAGGCTCTCCGCAAAGGTCAGCTCAAGTACGACCGCATCGTCGCGGACATGGCTGAGCACGTCCAGATCGGTGACACGGCCATACCGGTGATCCTGAAACGTGGCTGCACCGAGTTCGAGCGGGATTGCGGGCCGACGGATGAGCCGCGTTATCGTCACATCTCAGACGAGCAACTCGCACTCGAGGACGCCATTGCGGAGTACGTTGACTACGAGCACGGTAAGTTCACGAGCGTACAACCCGAGGTGGTGAAGGACGGAATCCGCATGATGTGGGCTGACTTCGCACACTTCATCGGTGACATGACCTACGTTGAGTGGTTGGGACGGTCGCTGAGCGTCCCGCCCGTGACGTACCACGAGGGCTACCACGAAGCTGAGGAGGAGTGAAATGAAAATCGAACTAGACATTGACGCTGAGCAGATCATCAACTGCGCGACTCCAGACGGCTTGATTCAAGCTCTCCGCGAGAAGTTCAAAGCACAGAACCGTGAGATCCAGAAGTACAAAGCCCGATGTGACGTGGTTGGAGAGTGGTTCGATGGTCTTCTGGACGAGGTGCGGAGCGAGACGTTCGATGACAGCTACATCAAATACGCAGACTGGGATTTCGACGACTAAAACTGCCCCGCCACCCCGCAGCGAGGACATTACAAACAGTTCGACTTCGAGACAAGGAGGACTTCCCAAAATGCGATCCAGCAACACACAACCCAAGCGAGTGCCACAGCGCGGAGTGCTGCTGGGGACAATTTTACGGACTGGCTTTTCGCCGTGCAGCGGGGAGCGGCGATGAGTTTCCCCAAAATCCCAAAACACGAAATCGCCCAAATCAAAGCCGACATGAAGCGCGACGAGCTGCGCGACCGCCTCCTCATCGACGAGGACCGGGAGTGGGATGAGATGGAGTTCAAGCAGCGGATGCTCGACGCTGCGGCGGAGGATAAGCGTTATGAAGAAACAACCTGAGCAACCTCGAGACGTTGACATCATGGTCACGAGCGAACACTTCGGCACGTACACAGCGAACAAGCTGCGCGGTGCCTACGAGGTGGACATCAACAAAGCGCTGAAGACGCTTGAGAAGTTTCTTGATTCTCGGTTTCGCAATGAGTTCACTATCAAGGTGGTTGACCGATGACCACGATCAAGGTCGAGAACCACCACATCGTCGTCACCGATGCCCCGGACTACGCTCGCGGCATGTTCAACACCATCCCAGCGGCGTCGGATCGTGGGAACGGGGTGTGGTGGTATCCCTTCTCTCCATTCAGTATTGGGCGGCTCGAGCGTAGGTTGAACGAGAACGGCATTGAGCATTCGCTCGACGCCACGGCAGCTCCGTTGTCTAAGTTGATGAAAGACATCGTCTCCAAGGCATCACTCAAGATGACCGACAGTCTCACACGATCTCAGTACCTCACCACAACGCACCCGTGGCACCACCAACAGCTTGCTACGGACTGGCTGAGCGGCAAGCCGTATGCGTACCTCGCCATGAAGATGGGCACCGGCAAGACGCTTGTGACCATCAACGAGATCCTCATCAGGCAACCGAGAACGACGCTCATCATGTGCCCGAAGTCTGTCATCGACGTTTGGATTGACGAGTTCTCCAAACATGCCGAAGGGTCAGATCACCTCCTGGTTCCGATGAACAAGGGCACGAGTAAGTACAAGGCCGAGTACGCCGCATCGAAGCACCGTGACGCTGTGCTGATGAAGCGTCCCGCCGTGTTCATCGTGAACTACGAAACAGCGTGGCGCGAGCAGGTAGCGAAGTGGATTCTCGGGATGCACCCGGAAATGGTGGTAGCAGATGAAAGTCATCGAACGAAAGCCGCTGGGTCACGTATCAGTCGTTTTGCCGCGAAGCTGTTCAAAGTCTCCGAATCCCGTTTCCTCCTCAGTGGAACTCCGCTTCCCAACAATCAGTTGGACGCTTACGGGCAGTACAGATTCATGGACCCTGGAATTTTTGGAACCAACTTTTCGAGATTTAGGGCGCGCTACGCTGAGGTTGCTACTTACAAGGGCTTCCCAGAGATTACGGGGTGGCGTAATCAAGAAGAGTTTCGGTCCATCCTGAATCTCACGATGTTCCGGGTGGATGAGGACGTTCTCGATCTCCCGCCCGTCGCGCACATCAGGAGGTTCACAGAGATCCCGAGCAAAAGTCGGAAATTGTACGAACAGATCATGCGGTCGTTTGTCGCGGACGTTGCGTCCGGTGAGGTCACGGCCTCGAATGCGCTGACCCGGCTGATGAAGTTTCAGCAGATCACATCCGGGTTCATCATCGACGACGACGGCGGCACGACTGAGTTGGACCGTGAGAAAGAGGGCGCGCTCGCTGACATCATCGACGGCGTCAAAGGTGAGCCGGTGGTGGTGTTCTGCCGATTCAGGCATGATCTCGAGGTAATCAGAAGGGTGTGTGAAGCCAATGGACGAGTTTACGGGGAAGTTAGTGGAAGTGGGAATTGTCTCGAGGGAGGGAGAATCCCCCGTGGTACAGATGTGCTTGGAGTCCAGATCGCAGCAGGAGGAACTGGAGTTAACCTTAACGCTTCCAGACTATGTGTCTTCTTCAGCATCGGATTTTCTCTTGCTGAATTCGAGCAAGCTGTTGCGCGGCTCCACCGTGGTGGTCAGAAGAGTGCGGTAACTGTCTATCACCTCATCGCTCGTGACACGGTGGACGAGCACATCTACAGAGCGCTGGCGTCGAAGAAAAAGGTTGTTGACGAAATCATGAACTACATCAAAGGAGAATGCTGATGGCTGAGAAAAAAGGACGAGACGGCAAAGTGAGCGTCTCAACGTGGATGGATGCTGCTACGGTGAAAGTGTTCGATGCCCGCATCAAAAAAATGGAGGTCGAGCTGCAATCCAAATACCCAGGGGCGCGATTGACCCGCCACGCTGTGTTGCAGACGATCATCGTTGAATGGCTCGAGGCGCAGAAATGACTCCCTCCCAACAAGTCAACGGTCCCATCGACGAACTCATTGCGGCGACAGAGCACAAGCGGGATCTCGAGATGAAGTTGGCCGAGGTGAAGAAATTCATCGAAGATGTCGAGCCGCTCGTTCGTGAGAAGTTCTTGCAAGAGGGGACGCAGAACGTCCGCAAGAACGACAACACCGTGTATCTTCGCCGGATGTTCAAGGTCAAGCACAAGGACGGAGTCTCGAGGCCGGATGTCACAGAGGCTCTGAAGAATCTCGGCTTCGGTGATCTCGTGAAGGAGGACTATCAGTACGCTCGGTTGTGTGCAACGGTGAAGGAGATGATCGAATCAGAAGAGGAGGTGCCGATAGAGTTGCAGGAATTCATCGAGTGGACGGAAGAGATCAAAGTGATCGTGAAGAAATAAAAGGACAAAACACAATGAGCAAAGCAATTGAACCAGTGAAGCAATCACTCGAAGAGTACAAACTAGACATCGACACAGCAGAAATCAGAGAAATCATTCTTGAGAATGTCGGCGGCGAAGGGATCACAGTTAACAAGCTCGACCGATTCGTCAATCCTTCAACCACAGGGACTCAATGGGAGGTCCCGTCTCTTGTCGGCGGTCCTGAACTCACCGGAGAGATTGAGGGCATTCTTGTATTCCACAAACTATCAAGGGCGCGGTGGGATGGCCCATACAAGGGTGGCGGTGAATCACCGCTGTGTTCCGCCCGTAACGGTTTCACAGGCGAGGGAGATCCAGGCGGAGACTGCAAGGATTGCCCGTATGCAAAGTTCACAGAAGACTCAAAGGGTGAGAGCGTGAAGCCTGAGTGCCGGATCGTCAAGCAGTTGTTCATCCGACTCCCAGGGGCGCTGCTCCCAACTGTTATGAACTGCTCAGCAACCAACATCCCGAACATCGAACGCTATCTTTTCAAGCTCACAAACAAGCTCGTGAAGTATTACCACGTCGTAACTAAGGTGACGTGCGAGACAGATACGTCGAAGAGCGGATTCAAGTATCCGAAATTCCACTTCGAGGCCACATCGTTTGTTCCTGAAGATCAGAAAAAAGACTTGTCTGATTACAACAAGTTCATCAAACCCATGCTGCTCGAGGTCGAGTTGACCGACGCTGACGTTGCCACTGCTGATCAACCGGATTGGTAGAGGCGGCGTGATCTCTCACATTAAACGCTACGTTGATCTCGGTTTCGTGGTTCATCCACTTTGCCCACCGTCACACGTCTGCCAGTCGCCTGGGAAGATCCCATTCGATCCGGTATTAGGCCGTCACATGACTGGGTGGCAACACCACGGGCAGTTCTCACTTGACCAGTGGCAGGAGTGGATCGACTACGACTCTGAGATCAACGTAGGTTTTTTAACCGGCTCACCGTCGAGTCTCGTATGCCTCGACATTGACGACGACGAAGGGATGGTACTCCTTGCACAGCTCGACCCCGAGTGGAAAGAAACGTGGGCATATCGCACTGGAAGAGGGCTTCGAGTTCTCTATCGAAAGGAGGGACCTTCCCCCTCCGGCATCATTGCCGCAGGGAATGGTTCTATTGAAGTCCTCGGAGACGGAAGACAAAGTGTCCTACCGCCTAGCGTCCACCCGAACGGAACTGAATACCATTGGTGCGATGGAAATTCTCCAAAGGTGTGTGGATGCTCTAGCCGAACAGACTGGCTTAATCGTTTGGGATCAAGTGAAGGAGGACTAGATGGACTCAATTCTGATGAGACTGATTGGTCGGCTATTCTCTCGGCAGCGCCGCTCAAGGGCGAACGCAACATTAAGTTCGCCAGTATCGCCGGGCATCTCATGTCGCCCGGTGGAGGAATGTCTGAAGGAGAGGCTACGTTCTGGCTCAGCCTTTACAACAAAGCGCTACCCGAGCCATTGGGAGACCGGGAACTCGCTTCAGTTGTACGATCCATACGCCGCTCTGAGGATCGCGCAGTACAGTCAGGCGACCGTGACATCAAACGGCTCATGGTCAAATACGGGATCACGTACAACGACGCAAAAATGATGTGGGAAAGTATGGGTTGATGAGATGCCAGGGTATAAATTCGCACGATGTATTACAGACCCAAACCACTTCGTCAATCAGTACATCGACTACGCCAAGGACCGCACCGAGGCATCATGGGACTACCACGAGGGCGCAGCCATCGCCCTGCTCTCCATCGCTACTCAGGGTCTTCTCTGGAAGCTCCCATTCATCCCTGGCGGACTTGGCACGAACCTGTATATGCTCAACCACGGGTCAACCTCCAGGGCAAAGAAATCGACTGTTATGGACATCGCCAAAGAGATCCAATCACTCGCGCTCCCAGGTTTCGCCGTCCCCGAGAACTTCACCCCAGGTGGACTGGAAGAGATCATGGCTGACCATAGTGGGAGAGCTGCGGTGATATGGGCTGACGAGTTCAACGGCCACCTTGAGAAGATGCACAGCCAATCGTACATGGCTGGACTCCGAGGTTTTCTGCTCACCATGTACGGACAAAAGAAGTGGACATACAAGAGAGTCAGTAAGGGGAAGAATCGCAAAGAGGAGGATTCGGTCGTTATCGACAAGGCGCATCTCTGCCTCATCGGGAACACAACACCGGCAATCGCTGAGACTCTGAAGCCGAGAGACATCGACGACGGATTCCTCCCGAGGTTCGCGGTCATCTGGCCGCAAGTGTACCCACCGTCCAAGGGCTTACTCGAGATGGACTACAGCGAGAACAGTCGAGACGGTTTGGTGATATGGCTCCGAGAGATCAGGGACATGATTAGGCAGATCACCGATCTCGAGGAACGCAACGCTGGGAAGTATTCAGCCGTCATCGCTGACGAGGATGCGTACAAAGTCTTTGACAAGTACCAAGCAGATTTGAACCAACGCATGACCGGGTACGACGAACAAACACAGTCGATGACTCAGCGCCTCCCAGTCATGGCGCTCAAGCTCGGGATGATTCTGAGCGCCGGGAGAGTTGGGAAAGAAACCTCAGACCACATCGACATCACAAAAGTGGATGCTGAGTGGGCGGTGAGCATAGCTGCGAAGTGGGAAAAGTGGTCATGTGACTTCGTTGCTTCTCTGCGCCGTGACATGCTCCAACGTGAGATAGATATATCTCTGATGATGCTTTACAAGAACAAGGGTGATCTGCCTCGACGAATCGTAGCTCGTAGACTCAAGGTGTCGAAGTACAAGATGGATGAGATTCAAATGACGATGCTCGACCGTGGACTCATTCGCGCAATCGAGAAGAACGTGGACGGCAGCAGTAAGACAACTCTGTGTTGGATGCTGCCAGAGAAGTGGGAAGAGGAGGTAGCTAATGCCTGATACCGGGAAAACATACTACTGCGCCGGGTGCGAGCAACACGCACGAGAGGTCGCCCGCCTTCGCCGCATCATCAAGGCGTGGGAGGAGGAGCGGGTGTACATCGACTGATATAAACGGCATGTTGGGAATCGTATGTTCCGATGGACGACATAATCATGGATTTACTCGACACCCCCGCCGAAGCCTACGCCGCGCTGGAGGTGAACGATGACTGACCAAGAGATCAAGCAAGCCGCAGGCGACTTGAATGCTGCAAGCATCAAGCCGAGGATGGTGGACGGTGTTGGGTGGTGTGATGCTGGGTGTCCAGACCACATGCAACGAGGTTCTTGGCGCGCCAGCAATTTGTAAGTATGACGGGAGACTCCGAGACTTTGATGAAATCTGCCCGGTCTGGGCACAGCGCATGGCGGCGTGGGCTGAGGAGGCGCGGGATCGTCTGAAGAATGGCTCATTCGACTGCGGCGCATTCCGTGGTCCGACCTCCTCTCCCGCTACCCCGGGGAAGGAGGACTAATGAAGATTATTCGGCGTTGCAATGTCTGGGACATGGAAGATGGAGAGCACTGTTTTCACCAAGGACCGTGTGTGGGTGCGGTGTCCGAAGCATAAAGAAGTGGATGCCAACACTTGGCAGAGGGTTCCGAACGCGGTTCTCCTGGCCAGTAGATGACATGAGGGACCAGAAAGCATATCTCCGAGGATTTGATGTGCGATGTGATCGACTGGACGAAGCATGGAGCGCCAGTCGGCAGGAAAAGGACGGTGAGTGATGGATATCTTCAAATGCGAAGAACACGGATGCGAAAAATACATCGAAGAATGCAGAGACTTCCCCGGCAAGACGAGGATTGTATGTCGCGAATGTGAGGCCGAGAAGCATAACGAGGCCGCAGGTATATTCCCTGAGATCGAGAAGCCGTCGGACCTAATGAAAAAGACCATCGACAAGCGACACGACGTGATCAAAATCCAGATTCTCAGCGAAGAGAACCGGCAACTCCGCGCCACCATCGAAGCCCAGAAAGCGAAGATTGCGAGACTGTTGGACGACAATGAACGGGCAAGAAGGATGTACGAGGCTGAACGGGAGAAGGTTGAGCATTACTACAACCACCTCTGCACCAGGGGGTTCGATGCCAAGTACACAATTCTCCCGAGGAGCGGTCACGCTGTCCCCGTAGTTGACATTGAAAAACTTGGTGAGTTGATGGACAGAGCCGACGCAGCCGAGGCGCGGGTGAAGGAGTTGGAAGGCGCAGCAGAGGCAGACCGCCAACGCATTGTTGATGCGGCGATAAAGGCCGGAGTCAGCTACTACGGCTGCGACAGCCGGACCACATGGCTGACCGCATCGCCGCGCTGGAGCGGGAGCTTGCCGAGGCGAAGGATCTGATCACCTGGAACCTGCATCTACACCACGGCATAAGCCGTGATTCTGATTGGCACGGCAGTCCATCGGACGCAGAATGGGATGACTGCCTGACTCAGATGCACGCCGCCATCGACGACGCACGGGAGGAATGATGGACTATCAACACAAGAAACGAGCATGGGCACTCGCCGCGTCTATCTACTACATCGGAGGCATGACCGGGACATGGCTTGCGTTGACGTGGAACGGCTTCACAGAGTTCCCAATGCGCGAGATCGGCGCTCTTGTATGGCCGCTTCTCGCTCCTGCGATCATCTGGGCGCAGTGAGAATGCTGTTCGGCTCCATCCTCTGCTCAGTGCTCCTCACACCTGGACTCCACGCGCTCGAGTGCAAGGCTGAGTACCTGCACACCATCAACGGTGTTAGATATTGGAGCGAGGTGACGCATGGGCAGTTCATCATCAACGAGGCAAGTTCCACATGCTCAGGCGAGGGTCACCCACAGAGAGTCACAATGAAAGACCTCGGCGCGGTGGTGTGCCGTGCCGAGGTCGTGTTGTTTTCTGATGACTTTGAATCTGGCGACGTTACGGCTTGGACTTCAGTAGCTCAGTGATTCCGCTTCGTTGAATCGCCCGCTCTCCGAACCAGAACCCAAGCGTGAGTAGGTTGATCCCGAATACGAGCTTCACTGCTGTTAGAGATTCAGGCGGGAGCTTCTCCCCCGTCATCCATGTGAACACGATGTAGATGAAGAATCCAGAGAACACGTACGTGAGAATCGGACGCACTGAGCCTCTGAGCCATTGGATGAACTTCCCGTGCTCAGAGGCTTTGCCCTCGTAGTCGATGATGAAGTTGTAGAACGCTTGCAAGTCCTCCTGCCCTTCATCAGAGAGCATCCGCTGAGCCTCTTGCCGTAGCTGCTCCATCGTCGCGTCGTCAACCTTGTCCTTGGCGACCTTATCAAGAATCTTGTCGAGAAGACCGCCTATGATCGGGATTGCTGCTAGTGGGAATGCCATCTTGTCACCTCACTGCCGGTGGTGGTATGGATGGGAAGATCGGCATCGTCAGCGGCTCTACTAGATACAGAGAGTAGAATGCGCTTCTGTGGATGGTCCAAACTCCACCGTTCTGCATGAAGCTACCCATGCCCCAGTATGCGGTTGTGGACTCGAGGTCCACCGCGAGCACAGAGAACGCTGGGATCTCGTAGTTTCCCATCCAGATATACGCACCAAGCCCACCAACCCAAGGGATTCTTTGGTGCATATACAGCGGCCTCGAGTTGTATGCGTAGCACCCAATCGGTTGTCCGCACTGCATCGCTGCGATTGCCGACACATTGACATCAACTCCGGTTTCACCGAGGAACTGGACCTCACCAAACAGAACATGGTTCATCGTCGGGTCTGGAGTGCTCCACGGCGAGTTGAAGTCAACGAGCTTCATTTGGATGTCAATCGGTCCTGCCTCGCCAACGAAGTCACCGACCATCCATTCTGGTATCGTTTGAGCTGACACTGCTCCGCAAATCAGCAGCGCCATAACAGTAACAACGGTCAAGAATCTCCTCATGACATTTCTCCAATCTTGATTCCCTGTGTACTCTCAGTCGGCGGGACAAGTTCTCCCAAATCAGCACGAACTCTATCCATGTCCCACATCACCCCAGGGCAGGTTTTCATCGGCTCGAACTCAGAGTGCCCGTACACTTTTTCTGTGTCGATCCAAAACACAGCGCAGAGAGTTTTCAGTACATCAATTACAGCTTTGTAGATTTCAGGAGATGGCGGATCGTTGTCGTACTTACCAACAACGCAGACACCGAGAGAGTCGTGGTTTCTGCCAGCGGCGGCGCAGTGTGCACCCTTGATCCACCACGGTCGCCCGCGATAGACCATGATGTCACCACCCACGTTCTCGATCCCGAAGTGATAGCCGATGTCACTCCAACCATTCTCCTCGACGTGATAGCGCCGGATGGCTTCCCATGACTTTGATTCAGTGTCCGCCGTTGCTGAGCAATGCAGGATGATCTTGGTTGGTAGCAACATGGTCAATCACCTATTTTGCAAAAAACGCAATCGCGGCCCCTACCGCCCCTCCAACGGCTGCTGCCAATGGAGAGAGCACGGCTCCGACTTTAAGAATGATCTTATTCTGAGCTTGTTCGACATTTGATAGATCAGCCTCGACAACGTCAATACGCTTGTGCGCTCTCCGGTTTGAAGTTTCAACCGCCTCGATCTTTTTTTCATGAGCGGCGATGGGACCATTCATGTCCTTGAGTCCGATGACCTCTGCTCTTGTCTCTGTGACAATCTTCTTGATTTCCTCGAGCGCCTTCGCATGAAGCGGGCATGACACTGGATCAGGAAATCTGCCGTCGGTGTCGAGTGGTTCCATCGTCATAAGTAGTCCTATGCTTTATCCGTATGTTCGTACCACTGCATGTTGAAGTTGACGAACCCTGCCGCAGTAGCGGTTGCTCTGAGCACATAAAGACCGTTCTGCAATAGAACAAGCTCATTGCTTCTCACCGATTGCCCTGCGTCCTTGCCTGCTCCTGAAATCCCAGATTCGATGATGTCGGCTGCTGACACGGTGACATCTCCATTTGCCGCAGCAAGGTTTGCATGAAGTTCATAGTTCATTGTAGTGCCAGAGGTGTTTGATGAATTCCTGTTGCTGTTCAACGGAGTGATTGAGTTTGCAAGGGCGCTGTTGATCGTGGCTCCCTCGTACACCTGCCAGAGTACTTCGCTCTCAGTACTGATGCTCCACGTCCAATGTATCCACTTTGTCGTATCAGGCATCTGCCATGTGAACTGGAGGACGTTGTTGATGGAGAGATCCTGGTATCCGCTGACGAAGTAATGACTGCCGCTGTGGATCTCATGATGCTCGTAGACAATCGTCTGGATTGACCCTGTTGAATCGTCAATGCCAATCTCGTTGCCTGTGACAGAGTCGTATAGATACAGCTTTCTAAGTTCGGTCATACAATCCGCCAGTCAGTTCCGTTTGTCGTTATCGATGCCGACTCATCCTTGAACTCGAGATCAAAGTCGGTATCATCGTCGATTGTCCCCTTGATTGTCACAAAGTTCGCTGATGAATCTATCTTCTTGATTATGTGCAGCACTCCAGCCGGTCCGGTTGGTGTCACCTCTATTGCTCCTCCGCTTGCATCTACGAGAACAATTGAATTTGTTGGTCCAATTGTGACATCGCGGGGCGGAGAATCTGTGAGATCGAATAATCCAATTCGATCCAAGAACTCTCCCCACCCTTCCCCCATTCTCCGAGGGAAGGACCGTGCCCAGTGTTCGTAGTCGTCGCGGAGAGTCATCTGATGAAATTGGCCGAGAACTGGCACCAGTCAACTGTTATTGAACCGCCAGATACATTTTCAATCAGCACTGTTGCATAACTTGTTGTAGATACTGATCTTATAATCCCGCTGATTGTTCCTTTTGTTTGTTCAGGAGAAAACTCATGTCTGACTATGCCACTTGTTGCTCCGTCAATCCCAAACTTCACGACGTAAGTTGATGCTCCGAGCGCTGACAGATTCCATGACGCCGAGAGCGTCCATAGCCCATAGATCGGGACAAGAATGCGGTCAGTGTTTGTTACTGTGCTGTGGAGAGTATCAGGATCATATAGATCCGTATCAAGCAGTACACTGGCTGTGGCACCATTCGCGATAGCCTGTGCCCCACCTGTGATATACGCCGCTGCCCCCATCTGCACATCATTGACCATGTGCCAGTTGTACCCAACCCCTCCCATAGCAACTACTGTATATGGTCTTCCAGAGATGATCTCTCCGCCAACAAGCGCCGATCCGTTTCGGTAAATGCTATTAGCTCCGAGACCATTCACATTAAGAGTCACGGCTCCTGTGTTTGTTGCAGTTGCCAGAAATCTAACAACAGTTCCAAGCGAGATTGCATCAGGGGCTGGCGTTAATGTCGCTGTGATCGCATTCGCTGTGCCACCGACGGATGCGTAGTTGAACGCCCCTTCTTGGATTTGGTCGATCGACGCATAATGAGTCAGCGCTGTCCCGTCTCCAACTCCGGTATGGATGTACCCACCCATCGAGAGATCCCCTGTAGCTGCGTTCTCCCCATTCTTAGCAAGACAAGCGTTGATGCCGGTGGCGAAGTTGTCGTTCTCTGTGTCGAACTTCGCAGCGTCGATTTTGTATCCGGCATCGCGCTCGTTCGTCCAGTCGTACGACCTTGTGAATATTCCTGATCCGTTCCAGCCCATTACCTGCCTCCAAAAATCCCGCCAGCGAGCGGGCTTTGCATACTCTTCGCTACCTCGCCTCTCTCTTCACCTTCACCGATGCCTGAACCCATCATTGTCATAAACTCAACAAGCGCAGCCTGTTCGTCTTCATCAAGACCAGCCGCGATTCTTGGAAGTCTTGCGATGTTTGCAGGCAATGATACTACCTTGCCTTTAGCGGCCTCCATTAGAGGTTTCATGACTTTTGGTTGCTTCACGATCCGCCATGCGAGTCTTGGTGACATCGCTGCAAGAGTGGCCCCGATTAGCGCTCCTGCATACGGATCTCCGCCTGCTGCGCCACTGAGAGCGGCTCCGCCTCCACCGATCATAAGAGGACCATAGATCGCAAGATTTGAAAACGTCCCACTCCCCTTCCGCTCTGTCAGAGGTGTTCCCGCCTTCTTCATGACACCAGCGGTATCCTCAAAGAACTTGGTTACATCGTCCCAGTATCCTCGTCCTGCATCTCCGGGCTTCCCGAAGATGAGATTCTCCATCGACTCACTCTTGCCTATGTCATCCCGCATCTTCAGGAATCCGTCAAAATCTAGATTCCCTCTTCCTGTGATCACACGATCTCTGATGTACTGATCTAGTACGTTATCCCATTCTTTTGATCCAGACCCAAGCCTTGACCGCACTGCGGCGAGAGTCTGGGTGTCAAGTCCTGTGACTGAATTTTCGACAGCCCTATAAAGCGAAACAGGCGACTCATACCCTGCCTTCTTCGCTATGCTGGACATATATTTCTCGTCAAGAGATTTGTTGACTGCCCAGAACTTATCTGCTTCTCTTAGCGCTGTCTCACCTGCCTGACCGCCGTGATGTCCGTAGGCTGCGTAGATGTCCTCAGTCAACATACCCTCGAGTTTGCCAAGTTCCTTTTGCCGCCTCGTGTAGAATTCGCTGCTCTTACTCAAGCTCCCACGAGCCTCTCTGACTGCGGTCCTCGTTTCTCTGAGCATCTCAACAGGGAGCGGAGCTGAGACTGACCCGCCACCTGGGACGGTGATACGCCCAGCTCGTCCTTCCCCAGTGAGCGAGATAAGAAGACGCTTTGCCTCTGCCGGCATGAGCGAAATGTTGATGGCCTCAACCATGTCCTCTTGCATCCCCATGAGTCCGTTGGTTGTGGCTGTCGGCCTCCACGTTACCGTGTTATCTGGAAGATGCGATGCTGCCTTACTGTACTTCGCATTCCCGACTGTTTTCCAGCCCTGAGTTCCCCGTCTCGTCCGCCCAATGCCAGCCTCGATGTCAGCCCCAGTACGAGCAACATCAGGGAGCATTGTTCCACCAGTCGGGGTTTCCCTCGAGAGTCTCTTCTCAAGCCCGCCAAGAACTTCGTCGAGCTGTGACTCGAGCGACTCTGAAACTTTACGCGCTGTAAATGGGTTGTTCATCGCGAAGTTGAACAGCGAGGCAAACGGACCAGTCTCCGCGATTTGCCAGCGCTGTGGGGCTTTGATACCGATGCTTTCAAGCCTTCTTACATTCTCAGCAGTATCCGCAACAGCACGACCGCCAGCTTTTGACCACCTATTTAAGAATGACGCAGCTCCGCCAACTCCGCGCCCCCCTGCCTCCCATGCCATCCCGGTTAATCCCTCTTTCGGCATGTCTACATTGACAGGTGGCAGCCCAACCATTTGACCATATTGATTTCCTACTTCTGCTCCAATCGCTCGTCCTGCTCCTGCTCCCGCAATCCCGCCCCCTGCGCTCCCAGCCGGTCCAAGAAGAGATCCAGTTGCCCCGCCTGCAATACCACCGGCCATCTCACCGCCCTCTTTTGTGACGAGGTCAATCATCGTTCTCGCTGCTAGAGGCGTGGTTTTCACCGGCTGCCAAGGCACGCCGAGCTTGATCTCTTTTGCCCTGTGCTGTGGTTCGTCCCCAACTTGCGGTAGATACTTCGCGAGATTTTTATACTTTGGGTTACTGAGGTCAAACCCTGGGACATTGATCTCAATAAGCCCGCCGTGCTCCCCAGCTTTCTCGTCTACCCATTTCGCGAGGGCATCATGACTATAGTTTGAGTCTTCAACGAGGATTGGTTTCGACCATCCGTCTGCGAACACAACAGTTGGTTTATCAGCCATGATCAATCCCCGATGAATGAAGGTTCACTCGAGATTCCACCAAACTGGATTTCGTTGGCAATCGCTGATGCCGCCATCGCCTGTGCTGCTTCGAGAATGGCAATCTTCTCGATCTGCTCTGGCGATGCTTGACCTTCCCATTTCTTCTTTGTCTCGAGGTAGACATCGTGGAATCCAGGGGCGATCATCCCGTTCTCGATGTAGTTCGCCATCGTCGCGTGGGCCTCGATCTGCCACAGCAATGACGTTCTCAATCTTCACCTTGAAAGCCCTCTGGCTGTCCATCATATTCGGCATCTCGGACATGAGACGCGGAATCTCGTAGTGTGACATCTGAGCACCAGTGAGTTCCTTGATGTGCGCGTTGACTGACTTCATGACGTTTTGCTTGAATGTCACCGCCTTTTCGTACTGCATCCCATGATTCCTCTGAGAGAATATCAATTCCAAGTATTCTCTCTGCGCCGCTCTTGTCGAGTTTCTCCTGGCCCCATCGCCAAATCTTATCCGGCACTTCGAGGAACTTTTCATCGTAAGAATCAAGCGTTCTCTGGTACGCGGCTCTGGTTTTATCCACGCTCATGATGTCTGTCTGGATCTTGCCAGCGGTTGTTTTTGTCGGGGCGCTCCCGTCAAATGTGGTGATCTCCTGCTTGCTGGTCGTGGACATCGGATCTCCGAGCATGTCCAACTGCTTCGTGTCAGGGTCATACCATGCGGTGCTCTTCTTATCACCGACTCCGACCGTCACAACCTGACCATTCTCGCTGACTCCTTCAACCGCAAGTCTTGGAGCGCCATCTACGATGGTTTCAGTGTCGTAGAGATTCCCGTCTACTGTCATCCACCGATCCTTCGGCTTCTTACTCTCAGGCGGAGTCGTTAGCGTCTTCAGCGTCCCATCTGGCTTCTTCTCGAACACTCCCCAGTTTGTCTGGTAAACCTGCGGCGTCATCTTCGATGCTTCTGCCTGCATTGTTGCCTGCTTCATCATCGCTGCGATACGAGGGTCTTTCATTGCGCTGCGCATCTTCTGAGCATGAGCGTTCGCCTGATCAGCCTGCCCAGAAGCCCGCATCATCTGGTTCCCCTGCATCCCGGCTCCGCCAACCATCCCGGCAATCCCCGGCATTGCTCCTGAGAGTGCCTGGATGAGCTGCGTATCCTGCGGGTCCATCATCTGCTCAGGCGAAGTATCAGGGTACATCTGATTGGCGAATTCCTCGTCCTGCTTGGTTTGACGCCTTCTGCCCATGTGAGAACCAAGCCCCGCGCCGAGCTGCGTCAGCGCTTGCATCAACATCATGTCAGCGCGTGTAGCCATGCTACCACCCCCACGGTTTCATTGAGCCGAGCGCAGCGCCGCCGAATCCAAACAGCCCTGACATCAGCCCAGCCCCAGTAATCTGATTCCCAGCATTAAACTGCTGCCCCTGCATATTCATGCCATAAGCATTCATCATGTCTACCGGCCCTGGGCCGTAGAACTGGCTCATGTCTCCGCCTGCTCCGGGGACACCGGACATCCCAAGCATCGCTGCGAGTTGGTTGAACTGCTGCCCTTCTTGCTGGAGTCCGAACTGACCTTGCCCAAGCATCTGTTGAAGAAGTGCTTGGTTGACTCCCATGTTTTCAGTGAACGCTTGATTCCTCGCTTGGTTGTTCATGCCTAGCAGGTTTGCTTTTTCCCCGAAAAGTTGTGCCCGTTGCTGAGCACTCATTCCTGTTAAGCCCTGCATCTCCTGAAGACCAGCAAGATCAGCATCGAGCGCGGCATTCATGTACGCCTCGTTCTCTTGCTGCCCGAGCTGCTCTGACTGAATGTTGTACTCTTCCGCACCAACCGGCATCCCGCGATTCGCCATCTGCTCAGCAAGCGCCGTGTTCTTCTGTTCAAAAACTGGATCAAGCAGACCTTTGAGGCGGTCAAACTTCGCCTGTGTGATTCGATCACGTTCTCCGGTTAGGTCATTCGCGCCGAGCAACCCAGGGAGATTGTGTGTGTCAAACCCCGATCTGATATTCGGAGCGTGAGATGACGCGAAGAGCGAGTTCATGCCTGGACCGCTGTCATAAACATTCGAGCCAGTGTAGTTGTGCTGATACTGACTATTCGGATCGCTTGGCGTTACTCGACCACTGCCGCCACTTCTGACACCCTCGCCAGGAGCATAGCCGCCTCCGCCGCCGCCTCTTACGCTTTTGTGATTCCAAGCACCCCCATCACCAGTGCTCCCACCACCACCAGCTCCGGGCGTCCAGCTCCCCCACGGTGAGCCGCCACCACTTTGGCCGCCGCCGCCTTGTCCGCCGCCGCCAAAGCTGAATCCCCCGCCGCCGCCGAAGAAGTTCCCCATCTGGTTAAGCGCATCGCCTCGAAGCCCCATCATCTGCTCTTGGAGCGCCAAAAGCCCTGGGTCCATCGTCTGTGTCATCGACCCTTGGTCTACCACCTGCCCGGTAGTTGGATCAAACGTCGGAGCCTGGAATTCCATACTCCCGTATGGTGTGTACTGGTTTAGGTTATTCCAGTTCCACTGCGCCTGACCAACCTCATTAGGGTCAGGGAAATTGATGTTCCCACCGCCACACATCTTAGTACCCTCCGTTCCACCCAGGCTGGATCTGACCCTGAGCTTGCTGTGGAACCTGCGATGTCTGAGACATCATCCTTGGACCCATCATCGCCTGCATGAGTTGCTGCATCTGCGGGTTGTATTGCCCCTGGCTCGACATTGGGGTGTAGCCCTGACCGAATATGCTCTCTTGCGCTCCTCCGCCTTTGTATGGATTCTGAGGATATTGTCCTTGCTCTGGCATTCCCATCATCTGCGATCCTACAGTTGACCCTATTCGTGCTCCTGAATATGGATTCTGCATCATCGGACTGCCCATTGGCCCAGCTCCGCCCCTCCACCTTGGGTCAAGATTCTGCATGATGCCCATCTTGTTGCCGTCCATACCGCCCACCCCAGGCCCATTTGGGATCTGACCATAACTGCCATTATATGCCCCTGGTTTTTGTGGCATCTGGCTCCCGCCGAATGCCCCTAGTAACCCACTCCTGTAATTTTCGAGCCAATTTGGGTCATTCTGACTGGCTTGCATCCGATCCCACTCTGGTGATCCTGGGTGGATTTGTCCGGTGCTAATATAGCCACCGCTGTTGCTACCCATGCCGCCCATCCGCCCTGGCCCATCTGAGATGTTCTGCGGCCTGCCCCATTGCGGCATCCCTTGACCTTGACCGCCGCCGTATCCGCCACCTGTACACATTGCCTATGCTCCTAATCCAAGCGGGTTTTCAGTCATGCCGAGGAGAATCCCGCTGTTCCCACCAAAGTGATTTGGCAGTTCCCCTTCGACCTTGAAGCCAAGGATCTGCGCCACTTGGATTACCCTCGTGTACCTATCCTCGATTATAAGCGAAACTCGTTGCGCATTAAACATTTCTGTGAAAGGAACCGCAAGAGTGCTTTTTACGAGATGTCTATTCTTCAGAACATCAGGACTCGTTATCGACAAGCTCGCCAAGTAGCTGCCTTCTGCATGGAATGGCTCGAGGACCACAGCGGCCTTGATCTCATCGTCGTCTTTCAGTCCGTACGCGAAGAACGGCCCAGGAGCCTTCCAAGAATCGCACCCATGCTGCTGAGCAAGCCAATCAGCAAACTCTCGAGACTCCACCGGAGTGCTCGAAAGCACCAGCCTCATAGCCTGTCCCCTGGTTCTACGAGCCAGTCCGAGCCGAGAAGCGTGACACGCTGTTTCGTGTTCAAGCGCTTCCGCATACTGATCCGTTCACCAAATGCGCCGATGATCTCCCACTCGTTGAAGATCGTGTCTTCTCCGGTCCAGGGAGATGTATCCCACGGAGAAACGGCGTCAGTCGATGGCAGGATGCTCCAATATGAAGCTGCGTCGTCTACCGCAACTGGAAAGTTCTGCGCTGCGAATGCTCGAAAGTCAGTCGCAAATACATTGTTGACCGTCACATCTGCGTTTGTCTTGTATGACTCTCTGACCGCCTTGAAGAGCTTATTCCCGCCCGTGCCGCCGATCGGCATCCATGCGGTTTGGAGTGTTGATTCGATGGAGTCTGCGTTATCTTCTTGTCCGTCATCGAACTTGTAGATGTATCCGTCATTGCTCCCGATGTAGATACTCCCGTTGAACATCTGCCATGTGTTTGCAACGATCCCCTTGAATCTGCACCAAGCTCCTGTGATCGTATTCTGGACGTGTTGGTCCATTTCCGTGTTTTCGTTAACTGGGATGTTGAAGATCGCCATGTGACCTTTCGGATAGATCGACGCTTCCCATCCCCAGTTGTTTTCGTAGAGCTTGACTGCGATCCTGTGTGATGGAACAATCTTGGATTCCATCTGCCGAGCTTCGATGCCCTGAATCACCTCTGACATCCGCACAACATCGAGCTTCGTTATGATGTACAGATCGCCACCAAACTTAACGGCTGACCTGTATCCAAGCGGCTCACCAATGTTGTAAATCCCAACGAGCGCCCAGTCCCCGGCTGCGCCTGGATAGCTGCCTTGATAGACGATGGCTTCACCTGAACTCATGACGAACACAGCATAGTCGTCAGGACCGGAGCCACCATCTCTCGTCCATGTTTCCATGAGGATGAGATTGCCGCCGAACTGACCAACTCTCGATAGCGGGAACTTGGTACAGTCCCCTCCGAGAGCATTCAGTTCTGTGTACCAGACATCCTGAGATGCCGCTTCCCAATACCAGACGCGATTCTTGAAGACGTTGATCCCGATTGGTGTTGATACTCCTGTTAGAGCAATCGAGCCGGGTGCATATGCGGCATACGTCGTGAGATTCGTCCCGTCCCAAACAAGCTCCTCTGCTCCGTTAACAAGACCCATTTTCCCGTCAAAGTTGACCCACTGAAACCTCGCATTATCGAAGGCTGCTATGGACCCTGATAGGTGGACCGGAGTGCTAGAGGAGACGTTGAACGCCTCTTCTCCGTCGATGGCAATTAGCTGTCTGTTTGAACCGCTGATGTACTCCGCCAGAGTTTCGATCACCCCCGGAGTCGAGGCCGTCTCAAACAATGTCACTGCATCTACAAATCCCAAAACAGCCGAGTCTGTGACATCCGCTGTTTTGAACTCGATCTCGATTGAAGTGCATCCTGTTGGAGTTTCAAACGCCGCCACCTCTTCAGTGAAATCTTCTGATATGTAATTGAATGATTCCCAGTCCTTTATGACTGCTGACCCAATCGCGTCCCATATCCTATATTTGATCCCGTCTTTCATCGTCGAATATC
Organism: uncultured Gammaproteobacteria bacterium; assembly: GCA_942490655.1. Taxonomy (GTDB): domain Bacteria; phylum Pseudomonadota; class Gammaproteobacteria; order Steroidobacterales; family Woeseiaceae; genus UBA1847. The sequence continues at coordinate 16,376 of CALNXZ010000007.1, read as the reverse complement.
TATCTTCGACAAACCACCAGAACTTCAATATATACGGCGTCTCTTCCGTGACTGCAATTGCCTGCTCAACCTGCGCGTAGCTCCCACCGACGTTTGTCTTAATTGATAGCCTGCACGAGTACGTCCCAGCTTTTGCGTAGGATGATGACTGAGCTATTGTCCCATTATTGTTTGACTCAACCCAGTTCGCAAACACGTCAGCTCCACCACCGCCCGCTGTCTCAAATCCTCCATTGAGAACTAGGTCTGATCCTGTTAGCGCATCTCCCGTGTAGCAGTGTTCTGTGTATCCTGGCCTCGTTCGGATTTCCCCGATGTCAGGCCACCAATTATCAAGCTCGAGCGCATCAGTCGGCGGGAGATTGTCCTCTGAGTCTCTGGTGTTCCACCCACCAACCGGAGCGTCGATACGTGTGAATGGGAGCGCAGTTCGCTGCCCTCCCTGCGCTCTCATGTGCTTATTGCGTCTGCGTGTTTGCTTCATCACCCAAGTCCGCTCTCAGGAACATTCGCAATGTCGTATTTCATCATTCTGTTTGTGTGGATCTTCTTCCCACCGGAATCGTTTGCAGCAAGATCGTCAACCAAGGATGAGTATTCGACCTGCTCATCACTGAAGCTCATACCAAGTGAGCGCAGTAAGCGCCACTTCGCCGCTGCGCGCACAACCTTCGCAGGCACAAGTAGTTGGTCATCGTCTGCTGTGATCTCAGCTTTCAGCACACCGCTAGAAGAAATCACATACTTGTTTGACACATACCATAGAGATACCGTCGCTGCTGATGTGTCTGGATAGAATGTTATGACTTTTGTGTTTGTCGCTGCGCTGCCCTGAATTCTGCATACAAGCTCAAGCCCAGCGAGTTGCGCAAATCCTTTGTTGAACTCTTGCCACTCACGGAGGTCTACAGGGCCTCTTACCTTGTCGTAGTTCGTTTCATCCCAGATTGTATCGTTGATGATCCTATCGAAGTCCGTCGGCAGTGTGTACGTAGTCACACCTGCCCCAAGAACACTGATCGATGCAGACTGCTTCAGCATCTCCCAATCAACGTCAGTGAATACGTCAAGGTCCAATGCGTCTTTGATTGATGTCAGAATCCTTCGAGCGTTCTGCTCCTGGTTCCCGACGAGGTTGGTATATCTCGGTAGACCAACATCATCCGAGAGCTTGTATCCAATGTCGAGAACCGTGTCGCTCATTCTTCAGTCTCCTCTACAGTCTTCTTCGGTGGTCTTCCGCGTTTCTTCGGTGGTGGTTGATCCAACTTCTTTTGGAGATCATCAATCATGGATTTAAGCTCAGCGATCTCTCTCTTCGCCTTCTCGAGATCCTCGCTCTGACCGCTCTTCTCTTTGACCCATTTCTGCGCCTTGTTCTTCAATCCCATCATTCCAGGGCCGAGCATCTGGATATTCACATCCGCAACTTGCGCAAGCTGCTCGACTGTGAAAATGTTTGACTCTCTCAGCGTTCGCTCGAGATGGATGTCCGCCATCGGCCATTCTGAAATCGGCATCCCGTCGAAAACCGGATCTTCTCTGCCTGCCTCGAACCGACGCCACTGCTCAGGCCATCGCTGCTTGTCCTCTTCTTTTACTGCCCGGTTGATCCGCTCTTTGTCGTTCCCAGGAGCGATGATCTCGACGTACGGGACAGCCTTGTAGATCGCCTCCCCGGCCTTCTCCGATGCCTCTTCGTCTTTGCGTGTTTCAGTGTGGAAGATTGGGAACAGCCCATCCGATGTCGCTTCCGGCGCTCTCGCGAGCTTCATGATGTCGTTGTCGAGATCCATTTTCCATTCTCCAATGATTCAAATCCGGTGGGGGCGGAGGACCCCCACCGGATAAAGTTATTGTTTAAGCTCCAGCCGAAAGTCCGCACACGGGATAGTTGAGTTCAACGTCAGTGTTCGCAGCCGAGCTGCCGGATGCAGCAGCGGCACGAGCGCCTATGATCTCAGACTGCCCAGACGCGGTAGCACCAGCAGTTCCGGCAGTAGCAGTCGTATACAGACCTGCGTTGTCAGCGACCGACGCAGCAAGCAAGCCGACTGCTTTACCCTTGATTTGGAACCATCCATATGTGCTTGCAACTGTCGCCGCTGTAGCGACACCGACGCCGCCAAGATGCCCGTCAGCAAGAAGCGAAACGGTGCTGTTGTCCGGGTTGAGCGCAACCCAGCTCCCTGCCGCACAGGACGCGACACCCTGTTGATAGGTGAACTCACCGAAGTGAGTAACCGCTGCGCTCGAGTTATAGTATTCGCCCTTGACACAAGTCCCGAATTGGAACTTCTTGGTCGTGTCAACGTCGGTGATCGTGGCCCCAAGGGGGCCGCTAAGAGTTTTCCAACCAGCCATAGCAGTCCTCCTTTAGCTCTTGAAGTAGACGCCCTGGAGCGAAGCGTTCGACATGGTCAAATTACCAGCGAACACAATCGGCACCACGTAGGCGTCCTGGTTGACGGAATCGCGCCGCTCGAGAGCAACGAAGTTCCGGTTGACGTGCGGACGGAAGAACAGGTAATCGGTGTTCAGCATATACATCGTGTTCGCCTGATGACCGCTGTCGCCATCGTAGATCACGTCTGCATTGAGGAACCCGAGAGTGCTCCAACCCATCGACGCCTTGTCGTTCTCGTGATTGATGCGCTGAATGTCCGTGAGGGCATCCCAGTACAGTTCGTACGTGTTCGCATCCATCGTGATGAGGTCCGGCTGATCAGATCCTCGAGTGCAGCGGATGAACAGATTCTGCATGTATCCCTTGATAACAGCAGTCGTCCACGTCGCGTTCGTCGAATACTGATTGCGCCAGAAAGACCACGTCGCCCGGTTGATCCCGCCGACAGTGCCGGTGGTCGGATCGTTGGCGACGAGCGCCTGAAGGCCGGTGATCTGCTTCGACCCATAACCAGTTCCGTCCGAATAGATCCCGGTCGAAATCTGGTTTTCCATCGTGCGATAAGCGTTCTTGAGCCGCTTCTCCACGAGATTGATGATCTGTTCTTTGCCAGTATTCTGCACGTCGGCCTCAAGACCAGACGCACTGACAACCACCGCCCCTTGCTTCCAGTTGAACTCAGCAGCCGTCATGACATCGGAAGGATTGATGTCAAGCTCTTCGTAGCCGCTGTAAAATTTGAACGTGGAGTTTTCTGCGTACTCGAGTTCCTCGACAATCGTACGCCCGCCGCTCACTGTCCGAATGTTACCTTTGGAAGAAAGACGCTTGAGAAGAGCGTTGCTGTTGGACACGTTGTCCGCGAGTTCGCCCCCCCGCTTGCGGTGGGTTGTCGTGATAAGTTCCGAAAGATTCGGGCTTGCCATCTAACACCCCCTAAAGTGCTGTTCCATGTTGATTTTGCATCATCTCATCCCACGTTGAGCTGAGATCATCGCGAATCGCGCGAGGTTTGGTTTCGTCAGTCCTACTCTTCGTGACTGGAGTCCTTTTGACTTTCGTGCCAGCCGCGTTCTTGGAGCGGGCATTTGACTTGACTTTCCCCTCACCTGCGGCTTCACGCCGCGCCAGTTCCGTCCGAACTTCGTCATTCATCATGCAGGCCCGGTTATAGACATGCTCGATGTCTGGCGTTACATTCGGATTTCTCATCCTCTCAAGCTGAGCTACGTCGATCATCTCGGCAGTTACCTGCTCAAAGAACTCGGCATTTTTCTTGAACTCTTCAAGACGCCCCGCAAGCTGAGCCTGCGTCTGAGCTGCCATTGATTGTTCATACTGCATCGCCTTGTTCTCTAATGCCTGGATGCGAGGATCGACTTCCGGCTGAGAGTCGTCTTGACTGAAAAGCGCCTCTGGCGTCAGTTGATACCTTGCCATCAGTGCTTGAATTCCCTGCTTCGGGTTGTTCTGCAACATCAAATGAGCGCCGATGAGCGTCCGTACTGCTTGATCATCGGAAACGCCGAACTGCGTCAGCTCGTCTCTAATCGGCTCGAGCGCTTTCTTGATGTGCATCACTTCGTTCGATTTTTCTGTTGCCTGACGCTGGAATTCCTTGTCCCTGCGAATCAAGAACTCCTTCGCTGACGACGGAAGCTCCTTGAACTTCTCTTTGTCAGCCTTGAGCCAGTGCGCCAATGGCTCGATTTTCTCTTCTTCCTCTTCTTCTTCTCCCGCCTCTTCTGCGATGACTTCTTCTTCTTCTGCCGCCTCAATGACGATCACATCGTCAGAGGCTTCCGCCTCTACTTCTTCCGCATCTTCTTCGACAACTTCGATTTCAGTCTCTTCGACTTCATCCTTGGAGAGTTCGTCGAAAGTCTCTCCGATGTCGTCCGCGAGGCTAGTCTTTTCTTCCATGCTCACGTTCGTACTTCCTTTCTTTCATCCACCCAGGCATCTCGTTGCCAACCTCTTGCGCCCCGTGCGCCTTGAGCAACTCCCGGTGCTGGCTCCTCGATGTTACCATTGGCGACCCTTGAAACCCAATTCCTTGATACGGCTCAATATCGCAGACAACGAACGGACTGTCGTGACATGCTCTTGAGCGGTCAACAATCGGTGAATCAAGCCGCTCGCTGATAGGAACGACTTTCTTCTGTATCTTGTCGTAGACCATCGGTTCCATTAGTCTTTTGGCCTCCCCTGCCCTGAGTTGATCATTACCGTCAGTAGATTCATGGCGCTGTCGTGCTGCTTCTGCTTCAACTTCGCCATCTCGACTTGACCCTTTTGCTGAAGCTCCGCAGCCTCGAGACTGAGTTTCTGCGCAGCGTTTTGCGCATCCATCATCAGTTCTTGCCGTCTGAGTTCCAACTTCTGCATCTCGAGCTGCATCTTCGCCTGCTGCGCCTGCTCCTCTGGTGACGGTTGACCGGCCTGCTGCTGTTGCTGCTCAGCCTGGGTCTTGAACCCCTGTTCGATACCTTCCTCGATGTCCCGTCCGGCCTTGAATTTCCGCAGACCAAATAGGACAAGTTGCCCAACCAACTCCTGCGGAAGAACACCAGCCTGTGCCGCCTGCATCCCTTGACCAATGAGTCCGCCCATCGCCGTGATGAATTCTGTAAAGTCCTGTTTTCTCGACTCGTCGTCCTGTGCAACCGTGGTGTCGCTCTCAACGTCGATCTTGTACTCTCGCGCCGTGTCGGACTTCAGGAGCTTCACCGGCTCCGTGAGAGCCTCTGGTGGAATCTCGAGGTTCGACTTCATTAAGATCGTCTGCTCGTCGAATAGCTCACCAACGATCTCCGCGAGAAGCCGGATGCTGTCACGCACAAAACGCTCAACACGACGCTGCTTGCGCCGCATCCTCGACGTGGAGCCAGCGTTCATCTGCGCCTTGAGTTCCTGAGTCTTGAACGCCTCTCGAGGATTCGTGACACCGCGCATGATGTCACCGACGCCAACCAACTCGAAGATCATCTCCAGGTTCTGTTGACGCTGAGACGAGAGTTTTACAAGCGAGTCAGCAAACTCCGCAGTCGGCGTGAACGTCATCGCTCCGCCGATTCCGCCTGAGTTGACAAAGTCCGCGTAGTTCTCGACGGCGATCATTTCGTTGTCGTCGCCCTCGAACATCTTACTCACGGCTTCTCCAAGCCGCACATCGTAGATCCCACCTGCCTTGACGGATTCGATGATCCTGTCAATCCTGCCTGTCAGCCGATTTACCTCCATCGACTGATACTCGTACATCTTGTACTCTGGGATCGGCTCGAGCTTGCCGGTGGTGTTGATCATGTCCAGCGGGCGCGGACATGGGAAGAATCCCTTCAGCCCGTATGGGTCCTCTCTCGGCGCTTCCAAGAACTCGCCGTAGTTCTGAGCAACCTTGTAAACCTTGCCGGTGCGCTTTGACCAGAACTCCCAGACGCGAGCGAACTCCTCTCGTCCCTTCTCGTACCCGAGGTAGTCGCCCATGTCGTCGTCGGCCATGATCGCGCCGCACATCGGAACTTCTTCAGCGATTTCCTTGCCGAACTGTTCCTCGAGATCCTCTTTCGTGAGCCATGACCCGAACGCAACCCACCAAACATCTTCCCACTTCTGCCCGTCGGAATGGATGAAGTCGCCCCAGTGAACATGCTCGACGAATGCGTCCTCGTCAATCTTGATGTCTTCGCCCTCGACGTACATCCCAAGCTCGTCGGTTTTGATCTTGTCTTCGAGGCCGTCGATCTCCATCGCTGTCGCTTGGTCCTGATTGATCCGAATCTTCTCAGGCTCGAACTCCGCATCGTAAACAACCCGGACCTGACCGCGCCCGGTGATCGCGTAGTCCGAAACCGCACTGTCCTGCGCGAAGTCGAACTCGTGGAGATCATCGTCCATGCAGCACTGAGTCGTGCGCTCGAGGAGCTGCGCGGCAGTGCGGGCGACCGGATCTTGGTCGAGATGCTTGCGCCTCACATCCGCCTGCGCCCCGCCTGTGTAGAGCGCAGGGCGCTGAATCTCGGTGAGCATCCACAAAACCTTGAACTTGTCAGAGTCGGGATTCCTTTTGTCTCCGTCACCTCGGTAGAGACTCGTGCAACGCTTCGCCCGCTCGTGCCACTTCTCGAGGCGCTTGTGAGCGTCTTCGATCTCCTGCTGAATCACCCTGACGGTGTCCTTCGGCGCTGTGTCGCTGTGTTCTTCTTTCATCATCCAGCCTTACGAAGTGAACCGCTTCACCGCAAGATAGAACTGCTCCGGCGTACCCTGTGGATTCGCGTCCCGCCAGTTCGCAAGAGCAACATCCACCTGATCGGCTTCGTCGTTGCCGATTACGTTACGGGTGAGAGCAACGATCTTGGTTGACAGTTCGGTGAAGACCTCATCCGGCATGGGATCGTTCATACCGCGATCTTCTGCCACTGCGGGAACACCGTTGCCGATGTCGTCTACTGAGAGGATCATGTACTGCGCGTTGCCCTGGATCGAAGCCAGGAGCGACGAATCGCAGTTGTATGCGGAGATCAGAACGGGTGGATACTTCGGTGGATTGACTGTCAGCAAGCCACGCACCGGGCCGTGTAGCCCTTCTGTGGTGACGGTGCGGGTCTGTTCAACGCCGTCGTACTTCTGCCGACTGAGATCGGCGCTTGCCTTGTAAGTGGAGACGGGATCACCGTCTGCCCATGCTGAGTATTCATGCGGAAAGTCCGCTTGCGGGTCATTGTCGAACCGCGTGATAATTCCTACTTGTAGTTCCATGCGGTCCTCCTAGACCTTGAACAAGTTGACGGACTTGCTCCACAATTCGAGAGCATCAGCGGCACCAGCGGTTCCAAGTGATGCAATCTTCCACGTCACTCCTGTCAGATGCGCGATGCTGGACGTGCTGCCGTCAGTTGCACCATTGGTGAAGATTTCACCAGCGGCACCATTGAGATCAATGTAGTTGTCGTCATCAGACGAAACGTCTGCGTTGTTGCCCGTGATCCTTGCCGTTGCATTCTCATACAGGATTGGCTTGCCTGCGCTGTCAACGTCGTAGGTGATCTCGTCGCTGCCGACCTTGCGGAGTTCGACTTGCAGGTTGCCAGCGGACGGCACCTGAGTAGCGCGGAGGATTGCAAGGCAGTCTGCGTCGGCTGTTCCTGTGTCATTCGCTTGAGGACAGACTTGACGATCAGTCGCGCCGAGCTTGCTGCCGCCTAGCGCGGGGTAGGGGTGCGTGGTGAGGACGATGTCGTTGGTGGCGAGGTTGTGAAGGAGTTTCCCGCCAGCGACCAATTCATAACCCGGATCAACCGCTGTGACTTTCAGGACTTTGTCGATGAAAAAGTAAAGCGCGGAACCGAATCCAATAACGTCGCATTCGTAAGCGACGCCATCTGAAAAGAAGCCATAAAGGCCGCCGAGTTCAGTCGTAACGCCAGTGTTTCTATGCTGAACCACAAGATTACCATTGAGAATCAATGGTTGAATCCAATGTTCGTCGTCGGTCCATCTGAATCGTGGCGCTACGTATTTTCCAGACTCCTCAGTCCATGTGAGATTCAGATGGAAATTCGCGCCGATTGTGAATTCAGTTGTACTCGCCGGAGCCGTCTTCGTGTCCGTAACCTCAACAAACTCCGCATCATGGATCGGAGAGAGGTCAAGCAGCGCGAAGTCGGTGATGAACAAAGCAGCGTTGTAGTTGCTGATCGCCGGGTAAGCCGACGCAGCCGGAATGGCATCGTCGTTGACGTTGAACCGCTTCCACTGCTTCCCGCTGTCGTAGAGCAAGAACTGACTGCCGTGGGTGTCGGAGCGGAGGAGTTGCATGAATGTCTTGGTTTGTCCATCAGCCCATGCCTGTAGAGTTTCGTCCCCGTTAGCAGTGTTCGCGGAGATGTTTTTACTGCCGAGCATCTTTGTCATTGGAGTCCCGATGGCCCCGGCTGTATTAAAATCAAAACCAAAGTGCGCCGAACTGACTGTGAATGCCTTCGCCGTGAACATCACCGCATCGCTGGCACCAACAGCAAACGCGCTGCCGTCAGGCTGAGTGAACCAGATGCCGGGGTCGCCGTAGGCGGGGGTTGCAACAGGGCCAGCCTTGATGATGCCGGTGGCCTTGCGTGGGTAGGATTCGGTGGTGATGTAGGTTGGTGCGGTGACGTAGTCGAATCCGATTATCCCCCCGGCTGTGCTGTTATTACCAGCATCCGTTACGGCGGCATCGACCATTGTTTCTTCATCAACTGCCACAAAGATGTCTGACCCGGAAGCGGAAACAACAAACCGGTAGCTCACGCCATCCGTCAATGTTTCTGCCGGTGCCATGTTGTCTTTAAGCGTCCCTACATAGTTCCTCACGACCAGTGACCGTCCAGAGTCAAGACCGACCTGGAGGTAATTAGCTCCGGCACCTTTTCTGAAATAGTGGTAACAATACTTCCCGTCTTCTGCCGTCATCACAAACTCGGCACGGAAATCCGCAGGATGATCAAACGCGGAGTTGCTCGCAGGACTCAGCTTAATATCCGTACAATCCCCAACGCTCACCAGCCCCTCGGAATCCACCACGCTGTACCGAGCGCCACCATCAGCCGTAACCCGGTTGTGCGGGCGGTAGGCCATCATCCAATCGTCGGGGGATGTCTGCGTCGGGCGGGGCTTCGCGGTGTCGCCTAGGACAAGCTGAACATTCTGGATGTATTGCGTTCCAGCGTCCGCGTTCCCGCCATCAATGTAGATGATTGGGCGAACGCTTGTCGCCCATGCTGTCGCATCGGCAACAACAATGATCCTCGTATAGACCGTTGATGAGAGATTGCTAATATTGACTACGTCAGTGCTATGCACTGCCGATCCAGGTCCACTGAGAACCGCAGTAGACGTTGCCGCATTCGACCCGTCAACAACAACTGTCGCAACTGCGGTATCTAACGTCCCGGCCTTCAGTTCAAAGATGTAACCAATTGTCCCGGCCCAGGCCGGAATCCAGTTCTGCATATCCTCATAGAGAGAGCGCCAAGTCTGCGCGTCCTTCGTGTAAAGAAACTCTCCTCCACCCTGGTCAACAACCGTTGACCCAACGTTAACTGTCCAATACGTGTCATCCGTCAAATCATCCGCAGCCTTGAGCAACTGCTCCGCTTCAATCGCATCGCGGAAGCTCATGCCGTCGGCGGTGGCGTACTTGGAGTACCCCTCTTCCAGCCGCAGCGTTGTCAGCAACGACATGACATCAACCCTTCGGGTTGTATCGCGTCCATACCGGCTTCACAATCGTCGTCGCTCCAGCAGATGACGTGCAGCTCAACTGCACGAACTGCATCGTATGGTAGTCACTCGGCTCGAGCTTCACGAGGATCGCCGCCGATGCCGATGCTGGAGTCGTGATCGTCAGCGCTCCGCCATCTGAGTCATACACCGACATCAAAGTCGTCGTGTTCAACCCCTCCTTGATCGTGAATCCCGTCCCCGTCCACCCCGCAGCCGGGAAGATCAAACCAGCGAGCGACTCTCCCACCGCCGTCAATCACATTGCTCACCGATGCCGACGCCGCTACCGTGAAATCACCTGGGCTTGCGCTAGGTCCAAATCCGCTCATCTCGATCTCCTTTTCATAGTGCTACGTAAGACCTGTTCTTCGTACTATTCCGCTTTCTCACATTATCATGATAGTCCATCGCATCGTTCCATGTCATCTCTGTTACCCACTGCGCGGGTTTCTGAATCCTCGGCGTCAAGTTCGGCAACATCACCGCCCCAGTCCGAAATGCGTCTGCCGGATGACTCGACCAGTCGTGGATCGGCTTCGACCATACCTTCGCCTTGTGGTCAAACGTCTTCGAGTACTGCCGCAGCGCCGCCAGCCCGTGTTCGCACTTCTCACGGTCGAACTTACACTTCGGCAACGCCATCCGAACCGCGTTGATCCCGTTCTCCACCGAGAGCTTCGGCACCACCGTGAATGTCAACCCAAGCGACCGCGCCGTCTCCAACACGCTCTTACCCGTCCCCACCTCCCGCTGCTTCACGTCGTGCGGCGCGTAGTGCTTCGCATATACGTACGGCTTGCGATCCAACTCCTTCGCGTAGTAGTCAATACCCTCCCCGGAGTGCGCGATGTAGTCGATAATGTGAACCCAGCCGTCTATGATCTGCGCAAACCACACCACCATCGTGTCCCTCACCCCGAGATCCCACCATGTGTATACCGGGTGCTCACGCTCCCACCTCACCTCGCATAATCTGCCTTCCCGCTCCGCCGCGTCCATCTCTTTCCCGTAGTACGCCCCCGTCATCGGCGCTGACCAGTCCACTGAGAACTCCTGCCGCGCCAACTCCTCCGGCATCCCCTCCTTGATCTGCTGCGCCACCATCTCCGCCGTCATGATCGGACTACCGTCACCTCGAGCTGTGTGCAAATAGTCCAGCACCGAAACGTGCCAGTCAGGATCACTCTTGACAGTGTTATATAGGTCGTATGCGTGATTGTATCCGCGTGGAGTGAAAATGAACGCCGCCCACCCGTCGTTCGCCGCCAAAATGGGCCGCGTCAATTCCCAACACATCGGGTTCATCAACGAGTACTCTGAGAATACGATCCCAAGCGGGTTGCCACCCACCAATCTGTCCGGCTGATCTCCGCCGATGAACTGGTAAATCGACCGCCCACCATCCCCCGTGTCAATCTCTACCAACATCTCGTCGTTCCGACGCCGAATTACACTCTCCTCTGGGATGTAACTCAGAAACTTCCGACCGTCATTCGTCGATCCCTGCCAAATCGCCTTCTTCGCCTGCGCGTACGTCGGGAATACGTGCCAGTAAGTACCCGGCCTCTTGAACGCCTCTACCACCAACATATTCTGCGCAACAATGTCCTTCCCCGCACGACGATGCCACACCTCCATGAAACGCTTCTTGCCCTCTCGGAACCGAGCATTCCAGAAACCTAACTGGTGCGGCCAGGGCTTCCAGTTCACAGGGACAGTGATCTTACTCATCTATCTCCTCAAACTCCGCGTCTAAAGCGTCCTCGTGACTCACCTCTTGCTCATCACCAAATTCGATGTTGATGTTTACCTTCACACCTCCACCACTCCGCGCCTGTACCTCGCTCTCAGTCTCTAACCATGAGTCCCGCTCCTCTGCCTTGATCATCTTCTCCAACGTGCCGTCCGCTACGCCATCCTCCGTCATCGCGTGACTCAGCATCCGGTCAAACATCCTTCGCGCCAATGCGCCGCGAGACTCCAACAACTCACTCACCAACCTGCCGTACGCAGGATGACCAGCTCGACCCAACTTGATCATGTACTCAAACTCGCTCGGGTACATGCCAGCTTGCATCGCAGCAGCACGCCACGTCGCTCCCTCTGCAATCGCATCCTTGATACGCATGATCTTGTCTACATCAAGACTCTTGTTGTAGAAAATCGCCTGCTTGCGCGGCGTCCTCGGAATCGGTATCCCGTACTTGCGCTTCACCAACGAAGTCTTCGGGACCTCTTCGTCTCCTTGTGTCTGTGTGGCTTCAACTTCCATCTCTGACAATATAATGTGCCATTTTGACACTGTCAATTTAACCAGCGGCGCTGTGTGAGCATCGCAGCTAATAAAAAGTGCCCCCCATGGTGATTTGGGAGGCTAATGGAAGGAGGAATTCATTGTACCACTTGATTCAATGGGGGGGGGTGGCTCGAGTCCTCGCGCCCACGTAGCTTGACGCCGCCTCGAGTCGGCGGTCTTCCGTGCGCGGTCAACAGACTCGAAGGGGCATTGTAGCAGGGGGGCTTTGTGTCTGAATCACTATGCGCCCTTCGCCGCGCCCGACGACCCCCTGGGGGGGGGATTTCCGATCTCCGCGCATCGATTCTCAGCGACAAGGCGGCAAGGGCCGGGGGACTTAATGCTGTGACCATTGAATCGTGGCGACGAAGTGCCATTTTGGCACATCCTCCTGGAGAAAGTGACGCTCTACGTCACTATCGAAGTGCCATTTTGGCACATGCTCTAATCTCGACACGATATATCGTGCTTTGGCTGGATTAGGTATGAATTGGCGCTGGGTCGTATAAGGTGCCACATGAATCTTGAGACAATGCACTGAATATTGAGGAATCTTGCGACTTACACCTCATTTACGCGATTTGTCACCTTTTCCGTTCTCTCTGTGTGTAAGGGGTGTGTCAAAATGACACGTATCATAATGGCACACTTTGGCTAGTGATTCCCAGTATCAGCGAAACGTGGCCCGCGTTCCTAAACTACCGGGTGTGATGGGTGTTATAGGCTAATAGATATATAGATTCAATCTCTTTTGTTTCTACGTTACTAATTTGTAACGCTCTATCGCTATTTGGCGTTTTATTCACAGCAACCAAACTCGAGTGTTCAGCTTATTGTCCTACCCCCTCCCCCCCCCCCCACCTACCCACCCCCCCCCCCCCCCCCATCCAGTTTAACCGCCGCAAGCTCAGGCCGTCTCTGAATGAGACAGTGCCATTTGAAGTGGTAGAAAAGGAGAACGACATGAAAAGCACCAGAATCCCAATCCTAATCCTCACAGCGGCTCTAACCTTGGTAGCACTAGGCTACGAACTCGGGACGCGGCTGACGGCATCTGTGGAGTCGTACATGGAAACATCGACGGCGCAGTCCGTGCGCATGATGGAGGAGTGAAATGAGCATAGACTACGGACGCTACCCAATGGAGAACGGGAATCTCCCAAACCGCAACCCCGACACCGGCATCAGATACGGGATCGTGAGTCTCCACGATTTGAACGAGTGGGCGCTTGATACATTTTTTGAGCCAGTGTACATTCTGTCGTGTCCTGAATGCGGACATGAGCCGGGGGACGACGCTCCTGATACGTGTCCTGAATGCGGACATGAATGCGACCAATGCGGCGACTCATGGTGTCCCGATGATCCTGTCGCGTGGGTATATGAGGATGAAGGGTACAAACTGAGCCTGGACGAGCACAACGACGTCTGGATTTTCCGTTCACCACACACAACGTCTCATTGGTCACATTGCTCCCCATGCGCGCCCGGCGCGGCGTATATCAGCGGCAACGAAGACCATGGTAATGATCTCGCCTATTGTCTCGGATCGGAATGGTACGACGATGAAGGGAGCGAAGAATGAAATTCAGAGGGAAGACTGTAGCAGTAGAAAGCGTATGGAATGGCCACGGTGAACCTAAAATTGAAATTTCAGTGGATGGAATGATTGACGGCATCGGGGTGACTGAGAATCTTGCGCTGATTGATTTTTGTTGGAGAAACAATATCTGCGTTGAAGAAATTAGGGAGATAGAAGAATGAGTAGATTCTACGGATCATTGCAGGGTAGCAGAGGCGAGGCGACGAGATGCGGAACACCGTCAAGCGGAGTTGAGGCGCACGTGCGAGGATGGGACGTCGGCATTGTGTCTAAAGTCTTCCAGTGTTCAAAGTGTGGCGGAGATGCGGTGCAAGCGTATGTAAGCGGTGGATCAAATGGAAATGCCGCGTCCGATGGCGAATTCCTCGTCCTGCTTGGTTTGACGCCTATTGAGTTTTCCTACTGCCCCACGTGCGACTCCAAGTGACGTTTCAAGCATAGCCCGAATGATCAGAACGCCCCGTGTGGGCGTTCTGCGCGTTTGTGCTAGGCGCAGACGAGAAAAAGAGGATAGAGGGATGCAAATTTTTGACGATGAGATTTTGGAAGAACTGCGCCCGTATAACATTATGAAAATGGTTGAGCATTACAATGCCCACAACAGGCACGGGAAGATCATCGAGATCAAGCGCGATGATGTCTCCTCATGTCTCATCATGTTCCTTGACGGCGAAGAAATCACCTCCGGCGTGCCTGAAATTGGATGGCGCGTTGCTGGGCTATGTAGTGTTCTTGGATGGTCACACTAGCCCGATCCCAACCCGCAACGAAACGGAGAGAGAGTATGAAAATCACAATCACAATCGACGCAGAGCCTACAGATACGTATGACTCAGAAAGACTATGGCAGGAGATCGCAGACGCGGTTGCTGAGTTGATTCCAGACTCAGACGGTGACGTTATGCCCGGTTTCACGGTGGAACTGGCAGAGTAACCCGCAACTAACCCGCAACGAAACGGAGCGCCTATGATGAATTGATTCAATAATCCGAGAATGATTCTCACTCCTGGCTGAGTGCCAAAATGGCGCATGTGTCAATGTGGCACACCCAGGCAGGATTCACAGAATCGCAGAGACTCGGGCTTGACAAGACTTGAAAGTGATGTAACATAGTAAACGGTTGAAGAACACAGGAATCGAAAACGACCTAACAGTAGCAACGGTTGAACATTCCGAACCATTGAAGTGGAGGAAAAACATGGCACGTTATCGCAGCACAGACGACTGGATCACCGGCAACGACGGGTACGATCATCCTGACAACGACGTAAACAGACATGCCGAGCGCGCCGAGCGGTACTCATTTGAATCGAAGCAGATGGAGCGGGCCGAGCGGCGCATTGACGAGCACATTGCGAACGGTACGATGGTCGGATCGTGGGAGGCGTCGTGGCGTCCCCAGTACCGTAGAGGGGAGTGGCCGGTATGAGCATGTCGAAGGAGAGCTATCAGGCGCGTCTCGCGGCTCTGCGCGGGGTGTATAACGAGCTTCGTGGCCTCGAGCGGGTCAGCGACGGCGCAAAGGACTACTGCGTCGAGGATCTGATGTACAACAACGGGGTAACGGACGGATTCAAGAACTCAGCGGACATGGTCATGCTGTACATCAAAGGGGTTCAGTATCGGCTGCGGCGGATCTGTGGTGTAAAAGGGAAGGAGTGGTGACGCCGTGACCGACGACACCGCGAGGTTTAAAGAGATCGAGGACGCCTACGAGCGCCACGGGTACTCCACTGAGGGGAGGACGGTCCTCAGGATGGTCGATGACCAGTTGGAGGCCACTGATGCTCTACATGATGTCATCAAGGAGCTTCGCGCCGAGCGGGACAGGCTGCGGGAGTGGGCACGGGAGGCGAAGTCTCTGTTGAACCTGTCAAGAATTGCCATTGAACACTACGGCGACAAAACGGGGCTACTCGCAGCTAACCTGCGGACGTTTCTCGCCACCTACCCCGGAGAGGAGGAGTGATGGCGACCATCCAAGACAAGCAGTACTTGTCGGCCCTAAACAAGATCGGCAAGCTCAATGAACACATCGCAGAGCTGGAGGCGCAGCTTGCAGAGGCGCAGAAGGACTCGGAACGGCTGGATTGGTTTCAAAACGAATGCTTCGGCGGGGCGATCATCTCCGACGATGACGGCTATTTCACGGTCTGTGGTAGCGGGATGCAGAACTGCCGTGTTGACAACAAGGGACCGCTTGAAACAACGTTCTTCGCTGATGAGGATGAGTTCTTTAACAACGTTAGAGACGCCATCGACAGCGCACGGGAGGAGTGGTCTCAATGAATCAACCCATGAGCCGTAAACAGCTCTCTGACCTCGTCAACCCCGTGAGCCACGCCGGTGACTGCGCCGGATGCTGCCCACAGGGAGAGGCGGCGCGCTTGCAGCGGAGTGGCCTGTTTCCCAGGGCGCTTGACCTCGATTTCGACGCGGCGGCCACCGACGCAAGCGGTGATGTCCGGCTGACCGGAATTGTACGCGCTGCCGTGGGTTTTCTCTGCGTGGCAGCGCGGCAAACTATTGATGTACTTGATAATAGCTCTCACTATGGAGTCTTCTCGTGGTGTTTGCATGACCGCAGTATATCAGGGGTTGACAGTATCGTAACAGTGCGGTAGGTTAGTGGTGAAGGTGAGGTGGATGATGCGTAACAGGCTCCCCAAAGATTCAAGACCACACCGAGCTATCCGGTGGATCTCCACGGCGCACGGCTACCATGCCGTCTCCTTCCCGTCGTGTTGCAGATCCCACTTCAACCGCGCTGCCCGTCCGGTGATAGCAACGGGCACTTATTTCA
>CALNXZ010000006.1:0-1091 GCA_942490655.1 uncultured Gammaproteobacteria bacterium | reverse complement strand
GTCGAACAGTATCAACTGGTTAGGATCACAGGTATTGGAAATTGGATGATTTTGGCGATGGAGCGCCTCTTTTAGCGGGGTTTTCTCGAACAAGGTGAGGCTGAGGATTTGCAAAATGTCATGCAGGCTCCGTTCGACCTGCAATTCCTTTTTCACGATGGCCACCAACACGTAGACGCTGATCGCGATCCAGACTTGCGTCTTCACGGCGTTCTCGGTCGTCCCATAAAAGGCTTTGATTCGCAGATGCTGTTTGATCCACTTGAAGAACAACTCGATTTGCCAACGGCATTGGTACAGCCGCGCAATGGTGAATGCCGGCAGCGCGAAGTTGTTGGTCAAGAACACGAACCGCCGCCCTTCGGCGTCGCAGAACGCGATGCGACGAAGCGCGTCGGGATACGACCGCGACGACTTCAGGCCGGCCAGGACAATCGTTTGATCGCAGCGCAACCCCGTCGTCTTGTCGACCGCACGACGATCGCGTCGGGTGCAGTCGAGATTGCGTTTGCCGCGGGTCACGAAGAAGGCGGACCCCATCGCGAACCGAAACAGCCGCTGGAAGTCGAGGTAGCCGCGGTCCATCACGTAGAACGCTCCAGGCTCGATCGGCAATTGATCGAGCAGATGCACATCGTGGGTTTTTCCCGGAGAAACATGCACAAAGCAGGGAATGTTGCCGCGGAGGTCGAGCACCGTATGCAGCTTCACCGCGCCCTTGCGGCGACGAAACTTGGCCCACGGAAACAGGCTCAAGCACAAGTCGATTGTCGTCGAGTCGAGCGCGTAAACCGTTTGGGCCAGATCGACGGCCAAAGGTTCTCGAGCGTACAACTTCCGCGCACGACGAATCAACACTTGAGCGAAGTCGGCGTAGATTCGCCAGTCGTGGGCCCGATTCGCATCGGCCAACGTACTCCGCGAAACCTGGCCGCGAAAACCGGCGTGGTACAACTTGGGCCCCATCGCTCGCAAGCACGTTTCGATGTCCCGCAAACTTTCGCGAAACGTCAGCTGCGCAAAACTCAGGCACAAGAATTGATCGCGGCACGAGAATCCGCGAGCGCGAGAATCGCCGCCATACTTGCTCA
>CALNXZ010000005.1:0-1409 GCA_942490655.1 uncultured Gammaproteobacteria bacterium | reverse complement strand
GTTGCTGCGAGTGCCCGTTACTATCTCGATCAGACGGTTGGTTCCCCATGTGGGTCGTGGTTCGCTACCAGCGTAGAGTTGCCCGGGTGACGGTTGAGCGTGTTGATGTCCACCGGCTGTACCAGAGGTGTCGATGTGACGGCTTCCTGGTCTTGTCCAGCTAACTAGTAAGAACGAGCCGGAAACGGTCAGGCAACAGAGCCGACATTTTATTGACATATGTACAGTAAACGGCGGCAGACAGTTAATTCAACAATTACAGCTCAACAAGTAACATTATATAATTCTAACGGCTCTACAATTTTACGGCTATCAGAACATATTAATAAAGCAGACGGCTCGCACGCATCGAGTTCGACAGACCGAACTGAAATTACGGCTCCAAAACGCTTATTTATAGGCCTGCGCGCACGCACACTTTAGCGCACGCAACGTTCCCAGAATTCCCAGCTAGAGCGACAGCCCAGGCGCATGCATCGCAGCTCGCTGCAGTAGCATGCAGCGCAGCTCGTGACTTAGCTGCAGTGGCGTAGATCTAATGCATTGCAGCTGCAGTGGCGTGGCTTCGGTTTCATGGCGCCGTCCCCCTCATTGTCAGTGTGTCCCTTGACACCTAGGGCGATTCCGGGTCGGTGGAGACGCCACATGTCCTCCCTTCGCGGCCTTGTCCTTCTCGGCCGCGCCCGTACCTTCGTCACGCACTAGTCACGGTAACGAGCCGGTAGACGTACAGCTCGTCGAGGGCGACAGGGTGAAGTCCCGGTCGGCGACGTGTGTACGGTTGGCGTTGACGGCTCGTCACGACTCTCGTTCCTGTCCTGCGGTGTATCGATCTCTGTCGACGCCGGCTCTGGACGGCTCTCTGTCGACACTGGTTCGGTATTCTCGGTCGACGACGGCTCTGCATGGCCTTCGGTCAGCACCGGCACTGGACGGCTCTCTGTCGACGACGGCTCGGCCAGCCATGACTCCGGGGTCTCACCGTAGAACGGCTTTACCTTGTCAAGGTGAACGATCAGCGGCTTCGCTCGCGGCGACCGCTGCAGGCGTAGATTGACCGGTGGTAGAACGTCTACGACTAAGAACGGCCCGATGAACTTGCGGCTCCACTTGTCCTCCCTTCCTCGATAGTGCCGTGGATTGAAGTACAGCACCCATTCACCAACGGCGTACTTCTGTGGTCGTACCCGCAAG
Source organism: uncultured Gammaproteobacteria bacterium (assembly GCA_942490655.1). Taxonomy (GTDB): domain Bacteria; phylum Pseudomonadota; class Gammaproteobacteria; order Steroidobacterales; family Woeseiaceae; genus UBA1847. Next base: position 215 of record CALNXZ010000005.1, on the reverse strand, counting down.
TCGTAATACCGCTTGTTGCGTTCGGCAGCAACCCCCAGATGTTCCCGGACCAACTGATACGCGTCCCGAAGCCGTTCTTGTACTTTTTGTACATACCCATCGTAGGACTCAGTCGGCTCTTCGGTAGACGGCAAGTCAAGAACAACGTCAATGGGCATCCGATTCTCTCTCCCGAGCACCAGTTGATTCGGCGAATAGCCCGTTGCCTCGTGACG
>CALNXZ010000004.1:0-15813 GCA_942490655.1 uncultured Gammaproteobacteria bacterium | reverse complement strand
TCGGGCTGGGGTCGTCTTTCATTAAATCGTCGATGTACTCGTCGACCTTTTCCTTCTTTGTGGTGTCGTCCCCCGCGTTGTGCCGTTTCAATTTCCGACGAGTGCCTCGATATGTCAATCCCCCGTGAGCGTTAAACGTATACACCCTAGTCGTTACACGCTTATCGTCGTATTTGAACAGATCGTCCGTTTGAGTTGACGCAGATGCGGTAAACGGCGGTTCCCCGGGTGTGGGTACCTGCTTGCGTTTGAATCCCATTCTGATTGCCAAAATCGATTCAAGTCTGCGAAAGCAATCCCCCCTCTCTATAGTGTATACAGTCAATGGGAAGTGGGTTAGGTTTGGGTAGCGGAATTTCGTTTTTGATCCATTTTGCAAACGGAGTGTTGAGTAATACGATCATGCTCGCTAAGAAACGTGCGTTGGAAAGTGGGATCGATGGCGTTCCAACCGTCGACCGTTGTACCGGATGCGCAGTGGCAAACACCAACAAACAAGAAATAACAGGGATCGTCTGTCATCTAAATGGACGGTTAAAGGAGGCATTTGATAAAGTACTGGAACGAATGTCCGACCTGGAAGAACGGTTGCAAATACTAGAGACGGCCGCCGTGCGAAAACAGCCCAATATCAGCTTCATGTACTCGGGCGACGAGGATTCAGACAGCGATTAGTGGCGGTACCGACCGTTATTCTTGTATATATAGACGTTACTTCAACCCCATTTAACCGAAACCAACCGTTTTCAACCGTCACGGGTGTGGGTACATTTCAGAGTTTTCCAAAAAATGAAAGCGCCAAAAACGCAATTCTGATCCGAAAGCAACCCCCCCTCCTTCATTACCGTCATTCCCCCTCATACCTCAATGTCTTCCTCCACCACCACTCCTCCCATGGACATGGAGACCGCCTTCAGTGCGGCCCCTCAACTTAAGGATGCCACCATCCGTGGCTCGCGTCCCATGGGCAAACCCAAGCCGTATTCGTACAAGTCCTTCTTCGTCTGGAACGACAAGTCCCGGATTGAAGGCCGTTGCCCCACCGTTAAGTTTGAGGGTGCCACCCTCGGCGCCGTCGGTAAGTCCGGCGAAGGCAAGCGCGGGTTCGATGTGATCGAATGGTCCGGCATGAAGAAGGACGACGCGCCGTACGTGCGTCTGGGTCTTGGACTGTCAAAGGAAGGACAGGGAGAAGTCATCGCGATGATGCAGGGCGTGCTCAAGAAGTTCTTGGCCGATCACGATCCCATCAAGGACAGCAAGTGGTACCAGTCTGCGTTTGCATCTGAGCTGACCGACGGTACCAAGGTGCATCTGGCTACCAAGGGACTCCAAGACGGCCGCGAATTTGTCGACATGACCTTTACTGGAGACGACCTGTCGTGGGACTCACCCTCGCGTACCTGGGGACCCGCTGTCTATGGCAGCGACGATTCCGTTCGATTCTACCCCCGCCCTCGTGTCATTGTCGACGACGACACGATGATCTACACCTCCAAGACCGACGACCGCGTCTACTCTGACGTCGTTGAGGAAAGCGTCACTGTGTACCCGCGCACTGGCATCCACATGGATAACCGCATCCTACTCAACCGATTCCTCGCTTCGGAACACTACAAGGAGAAACACTGGCGCGCCAAGGGCATGCTCCGTATGTCGTCGTTCGAACTGATCTGTTCCCAGATCGGCGAGCATCCCGACACCAAAAACCCGATCTACGGCGTGGCGCCCAAGTTCAACCTCCAGATCGTGGGGTCTGTTCTGTTGACCGAAGCAAAGTCGGCCATCGACGATTCGCCCTGGACCGACGACGAACGCGCCAAGATCATGCACTCTATGTTGTTCCAAGGGATCAAGGGATCTGTCGGTGGTCGCAAGCGCAAGGCTGGTGCGGGCAAGGCAGCCGCCAAGAAGTCCAAGTCGTCGCCGCCTGCCAGCCAGACAGACGCCACCGAAGTCATCGAGGACACCGATGGTGAGGACTAATCGATTCGGTTCAGTTCAGTTCAGTTCGTATGCATAGCGGTTCGCCCGCCCCGGTGTCCGGTACTAGTTCTGACAGCAAGTCTGTTTGTATTGACGCGTAGGCATGACCTCGCTAGATGATATTCGTAACCACCTTCGACACCACAACATGCCCCGTCCGATCCTGGATCTCATCGACACGCACGTGTTTGCCGACGAGTATCATCGTGCTCAACTAGACCAGCTGTCACCCACCAGCGTCGATCGGATGTTTGTCGAAATGAAACGCGCGCTACTACTGGACCAAGCCAAGAAAGAACTGCGGGAACTCGCGAGCAGTACCACCGCCGTCGTCGCCAAGGATCGATGCAATCGATGCGACATCACTTACTACTACGACTTGGAAACGTCCACCAACGTGTGCCCGCAGTGCGGCACGTCCATGTTCGTGCTGGAGAACAACCTGATCGATTTCAACAGTTTGTCCAGGTATAACCGCAACAACGTCCACAACTACGCCCATCGCGAACACTTTTTCCAAACGTTATGTGACGTCACCTGCACTGGCGATCGAACAATACCCGATGAAGTCATGCGACACTGTGCGGCGACACTCGGCCGGGGCCCACACGTCACCTTTGCTGACGTCTTCGACACGCTACAGCGCGCAGGGTACGCCAGGTACTACTCATCCAAATATTACATTTCCGCCTGTCTGCGCGGATCGTCCGAAGTGAACTTGACAAGGAGGGAACTCGAAATGGTACGCGGTCATTACAACAGGTATGATCGACAGTTTTCCGAATTTCAACGAGCCTATAAACTCGGCAAAAGAACGATCCGTGGTAAATGGCGTCTCTATTGGCCCGTGCGGTTCATCATGGCCGAGATGTTCAAACTCATCGGTCGCCATGATCTGGTCTCTCGTCTACGTGGCGTATCCAGTCCGCGGCGCGAAAAGCGGTACAGGGAACATTGGGCCCAGCTCCGTGCATGGGTCGAGAAGACCGCACCGAAACCTAATTCGCGAGGGCCGTCTATCCCACCACAACTCATCAGGCTGACGGCGTCGAAGCGGGGGGGCTAGCCGGTTCAGCGGCACCCTTGCCCTTGGCGGCCTTCTTGCCCTTGGACGACTTTTTGCTCTTGGAAGACTTCTTGCCTTCCGATGCATCAAGCACCATACGGACCAACCGCAGGTGGTTCTCGATCGCCATCAGAGTCGCCTCGGGATCCTTGGCATCCATCTTGCGCGTATCCTTTGCGATCATCGCAAATGCACGGGCGGCGATACGGCAGGCATCCTTGCGTTCGAACTGAGCCATTATATTTTTTGTTTTTGTTCTGGGTTGGAAAAGAATTGAAAAGTGTGCGGGTGTAATTGCTTTACAAGTGAATCAGATTTAACGACCATGCACTCGCGGTCACAGATCGTCTACGTTCAAAATACTAAGAAGCATTTTGTGTAACTCGTGATAGTCCGGTGGTTCGGCGCATCGGGAACGACGGCCGGTCTGGGTATTGACTGACGTAGCCAGCTCGATAACCACCCGCGCCTGCTCCATTCGCGCCTTGGCTTTCGCGGCCCGTTCCATGCAATCGGTTGCCGGTCCAGTTGTACTTTTGCATGGGGATGGGGAGACGCTTGAGTCGCTCCGGATTGACTGCTTGGTAACCGCCAGCCATTCCTCCACTGCCGGAGCCTGCGCCGGTAGTTCCGATTCCGCGGGCGTTGTTCTCAATGTCGATCGCAGGTAAATCCCGTGTGGCGAGCCCCTGCCGCTCGGCGGATCGCGGTGTAGCGAACCATCGGGTTTCAGCAATTCGGGAAGTGAATCCGTCGTCGGTATGCGTCGGAACGTTTTCTCCCGATCCGCCGGGCTTGGCCTGCTGGGGGGAGCCGTTGAACATCCATCCCTTTTTAGATCCGACGCGCTGCCACTCGACCGCATCTTGTTCACTGATTCGCTTGTCGGGTAGAATCTGGTCGATTGAAGTGGAGACCTTACCGGTTGCGGCAAGGGTCGGTTGGGCGCCATCGTAGACCCAGAAGTCCTGGACGGGGTGCTTGGTCGTGCGGAGGGCTTCGGCATAGTCGAACATGCTACTGACAGCGGCGACTCGAGGTTCCACAAGAAATGGTTTATCGACGCCATACTGGTTGGTTGTGGCACGAAGGCTTCCGGCGGCAAATTGCGCCACAGCGCGGTCACCACCTTGGGAGACGTCTTGTGATCGAACGTCGTCGGCAACCACCCGCTCGGCCGTTTCGTGGCGGCCTCGAAGCCGATCCTGCGCTCCATCGAGAGTATCGGTCGCTCCGCCGTGTTGCAATACAGTCATACTCTGCTGGTCTATTCGTCTGTTTCGTTGACTGCTCCGTCAAATCTCGCAATGACACCGCCACCGCCGATTCCCTTGCCCTTGTCAGAGTTCTGGGGGATGTTCACACGGAGAGGAACACGGGAATGCGTTCCGGTGTACTTGCTGTTGTAAAAGCGCTGGGATTGGACTACCTCCCGGTCCAAAGTGTTGAATTTGTCGCTGCGGGGAGGGTTACCGGGAGTACCGTCGTATGTAAAGGTCTTGGAGAGGGGTGGTCCAGGCATACTGTCTGTTGTTATCTCGCTTAGGATAGAATCAGATTTAACGTCAACAGAAAAAGTACTTGGAACCCGGTAATTCAGGGGCTTCTGCCAGCTTTTTGCGGCGTTCCCGGATTTCCGTCATAAACGCGTCCGCGGGCATTCTAAACTCGGCGTCGCGCAACAGCATGTGGTTGATGTCCATGGCCAGATCCTTGTACTTGTTCTCATACTCGAAATGGATGCGGTAGGCATAGCCCAGGTTCAACGAATTGAACAGACCGCTCAAGAATATACCGATGGCGTTGATGACGGTGACGAGTCCGCGGGCATACAACTCTTCGTCGCACGAGAGCATGCCGTTGGTGATCAGGATCACCGCGCCCCAGAAGAGGACGATGAAACTGCCGAGCCGGTACTTGAACTTGAGGCGGTACCCTGCCCGCTTGTGGTCCTCCGAGCTCGCGGCGGTTTCAGTCTGCCAACTACGCAGAGCGTCCTCGAGCTGTTCGTTCCACGGTTCCTCAACCGTAACCGATATCTCTTCCATTCGGTCGGATTGGATGGACCCAGAGACGTCGCACGGGAAGTATTCGAGGACACTGGTGTGTCGATTCGAGAGCCCAAAGGGGTAGTTGCCCCGCTGTGGATCGGGCTGGGTGACTGGCGTGCCATCTTGAGTACCCGACGCATCTCTAGACAAATCAGGCGGAGGTTGGTTATAGAACCAGCTCATGCTTTTACTATAGAATCAGAAACAACGCGGTCGTGTCTATCGTCTATGCGCGGACCAACCATCCACTAAAGTTGACCGAATGCGTTCCTCCACCGGTATCCATCGACCCTACCGTCACAGCCGTCCCGTTGCGGTACGCCCTGGCCCCCGTCGATCCATGGTGCTTGATCTCGATCATCTCCGTGCCGGTCTTGTTGAACGCGGTCGCGTTGCCCACGGTAAACCGGTAGATCTGGTTCGCTTCCGTGGCAAACGTCGGCAGGTTGGCAATCTCGACGTTACCAGTCGCGGTGTTGATGCTGGTGTAATCGATGTGCACTGAAATGTGCATCATGGCGCCGTAATACACGACGCGGCCGATCTGAGAGGTCATGGTAAATATACCCGTGGTCGTACCGATGAGCTGAGGAGTAAACGTAGCTGTGTGAGGAGCCATGCTTTGTCCATGGATACTGATGGTCCCACCCGAGTCGATGTTGACGTTGCCGGTAGCACTGGCATGGCCAATACTGATGGTGCCGGTGCGAGTGGATACGTTGCCGATCTTGACGTTTGAACTCGTCGTACCAGTTTCCGATGCGATCTCAATGTCCTCCGTTCCATTGTCGCCCCGAATATCGATCGCGCCGCCATCGCATCGAATACTGGTGTTCTGACCCACTTGTTGGACCGTCCCGCCCGTGAAAAAGTTGATGTCTCGCGAAGAAGAGCTGCCGCCGCCGAATCGAATCGGGTTAGTGTCCGTCGCAGACAGGCCGATGTTGATCCCGGTGTCTCCCTCCATGGCCAATGTAGTTCCCAACGTGACACTGGTATTGGTACCGCGGACGAGCGAGATCGTGTCTGCCGACGAGATATTGACGTCGCCGTTTGCACTAGCATGGCCAATGTTGACGTCCGCGGTGCGCGTGGATACATTGGCGATATTAACGTTACCGGTGGTTGCATGGCCGATGGTTGTCCCAGACTTGCCCCGGAGCTCCACGTTCTGTCCATACACACTAGTAGTCGCGCTGTTGTCTTGGTGTCCGATCGTGATGGGCCTTGTACGAGTGTTGGTCGCGCCAATGTACACAATCCCAGAGTCGCCAAACCCAAACCCGATAATTCCGGACGCGCCCGCGTTCAGCTCAAGTCGGCCGCCAAGCGTGGTAATGGTCGTGGTATCGCTCGCGTTCTTACCGTACACGATCGTGTCGGTCTTAAACTCGATCCCGTTGGTCGCGTGGGTGTTCTCGAGCGCAAGAGTGCCGGCAGTATTGATACTGACGTCGCCCGTGTTGGTGGTACTGCCGATGGTCACATCAGTGTCCCCAGCAGCGATGCCGCCGATCGTTACCGGACCGGACCCGCCGCCCGAGTTGAGGTCCAGGCTCGTCGCGCCATATACGACAGTTGCCCCGCCAGACCAGACATTGATGGGATTGGTCGAACTAAAGTGACCGATGTCGATCGGGTTCGTTCCGGCCCCTGACGCCGGACCAATCTGGATCATAGGATCGGCCGCGGCGCCGGTACCATTAGAACCAATGTACAAGGACGAACCATTGATGGTCGTATTTCCATCGATTAGTTCGGCGCCGGATACGCCAGAGTTGACGATGACCGAGTTAGCGGACGAAATGCTCACCGCGCCAGTCTGGGTTGCGTTGCCGATCGTTGTCGATGCCGCCCGGGCGCTGTCCGTGCCGATCTCGATGTCACCGCTGGCCGATGTCACCCCGACTTCAATCTTATTGCCGCGCAGTTCAGTCGTTGCGGTGGATCGGATAAACAAGTTACCGGTCCCGCTGTTCACGTCGATCTGTCCGTTGTTCGCGATGGCAATCTGACCAGTCGATGAAGCTCCGCCGATCAACATGTTGCCCGTGCGGGACCCGCTGTACCCAAACGTGAGATCGCCGACATGGTTCTTGCCGATATCGATTGCGTCGGTGTTATCCCCAGTCCTGATGTCCAGGCTATTGCCTGAGGCAGTACGAATCGTTTGAGTTGGCATGGTTGTGCAAGTGATTACAGTAGTATTGTCTACGACTAAATCAGATATAAAACTGGTCGCATTAGGCTACACCAACACCTGTAATACGAATTGTACCAGTGGTGCTCAGTTGTGCCTGGGTAACGCTCGTCGCCGCGCCCCCAGTAGACGTTTGCTCCTCCTCCAATAAGAGATAATCATTACCGATGGCCCACCGAGCAGTCAAGTTGTTGCCGATCCCGAGCGTGTAGATACCATCGCTGGTGTGAACGGCGAACGATGATACTTCCGTCGCCGTAAACCCTAGGCCACTGACCCGCAATGCGCCGCTCATCGATCCGAGGCCTGTCCAGGTGATCTTGAGATTGAAATGGACGAGATCGTCCTGTGTCCACGTACTTCCTGTCTGTGCGCTCATGGTCGCATTGTTGGTGCCGTCCGACAATACTGGCGTAAACGACGCGACCGTGCCACCGCCACCGCCACCGAGTGGAATCGCGACGCCTGCCAGGTCCCGGAGCGTGCCGCCCATCAAAATGTCTTTTTTGAATATGCCGTCGCCGCGCACGGTCGCATCGCCACCGATCGTTGTGTCTCCATACAAATCGGGGATGGCGACGCGGCTGGTAAACTTGGGGTATCCAGCGCCTGAAAAGTTGATCGGGTACGCCGGCTCCGCCAAGTTGCTGTTCGGCATGCCATCCTCTTTACCATCCGTTTCACCCCATGTACCCAGTGGGACGTCGGTACGGCCGTCGGGGTTGAGGCCACGCTTGGGGTTGTATTGATGAAGACCGCTGACGATGGTGAGGCCGCTGGAATGCTGGCCGCCGATGGTGCTGTTGGCCAGTCGAGTGGCGGTAATGTTTCCGTTGCGAGTAGACGACCCAAGCGGCGTTGCATCTTTCGCTGGGACACCCCCTTTTGCAAGTGCATTTTCGTATCTGTACCCCTCGGTGCGAGAGCGTTTCCCACGGCGGGTTGCTCGGTTGGTTGTAAAGGAAGACATTAAAACTAGTGTGTGTGGTAGATCTGTTACGACTACATCAGAAACAACGCTTATTGGTTGAGGCCCGAGGTGATCTCGCCGTTGCCGCTGTTCACGGTAATGACGTTAAAGTGCTCGTGGATCACGTCCACCTGGACACCCAGCGCAGCCGCCTTCTTGGCCTCGGAATCGGTGCCGTTCTGCACAACCTGGTGCTCGCCCCACGTCTCGGGCTTAAAGTAAATGCGCAAGGTAGGGTTGTTGAGGTTCTGGTAACTGAGGCAACCGGTGTTCTCCAGGCGCGAGTTGTCCAGACCAAAGTTGATGGAGTAAATGTTAAACGGCCGCGCGTTGATGCGGGTGTTGTCATGGGCGTTGTTGCCCACATACGACTGCAGGTCGCTGCCCTTGGTACCCCAGTCCTTGCCGGTACCGTTGTACATGGCCGACTGGGTGAGGTTGAGTTGAGTACGGCCGTCGCTCTCGTAGAGCACGCGGCCAGCAGCCAGCAGCTGAAAGTAGTGCACCGGCAGAGCGCGGGTGTAGATGTTGTGTGCGCCCAGTACCTTGCTGGCACCAGCGACGGTGCGACCGTAGTTGGTTGTGGTCTTGGATGCAGTGGTGGTCCTGTCGCCGCCCATATCGGAATGCTTGCGCACCATAAAGTGGGTAGCAAAGCACAGGTTGTTCACGCGCAGCTGCAAGTCCACGAAACGAGTCGAGTCGCCAGTGGTGATACCGCTCGAGTTGTGGTCGGGGTCAATAAAGCTACCGCCTGAACGCGCGTCCAGTAGGTTCTGCGAGGTGTTGGTAGACGCAAACAGGTTGCTGAACGATTCCTGCGACGTATCGTACACGATAGTGGTGAGACCAGTGCCTTCCGGGAACGTCTGAGCGCGAAGGGCGCGGTAGGCGTCGGTGTCCTGCACAATGTAGTCGGCGTTGAGTTCAAACATGATCTGAACAGACTCGCCGAGGTTGTCCACGTCGGGGTATGCAAACGTGGCGGCTCCCTGAGTGTACCCGGCGTTGCCGTAATACTGCGGGGACGCGCCAACGTGGTCATTGGCTCCCGGAACGACGTGGTTCGGGGAGTCGATGGGCGCGGCGATACCTTGGATGTGTTTCTGTTGGAGAGAGGCCATGTAGTTGGATCCAGTGAAATCAATCGGGGTCGCCGTTGTACCGGTGGTGAAAGAGTCTGCATTGGCCGTGTTGATTGCGACGTTTGCCGTACCGAATGTCGATGTACCTGTCGCGTCGATCGATGCAGTACTAACGGACTGCCTCGAGATCTCCACCAGCGATCCGTCGTTAATGGTCGTCCTCGCGCCCTCGGTGGTCGATTGGTCCCATGCGATACGACCGGCCTGTTCGTTATCACCCGAGATGATGCCGACGCGCTGAAAGGTGCCTACCTTGGCGGTGACAGCTGTATCGGTTGAGGTCTCCACCAATTCACGGACCTTGTTCAGGTCACCCAAGTTGCCGTAGTAAAAGAGTTCCGACGGCGCGCGGAATTCAATGTCGATGTGCACTTCCTCCGAAAAGTTCACGTCGAGCGCGTTGGTGATGTGTTCGTTGAAGAACATAAACAGGGGGATGGCCATCTGGTAGGTGGTGCCCGGGGCGTAAAACATGTCCTCGGTGCTCGACGACATGATGTCCACGGGGGACACCGAGTCGAAGATCGATTGCTTCATGTCTTCGTCCATCTGCGAAAAGCGCAGCAGCAAATACTCGCCGGAACCGCGGAAAATCTGGCGCGACTTGGAGCTGACCGTGTAGGTGCTGATCATGTTAAAGCCCAGCAGGCGATCGGCATACACGCGATCGAGACGGCCGCGGGCGGTGTTCGATGTCGACCTGGTGTTGTCGAGACTGCCGCCAGTAGTCAGGGTCGGCTTGGCAAACCCGCGGACGCCCGTGCGGGCATAGTCGCCAGCATCAAGCGAGGCTTCGTCACCGGGGATGCGAAAGGCTACGCGGAGCGAAGCGTCGACCAGGGAACCGATGCGCGGCATGTCAAAGCGGGCGGTACGGCGACCGTTCCACGAATCAAAGGTGTTGCCCCAACGAGTCGGCTGCACGCGGATGCGGTGCTTGGTCTCGTTGACAGTAGTGGGGCGGGCCTTGTGCACAAGCGGGTTGTACACGTCAAGGACCTGCTGCATTGTATTAAACAACGCAGAGTTGCGGTTGGCTTCAATGGCGAGATCCATTGTAACGGATAAAAAGAGTAAAGTGGGTAGAAATTGGGCGGGTGGTTAAGCGGTCTAGTGGCTGGACTCGGCTGCGTCTCTTGTTAGGATACTATCAGATATAACGCGTCTACATAGGGCCCGTTCGGCCGCTCCATTTACCGCCGGGTGCCGGCGTCAGTTCCTGCATGGGGAGTCTACTTGGGTTTGTCACCCCCCACTCGTCCGGAATCATGTTGTTTGCCGTCGGCATCATCAGCTGGCGGCGGTCCATCACCGCCCTTGGCGCCGCTCGAACCACCGGTGCGAACTTGTCCGCTGCTGGACCCGGCAGACCCGCCTTCGTCCCGTACCGAGCCGGTTTTGCCGCCTTGTTCATCTTGGCGTTTGGCGTCACCTGGTTCTTGCTCAGCTCGTACACCGCCTTCCTTGTCCCGCTTCGGGGATTCATCTCCAGCGCCTTGGCGATGTGTTTCTGCGGCTTCGCTCCCGGCGGCGGTTTCTGGGTCCGCGGCTTGACCGCTTTCCGACGAGGAGCCGCCTTGAGCCTTGGGCTTCGACTCTTTAGTGTCTTTGTCGCCTTGACCGCCCTCTTTGCCGCGGGCTTTCCCATCGACGTGGTCTTCGTCATGTTTGGCGCCTTGCTTGTCTGCCCGCCGCTGCCTTTTGCTGCTCGGCTCCGGGTCGACATTTTCTTTGTCATCTTCAGTGGTAGTGGACGGTTGTTGGAGAGATTGTTTGAACAGCGTGTAGCTGGTACCGAGGGTGAGGGGACGGCGGCGATAGGTGAGTCCGAGAACGTAGTTGTCCATTGTGTTATCAATGCAAGTTAATACTACATCAGATTTAACTAAAGGCATGTTGTGCATCAAACAGCGACATCTTTGTCCGATTCGTGGGCAGACCGGTCGCCTCGCCGATTTTGGCGCGCTTTTCCATCGCGCTTGTGCCCATGAAACTATACCGGTCGTTCTCCACCTTGGCCTGTAAGGCTGCCTGGCGTTGCCGCTTCTGTTCCTCGCGCCACAGTTTCCACTGGACTTTACCCAGCTCGTACTTGGGAACGTCCTTGGGAGACACGGAACTGTACACATAATCCTCATAGTCCGTGAGATGCGGCTGCGTCAGATCGATGCCCATACACCGATGCTCTTGTTCGCACACCGACCGAATAAACCACATGGCCTCTAGCTTTGGGCCGGAAATGTACCAGTTGGCGATGCGCTCCACGTCGCCAATGTTACGGGGAAAGAACGTCATCACCAAGTCGCTGTTCTGTCGAGTGGCCGGGTTCAGGCCTGATGACCCGACCGCGCTGTACCCTTGACTCAGACAGATCACGCTGAGACCATAGTGGCGACCCAGTACCGGCAACTCGGTAAACGTCTTGCTGTACCGGACCTTTTTCTCGTGCACGAAATCGTCAAAGATCAACAGGGTGCGGTTGGGTTTCTGTTCGCGTTTGCTCTTGGTACTGTTGTTGTGTTCCTTGACCGCCTTTTGACGCGCGATAATACGCAACAGTGCGTCCTCGTCGAACCCTTCGAACTTGGCTTCTTCACGGATCATCTCGAAATCGAGTTCACCCTCTTCGCCGCGATGCAGGCCTGCGGTTGCACTGAACAAATACGCAAAGTCAAAGCGGTCTTTGATGGATTCCAACAGACAACTCACGGCATGCGTCTTGCCCGTGCGGCGTGCGCCATATACAATCACGAAAAAGTTCTCGGGCAAGATCTCAAACGACAATTCGTCCAGCAGTTCTGCCTTTGGGTGAGGGACCTGGGGCAAGTTGCTGGCACCGAATCCCATCATGGGACCGCTCTCCTTAGACAATTCAGGGTTGACATCGTTATCGCTATCATCGCTGTCCGTAAAATCGGCGGGGTCGGTGTGTACCTTGCGGCGTTTTGACATTGTGATTACTCGGTGCGTTCGTTTACTATCATATCAGATTTATCGACGCGATTTGCCACCATTCAACAACCGAAACATCTTGGTGTGACGATCAACCTTCACGGGCGCTGCGTGCGACTCGGCGCCGTATGCTACAGATCCGTGCGTCTTGCGTTTACGGCGGATCCCCTGATCGATGTCCCGTGCGGCCTGCGTCACCGACACGGGCGGTTTGTCCACCTTGAATCCGCTGGTACTGGCCATGGGAAGGAATCCGGTTTGACTGCGGACGAGCGCGGGCGGGTCGTCTGGGTCACCCCCGGGACGAGGCGGGGGGACCGGGTCATCGCCACTTGGATCGTCGGGGTCGCTAGGGTCGCTAGGGTCGTCCGGCGGGGCGTTGGGGTCGCCTTCCGGAAGAGCGATCACCACCGCATTCGAGTCCGCGAACTTCTCGGCAGTCTCTTGGTCGCGGCTCTTGAAGAAGTTGTCCAGGTGTTCTTCGATGGGAGACTGCGCTGCGCCACTATCGCCAACCCGATCAGCTCGGTCGGCGCTCTTCATCTGGTATCGCTTGAGTTCTTCGATGAGCTCGTTGAGTTCCATAAACTCCAATGTCACTGCCATCGGCGTGTTCAAATCAAATATCGGCGAGGTGCGCTGCAGGGCCGCGTCCGTCACAAACGCGTACAACATCGGGCCGTAGGTCAACATCACAAACTGATTCCAGTTGTATTGTTGGTCCACCTGTGTCACGTCAAAGGGCTGCTTGACGTAGCTCTTGAAATACTTGGCCGGTTCCAGACCCAGGCGGGCATAGTTCCGTTCGCCCAAGTACCGATCACATGCCTGTGGATGCAGCGGGGCATACAACTTGAACGGCAAAGCGGCGGTCAAGCGATCCGCCTCGGCCTTTTCGATGGCGTGGTTGACGTCCTTGGACCCCGCGCCGACGTCGGCGATCTCTTTTTGCAGGAACCGATCGTCGGTGTTCTTGCTGGGGCCATCCGATTTATGGAGAAACTCCTTCGAGTCGGGATCCTCTGGCTTGTAGTCCGGGTTCTTCACGGTCACGACGCGGACGTTTTTCACCTGCTGGCCGCCGCGTTCCGAGAACCGCGGGTCTGGGATGTTGGAAACCTTATTGGGAATACCTTCCAGCGTCTCTGCGCCGACGTCGCCGAATCGACCGAACGACGCGGTCACGGATACAAGTCGACCATCGACGACCCGCATCTCGCGTCGAGTTCCCCTGCCTTCAGGGGACGGAGAGGTGTTCTTGCCAGGGGGAACATTATTGGGAAGAGGCATGCCGGACACGGCCCGGTGTAAGATATCGATCTCCGCTTGATTGAACTTGATCAACGGCGAGGTACGCGTGATCTCGCCCTCGGCGATGTGCGCCTCGTTAAACTCGGCCGGGATCCCGTCAAAGTCGATGCTCTCGTCGAACGTACCGTTCACATTGCCGGTGACCAGCCAATTGATCTGGCCCTTGGTCAGGTCGTTGTATCCCATCGCAGCCGAGTACCGGAACAAATCGCGCCAGGCCAAATGGTCGTACATGTTATCCATCTTGGCCCGCATGGCCCAGTACATAAAGTAGAAGAACTGGTTGGTGGGCTGGTCCATGTCGGTACGGACCTTGCTGCCGGCTTGTACGGTACCGATCGGCGAAGTGATGAGGTAGGTGGGCATCGCTTCCATTTCCACAAAGCCCTGGTTGGTACGAACGGTGCGGTACTCGTTCCACCAGGGTTTCAGTTCATCCAGCAGCTGGTTCTGTTCCTTGATGGTCATGGTGGTAAGCTCGCTGCTTCCCATACCCGTGGCCTTGGCAAGCGCATCGTTGGGTGAGTAGATGGGGAAACTGCCCGCTTCGCCCCGACCCGCCATTTCGTTCACGGCCAACGATGCGGCGCCCTTGATCTGTTGCGCGACAGACGGCGCTTCCATACGCTGGGGGTCCACTTGCCGCGCAAGCTGGTGCAACGCGGCGGTAACCTCTTGACGGACGAGGGCCTGGTACTTGACGACAGATCCCTTTTCATCGGCGAGATCCACGTCGGCCGAGTGCAGGCGCGCCATTACACGAGCGACACCGGCATTGATCTGGCCCGACTCGGTGATCTCCTTGAGCGAAGGGGGCAGTGACGTGTCCATCGACTCGGCTTCAGTGGGAGCACCTTTGTCGAACGTTTCCTGTGCCTTGGCGGCTGCCTTGGCCTCGGCCTCTTGTGCTTTGGCTCGCGCCCGGTCGCGCTTGTTCCTCTCCGCGTCGCTCATGTTAACATCTTTGCGTTTCGCCGCCATCGCATTGGCACTGGTCGTATCCTTGTTGTGACCTCTGTCGATGTCCATCTTGACGACATCGCCCGTATCTGCACCCTTTGTCACCTCGCCGTTCACCTTGTCCGTGGGATTGGCGTTCTCGGGATGCATGGGTCGATCCGCCTGGTCCCCGCTACCCTCATGTACCATGGCGACGTCCTTGTCCATGACGTCCGCCACCTCCATTCCAGACGACGCACCTGTCGGTGCATTTTGTGTGGTCGTGCCACTGCCGACTTGCCCCTCGGATAATTTCGCAGTGGCCGATTCACTGAATGTTTCGTGGGCGGCCAATTGCTCATCGGTCTGCTCCTGCTGATTCTTGAGATCGTTCGCCCGTTGGTTACCGTCGGCCTCCACTGCGGTTTCCATGTCGTCGGTCGCGCCGGCCTCTTTCATCCGCTTTGCTTCGGCCTTGGCCGTGTCTTCCTGTTGTTGCCTGGCCTCTTCATCGGCCTTTCGCTTGAGGCCCGCCGCCGCTTTGACTGCCTCCTCCACGTTCTTGGCTGCCTCGGCGGTCAGTTGATCAACCATCTTCCGCATCCGTTCGATTTGAGTATCAAGCCCATCCATTTTAGGCTCGGCACCGGGTTGCGCGCCATCAAGGGCCCAGTTGTCCACGGCATCGATACGAGTACGTACCAGTCGCTCGAGAGTTAACTTGGCCTTATCCAGAGGACTAATCGGTTGTCCCGTTGTCTCTGGCTGAGGCGGCGGGTCAACGGTTGCGGATACCTCGGCGGCTTCCTCCCCGGCCACCTTGCCTTTGGCAGACTCATCGCCGTCGACGGCCTGGGCCTGTGCCTGTTCGGTATCGGCGGCCTTCTCCTCTTCTCCGCCAGTCTCTTCCACAGATTCGGCCGCGCCCTCGTCCATCTTCTCTTCTTCCCCGCCGGCCTCTTCGACAGGGGCGGCTGTGTCTTCTGCCTCGTCGTGCGTCGTCTTCGGCTTCTTCTCTTCTTCGTCGGGGACCATGTCGGAAGGGGTTTGTGCCGGTCGTTCCTTCCGCTTGGTTTCCAGCAAACGCGCGCCGTCGATGCGTTCGGCTGCGGCCTCTGTTGACAAGAAGGACAGATCCCCTACCGCACTGAACTTGACGCGCTTGTCGATGATCATGTACCGGACGTCTTCGT
>CALNXZ010000003.1:0-1447665 GCA_942490655.1 uncultured Gammaproteobacteria bacterium | reverse complement strand
CCGTCGCCATGATGTACCAGGCACCGCCGACGTCGTTCGCCATATAAAGCTGCGCCGTTAGCGCGTCGGCCGTTTGGCCCGTAACGTCCATCAGTTTCTGAAACGCTTCGCCAATGGGAACCGCGGTGACTTCGGTTTGCGACATGCCGCTATCGAGCAGCGACTGCCGTGCGATCGTATCTTTCGAACCGTACTCGGCATACAGCACCTGGCCGAAATAACCTTCGAGCACCCAGCCGATACCCAGCGGCAATTGACTAAAGCCGAGATACATCGCCTTCTTTTGTTCTGGTGCGATATTACCGAGGTATTCCGAACATTTTGGGCTCGAAAGCATCTCGCCGATCGAGAAACAAATGATCGCGACCAGAACTATCCAGACGGAGTTGAATCCGGCGAATAGCAATAGTGTCGTCGCCGCCAGAAAAGTACCTAACGCCATTGATGTCGTCGCCCTGATCAACGCGCTCCAACCCGCGACGATAAAACAGACAAACATGATGAGCATCGCGTTGATATTAATGAGCCCTTCCGGAAGGATGGTCTTGCCATCCTGCGTCATACCGAAAATAAACTTCCAGAAGCCACTGGTCGTACCGTCTTCGCCAAACAAGGCTCTGACCATAACGCTTGTATCGACCCAATCCCGGAAAAACAGCGGACCAACATCCCAGAATGCATTGAGCATAAACCAGAATCCGGAGAACAGGACGATGTACCAGATCATGATCGGTCGACCCAGCTCCTTGAGGCTGTCGAGCCACAGGCTCTCTTCCTTGATTTCACCGGCTTTGACTTTGCGGCGATGTTCGAGCCGTGCTTCCTTATCCTGTTCCTTATAGGTGAGCAGCAACAGGAAGTTGAGCGAAATGATGGCCGCGCAGGCGTAAAATACGTAGGCCCATTCCAGCTGCCGTAACTGCGCCGCAAGCAAGGGGCCAATAAAGCCCCCAATGTTGACGGTTTGATAGAACACGCCCCAGGCCATCGAACTGTTCTCGCGGTTGGTCGACTTGACGATGGTCGCTTGCAGGCCGGGCTTGAATATTCCGGTGCCAAATGCGAGCACCAACGCACCCGCCATGAATCCCCAGAAGGTCGCAAACCACGCCATGATCAGATAGCCCAGGATTTTGAACACAGTCGAGGCGAAAATCGTTTCCTTGTATCCGACGCGATCAGATATGCCACCGGTCAGCACGGGAACGAATGACTGCATCAGCGCCCAGACGGCAAATATAATGCCGATCTCGCTGCCTTCGAGGCCCAAACCGCCATTCGAGACAGAGTCTGTGGCGTACAGGCTCGAAACCTGTCGCACGCCGTAATACGCCAGACGCTCGACCATCTCCATGCCGCCACAGACCCAGAAGACGTAGCTCAGGCTGCCGAGTGCAGCCCAGGTGCCCAGCTGTTTGACGTCCTTTGCCGAGATGGACGGATGATTGGTGTTGGTCGTGGCCATGTCATAAACCCTTATTGTTATTATTCGGTGGACGAGGACATCGTCACAGTTCAAGAGGCATGCTCAGTTCTACCTTATTTCCGGTACGCCGCCAACTGTGGCAAGCCAGTAGAATGCATTGAGAGTTCCGAAACACTGATCCGAGGCTGCAATGACCGACTACATTCCACCACTCAAAGACATGTTGTTTAACGTTCACGAGTTATCCGGACTGGAACGCGTTTTAAAGCTGGGAAAATTCGCCGAATTTGACGCGGACCTGGTAGATCAGGTCGTGGAGGAGGCGGGCAAATTTGCGGCCGACATCCTGAGTCCGCTCAATATTCCTGGCGATCAGGCTCGTCCAAAGGTCATCGATAAAGGTGTGGTCGCCGTACCGGGTTTTGCAGAGGCTTACCATCAATTCGTCGAGAACGGCTGGCAAAGCCTGGTTGTTTCGCCCGAGTATGGCGGCATGGGGATGCCGTCTGTCGCGGGCACCGCTGCGGCAGAAACCTGGCAGGCGGCCTGCCTGTCTTTCATGTTGGCGCCGATGCTGACGAGCGGTGCGATCCATTGCATCGAGGCGCACGGATCGGAGGCGGTTTGCAATGCCTACCTGCCCAACATGACCAGTGGCGGCTGGACCGGCACGATGAACCTGACCGAACCGCAAGCAGGATCGGATCTTTCCGTCGTGACGACCAAAGCAGTTCCTGAAGCAGATCATTACCGTATCACCGGCTCGAAAATTTTCATCACCTGGGGCGATCAGGACTTTAGCGAGAACATCATTCACCTGGTGCTGGCACGGTTGCCGGACGCGCCGGAAGGCGTGCGCGGCATTTCCCTGTTCCTCGTGCCAAAATTCCTGCTGAACGCGGACGGCAGCATTGGCGAGCGTAACGATGTTTGGACGCCGAGTATTGAACACAAACTCGGAATCCACGCGAGCCCGACCTGCGTGATGGCGTTTGGCGAAAAAGATGGCGCGATTGGCTACCTGATCGGTGAAGAGAACAAAGGTCTCGCGTGCATGTTTACGATGATGAATCATGCGCGCCTTGGGGTCGGCGTACAGGGTCTCGGCATCAGCGAAAGGGCTTACCAACTTGCGCGTTCTTTCGCACTGGACCGCAAGCAAGGTCGCGCACCGGGCATCAAAGGCACTGTGACCATCGTGCATCACCCGGATGTGCGGCGTATGTTGCTGGTCATGAAATCGCAGATCGAAGCCATGCGTGCGGCTGCATATTACACCGCAGGCATGGAGGACTTGTGGCATCACTCTGACGATGTTACCGAACGGGAAGCCGCAAAATCGCGAGTCGCTTTGTTAACGCCAGTTATCAAAGCCTGGCTCACCGAGGCCGCACAGGAATTGACTTCTCTCGGTGTGCAGATTCAGGGCGGCATGGGTTTTGTCGAGGAAACCGGTGCAGCTCAACATATGCGCGATGCTCGTATCCTGACCATTTACGAAGGCACGACCGGCATCCAGGCGATCGATTTCGTGGGTCGCAAGATTATGGCCGACGAAGGCAAAGCGATCGGTGAGCTGATCGCAGAGATGCGCGCTATGGACGATGCGCTGGCCGGCGATGAACGCCTGGGCGAAATTCGCGAAAGCCTGGCCGATGGTATTGGGCAACTGGAGTCGGCAACTCAGTGGTTGCTGGAGCAAGGCCCCCTTGATCCGAATGCGGCAGGCTCAGCGTCCGTCAACTTGTTAATGCTTGCCGGCACCGTTGTGGGTGGCTGGCAAATGGCGCGCGCCGGTCTCGCGATCGTCAACGGTGCGGCGTCCGATGATGCCGCATTCGCTGAGGCCAAGTTATTGACGGTGCGTTTTTATGCGCGCCACATTCTGCCGAGAGCACACGGACTGGCAGCTGCAGCGATGGCCGGTCCCTGCACGGTCATGCAGCTCAATGAATCACAGTTCTGACGGCTCAGCGATAGATCCGTTTTAGCAGCGGCGCGACTTTTCGCATGCCAACGATGCTGGTCGTTGTCAGCACGCCCGCCATCATCGCTCCGGTAACGCCGCAGGTGAGTACGTCCTGGCCGGTCAGCCACAGGCCGGGGATCGTGGTCTTCGGTCGCAACCACTTCTGCAGCATTCGCGTCGGTGTGTGCGACAGACCATACAATTCGCCCTGTTGATAGCCCCCAAACCAGTTGGTCGATAAGGGCGTGGAAACTTCGTAATAGTCAACTTTGCCACGCAACTCCGGCAGTTTGTCGTAGAGGTGCTGCATTAGCCGTTCACCGAGCTGGTGCTTAAATGCATCGTAGTCTTCGCCTCGCTTGCCCCAGGTCTCGTCACGCCACTTCAGGAACCACTGGTAGGGTGCTGGTGCGACAATTTCGATGGTGGCTGTTCCGGGATGGCGCTTGAGATAGTCCGGATCTTTGGCTGACGGAAACGAAATGTAGACCACAGGGAAAGCTTCGTTCTCATCGTTCATGAAACGCTCGACCGCGGCGTCGTAATCGTTGTCGGGGTATATCCAGAAATTTGTTTTCGGCAGTTGCAGCTCCTCGGCCGTGCCTTTGAGTCCGATATAAACACCAAGATGTGCAAAACTGGGTTCGACCGTATCCAGTTTTCTTTCGTATCCGGCCTTCTCGGCAATGTCGCCCGGTAACAGTTTTCGAAACGTATTGCCGACACCGGCGGATGAGATGACGCAGGGACATTCGACAAAGTGTCCGTCCTTCATCATCACACCGCGGGCCTTGCCGGCCTCGACGACAATTTCCTGCACTGCAGCGTAGGTGAAGACCTCACCACCGGCAGCCTGAATTTTGGGAATGATGGAATCGGCGATGCGCCATGAACCGCCGATGGGATAGTAGCCACCATACAGGTAGTGGCGCACGATCATGGCGTGCACAAGAAACGTGGACTGTTTCGGCGGCAGGCCCATGTCGCCCCACTGGCCGCACAACACCGCGATCAGGTCCGGATCGTCGCTTAGTTCACTGAGTACATCCCAGGTGTTACGGAATAGAAACCGTGGCATTTTTAGAAACAGATAGGGCCACAGCAGGAAGCGTTGCCAGGAGCTGAGCGCGCGTTGCATGCCGAAAGCCGGCAGAGCACTACCCGCTGTGCTTAGGAGCTCAAGATAGCGATCGATGGCCTGCTCTTCGCGCGGAAACTGGCGGATCAGGTTTGCTCTGTATTCGTCTTTGCCAGCAATAGCGTTGAAGACTTTGTCGCCGACATAAAAGCGATCGTATTCATCCGCCATCGGCGCGAAGCTAAGTTGGCCACCGGACAGATGGTCAAACATCTTTCGCGTTCCGGTGTTTGCTCCGACATCACCGATGTAATGCACGCCGACATCCCACTCATAACCGTGTCGTTCGTAGGAGTGCGTGTAACCGCCGGCGGTGTAATGCTGTTCCAGTACACAGACCTTCCAGCCCAGGTCGCTCAGCAGGGCGGCCGTCGTCAGGCCGCCCATCCCGGAGCCGATGACAACCGCGTCATAGGGTTCTGACAATCGTCCCGGCCGATAACGGCGGCCGATGCGCAGTGTACTGGGAGTCATTGCCGCCATGGATTAATTCGCAGCTCGCTCGGACGGCGTGAAGGCCATTCAGTGCTTGTAGACTTTGCCGCCTTTCATTACGAAATCGACGTCGAGCAATTCGTCGATGTTTTCAAGAGGCGAATTGTCGACGGCGATGATGTCCGCAAACTTGCCCGCTTCAAGGGTGCCGATCGAGTCGCTCATATCAATAAGGTCTGCCGCATTGATCGTAGCGGCCACGAGCACGTCCATTTCGGCCATTCCGGCAGCAACCATGAGCACCGCTTCTTCGGCATTCGTGCCATGCCGCGACACTCCGCTGTCGGTCCCGTAAGCAATGTTAACTCCGGCTTTGTGCGCCTTTTCGAAAGACCCCGCCATATCGTTGCCAACACGAATAGCCTTCTCTCGAATTGCGGGACTCATGAATTCCGACTCCACGGCCATAGTCGCGACGGTCTTGCCCGCGAGCAATGTTGGTACGAGGTAGGCACCGGTTTCTCTAAAAAGTGCGATCGCACGCGGACCGGTATAGGTGCCGTGTTCAATACTCGCGACTCCGGCCTCCAGTGCGGCAATGATGCCTTCCTCTTCATGCGCGTGCGATGCGACTTTTCTGCCCATGCGCGCAGCGGCGAGGACCACTTCCCGGAGTTCATCCGCCTCCATCTGTTGACCAGTTCCCGTCGCGCGGTCGGTCAAAACGCCACCGGTGGACGTGATCTTGACGAGGTCGGCACCGTACTTGATGACGTTGCGAGTCGCACGGCGGCAGTCGTAAGGGCCGTCACACACATTGGGTGATGTGAACATCTCCATGAGATCCGGACTCACGCCACTGATGTCGGCGTGCCCGCCGGTAATTCCGACGCCACCGGCCGCAATGATGCGCGGCCCGTCTATCCAACCATTATTGATGGCGTCACGCATGGCGTACATTTCCTGTGACGACGAGCCGGCGTCGCGAACCGTCGTAAATCCAGCGAGCAAGGTGTTCATGGCGAAATGCAGGCTGCGCATTTGCATCAACTGGTCCGACATTTTCAGCGCATCGCTGTCATTTTTTGGGCCCAGCTCGCCCTGCAGATGCACGTGCATATCCATGAGTCCGGGAAGCACGAATTGCCTGCTGAGGTCGATGACTGTGACCTCTCCTTCGAATTCGTCCGCATTCAGATAGCCGCTACGGATGGCAACAATCTTGTCGCCCTCGACAACAATCGTCTGTCGTGCAGACGGTGATTTCCCGGGCACGGCCAGCAGCTCACCAGCGTGGATCAGTGTCGTATCGGCGAAGATCGGCGCAGCAAGAGCCAACAGGAAGCTTGTCGCAATTGCTCTGCGAAATGCGGTCATAGCGGAGTCCTTTATTATCGTAGCTTACGTAAGAATTTGAGTTTCGTTTCACTGTAGGGAGCGAAGCGCAGCTTGAGGTCCGGCCACCAGCCGCGTTTCATGACGGATTTCAGATGGCTGAATGTTTCAAAGCCTCTCTGTCCGCTGTAAGCGCCCATGCCGCTGGCCCCGACGCCGCCGAAAGGAAGCTCACTGACGGCCATGAACATCATGACGTCGTTAACGCAGACGCTGCCGCAGCTGACCTGTTCAAGGAATTTTCTTTCAGCTTTTTTGTTGTTCGTGAAAATATAGGCGGAGAGCGGCTTGTCGCCACCGCGTATTTGCGCGATAGCGTCTTCGATGTTTTCCGCCCGCACTATCGGCAGCACCGGGCCGAAGATTTCCTCCTTCATGATGGCACTGCGCGCCTTTACGTCGGTCAGCACTGTCGGCGCTATGTATTTGTCTGCGGCATCCACCTGGCCGCCGATGGCCGTGTGACCGTTGGCGAGGAGCGCGCTGACTCTGTCGAAGTGCTGCGCGTTCACCATGCGTCCATAGGATTCGGACTGCTGGGGATCGTCGCCGAACATTTGTCGAATGTTGTTTTCGAGCAGCGGCAACAACAAAGCCTCGGTCTTTGCATCCGTCAGTATGTAGTCCGGTGCGATACAGGTTTGTCCCGCGTTCGTGTACTTCCCCCAGGCGATGCGCCTGGCGGTCGCTTCGAGATCGGCGTCCGGCAGTACGACGCAGGGCGACTTGCCGCCCAGTTCCAGGGTGACCGGCGTGAGATGTTTCGCGGCCGCCGTCATCACGATGCGCCCGACGTTGCCGCCGCCCGTATACAGAATGTGATCGAAGGGCAGTTCGAGTAACGCCGATGTTTCGGGCACTGCACCTGCGACAACTTTGACGCAGTCTGCGTCCATGTACAGAGGGACCAGACGGGCCAGCAGTGCCGAGGTGGCCGGTGCGAGTTCGGAAGGCTTGATAACAACGCAGTTGCCTGCCGCAATGGCTGCTGACATGCCCGCGAGTGTTAGCTGCACCGGATAGTTCCAGGCACCGATAACGAGCACCGTGCCAAGCGGTTCCGGCTGCACCCAGCTACGACCCGGTTGTGCGATGAGTGGCGTTGAAACGCGCCGTTTGCGAGTCCAGCGATTCAGTTTTTTGGCCGCGTAAGCGGCGTCAGCGCTCACGTAGGAGGTTTCCGTCGTGAACGCCTCCTGAGCCGACTTGCCGAGGTCCGCCTTCAGGGCGGCGAACAGGTCCGCTTCAGCGTCCTGCATCATGCGTTGCACAGCCTTGAGCTGGGCTCGGCGCCAGGCCAGATCCCGGGTCTTGTTGCTCAGGAACTCGGCGGTCAATCCGTCAAAAAGGACCTTGAAGTCGGGACCGGGTGCTGCTGGCGATTTCACTGCAAGTTCGGACATTTTGGGCTCTTTTGTTACGCGTTCGTCGATATTGCCTGCCGAAATACCCTTAGGGAAGGGAATTCAGGTAGCGACTTACGGTATGATCGCGCGCGTTGATTGCAGATGGAACTATAGCAGTGATAGCACATTTTCGATCGTTTGGATGGTGGGCGGGTTTACTGCTTGCAATATCGGTGTCATTCGCTGCCGGGTATGCAGCGGATTGGGTCGGCATAGCCCTGCTTGGATTCAGGAAAAGCCCGCTCAGCGCGATCATGATGGCTATCGTCCTTGGCATGCTGATCGCCAACCTCATCCGTTTGCCGGATTCTGTTCAGCCGGGCCTGAAATTCGGTGCGTCAGCGATACTCCGTCTCGGCATCATGCTGCTCGGTATCCGCCTGAGCCTTACGGGCGCCGGACAGTTCACGCTGGTGGCTTTGCCATTCGTGATTGCAGCGATTGCCATCGGGCTGTTCACAGTGGGAATGCTGGGACGTTACATGGGCCTTTCGCGACAGCTCAGCGGGCTGATCGCTGTTGGCACCGCCATTTGCGGTTGTACGGCCATCGTCGCAACAGCCCCGTTGATTCAGGCCGAGGATTCGGAGGTCAGCTACGCCGTTGCCTGCATTACGGTCTTCGGATTGGCGGCGATGTTCTTTTACCCGGTCCTCGCGCACCAGGCGTTCGCGAATCAGCCGGAACTGGCCGGCCTGTTTCTGGGTACGTCCATACACGAAACAGCGCAGGTCGCGGGCGCCGGGATGATGTACGAGGCACAGTACAACGCGCCCATCGCGCTCGATATTGCGACGGTCACCAAGCTGGTCCGCAATCTGTGCATGATCGCCGTGATTCCGTTGGTCGGCATCCTGTACGGTCGTGAGCGTGCGAAAGAAGACGCGACGCGCATCAATTACCTCGCAATGATTCCCTGGTTCATTGTCGGTTTTGCGTTGATGTCAGCTCTGCGGACTGTCGGCGACATGGGTGAGCAGCCTTTTGGTGTACTGGAACCGCAGCAATGGCAGGACATAGTTTCTGTTCTGCAAAACGCTGCTGAACGTTGCCTGCTCGTGGCAATGGCGGCGGTCGGTTTGACGTCGATGTTTGCCGGCATCGTTAAGATCGGTATGCGGCCCTTTGCGCTGGGACTCTTTGCCGCCGTTTTGATCGGTGGCGTCAGTTTTGTGTTGATCTCGCTTTTCGCTGCGGACCTGATCGCTCTGCTTACATAAAGTCATCGCGATGTGGAATGCTGCTGTTGGCTCCGGCCGTTTGCACGGAGTGCGTCGCTGCGGCCACAGCGAGCCGGGCAGCTTCTTTCAGCGATTTACCTTCTGCAATCATCGCAGCCAGCACACCATTAAACGTATCGCCGGCGGCCGTGGTATCGACAACGGTGACCCGCGCCGCTTTCTCGTGATGGGTTTCATCCGCGTTGTGCAACAAGGCGCCGCTGTCGCCGAGGGTGATCACGACATTCCGGACTCCGCGCTGCAACAATACTTCTGCTGCTTGCCGCGCGCTGTCGTTGTCGACAATAGGAATTCCGGTGAGGAGTTCAGCTTCAGTTTCATTCGGCGTGATGCAATACAGGTCCGCCAACAGCTCGTCCGCCAATGCCGCGGCGGGAGCAGGGTTCAGAATGCAGGGCGTACCGTGTTGACGTGCGAGCTTGATGGCGGTGCTGACCGTGTCCATCGGTATTTCCAGTTGCAGCAACACGACGCTCGTATCTGCGAACAGGGTTTCGTGACGACGCAGGGTGTCGGGTGACAGTTTGCCGTTCGCGCCGGGAGCAACGGCGATGCAGTTTTCGCCGCTTTCGCCAACAAAGATCATTGCGATGCCGGACGGCACGCCGTCGATCAATTGCACGTAGGTCGTATCGATGCCTTCGGCCTCGAAGCTGTCGATGGCATCGTGGCCGTATCCATCATCACCAACAGCGGCGAGGAAACGAACACTGGCGCCAGCACGCTTGGCGGCGACGGCCTGATTGGCACCCTTGCCACCGCCGAAAGTTTCGAAACTCCCGCCAAGCACTGTTTGCCCGGGCCGCGGCAGATTCGGCACCCGAATCACGAGGTCGGTATTCGAGCTGCCGATGACGAGTATGGGTGCGATTGTGCTCATGAGTGGCCCGATGCTGTCGAATCGGGCGACTATATCAGATGGGGTGGCGACCTTTAGTCGGCGAGCGCGATGTCCCCGCCGCCAAAGGAATACTTAACACCGAGGCCGATGGCCCACAGGTCATAGTCGTACGGCACCTCGCCCAACGTGAGCACGGCCGGTATCGCATCCGGTGCGACCATGGCCCAATCCTGCATCGTGAAGCTTTCGTAGCGCAAATCGAGGACGCCCTGCAGACGGTCAGTCCAGCGGTAGCTGGCGTCAATTCGTACGGAGTCAAGCGTGGACTCCAGGTCCGGCATCTGGCTAAGACCGCCGCTCATACTGTCCATGAGTATCGCGGAATTACCTTCGGCGCGATTGTAGGCAAGCTGCAGGTCAAAGTTGCTATCCGGCTGCTGCCACCGGAAACCGAATCCCAGGTGATCAAAATTGTCTTCATGGTCGGCGGACCAGTCGCTATTGGAGAATTGTTCACTACCGAGTTGCAGCGCCGTGATCTCTTCCCAGCCGAACAGGACGAAGGCAGAGAGATCATCCGTCATTGAAAAACTGAGATCGAGCGTCGCACGCGATTCGTCGCTTTCTTTCATGCCAAGGCGGGATTGGTTGTAGGTGTCTTCGGCATACAGCGCGGTCGCGCTGAGAGACCATCGGGATTCGCTGGGTGAAATGGCCGCTATCAATTCGCCGTATGCGCGATACCGATAGGCCAGATGGTATTTTCGCATCAGGGGGTTTTGCCCCAGGCTAACGGCGACGGTTTCGTCGTAACGGTCAATCTCGCGCTCGGACTCTCCGCCCTTGATTCTGAAGTCCAGCCAATCCAGCGGTCGCCACCGGACCTGTCCCCAGGCTTCGTCGGTGGTTTGTTCAGCGACTTCCTGGTAGTCGCGATTGAGTTCTCTGCGGTCAAAGCCGCCGGAAAGCTGAATGTCTTTCCAGATGACATAGTCTCCACTGATGCCGAGCTGCGTGCGCTCGAAGCTATAGGGAGTATTTTGTTCGTTATCGTTCGTGACGAAGCCGTCCACTATGACGCGATTCCAGCCTGCCTGAGAGGTCTGGTTGTCACGCTCGTCGTAACGGTAGGCCATGCGGACACGGCCCTTCGGTAGCGGGCGGGAGGTGACGGTCAAAGCGTAATTGCTGGTGTCCACTTCGGCATTTAGCGACGTCATCGGCAGGGCAGCCGTTACGATGTTCGGATTAATCGTATAGGGCAGCAACGCCTCGTTCTGTTCACCACGTCCGCTGGCAACGGAGAACGCGATCACCGTATCCCAGACTGAGGCGCGAAACGATCCGGCCAGGGCGAACTGCTGGAAGTCGTTGCTCGGCGCTGTGGATTTCCTCAGGATGTCCATACCGGCAGAAGCGGTGAACGGTGTCTCCCAGGTCAGGGACTGGTTCTTGTTCGTAAAAAAGGATCCGTAGTAGGCAACACCGATGCTCGCCCGGTTCGTGGAATAGCGTACGCCTGCGTCGATCTGGTCGGTTTCATAATCAAACCATTGCGGCAACAGCGATGCCTGTGTGAACCCGGCCCCGCCGCTGATTTTGATGCCTTCGTTGTTCTGCCGGCGGAAGTCGGCGTAAACATCAAACTTGTCCACTGGCGTCCAGTTCGCGCCGAGATCGAGTATCGTTCGGTCGCTCCCAATGTTCTGCGGATAAAGAGATGTAGCGAGCTCAGTGAATCCCGAAGTCGATCCTGATGTCACCCAGGCGGATGGCAGAGAGAGATAGTCTAAGCCCGAGAAGATAGTCTGTGTCGTATCGAAAAGACGATACGGCATTTCACGGTAACCGATATTGAAACCGAATTTACCCTGCACGCCACCGTCCATCTCGAAGACGCGCGACGAGAGCCCCAGGTCTTCAAGGTACCAGTTCAGGCGGTAAGCATCTTTGGCGTAGCTACCGTCGCCGTCAACATTTGCGTAGGCACCTTTTTCGTCATATCCCGTGGCGTTGCCGTAGCGCGCTGCATCATCGCTGACGTAAGTGGCGCCGACCTCGACATTGCTACGATAGCCGTCCTCGAAGGGGCAGGCCTCACATACCCACTCTGAGGTATCGACCTGCGCCAGTGTCATACCCGGCAGTAAAACGCCCAGAGTGACAAGGAGGGAACGGGTCGGATTACTGTTTGACATCTCTACGCTCCTAACGCATCAGCTTCGAACCGGATGGGTGGTTCGAGCCGTGTACTTCGCTGTGGCAATTCAGGCAGCTCTGGCCCAGCAGAAACTGCGAGGGGACACCGCTGGCCAGACCGCTTTCGTCCTGGGGGAGGCTTGGGTGGCCGTCCTGAGAATGGCAGCCCTGGCACAGCAGCGGCGCGCGCATGCTCAACATGCCGGGCTGACTGGAGCCGTGCGGTTCATGACAGTTGCTGCAGTCTTCGGATACCGGCGCGTGCTCCCAGAGATAGGGGCCGCGGGTTTCGGCATGGCAGTCGTAGCAGGTGTCGTTCAGGGTTTGTCGCGCCAGCAGCAGATCGGTGGTTTCGCCGTGCGGGCTGTGGCAGCTGCCGCAATCCATCTTGCCCTGGCGTATCGGATGGGCGTAAGGCTTCATGGATTGTGTACGTTGCTGCTGGTGACAATCGAAGCAGACTTCGACCTGGGTCGCCGTTGCCATGACCGGATCGTTGTCCGCATGCACCGTATGACATCCGGCACAGGAGACCGAGTTGCTGTCGTGGCCGCTGGCGTGCCAGGCAAACCCCTGGTCCGGCGCATGGCAATCAACGCAATAGCTGTTCTGGTCAGCGACCGACGTGCCGGTGTTGCTCGCGAAAGCCGGAATCGGCGGCCGTTCCTGGCCGCGGCGCACGCGCCCCGCATGCTCGCCACCGGCACCGTGGCAGGATTCGCATTGCAGTTGACCGTGGCCGAAAGGTGAATCCGGATCGCCGGGAACCGCGTGCGCGGTCTGGAATACCGCGAGCACTTTCTGGTCGTCATGACAGGCCAGGCAGGAGTCTGCGCCTTTGCGGCTGTACTCCGGCGAAGCCGTCTCGTCATCAGAAGACTGTGACGAAACGATGCCCGGGAAAGCGATGACCGCGAAGACCGCCGCCACCATTGCAATTCGCACTGTCACAGTCATTGCCACGATCCCTGTCCTAGTTGTAGTCGAATGAATCGAGATCGTGCGCTTCGCTCACGTCGGACGTTGCACCATCACCGTGGCAGAGCGCACAGGTTTCAACACCCGACGAGATCATCGTGCCGTCTTCCATCTTCGCGGCCGCAAAATCACCGCCGTTTTGCGACATGTGGTTCTTCGCCAGATCCGACGTATGGCAGGACGAGCACACAGACGCGTTCGGCGAAATAGCGACGTCATCGAGCAGCGAGCTGCGATCCGGAGCCGGCCCGACATTCGGTCCGACATCGATGGTGGTCGCCATCACAGTTGCCGGATCCACGGGGAAGTAGGTTCCGGGAAGGTGGCAGCCTTCGCAGTTATTGATGTGGCCCGGATACACCAGAGCGGTGTAGTCGTGCAGGCTATTGCCGTAACCACATAGCGCAACGTTTCCGGCATGGATCTGGTGGATCATGCGTTTCATATCGATGGATTCATCGTTGCCGCCAACCGCAACTTCACAGGCACCGCCAGCGACACGACGGTTAATGTCCGTCGCATTGGGATTGTGGCAGGTAGAGCAGAGCTCGGTATTACCGACGCGGTTATCACCGTGCAGGGCCAGCGTATTGTGGCAGTCGTTACATTTCGCAATATCGACGACCTGGCGCCTGGCCTGTGCTGTCGCGTCCGTAATGGCGAAGGCTTGACCGCTGGCAGTGACGGCGAGTGTCACGAGCCCGTTTCCGAGATCAACCTGTGGCCGGCCTTCGACGATCGCGAGCCCGGAGCCTGAAATGCCGGTCGGGATGGCAACGGTCGAGGTCTGCGTGAACAGGTTATTGCCGTCATTTATGGCACCGCTCTTGAAGTTGATATTGATCGGTGCGAATGGTGCGCCGGATGTCGCGGAACGGGCGAGGTCATCGTTCGGATCGACGTTGCCGAGTTCCGTCGTCGACCAGGAGATATCGACGCTGATTCGCGCGCTGCCTGTCTGGAAGGGTCCGGCAGGATCGTTGATGTCGTACGCGGTGCTGGCCGGGTCGGTGGCGTAAGCCGGGTTGGTCGGATCCAGAACGCGCAGGCTCACGGTCGGCATCTCGCCGGGTGCCGTGTTGGTCACGCTGACAACTTCGTACTCGAAGGCTCTGGCAGCGACTGCTTCGGGAATTTCGTGTATGCGGGCGACTTGTACCCGGCCACCATCGATTGTCGCGGCCGGTCCGTGGCAAAGTTCGCACTGTGTGTCATCGGTCAGCGTCAGTCCCAGCGGATGGATGCCGTCTTCAATGGCGTAATCGTGCTCGCTGTTCAGCGGGTCGCCGTCGTCGAAGTGGCAGGTACCGCAGGCGGCTCGGTTCGGAACCAGTCGCCAGTTGCTGGCCTGCGGCGTATTGAGGTCCGACTCCTCGTGGCAGGTCTGGCAATTGCGAATATCCTGACTCCAGACGATATCGGAGTAGTCGTGCACACTGCCGCCGTAGCCGACGATCGTGTAGCCATCGCGGCCGACATGGATGTTGTGCATCATCGCTTTCATGTCAACCGTATTGCCGCTGTCCTCATCAATTGAATACGGGTTGTGGCAGGTGACGCAGTAGTCGACGTCGGTACGCGGGCCGCCGTGGAACTCAAGGCGGTCATGGCAGGCATCGCAGGTATCGTTGTCAACGATTTTGCGCTCGAACAATGGCGCACCGCCGGCCGGAACAAAGTCGTAAATGCCGTTGGATGAAATCGGCGCTTGCTCGCGGATCTCGACACCCAGTCGGTGCGTCTTCACCGCGTCAAAGGTGGGTCCACCGGGGTAGGCCGTCAATGCGCTGGCAAATGTATAGGCATACGTGCCGTCACCATTGTCCACGAAAGTGCCGGCTGTTGCAGTTTCGGTGTTGGCCTGTGCGTTCGGGACGCCGTTGCTGCTGCGCGTAACATAGGACTGCCATTCACTGGAGCCGCCAGCCGAACCGGGCGAAAGCTGCGCGATCGTAAATCGAGTTTCGCCGGCGGCCAGACCCTGCAGGCCCTGCCCCAGGTCATTGCTCAGAGTCATTGAGACGGTTGGTGCGCCGCCGCCGGCCGGAATCGCGACACCAGTGACAGCAACGTTAATCCTCTCGGCAGAAGCAATGGGTAGGCCGGTGCCGGTGGTCGGTCCCGGAGGTCCCGGAGGTCCGGCGGGACCGGCAGGTCCTGAGGAACCGTCGGCGCCGTCGCTACCGCCGCTGCAGGCGGCGAGGGCGAGAGCCAGCAATGTGAGGGAAATAATGTGAACTGCGCGGTTCTTGAGGATTGCCATTGTTCGTCACCCTGATTATCAATCGCAGCGGACCATTTCGCTGCGGTTCTCTTTTTCCATGCGGTAATACTGCGTCGTACCCCAGGCAATAGGAATAGCCGTTCGCCGTTCGACGGCCCGTAGTTATACGTATTACGCCGCGGCGCTTTATTGTGCCGCGGCGATGCGTTTCAGGCAAAAAAAAAGCCGGGAGATTGCTCTCCCGGCCAATGCTTACTTTGTACCTGCGGGTCTTATTCGAACAGACCCATGATCTTGTCGATGATGCCGTACAGGATCAGATCCTCATCATCGTTTTCTTCCAGCGTGCCGAACGCCTCGGTGTGGGCGTTGAACGTGGCGAGATCGCCGGCCAGATCAGGATTGATCATGTCCACCCTGTGGCAGCCACCGCAAGCCCTGGAAGCAGGACCGGTGACGTACTCAGGTACGGACCCGATATCGCGATCCGCGATAGCCCAGGACTTCGACAGGACACCCGGCATCGACTTGGATTGATCCGGCACATTGTAGGTGCCGTCGATGTGGCAAGCCTCGCAGTTCCTGATCGTGAAGTTCGGGAACGTGTGGACCAGGTGCTGCTCATTGCGTGCATCGAGCACCGGATCGTCTGCGGCTGCGACATCATCCAGATCGAACGGCTGGAATGAGTGAATCGCATGCACGTAGGAGTCGATAGCACGTGAGGCCATCTCCAGATGACTACCCGGGCTCGTCGTTACGTGGCAGTTCTTGCAGACTTCGATACCGTCACCGGCACGACCACTGCCATCGTGGAAGCTGCTGGCGAGCGCGTCGTGGCAGGCGTTGCACTTCGTGGTGTCAACCGTTGCGTTGGCGCCTTTGAAGTAGTCAGAGACCACCATACTGCCGCCCAGATCGAAGGTCTCGTTTGCTGCTGTCAGCACGAGATCCGTTCCACCAAGCTCCATCTCCGGCGTAACGGTAATTTCCGCCATCTTGATGCTGCCATTCGCAATCATCGTCGGGATGTCTTCCGGCAGGAACGCGGTTGGCACGTAGGCCGCGAGATCGACTGTCACCATCCAGTCACCCGGAACACTCGCTGCATCCTCTGTGAACAGCGGATTGGCACTGCCACCGATGCTTTCAGGCGTGTACTCCATTCTGCAGCCACCAAGCGCGCCACTTCGGCCCGGGCAGAGTGTGCTGCCGTCGCTGGTGTGAGACGCAATGATGAAGTTCTTGCTGTCCCATCCGTAGAGTGACACCAATACCTCGGGGACGATCGCCGCGTCATTCGAGCTGAAATTCACCGTTAACAGGCTGCCACTGATCGTTACATCATCAATGGCGACCGTATAAAGGTCGGCGTATTTCTGCCCGGTTGCGTCAGAGATATTCACATCGTAGCCCGTGTGCATGTCGGCGAATGTAGCGGCTACGCCACCTGCCATCTGGTCCTTGTGGCAAACGGTGCAGTCCAGGGTCGGGTTGTGGATACCCGCGAACCCGGATTCGTCCCACAAGTACTGCATTGGTGGAGCTCGGTGTGCCTGGGCATAGTCCTCGCCCGGTGCCGCATCAATACCCTGTATCGCGTGGCAGCTCTTGCAGGTCGCAAGCGTGAAGTTCGCATCAGTGATGACCCGGTCCAGCTTGCCTTCGTGGCAGGTGTTGCAGTTGGACATGGACATCGGATACGGGAACTCCATCGCGTGTGACATGTGCGTGTCGTTCATGATGGTGGCGAGGTAGGAGTAGTCTGCTGTTTCAGCGACTCCGGTTGCCCAGTTGAACGGTTCGTCGACCATGTACTGCCAGTCGCTATGGCTACCGTTGCGGTCGTCATAGTGGCAGCTCTTGCAAGCGGCGAAATCGGGAATGCCCGCTGCCTCCGCGCCGCGGTAACCGTGCTTCAGGTAGGGCGAACCGTGGCATTTCTCGCAACCCGCAACGTTGGCCGTGGATACATAGGCATCCGGGTCCGCAGCGTCGGCATCACCAAAGGCCATTGCCGTGTTAGCAACGTTGTCATAGAGGTGCACGTGGCTGCCCGCTGGTAACTCGGAGCTTGAGCCTTCATGCGTGAACAGCGCGTCTTTGGCGATGTAGCCGTAGACCTGACCATTGTCCGTCGGGTCAAAACTCAATCCGTTACGGGAAATGATGTAGTCACCCGGAGCGACCACTGTGAGAGTGCTCAGGCTCGTGTTGCCGTTGATATATGTGTTGGTTGCACTGTCGTATTGCGTCACGTAGAAGCGCGCCTGATCCAGCCCCGCATAGTCCGTGTACGGCATGCCATTCTCGGCAATACTGAACTCAAGGGCGACATCAAAAAGGCCACCGTTAGGTGTGCTCGTGAAGTTCGTAAATACCAGGTCCAGATTGCTGGCATCGACGTACTGGTCGTATATCGCCTGGTGGTCATCGCCAATGCCATCGTGACAAGTCCCGCAGGACTCGACGCTGGCTTTGTCTATGGCCGCAGTAACGTTGTCAGGCACGCCCGCAGGGCCCGGAGGTCCTGTTGGTCCTGGTGGTCCGGCAGCACCGGGAGCGCCGGCCGCACCGGCCGCACCATCGTCCCCTTCGCATCCTGCCAGCGAGAACGCCAGCGTGAATACGACGAGGGCGGACCACGTCCATTTTAAGAAACCCGCAAACCGGCTCATGATCGTTCTCCTTAGTAAGTTCTAATTTTTTTCGTTCGGCCGAAAGTCTGTTGCAATCGATCGAGACGGACTTTTGGCACAGTGCATAGCCTATGATTCGTTGTTTCAAACAACACTGACGTTTGTCAGTTTCGCGTTGAAAAGTGGCCGTGGATTCTGCGTATCGGCGGCGGCCAGAATGTCGGTTATTACTTACCCTCAAGTCAGTAGAGAACGGGTTTCGGCGGAAACTGACATATGTCAGTTTCAGCTAGGTAAAAACCGAGGCGCCCAATAAGGTAAGTCGCTATCGACGTGTGAGCGAAAAACAACGATAAACAGAACGCTGGATAAACC
This sequence comes from uncultured Gammaproteobacteria bacterium, assembly GCA_942490655.1. Classification (GTDB taxonomy): domain Bacteria; phylum Pseudomonadota; class Gammaproteobacteria; order Steroidobacterales; family Woeseiaceae; genus UBA1847. The sequence continues at coordinate 1,429,399 of CALNXZ010000003.1, read as the reverse complement.
AGCGTTACGGGGTGTAAAGCGATGTCGTGTGGTAATGGTGTGTGTCCGTTTTCGGAATATCGTGCCGAGGGCGGGGGTGCCTTGAAGGCAGAAATCGCTTGTCTCATTGATGGTGCATCGCAAACGGCATGTTTCGAACCGGGAGAGACTCTCTTTTTGCAGGGGCAGTTCAGCGCCAGCCTGTATTCTTTGACTGAAGGAATGGTGAAAATCTGTGCGCACCCGAGCGACGGGCGAGAGCAGATTGTTGGCCTGAGCATGCCCGGCAAGTTGCTGCTGGGGCTGCAGTCGATACGGGAGGACCGCTATGCTTACACCGCAATCGCATCCACCAGGGTGCGCGCCTGCAAAATTGATCACCGGCTAATTATTAATCGCTCGTATGATGATCCTGAGGTAGCAATGCGCCTGATCGCCGCTATGAATGCGCAACTGGCGTACAGCAGGGCGTTGATGGAAGTGATGGGGCACACCAATGCTGCAGCAAAAATCGCCTCACTCATCTTGCTCATGACACCAGGATCCGAGCGCGGTGCTTGCGGTTTTCCCATGCCGTTCTCGCGCTCAGAAATGGCCAGCATCCTGGGCTTGAGCGAAGAAACCGTATGCCGACTCATGGCCAGCATGAAACGTTCCGGTGCCATCTACGCGCCGCGAGGGAAGATCGAGATTCGTGACTGGCAGCGATTGCACGCTATTGCGCAGGGCGAGTCCGGTGCTCAGGCGATTTCCGCAGCCTAGTAGCCGCAGCGAATCGCGACAAGTACCTATTGTTCACGACGTCCTGTAGGGTTGAAATTAGGTTGATGCCGAAGGCATCAACCTGCACTAGGAGATGACAATGAAAACCTACCGAACTCTATTTTCGATCGCAGCGATAAGTCTTTTCTCGGCGGCCAATGCATCCGATATCGACACGCTTATGAAAGGGTGTAATGACTGCCACGGCGACAACGGCGTCAGTCAGTGGACCGAAGTGCCCACCATTGCGGGCTTGGATGCCTTTGGCCATGCCGATGCTTTGTTCCTGTTTCGCGACGAAGAACTGCCCTGTTCAGAAAGCAAGTATCGGCAGGGCGATACGAGTCGTGCACCGACCACGATGTGCGCAGTTGCTGCCAAATTGAGCGATGACGATATTGAAGCACTGGCTGATGCCTACTCCGAGCTTCCGTTTGTACCTGCCAAGCAATCATTTGATGCGGCTTTGGCAAAAGCCGGGCTAGCCGTTCACGACAAGCTTTGCGACCAGTGTCACTCGGAGGGTGGTTCGAACGTTGAGGACGAGGCATCCATTCTCGCCGGTCAATGGGCAGGATATCTTGAGGCTGCTTTTGCCAACTATCTGTCCGGCGATCGCCCCCAGGACAAGAAGATGGAAGAAAAGATGAATGAATTGAGCGCTGATGACGCCAAGGCGCTGGTTCATTACTACGCAAGTCAGCAATGACAAAAAATGACAGAAGATGATGCATGGGGTGGTCGGCTGCGCAGTTTGTTTGCGGCAATCGATGCCAAAGATACGGATCGTTTCCTCGGCTTCCTAACCGACGAGGCAACGTTCCGTTTCGGTTCTGCTCCTGCCGTGCGCGGCAGGAGTGCAATCCGTGCGGCAGTGGATGGATTCTTTAAATCCATCGCTGCCAGTCATCACACGCTTTCGCAGACGGTCCGTGATGGCGACGTGATGGTTTGTGAAGGAGAAGTGACTTACACCCGCCATGATGGCAGTCAGCTGAGCCTGCCGTTTGCAAATGTATTCGAGTTGGATGGCGGGATTATTTCGGCCTATAAAATTTACGTTGACGCCGGGCCGCTGTACAAGGATTAGAGTGTAAAAACCATGAGTACGATCGCGCGAGTCACACAATACCGTTGGCACCTAATCGCGGTTCCGCTCTTGCTCTTTACCGCATGGTCTGTCGATGCACAGGAAATCGACTGTTTCGAATGCCATGAAGATGTTGAGTTTTCGTCGCCTGCGCACCCCGACGTCACCTGCCATGATTGCCATACCAACGTTACGGACGAGCACGAAGGTGAAGACCTCGAGCCGCTGACCGACGAGAACAGTTGTGCCGAGTGTCACGGTAAATTACTGCGGACTCTCGGCCGAAGCGCGCATGAGACAGACGTGTCGTGCAACGATTGTCACGGCGATCCGCATAATATCCACAAAACTGATGATTTGGCGTCGGCCGTATCGCCCGTTAACCAGATCAAGCAATGTGGCGCCTGCCACGATGAACCGGCGTCGCTCATTGATGGTTACCTGACCAGCGAGCACGGCAAAGCACTGTTGCTGTCCGGCCTGATCAACGCGCCGAGCTGCAGCGATTGTCATGGCGACCATGGCATATTGCCGGTCGCGAGCGATCGAGCCCCGGCGGCGCACAAGAACTCACCCGAAATGTGCGGCAGTTGCCATCTCTTGCTACTGGAAGACTGGAAAACCCTGAGCGCCCATGGCCAGCAGTGGCAGGCAGGCGAAGATGGGCCGGTTTGCATCGATTGTCACGCAACCCATGACGTTAAAGACCCGACCAGTGCGGCCAGTCGCCTGGCATCAGCGGACAACTGTGGTGGGTGCCACGAGGAATACCTCACGACTTTCCGGGATGGATTCCACGGCAAGGCGAACGACCTCGGATTTGTCAGCGGTGCTACCTGTGCTGACTGCCATACACCGCACAACAACCTTCCGGCGGATGACCCTCGATCAAGCGTCCATACCGACAATCTGGTAGCGACCTGCGGCAATTGCCATGACGGTATTACGCCGTCATTCGCAAGTTTTGAGCCGCACAATGATCCGACCAACCCTGACGACAATTACATCGTGTACATCATATGGGTGTTCATGACGGCTTTGTTGATCGGCGTATTCGGGTTTTTCGGAATACACGATATCCTCTGGCTACAGCGTTCACTCGTCGGTGTGTTGCGCGGTGAATTCAAAGAGAAATTTGATACCACCGGCCAATATGTACGGCGCTTTACGAAAATGAATAGCCGCATGCATGTCGTGATCATTGTGACCTTCCTGCTGCTTGCCATGACGGGGTTGCCCCTGAAGTTTCATGGTGCGCCCTGGGCTCAGGTGTTGATGGATTTGTTGGGTGGTGTCGATTCGGCGCGCTTCTTACACCGCGTTGCTGCTATCGGTACATTCGGCTACATGGGTCTGCACGTGTTCCAGGTGTTTATCCGCTGGGTAGTCGACAAAGAAAAAGGCTTGTTCTGGGGGCCGAACTCGATGGTTCCGCAGCCTAAAGATCTGCAAGACTTTGTCGCCAATGTCCGCTACTTCCTGTATTTCGGAGAGCGTCCACAGGGTGATCGTTGGACCTATTTCGAGAAGTTCGACTATCTCGCCGTGTTCTGGGGTGTGATGATTATTGGCCTGTCCGGACTGATGCTGTGGCTACCGGGCTTTTTCACAACTTTCCTCCCGGGTTGGACTTTGAATGCGGCCTACGTCGTGCACAGTGACGAGGCTTTGCTGGCGACCGGCTTCATCTTTGTGTTCCACTTTTTCCACACTCACCTGCGTCCGGAGAGTTTTCCGATGGATCTGGTGGTTTTCCTTGGCAAAATGCCGCTTGAACAATTCAAAGCGGACAGGCCACTTGAGTATCAGCGCCTGCTCGACAACAATGAGCTTGACGATTACCTGGTGGATGCGCCGACACCCGCAGAAATACGCAGAGCCTATGTTTGGGGAACCGTATTTCTGATTGTTGGCATCGCACTTGCGTGCGGCATCATCCTGGCAATGTTGGGCGTCTAATCCCGCTGTAAGCTAAAAACAAGAATCGGAAACAGAGGACCATCATGTTCAAGAATTTTATTGTCTCGATTACGCGTAGCGTAATTAGCCTCATCGGTACGGCAATTGCGCTCGCCAGCCTGGTTCTGATGTTGAGCCTATTTGCGTTGCAAGGTTTCGGTTTTGAGGGCGGTCCCTATCTGGGCATTCTGACTTTCCTGATTTTGCCGATGTTCTTTGTCCTGGGCCTGATCCTGATACCGATCGGCAGTTTTTTGCGGCGCCGCAAAATGAGGCGTATGCCGGGCGGAGAAGACATGCCGCTGCTGCCGATATTCGATCTGAACGTGCCCAAAACACGTCATTGGATGCTGATCCTGCTGGTCGCGACCGTCTTCAACGTTGTCTTGCTCAGCGCCGCAACTTATAAGGGCGTTGAGGTCATGGAGTCAGTCGAGTTCTGCGGCCTCGCTTGCCATTCCGTGATGGAGCCCGAGCACACAGCGCACCAGCGATCGGCGCATTCCCGATTGAAATGTGCGGACTGCCACATCGGCCCGGGCGCTGACTGGTTCGTGAAGTCCAAACTGGACGGCGCCTGGCAGTTGGTCGCAGTCACGTTTGATCTGTATCCGCGTCCGATTCCGACCCCACTGCACGACCTGCGCCCGGCTCGGGACACTTGCGAGCAGTGTCATTGGCCGACCAAGTTCGTCGGCGACAAATTGCAGGTACGAAAATCATACAAGGACGACGAGGAAAACACCGAACTGACGACAGCCTTGCTGTTGCGCGTTGGTGGCTCAGAGGGTCTGGGATCTACCGGCATACATTGGCATGTCGATCCTAACGTCGAGATACGTTACCGCTCGGACGAGACACGTGAGGAAATCTACGAAGTTGAATTCAACAATGAGGATGGCGAGGTCACAGTCTTTAGTGACCGCAAGGCGCCTGAAGACGGTGGCGTGTGGAGAAGCATGGATTGCGTCGACTGTCATAATCGACCGAGCCATATTTATCGAGAACCGCAAAAAGAAATTGACCTAGCGATCAGTACGAATTTGATCAGTCGAGACCTGCCATTCATTAAGCGCGAAGGCTTGCGAATTATTGATGCGGAGTACGAATCGCACGAGGTTGCACGGGTGACCATCGATGAAGAGTTGCGGCGTTATTATGCCGACAACTATCCACAGCTGGCTGTCGAGAACAAGGAAGCAATTGCTGCGGCCGCCAGTACGCTGGGCGATATCTATTCGGTGAATGTATTCCCACAGATGAAAGTGTGGTGGAACACCTACCCAAACCACATAGGACACGAGCAATCGCCCGGTTGTTTCCGTTGCCATAACAAGCGAATGCGCACGCCGGACAGAGTCGAGCTCGAACATGAATGCGACACCTGCCATGTATTGTTGGCAGAAGGCGAAGAAAACCCGCACATCATGTCAACACTAAGCCCTGAAGGTGATGAAGACTCTGACTGACACGACGAACGTGGCCAGTGTCAGAGCGGATGCGCGACGCCAGGTCGTTTACGAACTGATCAGCGGTGGCTCTGGCTTGGTGCTGGCGCTGTTCATGTGGGGCCACGTGGTACTGGTCGGCTCGATACTAACGGGTGAACGTGGCTTCAACTGGATGGCGACGATGCTGGAGGACTACTACATCGCGCAGCCAACGGTCGCCGTCATTTTCACGCTCTTTATCGTGCACGCCGTCTTTGCCTCCCGGAAAATTCCCGCGCAACTGCAGGAGCGGCGCCGGATGATTGCGCTTGCAAAAGGGCTCGATCGTGCCGGCCGCGAAAAAGTACCTTCACGCCGCGACAATTCACCGTTTGTACCGCACCTCGAATCCCTGCTGTGGATCTGGCAGGTACGTACGGGCATGGTCATCCTGGTGCTCGGCAGTTTCCACCTGATCTTACTGGGTGTCGATGTTTTCACGCCCTTGTTCGGTGATTATGCAGGCATCGAGTCGTCGACAAGTATGGCGCGCGTCGCCGCAGGCCTGTGGTTGCCGTACGCCGTCCTGTTGCTCTCTGTCGAGTTTCACGCCAGCGTCGGTTTGTATCGGCTTGCCGTGAAGTGGGGTGCTGGCTTCCTGCCGCATCGCCGCTACCTGCACCGCATCGAGCAAGTCATATTTTGGGTCGTGCTGGGCCTTGGTTCGATCACGCTGCTGGTGCTGGCGGGGTGGCTGCCTCCGCCGCTGGAATTCCTGCTCGCGGAAGGTGCGCTATGACTTCGCAACTGATTACGACCGACGTGCTGGTGATCGGCGGCGGTCTCGCGGGTGAACGCTGTGCGATAGAGGCTGCTGCTGCGGGACAGGAGGCTATGATCCTGTCGCTGGTGCCGCCTAGGCGCAGCCACAGTTGCGCCGCACAAGGTGGCATGCAAGCCGCACTCGGCAATTGTGTGAAGGCGGAGGGCGATAGTCCGGACGTTCATTTCCAGGATACGGTGCGCGGATCGGACTGGGGTGCGGATCAGGAAGTTGCCAGGATATTTGCCGAGGAGGCGCCGGTTGCCGTGCGGGAGTTGGCGCATTACGGCGTGCCATGGACGCGCGTTCGTGGCGGGAAGAACAGGTATTTCATAAAGGGCGAATGGGCCGAGATCGAAGAAGCGCTTGAGAACGACGGTCTGATTACACATCGCGATTTTGGCGGAACCGCGAAATGGCGAGCCTGTTATGCAGCGGCTGGCACCGGACATGCAGCGCTGTATGCCGTCGATAGCGAAGTCGTGCGCCTTGGAATTACCGTGCGTGACCGCGTCGAGGCGATGTCACTCATACACGATGGTAGCCGCTGCTTCGGTGTTGTTGCTCGTTGCTTGCGCACTGGAAAGTACTTCTGCGTATTAGCCAAGGCAACGGTGATTGCCACAGGCGGCTACGGACGAATCTACGGTCGTTATACGACGAATGCGACGATCAATGAAGGTACCGGCGCAGCTCTCGCTCTCGATACGGGCGTGGTGCCCCTCGGCAACATGGAAGCGGTTCAGTTTCACCCGACGGCGTTGTCGCCAAGTGGCATTCTGATTACTGAAGGTTGCCGCGGCGATGGTGGCTATCTGCTCGACAGGAATTTGCACCGCTTCATGGTGAACGCGGAGCCGGAAAAACAGGAACTCGCGAGTCGCGATGTGGTGTCGCGCCACATGATGCAATGCATCCAGGACGGCCAGGGTGTCGACTCGCCCAACGGACAACACCTGTGGCTGGACATACGTCACCTGGGCGAGAAGCACCTGACGACAAAACTATTGGAAGTCTTTGATATTTGTCGAGATTTTGCGGGTATCAATCCGGCGCATGACCTGATTCCGGTGCGTCCAACCCAGCACTACTCGATGGGTGGCGTGCGCGTGAACAAGGACGGTGAGGCCTATGGGATGGCAGGTCTGTACGCCGTCGGTGAGGCGGCGTGCTGGGACATGCATGGATTTAACCGCCTGGGTGGCAACAGTCTCGCTGAGACCCTGGTCGCGGGACGAGTCGTTGGCATGCGCGTTGCTGAGTACGCGTCTCTCACAACTTTGCACGCCAATACTGAACCCGCGTTTGCAGCACTGGCCGCGGCTGAACAGCGCGCGAAGGACCTGCTAACGCGTCAAGGCGACAGCCGCAGTGTTTACGAAATTCGCGATTCGCTCGGCGAAATCATGATCGGCAAAGTCGGCATATTCAGAAACGGTGACGATCTTGATATGGCCGTGCGCGACATCAAGGCACTGATTGATGAATGTTCACGCGTCGTAATGCGGCACAAAGGCCCGGGCGCCAATCCCGAGCTGGCCTTCGCATTGCGGCTGCCCGGCATGTTGCGACTAGCTTTGACAGTGGCGATGGGCGCATCAGCCCGTGCAGAAAGTCGCGGCGCGCATTTTCGAACCGACTTCCCGCTCCGTAACGATCGTGAGTGGTTGAATCGGACACTCGCCCGCTGGCAACCTGGCGCGAGTTCGCCTGTATTGAGCTACGAGCCGGTCGGTCTGCTCGACCTGCCACCGGGACATCGTGGCTACGGCAGCGACGAACGTATCGAGATGCAGGAGTCCATTCGCCAATACAACGATACGGTCGTTGATAGCCAAAACCGGGAAGGGCGTTTAGCAACTTCCGAGCCATTCGGCAGCCGACTTCGGCGGTCTCAGGGAGCAACAAAGTGATCGATAAGGTAAACGCAACGTCGCGAAGACTGCGATTCGAAATTTTTCGATTCAATCCCGAAGATCCGGACAGTGAACCGCATATCGATGTCTTTGAGATCGATGAAAGACCGTACATGACCTTGTACATGGCGCTGAACGAAATCCGCGAAACACAGGACGGAGGACTGCAATTCGACTTTGCCTGTCGATCTGCGATTTGTGGTTCCTGCGGAATGATGGTGAACGGCAGGCCGGCGCTCGGTTGCCGGACATTGACGGGTGACCTTCCCGAGACAATTCGATTGCATCCATTGCCTGCCTTTAAACTCATTGGTGATTTATCGGTGGACACAGGTACGTGGTTTCGCGAAATGGCTGAGCGCACCGAAGCGTGGATACACGAACAACAAGCTTTCGATAAAGACGCGCCAGAAGAACGCATGAGCGACGACATTGCGCAGGCGATCTACGATGGCGATCGCTGCATCGAATGCGGTTGCTGCGTAGCGTCCTGCGGCGTTGCCAACGTCAACCCCGACTTCCTGGCTGCAGCAGGACTCAATCGTGTCGCGCGTTTCATGATGGACCCGCGAGACGGACGCAACGCTGATGACTGGTTCGAAGTAGTCGCAGGGCAGCAAGGCGTATTCGGCTGTGTCGGCATGATGGCGTGCGCGGACGTGTGTCCAAAGGAACTGCCACTGCTGGAGGTTTACGCCTACCTGCGGCGAAGAACGCTTGCGCCGAAAGTATTGAGCGACAACTGACACCTGACTGGGGAGAAACCCTACCGCCATCTACGCGATTTACCATATTGCAGATGTCGTGATGTGGAGTAGTGTCTACAGAGAACGAGGCATTGTCAGATGAGCGAAGATCTGGCGGGAGCGAATGATGTCGCGATTTCTGCAGCGCCGGCACCGGCGCTTGATGGACGAGTCTGAGCAAGGGTTGCAGCAGGCGAGTGAGTCGAGCTCGGAGCGGGCGGCCAGAATTTCAAGTCAAATACTTGCTGACAGCAAGTTGCACTCCTTGTGGGAATCTCGACACGCGAAATTACTCCTGCCCGTAGCTGAACACCACAAGACTGCCCACCAAATCGTCGATTTGCGCCTTGCAAGCCTCTACCTGATTCACGGTCGTGCTTTCATAGAGCACATCCGAAATAGCGAGATTCGTGGAGAGGAGCGAAAACACTTCTTCGCGCGTTATTACGGCGTGATGGACTACCAGAATGCGGTTCTGGCCGCGCATCGACATTACATGCTATCGGTGTCCAGCATGGTTTCGACCAGCCACCTCATCGACCTCATGTTTGATCCGGTCAGTCATCGTCTGTTGAATCAATATAAAGATGTGTACCAACAGTATTTCGAGCTCTGTGATTGCGCTGCTGGAAGCGAGGATACGCATTGTGCGAAAGCGTTGTTGCCCATAATCAGCAGCACCAAAAAACAGCTGAAAGTTCTTCGTCACCGATTGGTGAAGGATCCACCTGACACGCGGTGTAGCGAAATCGAAAGACAGGCCTGTCTTGCGCAAAGTGGTCGATATCCAATCCTCAACTACATGGTGACCTAGTTGCCCGGAATCGAGTTTTCCGGAAAGCCACATAATTGATCGATTCATCAAGCGTAGATCAATTCCTGAGCAATGACGACACACGGACTCAATGAAGTCATGGGCGAGGTCGATTCGGTCAAGTAGTTTCGACCGAACGAACTCAATCTGGTGCTAGAATCTTCGCGCGTTTTCAGAAATATCGGGCAAGCGAAGGAGTGAGCACCATGGCAGAAGTTAGCAGCACTTTCGAAGGCGGCTGTACCTGCGGAGACATCCGCTATCGCATGGAATCAAAACCGATGATCGTGCACTGCTGCCATTGCCACTGGTGCCAACGCGAAACGGGCGCATCGTACGCGCTTAATGCGATGATTGAAGCTGATCGAGTGATCTTGCTCCAGGGCGAGCCGGACAGAGTTCTCACGCCGTCTAACAGTGGTAAAGGCCAGACGATTTCGCGCTGCCCGGCGTGTCGGGTTGCGGTCTGGAGCAACTACGCCGGGCCAGGGGATAAAGTGCATTTCGTTCGCGTTGGAACCCTCGATGCGGGACATGGTCTGTCACCGGACATGCATGTTTTTACTGCCTCCAAGCAACCCTGGGTTGTCCTCCCGGAGGGGCAGCCTGCCTTCGAGGAATATTACGCAAAGAAGGATCACTGGCCGGCAGCAAGCCTGGCGCGCATAAATCGAGTGTTCAATCCATCCGCTTGACTAGTCCTTGGCGAGGTACTCCAGCGCCCGCAGGACGTCGCGCCGACTGATCTGTCCCACGAGTCGATTGTTCTCCATCACCGGAAAACGACGATACTTGGAATCGATAAAGACTTGCGCGAGGTCAATGATGCTCATGTCCGCATCCACTGTTTCAACGCCATCGCTCATGTAATCAGAAACCGGTCCACCCCAGTCGCCGTGATAGCCAGCGTGCAGCGCTATTTTCATGCAGTCGAGTTCCGACAGCATGCCGATCAGATTGCCGGAGTCGTCGACAACGGGCGCGCCGGCAATGCGGTGCTTTACGAGCAAATGAACGGCATCCAGCACGTCGGTATCAGGCTTGAGAGTCACCAGCGACCTGGCCATGTAGTCTTTGACTACGCAGGATTTTCTAATCATTAGCTTTCCCCTTGCGGCGCTTGTCTTCGCAGTTGCCGCTGCAGAGTTCACATCGTCCGCCATTGAGACCGCCACAGCTGCCACTGATTGCACGTCGTCCATTCAATACTCCGACACCCATACCGGCGATGACCAGGAGCAGGACGATGAAACTCAACGCAATAGTCAAAACGATAGTGTTCATTGCTGCCTCAATTGTTCAAAATGTGACGTCGATTTTTCGGTGGTCCCATTGTCCGTGCGCACCAGAAAATAGGCGGCGAGGTCGAGTTCCTCCGCGAGCGCGAAGCCGTCCTCTGGCCCAAGTACCAATAGGGCCGTTGCCATTGCGTCGGCAAATGCGGTTGTTTTACTTACGACAGTGACCCCTGTCAGCGCGTGGCTTACCGGTCGTCCGGTACGCGGATCGATGATGTGCGAATAGTGCTTGCCGGCGTCCTCGAAGAAGTTTCGATAGTCGCCGGATGTAGCGACCGCGACGTCCGAGGCGCGCAACATGAAATACTCCATCGACTTGTTTTCATTGGGTTTTTCGATGGCGATCGCAAACTTTTTCTGCTCCGCATTATGGCCGCTGACGCGCAGTTCGCCGCCGATTTCGACGAGATAGTTATCCAGTCTCTGACGGTCCAGCACGCGGGCGATCTGGTCGACAGCGTAGCCCTTGGCCCATCCGGACAGGTCAACGGTAGCTGTCGCCGACGTTTTAATAATTGCCGGTTGGAGACAGTCGGCTTCAAGCTGGTCTATGCCAACGTCCGCCAGTGCTGCCGTTATCGCCTCGTCAGTTGGTACTTCAAAATTGCTTTCGCGTGGACCAAAACCCCACAGGTCCACTAGCGGTGCTACGGTGATATCGAAAGCGCCGTGCGTCGCTTTGCCAACCGCGAGCGCGGCATCCACCATGTCGCAGAACTCGTGCGACACATCAATCCAGTCGATGGAGAGGTTCCGGTTGAATCGCGAAAGTTCGGAGTCGTCCCGGTAGGTTGAGGCAATGTCTTCAATTTGCTCGAGCTTCTTGTAAACACGTTCTCGTAATGCGTCCAAGTCGACATCGGTGCCCGGCGCGACAAGTGTGATATTGAAGGTCGTACCCATTGTGTTGCCGCTGAGGTCGTAGGTCGGCAGCCGTGGCTCACCGCAACTGCCAAGCACTGCAAGGAATAGAATCAGCAGGCCGCGAGCTCGCATCTTCATCCGCCGAAATCGTCAAGCAGAATGTTCTCTTTTTGCACACCCAGGCTGTCGAGCATTTTGATTACCGCGCCGTTCATCATCGGTGGGCCGCAGAGATAATATTCGCAATCTTCCGGAGTAGGGTGATTGGCCAGATACTCGTCGAGCAAAACCTTGTGTATGAATCCTTGATAGCCCGTCCAGTTATCCTCGGGCTGCGGTTCGGACAATGCGAGATTCCACTTGAAGTTGTCGTTTTCGGCGGCGAGCTGGTCGAACTCGTCATCGTAAAAAACTTCCTTGAGGCTGCGTGCGCCATACCAGAAAGACATCTTGCGCTCGCTGTGCCGGCGCTTCAATTGATCGAAGATGTGTGCCCGCATCGGTGCCATGCCAGCGCCGCCGCCGATGAAGACCATTTCGTTATTCGTTTCCCTGGCAAAGAACTCACCGTAGGGTCCCGATACCACGACTTTGTCGCCCGGTTTCAGATTGAAGATAAATGAGGACATGATGCCCGGCGGAATCGAATCGTCTGCGCCGGGCGGTGGTGTAGCGATGCGCACGTTGAGCTTAATGACGTCCTTTTCCAAAGGGAAACTTGCCATTGAGTAGGCGCGCGATTCCGTTTTCTTAACGTGCGACTCGTAGCGCCAGACTTTGTAGCGGTCCCATTCATCGCGGAATTTTTCCTCGATGTCGAAATCGCTAAACTTCAGATCGTGTGGCGGGCACTCGATCTGGATGTAGCCGCCCGCGCGAAATTCGAGTTCCTCGCCCTCGGGTAGCGCCATGACCAGTTCCTTGATGAAACTCGCCACGTTCCTGTTCGACTTGACGGTGCATTCGTAGCGTTTAACCCCAAACACTTCGTCCGGCACTTCCACTTCCATGTCGCGTTTGACGGCAACCTGGCAGGAGAGTCGATAGTGCTCAGCGGCTTCGCGTTTGTTCAGTATTGAGGTCTCTGTCGGCAATATGGCACCGCCACCGGTTACGACGCGCACCCGACATTGTCCGCAGGTACCGCCGCCGCCGCAGGCCGAGGGCACGAATAGATCTGCATCGGCCAGGCCCTGCATCAGTTTGCCGCCGACCGGTATCCGGATTTCTTTTTCGCCGTTGACTGTGACCGTCACAAGGCCGCTGGAAACAAGTTTCGAGCGCGCACCGAGTATGACGAATACGAGGATCAGGATGATGGCCGTGAAGAGACCCACACCCAGCAGGACTTCGAGCAGGACGGTGCTGTCGATGTTCACAGCTGTATCCCCGAGAAACCCATGAAGCCCAGGGACATCAGGCCAACGATAATGAAGGTGATACCGAGACCCTGCAGTCCATCCGGCACGTCGCTGTAACGCAGCTTCTCTCGTATGCCCGCAAGCGCGATCAACGCGATTGCCCAGCCGGCGCCGCTGCCAATACCGTAAACAACGCTTTCGCCGAGGTCATAGTGACGTTCGACCATGAACAGTGTGCCGCCGAGAATCGCGCAATTAACTGTGATCAATGGCAGGAAGATGCCGAGCGCGTTGTACAGTGTCGGCACGTAGCGATCGAGTATCATTTCGAGTATCTGCACGAGCGCCGCAATGACGCCGATGTAGCTCACCAGACCGAGGAAACTCAAGTCGATGTCGGGGAGTCCGGCCCACGCGAGTGCACCCGGCGCCAACAGGAAGGCGTAAATCAGGTGGTTTACGGGAACCGTAATGGTTTGCACGACAACAACGGCAATGCCCAGACCGATCGCAGTGTCGACGCGTTTCGAAATCGCGAGGAAGGTGCACATGCCGAGGAAAAACGCGAGTGCAAGGTTTTCGACGAAGGCCGCTTTGATAAACAGGTTGAAGTAGGCGTCCATTAGTAAACGTCCGTTCGGTGCACTTCATGAATCTGGTACTCGGCGCGTTCTACTTGCTGCTTGCGCCAGCTGCGAATCGCCCAGATTAATAATCCGATGATAAAAAATGCGCTCGGTGGTAACAGCATGAGTCCGTTCGCGAGGTACCAGCCTCCGTCCTGTGTCAGTGCAAACACCGGGTAGCCGAGCAGCGTGCCGGCGCCGAATAGCTCGCGCAGCACTGCGACGGAGATCAGAATCAGGCTGTAACCGAGACCATTGGCGAGGCCGTCAAGAAAACTCAGGCCCACCGGATTTTTCATCGCAAATGCTTCTGCGCGACCCAGCACAATGCAGTTCGTAATGATCAACCCGACAAACACGGACAATTGTTTGCTGGTCTCGAAAGCATAAGCGCGCAATAACTGGTCGGTGAGTATCACGAGTGACGCGATGATGGTCATGTGGACGATGATGCGTATGTTGTTGGGTATGCGACGTCGAATCAGGCTTATGGCCGCGCACGACAAAGCGGTGACGCTGGTCAAAGCAACGCACATTAACAGCGCAGGCAATAGCGAAGTGGTTACGGCAAGGGCCGAGCAAATGCCCAGCATTTGCAAGGTGACCGGGTTGTTGTCGATCAGGGGATCGATTACGACTTTTTTTATGTCGCTCATCGGAAAGACTCCAGGTAGGGCCCGAAACCCTCCGGTCCGGTCCAGTGACGGACGAGCCGGGTTACGCCGTTCGCTGTGAGCGTTGCGCCGGACAATCCGTCGATCTGGTGTATTGCGTCGGGATTGCCGTCTCGTTGCACAAAACCTTTAATGACGGTGATGCGCGGCGCGTCGCCGGCACCGTAAATCTGCTTGCCAACCCATAGCTCCCGCCATTCGGCTCTATCGACCTGGTCGCCCAGCCCGGGTGTCTCGCCGTGCTCGTAAAATCGAAAGCCCTTAATCGTATTTCCATCGGGAGCGACCGACAGATAGCCGCGCATCGTCGACCACAATCCCTTACCTTCGACCGGCAGTATGATTTGTTGCAGTTGGTCGCCGTCTTTCTCGAGGTAAATGTCGACACTCTCGCCGTTGGCGAGCTGCACCGTTTCTGACTGTATGGCGGCGAACAGCGCGGCGATGTCACCACCCGGCTGCATGAGTCCGGCGACCTCGAGAATGATGCGCTGTCGGTACTCTTCCTGATTCTTGAGTTGCTTCGGTTTCAACACGATCGCCGCGCTCGCGACCAGCACGGAACAAATCAGGCTCAGCCCGATCGCCACTGTCAGCGTGTTGGAGATGCTGTCGCGGTCGAAGCTCTTCTTAGCTGGCATGGCGTTTTTGCCTCCGCCTGACGTTTGCCCGGATCACGAAATGATCGATAACCGGTGCGAAGATGTTCGCGAACAGAATGGCGAGCATGATGCCTTCCGGAAATGCCGGATTAATCACGCGAATGAGCCAGGTCATGAATCCGATCAACAGGCCGAATATCCATTTGCCGGCGTTAGTCTGCGCTGCACTCACCGGGTCGGTGGCCATGAAAATAGCGCCAAAGGCGAATCCGCCGAGGACAATGTGCCAGTGCCAGGGCATCGACAACATCGGATTCGTGCTCTCGCCGCTGAAGAGCAAAGTGGGAATAATCAGTCCGGCAAATACCGCCAGCATGATTCGCCAGGAAGCGATACGCGTGTAGATAAGAAACACGGCGCCGAGCAAGCAGGCCAGGGTGGAGGTCTCACCGAGAGAGCCCTGCATTTGCCCAAGGAAGGCCTGCGTCCAGCTCAGGCCGCTAGCGATGATGCCGCTCATACCTTCGGTCGCGCTGATGCCAAGTGCCGTGGCGCCACTGAAACCATCAACGGCCGTCCAGACGGCATCGCCGGAAATTTGTGCCGGGTAAGCGAAGTACAGAAACGCGCGTCCGACTAGTGCCGGATTCAGGAAGTTTTTGCCGGTGCCGCCGAACACTTCCTTGCCAATAACAACACCAAAGCTGATGCCAATCGCAACCTGCCAAAGTGGAATCGTGGCTGGCAGGATCAGCGTGTACAACAGCGAGGTTACAAAGAATCCCTCGTTGATTTCGTGGTTGCGAAT
Source organism: uncultured Gammaproteobacteria bacterium (assembly GCA_942490655.1). Lineage (GTDB taxonomy): Bacteria > Pseudomonadota > Gammaproteobacteria > Steroidobacterales > Woeseiaceae > UBA1847. Next base: position 1,413,647 of record CALNXZ010000003.1, on the reverse strand, counting down.
ACCCGCAAAGAGAATTTCCCAAAACCCGCCTGCTGCCATCGTGACGGCGTAGATGGGCAGAAAATATAAAAGACCCAATGCAAAGCAATCGTAGAAACTTTGCGGGTCGTAACCCGCGCCGAGCAGGGGCAGCATGAATCCGCGCCAGCCGTCGATACCGCTCAACCCCATTGAGGCGAGTGCCATGTTGGTCTGGAAGCCTGTGTTCCACATGCCGACGATCGCGCAGGGGGTCACCGCAAAAACAACGATAATCATGACGCGCTTCAGATCTATAGCGTCCCGGACATGCGGCGAGCCACGTGCTACGTCCGGCGGCGAGTAGAATAATGTATCGACCATTTCGAACAGCGCATGAAAGTTCTGCAGGCGCCCGCCCGGAACGAACAGGGGTTCCATACGATCGAGGAGTGATCGAAACCGTTTCATCAGCCGTTTACCTCGATCTCTTTGAGTGTCGTGCGTAAGTGCGGCCCGTACTCGTACTTGCCGTTGCAGACAAAGGAACACAAGGCGAGATCCTCTTCTGCGAGTTCCAGGCAACCGAGATCGCGCGCCGTGTCGGTATCGCGAACGAGCAATGCCTTGAGCAGCGGCGTGGGCAGTATGTCGAGTGGCATGACCTGCTCGAAACTGCCGATGGACACCATGGCACGGGGGCTGCCGTTCTGCGTGGTTGTCAGCGCGTACTTGGTTGAACTAAACAGGTTGCCAACGAAGCATCGCGTCGCCGAATACTTGCCGATGCCCGGTCGCATGAAGGACAGAAATTCGCGCGGATTGCCTTCTTTAAGCACGGTGATCTGGTTGTCGTAACGACCGAGCCATCCGGCCCATCCGGCCGCGCGATGGCCGTTAAGGACGGATCCGGATACGACGCGAACGGCGGACCCTGTGATTTCTCCGTGCACCAGTTCGGCAACGTTGGCGCCGAGGCGAGTTGTGATGAGTCGCGGCTGCGACACCTGTGGACCGCCGAGCGCTACAACGCGCTCTACCGGCAAGCGCCCGGTCGCAAACAGGCGGCCGATCGCCATGACGTCCTGGTAACCGATCTGCCACGCAATCCGGTTTTCGCTGACTGGGTCGAGAAAGTGTATGTGCGTACCGGCGAGTCCGGCCGGGTGCGGTCCGGCGAACTGACTGGCTAGAATTTTTTCGTCGTCGGGGCAGGCAATGGTGCTGTTGGCTGCCGTGCACACATGCACGATACCGTCTGTTAGTTTCGAGACGATCCTGAGGCCCTGCTGAAATGCGTCGTTGTCGAGCCCGACGATGACATCGGGGTTCGCGGCCAGAGGATTGGTATCGATGGCCGTAACGAAAATGGCGGCCGGTACGTCGTTCGCGCCGGGAATCTTGCTAAAAGGACGTGTACGAAACGCCGTCCACAACCCGGAGGCCAGTAAATTCTGACAGGCATCCTGACGGCTGATGCCGGACCATTGGTCCGGGGAATATCTCTCGAACTGTTCCTCGTCGTCACCAGCGAGTGTGATAACGACGGATTGCAGGACGCGACGTTCACCGCGATTGATCGCCGTGACAGTGCCGCTGCCGGGTGACGTGAATTGAACACCCGGGTTTTGTTTGTCCGTGAACAAAGCCTGACCGAGCTTCACGTTGTCGCCGACTTCAACCAGCATGCCCGGTTTCAGGTCGATAGTATCCGGGCCGATCAGGGCAACGGACGTGACGGACGCGCCGGCCGACACCGCCTGCTGTGGCGTGCCGGCAATCGGGATATCCAATCCATTTTTTATCTTAAAAAACAATTAGATAGACCACGCACCCAGTCAACCACAGGCAACCGATAGTGTGTACACCGAGCGTGGCTTCGATGGCTTGCGTCATCGCGGCGCGATCTTCGATGCCGCCACGGATGGCCGCGGCCGCACGCCCGGCAAGGATTAACAAAGCAAGGGGTACGAGCGGCGCCAGCAGCGGCAGCGCTTGTTGCAGGGCCAGATACGCAATGACGAGAGCCGCGACAACCTGCACGACAAAGTAGAGGCGCGCGGATGCGGGCAATCCCAGGCGAACAGGTAGCGTGTTCTTACCGGTCGATCCATCGGCTTCCCGGTCCGGGACTTCATTAATAAAGAGTATGGCAAAGACCCACGCACTGACGGGCAATGAGAACAGGATGAGCGCTGAATCAATCGCAGCACCTTGCAGCCAGGCGGCACCTGTAACCGGCAGGACTCCGAAAGCCACAGCGACCGCTATCTCTCCGATCCCGAGGGAACTGAGTTTCACAGGGCCGAGCGAGTACAGGACGCCAAGTGCGATACCCAACAGGCCGAACACGAATATCGCTGGACCTTTCTCGAGGTACAGCGCAATGCCGAGCAGCGCCGCTATGGCCAGCAGGCCAACGCCCAGTTTCGCCATAACCGATTGGCTCAGTATGCCCATCTGGATAAAACGCGATCCGCCGGTATACGGATAGATGCGCTTCTCATTGACGCGATCCGTGCCGATGGTTTCGTCGCCGACATCATTCAGCACATTACTTGCGGCGTGTACGCAAACAGTCGCCAGAAGTGCGAGCACGAAAACGTAGACATCGAATCCTCCGGAAACGTGCGCACCCCAGGCCGTACCGGTAACGACCGGCAAAACGGAGGCGGGGAAGAACTTGGGTCGGGTCGCATGGAACAGGCGTTTTAATGAACGAGGACCTGAATCTCCAGCGAAATCCGCCGGCAACGGATTGATAGGTCGAGCGGATTCTTGAGTCATGACGTACCTTTCAGAGCTTGGGGAATATTTATACTGATTTTAATCAGCATACATATACGCGCTTACCGAAAAATCGTTGCGCTAACGGTGCGCTGGCCGGAAAGCGTCTGGCATGGGATTCGGATAGAATGGTTTCAGGTTCCAGGGAATAGTCAAAAATATGAGAAAAATCAGTTATATAGTGATTTTTTCGCTGATATTGATCGGTTGCGCCGAAAAGGACGCCTACGATCTGGCGCGTGACCATTTCAGTTACGCGAATTCGGACCAGTTTGTCACGCATCACCTGGCGCTGGATCTAGAGGTCGATTTCGAAAAGAGAATGTTACGCGGCTCCGTTGAGTTGACGATGGCGGCACTTTTGCCGGATAAACATTCTATAACTTTGGACACCCGCGACCTCAGTATCGAGCAGGTTGCCTTTGTTGCTGCCGATGGATCGAAGCAGCCTGCTTTATTCCGACTTGGCGAAACGAACAAACAGTTGGGCACGCCATTGCACATTGCGGTTCCTGAGAGCTTCGATATGGGCTCCGTGTTTCGTGTGCATATCGATTACGCGACCAGCCCGAACGCTTCAGCCCTGCAATGGTTGCCCGCTGAATTAACGGCGGGTGGTAAACACCCAATGTTGTTTTCCCAGGCGCAGGCCATACACGCGCGCAGTTTCATACCACTGCAGGATACGCCGTCCGTTCGCGTGACTTATGAGGCGACGATTCGGACTCCGCCTGACTTGCTCGCTGTCATGAGTGCGAACAACGACCCGCAAGCGCCACGACAGGGCGAATACCGTTTCGATATGCCGCAGCCGATTCCTTCTTATCTGATTGCGATTGCCGTCGGTAACTTTTATTTCGCACCGCTCGGTGAGGATACGGGTGTTTACTCCGAGCCCGAGATGCTGGAGGCGTCTGCTTACGAATTTGCCAATACGCAGGACATGCTGGAAGTCGCCGAGAAACAATTCGGGCCTTACCAATGGGGCCGCTATGATTTGCTGGTACTGCCGCCCAGTTTTCCTTACGGCGGCATGGAGAATCCGCGCCTGTCATTCCTGACACCGAGCCTGCTGGCCGGCGATCGCAGTCTTGTTGCCGTCGTGGCCCACGAGCTCGCGCACTCCTGGTCCGGCAATCTCGTGACCAACCGAACCTGGCGTGACGGGTGGTTGAATGAAGGCGTTACCAGCTACCTCGAATCCCGGCTGATGGAAGTGATTTACGATGAGGATCGCGTCGACGAGACACGGGTATTGAACTACGAGGAGTTGTTGCAAAACTTCGCCGTTGTACCACCCGCACGACAGGGGCTGGCGCCGCGCACCGAGATGGGCGACGCCGACTCCAGTCAGGGCACGATTCCCTACCTAAAAGGTGAGATGTTCCTGGACTACCTTGAGCATGGCTTTGGTCGAGAGCGATTTGATCCCTTTCTGTTTGCCTATTTCGAAGACTTTGCGTTTCAAACCATCACGACGGAAGCTTTCGTCGACTATCTTGATGACAAGCTACTCAGTCCCAATCCCGGCATCATTTCTCGGGCGGAGGTCGAAGCCTGGATGTATCAGCCCGGCTTGCCGGTAGGCGCGATAATTCCGTCATCGTCAACCCTTGCTCAAGCCGCAGATCTCGCAGGCGCGTGGGCGATTGGCGAAGCGTCGCTTGGCGATATTCCGTACGAGGAGTGGAGTCCGCAGGCACTGATCCATTTTATTAACAGTCTGCCCGATGATCTTTCGCAGGAACAACTGGCTGCATTGGACAATGGCTTGGATCTAAGCAATACGGGCAATGCGGAGATCGCGAGGACCTGGTTCATTCAGGTTGCGAAACGGCGTTACGAGTCTGCGTACCCGCAATTGGAAGTGCACCTGAATCGCTATGGGAGAATGCGACTGATCAGTCCCGTTTACAGTGCGCTGGCAACGAACGGGCACGACAAAGCGCTCGCGACCTCGATGTTTGCCCGTGCGCGGAGCGCCTATCATCCGATCACGATTGCGAACATAGAAGGCGTATTGACGAAAGCTGGTGTCGCAAAATAGCGTCAGGCGAATGTGTGCGGCGGGCAGTGATACTATCCGCGCATGAATAAATCAGCGATTGCATTTGCATTACTGTTGTTCCTCACATCCTGTTCGTCGGATGTGTCCGTTGAATCCAATAGCACCTCAACCGCCGTCACCGATGCGCAAAATTTCGGTCATGTCGACAATCAGCTATTCTGGAGCTACGAGCAAAAGGTCGCCGGTTTTCGAAACATGGAGAAAATCGGCCCGACCCGGCTCATAGCGGCTGGCGAGAATCCCTATCCTCTGCCCAGCAATAAGAAAGACCTCGGCAGTATTACGTTTACGCACGAAGATACTGCATGGTCGATCGACCAATATGTCGAGACTCAAAAAATCGCGGGCATCATTGTCGTTAAAGACGGTGAAATAATTTACGAACGGTATGAGCTCGGTAATACAGAAGAGTCGCGCTGGGTATCGTATTCCATAGCGAAGTCCGTAACCTCTATGCTGATTGGTGCGGCGATAAAAGACGGCTATATCGAAAGCGTAGACGAAATGATCACCGACTATGTGCCGCGTCTCAAAGGCACCCCTTACGATCAGTCCAGCATTCGCAATGTTCTGCAAATGTCATCGGGCGTGCAATGGAACGAGGACTACGCTGACCCCGCAGCGGATATCAACGTGACGCCCTGGGAAACGCTGGCGATCTACGATTACCTCAAGACCAAACCTCGAGAAGCGGAGCCGGGCGAGATCTTCGGCTACAACACGGCCGAAACCAACCTCGTCGGTAACGTGTTGAGATCGGCCGTCGGCAACAACCTTTCCACCTATCTGTCGGAAAAAATCTGGAAGCCTTTTGGCATGGAACGCGATGCTTATTGGGCGCTGACGGAAGTAGGCGGAGGCGAGTTTGGTGGCTGCTGTATCAATGCGACGCTGCGTGACTATGCACGGATCGGCTTGTTTGCATTGAGCGGTGGTGTGCTACCGGACGGCAGCAAAGTGTTACCGGATAACTGGATGCAGGAATCAACAACGCCATCGAAGGGGTACGAGGGCTACGGCTACCTGTGGTGGTTGCGCGGTGGTGGTGTGTACGCCGCAAGCGGAATTTTTGGGCAACGAATTCAGATTTACCCGGCGGACAAGATCATTATTGCTTTACACAGTGCGCGTGACGATGCGAGCAATCCAGCCGACTGGCGATTGCTGGACTCAGCATTTGCAGCGATAGCCGCTGCGGTATCGAACTCAGGAGACGATCATGATTGAGCGAATAGGATTATTGGTTTTGCTGTTGCCGATGTACTGCATGGCGGATTCGGTCGTACCCATCGACAAAGTGACAGAAAGCGTCAACATTCGGCTGTCGCCCGATGCGACATCCGAAATCGTGGGCAAGCTCGAGCAGGGGTCCTCCGCCGCGCTGGTGAACTCGATTGAAGGCTGGCACGAAGTCGAGCTGGTCGGCGGTGCAACCGGGTTCATCAGTGCCGACTGGACACGTGTTGTCGGCGATGAGGAAGTTGTGGCTGACGAGGCCGCGGCGCCGGCAGTTGAGGCTGTCGTCGAAGTGGTGGCTGATGTTGTCGAAGAGACCGTTGAGGCGGCGGTTGATGACGCCGCAGAGGTGGTAGAAATAGAAGCCGTCGTTGAGGACGAGGTTGAAGCAACGATGGAGGAAGCAGCAGAGACCGTGGACGTAGAAGTTGTCGTTGAGGAAACCGTTGTAGAGGAGGTTGTCGTTGCGGATCCTGTTGCGGAAGAAGTGATCGAAGAGAATATTGAGCCTCAGGAATCGTTTCGTGCCGACCTGAAAGGAAGTAAGGACTTCGTCGTCAAGTTTCGCAATGAGACCGAAGGGGAGTCTTCACAAATCTTCGACAATGGAAATCAAATTGGTATCGGTACTACGGAGCCGAAACAACGCCTTGAAGTGAATGGCAGTATTCAAATCCACGAACAAAATAGCAGCGTTGCCGGCCTGATGATTACCCAGTCCAGTGGCGACACGGGCTACATCATGCACAACCGCGCCAACACGCTGACCATCGGTGCGGGATCGATCGATCGCATAACCATAGACCGTGATGGGAACGTTGGTTTCGCTGTGTCCAGGCCCAGTCATCCGCTGGAGATGGCGAGCGGTGCGCACGTAACGACAGGTGGAGCATGGACAAATAGCAGCTCCAGGGATCGCAAAGAAAATATCACTGAGCTGCAACTCGACGCGGCAACGGACACGTTGATGGCTTTGCAGCCTGTGGTTTTTAATTACAGAAACGAAGTCGGCGAGGACTATGTCGGGTTTATCGCCGAAGACGTCCCGGAGTTGGTCGCCGTGCAAAGTCGCGACGCCCTCAGCACCATGGATATCGTCGCTGTACTTACACGAGTGGTGCAGGAACAGGAGAGGAAAATCAAGGCCCTGGAAGCAAGACTTGATGCGCAGTAGCGTGTCCGGCAACGACTTCTATTTGGACCTGGCTGAGATATCGCGGAGTTGATTTAATTGTCCGCTTAGATGTTTGACCTCGAATCGGAGTCGTTCGCATTCAGCAAAGCCCGACTTATGCCTGCCAATGGCGAGGTGCGCCATACCCTCAGTAGCAGCCGCTTGAGCGGCCGCTGTCGGGGTATGATGGGGATCTGCAAATGCCCCGAAGGGGACGGTTACTTTGTACCGCCTCAACAGAGGTTTCGAGTTCGACCTAGCTACGATGGCTTCGAAAAAATACTCAATCGCTGTTCGTGTCGCGACGGGACTGCTCGGCCTAGCAGGGGTCGCTGCGATTGGATTCAATGCCCTTCAAGAAGATGGCTTTCGGTCAGACGGGGTGTCTCTCTTCATGCTTTTCGCAAAACTGTTTGCTGCCTACATCTTCTTTTACGTTGCGGTTTTTGGAACAAGTTCACCGGGTGTCGTGCAGACAGAGTGAAATACTCGTCTGGGGTAGCCAGTGGCCGCGATTGCGCACCAACGTTGCTGCGGTTTGTGGTCGCCCGACAATCGGTTTCAGCGGACGGCATTCTGGCGATAGGTGTTCTTGCGTCGACCGGTTGAATCCGCAACCGAATGCAGACACCAAGGCGAGCGTCAGATACTTCAACTTTCGACTGCGTTTGTGATTCGTGACACGATGTGAGGCTGATGTTCACAATATTCGGAGATAGACCTTGATGATGACCCTCAAAACGCAAACGCTTGTTGCGCTGCTGACGCTGGCCGCAATGCTGACAGCATGCGAAAACACAGATTCGTCTGCAGAACAGGCCGGAGCTTCCGCTGACGCACAAGGAACCGGTAAGGCCACAATGACTGCTTCGCTCGACGCAGAAACACTACGGCTTAATGCCTGGCTGGACGACCGCTACGAAGAGCAGCTTCAGTTTAGCCCGATGAACCTTACAATGCTGGGCCGCAAGGACCTGTACGACAAGATAGACGATATCAGTGAACAGGCGGCGCGCGATCAGGCGGCTTGGGGAATAAGTACGGTTGAACAGATGAAGGCGCAGTTCGACCGCGATTCGCTGTCCACTGCGGGCAAAGAATCGTTTGATCTGTGGGTGTTCCAGGCAGAAAAGGCCGTCAAAGACCTGGAGTTCATGCGACAGGGCTACTTGTTCGGTGAGCTGGGCGGCTGGGAAGACTGGTTCCCCACATTCCTGATAAACTTTCACAAGGTCGACGACGAAACCGACATGCGCGCATACATTGCCCGTATCGGCGGTGTGTCTGGCGCCATGGACCAGGTTAATAAAATGGCCAAAAGCAAGGCCGCTGATGGTGTTCGGCCACCACGTTTTGCCTTCGAAACAGCGATAGCGCGTGCGGAGAAGGTAATAGATGGTCGGCCGTTCGGCGAGGGCCCCGACTCACCGCTGCTTGCCGACGCCAAGGCCAAAATTGACGCGCTGGTAGCCGCCAAGCTAATTGATGACGACACCGCCAGTGGTCTTCTTGCCGAAGCGACTACGGCTCTGACCGAACAACTGCACCCCGCTTACAACAATTTTATCGACTGGCTGAAGTCTGATAGGCCCAACGCGGATGAAGAGGCCCGCGGCGTGTGGGCATTGCCAAACGGCGAGGACTTCTACAACCACCAACTGGCAACGTATACGACATTGCCGATGACCGCCGACGATGTGCACCAACTGGGTATGTCAGAGGTGCAACGCATCCTGGCTGAAATGGATGACATTCGCGCCGACGTGGCTTTTGAAGGTGACCTTAAGGAGTTCTTTGAGTTTATCCGCACAAACCCTGAGTTCTATTACCCCAACACGGATGCGGGGCGCGAAGGCTACCTCACCGATACGCGTTCGTTTCTGGCCGAAATTGAGGAAAAGCTGCCTGTCTACTTCGGCACCTTGCCAAAAGCGAAACTGGAGGTTAAACGCGTTGAATCATTTCGCGAAGTTGACGGCGGGGCGCAGCACTACTCTCGCGGCACACGCGACGGATCACGACCGGGCGTGTACTACGTGCACATGTCGGATATGAGCAGCTACTCAAAAACTGACATGGAGACCACCGCGTATCACGAGGGCAGCCCTGGCCACCACATGCAAGTTTCCATTGCTCAGGAACTCGATGATGTACCCCTGTTTCGCACCCAGGCAGGATTCTCGGTTTACTCGGAAGGCTGGGGGCTCTATTCGGAGAAACTGGCCAAAGAAATGGGTCAGTTCAAAGACCCGTACAGAGATTTCGGTCGCCTGACGGCAGAGATGTGGCGTGCTATTCGACTGGTGGTAGACACTGGGCTGCACGCAAAGGGCTGGACTCAGGAACAGGCTGAGCAGTTCTTTTTTGACAATTCGGCCATTCCTGAGGGCGCCGTACGCTCAGAAGTGCGTCGCTACCTCACGACACCTGGGCAGGCAACCTCTTACAAAGTTGGCATGCTGAAAATAGAGGAGCTTCGTCGGCACGCGGAAACGATGCTGGGTGACAAATTTGATATCCGCGGCTTCCATGATGTCGTACTGGGTGGCGGTGCTTTGCCAATGCCGTTGCTCGAATCACGTGTCAACAATTGGATAGCCGACCAGCAAGGCTGATGTTGATAAGACTGAGCGGCTACTCAAGGCGGCGGAGTCGGGTGTGAGTCTAAATCGATTCGCTGTAGTGGAATGTTCTTGCGGATTTTCCAGGTCGTACCCGAATCCGAAATCGCAAGTTCTAAGCAGCCATTCAGTACGTCGCTCACCAGTGGCCGTCTATACGGGTGATACGCGCAGATCAGTCTGACCCTGGATTCGGAGGTGATTTTGGGCCCGTGCCGCCGATGGCGCGCGCTTTGTCGAGGCGCTCGATGATAGCGTCGGTGATCTGCTTCGTCTCCTCAGGGCCGATGCGGTCGATCGCCTTGTTAAGCGAATAGAATGTGGCCTTGACGAGGCTGTGCAGCTTCCTGAAGCCAACAGAATTCTTCGTGCCGCACACCGTCTCGTCATTCTTGAGTATGCGTTCGATGACGCCTGGGTCCCGAAGTCGAACTTTGCAGGCAATCGACAGGCGCATCAGCTCATCGCCGATGACATCTAGATGGCGTACCCAGGGCGTTTGTGTGGATTTGGTCATGGCGGGCTTTCTTGCCGGGAGTGTGCCTAAAGATTAGCACAAGGCCTGCCGCCAATTGCGGTAAGGCGGCGGCGAAGGCGTTCTTTCTTAGACCATTCCCGAAAACTCAGCGGTGAATTGCTGACAGGATGAAGCCGATCCGGTAATTTATGATGAGTCATCACACAGCCTCGAACCGTTGCAGCCACTGGGAGGCGGGTAGATTAATGAAACGAATATTTCTGATTGCGTCGGTATTGCTGGTCGCAACGCCCGTTGTGTTCGCGCAGAGTGACGAGCAGTTGGTAGAAACGGTTAGGTCATCAGCGGTTGAAATATTTTTGGAACAAGCGCCTTGGGTGCTGCCGGAATCCTTTCACAATAGTGCCTTGGCTGAGTCCGAGAAGGAAAGACTGGTTCTCCAGCTTGCCAACGACTCCGCCGATTGCCTGGCGGGTACGGCTGTCGAGTACGCAGCTAGATACGATATTCCGATCCCGGACTTTGTCTCTAGTGACGGGACGATTCACTTCGACGGCGATTCAGGGCAAGAGTTTTCGCAGTTGCTGGAACTTTGCGTCGAGAGCGCTTGGCAGGCAGCAGGAGTCAGCCCAAAGTGATCACCGAGTCAGGTTTCAGGCTGCGTCACGTTTGTCGAGACGCTACCAGAAGGTTATGACGGCGCAACCGCAATGATTTCCGATTCGTATACGAACTTCGAAGGCTCGTCCGTACACTATTTCACTTTCGCGATGATTGGTGGGCAGTACATAGACAACAGTGGAAATCGGACGCGCAAGGCATGTTTGGCGACAGCATGCTGGTCGAAGGAGAACTTACTCTTACTCCGGCTGCGGCGTACACGGTGAAAGGCGAACTAAGCAAGGAAAAGTCGGTAGTTTGGTTAGAAGATTCTGCTGCCGACCCAAGCGGTCATTAGCTTGTGTCTGGGAGGGGCAGAAAAATGAATCAACGTTCGCCTGATTATCATCTGTTACCAGTTCTTCTTCTGTTGGGTCTCTTCGGTTCGTCCGCCGAAGCAGAGGGCCCCATTCCTGTGGAGGCGTTCGCGACACCGCCGGATATCACTGGCGTGAGGCTTTCGCCAGACGGCAGGAATCTCGCGTTCCTGCAGCGACTGTCACAACAAGGCGTTTACGGAACATTGATTCGCGTCTTAGACATCGAGGCAGGTCAGGTTACGGACTTGGGATATGCAAGCGTCGACAACTTTGTTGTCTCCGGCATCCGCTGGGCGAACGATGACCAGCTATTGATGAGCGCTATCTATCCCGCGACTCGCGGCGGTACTCCGACGACGGAGACGCGGCTGCTGGCTATCGATATTCATTCAGCGGAGTTTCGTCGTGTGATCTCGACGGGCTACCTCAAGAAGCAGGTACGTGTTCCGCAATTTCAAGATGAGATCGTTGACCTGCTGTCGTCGGACGAGGACCACATACTGCTGTCGGGGAGCTTTGGCGGCGTAGAACAGTCCAGGGTACTGAAGATCAATATTCGCAACGGCAGAACAAAGCAAGTGCAGCGTGACAAGTATTTTGTGTATGACTGGATGACGGATCGTCAGGAACGCCTGCGACTTGCGTTCTGGCGCAATGGTACCGAGTACCAAATCATGCATCAGGCTATTGGTTCCAATAACTGGGTAACACTGTGGAAATTTGAGTCGTTTGCCGACGACCAGGTTTGGCCCGTGGGCTTTGGAAAAGACCCGAATACGCTGTACGTAAATGCCTATCATGAAGGACGCCGCGCGATCTTCAAGGTGAATATCAACGATCCGGAGTTGGGTAAGGAATTGGTGTTTTCAGATTCGAATTACGACGTTTCCGGCAGCCTCGTGTATTCGAAAACAACTGGCGATGTCATCGGCGCACGATTCTCGGTTGACGGCGGCGTGACCTTTTGGGACGAAGACTACAAAAGCCTCCAGAAGAGTATCGACAAGAGCCTGCCGGGCACGACGAACACTTTGTATGATCTCAGCGACAACGAGCGACGTTTCGTCTTGCTTGCGACGAGCGATACCAATGCGGGCACTTTTTACGTTGTTGATCGTGACAAGAACCAGGTTTCGCGAATTTCACGCAGATACACGGCGCTTGATCCTGAACGGATGGCGGAAAAGGCAGCCATACGATACGAGGCTCGCGATGGCCTGGAGATCGAGGGCTTTCTGACGGTCCCGAAGGGCGAAACCAGGTTGCCGTTGCCGGCGATTATCTTTCCTCACGGTGGACCAATCAGCTTCAACGACGGCGGTTTTGATTACTGGACGCAGTACTTCGCAAGTCGTGGTTACGTCGTCCTGCAGATGAATTTTCGCGGCTCCTCGGGCTACGGCTACGATTTCATGGCGTCCGGACTCCAATCCTGGGGCCTCGAAATGCAAAACGACGTCGAAGACGGCACGCGCTGGTTGATAGAAGAAGGCATTGCCGACCCTGGCCGTATTTGCGTGGTGGGCGCCAGCTACGGTGGCTATGCGGCGCTCATGGAGGCGGCACGTAATCCGGATCTCTACCGCTGTGCGGTCAGTTTCGCGGGTGTCACCGATGTCGCGTACCTCGTCAAATCCAGTCGTCGTTACACAAACTATGAGATCGTCCAGGAGCAGATCGGCAACGACCTTAAGGAACTGAGCCAGCGGTCACCTCTTAATTTTGCCGACCAGATTGATATCCCGGTGTTGCTTGGCCACGGCACAGACGACCGAAGTGTCAAGATCCAGCACGGCCGCAAAATGAATCGGGCACTGGAGAAAAGCGGCAAGGACGTTACCTACCTGGAATTCGAAGATGGTGACCATTACCTGAGTAACGAGGCACACCGATTGCAGTTCTTCCAGGCCATGGAATCGTTTCTCAACTCCAACCTGAAGCAAGACAAGATTGTAATCGAGCACGATTAGCCAAATTGCGACTGGCGTAATGTGACACCAGTCAAAGGTTCTGCAGGCGTTATCGACCATAATGGCGGCCTACAGGAGTTTCCATGACCAAGTTCAAAATCTTCCTAGTCTTATCTTTTTTCTACGGCGGTACGGCTGCGGCTGATATCTGGAAGTGGGTGGATGCTAACGGTGAAACGCATTACGTTTCGACGCAGACTGCGATCTATACCTGGGCGGAGGGTGAGAAGGCGTTCTACAGCGACAAGCCGGACCACGAAGACGCTGTGTTGGTGCAGCTGATATGGCACTCCAAAGGCACTTTAAAAGAAACCGAATCTACGACCGATTCGATGTTGGCGGCGGCCGACGGTTCAGAAGAGGATGCTTTTCTTCCCGAAACTGCAGAAGAGCGCGCAGCACGAGAAGCGGCGCAAGCTCATCATTGCAAGCGAGTGACTGAAATTTACAAATCTTATGAGAATGCCCCGCGCCTGTATCGTTCCGACGCGAAAGGTGCTCGTGAATACCTGTCGGAGAAAGAAGCACAAGCGACGATGGATGACGCGAAGTCAAAAATGGACGAGGCCTGTAATCCAGCGGACCCTGTCGGTCGCTAGTCCGCCATGTTGGCCTTATCTTCGGCCAGAAATTTTCCGCTTCTCAAGAACGCAATCGTATTGCGAAATACGACGTCGCTACGCGTAATGTAGCGATGCGAATTATCGACGATCAGAAAATCATCCATACCTTCAACCCGAGTGCTCGCGACTGACACCTTGCCGTCATTCGAGTCCGGTAGCATGTTGGAAGCAAAAACATTGATCGTGCCCGTGCCGGCAATGACACCCAGTTCGAAACTCACCGGGCCTAACTGCGACGGCATACTTTCGGCTCCGGTTCCCAATTGTGAGCCCGCATCGCCAGTCAGCCATTCGAACCCGGGCCAGTCGCGAGTCTTGTCGATGAGCTCACTACCCTGGTTGGGCGGCCCAAGCATGACGACGCGGCCAAGGTCCGGAATCGGTGACTGCTCGTTCTGGTAGCGTAACAGGATGCCGCCCATCGAATGCGTGACGAAATGGATGCGTGTGGCCCCGGTACTTCGGCATTCATCCAGACCTAAACCGACAGCTCGTGGCGCAATATCCTCGACAGAACCCAATTGCGACGGGTAATCGACATTGGCCGTCGCAAATCCCGCGATCTGCAGCTCTTCGGCCAGCGGCCGCATGGCGCGCCAGCTGCGGTTCAATCCGTGCAGCAATACGACGCACTCGGTATAGCTGCCGGTTGTGACGAGTTCTGCGCGCGGTTCCGTAACGCAAGCGGCTATTAACCACGAGAGCACTAGAAGTAAGGTGATTTGACAACGTTTTTTCATTCCGCGAGTGTGCCTTGTCGCTACGACTTTGTCTCTCGCCGGGAATCGGTATAATCGTCCGCTCTCGTCAAGCCGCTCACTCAAAGAGGTTACATTGGAAACATCTCTCCTGGATCAGGGGATTTCACTCATGCTGGTTGGCATGGGTACGGTCTTCGTGTTTCTGACTGTGTTGGTCATCGGCATGGTATTGATGTCGAGTGTTGCGATCAGGTTTGGCGTGGCGGCCGCTCCAGACGGCGCAACTGAAGAAGAGATCGCGGCAATGACTGCTGCGATCGCACAACACCGAAAAACAACAGCGAAATAGGTCACATGACAAATAAAAAACCACTTGGCATTACCGAGTTGGTGCTGCGCGATGCGCACCAAAGTTTGCTGGCGACGCGTTTACGTATCGAGGACATGTTGCCAATCGCATCCAAGCTGGACCAGGTGGGATATTGGTCGATGGAATCGTGGGGTGGTGCGACTTTCGATTCGTGCATTCGCTACCTCGGCGAAGACCCGTGGGAGCGTATTCGACTGTTGAAAGCGGCGATGCCCAACACGCCGCAGCAGATGCTGTTTCGTGGCCAGAATATTCTGGGTTACCGGCACTACGCTGACGACCTCGTCGAGAAGTTCGTTGAGCGGTGTGCCGTCAATGGCGTCGATGTGTTTCGGATATTTGATGCGCTAAATGATTTAAGAAATCTTGAGACGGCTATTAAAGCGACTGTTGCTGTCGGCAAGCACGCACAAGGCACGATGTCGTACACGGTCAGTCATGTGCACACGGTCGACCTGTGGGTGGATATGGGCAAGCGCATTGAAGACATGGGTGCGCACTCGATCTGCATCAAGGATATGGCCGGATTGCTGCGACCCTACGTCGCCTACGAATTGGTTAGCAGGCTCAAAGCGTCTGTTGATATTCCTATTCATATGCAATGCCACGCGACGACGGGACTATCGACGGCGACCTACATCAAGGCTGCCGAAGCGGGCATCGACAATATTGACACGGCCGTGTCCTCTATGAGCATGACCTACGGTCATTCGCCGACCGAGTCTTTGGTCGCGATACTGGAAGGTACGGACAGGGACACCGGCCTCAATATTGCGCTGATTGAAGAAATCGCTGCGTACTTTCGCGTTGTGCGCAAGAAGTACGCGAAATTCGAGGGATCGCTGCGTGGTGTCGATTCGCGCATTCTCGTCGCACAGGTTCCTGGTGGCATGTTGACGAACCTGGAGAACCAGCTTCGCGAACAGGGTGCGACTGAAAAGCTTGACGAAGTGCTTGAAGAAATTCCGCGCGTCCGTCAGGACCTCGGTATGTTGCCGCTGGTAACGCCGACGTCGCAAATCGTGGGTACGCAAGCCGTGATCAATGTCCTTGCTGGCGCGCGCTACGCAACGATCACCAAAGAGACTGCCGGCGTATTGAAAGGTGAATACGGTGAGACGCCGTTGCCGGTCAACGAAGAATTGCGGGCCAGGGTTCTCGACGGTGCCGAGGCGGTCATTTGTCGCCCTGCTGATTTACTTGAGCCGGAACTCGAGGCGCAGACGACTGAATTAATGCGTATCGCTAAAGAGCAGGATATTTGCCTCGCAAAAGACGTCGTTGACGACGTATTGACGTACGCCCTGTTTCCGCAGATTGGCACAAAATTCCTCGTGAACCGCAATAACCCGGACGCGTTCGAACCGGCGCCGACCGGTGATGAGGCGATTGCTGCGAAACCGGCGGCGACCGGGACTGGCGACGGCTCCGGCGTTTACTCGGTACGCGTCAATGGCAAGACGTATACGGTCGAAGTTGCAGAAAGCGGCCAACTTGCAGCTGTGGCTGCTACACCAGCCGCAACACCCGCCGCCGCAAGTGCACCGTCCGCTGGAGGCAAGACCGTAAAAGCCGTTCTGGCGGGCAATATTTTCCAGGTGAACGTTGCGCCGGGCACGGTTGTCGAGAAGAACACGCCGTTGCTGGTTGTCGAGGCCATGAAGATGGAAACCGTGATCAGTGCACCGTGTTCCGGCACAGTGACGGAGGTTTTCGTCAAGGTCGGTGACGCGGTGGCCGTTGGTGATGCTTTGGTTACGATTGCTTAGTTTATGGACCTGATACATCAAATCTGGATCGGTTCGGGCATCTACCAGATCAGCGTTGGACAACTTGCGATGCTCGCCGTCTGCCTGTTGTTGCTGTATCTCGGCATCGTCAAAAAGTTCGAGCCGCTGTTGCTGGTAACTATTGGCTTCGGCGGATTGTTGAGCAACATTCCAGGCGTTGAGATAGCGACCGGGAATGGTCTCCTGCATCTCACCTACATGGTCGGTATTGAAACCGGCGCATTTCCGCTCATCATCTTTATGGGTGTCGGCGCACTGACAGATTTTGGCCCGCTGCTGGCGAATCCCAAGACACTGTTTCTTGGCGCTGCTGCGCAGTTCGGAATATTCGCGACTTTGCTGGGTGCATTGGCGCTAACCGAGCTTGGCCTGATGGACTTCACGCTGCGCGAAGCCGCGGCAATCGGCATCATCGGCGGCGCAGACGGGCCGACGGCAATTTATGTCGCTGGTCAACTTGCGCCACATTTGCTCGGCGCGATCGCGGTTGCGGCTTATTCTTACATGGCGCTTGTACCGATCATTCAGCCACCGATCATGAAGCTTCTGACCACAAAAGAGGAACGCAAAATCGAGATGGTGCAGATGCGTGAAGTGTCCAAGGCCGAGCGCATTGCTTTCCCGCTATTGTTACTGCTATTGGTCGCACTGTTGCTGCCGTCGGCTGCGCCACTGCTGGGCATGTTGTGTTTCGGCAACCTGATGCGTGAATGCGGCGTCGTCAATCGCCTGTCAGATACCACTCAGAATGCATTGATCAATATCGTCACGATTTTCCTCGGCTTGTCTGTCGGCTCGAAGCTGCAGGCCGAACAATTTCTTGACTGGAGCACACTCAGCATCTTGTTGCTCGGCATGGTCGCGTTCGCCATCGGTACGGCCTGTGGCCTGCTCATGGGTAAGCTTCTGAACAGGATATCCAGTACCCCAATCAACCCATTGATCGGTGCGGCGGGCGTTTCTGCCGTGCCCATGGCGGCCAGGGTCGCCAACAAGGTGGGTCTGGAAGCAAACCCCCAGAACATCCTGTTGATGCACGCCATGGGGCCGAATGTGGCCGGCGTAATCGGATCGGCCGTCGCCGCCGGCATCATGATAATGTTCGTTGCCTGAGTCATTTGAACGAGCGGAAAGCCCGATGTCACTATCCATAGTTATTCCTGCCAAGAACGAAGGCGGCGCGATTGCCGCCGTGGTCGCCAACGCCTGTGCGGAGTATCCCGACGCGGAAATTATCGTTGTTGATGACGGTTCGGACGACGACACAGCGAAAGTGGCGGCCGCGGCCGGTGCCAAAGTCGTTAGCCACCCGGAAAGCCTCGGCAACGGCGCCGCAGTAAAATCCGGTGCGCGTGCCGCCAGCGGCGACATCATTGCGTTCATGGACGGTGATGGACAACACACGGCCAGCGAACTCGCGCCGTTGTTGCAGCGTCTCGACGAAGGCTACGATATGGCGATCGGCGCACGGGACACGGGTTCACACGCCAATGTCGGGCGCTTGTTTGCGAACGGTCTGTACAATCGCATCGCGTCGATCATGAGCGGTCGTAAGATCCTGGATTTGACCTCAGGGTTTCGTGCCGCGAGGGCTGAGAAGTTCAAACAGTTTCTGTATTTGCTGCCGAACGGGTTTTCCTATCCGACGACCATTACGATGGCATTCCTGCGCAGCGGTTATTCGATCACGTTCGAGCCGATTTCAGCAGCCGAGCGTATCGGCAAGAGTCATATTCGTCCAATCCGAGACGGTGTCCGCTTCCTGATTATCATATTCAAGATTGCGACGCTGTATTCGCCACTGAAGGTCTTCCTCCCAGCGAGCGCATTGTTCTTCCTGACTGGCTTCAGTTATTACATGTATACCTACGTCACCCTCGGCCGGTTTACCAACATGAGCATGCTGTTATTCAGCGCGGCCGTGATTGTCTTTCTTATCGGGCTCATCTCCGAGCAAATAACTGCGCTGACGTACAGCCGTTCCTAATGTCGCTGTGCATATTTTTCTCGAAATGTGCAGAACGCCGACTTGTGACCCACAAATGGCGTTCGTAGTCTGAGTAACTACGTCAATGCAACTATTGGCTATTCAATGCTTGCGAAACTTACCGGGCGAAGCGAGAAAAGCCCGATGAGAATGCTCGGCCCGAAGGGCAATCCCACAGCCACCAATTTATTCGGGATTCGTAGCACCGTGAAAGTGCAAGAACATATTGAAATTGATATTCGCGTGCGCCACGCTTAAGTCCGTCCAACATCCTCCGCTCTATACTCAGAGTTTAGGTGTTGCATCGACCGATTGAAGTCACCTTCGCAAAGCGGCCGGCCAGGTTTTTGAGGAAATATGACGGCTTGTGACCCGACGGAGACACCAAATTGAAAGAATTAGTAGGCGCCATTGTCGGCGCATTGCTTTTGTCTTTGAGTGTGTTCTTCGTTGTGATCGTCGCTAGTCTTGCGTCGTCCGAGGTGGGGCCGGCGATCAAAAAGGGCAGCCTGAACGTCGAGACCAGCTCAATGGTTTTCAATCGTTTGTCGTAACGAGGTAAAATCCGCCCGGAAAATAGTCACGTTAAATAGTAATCATGGAAAGGATACCTGCAATGAAAAGAATAGTTGTTCTCTGTTTAACCTGTTTAGCAAGTTCTTACAGCCTGGCTCAGACGTTTCAAGACAGTGTATCCAATGAGACATTGGGGGATTTTCCAAGTCAGTGGGATTTGGTATCGGGCATGGCGTATGTCAGTCAATTAGATGGCTCTAACGCAATAAACATTGCGCATGCGGGCATCATTAAACCCCTGGTCAATGGGCTTGATAATAATTACCTTGCCGGCGACTTTGTCCTGGAATTTGATGCCTACTTTGATAAAGCCTCTTCCATTTATGGAGAGCGTTTTGAAGTACGGCTTTGGGAAGGGAAGTCTAATTACAAAAAAGTCGGCATATCCTATTCGACGTTTACTATTTCCAGGCACGGCCTAAAGACATCTTGGAGCACGCCCGAACGAGGTGATTTAGATTACACCATAAAAGAATTCCAAACGCTGGAACCCGTCTGGCGGCATGTTAGATTTGAAGCGACAGGGGGGAAATTGAAAATATCTATGGACGAGAAGCCCCTTTTGATTTTTCCAAGGTTTCAAATGCAACCCACCATGATTTCTATTGGTGCTCGCATTAACTCTTCCTATGACGATACTCAACTCGGCATTACAAATATCAGCATTTCAGGGGTTACAGGCTCGGAAATATCCCAAACGCCCTCCGGTCCGGCGGATATTGCAATTGGAGGCAGGGATCTATCGGGCATGGATACCAGCGGTTTACCCGGAACCACAGGTCTAAACAAAGAGGCAGCTGCGTCAACAGGCTCGAACTTACCTGAAGTGACTGACATGAGCGACGTCGAAACCAGCGGCATTACAACCGATGATCCCCTTCGATCCGCGATGGAGGACTCAGCAAGGCAGCAAGATGAAGCGGCTACGACTGCAGAGTCAACGGGTCAGTATGTGGAAACCAGCCAGGAGCTCACCGAGGTTCCCCGCCTGGAGTATTCAGGTGTTGTCGTCGTCTATTCCGGAGTGACCGGAGGCACAGGCGACTACACACAACGTATTGAGTTCACTGATACCCAGCAGTTCCCCTATTGGTTTGAAACCAGGGAAAACTATGACAAACCTTGCACTGTAAATATCCATTCCGCTCCAGGTCTCGCTTATCAGGGAGAGGAAACACCTCCGGGCGCTAAGGTCACAGAATACGATGTCTGTGAGGGAGGTCTGCCCAGATTGAATGTTCTTACGACCTTATACCGCGCAATCCATCTACCCGAGGCCGGGACATTCAAACTGATCACCGCGCTACAGGTCTGCAATAACGGCATCAACAAACGCGTCAAGGGCATTCGGGGGCAGGTTCGAAAACCGAACAAGCCTGACGGCAACTGGAGCGCAAACTACGAAACGGTGACGTTCGAGGAAAGAACTAATTGCCAGAATTGGGAGCCACTGGTCAGTTGTCCGGCCAATAAGTACGCCATTGGCGTAACCGTGCATTTCAGGGACGGCGATATTGTTTCGCCCAGAGATTTCCTTAGCGGAATGGAACTAAGCTGCAGCAGTGCCCACTGGATGTGAGAACTGACCGAAATTAACTCTTGATAGATTGGCCGGACGCTTATGGCTGTGTCTGCAGCCGGTCGAAAAATTTGATGTTGCTGTGCATCGAGCATCACACGCTGGTGCACGAAGGCGGTTTCCGTATCGAGCAGGACTTCCAGAATCGCTGATACTTCTCACGGCCCGATGGCATTGCCGTGTCGGCGGGTGGATACCGCTCGACGGACATCACAGACAATGATGTTTCCGAGGCGTATTAAATCCCTTCCGCGGGCGGAATGTTGAGCGTGGCGGGAAAAACGGTGGCTGAGCCGGCGGCGCCTGCGTATCTGCATTAGTCGGTGTCGCTCTACATTCTACGAGGACATGGCCGCTACGCTGGACGATCGCTATGCGCAGGTCAATAGCGGGCGCGTCATTCCAATCGCGTTAGAGTTCCGCTGTTGACGAAAGCAGTCATTACATTGCGGGATGAAATATGGCGAGCAATCAAGCTGCTACTCGTCGAAGCCGACCGTCCTAATGAGTTCCTCGTAGCGCGAGTCGTCGCGATATCCGGCAGTCGACAGGGACACGGGCAAGAAAATCAACTCTCGATCGCGCTGTGCTAATGATTCATTCAGTTTTTTGAATGCCTCATCGGGTTCGCCGGCTGAGAAATAAAGTGTCGCAAAGACAGCTGGTGAGACGTATTCAACTTTCGCCTTGGCTTCCAATTCGGCCAGCAGTTTGAGGGCTTCGTCGCGTCGTTCGGCATAGAAATTGGCAGCTGCAAGATTGGCAATGCGTTGCGAGTCCCGACCACCCGTTTCGATGTCCGATTCGAAAACCTGTATTGCCCGTTCGATGTTCCCGCTGCCGAGCAAGCTCCAGCCAAGAAGAGTACCGGCGTCGGAATGTTGTGTACTCGCTTCTGCGGCGGCGATCGCCCTGTCAAATTGCGCGGCATGAAAGTAGCGCCAGCCCGCATTGATTCGAACATAAGTATCCTCGGGACTAGCAGCGAGTCGTCGCTCGATGAGCTCAATTGCCTCATCGTGCCGCTGCTGCGTCGATAGAAAAAGCGCATAGCCGAGTACGTTGAGGGGGTCGAGGTCGATTGTCCGCAGGTATTCTTGCTCCGCCGCCGCGAAGTCCCAGTCATACCAGGTCAGGATGTCGGCATAAAGCGTGCGGGCGTCTGCCAGTCGGCCATCTAGTGCGATCGCCCGCAACGCCGCTTCTTTCGCTTTCGGGTAAACATCGTGTGGCCGCTGCCCGCCATAGGCAGTTCCCTGAAAGCTATACGCCCAACCTAAGGTTGCCCACGCTTCCGCAAATTGACTGTCAAGCACTATGGCCCGCTCCAGAAGTTCGACGGCACTAGCGAGATCGGCAGGAGTTTGCTTGAACGTGTGGTACCGCCCGAGCAGGTATAGGTTGTACGCTTCCATGTTGTTCGTCGGCAACGCAACATTTGCGAGTTGTTTTTCGACATACTGTAGTTGCAGAGCATTCGCAATGCGATTAGCAACATCCCCCTGGATCTCAAATATGCCCTGAACGGACAACACGCTGTCATAGCTCTCGGACCAGACATGTTCATCGCTTGCAGCGTCGATAAGTTGAACAGTAATGCGCAAGTGGTCGTCATCGATGCGGATACTGCCCTCAAGTATGGCGCCCGCGCCGAGGCGAAGTGCAATTTCCGGAAGGCCGAGATCAGTCTGACGATACGGTTCAACCGAGGTTCTGGAAATCAACGCCAGATTGTCGATAGTAGAGAGCTGTCGCAATAGCTCTTCATGCATGCCGTCCGCAAAAAACTGATGATCCTGCCCCTCGCTCATGTCCCGGAACGGAAGCACGGCAAGCGCGTCCGCAATGGCCGGCGGGTCGTCGGCACTGGGTGCGGTATCTCCTAACCATCGTATTGCAAGGACAAATGCGACCAGAACGAGCGCGGCGCCAAGGGCCAGTTTTGCGACAGGCACAGTCTGCCGATTGGCAACCGACCGGACGTTTGGAATCAGCCGATATCCACGGCCGCGAATGGCCTGTATGTAGCGAGGTTGCTGGCTGGTCTCGCCGAGGGCCTGTCGCAACAAACTTACCCGCTGCGCGAGTGTTTCATCACTCACAACAACGCCATCCCAGACTTCGGCAATTAGTTGGTCCTTGTCGACACGTTCAGGCGCGTGCCGGATGAGAACTGCGAGGAGCCGAAAGGACAAGTCAGGCAGGTCGATTACCCTCCCGTCACGAACAACACTGGATCGGTCCAGGTCGACTACCAGGTCGGCGACGCGCAGGCGCGAACTACCGACCGGCGGATTAGGAAGATGTTTTTTGCCCTCAGTCATTTAGTCGGTCTGTAACTATCGGATTGTATTGAAGAAATAGGCGTTCAGAAAAGCTTCAGGCTTCTTTAGCGAATCTTCAGTGATTGTAACCAGCCAGCCCTTAGGCTGCTTGGCAATTGCAAACAAACTTGGAGGATTTAACAATGAAGAAAGCACTATTGACCGTCGTGACTCTTGCGGCACTGCTTGTCCTGACACCGTTGACGGCGCTCGGAGACGACGGATTTTACGTGGGAGGCAGCGTTGGCTCCGCATCGCTCAGCGAAGACTTCGACGGTTTCAACGTTGACTCGGACAGCACGGCGCTCAGGTTGGTCGCGGGCTGGCAAATTAACGATTACTTTTCGGTGGAGGGCGGGTACCAGAAATTCGGCGCGTTCGAGCAGACATTTACTGTCAATGGGGAGACAGTCGATGTCAGTCTGGATGCGGATGGCTTTACGCTCGGGGGAACCGGCAGCTTTCCTTTATCGGATCGTTTCGCCCTCTATGGTCGTGTCGGTGCCTTCTTCTGGGACGGAGACGCGGAGATTAACAATGTTTCGCAAGCAAGACCCGAGGATACGAACCTGTATCTGGGCGCGGGAGTGTCGTTTGCGTTGGCCGGTCGTCTGAAGCTGATCGTCGACTGGACGCGTTACAATTTGGAAGACACTGAATCGAATGTTATCTCATTGGGATTGACATACGGATTCTAGAAACCTGCCGTTCCACCGAAAGGATGCCGTCCGTAGAGAATCGCAACTTTGGTTGAGATTTAGGCGACGCTCAAGAAATTGACCTACGGACGAGCACTGGATTGGAAACTGGAGATCGACATGGATCAAGATACTACGCTGCGCTGGTTGAAATTTGGCTCCGCTCTCACAATTCTTTTCGGCCTATTGGTCGCTGCCGCGGCAACACCATTTGGAGCAGAACCAGCACGATTTTTGGCCGATCTAATATTCTTTCCGATTGATGGTGCCCAGAGCCTGGCTGCGCCCGAAGCGCGGCTGATTAGCGCGATAGGTGGTGGCGTGATGGCGGGCTGGGGAGTGCTTCTGTGGATGATTTCCACGAAACTTTTTCCGACCGATAATGCGCTCGCCGCAGAACTGATTATTTCCAGTATTGTCACGTGGTTTGTCATCGACGGCGCGGGGTCGATAGCCGCAGGCGCACCGCTGAACGCTGTATTTAACGTGTCGTTCCTGCTGATTTTCTGCATTCCGCTGTGGCGACACCAATCAATGATTGAGAAAGCAAAATGCGACGCGTAATACCACTTTTCTTGTTGGCCATCGTGTTAAGCAATGCTTCAGAAGCGATCGTTGTACGCGGCGATGTTCAGACACTCGCGTCCGTAGTCGATGAGAAAGACTACCCAGAAGTTGTGCCAATACTTGGCGGCCGCGCCGCAGGTACCCTGATTGATGAAAAGTGGATCCTGACCGCGGCACACGTGGGTCAGATAGTCGCCACTTCCAGCAACAGTGACCGCGATTTAACGATCAACGGACTGGTGCGAAAGATCGATAAAGTCTTTATGCATCCTAGTTGGAATGACGAACAGGTTGGTGAACATGACGTCATTGACTTGGCCTTGCTCAGACTGGACCGGCCGGTCGGCGATGCTCAAGTGGCACCTTTGTATCGCGGAAGTGCAGAAAAAGGGAAGATGATTACGATACTCGGTTGGGGGCGAACGGGCGATGGCACGAGTACGGAGTTGTTGAAAGATCGGCTTTTTCGGCGCGGTGAAAACACAATAGATGAGGTGACGCCTCGTCTACGATTTGACTTCGATGAGCCAACATCCCCCAATGCGACGGAGTATGAGGCAGTAAGTGGGCCCGGCGACAGCGGTGGACCGGCGTTCCTTGACATTCAAGGGGTGCGGTATCTCGTTGGAGTGAGTTCGTTTCAACAGGACGAGGTGTCCCCTGGGCTCTACGGCGTTATTGAAAATTACGAACGCGTCTCGCGCCACTTGGAGTGGATAGATAGCGTGGTGCGTGACTGACATCCGTGGCCAACGCACTATGAAATCGTATTTGTATGAGGGCATAGTCATCGTGACCTCAATTCTAGTGGCCTTTGCTTTGGACGCATTGTGGGCAAATTATCAAGAGGCCAAGGTCGAACGCCGAGTATTGACCGAGCTAGTCAAAGAGTTCGAATCTGCGAAAACCAGAATCGAATTTAGCATTGCTGAACTGGAAGTCGTCATTGGGGCTTCGTCGGGGCTTGTGAACTCTCTCGGTAAGGACGCGATGGTGCTCTCTCCAAGCGCCGCTCAGGATCTGGTCAGTCGAATACTGGCGATCAACACACTGGAAGTTCCTACCAGCGTTGTAGACTCCATAATTGCGTCTGGGCAAGTGCGCTTAATTTCAAGCAGTAAACTTCGGGAAGCGCTTGCGGAATGGCCCGCTTTCGTTTTAGATGTTCGGGAAAATCACGAGTGGCATCGAGTGGAGACCGACGAGTACCTGATCCCGTATCTAGCGAAATATGTGTCGATTCGTGACGTTTTGATTACCAGCGGTGACGCGACAGTCGAGCCGGGTACTTTCGACTATGATGTGCTACCGATGCAACGCGACCGGGTCTTCGAAGGCAGGCTCACACATCGCCTATCTCGACAGCTAGCAACCCTCAGAGAGTCGAAAACTCTGTTGAATGAGACCGAGAAATTATTGACTCTCACTGCGGCGGAAATTGGCTGACTTGACCAACTTCACGCTGAATCGAATATGATTGCGACAATCGATGCCGGGTAGTCATGCTCCAATGTAATGTCAACCGGATTCTGCCAGTCATCATTGCTGGACTTGCCGCATTGGCGGCATGCAGTTCAATGCAAGCTCAGAACCGAATTGACCTAAGTCCAACCGACGATGGGCGACATTTCGAAGTTGAGTATCGATCCGCCCGTCCGACCGAGGCGATTACTCTTGCACGAACCCCGGATGCGACTCGCATGACGCGGTGGCGCACTACTTCCCCTGACTTTGAGATCGTGCAGTTGGAGGGCAAGGACGTGATCCGCCGAATCGATGGTGCCCGGTTCTCGTCCGTGGAAATTGTAGTTCCAGCAACTTACGTTCCGCTACGAAAAGACTATGCACCCTTTTCACCCTTTAGTGATGGGGGACTCCTCATTCATAGTGGAAGATTTCAAGCTTGTCCGTCGAGTAGCGAGAACAGCGTAGATGACTGCGATGGGCCGTGGTTGATGCAAATACATGCCCCTCAAAATGCACATCTCCTGCTCAATGGAGATATATATGATGATTTTGCCCGATGGTCTGATTCGAACGACGGCACCAAAATCTACGTTGGCCAGGCAATGCCGCGTTCAACTGTTAAATTTGTTGGTATTGTAGATTCGGCGTTGCCTCCTGCGATCTCTGGTCTGATGTCCGCCTCATTGCCAGAGTTGATGAGATTCTATGGTCAGCACCTCCCGGAACTGGCGCAACGGCCCATGTTATTCGTGTCCTACGATCCCGACTATGAACATGGCCACGGAAGACAAGGTGGCACGCTGCCTAATCAGGTATTCATGCACTTCTATGGGCCAATCTGGCAAGAGACTGATATGGATGGCGATACGCCGAAAGAAATTGGTTGGTTCTTTGCCCATGAAGCGGGACACATTTTTCAGCACGGTGTTGCGGGGGACAGAGAATCATCTTGGATTCACGAAGGTGCTGCTGAAGCCTTCGCATATCTAGCGCTTAAAGAGCTCGAAGTCGTCTCAGACGCGTACCTTGACTCGCGCCGTCAACAAGCACTTGAAGGATGCCGCGACGCGCTCGGCAAGGGGACGCTAGCCACGGCGGCCGAACGTGGCAGCTTTTCTGACTACTATCACTGTGGCTTAGTAATGTTCATTGCCATTGACAACAAGATACGTATGAACAGCAGTAATCAACGCAATCTATTCGACCTGTGGACGGCTTTGATACCCGAATTCAATGGACCCGATTTATGGGATACCTCGACCTTCTTGCACAAAGCCGAACCGTGGATTGGTCGCGACCTCGCTAGTCAATTGTTGTCAATGTCCATTGAAGAGCAAGTGAGTCCCGAAGACACTCTCGCACGACTTGGAAAGTGACCGCCTGCGAATGGCTGATTGCAGCCCGCGCGTATATCCCTAAAGCAGCCACTTGAGCGGCAGGTCTGGGAAAAAGATGTCGCTCATGCCGACGACGTCATGTCCGACTTATCAACCCTCGCCACCTTATCGGGCGTAGTGATCCTCAAGTACCTGTGCAACACAGCTGGTCAGGCGTTTGCCGGTTTCAATGTGCAGGAATTCATTCGGCCCATGCGCATTCGACTTTGGTCCCAGCAAACCCGTGATCAGGAATTGTGCTTCCGGGAATCGCTCGCCGAGCATGCCCATGAACGGAATGGTGCCGCCGGTGCCCATGTACATGGAAGGCTTGCCAAAGTAGGCGTTGGACGCTTTGTGCATTGACGTCTCCAGCCAGTCAGCAACCTCGGGAGCATTCCAGCCAGCCATGGTTGATCCAACCTTGAACTCGACATTGGCGAGTGGTGGCTTGTCCGCCTCGAGCGCCGCTTTCACTGCCGCTGCCGCATCATCGGCATCGCAGGTGGGCGGCAGGCGGAACGACAACTTGAGTTTCACGTAAGGCAGCAACACGTTACCGGCATCGAGTAATGCGGGCAGACCTTCAGCACCTGTTACCGATAAAGTTGGGCGCCAGGTGTTGTTGAGCAGCATTTCCGTGTGCGACTCGGTCGGCTGAGGGTTTTTGACCGCCCAGGGGAATTTCTTGTAGCTAAGGTCCTTCAATGTCTCAGCAGCGAGACCGGCTTGTTCCATGCGCTGCTCTGGAATGTCGACATGCAAAGCGTCGAGCAATATCTTGCCGTTCGTCTCATCTTCGAGGCGGCTCAATAGTTTCCTCGCCGTGCGAAAACTCGACGGCACCACGCCGCTGGCCGAACCCGAGTGCACGCCTTCTGTCAGTACGTCCACGCGAAGTGTGCCGGTGAGATTGCCGCGCAGTGAGGTTGTGCACCAGAGTTGATCGTAATTGCCGCATTCGGCGTCGAGACAGACGACGAGGTCAGGCGACCCGATGCGATCTTCAAGCAGATCGATGTAATGGGGCAGGTCGAAGCTGCCGCTTTCTTCGCAGCCTTCGATGAGTACGACACAATGCGCGTGCGGAATGCCTTGCTCCTGCAGTGCACGAATGGCCGTCAGTGAGCCGAAGGTTGAGTAACCATCGTCGGCGCCGCCGCGGCCGTAGAGCTTGCCGTCTTTAATGACCGGCTTCCACGGACTCAAGTCTTCGTCCCAGCCGCTGAACTCGGGCTGCTTGTCGTAGTGCCCGTAGAGCAGCACAACCTCGTCGGAGTCGCCGGGTATGTCGATAAACAGTATCGGCGTGCGCCCTTTAATACGTACGACTTCGACCGTCATACCTTTGACGGGCTGCGTTTTGCACCAGGCTTCCAGCATGGCAACGGCTTTGTCCATGTGGCCGTGCTTCTCCCAGTCCGGATCAAAATGCGGCGACTTGTTGGGAACTTTAATGTATTCGGAAATCTGCGGGATGATCTCGGTGTCCCACATGTCATTGACGAACTTCGCGGTTTTCTTGCTATCCATTATTCTTTTTCCGTGGTCAGTGAGCGCACCAGTGTACGCGTCATGCGTTCCGTTGTAATGAAGCCCCAGTTATAGACATCGTGGTAGTCGGCCAGCGGATTCGCGGCAACGATATCGTCCGCACTCATGCCCTTGTCGACGAGCGCCTTTACCCGGGCTTCTGCGTCGCTGAGCATCGCAAGGTCCTGCAGCAAATCCCCGCGTGTGCTGACCGGCCCGTGGCCCGAGATGAATTTGGTCTCCTCGTCAGAAATGTCGATGAGATGCTGCATGCCCGCTTTGTAGCCACTGACAGTGCCGCCGCTATCCAGGTCGATGAATGGAAACAGGCCACGGAACAACAAGTCGCCGGTCGTTATGACATTGGCGTCACGAAACAGAATTGCCGCATCGCCGTCGGTATGCGCGGATGGAATATGGAAGACATAGGCTTCCTGACCGTTGAGGTGGAAGGTCATTTCGTCGGAAAATGTAATGACAGGGAGTGCGCCGGGTCCGGTGTTTTGCTGAGGGTCCGCCTCCATCCGACTGCGCAATTTGTCATGCGCAAAAATTATTCCGCCGCGTTCATCAAGCAGCTGATTTGAGCCCGTGTGATCGCCATGTGCGTGCGTGTTGATGATGAAATCAGCGGGTCGGCCAGCCAACTCCTCGATTTTCTGCAGCAAGGCCTGGCCTAGCGGGGCGAAACTGTCGTCGATCAAGACGACGTACTCGTCGCCGGTGACGAGCGTGATATTGCCGCCGGACATCTTGCCGTCGGCCCCGGTCAGCACGTAAATGCCGGGCGAGACTTCGGCGTGTTCGAACGAGGTGGCCATCCAGTCCTGTGCTGACGCGAACGTCGCAACGGACATCAATAATAGAAAGCTCAGTTTTTTCATCGCTGTCTCCGATCAGTGGCGGACAGCGATTGTAACCTCGATTGGACCCTTATTGGCGGCCCGGGAAGGCGAATTGGGCTTTCTCGCGGACACCACCGGATGGCCAGCGCTGCGTGATGGTCTTGCGTCGCGTGTAAAAACGTACGCTGTCGGGCCCATAGGCAAACAAATCACCGAACAGTGAACGCTTCCAGCCGCCGAAGCTGTGATAGGAGACCGGCACTGGCAACGGCACGTTGATTCCGACCATGCCGACCTGGATGTTGTCGGCGAAGTAGCGCGCCGCTTCGCCATCGCGAGTGAAGATGCAGGTGCCGTTGCCGTATTCATGATCGTTAATCAACTGCATCGCCTGCTCTTCAGACTCTGCACGCACGACGCACAGTACCGGCCCAAATATTTCTTCGTTGTAGATGCGCATGTCCGAGGTCACGCGATCGAACAGGCAGGGGCCAATGAAATAGCCATCCTCCAGACCCTTAACCACGAGGCCGCGTCCATCGGCGACGAGATCAGCGCCTTCTTCGACGCCGAGATCGACATAGCCGCGAACTTTCTCGAAGTGCGCCTTGGTGATCAGTGGACCCATGTGATTGGTGGTATCGGTGCCGTTGCCGACTTTGAGGCCGGCGATTTCAGCTTTGATCTTGCTGACGACGGAGTCCGCGACTTCATCACCCACGCAAACAGCGACGGATATTGCCATACAGCGCTCGCCGCAGGATCCGTATGCAGCACCGATAAGCGCGTTGACTGCATTGTCGATATCGGCGTCAGGCATCACGACCGCGTGATTCTTCGCACCGCCAAGGGCCTGTACGCGCTTGCCGTTCTTCGTGCCGGTGGTATAGATATATTCGGCAATCGGCGTCGAGCCAACAAAGCTGATGGCCTGAACACGCGCATCGTGGAGCAGTGTATCGACTGCTTCCTTATCGCCGTTGACGACATTGAAGACGCCGTCGGGCAGACCTGCCTCTTTCAGCAGGCGTGCTGCCAGCATCGGAGCGGTCGGATCTTTTTCCGAAGGCTTCAATACAAAGGTATTGCCACAGGCGATCGCCATCGGATACATCCACATCGGGACCATCGCCGGAAAATTGAACGGTGTAACGCCGGCAACGACGCCCAGCGGCTGGAAGTCCGACCAGCTGTCGATACCCGGCCCCACGTTCTTCGAATACTCACCCTTCAGCAGCTCGGGGATACCGCAGGCGTAATCCACCACTTCGACGCCACGACCGAACTCGCCCATCGCGTCGTCGAAGACCTTGCCGTGTTCATCGGTAATCGCCGCAGCGATTTCTTCGGCGTGCTCTTCGAGTAATTGCTTGAAGCGGAACATGATGCGTGCGCGTTTCGCCGGCGGCGTGTTGCGCCAGGCCGGGAATGCTGCCTGTGCTGCGGCGATTGCGCTTTCTACGGTGGCTTTTGATGCCATCGCAACCTGCCGCGTGACTTTGCCGGTGGCCGGATTGCAGACGGGCTGCGGCCGGTTGGAGTCGGCAACATCCTGATTGTTGATGAAATGGCCGACGATTTTCGCGGCGTCGAGTTTCTTCGCGGGTGTGGCGTTCATAATATTTCTCCGGATGCTGCTTACTCGATGGAATCGAGTACACGACGAAGGGCGACAAAAGACTGCTCCATTTCGTCTGGATTGGAATTCAAAAAGGGTGAGAATTGCAGCGTGTCTGCGCCATTGCGGACAATCAGGTTTTCTTCCCAGAAACTTTTCTTGTGAACTTCGCTGCCGCGCGCGCCTGCGGCTCCGTCGCGGGGTGCCAGGTCAATCGCGCCCATGAGACCGAAGTTTCGTACATCGATAACGTGCTTATGATCAGCGAAGGAGTGCAGCAATTCCTCGAACCGGGGCTCAAGTGCCGTGGCTTGATCGAAAGTGCCTTCTTCGTCGTAAATCTTCATGGTGGCAATGCCCGCGGCTGCAGCGACAGGGTGGCCAGAGTACGTGTAACCGTGAAACATCTCGATCATGTGTGCCGGGCCTTGCATGAAAGCATCATAGATCTTGCTGCTCACGAGTACAGCACCCATTGGAATCACACCATTGGTGAGTCCCTTCGCGGTTGTAATGATGTCCGGGGTGACGCCGAGGCGCTGTGCGCCGAAAGGCGCGCCGAGACGACCGAAAGCCGCAATGACTTCATCAAATATCAGCAGGATACCGTGCTTGTCACAGATCTCACGCAGACGCTGCAGATAGCCCGGCGGTGGCGGAATGATGCCCGCGGAACCCGCTATCGGTTCGACGATGATCGCCGCAATGTTGCTGCCATCGTGCAATGCACACAGTCGTTCCAGATCTTCGGCGAGTTCGATGCCGTGTTTCGGCAGGCCACGTGAAAAAGCATTTTTTTCAATATCGAGCGTGTGGCGAATATGATCGACGCCCGGTAGCAATACGGCGCTGAACATTTTGCGATTGGGAACCATGCCACCGACCGACATGCCGCCGAAATTCACACCGTGGTAACCCTTTTCGCGACCGATCAGGCGTGTGCGGTTGCCTTCGCCGCGAGCGCGGTGATAACCCAGCGCTATCTTCAGCGCCGTATCGACAGACTCGGATCCGGAGTTAGTGAAGAAGCAATGGTCAATGCCGTCGGGGGCCATCTTGATCACACGATCGGCGAGTTCGATGGCTTTGTTATTCGTGACCTGGAACGTCATGCAGTAGTCGAGTTTTGCGACCTGTTGCTGCACAGCCTCGACAATCTTCGGATGGCAATGGCCAAGGCCGGAAGTCCACAGGCCGGAGAAGGTGTCGTACAGGCGGGTGCCGTCGTCCAGGGTGTAGTAGTGGCCGGACGCACCGCTGATAACGCGAGGTTTTGCCTTGAAATCGCGGTTCGCTGTAAAAGGCAGCCAATAGGCATCGAGTGAGTGGGTGGACATGGGGCAGGCTCCGGCGCATGCAGTGAAGATATCGAAGTCTACGCTTGGAACCCGATGTTAAACAATCAGTTGCATGAGAAAATATAAGTTATTGATTTTATTAGTCGATGGCATGAAAATGTTTACTAAGATAAACAGATTTGGGCGAAACCGATGGAAAACGAGATCGGACAACGATTAAAGGGCATCCGCACGCGGCTCAGGTTGTCGCAGCGCCAGCTGGCGCGCCAGTCCGGCGTTGCCAATGCCACCATTTCCCAGGTCGAGGCGGGCAAGCTGAACCCGACGGTCAGCATGCTGAAAAAAGTGCTCGATGGCATCCCGATGAGCCTCGGCGAGTTCTTTGGCGATGAGTTCGAAAGCCAGGAACGCGTGTTCTTTCGATCCGAGGAGCTCACTGAAATTGCGGATGGGGGTGTGTCATTCCGGCAGGTCGGCGCGAACCTGTCCAATCGCGCTATCCAGTTCATAAAGGAGTGCTATCAGCCGGGATCGGGCACCGGCAAACACGCCATCACGCACGACGGTGAGGAGTGCGGAATTATTCTGCGCGGACGGCTGGAGGTTACGGTGGGCGAACAATCCGCGGTGCTTCGCGCGGGGGATGCTTACTATTTCAAGAGCAATCAGCCGCACCAGTTCCGAAATCCGGGCAATGAGCCCTGTGAATTGATAACGGCGTGCACACCACCGACTTTTTGAGGCTAACTACCACAAATTGGCTATTTGCACTGGTCATGCACTAACGAACAATGGCAAAGTTACGCCCCTTCCGAAAATCCAGCAGAGTAGTGACCCCATGGGCCAGTTTGGCACAGAATTTTGCGATCACATCGCAATTGTACGTTATGAGAACAAGGCCTGGCAGACGCCGTCGATCGAGCCGCTCAAGCCCCTGTCGCTGCATCCGGCGTCGCACGTGCTGCATTATGCGAGCACCTGCTTCGAGGGATTCAAGGCCTACCGCTGGGACGATGGCAAGGCGCATATTTATCGTTTGAACGATCATGCCGCCCGCATGCAAAAAAGCGCAGCGTCACTGCGACTTCCGGTGCCGGACATGGACATGTTCGTGAAAATGGTGAAGGCACTGGTCGCACGCCACGTCACCGACATTCCACTGCCGCCGAGCTCTCTGTACTTGCGTCCAACGCTCATTGGTACGCTGGCCAACATAGGCGCGGCGGGATCGCCGTCTTCGGAAGCCACTTTGTTTGTACTGGCCTCACCCGTAGGCGACTACTTTTCCGCCAAAGCCGGCGCATTGAAGTTGCTCGTCGAGGATCAGCGTGCGCGCTCGACCGAACAACTCGGCAGCACCAAGACTGGTGGCAACTATGCGGCCGCACTGGGACCGACGCTGGAAGCCAAGGAGAAATACGGCGTCGATCAGGTGCTGTTCTGTCCGAACGGCGACGTACAGGAGACGGGCGCGTCCAATTTTCTGCTGATCAGCGACAAAGAGATCATCACGAAGCCATTGGATAGCAGCTTTTTGCACGGCATGACGCGCGACTCGGTACTCAAACTGGCCGTAGATCTGGGCTACAAAGTGAGCGAACGAAACTTCACGGTGACGGAGTTACTCGAGCTCGCTAAAACTCACGAAGCCGTTTTGTCGGGTACTGCAGCCTGTCTGTCGCCGGTTGGGACTTTGGTTCACAACGGCAAAGAGATTAAAGTACGCGACGGCAATGCCGGGCCGAATACGGCGATACTTCGCA
This sequence comes from uncultured Gammaproteobacteria bacterium, assembly GCA_942490655.1. Lineage (GTDB taxonomy): Bacteria > Pseudomonadota > Gammaproteobacteria > Steroidobacterales > Woeseiaceae > UBA1847. Next base: position 1,379,260 of record CALNXZ010000003.1, on the reverse strand, counting down.
AGGCTTTGCAGGATATTCAGTACGGCCTCGCGCCCGATACGCATGGCTGGCTGACTGAGGTCAGCTAGATCGCTTTCGAAAAGCGGTTGTCGTTCTGCGCCTGATCGACATAGCGATCGAAGACCATCGCAATGCTTCTGAGTAGCAAACGACCTTTCTGCGTGATCACGACGCCGGACTGACTTAACTCGATCAGGTCATCGGCAGCCAGTGGCTTCAGCCGCTCTATTTCTTTGGCGAAGTACTGCCTGAAATCGATGTCGTGCTGAGATCCGAATTCGTCAAACGACAGTTGGTCGTAACACATCAGTGACTGAATAACGTCGGCACGCAGCAAGTCATCGTCATCAACCGCGATGCCCTTGCGTATCGGTAGCTGGCCGTTCTCAATGAGCGTCTCGTACTCCATCGTCGTAACCGAGTTCTGTGCAAAGACATTGCCGATGCTGCCGATCGCACTGACGCCGAGCGCGACGAGATCGCATTCCCGGTGCGTCGAGTACCCCTGAAAATTGCGTTGCAGTGTGCCGTTCGCTCGCGCCAGTACCAGTTCGTCATCAGGCAGGGCGAAGTGATCCATACCAATGTATATATAACCAGCGTCGCACAGCGTATCGATCGTGCGGTGCAATATTTCCAGCTTGGTTTCGGGACTTGGAATATCTTCGTCGTTGATCATGCGCTGGCCTTTGAAGCGCTGCGGTAAGTGTGCATAGTTGTATACGGCCAGGCGATCCGGGCGCATACCGACGACGAGTTCGAGCGTCGTGTCGAAACTTTTCACGGTTTGGTGCGGCAGACCGTAAATCAGGTCGAATGAAATGGACTCAAACCCGGCTTCGCGCGCCGCGAGCACGAGATTGAGTACATCATCTGTTGTTTGTTTGCGATTGACCGCAACCTGCACCGTCGGGTCGAAGTCCTGGATGCCAAGACTCAGGCGGTTGAATCCCAGTTCGGCCAAATGTCGAATGCTGCTCTCGTCAACAGTGCGCGGGTCAACCTCGATCGAGAACTCGCGATCATCGCTGTCATCGAAGGTAAACGCGCTGCGTAGCTTGTCCATGAGGTCATCGAGTTGTTCGCTGCTGAGGTAGGTCGGTGTGCCGCCGCCGAAGTGCAGTTGCTCAATCTTCCGACGCTTGTCGAACAGCGCCGACTGCATGTCGATTTCGCGATACAGCATTTCAAGATAGCGTTCAACGCGCGACTGGTTGCGGGTAACGATCTTATTGCAGCCGCAGTAGTAGCAAAGCGAGTGACAAAATGGAATGTGGACATACAAGGACAGCGGCACGTCGGTTTTGTTACTGGCGACGGCATGCTCGCGGTAGTCGTCAGCCGTGAGCGCATCGCTGAATTGCAGTGCAGTGGGGTAGGAGGTATATCGGGGTCCGCGTCCGCCGTAACGGACGATCAGATCTCTATCGAAACAAACGGTCATCAGACTCTCCTCAAACTATGCAGGATATAGAGGGTAACCGTGAACAACAGCATTGCTACGGCTTGATGCAGCACTCCGAGGAAGATGGGTACTGCCAGTAACAAGGTCGTGATACCGAGTGCAACCTGAAGTACAGCGGTATGTAACAGGGCGTTAACTGCAGGTCGGCTGCGAGAAGGCAGATCGCTACCTCGCGCCTTGAACCAGTAAACTGCAACCGCAACGAGTGTCGTGATCGCGAGTACGCGGTGGTCAAACTGCACGACCGTAATGTTGTCGAAGAAATTTCGCCACCAGGGTTCGAGTGCCATACCACCTGGTGGCAACCAGGCGTCGCCCATCATTGGAAACGTGTTGTAGATTTTGCCGGCCTTGAGCCCGGCAACGAACCCGCCGGACATTATTGTGAGCGACGTCAGCACCGTCAGTGCGAGCGTCTTGCCGAACCAGGGGTGCTTGTTCTTGCTGTCCGACGGGAACAGCAACGACATGGCGACCCAGAACATATAGGCATAGATCAGGAATGCGGCGAACAAATGCGCGGTCAGGCGGTATTGGCTGACGTGCGGGTTGTCGATCAGGCCGCTCTTTACCATGTACCAGCCGAGCACGCCTTGCAGGCCACCCAGAATGAACATCAGCAAGTAGCGTGGCCATTCACGAAGCTGGATATAGCCCTTGGCGAGAAAATAGACAAAAGGCAAAAGAAACACGATACCGATCGTCCGGCCCAGCAATCGGTGCAAAAACTCGAGCCAGAAGATGCCCTTGAAGGCTTCGACATCCATGTGCGAATTCACTTTGAGAAACTCGGGCGACTGCTGGTACATCTCGAACACGCGCTGCCACTCGGCGTCGGACAACGGCGGCAGCCATCCCATCAGCGGTTGCCAGTCGACTATGGAGAGTCCGGACCCGGTGAGTCGGGTAACGCCACCCAGGACGACCATGGCGAACACGAGGCCGCAGCAGATCAGCAGCCAGGTTGCCACGCTGCGATCATGAGTTTGGTCTATGGTGGTATCGGTCATGCGGGTTTGGCCTCTTGGGTGTCACTTAACGCCAGCAATCTTAGCAGCCCAAGCAGCAGCATGGCGGCAAGCCAGTTATGTGCGACGGCGATGCTGATGGGTATGTCGCTAAGAATCGCTGTGACCCCGACCGAGAATTCCAGAGCGACGATGAAAATGACACCTGCTGCCGTCCAAACCAGCCCGGATCGAAAAGCAATCAGGGCTGCAATGAGAATGACGCCGCTAGCCACCACAGCGCCGATGCGATGCAGCTTGTGTATGTCGGCGCGCTCGCTGCCACCGAGGGCCAATCCGCTGCTGCCGATTTCGTGCGAGCGACTGAGGTCGAACGCGATGCCGAGTTGGCTGCCTGGCAGATAACTGCCGTGACAATCGGGCACCGTCTGACATGCTGATGCCGCGAAATTGGCACTTGTTAGTCCACCGAGACCGATCTGCAAACACAACAGGATCATCGCGGCGACAATCCAGGAGCGCTGGCGGCTCGAGCCGGTCGTCGCACCAGTGGGTCGAAAGCTCATCCAACCGAGCAGGCCCAACATTGCGAAGCCGCCGCCGAGATTGCCCATAACCACAGCCGGGCTGTGCAGGCCACCTGAGTAAATGCCCAGCCAGGCTAGAAATACAGTTAATGCCAGGAGAATAAGCGACGGCACCCGATCACGCTTTTCCCGCAAGGACGTGGCCGCCATGGCGAAGATTACGAGACCCAGGATGCTGGCAACCAATCGGTGCACGGGCGTCGCCCAGGACAAGGGTTTCGTTGCATCCGTGGCCAGGCGCTCGTAGGTATCGCCGAGAGTCGGCGCGGTTTCGGCCGGGTTTCCGATCATGCCGTAGCACGCAGGCCAATCCTGACAGCCGATGCCGGAGTGTTGGAGTCGCAAATAGGCGGCGACACTGACCAGCAAAATGACGAGCAGCAGGGAAATGCGCGCGAGCGTTTTCATGGCCTTACTCTTTGACCGCTTCCAACTGACCCGCGGTGCCGCGCACCAGGCGAACGTATTTGGCTGTTTTTTTCCAGTCAACGCGATCGTGGCCAAATTCGAAACTCCAGGCCCAGGCCGTGTCCCACTGGAAGCTGTAGTCATTACCCGTCCAATACTCGGCCGCGCGCGTTTGCGGGAAGAATTCAATGTTGATCGTGGGTGGGGTCGCCGCGCGGCGCAGATCGCTGATTGAAAACATTTCATCTTTCGTCGGCATGCGCCAATCGTTCCGGCCGCAGTAGCCCGCAAGGTTCACAGCCTGAACGTAGTGCCAGGTGTCGCACTGGCTGCCGGTACACGTGCCGCCGTCTTCGAGGCCCCGATAATCGAGCTCGCCCTGGGCTTCGTCGGGCGCAAACCAGGAATAGGTGTTTTCGGCGCTGTTGAGCCCCGGTGCCGCAGATTTCAGCTGCCACACCAGTTGCGTTTCGGTGTCGATGACACAGGTTTCGGCGCCCACTTCTATAGTCGCGAACTTCGTATCGTGGGAATTGGGGATATCAGCCGGGTTCTTGCCGCAGGACGCCAGCAACAGGCACGCCAGTGTCAGTATCAATGTGAGCGCATTCATGGGCGTGAAGCTTACCCGATATTGCTGGCAATGCAGGCACGGAAGCCCGTCAGGGATCTAGGTATTTTCCCTAGTACAGCCTTGCACGCCTGAGGCATACCGTTGGGCCTGTATTTCTATATCTATCGATTAGAGGTTCCGGGTCATGAGTGAAGAAACTAGCGGCGTTCAGCAAACTGAACGCGTACCGACAATACAAAGAATACTCGACAACCCATTCATTCTCCTTTTCGTAGGCGTCGTCTTTCCGTCGGTGTTCTACATTATCTGGGGAATCGTGGAAATTGTTAACATTCCCATCGCCCCATAGGTGACCTTATGAGTGCAATACAACCTCCTGCCGAGATCGTCTGGTGGAAGCAACCGCTCGACAAGGTCGAGGGAACCTGGATCGGCATCGCGCTGGTCTGGTCGCTGATCATGTTTTTCATGATGCCTTTCTGGCATGTCTATGGAAAACAGAACATATCCAGCGAAGCGTACAAAACGACGCCGCAGGCCTATATGGCGAAAGCCCAGGCGATGGTCGATCAGTACACGATTCGCAAAGAGACAGCTGCGCAGCTGCCCGTCGTCCGGCCGCCACCGGGTAGCGATGTCTACCTGGTTGGCCGTTTATGGCAATGGTGGCCATTGCTGGAACTGGAGAAGGGGCAGTCCTATCGACTGCACATTTCGTCGATGGACTGGCAGCACGGCTTTTCCCTGCAGCCAATCAACATCAACCTGCAAATACTTCCCGGCTATGAAATGGTGTTGACGGTTACGCCGGACACGGACGGTGAGCAGACCATAATATGCAATGAATTTTGCGGCATCGGGCATCACAATATGCTCGGTAAAATCTATGTGGCGGAGGGCGGAAAATGAGTAAGCAACTTTTCAGAACCTGCCCCGAGTCGGGACTGCAGTTCCACAAACCCGCCGAACAACTGATGAAGGCACACGCGGTTGTCGGAGTGGTCATTCTCCTTTTGGGCGGCATTGCCGCTTTGCTGGTTACGCTGACGCGCTGGCCTGCGGTGCATTTGCTGCCGGCTGATCGCTTCTATCAGCTGTTGACTATGCACGGCGTTAACATGTTGATTTTCTGGATGATTTCCTTCGAAATCGCGATCCTGTATTTTTGTTCGTCGACCTTACTCAAGGTGCGACTGGCGACGCCGAAACTGGCCTGGGTCGGCTTTTTGCTGATGCTTGCTGGCATCATCGTCAACAATGCGGCCGTCGCCACCGGTACGGCGTCGGTGATGATGACCTCATACGTACCGATGCCGGCAAATCCGAACTTCTATCTTGGCTTGATTCTTTTCGCTGTGGGCGCATTGATCGGCTGTTTCATCTTCCTGGCAACGCTGGTCGTTGCCAAAGACGAGAAAACGTATGAGGGATCGATTCCGCTTGTAACGTTTGGCGCTTTGACGGCCTGCATCATTGCGGTGTTTACGATTGCGTCCGGCGCGATCGTGCTGGTGCCAACCTGGCTCTGGTCGCTAGGGCTGGTCAACAACATCGATGCGGCCATGTACCGCGTGGTCTGGTGGGCGCTGGGTCACTCATCGCAGCAGATCAACGTCGCGGCACACGTCGCTGTCTGGTACGCCATCGCGGCAATCGTTTTCGGAGCTCGCCCCTTGTCCGAGAAGGTCAGTCGCACGGCGTTTTTCCTCTACATCGCGTTCCTGCAACTGGCGAGTGCACATCACCTGCTCGTCGATCCGGGATTGAGCGCGGAGTGGAAGATCTTTAACACCAGTTACGCTATGTACCTCGCGGTGTTGGCCAGCATGGTCCATGGTCTGACAGTACCGGGCTCGATAGAGGTCGCACAGCGTGCGAAAGGCTACACCAACGGCTTGTTCCAGTGGTTGCGCAAAGCGCCCTGGAGTAACCCGATATTCTCCGGCATGTTTATCTCCCTGGTCGGCTTCGGCTTCCTCGGCGGCATTTCTGGGGTCGTGATGGGTACTGAACAGATCAATATCATCATTCACAACACGATCTATGTACCGGGCCATTTCCATGCAACCGTGGTCATCGGATCGACTCTGGCATTCATGTCATTGACGTATTTCCTGATTCCGACACTGTTCCGGAAACAGGTGGCGTTTCCGACGATCGCAAAATATCAGCCTTACTTTTTCGGTATCGGCATGTCCGTGTTTGCGCTGGCCATGATGGGAGCGGGTACTCTCGGTGTTGAACGACGGCACTGGGACATGGCATTTACGAATGCGACGTTGAGTTTTGAGTATCCCGCCAGTGCCTACACGATGATGGGCATCATGGGCCTGTCGGGCATGATCGCGATCATAGGTGGTGCGATGTACATCCTCGTGACGGTCGTCTCGGTGTTCTTCGGCAAGCCTGTCGGATCCGAGTCGAGCTATGGATTTACGACATCGCGACTTATGCGCGCCGAGCCGATTGTGGTTCCCGACGGCGGTCATGAGGCCGCAGGAAAGTGGGGCTTTGCAGCTCCCGGTACGTTCCTGCTTGCGATATTTTTCCTGATCGTTTTCGTCTTGTACTACGCCGTAAACTGGAAGTATCTGGCATCGGTCTGGCCATTGTCTTAATCCCCCCAAGCTAACCGAAGCCTCGTTATGAGGGCGGGCTAGCAGCCCGCCCTTCTTTTTTGAGTTAAAGTTGCAAAATGAAGAAAGCGCTCTTAATCGCATTGCTCCTTTGCGGGGCTGCATTAGCCGCTGTGGCTCCCGAGGATCGATACGACCCGGAAACGGCTATGCAGCTCTCGCAGCAGGCAATCGGGCGGTCCCTCGGTGATTATGCTTTCACCAACGAACTCGGACAGCCCGTACACCTTCGCAACGACTACGCCGGCAAGCCGCTGGTGATCAGCCTGATATTCACGTCCTGCCATCATGTCTGTCCTGCAACCACCAAGCACCTGGCTAAAGCTGTTGAGGCGGCACGAGAGGCGCTCGGCGAGGATAGTTTTGACGTTGTGACCATCGGCTTTGATGTGGCCAATGACACGCCGCAGGCGATGGCGGCATTCGCGAGGAGGCAGGGTGTTTCGGACGAACGCTGGCGCTTCCTGAGTGCGAGCAGCGAAACCATTCAACAGATCACTGATGATCTCGGTTTTATATTCTTCCCGACGCCACGCGGCTTTGACCATCTTAATCAGTCTTCCGTCGTTGACAGAACCGGGACCATCTACAGCCAGGTATACGGCGTGACTTTCGAACTGCCCTGGCTCGTCGAACCCCTGAAGGAGATCGTATTCAATCGACCGTCGAGCGCAGGGCACCTGTTTGCCGGGCTGGTTGATCGCGTGAAGCTGTTTTGTACGGTGTACGACCCGACCACGGGCCGTTATCGCTTCGACAATTCCCTGTTCGTCCAGATCGCGGTGGGAGCGACCATGGTTCTTGCCATGATCTTTTACCTTTTCAACGAGATTCGGAAAACCCGCCGGGCACGCAAACCAGAATGATCGCCAAAGTGCATCAATTGGGGCGCAACGTGTTTGGCGCTCTCAGAGTCCCGATGTCACGCGCTTTCGCGAGCGCTGAGAATCCGCTAAATCACCTCGGCGCGATGACGGTATTTTTCCTTTGGATAGTGCTGGTCAGCGGCATCTGGTTGCTAATTTTCTTTCGTACCAGCGTGTCGGGCGCGTTCGAATCCGTTGAGTACCTGACGCGCCAGCAATGGTATCTGGGCGGCATCATGCGCAGCTTGCACCGCTACGCATCGGACGGTGCCATCGTCACCATTTTCCTGCACATGGTGAAGGAGTTCGTTTTTAATCGTTATCGGGGCAATCGCTGGTTCTCCTGGGTGACGGGCGTGCCGCTGGTCTGGATCGTATTCATACTTGGCATCACCGGCTATTGGCTGGTCTGGGACGAGTTGGCTCAGTACGTTGCGATCAGCTCGGCGGAACTGATCGATAGCATCCCGATCTTCACCGATTCGATGGCCGGCAATTTCCTGAGCGACGAGCTGTTGTCGAACCGATTTTTCACGCTCATGGCCTTCCTGCATCTGATCGGCCTGCCGATTTTTATTGTCTTCGGTATCTGGCTGCACGTCTTTCGATTGACGGGGCCCCGCATCAATCCGCCGCGACGCATGATGGCGGCAACGCTGTTGGCAATGCTGGTACTGTCAGCCGTGTATCCGGCGATCAGTCATGACCAGGCTGATCTGGCGATGGCACCGGAAGTTCTGCGGCTCGATTGGTTTTACTTGCACGTATATCCCTTGATCCACATTTGGTCACCAGGCTGGGTGTGGGTGTTGCTGGTGGGTGTAAGTTCGATCATCGTGGTCGCGCCGTGGGCACCGAAGCAAAAAAAGGAAGCTGTTGCGCTGGTTACTCTGGACTACTGCAACGGTTGTGAGCGCTGTGTTGACGATTGCCCGTTCGGCGCAGTGGAAATGGTGCCGCGTACCGATGGCACGAGTTACTCGCACCAGGCGAGCGTAGACCCCGACTTGTGCGTGAGTTGCGGAATTTGTGTCGGCGCCTGTCCTACCGCGACGCCGTTTCGTTCACAGGGAGAGCTGTTGCCTGGCATCGATCTGCCGGAGCGAAGCGCCGCAAGCCTGCGAGACGACATTATCGCCGCGGGTGCCGCCGAAGCGTCGCCGCAGGTGATTGTGTTTGGGTGCAGGGACGACCAGCAAGTCGTGGAAATCGAGAAAGCGGGACATCGTGTCGTGAAGGTCAATTGCATGGGGCAGCTGCCGCCGTCCTATATCGACTTTGCGTTGAGCCGCGGACACGCGGACGGTGTGATGTTGCTGGGTTGCCAGGATGGCAATTGTTCCTACCGCTTCGGTGCCAAATGGACCGAACAGCGCGTTGGGAGGCAACGAGATCCGATGCTTCGCGGTCGCGTCGACTTGTCCCGAGTGGCGATGGGCTGGCAGGCGCCGTGGTCGGACGAGTCCGGCGCCGTGAAGAAGTACGAGGCTTTCGTCGAGGCACTAAAGCGATGAAGCTGGTCGCGGAAATAGCCATGTACGCGTTGTTCGCGGTTTTCGTCGGCGCGCTGTCTGTCTGGCCGCCGTTTACCAACCTGGACGACGAGCGCGCAATCATTTCGCTGGTGTTCTCACATGCCGGTGAGCGCATCAGCGAATGTCGGCAGTTAAGTCAGGACGAGTTGAATGAGTTGCCGCCCAACATGCGGACGATCAGCGACTGTCCACGCGAGCGCCACCCGGTTCGAGTTGAACTGCGATCCGGCACTGCGATTCTGTATCAGGCGACTTTGCAGCCGAGCGGCATTTGGGCGGACGGTAAGGCCAGTATCTACGAGAGGATCGAAGTTCCGTCCGGTACGCACGAACTTTTTGTTGGCATGAACGACAGCGGAGGAGCGGGTTTCGATTATGAGAAGGCAACGACGATGAATATCGCACCACGCCGCAACCTGCTGGTGCAATTTGATGATCAAACCAAAGAAATCCTGATTCGGTGATAGTGATATGAGCCTGCTGAAATGGAAACCTGAATACTCGGTCGGCATTGACTCGATGGACGACGAACATCGCGAGATGATCGAGCTCATCAATTCGACTTACGAAAAGATCGAGGCGAACTCCGACGCAGGGCAGATTGAAGACTGCCTTGGCGAGATCCTGAGCACGATTTCGATGCACTTCGCCCTCGAGGAACGCATGATGAAACGCGGTGAGTACGCCGAGTACAGTGCCCACAAGAACGATCATGAGGCGCTCCTGGATCAGATCCAGGACCTGATGGATGTCTATCATGACGATCCCGTAGCCGGCGGCCGGAAACTTGAGGAGGGGTTATCGGCCTGGTTTGCAGGTCACTTCGCAAGTTTCGATGCGCGATTGCACGGGCAGTTGAAAGAGTAGGCCCTGGCTGTCTTCGGACGGTCACCGAACCCCACGTCTCGACAAAATAGGCCTATAATCCAGGACAAATCAAACGCCAGGCCAGGAGACTATGAATGATTAAGTTATCCAGAGTTGTGTTGCCTTTGGTGGCACTCACGTTACTGGCGGGTTGCGCGTCGAATCCGAGAGTCCAGTCGAACTACGACGGCGATCTGGATTCCGGTCAGTACGAGACGTTTGGCTTTAGTAGCCGCACTGAGATTGAAGATCCTGACCTGGCCGGCTACCTGGAACTCTACTTCGTCGCAGCTGTCATGCAAGAGCTAGGTGCAAGAGGTCTGGAAAGATCGGATGATCCGGATATTCTCGTCAACGTATCAGTTGACCTCGAAGCGGCAAGTCGGCCACCAGTGAGGGGTACTAACTGTCCCAAATACGAAGACTATTACAGTCGAAGGGCTGCCGATGGCTTTGCAGGTGAAGGCAGACGACCCATGTGTATCTACAGGGAAGGTTCAATAGTTGTTGTACTGACTGATGTCGCACAGATCCAGCGGATAATGGATGGCGTTTCCCGCGTTCGTTTGGATGAGAATGACAAAGGCAACGTATTACTGATGTCAGTTAGCTATGACGTAGCAACTATGTTCGGTGGTTCGCCGGTGCGTGATGGTCGATTGGTTCCGAGTATGGCTGGAAACCAGATCCGCTGAGAACGAGACCGGAGCATCGCCATTCGTCTCGTTTCGGCCTGCCGAAAGAATGGGAGCTGCTCTCCTAAAGGGTCACAGACTCGACTTTGGCAATTTTCGTCGCTACCGCTACTTGACGCGGCAATTGCACCGGCTACAACCAACCCGCCAATCACCCATAGCACCGTATTTTGGAATGTCGGTCGTTTGAGGCGCGGCATTGAGTTAGCGGGGAAATTGTAGTGGTCACTAAATATCTTTTCGTCTGGTTGTTGCTCGCTGTGGTTGCCGTTGCAAATGGTATTTTGCGGCAGAGCACTTACAGCAAGGTCCTCCCAGAGTTAGCTGCGCATCAAATTTCGACAGTGACGGCAATTCTTGCCACCGGCGTCGTTGTCTGGCTTGTCAATCGTTTGTGGCCCATCGAATCTGCATCTCAGTCCTTAGTCATTGGGGCTTGCTGGCTCATCATGACAGTGGCTTTTGAATTTGGGTTCGGACATTTTGTGGCGGGGCATCCCTGGGACAGGCTTATGGCGGACTACAATCTTCTTGAGGGTCGAGTGTGGTCTCTATTCTTGGTCTGGATTGCGATAATGCCACTGGTGATTTTCAGGTTTTCCCAAAGAGCTCTGTAAAGCGCTGACAGGATCAGGAGTTTTCTGGATGCCCTCAATAGAAACCGGCTTTCGCTTTAAGTACAGCGTTGAGAAAACAGACGACAAAGGCTTGGGCGTGTTCGCTCGCGAAGCTATCAGAAAGGGCAGTGTCGTTTGGCGCCACGTTCCCGGTATCTTTGCCGTGTACGACGAGCGAACATTTACGAAGAAGATTGAGAAGATGCCGCCTGCGGATGCCGTCTACGAACTAACCCATGTCTTCGGACTTGAGGACTTTCCCGGTTGCCTGATTCGAGCGCTCGATGACGGAGTACTGATAAACCATTCAAGCAAACCAACTCTGGTTACGAACAACGCCGACCCGGCAAGTACGCAATTGAATGTCAATTCTCACCGCTACTTGCACAAGGTGACCGAGGCGCTACTCGATGACCGGTATTCGCTGGTGGCAACTCGGGATATCGAGAGCGGTGAAGAGCTCACCAACGATTACTCTGTTGAAGATGACTGCCCTCCCTACTATGACGTTCTTTGTGAACGATATGGAGTCTCTGAGGACTTTTTGGACAACGGCTGCTGACCGGGATTGGAAGTTCGAGTGCTAGAATGCCGGCTGGTAGCCGAGAGGATTGTTAGTGAAGAAAATAGTTTTGCTTCTGTTGGCACCTTCACTCTTCGCTTGTACGACAGTTGAAGTTTCCAGTCGTGTGCCAACTGAAACCACCGGCATCGATATTTCCCACGCGAAACTCGTTGACACGCCGGCAGCCAGACTGTCCAAGCCATACACTTTCCCCATTCAGAATCAGACTGTCGTTACCTGCAGCTTTGAGCTTGCAGAGCCGTACTACCACAAAGATTGGTACCCTGCGCTCGCGATTGCGTTTTCCAAAATCGGTGACTTCAGCAATGATGTTGTCGGCGAACAGCACGTAAAGTTTTCCGCGTTTTTTACTGATGCGACGATCGGACGGCAGTACGAGGTCACAACGTCGGATAATGGGCAGTCCGTCCGTACACCATTCATGCAAATAACAGACGCAAAGACTACGATTTCTCTGACAATGAGCTGGCACGAAGAGGGTTACTTTGCCTATCGGGTGAAGGAAAGAAACGGGTCGTCAGGGACTGCAACCGTTTATCGGCCGAATATATCGCCTGCAGTTGCTACTGTGCTCGTGTCCGGGGTTCGCGGCAATCTGGAATGCGGTTCATCAGTGCGCTCAGACAAAGCAGCGGGTAATGACGATGAGGATTGACTCATCAGCTCTGGACGGAGTGACAGTCTTTTGAACCCGACGAACAAGAATTCTGCCGTGGACAAGTCGTTTCGCGAGGCCAGGATTTGGCGACGAGAGGCGGACAAGCTCAGAGAGATTCTCCTCGATAGTGGTCTATCCGAAGAATTAAAGTGGGGAAAACCCTGCTATAGCAGTGACGGAAAAAACATCTGCATCATTCAGAGGATGAAAGGCTTCCTTGCGCTGCTGTTTTTCAAGGGTGCATTGTTGAAGGATCCGGACGGCGTCCTTGAAGTGCAAGGACCCAACTCGCGCGCAGGATACCGGATGCGCTTCCTCAGTGTTCAGGACGTCGCGGCGATGTCGAGGGCTGTAAAAGCCTATGTCCACGAGGCGATAGAAATTGAGAAAGCGGGTTTAAAGGTAGAGACGGAGCGCGTTTTAGAATACCCCAAAGAACTTATCGGCAAGTTCGAAGAAGATCCCGAGTTCGGTGCGGCGTTTGACCAGCTCACGCCCGGGCGGAAGCGTGGCTACATTCTGCACTTCTCCGATGCCAAACAGCCGGCGACGCGAGTGCGCCGCATTGAGAAGTTCCGGGACAATATTCTGCAGGGCAAGGGCGTCCAGGGGCGATGATATGCTTCAGGCTTAATTATCTGGAGAGCCGAGGATTGGAGCTGATCGCGGCGTAATCCTTTCGGTCATAATGGGGCTTGGCGTCACCCACATTCTGGCCGGTGTCAGCAAGACCATACACCACCGGAAAACCGTCAAGCACTACTGGGTTCAGACCTTGTGGGCCTTCAATATCCTGATCTACATCGTGAGCATCTGGTGGGGCATGTTCTGGTGGAGCGGTCAGGCCGACTGGACCTACTTGCAGTTCCTGATGCTGATCCTGTACGCCATATTGTTATTCCTGTCCGCAACGACTCTCGCCCAGATAGCAACTCGATGAATTTGTCCGAAGCCGAAATCAGGCTGCCAACAATGCCCTGAGTACCTCGAATGACACCAGGGCCATCGCCAGAAAGATAACGAAGAACACCACCTGCCGTTGTTTCAGGACTTCGCCTTTTCTTCTTTCGAGTACGCGTACAATCCAGTCTGCGAGCAGATAGATGACGATCGCGTTAAGCGTAAAAATCAGAATTTCCATCATTGCCCGGATCTCCTGCGCATGGATTTGTAAGCGACGATGAGGAACATCAGGCCACCGATAACGGATATCAGTCCGCCCAGCCCCATCAGTCCCATACCCGCTGTTTGCCCGAGTCCTTCGAGTCCTTGTGCGGCTCCTGCGGTTTTTCGCTGTACGCCATACCCACCGCTCCACGCAAGGCCGATAATATGCAACAGCTGTCCGCCGCCATACAAATACGGCTGCCACGTTGCCATGCGCTCCGGTATTGCACCGAAGCCCAGTCGCGGCAGCAGGTAGTAGCTTAGTCCCATGAAGGCAATCGTTACGCCTACGGTTGCACCGTGATAATGCGCCGGGATCACGATGTCGAGGCCCGCGATCATGAAGCCGAGAATTCCGCCGACGGCAAACAGCATGAGCGAACTGACGAGCGCCGCGCGCAAATAGCGACCTTCCGCTACGGGTTTTTCGGCGCGCCAAAGGCTCGCCGCGACAGCGAGGCCCAGCGGCAGGCAGGACAAGCCGCCGTACTTCATGAGTTCAGTAAAGGCGAGGCGATGGCCCGCTGTCGTTACATCGTGTGCCAGGTACAAAAACGGCACGGTGATGACGGGAAGCGCGAGGAAAATCAGGAATACGAGTGTCAGGCGCGGCGTCAGCTCGAAGCGGCATGAGCTCGCCGTGGCAAGCACCACCCAGGCGATCATCATCAACAAGGTGTAACTGAACTGGACGACATGGCCGCCGCCCCAAAACAGGAACTCGAAATAGATGCTGCCATCCATCTCGCTCGGCAGGTCGCGCCAGGACGCGAGGACCGCGACGATCGACAGTCCCGTTAGCATCGTCGACAGGGTGATGCCGGTCTGCAGCGCGTCTGTGCCGCTCAGCGCACTGCCCAGGCGTTGCCGGAAGATAAAGGAGCGCAACAAATGACTAAGAATCCCCAGCCCAAACAGTGCAAGGCCACCGTAGAACAAGGGATGCTGAAGTACAGGCACATAGTTGTTCATGAGCGGATCGCTGGCACCCGCGAAAGGGCTAGCGATAATAGTGGCTGTGCCCATCGCCGCGAGCCAAAACGAAATCCGATCCCAGACCGGCCTGTCGTCGCGAGTACTGAGGCTCCAGGTTGCCGCTGACATGGCCAGCAACCAGATAAGGACTGACAGCGTCACATGTACAACCAGTGCCACCCGAAAGAAGTCGAGAAACGGTATGAGCTCCTGAACGACAGGCGTGCGTGCGAGCACGAGCAGCAGGGAAAACAGGCCGGCACCGACCAGGGCGATCAGAGCCAGCGTCATCCAGGCGGTAGTCGTTCGGCGTACGTGTTCGCCGGCTATGGGCAATTCGTAAATTGGTTCGGGGCTATTGGTCACTTGCACATCCATGGGAAACCTGGCGAAACGCTACAGGCCATAAGCCACTTACGTCAATGAGTGATAACCTAAAGACATGAAAATTGTCGACTGCAACAACATCATGGACTTTCGCCACATCGCGCGGCGTAATTTGCCGTCGCCGGTGTTCAACTATCTCGACGGTGGCGCGGATGATGAATGGACGCTGGGTCGGAATACCGCCGCATTTGACGACTACGAATTGTTGCCAGCGCAGCTTTCTGATGTCAGTAAGATCGATCTGAAGACTACGCTATTTGGGGTGCCCATCGACTGGCCGGTCATGATTTCACCGACAGGCGCATCGAAGTTGTTTCATGCCGAGGGCGAGCCGGCCGTGGTTCGTGCGGCTGAGAAGTTCGGCACGATCTACAGCTTGTCCACATTGGCCACGACCACGATTGAAGACGCTGCCGCTGCGAGCCAGGGACCAAAGATGTTCCAGGTCTACATTTTGAAAGATCGTGGCCTCACCGCCGAATTTGTCAGCCGCTGTAAATCCTCAGGTTACAAGGCGCTGTGCCTCACAGTGGATACACCCGTACCAGGAAATCGCGAACGAGACGCCGTATACGGCTTCAGTTCGGGCCGGTTGCGCCTGCGCAGCGTACCCAGCTGGTTTCGGCACCCAGGCTGGCTTTACCGAGCGCTCGTCAGGAAGGATCTTGAGATGGTCAATCTCGCCACCAGCGACCGACCGTCGCAACAATCGGACACAAGTTTGCTGCAATATTTCAATGATCAGCTCGATCGTTCACTGACCTGGAAGGACGTCGAGTGGCTGGCTGCCGAATGGAATGGCCCACTGGTGATCAAGGGGGTGCAAACGGTCGCGGACTGCCGCAACGCTGCTAACGCGGGCGCCACGGCGGTCATGTTATCAAACCACGGTGGACGACAGCTGGAGGCAGCGCCTGCGCCTGTGGATTGCATCGCGGCGGTCGCCGATGCTCTGCATGACCGTCTTGAAATTATCTGTGATGGAGGCGTTCGCCGCGGTACGCACGTCCTCAAAGCGCTGGCTTTGGGCGCAAACGCCTGCAGCATCGGTCGCGGATATTTGTATCCACTGGCTGCCGGTGGCCAGGCCGGCGTTGAGCGAGGTCTCACTCTGCTGCGGGCCGAAGTTGAAAGATCTTTGGCGTTGTTGGGCTGCAATTCGGTACAGAAACTGGGTTCGAGTTACATTCGCCGGCACGGCTAAGGCGTGGATTTCGCACGAATTGGGTGACTGACAGGTATTAATTTGCCTCTCCAGCGGGTAACATTTCGGCTGCTGCGACCATGAGGGGGCAGTGATTAAGCCGTAATTGAACGGTGGTAATTTTCTAGAGGTAGTTATGGCAGGCGAAAGAGTTTCGGGAACCGTTAAATGGTTCAACGACGATAAGGGATTTGGTTTCATCGAGCGCGAAGGTGGACAGGATGTATTCGTTCATCACACAGCGGTCCAGATGGAAGGCTTTAAATCCCTGAAAGAAGGGCAGAAAGTTACGATGGAAGTGACCCAGGGTCAGAAAGGACCGCAGGCGGAAAACGTAATCGCCGAGTAAGTCCGATCGACGCTGCCAGCGCCGCGCCGGAATTTCTTTGCCATAACCGATAGTGACGCTGAATAGTTGTGAAAATTCGTATCCGGGATAATTCGATTCGACTGCGTCTAACGCGCGGTGAAGTCGATGTCATGCGCGAAAATGGCGTAGTACGGTCAAGAACCGGATTTCCGGGCGGCCGCTACCTTAGCTATGCGCTGGAAAGCAGCCCGGCGTGCGTCCAACCTGCCGCATTTTATTCCGATAACGAGATTCGCGTGTGCCTGCCGGAGAAAGTCGTCTCTGTGTGGACGGTGACTGAGCAGGTATCCATCGAAGGGGTACAAACCCTTGATGACGGAGAACAGCTTTCGATATTGGTGGAAAAAGATTTTGCCTGCCTTGCGCCGCGAGCCGGTGAAGACGACTCGGACGCGTTTCCCAATCCGGATGCTGACACCGGAGCTTGCTGATGGCGAGCAAGCGCTACACTCAATTCGATAAGAAAACGATCCGTTTCCTGAAAGAGCTGGACGCCAATAATAATCGAGAGTGGTTCAACGCGAATAAGTCCCGATATGAGACCGACGTGCTCGATGTCGCTCTACACTTTATTCAGACCATGCAGGACCCGCTTGCAGAAATCGCGCCGCATTTCACAGCAGTGCCGACGCGAGTCGGCGGATCGTTGATGCGCGTATATCGCGACACGCGATTCTCGAAAGACAAAATACCGTACAAAACCAATATTGGCATTCAGTTTCGGCACGAGCGCGCCAAAGACGTGCATTCGCCAGGTTACTACGTGCATATCGCACCGAACGAAGCCTTTGTCGGCATCGGCATGTGGAGACCGGACTCAGAACCTCTGCGACAAATTCGTGAGCGGATTGCGGCGCACCCAGCGGAATGGCAAAAGGCCATTGGTACGGCTGCGTTCAAGAAGCATTTCAGTTTGGGCGGTGAGTTATTGCAACGTCCTCCAAAAGGTTTCGACAAAGAGCAGCCGTGCATCGAAGACATCAAACGCAAAAGCTTCATCGCGGTTCGCGACCTGACGGTTGAGGACTGCTTGTCGCCACAATTTCAACGCAGCGTTGAAAGCTCATTCAAGCTAGCGACACCGTTTATGGAGTTCCTGTGTGCCGCGGTGGGTGTAAAACTCTAACAGCACTGCTTTAGACCGGAGACCATGAGCCGCAATCCGATCATCTGGGAACCAGACGCCACGCGAGTTCGCGAGTCGGCGATGCATCGCTTGATGCGTGATCAGGGCTTCGACAACTACGCTGAATTGCACCAATGGTCGATTGATGACTCGCCGGCTTTCTGGACCGAGGTTTGTCGCATTTGCGATATCCGCTTTGATCGGCAAGCAGATACGATCCTGCCGCGACCGGACAACATTATGGATGCGGGCTGGTTCAGCGGTGCGCGCCTGAATTTCGCCACACATTTGTTGCGTCACTCGGGTGATGCGGCAGCGCTGATTTTTTGTGGTGAAGTCGGTGCGCGAAGGGAAATCAGTCGGGATGAACTTCGCACAGCGGTTGCTGGCGTCGCAGCGGGGTTGAAAAGCGGTGGCGTCAAAAAAGGTGATCGTGTCGCGGGCTTCCTGCCGAATTGTCCGGAGGCCGTCATCGCTATGCTGGCGACGGCGAGTATTGGTGCAATTTGGTCGTCCTGCTCGCCCGATTTCGGTGTTAACGGTGTGGTCGATCGTTTCGGGCAAATCGAACCGAAAATATTGTTTGCTGTGGACGCCTATCGTTACAACGGCAAGATCTGCGATACACGCGCCACCGTAGCCAGCGTGGTGGAGGCAATTCCGTCACTGCTGCAAACCGTCATCGTGCCGTTCGTCGATGGCGTTTCGACAGACGCCGAGATTCGCGGCGAAAAGCTCTGGCGAGAGTTTCTTGTCGAAGGCACGAGCTTTGAAACGGAATCGGTCGAATTCAATCACGCGCTGTACATCATGTACTCGTCGGGTACGACCGGCGTACCGAAGTGTATCGTGCACGGTCACGGCGGCACTTTGTTGCAGCAAAGTAAAGAGCATGTCCTGCACACAGGTGTCGTCGATGGCGACCGGCTGTTCTATTTCACAACCTGCGGCTGGATGATGTGGAACTGGCTCGTGTGTGGATTGGGTAGCGGCGCGACGTTAATCCTGTTTGATGGCGCGCCTTTCTATAACGATGGCCGCGTACTCTGGGAAATCGCAGAGCGTGAGAGAATTGCGATTTTCGGCACGAGCGCGAAGTATATTTCAGCGCTGCAAAACACCGCAGTTCGGCCGAAAAATGATTTTTCCTTGCCGGCACTACGGGCCGTATTATCGACAGGGTCACCGCTTGCGCCCGAAAGTTTCGACTTCGTATACGAAGCCATTGGCAGCGATCTGCAGCTGGCCTCCATATCCGGGGGAACCGATATCCTGAGCTGTTTCGCGCTCGGGAATCCTGTGCTTCCAGTGCGTCGCGGTGAGTTGCAATGCAGGGGCCTGGGTATGGCCACCGAAATCTTCGATGAAGCGGGTAGGTCGATAATTGGTGAGCACGGTGAACTCGTGTGCACGAGGCCGTTTCCGTCGACACCGATCGCCTTCTGGAATGATCCGGACGGTTCTCGTTATCGAGCTGCCTACTTTGAACGGTTTCCGGGTGTCTGGGCGCACGGCGATTTTGCCGAGCTGACAGAAGACGGCGGTATGGTCATACACGGGCGCTCGGATGCAGTGTTAAATCCGGGTGGGGTGCGCATCGGCACCGCTGAAATCTATCGGCAGGTTGAAAAGCTGGACGAGGTGCTGGAAAGCATCGCTGTAGGCCAAACCTGGGAGGACGACGTTCGGGTGGTGCTGTTTGTCGTGCTTAAAACAGGCATAAGTCTTGATGAGGCACTGCAAGCTCGTATTCGTAAAGCGATTCGCATGAATACGACGCCACGTCATGTGCCGGCGAAGATTTTAGCCGTACCCGAGATTCCCAGGACCAAGAGTGGCAAGATTGTGGAACTGGCAGTGCGATCGATAGTTCACGGTGAGTCGGTGAAGAATACCGAAGCGCTTGCAAACCCAGAGGCACTGGACCATTTTCGCAATCGCGCCGAACTGTCGACCTAGGAGCCTTTTTTGTCTGCACCGAAAATGACGGGTATCGAAGTTGTTCGCGGCAAAGTGCTGCCCGAATGGATCGACGTAAACAATCATATGAACGTAGCCTATTACGTGCTGGCATTCGATCAGGCCGTGGATTCCTTGTGGGAAGAATTCGGTATCACAACCGATCACATCAATGTTACGAGCAGCTCAACGTTCGCCGTGGAGTCCCATGTCACCTGGCAAAAAGAACTGTCGATCCATGAACCCTACATCATCACATCTCAGTTGCTGGCATACGACAATAAACGCATTCATACCTTCATGCGGATGTACCACGCAGAAAAACATTTTCTTGCGGCGACCGCCGAGTGGCTGAATCTGCACGTCGATCTCAACGTGCGAAAAGTATCACCCTGGCCGGATAAGATTCGCGACAGGATTGCGGCATTCGCCGACCGCCAGTTGGACTGGGGCTGGCCCGCAGAGGCTGGCAAGCAGATGCACGTCGCGCATCCCATCTACTCGGCGGCGAATGACTGATGGGGAAGTTCCTGCTGGCCATCGATCAGGGTACAAGCAGCAGTCGCGCTGTTATTTACGATCACGCAATTTCAGTGCTTGCCAGCGCGCAGCAGGAGTTTGCACAGATCTACCCGCAGCCGGGCTGGGTTGAGCATGACCCCGAAGCGATCTGGGCGTCAGTGCGGGCGGTAACAGGAAAGGCGCTGCAGTCTGCGAATGCTGCTGCCGCTGACGTCACGGCCATCGGTATTACCAACCAGCGTGAAACTACCCTGGTGTGGGACCGCGAAACCGGTGCTTGCGTGTACAACGCCATAGTCTGGCAGGACCGGCGCACAGCGGAATATTGCCGAACACTGCGAAACCAGAACCTCGAGGCGACGGTCAGTAGCAAGACCGGCCTGCGCCTCGATCCGTATTTTTCGGCGACCAAGATCGCCTGGATACTCGATAACGTTGATGGCGTGCGCCAGCGCGCAGAGGCCGGCAAACTGGCGTTCGGTACGATCGACTGCTTCCTGTTATGGCGATTAAG
The DNA here is from genome assembly GCA_942490655.1 of uncultured Gammaproteobacteria bacterium. GTDB lineage: Bacteria > Pseudomonadota > Gammaproteobacteria > Steroidobacterales > Woeseiaceae > UBA1847. The sequence goes on along the minus strand of CALNXZ010000003.1, from coordinate 1,358,574 downwards.
CGCAGGGGCACAGCACGCGACAGATGCGACGAATGCATCGCGTACCCTGCTGTTCAACATTCATACTCAGCAGTGGGATGACGAGCTCCTGGACATTTTTAACATCCCTCGTGCGCTGCTACCGGAAGTAAAAGACAGCGCCGCCGACTTCGGTGTTGCGACAGATGACAGTCTCGGTGGTGCTGTGCCGGTACGGGGCATCGCAGGTGATCAACAGGCTGCACTGATCGGTCAGGCAGGATGTGCCGATGGCATGACGAAGAGCACCTACGGCACTGGTTGCTTCGTTATTGCCAACACAGGCAAACAAGCACTTGCCTCCCGGAACAAATTACTGACGACTGTCGCCATGCGCCTGAATGGTGAGCCGACTTACGGACTTGAGGGCAGCGTTTTCGTTGCAGGATCAGCCATTCAATGGCTGCGTGATGAGCTGCAGGTCATCGAATCTGCGGCTGAAACAGAAGCGATCGCACGGCATACGGGAGTGGTCGACGATGTTATTGTTGTCCCGGCATTTGCAGGTCTTGGAGCACCATACTGGGACCCCGACGCACGCGGTGCAATTTTGGGCTTGACGCGCGGTAGCGGACGTAATGAGGTGATCACGGCTACTGTACAATCGGTTGCTTACCAGACACTCGACTTGATCCGCGCGATGGCTGAGGATGGAATTTCGCCGGCGGTCATCCGCGTTGATGGAGGCATGGTCGCGAACGACTGGTTCCTGCAGTTCCTCGCAGATATTCTCGACACTCCGGTTGAGCGACCGCAGAATGTCGAGTCAACCGTTCTTGGCGCTGCTTATCTCGCAGCGATAGGTGCGGGCTTGTTAACCGGTCCTGAGAAAATCTCGGAATACTGGCAGCTGGATGCCCGGTTCGAACCGAATATGTCGTCCGCCCGGCGTGAGCAATTGCTCGCCGGTTGGTCCTCTGCAGTGAACAGAATACGAAATGATGAGTAGCAAGAATTGCTAAAAGTACGGCAAAGAGTGGGCAAGTACCGAATCCTTGGGCGCATTGCGCACGGGCCGCTTGCCGATGTGTATCGCGCACAGGACACCATTCAAAAAATCAAGGTCGCGCTGAAAGTGCCTAAGTCCGGACAACATCTGGGGCATGAGGAATTTCTTCACGAGGTGCAGGTCGCGACGAAACTCAGGCATCCGAATATCCTGGCGGTGCTGAACGCGAGTTATATCGACAAGCGTTTTGTCATCGCGATGGAACTCGGCGAGGAGTCGCTGGCGAATCGCATAGAACGTCGAATGTCGACGGCGAAAGCGCTGGATCTGGCGGGCCAGGCGCTCGCGGCGATGGCCTTCGCGCACGAAAACAAAATAATTCACTGCGATATCAAGCCTGAAAACTTTATTCTGTTTCCGGATAATCAATTGAAAATGGCCGATTTCGGATTCGCGAAAATCAACCTGCGAACTTTGAAGGCGTCCGGTTCGGGCACGGTTGATTACATAGCCCCCGAACAAGCCATGGGTAGGCCGAAGTTTCAGTCGGATGTTTTTTCTCTGGGGCTGGTTATCTACCAGTTGCTGTCCGGAAAACTGCCGGAGTGGCCATTTGACTGGCCGCCGGCAGGCATGGACCGGTTGTCCAAACGGGTCAGCCCGCAGCTTATCGAAGTATTGCGACACTCAATCCAGCTGGACCCAAGGAAACGTTATCGCGATGCCGTGCAAATGCAGGCGGCATTTGACAAGGCGAAGCGCCACAAGCGAAAACCTAAGCGCGCCAGCAAACATACGTCGCAGCGCGGTACTTTGTGGCGTCGTGTTCAGTGGAAGGAGTTTCAGGCGCAATACAAGAAGGAATTGGATACGCGTCACTCCTGCCACAAGTGTGAGGGACCGGTGTCCGAAAGCATGCAGTGCTGCCCCTGGTGTGGCAGCGACAATCCGACGAAGTCCTGTGAGACACACATGCCAGCCAGCTGCCCGCGCTGCGATCGCGGCGGCAAGACGGACTGGAATTATTGCGCCTGGTGTTACGGCGCGGGTTTCGAAGAGGAGAGCAGCCGGAATTATCCGGACAAGCGATACACGGCGACTTGTGCCAGCAAGAGCTGCAAAGGCCCGTTGATGCCTTTCATGCGTTATTGTCCGTGGTGCCGTACGAAAGTGAAGCGCGCCTGGAAACTGAAGAGTAGCCGCCATTCCTGCACCTCGTGCAAATGGGGCATCGCCAAGGAATACTGGAATTATTGTGCCTGGTGCAGGGAGCCCGTAATCCGTGAATGAGCAAGCGATCGACATGTTCCTGCTCGATGGAGCAACCGGCCCGGACTCGGTGGCGGCGGAAGTCGCCGGTGGCCAGGTCGTTGCCTACACCTGCCGTGATCCCTACAAGGACGCGGAAAATCAGGACACGGTTGCTGTTGTTTCCTATGGTCCTGGTGCCGCTGTACTGGTTGTAGCCGACGGCGCCGGTGGCTTGCCGGCCGGCAAACGCGCCTCGCTGACGGCCGTTAATACTTTGGCCGAGTCTTTGCAGGTAGCCATGGACCAGACCATGTTGTTACGCACGGCGGTTCTGAACGGTATTGAGGCGGCAAATAGTGCTGTGCTGGGCATGGCCAATGGCTCGGCGACGACGTTGACGGTCGTTACGATTGAGGGTCGACAGGCTCGCTCCTACCAGATCGGCGATTCCCAGGCGATCGTCATCGGGCAGCGTGGATTGGTCAAGCTGCAGACAACCGCCCACTCGCCAACCGGGTTCGCGGTTGAGGCGGGATTTCTGGATAAGCGCGATGCTTTGCATCATGAGGAGCGCTACCTCGTATCGAATTTCATCGGCACGCCGGATATGCGTATCGACATCGGTACTGTCGTTGAACTGGACGCGAGAGACACGGTGCTCGTCGCCAGCGACGGGCTGTTGGATAACGTACACGTTGATGAGATCATCGAATGCGTTCGCAAGGGGCCGCTCGACAGCGCTCTGAACGCCGTAGTGGGGTTGGCTGATGGTCGGATGAAAAATTCCAGGAGTGGCCAGCCCAGCAAGCCGGACGACCTTTCCGTCATACTGTTTCGCAAGCCAATTCTAGAATAAAATGATAAAAATCAATAATATACAGTCTATCTTGCGACGGGCGTGTCGTTGCGGCGCCGGTGAGAGTTTTTGTGATCAAGATGTTTGAGGAGAGTATTATCGTGGGCAGGGGTCGTTCCTGATGTGGCAAGCGGAACTCCACACCCTTGTTTGCGCTCCAATCATTAGATATTTACGAGGCCGTCGACGATGAAACCGATCAAGAACCTGCAAAGATGGATCAGAGCGACGCAGAAACTGGCTGTGATCGCTGTTTCCGCTCTTTTCGTAGCCGCCTGCGCCAGCGCCGGGTCTACGGCTATTCCGCCGCCCAGTGGCGGAGGCGCGTCGGGTGGCGGCATGAGTATCCCGGGCGGCGGATCGTCCGGCGGCGGTTCTTCGGGTGGCGGCGAGTCGGGCGGTGGTTCGTCCGGTGGCGGGTCATCGGGTGGCGGCTCGGAAGGCGGTGGCTCACAGGGCAGCGGCTCTCAAGGAGGTGGTTCGTCCGGTGGCGGTTCGCAAGGCGGCGGTTCGTCCGGGGGCGGCTCACAAGCTGGTGGTTCTCAGGGCGGTGGCTCGCAAGGTGGCGGCGGATCTGCCGGCGGTAGCGTACCGGGCATCGGCATGGGGGACATCGGCGGTGGACCCGGTGGTGCAGGTGGAGCCGGGGAAGACTGCTCAGACGGCGGCATTTCCGGTGGCGGATTTGGCGGCGGTTCCGGCAGCAGTACAGGGTGTGACCAGGCTGGCGGAATAGGCCAGTTTCCAGGTGATCCTGAGCGAGCGGGGGAACTGGGCGAGGAATTCGACAAATCGCTGGGCGACTTCGACGAGGCGCTCGGTGAGGAACAACGCCAGGTGCAGTCAGTGGGCCAGAATACCGAAGGGTTTGGCGACGGTTCGCGGGGTTCAGGCGGCACGATCAGCATGGGTGAACAGGAAGCCGGCGCCTCAGGTGGCGGCGGCAATGGCGGTGCGGGTGGCGCCGGCGGATCGGCGGGCAGCGGCGAACGTCAGGGACCGCTGGACGGTATGAGCGACGAGGAAATTCAGGCGCGAACGCCCGACGATATCGAAGTCAACTCGTATGAGGACGTCGTCGCAAGGCAATTGCGCGAGGCCGCTTTGGCGGAAGACGATCCGAAGCTGCGCGAGCGCCTTTGGGAGGAGTACCGCAAGTACACCGGGCTCAAATAGGACCATCGGAAAGAAATGTTACGTCTCATAATTGCTGTTATCGCTTACGCAATCGTCAGTGCGGGTTGCGCCGTGCAGGAACTGGTCATTGCTGAGGAGACTCAGCTGATCGTTGCTGAGTCGTCGGTCGATGAAGCGCTGTTACTGGATGTCGGAATTGTCGAGTTCGAGCCGAGAATTCCGGAAGACAATAATCCAGAGGAGAGCGGCGTCTATGAAGATATCCGTCGCGCGGAGGCGAAATACCTTCCTTACCATCTGAAGACTACCTTGCAGGGCACGGGGCACTGGGGTGCAGTTCGCGTTATTCCGTCGGCCAAAGCCTTCACCGATATCATCGTTCATGGGGCGATAGAAAAGTCGGATGGTGAGTACGTTGAGTTGGAGGTCACGGTGTCCGATGCTGCCGGCCGACTCTGGTTTACGCGGACCTATGAAACTCAGACCGGACTGAGTTCTTATTCCAAACGGCGTGATCGAAGTCGCGATCCGTATCAGAAAGTGTTCAACGATCTGGCCAACGACATTCATGCGCACGCGACTGCGATGGAGTCCAAACAACTGCAACAAATTCGCCAGGTATCGGAGCTGCAGTTCTTTGCCGACATGTCGCCGGCGGCATATGACGGCTACCTGGGCAGCGACAAGAGCGGGATTGCTACGGTCGTTCGACTGCCGGCTGAGAACGATCCGTCGGTGGCACGCATGCGGCAGATTCGTGAGCGCGATCGTCTGGTCGTCGACACATTGAACGAGCACTACGCGAATTTTTACTACGGTATCGCCATACCTTATAGCAGTTGGCGTAAGACCTCCCGATCTGAGAACGTCAAATACCGGCAGGAAAAACGTTCGGCGCAATTGCAGGCTTTGGTCGGCGTGGTTGTGCTTGCGGGATCGACGCAGATCGATACCAGTGGATCCAGTAGCCGCAACACCAACAATATTAACCGGGCGTTGCAATACCAGGGCATAACCCGGGGCCTGAATACGGTGTTCGCGGCGCTGCAACGGAACCGCGATGCCAGCCTGCATCTTGACGCTATCTCGGAGCTGTCCGAGTCTTTCGGCAACGAAGCGGCACCAATGGTCGTCAATATCGAAGGTCAGGAGCGCCGGCTGACCGGTACGGCGGAAGCGCAATACGAAAGCTGGCGACAACTGCTTAAGGAAATTCACGAAGCGGAAACAGGCTTTTCGTCGACCGTCGAAGTGGGTGTGCCGGCGCGAGCGCCGGAACCCACCAGTTAATCGGCCCCACCTATGCTCGAACTCAAACCAGGCACTCCGTTAGCCGATCGATACACGCTCGTGCGGCGGCTGGGCGGCGATGGCAAAACGCAGGCCTGGCTTGCCAAGGATCGGCTGACGAAAGCATCGGTGGTGCTGAAGATTGCTCCCGGCGATGCCGAAAGCACGGCGCGGCTGAGGGCCGAATGGCAGGCCAGTATCCGCCTGTTGCATGCGCACATCGTTCGCGTATTCGAATTTCATGCTGATGCCGAACTTGCCTTTTTTAGCCAACAGTTCATCGATGGCCCGACTTTCAGCGCGCTGTCGGGCCTTGCAGCGGAGCAGGTGTTAGGCCCGGTCGGGCTGTTGATCGAAGCATTGGCCTACGTGCATAACAAAGGCCTCGTGCATCGGGACATCAAGGCTTCGAATGTTCTGATCGACGCCAACGGCGCTCCTTACCTTTCGGATTTCGGTATTTCGTGTCCTGTTGGAGCCGTCGAGGGCGGCGGTACTCTGGTTGCTCAAAGCCCGCAATCGCTGCGTGGTGAGCCCGCCGCAACGGCGGACGACATTTTTGCGTTGGGCAGCCTGCTGTTTGAATTGCTGTCGGGACGACCGCCCTGGTCGGAGTCGAACATGGCGGACGATATTGCGAATCTGCGAGTGGCGAATTTGCAGGCGGCGGACGGGGCGGCCTTGCCGGATTCCGTTGTCGGCCTCGTGATGAGAATGCTGGACAAGGATGCAAGCAAACGCCCGAGCGCCAACGAAGTCGGCGAAGAATTACGGGCGGCGGGGTATCTGCCCCACGTGGCGAGTATTCGTGGTACGACGGCGCCGACGCTCGGCGACGAGCTCATTCAGTCCGTCGATTCGATCCGTCCGGTGGCTCGCCCGCAAAGTGAAACAACGCCTGTTGCCGTGCAAGAGACAACCGGGCTGAGGCCGAAGACGGTCGGCATCGCGCTCGGTGTGCTGGTCATAGTCCTGATAGGCGTAGTATTTATTCTGCCAGATACCGTTTCGACGACGTCTGAGAGCGGCGAACCAGGCCCCGATGCTGGCAGTGATGACATTGAGGTCGAGCAGCCGGCGGCGTTGCAAGACACTGGCGGCGCGGACCGAGAGGTCTATGTCGATCCCGCAGTTCGTCAACGCATCAAAGAGTTGCAAGGCGCTCCAACACGCACACTCGAAGGCGATCAGGACATTACATTCTCCGAGAATGAGGCCGATTTCAGCGGCCTGGACGAAGTCGGTCGCGCGCGATTCAGTGCCGAGTCAACGCTGGGTGAATTGCTGTCTGCGCTGGAGGTGCTGGAGGGCCGTGGCGTTGAGCGCTGGGCCATTACTGAACATCGTGCGGCGCGGCAAATGTATGCCGATGGTGACAAGGCCTACCTGGAGCGGGATTTCGCCTACGCTGAAGAACTGTATCTTGGCGCGCTGACGATACTTGAGCCGCTGTTCGCAAGAATAGAACCAACCTTTCAAAAGGCCTATGCGGATGCCGTAGCGGCGTTCGAGGATGGTGACCGCCTCCGTGCGCTCAGTTCTTACGAGCTGGCCGTCGCCATTACGCCGAGTCATGCCGATGCTCTTGCCGGCTACGAACGCACCAAGAATCTCGAAACGGTGTTGCGGCTGGTCGACCAGGGCATCGACTACGAGAAGGACCTTGAGCTGGAGGCGGCACTGAGCAGCTTCGAGCAGGCCGTCGAGCTCGACCCGCAATGGCAGCCGGCCCAGGACGGTATCGCCCGAGTCCGCAGGGCGCGTATCGAGATCGAATTCGATACACGTATGACGGAAGGTTTTGACGCCATTGCCGATGGCGACTACCTGGGCGCTCGTGCGGCGTTTCGGGTAGCGCAGCAACTCATCCCCGAGTCGTCAGAACCGACGGACGGCCTGTTGCAGGTTGACCAGGGTATGCGCCTCATGGATATCAATACCCTGGAGCGCGAGGCACTCTCGCTTGAGGGCGATGAGCATTGGGAAGCCGTGGTCCAGACCTACGAGGAAATCCTGAAGGTCGATAGCACGCTGTCCTTTGCCCGCGAGGGCCTTGTACGCGGCCGTGAGATGAGTGCACTGCACAGCAAACTCGATGGGCTGATCGCCGACCCGGATCGGCTCAGCGTGCCGTCAGTGATGCAGGAAGCCACCATGCTGGTTGTCAGTATCACGACTCGGCCAGACGTCGGTCAGCGTCTCGCTCAGCAACGCGATGAACTATCGCGACTGCTCAAACGCGCCGCGACGCCCCTCACAGTGCCTATCGTTTCCGACAATGTAACTGACGTAATGATCTACAGGATTGGTAGACTGGGTAACTTCATGCGGAAAGAAGTGAATCTGCGTCCCGGCACGTATGTCGCGGTTGGGTCGCGGCCCGGATTTCGGGATGTACGCCGTGAGTTTCGCGTTGCACCGGAAATTGAGATGCAGCCGATAGTCGTGCAGTGCGAGGAACCCATTTGAGTTTCGAAGAATTAGTCATACGGAGTGTCGAAGGGGAGCGCCGCTTCGGTCGAGACGAGTTACCTCTGCGCGTAGGTACGGGCAGCGACTGTTCGTTGCGTTTGCCAGGTCCCGGCGGCGCACCTGTTGCGCAAATTGACCTGCTGGACGGTTCGCCTATCGTCCAGCCCGTCGGCCGCAACACTGCACTGCGCATTAATAACGCAGCTCTGGACGCAAGTCGTCGTCTCGTTGACGGGGACCGGTTGCAATTCTATGGCAGCGAAGTTCGCGTCAGTATTACGGACGCGGGTGTTGCATTTGACGTACGTCTCGAAGACAGCGCTTACGTCACTCAGGCGCCTGTGGAAGACGATGCGTCGGCGCGGCCGGATGATGAATCAATTGCGCCAACGGCGTTTCGCCGCGCGGCGGAAATCCATGCGCAGGAGACGCAGCATAGAGAGAGTCTGCTGCGTTATTACGTCGGCGCCGGCCTGTTTGTTTTGTTGTCGATGTCTTTCCTGCTGTTCACATCGAAGTCGGTTGATTTCGAGATCGATCCGGCAGATCCGGATGGTTTTAATATCGACGGTGGCTGGTTTCGCCTGCCGATTGGCGAGCGCGTGTTGTTGCGCTCGGGTAACTACACTGTGAATGTGCAGAAAGACGGCTACTACGATGTTGCGCAGACTTTCATTGTCGGCGATGAGCCGTCAATGACGGTGCGCTTACGGATGCGCAAAAAACCCGGGCAGCTGGTCGTCGCGACCGAGCCGGCGACTGACGCTGTTGTGACAGTGGATGAGTCCCAGGTCGGCAAAGCGCCTTTCGGTCCGATTGAACTCGAGCCAGGCGATCATTTCGTGCGCATAGAATCTGAACGGTTCTTGCCGTACACCGATATTGTCAATGTGACGGGTCTGGATAAAGTGGAAAGCCTGCACGTGCAACTCACGCCACGCTGGGCCGAAATCGAAGTGCTTTCCGAACCTGCCGGCGCGACGATACTGTCCGCTGGCGATGAGATTGGCGTGACACCGATCACGATCGAGTTGCTGGAAGGCACGCATGACCTGACAGTAGTTAAAGAAGGCTACAGCGCCTGGGATGGCAAAGTTGTTGCGGAACCGAATGTCAGTCAGTCCTTACCTCTGATCCGATTGCTTGCTGCGAATGCCAGGTTGCAGGTCAATACGATACCCCGGGCGGCGAACGTCACGGTGAACGGCCGTTATCGTGGTCAGTCGCCTCTGACGCTATCGCTATCACCGGATATCGACTACGAAATCGGTATGTCGAAAGCAGGTTATGGCGTTACCAGTCGGAGTGTGCGGCTCCAGTCGGCAGCCAGCGAGTCGATCACTGTGGATCTCACAGCGCGGGTCGGTACTGTGACGGTGAACGTTGATCCGTCGGACGCTACTGTTTATGTCGACGGTAATGCGCGCGGCACAGGTAAGACCATATTGCGCCTGAGTTCAGCGCCGCATCGCATTGAAGTGAAGCGGCAGGGATTCCGCGATTGGTCCAACACGGTTACGCCACGGCCGGGCTACCCGCAGACCGTCAATGCCAGTCTTCGATCGCTCGAGGCGATAGCGCGAGACGCAGTCGCAAGGACCGAACAAACGGCCACCGGTCAGACACTGCGGCGCGTTGAGCCGGGCACGTTCTCGATGGGAGCCTCGCGTGCCGAGGCCGGGCGACGCGCCAATGAAGTCATTCGACCGGTCACTATCTCGAAACCATTCATGATCGGAATCCACGAAGTTACGAATAAGCAGTTTGCTGAATTCCGGCAGAACCATGATTCGGGAGCGAGCGTGCACGCGTCACTCGCCGCTGACAACAACCCGGTTGCGAACGTAACCTGGTCGGACGCGGTGCAATATTGCAATTGGCTCAGTAAGAAGGAAGGCCGCACACCGGCGTACCGGCAACAATTCGGTCAGTGGGCTCCGGTGTATCCGTTCACCGATGGCTACCGTTTACCGACGGAGGCCGAATGGGTGTGGGCGATTCGCTACGGCGAGCAGCCATTGCCGCGCAAGTTTCCCTGGGGCAAGAACTGGCCACCGCTCAAAGGCAGCGGCAACTATGCGGATTCGAGCGCCCGCGAGCTGGCTCCGACCTTAATTCCGAAATACGACGATGGCTTCGCCTCGACTTCACCTGTTGGCAGCTTTTCGGCAAATTCGATCGGACTGTTCGACGGCGGTGGCAATGTCGCGGAGTGGGTCAATGACTGGTATACCGTAGCGACGCCGGGAATCACGGAGCCGGACGTCGATCCGGTGGGTCCGGAGCGGGGCACCAGCCGGGTAATCCGCGGCTCCAGCTGGCGGCATGGCGGAGTCACGGAGCTGCGCTTGAGCTACCGTGATTACGGCACCGATCCGCGGGCCGACCTCGGATTTCGGATAGCGCGCAATGCAGACTAGATTTTCCTGACACTTTTCTTCAATTTTTGGTGTCAGACTAGGTAATACACAATACGGCGGACGAACAGGAGGTCCGAGATGCACCGACTACTATTGCTGGCCATGCTCGCTATTTTGGGCGCCGTCAGCGCGCAGGATACGTCTACCGACACGCAAACGACTGGCGCAGAAGAGACCGAGACATTGAGTGACGAAGAGTTGAGCAGTCAGGACGATCACACCGAAGACGATGATGATGTGTTCAGACCGACCGATGTCGTTTCCTACGCACAGTCTGTGCCATTCCCAGTCGATATCTGACGCAGCGTTACCGAGTCTTAAACTTATGAAGAAAAAGAATATTCCCGTTGAGTTTGTCTACCAGCTGTTCGCACTCATTATCGCGATCATCATCGTGCATGCTTTTTATGTTTCGGTGGTGCGCCCAACGGCGGCGCAGGTGATGGAAGAGCAGAACATGCTGGCAGCCGCTGATGATAACTATGTACGTGATCGCAGCGCCTGGGTGCTGGTGAAGGATCTCGAGCAGGAGTCCTGTTTCATTCTGATGTTCTGGGCGCTGGCCATCATGGGCTACAAAGCCGTGAAGATTGGCAGCGAACGGCGACTACTCGAAGTCGATCTCGTGCCGGTCGCCGAGGGCATGCGAATACTGCCCGAAGACACGCGCGAGTTTGCGCGTCAGGTACAGGCTCTGCCCGAGGACAGGCAGCAAATGCTGCTGCCAAGAGCGTTGCTGAATGCGCTGCGGCGTTTCAGTTCTACGCGCAACATTCAGGACGTCTCCAGTAGTACTCACACGATCTGTGAGTCAGAAGCGGAACGCCTTGAGTCTGAGCTGTCGATGATTCGCTACATCTCCTGGGCCATTCCTTCCATCGGCTTCATCGGCACGGTACGCGGTATCGGTGAGGCGTTAGCGCAGGCCGACAAAGCCGTAAAAGGCGATATCGCCGGCGTTACTCAAAGCCTGGGTGTCGCGTTTAACTCAACGTTCATCGCGTTGTTGATCAGCATTTTTCTTATGTTCCTGGTGCACCAGTTGCAGTTGATCCAGGAGCGACTGGTTTACGACACGGAAGCCTACTGCGATGAGAAAGTCATTCGCCATTTGAAGGCCGACTAACCCACCATGGTAATGCTGGCTGCACATTTGAACGACGCGGGAATTCAGGTCGTCAACGAGCAGAAAATTCTGTATCAGGAGCCTGGCTTTGCGCTGCTTGAGGAAGACTCTCTGGTCACGGGCGGCAAAGCGTATGCGAACGCCAGTTTGCAACCGCGACGAATTCAGAACCGCTACTGGTCGGGGTTACATACTGACCCATTGCCGGATCATCGCTTTCATCACCTGAGCACGGCCGATCTGGTCAGTCGTCAGCTTGAGGATATTTGGGCGCGGGTTGCAAGTCCGGGCGATACGCTCGCGATTGCTGTGCCGGGCTACCTGACGAACGAGAATCTTGGCCTGCTGCTGGGTATTGCAGCGGAACTCAAGATTCCAATTGTCGCGATGGCCGATGCCGCGGTGTGTGCGACGCGTCGGCACTATGAACACGCTGTACCGGTGCACATCGACCTTAGCTTACACTCGAGTTTGCTGACGCGGCTTGGTCAGGAAGGGCAGGTCCAGGTGGATCGCGGTGTCGTAATAGACGATAACGGTTTATTGCGACTGTTCGATGCCTGGCTAAAAGTTATCGCAGAGGCATTCGTGCAGCAGTCACGATTTGATCCGTTGCACACGGCGGAAACGGAACAAATGCTGCGTGACAAGATGCCCGACTGGCTGCGAATCGCAGCCGGTGCACCGAAGGTTAATGTCGGTATCGAACACCGCGGCATGACGCATCAGGCTGAAATAGAGTCGCTGGAGCTTGTTGCCGCAGCGGCGCCGGTCTATCAGACGATCGTCAATAGTTTGCGCGCCCTGTTTCGGTCGGAAGACACCCCTGCCATACAGTTGTCCGGGCGTGCAGGGAGCTTGCCGGGACTGGCGGAAACGCTGAAGACCCGCGTTGGCGGGGAGGTTTTCCTGCTCGAAGCGGGGGCGACGGCACGTGGCCTGTTTCATCGCTGTAAAGTGGCGCCGCAGAGCGGTGGGCTGACCCTTTCACGTCATCTGCCCTGGGATCAATCACCCGTGAATGTGGTGGTGAATGACGCCGGAGGCAATGGCGGCATGCCGACGCATCTGCTGTTCGGTCATACTGCCTACAGCCTGGATGGACAACCACTCGTGCTCGGTTCGCAGGTCGCAGAGAACGAACGCAGTCTGGATCTGAAGCTGGATATGCCAGGGTTGTCGCGCCGGCACTGCGTCCTTAGTGCGGATAATGGCCAGTACGTGGTAACCGATCACAGTCGCTACGGAACGTTCCTCAACGGGCACCGTATCGATGGATCCGCTGTGTTGCAGACCGGCGATCTGATTCGTATCGGCACGCCCGGATTTGAACTGCGACTGATTTCTGTGGAGGCTGCCAGTGGCTCGTAAGCGACGTTCCGGTGAAGTCTTCAGCATGTCCTTTCTGGACTGCATGAGTTGCGGCTTTGGTGCGGTCATCCTGTTCTTCATGATTATCAATTCACAAAGCAAGATTCCTACGGACGACCAAACCAAGGCCATGCAGGCGGAGACCGACCGCCTGGAAGTTGAAGTATTGGAAGGGCGAAAAAATCTGGCGTTGGCACGGACTTCAATTCAGAAGCTGAAGACGGAAGAAGAAGAGGCCAGCGACCAGATCTCAATTATCAAGGCGCTGATTGCCGAATTGCAGGCTGAGTTGGCGAAGTACGATAACGATACGCTGGCAAAAATCCAGGCCATTGAAAAGTTGCAGTCCGACATCAAATCGCTGGAAGAAGAGGTCCGACGGCTACTGGCCCTGAAGCGAGAAGAGGACGCGGCTGGGCAGCGTATACGTTCTTTCAAAGGTGAAGGCGATCGACAATATCTGACGGGACTGAAGCTCGGCGGCGAGCGTACATTGATACTTGTCGACCGCTCGGCAAGCATGTTGCACGAAACGATCGTCAACATTATTCGCCGCAGGGGGCTGCCCGAATCCGAGCAATTGTTATCGCGGAAATGGCGCCAGGTCGTTGCCAGTGTCGATTGGTTGACGTCGCAATTTCGGCCGGACAGCCAGTACCAGATTTACATGTTCAATAATGTCTCTGTACCGGTGATTAAAGGTACTGAGGGCCTCTGGTTGAAAGCGGACGATGGCGAACAGGTCGACGAGGCCATCAACACTCTGCGCCGCACCGTGCCGAAAGAAGGCACCAATATGTACTCGGCATTTCAGGTTATTCGCGACATGAATCCGCGACCGGACAATGTCATTCTGCTGGTTGATTCCATGCCGACCATGGATGCAGCGACGTCAACCAAGTCGGTGATTCTGGCGGGTGAACGACTCAATTTATTTACGGCAGCAACGCAGCTGATACCGAGCGGTATTCCGGTCAATATCATGTTGTATCCCATGGAAGGTGATGCGCAGGCTTCGGTTTCTTTCTGGGCGCTGGCATTGAAGACGCGTGGCTCCTTCATCAGCGTCAGTCACGATTGGCCATAGGTGTGCAAAGCTAATGGCGAAAAGACGTAGAAATATTGAGGCATTTAGCCTGTCATTCCTGGACTGCATCTGTTGTGGTTTTGGCGCGATTATCCTGCTGCTGGTGCTGAGCAAGATTTACGAACCAGTGGTTGTCGAGGAGGCGGATCGAAACCTGCAGCAGTTGATTGCCTTGCTGCAACAGGAACTGTTCGAAATTCGCGGCACAACTACGGTGCTCGATCGGACGTTGCGGGAAGTAAAGCAGGAAACGTTTGCAACGAAAGTGCAACTGGGCGAGCTCAAAGGTGACCTGAGCAAGATCCAGGGGCAGTACAAGGCCAGCAAGGAAAACGAAGACGAGACGATCGACGTCGGCGAATTGAGTGCTGCGCGGCAGCGTCTTTCGGAAGAACAAAAGCGGTTGCGCCCGTACTATCGACGACCAGACGAAGACGCGGTGGCGGGCATTCCGGTCGATAGCGAATACGTCATATTCGTGATTGACACGTCGGGCAGTATGCTCGACAGAAGCTGGGGTCTGGCACAGAGAATGCTGCGTGAAACACTGAATGCCTATCCAAAAGTTAAAGGCATACAGGTAATGAACGACGACGGGCTGTATATGTTCAGGGAATATACGGCTCGCTGGATGGACGATTCGCCCGGACGACGGCAGGCAATTATTTCGAGAATGAATTCCTGGAACGCAACCAGCGATAGTAATCCTGTTAATGGTATCGAAGCCGCAATTCGTGATTTTCGCGCGGACGACAAGAAAATCAGCATTTATGTCTTTGGTGATGATTACCAGGGTGTGCGCAGTATTGATCAGGCAATGGCTGCGATTGACAAGCTCAACCGCCCCGGGCCGAATGGCGAACGCCTGATCCGCATTCACGGTGTCGGATTTCCCGGCCGATTTGGCAGCAGCAATGTTCCCAGTACGGCCGCCAGCTTCGCCACTTTCATGCGCGCGGTGTGCGCAATCCACGGTGGAACATTCGTGGCATTGAGTAGCGGCAGTTAACGAGGCTTGCCACTATTCGTCACAATTGATCGCCAACATTCCACCTTCGAGACCCTTCGCGACCGCTATTGAACGTTGTAATTGATTCCGAAACCGGCCACTTGCGGCCTTAAACACCGGAGGAATTAATTATGCGTATCAAGACTTTTATAGCGACGGCAGCAATCCTGGCTCTTAGCTCTCAATCGGCAATGGCAGCTGCATCCAAGGAAGAAAATATTGGTGTAGGAGCTGGTGCGGTAGTTGGCGCACTGGCCGGCGGTCCCGTCGGCTTTATTCTCGGCGCGGCCATCGGCGCGAAACTCGGCGACAATGCCCACAATAAGTCCGAACGTATCGACAGCCTGCAAAGCTCTTTGCAGGAATCACAGCAATCGGTTGCGACACTCGAGCGCGATATTGACGATCTCAATAGCGAAGTGCTGCATCTGCAAAGTGTCGCTCGCCCCGAGCTGGTCGCTTTGATGCAGGCCGGTATCGATATGGATCTCTTGTTTCGAACCGATGAATTTGCGCTGACTGATACGACCGGCAGCCGCCTCGCAGAGCTTGCCAGCAGCATCGCCAGCATGAAAGGAGTCAGGATTCAGCTGGATGGATTCGCGGATGAACGCGGCGACGCCGCCTACAACCATGCGTTATCGGAAAAGCGCGTTGAGTTCGTACGCAACCTGTTCATAGCCGCTGGTGTGCATCCCACTCGCATCAATACGTCGGCGCACGGCGAGGCGGTCGCCCAGGTCCAGAATCTGGACAGCTACGCGCTCGAACGTCGCGTCAGCGTCAAACTGTTCATCGACGAAACGCAATCGCTGGCATCGAATCCGCGCTAATTTGTCTCTTCCCCTGTGACTCCATACGAGTCTCCGCCTGGGCCGGCCTGTAATGGGTCGGCCCCTTTTTTGTGGTGATTTCTTTGCGCGATTGCTAGTGTTGCGGCGTACCCCTTTTGGAGCAAATTATGTCGGACGACCTCGCGACACGCCGTTGCAAACCCTGCGAGGGAGGCATGCCGGCCCTGAGCCCGGAACAGGTGCGTGAGCTTAAGAAGGCGCTACACCAGGACTGGTCGTTGATTGAGGACGGGCGGACTTTATCCAGGACTCTCAAGTTTCCTGCCTATAGTCGCAGCCTGGGATTTGCTAACGCTGTTGCGTGGATTGCGATTGTCGAGGGTCATCATCCTGACATGACCGTTAGCTATGGATCCTGCACGATCAACTACACGACGCATGCCATCAACGGCTTATCGGACAACGACTTTATCTGCGCCGCCAAGATCGACAAGCTCGTGGCTGCGGGCAAGTAGTGGTCAACCTGTCTGACATTGAAGCCGCAGCGAAGCGCCTCGATGGTGTCAGCGTTCGCACACCGCTACTGCAGAATTACGAACTCGACCAGATAGCGGGCGGTCGGGTGCTGCTTAAGCCGGAATGCCTGCAGGTCACTGGCTCTTTCAAAATTCGCGGTGCCTACAATCGCTTGAGTCAATTGACGGCCGAGCAGGCCGCTAACGGTGTTGTTGCCTGGTCATCCGGGAACCATGCGCAGGGCGTCGCCGCGGCAGGCACGCTGCTCGGCATTCAAACCACGATTGTGATGCCCGAGGATGCGCCTAAAGCGAAACTCGAAAACACGCGCCGTTTGGGCGGCGAAGTTGTTACTTACGACCGCTACAACGGCGATCGTGAGGTAATCGCGAAAGAGATAGCAGCGAAACGCGGCGCGGCTCTTGTGCCGTCGTATGACCACGAACAGATCATTGCCGGGCAGGGTACGATCGGTCTGGAAATTGCGGAAGATGCCGGCGATCTCGGTCTCGTGCCGACGCAAGTGCTGATCCCCTGCGGGGGCGGCGGCTTGTCCTCGGGTTGCGCAGTTGCGCTCAGGTCTCGTATTCCCGGCGTCCATATCTATGCGGTCGAACCGGCCGATTTTGACGATACGGCGAGATCTTTTGCCAAGGGCGAGCGTTTGCGAATAGCGGATACCGCAAGGTCGATTTGCGATGCCCTGCAAACGGCGACGCCGGGCGAACTGACATTCGCCATCAATCAGCGATTGTTGTCGGATGTATTGACGGTTAGTGATGCAGAGGTACGCGATGCGATTCGTTTCGCTTTCAGAAACCTGAAACTGGTTGTTGAACCGGGTGGCGCGGTTGCACTCGCGGCCGTGTTATCCGGAAAGCTTGATACGAAGGGAAAAACCACCGTCATCGTACTGAGCGGCGGCAATATCGATGTAGAACTGTTTGCTGAGATTCAGACTGAATCGATCTAGGCGCGGAGCAGCAGGGACCGCGCAGCCGGCGCTGTTCGGTTAAGCGATGTGCTCGAAGTGGAGGCACTGCGTCGCTGTGGCCAGGCTTCGAGCCAATTAACAATTTTCTCAATCTGAGCGACGTCGGGCTTAACGCGCGACGGTGGCATTTCACAAACGCCAATGCCTTGTTCGGCTGAGCGTACGAAATTTTGCGAGTCGCGCAGAACAGCGATAATTGGAATCCCCAGTGAATCGAGGAATCGCATCAGTTTGGCGAGGCTTTTGGTGTTCTTGCGAGTTCGGTTTGCGATGACCGCCAGCTTGCGATCGCGTCGGTCAACCTTAGCGACCAGCAACAAGTCAGCAATGCATCGCGACGCCGCGTGTATGTCCATCAAGGATGGCAGTACCGGGACCAGTATGCTGGTGGAATCACGTGTCAGTTCGCGCAGATCGTCATGGCCGACACTGGCGGGTGAATCGATCAACAGAGTTTCCGTTTCGCCGGGTACTCGTAGCTGCCAGCTGCGGGTTGCCTGCATCGATTTCTTGTAGGCGGCGATGCCGTGAATTTTGGGCAGCTCGCTGGAACGCCGCTCGAGCCATGCCATTGTTGAGCCCTGTGGATCGTAATCCATGACGGCGGGAATCGAGCCGCGCGTCGCATAACAGGCGGCCAGATTGGTGGCCAACGTGGACTTGCCGCAGCCTCCCTTGGGATTGAGGATGACGACTTTGTTCAGCTTGTCTGGTCGCGGTGTTATCAGCATGTTCCGAATTTGGCCCAATGTTGACAGGATTTCGTTGTACCAGTTCACATAATACTGGAAACATCCGGTCCGCGGCGAATGGATTGTCGATGACGCCCTGATCGACTATCTGCCGAAAGATTGCAGCCCGGGAGGCCTCTGGACCCCGAATAGCTGCTTAAAACATCTCGCTCGGACCCGGCGTCTCGTCGCTGGGTTTCGAGCGGCTCTTGATGTAATCACCCGTGATCATATTCTCGTAACTCTGCCCGGGGCCCACCATCGGATACACACCGGCATCAGGATCGATTAGTACTTCGAGAAAGGCGGGTCCTTTGAAGTCCATGAACTCGCGAATCACTGCAGCCAGTTGCTGCTTGTTATCGAGACGTTTCGCAAACTTGAAACCGTCCGCTTCAGCTGTCTTCACGAAGTCCTTAAGATGCAAGGACTTGTCGCTGCCGGACATGCGGCCGTCGAAATACAGTTTTTGCCATTGCCGCACCATGCCATCGCCGCGGTTATTCATAACCAGGACTTTGACCGGTTGGTTGTAGGTGGTTGCGGTTTCCAGCTCGCCGATGTTCATGCGAATGCTGGCGTCGCCGTCAATATCGATAACCACTCTGTCCGGCCGCGCGAATTGCGCGCCGATAGCGGCCGGCAAGCCGAAGCCCATGGTTCCCATGCTGCCCGATGTCAGCCAGAGGCGAGGCTCGCGAAAATCAAAATACTGTGCGGCCCACATTTGATGCTGACCGACACCCGTAGTGATAATCGCCTCGCCTTTGGCATGCTTGTTGATCTCTTCGATGACGGCGTAGGGTTGAATAAGCTCGCTATCGTGATCGTAATTCATCGCATATTCGCGTTTGAGTTCCGCAATCTCGTCGTGCCAGGTGTTAAAGGTCTTCTTAAACTTGATGCGGCGGCCGTACTCGAGAATGTCGGTGAGGTCCACCTGTAATATGCCGACGTGATGCCAGGTGACGCGTTTGACCTTGCCAATCTCAGCCGAGTCGACATCAAATTGCGCAATGTTCTTCGCGTGCGGCGCAAATTTGGCTGGATTGCCGGCGACGCGGTCGTCAAATCGTGCACCGACCGCGATCAGAAAATCACAATCCTCGACGGCGTAATTCGCTGATGCGACGCCGTGCATGCCTAACATGTGCAGGGCCAACGGGTGTTTCGTGTCGCTGGCACCGAGTGCCATCAACGTAGTTGTTACGGGGATGCCGTACTCGTTGGCAAGGTGACGCATTGCTTTGGTGGCATTGGCGTTGATCACGCCACCCCCCGCATAAATTAATGGCCGCTCAGACTCGGACAACATGGTGTAGAAGCGCTCACACGCGTTATCGCAAAGTTTGTTCTTCGTAATATTGGCCAGACGTCGCCGGTAGCCGTGCAGGGGCAATATGCCTTGTCCCTTGTAGTCGCCCTGCCAGTTTTGTACATCTTTCGGAATATCCACGACAACAGGACCGGGTCGTCCGGTGCGAGCGAGGTCAAAAGCGCTGCGCACGGTTTCCTCGAGTTCGTCGGGATTCGTTACAAGAAAAACGTGTTTCGCGACGGCGCCCATAATTGCTGCGACGGGCGCCTCCTGAAATGCGTCTGTGCCGATCGCCGCGGAGGGTACCTGTCCGCAGATAACGACTAAGGGAACGGAATCAGCCATGCTGTCGCGCACCGGTGTCACGGTGTTGGTCGCGCCAGGGCCTGACGTGACCATGACAACGCCGACTTTGCCGCTGGCCCGAGCGTATCCGGCCGCCATGAAACCGGCACCCTGTTCGTTCGCAGGGACGATCAATGGCATCGCCGCGGAGCCGTCAGCTCGTTTGTTATTATGGTTGTAGCGAAACACGGCATCGTAGATCGGCAAAATGGCGCCGCCACTGTAGCCAAACAGTGTGTCAACACCTTCGTCTGCTAATACCTGCACCACGGTATCTGCGCCGCTCATAGCTTTTCCGGCGAGCGGGTGTCGGTCTACTTCGGCTGTGTTCGACTGCTTATTCATTGATTTGTTGCTTCGTACGTAAGTTACGGATTTTTCGGGAGTGTTTACTAATTTTCGAGGCATTGCAATACTCGAAATTCTACGCCAACATTCTCGATTGATCAGAGAAAATTGGTTTCATTCGTAATCCTCCAGTCACAGCAGGTTTGAACACACATGCGACACGCAATATCCGTATTACTGCAAAACGAAGTCGGCGCACTGACGCGTATGACCGGCATGTTTTCGTCTCGCAGTTACAACATCGAAACACTGAATGTCGCACCCACGTACGATCCTCGAGTATCGCGTGCAACGCTGGTGGTGTCGGGGTCGGATGCAGCGATCGCGCAATTGAATGCGCAGTTGGCCAAACTGGTTGATGTGGTCAATATTCACGATATGACACTGGGCGAGCATTTTGAGCGTGAATTGGCGATCGTGAAAATCAGGCTCGGCACCGGCGGCCTGGCGCGTGTCATGACATTGGCAAGGCAATTTGGTGCCGAGATACTCGATGAGGCACAGATCAGCTGCACGGTGCAACTCACCGGCCGCGTGAAAGATATCGATGCCTTTGTCGAAGAAGCGGCGAGCATCGGTGAGATTTCTGCCGTGGCACGCAGTGGTACGGTTGCTGTTTCGAAAGGCGAAGTCACGCTGACCTCATTTGATCGCCAGCATTTGCTTGTCCGTTAGCTCGTGTCCGAGCTGTTCCTTGCCAAGTACCGCCGACTGGTCGTCAAGGTCGGCTCATCCCTTCTGGTCGGCGACGACGGGCAACCGAATCGTCGCTGGCTGGAAAAACTTGCCGATGATGTGGCAATGCTTGCGGGTCGCGGTCAGGAACTGCTGATTGTATCGTCCGGTGCAATCGCCATCGGCAGTTCAGTACTCGGAATTAACAAGCGCCGTGCACGGCTTGAGGACCTGCAGGCCGCAGCCGCGGCCGGACAAGTACAACTGGTTCACGCTTACCAGGATGCGCTGAAACGCCACAACATTACCGCGGCGCAAGTACTGCTCACCCCCGATGACACTGAAGACCGGCGTCGATTTCTGAATGCCCGAAGAACGCTTAGCGTATTGGTCGAGCGCTCAGTCGTACCGATTATCAACGAAAACGATACCGTCGCGACGGCGGAAATTCGCTACGGCGATAATGATCGACTGGCTGCCAGGATTGCGCAATTGGTGATGGCGGATGCATTGATTCTGTTGTCGGATATTGATGGCTTGTATACGGCAGATCCAGGAACGCAGGCGGATGCCGAGCATGTCGCCGAAGTTGCTACGATCAACAGCAAGATTCTTGCGATGGCGGGCGAGACTCGTTCGGACGTTGGTACCGGTGGAATGGCGACCAAAGTTCAGGCGGCCAGTATCGCGACGCACGCAGGTTGCGCAACGATTATTGCGAGCGGCGTTATTGATAGTCCGCTGCAGGCGCTCGATGATGGCGCGCGCTGCACAGTGTTCACAGCTACAGCGACGCCAAGCGCCGCTCGAAAACAGTGGTTGGCCGGCGCGCTCGAGGTGCGCGGTGAATTGCAATTGGATGATGGTGCTGTTCGCGCGCTGCATAGCGGTGGAAGTCTGTTATCAGTCGGCGTGCAGTCAGTATCGGGCAACTTTAGCCGTGGCGATGTGGTCACATTAATGGACCGGTCCGGTCGGCGAATTGGACGAGGTCTTGCGGAGTACTCGGCTGACGAGGCGCTAAAATTGCTGGGTGTTCGCTCCGACAGGATTGAGGAAGTACTCGGATACCGGGGTAGAGACAGTATGGTACATCGTGATGAACTGGTCTTGTTCGATCATGAGTGATGACATCGATATCGCCGGCGAAATGACGGCTATTGGCATCGCGGCGCGAGCGGCGTCCGCTTTGCTAGCCAGTAGCAGCAGCGAACAACGCAATCTTGCTTTGCAGTCCGCGGCGAGCGCATTGCGCGTAAACCGCGAAAGAATACTGAGTGCGAACAGCGAGGATATGTCTCTCGCTGCGGCCAAAGGCCTGAGTGTGGCGATGCTCGATCGTTTGCAGCTCGACGATGCACGCATCGAAGCAATGGCGGCAGGTCTCGAAACAGTCGCTGATTTACCGGACCCTGTCGGTCGTATTTTGGCGGAATGGGAGCGGCCGAACGGACTCAGAATTCAACGCGTCGCAGTACCGTTGGGGGTTATCGGTATTATTTATGAAAGCCGCCCCAACGTAACGGCTGACGCAGCGGCTCTGTGTCTCAAGTCCGGTAATGCCGTCATCCTGCGCGGTGGATCAGAGAGCTTTCACTCGAGTCACGCTATTTATCAGTGCTTGCGCGAGGGGCTGGTCGCGGCAAATATCAGTAACGACAGCGTACAGATGGTGCCGACCGCTGATCGTGCTGCTGTTGGCTACCTGCTGTCGTCCATGGCGAAGTGGGTCGATGTTATCGTTCCTCGCGGTGGCAAGAGCCTGATCAAACGAGTTCAAGACGAAGCGCGGGTGCCGGTCATCGGACATCTTGAAGGTATCTGTCACGTCTATCTGCACTCATCCGCAAACGCGAAAACGGCACGGGAGGTCGTCTTGAACGCAAAAATGCGCCGCACGGGCGTCTGCGGTGCGGCCGAAACCGTTTTGGTCGACGAAGAAATTGCGGACAGCGTGTTGCCAGGCGTTTGCGAAGCCCTGCAGGCAGCCGGGTGCGAGATTCGCGGCGACGCCAAAGTGCTGGCCATCGTGCCGGCTGCGATACCTGCCACGGAGGAGGACTGGTCGACCGAGTACCTGGATTCGATAGTATCGATCCGGGTCGTACAGGACATCGATGCGGCGATGCGGCATATCGCACGTTACGGATCGGGACACACCGAAAGCATAGTCGCCAATGACGCCGCTGCCGCGGAGAAGTTCTTGCAGTTCGTTGATAGTGCGATTGTCATGCATAACGCGTCGACGCAATTTGCCGATGGCGGTGAGTTCGGAATGGGCGCGGAGATCGGAATTGCGACAGGGCGTGTACATGCGCGGGGTCCGGTGGGTGCCGAGCAGCTGACCAGCTATAAATACGTTGTGCGAGGCGCAGGCCAGGTACGGCCCTGATGACGACGCAGCAACAGCGCTACGACGTTGCTGTGATCGGTGCAGGAATTAACGGCGCCGGAATTGCCCGCGATGCGGCTATGCGTGGCTTGCGTGTGATCATTTTCGACAAGCAAGACATGTGCAGTGGCACATCGGCAGTTTCGAGTCGCTTGATTCATGGCGGATTGCGTTACCTGGAATACGCTGAAATCCCTCTCGTTTTCGAGTCACTGCACGAGCGCCGTTGTCTGCGCCGAATTGCCGAGCACCTGGTCAAACCGTTGCGCATCAGTATTCCAATTTTCGAGGGCGCAAGACGCGGTCCGTTCATGATCCGCCTGGGCATGATCGCGTACGACTTGTTGTCCTTTAACAAACGCCTGCCGCGGCACGACATGCTCGACAGCAGTGAAATACAAACTATAGAGCCAGGTCTCAGGCAGGATGGCTTGCGTGGCGCCGCACGGTACTTCGACGCACAGGTTACCTATGCTGAGCGTCTGGTACTTGAAAACCTGCTGGCGGCAAGAGCCGCCGGCGCGGAGGTAAAAACCTATTCCGAGGTTCGCGAAATCAAGACCTGCAATGGTCGAGTGGACTCGCTGGTTTATCGCGATGCGGTTGGGCGGGACCAGGAAATTGGAATTGATGCACTGGTGAATGCATCCGGCCCCTGGGTCGATGAGGTTCTCAAGACCGCGACAGGTTCAAAACAGCGTCTTGTGGGTGGTACCAAAGGCAGCCACATTGTTGTGAGCCCGTTCGCGGGAGCTCCTAGTGATGCGTTTTATGTAGAGGCCGAGGCGGACGGTCGCCCGTTTTTCATTATCCCCTGGAACGGGCAATTCCTCATCGGCACAACGGACATACGCTACGACGATAGCCTGGACACGATTCGCGCGAGCCGCGCGGAGGTGGACTACCTTGTTGCGGAAACCAATCGCGTGTTCCCCGCAGCGCGACTCTCGACCGCCGACATCAATTACGCCTACGCCGGCGTCCGTTCTTTGCCGTTTCAGGAGAAAGGGCCAGAGTCGGCGATTACCCGGCGTCACATTATCAAGTTGAACCGCGATATTGCGAAGGGCCTGATCTCGATTATCGGTGGCAAGCTAACGACGTATCGCAGCCTCTCGGAGCAGGCAGTCGATAAGATCGAAAAACTCCTGCGACGACGACTGGCCCCGTGTCGGACGCGCGATACCCTGTTGCCGGGAGCATTCGGTGTCGATGCAGCGCGAGAGAAAATTCATGCCGCCAAACTCCTTAGCGCGCGGGGTGGCGAGCGCCTGCTGTCAATATACGGCGGCAGGGCGAGCGCGATTATCGATCTGGCTGTCGCCGAGCCTGCGCTGCAGAAGACGCTGGATCCCGACCGCATATACCTGGCGGCAGAGCTCGCTTTCGTGGTGCGAGAGGAATTCGCCGTGACCCTGACGGATATCGTGTTCCGCCGGATGATGAGCGGTTATGATGCGGATCAGGGACGCTCGCTCTATGATGCCATTGCGTCCGTTGCCGCACAGGAATTGTCCTGGTCTGCTGCAAAAACGCAGGCAGAACTTGCAGCACTACGTGACTATGCGGACTCGCTGCGAGTGACCCCATCGTCCAGCACTTGAGAAATCATGTTCAGGAACCGATCAATTTTTAGGTTTGTCAGCGCCTGTGTTGCCTGCTCGGTCCTTCTTGCGACGGCCGCTCATGGCGAGGACGCCGGCGACCATGACGGGCGACCGCGGATCGGATTGGTCCTTGGCGGCGGCGGTGCTCGCGGCGCTGCGCACATCGGCGTGCTCAAGGAACTTGAACGACTGCGCATTCCCATCGATGCCATCGCCGGCACCAGCATGGGAGCCATTGTAGGCGGCCTGTATGCTACCGGCCTCAACGCAGAGGAGCTGGAGCAACTGGTCGAATCCATGGATTGGGCGGCGGCACTATCTGACGCGCCGGCCCGGAAAGCCCTCAGCTTTCGCCGCAAGCAGGACGAACGGGAATTTCCCATAGAATTCGAGCTGGGCGTCCGTGACGGAGATCTGTTATTGCCCAAAGGTGTCATCCAGGGGCAGCGCCTGGACTTACTTTTGCGTGAACTGACTTTGCATGCATCACACATCAATGATTTCGATGAGTTACCGATACCGTTCCGGGTCATTGCCTCGGACATAGTGACCGGCGATGCCGTCGTACTGTCCGGCGGCGACCTTGCGATGTCCATTCGAGCCAGCATGTCGGTGCCAGCGGTATTCTCGCCTGTGCAGCTTGATGGCCGATGGTTGGTCGATGGCGGCGTCGTGGGCAATCTGCCGATTGATGTGATGAAAACGATGGGCGTGGATATCATCATCGCCGTCGATGTCGAGTTCCCGTTGTACAAGGCAGACGAACTCGAGTCCGTGCTGGCGATATCGGAACAGATGCTGACCATCGTGATTCGCAAAGAAACGATTCGGCAGATCGATAGCATGTCCGAATCGGATGTATTGATCAGGCCGAAGCTGGGTACCTACGGGTCCAGTAATTTCGACGACATCGTCGATACAATAGAACCCGGAAGACAGGCAGTCATTGAGCAGTCGGCCAGGCTGCAGGAATTGTCCCTGAGCGAGACCGAATGGGGGCCGTACCTTGCGCAACGCAAAGCGCGTCCTATTGTGGAAGGGGAGCTTGCCTTCGTGCGAATTGATCACGACGATAAACTTTCGTCGCAGGTGCTGGAAGCCCGTTTGAGCGTGAAAGCCGGGGATGAAATCAATACCGCTATTCTGGCGGAGAACGCGAATCGGCTCTACGGTCTGGAACTCTACGAGCACGTTGGCTATCGATTGGTTGAGGAAAATGGTGCTACCGGTGTTGAGTATCACGCGGTGCCGAAGAGCTGGGGGCCGAATTTCCTGCAGTTCGGTGTATCCCTCGAAGATGATTTTGAAGGCTCGACAAGGTTTAACCTGGCCGCGCGCATGACGCGCGCAGGACTGAACAGACTGGGCGCCGAATGGCGCACGGATCTGCAATTGGGAACAGACCCCGCTTTGCTCACAGAGTTCTATCAACCGCTCAGTTTCGATTCCCTGCTGTTTGTCGCGCCGCGCCTGAATGTGCGGCAATCCAACCTGAACGCATTTGCGCTGGACGATACGATTGCGCGCTACCGTGTATCGGAAGGTGACCTTAGCCTCGACTTTGGTCGAGAGTTATCCACGGTTGGCGAATTTCGGGTCGGCGTCTATCGCGGAGTGGGTGAGGCTCGTGTCAAAGTGGGTGACCCGAGTCTCGCAAATCTGAATTTCGATACCGGTGGCATACTCAGTCGCCTGCGTTTCGACACGGTCGATAACTCTCGGTTCCCGACGGAGGGTGTGTTGGCCGATATCGAATGGAACATGTCACGCCCGAGTCTGGGTGCGGACTATTCCTTCGATACAATTGAAGGTGACTATTCACAGACCTGGAGCCGCGGTAAGAGCAGCCTGCAGCTGGGTCTGAACTATGCGACAACGCTCGATTCAGACGATACCGTGCAGGACTTTTTTCCGTTGGGCGGTTTCCTGAGGCTATCGGGTCTCGAGAGAGGTGAAATCTCAGGACCGCATGCTGCGCTGGTACGGCTGGTCTACTACCGACGTGCAGGTAGCAAGACCGGAGGAGTATTTGAAACGCCGCTGTATCTGGGAACCTCGATAGAAGTGGGTAATGTCTGGCAATCGCGTGACGATATTGCCTTCAACACCATGCAGCTGAACGGCAGTCTTTTTGCAGGCTTGGATACCTATTTCGGACCGGTGTATTTCGCGGCAGGATTCGCGGAAGGCGGGCGCACTAATTTCTATTTGTTTATCGGCGCGCCACCGCGCTAGAACTGGCTCAACGAGCTACTTTTTCGAGGACCTGGGTCGGGGAATCAGTGTCACGGTAATAGCCATGCTTCGTCGCCATGTTCTCGAAAGCCGCGTCACGCTCTGCTTCGCTCGGATACCAGTGATGTCGTTCCCAGTTGTTACCTAGAACGTTCCTGAGCGTGTCGCCGGCAGGCAAAGTGACCCGAATTCCGAAATTTCGTTGTTGCCCGGCCGCTGTCTGGTCGACCAGGTTATGTAGGTGGCAGTAATCCATGTTGGCTCCGATATCGGGTGTGCCGCGCGAGTATACCGAAACTTTAGCGTTCTGCTGCACCCTCGCGATCGGCCCAGCCCAGCAGCCGCCGAGTCACGAACAGGTAGACAGGCTTAATCAGCGCCATGTAAGCCCGCGAGAGTAGTGACGGGGCGGCCAGGATAGCGCGTTCTCGGGACGTCAGCAGGTCGGGCCGGTACGTGCGTTTGTGTTTCAGCAAATGACGGATGTCCTCCCTGGCGGCAACGCGGAACCAGCGCCCCCTGGCAGGGGAGCAGGTCGCGAGTTGAAAATCAATAAAAGCGGGCGCGCCGCTGCGAAGGACCAAAACGTTGGGTTCTTTGGCGAGATCATTGTGAGCAACTCCGGCACGATGAATGCGGCGTAACAGGCGCGCAGCGCTATTAAAGTAGGCGGCGTTATTCGGTCGGCCCTGGTGCAGGGGCTCACCCGGCAGGTAACTACGAATAAGCGTGTGCTTGTCGACGCTCGCGAGTTGCGGTACTCCGTCCATGCCAGCAAGCGCCGCAAGTGCACGAGCCTCACGACGCAAAAGTACTCTTGCCAGCCAGCGTGACCATAAGCTCGCACTGCGTGTGTCGCGCAGCAACTCGAAATCGCCGCATGTCTCGTGCTTCCAAATCTCGCCAAAAGCATCTTTCTTGAGTAACTCTTTGTTCATCAAGCCCTTTTCGTCACCCAACAGTTGATTACTGGCGATCGTTCGGAATATTACAGAGAATACATCAGACTTTTTGATGGGAACCAGTGTGGCAGCCGAATCCAAAGACGATACCAGTGCGACCGGGCAGTTCTTCAGCGTCGGCGCACCGCTGCAAGCGATTCGAGCGGGTTACATCCGTCGTCGTGCAGACGACCATCTCTTCGAGACTGTGCGGGCCGGTGGCTACGCACATGTGCTCGCGCCGGAACGCAGCGGTAAATCCAGCCTGATCGCAGCCACCGCCGCGCGCCTCGAAAAGAGTGACCGCAAGGTCGCACTTCTTGATCTTGCGCAAATCGGCGATCGCGACGGTGGCGCGGATTCAGGCCGGTGGTACTACAGCGCCGCCTACCGCCTGCTTCGGCAACTGCGCATCCGCTACGATCTGCAATCGTGGTGGCACGACAAGTCATTTCTAAGCAATCGACAGAGATTGCTGGAGTTTTACTCGGAGGTGGTGCTGCAGCACATCGATGAAAACATCGTTATCTTCGTGGATGAAATTCAGTGCATAGAAGAATTGCCGTTCGCAGAGCAGTTGCTTGCGAGTATTCGAGCTGCACATAACGCTCGCACAACCGATCCGGATTTTTCGAGGCTGACTTTCGTATTACTCGGCGAGTGCGACCCCGTCAGTCTGATGCGCGAACCTGAACTGTCGCCATTCAATGTCACACAACAAATCGTGCTTACTGACTTTACGCGGGCAGAACTCGATTTATTTGCGCCCGAACTAAGTCAGAATTCCGATATCGCTGCAGCAGCTCTCGACCGCATATTTTACTGGACCAGCGGGCAGGCGTATCTGAGCCAGAAACTGGCGCGCGCGGTTGCGCGGGAGCAGAGTCGTGACGACATCGAAGAACTGGTCGATCGACTTGCGGAGACCCAAATAGCCGGTCGCGCCGCTTTACACAGCGAACCTCACATGAGCCATATTCACCGCGCGATCGTCAATGACGTGAAGCGGCATGAAGCGCTCCTGAACCTGTACGGTAAGATTCGCAAGGGCATTCAGGTGCCGGCAGATCTGGGCTCCGAGTTACATCGGCGTCTCATTGCTATCGGATTGCTGGTAATTGACGACGACTTCAATCTGAAAGTCCGGAATCGATTATACGAACTCGTGTTCACGGCGCGCTGGGCGAATGAAAACCTGCCGACACGGTTGAAGGTGCCCGTGATGGTTGCAGGTGGACTGCTGCTGTTCGCCATGATTCCATTCTGGTACACGCAATGGCTACCCGGTCCCTTTGTACAAACCTTGACCTCGGACGAAGCTGAGCTGCCGGTTGCAACCGAGGCTTACAAGAACTTTCGATCGTTTCCGGGGCATGCGGATACGGCCGAAAGCCTGTATCGCAATTATCTTCAACGACGTGCTTCGGCTACCACCGACGAGCTTGAAATTAACGAGTTGGCGGACCTGGCGGCGGAAATTTCGGGCTCAGGTACGCTTGCGGATACATTCGTAGCAGATTTTTGGGATCGAGCCCACCTGCGCGCGGTAAAACAGGAAGATCGGGATTCTGCTTTACTGGCCAAGATCCAGTCATTTGCGCTGGCAACGCCGCAGCGTCGGCAACGCGCGTCTGCGCTGATCAGTGAGGATTATCCATTCCTGTTGACGACGCTGCAGGCGATACCATCGGGGACGACGGTTTTTGATCCCGTTGGCACTATGTTAACGACTGCGGTTGGCGCTGCGATTTCGCAACATTCGTTCACGCCGCAGGGCGTGCAGAGTCGCGCAACCTGGCCTATGACCGCCCTTGAAGTGAGTCCCCTTGTGCGGCGAGTAATCGTCGATCGCGAAGGCGCAGTCAGTCGCATTGGCCTGACACTGAATGTCAGTCATGCACGGATGTCGGATCTGCGCATCAAAATAATTGCGCCGTCGGGCCGAACGGTCGAAATTGAAACTGGCATGGAGCACGCATCCAGTATTGACGACATTAGAATTCCCAGCCAACAGTTTAGCGACCTGATCGGTGAGTCGCTGGGTGGTACATGGAGTATCAGCGTCCGAGACGAGGCGCTCGGCGTTGCCGGCCAATTGGTTGGTTGGAATCTGAAGCTCAATTCGCAAGGGGCCGTGGAATATTTTCAACGTGGTCTGAACATTCCGGACCCTGCCGAGCGCGAGACCGAGAATATCTGGTTTGACTCGTCTGGGCGTTACGCTGTTGCACGAGCGATGCATAGCGACAGCGCCCGCATTTGGGACCTGACCTTCGCGGAACCTGTGCGAGCGATAGCATTGCCGGAGAGTGAAACGCTGATCGGTCTCGATGCGTCGGCACGGCGATTGATTTCCGCATCGCAGGACCGGGTAAACCTGTGGGACACGGAAACCGGTGATCGCAGCAGATCACTCGCTGTTGGACCGGCGAGTAGCAGTGCTTCATTGACCCCTGACAGGACACATCTTTTTGTCGAGCAACATAGTGACGTTGAAACCCGCTTTGAATTGTGGAGTCTGGACGAGGGGAGCATCGCCGCTGAGTTCGTTGTTGCTGGCGTACCTTCGCTAGTGGCAACAGATGCATCCGGAAGTCGAATCGCGGTCGCGGATTTCGATCGCTCCGTGAGGGTTTGGGACGTGCTTTCGGCGCAGCTGTTGGGGCATTTCGATCTGCCCGCGCAGCCGGCATCCATACACTTGTCCGGTGATGGCCGGACACTTGGCGCGGTGTACACCGACGTCGGCATGTCGCTTTGGAAAACCGAGCAAGCAGGGCAGCCGATGCTGGAGGAATTTGGCCGCGGCGACTGGCAACTCGCGTTTTCGCCGTCCGGCAACCTCGTGGCCGCGGGACGGCCGGAGATCGGTTTTCAAATTTTCAATAGTGACGATGGCGCCTTGATCGGTCCGCCACTCGGTGTTCGTGCCGGAGAGTCCGCGCGCGACCTGTTGGCTTTTAGTCAGGATGAGCAGACATTGCTCACCGGCAGCCTGCAGGAAAAGCCGCGCATCTGGCGAGTTCCCGGTGCGGGTTCCAGCTCGCTGCCAGCGGCTCAATCGGTCGACCATGTGATCTGGAATCCGGCCGGCGATCGCCCCGTCGCAGTCGCCCCGGATGGTGCCTTCGTGGCGATAGGCGATCCTGCCGGGCATGTTCACATTGTCGCCGCAGGCACGACGCTTGCGGGTCTCGCGACTGTGAGCGATGACATCAGTTTTGTAGGGCACAACAGCGGGGTCCGCCTGTTGGCGGTCGCGCCTTCGGGCAAATTGGTGGCCAGCGTGGCGGGCGACAATAGCGTGAGATTCTGGAATACCGACACTGGCGAACCACTTGCGACGATCGTCGATGTGCACGGCCAGCCCGTTTCACGTCTGCGTTTTTCGCCGGACGGTGGTTTTCTTGCGCTTTTGAGCGGCAGCCGAATTTCAATTGTCGAAGTCGGCAATGGACAGACTGTTGCCGAGCATCATGCGAATGAAAACTACAGCGACCTGACGTTTGCGACAGAGGGTCAATTGTATCTCGGTGGTACGAATGGTGAGCTGCAGTTATTGACGCGGGGCGCCGGCGGCCACTGGCAGTTTAAACAGGTCTGGCAGAGTCCAACCGGTATTCGATTATTGCATGCCTCACCGGGGGGCGACTTCCTGGTCGTGGTGGATCAAAACAATCTCGCCAGCCAATTCAAAGTGGCCGAAGGACGAGTGGGCGAATCGACGTTGCAATTACCGTCAGCTGTTGAAGAAGTTGCTTTCGCGTCCACGGGAACGCGCGCCTATTTCAGGACCGCACGTTGGGTCCATTTGGCTGGCTCATCGACGTTCGGACTGACCTGGATGGATGCGCTTTTCGTGCCCCGACCACTTCGCGGTGCAGGGCTGGTGCACGGCAACGGTGTCCCGGATTCGAAGCATCGTAGTGCTGTCTTCCTGCCTGTCGCCAGGAATGGCTTTGTGGAAATCGCCGAGTTGGACTTCGGCGGTACGTCGAGCATGCTGTTTGGGAATCGTGATGAGCGTTTGCAGGAATGGAGCAATCGAATTAACGCAATTCCCCGCGAAGGGTCCTGACCAGCAATTCCAGGGTCGCCGCACTGGCGTCCGACGGTGCCACAGGCGTGCCGATGATGACCGGTACACGGGAAAAAAAGCGTCCCGGTATCACGCGAATTCCGCCGCCCTTGCGGCGACTGAACCAGCTTCCCCACAGTCGCCCGAGGGCCACGGGAATTACCGGTACCGGGCGCCGCGCGATGATTTTCTCGATGCCGGGTTTAAATTGTTGCACTTCTCCGTTGGTGGTCAGACCACCTTCCGGAAAGATGCAGACGATGTTGCCGGCCGCGAGTTCAGCATCGACCTGTTCGAAAGCGGCGTTCATCAGTTCCTCGTCCTCGGCTCGCGACGCAATCGGAATTGCCTTGGCATTGCGAAAGATGAAGCTCAGTACAGGCATCTTGAATATTTTGTGGTACATGACGAACCGCATTGGTCGTGCAATAGACCCACCAAGAATAATCGGGTCCATGAAACTGACGTGGTTGCAGACTACGACGGCGGGACCGGTCTTCGGAATGTTCTCGAGCCCGGTTGGCCGCAGTCTGTACACCAGGTTGATCGCCAGCCAGGACAGGAAACGCATCAGGAATTCGGGCAGCAATGTGTAAATGTAAATCGCGACCACTGCGTTTAATGCTGCGATGAAAAGAAACAACTGTGGGATTGAGAATCCGGATTTTAGAATAACGATGCTGACAATTGCCGCGCTGACGATCAGCAATGAGTTGATAATGTTATTGGCTGCGATGATGCGCGACAGGTGGCGTCGGTCGGAGCGCTTTTGGATTAGTGCATAAAGCGGAACACTGTAGAAGCCGCCAAAAGCGCCCAGCAAGGCAAGGTCTGCAAGCACGCGCCAGTTGCCTGAGTGGCGAAGAAACTCGCCGACGGACAAAGCGCCGGAACTCGCAACCTCTGGCTGTGCGAAATAGAGATCAACCGCAAACAGGCTCATGCCGATGGAGCCGAACGGGACAAGTCCCAGTTCGATTCGGTGTCTGGACATGCGTTCGCAAAGTAGCGATCCGATGCCGACACCGACGGCAAACGCGACCAGCAGGGCAGTGACTATCGATTCATTGCCGAGGAGAACATCCGCCGCATAGGCTGGCATCTGAATCGTTAGCGCGGAGCCGAAAAACCAGAACCAGGAAATGCCGAGTATGGACAGGAAGACACTTTTCTCTTCACGGGCGTAGCGAATAATGTTCCAGGTTTCCTGCCACGCATTCCAGTTGATTTGCAAAGCCGGATCAACGGCTTCGGTTTTGGGTACCTGGCGACTCATCAGGTAGCCGATACAGGAGACGCCGATTAGCGTGCCCGCCAATAGCACCTGTTTCTCGGATTCGAAATCGACCGTTTCAACGCCAATAATCAGACCCGCGATAATCGCGACGTAGGTTCCAGACTCCACCAGGGCGTTGCCGCCTATCAATTCATCGGGCTGCAGTTTTTGTGGCAGGTAAGCGTACTTGACGGGTCCGAACAGGGTTGACTGGCAACCCATCAGAAACAGGACAAATAGCAAGATGACATACTGTTGAGACAGCAGCGCAAATGCCGCGAGTGTCATCAAAGCAATTTCGAGTAGCTTGATGCGGCGCATCAGCATGGACTTCTCGTATTTGTCGGCAAACTGTCCCGCCGTAGCGGAGAACAGGAAAAACGGCAGGATGAAAAGAAATGCAGCTACGTTCGCAAGCACGGAGTGATCCATGCCGAGGACCCGGACTCCTTGAAATGTGATCAGGATCACAAGACCGTTGCGGAAAATGTTGTCGTTCAAGGCACCGAGAAACTGGGTGCCAAAAAATGGTGCGAAGCGGCGTTGACCGAGCAGTGCAAACTGGCTGGAATCCGACAACTCTTTTTCCTTGCAAGCGGGCGACCCGTCACTATAACGCGATTC
The DNA here is from genome assembly GCA_942490655.1 of uncultured Gammaproteobacteria bacterium. Lineage (GTDB taxonomy): Bacteria > Pseudomonadota > Gammaproteobacteria > Steroidobacterales > Woeseiaceae > UBA1847. The sequence goes on along the minus strand of CALNXZ010000003.1, from coordinate 1,324,714 downwards.
CCGGTATTTTCCGTCCAAAACTGCGAACTTCAGCGGGTATCGAGGTTTGACTTCTTTGCTATTATGTTGAAGAGGACTGCTAGACCGTCATGCAACTGTGAACAAACCTGAATATCGAACTATGCGAAATTCCCATACACAATTGACACTGTTTCTGTGCACTGTCGTGCTGTTGGCCGCCTGCGCCGAAGAACGACCGCCGCGTTCGGTGGACGATTTTCTCGCGAATCCGATCATGTTGGAAGCGGCCATGGTGCGTTGTTCCGAAAACCGGGACGCAACGCGTTACGACTCTGAGTGTGTTGCTGCCCGGCAAGCGTCACAGCTGATAGAAGCCAAGGAAGACGCCACTCGTCGCGCCGAACAGGAAGCTCGATCAGAAATCAAACGGCAGGCTTTGCGTAGAACGCAGGAAGCTGCAGCACAGGCGCGCGAGCGTGCAGCCGAAGCTGAAAGACGTCGGCAAGAGGCGGAATACCTGGCCCAATTCGGAGTGGCGCCGCCTGCCGCAAACCAGACGCCCGCAAACGAGCCCCTCACTGGAAATACGCCGGTGGCGGTAATCCCGGCAAACTCGTCACCCGCGTCGGCCACCGTTGACCGCGGCGATACAATTCTTGCGACTGACGGTGGAAATGCTCCGGTAAGTACCACGGCTCCGCCGGCAGAAGAACCCAAGTCCGATTTGGAGTCGATTCGCAACGAATTGCAGCGGCGCAAAGACGAAGGCAGTGAGTAGCAACTAGTCCTTTTCTGACGGCATGGCACGCACGTGTATATCGCGTTGCGGAAACGGAATTTCGATCTGCTGCTCTCGAAGCGCTTTGTAAACCGCGCAATTCAACTCATGCGACATTCGACCGCGGTCGGCAGGATTAGCTATCCAGGTCAACAGCTCGAAGTTCAGGCCGGAGTCACCAAAGGTGCGAAATCGAACTCTCGGCTCCGGGTTTTTCAAGACCTCTGTATGATCGTTTGCGACCTTGGCAAGTACATCAATAACCTGGTCAAGATCGCTGCCGTAGGCGATGCCGACAGAGACGCGTATGCGATGTTGTGACGGCGGACCACCGGCCTCATTGATGATTTTTCCATTACCGATAATTCCGTTCGGCACTGTAATTTCGATATCGTCACGTGTCAGGATACGCGTGCTGCGAAGACCGATTTCCGTGACCTGACCGCGCTCTCCTGTTTCGAGAACGATGTAGTCGCCCTCCTTATAGGGCGCATCCATGATGATCGACACTCCGGCGAACAGATTCGACAACGTGTCTTTCGCTGCAAAGCTGAGCGCAAGTCCGACAATGCCGGCGGAGGCGACCCAGGCCGTGACGTTAATATCCCAGGAGAGAAACAGAAAGTAGACGGCCATCGCAACCAGAACGATTTTCATCACGTTGTGCAGCAGCGATATCATGCCGGTCTGCACGATTTTCCTGTCACGTCGCAACGCGTAAGTGCGTACGAACTGGGTCATCAGCTGCAGGATCGTGCTGTACCAAACGAAAATAGCGATCGTCCTCAGAATCCCAAGCGTCACAAAATTGGGAGTTTCCGGCAGTCCCATGCGGCGAGTCGCGAGAGCGAGGCCCACCAGGACGAAAGTCAGGAATACGGGTTTATGAACGAGGTCAACGATCAGGTCGTCGAATCCGTTTGAGGAGCTGCGTACCAAGCGACCAACCACTCGAGAAATGATCAGGTCCGCGATTTTCCCGGCAAGCACAAACAGCAACGCAATAATTGCGGCTTGCAGATAGATGTTCGGGCCTATCAGGCCTGCAATCTGCTGGATTTGATCGACGAGCTCGGCGAAGGTCATTGAGTAAGTGCCGGATTAATAATTTGGATCGTATTGGTCGTCGGAATCGCCTTCTGCCGGGAGTCCAAAAGTACGAACTTCAGCTTGCTCGTCGTTTGCCGCCGAAGTATCGATATTGCTCATGCCAGGCTGGGTGGGCAAACGGCTCGTCTGTGCCGTCAGTAGTTGCACAAAGGTATTGGCGATGTCGGGTGCGATGTTTGGTGAGCTGGCAAATATGCGCTCGGGCGTCATGCTGCTGGAAGCGTAAAATGCGGCATTTGCTTTGCGGTCCATGGTAACGCCAGCGCCTTCCAATGCAACGCCGGCAAACAGGCCACGGTTGCGCGAATAAGAATAAACTTCAGCCTGAAATTCGATATCCGTTGCCACGCTCGTCTGCCTGCCGACAGGGCCGGCGGCAACGGACGCATCGGCGCCCAGCGTTAGTTGACCATTCTCGATGCCGTCCACACCTTTGCGAGTCTTAAAAACCAGGATGACGTCCGTTGACTGGGCGCCGACTTGCCAACCGACACTGCCGCCGGTCAGTGTAATGAAAGCCGGGTTGCTCCAGGAGTTGTCATCCTGCCTGATTACGATGATTCCCTTGCCGCGTTTGGCGCCCAGGCCGAAAGCCGCTTTGACGACATTCGGGACGACGGCGACCGCATATGCTCGTGACAGCAGGGCCGGAGGAACGGTTTTCTCCGGTATTCGGAGCAGTTGTTCGAGTACGTCGGCGGCGTCACCGACGCGCTTTTCTTCGCGAGTTGCTGAGTACGCAGTGCTGGTCAATAGCAGCGCGGCGACCGCGGCAGCGGCAATAAACGTTTTTGTATTCATGTTGTATTCGATGTCTGGTTCGCTCTGGAGTTCAATAATACGTCAGCTCCAGTCGTCGAGCACTATCGATGTACAAGTATGGGCGGCAAGGGGTAGTTTAGTGTGGCGCACACAGCTCGAACCACCTCCGCCTCAGCAACCGCCAGGCGGCCATCATGAGCTGCAGCTGCACTCAGTGCTCGTATCAGGGAACTTTGTCCTTTAGTGTTCAGGCTGAGCATGATATCGAGGCTCTGGCCCAGAACTCTTATTGAGTCATCGCGTTTCGACTCGAATTCCGCAGCCTTTGCCCAATCGCCGATCGTCGCCAGACCCGCCCGGAAAGCTGCAGTTTTCTCATCAACGGTGTCGTGGCCGTAATCGGCCAGAATGCGTAGCAGATTCAGAGCCGCACTCTGCAATTCCTTGCGGCGGTAGCGACGTCCCTGGTGCTTACCGGTCGGGTCCTTCGCGCGCGTCAGATTACTGATCAGGACACGATAGAAACAAAATTCGAACAATTCGATCTCACCGTCGATTTCGATCAAGCGAGTGGTCAATGATTCGAGATAGGACAGTTCTGTCGCCGGGCGCAATTTCAGAGCGGGAAATGCTATCTCCAATAGGGGTAGCCGATACTCTGTACCGGTCTTCGCCAGCTCATCGTAATAATTGCGCACCAGTTGCGCGCGCTGCGCGCCAAGCTGTTCCTGAATGAGCGCGAACTGTCTCTCGGTGACTTTTCCCGACCGATCGAGAACCAGAGACAGGGCTAGCAGGTAGGCAAATTCTGAGGAATGAGCAGCGTGGTAAAGAGACTCCGGAATTGAGATTCGCAGTTCACGTGCATATTCCACGTGCAGGTTTGTGGGTTGCCCAACCGTGGTAACGATCGTATCGATCAGGATATCCCGGCCGCCACTCGCCATCGCCGATGTGACACCGGCCGCCAGGGCAGACTGCTGTGTATTGGAATCGACTTGTGATTCTGTAGCGACGTTGCGCTGACGCGGGTCTACGTGCGGATAATCCTCTTCTTTGAAGCTGGGTTCGAGCGCGCGGATACGCGTGACCAGCGGTGGGTGCGTTGCGAACAGACCCGACAAGCTGGCGCCGCTACCGAACAACATGTGACTGACCTGCTCGGGGTCGGCAGCGTTGATGCGCGATCCGGCACTGTAGCCGCCGATCTTCTTCAGTGCGCCAGATAGCCCCTCGCTCTGTCGCGTGAACTGGACAGCCGACGCATCCGCAAGAAACTCACGTTGTCGTGATACGCCGGCTTTAATCATGCGGGCGAAAAAGACTCCAATAGCGCCGAGGATCGCAAGGCCCGCGCCGGCCACAATTATCGCCGGGTGCACGCGGTTGCGACGACTGAATAGATTACTGGAACGAAATGAGCCTCGTAAGACGAATCGCCCGATCAGGCCTATCGACATGATGCCGAAGAGAACCCCCATCAAGCGGATGTTGAGTTTCATGTCACCATTCAAGATGTGGCTGAATTCGTGGGCGATCACTCCCTGCAGTTCATCGCGGCTCAGGAGTTCAAGCGTTCCTCGAGTCACGGCGACCGCTGCGTCGCTCGGCGAAAATCCCGCCGCAAACGCATTGATTCCCTGTTCCTCCTCCAGCACGTAGATCTCCGGTACCGGTACTCCGGAAGCAATTGCCATTTCTTCAACAACGTTTCGAAGGCGACGACGCAGCGGGTCCTGCACAGAGGTTGGAATCAGGGTGCCGCCCATGTCGACCGCAACACGACCTCCGCCCGAAGACAGGCGCGAGGTCTTGTAGAGGCTGGAGCCGAAAATAAAGAGCGCAGTGACGAGTGCGGTAAACGCGAGTGCTCCCGTCTGCTCCCCGGGCGGCAGTCCAAAGAAGACCGCCGAGACGAAGCCGACAAAAGCCGTCACTACGGCGACGATGGTAGCGGTTGCAAGCGCGTAAACAAGGACCAGGCGCCGCGTTGAACGGCGCGCCTGGTCCTGGGCGTCAAAGAAATTCACTGACCTTTAGTCTTCTAGAACGAGACTTCCGGTGCGCTGCGCATTTCCTCAGACTCGATCTCAAGGAAGCTGGCGACCTTGAAACTGAAGAAGCCGGCAATCAGGTTGTTCGGGAAATTCTCGACCCAGTTGTTGTAGGCGAGTACCGCGTCGTTGAAGGCCTGCCGTGCAAACGAAACCTTGTTCTCCGTGGTGGACAGCTCTTCCTGAAACTGCATCATATTTTGATTCGCTTTGAGATCAGGATAAGCTTCGGACAGGGCAAACAAACGACCCAGGGCGCTGCCCAGAGCTCCCTCAGACGCCCCGAGTTTCTTCATGGCTTCTGCATTGGCTGGGTCCGCTTTGGCGGCATCAAGGTTCGAGACGGCGCTGTTGCGAGCCGATATAACGGCGTCAAGTGTTTCGCGCTCGTGCTTCATGTACCCCTTGACGGCTTCAACGAGGTTGGGGATCAGGTCATGACGACGAGTCAATTGCACATCGATTTGTGCAAAAGCGTTACGTACTCGGTTGCGTTTGTTCACGAGGCTGTTGTAAATACCAACCGCCCAAAAAATAATCGCGGCGATTACGCCCAGGAATATCAAGAATGAAATCACTGTCCCGCTCCTTCAAAGGTTGTCGATCCAAGCATAACCTCCACCCCGGGCTAAAACTAGCGACGCTGTTGCTGTTACTGCCGATCCAGGTCAATGCGGAGTGGTTTGGTGATGCTCGTCCGATGATGGGTACTGAAGTGAGTGTTCGCCTTTGGAGCGACAGTCCGGAAGCCGGGCTTGCCGCCGTTGAGGCCGTGTTTCAGGAGGCGGATCGTATCGATCGGCTCATGAGTACCTACAAAGATGATAGCGAAATCTCGAAAATCAACCGCGAAGCAGCGGATGCGCCTGTCAGGTCCGGCGAAGAGCTGTACGAGTTGATCGCGAGATCACTGGAAATATCGGTGCTGACGCAAGGCGCTTTCGACATCACCTACGAGAGTGTGGGACAACACTTCGATTTCAGAGCACATCAAAGACCGGATCCGGCGACGCTGCAGTCCGAGCTTCCGAACATCAATTTCCGATTTGTGCAATTGGATCCTGTGACTCGTACTGTGGCGTTTCAGAAGCATGGCGTTCGTATCAATCTTGGCGGTATCGCTAAAGGCTATGTCGTTGAGCGTGGCGTGGACATCCTGCGAGCGAGGGGCGTGACGAGCGCGATTGTGACCGCGGGTGGTGACACTCGACTGCTCGGTGACCGGCGGGGCAGGCCCTGGGTGGTCGGAATTCGCGATCCGCGCAAGGACGGCGCCGTCGCTATGTCTCTGCCGCTCAGGGATGAGGCGGTGTCGACGTCGGGCGACTACGAGCGTTTTTTTGACGAAGACGGCGTCCGTTACCACCACATTATTCAGCCCAGCACCGGGCTGTCGGCGAACGAGGTGCACAGCGCTACGGTTTTTGGTCCGGACGCCGTGACGACCGATGCATTGTCCACCAGCGTCTTTGTGATGGGTGTCGACAAGGGTTTGCGAATGATTGCCGCTCTGCCGGACTACGAAAGTATTGTCATCGATGCTGACGGCAAGGTGTATTACTCCGATGGCCTCGAGCCCGGCGAAAGAAAGCACGCCGAATAGCTCGAAAAAGTGCCGAATGTCGCTGATAGGCGACGGATTTTCACTTTAAATTCAGAGCGATACGCTTATCATAGAGTTCCGGCCACGGGCTCAAAAATTCTTTGGGAAAGACCGCTATTTAACGTAATCTGTGATGCTTACGCGGATTAGTTGCTCTGAAAGTGTCGCCATTATGTTTAGGAAAAACGGGTTGTGTGACGATTATCACGGCTCCAGAGGGCTGTGACTGTCACCATTCGGGGTCGTCGGAAGGAATCGGACGGGCAACATAAAGGAACGGACTGATGAAAATCAAGAACTTGAGTTTTGGGCTACTGATCAGCTTGATCGCGGTTACGTCGCTGGCCTCTTCGGGCCTTGAGGGCCAATCGGCGCCGGATTTCGCGCTTAAAAGTTCAACGGGCGAGAACCTGCGTCTCTCTGAGTATCGTGGCGAAGTCGTCATGGTTAACTTCTGGGCAACCTGGTGCGGTCCCTGCCGCCAGGAAATGCCGCTGCTCGATGAACTGTATCAACGCTACGAACGCGTTGGATTTAATTTGCTCGGTGTGAACATCGACGATGACTCGCGCCGGGCGATGCAGATGATCGAAGAACTGGGCGTGAACTTTCCAGTGTTATTCGATGATCGCAAAGAGGTCAGCAAACTGTACGAAGTGGGTGCAATGCCAGTCACCGTGCTGATCGATCGCGAGGGTAATGTTCGCTACGTTCATCACGGCTACAAACCCGGTTACGAAGATACATATCTCGATCAGGTTCGGTCCCTGCTCAGAGAGTAGGACACGCATCTGTCGGCAGGAGAAAAAATAGTGACGAAGACATTAATCAGCCTGATCGCCATCGCGACGCTTGCATTCAGTGTAGCCACTGTAGCGCAGGAGTCGGCGGAGGGGAGACCGGACGAGCAATTCCGTGGTTTGGATCAGGACGTTCAGACCTTGAAGAAAGAAGTTCTTGATCTGAATCGTGATCTGTTTCTGCTTGAGGAAGAGTTACTGTTTCCTGCCAACTCGCAGGTTGCCTTCTTTATATCCATGGACGTAGGCGAATATTTCGAGCTTGATTCCGTCAATATCAAAATCGACGGTAAAGAAGTCGCGAACTATTTGTACACGACGCGAGAAGCTGATGCTCTGATCCGAGGTGGTGTGCAACGTGTGCACATGGCCAACCTCAAGACAGGCGATCATGAGCTGATTGCTATCTTCACCGGCAAGGGTCCGCATGTGCGTGACTACCGGCGCGGAGCGACTCTGAACTTCACGAAAGGCATAGGCGCAAAATACGTAGAGTTGGAGATTACGGATCGGGTCAAGAAACAGCAGCCTGAATTTGTAATCAAAGAGTGGGAGTAGTAGTTGCTCCGAGGCCGCTTCATCGTTAGACGTCTATGTTCACTATTGGCCTTGCTGGTATTGGTGACGACGACGGTATTTGCGGCAAAGGTCGACAATGAGCCGATTGTCGTAAAGGATGCGCATTACGGCGAGGTTCTGTTTTATTTCTATCAGGAAAACTATTTCCCGGCGATAGTGAAGCTGCTGGCGGCGCAAAGCCAACAGCAACTGAATAATCACGCAGACGAAGGCGAGCTGTTGCTGGGTGGCCTGTATCTCTCCTACGGACACCATCTTGAAGCAGCAGCAATTTTTGAAAAAATGCTGGCTGACAATGTCTCGACCGAAATTCGAAATCGGACCTGGTTTTTCCTTGCCAAAGTTTGGTACCAGCGCGGCTATTTCGACAAGGCGCAACAGGCTTTCGGATTCGTAGAAGGCGAATTGCCAAAAAATCTGCAGCGTGAAGCCCTCATGTTGCAATCGCAGATGTTGATCGACACAGGCGAATACGATCAGGCCATCGCAATGTTGCAGGACTGGAAGGGCAAGACTGAGTGGGCGAGCTACGCCAAATTCAACATTGGCGTTGCGCTGGTGCGCAGCGGCCGGGTTGATGAGGCTCGTGCGTTGCTTGACGAGCTGGGCAACATGAACCCGTTTAACGAGGAACTAACTGCTCTGCGGGACAAAGCAAACCTTGCGCTCGGCTATGCGCTGTTACAGGACGAGCAGCCAGGGCCGGCCAAATTACTCCTGCAGCGGGTGCGACTCGAAGGACCTTTTTCAAACAAAGCTTTGCTGGGCGTCGGCTGGGCTGATGCTGAGCTGGACAACTATCAACGTGCACTGGTGCCATGGATGGAATTGCGTGGCCGTGATCTTCTCGATTCCGCCGTGCAGGAGTCCATGTTGGCGATCCCCTACGCGATGGCAAAACTGCAATCCATGGGGCAGGCCGCAGATCACTACCTGAATGCAATCGAAGCATTTTATGAAGAGAGCAATCGCCTTGACCGGACCATTGCGCATATCGAATCCGGCCAGATGTTTGATGAGTTTCTGGCTACGGATCCGTCCGATAGCGCAGGCTGGTATTGGCAACTGAAACAGCTGCCGGAAGGCCCGGAGGCTCGCTACTTGTTCCACCTGCTGGCGTCGCATGAGTTTCAGGAAGGTCTGAAAATCTTTCGTGATCTGAGTTACCTGCATAAGAATCTCGATGCATGGCAGGGCAGTGTCGAGGTCTACGAGAACATGCTGGAGACTCGTAAACAGGCGTATGAAGAACGACTGCCGCGTGTCGAGGAGGCTCTGGCGCGCGCTGACATTGACCAGATGGTGAATCAAAAGCTCGAATTCGATTCCACCCTGAACAATATTGAAGCCAATCGCGACTGGCTCGCGCTTGCGACGCGCACTGAATTTGAGATGTGGGGTGAGATCGCAGCGCTTGAGCGTACGCCGGCATTGCGTGCCGACATTCCTGAAGCGGACGAAGTACGCGACAAGATTCGACTTTTGAAGGGTGTGCTGCAGTGGCAGCTGGAGCGGGCATTCCAGGATCGTTTGTGGCGCATACGTCGTAACCTTGCCGAGGCCGGAGAGGCGCTGGTGGCGACGCAACGGTCGCGACGGCAAATCGATGAGACCATGCGCAATGAACCACTGCACTTCGCCGAACTGAGCGATCGTGTCTACGACCTTGGACCACACATCGAATCGATCAAGATGCGGGTTGACGATGCGCTGGCTGACCAGCGCGACTTCCTGCAGTCGATTGCGGTGGGTGAATTGCAGGCACAGAAAGAACGACTGAGTGTCTATACGATACAGGCGCGCTTCGCGTTGGCGGCAATTTACGACGTCTCTGCGACCGCCGGGGAGCCAGCGCGATGAGCCCGCGGCTGCTCTCTGTCATCTGTGTTGCAGTATTTGTCGTAGCGATATCGGCCACGCCTGCAAATGCAGCGCGACCGAAAGAACAGGACACAATCAAGAGTCTCGATGAGAAGGAAGTTGCGGTTCGGACCGGTAGCGTCATACACGGCAGTTCGGGCCTGGCGCGGGAAAACTATCGCGCGTTCCTGGATCTGGTATCCGATGATCCTGAACTTCGTGCCGAAGCAATGCGCCGACTCGGCGACCTTGAGCTGGAGGCGACCGAAGCCGAGCAGCTCACGCAGAATATCGATGCGCTCGACTACAGCGGTTACAACAATGCCGTGAGTTTGTATCAGCAGTTGCTAGAGGCTTATCCGGACTACCGCCGCAACGACACAGTGCTTTACCAACTTGCACGCGCTTACGAAATCGGCGCACGTAACGAAGAAGCACTGGCGACACTGGATGAATTGGTTGCCAGGTACCCGGATACTTTGCTCATTGACGAAGTGCAGTTTCGGCGCGGAGAAATGCTGTTCCTGCAGAAGAACTACAATGATGCGGAGGTCGCCTATCGGGACGTCGTCAAGTATGGCGAGTCCTCAAGATTCTTCGAACAGTCGTTGTACAAGCTGGGCTGGTCGCAGTTCAAACTGGCCTGGCACGAAGACAGTATGGGGCCATTCTTCGAATTGCTGGACCGCAAGATTGGCGACGTCGAGATTGGTGAAGGCGAGCAGCGCCTGCAAAGCCTGACCCGAGCTGAGCGCGAGTTGGTCGAGGACACCTTCCGTGTGTTGAGCATCAGTTTTTCCTACATGGAAGGTGCCAAGAGCATCGACACCTACCTTGTTGGCCGCGGTAACCCCAGCTACAGCTACGTAATTTATCGCAACCTGGGCGACCTTTATCTGGAAAAAGAACGCTATCAGGATGCCGCGATTACCTACGAAGCATTTGTAAAACAGGATCCCTACCACGCCAAAGCGCCGCTATTGCAGGTCGAAGTCATCGAAGCTTATAAGCGCGGCGGTTTCCCCAGCCTCGTGTTGGAGGGCAAAGAGGGATTCGTCGAACGCTACGGTATGGACGGCGAATTCTGGATTCGCAATCCGCGAGAAAGTAATGCCGAGGTTGAGGCGCACCTGAAGGCGAACCTGACCGACCTGGCGCAGTACTACCACGCAGAAGCGCAGAAGAACGGCCAGGTGAGCGACTATCAGCAGGCAGCAAATTGGTACCGCAAATATCTCTCCTATTTCCCGGGCGAGGCTGACAGCGCAAATACCAATTTCCTGTTGGCGGAAATACTGTTCGAAAGCAAGGATTTCCGGGCTGCAACCATCGAGTACGAGCGCACCTCCTACGAATACGAGCTGCACGCGAAGTCTGCCGAAGCCGGGTATGCCGCCATACTGGCGTACCGTGAATACGAGAACCTGCTTGATGAGGGAGAAGCAAAGAGAGAATGGCACTCCCAGTATCTGGACAGCGGCCTGAAGTTTGCCGATACCTATCCTCTGCACCCGGAGTCCGGCGCCGTACTAACGACCGTTGCTGAAGATCTGTTCCAGCAGAATCAATTCGATTTGGCGATTGCTGTTGGCCAGGCAGTGGTTGCGAAGCAACCTGCCGTGGATCCGAAATACCTGCGTACAGCATGGACAGTCATCGCGCATTCACAGTTCGACCTGGAATATTTTGCAAATGCAGAATCGTCGTACTACAGCCTGCGAAACTTCACGCCAGCGGACGATCAGGTCGCCAATCAGGAGATCAAGGATCGCATTGCTTCATCCATTTACAAGCAGGGTGAGCAGGCACGTGACGCCGGTGATCTCGAAACGGCGGTGACTCACTTTACGCGGTTGGGTCAGGTCGTACCCGACTCCGACATTCGCGCGACGGCCGAATACGACGCGGCCGCAGCACTGATCAACCTGGCTGCCTGGGACCGCGCGTCCGGGGCACTGGAACAATTTCGATCAGACTACCCGGGCAGCGAGTTTGCGGATGAAATCACGCAAAAATTGGCCGTTACCTATCTTGAAGCTGGCAAATCGGGGCAGGCCGCCGCCGAATTTGAGCGTATAGCCAACGCCGACTCGAGCACTGATGACGTGAAACGTGAGGCGCTGTGGAAAGCTGCCGATCTGTACAAGGACACCAGCAGCACGGCCGGCGAGCAAAGAGTCCTCAATGACATCGTCGCCCGTTACCCGAATCCATTGTCCGAATCCATTGAAGCTCGCTATCGACTGCTTGAGATCGCGCGCCAGACTGGCAATAGCAACGAGGTTACGGCGCGTCTTGAGGAGATGATTCAAGTTGACGCGACGGCGGGCGCGCAGCGTACAGATCGAACACGGTATCTCGCCGCCAGGGCATCGCTGGAGCTTGCAGATCCCATCCGGCAGCGTTTCGAAGTTGTGAAGCTGACGCAGCCGCTCGCCAATAGTCTGAAATTGAAGAAAGAGCTGATGGAAGGCGTCATCGCCGCTTATACCGACGCGGCGGATTACGGTGTTGCTGAAGTCACGACTGCGGCGACTTTCCGTCTTGGCGAGGTTTATGAGCAGTTCAGTATCGCGCTGATGCAGTCGGACCGCCCGCAAGAACTCGATGCCGATGCGCTTGAACAATACGAAATTTTGCTTGAAGAACAGGCATTCCCGTTCGAGGAAAAAGCGATTGATCTTTATACAGCGAATGCGAATCGTGCGCCGAACGGGGTTTACGATGAATGGGTACAAAAGAGTTTTGAGCAACTGGCGCGATTAATGCCAGCACGGTTTGCGAAAGAGGAGCGCAGCGAAGATGTTGTTACGACGCTGTATTAATAACAAAGGCCTGCCAGCGGCCGTCTTGCTCGCTATTCTGACCGTCGCCGGCTGTGGCGGAGCCACGGCTGTGAAACCTGCGGACGCATCTCGGCAAGATGTTGCTACCTCGCCGGAGTTTGGGTCGACGGTACCACCGGCAGTACTCACCTTGTTTGAACAGGCGGTAGCTGCGATGGCGAGCGGCGATGCGATCGACGCGGAGCTGAGATTCAAGGAGTTTTTGCTGCAATATCCGGGCTATCCGGGCGCCTACGTGAATCTGGCTATTATTTATACCGGCTACGGCAACGATGATGCTGTCAGGACCGCGATCGACTCGGCACTGGCCATCGATCCCAATCATCCCGCTGCTTTGAACCAAATGGGCATGCTACTTCGCAGAAATGGCAAATTTCCTGAGGCAGAGGCCGCTTATTTGAAGGCCGTCACAGTCTCGCCCGAGTACGCCTTGGCACACTACAATCTGGGCGTTTTGAATGATCTTTATTTGCAGCGACTGGATGTGGCGATACAGCACTTCGAGACCTATCAGTCCCTGGTTGGTGAGGATGAGCAGGTTGCGAAGTGGATTTCGGATTTGACGCGTCGCCTGGCGGCGAGTCAGCGTACGGCGAACGTGGCGGAATGATGGCGATGAGAGCTCATACGATAGCGATTTTCGGTGCTGGTCTCTTGTTTGCAGCGCTGCTGGTATCGCCCAGGGTGTTCGCTCAAAGCGAGGTTGATGAAATTGGGCCGGCGGTTGATACGTCCTCGATTGAGACTGTAGTCGAGGAGTCCGAAGAGGTAGAGATCGGACCTGCGGTGGACACCAGCAATAGCGACATAAGTCGCAGTACCTCGGGAAGCCGGGTGATGGACAGCATCGAACTTGGGCGCACCGAGATTACGGGCAACCAGGAGTTGCCGAAGGTCTTGTACATCGTGCCGTGGAAGAAGGCGAATCCGGGCGACCTGATGGGCAGGCCCGCAAACACACTGCTCGATGAGGTGTTGGCACCGATCGACAGAGAAGAATTTATTCGGCAGGTCGACTATTACCAGGACCTGTACGGCGTTGAAGAAAAGTAAGACTGTTTTTAGAGGAGCAGACAAATGAGCACTATCGTGCGGTTTTTTCAGGAAGGCGGGGTATTCATGATCCCTATCCTGTTGGTATTTGGATTCGGTATCGCGATTGCGATCGAACGCTGGACCTACCTGACGATGTCAGGTGCGAGCAATCGTGCTTTGTGGAAGAAAATTGTGCCTTTCCTGAAGGCCGGCAACTTTCAGGAAGCAGCGCAGCACACGGCGAAATCCAAAGCAGCTATCGGTTCGATTCTGACCTACGGCCTGTATCGCGTTAAGTCGGCGCGCCGTCGTGACGACATCGAAAAAGCGATGGAAGAGAGCCTGATGGAAGTGTTGCCGCGTCTCGAAAAGCGTACGCACTATATCGGTACGCTCGCGAACATCGCGACACTGCTCGGCCTGCTCGGAACGATTATCGGCCTGATCTCGGCGTTTACCGCGGTCGCCGAAGCGAACCCGGCGGACAAAGCGGACATGTTGTCAGCGTCCATCTCTACGGCGATGAACACGACGGCATTCGGTCTGATGGCTGCAATCCCCTTGTTGCTGATTCATTCGCTGTTGCAGACCAAGACCAATGCGCTCGTTGACAGCCTGGAAATGGCCAGCGTTAAGTTCCTGAACGCCGTGACCGAACGTCAACTAAAGGCTGGAGCATAAGTCATGATAGGTAGCCGCAGAGGCGGTCGACGTCACAACACGGACTCGGCCGAACTCAACATCACGGCGTTCATGAACCTGATGGTGATTCTGGTTCCGTTCCTGCTTATAACCGCGGTGTTCTCGCGATTGGCGATTCTCGAACTGAATTTGCCAGGCTCCTCTAATGAGACCGTGGAACCGCAGGATCAGGTATTTCAGCTGGAAGTCATTGTGCGCTCCGACAAGATTGAAGTCGGTGATCGCAATCAGGGTCTGCTGGGTATTTACCCGAATACCGATGAAGGCTACGACTACAAAGCGGTAGGCGAAAAACTTGCACAACTGAAAGAGCGTTATCCCGATAAAACGGATGCCTCCATTCTGTTGGAGCAGGAGATTGCATACGACACTCTGGTTCAGATCATGGATACCGTACGGGTCTCTGTGAATATCGAAGTGGATGACGACGACAAAAAACAACTTGTTCGAACGGATCTGTTTCCAGATATCTCGATCGGCGATGCGCCAGTCCTGGCGGGAGGTGCCTGATGGTCAAGTCCGGCCGAGCAAAACGAATGGAGAAGCACCACAAGCGCCACGGAAGCGGCGCTGCCCTGAATCTCGTTTCGTTGATGGACATATTTACGATTCTGGTATTTTTCCTGCTGGTGAACTCGTCGGACGTGCAGTCATTGCCGAATGCAAAGGAATTGCAACTACCCGAGTCGATTGCAGAAGAAAAAGCGAAAGAAACTGTGGTCATTATGATCGGCGAAGTTGACCTCATAGTGCAGGGCAAGCCGGTCGCAAGAATCGCCGACATCATTGCGACGAAGGGCAACGATATTCCCGAATTGCGCGAGGCCCTGCTGTCGCAAAACGATCGCGTAATGCGGCGTGAAGCGAATGACGATATCGCCGCTCGTGAGGTCACGATCATGGGTGATAAAGACATACCGTACCGATTGCTGAAGAAGGTCATGGCGACTTGTACGGAATCGGACTACGGACAAATTTCATTAGCCGTGCTGCAGAAAAGTTCAGACGAACTGGACAATATTCAGGCTGCGCGGTGAAGAACAGGGACGACGTTTAGGAGTCACGGACTTGGATCTACCGTTTTACAGAGAGTACGACCTGCCATGGACGACTGGCCAGAGCCAGGATCAGAAGTTCCAGCGCTTGCTCGGGATAATATTCCTGATCTGCCTGGTACTCAGTGTCGTCTGGCCGTTTATTCCTGTGGCGGAGAGGGATCCGTTTGACGTCGAAGAAATTCCACCGCGTATCGCACAGTTGTTGCTTGAAGAGAAACCGCTGCCGCCACCGCCGCCAGTTGTAGAGCCGGAGCCGGAACCGGAACCTGAGACTGAGGATCCGGAGCCGGAGCAGGTTGTTGAGAAAGAACCCGAACCGGAACCCGAAAAGCCGCCCGAGCCGGAACCCGATCGCGCGGAAATTGCTCGTGAGCAGGCACAAGCCGCTTTGATGCCGTTTGCTGAAGACCTTGCAGACCTCGTCGATAGTAAGTTGCTCGACCAGGTTGTTGATGACCGTGATCTGACAGCTTCCGTCGGTGAAGCGGAACGCAACGAGCGCTCAATGATCACCTCGAAAGTCGGCACGGCTTCCAGCGGTATCAATACCGCCGCCATGAGTCGAAATACGGGTGGCTCCGGTATTGCAGGACGCAGTACCACGCAAGTCGCGAGTCCGGTGGCTGGCATCGGTCAGGCCGGCGGTGCAAGCCGTTCGGGATCGAGCGGTAAAGCGTCTCGTTCCCGTGAGGAAATCGAGCTCGTCTTCGACAAGAATAAAGGCGCGATTTTCGCGCTCTACAATCGTGCTCTGCGCGAAGATCCGTCGCTCGAAGGGAAGCTGGTACTGCGGCTGACCATCGATCCCGACGGTACTGTGTCGTTTTGCGAAGTCGTTTCGAGCGAACTGGGTGACGAAGATCTTGAACGCAAGCTGGTAGCGCGAATTAAACTATTCCGCTTCGCGGCAAGAGACGTTGAGGCCATTACCACCACCAAGCCGATTGACTTCTTCCCGGCCTAGACCAAAAGTCCCGGTATCCAATCGGCTATAGTCTTGATTTATATAGAGATAAATGGATATTGCCGGACGCGCTAGTGCACGGCAAAACTCAAAATAGCCACATCGGCATCCTGCGGGTAAACTGCGGCGATGCAAAATAAACCTTTAGTAGTACTGATAACCGTAGCGCTCCTCAGCCTCATCGGCGCTGCTCGCGCCGAGATTTCCATCGATGAGTTGGTCGAGCAGGCACAAATTCTTGAGGGTCCGGTTGCGGTTCGTGATCTACCTCGTTGGCAGCCTGCCAAAAAGATTCTAATCCGCGATCTCGGCATCGACAGGGAAGTACTGAGCGCGGTCCTCGGGGACGTGGAATTCGCGCTCGTGCGTTCCGCAACGGAAGGCGCGCAGCATGCAAAAGATGCTGACGCAATCATCGGATTTTGTAATGACGAAATTATCAATGCGGCCAAGCGCCTTGTGTGGGTGCAAATCTATTGGGCAGGCGCAGAGAGCTGCCTGTCGCAGCAGCGCATAGGCAACGGCGACGTTGTATTGACCAACATGCAGAAAATGTCGTCGCCAGTGATCGCGGAACACGCTATTGCGATGATGATGGCCCTGGCCCGACACCTACCGCAGTTCGTGCATGCAATGGATGCGGCTACCTGGGACGATAGCAGCGCGGCGCTTGACGGCATGACACCGATCGCCGGCAAGAAGTTGCTGGTCGTCGGTCTCGGCGGCATAGGCACAGAAGTCGCACGCCTCGGTGCCGCGCTCGGAATGCAAGTGTCAGGGACGCGCAATAGTTCACGCAGCGGACCGGACTACATCGACTACGTTGGCTTATCGCATGAGCTGCTCACACTTGCGGCGGAAGCCGATGTTGTCGTGAACGCGCTGCCCTTGACGGCAGATACAGAGGGCCTGCTGGACGCCGAGTTTTTCGCTGCCGTTAAGCCGGGCGCGATCTTTGTCAATGTGGGCCGCGGTCAGACGGTAGTCACGGACGAATTGATCAAAGCGCTGCAATCAGGTCGGGTGTCGGCGGCAGGTCTCGATGTGACCGAGCCGGAGCCTTTGCCTGCTGACAGTCCTTTGTGGAAGCGCGACGATGTCATTATTACTCCGCACGTGGCGGGAACCGGCGGCGAGCGCGAACGTCACCGCATACTGCTGCTGGAGAACCTGCGTCGCTACGTCGCAGGCGAGCCATTGTTGAATATCGTTGATCCCGACAAAGGCTACTAAGCTCCCGAGAACGACGCTCGACGGCGCCAGCCGGCGACGTATCTACCTGTTCCGACACGGTGCAGTCGACTACTTCGACGCCGACGGTAGAGTTGTCGACGATACGGACGGTGCAGCGCTGAATGAAACGGGCCGCGCTCAGGCGACCGCGATGAGCGCAATGTTCGCAGGAACTCACATCGACAAAGCGATTTGCTCGGGATTGCTGCGCACACGCCAGACGGGCGAGCTGGTTCTCGGCGATCGTGATATTCCGCTGGAGACGCATTCCGGATTCGTGGAAATACAGCAACTTCGGGGCGAAGCGCCTGGGCCCTACGACGTCATCGCGGATATCGCTTTTTCTCACTTCAGAGCTAACGATAAGGAAGCACGTTTTCTGGGTGGCGAACGTTACAGTGACTTTTATATGCGCATTCAAACAGCGATCGAGAGCACTCTGGCGGACGGTAACTGGCACGATCTGGCGGTGTTCGCACACGGCGCTACGAATGCGGCGTTTCTGGGCTGGGTAACCGGTATCGGCTGTGGGGCTTTTGGCATCCTGGATCAGGCAACCTGTTGCCTGAACGTAGTTGATATCGACATCGACGATCAGGGGCAGGTACGCCGCAAGATTGTGCGAGCGATGAACGTCACGGCTGACGATCCCGCAAAACGTGAGCGGCATCACAGTGACATGGAAACTCTTGCGCAGCGAATATTGACACAAAGCAAAAAGACGGCAGCGGTTTAGCGTTGGCGAATCGGGTTACTGCGACAGAAATACGTGCTGTGCTTCGAACACTCGGCGATCCTGAAATAGCCGCTCATTCGGCCAGGTTTTTCAAGTGCGGCCCTGGTGAGTACGGTGAGGGTGATCGCTTTCTCGGGATTCGCGTTCCTGCAGTGAGATCGACCGTGAAAAAATTTCGTGGCACGCCGCTACCGGTCATGGTGTCGCTGCTCAGGTCACCCTGGCACGAAGAACGACTGTCGGCCGTATTGCTGATGGTGCAGGAATATCAGCTTGTCGATCCGCACAAGAAACTCGCGATTTTTGAGGCTTACCTGTCGAACCGGGCTTACGTCAACAACTGGGATATCGTCGATAGCTCGGCACACTTGATTGTTGGCCCGCAGCTCGAAGCCGGTCCGCGCCACATCCTTGATGAGCTGGCGTTATCGGAGCAGCTGTGGGACCGACGCATCGCGATGATGGCGACATTTCATTTTATCCGGAAGAATGAATTCGAAGACGCGTTACGAATCGCCGCACTGCTGAAAGGCGATAAGCATAATCTGATTCACAAAGTCGTTGGATGGATGCTGCGTGAAATCGGTAATCGCGACGTGGCGCTTGAAGAGAGTTTCCTGCAGCAGCATTACCGAACGATGCCACGCACGATGTTGCGATATGCAATTGAGAAGTTTCCGGACACGCGTCGCAAGGCCTACCTGAATGGAAAAATCTGAAGGCTTTCCGCCGATTGCCGGTGGCGATGCGACGGTACTGGTGCTGGGCAGTCTCCCGGGTCGAAAGTCATTGTCCGAGCAGGAGTATTACGCGCATCCGCAGAATGCGTTCTGGCCGATAATGCACGAAATATTCGATATATCCGGTAGTTATACGGAGCGCTGCGAACGCCTGGTACGCAATCAGGTTGCCGTGTGGGATGTATTGCAGGCTTCTGTTCGACCCGGGAGTCTGGACGCCGACATTCAACCGGAAACTGCAAACGCCAACGATTTTGAGACTTTCCTGCACCATCATCCGCGCATCCGGGGTATTGCATTCAATGGCAGGAAGGCCGAACAGTTATTTCGAAACCTTGTGAGCATTGAATCTGCACCAGAACTTCGCCAAATCGTCATGCCGTCCACTAGTCCGGCGTACGCTGCGATGTCTTTTGCGGGTAAGCTTGAGCTATGGAAGTCCGGCATGAATTGGCTGCGGGCGAACTATTAATAAGGAGCATGACATGATCGGTTACGTCACAGTTGGGACCAATAATATGGACAAGGCGGCGAAATTTTACGACGCGCTATTCTCGACCCTGGGTGCCGCTCGGGCATTTGACACTGATACATTCATAGCCTGGTCGACCAGTCGAACGGCGCCTGCGTTTTCGGTTACCAAGCCTTTCGATGGCAATGCGGCAACAGTCGGTAATGGAGTGATGGTTGCTATCGCGATGGACTCTACGCAAAAAGTCGATGCCTTTTACGCCAGGGCCCTTGAGTTAGGCGGGACGGACGAAGGCGCGCCCGGCATGCGTCTCGACAATTTTTACGCGGGTTATTTTCGTGACCTCGACGGCAACAAGCTAAACGCTTTTTGCTTCGTTTCCAAATAGTCGGCCGCAACGGGATCTACGGTGAATAGCACAGCGATTTTCCTACCGATGCTGACGACCATGGCGCTGACGGCCGTGGTGTGGTTTTACATGTACGCAAAGCGCATTCCGGCTATGCGCAAAGCGGGTGTCAGCGTACAAACCTACACGACGCCTGAGAAAATAGCGGAGCACCTGCCGGAGGCTGTCAATTTTCCGGCAAACAACCTCAAGAACCTGTTTGAATTGCCAACCTTGTTTTACGGCCTGTGCCTGTATCTGTTCGTGTCCGACAACGTTGACATGATTTATGTCTCGGCGGCCTGGTTGTTTTTCGCATTGCGGGCCGGCCACAGCATCGTGCATTGCACGGTCAACATCGTAATGCTGCGGTTCTACCTGTACGCCGCCGCGGCGTTGGCGTTGTGGTTCATGTTGGGCAGGGCACTGCTGGCAGAACTGCTGGTCTACCTGTAAATCGATGTAGGAGGTCTGAAGAATGGAATTGAGCACCCGGCAACGGCACATACTGCGTGAGGCCCTGATCCTCGGCATGCTGGTAGTTGGCATTCTTGCTGCACGTTCAACTCTTGCCGACCATTACTACGTACCATCCGGTTCGATGGAATACACATTGATCGCAGGTGACCGCGTATTTGTCGACAAGCGAGCTTACGGTCTGCGAGTTCCGTTCACGAATATCGAACTCACCGGCGGCGACTCCGTACAGCGGGGTGATGTTGTGATTTTTGATTCGCCTCGCGACGGCAAGCGCCTTATCAAGCGCATTGTCGCGGTAGGCGGCGATGATGTCCTTATTCGAGACGGCCATCTCGCTATCAACGGCGAGTGGCTCGCGTCACCGCTGCTGGCAGAAATTGAACTCATCGGCGGCAAGCGCGTACAACTCAACCTGGCTGATGGTGGCGGGCCGGCATTCTCAATAAGTCTTGCCAGAGGCACGGTTCTCGCTATCGGCGATCATCGCGGTGATTCAGTGGATGGCCGCTACTTCGGGCCTGTTGCAGAAGATGAAATCTACGGACGCGCCGTGGCCGTCTATTACCGTCGTGGCTCAGGTTTCGGTTGGCTCAAGCTTTGATGCCGAAGTCACACCGTCCTTAAAGGGCGCTATCGCCGGTTTCGCCGGTGCGAATACGCCAGACCTGGTCGATCGTGGTCACAAATATTTTTCCGTCACCGACTTTGCCGGTTTTCGCAGCTTCCACTATGGCCTCAACCACGCGTTCGACCGCATCATCCGAGACCGCCACCTCGATCTTCGCTTTTGGAAGAAAATCAACAACATACTCGGCTCCGCGGTAGAGTTCCGTGTGGCCACGCTGGCGGCCAAAGCCTTTGACTTCGCTGACCGTCATGCCTTGAATGCCGACTTCACTAAGGGCATTTCGTACATCGTCCAGTCGGAAGGGCTTTACTATGGCGGTAACTAGCTTCATCTCTTTGATTCTCCGGGCATCGCGTATGAGTTGCCGTATGCTAGCAATAGGATTGCTCTATGTGTACAAATAAGCGGCACTATCGGACGGGCCTGGTATGAGCAAAAGAACGGCGCTACTCAAAGAACCCGCAGGCTGGCTGTACTACGGGACGGCCGTTAGCTATGCGCTCGTTGCTTATGGGCTGGGCATGGCGGGGCTATTCGCGGCCTCCGTTGTTATCAACTTCTTCGCAGTATTCCTGCTTGCCCATGCGATGACGATTTCCGCCTACCTGATACATGAGTGTGGCCATAACCTGGTGTTCGAACGGCACCGGGACAATGCGAAACTTGGTCGCGTTATGAGTTGGCTGTGCGGCGCGGCCTACGGCACTTATGAAGACATGCGTTATAAACACTTCAGGCACCACGTTGATAACGACGACGTTGTCTGGTTTGACTATGACGCGTTCTTCGAACGCCATCCGTTGCTTACCAGGACTATTCGTTTACTCGAGTGGTTCTACATTCCCGCACATGACCTGCTGATGCACGGCGTCATGATCTTTACGTCCTTCGTTATTCCGCAACGTCGCGATCAACGCATCAGGAACGTCAGTGTCATTCTCATTCGCGGTGGTTTGTTTATTGCAGCCGCCATAGTGTTTCCGAAAGTGGCATTGCTGTATGTCATTGCTTATCTCATCATGATGCACGTTTTGCGCTTCATGGACAGCGTGCAACACGACTACCCGTACAACACGACGCTGTTCGAAACCTCACGTGCGCCACACAAGGGCGACAGCGTGTGGGAGCAGGAACATACTTTCAGCAATCCCTTGTCAGTGCGATTCCCGCGATTGAATTGGCTAACGCTGAACTTCGGCTATCACAACGCGCATCATGCCAATATGAATCTGCCTTTTTACCGACTACCCGCGTTGCATGCGGAATTGTCGCGCAATGATCCGGCGTACGTCATTCCATTCGTTTCGCAACTCAGGCTCTATCACAACAACAGGGTGTCCAGAATTCACAATCCGCAGCCAGAGAACTACCCGAAAGGCATTGAATACCTGCGTGTGGCTCAGTCCGGGGCCGGGCCTATCGGCGGCAATGCAGCATCTTTTCTGACGTCTTTTTAGGGGTGCGATCTGATGCCTGAATCAGCCGGAATGAATTAGCTCTTGCAACCTGTCTTCAATAGCCCGGCGTGGCATACGGAAGTGGCAAAACTCGTTGCTGCGTCCAATAGCCGCGAGATTGCCAAACAGCTGGTTTCGTTAATGTGCGCCACCGTAACGAACAACGGCACCAGCCTGATGGCATTTCATACGGATGCACCGCCTGAAGTCATTCACCACTCACTTGCTCCGAGTCGAGCGCGACACTATCTGGATCGCTACCTGGCGGGTCCGTATCTGCTGGACCCGCTGTATCAAATGGCGCTGCGCCCCGACAAGCCCGCCATGTGTCGCTTTCGTGATGCCGAGCCGGATCGTTTTCACTCCAGTGAGTATTACCGTCAATATGTCGAGCGTACGCACCTGGTGGATGAAATGGACTTTCTGCTGGGCGTTTCGCCTGGCAGCACCCTGGTGCTGGTGTGCGGACGTACCGAGAAACGCTTCACGCGCATGGAGCTCAATCAGTTACGCCTCGTGAAGCCGGTGGTTTGCACGGCGATGCAAAAAATCTGGGACAGTCGCGACAGCGAGTCCTCTCGCGATGTTAGCGATCATGGCATGCACCGGCGCCTGACGACGTGTTTCGAAAATTTTGGTGAGAATACGTTGACACACCGCGAAAGAGAAATAACCCAATTGCTGTTGCGCGGGCACTCTTCCAAGTCGATCGCCAGGGAGCTGGGCATAGCACCGGGCACGGTGATGGTTCACAAACGTAACCTGTTCGGCAAACTGGGTATCACGTCCCAATACGAATTGTTCTCGCGATTTATCGACTCATTGTCAAAGTCGTAAAAGCCGAGCTACCTCTGGTGAGGTATGTCCTTCCAACCGGCGATTACCGAGAATGATTCCCATTCCTGAAGACCGGGTAGCACCCTATGTTTGAATTTGATTTTGGTCATGGCGAAGAGCTGGACCTGCTGCGACAGACCGTGCGCGATTTCGCAACGGACCGTATCGCGCCGCGCGCGACGATCATCGATGAGTCGAATGAGTTTCCGGCGGACCTGTGGCCGGAACTCGGCGAACTCGGCTTGCTCGGTATCACTGTCGAAGAGCCCTACGGTGGTTCGGAATTGGGCTACCTGGCCCACGTGATTGCGATGGAAGAAATCAGTCGCGCGTCGGCGGCCGTTGGCCTGTCGTACGGCGCGCACTCGAATCTGTGCGTAAACCAGCTGCGACGCTGGGGCAATGACGAGCAAAGAAAACGATTCCTGCCAAAACTTGTGTCCGGGGAGTATCTCGGCGCGCTGGCGATGAGCGAGGCGGGTGCGGGCTCGGATGTCATGGGTATGCGTACTACGGCAACCCGCGATGGTGACGCTTACGTCTTGCAGGGTTCCAAGATGTGGATCACCAATGCCCCGGGCGCTGACCTGATCATCGTGTATGCCAGGACTGACCCCAGGGCAGAATCCGGCGGAGTCAGTGCGTTTCTCGTCGAGAAGGGAACACCCGGTCTATCGACGCCGCAGAAGCTCGATAAACTGGGCATGCGCGGCTCCGATACCAGTGAAGTGCTGCTCGACAATTGCCGTGTCCCGGCCAACATGTTGCTTGCTGAGGAAGGCAAGGGTGCCGCCATCCTGATGAGCGGCCTGGACTATGAGCGCGTGGTACTTGCCGGCGGACCGCTCGGGATCATGGCGGCCTGCATGGACCTGGTTATGCCGTACATCCATGATCGCAAACAGTTCGGTCAGCCGATTGGTGAATTTCAATTGATGCAGGGCAAGATTGCCGACATGTACACAGCATTAAACAGCTGTCGCGCATACGTGTATTCTGTTGCCAAAGCCTGTGACCGCTCCCAGACTACGCGTTTCGATGCGGCGGGATGTATTCTGGTCGCTGCTGAAAAAGCGACATGGATGGCTGGCGAAGCGATACAGGTACTTGGCGGCAACGGTTACATCAACGAGTATCCGGCCGGCCGGCTTTGGCGAGACGCCAAGCTCTACGAAATCGGCGCCGGCACCAGCGAGATTCGACGCATGCTGATTGGCCGAGAATTGTTTAATGCCAGTAGATAGGACGTAATGCCAAAACTAACGACCAAGATAGACCGAGCTTCCAAGGAGTTTGAGAACAATACGGCCGCGCATACGACGCTGGTCGAAGAGCTGCAGGAAGTAAACGAGTACATCATGCAGGGCGGCCCAGAGCGATCTCGCGAACTGCACAAATCGCGTGGCAAGCTACTCGCACGCGATAGAATTACGGCATTGCTGGATTCCGAAACTGACTTTCTCGAGGTGGGTCGGCAGGCGGCCTGGCGAGTCTATACCGACGACGTGCCCTGCGCCGGGATCGTTACGGGTATCGGCAAGATCCACGGTATTGAATGCATGATCGTTGCCAACGATGCGACCGTGAAGGGCGGTACCTATTATCCGCTGACCGTAAAAAAGCATCTGCGAGCGCAGGAAATCGCCGCAGACAATGGCTTGCCGTGCATCTACCTGG
This sequence comes from uncultured Gammaproteobacteria bacterium, assembly GCA_942490655.1. GTDB lineage: Bacteria > Pseudomonadota > Gammaproteobacteria > Steroidobacterales > Woeseiaceae > UBA1847. The sequence continues at coordinate 1,299,954 of CALNXZ010000003.1, read as the reverse complement.
TCGATTCGGGCGGAGCCTTTCTGCCACGGCAGGACGAAGTCTTTCCCGATCGCGATCACTTTGGCCGCATCTTCTTTAACCAGGCGCGCCTGTCGGCGGCCGGTATTCCACAAATCGCCGTGGTGATGGGTTCTTGCACAGCGGGCGGCGCGTACGTGCCCGCGATGTGCGATGAGTCCATTATCGTTCGCAATCAGGGAACGATCTTTCTCGGCGGGCCACCTCTTGTAAAAGCCGCAACGGGAGAGGAGGTCGACGCCGAAACGCTGGGCGGTGGCAGTGTTCATTCGCGTATTTCAGGCGTGACGGATTACCTCGCGGATGACGATGCACACGCGTTGTCAATCGCCCGCGACATTGTTGCTAGCCTGAACGAGACGCCGCGTGTCGCTGCTGATCAACGTGAGGCGAAAGAACCCTTGTATGCCGCTGAGGAGATCTACGGCATCGTTTCCCGCGAGTATCGCTATCCTTACGATGTCCGCGAAGTGATTGCCCGGATAGTGGATGGCTCGGAGTTCCAGGAATTCAAAAAACTCTACGGTGCAACTCTCGTCACCGGTTTTGCGCACATCGATGGTTATCCCGTTGGCATTGTCGCGAACAACGGCATCCTGTTTCCGGAGTCGGCGCAAAAAGGTGCACATTTCGTGCAGCTCTGTAACCGGCGGCGAGTGCCCCTTGTGTTTCTGCAGAACATCACCGGATTCATGGTTGGCAAGCGCGTCGAGCACGCCGGTATTGCCAAGGATGGTGCGAAGATGGTCAATGCCGTCGCTACTGCAAACGTGCCGAAATTCACCGTGGTCATCGGTGGCTCGTTTGGCGCCGGAAATTACGCCATGTGCGGTCGGGCCTACAGTCCGAACCTGATGTGGATGTGGCCAAATGCTCGAATTTCAGTCATGGGCGGCGAGCAGGCGTCGATGGTGCTATCGACCGTCAAAGCCGATGGCCTGAAGGCCCGCGGTGAGGATTGGCCGGATTCCGAGAAAGCCGATTACGAAGAAATGATTCGCCAGCAGTACGAAACGCAGGGTCATCCCCTGTATGCGAGCGCGCGATTGTGGGACGACGGAGTTATCAAACCCATAGATACTCGACGAGTGCTGGCGCACGGACTGTCAGCCGCCATGAGCGGTCGGCGCAAAGAAGAGGGTCCTTACGGCATATTTCGTATGTAAGTCCATGTACAATCACGGCAAACCATTAATGGATCGATTATGCCGCTTGATTATGACGCGCTGATGGCGACCAAGGTCGTCGACCTTCCCCTGAGTTATGACGATTCTGAAGCTATCCTTTATGCCTTGAGCGTCGGCATGGGAACGGACCCCCTTGATCTCAAGGAGTTGCCCTACGTCTATGAGCAGGGCGAGTCTTTTAAGACCGTGCCGACCTTCGCAACAGTGCTCGTGCCCGACATGTTCCCGCCCGGACTCGGATGGGATTTCAGTCAGGTACTGCACTCTGAACAGCGTATGCAATTGTATCGGCCGCTGCCGCCCAAGGCCGATATCCTGATCAACAAGCGCGTCACCGATGTGTTTGACTGGGGTCCGCGCAAGGGCGCGTTGTTTCTCTTTGAGGCCGAAGGTCGTCTGGCGAGCGATGACACAGTGCTGTTTACGCTGGGATGTACGGTCATGGCACGTGGTGATGGTGGCTTTGATGGCCCCAGCGGCAAAGGACCACGGCCGCACCGCGCCCCGACACGTGATCCGGACCTGAGTTGTGACATTACGACGCGCAAAGACCAGGCTTTGTTGTTCCGACTGACGGGTGACCGCAACCCATTGCACGCGGATCCGGCGGAGGCATCGAAGGCGGGATTTGACGTGCCGATTCTGCACGGCATGTGCAGCTACGGTGTCGCATGCCGAGCTGTCCTCAAGACAATTTGTGACTATGACTACACACTCATCGAGAGTTTCGATGCACGTTTCACGTCGCCGGTGTTGCCCGGCGACACGATCACCACGGATATGTGGCAGGACGGCAATATTGTCTCCTTCCGTTGCAGCGTCAAAGATCGCGACACAATCGTTTTGCGCAACGGCAAGTGCACACTGGCGGTATAGGTGACTGACGCCGCGCACATGGATCGCGTCACAATAACCGTTGCAGAACGGGTTGCCAATGTGGTGCTGAATCGCGCGGACAAGATGAATGCCGTGGACATGAAGATGTTCGTTGCACTGGCCGCGGCGGCCGATAGCATCGCGGCCGATAAATCGGTGCGTGCCGTTGTACTGCGTGGGGCAGGCGAGAATTTTTGTGCAGGTATTGATTTGAATTTGTTTGCAGAGACCGGACTGGATTTTCGTGGGGCATTGAACACACCTGTTAAGCCTTCGGCCGCCAACCTGTTTCAACGCGCGGCCTATGCGTGGCGGGAACTACCGATACCGGTAATTTGCGCGATTGAAGGTGTTGCCTACGGCGCCGGTTTACAGATCGCACTGGGCGCAGATATTCGTTACGCGTCGCCGGCGGCCAAACTATCCATCATGGAATCGAACTGGGGAATTATCCCGGATATGGCAATCAGCGCGACGCTTCGGCACCTGGTGTCGCCAGACAAGGTCAAGGAGTTGTCCTGGTCGGCTCGTGTACTCGATAGTGCAGAAGCCAGGGAACTGGGACTCGTTACCGCTGTTGTTGAAAATCCGATGGCGGCGTGCCACAAGCTGGCGAAGGAATGTGCGGCACGATCACCCGATGCGATACGCGGCATCAAGGCGCTGGTCAATTCGGCATGGCAGGGAAGCGAGGCTGATGGGCTGGCGCGGGAGGCGCAATTGCAAGGTGGCATTATCGGCGGGCGCAATCAGCAGGAAGCCATGCGTGCGAAGCTGGAGAAGCGCAAGCCCGAGTTCATCGACTAGTATCCATGCAATACCGGAACTTTGTGAGCGTCCGGCACTCCAAAACACAGGAATTTTTCAAGGACGTAGCAGTTATTAACGGAAGCACCCCACAAAACATCCTGCGCGCAGGACTTGCCGTAGCCCTGCTTGCGGTGTCTTTCGCGGCGGTTGCGCAGAAATCGTCCGAGCTCTCGGCGGACCTGCCGGACGGTCGCACAATGGCGGTCCAGGCCAAAGTTGAGGAGCTGTTTCAGGCCGGTGATTTTCGACGCGCTTACTTCATCTACCGCAACGAACTTGCGCCGCTCGGCGACAAGTATGCGCAGTACATGGTTGGCTACATGATGCTGAATGGACTGGGCGTCGCAGAGGATCCGGTTGACGCGTCAGCCTGGTATCGCCTGGCCGCCGAGCGTGACACGCCGGAGTTCATTGCGGTCAGCAACAGCCTGTTGGGGCAGCTGGACGAAAAACAAAGGCAACGATCGGACGCGGAGTACTACCGTCTGCGTTCCCGGTACAGCGACATCGCCGTTTTGCTCACGTCCATCAAGCGCAACCTGAATGAGCTCAATTCACGTTCGGGCTCGCGCCTGCGCAGCGACAGCTCAACGATGACGGTCTTCGAAACCGGTGCCGGCCGGATACGGTCCGGGAGTGACTACTACGGATTCATACACGGTCAACTGGAGAAAAGATTGCTGCTGCTGAAGGAGATGGAGGGTTTCGAAGACATCGACACAGATCCAACGCGGCTCGACATTGACGAACTTGAGCGCATGGCCCAGGTCCGCATCGAATCAATCGACTGACAGCCCCCGCGCCAGGATTTCCGGGAATTCGCTGACCAGCTTTTCTGCCTGTAGCGGATCCCCGTGATACCACTTCGGTATCCAGTTGATCGATCCCATGATGGCATTGCCTGTCATGCGTACGTTGCAGTCAGCGATACTGCCGTCGCGAATGCCGGCTTCCAACACCGCCTCGAAATTCTTGCTGTGAGTTCGCGACAGCGCCAGAACTTCGTCCCGATGTTTGGGTTTGAGCGAGGGTATCTCGCTCATGATTGCGATGGGCCCACGATCACCCACCATCATTTCAATGTGATACCTGAAGTAACGCAGCATGACGTCCATACCGTTATGCCCTTCTGCCAGCGCCCTATTGAGCGCTTCGCGACCCAGATCGGCGGCTCGCACGTAGCAGAGGTAGACCAGCTCTTCCTTGTTGCGGACGTAGTAATAGAGAGCAGGGTCTGTCAGTCCCAGCACGTCGGCGACGTCGCGCAACGAGGTGCCGCTGTAACCCTTTTGATTGAAGCACTGTGCCGCCGCCCTGAGCATGCGGGTCTTCTGGAGTTCGAAACGTGTTTCTTCGGCACTGCTTGCCATGACAAAAGCTTCCCTACAACGCACCTACCCAGAGGCAGGTACTTGAGTTTTCGGTCTATCTGCATTATTTTAATTCAGATTAAAATTTTTGCAACCCGCAAAGTCACTGATTTCTAAGGAATTTCGGCAATGAGCACTGCAGCCAGCGATCTGCCCGGCGTATCGGGCGAGGCCCGGGTAGCGCCCCTGCGCTTTGTCACGGCAGCGTCTTTGTTTGATGGCCACGATGCAGCCATCAATATCATGCGGCGCCTGATACAGGCGCGCGGTGCCGAAGTCATACACCTCGGCCACAATCGCAGTGTCGATGATGTGGTACGGGCGGCCATCCAGGAAGACGCGGACGGTATCGCGATCAGCTCTTACCAGGGCGGACACAACGAGTTCTTTCGTTACATGATTGATCGGCTGCGCGAGGCGGGAGCGGGGCATATCAAAGTATTTGGCGGTGGTGGCGGGACGATCACCCCCGAGGAAATCCGCGAGCTGATGACCTACGGTGTTGAGCGCATCTATCACCCGCATGATGGCATGCAGCTCGGCCTTGCAGCGATGATCGACGACCTTATCGAACGCACCGTCGCCGGCAGGCGTGCGACTAACGTACCAGACTCTGTTGATCCATCACGTACCACCGACATCGCAGCCACGATTTCTGCGATTGAGGAAAATGTTTTCGGTGACGCCGCGATGTCGGCGAAAAGAAAGGAGTGGCAGGTTCAGGCGGGCAAGGTTCCGGTCATTGGTATCACGGGTACCGGCGGTGCCGGTAAGAGCAGCGTCACTGACGAAATCCTGAATCGATTCCTTGCCAGTTTTCCGGACAAGCGTGTTGCGGTACTGGCGGTCGATCCCACACGGCGCCGGACAGGCGGGGCACTGTTGGGAGATCGCATACGCATGAACGCGCTGCGTTCAGAGCGCGTCTACATGCGCTCGATAGCGACCCGCCGGCAGCACCTTGCGACCAGCGAGATGCTGAGTGATCACATACTGTTTCTGAAGTCGCTGGGTTTCGATCTGCTGATTGTCGAAACAGCGGGTATCGGCCAGAGCGACAGTGAGATAGTCGACATGGTGGATTACTCGGTTTACGTCATGACGAGTGAGTACGGTGCCGCGAGTCAGCTCGAGAAGATCGACATGCTCGATTATGCGGACCTGATCGTACTCAATAAATACGACAAGCGCGGCGCTGAAGATGCGCTGCGCGATATCCGCAAGCAATGGAAACGCAATCATGTTGCGTTCAAGGTCGCGGATGACGATGTGCCCGTCTTCCCGACAATTGCGAGCCAGTTTAACGACCCGGGCGTGAGCTGGATGTTCAGTGAACTGTGTCGGCGTATGACCGCGAAAGTGGGACTGGCCGAGAGTGACTGGTCGCCGGACATCGATACCAGCAACAGGGAGCCGCGCTCTACCGCGGCGATTCCCGGCGCTCGTATTCGTTATCTCGCGGAGATCGCGGAACAGGGGCGGGCGCAAAATAGCAGTGCAGATTCACAGTCGGCAATCGCCAGCCGCGCACAGCACCTGTACGAAGCACTGAAGCTCCTGCCGGATGAGAAATTGCCGGGTGAACTGGAGCGCTATCCGGCCGAGACACTGACGGAAAGCGACGACCGCAGTCTTACCGTGTTCAGGCAACGCTACCAGGAGGCCATCTCCGACCTCACGTCCGAATCGATACAACTGCTTCAGGAATGGCCGGAACGCAAGGCCGGTGTCAAATCCGAGCGCTTTAGCTACACGGTGCGAGGCAGGGAAATCACCGGTGACAACTACCTGGAAAGCCTGAGCCACCAGAAGATACCCAAGATCGCCGCACCGGACTTTTCTGATTGGGGCGAGTTACTGTCGTTCCTGTACAGGGAGAATCTGCCGGGCGCCTATCCCTATACCGGCGGCGTTTATCCCTATCGCCGGCTTGGTGAAGACCCGACGCGAATGTTCGCCGGCGAAGGAACGCCGGAGCGCACCAATCGCCGATTCCACTATTTGTCTCAAGGGCAGCCGACCGCACGCCTGTCCACAGCCTTCGACTCAGTCACACTGTACGGCGAAGATCCGCACGAGCGGCCGGACATCTACGGCAAGGTCGGCAACTCCGGCGTATCAATTGCCACTGTCGATGACATGAAGAAGTTGTATTCCGGCTTCGACCTTTGTGCGCCAACCACCTCTGTGTCCATGACGATTAACGGTCCGGCGCCGATGATCCTGGCGTTTTTCATGAATACGGCCATCGATCAGCAGGTGGAAGTCCACTTGCGAAAGACCGGCCAGTGGCAGGATACCGAGAAAAAGATTGCAGCCTATTTTAAAGGCCGTGAACGTCCGCAGTACGAAGGCACGCTGCCGGAAGAAAATGACGGCCTGGGTTTGGCCTTGTTGGGCATTTCGGGTGACAAGCTTGTGGATGCTGAAACCTACGCGAAGATTCGAAAGGATACATTGAGTTCGGTTCGCGGCACCGTGCAGGCCGACATCCTTAAAGAAGACCAGGCGCAAAATACCTGCATCTTCTCGACCGAATTCGCCATGAAAATGATGGGCGATGTGCAGCAGTATTTCATTGAGAACAACGTTCGCAATTACTATTCGATTTCGATCAGCGGATATCACATCGCCGAAGCCGGCGCGAATCCGATCAGCCAGCTCGCATTCACATTGTCCAATGGCTTCACAATCGTTGAGTACTATCTTGCGCGCGGCATGGACATAGACGACTTTGCGCCGAATTTGAGTTTCTTCTTTTCCAACGGCATGGATCCGGAGTACACGGTCATTGGCCGCGTTGCGCGCCGCATCTGGGCACGAGCGATGCGGGAGCGTTACGGCGCGAGTGCGCGCTCGCAGATGTTGAAGTACCACGTGCAGACATCAGGGCGCAGCCTGCACGCACAGGAAATCAGCTTCAACGACATACGCACAACATTGCAGGCCCTGTATGCCTTGTTCGACAATTGCAACAGCCTGCACACGAATGCATTCGACGAGGCGGTCACGACACCGACTGAGCAGTCCGTACGCCGTGCAGTCGCCATTCAGCTCATTATTTCCCGTGAGCTGGGACTGAACTTTTGCGAAAACCCGTGGCAGGGGTCGTTCGTGATCAAGGAGTTGACCGATCTCGTTGAAGAGGCCGTGTACCAGGAGTTCGAACGGATCTCCGAACGGGGTGGCGTGCTCGGTGCCATGGACACCATGTACCAGCGCGGCAAAATTCAGGAAGAGAGTCTTTACTACGAAGGCATGAAGCACGATGGCTCGTTGCCACTCATTGGTGTTAATACGTTCCTGCCAAAAGCAGGACAGGAAGATGAAGTCCACGAGCAGGAACTGATTCGCTCAACAGAAACGGAAAAGCAGGATCAGATTCGGCATTTGCGCGGATTTCAGGCAACTCACAGGGGCGAAAGCGGGCCCGCACTGCTGCGCCTGCAGGCGAAAGCGCGAGAACGAAGCAATGTATTTGCCGAGCTCATGGAAACGGTAAAATCCAATTCGCTGAGCCAGATATCCGCAGCCTTATATGACGTCGGCGGCGAATACAGACGCAACATGTAGAACGGCCACCAGGGGGAGTTAATGGCGGATTCAATACTTTACGAGCAGCAGGACAAGGTCGCGATCATTTCGCTGAATCGACCGGATTCACTGAACGGATTCACGACGGAGCTCTGTGCAGAATTGCTGCTGGCTTTCGAGAAGGCGCAGGCTGATGACGATGTCAGGGTAATTGTCTTCACCGGCGAAGGGCGAGCGTTCAGCGCCGGCGCTGATCTGAAACAGGGATTTGTCGGCGATAGAACGACGCAGGGCAAGCTGTTGTTCGAGTACGCCCCGGCGCTGACTGCAATCGCTGAAATTCCAAAACCGGTCATCGCTGCGGTGCCCGGATTTGCGGCGGGTATTGGCCTGTCGTTTGCCTTGCACTGCGACCTGATGGTTATGGCGGATGATGCCTTTTTGCTGTCGCCATTCACGACCATATCGCTGGTTCCTGATGGTGGAGCCAACTGGATGCTCGTCAGGCAACTCGGTTATCACCGCGCCTACCAGTTAAGCATTGAATCCGAACGTGTGAATGCGGAACGATGTCTTGAACTCGGAATCGCCAACAAGGTCGTGCCAGCCGACACATTACGTGCGGCAAGTGTTGCATGGGCTAAGGAGCTCACAAAGCGTGCCCCGTTGTCGATGGCGGCAACCAAAAAGATCATGCGTCATGCAATGGATCACGATTGGCATAGCTGCTTCACCATGGAAGCCGAAGAGCAGCAAAAGCTGCGAGATTCGGAGGACGCAAAAGAAGGTGTCAACGCGTTCTTCGAAAAACGCGAACCCAAATTCCTGGGCAAATAGCCCTGCAAAGAGATAGAGATGGATCGAAACATTTTTGAAGAGGAACACGAGATGTTCCGCGATGCTGCTCGCAGCTTCTACAAGAACGAAGTGCTGCCACACGGCGAGCGCTGGCGCGAGCAGGGTATCGTTGATCGGGAGGCATTCCTGAAAGCCGGTGAACAGGGCATGTTGTTGATGTGGGCTGATGAGAAATACGGCGGTGCCGGCGTTGCCGATTTTCGCTATGAGCAGATCCTGATCGAGGAAATCGCAAAGTACGGCGATCCCGGATTCTTCATGACGTTGCACAGTCGACTGGTCGGTCCGTATATCGGTGAGTTGGGTACGGACGAGCAAAAGGCGCGGTGGTTGCCCAAATGTATTTCGGGTGAGCATGTACTGGCCGTCGCAATTACAGAGGCCGGTGCGGGCAGCGATGTGTCCGGCGTGCGCACGAAGGCGGAAGACAAGGGGGATCATTACCTGCTGAACGGATCGAAGACCTTTATTTCCAATGGCATCCTGGCGGATCTTGTCATCGTCGTTGCGCGAACCGACAGCGCTCGTCACGGACTCAGCCTGTTCGTCGTTGAACGCGGGATGGCCGGATTCGAGCGCGGCAAAAATCTCAAGAAGATGGGAATGAAAAGCCAGGACACGGCGGAACTGTTTTTTAATAACGTTAAAGTGCCGAAGGAAAATCTGCTTGGCGAGTGGAATCGGGGCTTTTATCAGCTCATGCATTTTTTGGCCGAAGAACGCCTGTTAGGCGCCTGCCAGTACCTGGCTAACGCTGAAGCGGCATTCGATGCAACGATGGAGTACGCGCAGGAACGCAAAGCCTTTGGTCAGTCTATTGCGGATTTTCAGGTCACGCGGTTCAAGCTTGCGGACATGCGTACGGAAATGGATGTAGCGCAGGCCTTCGTGGACCGCTGCGTCATGGAACACAACGAGGGTAAGCTCAGCGCGGAAGATGCGGCCAAGGCGAAGTTGTTCTGCAGCGAACTGGAAGCGCGCGTCACGGACGAGTGCGTGCAGTTGCACGGCGGCAACGGCTACATGGACGAGTACCCCGTCAGTCGCATGTATACCAATGCACGTATCTCGCGCATTTACGCAGGGACCTCGGAAGTGATGCGCGAAATTATTGCGCGATCGCTGGGGCTGGACCCGCGCAAGAAAAACAAACCCGACCAGGCCGCCTGACATGCGCGTCGCGTTCATTGGGCTGGGCGTCATGGGCTACCCCATGGCCGGGCACCTCGCCAAAGCAGGTCACGAAGTCACTGTCTACAACCGGACGGCGGCGAAAGCGAAGTCCTGGTGTGCGACGTTTGGTGGTGAGTCCGCTGTTACACCGGGCGATGCTGCGAAGGACGCGGAGATCGTTTTTTCCTGCGTCGGCAATGACGACGACGTGCGTGATGTTCTGCTGGGTAAAGACGGTGTTCTGGCAGCAATGTTGAGCGGAGCAATGATTGTTGATCACACGACCGCATCAGCGAAGATTGCGCGTGAAATTGCTGCGCTGGCGGAACAGCGTTCTGTCGGATTTCTGGATGCGCCGGTGTCGGGCGGTCAGGCCGGAGCCGAGAATGGCCAACTGACTGTCATGGTGGGTGGCGAGACGGATGACTTCGAGCGGGCGGCGCCTGTCATCGACAGCTATGCGAAAGCCATTACGCACATCGGCCCGGTGGGTGCCGGACAACTGGCGAAGATGGTGAATCAGATATGTATTGCAGGCGTCGTCCAGGGACTGGCCGAAGGCCTGCATTTTGCGGGCAAAGCAGGTCTCGATCCGGCAAAAGTCATCGAATCCATATCCAAAGGTGCCGCGCAGTCCTGGCAGATGGAGAACCGCTGGAAGACCATGGTCAACGGCGAGTTCGAGTTCGGTTTCGCGGTTGACTGGATGCGCAAGGACCTGGCAATTGCATTGCAGGAGGCGGCTGAGAACGGTGCGACACTGGAAATGACAGAACTGGTGGATAAATTCTATGCGGAAGTTCAGTCCATGGGCGGCAAGCGCTGGGATACGTCTAGCTTGCTGGCCAGATTGAAGTAAACTAGCGCCCGTACACAATCCAAAAAATCACAGGGGTGGCCGTCAGGCCTGAGACTCGCAACGAGAACCCTTAGAACCTGATCCGGATAATGCCGGCGTAGGAAGGGAATCATGAAGAACTATCACTACCCGTGGCTATTGGCCGCATGCTTTGTTTCTTCGGCGCCAGCCGGTGCTGAAGTTGCTCTCGAAGAGATTGTTGTAACAGCGGACTACCGTGCCCGCTCGCAGAGCGAGGTGCCGTATAGCGTAAGCACTATGCATGCCGAGTTGATCGAGGCGGTAGCTGTGCAGCACTTCGAGGAGCTCGTCAACCTCGTGCCCAATATGAACTGGTCCGGCGACGGTCACCGCGCACGGCACTTTCAAATTCGTGGAGTGGGTGAGCTGGAGCAATACCAGGGTGCACCCAATCCATCGATCGGCTTTCTGATAGACGACATCGATTTCAGCGGTATCGGTGGCATAGCGACCTTATTCGATATCGACGCGGTTGAGGTTTTGCGTGGCTCACAGGGCAGCCGATACGGAGCAAACGCGCTCGGCGGGCTGGTGTATATACGATCGACCGCGCCATCGGTTGAGCGCGATGGTCGCGTGCAGCTGACCGTCGGTGACGATGATACTCGTTCATTGGCAGCGGCTTTTGGTGGTGCCCTCAATGACACGGAGTCGGCGAGTTTTCGACTTAGCGCGCAACAATTCCTAAGTAACGGGTTCCGCAACAACACTTACCTGAATCGCAACGATACGAACGGACGGGACGAAACTGCACTTCGCGGGCGAGCCCACTTCGAAGCCGACGACGACCTGGTTGTGGATCTGTCATTGATGTACTCACGGCAGGACAATGGCTATGACGCTTTTTCTTTGGACAACAGCAACACAATGCTGTCGGACAAGCCGGGTAAGGATGCCCAGGAAAGCATCGGCGCAGCAGTGCGCATCGAATGGTCAGCTTTCGACAATCTCACAGCGACATCAATTACGTCGTTCGCGGACTCGTCCATCGATTTTAGCTTCGATGCCGACTGGGGAAATGACGCGAGCTGGGCGCCGTTCACTTATGACTATGTGTCAAGCAGCGATCGCACGCGGCGAACAGCCAGCCAGGAGTTCAGGTTGGGGTCAGAGCAATGGTTGCTTGGGCTATATGCACTCAATCTCGTTGACGAGCTCGTCACACTGAACAGCGGCGAGTACTACGATCCGTTTTACGACTGGGCGGATAGCCTTAATGACAGTTTTGGCAGCGAGTACGAGGCAACCAACCTGGCGTTGTTCGGGCAGTTCGACCACGAGCTTGGGCCGGCAACCCGCCTTTCGACCGGCTTTCGGATAGAACATCGTTCGACCGATTATAGCGACACTGCGGCTCTGGCAGCGGGGCCGTCGGAAACCCTATGGGGCGGTGAAATCGGGGTCAGCCATGATTTCGATGACCACACGGCCTATGCGACTTTGTCGAAGGGCTACAAAGCGGGCGGTTTCAATCTGGGCCTGGTGCCGGACGCAAGCCGTGACTTTGGGAGCGAGGAAATGTGGACGGTCGAAGCGGGCATCAAAGCCAGTTTGCAGGACAATCGTTTGCAGTTGAATGCTGCTGTATTTCATTATCGCCGCCTGAATCAACAGGTCCGCACATCGACTCAGCTGATACCGGGCGATCCGGCTTCATTTGTTTTTTTCACTGACAATGTGGGTGAAGGTGAGGCGCTGGGTATCGAGGTCGATACTCGCTGGTTTCCGGCCGACGAGTGGGAGTTCTACGCCTCAATAGGTTGGTTGGACGCCACGATGCAAAGTGGTCGAGAGCAGGCGCATGCACCGCCGTTTACGCTGGCCGCAGGAGTCGCATATCGAAGCACCAATGGTCTTTTTGCGCGACTGGACGCGTCTGCAAAAGATGCGTTTTATTTTGACGTCAGTCACGACCAAAAGTCGCAGGCCTATCAGTTGGTGAATATGCGCGTTGGCTATGAGACCGAGACATGGCTCGTCGCGCTGTGGGCACGAAATTTGTTTGATGAGTATTATGCTGTACGTGGGTTCTATTTTGGCAATGAGCCACCCGATTTTCCCGAGACTCTGTACACGCGTTCTGGCGACCCGCGCCAGATCGGCGTCACGATAGAAAGGAGGTTTTAACCATGCAAGTCGCTGTCGATATCAGCCTCTATCCCCTGGATGAGAATTTCATACCGCCAATTAAGGATGTGATTAAAAGGTTGTCCGAACACGATGACATCGAGATTGAGTACAACCGCATGAGTACGCAAATACGCGGGGACTTCGAAGTCGTCATGTCGGTATTGACCAAGGAACTACGAACTACGTTCGAAGATGTACCGAAAGCGGTATTTGCCATCAAGATTCTAAACAATCCGATTACGTGAATTTGCTGTCTCAGATTATTGAGCAAGCTGAGGCGCAGTCGACATTTGAGGTCGTTGCCGTACTAGCAGCGATCGCCTATCTCGTACTCGCAATTCGCCAGAATATCGCCTGCTGGTTTTTTGCGGCGCTGAGCACAACGATCTACATGGGCCTGTTTATCGAGGCCAGGCTCTACATGGAGTCGCTGCTCAATGGTTACTACCTCGCGATGGCGGCGTATGGCTGGACGGTATGGCGTGCTGGCGGCGACGCGGGCGCAAACAGCCCGGTTTTGACCTGGCCGCCAAGGACTCACATTGTAGCGATTCTCAGTATCGTAGCGTTGAGTGCCGCGAGCGGCTATTTCTTGAGTACCAGGACTGATGCTGCGTTTCCCTACATCGATTCTCTGACGACCTGGTTCGCGATATGGGCTACGTTTCTGGTGGCAAAAAAAGTATTGGAAAACTGGTGGTACTGGCTCGTGATCGATATCGTATCGGTAGTGATCTATTGGTCGAGGGACCTGCAATTGACCGCGCTACTGTTCATTGTTTACGTCATCATGATCCCGTTCGGACTGATCAGCTGGTCGCGGTCCATGCGCGAGGAGGTCGGATGACAGTGACCTTGAGCCCTGAAGCTGTGATTGCCGCTATCCCGGGATGGGAGGGCGCGACGGTTTCCGAGTTGCAAGGTGGGCTGACCAACAAGGCCTGGAAGATCGATGCCGGGGAGCGCGCCGGAGTCCTGAAGATTGATCACGGGCGTCGCGGTGCGCCGTTTAACACCCGCACCGCCGAGGCCCAGGTGCAGACGGTTGCCGCAAAAGCAGGTCTCGCCGCGAAAGTAATCCTGGCCGACACTGGCGTGTATTTCGCGGAGTACGTAGCAGGCACGGTGTGGACGCGCGCAAGCTTTGACGAAACGGGTAACCTCGAGCTGATCGCAGCAGCGCTCAAGCGCTTGCACGCCTTGCCGCTGACCGGGCGGGCGGTCGATGCCAGAGTTGCGGCGAAACGCTATGTCGAAAAAATCTCCGGTCTCGAGTCCAGTGTGATGGAAAAGTGCACCAGCGTTATTTCCAGCATGCGACTACCGCACAACTTATGCTGCTGCCACAACGATCTGGTGGCTGAAAACATCATTGCGACGCCCGGCCTCATGTTTCTTGACTGGGAATACGCCTGCGACAACGATCCCTTTTTCGATCTCGCGACCGTCGTTGAACATCATGAACTGGATGACGGGCAGGTGACGCGGCTGCTGAATGCCTATCTGGTGGGTGACGGCCAGCGTTGGCGCAAACACCTGGAAAAACAACGCAAGCTCTATCTGGCGCTACTGTGTTTATGGATGGCGTCGCGACCGGATAGCGATCCCGTGGAGCTTAAGCATGTCGCTAAGCGGTTGCTTACCAGCTATTCCGGAGTTCCCTGAGTTTCAGAAACACTGTGCGCGCATCCGGGCTGTCACCGATGTTGGGGAAGTCCTCTGCTAACTTTGCGATCACCGTCGGACTCTGCAGCCGGAAGAATGTATTGATCTCTTTTTCCTGCCCAAGTGTTGTTACGAGGGCATGTTCGGGATCCTGACTCTTGCATTGCTGCAGTAGGTCCGCAGCGGTTTGATTATCGGGCTCCCGATCCAGAGTAAAAGCGAGATTGGTGAGCAGGTATTCATGGCCCGGGTACAGCAGAGTGTTATCGCCGAGTATGTCGAGTTGCTGCGCAAAGGTTTCGAATAGCTCTTCAGGATGACCGCCGTTATGGCAGTTGCCGGCGCCGGCGTTAAACAGGGTGTCACCGCTAAACAATGCCGGTTGCTCAGTTCGCGACAACAGGCAGATATGACTCATGGTATGTCCCGGTGTGTCGAGGCATTCGAGTTCTACTGTTTTGCCGACGCGGATGACATCGCCCGCTCCGACGCCGATATCCATGTTCGGAATACGGCTACCAGCATTCTTGTGCGCGATGACTTTAGCACCTGTCGCTTTGACGAGGCCTTTGTTGCCACCGGTGTGGTCACCGTGCTCATGGGTATTGAGAATCTGTGAGATTGTCCAGCCGTGCTCTGCGGCGACCGCGAGACACTTCTGGTAGTCGAGCGGGTCAATGGCGAGTGCTGCACCCGTCTCCGGACAGGCAACCAGGTAATTGAAATTGCGATAGGCATTGCCGGTCCAGATTTGCTCGACGATCACTCAGCTGCGCCTCCGTCAAACACCTGCCGGCCTGCGACCCAGGTCTGCAGTACTTTAATGTCATCGATCTCCGCTTCCGGGATCTCGAAGTAATTGCGATCGATGACAATGAAATCCGCCCACTTGCCGGCCTCGAGGCTGCCGAGCCGATCTTCCTGGTTCGCCGCGTAGGCGCCCGCCAATGTAAATGAATGCAGTGCCTCTGCCCGCGTCAAAGACTGGTCGGCATACCAGCCCCCATCCGGCTCGCCGTCTCGCCCCTGCCGAGTGACCGAGGCGTACAGTCCATGAAACGGATTGGACAGTTCGACCGGGAAGTCAGAGCCATTGGCCAGCACTGCACCTGACGCCAGCAACCTTCGCCAGGCATAACCGCCGAGAATACGATCGGGCCCGACGCGGTCCTCGGCCATGTTCTTGTCGCTGGTGGCATGGGTTGCTTGCATGGATGCGATGACACCAAGCTCTGCGAATCGGGGAATATCATCTAGCGCAATGATCTGTGAGTGTTCGATGCGATTGCGCAGCGGCGACGGTTTGCCGCCCTGTGCCTTGTCAAAAGAATTCAACGCCATGCGATTGCCGAGGTCGCCAATAGCATGGATACCGACCTGAAACCCCATCGCATTCGCTTTGGCAACCTGGTCGTCCAGCTCCTGCTGCGTCCAGAACGGCAAGCCGCGATTCTCGACGTCATCACTGTAGGGTTCGATCATGGCAGCGCCGCGGCTGCCGAGAGCACCGTCGGAGTAAAGTTTCACGGACGCGATATCCAGATGGTCGTTGCCATAGGCGCGAATCGGTTTGCCGATCGCATCAAGCACCTGACCGGCGCCACCGGTCATGGCGTAAATACGCATTTCCAGCAAGCCGTTGTCGGCCATCGATAAATAGACTTCCGCGTTCATGAGATCGATGCCGGCGTCATGCACGCTGGTAATGCCCTCGGCCAGCAAGGCGCGAACGGCCGATTGAATCGCATCCTGCATTTCGTCCTTATCGGTTTCGGGTACCCGCGCGTCGACGATGTCCATGGCCAGATCGATCAGCACGCCTGTCGCGTGACCATTCGCGTCGCGAACAATCTTGCCGCCGACCGGGTCGGGTGTATTGTCGTCAATACCCGCAAGTTGCAAAGCGGCGCTGTTGGCCCAGGCAGCGTGGCCATCGATGCGGCGCAGGTACACAGGGCGATCGCTGACGACGGCATCGATTTGCGATGCCAGCGGAAATTCCTGCACCGGCCAAAGCACCTGGTTCCAACCGCGACCGAGTATCCAGCGGGCGTCAGGCTTTGCGGCGGCATAGGCCGCGATCGCAGCGACGGCGTGCTCGACGCTCGGTGTCCCGGTCAAATCCAGGTTCGCCTTGAGTACGCCGAGGCCCAGTACGTGGCCGTGTGCGTCAATCAATCCGGGTAACACGGTCTTCGATTGTCCATCGCGCAACGTGGCGTCCGGGTGGGCGGCGAGCAGTTCGTTGTCGCCAACAGCGACAACTTTGCCGTCGTCGTCAAAAACAAGAACAGAGAATGCCTGTAGGCCTTCGTTGGTCGAGGTATAGCCTTTGATGTTGTGCAGGGCCGTATCGGCGAAAACGACACCGTGGGCGAAGATAAGCAGTAGCGCTGCTGTAACGGAAGCGTGTTTTATTCTTGTCATTGGATTACCTTATCCTGAGGTTCGCGACTAATGCAGGGAAGAGTATGAGACTAGCAAGCTTTCAATCGGGGGACCAACAGACCTACGGCGTCGTTGATGGACAGATGCTGAGAGAGCCGCGGCAGGATTTTCGGGCTCGATATCCGGATCTGCGTTCGGTCATATCTTCGGGCAAGCTCGCGGAACTCGCCGCGGGCGCCGCTGGTGCCACACACGATATCCATTCTGTACGCTTTCTTCCGCTCATCCCGAATCCGGACAAGGTGCTTTGTGTTGGGGTCAATTATCGGCCGCATATCGAGGAAATGGGGAGGCAGGTGCCGGATTATCCGGTCGTGTTCGTGCGTTTCCCGGGTAGCCAGGTCGGCCATGAGCAAGCCTTGATCCGGCCGGTGTTATCCGAGCAGTTTGATTTCGAAGGTGAGCTGGCCTTTGTCATCGGCAAGCGGGCGCGCCATGTCACCCGAGCCGAAGCGCTTGAGTACGTCGCGGGCTATTGCTGTTTTATGGATGGTTCGGTTCGCGACTGGCAAAAACATACGCCGCAGTTTACGGCGGGCAAGAACTTTGCGAACAGCGGTTCGATGGGTCCGTACCTTACGACGTGCGACGACATTCCGGACCCGGCGACGCTGACCCTGACGACTCGCGTCAATGGGGAGATCATGCAGGAGGGCGCTGTAGCGGACCTCGTTTTCGATATACCCCGGTTGATCGAGTATTGCTCGAGCTTTGCGGAATTGCTGCCAGGCGATGTCATCGCTACCGGAACTCCCGGCGGAGTCGGCGCAGCCCGCACCCCGCCGAGGTGGCTAATGGACAGCGATAGGGTAGAAGTCGAAATCCCCGGAGTCGGTCTGTTGGCTAATCCGGTGGTCGATGAGCGCCAGCATCGACGCCTTAGACCTTGATTTTTCACGGAATGACGCCTTGCAAGCCTGTTGTATTCGAGCAACAAAAATAAAGCGAATAGATCGAAAAGGTTTGGAATCCTTATAAAGGATTGACAAATAGTGGGTTTTCTGCGAATTTTCCTCTCACTAAGCGTAGTCTTTCAGCAACAACTGCAGATGCGCGAAGGATTTCTAAACACCTTCAGGTACGACTTGGCGGGGGATTCAGGGGGCCAGGACCGCGTGCTAACGTGGGTTTGGAAAAAGCGGTTTCGCAAGAAGCCGCTTTTTTTTGTCTGCGTTATCTGCACGACGACTTTCATTGAGGTCTTGATCCGCTCCCTGATACATTGCGGTATCTCGGTGGAAGGCGGGTCGATAGTGAACAAAGACAAACGCATGGCTTACTGGCGGGCCAATCTGAGGCTCGTCGCGTTCTGCCTCAGTATCTGGTTCGTCTGTTCCTACGGCTTCGGCATCCTGTTCGTTGAGGAATTGAACGCGATTCGCATCGGCGGTTTTCAGTTGGGATTCTGGTTCGCACAGCAAGGGTCGATATACGTCTTTGTCCTGCTGATTTTCTTTTACGCCTGGCGCATGAATCGCATCGACCGCGATCATGACGTGCACGAAGATTAAGGCGATTCCATGAGCCTGCAATGGTTGACGTGGATCGTTGTCGGTCTCAGTTTCCTGCTCTACATCGGCATTGCGATCTGGTCACGCGCGCACAATACCGGCGATTTCTACATTGCCGGCAAAAGCGTCTCGCCGCTGGCGAACGGTATGGCGACCGCGGCCGACTGGATGAGTGCGGCCTCATTTATTTCCATGGCCGGACTCATCGCCTTCCTTGGCTATGACGGTTCGGTGTATCTCATGGGCTGGACGGGCGGCTACGTACTACTTGCGCTTCTCCTGGCTCCTTATTTGCGGAAGTTCGGCAAATTTACGGTGCCGGAGTTCATCGCGGAACGTTACTACTCGAAAGCGGCCCGCATCGTCGCGGTCATTTGCCTGATATTCATTTCCTTTACCTATGTCGCCGGGCAAATGCGCGGCGTTGGCATCGTTTTTTCTCGTTTTCTAGAGCTGGATATCGAGTGGGGACTGGTGTTGGGGATGATGGTGGTTTTTGTTTACGCCGTTCTCGGCGGAATGAAAGGCGTGACCTATACCCAGGTTGCTCAGTATTGCGTCCTGATCTTCGCTTACACGGTTCCTGCTATTTTCATTGCCATTCAGCTCACCGGAAACCCGATACCGCAACTTGCGTTCGGCAGCGAAGTTGCTGGTTCGGGAACGGCCTTATTGGACAAATTAAACGACATCGTGACATCACTGGGTTTTAGTGAATACACGTCCGGAAGCAAGAGTCGCATCGACATTTTTTGTATCACGATGGCACTGATGGCGGGTACTGCAGGACTGCCGCATGTGATTGTTCGCTTCTTCACGGTGCCAAGAGTTCGAGATGCGCGCATATCCGCGGGCTATGCGCTGTTGTTCATCGCAATCCTGTACACGACGGCACCCGCAGTCGGTTCGATGGCGCGGTACAACCTGATCAATACGATTCAGACCGGCGAAGTCGGCGCTGTCGACGGCAATCTCGCCTACGATGATCGGCCGCGCTGGTTCCATACCTGGGAAGCAACAGGCCTGCTGGCATTCGACGACAAGAATGGCGATGGCCGTGTGCAGTACTACGACGATACGAATGCCGAATTTGCATCACAGGCTGAGCAATACGGCTGGCAAGGCAACGAGCTGACCGTCGATCGGGATATCCTGGTGCTGGCGAATCCCGAAATTGCGCGATTGCCGAACTGGGTGATTGCCCTGGTTGCCGCCGGCGGAATCGCCGCCGCGTTGTCGACCGCTGCGGGCCTGTTGCTGGTCATTTCAGCCGCTGTATCGCACGACCTGATCAAAGGAATTTTCGTGCCGAACATCTCCGAGAAGAATGAATTGCGCGCTGGTCGAACCGCTGCGGCATTTGCGATTCTGATTGCCGGCTACCTCGGATTTGATCCGCCGGGCTGGGTGGCGCAGGTGGTGGCATTCGCATTCGGACTGGCGGCGGCGTCTCTATTTCCTGCCATCCTGATGGGCATATTCTTTAAACGCATCAATCGCGAAGGGGCCATCGCCGGCATGTTGACTGGCCTCTTGTTTACCTACGGCTACATCGAGTTTTACAAAGGCCTGTTTCTGAAATGGGCGGGTGCCCCGTGGGGAACGAATACGGCCGAGCACTGGATATTCGGCATTTCGCCCGAGGGTATAGGCGTACTCGGTATGTGCCTGAATTTTCTGGTTGCCGTAGTTGTCAGTCATTTGACGAAAGCGCCACCAGAACACATACAACACATGGTTGAGCACATTCGTGTGCCGCGAAATATGGAAAGCCAGTAACGATGTCTAACGATCACCATGAGCATGACCACGGCCACGTTCAGGAAGCGAATGAGAAAAACCTGCGGCGGGTCATGATCGCGTTGCTGCTGACCGGTGCGTTCATGGTGGTTGAAGTCATCGGTGGCATCATCTCCGGGTCGCTGGCGCTACTGGCCGATGCGGGGCACATGCTGACGGACACCATGGCGCTCGCACTTGCAGCGATGGCGTTCAAAGTCAGTAAGCGTCCGCCGGACGGCAAGCTGACTTTCGGTTACCAGAGATTCCAGATTCTCGCCGCCTTTGTGAATGGCTTGAGTTTGTTGGCGGTAGTCGGCTGGATACTCTATGAAGCGCTGCAGCGCCTGATCAACCCGAACGAAATACTTGGCGAAACTATGCTCGTCATTGCCGGTGTCGGCTTGCTCGTAAACCTGGTTGCGTTTGCAGTTCTGCATTCCGGCGATCAGGAAAATCTGAATATTCGCGGCGCTGCGCTGCACGTGGCCGGGGATCTGCTCGGTTCGGTGGCAGCGATCGTAGCGGCCATTGTGATCATCTACACCGGTTGGACACTGATTGATCCCATACTCTCTGTTGCCGTGGCCGCGCTGATCCTTAAGAGTGCATGGATGCTGGTCAAGCGCAGCGGCCACATCCTGCTTGAGGGTGCGCCAGAATGGCTGGATGTGAAGGCCATGCAGGACCGACTGGTCGCGAAGGTGCCCGGTGTTGGTGATATCCATCACGTGCACATCTGGGGTCTGACGCCGCAACAACTCATGCTGACCATGCATATGTCCGTAACGGACAGCGTCGCCAGTCAGTCAGATGTGGTTCGGGGCGCCAAAGAGTTTCTTAAGGCGGAGTACGGAATTGGCCACGCTACCATCGAAGTGGACGTCGATGGCTGTTCAGATCGTTAGGCATCGGTCGGCGTGATTACGCCGATATAGGGAAGCGTGCGATTCTGCTCGGCGTAGTCCAGGCCATAACCGACAACCCACTCGTTGCCGATGTCAAAGCCGAGATAGTCAACGGTGACATCAACTTCCGCCTTTTCTGCCTTGCGTACCAACGCTGCCGTTTTTACGGATGCCACGCGGTGGGATTTCATCATTCCGATCAGGTATTTGAGCGTATGACCGGTATCGACGATATCTTCGACGATGAGTACGTGCTTGCCTTCTATTCTGCCGCGTACGTCCATTACGAGACGCACAGCCCCCGAAGAAACACTGCCATCGTCGTAGCTGGACACGGCAATGAATTCGATAGTGCGAGGAATGCTGAGGCGTCGTGCAAGGTCGGCCAGAAATATAAATGAGCCCTTAAGTACGCCGACCATAACGAGGTCGTCTGTATTTGCGTAGTCCGCGGAAATTTGTTCAGCCAATTGCAAAACGCGGGACTGGATATCCGCTTCGCTGATCAGGACTTCAGGTGTATTCTCATTCACGGATCAATCATAGCAGGATTGCGGTATGGTACGACGGCAATGAAGAAGACGATCGCTATCGCCGGCAACATGGGCTCCGGAAAATCGACACTCGTTGAGTTTCTGCATCGTACTTACAACGTTTCACCATTCTACGAGCCGAATGACGAGAATCCATACCTGGCTGATTTCTATAAGGACATGAAACGCTGGGCATTCCAGTCGCAATTGTACTTCCTGAGTAATAAGTTCCGATTGCACCAGGAACTGGACCGTCAGTCTGGTGTGGTCGCGCTGGATCGAACAATATTCGAGGACGCTGAAATTTTCGCAACGGCTTTGCATCAAATGCGCAAGATTTCGAAACGTGACTGGGAAACGTATCAGGGTTTTTACCATGCGATTCTCGACGCCATTCAACCGCCGGACCTCATGATCTATTTGCGCTGTTCGATGCGGACCCTGCGACACCGGATCAATATTCGTGGTCGCAAAATGGAACAGGACATACCGCTGGCTTACCTGAAGCGGCTCAATCAGAACTACGAGAACTGGATTGCTTCTTACAGCATGGGAGACGTGCTTGTTTTGGAGACGGATGATCTCGACTACATTCACGATTTGGTGCACAGACTTGACGTCATGCAGCGCATCGAGGCTGTCCTGCCCAAGGCGATCGGTCGCCCAAACTGTTAAGTCGTTCAAGCTCCGTACATTTCCCTATTGCGCATAATAATGCGAATGATTATCATTTGAGGCATTAACAGCAGGTTCGTGGAAAAATCGGAATGGAAATAAACGCTTACACGCTTGCAACGCTCAAACGCGGTCAAAAGGGCGTGATTAAAGCCATTGATGCCAGCGACCCACAAGTACAACGCCTAATGACACTGGGCTTGGTTGAGGGCGCTGAAATCGAACATGCCAGCGCCGCAATTGGCGGCGACCCGATTGAGTTCCGTCTGTTTGGCTGTGGCATCTCACTGCGCCAGGAGCACGCCAAACTCTTCCAGGTCGCACCCGTAGGGGCTGGTGACTAAACCCTCAGAAATTCGAATAGCCGCTGGTTCGATAGCAGTAAAACGGGGCGTTGAGTCCCGTATTGCGGTTGTCGGCAGCCCCAATTCTGGTAAGAGCACCTTATTTAATCGCCTTACCGGCCTGAATCAGCGTATCGGCAACTATCCGGGCGTGACGGTCGAACGCCACGTCGGCACTCTGTCGTGGCAGGGTCGAAAGACCGAGCTGATTGATCTACCCGGCACTCATTCACTTCGCCCGCATTCACTCGAAGAGCAGATCGCTGTAGATGTGATCTTTGGTCACATGGCGGCCACGAAACCGCCGGACGGCATTCTCGCGGTTCTTGATGCAACCAACCTCTACCAGGGCCTTTTCCTGATCCAGCAACTGGTCGAATTGCAAAAACCCATGGTCGTCGCGCTAACGATGACAGACGCGGCCATGCAATCCGGTATCGATATCGATCTTGATGCGCTTAGCCAGGCGCTCGGCGGTGTAGCGGTCTGCGGTGTTGTCGCGACTACGGGCGCAGGCCTCGACCGATTGCGAGAGGCGATAACTACGCTTCAGGATGCACCGAGGCCAGAGAAGATATCGGTATGGCCGGAAATGGCCGCCGCGGTCAATGCCCTGCGATCGTCGACCAGCACGCCACTATCGGAAACCGAATGCATGCGCCTGCTGATTGACGGCGTTACGGAAAGAAACCGGTCGTTCAGCGCCAGCCTGGACACAGAAACTGTCGCGCAAATTGACGTGCTGCGCCGTGAACTCTTCGCTGATGACCCGCCGGTAGCCGTTGAAGCTCGCATACGCTACAACTGGGTGCGTACTGTTCTGAGTTCGGCACAAAAGTCGGCACCGAAAGTACACACTTGGCAATCCCAAATTACTGCATTCCTGAATCAAC
This sequence comes from uncultured Gammaproteobacteria bacterium, assembly GCA_942490655.1. Classification (GTDB taxonomy): domain Bacteria; phylum Pseudomonadota; class Gammaproteobacteria; order Steroidobacterales; family Woeseiaceae; genus UBA1847. Next base: position 1,276,362 of record CALNXZ010000003.1, on the reverse strand, counting down.
CCGTCGCCGGCACGATCGGATTGTTTGTCGTTATGGCGGTGGTATTTCAGGCGGTTTTCGCCTGGGCAACACCCATCATGGATTTCATTGATGGCACGGCTGCAACACTGGGCGCCGAAGTCGGTCGACGACTGGGTGACGGAGCGTTTTCCAGTCTCATCGCTGACGGTGTTATCGCAGGCGTCGGTAGCGTCATTATTTTCCTGCCGCAAATCCTGATTTTGTTTTTGTTCATTATTTTGCTTGAGGACTCGGGTTACCTCGCGCGCGCGGCGTACCTGATGGACCGTACCATGCGCTCGGTTGGGCTGTCCGGGCAGTCGATCATTCCCATGATTTCGAGTTTCGCTTGTGCGGTACCGGGCATCATGGCAACGCGCGTCATACCCAGTCGCCGCGACCGCATCGCAACCATCATGGCCGCTCCTTTCATGACGTGTTCGGCGCGCCTGCCGGTTTACGCGCTATTGATAGCGGCATTCGTGCCGGCGGAACGAATCGGCTTCATGAACCTGCAGGGCCTGGTGCTTTTCGGTTTGTATATGTTTGGCATTGTCATGGGCATTCTTACTGCATTGCTGATGCGCAAGACCGCGCTGCGCGGCCCCAAGCCGCCGTTTGCCCTGATGTTGCCGGAATTTCGCAAACCCAATTTGCAGACCGTGTTTTTTCAACTGCTCGGTCGAGCGAAAGTTTTCCTGTATCGCGCCGGCACCGTTATTTTCACGGTAGCCGTTATCGTTTGGGCTTTAGCCTACTATCCGCGCTCGGAACTCATAGCGCCGGAAGTGGAGCGGCAACGACAGGCTGCGGAGTACCGGCTGTCAGGTGACGAACTCGCAACTGAATATGCGCGCATCGCCAATGTGGCTGCCGCCGCTCAACTTGAGCAGAGCTGGCTGGGCCGCGCGGGGAAATCAGTTGAACCACTGTTTCGGCCGCTGGGATGGGATTGGCGCGTATCGGCCGCGGTCATTGCCGGATTCCCGGCGCGAGAAGTCGTCATCGCCGTCTTGGGGACGGTTTACGCGGTCGGTGACGAAGCGGACGAAGCCACCCTGAGCACGCGACTGAAAGCATCAACCTGGCCCGATGGCAGTGCAGTGTTCACGTTGCCTATGGTAATCGGACTGCTAATTTTTTACGCCTGCTGCCTGCAGTGTGCGGCGACCCTGGCGGTGATCCGACGTGAAACCAATTCCTGGCGCTGGCCGGTATTCGCGTGGGCTTACATGACGACGATTGGTTACCTCGGGGCTTTACTTGCTTTTCAGCTCGGTAGCGCTTGACAGCAGTCTCGATCGGAAGTCCGGCGGGAGTTGCCCGCAGCATTCGCATTGGCAAGTCATGCCGAAGCAACATAAGATGAAAAAAAACAAAGGGGATTCCTGCCATGGATAGACGACTATTTCTGCAGTCTGCGGTTGCCGCTGCTGTTGCTGCATCCTTTTCGAGTAGCCAGGCGTTAGCAGCGCGGTTCGCAGCACTATCGGCAATATCGGGTGATGTACTGGCAGTCACGAGTGACCGGGCAGAACTGACTCTGGAGCAGGCGGCGGTTCAAGAGCTTGCCGACAGCTTGCGAGGCAATCTGCTCTTGCCTGGAAACGAGGCCTACGAGAAAGCACGTCGTGTATTAAATCCTGGTATTGATAAAAGGCCTGCGCTGGTCGTCCAACCCGTCGGTGCAACCGATATTCGTAAAGCCGTGGAATTCGCATCAGAACGCAACCTGCTGCTTGCTGTGAAGTGCGGCGGCCATAGCTATGGTGGCAAGTCGACCTGCGACGGCGGTATGCAGATCGACCTCTCAACGTTTCGGCATGCGCGCGTCGACCCAAAGAGTCGTACAGCTTACGTCGCCGGCGGCAGCCTTTTGGCAGAACTCGACCGGGAATCCATGGCCTTTGGGCTCGTGACCACGGCGGGCACTGTTTCGCACACGGGTGTTGGTGGTCTCACGACGGCAGGCGGTTTCGGCCGGGTAGGGCGTCGTTTTGGACTGGCACTCGATAATGTCAGGAGTGTCGATATCGTGACCGCTGATGGCCAGTTACGGCACGCGAGTGCCGAGGAGAATCCGGACTTGTTCTGGGGCGTCCGCGGTGGTGGCGGCAATTTCGGTATCGTGACCGAATTTGAGTTCGCATTGCATCCCATGCAACGCACCGTCGTCGGTGGCGAGATTCTGTTCCCGTTGGCAAAAGCGCGAGATGTCATGAATGTCTACCGGGACTACGCGGCGCACGCACGCGATGAACTCTACTGCGACTTGCTGGTCAGCTCGCCTATGGCGGGCGCCGATGGAGTGGCAGGATTTCACGTCTGTTGGTCCGGCGCTGAAGGTGACGCTGAAAAAGCGCTTGCGCCGATACTGGCTATCGGCGAACCGGTCGTAAACAGCGTTCACAGCCGAGACTACGTCGAAATACAGAAAAGCTGGGACAACACCGACCCCAGAACCGACGCCGAGTACATGAAGAGCGGCTTTATCAATGATTTTTCAGATTCCCTGATGGATGAAATCGTCGCTGGACTTGAACCTCAGGACGGGCGTTCTGTGATGTTCTATCTGCAGCACTCCGGTGGCGCTATTGGTCGCGTACCGACGTCGGCGACGGCATTTGCGCAACGCAATAGCCTGGCGAACATGATTTTAGTGGTTGGCTGGCCCATGCTTGTCGACGAGGCGCCGCATGTTTCCTATATTCAGAAGTTCTGGGACGCACTCGAACCGATGACGGACGGCTATTACTCGGTCGATACCGACAAGGAATCGGAGCAGGTCCGGCACGGGAATTACGGCGACAATTTCCCGCGGCTGGCTGAGATCAAGCGCAAGTACGATCCGGCAAATCTGTTTCGACTCAACGCAAATATCCGGGCCTGATTTTGAAGCGATACTTGTCGTTCACCCGGGTTGAATCAAGCATACTCTTTCGTACCTGACCCCGGGGCTTAGGCTATATTACGTCGATGAAAGGACTTCGTTGGTACGTTCTGGCCATTCTCGTTCTCGGCAGCGCTATAGCGTACGTGCTGCGCACCAATTTCAACATTGTCAGCGAAACGATGATGCGCGACCTCGGAATGAACGAATACCAGCTCGGCATGGTGTTCTCCGCGTTCGCCGCCGGCTATGCAATATTTCAGTTCCCCGGGGGCATATTCGGACACAAATTCGGGCCGCGATTTACTATCACACTCATCGCCGTGATCTGGACCGTGCTAAGTGTCGTCACGGCGATAATTCCAGGCAACGATGTTTTGTCTGTTGCGACTATTGTTGTCGCTTTGATCGTGGTGCGCTTTCTGGTTGGTGCTTTTCATGCGCCGTTCTTTCCGGTCACGATAGGCGGGACTATCGCGAGCTGGTTTCCGCTGCGGCAATGGGGGCTGTCTAACGGACTCACCAGTACTGGCCTCACCCTGGGGGCTGCAGCAACTGCGCCAATTATCGTTTGGCTTATGGACGCCTATGGGTGGCGGTCGGCGTTGCTGGTTACCGCGCCGGTGGGCTTGTTGTTCGCGATCATTTTTCGTTGGTTTATTACGGATGACCCGAAGGATCATCCGCGAATCAAAGAGGCAGAGCTTGACCTGATCGCCTCAGATCGGCCGGTTGGCGGGCATGTCCCGAAGAAGGGCGCCTGGAAAGTGGCGCTCAGGAACCGCAACGTGCTGTTGATTACGGGCAGCTACTTTTGCATGAACTACCTTTTCTACCTCTTCTTCAGTTGGTTTTTCTTCTATCTCACCGACATCAAGGGCATGTCCAATACGGATGCAGGTCTGTTCGTCTCGGCGCAATGGATACTGGGTGCTGTGGGTGCGACCGCAGGCGGCATAATCTGTGACTTACTCGTGCGACGTCTCGGTATCCGTAGCGGGCCGCGAATTCTGACGATGACCGGCCTCGTAATGTCGGCGACCTTTTTGTTTCTCGGCGCAGTATCCGGCAACCCGGTTTTGAGTGTCGTCTTCCTTTGCTTGTCCTTTGCCTGCAACCAAATGACGGAAGCTCCGATCTGGGTCGCGACGATGGCGGTGTCCGGGCGGCATGCCTCGGTGGCTACCGGCATCCTGAACACCGGTGCGAATATACCGGGCGTTCTTGGCGGACTGCTGGTTCCTGTCACAGCAGGACTGTTCGGTTGGCCGGCGGCGATGGCGACGGGTTCGATTTTTGCGATAATTGGCGCATTATTGTGGATATTTATTCGCGCCGATGAACCAATGACTGAATTGAGCAATGACTAAGAAAATCATAATTACCTGCGCTGCGACAGGCTCCATTCATACGCCGACTATGAGTCCGCATCTTCCGATCACGCCGAAAGAGATAGCCGATCAGTCGGTAGCCGCAGCAGAAGCGGGTGCATCCATCCTGCACCTGCATGCTCGTAATCCCGAGACCGGTCAGCCAACCGCCGATCCGGACGTGTTCATGCAGTTCCTGCCGGACATCAAGAAACGTTGCGATGCGGTAATTAACATTACAACGGGTGGCAGTTCCCTGATGACGCTCGAGGAACGCCTGGCAGCACCGACACTGGTGCAGCCGGAAATGGCATCGCTGAACATGGGATCTATGAACTTCGGCCTGTTCCCCCTGCAGAAACGCTATGACAACTGGAAGTACGACTGGGAACCCAAGCTGCTGGAAGCGACCCGAGATGTTGTATTTCAAAATACCTTCGCGAACATAGAGCAGATATTCAAAACCCTCGGTGAGGGCTGCGGAACGCGTTTCGAATTCGAATGTTATGACGTCGGCCATATCCAGACGCTGGCTTACTACTTGCGTGAAGGCCTGGTCCAGAAACCGGTATTCGTGCAGTTTGTTCTTGGCGTGCTCGGTGGCATAGATGCGTCACCACAAAGCCTGTTGCACATGAAAGCGACAGCCGATCGGTTGCTGGGTGAAAACTACCAATTCTCGGTACTTGCCGCGGGGCGCATGCAAATCCCACTGGCCACCGTGGGCGCGATACTGGGCGGCAATGTGCGCGTCGGATTGGAAGACAGTCTCCTGATCGGCAAAGAGCAGTTAGCGACCAGCAATGCAGAACAGGTGCAGAAGATTCGACGCATCGTCGAAGAGCTGGGATTTGAGGTTGCTACGCCTGACGAAGCTCGAGAGATGTTGAATCTGAAGGGCGCGGACAAGGTCAACTTTTGAAACCTGTATCCGGGATACGCATGCGATTGGCGTCGGTGGATGACGCCGTGCTTGTTCATGCGATGATCATAGAAATGGCCCACGCCATGGATGCAAAGGCGAAAGTGCGCAGCACAGTCGAGGACTTCGTCGCGGCGATGTCGGCGGACAACGCGGCAATTCACGTTTTGCTCGCTGAAGACGGTGAAGAGCCCATCGGCGTCACCATTTTCTTTCTGACGTTTTCGACCTGGCGCGGGACGCTGGGTGTCTACGTGCAGGATATATATGTCGCGCCGGCCGGTCGCGGGACGGGCATCGGCAAGAAGATGCTGAGCAGGGTGGCGGCCTGGGCCGCTGATCGCGGAGCTGACCATTTGCGCTTATCTGTAGATCGGGAAAACTCAGGTGCACAGGCTTTTTACGAGAGTATTGGCATGTCGTTCTGTGACGAGGAAATGATCTACCGGATCACTGGCAAGCGCTTCAAGAATTTGGGGTTAAACAATTGAAAGTCATATTTTCCGATAGCCAACGTGACCACAACCCGGAGTCCTATTTGTCATCCGGCGCGGCGGTGCCGAATCCCGAGTTGCCGGAGCGCGCGGACAGATTGCTGGCGGCAGCGCTGGCTTGCGATTTTCAACTTGAGTCGCCCAGGGACTATGGCGATGAGTTAATCGCCGCAGTGCATACCGCAAGGTATCTCAAATTCCTGCAAAACATACATACGCGTTGGTCGCGAATACCCGGCGCATCGAAAGAAGTTCTGCCCAATGTACATCCCATTGAGCGCAATGATGGTTACCCGAAGTCTGCTGTGGGGCAGGTTGGCTTTCATGTCTATGACGCATCGTGTCCAATTGCAGCGCACACCTGGCACGCGGCCCGCTGGAGCGCGATGACGGCTGTGCACGCGGCGCAACAGGTCATGTCGGGAGAGACTGCATGCTATGCGCTGTCACGTCCTCCGGGGCATCATGCATCGCAGGACCTGGCGGGTGGCTTCTGTTACCTCAACAACAGTGCCATTGCCGCACAACACTTGTTGAGCAAGTTTGCCCGTGTCGCGATCATTGATGTGGATGTCCATCATGGCAACGGCACGCAAAGAATCTTTTTTGAAAGAGACGATGTACTGACGGTGTCGATACATGCCGACCCCATTCGTTTCTATCCGTTCTTCTGGGGCTACGCCAATGAAGTGGGTTCTGGCGCGGGCAAGGGCTACAACCTCAACATTCCGTTATTGCGAGGCACAGGCGACGAGGATTACCTGAAGTCTCTTGATGTTGCACTAGCTGCGGTGAGTGACTATGCACCGGATGCAATCGTGATTGCACTGGGACTGGATGCGCACGAAGACGATCCCTATCAGGGCATGAAAATTACGACGCCCGGATTCGCGCGCATTGGTGCAAGATTGGCAACGCTTGGCCTGCCGGCCGTCATCGTGCAAGAGGGCGGTTACCTTAGCGACGCACTGGGACCCAACCTGTCATCCTTTTTTGCGGGCTATACAAGCGCGTAGCGGTCGGACCGCAGCCAGCTTTACGACGCCGGACTATTTTTGCCATTCGTCTTCGTCCGTACGCATTTGCGGCAACTCGTCCTTGATGTTCAGCCAGCTGATCTTTCCTTCGATGCCATAGTGTCCGGACGGTGGCGCAAGCTCCGGATCGTCGAGAGTCCCTGTTTGAATCGAGAGCCAGTCGCCATTGATGGCTTTGAATATCAATGGCGACCCACAATCAGCACAAAAGCCCCGTTCAGCAGAGGACGATGACTGATAGAACTTGGGAGCGCCCTTGGTGATGCGAAATTCCTGCTTCAAGACGATCGCATCCGTTGCGACAACGCTGCCGGACCAGCGTTGACACATTCGACAATGGCAATACCAGTTTTCCGATTTAGACGGTTTTACTTCGTAGCGGATTGCTCCGCACAGGCAACCACCTTTCCAGGTTTCCACGATCGCACCTCCTCCAAAAATGCAGCCCACTTTGACGTATACGTATAGTAACGAAGAAAACCCGGCCACCGGGAATCCCGCTCGAACCGACTATCCGCATTGTTGTCGCCGGTTTCGCGGCGCACGCAAATCGGCTGATTTGGTATATGATTCAGCAAGCCATGAGTAACCACAAAGTCACAATTGATTATTTCACGGATATTCTTTGCGTATGGGCATGGATATCGCAACGGCGCATTGACGAACTGAAAACGCAGTTCGGCGATAGGGTCGAGATTCGTAGCCAGTTTGTTGATGTGTTCGGAGATACAGCAACGAAAATCGTGACGCAATGGGGAAAGCGGGGCGGCTACGACGGCTTTGCTGCACACGTTGCGTCCGCAGCGGAACCGTTCGACGTGGCCCCGGTGAGTCCGCGTATCTGGACGGAAACCCGGCCGACGTCATCCGGCATCGCTCAAATGTTCGTCAAGGCCGCGGAGCTTGCCTATGATGCAGATACAGCCGATGTGCTTGCCGTACGACTGCGGCGCGCTTTTTTCGTCGATGCGTTGGATATCAGCCATCTTGATGTGCTCGAAGGACTTGCGGACGATCTTGATCTCGATGTGGGCGGTATTCGCAGCCACTTTAGGGACGGCGGTGCGATGGCGGCATTGCTCGGCGACTACCGTCGTGCCACGTCTCTGGGCGTAAAAGGCAGTCCCGTTTTCCTCATGAACGAAAACCGGCAGATGCTGTACGGCAATGTCGGCTACCGTGTGCTGCAGGCCAACGTAGAGGAACTTCTGCGGCGGCCGGCGATGGAAGCGAGTTGGTGCTGACCTCGGAGTTGTCAGTTCAAGTCCCTGACGAGGCGCACGTGGTTCTTGACGGTAATCAGATCTGCAGCCATTGCTGAGGCGAGTTCGTAATCGTCGGGGTTGCCGCTCTTAGGATCGCTTCTTTGTGCGCCAGCGCCGTGCCAGTCAAAATATTCAACTGCGTCGCTGTTCTTCTTGCTCCATGCCTGGCCGAAAGATATGTAACACGCAGTGTGTTTGAAATCCCCCTGTGTTGTTCCGGTCCAAACCCAATAGGTGTCGCCGACGTCCTCAAACTGACCAACAGACACATCGAAGAAATCAGTGTTTATCGCCGGAAATGATCGTTTATCGTAATCGACCAGGCTCTGCAGTTCCTTGGTGTTTGGCAGCCGCCAGTCGGTGTGTCCGGCCAGCTCTGCAGCCTCGGCGTACGCAAGCGCATCAAGCCAGTCCATCGTCCTGCCACTGTCGTGTTGTGCCCACATGAGTTTAGTAGAGCGGTCGGTCACTGTTTTGTCACCGTTATCTACGTAGTCCATGCCGTACAGCGTGGTCGAGCCACGCACAGCTCGCACATAGGCCCCGGGAACCATAATGCCATCGTCCTTGCTGATCCTGGTTCCGTCAAAGTAATGCCCGCTTTCGTAAGCCTTGATATGTCCATCGGCAAAATTAAAGCCGAATGCCCCTTCCAGGCTACCGTGAACATCATAGTGCTGTATCCCGCCCTTTACGTAGATGGTGCTTGACCAATACTGCCCGGCGAACTTCAGTCGATCGTATTTGAAATCGAAATACCTGGTGTCAATGTAGGGGGTGCTCTCACCCTTTCTTACCAATTCACCGTCAAAGTGTGCGAGTGAATACAGCTCCTTAATAGTTGGCAGTCGCCAATCAGTGTATCCAGCCAACTCGAGCGCATTCGCGTACTCTGTCGCCTCGTCATGCTGTTGCCGTCGAAAGTCAGGAGTCTTTTGCCACATGAGCCCGGTGTTCAGATCGGTCACAGTGCCGTCACCATTGTCCCTGAACGTCATTTCGCGACCCGCATGATGGGCGTCCTGCCCACGATACCGGGTGCTCGAGTCGGTACAGCTGATGGCCTCGCCCAATTCGTTAAAGCAATTGCTCTGCCCTGAGTCAGGGAGCGTCGCAGTCGACGCGAAAGTCTGGCTGGTCGCAGTGGTGCCTACGAGAATGAAGAGAGGAATTGCTAAAGAAACCAAAGCGCTACAGCTTAACGGCAGTTGCCTGATTCTCATGTTGGACCTCATCTGAAGTGGTTGCGTGTCCTGTTCGCGAAGTAAACCAATGACAGCATGACCGGAACTTCCACAAGGACACCGACGACAGTTGCCAGCGCCGCGCCTGAGTCCAGACCGAACAGGCTGATAGCGACGGCAACGGCCAGTTCAAAAAAGTTCGATGTGCCTATCAATGCTGCCGGCGCTGCGGTATCGAATGGCACGCGCCACAGGTAGGCCCAACCGTAGCCTATGACGAATATGCCGTAGCTTTGTATCAGCAAAGGAATGGCAATCAGTCCAATGACCATGGGTTTGTCGATAATCGTCTGCGCCTGAAATCCGAACAGCAATACGACTGTGGCCAAAAGTCCTACGATTGCATAGGGTTTCACTTTGCCGGTAAACGCGCTGATTCGTTGATGATTGCCGGAGTCATCGAGGGTCTTGCGTGTGATGTAGCCGGCCGCGAGCGGAATAACAACATACAGGATGACCGACAGCAGCAAGGTCTCCCACGGCACAATAATTTCGGTGATGCCAAGCAGCAATGCCGCCAGGGGTGCGAATGCGAACACCATAATGATGTCGTTAATTGAGACTTGCACCAACGTGTAATTGGCATCCCCGCGAACGAGCTGGCTCCATACGAACACCATGGCCGTACAAGGCGCCACTCCCAGCAGGATCATTCCCGCGATGTATTCCTTGGCGGTTTGCGGTTCGACCAATCCGGCAAAGACATATTCAAAAAACAGGATGCCAAGCGCGGCCATACTGAAAGGCTTGATCAGCCAATTGACAACCAGTGTGATACACAGGCCTTTTGGCTTCTTGCCCACATCTTTGAGCGACGCAAAATCGACGTTCACCATCATCGGGTAGATCATCACCCAGATGAAAACGGCAACCACGAGATTGACATTGGCATATTCGATGCCGGCAATCAGCTTGAACAGTTCGGGGAATCCAGCTCCCAAAGCAACGCCTGCGACGATGCAAAGGCCAACCCATACCGACAAATAGCGTTCGAACAAACCCATCGGTGACTCTGTGTCAGTATTCATAGTGGATGTCAGCCAGTGCCAGCTTGACGCCAATCGCGAGTTTCTCGATGATTTCGTCGAGCTCCGAACGACTGGCGTTGTAAGGCGGGGCGATAATGGCAACGTCTCCGCTGGTGCCGTCGATCGTGCCGCTGACCGGATAGCAAATGAGTCCGGCCTCGAGCGTTCTGCCTCTGAACCTTTCGGCGAGTTGCAAGGCCGGGTCGAACGGTTTCTTCGTTTCCCGGTCCGACACAAATTCGATGCCGATGAAATGCCCGCGCCCACGAATGTCCCCGACCGCTTCGATGTCGCCGAGGACCTCGCGAAGGTCCGCTAACAGCGTTACACCCTGAGCCCTCACACGATCCACCAGCCCGTCGCGTTGCACAATTTCCTGGACCTTGGCGGCCGCAGCACAGCCCAGTGTGTGGCCCGTAAATGTGTGGCCGGTATTAGGTGCGCCATCCACCTTCATGATCGGCTCTGCAACCTTATTCGAGTAAATTACAGCGCCCAGTGGCACGTAACCGCCACCCAGGCTTTTTGCGCTGGTCATGATGTCCGGGGTAACGTCGTCCGCCTGCAGTGCGCGCCAGGTGCCGCATCGTCCGGCGCCACACATGACTTCATCGGCAAACAGCAACACGCCATGACGATCACAGACTTCACGAATCTTGCGTGCATAGCCAGCAGGCGGCAAAACAACGCCGCCAGCCGCGCCGACGATCGGTTCAAAAACAAAGGCGGCCACTTTTTCGGCACCCAAGCGCAATATTTCCTGCTCAAGCTCGTCGGCGAGAAACTGTGACTGTTCGCCTTCGGTGCCGGCAATTGCCGGTCGATAGGTATTCGCGGCTGACACGAAGGAGCAGGGGAACAGGCTGCCTTCGAACTGCTTGCGGCGCTGCGCAAAACCGGATACCGATAAAGCCCCAAGTGTGTTGCCGTGATAGGAGCGACTGCGGGCGATGAAGCGGGTGCGACTTTTGTCGCCTCTGTTCCAGTGATATTGCAACGCGATTTTGAGCGCCGACTCCGTCGCTTCCGAGCCGCTGGACACATAGATGATATTGCGAAGATCCGGACCCACCTGCGCCTGTATCAGTTCATTGAGCGTGATCAAAGGATCACTCGTAAACGTGTAACGGTAACCGTGCGCGATCTTGTCGAGCTGTTGCTTGATGGCGCCGTTAACTTCCGGATGTGCGTGTCCCAGCGCAAATACCGCGGGTCCGCCGGAACCGTCGATGTAGCGCTTACCGCTGACGTCAAAAACGTAACTGCCCTGGCCATGCGATACTTTCGGCAGGGAATTTGGGACGAATTTTGTAAGAGTCGGCTGGGTCATAGGTGCAAGAATACGGAATTTCAATGCGATAAACACCTCACAGATGGGTCCTCGGTCGGGATAGGATGACGCGGGGTAGGGTGGTAAAGGAATGACTGAATGAAGGCTGTCGTTTACAGGGCTTTCGGCGCAGCGCCGCAGGTTGAGCAGATGCCGGAACCGGTGCCCGGCAGCGATGGTGTGGTGCTGAAGGTTATGGCGAGCGGTGTTTGCCTGAGCGACTGGCATGGCTGGCAGGGACACGATCCCGACATCGTCCTGCCGCACGTGCCCGGTCATGAACTGGCTGGCGTCGTTGCGGCAGTAGGCAAGACGGTTACAACGTGGCGAGTCGGCGATCGTGTGACCGTGCCATTCGTCGGCGGCTGCGGTCGTTGTCCGCAATGCCACTCCGGAAATCAACAGGTATGCGACTTCCAGTTTCAGCCCGGGTTTACGCACTTCGGATCCTTTGCCGAATACGTTGCTGTTCACTACGCCGACGAAAACCTCGTGCGGTTACCGGACGACATGCCGTTCGAAACAGCCGCAAGTCTCGGTTGTCGGTTTGCCACCTCATTTCGCGCGGTCGTTGACCAGGGCAAAGTAACACGAGATCAGTGGGTCGTTGTGCATGGCTGCGGCGGCGTTGGCTTGTCCGCGATCATGATCGCGACCGCCCTGGGTGCGAATGTCGTTGCGGTTGATATTTCGGACGAGAAGCTGGCTACCGCCCGGCGGATTGGTGCCGTTGCAGGACTTAACACGAAAGGGACCGACGCTGTAGCGGAAGCGATTCGGGATCTGACAGAGGGTGGCGCGCACGTTTCGATCGATGCCATCGGCAATGCTGACGCCTGTATCAATTCCATTACGAGCCTTCGAAAACGTGGCAAGCATGTACAGATAGGTTTGATGGTCGGCAAGGACAGCAGGCCCGGAGTGCCGATGGATAAGGTGATCGCCAACGAACTGGAAATTGTCGGCAGCCACGGGATGCAGGCTTACCGCTATGTGGAGATGCTGGACATGATTAGCAGCGGATCACTGTCGCCGGAAAAACTCATTGGCCGAACTATCAATCTCGAAGAATCGATCGATGCGTTGATGACGATGGATGAGTTTTCAGGAGCCGGTGTAACAATAATTTCTATGGCTACAGGCGGTCTTTGATCTGGTAGTACAACACCCCGAGTGCCACCATCGGTTTTGTTAGCAGGTGCGCGCCCGGCACGATGAACGGTTTCACGTCGGCAAACAGATCAAACTGTTCCATCGTCCCGGCTACGGCATCGGCAATGATGCGTCCGGCCAGGTGCGTGACATTGACGCCGTGGCCTGAATAACCCTGGCAGTAGAAAACATTGGGTGCCACCCGGCCTAGTTGTGGAACGCGTGTCACGGGAACGCCGATCGTTCCGCCCCAGGCATAGTCAATGCGGATATCCACAAGTTCCGGGTATATCGACGCCATCTTCTGTCGAAGTTTTCTGCGAATAAAAGCCGGGTCTTCGCCAAAGTAATTGATTCGGCCACCAAACAGCAGGCGTTTGTCGGCGCTCAATCGGAAGTACTTCAAGACGAAGTTCGGATCACAGACAGCAAGGTCCTGCGGATTGATCCGCGCTACCGTCTCGGCCGACAACGGTTCGGTCGCAATAATGAAGCTGCGTACGGGGAACATGACGCCACGCAGCTGTTTCTCGAGTTGGTGGTAAGCGTTGCCCGCGACAAGCACAAAGTCTGCAGTTACGGCACCTTCTTTTGTTACGACTCTTGCCTTGTCGCCGTGTTCAATCCGCACAACGGGCGACTTCTCATAAATCGTGGTGCCCAGCGACACCGCTGCGCGGGCTTCGCCTACGCAGAGCTTGAGCGGATGCAGGTGGCCGTTACCCATATTCAGGTGCGAACCGATGTAGGCCTTCGTGCCGATCAGCGCTTCGGTTTCTCCTTTGGAGAGCAGTCTCGTTTCATAAGGAAAGCCAGCTTGCAGCAGTCGCTCATGATCAGCTTCGAAGTCGCGAAGGTGGCGTGGCTTGATGGCGACATCGAGGTATCCGGATTTCAGGTCACACTGGATCCCGTATTGTTTTACCCGCTGGCGAATAATGTCGTGACCGGCCCAGCGCAATTCACTGAAGAGTTCTTCGATATCTTTGCCGTGGTGTTTCGCGATATGTTTTTCGCCCGCGATGCCGCCGATCATCTGCCCACCGTTGCGTCCCGAGGCTCCCCAACCCACCTTGTTCGCTTCGACGACGTGCACTTTGTAGCCGCGTTCCGCCAGGTGCAATGCGGTCGAAATTCCTGTGAAGCCAGCACCAATTACGCAGACATCGGCGTATTGTTCGCCTTTGAGTGCCGCGAAGTCGGTGTGATCACCCACGGTCGCGGCGTAATAGGAAGCTGTGTGTGGTTGAGACTTCATAGGGCTGTACGGCGGTTTGTCGTACAGCGATAATACCTGCAATCACGAATTGACTATAGTTGCGCTCATGACCCAATACACATCCGAACATCCACGCCGGACCGGGATTAGTCGGATCCTCTACGCCACCGTGTATTCCCTGCGAGGATTTCGCGCGGCATGGGTGCACGAGTCTGCCTTCAGACAGGAGGCAGTTCTTGCCGCCCTATTGATACCCGGCGCATTCTGGTTGGGAGAAACGGCGATAGAGAAAATCATGCTAATCGCCTGTGTTGCGATGGTACTGATTGTCGAATTATTAAATTCGGCCATCGAGACGACGGTCAATCGTATTGGGACCGAATTGCACGAACTGTCCGGTCGAGCGAAAGACATGGGTTCGGCTGCGGTGTTGGTTAGCTTGCTCCTGACACTATTCGTGTGGGGAACGATATTTGCGCAGCGCTTTTTCTGAGCGGTTAATTCTGTGCTACTGCACCGACGAGTACATTGCTGACATTTTTGCCGATCTCGGCAACGGCGTAACCTCCCTCTAGTACATACAAGGTTGGCAGTCCCAGCCCGGCAATCCGCGAGCCGATCGTCAGATAGTCGGGGGTATCCAGTCGAAACTGGGAAATCGGGTCGTCCTTGTAGGTGTCCACGCCCAGCGAAACGACCAGGTAATCGGGCTTGTAGTCGGCGACAAGTTTTAAGCTAGCATCCAGTGCCTCAAACCACTGTGTCGCCGTACTGTGCCAGCGCAGAGGGAAGTTCGCGGTATAGCCCAGGCCGGCACCGCTACCGTGTTCGTCCGCATGGCCCAGGAAGAACGGGTACTCCTGCAGTGGATCGGCATGTATCGAAACGAAAAGGGCGTCGTCACGTTCATAGAATATCGATTGCGTCCCATTCCCGTGGTGGTAGTCGACATCCAGAATGGCGACGCGAGCAGCTTTTTGATCGAGCAGGTACTGAGCGGCAATCGCCGCGTTGTTCAAGAAACAGTAGCCACCGAAATAGTCGCTGGCGGCGTGATGGCCCGGCGGGCGACACAGTGCGAAGGCATTGGCTTCGCCTTGTAGAAGTTTATCGGCACCTGTCAGCGCAACGTTGGCCGCGCTTCGGGCGGCCTTCCAGGTACCTGCGGTAATCGGCGTCGCTGCATCGAAGGAAAAATAGGAAAGTTTGCCATCGATGGTTTCCGGTTCGATTTGGCGCAGGCCTCGAACAGCCCAGTTGAGGGGCAGGGCATCAACAGTGCGCCCGGCTGCTGTCCACAGGTCCCACGCTTGCTGGAGAAACGCGACATAGCCCGAATTGTGAACGGCCTGAATTGGGCCTAAACCAAAATCGTCAGGCCCGATGACGTCGCCGAGATGCGCCCGCGTGACAGCGTCGAGAATAATATCCGCGCGTTCAGGACACTCGAAGCTTGGCTTGAGTTCGCCGTCCACGAGTTCTGCTTTGCCATGGTGCAGATGGTGGTCATCGCTGTAGATTGTGAGCATCATCGGCGACCGCCATTTCGGCGCGCCACGGGCTCGTCGGAAATACTGTGCCGCATCTGTTCTCTAAAGGCGTTCACACCGCTGAAAAACTCTCGCATCATGACGACCCACAGGTAATAGCCTCGCTCGGTCAGTTGGAGTATGTGTCCGGTTTTTTCAACTGCCCGAATAGCACGCAAAGCTGCAAGTTCAGGCCTCAGGCTCCGGCTGAATTTATTGTCGAAGTGCTCGTCGGCTAACGACAGGTCCAGCCTGCCGCCAAAAAGGTGCATGAGCAGGTAGTAGCGCATCTGTTCACGGGGACTTAACGCAGACCGACGCACCAGGCCCGACATCCCCGACTCGATGAGCTTGAAATAATGGTTGATAGAAAACGTGCTGGCGTAGAGAGCGCCATCGAGATAGCTGAACGCACCGCTGCCGAGGCCGAGGTACTCCCCGCGTTCGGCAATGTACTCATCGATCATCGACTCACCGCGCGAAAAACACCAGGTCGAAGATCGCGTGTATCCGGCCGATATCATGTGCGCGGCGATCATCTCGTAATAGGCGCGTTCGCGACCGTACGTTACGACACCGATCTCCTTATCCATCGCCTTCTGCGTAGTGCCGGCCGACATCAGTGGGTAGAACGACACCTGGTCCGCGCCCAGTTCGTCAGTGAGGATCCGCAGGTCTGTGCGTAGCGATGCTTCAGTTTGATGGGGAAAGTTGAAAATCATGTCGACGTTGAGCGTGTCGAAGTGACCTTGCGCAGCTTTCAGTCGCCGCCGCAGTTGCTCGCTACTGCCGTATTTGTCGTGCCGTTGCATCTCCTTCAACAGGCGATTGTCAAAGCTCTGTACACCAACTGAGAGTCGATTCACGCCGTGGTCGCGCAGCGCAAGCACCTGCCTGTTTTCAAGATCGTCAGGATTGGTTTCCACGGAGATACGCGCCACCGGGTGTTTCGCGCGTACCAGCTCGATCGTGGTGATCAGCTCAATGGGTAAGACCGTCGGCGTACCACCGCCAACATAAAGTTCTGTGAATCGAAATCCGGCCTGACCGACCAGTTCGATCTCCTTGCGCAAGGCGCGGAAATAACGCGTGGCTTTGTCTTCACGGAACTCAACGCGATGGAAAGAGCAAAATGGGCAGAGTACGGCGCAGAATGGAATATGCAGGTACAGAAGGTATTGCTGCTCTTGCGACGGGTCCGGCAGAGGTACGGCACCGAGGTCGTCATCGAATCGCACATAGCGGCGACTGCTTTGACGAAAATACCAGCTAAGCAGGTTTGCGACATTCACAGTGGTGGTCGATTCATCGGCACACGGAAGACAGAATCTTACACTACAGTGGTGCCTAGAAACCGATGGCCAGCAGGAAGGAGAGCACAGCCCACATGATGATCTGCAGGGGCAGCCCCAGCCGAATAAAGTCAGAGAACTTGTAGCCACCGGCGCTCATGATGAGGAGGTTGGTTTGATAGCCAACCGGCGTCATGTAACTCATATTGGCGCCGAACATAACGGCGATGACCACGGGGCGCACGTCGAGCCCCATACTTTCGGCAATCGAAAAAGCGATCGGTGTTACCAGCACCGCTGCCGCATTGTTGCTGATGACTTCCGTTAGCAAGGCCGTTCCAAGCATGAGGATTGCTATCACCATCGGCGGTGGCAATCCTCCTGCCATAGCAACGAAAAGCCCGGCAATGTAGTCCGTCGCGCCCGTCACCATCAACGCTTTGCCCAGCGCGAGAGCCGTTACGATCATCAGCACGAGGTTGGTGTCCACAGTGTTTGGCAACTGGCGGCGGCTGACACATCCACCGACGATGCAAAGCACGGCACCGATCAGCGACGTGACAAATATCGGCAGGATGCCAAAAGCAGCGACCGAAACCACGCCGATCATGATCACACCCGCGAGCAGGGCTTTGGATGTGTGCGGCAGATCCACTGAGCCGTCCAGCACAAGCATCAACCCAGCCTGTTTGAGTTCCTTGATGCGTTTTTCCGTGCCTTGTACGAGAACGATGTCGCCAACCGTCAGCGTGAGTTCCTCTGAGTCCGGAATAGACTCACCCGTTAAGCTGATTTGCCGGTCTGCTTTGTGCACAGCGACAGGAATTAGCCCGCCCGATTGCAGGAGATTGGGCATCGGCAATACCGCACCATCAAGTGGTGAATTCCTTGTGACGACAATCTCTGCAAGCTGCTGCGGCGTCTTCTCGTCGAACCAGTCATTGTCTACTGCAGCAGATGTACCGGTTTTTAGATGCAATGGCGCCCCCAGAACCGACGCAAACTCCCGCAGTTCATCGGTTTGCCCTCGGATATAAAGTAGGTCACCTTCGTGGAATACTGATGTTGGCAGGCGCGCTATGAACAGCCCTGAAGCGCGCGCGATTCGCTCTACCTTGAGGCGACCCCTCGTTATCTCACGCGCATCTTTTAGTGTTTTCCCGAGGATCTTGCTGCTTGCCGTTACGTGCAAGACAGCGCGAAAGACGCGCGGCGAGTTACTGGCCATTGGGGGTGTGCGGTCCGGAAGCAGCCGTGGCCCGATCAGCCATAGAAACAGGATTCCTACGCTACCGGCGATGAGTACTGGCAGGAAGAAATCAAACATCTGCATTCGTTCCATTCCCAGCTCAACGGAGAGTTCGACGACCAGCAGATTTGTTGAAGTGCCGATGGTTGTCGCCATTCCGCCCAGTATGGTGGCGAAACCCACAGGCATCAGCACTCCCGAAGTTGAGGTTCCCGTCCGCATGCAAACTGCGACGAGCAATGGTAGAAACATCGCCACGATCGGTGTGTTATTCATGAACATGCTTGCGAACGCCGCTGTGACCATCGTAAAAAGCAGGCCAAACGATGGCCAACTGTTCCAGAGTTGCACGAGGACCTTGGTCATGGCGTTTAGTGCGCCGGTTGCCTGTAGTGCCTTGGAGCAAACGAGCAGGGCAACGATGGTGATGAGTGCGGCGTTTCCAAAGCCGGCCAGGATTTCCTGTGGTCCGAACTTCCCTTTAGGTCCGTCAAATGGAAAAACTTCGAAACCGACGATCAGGACTATCAGGACGATAAAGCAGGACGTTTCGAGAGGAATGCGGTCGCGACTGAACAAAAACAGGGCAAACACAGTCAGCAAAATCGCCGCTATGGCGTGCATGCCGAGCACGTTCGAAACTTCGGTCACCAGTCTTGCCTCACACTGAAATCGCCAGGAGCGAGCGGCCGATTATGCCTGTAGTTTCGTTTTATGCCGCTATCAATCGGAACCTGTTTTTCGTGCGGGCACTACTCAAGGATAGATACGACCATGGTATTCTCGGTAACCGTTTGCACGGTAGCCATAGGGTCTACGGCGGCCCAATCAATGTGGACTGACAGGAGAATATCCACCATGAGCCAAGCCACTTCCGCATCGCGACTGATGTTGAATCTAGCAGCGTACTTCGTATTGTTATTCGGCAGCATGACAACTATCGGTATTGCGAAACCGGACTTGTTATCGCTCATGCCGATGGCGGGAACCAGCATCATCGAAATAGCCGGGTTTGACCTCGATCAGGTGTCCTTGAGCAGTGAAGTCAAGATGGAAAGGAAGTCCATCCAAATCGACTCAGTGACGTCTCGGCAGATCGGCCTCGTCGGCGTATATCTCGCATTTACTCTTCTGGGAACGATTCTGGTTACGCTTCCAATAACCTGGACCTATATCGCGACGCGGCGCGATCTGGGTTTTCAGAGAACTTTCGTGCACGCGTTGATTGCCTTCCCAATTTGCGCTGCGACCATCGTCGTTCTGGTACAAAACAATCTGGCGCTCGCGTTTGGACTGGCCGCCATGGTTGCCGCCGTGCGTTTTCGCATTTCGCTGGAAGACACGATTGACGGTATCTACGTTTTCTCGACCATCTGTATCGGTCTTGCGGCCGGTATCGGTTTCCTGGGCATAGCAGCCGTCATGGCGGTGTTCTTTTGTTTTACCAACGCGGTGCTGTGGAAAATTGAGTACGGTCGCAATCCTATTGATGACGCACGGGCAGCACGCAAGAACGCCAAGCTGGAAATGTCAAAGTAGGCGGTAGATGGAAGCTGGCTCCAGGTGTCCCCTGGCCCAAAAAGTAAAAGGCCCTGACAAGGTGTAAGGGCCTTTATCTTGTTCTTGGTCGGGGTGAGAGGATTTGAACCTCCGGCCCCTGCCTCCCGAAGGCAGTGCTCTACCAGGCTGAGCTACACCCCGAACGCGCGCAATGATACACAGTCGAACTGCCCCGCGAAAGGCTAAATGCGTGGCGAAAACAGGCAGTTTGCGAGATCGTCATGCGGCACTTCGTCCAGCCATTCGGGTTTTCTGAAGTTGCGCTTGATGCCGCGGGCGAGCTTGCCGATCTGCAGGCCATCGACGATGCGGTGATCAAAAGTGCCGGTCAGTGGCAGCATCGTGCGAATCTCAATCTGGCCTTTCCGGACTACCGCTTTGTCTTCAATCTTGCCGAGAACAATGACGGCCGGAACTTTTGCGGCGGGCATGAGAGACGTCATGCCTGTGTTCAGGCCGAAACTGCCGATATCCGAGACGACGAAAGATCCAAAGCTGTCGGCTGACAATCCAAGTGCTTTGATCCTGATGCCCATGTCGACGGTGATCCACTTCAAAAAGCGGAATACAGGTCGCCGCAACGGCCAGGGCACGCGATTCAGCAGATATTTATTTTGTGCGGTCCGGGTTTCTGTGCCGGCGCGATTTTGCTCGGCGCTCGAGCGGATTTCTTCGGCAATCGATGTCACCGTACGGGCATGTGCATCTTTAATGATGATTGCTGACACACCTTCACCGCCGCCGATGGCAACCGGCACCATGACATCAATTCGTTCACGTCCGACAACGCTGCCGCGGCGGATGAAGCAATTCATTTCGGGTACGTCAAACGCGACCGCTCGCGCGAGTACAGCGGTTGCGAGATGGGTCATCGTGATTTTGACGCCCGTGCCACGCTTCTTGTCGAGGAATCGCTTGGCGTCAGTAACATCGATATCCAGCGTGCCGTAAACCCGGGAGTCGGTCGGCGTTGTGTAGATCGCCGCCGCTGTTACCCGCCAGGGCGTATTGAACTGATCCATCTCAGGAGCGGCGCTGCACAGAGAATTCAGCGATATTGATTAGCGCCTGTTTGAATTTTGATTCGGGTATGGCCGCAAGAGCGGCGATGGCTTTATCAGCCGCTTCCTGCGCCTTGTCAGCTGTGTATTGCAACGCGCCGGTTGCTTCGATGATCTGGCTAATGCGCTGCAGATGCTCAAGGCCGCCTTCGAGAATCGCTGCCCGGATGACTTTCCGATCTTTTTCAGCGGCTTTTCGCATCGCATAGATCAGGGGCAGGGTTGCTTTACCTTCTGCGAGGTCATCGCCAATGTTCTTGCCCAACTCGTCCGCCGAAGCCCTGTAATCGAGCGCGTCGTCGACAAGCTGGAATGCGGTGCCCAGGTGACGACCGTATTCGATCATAGCGGATTCGACCTGCTTGCCCTTATTGCTCAGAACAGCCGCAATGAGCGCACCCGCCTCAAACAGCCGGGCAGTCTTACGGTAAATTACCTGCTGGTAGTCATCCTCGGTCGTATCGGGATCATGCACATTCATCAATTGCATGACTTCGCCGGCGGCGATGGTATTGGTCGCATCGGCCAGGATCTGCATGATCTGCATGTCGCCGATATCAACCATCATCTGGAAGGCACGGGAGTACAGGAAATCGCCCACCAGCACGCTGGCCTGGTTGCCGAACACCGTATTGGCCGAATCCTGGCCACGCCGCCGTGATGACGAGTCCACCACGTCATCGTGCAGCAGGGTGGCGGTGTGTATGAACTCAACTATTGTTGCAGCGCGCACGTGCTGCTGGCCCTCATATCCCAGGGCCCGCGCCGCCAGCAGAACGATCAGCGGCCGCAGTCGTTTGCCACCGCTCATTACGATGTACTCTGACACCTGCGAAACCAGGGCTACGTCGCTTTCGAGGCTTTCTCCGATCAAACGATCGACCGCACGCATGTCGCTGGCGGCGAGCGCAGAAATGGCGTCAAAGCAGACGACATCGGATGTGTTGGTTGCGGCATGCATAAGTGGCGTGATGATGCCTGAACATGCTGCTATTGGCGACTATCAGGCTCCGAAACCCCTGCCGGACCCGGATTTGCAAGCTGTTGAAATAAGACCAGATAGGGACAGCTGCGGCCGTTGACCCGGGGCACCTTAATCTATAGAATTCCCGCTCTTTTGTGGCACCCGCCAGTCAAAGGCCTGCACGGCATTTCAGCAGACCCACAAAAAAGCCTTAATTCTCAGTAGCTTGCAATTTTTGCAAACTGCCTAATGGAGCAAACACATGTACGCGGTTTTTCGCAGCGGCGGTAAGCAGTATCGCGCAGCACAAGGTGACGTCCTGCGTCTCGAGAAAATCGAGGCTGATGAGGGCACAACTATCAGTTTTGACGACGTCTTATTGATCGGCGAAGGCGCAGACATCAAAGTCGGCAACCCGACGATCGCGGGTACGTCTGTCAGTGGCAAAGTGCTGCGACAGGGCAAGAGCAAGAAAGTGCCGGTCGTTAAGTTCAAGCGCCGTCAGAATTACTTGCGTCAGGGCACGCATCGCCAGTTTTTCACGGAAGTGGAGATCACCTCGATCGGCAAGAGTGCAGCCAAGAAGGCGGCAGCAAATGCTGATGACAAGGTGAGTGCTGCTCCGGTCGCAGAAAAAGCGGCAGCTCCGAAGAAGAAAGTTGCGAAAAAAGCAGCCAAGAAGGCGACGACAAAGAAAGCCGACGCAAAACCGGCTGCAACGAAAGAGCCAGCGAAGAAAAAGGCCGCCAAGAAAAAGGTAGCCAAGAAGAAAACAACCAAGTAAGACTTAAGATTAACCGCGCTTGGGTGCAGCATCCGGGCGACTAAACTGACAGGTACAGTACAGTGGCACATAAAAAAGCAGGTGGTAGTACTCGCAACGGTCGCGATTCGGAAAGCAAACGCCTTGGCGTGAAGATTTTCGGCGGACAAGAGATTACAGCTGGAAATATCATCATTCGTCAGCGTGGCACTCGTGTGCACGCGGGCGTCAACGTCGGCCTCGGTCGCGATCACACCTTATTCGCAAAGAAAGACGGCTTTGTGAAGTTTGAGCGCAAGGGCCCGAAAAAGCGGCAGTTCGTTAGCGTCGTCGACGCTTAGCCGGAGACCCTGGCGCAGGCTGGGGGCCAAGCAAGAATTCTGAAAGGCCCCGCTACTGCGGGGTTTTTCGTTTGCAGCAGACCCTCCAAAGGGGTCAGAGCCCTTTTGAAGCAAAAGGGCTCTGACCCCTTTGGAGGGAGTGGAGCGTAGGTGGATCATGAAATTCGTCGATGAAGCAACCATCAGCGTACTGGCCGGCAACGGCGGGCACGGTGCGCTCAGTTTTCGTCGCGAAAAATACATCGAGCGCGGCGGTCCAGACGGCGGCGACGGCGGTGACGGCGGCAGCGTCTACCTGGTTGGCGACAAGTCTTTGAATACACTGGCGGACTTCCGAATGACACGGAAGTTTAAGGCGGTCAGCGGCGATGGCGGTTCCGGACGCAACAAAACGGGTCGTTCGGGCGAAGATCTCGAAATCAAGGTTCCTGCGGGAACCGTGGTGCACGACGTCGATACCGGGGAATTGATTTGCGACCTGACGGATGACGGCCAGCGGCGGAAAGTAGCTGAAGGTGGACGCGGTGGCCTGGGTAATACGCGATTCAAGAGCAGCGTCAATCGCGCGCCGCGAAAGTTTACGAAAGGCACGGAAGGCGAATCGCGTCGTCTGAACCTGGAGCTGAAAGTCCTTGCGGATGTAGGCCTGCTCGGCATGCCGAACGCCGGCAAGTCCACGCTGATTACTGCGATGTCTCACGCAAAACCGCGCATCGCGGACTATCCGTTTACGACCCTGCATCCGAATCTCGGCGTCGTTCGTGTCGGCTCACTGCAAAGTTTCGTGATGGCCGATATCCCGGGGCTCATAGAAGGTGCCGCTGAGGGAGCGGGATTGGGCATACAGTTTCTCAAACACTTGCAGCGTACAGGCCTGTTGTTACACCTTGTCGATATCGCGCCGCTAAACCCTGATATTGAACCGGCTGACGAAGTGCGCGCCATTGCCAAAGAGATACAGAAGTTTTCTGTAGAGCTTGCGGAAAAGCCTCGATGGCTGGTCATCAACAAAATCGATCTTCTTGCCGAAGATGACCGTCCGATCGCAAAACAGATGTTGCTGGAGCAACTCCAGTGGGACGGTCCCGTCTTCGAAGTCAGTGCTGCGACGGGCGAGGGCACCGAGCAGCTGGGCCATGCGATCATGCAGCATCTGGATCGCCTCGCCGAGCGCAGCGCGGAAGAACACGTTTGACATAAGCCGGCTGCCCTCCCTGGGCCGCGACGCCTTATGGTGTAACGCTTGCCGCTGGTCGCTGCAAAACGACCATTTATCGGAATGTCTGTCGCAAGCGACAGGATTCTTGAACCTCATCACATGATTACTTCCTCCCTACGCCAATAATCCCGTCAATCGCGGCTCCTTTTGTAGCGCGATTTCGAACGGTAAGAAGGGACGGGAAATGAAACGCGAACGAGGTTTTACCTTAATCGAATTGATGACCACGCTCGGGGTAGCGGCAATTGTGCTGTCCGTCGGTGTGCCAAGTTTTCGCACGATCGTCATGGACAATCGGCTGGTCACTCATGCCAATCAATTCGTAGGCGCAGTGAACCTGGCGCGAAGTTCCGCTGTGCGTTTCCAGCGCAATGCCACCGCTTGTCCCAGCGCCAATTTCGATGCGGCCGTGCCGACCTGCAGTGCGACAACTGACTGGTCAAATGGCTGGATCGTTTGGGTCGACAAAAATCGCGATGCTGCAACAAGCGCGAACGAAGTGGTTTCGGTATTCGGACCGCTTCCTGAAGCTTCTTCTTTCTCGAGCGTCGGCACAGCAGGGTTTACATATGACTCCCGCGGCTTTGCGCTTGCCGGCGGCGACGACCTGACCATGTGTGATGATCGAACCGGCGAAACCGGCAGATTCATTCGAGTGAATGCTGTTGGTCGCACCAATATTTCACGGCTTGGATGCCCGTAGTGAGGGCCCTCGCAATCATAAGTCGACGAGCATTGCCAGCTCGGCAGAAGCAAGCGGGGTTCACGTTGATCGAAGTCCTCGTGTCCGCGCTATTGCTGGCCATCGGATTGGTTGGTCTTGCAGGACTGCAAGCTGCAGCGCTAATGAATAATCAAAGCTCATTCATGCGTTCTCAAGTGACGGCGCTGGCCTACGACCTGGCGGATCGCATGCGTTCCAATGTGCCGGGTGCCAACGCGAATGCCTACGACCCGGCAACGGCAGCCGCCGTTGCGGCCTGCTCCACCACCACGGGATGCACGACGCAACAACTGGCGCAAAACGATCTCGCAGAGTGGAATGCCGAGATCAATGCCTATTTGCCTATGGGGCAGGGCTGGGTCTGCATTGACAGTACGCCGAACGATGGTAGCTCAGCACTGGATCCGCAATGCGACGGTGTCGGTACGCAATTCACGGTCAAGATCTGGTGGGACGACAACCGCGACGGCGTCATCAATCTGACTTTATTGAATACCGAAAGATTTTCGATCACTTACCAACTGTAATCATGAATACACAACAACAACCAACAATTGCACGCAAGCAAGCCGGCATAACGCTGATCGAGGTGATGGTCGCCATGCTGCTCGGACTGGTGTTGATGGGCGGCATCCTGCAGGTGTTCGCGTCATCGCGTCAGTCTTATCGCGTGCATGATGCCGTTTCACGTATGCAGGAAAGTGGTCGCATGGCGCTGGAGGTCATCGCACGGGATGCCCGGATGGCAGACTACTGGGGTTGCCTGAGTGATACGACAACCGTTGTGAATAATCTGGACGTTGCCGGTGTTGGCTATATTGATTTCGCCGCTGGCGGTGTTTTGGGTATAGAAGGTAACGCCGGCGCAGCCGATACCTTGATCTTGAGCGGCGGCGTCGACTCCGGGATTACAATTGAACCTCCCTACGGTCCGCAAGCGTCTGCGAACCTCAAGGTTGCGGCGAACAACGGC
The DNA here is from genome assembly GCA_942490655.1 of uncultured Gammaproteobacteria bacterium. Classification (GTDB taxonomy): domain Bacteria; phylum Pseudomonadota; class Gammaproteobacteria; order Steroidobacterales; family Woeseiaceae; genus UBA1847. The sequence continues at coordinate 1,250,736 of CALNXZ010000003.1, read as the reverse complement.
CTCGCACAGGACGACATTGTTTTCGTCAGCGACTGCAGCAACGCCGACATCTTTCAAATATCCAATGCGAATCCGAACACATCCGGCACGGTAGTGCACAACACCGGTAATGCATCGCCTGGAAATTACAATGCAACCAACCCCGGTTGCCCCGGCGCCAACGCGCATTGCCTGTCGAAGGTGTATGGCGGCGACGCAAGCATTTTCTCTGTGCAACAAATTATTTACACCATTGCACCGGGGTCCGAAGGCCAGCCAGCGCTGTTTCGAAACGGCCTGGAATTCATCGATGGTGTTGAAGACCTGCAGGTTCTATACGGCGAGGATACCGACGGTTCCGGTGTTGCTAATTACTATGTCCGAGCCAATCAGGTGGTGGACATGACCCGGGTAATCAGTATTCGTTTTGCCGTCGTTGCGAGATCGTACGATGACAATTTGACCGGTGGTCTGGCACAGAATTTTATTGTCCTCGGTACTAACAATGTCGCCCCCGACAGTCGGTTGCGGCAGGTCTATACCAGTACCGTCACTATTCGGAATCGATTATGAAAACCCGAAAATCATTTGCAGGTGCAGCGTCAACTCGAAACCACCAGCGCGGTGCCGTGCTGGCCGTTAGTCTGATTTTGCTTCTGGTCATGACGCTAATCGCCGTCGGTAGTATGCAAGGGACCGTGCTTGAGGAAAAAATGGCGGGTAATGCGCTAGACCGAAATCTGGCATTTCAGTCAGCGGAATCGGCTGTGCGTGAGGCGGAACTGTCCATCGAAGGGATCGCCAGCATGGGTGGCTTCAATGGAACCGCTGGCAGGTTCGGCCGGACGAACCCGGAGCCGGATCACGGTTCCACAGTTACCTGGACCGACAATACTTTACACGTCGATGCCGCGGCATCTTACGGCGCTTATCAGGCTCCCCAGTACTACGTAAAACACTTCACAACGGTGATCGGTACGGAGGGTGCTCTGAATCTATCCGGCTACGGTGACAACAAGGGAACGGGCGACGTCACGGTATTTAAAATTACAGCACGTGGAACCGGCGGAAACGCTGATTCTGCAGAAGTCATGTTGCGCACTTATTACGGGCGAATTTTCTAGTAATCAACCACGGCCACTTTCTATGAACACGATGATTAGACAAACACCCCTCAAATCAGCGGCCCTAGCTGCTGCGATGACGTATGCACTCCTGAGTCCGCTGGCCGTGCATTCCGCGCCAGGTACTTTGTCAGACTCGCCACTATTTCTCAGCAATACGGTTGAGCCCAATATTCTTTTCACTATCGATGATTCGGGCAGTATGGACTGGGGCCTGATGACCACAGAGAACAGTGGCATCATGACCGTCGGCTGCGAATACTATTATTCCCATCCGGCACCTGACAACGACTACTACTGGACCATGGCGACGGAACCCGCACTGCAGGCGCGAGGTATTGCGGCGCCTTATGGCGGTGTCTGGCGAGCCTGGAACAAAGATTACAATCGCCTCTATTACGATCCTGACATTACCTACACACCCTGGCCTGGCGACAACGTAAGTGGAGTTCTGTATACAGACGCGAGTCCGACCGCTGCGCCGTATAACCCGTACACGCCTGCTTCCGGCACGACGAATTTGACGGTCACTACGCCGTATTCCACCGACTATTGTGCGGGGGGGCTTGGCTCTTTCACCGACAATACGTTTTTTCCTGCTCGCTACAATGTCTGGATTGATAGCAACGCAAACAATGTCGTCGACGCGACCGATGCGCATACGCTGGTAGAAATCAGGCCGGCCACGCCGCTGTATATCGGTGGCCCGAACCGGCGGGACTGCGTCGCCGCACCTGCTTGTACCTACGCCGAGGAAATACAAAATTTCGCGAACTGGTTCAGCTACTACCGCAAGCGCGAGTATGTTGCTAAAGCGGGCTACGGACAGGTTATCGCCGGCGCGAGCAACTCGCGCATGGGCCTCGTAACCCTGCACAATAACGCATCGGTCAAAACATCGATGAGCTCGATGAACGATGATCCTCGAACCGGGGCCAAGCGCACACTGTTGCGGGCGTTGTACTCATTCCAGGCTTCGGGAGGCACGCCGTTGCGCTCGGCGCTGGATAACGCGGGTAAATACCTGTCTTGTAAATCGAATTCCTACTTCAGCAGTTGCCCGGCATTGCCCGCAAGCACGGGTGGCGAATGCCAGCAAAACTTTAACCTGCTGATGACCGATGGTTACTACAATGGCTCGTACAGCGGCGTCGGCAATGCCGACGGCGACAACGACTCAGCGTGGGATAGCAGCAACGCCGGACCTTACGGCGACACGAATAGCAATACGCTGGCTGACATCGCAATGGAATACTACGAGACGGACCTTCGGCCCAGCACTGCCAATAATCTGAATCCGGCGCCCGGTGGCATCGACGAGAACAGGGCTCAGCACATGGTCACCTACTCGGTAGCTTTCGGTGTTGACGGGCAACTGTCCGACATGCCGCCCAACACGACTGACCCCTTTGCGTGGCCGACTCCCAATACGGATCCGGCAAGAATTGACGACCTTCGTCACGCGGCCTGGAACGGACGCGGAGAATACCTCAGTGCGCAGAACCCGGTGCAGCTGATCGGCGGCTTACGCGGTGCGTTGCAATCGATTCAGGGTCGAGTGGGTTCCGCGGCCTCAGTCGCATTCAATACCGGGTCATTAAGCACAAACTCAGAAGTGTATTTGGCTCTGTTCAACAGTGAACGCTGGAACGGCAATTTGCTGGCCTACAGTCTCGACTCGAGCACTGGTGCCATCAATACCTTTCCCAGCTGGTCGGCCGCCAGTCGACTCGATACCCGCAATCTTGTAACGAACCCGAGAGCGCTGTTGACCTACGACGGAACCGACGGCGTAGCATTGCAGTGGGCACAACTCACCACGGCGCAGCAAAACGATTTTCGAACCAACAGTGGCGGCGGGCTGGACAATGTCGCGACCGGCATGGCACGGCATGGCTATTTTCGTGGCGACCGTGGTTGCGAATTTTCGTCAGGTTCGGCTTGCCTGTATAACGATGGCACCAATACTTATACCGCCAAGGGATTCAGGGAGCGTGGCAGTCGACTGGGCGATATTGTGCACTCGGGTCCGGTCTACGTAGGCGCACCCGAATCGAATTGGCCGGACGTCGGTCCGTTTCCTTCGACGGCTGGTGATACCTATTCTGAGTTTCGCACGGCACAGGCAAACCGTCCGGGTGTGATTTACGTGGGCGGCAATGACGGCATGATGCACGGCTTCGCGCAAGCGAATGGCGCTGAAGTACTCGGCTATGTGCCGGACGTACTATTTTCCTCAGGTGCCCTGCAGGGCATGCACTACCTGTCTGACCCCTCCTATTCGCATCGCTACAGCGTGGATCTGACCGCGTCGGTTGCTGACGTCTATGCAAAAACAACGTCGGGCGGTACGACCACCTGGAAAACTGTCATGGTCGGTGGGCTAAGAGGCGGCGGCAGAGGCATCTTTGCTCTCGATATTACGGACCCGGCTAATTTTTCTGAAGCAGGCACCAATCCAGCTCAAGTCGTCATGTGGGAATTCACCAATGCCGATGATCCGGATCTTGGCTATACCTTCAGCCGTCCGTCCATCGTCCCTTTGCAGGGAGCCGGCGGCACCATTAAATGGGCGGCGGTGTTTGGTAACGGGTACAACGATACCGGCAGTGGTCTGGCGAAGTTGTTTATCGTGTTTCTTGAAGGCGGTCTCGATGGAACCTGGTCATCATCCGACTACGTTGAAATCTCGACGGGCGTCGGTAGTACCTCGAATCGAAACGGTCTGTCGACGCCTGCCGTAGTCGACTCGGACGGTGACGGACTGGCGGACAGGGTTTATGCAGGCGACCTGAGAGGCAATCTATGGGCATTTGATCTGTCAGGCTCGAACAGCAGCAACTGGTCAGTAGCCTACAAGCAAGGCAGCACAGCCAAGCCTCTATTTACGGCACCTGCCAATCAGCAGATCACGACGACACCGGTAGTGGTACGAAACAAGTCCATCCCGACATCGAACGCCAATGACCCGAACATACTGGTCATGTTTGGTACCGGGCAATACCTGACACCAGGCGATGTTACGACCACCAATACACAAACGATGAACGGTATCTGGGACTCTGGCAGCCATAGCCTTGTACAAAGTGATCTGGTGGCACAGACCGTCGGTTACGGTACGTCGGTGGATGGTGTCTTTGGAAGAACGCTGACCGACAATCCCGTCAGCTACGGCGCGAAGGATGGCTGGTTCATGAACCTGCCGGATAGCGGTGAGCGAATCATTACGGATCCTGTAATTCGCGGCGATCTCGTGTTCTTCAATACGATGATCCCCGATACCAATCCCTGCAACTTCGGTGGTAGCGGTTGGCTGATGGTCGCCAAATGGTTGAATGGCGGACTTCCCGGTGAGATCGCATTCGATGTTAACAACGATGGATTGCTCGATGGCGATGATCAGATTGGTGGCGGTCCTGCCGTTGGTGTTCAGGTCACCGGTATCCCGACATCACCGGTTAACCTCGGGCGGAAACGGTATACATCAACAACCGAAACTACGGGTGGCAGCACGATCGACGTTACCGAAATTCTGGATACGGGTGGACCGAAAACAGGTCGTCTCGCTTGGGAAGAAATAACACCCTAGGGCCGCGGCCTCAGGAGGAGAACAGAATGATCAATTTGATCAAAACGCTAATCATCGCGACGCTACTGGTATTGGCCAGCCCCGCCTTTCCACAAGGGATGCCAAAACATTATCCCAACGAGGGATTTCAGCGCACGGGACTTGTTGATGCTATCTATGTAGAAGACAGCACGATTGTCATCAACGACCAGCCGTTCAGGTTTTCGCAGAATGTTGTGGTGCACTCCATGACCTCAAAACGGGTACCCTTTACGCACGTCAGATTGGGTGTGCGCGTGGGTTACAAGATGGCAAGCAGCGGCGAAATCGTCGAGCTATGGTTGCTACCGGACAACTATTCGGAACGGCGCCAGCGCTAGGGCATGAGGATGATGGAATTGAACAAAACGATGAAGAGACAGCGCGGTATCAGCCTTCTGGAATTACTGATCGTGGTTGCGATTGTCGGCATCCTCGGCGCAATCGCTTATCCGTCGTACCAGGACCAGGTTCGCAGGACGAGCCGCTCAGATTGCGCGGGCGCGCTTGCCGGTCTCGGTAATGCTATGGAACGTTACTTCACGGTTAACAGTACCTACCTGGGTGCTGCCGCCGGTGGAGCCGATACAGGCGCGCCGGCGATTTTTCCGGTCACTTGTCCGACTGACGGTGATACCGCTACCTATAATCTTACGATCCAGGCTGCGACTGGCTCAACCTACGTGGTTCAGGCGGCACCTACCGGTCGACAAGCTGGGGATCGATGTGGCACTTTGACGCTGAGCAATACGGGGCTCAAAGGAGTTACAGGCGCGGCTGCCGGGCTTACCCCGCAGGACTGCTGGTAATCTCAACCTGAAGGATAAAAAAAGCCGCCCTAAGGCGGCTTTTTTGTGTCTGTGCGTTGCGCCTTATACGGCGAGCAACTTGATGCGCTTGTTAAGACGGCTCTTGTGACGAGACGCTTTGTTCTTGGTCACTATGCCTTTGTTGATCATGCTGTCGATCACAGGAACTGCTTCCTTATAAGCCGCAGCCGCCGCTTCCTGATTACCGGAATCGCATGCCTTTACGACGGTCTTGATCTTTGTGCGCATCAGAGAACGCAAGCCCATATTCTGCTGACGAGTCTTTTCCGCCTGACGGGCGCGTTTTCTAGCTGATTTAATGTTTGCCACTGAAGTTTTCCGTGTCCTGCCCTCAAAGAGCCGCGTATTATTCGCGGCCTGAGAGGGATTGTCAACCACATCCCCTCCAAAGGGGTCAGAGCCCTTTGAGGGCGAGCTAAATGACTGATTTTAAGACTTTTTTAGGCTAAACTCCCCGCTGAAATGAGCGCCGAAAACACGACATCCACCGCCTCGGGCAAAGGCCCCGCAAAGAACGAGGAAATCACCTCGGGAACGGGGCTGGCTCGCAAAATTTCGGTCGTTGGGGGCATGACCCTTGTTTCACGAATACTCGGACTGGTAAGGGACGTGGTTTTCGCCCGGTACTTCGGCGCGCAGCTGGTCATGGACGCCTTCCTGGTCGCCAACCGGATTCCGAACATGCTGCGGCGGTTTTTCGCAGAGGGTGCCTTCTCGGCCGGATTCGTACCGGTCATGGCGAGGTATCGTGAAAACCATGACCACGACGAGGCGCGCGAGTTTATAGATGCAGTTTCAGGAACGTTCGGCATTGTTCTGTTTGCGGTGACGCTGCTTGGCGTTGTCGCCGCGCCGTTGCTGGTTCTGCTCGTCGCACCGGGCTTCGTCGGCGAGGGTGGTGACCTCGACCTCGCGGCCGTCATGTTGCGATTCACCTTTCCGTACCTGTTCTTTGTATCCCTGACTGCATTTGCGGGCGGCATTCTGAATACTTACGGACGATTCGGAGTACCGGCATTCACGCCAGTATTACTAAACGTTGTGTTGATTGCTGCGGCTATCTGGCTGTCACCGCACCTTGAGCAACCGATAATGGCATTGGCGTACGCGGTCTTCATCGCGGGCATTTGTCAGCTGCTTTTCCAGCTGCCATTTCTTGCGAAAATCCACGCGCTGCCGCGACCGAAGTGGGCGCCGCGGCATGCGGGCGTCAAACGGGCGTTCAAACTGATGGTGCCGGCGATATTCGGATCATCAGCCGCTCAAATCAACGTGTTGCTCGGCGGCATCATTGCGTCCATGTTGCCGGTAGGCAGTATCAGCTATCTGTACTTTTCCGACCGCTTGATGGAATTTCCACTTGGGATATTTGGTATTGCTCTGGGCACTGTCACCTTGCCCTACCTGTCGAGATTGTGGGCCAAAGATGACAAGTCAACGTTTTCCCAGACCTTGGACTGGTCATTGCGGCTGGCGCTTTTGATCGCAATACCGGCAGCAATTGGTCTGTTCGCACTGGCTGAGGCCCTGGTTACAGCCTTGTTCTACGGCGGTGCGTTCGACGAGTATGCGGTTCGCATGACAGCCCTCGCGTTGCAGGCCTATGCCGTCGGTTTGATTGGATTCTCGCTGGTGAAGATATTTGCGCCGGCCTATTTTGCCCGTGAAGACACCAGGACACCGGTACGAATGGCCATTATCGCCCTGTGCGTCAACCTGGCTTTAAGTGTTGGCATAGCGCTGGCGATGACGCTAAACGACATTCCCGGCCCGCACGCGGGTCTTGCGGCTGCAACGTCAGTTGCCGCTATCGTCAATGCTGCCTTGTTGTATCGAGGCCTGGTGCGCGACGGCATACTGCGGCACTCCGGAGGCTGGTTACCGCTGTTGCTGCGCATGGCAGCAGCAAACGCCGTGATGCTCACTGCAATTTATCAGTTGTACCGGCCGCTCGAGTGGTGGGTAGCAGCGACCTTTTCGACCCGGATAATGTGGCTGGCTGTCACCATCGTTGCCAGTGCGGTGGCCTATTTCCTTACATTGTTGATTGCAGGCACGAGGTTGTCGCAGTTTCGACTGCGGGCAGACTGATTTGAGGCTGGTCCGGCATCTAAAAGATTTACCTTACACCGATCTGGCGCGTGGCAGCGTCGTAACCATCGGCAGTTTCGATGGCCTGCATTCAGGCCACCAGCAACTCCTCGATCGTGTCTTGTCCCTGTCTCGATCCACGTCGCTGCCATCGGTGGTGATGAGTTTCGAACCGACGCCGAAGGAGTTTTTTTCGCTGGCGAATCCGCCGGCTCGGTTAATGCGATTTCGGGAGAAGTTTGACGCTTTGGCAGAGAGTGGCATCGACATATTCTATTGCCCACGCTTCAGTCCGGCGATGCGGGATATTTCAGCCGCGGCCTTTATTCGACAAGTTCTCGTGCAAGGCATGAATGCACGGCACATCGTTGTCGGCGACGACTTTCAGTTTGCGCGTAAACGTGAAGGCAGCATTGCAGACCTGCGCCGAACGCAGGGCGTATTGCAATTCGATGTTGAACGCGTGCCCAGTATCATCAGAGAAAACGTTCGAGTGAGCAGTACAGCCATTCGAGCCGCTCTGAAGGATGGTGAATTATCGCGTGCCACTGCCTTGCTCGGTCGCCCGTATCGCATGTCCGGGAAAGTAGTGCGGGGCAGGCAGGTCGGTCGCGCGTTAGGTTTTGCTACGGCAAATGTTGACGTGCGGCGCCGGCAAAGCGCCGTGATGGGGATTTTCGCGGTGCGTGTGACTGGTCTGGCGGAGGGATGTGTTGATGGCGTCGCCAGTGTCGGAACGCGACCGACATTCAACCTGACGAAGCCTGTCCTTGAAGTTCACTTATTCGATTTTGACCGTGATATCTACGGAGAGTACATACATGTGGATTTCGTCGCGCATCTCAGAAACGAAGAAAAATTTGAGTCGATCGATGAACTGGTTGCGCAAATGTGCCGGGACGCTGAGAATGCACGAACTATACTTGCCGCAAACGCGGTGTGACGGGGCGGTATCTTGAGTACGGATATAAGCAGCAGTAACAGTCCGAGATTTGTAACCTGGATGGTGGTTGCGGTGGTCATTGCCGTTGTTGACCAGCTTACAAAGTGGGCGATCATAGAATGGATACCTTTGTACGACAGGGTTCCTCTCAATTCCTTTCTCAATCTTACGCATCAGAAGAATCCGGGCGCGGCCTTTAGTTTCCTCGCAGGCGCTGGTGGATGGCAGCGCTGGTTTTTCGCTGCACTTGCGACCGGCGTCAGTGTTGTCATTATCGTTTGGATATGGCGCATTCGATACGACGCGCAGACGGTACTTTCAGCAGGCCTCGCGCTGGTGCTCGGCGGTGCTGTCGGCAACCTGGTAGACCGGATACTACTGGGTCACGTTACCGACTTTATTCAGGTTTGGTTCGGCAGCTGGGCATTTCCTTCATTCAACGTTGCAGACGCCGGCATTTCTGTCGGCGCTGCATTGTTGATTATCGATGCCTTGTTTTTCTCGGGAAGAGAAGAAAGCAAAAAATGATGCGGATTAGCGGGTCCGGCTCCAGCAATCGAGGTCCGGCAGGGACGTCTTGACGCCCGCACCGTCAATCGTGAAGGAATTGCATTTGGTGGATTCCGTGCCGCCCAGCCTGTAGGTCGCCGTGGCGGTATAGTTAGCGGCGTCGGCGGCTGTGATCCGGATATCGTACGAGCCTGAAGCGGTGGTGAATACCGGCGTCGTAGCAAACCCAAGCGTTTGAAGGTTTTGGGTGAAGGTGTTGTTTTGCAGATACGCCCGCTCCTGATTGGTCGCAATTTGCAATAACGCGGCCTTCGCCTCGTTCCGCTTTGCCTTGGCGGCGAACTCACGATAGCTGGGGTAACTAACCGTCGCGAGTATTGCGACGACCACTATCACGATCATCAACTCGATGAGCGTAACGCCGCCCATATATTTGCGTTCTGCAATCATTCGATACCGTCCTGCGTCCACAACGTGCGTACCGGATTGTTCGCGAATCCAGGGCTGAAGCACTCGACACCGACACAACCCAACGGGACCGGTGAACAATCACCCGTTGCAGCGCAGGCTGCCGGGTCCGGACTTGGGAACAGGAATCGTGGTGATGGCGCGATACCGCCCTGTGCGAGGTTGGTGACGCGCAGCGCGTCCTCAGTACCGGCAATTACGTTACCGAGATTGCCGATCGGGTCACCATTAACGATACTCACTCGGTAAAGGTAGTTACGCCCAACGCCGGCGGCGCAGCTGGCACCAGCAACACTGTCCGGATCCGGTGAGAAGGCGACGAAAAAGACTTCATTATTGAAGGTCGCTGATTCCGTTAAAACCTTCTGATTGCTCGGCAGAGTGAACATCCAGCCAGCATCGTTCTGCCCAATTGCGGTACCGATAGTTCCGGATACCTCAACCAGGTTCGCTTCCGTAATCGGAGTGAACGCATTGTATTCAACCTGCGTCATGCTGCCGAAAACCCGTTTGTCGCGAATGGAATAAAAGCGTTCATTCGTCGTGTTATCCAGCGGGTGGGCGCGATAGCCGCTGCCAATGCTCAATGCGATGAAACGTCGATTTTGTGCATTGTCATTGAACAGTGAGACATCGGGCGTGTTGTAGAAGCGCCGCGTTTCGGCATCTGTCGTTGGCGTATTGCCTTCCGCACCGAGTTGGGCGATGACGCCACCGGTCACAAGCGCGTCGGTCAACAGCCCGTTTGGCGCTTTGCCATTCGTAATGTCGAAACGCCAGATTTGTCCACCGAGGTCAGATGCATACATACGATCTGCATATCGGTCACCGTTAAGGTCGATGACTCGAATTGCTGAAGGTATTGCACGGGTCATGTTGCCAAGCGTCAGCTGGGCCGGACCATCAGGGCCTGCTCGCCAAAGTACAGCGCCTGACTGGAGGTCAAGAAAATAGACTCCGGCACCCTGACCATCAATGCCTGCAGGGTGTGAAATCGTATCGTGTGAAACATCATAGCCGCCGCCAATAATGACCACGGCGTCGTCAGCATTTTGCCCAAAGCCTGGAGCCATTTTGACGCGTGCAACCGATGGTGCGGACCACGATTGAGAGATGTTGGGGTTGGTGAAATTCCACAACAGCGAGGGCGAATTCTTGTTGGTAACATCCAGTGCGTAGTAGCCACCGCCACCGCGCCGCATGCCGAAGATAATGATGACGAAGTCGCCGTCAGCGGTCTCGATGATTCCGTCACCGTCGACGTCTTTGATAGCCGGAATAATGTCACCGTCCACGCCGTAATTCTTGACCGTCGAATCGAGATTGAAGTACAGCTCGGCGAAGGACGACAAATGCTCTTTCGGGATGAACGCCCAGAGTTCACTACCTGTCGCGCCATCGATGGCGTGTACATAACCATCATTGGTCGCCGTGTAAATAACAGTGTCCGGGCTTGCGGGAGTGCCTCCGTAGACAACCGCTGCGGGCTGAGAGTGCAGCGGGTCACCCATCTGGTTTCTTGGTTCCGTCAGATCGAGATCACCATCTTCGTCCGCCTGGTCTGCACCACGTGCCCACAGAATGATTTCGTCAACTGTCGGTTCCGTGGCAGCACCGGTAAGGCCGAAATCGGCCAACGTAAACGCGCCTGCATTGGCAACGGTCAGGGCATTCGATCCGCCGATCAGACTACTATCGGTGCCGTTGTAGGTGTAGATATTCCGGGACCCAGGCGCTGGCAACTGATTGGCCGCGCCACCATCTTCGACAACAGGACCATCATTTACACCTACCGGTGTCCAGTAACTTCTCGCCGTGGTTTCAAAATACCCGGTCGTTGCATTGACGGCAGCGGCGCCATCAGCATCAACAATCTGCCCGCCGGAAATTCTGTATTTCTTAAGGTTACCAGGCCAGTGAATACTGGATTTCGCACCGAAAGTTGTGAGGTACATATCATTCAGGTTCTGTGTGCGATTGAAGCTGTTGACGGCTACGGCCGGTGCCGCAAAGGTCAGTGATCGATCCTGAACGATTGTGACAATCTTCAAAAGCGCGAGTGTAAGGCTCTCGACGTCACTCGCCAGAAAGTACTCGCCGTCTGACAATGCAGCGGCCTCTTTCATTACAGGCAGATCGATGGCGAAGCCAATCGTATGCGTCGTTACACGCTGCACGCCGGGCATGGTCGCATCAATGTCTTCTTTGAACATGTACTCGGCAACGTCATCCAGACAATCGCCCATCACAAAGTTTGCGCCTGTAGCTGTACAACCGGTTCGACCGAGTGCGCCGAACCAGTTCGGAAAACCATTGGTTGCGTGGTTTACCAGATTCGGTGTTTCAGCATCGTCTACCGGATCGCCGTCCGTCAGTAGCACATTGTAATTCTTGGTGCACGATTGCATCGCGGGCTGCTGGTAGACTTCGGGCCCGGTCGATGACAAGGCGCCTGGATCGGTTGGATGTTCGTTGACGAGCTGGCCGTAATAGGCCGGCATGCCGCGCCAGAAGCGGGCTGATTCGTACAGAGTCTCCGAAAGGGGCGTACGACCACCCGGGACGATGCTGTTGATTGCATTGACTATGGCCGTACGATTGGTGTCGAGATCGACGACGTCCTGAATGACAGGACCACCGCGATTGTCGTTAAATCGCATGACGCCGACGTTGACCTTCGAGATCGCATTCATGACCGTTGTTGCAACGCCCTGAACGATGTCGATTTTTCTGGCCATAACCAAAACCGGGGTCGCGCGGTAGTTCAGGTAGTTACCGTCGTAGAACGTCACAGCGTCACTTACGGCATTGCCGGACCAGTCAATTTCCTGATCTGGATCACTGGTGTAGGCGACCATCGTGCTGCCTTTTACGGCGAAGGGCTCAATACCTGGTGTACCACCGGCACCGTGTATGCTGCTGTCATCTTCGCATTCGACCAGACCGAGGTTGTTTCCTGCCTCCATGGTTTGCCATGCGATCGAGCCTGCGCCATCACTGCGAAAGTGAACCACCTTACCGGTGTAGCTACCAATACCTGTGATGCGGGGAGTCGCCGCGTTACAGACAAACGTCGACTTTTCAATGAACTGCGTGTTTGCCCCTGTGCAACTTGGGACGGCGTCCACCAACGTCCAATAAAGTCGATTCGGATCGCAACTGGCGTCCGGTGGATAGATCGGTCCCGCTGAGTCATACGCGACCCGGGTCTGCACCTGGTCATTCATAGAGCCCGACGAATCAATGATGAACATGATGTTCGGTTGCGGCGGGTTCGCCGCGGTCGGGTTAATGACTATGATCTCGGTGTCGTCAGCAACAGCGGGCGCGCCGCCTGTCAATGCAAAGAGAAGACCGATACACATCCATTGTGTCTTTTTGATTACCGTATTCATACCAATAGCCTCTGCTAGGTCCTTACTCGGAGTCGCGAATGATGGTGGAGACGAGCGTAATCCGATTCGATTCGATGTGGCGGGTCACCGTCACGGTATGGTTCTTGCGATCGATCAATTTCTCAGTGCGTTTGCGAAATTCCGGCAAGGTCACCACTATTCCATTGATCTGCCATTGCGCATCCGGTGCCACACGTCGGGTAACGTAGTCGCATTCTTCGCAGGGCTTGAACGCGATCGTGCCGCCATGGTTGCGTGGCAGGCGGACTTCGCCCAATGCAACTTCAGCACCTTGCGTAATCATCGTGAAGTCAGCAACGGCCGGTACTGTAAACAGCAGTGCGATGGCAGTTAGAACTAATTTCGTTTTCATATCAATACTCCGTTACGTCGACCGATCATAGATTCGGCGAGCCTGGGCCGACGATGTAAAAGGCTTGTGTATGCACCGCTGACGCGTTGCGATCGCTGCCGGCCGCGATGGTGTAATTCGCCTGCGACGTAGCATTAAAGTGGTAGGCCGAAACTCCGCTGCCGGAACCCAGGCTGAAGGCCCTGTCGGGAACCAGCGTTGTATCCTCGAAGCGAATCGTTGCAGAAACGGTCTGATAAGTGGTCGCTGGTAGCACAACTACAACGGGTGCTGCCGGATTAAACGGTCGTCGTTCCAGCGCGGTCTCAAGTCCGGACTCAGCAGCCTGAAAGACATTCTCGTAGGTCTGGTCATTACGTGCCATTGCCAGTTCAGTGGTTGCAGTATTCATTCCCGACACGGCCAGGATGGTTATCACGACCAACAAGAGCAGGCCGACGATTAAGGCGGCGCCTTGCTGGCTTCTACGATTAATCAATGATTGATTATTCATCTTCATGGTTTTTCCTAAAATCAGGTTCTTGCGTTGCGCAGCAGTATCGTTTTCGATATTTGCATGCGACGGAAGGTGTCGTTTGGAACGCCAAGGACGACATCGCCGGGTCGATAATCGCGACCATCCTGTACGCCCGGCTCGATATCGATACCGCGCACGATCATCCAGATACGTGCCGTCATAATTCGTGCTCCGGGTATGAAGCCGACTGCGTTCGGGTCGTAGATCGGATCGCCGGGGTTGACATAGCGATCGACCGTATTGTCTTCATCGATATCGACGCCCAACTGTATCTGCAGGTTCTCGATACCAGGTGCCACCTCCTCATCAGTGGTTCTGGGCCCCCCCGCACCGCCACCGATCAAACGATGCCGGCGCAAAGTCGGCACGCCAATAATCAGGTCAGACGAGGGCGACACGTAGTAACTGGTTACGATGAGGTTGTGCGTTGCAGAATCGGCCGCAACAAATCCCGGCGGAACAGCGCCATCGGCGAAAAGCTGGCCCTGAATTCGAGTGGTTTGAATTTGCAGACGTCCTACTTCCAACGGCACTGTGCCGACGCTCGCGCGACGGACTGTGACGACATCCGAGTTCGCTTGGCTACCGTTAGTGGTTGGGCAGGTCAACGCGTACAGGTTATTGTTGCCATCAATCGGCAGTGCCAGATTAAGCGCCCAGGCAGGCCCGCAATCATTGGCCACTGCTGGCAGCAAATTTGGATTGTTGTCACCAATGACTGACCGGCCATCAACCGCGAGTCCGCGACTATTACGGCCCCAGTTGCTGGCCATTCGAAGATCCGCCTCGATTGTGTCCATCGCGAACTGTGCGGTTTCCTGCACCCGGGCGATGGACTCGTTAATCACAAACGCCTGTCGGCTCTGGGTATAAATTTGCACGGCACCAATCATCAGGAACGATCCGATAGCGAGTGCGACCATCAGTTCGATCAGCGTAAGACCGTCTTGCTTCATTGTCAGGATTTTCATACTGCACGCACCGGAATCGTAATGACGTAGGTTGGTGCGACAATCAGGTTCGGTTCTGTCCAACTAATGGTGATCTGGTAGGACGGCGGCACCGGTCCGGTCGCGACCGAGAAGGACGCAGGCGTGAAAACGACAGTGACGTCGCCACCCGGCAGAGTACCCTGACCCGGCGGAGTGCCGTTCGCCTGTGCTTTCCACAGAAAGATGTCATTCGCAGCCATTTCCGCGGCAGTACAGACTGCGCCCAAATCGCACAGATTGTTTGCACCAACGGGATCGATGTAGGCAATTCCAGCGAGCGGATTGGCGCGAATGCGGTCCGCAACATCGCCCGCCAGCGTTACGGCATGATGGCGAAACATCGATGTGCGTCCGGCCTGCAGGCTTTGTACGTAAAGGCCTGCTATGCCGAGCATGCCGACGGACATAATGACCAGGGCGATTAATACCTCAACCAGCGAGAATCCCTGCTGGCGATGTGTGCGATTCTTTTTCATAGATGTCTTCACCTAACAGCCCCCACGTGCTGCGACTTGTCCTTTATCGGCCAATACGGTGGCTCGACCCAGAGGAGTGACTACGAGAACGCGGGCGGTTGATTTGCCGCCGCTGCCAGTGACATTGCCGCGAACGTCGCAAAGCATCATGACCGCCAGCGGTGGCGTGCCATTGACGTTGCCTCGACCGAGTCCGGTGGACGCGTAGGAAAAATAGTCATCCGGACCGGGCGTGGTAATGACGATGCCCTCATTGACGGGCGGAAATCGCCGCATGATCGGCTCACCCGCGTCGACGATAATGTCACCGTCGCGGTCTTCGAAAACGACCCAGCCGGCTTCCAGTTCGCCACCGCAAACCGGCAAGACGGCCATGGGGTCAGCGCTGGCGCAAATCGTGATATTGGTCTTCGAACGCGACGCCTCACTGCGCGCCAGATGAAAACTGGAATGCAGGTCATTGGCTGTGGCGATCATGCGGGCGTTCTGTCGGAACGACTGCATGTTCGGCACCCCGATCGCCAGGATGACGCCAACGATCGCAATCGTGGTCAGGAGCTCATAGAGCGTAAAGCCTGTCTGGGTTCTTTTGTTCATGTGGCCCACTATAGAGGGTCATGTAAGCCACTGTTCAGGCAGCCGATAAACGGCGCCGAGATGCCGACAAACGGTCGAAAAACGCTGCTTTCCTTTGACTTAATCCGCACAGGAATAGAGTTCACCGTTGCGAGTGTGACGTGCGACACGCGGGCGTCCCGTGTAGCTCACGACGAGGGCGAGGGGTGGAATTCGGCTTTGCGGGTCACAGAGGACGAATGTCCCATTTGTAGCTCGCTGAAAAGTCGCCCGCAGCGTGAAGCCGCTGCGATTGGCGACGATGCGGAAATTTTCGACGCGGTGACTCGACAGGACGGTCTCGTCAGGATCGACCTCTGGCGGTGAGTCACGATCCTTGTTCTCGAACATCAGCCAGCCCATCGACCAGTCACGGCCCGGCAGGCAGGTACTGCCATCGTTACTCGGGCATAACGAGACCACCTTGCGTTTGAGGATGGATTCCTTGCGCGCCAGATGAATGGCATGGAACAGGGCGTTGGTTTCGACGTGCTGCTGTTGCCGCGCCATCATCGCTGACAGTGATGGCGTCGCGAGACCGGCCAGTAGTGCGACCAGCGCCAACGTGACGAGCAGCTCATAAAGCGTAAACCCTTGATTTCGCGTAATCATTCGGACCTCCTTGTCCGATTTCATTGTGCCCGCGAGTTTCCCGGGATAGCTCTGCTAGAATCAGGGCGAAACGTAGGGATAAGACAGGAATAGCAAGCATGCGGCGTGCAGAAATTTTGGCCCAATTCGAAAGTTTCGGCATTCTGCCGACGTCGCAACGGCTGGAAATAGCGGCGATCCTGCTCGAGAAACCGCAACACCTGTCAGTGGAGCAGGTTTTGGGCCAGCTGCGTGCAAAAGGCAGCACGGTCTCCAAGGCGACCGTTTATAACACCTTGAATCTATTTGGAAAAAAGGGATTAATCAAGGAGTGCCTGGTGGATCCCGAAAGGCGAATTTACGATTCCACGACCAGCCCGCACCACCACTTTTTCAACTCGGATACCGGCGAGCTGTCGGATATCGCCGCGGATGCGATAGAAGTGATCGGCATGCCGACGTTGCCAGAGGGTACGCGGCTCGAAGGCGCCGAACTCATTATTCGTATTCGTAACGCTACCGAATAATTAGCCGCTACCCCTTTTCCGAGGATACCCACGCGGCTATACTGCGCGCCGCTTACCGTTGCCGGATTAGCTCAGTCGGTAGAGCACATCATTCGTAATGATGGGGTCAGGTGTTCGAATCACCTATCCGGCACCATTTTCTAGTTTATCGCGCGGAACACCAGGTCATAATTCTGCCGTTCCGAAAACCGATTATTCAACGAAACAACCACGCCGTATTCGGTCCAGTGCGAGACCTCGATAGCACCGAGATCGACGGGCACGAGTCCCATTGCCACCACCATCGTGGCGACTTTGTCTTTCGCCGCCTGAAAGTTGCCGGCGATCGGAACGGACAGTGGTCCGTCGGAATCTTCCGGACTGATCATCGACTGCCAGGTGACGGTGTTGAAGGCCTTCACCACGAAGGCGTCCGGCGCTGCGGCCTGAACAATTTCGCCATTTGACGTCGTCGCACCGTAGCTAAATACCATCGGCTCATTCATAAGCAAGGGATTGGTCGCATCGATCACGATTTTGCCGGAAAGATCACCGAGGTCCATGACGACGTCTTTGACGACCATGCCGGGAACGGCAAGAACGACGATCTGCGCTTTGGAAGCAGCCTCGACCGGTGTCGCGGTCGTTGCATTACCTACTGTTTTTTTTGCGAGGTCGAGCGCCTTTAGCCCTAGGGGACTGCGCGAGCCGTAAATGATCGTGTGTCCTTGCTCTGCAAACTCAGTGCCGAGCGCCATACCGACATTGCCGGTGCCGATAACGGCGATGGTTTCGGCAAGCGCCGGTGTGCTGACGATAACAAGAAAAACCAGAATCAGGTTTCGTAGTGTCATGGTGTTACTCCTGTTTCGTTCTTTCGATCCAGGCGAGCACCGCTTTTTCTGTCATGGGAAGCGTCATGCTGCCGTTCTCCAGTATGCGATCGTGAAAATCGCGGATATCGAATTGCTCGCCAAGTTCGGTCTCGGCGAGATCACGCAAACGCCGAATCTCGAGCATGCCAAGCATGTAGGAATTCGCCTGACCCGGCCAGGAAATATAGCGGTTAATATCGTTCTCGATGTCGACCGGTGCCCAGCCGGTGTTATTCATCATGTAGTCAACGGCCTGTTGGCGGGACCATCCTTTGGTGTGAATACCTGAGTCAATGACGAGTCGAGCTGCGCGCGCGGCTTGGTCGGACAGCAGCCCCATCCGGTCGAGAGGGCCACTGTAAAGGCCCAATTCATCGGCGAGTCGCTCGGCATACAAGCCCCAACCCTCTCCATAGCCGGAGTTGTACAGGTAGCGTGCCAACGGGTGCACCTTGTCGCCGAGTTCCAATGCAATAGCGCCCTGCAGATGGTGGCCGGGGTAGGTCTCGTGGTAAAGCGTCGATTGTTGCGTGGCGCGTGAACGATTTTCGGGGTTACGAACGGCGATATAGAAGATGCCGGGCCGTGTGCCGTCCTCGGACGATGAGTGGTATTCGCCAACGCCGCTTTCAGCGAAAGCAGGGTAAGGTTTGATTTCGACGGCCGCACGCGGCAGCAGGCCGAAGACGTCAGGCATCGTGTCCCTCGCCCGATCCAGTGAGTCGAGGGAATACTGCAACACGTCTTCCTCTGAGCGGAATGTAAACTCCGGGTCAACGTTGATCCGGCGAACAAACTTCTCGACGGCTTCGCCCTCATAATTCGCCGCAAGTATCTCTTCCATCTCGCCGCGGATTTTCGACATCTGTGCAAGGCCAAGATCATGAATTTCGTCAGCCGTGGGCTGGATTGTTGCGAATTCCCGAACCAGTGTTGGATAGCATTCGGCGCCGTCCGGGTTGTGGCTCAATGCGATGTCTTCGCGCGCCTGGTCGAGATATTCATTTTCGATGAAGTCAGCATATCGATTGATAGCCGGCACGATTTCATCGTCAAAAATCGCCCGTACCCGGCCCTCAAAGACTTCGTCTTCAGCTCGAGCACCGATCGCGAGGAACGGCGAATTCTCGTCGCGCAGCGCCCGAACTTCTTCGGGTACAGCTTCGACAGTCAGGCGCGGCGAGCTGTAACCCAGTTCCAGTCCTTTCTTTAGATTGGCAACGTCCGTATCGATAAACCGGTCGACTTCGCTGAGTCTTGCCAGAGCCTGTTCTTTCAGGTCGTCCGAATCGAGCGGTTGAATATCGAATACAAAGGGCATGCCTGTGTACCAAGCTGTTGTGGTACTGGTCTCCCAGAGTTCCTTGCGGCACAGGCGGCTGGCCTGCGATGACGCGAGTTGTTCGCGGAGGATGCCAAAGCTCACCCAGTCGCGACTGCCGACTTCAGCCGGCTCGCCGATCGCGTCGAGTTCGGCAAGCCAGGCATCTTCGCGAGCCTGCCAATCCGCAAGAGCATCCAGCGAGTTGTCGTACAGCCTGTCATGACGCGCACCTTCAATGGAATAGCTGGTCGCCATAGACGGGAAGCGGATCAACAGGGCCTCCAGAACCTCGTCGGCAATGGTTTCGATGCTTCGACTTGCGGCCTGCTCTTCGACGACAGGTGGCCTTTCTTCACAAGCTGAAAAAAGCAGGGTGGCGAACAATGCCAGCACAACTTGGGAAGTTCGGTATGAGGCAATCATTGCCATGAAACTGCTCCGGTAAAGATGAGTTGTTGATTCTGCCTGTGCCCGAATCGTACTTCAGGTCAGCCGTTCGCGCAGTTCCTGGCGAAAGCGCCTGCTGACCGGTACCAACACATCGGTCTGCAGTTTCGCCTGGCCATCGCCGCTATCGAAGGCGACGATTTCCGCGACACGTTCCAGGTTGACGATGGCGCTGCGGTGCACTCGTTGAAAGCCGAGTGGCACCAACCTCTCGTCGATTCGCGTCATCGTTTCGCGCAGTGGATAGACGCGCTTACCGACATGCAGATTGACGTAATTACCGCAGGACTCTATCCAGTCGATCTCATCGATACGGACCAGGAATTCGCGCCCAAGTTTCTTGACGAGAAAACGATCCGAGATTCCGGCGGCCGTTATTTCGTTTTTCTCCTCTGTCAGGAAGCCGGCTTCGCCTTGCAAACGACGAATTACAAAGCGGTACAAATAAACCAGTGCGAGGATCAGGAAATAGGTGCGAAAGTCTTTCAGGTACTCGTAGCTGAAATCGCCCAGCCAGTTGTCCCAATGGTAGCGACTGCCATCGGCGGCGACGCCGAATGTCAGGATGCGCGCCCAGTACATCATCGTGACGTGCGCCAGGGAAAAAACGACACTAAAGCCCAGGTGGGTAATGATACTTCGCGCCCACGCCGCAGCACGAAATGGCCGCAAACGGTCGAACCACAGCAGCAGCGGTATTGAGAGGGCCATGGCAAGGTGGCTGGTTGCCTCCAGCACGAAGGGCTGATGAAACTCCAAAACGTCGTTCACGCGACCACGCTCGATCAATTCGGTGCCGAGGTTGGAAACGAAGCTGACGAGGACGACCAGCATGATGAGCGCGAACTCCCAGTAGCGTCGTTTGGCGAGGTATTGGTCAAGGGTCATAGGCGCAATCCTACCGCGCGGCGGCCAGAATCAGCGACATTTCATCACCGGATTCCGCCGTTGGTCACTGCATTGCCCCGATTCGTCCCTTGCCATTGACGATATCTCTTAAAATCGTCGATTCTGGCCGCCTGACAATCGCCGAGTGATAGCAATGATAGAGAATGCCGAAAGAATCCCGCCGTTACGACATTGATGTCCTGCGCGTGTTCGCGTTCAGCCTGCTGATTCTGTATCACGTCAGCCAGTTCTATGCCGAGGGCCAGGGTTGGCACGCAAAGTCGATCTACCAGACCGATGTGCTCGATATCCCGCGCCTGCTCGTGAACCAGTGGCGTATGTCCCTGTTGTTCATCATCTCGGGTCTCGCAATCAGCTTCGTCTGGAATCGCTACACGGCCGGGAAGTTCGCCGCGCAGCGGACTCGGCGACTCATGGTGCCGCTGCTTTTCGGCATGGCGATAATTGTGGCGCCGCAGTGCTACTACGAAGCGCTCGGCAAAGGGTTGATCGAACCCGGCTTTCTCAAATTCATGGGCCAGTACCTGACCTTTCAGGATTTCCCCGACGAGTCCTGGGCCGGCGAGGCCGAGATACACTGGACCTGGAACCATCTTTGGTACTTGCCTTACGTGTGGTTGTACACGCTGGCGTTGATACCTATCGCTAAACTGCTGGACGGTCCTTTAAGCGGCGTTCGGCGCTGGTTCCAGAATCTTCGCGACGCATGGATCATCCTCGTACCGCTCGTACCGTTGATGATCTACGGCAACTTTGTATTCCCGCGATTTCCCTACATCAGTCACGCCTTGCTTGATGACTGGTATGCACATGCCATGTACTTCACGTTCTTCCTGATCGGCTACCTGATCGGTCGAGACGCGGGCTTCTGGGCGGAACTAGCGAGGATACGCAAGGTGACATTGGCGCTCGCGACTGCGACTTTCGTGCTCTTTATTCTGCGCGACGAGTTCCTCGGCGACGATCTGCCCGTCCTTGTGGAGCAAGCGAGTTTTCTCGTGACCTACCTCAATCGCTGGTTGTGGATCGTCACGATATTCGGCTGGGGACACTATCTTTTCAATCGACCGATGAAGTGGCTGCCCTATGCAACCGAGGCGGTGTTTTCCTGGTACATCCTGCACCAGACAATCACGATCGTCGTTGGCTACAACCTCACGCAGCTCGCACTGGGTCCGGTCGTCGAGCCTGCCCTGGTACTTATCGCGACTTTCGGCGGTTGCCTCCTGATCCATGAATTCATCATCCGTCGCAGCCGGATATTGCGACCTCTGTTCGGCCTTAAGTAGCGAGAAAGCCTGACCTTATTGGTGTAATCTCCGTGCATGTCATTCTTCGCAGAGCTCAAGCGCCGTAACGTCTTTCGCGTAGCGATCGCCTATATCGTGCTGGCGTGGATCGTCATGCAGGTGGGCGACACGCTGGCGCCGGCTTTGCATTTGCCGGAGTCGGTCAACTCGGTACTCGCATTCTTCCTGATACTCGGCTTTCCTCTGGCTGTATTTTTTGCCTGGGCGTTCGAGCTGACACCGGAGGGTTTGAAACTCGAAAAAAACGTCGATCGAACCACCTCGATGACACCGACGACCGGTCGCAAGCTGGATCGCACGATTATTGTTTTGCTTGCCGTGGCGCTGGTGTATTTCATCTGGCAGTCGCAAACGCCGACCAGCAATACCGATGACTCGGCGAGTGACGACAGGTCCATTGCCGTATTGCCGTTCGACAATATGAGTTCGGATGCCGAGCAGGAATATTTTTCGGATGGCCTGTCCGAGGAGTTGCTGAATCTCCTCGCGAAAATCCCCGAACTCCGCGTGTCGTCAAGGACATCCGCGTTTTCCTACAAGGGAAAGGACTTCAAAATCTCTGACGTCGGGCGGGAGCTGGATGTCGCCCACGTGCTGGAAGGCAGCGTGCGTAAGTCCGGCAATAAAGTCCGCATTACGGCGCAGCTGATCCATGCCGACTCCGACACGCACCTGTGGTCCGAAACCTGGGATCGCAGTCTTGATGATGTATTCGTTATTCAGGACGAGATTGCGAAAGCCGTGGTCGACGAACTCAAGGTCCGCTTGCTGGGCGAATTGCCACACGTACGCACGACCGATCCGGAAGCTTATTCGCTGTTCCTGCAGGCGCGGCACCTGACCAATCAGCGCACGGCAGATTCTGTCGCGAAAGCGGAGCAAATGATCACGCGCGCGCTCGATATCAGCCCGGACTACCTGCCGGCCTGGGTGCTCAAGGCGCACATTTACAGCGTCATGGGAGATAGCGGTTTCGGTGACGTTAACGCGTCCTTCGCAAAGGCGTTAGAGGCGGCGGAGACAGCCGTCGAATTGGACCCCGGTTACGGTCCGGCACACGCGTTGTTGGCCGATATCCTGATATCCAATCGCTGGGACTTTGCCGGCGGACGCCGGGAGATTGAGTTAGCGCTTTCCTTGGATCCGACCGACGTCGATACCTTGTATCAGGCCTGCGTGCACTTCGCTCTCACGGGCGAATACGAAAAAGGACTCGAGCTCTGCGAAGCAGCCCGAGCACGCGACCCGGTATTTCCACCGGTACCCGCGTCAATTGGCTTGGTCTACAATTTTCTCGACCAGCATGAAAAGGCTTATCAGGAGTCATCGAGAATGCTGGATCTCTCGCCAGGCGCCGTCGGAACTCATTACTACATTGCGTTCGGTCAGTTGCAGGCGGGCGATATCGACGGTGCACTGGAGCGTATCCAGCACGAGGTGCTCGACGGATTCAAACAAACCGGCCTTGCGGTGATTCACCACGCAGCCGGGCGCGAGAAAGAGTCGCAAGAGGCTGTGCGGGCACTTGAAGAGCAAATAGCGGATGGCTGGTATTACCAGCTCGCGGTGGTACGGGCGTATCGCGGCGAAATTGATGCGGCCTTCGACGCGCTGAACGATGCATACGAGCATCGCGATTCCGGTATCACCTTGTTGCTGGGCGATCCCTACCTCGACAATCTCCGCGACGATCCTCGCTTTGAAGAAATTGTTGATCGACTCGGTATTCGGCTGCATAAACGCAGCGACGGACGATAAAGGAAATCACTTGTTAAAGGTCGAAGGTCTCACCAAACAATACGGTGACTTCACCGCCGTAGACAATATTGGCTTCGGAGCGGGCGCAGGAAAAATCTTTGGCCTGCTCGGGCCCAACGGCGCCGGCAAGTCCACGACGATCAACTGCATATCCGGATTGATGCCGCCAACGGCAGGGCGAGTCAGCATTGCCGACTTCGATATTGTGAAAGACGGCAAGAAGGCAAAGTCCTTGCTGGGAATCGTGCCGCAGGAGCTCGCGCTCTATGAAGACTTGCCGGCCGTCGAAAACCTGGTCTATTGGGGCAAGGCCTATGGTCTTCGTGGCACCGCGTTGCAGTCTCGTGTGCAGGAAGTGCTGGGACAGATAGGCCTCGCAGATCGCGCCAAAGACCTGCCGAAAAACTTTTCGGGCGGCATGAAGCGTCGCCTGAACTTCGGCTGCGGCATCGTCCACAAGCCGAAGGTCCTGTTGCTTGATGAGCCCACCGTCGGTGTCGATCCGCAGTCTCGTCAGCGTTTGTTCGAAATGGTCGAAGCGGAACGCGATGCCGGCGCCTGCGTGTTGTACACGACGCATTACATGGAAGAAGCGGAACGCCTCTGCGATTCGCTCGCAATTATCGATCACGGCAAGATCATTGCCCAGGGCAGCGTGGCAGAATTGAAAGCGCAGCTCGGCGCACGCGACGTGTTACAGCTGACGGGAAACTTTCCGATCGGGCTGGGCGCAACGCTTGCCGGGCGCAAGATCAGCGACCTTGAAATCATCTCCGATGATGAAGGCGTGCTGCGATTGACAATGACCGCCGCGTCGCAACACCTGCCGATAATTTTCGAAGCGATAACGTCGGCAGGAGGCACTGTGACCGAGACCAGTCTGCGCAGCCCCAATCTCGAAACGTTGTTCCTGCTGTTGACCGGCAAAGAACTGCGCGAATAGCCATGCCGTTCCTTTTCGCGACATTTCAAAAAGACATCGCGCGATGGCGGCAGGATTCGCTTGCCATCCTGATCTGGATTGGCATTCCGTTCATGATCGGGGGATTGATTACGGCGCTGGTTGATCAGGATGACAGCGGACCCATGGGCACCGTGCTGATCGCGGACCTTGACGACACATTGCTAAGTAGCGCCGTTGCCGGCGCCTTTAATCAGGGCGAGCTGGCCGACTTGCTGGGTGTGCAGCAGGTATCGGTTGAGGAGGGCACGAAACTGATCGAGGCGGGCAAGGCGAGTGGCTTCCTGACCATTCCAGCCGGTTTTCAGAGTGCCTTCCTGAACGACACTCCCGTGACCCTGACTCTCAAAACCAATCCGTCGCAAACCATACTGCCCGGCATCATCGAGGACGTCACGGAGATACTGCTCGATCTTGGTTTTTATGTTCGCAGCGTATTTGGCGATGAGATCGCAGAGATCACTAACGCCGATATTCCGGATACGCTGGCCGAAGCGTTTGTCTCCGACATCGCCGTGCAGATTCAGCGCAAAGTGGACAAGCTGAGCACACAGCTTACGCCGCTTTTGATAACGGTCGAGATAGTCGAGCCGCCTGCCGAGGAGCCCAAACCCGACATCGCATTGCTATTCCTGCCCGGTATCGTGCTGATGGCCGTGATGTTTGCAGCACAGGGATTGTCCGAGGATTACTGGAAGGAGCGCAACTCCGGCGCACTGCGGCGCCTGGTCTCGACGCCCGGACTGTTAAGTCGTTTCGTACTCGGAAAAGCGCTCGCCGCGGCGGTACTGATGGTGATTATCGGCGGCGCGCCGCTGTTGGTAGGCTTTGCCTATCACGATGTAGCGTGGAGCAAGCTCCTGCCATCGCTGCTCTGGACTACGGTCGCCGGCGTTGGCTTGTTTGCCTGGTTCGCCGCGCTGCAAATGTTCCTCCCGACCTCCAAAGGTGCGAGCCTGATAACGACAATACTGGTCTTTCCGTTGTTGATGATGGGCGGCAGCTTTTTTCCGCTCGACGTACTGCCGGACTGGCTGGCGGCGATCGGGCGAATGTCACCGAATGGCTTTGTTGTTGATCGATTGACGGGTGAACTGACTTCGGCCGCAACCTGGACTTTCGACGCGCGCGGCTGGAGCATTGTTGGCGCGATGCTCGCGAGCGGTTTGCTGCTTTGCACGTGGCGACTGCAGTCGGGATTTGCGAGGCGATAATGCGAGAAATCCTGTTCATTGCCTGGCATGACGCGCGACACCAGTTACGACAGGGCCCGACGCTGGTCTGGGCATTTCTAATGCCGCCCATATTCTTCTACTTCATCGGTACGATGACCGGCGGATTCTCGTCCGGGCTGAGTGGGCAGGACACACCGATAGTCGTCGTTGCCGAATCGCCGGGTTTCCTGCAGGAACAGATTGATCGTCGCCTTCGAGACAATGATTTTGCGCCGGAGTGGGTTGCGTCGGTTGAGGCGGAAGCTGAGGTGACACGAACGCTGACGCTGAGTCCGAATCTCACGGACAAGATCCTGGCCGGTACGGAGACCGAGGCAGTATTCGATACGAGCGCCTCGGCACTGACGCGCGACTTTGAACTGATACGCGTGCAACGGGCAATGTACACAGCCCTCGCCGACATTATTGTCGCCGGCATATCGTCGGAGCAGACGCTTACCGCGGCTGTTCTGGTCAGGCTCAACGAAACACCCCGCAAGTTGCTGTTGGACGTGTCGCCGGCCGGCACGCGCAAGAAAATTCCACAGGGCTTTGAACAGGCGATCCCCGGCATCCTTGTCATGTTTACGATACTCGTGCTACTAACAAGCGGTGGATCGATGCTCGTCATTGAACGCAAGCAGGGCCTGCTGCGACGACTGGCATCCGCACCGTTCTCGCGTTTTGAAGTAATCAGCGGCAAGTGGGGCGGTCGCATGCTGCTTGCCGTGATCCAGATGACCATCGCGCTGCTTGTCGGCACTTACGTCTTCAAGATGGTCTGGGGACCGGATTTCGGCATGGTGCTGGTCGTACTCGCCGCGTGGGCCGGGTTTTGTGCGTTTGCCGGTTTGCTGCTGGGCAGTGTCGCGAACACCGAAGGGCAGGCGGCAGGACTTGGTGTGCTGTTTGCGAACGGGCTTGCGGCCCTGGGCGGCTGCTGGTGGCCCATTGAAGTGACACCGCAGTGGATGCAGATGATTCAGAAGCTGACGCCAACGGGCTGGACCATGGACGCGATGCACAAACTGATCAGTTTTCAGTCGGGTGCCGCGTCGGCAGTTCCGCAGCTCTTGTTGTTACTCGGTGCAACGGCCCTTATTGCGATGCTGGCGGCGAAGCGGTTTCAGTTTCAATAGATCTGTCGAGTCGCTTGAGAATTTCCAGCAGCGCGGTAGCGCGTTGAAGTCTACGATCGTGTGTATCAATTAACTCCATCTGCAGGCCCCTGCTTTCAGGGAGCCAGGCGACAAATTCGGGTGTGTCTTTGATGCGTTGCGCGGCATCAACCAGCGCGTCCAGTTGCTCCGATGTGAACTCGACGTTAGCGGGGGTCGAAGGAGACACGTAGCCAATTTCATCCTGTAGCCAAACGTATTGTTCATTGGTCAGGATCCCGGTCGCCAGCTCAAAGTGTCGGAACTCGGTCATGAGCTGCAGGCTCATGTATTGGCGCTGGCTTTGGTCATAACGGTAATAGCTGAACAATGCCGACTTCAACGCTTCGTCACGCAGCAGGCCCAGACCGCCCGTGGATCGGAGTTCTTCGAAGGTATCGGAATTAAGGGATGGCGTGTGCGTATAGGCGGACTGTTGAATAGACGTCATGAATTCGGCGGGGTGCTGTCGAACCAGCTTCGGGTCGGCTGCAGCGGCAATCAGGAGGTTCGACAGCTTGTAGCGATACTCGGCGAGAGAGATTGACATTCTTATGGAGCTTACGTCGCGCTCGACGTCATCTGTAATCCGTGCGATGTAGGTTTGTTCCTGTCGCAGATCGTCGCGGTGTTTCCACCAGGCATCGACCTGGATGGCAATGAAGATACCAACGACGACGATGAGCAGTTCACTGACCAGCGCCGCCCAGTCCTGCTGACGAATTCGATCGATGATGCGTCTGATTAACATGGTGATAAAAATCTAGGTCGGCGGGGGCGACTTCAGAACAGGAATCGAACTCGGCGATCGAATCTCGCCACTGGCTTCCATTCTGCGAACGTTTCTGAGCTGCTGCGCCAGATCCTCTGCCACTTGCGCCCGCAGAGCGCCAAACGCCGGATCGTCTCTAAGCGGCTCAAGCACATCGAGGCTATCGAAAACGTACAACCATTCGCTACGCCAACCCGCTTGGACGGCTGCACGAAGCGCAGTCATTGCCTTGGTGTTGTCGCCGGCCAGCACATGGGCGATAGCCAGTTCAGGACCCGCTCCGAATGGACCAACGGGATCGACCGATTGCAGAACTCGTATTAGTTCAGACAAAAGTCGTTCGGCTTGGGCATGCTGCCCGGCGCGCCGTTGCAATACGGCCAATCCAATGGCAAGGGCCGTATTCGACCTTGTGACTTTCGCACCCTCGGAAGAAAACAACTCCGGCTCAAGCATCTCGAGTTGCCGCAGCAAGCTATTCAGCGTCGCCTCGTCAAGGTCGCCAGCCTGCAGCTCAAAAAATACAGGCAAGAAACTGACGGCGAACGGCGTTGCCTCGGTGGCTTGTTGTGCCAATGAGCGCGCTGCTTCGCGGTCACCATCGTAAAAGGCCATCTTCATCTGTATGAAAATTACAGAGATACTGTCAGATCGAGTGTCACGGGCCTTATCCAACCAGAATTCCGCGGCCTGACGGTCATCCAGATCCAGATACATCGAGGCGAGCCAAGCTTTATTGCTCGGCTCGTTTTCATCGACTTCAGTGGCCCGGTTCATCCACAGTATCGACTCATCAACACGACCCTTAAAGGACTCGTAATACGCGGCCAGGCCCTGATAGCCGAACGGAGAGTCAGGCGCGATTTCGATAATTCGCTTTGCGCCAGCTTCCAGTTCTTCTGGTCGCCCGGAAGCTGCTTCCCCATACGCAATGTTACTTTGCAGAACGACCGATAGCGGGTCGACTTCCAGACCTTTGCGGAAAACTTCCAGCGCTTTCTCGAATTCGCCGCTTCCGTTGTAGTTCAGCCCCAGCCAGTTATAAGCGACGGCATAATTCGGATTCAATTCAATTGCCCGGATGTATGCCGCTTTGGCCGCACTGCGTTCGTTCTTTCGTTCAAGCAAGCCGCCCAGAGCGGCGTAGGCTTCTGCAAGTTCATCATCGAGCTCGAGCGCTTTTCTAACAGCGCGTTCCGCCTTGGGAATTGCCTCGGACTCCGGCAGGCCTCCATAAGAGATCTGGTGTCGGTAGGCGTCGGAAAGACCCGCATAGGCCTGCGCGTAGCCGGGATCGAGAGTTATGGCCTTTTGAAACAGAGTTACGGCTTCGGCCGTCGATGCCGCAGTTCGCGCTGTCCATTTTTGCCGGCCGAGTAAATAGGCCTCGTAAGCTTCGAGGCTTTGCGTTGGAATGGAACTAACACGCTGCTTCTCCTGCGGCGAAAGCGTCGCGTTCAGCGCTTTGGCGATCGCGTTGGACACTTCACTCTGGATTGCAAACAGGTTTCCGGCTGTCAGTTCGCGATCGTAGATTTCAGCCCAAAGGTGTTCGTCCGTGATGGCATCGATCAGCTGCACATTAATACGTACGTGATCGCCGGAACGCTGTATGCCACCTTCAAGAATGTTGGCGACGCCGAGTTCCCTGGCGATTTCGGGAATCTTCTTTGTCGTCGCTTTGTATTCCATGACGGAAGTGCGGGAGATGACTTTCATCGAGCCGATATTGGCCATGGTCGTCAGGAGATCGTCGTGTATGCCTTCGGTAAAATACTCATCCTCGGGGCGATTGCTGCGATTCTCGAAAGGCAGGACTGCGATGGACAAGCGGGCGGAATCCGTCTTAACGACTTCCGCTACAGTCGGTTCTTCGCCACCTGTAAACCTGTCGAACAACAGGAAGCCGATGCCGATGACCAGCACGGCAATTATCGTGAGATCGAGCTTGCGTCCCGTTTGCGGCGTTATCGACTGCGAGCGATCGACGTCCTTCTCTTTCCGGAGACCTTCCGGCGTCAGTTCAAACGCCCAGGCAAAGAAAATCGCCAGCGGCAGGCCCAGCACCAGAATGAACAGGACGGTCTTCGAAACCCATTCCGGAGAGCCGAAGTTGTCAAAGGCGAGATCGGCGACCTGCGCCAGTATCCAGGCGATGACGCTGTAGGCGACCGCGACTCGGAACACATTTCTTCTTTTTAGCTCGGCAAAAAAACTCACAGAGTCAAACACCTACGTCGTTGTTGAGCGGATGGCCGGATTATAGACAGGTTCCGGCAAATAGGGCGAATTAGTCCTTTCTTTTCGCGCCGCTTCTGTTACAGTGCGCCCCGTCTTGACGCACCTCGGTCTGCGTCACTCACTCCAACCCTGCAATCCTGCACGCTTGGAGTCACTAATCAAATTCCAGCCTGGACCGAACCGCTCGTCTTAAGACGCGTTGGATCAGGCGACACGGAGAACAATCAATGTTATTTAACCAACTCGGCCTGTCGGCCGAATTGCTGCGTGCTGTCGAAGAACAGGGCTACAGCGTAGCCACCCCGATACAGCAAAAAGCGATCCCTCTCGTTCTTGAAGGCAAAGACGTATTGGCAGGCGCCCAGACGGGCACCGGCAAGACGGCGGCCTTCGTATTGCCGATGCTGCAAAAGCTGCAGAAGAAGTCGGACGGCCCGCGGCGCATTCGTGCACTTATTCTCACTCCAACCCGTGAGCTTGCGGCGCAGGTCCACGAAAGCGTGCGTACCTACGGCGCTCACCATCCGGTACGCGCTATGGAAATTTACGGTGGCGTTAGCGCCCGCCCGCAGATTTCAAAAATTCATCGCGGCGTTGACGTCGTCATCGCAACGCCCGGTCGATTGCTCGACCATGTTCGACAGGGCAACATCAATTTGTCAGGTGTCGAGATGTTCGTACTCGACGAAGCGGATCGCATGCTCGATATGGGCTTCATTCGCGACATCAAACAGATCATCAAGCAGCTGCCAACCAAACGACAGAATATGTTGTTCTCGGCAACATTCTCACCGGAAATTCGCGAACTGGCGAATGGTCTGCTGAACAATCCGACGGAAGTTCAGGTTGCCGCACGCAACTCAACAGCGGATCGGGTCGAGCAGGTTGTAATGCCTGTCGACAAGCTGCGCAAGCGCGAGCTGCTGTCCGAATTGGTTGGCAAGGGCAATTGGCGCCAGGTGCTCGTGTTTACGCGAACCAAGCACGGTGCCAACCGCCTCGCCAAACAACTGGAGGGCGATGGCATTTCAACGCTGGCCATACACGGCGGCAAAGGACAGGGCGCTCGAACAAAAGCTTTGAGCGATTTCAAGGCAGGCAAGATTCGCGTGCTGGTTGCTACCGACATCGCCGCTCGCGGTCTCGATATCGACAGACTACCGCACGTCGTGAACTTCGAATTACCGAACGTTGCAGAAGACTACGTGCATCGCATTGGTCGTACCGCACGTGCCGGAAATGAAGGCACGGCCATTTCGCTGGTCTGCGTCGATGAATTGAAGCTCCTTCGAGATATCGAGAAACTGCTGGGTCAGGATATACCGAAAGAATTTGTCGCCGGCTATGACGTCGACAAGAGCATCAAGGCTGAGCCGATTAACAAAGGTAAGCCGCCGCGCGGCGGTGCGCCGAAATCCGGTGCACCTCGACGCAATAAGCCGAGACCCGGCAAAAATGCCCGCGGTGCGCAAGGTAAGCGGCCGGGCGGGCAGAGTAACGGGCGAGCAGGGCAGCAACGCCGCGCGAGTTAGTTTAGGGCCACCGGGAGCATCAGCATTTCAAACGTTGTTCCGGGTTCACCGTAAATATGGACACGGCACGTACCCCAGGAATCGGGTATGTGCCACTCCACCATTTCGGTGACGTCGGATTCGTAGCGTTTGTTATCGCAGCGCATTTCGATAGAGCTAAGTGTGCCTTTGATGTTCGCAAGCGTGAAATGCTTGCGCAACGGCGTTATTGTCCAACTGTCGTTGCAATAAGTGCATTCACCTCGCCGCCGAATCTCGGCATCCACTTTTAGTACGTCGTCACCATCAATCATAGTCTCAAGTCTTGCGAAAGCCGGGCGCAATGCCAGAACATCTTGCGAATCTTCGCCAACTACGCCGGCCAGGTCCTCATACGAGTGTCGGGCTTCATGATATTTTCCGAGCTGCAATTCAACCTTTATTCGCAACTGAAGCAGCTGTGCATAGCTGCTTTTCTCTATCCACTCACCGTGCGATGCTGTCGCGCGGTACAAGGCCATTTCCAGCTTGTTCCAGTCCCCGATCTTTGCCTCGTAGCGAACGCGTTGCGACCATAGCTTCGCAAGTTCATAAAGATTGAGGTCGAAGTTCTCGTACATTTCCCAGAACAACGCATCGGCTTCCGGTAGATTGTCTTCATCCATGAGCTTTTGCAGCTTGCGGTAGCTTCTGATGAACTTGGACGTGGCGCCGCGTTCGTCAAACTCGATCGCGAAAGTGACCAGGACATTGTTTCTCGATTGCCAGACGGGCTCACCGTTGTGCAAAGCCGGTTCGAATTGCCAATTCTCGACAGTCTCGATTGCCGCACGGTCAAATTTTTCGTTACCTATCGAGTCAAGAATAGAAATGTTCGTCACCTGACCCGATTCGTCGATGCAGTAGGTAACATGAACCCATGCTTCACGGCCTTTGCGCAGTTCGGTTTTCGGGAACTTGGGTGGCTCGCGAGTCACTTGTTTTGCTTTGACTGTAAGTTGCGCAGAGGCGTTGACGGCTTCTATTGCTTTGACTGTTTCATCAGTCCACTCCGGTTCGGTCGTAGTCCCTGCCGCCAATAACAGCAAAACAAGGACTGCCTGCATTAGTTTGTCCGCCCTGCGCGTATGAACTGCGCCAAATCTTCCTTGAACTTCTTCATCGACGCCTCGTGGATGTACATCATGTGGCCGGCCTCGTAATAGTCTAGTTCAATATTGTTGCGCAGCTCGTCCGAAATATTCAGATGGTCGATAAAATGCTCGGTCGCAAGGTGCGGCGTAGCAAGGTCGTAATAGCCCTGCTGCACGAGCACTCGCATCGAGGGGTTTTGCTTCATCGTGTGCTCGAGGTCGATCGCTGTGTTGGGTATCGGTAACTTGAAACCCTGCAGGTCGGGTTGCGCATGACTCCAGTCCCACACACCGAAAATATTTCCGAATACGGTGTAGTTCCCGACGTCTGAGACGTCAAGGTCATTCTGGTAGTAGTCCATGAACGCCGCGAGATAACCGGGACCAATAGATGTCAGCATTGGATCGTAATTCATGGATTCGCCGAGACGATTGATCATGTTGCCTGCGAACCGCGAATCGACTCGGCCAACGATGGTTCCTGTCTCTCGCGATAACTCCTGCGTGAATCGCCCTTCATCAACACGAAGGTTTGCCCGGTCCCAGTAATCTTCAGACAGGCCGGTGTATTCGGAAAGTTTGGCGATTACGCTACGGCGTTCGACGTCACCGAGTCGACTGCCTTTCAATAATGCCGGTGCATAGACATTCAAAGCAAAGTCGGCCACTTCTGCCATAAATGCAGGGAGGTCCTCATGTTTCTCTGCGAGCGCGCCGTGGTAATTGGCGGTTGATGCATAGGTTGGCAGGAACATGACGTGTGGAAGGTCGATGCCCATGCCGGCGAAACCGGTCGCAAACTCCATGAACGGCGAAACCAGAATGACGCCGTTCAAGGCGACCATGTGATTGTTCAGCAGGTAATAGGCAACGCCACCGGAACGAATACCGCCGTAGCTCTCACCCAATATGTATTTCGGCGATGCCCAGCGTTTGTTTTCGGTGAGGTACTGGACGATGAATTCCGAGACCGACTTGATGTCCTGGTCGACGCCCCAAAAGTCTTCGCCCTTGGCTTCGCCGACAGGTTTGGAAAAGCCGGTACCGACGGGATCAATCATGACGAGATCGACTTCGTCGATGATGCTGTACTCGTTATTCACACGTTGGTAGGGGCCGTTTTCACTCCAGCCAGCATCGGTAACGATCGCGCGCTGCGGGCCGAGGATGCCCATGTGCAACCAGATGGAGGCAGAACCTGGTCCACCGTTGTAGGCAAACATGATCGGCCGGTCTTTCTTGTTGCCACCCTTGGCGACGTAGGCCGTATAGCCAAAAAGTGCAATGGGCTTGTCTTCCTTGTTCTTCATGAGCGTCGTGCCGGCCGTCACCGTGTATTCGATGTTCTTGCCGCCCACACGTGCTGAGTGCTCGGTTACCCAGGTTTTCGCTTCGGGAGTTTCCTTGGGCGCTTCTTCATCGGCGAACACGAACAAGGGAAGGGTGATCAACGTGATCAGGGTAGCGATTCTTATCATTATTGTTTCCTGCTTTAGATTGCCGGCAATACTAGCGATTAGAGGTGTGTTTCGTCAAAAAGCGATCCAGGTTATTGGCGAACTGCTGCTTGTCTCGCTGACTGAATGCCGCAGGTCCGCCGCTCATTTCGACGCCGCTGAAGCGCATGGTGTCGAGGAAGTCGCGCATATTAAGGCGAGCGCCGATATTCTCTTTGGTGTGCAGCTCACCTCGGGGGCTTAGCGCGTACCCCCCTTTTGCGATCACCTCTGCCGCTAAAGGAATGTCGCTGGTGATGACGAGGTCACCTTCATTGACGCGCTTTACAATTTCGTCGTCGGCGACATCGAAACCACGCGGAACCTGCAGCGTGTTGATGTTGGCCGAGCGCGGTGTGCTAAGCGCCTGATTGGCGACCAGGGTTAGCTCGACACCGGTACGATCAGCGGCTTTGTAGAGTATTTCCTTGATGACGACAGGGCAGGCATCGGCGTCGACCCAGATTTTCATACATCGGATTCCTGCACCGAGCAGCGACGCCGGACGGCTTCTGCCGGTACGAAGAGCTGCTCCATGAGGTAAACCTTGAATTCCGGAGCAAAAGCTTGCTCGGCAACAGACTCCGACATGCAGGTGAGCCATTGATCACGTTCTGCCGCGCCAATAGGAAGATGCGCGTGGACTCGAGGGATACCGATCGCACCGTACTTTTCGCTGTACAGTTTCGGACCGCCCAACCAACCGCACAGGAATCGCGCAAGTTTGTCGCGCGAGGTCGCTTTGTCATCCGGGTGCATATGCCAGATGGTTGCGAAGCGTTCATCGCTGCCCATGCGATCGAAGAAGTTGTTAACGAGGGTGAAGATTCCATCCTGCCCTCCCGCCGCCTGAAATGAAGCGTCGCCGGTGCCAAATTTTCCTGCTGGATTCATGTGCGCGACTTTACCGGAAAACACTGCAGTTTGTTTAGCTGCGAAAAAGTCTCGTGTCGGTATACTCCCCGGCATGAACGCATCCCCGCAAAGCATACTCAACGACATCTTCGGCTATCACACGTTTCGGGGAGACCAGGAAGCCGCGATCAATTCCGCGCTGGGCAAGCGAGACTCACTGGTGTTGCAACCGACAGGTGGCGGCAAGTCTGTTTGCTACCAGATCCCGGCGATACTCATGGACGGTGTGACACTCGTGGTGTCGCCGTTGATCGCCCTGATGCAGGACCAGGTTTCGGCGCTCCGGCAGCTTGGTGTTGAGGCCGCGTTCCTGAATTCAACCCTGAGCGGCGAGGAGCAGAGCGACGTCTACAGACGTCTGGCCAGCGGTGCGATCAAGCTCCTGTACGTCGCACCGGAACGTCTGATGCAGCCGCAGACGATTCAGCGCTTGCAGTCCGTCAAGGTCGAACTCATTGCCATCGACGAAGCGCATTGTGTTTCGCAGTGGGGCCATGACTTTCGGGCGGACTATCTGAACCTGGGCGAATTGGCCGAACATTTCCCGGGCGTGCCGCGCATGGCACTCACCGCCACTGCAACGACCGAGGTGAGTTCAGAAATCATCCGGCAATTGCGGCTGGATGATCCGCAGCGATTCGTCGCGGGCTTCGACCGGCCGAATATTCGCTACCAGGTGCAAAGCAAGCTGGACGCGAAGCGGCAGTTGCTGGGCTTCCTGGCGGACTTTCGCGGCGACGCCGGCATTGTGTATTGCATGTCACGAAAGAAGACCGAAGCAACCGCTGCCTGGCTGATGAAAGAGGGCTTTACTGCGCTGCCGTATCACGCAGGACTGAGTGCCGCGACGCGAGAGGAAAATCAGCACCGATTCGTCAGCGAGGATGGCGTCATCATTGTTGCAACGATCGCGTTCGGCATGGGTATCGACAAACCGGACGTACGCTTTGTAGCGCACATGGACCTGCCGAAGAGCATGGAGTCCTATTACCAGGAGACCGGTCGTGCGGGCCGCGACGGCGAGCCATCGGTTGCCTGGATGGTCTACGGTCTGCAGGATGTCGTGCGGCTGCGGCAAATGGTCGACGGTAGCGAAGCCGATGAAGCGCGCAAGCGCATAGACAGGGCAAAACTGGATGCCTTGCTGGGCTGGTGCGAAGTCACTCAATGTCGAAGGCGACCGCTGCTGGAGTATTTTGGCGATACGCTCGATGCAGACTGCGGCAACTGCGATGTTTGCCTGACTCCGCCGGAGCTGTTCGACGGCACCGAGGTGGCGAGAAAAATTCTTTCCGCCGTCTATCGTACGGGCCAGCGTTTTGGCGCCGTTCATGTCATCGATGTCGTGATGGGCAAGGACACGGAAAAGGTTCGCCAGTACGGTCACGAATCACTGAGTGTTTTCGGAATTGGTGCCGAGCTTGACCAGCAGCAGTGGCGCTCGATTTTGCGACAATTGGTCGTACGGGGTTTTCTGATTGTGGACAGCGCCGGCTACGGCGCGTTGCGCCTGAGTGAAAGCAGTCGGCCATTGTTGCGCGGTGAAACTGAGTTGCCGTTGCGCCGGGATTTGCTGGTGAAGCGCAGTGCCAAAACCGTGAAGCGAAAAAGTACCACAGTCGCCGATGCAGACCAGGGCCTGTTTGATGCCTTGCGCGATTGCCGTAAACGCATTGCCACAGAGAATAATGTGCCCCCCTATGTCATCTTCCACGACGCAACACTAAT
This sequence comes from uncultured Gammaproteobacteria bacterium, assembly GCA_942490655.1. GTDB lineage: Bacteria > Pseudomonadota > Gammaproteobacteria > Steroidobacterales > Woeseiaceae > UBA1847. The sequence continues at coordinate 1,213,968 of CALNXZ010000003.1, read as the reverse complement.
GCAGATGGCAGCCGACAAGCCGGCATCGGACGAGGCTATGCTCGCAATTTCCGGGGTAGGACAGACAAAACTGGAGCGCTACGGTGCCGAGTTCCTGCGAGTCATAGAGATGGCCGCTTGAAACCGGCGGACTAGTCCTGATTCTCGAGTTCTTCGCTGGCTTCCAGCCAGTCCCATTCCAGTGTTTCGAGTTCTGCTCGTAAAGCGGCCTGATCTTTGACGAGTCGGGTGAGCTCATCTTTGCGACTGGCATCGGTGTAGATTTTTTCATCAGCCAGTTGCGTGTCGAAACTTGTGAGTTGCGTGCGACCCGCCGCGAGCTTTTCTTCGATGTTCTTCACTTTGTCATACAGAGGTTTCAGCAGTTGGCGTCGCTGTGCCTGTTCCTGGCGTTGTTGCTTCTTGTTGACGGTTTTGGTCGGCGTGTCCTGCCACTTGGCCGCGGCCAGTTCAACTTTCTCGTCCTGTTCTTTCAGCCACGCGGGGTATTCATCCAGGCTGCGGTCGAAGCGGTCAACGATACCGTCGTGGACGATCAGCAGCTCGTCGCAGACGCTGCGCAGGAGGTGGCGATCGTGCGATATCACGACCAGCGCGCCGCTGTATTCGATCAGCGCGATGCTGAGCGCCTGCCGCATTTCCAGGTCGAGGTGGTTGGTGGGCTCATCGAGAAGTAGCAGGTTCGGGCCCTGACGAATCATGAGCGCCAGCACCAACCGCGCTTTCTCGCCGCCGGAGAACGGTGCGACCGGCTCGAAGATACGATCGCCGCCGAAGCCGAAACGACCCAGGTAATTGCGGTGATCCTGCTCGCGATCCTCGGGCGCGTAGTCGCGCAGGTGATCTATCGGGCTGTGCTCGAGGCGCAGCAATTCAAGCTGGTGCTGTGCGAAGTAGCCGATATTTGTGTCCTTGCTGAGAACGCGCTCGCCGGACAACACGGTGGCACCCGTGGACAGGGCTTTGACCAGCGTCGATTTACCGGCGCCGTTAACGCCCAGCAGGCCGATCCGATCACCGGCCGACAGGTTGAGCGTGATATCACTCAGGACCACATGCTCATCGTAGCCTACCGACACATCGGTGAGGCCGAGCAGATGTTGCGGCTGCTTTTTGGGTTCTATGAAATGAAACTGGAACGGGGAGTCGACATGCGCCGGTGCAATCTGCTCCATGCGTTCCAGCATCTTCAGTCGACTCTGCGCCTGGCGAGCTTTTGAGGCCTTGTAGCGAAAGCGATCAACGTAGCTCTGAATGTGTTTGATCTCTCGTTGTTGCCTTAGAAACATCGACTGCTGTTGTGCGAGGTGTTCGGCGCGTTGCGCTTCGAACTGACTGTAATTGCCGGTGAAGAGGTGCATCTCCTCGTTTTCGATGTGCGCGATGCGCGTACAAATTTCATCGAGGAAGTCGCGGTCGTGCGAGATCACGAGCAAAATGCCTTCGTAGCGCTTCAGCCAGCGCTCGAGCCAAAGGATGGCTGGCAGATCGAGATGGTTGGTGGGCTCGTCGAGCAACAGGATGTCGGAGCGGCACATCAGTGCCCGGGCAAGGTTTAAGCGCATGCGCCAGCCACCGGAAAACTCCCTGACCGGCTTCTGGTATTCCTCGGCCGCAAATCCGAGGCCGTGCAGCAGCCGCGACGCACGAGATTCGGCGCTGAAGCCGTCGATCTCCTCCATGCGTTCGTGGAGTGCTACTGAGTTCTGGTCACCGCCAACATGACTCGCCAGTGCGGTTTGCACTTCCCGTAGCTCGCGGTCGCCGTCCATAACGTAGTCAACGGCCGAGCCGATGCCGTGCGGACTCTCCTGCGCCACGTGGGCGATTTCGTATTTCGGGTCGAGTCCCAACTCGCCATCGTCAGGCTCGAGCTCGCCCAGGATCATGGAGAACAAGGAAGACTTGCCGCAGCCGTTCGCGCCAATGACGCCCAGGCGCTGGCCAGGATGTACCTGGACACTGGCTTTGGAGATCAGGACTTTAGGCCCGCGACGCAGGGCGATGTTAATGAGGCTAAGCATGGCGGACGCGATTATAGGGCAATTAGGGTGCCAGTGACCTTGTCCGGGGCGTTAAAGTCACTGGCACCGACATAAGTAACTACTTCGTTGTTAGTCGTCGTCCTCGTCGTCTTCGTCTTCGTCCTTCTCGCCTTTCCCGCTTTTCCCGTAGGTCAGTTTAGTGAATACGGATGCGTGATCCGAGGGCCAGAGCCCTGATGCCGTCTTGTCCTTCAATCGCGCATTGAGGACGTTTGCCTTCACTTTGGTCGGAGCTGGCAGAGCGAATACAATGTCGATCCGTTCATCGAGACTGGACGGGTCGTTCAGCAGGTCAGCCGCCTGGCAACAGGTCAGTCCCCGGCCTTTACCGTGACGCAGGTTCCACGTGTCCGTGAACTCGACAGACAGCTGCTCATACGCTGTCGGAAAAAAGAAAGGCTCTAGCGGCACATTGGCGGGACCGTTGTTGAAGTCGCCTGCGAGAATGACGCGTGGCGCCTCGGGGAAATACGACAGATACGCGGCCAATGTCCCGTTCAACTCAGTTGCTTGTAGCGGTTGCAATGCAGTCGACTCGGCACTGGTCCCCAGCATGCGCACTTCGAGATGGGTGTTGACGAACAGGTAGTCCTCGTTCTTTATAACCGCATTTACGGCCACGAAACCGCGCTCAACGATAATGTCGCCGAGTGGCGTTGTGACCGTTGCAACGGCCTGGTAATGGCAACCGTCGCTTGCCGACGCCGGCTTGACGCAAGGGATACCTGCGACGCTCGCAGCCACATCGCCGCGAGCCAGGATCACGTCGCGGTCAATGACGCTGACAATCATGGCTGGCCCTTCGATGCCGGGCAGGAAAACGGGCAGCGCCGGAATCGTGAGGTTTTGCAGTACCGCAACGACGTTATAGTTCGACCCCATGTCATGCAAAGCCGTCTCGGTGAGTGCCAGGTGGTCGTTGAATGCACCATCGAATGCGGCGCAAGCGTCATAACTCGGAACGAGTGAAGTGCAGCTGAAAGCATAGACTTCCTGGAGTGCGACGAGATGCGGTTGCCGATCCGAAATCGATAGTGCCAGCGATGTCGCGCGCTCAGGAATGTTGTTGATTGCAATAGCCTGCAACGCCTCTACGATTGCATACGGATATTGCTCTGGCGTCGCCGCAATGACGGGGCCAAGATCGGCCCCCAGGTACTGGTTCTGTGTCATCACCTTGATATCGGCCTTCTTATTGCCGGCATACGCTGGTAGCAGACCAAGGGATAGGGTCGTACAGACCACAACCATCAGGATCTTTTTCATGATAAATACCTCGTTAGTGTGAGTTTCCGCGGATATCGGCCGTTTGCCGATAGTGCCTAGCATGGCGCTGCGGCCGGCGTCGATCCTGTGCCCACTCAGACGAATCCCTGATGTTTCCCTGATGCCGCGAATTAGGGTGCCCACGGCGTCAGAGATTTCGGTAGCATACGGCACCCATAGTGAGGAATACGCGTGTTAACAGAACTGAACCCCATTGAAGCCCGCGTGCTCGGCTGTCTGATTGAGAAGTCGATCATTACGCCGGACCTGTACCCGATGACGCTGAATGCGTTGACTAACGCCTGCAATCAAAAGTCCTCTCGCGAGCCGGTAATGGCTCTGACACCCGGCGAAGTCCAGCACACCATTCGTGCACTGGAAGGCAAGCATCTGGTTCGTACCGACGAGAACTTCAAGAGCAGGACGGAGAAGTACACGCAGCGATTCTGTAACACGCGATACAGCAGTTTGCAGTTCGACGGCGCACAGGTCGCAGTAATTTGCCTGCTGTTATTACGTGGCCCGCAAACTCCGGGAGAACTAAAATCCCGCAGCGGCCGCCTGCACGATTTTGCGCAAAATGCCGACGTGCAGGCCGCGCTGGACAGTCTTATCGATCGAGAAGGGGAGCCACTGCTCGTTAAATTGCCACGTACGTCTGGCAGAAAGGATTCCGAGTACATGCATTTGTTTTCCGGAGCCGTCGACATTGAGGCGCGCACTCAACACGTGCTCGCGTCCAAACCCGCACAGACGCTCGATCAGGACGGTCTTGCTGAGCTGACGGAGCGCGTCGAAAAACTCGAGTTGGAAATCGCCGAACTCAGGGAATTATTAAGTTAAATCAACATGCATTGTCGTCAAGGTGTAGCCGTTTGGAGACATCTGGACGCGCGAGAACGATTGCGCGAAAGTCATTCGACAGGAATCGGGCGGGGGCTTTGATCTAGAGCGGTAGAGTATGCATGTGGATGGGGTAGGGCTGCGCGAACAAAGGACATTCGTCCGTTATCAATCGCAGCAAGACGCACTGAGTTTTCTTAGTCAGGTATTGAACGATGAGCGCGGCGTGGGTCTGTTATACGGACCGTCATCGTCCGGCAAATCGGTCGTGGCCAATCAGTTCGTGCGGCAGGTGCAATCGCGACTCGCGGTTGCGATGGTCAATGGCACGCGTATGAAGACAGGTGAATTGCTCACCCGAATACTTGAGCAGTTCGGTTATCGAGTCGCCCTCGATTCCATCGACGAAATGCTGAACATGTTGACGGTGTTCGTCATTCAACAGACGAGAACCAACCAGGCGCCGCTCCTGATTCTGGAAAATATTAACAGCATGTATCCGAGTGCACTCAGCGCGCTGTGCAAACTTGCGACGCTCAACGTCAACGGTCGGCATGCATTGCGACTGGTGTTGATCAGTAATCGCAATATTGAACGCGTTGTGAGTTCGCCGGGCATGGCAGTGATTGCGAAACGCGTTGTTGGTAATTTCGAACTTGGCCCGATGTCTTCGGCGGAGTCAATTCGCTATCTCTATGCGAAACTTCAGTCTGGCGGCGTAGAGCGGCCCGATGATATTTTTTCCGTCGAAGTCTGCGAAAAACTGCACGCGTTGTCTGGCGGTTGGCCGGGCCAGCTCGAATCGATGGCTCTGTCATTACTTGAACAGACTGAAAAAGCACCGGTACGTGTCGAAGACATCATAGATCCGAATGCGCCGGTTATCGATGAAACGCCAAAACTTATCATCACGCTGAGCGGCAAAGCACCGCGCGAAATTCGGCTGACCGAGAAGCGGGCGTTGATAGGTCGATCGGACCTGAGCGATATTGTTGTTCCCGATCAGTTTGTCAGCAATCAGCATGCGTTGCTGATTCGCGATGCCAATGCCGTGGTGATTGTCGATCTGAAGAGTCGTAATGGCACCTTTGTGAATTCCCGCCGAGTGCAAAGCAAGGTGCTGCTGCATAACGACATCATATCGGTAGGCGACCATCGAATGAAAATGGTTTACGCCGCAGGTCATTCATCAATTGAAATCGATGATCCGGATCTGGCCGATACGGCGAAGATGAAGAATATTGCAGACGCGCGCCGCATCCGCGAGCGGCGTATACCCACACTGACTGTGGTTGCTAATCGAAAAGATTAATCGGGTTCACCGCAATTGGCTGTCTTTGCTGCCACGGCGGTTGTAGCCACTGCTCAGTTTGTTTTTGGCATCGAGCTCGCCCTGACACGCAACGCAAAGCTTCACACCCGGTACTGCGCTTCGGCGTGCCTCGGGTATTGGCTGATCGCACTCAATGCAGCGCTTACGGCTTTCACCTTTGGGCAATTGCTCGCGCGCGTGTTTGACCGCGTCCTCGATGGTCGCGTCAATTTGATCCTGCACCGCACCGTCTTTTGCAAAGCCACCGGCCATTGTTCGTCCTCGCGATAGTCGCGAACCATTCTAAGTGATATGAGATTGGGCTACCAGAACAGTCCGTTCTGCTAAACTGCACGGCCACGTTAAGAAACGCCCGAGGCTACGAATTGAAATCGACTTATTTTTCAGTGCTCGCACTATTGGTACTGCTTATGACTTCCGCTGCCAATGCCGACATACGTGAATTAATCGACGAAGAGACGCTCCGCATTATTGCAGAGGAGACCTCGGGCGAAGCGGCCAAGCGCAATCTGGATACGATCACTCTGCAGCATCGCATGCGTGCCAGCAGCCAGTTCGATCTCGCCACCCAACACATCGTTGAACAGCTACAGCATTACGGTCTCGATGAGGTTGATGTGCTTGAGTATGCGGCGGATGGCAAGACTATGTTCGGCACGCAAAAATCACGGCCCATCTGGGATGTACGTGCTGCCGAGCTGTGGGAGGTGAGAGATACCGAGGGCAAGCAGATCCGGGTCCGGAAATTTGGTGACTGGGATGCGGTACCACTGACGCTGGCGCAGGACAGCCTGTCTGCGGATGTAACGGCAGCGCTCATTGATATAGGCAGCGGGACCCTGGATGAGGAGTATGCAGGGAAGGACCTGAAGGGCAAGCTGGTTTTGACATCCAGTCAGCCGGAAGCCGTTGTTGAGCGCGCTGTCGGGGAGCTGGGCGCAGCCGGGATCATTTCCTATGCACCCAATCAAAAGTCAGCCTGGTGGAAAGAGGACGACCGGCTGGTTCGATGGGGCCACCTCAGTTCCTTTCCGACGACTCGGTCATTTGCGTTTATGATTTCCCTCGGTGATGCGAGGGCGCTTCAGCAACGTATGAGCAGCGGCGAGACGGTGCTGTTTCATGCCACGGTCGATGCAAGTCACAAGCAAGGCAAATACCGTTTTGCCACTGCGGCGATCAAAGGGACCAACAAGTCCGCCGAAGAAATTCATTTCACCTGCCACCTGGATCATCCGCGCCCGGGTGCAAACGACAACGCCTCCGGTTGCGTGTCGATACTTGAAGTAGCACGCACGCTCAGTGCGCTGATCAAAGACGGATTGCTGCCGCGACCATCACGAACAATTCGTTTCCTGTGGCCAGCAGAGATTGAAGGCAGCATCCTGTACCTGGCGCAGCACGCTGATCCTTCGAGAATCAAGGCCAACATCCACATGGATATGGTCGGTGGCGGGCCGGTGACGAAATCGGTGTTTCGGATTTCGGGTGGACCTTACAGTGTGCCTTCCTTCGTCAGCGATCTGGGACATGAGATTGGCAATTTCGTGAACGATCAGACCCAACGCTATGCTGACGGCGAGTCGGTTGCCTTTCCGCTGGTTGCCCCCGAAGGCGGCAAAGAACCCCAGCAGGCGTTGATGGAAGGTCTTGATATGGGCAGTGACCACGACGTCTTTTTCGAAGGCACATGGCGCATTCCGGGGCTGTATTTGCATGACTGGCCGGATCGTTACATCCACACGAATTATGATCTTGCGGCCAACATTGATCCGACGAAGTTAAAACGCTCTGCGTTCATTGGTGCGGCCAGCGCCTGGTATCTCGCCAGTTTCTCCGCTGAGGACGTCCCTGCAGTCTTGGGACTGCTAAGGCGAAATGCGTTGCTGCGCAGCTCGGAACTGCTTGAGAGGCGTATGCAATTAACAGCCGTTGATGCGGCGGTTACGACGCGAGTGCATTTCGAGCTGGAGCGCCGCAAAGTACACAGCGTTGAGCCGTTCGCCTCCCTTGCGGAAAATGACCACGCAGAGGCAGTCGCCTATCTTGAGGGTCTGGAGAAACTACTGCTGACGCCAGAGCCAAAGATGAGCATTGAACGCAATGCCACTATCTATCGGCGTAATAAGGAAATCGAAGGCCCGATGCACGGATTCGGTTACTCCTATATTGCCGATAAGCTGGGAGCATCGGTTGCGGCCAGTCTTAAGTTAGAGAATTACAGCACTGCCTACGGTGGCGGTGGTGAGTTCACCTATGAGGCGCTGAATTTCGTCGATGGCAAACGCACGGTCAGCGATATTCGGGATTGGTTAGTGGCTGAACTCGGGGATGTGCCGCTGGAGTTTGTTGAAGAGTACCTGCAAGCGCTGGAATCCATCGGCGTACTGCAACGTCAATAGCCACGCTCTCCGAACAGCCATGCGCGGGCTTCTTCCTCGGTTTCGAATAGCCGACCCGGCAGCATGCGATTGAAGAGTGCCGCATCGATGAAGCGGATTGTTTTGACAGCAGAGGGATTCAGTTCGACCCAGCCAATACGGAACTTGGTGTTGATGCCCAATTCGCGGAATAACGTGACGTGTTCGAAGCCTTCCATGATGCCTGGCGGCTTTGTTGATTCGGCGATGCCAAGTACTTTGTAGCAGTTGTTCGCGTCGCAAGTTTCAACGACCCTGGTGAAAACTTCTCGCGTCCAGGCCAGCGATTTCTCGCCGTAAGACTCAACGCGAACGTGGTCTCCCTCGAACGTAACGGCCATTCTGTTTGGCATCAGCCAACTCCCTCGTCAGGGTAGGGGAAGTCGCGGGGCGGAGGTAACTCGTCTTCAACCCACGACCGAATTCCGGCATCGCATATAGCATACCCCCAATTGATCAGCCTGCGCTGAGTGATCTTGTCTTTTGCGGCAAGGTCAGTCGGGATGTCCGCAAGTAGCCGCGTCTGATCATGAGGGCAGGGCAGTTTGTCCACAGCGGGATAGCCTTCGATATCACTGCGTATGCTCCAGTAGGCGCCGTATTTATCCAGTGCGGCAAGCGAGGATAGCAACATGCGTTTTCGCAGCGATCGAACCTGATTGTCGATCGTGTTCATCACCCTGTAGCTTTGTAAAGCCCAGTCTCCGATGACCTTCTTTTGTGGTTTGTACTGGCCGCCAGCGTTACTCACGATGACGGTCTGGAAGCTCTTGAAGACTGTTTCGAGGCCCAGGTTGTCATAAACCCCACCATCGGAAAGCGCCGGGCGTGTCGTATACGGTGGCATCTGCAGGCCCTTGCCGCTGCCCGGTGTGTATTGCGACTCCTCGTACTTGAAACGGGCCGGCGACAAGAACGGAGGAAAGGCCGACGATGCGCTAACGACAGACGCTATCGTGTCGGTCGGATTCCTGATTTCTCCAACGCGCCAGTCACGTGTGTAGGGTTTGGAGAATCGCCACAGCGCACCGGACTGCAGATTGGTCGCGTTGATGACAAAGTGCGGCGAGTCAGGAAAGTCCTGCAAGGTCTTCTTGCCAAACAGGCGTCGACGATAGTTTCGAGTGATGCTCTTATTCACGCTGCTGACGAGAGCCGATACTGCCGCCGACCAGATTGAAACGGTGGTTTTGCTGGCGAAGTCCTCAATCGGATTCACAATCAATTCGCGAAATCGCTCTGGCAGTCCGGCTTCATCAACTTTCAGATCCTCCCACGCCAGCGCGAGTACGCCGGCGAGTATGGAGCCGCCCGAGACTGACGAGACGCGTTGCAAAGTACCAATCGGTCCGTGCTTGCCGTTACGGTCTGCCGTACCGAGGTAACCGAGTTCAGCCAGGCGCAACAAGACGCCGAGGTGGAACAACATCGCGCGATAGCCGCCGCCACTCAGACACAATCCGATGCCCAACGCCGGTAACTCTACGTCTGGCGCTTCCAGGCTAACCGGTGATAGATCTTCGTAGGACATGACAGTGACCGATATAGCATACTTCGGCCGCTGTTGGGGAGGACTCAGGCGTTGCCGTATTTCTTGAACAGCAGGTCTTTGGCCTGACCGATCCAGTCGTCTTGCTCCATGCGCCCTTTGAACTCTTTGAGTTCGGCATTGACGCGTGAAATATCGGAAGCGCCGAAATTGGCAAGTTGACGAAAGCTGCGCACACCGAGTTCGTGCAATGTGTGCTCGAATACCTTGCCGATACCGATGATCTCCTGCAGATCATCCACTTCCTGTGCCTCCGGCTCCTTGGTCTTACTCGCTTCTGTTGCGGCCTGCCGAGCATCGTTGATCGCCACCCGCTGCTGTTTTTCCATCTCCATGAAGTTCTTCTCAACTTCATCGAGGCGCAAGCGCAGGGTTTCGGATTTTTGTTCGGACTTGTCGGCATGCTGACGGTAGCGATTAGCATCGGTCTCGTATTGCTTGCGACTGTTCTCCATTGATTTCAGAACTCGGGTCAGTTCCTTGTTCTGAATCCGCAGCTCTTCCTGTTCGAATACGTCGCGCTTCAGCGCATCATTCTGCTGGCGAGTCATGGCGTTATCGTGCTTCAGCTGCGCATTCTCAGCTTCCAGCGCGATGACGCTTCGTTCCAGGTCGTCAAGATTGGCCAGCCTTTTCTTTGCCGCAGCGAGCATGTTGTTGACGGAAGCATGTTCCGACCTGGATGCATTCAATAAATTGCTGAACGACTGGTATTCCTCTCGCGAGTTTGCAAGCTTTTCTTCCAGTGCTTTGCGCTTTTCGAAAGACTTTGCGAGCTCGCCTTTGTAGAAGTCGCCGGATTTGATGAATTCTGTTTGTAAGTCCTGCGACTGACGTTTCACCATTACAAGTGCGTTCTGGAATGAAATGACTTTGGCTTTGAAGTCTTCGCGTTCCGCTCGGAGTGTGAAGATGTTTTTCGACATCATTTTTTCTTTCTCAAGAGCGGACTCAAGCTCGGTGCTGATTCTCTTGACGGCGAGGTCGCGTTGATGGATGAGCGCTTCCTGCGCCTCGATCGAGGTGCGCAAAGTCGAGGCCTCATTCTTGAGGCGATCCCGTTGCCGGGTCGCTTCGTCCAGGCGTACTTGCCATTCCTCGTCCAGCTGGCGAACCCGGCTATTGGCCAGTGCGCTGCGCAGCAGCCAGCCGAGCGCGCTCCCCGCCAGCGCGGCGAAAAGCAGGTACATGCCTGTTTCTGCAAGGGAGCTATCCATCAGGGGATTATGGTGGACCGGGACATTATGGAATATGACCGAGAGCACATTTGAGCAAACTCGCCGATTGGCCAGATTATGGAATCTCAGCTACGCTTTAGGCTGACTAAGCGCAATAATGCTGAAAACTATAAGAATCCCTTGAGATCCTATGCACCAGACTCGTTCCCCATTGGGCACCCAGGCATTCGGCCAGCTCGCTGACAAGCGACTGATCGTCGCCTACCAGTCTCATCAGGATGCATTGCGATTCCTGGCATCGGCGCTGAGTCAGGCCAATGGGATGGCGATACTTCAGGGCCCAGCCGGCTCTGGCAAGTCGACCATAATTAATGAACAACGTGATTGGTCGATGCGCGACACAGCGGTCGCGATGTTCGATGGAGCGCATCTTACGCCGCGCCAATTTCTGACCGGAATGCTGTCGCAGTTCAAAATTCCGTTCGGCACCGAACACGATGAGCAATTGTTACAACTCCTGAACAATTTTCTAACGCGCGAGGCGCAAAGCGGTCGCACGCCGGTACTGTTGATCGACAATGTCGAACGCGCTACGTCCAGCGCCTTGCGATTGCTGAATTGGTTTGCGGCACTGGACGCGCGTGGCAAGTATGCATTGCGCATAGTTTTAAGCGGTAAAGACAGGCTCGCGTCACTGTTGCGCGAAAACAGCATGCGCAGCCTCGCGCGGCGCCATCCGGCGACCTACTCGTTGAATCCCATGTCTGCACAGGAAACCATGATTTACCTGCGCACGCGCCTGATTGCGGCGGGTGGTGAGAAAAGTGAAACGGTGTTTCCGGTCAACGTTTGCGAAAAGCTGCATGAGCTGTCGGGCGGCTGGCCAGGGACGCTGAACAAGGGCGCTCTCGAGGTCATGGAACGTATGGCTGAATTGCGCGCAACAAGACGAGTGCCGCAACTCACGGTCAGTCGTGATGGCCAGCGTATCGCTGAGTACAAACTCACGGAAAAGCAGTACATCATCGGCCGCACCGAGCTTGCCGATATCGTGATCGAAGACACCTACGTCAGTAAAATCCACGCGATGCTGCAGGTTTATCCGAACGCCATCGTGTTGCTGGATCTGAATAGCACCAATGGTACAACCGTAAACTCGAGGGTCGTGCAGAAAGCGATACTCAGAAATGACGACATCATTTCGCTGGGCAGGTACCGGGTCAAGATCGAAAACGCCCCGGCGATCGATGCGGCAATGAACGAGCGCATCAAAGCATCGGATACGGTAACGATGCAGAATCTGGTGGACTTTCGTCGTGCGCGCGCCAAACGCACGATCAGGGCGCTAAAAAACAAGTAGCTACGCCGTCCGGGTGCTGGACTCATCAGCGCCGTTCGGTGAATATCATGGGTAATCGTTACCGGTCCAAGCTGGAGACCTGCCCATGACATCCCGTATTGCCTTCCTGCTCCTGATTTCCCTGGTGCACGCCTCAGCGCAAGCCGCTACGGTGTCTTCCAGCGTTGATTCCGTGGTGGTTTACCCACAAGGTGCGACTGTGACCCGGATCGCCAGTGTGTCCCTGTCTACAGGGGACAACGATATCCGGTTTACCGGGCTGGTGAATTCCATTGATGTTGACCGACTACGCGTCGAGGTCGCGGATGTCGGTGTGCAGATTGGTCAGATCAGGCTTGCGACCGAGCAGCAGCGGGACGTTGTCGATGCAGAGGTCGCGGACGTGCAGCAGGAAATCGACACGGTGACCCAGCAAATTCTGGCGATAGGCGATAGCAACAAGGCGGCCAGGCTGCAACTCACGTTTCTTGAGGGCATTGCGTCGGGGTATTCGAAAGAAGCCGGGCGAGAAGGCAGTCTGGGTGCTGCTGATGTAAATTCCTGGCGAGCTGCGCTTGGTCTGTTGCTGACCGCGTCGGAAGAGGCCAGCAAGTTGATACGGGATAATGATGCCAAGGGCAGTGAGCTTGCCAAGGATCTCTCTGTGTTGCAGCGGAGACTCGCCGAACTTCGTGGCGGCAGTCTTGCGACCACGGCTATCGAACTGACTCTGAATTCGAATCGGGCGCAGCAGACGGAAATTCGCCTGCACTATTACCAGGAGGACGCGACGTGGTCGCCGCGCTACGAGGCGAGGCTCGATAGCGACAGCGGCAAGCTGCAGCTTGCGCAACAGGCCGCGGTGTATCAGGAGACGGACGAGGACTGGAAGAATGTCGAACTGACATTGTCGACCAGTGAACCAGGCGGCGAGTTGATGGCGCCGCAGCTCGAAAGTGAGTTCCTGAATGTGTACGACCCGGCGCCGGCCAAATCGCGGGCGGCAGGCGGGGAACAAATGGAGTTCATGCGGGGTATGGCGCAAGCTGACGAAATAGTCGTTACAGCCACTCGTAGAGCTCGTGCCAACGTCGGTAATTTTGCAGTCAACTACGACATACCGGGCCGTATCAGTCTGGCGAACGACAGCGACGAGGCCGTCACGATAGATCTGGCGAGCTTCAATTTTGACGCTGAGCTTGTTACCCAGGTGGTCCCCCGGGAAAGCACCCAGGCGTTTCTCGCGGCTCGCTTCACGTATGACAAGACATTGCCATTGTACGGTAGCGCGATGACCGTGTTTGTTGACGGTGCCTTTGCTGGCAATACCGAGATGCCGACTGCGATGCCACAAGCAGAAGTCGTCCTGCCAATGGGCCAGGATCGACGCATTGAAGTCAACGCGCAGACTCAGGGTGGGCAGGACAGGCGCGACGGGATTATCAGCAAGCGCAAGACAGAAGCCACGGACTATGTCTTCGAAATTACGAATCGACGCACAGCGCCGAGCTACGTTGAGGTTATGGATCTGTACCCGGTTTCGCGCAACAAAGCAGTTGAAGTTGAGATACCCCGAACGGCCACAGAGCCGGATGCGCGCGATCTGAATGACCAGCCCGGTCTGATTCTGTGGAAGAAGACACTAGCCCCGGGGGAAATCTGGCGCATCCGACACCAGTACACGGTGAGCTATCCTGCGGATCAGGTGCTGAGTCGCGAATAGCGCTCCTTAACATCGTCCAGCGTCGGCTAGCGAACGGCCTTGAGACGACTCTCTCGCCAGACGATCAGCATATTCGAGGAGATCACGATTGCCGCACCGGTCAGGACCGCCGGTAGCGGCCATTCATTCCAGATCATCCAGCCAAACAGCGTAGCCCAGACGATGCTCGTGTAGTTGAACACGGTGACCACAGCCGCCGGCGCATTCTTGTAAGCGATAGACAGCAGCCATTGAGCGGTCGCACCTGATAAACCCACGCCGACCAGCAAAGGCAGCTCGTCCAAAGTCGGAGTGACTGCAACAAACGGCATGGCGAAGGCAGTCAGGATCGTGCCGATGCCCAGAAAATAGAAACTGATCGTTTCAGGACTTTCGTGTCGGCCGAGGTAGCGCAGAATGATTTGCAGCGTGGCATGCAACAAGGCCGCACACAGAGCCACCGATACTCCCAAAACAAAGATATCGCCCGTCGGACGGATCATTATCAGCACACCAGCGAAGCCCAGCACTACCGCCGACCACCGGTAAGGCCCGACCGACTCTTTCAGTACGATGACGCCCAGTACGGGTATGAACAGCGACGCAGTAAAGAGCAATGCGGTCGTATTAGCCAGTGGCATCAGTGAATAGGCCGCGAAGGTGAGGACCAGGCTGAGCGTCCCAAGCGCGGCCCTGATGAACACCAGGGTCGGTTTGGACCGCAATTTCAGGATATCGCGACGGCCCAGAGCGAATATGACAATCAGGAATGGAACGCTGCCAATCAGGTTGCGGTAGAAAGCGATTTCGATAACGGAGTGATTGGCGCTCAGTATCTTGGCGATCAGAACCATTACCGAGAACATGAAATAAGCACCGACGGCGGCGGCCATTCCGAGAGCAACGTGTTCGTGGTGTGGCGTTGCCGGTGGTGAGTTACTCATGTGCAGGGAGCATAGGTTATTTCGTCGCCGCGGCATAGGCAACGATTCCCTTGCGTGCTTTGCCGGCTAGGCTGTCTTCGCAGGGACGCTCTCAGCGTTGGATTCATCCAACTGCTGTTCCAGCCACGATTGCACGGATCGACAATATTTGCTGGTTGCGACATTGATTTCGAATATCGGTGCAAATTGCTGCAACTTCTCGAAACAGGCACTGACCAGCCGCACACAGTAGCCTGGATCGAGCGTAACGCTGGCGCCGAATCGAAGCAGCACTGCCTGCAAAGCCGCTTCGACGTCATCTCGATCGTGATCCTGGAAGAGATCGCAAAGTTCATTGGCGAATATTGCGAAGTCACGCAGCTGTTCGCCTTCGTTCGTCGGCCGTCGTGCAGGACCGGGAGGTACGCCGCGGATGGAATCGCTAATTGAGCGCGGTAGATTCCAGGACTTTGCCACCGCCGCACCCAGCTCGGCATAGCCAACGCCAAGCACGCCACGCGCGGCAGCAGACTTACTCAGCTTCTTCGTGCGTTGCAGTTCATTAATGTCGGCAAATTCGTCCGCAAAATAGAAAATAACGAGGTTTTCGCCGAGGTTTTGGCACATGCCGCAAATGAAGGCCTCTTCTGCGCTTGGTAGCTTTGCGCGCTGCGCCAGATGTCGGGCGATAAGGCCGCTCAGGAAGGACTTTGTCATTGAGTCCTTCAGAACCGCGGAATCGCCTTTCATGTGTCCGAAAAAGGTCAGGCTGTTGGCGGTCATTCGGACTTTTTCGACGCCGAGAAATACGACCGTTTCCGAGATACTGGTGACTTCCGAGGCTCGCGTGCCATAAAACGCGGAGTTGACGAGCTTCAGCAGCTTGCCGGTCAATGCAAAGTCTCTCAGGATGACGTTTGCAAGCTTGTCGGCATTCGCCCCGGCACTGTCGCCGGTCAGGCGATTGATATCCGCCAGTGTTCGCGAAATCGTTGGAAAGTCACCGGTACGTTGCATGCGCCGCAGCAGGAATTCGATCGTGCTGTGATTCGCCGCACTTGTTTGCGCATGCTCGGCAAGACCGGTTTCCGTTAGAAATAAGTCGAACGCTTCACTCATCACCGAGGCGTCGGAATAGCGTCCGTCCTGATTTTTCTCCAGTGCGCCGGTGAGAAATCGGGAAAATGCGACGCCGTGTGGCATTGCGTGCAGCGGCGAGAAATCAACTTCCTCAGAAATGATTTTCATCTGGATCTCGTGGATGGCCGTGCCATCCATAGCCCGCTTGCCAGTGACGATCTCGAAAAAGGTGCTGCCAAGGGCAAACACGTCAGTCTCAGGTCCGAGCGCCTCGCCAAGGAAATGTTCCGGGGCCATGTAACGCAACGTGCCGGTTGCAAAGGCCTTCGGTTCACGTGCGATGTTGACGTATTGTGCGAGCCCAAAGTCCATCACTCGCGGCACGCCGTCAGCGCCGATCAGTACGTTCCTGGGACTCAGGTCGAGATGCAGGATTCCGGATGCATGCGCTACAGCGACTGCCTTCAGAATTGCCGCAATCAGTGGCACCGCGGTCTCGATCGACATAGCGCCGCCAGAGTCCAGAACCTGAGCAAGTGTTTTTCCCTCGACGTACTCAAATACGAGGTAAGGCCCGACCGCGAATGTGCCTGCATCAAAAATAGGGACGATATTCGGGTGCCTGAGCTGACTCGACATGCGAGCCTCAAGCGGCGCACCGCTATCAGTCATGCTGTTGAGTTCTGCGTTCTGGCTGGTCAGGACTTTTACTGCCACCAGTCTGTCCAGCGTGGGATCTCGACCAAGGTAGACAGCACCTTGCGCGCCCTTACCCAGCGAGCGAATCACCTCGTACCTGCCGATCGTCTGTTTCGCCATTTAAGTATTTCGCCGCCTTTGATCAGAAAAAAGCAGGCCTTCCGAATCGCTCCGAAAAAGCTCTGTCGTAAGCTGGTAGCGGCCGGAACGGCGAAATCCTTAGCGCTGCATCGAAAGAAAAATGGCAGCGGCCGTTGTCGCAGCCGCTGCCGATCTCCCTCTATTGTCCCGCGATCAATAGGCCGGGCCGTCGTCCTTGTATTCCAGACCTGCTTCACTGGCCTGACCCTTGACGGCGTCATACAGCTTCTGGTCGAGAGACGCTTTCATGCCGCCGGCTTCATCTACCTTTTTGGCAATATAGTCGCCGCGTTCCTCGGACAGTTCGCGGATTTGGCGCTGCAATTCTTCGCGTTTCCCGGCTGTCGCAACAATAAATTCAGCCTGTTCCTCAGGAGCCATTGCCTGCAGCGCGGCCGGTAATGCCGCAGCATCCAGATCGTCAAGAGCGACTTTGCCGTCAACGACTGCGGCGACCAGCTCATTCTCACCGAGCAGGTTCGCTCTGCCACCTTCCGATGCATTGAACTCGGCACGACGCGCGCGCGAGGCGAACGACAGTCCGGCATGCATTTTGTCGGTCGCAACCACTTTCTCTTTCATGCGATCCTTCTCTTCCTCTGAACCGTAGTAGAGTCGTGTAGAGTCGAGCTCAGCGGACAGTGTGGCGATCTTTTCATCAAAGGGCGTGTTAAACGCGACAGCGCCACCGGCTTGTTCAACCTGGAAGAACTCACCATTACTCAACGCGGCGATCTGTGACCAGGGCTCGACTGTCATCGGCATGTCACCGCACTGAATCGTGTTAACGACAATACCTTTGTTCATCGCAGCAGCGACTATCTCCGGATAGCGAACTTCGTTGTAGTCCATGTGCGGCGGTGCATCACCGACCAGGAATATGACCTGGTAGGCCTGATCCTGCTCGCTCCAGCTGATGGTGTTCACGGCTTCGTATAGCGCCTGATTGACACTCTCCGGTCCGTCGCCGCCGCCGCCAGCCTCAAAGTCCATCAATGTTGCATAGACACTGTCGAGGTCAGAGGACAGGTCGGTTACCCGGGTGACGTAGGCGTCGCCGCGGTCTCGATAGGCAACCAGACCGATGCGAATTTCAGGTGCCTGCTGCGCCGAGGCCATCGTTGTTGCGATCGACCAGATTTTTTCTTTCGCAGTTTGTATCAAACCGCCCATGCTGCCGGTCGTATCCAATACGAAGACCACGTCGATTCTCGGCTTGGCCGAGATGTGGTGCTCTACCTGCGGGTCGATATTTTTTGCCATCAGTTGTGGGTAGTAAGCAACCGAAGCCAGTGTCAGTCCGAACAGGGCGATGCCCAGTAGTTTGGTTTTCATGATCAGATCCTCTTATTGTGTAAATAATTGACGCAGTGCGCGGTCCGCATTGCGTTTTGCGTGCTCGAAGGTTTCGTTGCCGGTATTCGCCGGTACTTTCCTGCGGCTGTTGATCGCAGGCGGAATCGCCACAAACAGCGCCTGTACCAGGAAGAAACACCAGGTGGCGAGAAATACGCTGCCGGATCGACTCATAGCCCATACCGTGGCCGAGACGCTAAGAGCGCTGATGCCAAGGTCGAGCAACGCCGGCATCACGCCTGAATAGAAGTACAGTGAGCGTATGAGCCAGATCGCACCCATATGTATCAGCAGATACAAAGGCAGAGGCGGCGCCTGCCACCATGTGATGACCGCCAACAACGCCCAAAAGGCAATGGCGGTCACACGCCCCAGTCGTTCTTCGCTGCGGCTGAACAGGTACAGCAGGTAGGCGAGGGCCATGGCGGGAATGAGCAGTCGAACGATCGCAGCGATGCCGACAAACGGCGTGAGCGTGGCAACAATGGCGCTGGCAAAAAAGCCCAGTACCGCAGCGACGATTACGCCGTGAATAAAGGAAGGCCGCTTCATGATCCGCTCCTCTGGTTACGTTCGCGCAGGTAGGCGATTTCCACCTCGTCATCGCCGACCGTGAGCTCACGGGCCATCCATGCGATGTCATCGAACTCAGAATGACCGCCGTCACGGGTCGGGGCTCGTTGTGCGAACAGTTCGGCTTTCTGCCGCAGACTTTCGAGCGTCGTGTTGTTTTGCTCGAGCAGCGTCGTTTGCTCGCTAAGGAACTTCGCGTTCGCAGCGTGTTTTGCGCTGAGACGTTTTAACAGTCGCTCAGTCTCGAGCTTCTTGCGAATCGTGTTCTTCGCCAGTTCGTCTTTGTCCGACTCGAAGCAAAGGTCGAGCTGCGCCGCGTATTCGGCAACGGTGCTTTCGAGTTCACCCTTACGTTGCGCCAGGGCGTCCTGGTCGTGTGCGCAGATTCGGATGCCTTGCTCGGTGCTCGCAAGATCATCCTCCATGTCGCGTATAGCCTGTTTTAGCAGGGCCTCGGGTTCCTCGATCTGGTCCAGTACGGCGTGAAAGTCCGCTTTGAACAGTCGCGAGATGCGATTGATTAGTGCCATGGTTGTGTCTCCTCAAATCGTTGTTGGTCGTTTGATGGGGACATCGTAGGTGCCAGGTGCTGCACGGATAAGACACGGAAACGTAAAATCGCAGGGCCAGAATTTACAAAAACGTTACACTCAATCACGGACCAAATGACCGCAGAGTGCTAGCCTAAGCTCCCTATGAACCGGCAAAGACGCATACTGGTAGTTGAAGACGAGCAGGCCATCCGCGCCGGCCTGATTGATGTGCTCGTCTTTCATGGCTTCGAGGTGGACAGTGCCGCAACCGGCCCGGAGGGTTTGCAAAAAGCATTGACGGGCAAGTTCGACCTGATTCTGCTCGACGTCATGCTGCCGGGCCTGGACGGCTACGAAATCTGCAACCGCGTGCGCACAGAAGATCGTAACCAGGCCATCATCATGCTTACGGCCAAAACCTCGGATGAGGAAATCATCCAGGGGCTGCAGCTGGGTGCCGATGACTATGTGCCAAAACCGTTTTCAATCCAGCAACTGGTGTTGCGCATAGAGGCCGTGTTGCGCCGCTCGCAGCAGGGTCAGGAGTTGGCGCGAACGATCAGCATAGCCGGTATGGACATCGATACCGAAAATCTCAACGCCAGCAGGGACGGCGAGGAGATCTCGTTCACCAAGCGCGAGATTGAAGTGCTGAGTTATCTCGCCGAGAACAACGACCGGCCTGTATCGCGTGAAGAATTGCTGTCGAAAGTGTGGGGCTACGCTCGCAATCTGGACATCGAGACCCGCACTGTCGATATCCACATCGCGAAACTGCGGCGCAAGATCGAAGCGGACAGCAAAACGCCTGAGGTACTCATTACTGTACGCGGTGCCGGTTACCGCCTCATGATGGAGCAATAGGCGTGCTGCCAAAGCGATTCATTGCGGGTCTGGACGAGCGACGCTTGCGAAATCTTCTCGTGCTGTTCTTTTTTGCACTCGCGTTGCCGACCGTGGTGCTGGTCTGGCAGGCCTACAGCCAGCTCAAGTGGGAAGCGTTTCACCAATATCAGGGCGATGCGCAGGAGCTCACGCAACGTATCGATGCGCAGATCAACGCGGCCATAAAAACAGCCGATGCCCAGCCCTTTTCCGATTACGCTTTCCTGATTGTCTCCGGCGAGCCGAGTGCAAACTTTGTGCAACGCTCGCCATTGTCGACTTACCCGGTAGCGGCCGAAGTACCGGGTGCCCTGGGCTACTTCCAGGTGGACACCGACGGTAATTTCAGTACACCGCTGCTGCCGCCTGAGAATACGCAAGCCAGCAGTCTCGGTATCAGCGAGGATGAGTACGGCCTTCGATTGGGTCTCGCGCAGAAACTGCAGAGTGTGCTCGCCGAGAATCGCCTGGTTCAGCCCGAGGACAAAGGTCGACTGCGCCGATCAAATAGTCTGCCTGCGAGTGCTCCAAGTGCGAGCGCCGTTATCATGGAGGAAGAAGTAGACGCCTTGGCAGATGAGATCGTCGCTGCAGGAGAGCGGCAATCGAAAGACGAAGATGCCTACAGTCAGCAGGTCTTTGACGATCTGAAGCAATTGGCGATGAGTTCCGGCGGAAAGTCGGATCAAGCATCGTACCTGCCCGTCGCCGCAGAGAAAAAATCAGAGGCCGAGCGAGTAGCCAGTCCGAAGGAGCTCAACAGCGTGGACGGTCGCGCTGACTATTCCAGCGATGCTCCCGCACGTGCGAAGCGCAAGGAACAAAGCGCATTACCGGAACTGGCCGCCGAGGCTGTCAATGAACCCATCGCAAACGTTGTTGGATTGACAGAGCTGCGCATTAATACTTTCGAAAGTGAGATCGATCCCTTCGAATTCAGTCGCCTGGGGACCGGTCATTTTGTGTTGTATCGCAAAGTCTGGCGTGACGGCGAACGTTACATTCAGGGCTTGCTGTTGAATCAGGACGTGTTCCTGGACCAAATCATTGAGGCCAACTTCCTGCGTACCGCATTGGCGGACATGACGCGACTCGGTGTGACCTACGAGGGAGAGTTGATTCAGATTATTGGCGGTCCCGAATCGGGTCGCGACAACTACTCGAGAGTGAATCGGGTAGAGGGTCTGGACGGGAGCTCCTTGTATCGCAGCCGCCTGAGCGCGCCATTACAGGGCCTGGAAATCATTTACACGATCAGGCACTTGCCGCCGGGTCCCGGTGCCAGGGTGCTCGCCTGGGTGACGCTGGTGCTGGCAGTGGTCCTCGTTGGTGGCTGCGTGACGCTCTACCGGACGGGCTTGAGCCAGATTTCCCTCGCCCGGCAGCAACAGGACTTCGTCTCCGCCGTCAGCCACGAACTCAAATCACCGCTTACCTCCATCCGCATGTACGGCGAGATGTTGAAGGAAGGGTGGGCTGATGAGGATAAGCGGCAGAGCTACTACGAATACATACATGATGAGTCAGAGCGATTATCGAGGCTGATTTCCAATGTATTGCAGCTCGCGAAAATTTCCCGCAATGAACCACAATTCGATATGCGCCCGTCGAAGGTTGGCGAACTGATGAGCGTAATAGAGTCCAAGATCGCGAGCCAGGTCGAACGAGCTGGCTTTCAACTTCGAATAGACAGTAGCGAAGATGCGCGCCGGGCGACAATCAATGTTGACGTCGATTGCTTCGTCCAGATGGTCATCAACCTGGTGGACAATGCCATCAAGTTCTCCGCAAACGCGGCCAGCAAGCGCATCGATATCCACTGTAAGCGCGTGGAGAACAATCGGATCATGTTTTCAGTGCGTGATCACGGACCCGGCGTTCCCAAAGATCAAATGAAAAAGATCTTTCAGCTCTTCTATCGATCAGAGTCGGAGCTCACACGAGAGACCGTCGGCACCGGCATCGGTCTGGCCATTGTGCACCAGCTCGCCGTAGCCATGAGCGGCGGGGTCGACATGATCAACGTGTCGCCCGGTGCAGAGTTCAGATTCTGGTTTTCTGCGTCCCCATAAGCCTGTCGATCACGATAGCAGCGAAAGTACCCCGTAAAAGAGCGTCACTAAGTCGAGGTGTCGTAACGTATCGAGAGCACAGTGAGCGAAGTGGTTTTCTCGCCGATACTGACAACGATCTCGTCGTCTACGCGTTTTGCCAACAAGGCCCTCGCGATGGGCGAGTCCATGCTGATTGATGAGGTTTTGGCGCTTGTTTCATCCGGGCCGACGATTCGATAGCAACGTGTATCTCCGCTTTCGTCACAGACCTCCACGCTCGCACCAAAGTACACGGCATCGACTTTTGGCGCTTCCCGCACCACGTTCAGGATAGGCAGGCGTTTTTGCAGGTAGCGGATACGATAGTCGATGCCGCCAAGTTCTTTCTTGCGGTAGATGTACTCGGCATTCTCAGAACGATCACCTTCAGCGGCCGCCGCGGCCAACGCCGTTACAACATCGCGGCGCTTCAGCCACAAATCTTTGAGCTCTTTTTGCAGTGCGGCGAAGCCTGACGGCGTGATATAGGCCGATGATTTCGCCGCCGGAGGACGCCAGCGACCCATAATGATTCCAGTTGTCCAAACAAAGACCGTATTGTAGCTCGAAGCAAAAAAAAAGCCCCGCAATGAGCGGGGCTTCGAGTTGTGCATTTGTCGCGGATTACTTGCCGAAATAGACACGCCCACTCAAGGTGTACGCCGATGCGTCGTCAGCCCAGCTGCCGGCGAGACCTAATACAAAAGCGTCGCTGAATTTCCACAGGGCACCAGCTGAGAAACCTGTGTCGTCGCCGCCATCGCCGAAGTCAACGTATTCGATTCCGGCATTGAGTTCGAGATCGGGTGACGCGGCGAAGCGTAAACCAATACCGAAACCCAGTCCGTTATCATCGAAACCGCTGAACCCTGGTGTGTCAAAATCAACGTATTGATACGAAAGGCGGGCATACCCGTCCATGACAGGAGACAGCTCGGTGTTGTAGCCGACGCCCGCCGCGAACATCGTCGCGTCAACGCCGAAGTCGAGACCCGCTTCCTGATAGCCTGCGAACACATGCCAATCGGGATTAACGGCATAGGATCCCGACAGGCCGAAGCCGTCGCCATTGACGTTGATATCGTCGAATTCAATATTGGTGTAATCAAGTTGTAAATAGTTGTAATCGAATCCCGCTGCGCCGGCCGATGCCGAAGCTACGAGTAGTAGTGTTGCCAGTGTTGAACGGAACATTGCGTTCTCCAGTTATTGCCCAAGTGGTGCGCATACTAATCGCGCCCGCCGCCAACATTGTGCTGCGAGTCACAGATTTCAAGTGCGCGCGGATATTGTCTAATAACGAATATGAATCCCTGCTGAACTGCAGGCGGCACGGCCGGTCGGGCTTAAAACAGCGCGCGAATCAGGAGCAGAAAGCCCAGCGAGGCAAGAGGAATGCCGAGTGGTGCACCCACCACACTCATCGTTATCAGGACACCGGCAACCATCAAACCGATGCCAAGAACGGAACACAGCAGTCGTCCGACTATACTGAGAATAAAGGACAGTAATCGCCATACCGCGTAGAAGGGCCACAGGAGTATGGGCACAGGTCGGTCGGCTGCGTCGCTCATGGCTTGGCAGCCCTTAGTCGCCGAGCGGAAAAATATCCACTCGGTCCAGGCCGACGTACGGAACTGCCACTCTGTTGCGTTTTGTGTCGATGCCGATGTCGGCAGGTCGGCCGGGCAAGTCGAACACCCGTTGATCTACGCCGTCTACCATGACATGCAAGCTGGTATCTTCCTGACTGGCTACGATAATTCGGCCGTTAAAAACTTCGACTCCGTCGAAGTTACCACCGCCATCGAGAGTGCCGAGGGAGTTCATCGTTTCTGTTTCGATATCCCATTCGATAACTTCGTTGCCGCCGGTCCACGGCACCAGTAACAGGCGACCGTTGGCAGGATTGAGTGCAACGCCGTTAGGATTCATTGGCACATTAGTGGCAAGGGATACACCGTCAACATCGATACGATAGAGACTGGCCGTGCCCGTATCGGTTACGTATAGCGCACCATCTTTAGCCCGAACCACATCGTTTAAAAAGCCCAGCTCAAACTCAGAGAAATCGATGAAGTTAAGTTGCTCGCCGTTGGCACGGTCAAACAAATGTACACCGCCCGCATCGACGAGCCAAAGGCCTCGCTCATCGACCCACATGCCACGACCACCGTGCAGCGGCCATTGTTCGCTGCCGACCATGAACTTCAGTTGCAGGATTTCACCCTCGGCGGAAACCTTGCTGACAAAGCCATTGGCATCGCCCGCGGGTTCGCCATTGAAATTTGATACAAAGTAGAGGTCCAGTTCGGCATCGTAGCGTACGCCTTCAGGTCCGCTGAGGCCTTCAACAATTATTGGGGCTGCGTTTGTGCTGATCGAAACTTCGACTTCTGTTGTCTTGCTGCAGGCGACAAGCAAAAAGGACAGTACGATAGCAACAATAGTGCTTTTCATAGTTGGTACTCCGTTGCCCCTGGTTCGAACGGGCAATTCAAGGTTTTCGTCCTCTTGCGAGAAAATATACGGGCAAGTACAGAATATAAATCATCGCGATCAAATAGGGCATCGATTGGTCACCCAGCATATCCATGCTTGCGCCGACAATGAGTGGCCCTATCATCGCGCCGGCGCCCCACATGCCGGTGTACAAAACGCTGGCGGCGGCGAGCTCCGTGCCACGAAACCGTTGTCCGAGCAACACCATGCCCAATGCATAGATCACCCCTTCCACGCCGCCCAAAGTGAAGGCGAACACCGGACCGGCAAACCTCTGGCCGATAAGATCGGGAAAAGCTATGAATCCGGCTATGGTTAGAACTATGCAGGCAAGCAATAGTTTCTGCCGCTCCATGTGATCGGCCAGCCAGCCTAACGGGAGCTGCAGGATCACGCCGCCCAGGGCAAAGGTTGTGAGTAATGACAGGCTCCGTGCCTCGCCTAGCCCGACATGGATGCCGAATAAGGGGAAAAATGCGATGAACGATTCAACGGCTGCCGCGTATGCGAAGTTCAGCAACATGATGTGCGGCACGAAGGCGAAGATGCGCCGCAAACTTACGTGCGGTTCTCCGCTACCAGCGCGTGATTCGCGCGCAAGCCAGAACAGCGGCAGGCTGGCAGTGACAACAATTGCAGCGGTTACGACGAAGGGCAGCAGGCCGCTGGTTCCTGTGATCAGCAGCACGAGAGGCCCCAGTGCAAAACCGGCGGCACCGGCCGACCCGTAAATACCAATAATGCGTCCCCGCCAGTTATCTGCTGCGAGTTCATTAATAACGGCCTCGCTGGCCGACCACAGCATTGCCGCCGACGCGCCCAGCAAGAACCGCAGGGGGAACCACAAATTCACTTCCTGGAAAATGCCGAGAGTCATCAGGGTCCCGGCGGCGAGCAGGGCGGCACCCTGCATCACGCGAGCGGCGCCAGCGCGGATAATCAGCCGCGGGATGAATGGCGCAAGCAAAACACCGGCGCTGGCCTGGGCTACGATACTCAGGCCGATAACCGTTTTGCTTATACCCTGGGCGTCGAGAACAAGAGACAGCAACGGCAAAGTCAGGCCATAGACCAGGTTGACGATGACCATCGATACGATGACGGCGAACAGGCTGCGCTTGCGATTAGTAAACACGTTTTCCCGGACGGAGGATGATTATTATTATTTGTAGTTCAATCCTAACAGGGATTTGGGGTATTGTCGGTTGGCCGTCAATAGGGGAGCGTTACCCTTGAAACCTGAAGTCATTGCCATTCTGCTCATATTCACATTGTATGCAGTGGCTGAATTCTTGCGAACCGATCTGCTGCACAAGGTCGGTCAAAGTCGAAAAGACTGGGTTGTCGAATCCGTCAGTTCACTGGTGCTTCTGATTTTTACGCAGCCCTTTGTCTTGCTCTGTGGGGGACTGCTCGCCGCAGCGCTATTTCCGCAAAGTGCCAATAGTCTGGCCGATTGGCCGGTCCCTGGGCAGGTAGTGCTGTTTTTGGTTTTCGATGACATGATGCAGTACTGGCAGCACCGCATCACGCACAACACCAAGTGGCTCTATGAGCTGCACCGACCGCACCACGATGCTGAATACATGAGTATTCGCATCGTCTATCGCAACAACCTTTTCTATTACCTGTTCATGCCGGGAATCTGGTTTTCCGGGGCACTGATCTATTTTGGGCTAGGTAAAGTCTACGCGATTTATATCGTCATAAAATTGCTCGTGATCTGTGCTGCGCATTCCGATCTCAAATGGGACCGGCCGCTGTATAGAATCGCCTGGCTATCGCCGGTGATGTGGGTCGTGGAACGAATCATCTCGACACCATCGACACACTCCGCGCATCACGGTCGCCACCTCGCCGATGGCGTTACACACTACAAGGGCAACTACGGCAACTTGCTGTTTTTCTGGGACGTATTATTCGGTACCGCACGAATTACACGCCAATACCCTGAGAAGTACGGTGTGGAAAATCTTGCGCCCGTTAGCGCATCGAGACAGTTACTGTGGCCGTTGGTTCGCAGCTAATGAACTCGGTTCGAATCACAAATCGATTTTCTGGGGAGGAGTAAGATGCGCGATTATCAGCTCATCTTAGAAGCTATTTACCGCGATGCCAGTGCTGCAATTGACAAGGGTGTCGTCGCTTCCTATATACCCGAATTAGCCAATATCGATAAAAACCATTTTGGCATTCATTTGAGATCATCAGGGGGGTATGAGTACGGAATTGGCGACGACAACGTGCCGTTTTCTATTCAGAGTATTTCGAAAGTATTGGCGCTCGCCAAAGCTATTTCATGCGAAGGAAACAATGTCTGGAAGCGTGTGGATGTGGAGCCTTCCGGTAGTCCGTTTAATCAATTATCACTATTGGAGTTGGAAAATGGTATTCCGCGAAATCCACTGATTAATGCCGGGGCGATAGTTATCTCAGACATTCTGCTCTCTCGTATGGAACATCCGAAAGCAGACTTTCTAAACTTCATAAGAGAATTGACTGGCGATGAAAGTGTCAACTACAACAAACAGGTTGCTGAATCGGAAAGAAGGACGGGCTATAGAAATTACGCAGCCGCCAATCTGCTGAAGTCATTTGATAATCTTGAAAACAGTGTTGATGACGTACTGGATTTCTATTTCCATCAATGCTCAATAGAGATGAGCTGCCAGCAGCTTTCGAAAGCGTTTTATCTATTCGCTAACCAGGGAAAATGTATATTCGAGAAAGCACATATCACTGAAAGTCAGGCAAAACGTATTAACGCCGTTATGCTGACTTGCGGGTTTTACGATGAAGCCGGTGAATTTGCATTTGAGGTGGGCCTGCCGGGAAAAAGCGGTGTTGGCGGCGGCATTGTTGCATTGCTGCCGAACCAGTTTGTCATTGCAACCTGGTCACCCGGATTGAATAAAAAAGGCAATTCGCAGTTGGGGATGCAGGCTTTAGAGCAGTTCACAACCAAATCGAAACTGTCAATATTCTAATAGCTCGGATATAGCCCGCGATCAGCATAGTGGCAACTTCTTCGCAGCGAACTGGCTCGGTCAGGATGCTCAATATCGGAATGAAAACTCCAAACCCGTTTGCCGTGGTTGACTGGGCCATGCAATGTCTGCCGGCAGTCCGATGAATCGAGCAGCGAAGAACCATTCAATGTATTGCTCGTCGAACACGTTATTCACGTACAGACGGGTCGACCATCGCTCTTTCTCCAGCGAGAAGCTGAGATTGGTCAGGTCGTAAGCTTCCTGAACGTCGACGTTGTCCAGTGTCCAGTAAGTCTTGTCGCGATGTTCGTAGTCGATGCGACTCACCAGCTGCAAATCGTTGCCGAGCGGCAGGGTGTGTTGTGCCGCTAAGTTAAGGCTCCAGATCGGGGCACCCGGCACCTTCTTACCGATGATCTCACTCGCCGGTACCAGCACGCCGGGGATGTCCTCGTACTCCTTGATCTCGCTGTCCGTGTAGCCCAGGCCGAAATTGATCAGCAATGACTCCGTAGGGAAAGCCGTAATCTCAAGCTCACCGCCGGTTATTTCGCTTTTCGGAATGTTGATGTTGGCCTGGGTCCCGGTCTGGTCAAACAGAAAGTATTGCTGGTCAACGTAGTCGATCAGAAACAGTGATACGCCGCCTCGCATGCGTCCGTCAAATGCCGTGCCCTTCAAGCCGGTCTCATAGCTGATGAGTGATTCCTCGTCGAAGCCCGGCATGAAATTGCTACCGGGTGCGAGGTTGTTAAAGCCGCCGGCACGGAAACCTTTGCCAACTGTGATGTAGCCGAGCAGGCCATCGCGGAAGTTGTAGGCAAGGCTGGCTTTCGGTTGCATTTCACTAAAGGTTTCGCTTTTGCCTTGCGTGGTGTCCTTCGGTGTTTCCTCGTCGTATCGAAACGCGAGTGTCAGTTCGAGGTCGTCGCGAATGTCGTAACTGAAGTTGCCAAATGCTGCCAGGTTGTCCAGCTTCAGATCCTGAGCAGCGGGTGGCACTGGAGTTCCAAGAAATGTCGTTGCTAAAGAGCGGAATCGGTCCTGAGTGAAGTACTGCATACCGGCAGCCCAGCGAAAGGCGCTGTCGGATCTCGATACGAGTCGTAATTCCTGTGCGAACGTTTGGGATTGGTCAATCACGATGATGTCGATGGCTTCAACCAGGGTCTGATCAAGGTCCTGATCGTTGCCGGAGTCGACGTCGGTGTAGGACGTAATCGAACTCAGCGTGGCCCAGCCAAAGTCATAGTCGATCTTGGCCGATACCTCGCCAGCATCAACAAAGGATTCACCGATTCGATTGGCCTGGATTTCGTAGGTCGGGTTGCCGAACAGGATCGGTGGGTTGGGTGGCGGTAACGGGAGATAACCTTCACTCGCTGGCATGAAATAGCCTGAGCCACCTTCCTGATCAAGTATCTGGGCGCGCAAATCGACGGACAGCTTCTCGACCGGAGTGAACAGCAAGCGCCCACGAAAGGCAGCTGACTTCTTATAGTCGACGAGCTGATTGTCGAGGTAGGCGTTTCTCAATTGCCCTTCGCGGTCCTGCACGCGAAAAGAAGCGCGATAAAGAACGTTATCACTCACGACGGGTCCTGAGGCGCTCCCGGAGATCGTGTAGTCCGCACCTTCGGCGGCAGACAATCGGAAGCCGTATTCAGGCTCGGCTGTCGGGCGTTTCGTCGAAATGAGCACCGCACCGCCGATAGCATTGCGGCCGTACAACGCGCCTTGCGGGCCACGCAGGACGTCAACGCTTTCGATATCAAACAGCTCCTGAGTCGTTAGCAGGTTGTTGGTCGCGCTAACGCCATCAATGGAGAAAGACACCGGGGGTTGTCCGGTTCCTCGATTCTGGCTCACGCCACGGATCACGAGCGTGGAGACACCGACTTCCTGATCATCCGAGAAGCGCAGATTTGGCGTCAATGACGCCACGCGATTGATGCGCTCTATCCTGTGTCGTTCGACATCGGCGGCTGTAAAGGCCGTGATCGAATCGGGAACATCCGACAGTTTTTCCGCGCGGTAGCGGGACGTGACGATGATTTCGTCCAGATAGGTATCGTCGTCAGCCGATTGTCCGTGACTGAGGGACGGAAACGTCGAGGTGGTGCAGACGATTAGCGCTACAGCGGCACGGAGCGCGCGGGCCGATTTCATTGACACTCGATATTCCTTTGTTCCTGAACGAGTTACGCGATGAAGCTACCAGTTCCGGCGGGAACTTCCATACATATATTCCGCATAGCGGTGTCGGATTTTCCCAAACCTCGTCGGGCCCAGCCGGTCTGCGACCGATTTTCACCTGACAGTGTGTCTATCTGAGTGCATTTAGTCGATTCGAGAAATCAAGCTAAGGGGAACATCATGTCAAAAAGATTCCTGTTAATTGCCGTACTGCTAGCGGCCGTATTGCCAGCGCCTGTAATGGCGTGGGGCAACGAAGACCACACTGTCTGCAAAAAGTCGGCCGGAACTCTGGCCAATGCCTGCCGGTTCGACGTTCGTGACAACTACTACGTGACTGTGGCGAACTGTCAGAACCTGGCCGGTCGCAACGAGCGCCGCGCGTGTTTTCGCGAAGCTGGCGAGGCCAGAGCCGACGAAAATGAATTCTGCGGTGAAGTTCGTGAAGCCCGGGTAGAGGCTTGCGAAGTGCTTGGGGAAAATCGATATGACACTGAGCCCTTGCTGGTCAATGATTTCATTCACCCCGATCAGGTGCCTGGCGAGTACGATCGTAATCCTTATATTTCTGTCATTGCCGGTCATACCTACGTGCTGCGTGCCGGTGCAGAAGGCGAAGAGATCGTCGTTGTGCACGTCACTGACGACACCCGAGACATTCTCGGGGTGGATTGTCGGGTGGTCGTTGACATTGTTGTCGAAGAAACGGAGGAAGACGGCGAAGTCGAGTACGAAGCCGTAGAGGTGACTGACGACTGGTTTGCTCAAACGGTCGGTGGCGATGTTGTCTATTGTGGTGAGGTCGCGCGCAATTTTGAAGATGGCATTTTGCGCGACCTGGATGGTTCATTCGAAGCAGGTCTGGACTATGCGAAGTCAGGCTACCTGACGCTTAATACGCCGGTTTGGGGTCTCGCGCACCGCCAGGAATTTTCCCTCGAAGAGGCTGAGGACATCATTCAGTACGTCGGTCTGAATTCAGCGCCGACTGAGGAAGAGGGCGGCAATGTCGCAAACCCGGACTTTTCCTGCGGCACCGATCTTTGCCTGCGGACCTTCGACTTCGCGCCGATCGATCCGGAATCGACGGAGTTCAAGTATTACCTGCCCGGTGTCGGTTTTGTTCTGGCCGTCGGCATGGAGGATGGCGAGTTGACCGGCGAGAGAGAAGAACTCGTGTGTCTCGGCGATTCGCTCGACGTGTTGTCCGAGCCCGAGTGCGGACTGGCCAATACCGAGGCCTTGCTGGACGAATTGTGCCGGCTGTCGCCAGATGCTTTTTGTGACTAGTCGATACGTACTCGGGCTAAATCAGCGCGGGTACATTCGATAGTCGAATTGCGGTGGCACAACATTGTAATGAGATTGCAAAAAGGCAACCAGATCGACAAGTTCCTGAACGGTCATGTGGCGGTTGTAATTGTACATCCGCGATTCGCCGTCGACGGAGACCAGCTCAGCGACATAGCCTGTGGCGAGCTTGTGTGACGGATTAATGATGGATGTCACGAGCTCGCCATAGGTTTTGACGTAGGTCACTGGCCCGCCCAGCTGAACAAAAGGCGAGTTCGTACCCGGGATAGACGGCAATTCCAATCCATCAATCGTGTGGCATTGATTGCATTGCATATACAGGAAGGCTTCAAGACCCGCTTCAGCATCGCCATCCGGCAGCCGAAATCCGGCGGAGGATGTTGGCGCAGGGTTGCATCCGGCAATGGCCAGGCAAGAGAGGAATAGCAGCGAGAGTGTGGTCACAGTTTTCATCATGTACCTCCTGAATTCCGAATCGGTCCTATGTGATATGCGTTAGTATTCGCCCCAGTCCGGCGGCAATGCAATGCGTACTTCTCACGATCGTCGCGGCGTGACACACGGGTAAGTCAATGAATTTCAATCAATTTCTGGTAGTTGCAAGTTTCCTGGTCCTGGTTGTTTCATTCTGGAACCGAAATGATCTGCCCGGGAATATCGACTACCTGCCCGAGATTCGTACAGAGCCGGTGCAGACGCCGACGAACCGGCCTCCGTTCGAGGTGGCCTACGAGGATGTTGGCTACCACATCGAGCCGCAATTTGAGTATGACATCACAGGAATGATCGTCTCCTTCCGCCATCACGACAACAACAGCCGCATGCACCAGCTGGCCAACGATCACCTCAACATGCTGGACGTTTGTGTCGTCTGGGGCAACAACACAGTGACTGCGCAACTCAGCAAGATCGATTTCTGGAATGGTATCTTTACGTGCAACTTCCAAACTCGGGACATGGCCGCCTGGGATTCATTCGACGAGAACCAGATATCGAACAATCATCTAATATCGGATGACGAAGGTATTCGCGACCGGGTTCAAGACATTCGCATTGGCGACCAAATTCGCGTGCGCGGCTATCTCTCAAGTTACGGCAGTCCGGGTGGCGGCATTCGTGGTACCAGTACCGTCCGAACGGATAAGGGTGACGGAGCCTGCGAAACCATCTATGTGGAGCGCTTCGAGATTGTGCGGGCTGCGACCAGCCGCTGGCGAATTGCCATGTACGTCTCACTGGCACTGCTGCTGGCAGGGCTGGTGCTCTACTTCCGGCGGCCTTTTCGGGTTCAATAGAGGTTGTGTTGGCCTCGCAACACGATTATTGTTCGCACCTCCAGCGCCCGTAGCTCAGTTGGATAGAGTACTTGGCTTCGAACCAAGTGGTCGGAGGTTCGAATCCTTCCGGGCGCGCCAAACAACAAAGGGTGTTAACCGGTCACATGGTTTACACCTTGTTCCGGACACATAGTTAACACTTTGTCCGGCATGAACGGCGAGGGACCGGGTTCTACCCGGTCCCTTTCTTCATCGAAGTATCCCAGATCATACTCCAGGAAGCTGACCAGCCATATTTGGTCATCAACCTCCCGTATGCCAATGGTTTGGCCGGCGAACACGGAACTTAGATTGATCTTGCGTCTGCCGAGACAGATGCGACCGCAGCGTGTCACGCGAACGGTTCGGTCGTGATACGGATAATCGGGTTCGCCTGGTGGCTCGTAAATTCGGGGTGAAGGTGTATACAGGTCGCCGGGGTAAGCACCACCGAGTGCCTGGTGCGGTCGCTTGTTGTTGTAAACCTCGATGAAGTCATCGAAGCGTTCTTGCTGCTGCAGGAAGTTGAAGGCAGCGGGCTTGGTCGCTTCTTTCTTTAGGGTGAGGTGCATGCGCTCATGACGGCCATTCTGTTCGGGGTGTCCGGGCTTGATGCGCTGCAGGTTGATACCGAGGCGCAGCCACCAGACAGAGAGTTTGGTCAGTCCGAACAGCGCATTACCGGAGGCGAACGGCACCCCGTTGTCGGTTCTAATCGCGAGCGGCAGTCCGAAGTCCTTGAAAGCCCTCTCGAAAATGCTGAAGGCGAAGTCTGAGCGCGTTGAGGCAACACCGTCACAGGCAATCAGGTAGCGCGACTTATAGTCGCTGATGGTCAGCGGATAGCAGTACTCGCGGTTGCCGAGCATGAACTCGCCCTTGTAGTCGGCACACCAGAGTCCGTTGGGTGAGTCAGCTCCGATCAATGCGGTACCCGAGGCCTTGTGGCGCCGCCGCTTCCTGCGCTTCACAAGACCATTGCGATCCAGCACCGCATGCACGGTGCTGATGGCGGGCGGCTTAATCATGGTGAACTGACGCAGCAACTTGTCTCGGATCTTGCGGGCACCCCAGGTGGGATGCTTCTTCTTGATCCCGAGGATCGTGCGCTCGATCTGAAAGGGCAGCTTGTTGGCCTGCCGATACGGCGCCCGGCTGCGATCGTTGAGGCCATCCAGGCCACTGTCTTTGTAGCGGTCGAATATCTTGTAGCCGGTGACCCGGGAAATGCCGAACTCACGGCACAGCGGTGCCATCTTCTCGCCCTCGAGGAGCCTGGCTATGAAACGTAGTCTCTCATCCATCGGTTTACACTCATTCCAAGGCATCTGGGCTCTCCCCAAATACCGATATGTGTAAACCATGTGTCCGGAACAATCTGTAAGCTATGTGTCGAGTAGCTCAAAGGGCTCTGACCCCTTTGTTGTTTGTGGTGCTCGGAACCCGGTGAGAACTTCTGGTTCGAAAAAACGCGCCAGCGTTTTAGACGCCGCAGGCGCCCAGCAGGGGTGAAGATCGCCCGAAGGCGATTTGAATCTATCCTTCCAGGATATCTTTTTTTATATAATAATCAATGACCTATACGACATGGAATCAACCGTGAACATAGCAAGCACAAGAAACGCTTCGATCGTTCGGTTC
The DNA here is from genome assembly GCA_942490655.1 of uncultured Gammaproteobacteria bacterium. Classification (GTDB taxonomy): domain Bacteria; phylum Pseudomonadota; class Gammaproteobacteria; order Steroidobacterales; family Woeseiaceae; genus UBA1847. The sequence goes on along the minus strand of CALNXZ010000003.1, from coordinate 1,180,051 downwards.
CTGGTATTCAGCGCCATTGGAGCAGTCGCATTCTTCGTGCCGCTTGAAATAGCCGGGCGTTCGACAATTGCTATTGATCACCTGGTGACCCTGATTACGTCGCAGGCGCGGGTCTTTAGCTATCTTTATGCGGTCTTGCTCATACTTTGGGGAATTGCGGCGCCGTTTTGGGCGAAGACCTGGAACAGAAACGCAAGCACCGCGGTGTTGTCATTATTGCAATTGCTGGCAGTGCCGCTGGCGGCCATGTATCTGACTGGCCGCGGTCCCGGCTTCATCATGGCACCGGATGTTCTGCCATTCCTGTTTGAAAAGCTGGCGGTGCCGGTGGGCCTGGTGATCCCGATCGGCGCGATTTTCCTGACTTTCCTAATCGGCTTCGGGTTACTGGAGGCGATTGGTATTTTCATGGAGCCAATAATGCGGCCGGTATTCAGAACGCCGGGCCGCTCCGCTATTGACGCCGTTGCGTCATTTGCCGGTAGCTATTCCATCGGTTTGTTGATCACCAGCCGCGTTTACAAATCAGGTATGTATTCAGCGAAAGAGGCGGCAATTATTGCGACCGGCTTTTCCACGGTGTCTGCAACGTTCATGGTCATCGTTGCGAAAACACTGTCGCTCACCGAATCCTGGAATGCGTTTTTCTTCGGCACTTTACTGGTCACGTTTCTGGTAACAGCCATAACTGTTCGGTTACCGCCGTTGTCCGGAATGAATAATCAATGCCAGGTCGATGGCAGGGCCGATGCGCCCCACAGTTCTTCATTGAAAGCGGCGTGGCTAGCGGGTCTAGCGGTTGCGCGAAACGCACCCAAGCTTGGGCCGTTGCTGAAGGAGAACTTGCTGGATGGATTGGTCATGGCGTCACGGGTGGTTCCCTCGATTCTATCCATGGGCTTTCTCGGACTGATGGCGGCGAAATTTACACCAGTGTTTGATGTGCTGGGGCTGTTGTTTGCGCCGGTGCTCTGGTTGTTTTTTCCGGAGAACTCCACCGAAATTTCGAGTGTTCTCGCAAGCGGGCTGGCCGAGATGTTTCTACCATCCGTGCAGGCGGTCGCGTTCGATCCATCAATTCGTTTTGTTGTCGGTGTCGTCTCTGTTTCGTCGATCCTATTCCTGTCGGCGTCGATACCATGCGTCTTGGCCACCGGGATTCCGCTGACGCTGGGGCAGTTGATTGTTATCTGGGCGCTCAGAACTTTATTGTCGATACCGCTGGCCGTCGGAGTCGGGCGGGTTTTCGGCATGATCTAGATACTGAATTGCTGCACGTTGTCTAACGAGGAGCAAAATCCGGATGATCATCGGTTGTGACTCGTGTCAAAGACGATCTTTCATTTTGTAGTACAACATACCGAGCGCAATGATCTGATTGCCGACCCACTGTGAGCCTGGCAAGCGAAAATGCTTCATGTTCGCGAACAGGTCGTATTTTTCCATCGTGCCTCCGATTGCGTCGGCCATCACTTCACCCATCACGTGTGTTGCGCAGACGCCATGACCTGAATAGCCCTGGCAATAGTAGACGTTGCCGTTGATTCGCCCGACGGCCGGGATTCGATTGAGTACGATCCCGATTTTGCCACCCCATTCGAAGTCGATGCGTACGTCCTTTAACTGTGGGTAGATCTTCAGCATGCGCGGCAGAATGAACGACTTGATACTCACCGGGTCGCGACCGGAGTAGTTGCAAGCGCCGCCGTAAAGTAGGCGTTTGTCGGCTGACAGCCGATAGTAGTCAACGACTTCATTGACATCACAGACGGCCACGTCCAGTGGGTTGATGCGACTGACGACGTCCTCGGCCAATGGTTCGGTGGCGATGATGTAGCTGCCGGCCGGAAAGACCAGGTTGGAGAGGTGCCTGGGCTCAAGGTGGCTATAAGCATTACCGGCCAACACCACGGAATCGGCTTCTACCACGCCGCTCGCTGTCCTTACTCTGGGCCGCGCGCCATGCTCAATGCCGGTGACGGGAGACTGTTCAAATATTTGCACGCCCAGATCATGAGCGGCTCGAGCTTCGCCGATGCAAAGGTTTAGCGGGTGCAGATGGCCATCACGGTAGCAAACAAAGCCACCGTAAAACGCGTCGGTGCCCAAGCTATCGGCGGTTTTTTGTCGGTCCAATATCTCGTAGTTGTGCGGGAAGTTGTGCCGCTGTCGTTCAGCGACCTGTTCGTCAAAATAGCTGACCTGAGACGGTTTCGTGGCGACTTCCAGGAAGCCGCTTTTCAGATCGCAGGATATGCCGTATTTTTTTACGCGATCGATAATGATTTCGTTGCCGCGCCACTTCATATCCCAAAGCATGTCGGCGATGCCTTCACCGTGTTTCCTGCGAATTTTCGCAAGGCCGCTAATACCATTGATGATTTGGCCACCGTTACGGCCGGATGCACCCCAACCGATTCTGTTGGCCTCGACCAGTGCGACGGAATAACCGCGTTCCGCCAATGTTAAAGCAGTGGAAACTCCCGTGAATCCACCGCCGACTACACAAATATCCGCGGTGTGTGTCCCTTGCAGCGGCGGATAGTGGGTAACTTCATTGACGGACGCCGCGTAATAGGAGCCCGTGTGCTCCTGTTGCTGGTCAACGCTCTTCAAACTGAATTCGCCTGCATTCACAATATCCGTCTATCATCCATGCACTCCTCCCGCAATGTATCCCATGTCCATAATCAGTGCGACAGAGTCGCTCAGTAAACGGCCAAATCGACCGGTATTTGGCCGATCCTGAACTGCGTGTACTATCTGCCAGAGCTGTATCCACAGGCTACAGCCTCGCTTACTTCGGAATTTGAATATGTCGATGCTTCGAGCTCCATTTGTCCTGCTACTGCTGACAGGTTTCGTGTCGGCTACAGCTGAAGATCAGGCTTTTGTCGGTATTGTGTCGAGCGCAACGCCCGAGGCAACGGCAGCCGGCGTGCAAATACTTGAAGCGGGCGGCAATGCGGTCGACGCGGCTGTCGCGGTCTCGCTTGCTCTCGCCGTTACCGAACCGGCGGGCTCCGGTATCGCCGGGCAAACGGTAATGTTGATCAAGCGACGTGGTGAGGGTGCTGTGGTTGTGCAGGGCACGACGTGGTCACCACGGTCAATTCCATCCAATGCGACGTCGAAACAGCTGCGGGTTGGCCGCACCGCATCGACCGTGCCGTCGACTCTGCGCGTACTGGATGTCGCGAAGCAGAAGTATGGCAGCAGCAAACTGAGCTGGGTTGAACTACTGCAGCCAGCGATCGATTATGCCGAGCGCGGATTCACGGTCGGTCCTTTTCGACATCGGTCGTTTCGCACCTACGACTCGCAATTGGCCGGCGATGCAACCGCGACGGCGATATTCCTGAAGCCGGACGGTTCGACCTGGCAGGTTGGCGATACCGTTCGGCAACCGCTACTGGCGGCGACGCTGCGACGCATTGCAATCGATGGTGCGATGGAGTTTTACAGCGGCGATATGGCCAAAGAGATTGCGTCCGATGTTGAACGTCATGGCGGGTGGATCACGATGGCGGACCTTGAGGATTTTCCTGAGCCGGCGGTCGTGCCCGCGATAAGTGCGACCTATCGTGGCTATGATGTTGAAACTTTGCCACCTCCGTTCGGTGGATGGGTCGTACTGCAAATATTGAATGTTCTCGAGCACTCGACCACGGCATCGATTGCGAAGGATAACGATGAACGGCGCCTTGCTTTGCTGGATGCTTTGTTCATTGGTCATAGTTCCCGACGCGACTCACCGATCACCGACTACAAGAACTATTCAGAAGCGGTCCGGCATGTGACGTCGAAGGACGAGGCGCAAAGATTGTTGGTCGAGCGCGGCAGTCCGGATGGTGGTGAAACAACGCACTTCTCGGTGGTTGATGCTGATGGTACGGCCGTATCAGTTACCCAGAGTATCGATAGTTATTTCGGCGCGAAGGTTGCGCATCCGACCCTCGGGTTTCTCTACAACAACTATATGCAGGGATTTCAGGTCGACGATCCGGAAGCGCCGTATTTCCTGGCCGCATCGGAAATGCCGATGTCGTCGATGAGTGCCACTATCGTCTCTCGTGACGGTGAGCCACTGCTGGTTCTCGGAAGTCCGGGTAGTGCGCGAATTATTTCCGCCGTTGCACAGGTGGTTAGCCACTGGGTCGACATTGCGGCCGGCATCAAGGTCGCGGTTGGCGCCTACCGTGTGCACGTCGTGCCGGCCGACATGGCCTATGTCGAAGGTGCTGAACTGTCGCCCGTGCTGCTGCAGGGTTTGGCGGACCGCAATCTTCGTTTAGTATTGCCCTCATTCGGAGTGTCCGACAGTCGTCTCGATGCGTACTTCGGTGGTGTACATGCACTCGCTGTGGAGGATGGTTTATGGACCGGTGCTGCGGATCCGCGGCGCGACGGCGCGGTCGAGACAGCGCTGCAAGTCGGGTACTAGAATGGGGGTGGATATTTTCCGCCAAACAACAAGGCGAGGAGTTCGTAGCTCGCATTGCGTTACAGCCAGGTAGCCAGGAGGGTAGTTAGATGATATCGCGAAGAAACATAGTGAAGTTCTCTGCAATGGCAGGGGCCGCCAGCATGCTGCCGGCGGAACTTCTGAATGCAGCACATCATGAGGGCTTGATCACCCGAGCCATTCCGAAAACCGGCGAGTCTTTGCCGATCGTCGGCCTGGGCACGTCAGCATCGTTCCGCGGTCTGGCGGAAGCAGACGACGTAAGCCAGTTACGAGGCGTTATCACCGCGCTGCTGGACAACGGCGGCACGGTCATTGATACGGCGCCGGCTTATGGCGAGGCCGAACGCGTTGCTGGTGAAATCGTGCAAAAGTTGGGGATGGCCGAGAAAACATTCTGGGCGACCAAGGTTAACGTTGTTCCTCGAGGAGGTTCGATGGCCGATGCTGATGCGGCCAGGGCCGAGATCGAACGCTCGTTCAGCTACATTGGTAAGGACCCAATCGACCTGATACAGGTACACAATTTAAGAGATATTCCGACCCAGATGGGAATCCTCAAAGAACTTCGGGAAGAAGGTCGGGTTCGATATATCGGTACCACCTATACCGGGCAGACCGGCTTTCCGGATCTCGTGGCCGCAATGCAGAATGAGCCGATCGACTTCATCGGGGTCAACTATGCCGTTGATGATCGCGAAGCGGCCGACAAGATTTTTCCGATCGCCGCGGAACGCGGTATCGCTGTCCTGGTGTATGTGCCGTTTGGCCGGACCCGACTGTGGCAGCGCGTCGGAAATCGCGAAGTACCGGAATGGGCAGGCGAGATCGGCATCAAGACGTGGGGCCAGTTCTTTATAAAGTTTGCGGCCGCTCACCCGGCCGTCACCGTTGTAACGCCTGCCACAAGCAAAGCGCACCACATGCTGGATAATCTTGGCGCCGCTGTCGGTGAACTGCCTGATAAGGCGACTCAGAAACGTATGGCTGAATTCGTCGACGCACTGCCATCCGCGTAAGCATCGTCGCCCGCTATTTATAGAGGACGTTCTCAATCGAGTACGCGTCGTTGTTGGCGCGTATTTCCTCGGTGCCCTGCATCACCACGTCTTTAATCACCGTGATGGGTTCGCCATTGGTGAGGTAAAGCTCGAGCGGAGCGCTGTTGTCCCACGTGGAATGGGATACCTGCAGGTTCTGCACGCCGTGGAACAACAGAGAGGCTTTGCTCTTGTTGCGAGCACCGAGTCCGGTATTACTGAACTCATTTCCCTCTATGACGACAATCGGTCCGAATGTACTTTCATCAGTGCCACCGCGGTAGATATTGGCTACCGCACCCTGGACATCCGTGAACTTGCTGTCTTTGATGTGGACGTTTTCAGCATTGTAAATGCCGAGATCATCCGTTTCCTCGTCCAGCGAAAGTATTGAGCCGGTAATGTTCGTCATCTCTGTGTTTACGACTTCAATCGAATCGGCAAAAGTACTTGAGTAAACCTTGAGGAAGTCGAAGCTGTGGTTCACATCCAGATCTGTGACCTTGCAATCGCGTACGGCGAGAGAATAGTTGCGATTCATCGAGTAACGGCTGGTGCTGACAACGTTGTTGCCTGCGAGGTCGGGCGACGCTGCACCGTCTATCCACAGGTTCAGAAGCTCCAGAGAGCCGCCATTTTCAATGATGAAAAAACTCGCCTTCTCGGAGCGAACGATGGCTTTGTCATCGCCGTCTGTCTTTATGGTGACCGGATGATTGATAGAGGCAAATCGAGTCAACAGGTACTCGGCGCCGCTCTCGAGTAGCAGGGTATCGCCCGGGCCGCTCTTTTTCAGAGCATGCAGTAGCGTGTCAGTTCCCGCACTCACCTGGTGTGTCGTGCCACTTCCAAAAACGACGGTTTCGTTCGGCTTAGGATAGAAGTCAGCCCCGGTTTCCTGTTTCGTTATCGGCAATTTGACCTCACCGAATTGAATCTGATCAATCAAAGACTGCGCCGGTACGAGCAATCCGTGCGCGTTTTCTGCGACCGAGTAGGGCGCCTTACTGAACCCGCTTTCAATTGGCACATCGGCGTCGTCGTTCAGCACATTGCCTTCGAAACTGATTCCGGAGACGTCGTCGTACACCGTGAACGGATTGAGGTTGGTCTTGCTCATGAAGATGTTGTTGTGCATCGATGTACCGGTCGGCACAGCCGAACGTTCTGCATCACTGCCTGCGCACAGCTGGATGTTGTCACTATCGACAACGATGTTGTTGTTCATCACGGAGTCGATCACCGGGTTGTAGCGATTGATCGGTGAGTCAGGAACGCCATTCATGATGACCAGTGCGCTGCGGAAACGGTGGCCGGTTAATCCGTAAAGGTAGTTGTTCCGGACCGTCTGGTATTCGTTAATGATGCGAATACCACCGGTGTTTGGCTTCCGATTACCGAGAAAGTAATTGTTCTCTACCAGCGTATGGTGGCCGTGGCGCATCGTGAGTGTGCCCTGACTTTCAAAAAACACGTTGCCGTGAAACACATTGCCACAGGATTTGCTGGAAACGATCTCGAGCTCGCCGCTGGTCCGGTCGAAGTAGTTATAGCGAACCGTGGTATTTGAGTATTCCCGTGAAAAATGACTCGTACCGATTCTTATCGTTTCGCCGCCGTTGGAACCCAAAGTCTGGCGTGGCCCGAGATAGTTGTACTCGATCACATGGCCATTTTCACGGCTGGCTTCAGTATTCATCCTCACGGCCAGCGTGACGCCGCTATTGCCCTTGTTCAGCAAGGAATTGTGGTCGAACTGATTATTCTTACCGTACAAGGCTACCCAGATATCAGAAGCAGAACGCTCCGGATTGCTGAAGTTGTCAATGACGTTGTTGGTCACCCGGACATGGTTGGCGACGTCATCCTGCGAGGTTCGAAACGAAATAACCTCACTGGTCGGTGTGTAGCCATCCTTGAATACGAGCCCGGAAACAACGAGGTGCGAGCCGGAAATGCTCAGGTTCGATTGACCGCTGATGATGACCTTGCCAGGTTCTTCAGCAGTCAATTCGATGGGATTGTCAGCAAGACCTTCGGCAATGAACCGCAGTTCTACGTCTGTCCAGGTGCCATTGGCGAGTATGACCTTGTCGCCGGGTTGCAGCGTCGCGATGACCTGATTGAATTCCTCAATCGAATTTACGAGATTGGCGTTTTCATCCTGAGCACAGGAAACCAGTGCCAGAATCAGTGCGCATAGGACATAGTGCAGTCTTGAGTTCATCGGCATGGTTGCTACTCGCTATTCGAATGTTAGGAACTCAGGACATCAGGAGAAGAACATTCCGCCATTGATGTCCAGGCTGGCACCCGTAATAAAGCTCGACTCCGACGATGCCAGGTAGGCGACCAGCTCGGCGACTTCTTTGGCCTGACCCTCACGACGCAACGGCGTGCCCTTCGCAACGTTCGCTCGAACCTCATCTTTGGTGAACGTATCGTGGAAGGTCGTGCTGATCATGCCAGGGCATACGCAATTGACTCGAATGTTCGATGGGCCGAGTTCCTTGGCCATCGCGCGCGTAAACGTCATGACTGCCGCTTTGGACGTGGCGTACGCTGCGGCGCCGGGCCCGCCGCCATCGCGGCCAGCCTGGGAGGCAAAATTGACGATCGCACTGCCTTCGCCCATATGGGGAACGACATACTGGGTGGTCAGGAATGTGCTAGTCACATTCAGCCTCATGACCTGCTCGAGGAATGCCTGGTCCATTTCAGCGAGTGGCTTGCGGGCCACGAGTCCACCAACAACGTTCACCAGGATATCAATCGAATCGCCAAATGCTGCGCGAGTTTCTTTTACCAGATTTTCTACGTCTGACTGGTTCGTCATGTCGCCCTGTACGGCAATCGCCGTGCCGCCGGCTTTCTTAATTGCCGCTACGGTCGCGTCACCGTCGGCGGAACTGTTGAAATAGTTGACGACGACTTTCGCGCCTGCTGCGGCCAGCTTTTCTGAAACCGCGCGGCCGATATCGCGTGCACCACCTGAGACAATCGCAACTTTATTTTCAAAATTCATGATGATTCCTTACGTACGTTTTCATTATTTATTCTCGTCAGGAAAGGGAGTTTTTTGAAACGCCGGATGCAGGCATCGGCGACTTTCCATAGCGAGTAGGCGGTCAAATCCTAAATTGGCTTAGCGAAGGTGTCAACCAATGTGCCATACCAAAGCTAAGACCGGCATCCAGTATTGGTATGAATTTCGGCTTGAATTTGCGCCGTCAGAATCAAGCCCGCGACCCGTCGAGGCCGCCATGGCTAAGGTCACAGGGATCGCGTTGCAGACCATGGCCTTGGCCGCCTAAGGTTCGAGATTGGGCAGGACCGCGGCCCGGCCAGCGTGATTGGGGTCGCGACCAGACGTCGTTTTCTTGCGCACATCCGGCCGCAGGAGTGTCCTTTAGAATCTGCAGCTGAGTACGAATTCCGCTTTGCGGGCTGTTGCAAACGAATTCGGCAATTCCAGGTGGATGCCTGGAATTGCTTGCTGCGCAGGCAGCTCGGTCCCGACCGCGGCAAAGTCAGTCGTGGCAAGGCTCTGAGAACCGGGCGCGCCGCCGTCTGGCCAATTGGTCCTACCAAAAAATAGTTATTGATATAGACAAACGGTTCACGATCCGGTAATAAGTGGTCCGATCGAGCGGTCAGCTAATAGTGTTGTCCATAACTCAATATCAAAATATCGGTTTTTCAGGGGAGAAACAGAATGAAGACGTCACGAACCACCGCAGCACTGCTGCTTGCGGCCTCGTCGCTGGCTTTAGCGCCTGCGATCTACGCACAATCCAGTTCAGCAGATGATGAGCCGCTGGAAGAAATCGTCACCGTTGGTATTCGGGGATCTCTTGCAAGCGCCGTTGATCAAAAGCGAAAGTCGGACAACCTGGTCGAAGTCGTTGTGGCGGAAGACATAGGTAAGCTGCCTGACCAAAACCTCGCCGAGGTACTTGAAGGCATCACCGGTGTGCAGATTACCCGTGAGGCGGGTGTCGGTACCGGCGTACAAATCCGCGGAACAAACGCGAACCGAACAGAAATCAACGGTGTTTCTACCGTGGGTTCAGGTGCTGGGCGTAGCGGCATCGATTTTGAAGATGTCTCAGCGGGCATAATTTCTGCAGTTGAAGTGACCAAATCACCTGAAGCCAAGACGATTGAAGGCTCAGTTGGCGGCACAATCAACCTGAGAACGATTCGTCCTCTTGAATTGAGCGAAACTCTGGCAGTTATCCGAGTCCAGGGAGAGGACAGCAGTCTTTCAACTGACAGCATGACGCCCAGACTATCTGCAACCTGGGGCGACAACTGGTCGACTGGCAGCGGAGAGTTTGGCGTCGTATTGAGCGCAAGTTACGCTGAGCAGGACGTGACCGCCTTCCGTCCCCGCGTCGATCGAGACAACTTCGTTGGGTCAACCAGCGGTGTTCCCAGTGCTCAAGCTTTCGATTTTCTGCCAATTCAGTTCTTTATTCAGGACTACGATAACTATGAATCTGAAACGACGAACTTTGCCGGTACGTTTGAGTTTGCGCCGAATGACAATGTGAGGTTCTACTTTGACGCGGTCCTCAATGATCAAGAGCGAAGAGAAGAGAGCTCAAGGATTCAGGCTTCAGGTGTGTCTGACCTAACGGGTGTCTCCATTCCTACGGAATTTGAAACGGTCAATTTTGGATCGCTGGATGGCTCAAGTGGCATGCAGAATCTCGGCAGTATCGAAGCGGCAGTACGCGGTGTAATTCCCGTTGAAGCTGGCGATGCCGATCCAAACCTGCGTTTTTCAAGTGATACAGACTCGCGCGTAACTGACAGCAAAATATTTAGTTTGGGTACCGACTGGCAAGTAAGCGACCGGTTCGGAGCGCGTGTAGAGGTGTCAACGTCAACGTCTGATACCAATACTCCCAGCTTTAACACCACGCTGAACTTTATCAATCCGAATGTCGCGGTTAATTCGTCAAATGAGAACGGCACACCGTTTGTGTACGACTTGACGGGCGGTTCGCTGACATGGGGAATCGCGCAAAGTGAACCAGGCGGGCCAACGACTGCGCAATTGCTTGATCCGGCGAATGTTGTGCTGCGAGATTTGAACCAGGACCTGGACATAGCAGAAAATGAAGAAAATGCTTTGCGTCTGGACTTTACTTACGATCTGGACTGGGCAGGCATTACGTCAGTTGATTTTGGCTATCGTTACAACGAGACGAGCAGTCTCCGGGATCAGATTCGTACAAACGTCGGCTTAAGAAGCCTGGCCGAGTCGCCAACGGGTGATCTGTTCGCGAGTATCCTCGTAGCAGGCCCCAATAATTTCAATGCGGCTGACGGTCGAACTCTGTATGTTCCGGACTTTCTTATTGTTAACCCCGAGTTGGTTGCTTCTGACCCGTCGGGCGTTTTAGACACGATCAATGCAGCTATCGTAGCGAATAATGCAATTACGGGATCCACGCGAGGCCCCATCAGCGAGCCAACGTCGAGCTCCAGTGCATACTTTGATATTTCGGAAAAGACCGACGCCTTTTATGCACAAGCGAATTTTGAGGCCGGTATTTTCCGCGGTAACGTTGGACTGCGCTATTTGCAGACCGACATCAATTCTCTCGCTAATTCTGAGCTCAATGGTGTTGTGACGCCGGTAACGTCGACGGCCAGCTACGATTTCGTGTTACCACGATTGAACCTGGTCGCAGACGTACACGAAGATGTCGTCGTTCGTTTTGGGTATGCCACAGATATCCGACGCCCGGATTTTGACGACCTGTCAAGTGCGTATACTTTTAGCACCAGCCCGAACCCGTCCGTCGATCTGGGAAATCCTGGATTGGAGCCGGAAGAGGTTGAGTCTTTTGACATCTCTGCTGAGTGGTATTTCGCACCGTCGAGCGTATTTAGTGTGGGTTACTTCCATAAAGAACGAACCGGCCTGCATGTCACGCAAAGTGAAAGCCCATTCGAAGATCCGGTCACAGGGTATCGTGATCTTACCGATCCTTGTGAACAGGGCGGCGTATTCAATCCTATTGCGGACATCAACGTCTTCGGACCGGTTCCTGGCGTAGGCGTATGTGTTCCATCATCGCAGACCGTCAACGGCGCTGGAAAAACCACGCAACAAGGTTTCGAGTTCGCCTTCCAGTATGATCTTTCAGGGTTTGAAGATCAGCTGGGCTGGGCATCCGGTTTTGGTGCTATCGCCAACTACACGATCCAGGAATTCACGGGTGGTGATGAGTACTGGGGCGCTACAAGTCGTGCTTCTACTGTCTTTGCATCCAACGGTGCGACAAATGTTGACTTGCGTGCGCAACTTCTGGATTTGTCTGAAAATGCCTACAACTTCACCTTGTACTACGAGAAGTATGGTATCTCAGCAAGGATGCGTTACACATGGCGCGAAGCATATCGTTCAGAAGATTTCGGCAGCACTTCCAGCTACCCTTGGGGTTTCCCCGTTGTTCAAGAGGATAGGTCGCAGCTCAACGCCAGCGTTAACTATTCTGTGAATGACAACCTGAGCGTGGGAATTGAAGGCGTCAATCTCACCGAGTCCGATGTAGTGCAATCTTGTGTCAACGAAGGCGCACTTCTGTGCTGGCAGGGGCTCACAGATCGTCGAGTTACCATTGGTGCTAGCTACCGCTTCTAGACTGAATGCCATCTGAGATGGCATCAAAGCTCGAACAAAAGCCCCGGCGCAAGCTGGGGCTTTTTTATTTGTGGGACAGGTTCTGCGTCACGAAGAATGTGTGAATCTCATCGAGGCTCGCGAATACTTTATGGGCTGCGGCCAGAGACTCATTGGCCACCGTCGGGTCCAGGGCAAGCACCGTCATGTTTGCCGCTATTGCGGCGCTGACGCCGACAAAGCTGTCTTCGATAACGATGCAATCTTTTGGTGCAATGCCGAAGTGATTCGCCGCCGCGAGGAATAGACCCGGATCCGGTTTCCAGGATTTTATTTCGTAGGCACTGAATATTTTGTCGGCGAAGTGCGGATAGAGTTTTGTCGTCCGCAGGTTTTCCTCAATCTTCGTTCTTGGGCCGCTTGAGGCAACACAAAACGGGACTCGCATCGATTTGACGAGTCGCAGCGCCCCCGCAACAGGTTGCAGTTGCGCACCGAAAACCAAAGACATGCGCTGCCTGAGTTCTGTTTCAAAAGTTGCGGGCAATTCTATGCCGGTCTCATCCTCAAGTAGCTCGAGGCAGGTCGCTAGTTTCATGCCGCGGAAACGAGTTTCCGATTCGTCACCGGAGATCCGATATCCATACAGGGTCAGCATCTCAGCCAGGACGATGTTGGCTAACTTTTCGCTGTTAACCAACACACCGTCGCAATCGAAAATTACCAGTTTAGAAGACAAGACCTAGGACGCTATGATTTGCCAAACACCGCGAATTCCCATCGACGTGGTGACGAGGGAAAACAGGAGGATCGCCGTGAGCACGACATTGGCCGTCGTTGTGTTTCGGTGTTCGCCCATCAGGTCGCGTCGGTTTCCGAGGTACAGAATACAGGCGACTGTCACCGGCAGGATGACGGCATTGAAGGCCTGCGAGACGATCATGACGAACACAGGCCGTGCCTCGAAAATCGGTACTACGAGTCCCAGTAAGGAAATGCCGAAGACGATGACGCGATACCGTGGCAGGGTCATGTCCCGCTTTGACTCGTTAAAGTCGCACAACAGCCAGGGCAGCATCAGGACATTGGGAAATTGAGAAGAAACGCCTGCGGCGACGATGCCGACAGCGAATATCGTTGTCGCCAGGGAACCCGCCAGCGGTTCCAGCAAGCCGATCATTTGTGACGCGTTATCGAGCCCCAGTCCTTGCGCGTGTAAGGTGCCGGCCGCAGCCGCCATAATCGAACCGCTGATGACGAACATCATGACAACAGCCACGATTGCGTCATTGCGCTGCTTGTCGAGGTCGGCGATAGTCCAGCCCGCCTCTTTGACCAGTGTCGTTCGGATGATAAACAGGCCCGAGAAAACCGTCGTGCCGACCATGGATGCGATGACGAGGAACGGACCGCCGCCTTCGTCGAGCGGCACGTCCGGAAGCGACGGAACGAGCCCTTTCACAATCTCAACGGGCGGTGGCATCAGGATAAAAAAGTTGAGAACGAAACAGGCCGCCATGATGGCTACGATGACCGCCAGGCTACGCTCGAAGAATTGCGTCGTACCGTTCCAGAAAATGAAGTAAACAAGTGAGACAAAAAATGCCGCGAACCAGACAGGCTTTATGCCGCCTGCTAGCAATGACTTCGACCACTCGGAGCTGATTTCCGCAACGATGCCCATCACACCCATGACGCTGCCGCTGACGCCCGCGGTCAGGGCGACGATGAAAAACAGGCCGACCACGGGATGGATGTGTCGGCGAAAAGCCTGCAGTGCTGTTTCCCCTGTAACCAAGGTCAACTTGCCGTAGGCATTGATCATGAAATAGGTCGCGAGGCACGATGCCACGATAGTCCACAACAGCGACATGCCATAGGTAGCGCCGGCTTTGGCCATGGCAGTGACACTACCGGTGCCGATATTGAATCCCAGCAGGAAAATCCCGGGAAGAAATAGTGCAAGTGTCTTGGAAAATTGGCTGCGCATAGCGCAACACAATAGCAGACTTGCTAAGCTGTGCGGACATCGACAACCGACCGAAACCACCGGACGCAGAGGGTTTCGGATGAGAGATAAATTGAATACAGAATCACCAACGAACCAGTCTGGCTTGCAGCGCTTTTGGCAGGAGCTGCAACGTCGCAAGGTCATCCGTGTCGCGTCCGTTTACATCGTTACAGGGTGGCTAATCATCCAGGTGGCTTCGTCGACATTTCCCAGTTTTGGCATACCCGACTGGGCATTTCGCTTTGTGACCCTGTTGGTGATCCTGGGGCTTCCTGTGGCATTAATACTGGCGTGGGCCCTGGAAATTACTCCCGAAGGGGTAAAGACGACAGAGCCTCTGCAAGTCGCCAAAGGCTCAGGCGATGCACCCGATGCATCGAAAGAGAAGAAGAATTGGCACCTGTATGCACTTGGCGCATTGCTGCCGACATTGATCTTTGGCGGCTTGGCGATGTTCTTTTACTTGCAGCCAAACAGTTCACAGTCGGCACTTGATGGAACGGCGGCACGGCACGAGGCCGGGGGTAAGGAGCGCCACGAGCAGTCGATAGCAGTCATGCCGTTGGTCAATATGAGCTCGCACGAGGAAAACGAATACTTTGCCGGTGGTATCCACGAGGACGTACTAACCAATCTTTCGCGCATCAGTGGTCTGCAAGTCATATCACGCACCTCGATGCTGAGATACGCAACATCGGATATGAGCCTGCGGGAGATTGGCAACGAACTGGGAGTGGATTACATCGTTGAGGGATCGGTGCGGCGCATTGGCAATCACGTTCGGGTGACGATCCAGTTGATCAATGCGCATAACGATGTGCACCTTTGGGCGAACAATTACGAGCGGGAGTTGGTGGACGAATTCGCCACTCAAAGCGCGCTCGCCGGGGAGATCAGCGACTCAATTCACCTGGAGCTGCAGCCCGAATCGGTCGGCGCGCTGGAGGGAATGCCCACCGTCAGTGTGAAGGCCTACGACCTTTACATACGAGCTCAGAGCCTTGAAAAGACCGAGGGTGAAACTGAAGAGAACATGATTCTCCTTCGCGAGCTGCTCGAAGAGGCCGTGGCTGAGGATCCCAATTTTGTCGAAGCGTGGGCGACGCTGAAGCGGCTTTACGATCTTCAGTTGGACCGCCTGGGACGGCGCGGCTGGTACGTCAGCGAAGGACAGAACAAGAAGGGCGTGGAGGAAGAGCTCCGGGCGAAGTCGCGACGGGCCTTAGAAAAGGCAATCGCACTTGACCCAGACAACGTCGAAACCTTGCTCTCAAAAGCGGTGGACCACATTTGGCCCAAGAGCCGTGATGAGATGCAGGCGCAAAAAGCGATACTCGACCAGATCATCGCGGCGCACCCTGAGAATGCCAAGGCCTGGTATCACCTGGGATTTTGGCATTCTCACTTGAGAGATTTTCCAGGAGATGAGGGTGATCTTGAATTGCTCAGGGCTGATGCCGCCACTGCGTTCGAAGAGGCCCTGCGGCTGGACCCCTTCAATGCACGCATGGTTAGTGCAGTTCTTACCTGGTACAGGAATAACGGTTTTGAGGAAAACGTTGCCCGACTTTCAGAACGTCTAACCCAAATCGTCCCGGAGACGGCTGCCGATCGCAACCTGGCTCGCGTGGCCTGGAGTTTTAAGAGACGCCAGATTGTTTCGGCATTTTTGGAGACAGCCGATGAGTCCTTGCTCGAGGACTACGAGCAAGGAATGATGGATGCGATCGAAAGCGAAGATTATTCGAATATTATTTTTTCCAGTGTCGATGAAATGGAACTGGCCATCTTTACTAACGATCCGGACCGCATGCTCGAGTTAGCTCTTGTGCCTATCGACCTTGACGAAAATGTTTGGAATCCGACGGCTTTCAGTATCCACAGAATTACGGCCATTGAGTTTTACCTGGATCAGGGTGAGCTGAGCCAGGCACGTAATCTGGCTGAAAGTGTCTTGCTGCTCGAGGACGCAATTCTGGCGCAAACCGTGAGTACTTGTGGCTGTTTGCGGGCTGTTCTTGCTATTGCCTACGCCATAACCGGGAATACTGACGAGGCTCGACGGCACGTGGATGAACTGTTCGACGAGAAGGGGACGTACGGTGACTGGTTCTATATGGCGATGGCGCGAATTGATATCGAGCGAGCCGTAGGAATTGCCTTTGGTGAAATAGCAAGGAATCCGAACTCGATGTTGTTCGACGAAATGGCGGCCTGGCATGTACAGAATCGCTTCTTCCTTAGCCACCCGAAAGTTCAGGAGTACTACCTGAACGAAGGTAAGTGGATCAACTACCTGGCCGCGCGAGTTCCCGAGTACACCGGATACAAGCGCACGGAGGCAGACTAGTTATGCAAGAAACCTGGCGCTGGTTCGGGCCCGACGACACGGTCACGCTCGAACAAATTCGACAAGCCGGCGCTACCGGTGTTGTCACCGCGCTCGATCATGTGGCGACCGGCGAGGCCTGGCCCGCTGCTGACATTGCGGAGCGCAAACGCCTGATCGAAGCGGCCGGTCTTAGCTGGTCGGTGGTCGAATCGGTGCCACTGCATAACGACATCAAGACACGCTCGGGCGATTTCCGTCGCTATATCGATAACTACAAAGTAAGCATCCGCCATCTCGGTGCTGCGGGCATTCATCGTATTTGCTACAACTTCATGCCGGTCGTCGACTGGACGCGCACCAACCTGACCTATGAGTTACCGAACAAAGCACAGGCGTTGCGATTCGAGATGACGGATTTCGCGGCTTATGACCTGTTTGTACTTAAACGTGATGACGCGAAGGGCAGCTACAGCGACGCTGTCGTTGCGCGTGCCACCGACAGATTCGAAGCCATGGCGCCGGAGGCACGTGCGGCCCTTGAGAGAAACATCATCGCCGGATTACCGGGCGGCGAAGGCAGTTACGACCGCGATAGCATTCGTACCGCAATCGAAGAATTCTCGAAGTTCGGTAACGAAGCGTATCGGGCCAACCTGATCGCGTTCCTCGAAGAAATCATTCCGGTGGCAGAGGAATCCGGAGTTGTCATGGCGATTCATCCGGACGATCCGCCATTTTCCCTGTTCGGCCTGCCGCGCGTTGTATCAACCGCCGACGATGCGCGCGCATTGCTCAACGCCGTACCAAGCCCGGCTAACGGCCTGACGATGTGCGCTGGTTCTTACGGCGCGCGCGGGGACAATGATCTTGTCGCAATGATTCGCGAATTTCATGACCGCATCTACTTCGTGCACCTGCGCAACATAAAGCGCGAGGATGACGGTTCATTCTACGAATCGGATCACCTGGACGGCGACAACGATATCGTTGCTATCGTCAACGCACTGCTCGACGAGGAACACGAGCGACAAGGGCTGCCGCCCGGTCGTTGCACGATTCCGATGCGGCCGGACCATGGTCATACGCTGGGCGAGGAGCAGTCCGACAAGCGCGTGCGGCCAGGTTATTCCTATGCCGGCCGTATGAAAGGACTGGCCGAATTGCGCGGCGTTATTCATACACTCAGGGCCATGCGGAGCGCCGGGTGAACGTGGTTTGGAGTAAAGCGATGATGCCCAAAAAGTCCATCATGATTCTGAGCGCGATTCTGGGATGTGCGGCTTGCACAGACAAACCGGTAGCAGACCTGGAAGGGAGTGCGTCCTCGTGGTTGTTGGTCGACGATTTTGAATCGGGCCTCGGGCAGTGGACCTTTGTCGATGTCCAGAACGAAACCGATCCATTCGTGCCCGACCCGCAGATTGCGGAAATTCACATCGATGCGGATACAGGCAGCCATTTCATGCTGAGAAAACCAGCGGTCGATGGACTTGTAGGGAATCGTAAGGGAATCGGTTTTGCCCCGTTGCCAGTTACCGTCAAGCCCGGCGAGACCTACACGTTCTATACGCGTATCAATGTCGAGTACTTTCCGAATAACCAGTCTTTCGGTCTGACCAGCGTGGGTGCTGAAGAAATCCCGGTATTAAATTACGAGTCGTTCGAGCCCATGATTCGGGTTACGGACAGGACCGAGGGGAACGGCTACCAGAACACCGGAGCATTGCAGGTCCTTGGTGGCGGCGACATGAGGTACAGCGACATATTCAATCCCGCGAGCGGCGAGCCCGCAAAGCCATTGCAGACTGATGAATGGTACGAAGTCTGGTACGTTGTAAACAATGCGCCCTATGATGCGGGCGGCCAGCGCTACGACCTTTACATTCGAGGCGGAGAGTTTGCGGACCAGCAGATGGCTTTCGAAGATGCCGTTTTCCGAGTGCGGCGCGAGGCACCGTTGCAGTACTTCATGACGACATGCAATACGGGATCGAAAGATAAGCCATACGGTAATGGCGGCGTGCGCTACGACGACATCTATATGGCGTCGGGCCTCAACCTGACATCGCCGCTGCAAAGCGCCACGCGATGATTTTTGAGAAAAATTCCTGAGAGGATGTGTATCGCATGAAGTTGACAAACAGATTGGCAATATCCCTGATGGTTTTGGGGCTGACAGCGTCGACACTCGCGCATGCGGCAGATCACCCGGGTTTGATAATGACCAGGGCCGGTGTCGAGAAAATCAGGGCGGAGTTGGGCAAAGTTCCCCTGTTCGATGCCACGGTGGCAAAGGTCAAGGCAGAAGTTGATGCCGAGATCGAACTCGGAATTGACACCCCGATTCCTTTCGACTATTCGGGCGGTTATACGCACGAGCGCCACAAGCGCAATTTTTTCGTCATGCAACAAGCCGGTGTGCTGTATCAAATTCTCGAGGACGAAAAGTATGCGAAGTACGTACGCGACATGCTCTTCCAGTACGAGGACATGTACCTGGATTTACCGCTGCACCCCAAGGACCGATCTTATGCGCGAGGCAAGTTGTTTTGGCAATGCCTGAATGACGCTAACTGGTTGGTCTATGTGAGCCAGGCGTACGACACAATTTACAATTACCTGTCGGCAGCGGAGCGCAAAACGCTGGAGGACAATTTGTTTCGGCCGTTCGCCGATCATATATCCGTCGGGAATCCACGCTTCTTTAACCGTGTGCACAACCACAGTACCTGGGGTATTGCGGCGGTCGGCATGATGGGCCTGGTCATGGACGATGAAGAGATGATCGAGCGTGCGATGAATGGCCTGCCGCGCGATAGTCTTGATCTCACGGCCAAGGACGATGACGGCGGTCTGTTTTGGACGGAAAATCAGAAGGCAGGATTCTTAGCCAATGTTGAAGAGCCGTTTTCACCGGATGGCTACTACACCGAAGGTCCTTATTACCAACGCTACGCGATGTACCCATTCCTGATATTCGCTCAGGGCCTGCAAAACGTGAAACCCGAGCTGGAAATATTCGCCGAACAGGATGGTGTTCTGCTGAAAGGTGTCTATGCACTCTTGAACCTGTCGGACGCCGACGGCGAATTTTTTCCATTAAACGATGGGCAGAAAGGTATGTCGTACCATGCCCGTGAAGTGATGACGGCGGTCGATATTGCCTTCCATGTCGGAGGCAACGATCCACACCTGCTGAGTATTGCTGAAGAGCAGGGCCAGGTACTGCTCGATGACGCCGGTTTTTCAGTTGCCCTCGCTATTCGCGACGGCAAGTCGCAAGCGTTCGACAAAAGGTCGGTGAATCTCTCCGACGGGCCGGACGGCAAGCAAGGTGGTGTAGCGGTCCTGCGAGACGGGGATGAACGTTTAGAACTCGTTTTGAAATACGCGGCGCAGGGCCTGGGTCACGGACACTACGACAAGCTCTCTTATTCATTCTACGAAAAGGGTAACGAGATCCTGCAGGACTACGGTCTCGCCCGATGGGTCAATATCGAGCAAAAAGGCGGCGGCAACTATCTGCCGGAAAATGACACCTGGGCGAAGCAGACGATTGCACATAATACCTTGATTCAGAACGAAAAATCGCACTTCCAGGGCAAGTATGAAATCGCCAGTCAGCACCATTCGGACCTGTATTTTTTTGACGATTCCAACAGCGATGTCCAGGTCGTTAGTGCCACTGAAACCAACGCCTATCCCGGAACGGAATTGCGTCGGACCCTGGCACTGATCAGGAATGAGGGTTTCGAAAAACCCTTTGTACTGGATATTCTCAAAGTCGCCTCGGGCAGTAAGAATCAATACGATCTGCCATTCCATTACTTAGGTCATGTCATGCAGACAAACTTTGAGTACGTCTCACCGACGTCCTTGAACGCCCTGGGCGAGCACCACGGATACCAGCACCTGTATGTGGAAGCCATGGGCGAGCCTGCCGCGGACAGTACGCAGTTTTCGTTCATGAACAATCGCCGGTTTTACACGTTAACGACCGTCACGGATAGCGACGATGAATTACTGTTTACGCGACTGGGTGCAAACGACCCGGCGTACAACCTGCGCCGTGATCCTGCGTTCATCGTGCGCAGGCAGGGCGTCGCTGACACAGTGTTCGTCTCGACGGTAGAGACGCATGGCGCTTACAGCCCGGTTTCGGAGTTAGCCGTAAATGCGAGCAGCAATATTGCCGAGCTGAAAGTGCTGCATGACGATGACGACTACACTGCCGTGTCGATTGAGGATTTGGGAGGAAGCATCAGCCTGTTCGTCGTTTCGAATACGAGTCCGGACAAGTCAACGAATCACGAGCTTGAGATCGATGGGCGCGCATACCGATGGTCGGGCCCCTATCACTATTTTGACGATTAGTTTGCGAGCGGTGTCGCCGCTCTGGTGGACTGAAAGTATGCAGATACGAATGTCAGTGCGCCGAGCGACAGCAGTAGCAACAGATCGATCCTGACCGGACCCACGACGCCAGGAATCAATCCGAGTACGGAGCTTAAAAATATTAGTAAGGCCACGGCGGTGGCGCCCATGACAAACCGGCCGGGTGGCTTTTTCGATACCACGCTGGCCAGGATTAATGGCCCCATCAATGCTGAGCCGACGAAGCTAACACGTGCGAGCAGCGCCAATTGGTTGCTGCTCAGAAGTGCGACGATAAGGGCGATGATGGCGAAACACAGAATCGCAATGCGCGTGTGTCGCAAAACGGTACGTTCGTCGCCACTCATCAGTGACTGTAACTCAGCGCCGAGCGCGAACAGTTGTGAGTCGGCGGTTGATATGGCCGCTGCAATCAGGCCGACAGCGACAGCGGCAGCGACGATAGGCGCCGGGTCGGATATCAGAACGCCGGCGAGAAACTCGGGCGTCGTTGCTCCCGGGTAATTCACAACGCCGCTAAGGCCGATGGGCAGAGTCGCCAGAATAATAACGATGGCAAATAGCCCAAGAAATACCGCCATTCGATGCAGGGACGAGAAGTCGCGCATGATAACCAGGCGCACGCCGATCTGCGGCTGCGTTACCGGAATCATGATGATGCCAATGAAAGAAGCGATTAGAAATTGAGTGCTGAACAGTCCGACGGGACCAGGAACTGACAATAGCGCTTCGTTTGTCGCCCCGACTTGCTCGAACATTTCCTTGATGCCGCCGAAGTTCGCGAGGCAACCGTATGCAACGGCCAGTGTCGCCGAGAGCAGTATCAGGCCTTGTATGGCGTCGGCATAAATGATGGCTTTGAGGCCGCCCAGCTCGCTGTAGACGAGCATCACGGCCACGAGTATTACCGCCCAGCACCACATGGGCATGGCGGCCGGAAAAATGGCATGCATAAATATCGACACGCCGCGTATTTGCACTGCAACGTAAGGAATCAGGAAAATAAAGATTCCCGCCAGGTAGAGGATGC
The DNA here is from genome assembly GCA_942490655.1 of uncultured Gammaproteobacteria bacterium. Classification (GTDB taxonomy): domain Bacteria; phylum Pseudomonadota; class Gammaproteobacteria; order Steroidobacterales; family Woeseiaceae; genus UBA1847. Next base: position 1,158,138 of record CALNXZ010000003.1, on the reverse strand, counting down.
TGGCCCAGCGGCTTCCAATTCGATCTTTGAGCAGCCCGGCAATACCGCGGAACCGCCCGTGTTCGGCTACGCGCCGGCGCAGGTGAAAGCCGTACCAAATGATGACGAAGATCATCGCGCCATCCGCAACAGCGAGAAATATCCATGCGCCAATGCCATGGTTGCGAAAGAAGTCCGGCATTCCCAGCAGCGTGAAAGTACTGAACAAAGTGGCGGCGACCGTGAGACTGCCGAGCAGCATTCCCAGATCCGAGCCAGCGGTCATGAAGTCGTCCGAATTGTGGGTATGTCGTCTCGCTCGCAAGGTAGCGGCGACCAAAGCGGCAATGTACACGGTACCCAGAACGAGGAACCAGTAAGTCATTCCTGATCCTGCGTCTCATCGGGACAACGAACAAAGCCGCCAATGAAAGTTACCCCGACCATCAGGAGTGCGATGAGAATTCCGATCCACAGGGTTCGCGGAACGCCAAACAGGGTGGGCAGGTACACGTTCGGAGAAAGCACGATTGGCGTAAAAGTGAAGATAGACAGTGCGATCATCAACGCACAGCATATAATCCATATCGTATTTCTTTTCGGCATCGCCATATGATGAAGAATTCGACACGCTTTGCAATCTAAACCGAAATTGTTCGCGCGGAAACGAGGGGGAAGCGCATGGCAACACAACGTCTAGGCATCATCATGCACGGAGTTACCGGGCGCATGGGTAAGAATCAGCATTTGATTCGCTCGGTCCTGGCCATTCGCTCCACCGGTGGCCTGCAGCTTGCCAATGGCGATATCGTCGAGCTTGATCCGATTCTGGTTGGTCGCAATGCAGAGAAGATCGAAGCCCTGGCCAAAGAGCATGGCGTAGACCGCTATACCACGGACCTCAATGCCGCATTGGCGAATGAAGATGACATTTTGTTCTTCGACGCAGGTTCGACGCAAATGCGCGCTGAACTCGTCGGCAAAGCTATTGACGCCGGCAAACACGTGTATTGCGAGAAGCCGATTTCCGAATCGCTGGATGTGGCTCTCAGTCTCGCAAAAAATGCGGAGCAGGCCGGGGTCAAGAACGGTGTTGTGCACGATAAACTTTACCTCCCCGGCATACTCAAGTTGAAGTCATTGATTGACGATGGCTTCCTGGGAGACGTCCTGTCCGTGCGCATTGAGTTTGGCTATTGGGTATTCCAGGGCGATGATCAACCGGCGCAGCGACCCAGCTGGAATTACCGCAATGAAGATGGTGGCGGCATTATTCTGGATATGCTTTGCCACTGGCGATATGTGCTGGACAATGTGTTCGCACCGGTCAACGCCATCAGCTGTCTGGGCAAGACTCATATTGCCAGGCGTTGGGATGAAAACGGCAACGCATACGATGCAACAGCTGACGATGCGGCCTATGTCACGGTCGAACTGGCAGGCGGCATCATCGCGCAGATCAACTCGAGCTGGTGTACTCGTGTAAATCGTGAAGATCTGGTGACGTTTCATGTCGACGGAACGAAGGGTTCGGCGGTCGCCGGTTTGTTCGACTGTAAAGTGCAGACGCTCGCGGATACGCCGCGACCCGTGTGGAACCCGGATGAACCACAGGCGCTGGACTTTGTTGCCGGATGGAAAAAAGTCGCGGGCCGTGACCAATACATGAATGGTTTCCGGGCGCAGTGGGAAGAGTTCATACGTCACGTGGTCGAAAATGCACCGTATTCCTACTCCCTGCGCGACGGTGCCAAGGGCGTGCAGCTTGCGGAACTTGGTCTGCGCAGCTGGCAAGAGCGGCGCTGGCTCGACGTGCCGGATCTATAGTGTGAGGGCCGGATCATGACAGCCATTACACTCCCGCTGCAAAATGGCACGCTCGCTGCGCATCGCTTGAGCGATCCACCAGAGTTTGTGACGCTCGATCCGACTGAGGCAGCGGCGGCACCGAGAGTTTTTTACTCAGCAGCGCACGTGGTGGCGCGGCCACTGAGCGACAACGATCCCTGGTTGGATGGTGAAATTGATTGGGATGCGACACTGAAGTTTCGCGACTACCTGTATAGCCTGGGTCTGGGCGTGGCCGAGGCGATGGACACCGCACAACGCGGCATGGGCCTGGATTGGCCGGGCGCGCTGGAACTGAGTCGGCGCTCGCTGAGCAATGCCACTGAAGTTGGACCGAACGCGTTAATCGCTTGCGGTGCCGGCACCGATCACATCGGTCCTGCCGATGTATCCACAATCGACGACATTATCGGCGCGTATGAAATGCAATGCGCGGCCATCGAGGGCGCGGGCGGTCGCGTCATACTGATGGCTAGCCGTGCGCTTGCCGCGGTGGCTGCCGGGCCACAGGAATATGCGCGCGTCTACGACCGCATATTGTCGCAGCTACGCCAGCCTGCGATTCTTCATTGGCTCGGCGAAATGTTTGATCCGGCGCTGCGCGGGTACTGGGGAGAGCAGGATGACGATGCGGCGATGAAGGTCGCCGTCGACATCATCGCGCGCAACCAGGGGAATGTGGATGGCATCAAGATCTCATTGCTCTCGGCCGAGAAAGAAATCGCAATGCGCAGGCAGTTGCCGGATAGTGTGCGAATGTACACCGGCGATGATTTTAACTACCCACAGCTTATCGCCGGAGATGAACACGGCTACTCTCACGCGTTGCTTGGCATTTTCGCAGCAATAGCACCGGCGGCTTCTGCAGCGTTAAAGGCGTTGCACGACGGCAAGCTGGATCTTTTTCACAAAATACTGGACCCGACCTTGCCGCTGGCCCGGCATATGTTTTGCGCGCCGACGCGCTTCTATAAAACCGGCGTAGTTTTTCTTGCCTATCTCAACGGGCACCAGGATCACTTCCTCATGCTCGGTGGCCAGCAGAGTGCGCGGTCGGCAATACACTTCGCCGAGCTGGTGCGACTTGCGGATGCTGCCGGCGTGCTTCTTGATCCGGATCTGGCGCGTCATCGCGCTGCGTTGGTCTTGTCGACGATGGGTGTGGAGCAGCCCTGATGGCTGATATTTCGAAGATTTCCCTGAATACCGCTACCGTCAAATCCTGGACGCTGGTGGAAGCGATCGAAGCTTGTGCTCGTCATGAGTTTGCCGCGATCAGCCCCTGGCGTGATGTCCTGCATGATATGGGCGTCAGTAAAGCCGCCCGACACATTCGGGATGCCGGACTTGCTGTATCCGGCCTGTGTCGGGGCGGAATGTTCACGGTTGCGGCCGGCGGCGATCGTGCCGCGATGATTGCAGACAATCGGCAAGCGATCGACGAAGCGGCGGAACTGGGAGCCAAATGCCTGGTTCTTGTTGTTGGCGGCATTCCCGGTGGGCTACGTATCAGCGATGCGCAGACTCAGGTACGCGATGCCATTGCCGAGCTGCTGCCGTACGCCCGGCAGTGCGGAGTTCCGTTGGCTATCGAGCCGTTGCACCCGATGTACGCAGCCGACCGCGCCTGCATCAACTCGATGACGCACGCCAATGATCTGTGCGACGAACTGGGCGCCGGGTTGGGCATGGCCGTGGATGTTTACCACGTATGGTGGGATCGCTCGCTGCGAGCAGAACTGCAGCGTGCGGGTAAAGATCGATTGCTTGCCTTTCATGTTTGCGACTGGCTGCATGAAACCAACGACATGCTGTTGGATCGCGGCATGATGGGCGACGGTGTCATCGACATTCCGCTGATTCGATCATGGATTGAGGATGCAGGATTCAACGGTCATTACGAAGTGGAAATCTTTTCCAGGAGTAACTGGTGGCAGCGCGACCCGGACGAGGTGATGCGTGTCGTCAAAGAGCGCGTGGCTGCTGCTGTGTAAGGTGTAGCCAATATTTTGCGGTTCGATTTGCAAGGGTGCCCTGCAAATCGCCTACAATGACTTAACCAACGAACAATGGAGAAGCCAGTGATGATCCGGACCCGTCGCGTCACACAGGTCGCCTGTACCCTGATTGTTCTTTTCGCCGGCTCTGCAGCGGCAAAAGACCTCCTTGTCAGCACTCAATCGGAGTACGAATGGGCGGTCGAGGCGATTCAAGCGGGCGATACGATCGTACTGGCCAACGGCGAGTGGCGAGATTTCGAAATCCTGTTTACGGGTGTAGGGACGGCGGAACAGCCGATGACTTTAACCGCCGAGACCAAAGGGGATGTTGTGATTACCGGCCGCTCCAACCTGCGGCTCGCCGGACAGCACCTGGTCATTTCGGGCCTCGTGTTCAGGGATGGCCATTCGCCGTCCAGATCAGTCATCGAGTTTCAGCAGGAAGACGGTGTCTACGCCTACTATTCCCGAGTAACAGAAGTCGTTGTCGACAGTTTCAATAAGCCGGATCGACCTAACGCTGACTCCTGGGTGCAGCTGTACGGGAAGCACAATCGCCTGGATCACAGTTACTTCGCCGGCAAGAGTAACAGCGGTGTCACGATCGGCGTGCAATTGTTCGATCGGAATGGAAATGGCAAAGTGAACCTGGAGAATCACCACCGAATCGACCACAACTATTTCGGTCCGCGAGGCGTCATTGGTTCCAATGGTGGCGAGACGATTCGCATTGGCAATAGTTGGAACTCGCTGAACGATTCGTTGACCACGGTTGAAAACAACTATTTCGAACGCTGCGACGGTGAAGTCGAGATCATCTCGAACAAGTCAGGCGGCAACGTGTTTCGCGGTAATGTATTTTTCGAGTCTCGCGGCACACTGACGCTGCGGCATGGTAACGGAAACCTTGTCGAGAACAATGTGTTTATCGGCAACCGGGTTCCGCACACCGGCGGTATCCGTGTCATCAATAAACGGCAGGTCGTACGCAATAACTATATGCAGGGCCTGACCGGACACCGCTTCGGTGGCGGGTTTGTCATCATGAATGGCGTCCCAGATTCGGTTATCAATCGTTACCACCAGGTCGAAGATGCAGTGATTGAGAACAATTCGATTATTGACGTCGACCATATCGAGTTCGCAGCCGGTAGCGACGAGGAACGAACCGCCCCGCCGATCAACAGTGTCTTTCACGCAAACCTGATCTTCAATGCTGATGGCACGGATAACATCACGGAACATGACGATATATCCGGCATTGAGTTCAGCGGCAACTCGATACACGAAGGCATTGAGTTGGAGAAAGCAGCGAATGGGCTGCTCTACCCGGTCGATCCCAAATTCGCTGACATCGGCGTCAGCAGGCAGTTTGCTGTCCTGGATCGTGCTGACACAGGCCCAGCCTGGTATCCGAAGCCCGGCAACGAAGATCGCTTCGAAGGTGGCAAAACGTACGCGGTCGCGTCCGGACTCAACACACTGCAACACGCCGTTATCAACGCTGAATCGGGAGATATTCTTGAGCTTGCACCCGGTAACTACATTGCCTCGTACACGATAGCTATCGACAAGCCGGTTACGGTTCGCGGCAACGGACAGGCTCGCATCACGTTCGAGAGAACAACGCTGTTTGAAATAGTGGAAGGCGGCAGTCTCAAGCTCGATGGCGTGACCATCTCCGGAGAATCCAGTCCCCGCATTCCTGGTAATTCAGTTGTTCGTACTGTTACAGGGTCGATCGTCAACAACTTCAACCTGATCGTTGAGAATTCAGTTGTCGAGAACCTGAATTCCAGTTCCGGGTTCAGTTTCTTCACGGCCGGAAAATATACGTTTGCTGACAAGATTGAATTGAGAAACACGAGCTTCACCGACGTTAGTGGAACAGTCCTGGAGATGAATCGCGAGGTGGACGATCGCGGTGTTTACAATGCTGAGTACATTACAATTACCGACAGCCGTTTCAACAATGTCGGCGGCGCGATTGCTCATATTTACCGCGGCGGCACGGACGAAAGCACGTTTGGTCCGCATTTTGCGATGTCATCGTCGCAGATCACCGCTACAGGCAACGACGAGAACAACAAGACCGGTTCCTCACTCATGTTGTTCGGTGTACAGGCCGTCGATATTCACAACAACGAATTCATTGGCAGTGCACCGTTGCGGGTATTGGAAACGGTTGGAGAGCCGGTGACGAAGGTTGCCGAAAACCGCTACGTCGAGACAGCCAGGCCTGAAATTAGATCTGCGCTTGGTGACTGATCAATAGAGATTCAGAGCAGGCAAAAGTTGGGCGCACTAAGAGAGCAAGTTAAAGCGACCCGGTCTTAAGCTGGTCGATGGCATAGTAAGCCGCCCGCGCAGTGAGAGCCATGTACGTCAGCGACGGATTTTGATTGGCAGACGATGCCATGCAGGCGCCGTCCGTGACGAACAGATTCGGAATGTCATGACTTTGATTCCAACCATTTAACACAGACGTCGTCGGGTCGCGTCCCATTCGAGCGCCGCCCATTTCGTGATTGGTGTTGCCGAGCGCGACATGCTCCGCGTCATAGGTTTCAATGTTTTTCGCGCCGGCTGCTTCGAGCATCTCGGCGGCTGTTGCAACCATGTCTTTGCGCATGATCATCTCGTTGTCGTACCTCCTGACATGGAAACGTACGGCGGGCATGCCCCATTTGTCGGTGAGTTTGTCATCCAGGGTCATATAGTTTTCTTTGTAAGGAAGGACTTCTCCCAGTCCCGACAAGCCAATGCGCCACTCTCCCGGGTCTCGTAAGGAATTCTTAAAGGATTCCCCAAATCCGGGCATGCTGCTTCCTCTCTGCCATTCTTCTCTTTGACCCCGGCCGGCCAGAGAATAGCCGCGCACGAAGTCGGGGTGTCGGCTCTTTGCATCAAGGTTGCGGAAGCGCGGTACGTAAACAATGTTAGGCCGATTGCCCTGATAGTAGCGATCTTTGAGATTACTCATGTTACCGCGGGCGCCAAGTCGGGCGTTGTGGTTCAGCATGTAGTGTCCCAAAACGCCTGACGAATTGGCGATTCCATCGGGAAACTCCGCACTCCTGGAGTTCAGCAGTACGCGAACCGTCGAAGGTGCCGATGCGCACATGAAGACCACGCGTGCGGTGTATTCCTCCATTTGACCAGTCTGCATGTCGATCACCCGGACGCCCGTGGCCCGGCCGTCCTTGTGCTGCACGCTCTCGACGAGTTTCCGCGGTAACAGTGTCAGGTTACCCGTCTTGCGGGCAGCGGGCAGGGCTACGGACTGCGTACAGTAATAGGAACCGGTAGAGCAGCCGCGTTCGCAGGGGCCACAATAGTGGCAAGCGGCGCGGTCGCCAAGTTGCTCCGTGAGTACTGCGATTCTGCCGATGATCACATTCCGATCCGGAAAATGTATTGCGGTTGCATCCCGCAACACCTTCTCGGCCGCATTCATCTCCATCGGTTTTTGAAAAATTCCGTCGGGCAGCTGCGGTAGTCCGTCGCGAGAGCCACTGACGCCGATCGTTTTTTCGACATGGTCATACCACGGGGCCAGATCTTCGTAACGAATCGGCCAGTCTTCGCCGTGACCGTCGTGGAGATTCGACAGGAAGTCCATCGGACTCCATCGCCAGGTCTGGCGGCTCCACATCAACGACTTGCCGCCGACCACATCCGGTTGAATCCAGTCGTAGGGTAATTCCTCGACATACGGTGAATCCGCATCTCGAATCAGCCAGTCTCGGTTGTATTCGTTGAACAAGCGGTGGCGGCTCTGAACCGGGTTGGCTCGCACCTCGTCGGGATGCACTCTGCCATCGCGCCACGGCATCTCCCAGGGTTGCTTGTGTTCATTCACGTAGTCGGTGCCGTGTTCGACCATCTTGCCGCGATCCAGCGCAAGTGTTTTCAACCCGGCCTCGCACAGAACTCGCATAGCCCAACCGCCCGTCATGCCCGTGCCGACTACGATAGCGTCATAGTCAGTCAAGACCAGGACCTCCCGATGTCGGCATACGGAATGTCGCCCTTGTAAGGTCCCATGGGTGCTTGATGCAGCTCCTGGAGCGCGCCGATCTCAGAGGTGTAGTAGCCAGCAACCGTGAGTGGTTTCAGAGTGGCGAACAAGGCTGGTTTGCCAGGCGGCAGATCATTTGCCGTCCCGGCCCCGAAGGCCTGGTCGTCCAGCGAGACGAGTAGGGCATTTCGCTTTTCATCAGCGACGTCCTCCAGTCGACGAGCATTTCGTCCCTCCAGCCAGGTTGATATCCATTCGAGCTGAGACCGAAATGTCTCGACACGATCGGCGGGAATGAACTCGGCCAACATCATCTCGATGTATTGCGGTACGCCCGCATCGCGTGCGCCTGGCGTATCCGTGCGTGGGATGATCGCGTCCGACAGGCTTCCCAGGATATCCAATTCACGGCTGGTCAGCAGACCGCTGGACTCGGATTCTGCTTCGCATCCGGACAGGATGGCGGCGAGTACGCCGGGTGACAATGCGGCGCCAATTCCAGCCGAAAGTTGCTTTACGAAATCTCGACGGTCCATTTAATCATGCCTTCTTATTTCGACCTGCCGATTCTATGCTAATCGAAAGCGGAATTGGTCATTCGGCGCGTGTATTCCGGGACCGCAGGCCGGATTCGATTATACTTCTGCCTAAAGGGACGCTGGACTACACGAGCTCTAATTGCGCCATGATCGTCGAACAGAAAAAACCGGCGCCCCGGTATGTGCGCAAGAACCTATCGCTTGCCTGGCCCATGGCACTCAATGTGCTGCTGATGCAGTCCATGTTGATCATCGACACGTTACTGGTTTCGCCTCTGGGTGAAGTACCTCTGGCAGCTCTAGGCATCGCCGCAACCCTGCTTGCTTTTTTTCTTGGGCTGCAGTTCGCCATTGGCAACGGCACGCAGCTGATTGTGGGGCGGGTCGCAGGAGCTGGAGACCGAAACGGTCTGCAACGTATACTCAGTGACGGTGTGCTGATTAGTCTGGCAGCTGCATTGCTATTTATTTTGGCTATCACGATCTTTGGTGACAAGCTGCTGGCGCTACTGACCGATGATGAGCAGTTGCGTGAACAGGCCAGCGTATATCTGGCGATCTCGAAGTATCTATTGCTGGCGAGTGCCGTCAGCCAGACCTTTACGGTGTTCCTGAACGGTCAGGGCGATACCAAAACGCCATTCAAGGTCTACTTAATCGAAGTGCCCTGCAATGCGTTGATCAGCTACCTGCTCATATTCGGGGCGCCAGGTATTTCGTTCGAAGGTATGGGTATCGCAGGTGCTGCCTTGGGCAGTCTGGCCGCTGTGTTATTTAGATTTTTCTTCCTGTTGAGTCGAATCCGGAGGCTGCCGGTGATGCTCGGCTTCCGGTTCACAGAGCAGTTCGCCGCCAGGGCAATCAGCGCTCATTTCTACGAGATATTGCCTATAGCGACGAATTTTGTCGTGTTGTCTCTTGGCGTTACGATTTATCAATTGCTGTTTTCTCAGCTGGAGCTCTATTCCTATGTGGCGGTGACCCTGATTTTGCCCTGGTTGCGCATAGCTACTCAGATCATTGTGGCCTGGGCACAAGCAAACTCAATCAGCATCACGCAGGCCATTGGGCAGGGCAATCACTCGCACGTGAAACCCATTGTGGAAAGCTGTATTCGACTGGGCTTGATCATGGCCTGTGTAGTGAGCTTCGCACTCTTCGGCTTCAGTCAGTTGGTGCCCGTGATTTATCCCAAAGTCGAACAGCAAACGCTGCTGGCGATGGCCAGTATTGCGCCCCTTTATATCTTGCTGCCCCTGGTAAGAACTTACAACACGATTGCCGGAAACTCGCTACGGGCTATGGGTAAGAGTGTGCAGGTGCTCCAGGTCCACTTCACTACACAGTGGCTGGTTGTGCTGCCATTGTGCGCACTGTTCGTTTTGTATTGGGAGCTTCCGCTGTTCTGGGCGTTCGCCCTGCTACCAGCGGAAGAGATCCTCAAGGCAATCCCGTTCTACCGAATGCTTAGCCGTTCAATCAATACGTGAGCACTTGACGGGTGTAGTAAACTATTGAACAGACCAGATCACTTCATGACTGAGGGCTCTTGATGCACGACACTGCAGACGCCAGGCCGGTGACGTGACCGGAGCTACCTTCCTTCTGGTCTTCGCTGCGGTCGCCGCGTTTATTGGTTTCTTGGTTTATTTACATCGACGTAGCGAGGCCGATCTAAAGACATTCGCATCCAAACTGGGTGTTGAGGAAATGAAGGCCGGCGTTCCTTACGAAGCGGATTTGGCCGGACAAAAATATCGTTACGAATACACGGCTGCGGGCAAGAATCGCCCGGCCAGTTTCACGATTTGGCTCGATTGTCCGTCAGCGGCGAAATTCAATATCACCCGCGAAAGTCATTGGGACGCTTTTTTTAAGCGGATGGGCCTGACTACCGAGATTCAGACTGGCGACGTGCACTTCGACGACGCGTGCTACGTTCGAACTGATTTCGTAACTTTTACCAAAAGTTTTTTCCAGTCACTTCAAAAACGACAAGCCGTATTGCGCTTGATAGAGCTCAACTATAAAGACATCGCACATGACGGCACGAGCATGATCGCTACGATGACTCCATTTCGACTTACCGAAGATTGCGACAAGCTGGCGTTGGAGTCTGTGGTTGGCGACTTGGCGCTCCTGTCGAAAAACCTGCCAGCAGAATACCCCGGAGCTCAGGTTATCGGGATTCCCGCCTGGAAGATCTGGCGGGCATGCATCTATCTGTTGTCCGCTGTATCTCTTGTCGGCGGATTGGTAGTTATGCTGTGGGCATCAAAAAAATACACTGTGCTGGATGAGAATGCCCTGTTCATCGGCAGTCTCGGCTACTCGGTCTTGGCCTTTATCGCTTTCATTGCAGTAAGCATGTTCCTGCTAAAGGGGCGTTCTTCATCCCATAACGAGTTGATGCTGGTTCTTATTGTCGCGGTGATCGGTTTTCCACTGTTTGGCTACGGAGCGACGCTGAGCATTAACGGCTATCTCGATGTAGCCGAACCGCGTCATTATCAGGTAAAGATTGTCGATAAACGCATCTCAAAGTCGAGCAAGTCCACCATTCGTTATATTTCCGTCGCGTCCTGGAGAAAAGGTCGCTCTCGCGAGTTGATTACAGTGGGGAGCGGCGAATACAAACGTTTCGACATCGGCAGTAGCCTGCGAATCACTACTCGGCCCGGCAGGCTTGGCTATGAGTGGCTTGCCGATTATGAATTAGTCGAATACCAGGATTGAAGGCCTTAACGTCGGACCAAGTCCGTTCCAAGCATTTCTTTGTTGGCGCTGCGCTTCAGCAAGAAACCTATGCTGGAAATGATCAGTGAGCAGAACACAAATATCATGCGCCCCCATAGCGGGTTCGGAATCAGTGTCATCAGTAAGATGCCTGCGCCCATATACATGACCATGCTGCCCAATTTGTTTCTTTGTTGACGGTCGTAACCGTCCTGAGCGTCATCGGCTATGACAGGTGTTTCGAGGTCCTCAAAGAACGCTTCGCGCTGCGATCTGAAACTGTCTGATTCTTCTCGGTAGAGCAAAGAGGTCGAACAGAAAAACCCGGCTGTTATGAAAATATGCGCCGCCAGAGTCAGCATCAGGTTCATGTCGACTACCTCTCTGGCAGTCAATTCGTTCAGGCCGATCCAGCTCGCAAACACCTGCGGTGTCAGTACGTCCTGCATGAACCAGGAAACAAACAGTCCGAGCAAGACCGTTGCCCAGGGTGCCCAGCGCGGCGTTTTCCTGATGAAGAGACCCACAATAAGCGGAATCAGTAATGGCACCTGGATCATCGTTGAAACTGACATCATGAGGTCGAACAGACTCAGCTCTTTAAGGGACTTGAAGTACAGAGCCATTAAGATAACCAGAATACCGCTGATAAAGCTCAGTAAGCGGCTGACACTGAGCAGGTAGCGGTCGTCCATAGACCTGTTTCGCTTCTCCAAAAATGGCTGGTACACGCTGCGCACAAAAATGCCGGCATTCTTGTTGAGCGCAGAGTCCATCGAGGACATAGATGCCGCAAACAGTCCCGCCAGAAGCAAGCCCACGGTTCCTACAGGCATCGCGTTTCGGGTGAACACCAGGTAAACCGCATCTCCGGCTTTGTTGCCCAACTCCGGGTATGCGGCGGCGGCGTCCGGATACAGGATTGCCGAGGCCCAGGGCGGAATAAACCAAACCAGACTGCCCACGCCCATCAATCCCATGGCGAGCAGGGAGGCTTTTCTGGCATTCACAGTATCCCTGGCATTCAGGAATCGGAATGAGTCGTTAAGGTTCATGATGGTGATCAGCTGTTTCGCCAGGAAAAAGACAAAAGTGCCGACCAATAGCAGGGGGTAGTTCATATCCGGCCCCATCATGAATCCGGCGGGGAAGTTAGTGACCAGTTCAACCGGGCCACCGACTTTAACCAGTGCCACCAGCGCACAAGCAACGGAAACCACGGCAACGACCAGTGTCTGTATGAAGTCCGATGCCACTACGCCCCAGGCACCGGAAATCACTGAGACAAACAGCACTGTCAGCCCGGTAACGACAATGGTCAGGCCGATGTCGGTCTCGAATACCGCGCTGGAAAATACGCCAAGTGCATTCAGCCAGATACCCGCGTTGATCAGGCTGAAGACGATGAGTGCCCAGGAAAAGAAGAGTTCGTTTTGACTTCCGAACCGACGGCGGATGGCCTCGGTCGGTGTATCGACTCGCATTTGGCGAAAACGGTGAGAAAAATACGCCCAGCCGCAAAAATAGGAAAACGTGTTGGCGATGAAGACCAGGCAAACCGCGAAGCCATCCGAGTACGCTTTGCCCGCAGCACCCGTGAATGTCCACGCCGAAAACTGGGCCATGAACGCTGTGGATCCCACCATCCACCAAAGCATCCTGCCACCACCGCGAAAGTAGTCGCTGGTTGATTGATCCGCCATACGCTTGAACGTGAAGCCGATCCCTACAACCAGCAGAAAATAGCCGGCTATCACCAAGTAGTCATAGATCAAGAGTATTGCCCCGGCTAGAGATGGCTAACGTCCACCCAGTACTTGTTTGAACGAATGATATCGATCAGCTGCTGGTACTGACTGCCTTCCTTAAAGGTCTGATAGGGCTCTACAGGATCGCCCTTGATATCTTTGACCAACTCGCGAATCAGGTAGCGCCAGTTCCTTTCCGTATCGCCTTCAACGTCGGGCACATCAGCCGCAATATCTGCAGGCAAGTCTACTTCTCGCCACTCTTTTTCCGCCCCATACAAATAAAGGGGCCCGCTGCCGTAGTGGCCTTTGATATAAATCGCGCCTTCGCTGCCATAGAAAACGATGTGATCGTGGTCAAAGCGCGGGTTGAGCCCGCCATGTTTGAACAGCACGGAGACAGGTTTACTGGCGAACTCACTCTCCAGCTGCGCCAGTACGGTATAGGTCCACTCAACATTGGATTCACCCCACTCAAGTGATGGATCGTCGAGATTCTTCGGAATAAGTTCGCGCCGGGTTTTGAAGTTGTGCATGCCCTCAACGATAGGAGCTTTGCCGAGGTCATCGCGCAAGTCGGCCATGATCGAAAGAATTTTTTCACCGATGACTGAAGTGACAATCGAAAGCTTGTGCGTGAAGTTGTTGTTAAGCCTGCCGCCACCGTCTTCTTGACGGTGTGACCAGCCGTAGGGAATGTCGCGCTCCAGATTGAAGTGCGAAATGCACTCGACCTCTAGCGGTTCGCCTATGGCCCCATCGGCGACCAGTCGTTTCGCGTGTATGACGTGCGGCATATATCTGAAGCTCGCAGCAAAGGCTGTCTTGACACCTTTTGCTACGGCCAGTTCGTACAGCGCTTTTGCTGTTGCACCACTTTCAGTCAGCGGCTTGTCGCAAAACACATGGCAACCTTGCAGAATGGCTTGCTTGATAGGGCCGAGGTGTGCGCCACCCGGAGTCGCAATAGACACGATGTCCGGCTGGCAATCGATCAGCGCCTGTTGCCAGTCGGTTCCGCAATAGGGAATACCCATTTTTTTCGCGACGGCTTTAACCACAGACTCGGTCCTTCCGACCATGCCAACCACCTCGGCACCTGCGTACCTGAATGCCTCAGTATGGCCTTCGCCTGCAAAACCGGTTCCGCATATTAGTACTTTTAATTTATCGCTCATGTGTGGTCTCTATCTCACAGATCTCGTTCGTGTCAGCCGTTACCAATTCCACAGGGTCCCGTCTTCCAGCCGACTTACCGGAAGGAAAGATCGCTTGTAGGGATAAGCCATTGCAGCTTCTTCATTAAAGTCGATACCAAGGCCAGGCGCTTCGCTAACATAGGCCATGCCGTTTTCAACGTTAATGTCGTGTCGGAAGATCTGCTGACTCTGCTCGTTACCGAGACCCACAAACTCCTGAATGCCAAAGTTTGGTGCCCAGGTGTTCAGTTGCATATGCGCCGCAAAGCAGACCGGTGAAAGGTCGGGCGCGCCGTGCGGGGCGGTTTTGACGTTGTAGATAGCGGCAAAGTCGGCAATTCGGCGCATGGCGGTTATACCGCCGGCATGGGTAGCTGCCATTCTGATGTAATCAATATGCTGATTTTGAATCAGCTCTTTGCAGTCCCAAATGGTGTTGTAAGTTTCGCCAATGGCGAGTGGCATGGTCGTGTGCTGGCGGATCACCGAATAACTGTCCTGGTTCTCCGCGATTGCCGCATCCTCGAGGAACATCAGATGGTATTTTTCCAATGACTTGCCGAGCCTGGCGGCCTCTATCGGCGTAAGCCGGCTGTGAACATCGTGGAGCAGGTGGATGTCTTCGCCAAGGCGCGCTCGAGCGTTTGAAAAGAGACTCTCCACTACGCTGAAATATTTCTGCGTCGACCATTCTTCTTCGGGCGGAAGAGGCCGGTTTCCCTGCAGCTCGTAATAATCCTTTTTATCACCCAGTACGCCATAGGTGACTGCCAGGCCGGGAATGGCGGATTGCAGGCGAATCGCCTTGAAACCGGCGTGCACCAGTTGCTCCGCCTTGTCCAAAGTATCTGCGATGTCCGCGCCATTGGCGTGCGCATACAGAGTGACACCCGTTCGACTTCTACCGCCCAGCAGCTGGTACACCGGCAGATCGGCAATTTTACCTTTGATATCCCACAGAGCCATGTCGATCGCCGCAATTGCGGCCATGGTGACGGCACCTCTGCGCCAGTAAACGCCCTTGTACAGGTATTGCCAGATGTCCTCGATATCATGAGGGTCCCGGCCGATCAGACAGGGTGCAACATGCTCTTCAAGGTAAGCCACAACGGCCATTTCACGACCATTGAGAGTTGCGTCTCCCAATCCATAAATGCCCGCATCGGTGACAATTTTCACCGTCACGAAGTTTCTGCCCGGACAGCAGACGATTACTTTTATCTCTTTGATTTTCAACGAAATAACTCGTTCTGGAATCCTGATTATCGATTTACTAAACCGATTTAGTTAGCTACACTAACACAGCGGGTCTGAAATTCAATAAAGTCTTAACAGCGTGGTTCCGGACTAAGTGAGAAAAATCAAACTGATCGATGTGGCTGACGCCGCCGGCGTATCGAAGAGTACTGTTTCTCAGTACCTTAACGGCCGCTTTGAATACATGTCGAAGGACACCAAAGATCGTGTTCAGCGGGCGGTCGACGACTTGAATTACGTTCCCAACAATATCGCCCGCAGCCTCAAGACTGACACGACAAGAACCATAGGCGTTATCGTCCGGGACGTAGCGGGTTCCTACACCAGCCAGGCCATTAGAGGCATGGATGACTACTGTAAGAACCATGGCTACGACATGATCATCTATAACACGGACTTCGATCCGGCCATTGAGGACAGGGCCATCAGGTCGCTCGGCCAGCTACGAGTGGATGGCATGATCATCGCCTCATCGGGCCTTAATAAAGAGCTTATTTCAGAAGACTCCCATCGTGAAACTCCGGTGGTGCAGTTCCAGTTGGAGCACGACGATAGTGAAAAGACCATCATCCTGTCGGATTACAGGCAGGCGGCTTTCGACGCGACTGAATACCTGATTCAACTAGGGCACAAACGAATCTGTTTTATTACGCAAAAATTTAAAAATGTTAGATCAAGACTTGAGCGCTATCAGGGCTATGAAGATGCGTTAGGAAAATACGACATCCCCGTCGATGAGCACCATATTCAATATTGGCAGCGCGACTCCGGCCTGCAGAATTCGCCGCAAAGTATTCTTGGATCTAAGAATGCGCCGACAGCATTTTTTGCGCAGCACCTGGCGATCACGGTTGACCTTCTGAGGGCAATGGACCGTGCCGAAGTAAGGTTTCCGGAGGATGTCTCAGTCATAGGTTTTGATGAGATACCTATGGCCGAGTTTTTCAAGGTGCCCATTACGGTGGTAAAGCAACAACCCTATGTGATTGGTAGCCGAGCAGCCGAATTGCTGATCGATAAGATCCGGAGACCAGACCAGGCAGCCACGCGAATCCTGGTTCCCTGCACCTTGATAGAACGGAATTCCTGCCGGGTTCTTTGAGTACGGCGATCGGTCCGATTCTGCTACTGGGTCCGTCTAAGGAAAATGCTCAGGCACTGGTGACATGCTACTCAGGTCATGTACTCTCGACCTATGAAGAACTGCAATTCATGCGGTAAGTGCTGTGAGACGGCGGGCAACGGCGGCTTGTCAGCCACGGCGGACGAAATCGAATGGTGGGAAACCCACCGGCCGGATATTGCGCGCTATGCCATCGACGGAAAAATATGGGTGGACCCGGAAACCGGTGAGTATTTTGATCGTTGTCCGTTCCTTCAAAAATCACCGGATGGCAAGAAGACGATTTGCGATATTTACGATGACAGACCGGAAGACTGTCAGTATTACCCGGTCGACATTGCGCAAATGGTTGAGGACCAGTGTGAAATGCTCGAGCCGCGTGATCTGTTCAATTTGCGAAAAGCGCAGAGGGATCTGGACAAGTTGATGGTAGACAGTCGGCCGCCGGTCAGCGACCTCTAAGGCAGTGCGCTGAAGTGACTGCGGATACCCACATGTTCCGTGAGGCACAATCGGCACCGCGAGTCGTTGCCAGGCAATTGCGTGAGAATGCCGCGCTTGTTGCAAGTATCGGTCGCAAACTGCGCGCAAGAAAACCACAGTTCATAGTGACCTGTGCGCGCGGCAGCTCGGATCACGCGGCGACCTATGGAAAATACCTGATCGAAATTTTTGCGGGTGTTCCGACCGCGTCTTTCGCGCCGTCTGTAAGTTCAGTTTATGCCGCCCGTCAGAACATGCAGAACTCAATATTCCTGGCGCTGTCGCAATCCGGAAAGAGCCCGGACCTGCTTGCGTCCGCGAGCGCGGCGAAAGCCGCCGGTGCGCTGGTGATAGCAATGGTTAATGACGTCGATTCGCCATTGGCAGCGTTAGCAGACGAAGTTATTGCATTGCGTGCCGGCCCCGAAACCAGCGTCGCAGCCACAAAATCCTATATTGCGACTCTCGCTGCCTTGGCGCAGCTCGTTGCGGAGTGGACGGAAAGCGACGTATTGAGGAAGGCGCTGTCGGAATTACCGGAGCAATTGGAGCGAGCGTGGCAGCTGGACTGGCAACCGGCAAGCAATGCGCTTCTGGATGCGAGCAACCTTTACGTTATAGGACGAGGTGTCGGCCTGGGCGTCGCTCAGGAGGCCGCGCTAAAGTTTAAGGAAACAACGGGACTGCATGCCGAGGCATTTAGTGCAACGGAAGTAAGGCACGGTCCGATGGCGATCGTTGAAAAGGGGTTTCCCGTTTTGATTTTTTCTCAAGATGATGAAACCAGGGCGGGTATGGAAGCCCTGGTCACGGAATTTGCCGGGCGAGGGGCCATCGTCCTTCTGGCCGGAAAGCCTTCGGCAGGCGCAATAAGTTTAGCGTCTCTGGAGAGCGTTGCCGCGGCGACGGCACCCATCGTTTTTATCCAGAGTTTTTACAAGATGGTGAATGCGCTCGCCGTCGCCCGCGGCTTCGATCCGGATCACCCGCCGCATCTTCGCAAGATCACGGAGACAGTCTGAACTGCTGGCGTGGCTGTCGGTCGGCTCAATAGCGACCGTGTTGTTTGAAAATGTAGTTACTCAGCTCAACGAACTCATGATTCATTTGATGCATGATGCGGTGCGCCGACCGGGCAACGGCGCGCATGACTTTGTAGACCAGCTGCGGGTCGCCGTCGATGATAGTTTCGAAGTCCTCTCGCGCCAGGCCCAGCACCTTGGAATTACCCAGTGCCCGTAAACCGACCGTATGAACACTGCTGTCCAGAAAGCTAAGTTCGCCCGCCAGTTGGCTCTCCCTGACGATTGCAATACTCGCGACGCCGTCGCCGCCGGTGCGTTTTACAACCTCGAGATTGCCTTCGACGATAACGTAGAGCGTGTCGTCGCTCGTGCCCTCGGTGATCAGGTAGTCGCCGCCGCGAAGTTCTTTTGACCGCATAATGCCGGCAAGCTTGGCGGCTTCGCTGTCAGACAACTCGGCGCCGAGCTGCGAATTAAGGATTTCTTTGCTGGTTGTGTTCATGGCGTTTCTCCCGTTTAGACAAGCTATCGATCGCACGATAGCCGGTCTATTCGGGATTACACCTAATAGGTTTGCCGGGGCCGGATCAAACCTCGGGGCGATGCTGGTCAGGCGAGATCAGGGTTTCCTGAACAACAGGGTAAATCGGTCGGTGTTCCCTGTGACTGAGCGCCGGCCGACCTCGTATTCGAGCTCATCATCAGCACGAAAGTGCAGATCGGAAAAGTCGACGAACTCGAAGCCAATGTCCAGCATCTCTTTGATGATTAATACCGGGTCCACTCGACGTCCGTTCTCGTTGTCCAGCTTTTCCATATGACGCCGGGTGTGGTCTACGACGCCGTACAAGCCACCGCTCTTGAGTGCCTTGA
Source organism: uncultured Gammaproteobacteria bacterium (assembly GCA_942490655.1). GTDB lineage: Bacteria > Pseudomonadota > Gammaproteobacteria > Steroidobacterales > Woeseiaceae > UBA1847. The sequence continues at coordinate 1,139,307 of CALNXZ010000003.1, read as the reverse complement.
AAACCTGTGAATTTATTTTGTTGCGCGATTCTGCGTCGAAGTTGTGTTGGTTGCGGAAGGTCAAAACCATGTCCAGGTCCGAGACCCCGAATGCGAAATCATCAACCGCGTAAAAGCGCGCATCCGGTGGGCGCCGCATGTTTTCGTTGGTTGCGAGGGCTTCGACCTTTTCGAATCCGGGCGTGCCGATCAGACCTTGCTCCACTCGACCTGTACCCAGGGCAACATACAATTTGCCATTGTCAGCAAGTACGGGTCCCAACACTCGCGTATACCAGCCACCGCCAGGCACAAGTTCCAGTACGCGCATGTTGTCTTTCAAGCCAAAGAAATTCAAAGTTGCCAGCGGCAGCCGATTGCTATCGCGATCCCGGTCGGCCTGGGGGCGTGATTCTGCAGCGAGTGCAGCTTCGACTTTCGCGTCGATTTCGTTGGCGGCTTGAGCGCCGAGGGTCAACAGGAGTAAAAGAGCAATGGTCAAAGTTTTCATGATTGGGTTCCTTGAAAGCAGAGTGGAATCCTATCAGTTCTGAGGAACGTGTACTATTTCTCTATGGATGGCAAGAGAAGGTCTCTTGTCCATGTCAGCAAATTCTGGAGCAAGTGAAATGGGCAAGTTTTTTGGCACCACGGTTCTACTAATGGTCTGTGCATCACTTATGGCAGAGGAACCTTCGTTCGGGCCCATCATCGAAGGCTACGGCCCGACCTACCCAATCGATGACCGCGATGTGCCGCTGAAAGAAGACTTCTCTTACAAAGCGGTGTTCGATGCAGCCGAATACAGGGATGAGAAAGCCCTGAACACCGGACTGGTCAGCGTGGCCCGCTTTCTGAACATGCACGGCCGTAATGGTGTGCCGGCAGCCAAAATGCATATTGCCGTTGTGGTACATGGACCGGCATTGAAAGCGCTGTTGAACGACGCGGCTTACAAAGCAAGCTACGGAATTGATAACCCGAATACCGAGTTGTTGCAGAAGCTTGAGGCCGCCGGTGTGCATTTCTATATCTGCGGTCAATCGATGGCGTTTGGCGGCATACGGAAAACGGATTTGTTCAGTCCGGCCAAGGTCGCCCTGTCCGCAATGACGAGGTTGACCGAATTGCAGACCAAGGGGTACGCGTTGCTACGCTGAGTGCAAAGCGGGGCGGAGCTTCGATGGCAGCGTCACCTTTTCTTCGCGATCGGTCAGAAATGGCAGCACTGACACAGACAAGATTATCAGCGCGCAATCGATGTACAGGGCCATTGAATAGTTGAATCTTCCGGCGGCCCATCCCTGCCAGTAGTTCCCGATGCTGATTGCGAGGTTCGAGATCGCCATATAAGCAGTAAATTGCGTCGCGGCGACCGCCGGATTCGTGAGTCCCATGAAAATTGATACTCGAGCACCGTAGGCTAAGCCGAAAATCAAGCCATGCGACATGATCGCGGCATAGAAAAGCGCGATCGGAATGGCTGACAAACCCACGGCCGGGATTTGTACGGCCAGGAACAGGGTTGGCAACGCCGACATGGCATAGAAGATGCCGACCACTTTTCTTACACCGTACCTATCGGCCAGCATGCCGCCCAACACACAGCCGATGCCAGTAAGTGCTGAATTCGAAATTGCGACTCGTGATATCTGTGTTTCGGTCAGGCCGTAGTCGACCTGCAATGTCGCGAGCAGGGCATAGGCGAGAGCCATCGCACCCTGCGGCAAGATTGCGGCAAGCAATCCGAATTTCGGCCCCGGCCCCGACTGAGTGAAACCACTGTATAGGTCTTTCAGGAACTGCCGGATTTCCCCGGAGAAGTGCTCAAGCACGCCAACCCGCCTCGGAGCTTCTGGTTCTTTGGCGTCAGGGTCTTCTATGAACAGGAGGCAAAAGAACATGCTGGCCAGAAGCATGGCGCTGACGTAAAGCAGGGATGCCCCGAATCCCCAGAGGCTCGAGACGAAAATGGCCCCGCCGCCGCCCAGGGCGATGCCGAGGTATTGTCCGCCGAACATGAAGCCATTACCTGTTGCTCTTTCATCCTTCCTTAGAGTGCTGACTGCAAGTGAGTCAATCGCCACGTCTTGCGTGGCGCAGAAGAAGTTATTGAGCACGATCATCCACAGCAGCAGGTTGAATTGGGTGGAGAAGTCGATGACTGCCGTGACGATCAGAGTGATGATCATCATCGTCGTGCAGCTCACTATCCACGCCTTCCGCCCACCGAACTTTCGCAGCTTGACGATATCGATGACGGGCGCCCATGCCCACTTGAACGACCAGGGCAAGAAGAGAGCCGCAACGAACAGGCCGATTTGCTCCAGCGTCACGCCTTCCATACGCATGAACGCGACCATCGCGGTCGACGAGAAACCGTAGGGAATACCTTCTGATATATAAAGTATGCCGAAAGCCGACAAACGTCCTTTGCGGCTCGCGAACAGCGTGCGTGAACTCATGTTGTTATCGTTATTGTTGCTGAGTTGCCGCTACTTTATCCCAATAGTCGCGCAAATGCGCCAGGATCCGTGAACGCCACAAACAGGAGTCCGCTGATGGCACCGCAAAGGTGAGCGTCGTGATTGATGCGGCCAGTGTCTTGCATGGAGGCCCAGTAGGAGTAGGCGACGTAGCCGATCGCGAACAGGAATGCAGGTATCGGGACGGGTATCGGGATGATCATCAGCGACATCGTCGGAAAATAGACGATGAAGGCGAAGAGTACGGCCGAGATCGCACCGGAAGCCCCCAAGGATGCGTAACCGGGATTATTCCTCTGCTTGTACCAGGTGCAGGTGTGACTGATTACGAGCCCGAAGAAGTACAGTATGAGAAATCGAGTCGTGCCGATAAACTCTTCCATCGGAAACGCGAAGAAATAGAACGTGAACATGTTGAATAGCAGGTGGCCAACATCGGCATGCACGAAGCCGCTCAAAATCATCGTGTCGTACTGGCGCTTGCGATGAAAATAGTAGGGTCGAAACAAACACATATCGATGATTCGTGGCGATTGAAACAGCCCCATCAGGCTGATGCCTATGGTCAATATCATGATAAGTGGTGCCGCGACGCTGCCGCTTTCAAACATTTCCGTTACTCATCATTTGTATCCTTGCGCCTGCAGGTTAAATAGGTGTGCGTACTGGCCATCCTGGGCGAGCAGGCTCTCGTGGTCGCCCCGCTCAAGTATCTCGCCCTGATGAATAACGACGATCTGCGCCGCCGCGCGCACGGTCGAAAACCTATGCGAGATCAGAATCGTCATTTTGCTGCGACTCGCCTTGCGGAAATGTTCGAACACTTCCGCTTCCGACGAGGCATCCATCGCCGCTGTGGGTTCGTCCAGTACCAGGATGTCCGCGTCACTGCGCATGAAGGCGCGTGACAACGCAATTTTTTGCCATTGTCCGCCGGAGAGCTCACGACCTCCTTTGAACCATCGCCCGAGCTGCGTCTCGTAGCTATCGGGCATTTCCTCGATAAACGGTGCAGCCAGACCGGTAGTTGCGGCAGCTTGCCAACGCTGTTTGTCATCGATGTAGCGGACGTCGCCGGCGCCGATATTCTCGCCGACTGAAAACTGATACCGCCCGAAGTCCTGAAAAATCACTCCGACGCGTTGTCGTAGTGCCTCCACATCCCACTGCTGTAAATCGAGACCGTCGAGCAATATCCTTCCTTCCGTTGGATCGTAGAGTCGAGTCAGCAGCTTGATCAGGGTCGTCTTGCCGGAGCCATTCTCGCCAACCAGGGCGAGGCTTTCGCCGGGCTTGATTTGCAAACTGATATTACTGAGTGCCTTGCCGGTCGCACCGGGGTACTGAAACGAAACATTCTCGAACTCGAGGCCGCGCGCGGGCAGAGGGCCGTGGACAGCCTGTCCTTGTCGTGTCGGCACGGGCTGCTCCAGGTACTCGTACAGATTGGACAGATACAGATTGTCTTCGTACATGCCGCTGACGGACGTCAGTATTGCAGCGACTGCGGATTGACCCTGGCGGAACAGCACCAGGTACATTGTCATGGCACCTAAGGTTATCGCTCCCGTAGCGGTTGTGATGACTATCCATCCGTAGGCGCCGTAGAGCGCCGCGGTAGAAACCAGCCCGAGCAGGAAGCCCCAGGTGTCACGGCGCAGGGTCAGCTTGCGATCCTCGACAAAGAGTTTTGAGAAAATGTCCCGGTATCGTTGCAGCAGACGTGGGCCAAGTTGAAATAACTTTACTTCCTTGACGCCGTCTTCACGCGCAATGACAGTTTCCAAATACAATTGCATGCGCCTGTCGGGGGAACGCCAGCGAAACAGACGGAAGGCGTCGCCGGAAAACTTTGCTTCGGCAAAAAAGGATGGCAGCCCGGCAGCAATCAAAATTACGACAGCCCAGGGCGAGAACGCGAACAGCAGTACAGCATAGCTGGTCAGGGAGATAGCGTTCTGCACCAGCCCGAAGGTGCGGTTGACCAGACTCAACGGCCGACTGGATGCTTCGCGGCGCGCTTGTGTCAACTTGTCGTAAAACTCTGAATCTTCGAAATGCGTGAGATCCAGAGTGAGTGCCTTTTCAAGAATCATGACATTGACGCGCTGGCCGAGCAGGGCGCGTAGCAGGGATTGGCTTGCCGAGATACCTCTTTGCGTTGCGGCGACGGCGACCACCACCAGCGCCTCAAGACCGACCAGCATCAACACGCCTTTTATATCCGGCGTAGCAGCCTGAGTCGCAGTGACCACCCCATCGACGATGAGTTGGCCAACGTAGGCAATCACAGCAGGCAGGATGCCGCCCACGAGGGTCAGCAACGCGAGCACGATCGTCAGTGGCCGACTGGTGGTCCACACTAGCTCAAGTGCGCGCTGGCTGTAGCCGAAGACGCCGAGAGCCCGGCGTAGGAATCCGGCGTCAGAGTTGTTAGTGTCGGCCATGGCTGCCTAGAATACGTGAATTGAAAGGAGTTGATATGAAGATCATGACCCGGATTACAAGCGTCGTGTACCTTGCCATTGTGACCTGCGGAACGGCAAACGCCTCCGATACGGATGACCTCCGGGTGATGCTGCAGGATTTCCTGAAGGCTTCTGGTACGAAAGAGGCGCACGCGAGCTTCTGGTCAGAGGATCTTGTCTACACCTCGTCCGCCGGTCTGCGTTTTGGCAAGGGCGATATCATGGCGGGGTTTGACGATTCCGACTCCGCTGAAGATGCCGCCAGTGATGAGCCGACGATGATCTACAGCGGCGAAGACGTCGATATCCGGCTCTATGGCGACACGGCCATCGTTGCCTTCAAGCTCGTAGGTACACCTACGGATAAGTCCGCTGATCGGGATGTGCTGTACTACTTCAACACGGGTACCTTTCTGAAACAGAACGGGGCCTGGAAAGTTATTGCCTGGCAAGCGACGAAGATACCGCCACCGTGAGGAAACATGATTGGCCGGAGAACCCTACCAGAAATAGTAGAGATCGGAGCTGATCGTATCTTCACCAAAGCGGAGCCGATCGCGGCTCCTGCTGCCACATTCACAGTCTCCGCCCGTAGCAAGCCGCGCGACATGCCGGTGTTTGCCTATCTGCGAACCAACTACGGCAACCTCGCACTAAACGAGATTGATAGCCTGTTCGGCTTTGTCGAGAAAAGTACCCTCTACGGCGGACGCGGTTTCAAGAACCGCGAACTGTCCGATCGGGATGTCAGCCAACTCAATAACGCCGGAATCGGTATTCGCATCCCGATGTCGAATCACAATGTTGCGCGTGACGAATACGAGCAGAACCAGTGGTTGCTAAGAAAATATCACGACCCTGTTAATTCGATCATCTGCACCAGCGATGACCTGGCGACATGGATACGTGAGGATTTTCCGGACTACCGGATCGACGCAAGTGTCATCAAGAATATTCATACGCACAGGAAGATCAAAGCGGCGATGGATCTGTACGACTCGGTTGTTTTGCCTATGCCAGTCAATGAAGACCTTGCGTTTCTTGCGGCGATTGAGAACAAGGACAAAATTACACTGTTCGCCAATGCAGGTTGTGCGCTCACCTGTCCGTCACGAATTTGTTACGTATCTGTTTCAAAAATTAACAAGGGAAAAGGCGGCGAATTTCAATGTTCGCAGCCGCTCAAGGACCGCGACATGCACGGCATGGTCGACTTTCCACTGCAACCGTACATTGGCCTGGGATTTCATCGCTTCAAGCTATTGCGAGCCAGACCGGGCTCCATGACAGGGTTTTGATATGAGTATTGATCTGACGAAAAGCGCCGATCTGACGCGCCATGGCCAGGGGACCGGCGCACTGCGCACGCGCCGGCCCGTTTACGTGGATTTTCTACCACCCTGTAACGATGCCTGTCCTGCAGGCGAAAATATCCAGGCCTGGCTGGCACTGGCGCAAGCGGGTGAGCACGAATCAGCGTGGCGTGAGTTGGTGAATAACAATCCGTTGCCGTCGATACATGGCCGCGTTTGCTATCACCCGTGTGAGGATGTCTGCAATAGGGCATTCACCGACAGTCCCGTCAGTATCCATGCGGTGGAACGATTCCTGGGTGACATGGCGCTGCAGAAGAACTGGCAGTTCGCCAAGCCCGGCAATAAGACCGGCAAGAAAATACTGATCGTCGGTGCGGGACCGAGTGGCCTGTCAGCGGCGTATCAGCTGGTTCGAATGGGGCACGAAGTTGAGATTCGCGAAGCGGGTCCGGTTGCCGGCGGCATGATCCACTTCGGCATTCCGGCCTATCGCATGCCGCGGGACGAGCTGCGGGCCGAAATCAAACGTATTGAAAACATGGGTGTGAAGATCACCCTGAACCACCGTGTGGAGGACCTGCTTGCGGAGAAAGAGGCGGGTGGTTTCGATGCCGCCTTTGTCGCGGTCGGCGCGCACATCAGTAAGAAGATCGACATTCCCAACCGCGACGCCGGCAAGATACTGGATGCCGTGAGTTTCTTGAGCCAGGCGAACGAAGGTTCGCCGCCAAAACTCGGCCGGCGAGTTGCGATCTACGGCGGTGGCAATACAGCGATGGATGCTGCGCGCACGGCAAAACGCCTGGGCGCAACTGAAGCGATGATTATTTACCGCCGCGACCGCAGCAGCATGCCGGCACACGATTTCGAAGCGGATGAGGCGATCGAAGAGGGCATCACGATTAATTGGTTGCGAACCATTAAAGAAATTGATCGATCCACGTTCAAGGTCGAAGTGATGGAGCTCGACGAAAACGGACGCCCGCAGGCAACTGGAAAATTCGAAGAGCTGGAAGCGGATTCCCTGATACTGGCGGTCGGCCAGGATACCGATACGGCGTTTCTTGAGTCGATCCCGGGGATCGAATTTCAGTGGGACCACACGGTAGTCGTCGGAGACAATATGATGACCGGGCATGCAGGCATATTTGCCGGTGGTGACATGGTGCCGAGCGATCGATCGGTGACCATCGCAGTGGGTCACGGCAAACAGGCCGCGCGCCATATCGACGCCTGGTTGCGTGATTCGAGTTACCAGCGAAGCACGCGGGGTGGGCTGATTGGTCACGAGAAGCTGCACCTGTGGTACCGAACTCACGCGCCCAAGGTTGAGCAGGATCGCCTGCCGCTCAATGAGCGCACGGGAGGGTTCGACGAGATCCTCAAGAACCTGTCCGAGGCCGATGCTCAATTCGAAGCCGCGCGCTGCCTGTCCTGCGGCAACTGCTTTGAATGCGACGGTTGCTACGGCGCTTGTCCCGAGGACGCCATCATCAAGCTGGGACCTGGCAATCGGTATCGCTTTGACTTCGATAAATGCACGGGATGCGCGGTGTGTTTCGAGCAATGCCCGTGCCACGCAATAGAAATGACTGATGAGCCGGCGGCAGGAGAACCCAGTTGACTACCAAACGAGCCCTGGAAGGCAACGAAGCGGTTGCGCGCGTGGCTTATGCGGTCAGCGAGATCTGTTCGATTTATCCGATAACGCCGTCGTCGCCGATGGCCGAGTACACGGACATCTGGGCCGCGGCTGGTAAGGAAAATATCTGGGGTCAGGTTCCGGACGTCATCGAAATGCAGAGCGAAGGCGGTGCCGCCGGTACGGCCCACGGCGCGCTGCAAACAGGAGCGATGACGACAACCTTTACTGCGTCTCAGGGTTTGATGTTGATGCTGCCCAATATGTACAAAATCGCCGGTGAACTGACGTCGGCTGTTTTTCACGTCGCATCGCGATCGCTGGCGGCGCAGGGTCTGTCAATTTTCGGTGACCATCAGGATGTCATGGCGGCACGTACGACGGGATTCGGCCTGCTGGCGTCTTCGTCGGTGCAAGTGGCGCAGGACCTGGCATTGATCGCACATGCATCGACGCTCGAATCGCGCGTGCCGTTTGCGCACTTTTTTGATGGTTTTCGAACCTCACACGAAGTGAGCAAGATCGATCTCGTCAGTGAGGACGAGATAAAGGCAATGATCGACTCGAACCTCGTGTATGCGCATCGCAGTCGAGCATTGAATCCGGACAATCCGTTCATCCGCGGCACGGCGCAAAACCCGGATGTGTATTTTCAGGGGCGTGAAAGCGTCAATAGCTATTACGACAAGACACCGGCCATTGTACAAAAGGCAATGGACCGCTTTGCCGGACTGACCGGACGCCAGTACAAATTGTTCGACTACTACGGCGACCCGCAAGCTGAGCGCGTCATTGTATTAATGGGTTCGGGCGCGGAAACGGTTCAGCAGACGATCGATGCGCTACCCGATTCCGGCCTGGGAATGATCAATGTTCGTCTTTACCGGCCGTTTGCCAATCTGCACCTGCTCCGCGCAATACCCTCGTCGACGAAGAAAATTGCGGTGCTGGATCGAACCAAGGAGATCGGCGCGAGCGGTGAGCCCTTGTATCAGGATGTTATGACAGCACTCGCGGAGGCGTTCAGCGATGGCTTGCGGCCCACGATGCCGAAAGTCATCGGCGGACGCTACGGCCTGTCTTCCAAGGAATTTACCCCGGCCATGGTCAAGGCTGTGTTCCATGAGCTGGGCAGGGAACACCCGAAAAACCATTTCACGATCGGCATTAATGACGATGTAACTCACACAAGTCTTTCCTACGACAGTACGTTCCAGATCGAGGGCAACAACGCCACGCGTGCACTGTTTTTCGGGCTAGGTTCGGACGGCACTGTCGGGGCCAACAAGAACAGCATCAAGATCATCGGTGAGAGCACTGATTTGTACTGCCAGGGCTACTTCGTGTACGACTCGAAGAAGTCCGGTTCTCGAACCGTGTCGCACTTGCGATTTGGGCCAGAGCCCATCCATGCGCCGTACCTGATTCAGTCTGCAAATTTCATTGCCTGCCACAAGTTTGACCAGATCAACAAAATAGAAATACTGCAGAATGCAGCGCCGGGAGCGGTCTTCCTGCTTGACAGCCCGTACGCAGCCGATGCGGTCTGGGAGCAATTGCCGCAGCCCGTGCAGCGGATAATTATCGATCGAAAGATCCGCTTCTACGTCATTAACGCCACTGAGGTCGCGCGCGACGTCGGCATGGGCAAGCGAATCAATACAATCATGCAGGTTTGTTTCTTTGCACTTTCAGGAGTTCTGCCGCGTGAAAAGGCGATCGCAGAAATCCGCAAAGCGATCGAGAAGAGTTACCGTTCGAAAGGGCAGGATGTCATCAACAAAAACTTCGCAGCCGTTGATGCGGCTCTGGATCACCTGCATGAAGTTGCGGTGCCCGACAAGGCGAGCAACGACCGCATGCTCGACGCCGTCGTACCTGCAGACGCACCGAAGTTTGTAAGGGAAGTTACAGCGCAGATGATGCGCGGCCATGGTGATGAACTCCCCGTTAGCATGATGCCCGTCGACGGCACCTTCCCCAGTTCCACCGCACGGTTCGAAAAGGGCAACGTTTCAGATCGTGTGCCGTTGTGGGAGCCGGACCTTTGCATACAGTGTGGTAACTGTGCGTTCGTCTGCCCGCACAGTGTGATTCGCGCCAAGTTTTATCACGAGAGTTCATTGGATAAGGCACCTGAGAGCTTTCCGTCAGCGCCGATCAGTGCTCGCGGATTTCCCGAAACGCGCTATTCATTGCAGGTTTATCTCGAAGATTGCACAGGCTGCAACCTGTGTGTTGATGCTTGTCCAGTGAAGAGTCCGGACGATGAGGAGTTTCGTGCCATCAATATGACCGACAAGGCGCCGTTGATGGATCAGGGAAGAAAGAATATCGAATTCTTCGAGTCGCTGGCATTCAATGACCGTTCCGCCGTCGAGTTCTCATCGGTGCGTGGCGCACAATTCCTTCAGCCGCTTTTTGAGTTCCCGGGCGCCTGTTCAGGTTGTGGCGAAACACCCTACGTCAAACTCCTGTCGCAGTTGTTCGGACCGCGCCTGCTGGTCGCCAACGCGACAGGCTGCTCGTCTATTTACGGCGGCAATCTTCCGACTACACCCTGGAGCAAGAACGCGGAGGGTAGCGGGCCGGCCTGGTCCAATTCCCTGTTCGAAGACAATGCAGAGTTTGGTCTCGGCATGCGCATAGCGGCCGATCATCACATGGCGATCGCTAAGCAACTCGTCAATGAACTGGCGCCGGAAATCGGGACCGAACTGGCCGACGGTTTGATCAACGGCGGGCAGCGTGTCGGCAGCGAAATTCGAGAGCAACGACATCGCGTTGCTGAACTGAAGAAGAAATTGCAGGAGATTATCAACAACAGCGACAAGGAAAAGGCTGTAGAGCTGCATTCCATTATCGACCACCTGGTGCGCCGCAGCGTCTGGCTACTGGGAGGAGATGGCTGGGCCTATGACATCGGTTCCGGTGGATTGGATCATGTGCTGGCCAGCGGCCGCAACGTCAACGTGCTGGTGATGGATACAGAAGGGTATTCGAATACCGGCGGTCAGATGTCGAAAGCAACGCCACTCGGAGCGTCCGCCAAGTTTGCGTCGGCGGGCAAACGTATCGGCAAAAAGGATCTGGCGCTGCAGGCGATTTCGAGCGGCAATGTGTACGTCGCGCAGGTCGCCATGGGTGCGAATCCGCAGCAGACGCTATTGGCGATGCGGGAGGCCGAGGAGTACAACGGACCGTCGCTGATCCTGGCATACAGCCACTGCATCGCGCATGGCTACGATCTCAAGGACGGTTTGAAGCAGCAGAAGCTGGCGACGCTGAGCGGCTACTGGCCCCTGATACGGTACAACCCGGCCTTGCGCGCGGCCGGCCAGAAGCCGTTTGTACTGGACTCGCCACGACCCACGATCCCCTTGCGTGCATATGCCTACAACGAGATGCGTTACAAAGTGCTGACGAAGACGCACCCGGAAGAGGCGGAACAGCTGATGCAAATGGCGCAGGAAACCGTCGACCGGCGCTGGCAGACCTACGAGCACCTTGCGAAGCAGGAACCCGCGCAGTTCGAACACGCATAAAAAAAGGCGGGATCCGAAGATCCCGCCTCTTGGTTCAGCTTCGTAACGTCGTTATTACAACGGTACGATGTTCTCTGCCTGAGGACCCTTCTGGCCGTCAGTTACAGTGAACTCGACCTTCTGGCCTTCAGCCAGTGTCTTGAATCCGCTGCCAGTAATGTTGCTGAAATGAGCGAATACGTCAGGACCTGACTCTTGCTCGATAAAGCCGAAGCCTTTAGCTTCGTTAAACCATTTTACGGTTCCAGTTACTGTTGCCATGTTTTCTAATTCCTAAATTAACAAAAGTTTTGCCTTCTCACGAAGACGGTTACGCAAGAGATGCTGCTTGAAACTTATGAAAATCAGGACGAGGTACAGAGGAACTTCGAAATGGTGTACATAAATATCAGCCGATCATTCTAGCTGCGGGCAGTATAGCCGCCGAAACCTTCAAGTCAATGAAATGGTGGACTTATTTTGTTGACGGGTGTCGCATAGTTTCTCCAAATCAGGGTCAGAAACCCCAGTCCGAGGACGATTCCGGTCAAGCCGACCTCAGGACCAAACCAATGTGTGTCTGTAATTCCGAGCGCACCGACTTTCTCGCCGTAGCCGAACAGCGGGTAATCAATACCGTTCCAAACGGCATGGCTGACTGCCGGAACCAGCACGGAACCGGAAACCATCCGCAGTATCCCCCAGATCAGACCCAGAATTGTTCCATTTATCAAGTAGATAGGGATCTCGCGAGCTGGCAGGTCGAACCCCGTGTCGAGACTGATGGCGGATACGTGCCAGAGGATGAACGCGAGCGAGGTCAGGAGCAATACCTCCCGGTCCGATTTGCCGGCGCGTTTGAGGCTAGCCCATAGCCAACCGCGAAAGAAGCCTTCCTCTGTGATCATGAGCATCACTATGCCGACCGAACTGCCCAGTCCGACATTGACGAGAGTCTTGTGCCAATCCGTGTTGCTGACGTCCACAGCACCAAAAAATAGAGCAATTGCCGCAGCCAGACCGAGCACCACGACGGGGTAGGCGAGTGCCCAGCCGTGAGATGTCAAATCTCCCCACCGCAGCCCGATCTCTGTGCGCGAGAACTTTTGCAGCGTCCAGTAAAGACTTATGAGTGCGAAGAGTGGCAGGGCACTGAAAACCGAATAGCCTGTTGCATCCATCGTGCTGGTGATTGCAATGGCGACGATCACGCCCCACAGGGCAGGCTGAATTGAGCGATTCATGGATTTCTCTTCCGTCTCGATGACTTCAGATGCTTGTCGACGCCTTTTGGATGCCGAGGAATCGAGCTATACGTTGGCTGGCACGAGCACGAAGAAATAAACCGAGATCACATGGCAGGCGCTGCCAAGCAGGCAAAAAATGTGAAAGCAGGCATGACCGTACGGCAGGCGTTTGATGCTGTAAGAGACGGCACCCACGGTATAGAAAATGCCACCGGCAAATAGCCAGGCTAGCCCTTCAGGCGAGAAATTGGCGATCAAAGGCTTGATCGCGAAAACGATCACCCACCCCATGAAAACGTACATCGCGGTGGAGATTTTGTCGTAGCGGCCGGTATGGAACAGCTTGATGACGATGCCTGTAGCCGCCATGGCCCAGCTCACGGCGAAAACTGTCCAGCCAACAGCACCTTGCAGAACCAGGAGTGAGAACGGGGTGTAGGTGCCTGCAATGAGAACATAAATCATTGCATGGTCGACGGTGCGCATATGCGAGCGACGCACGGCGTTAGTCGTACTGTGATAAACCGTGGATGAGCCGTACAAGGCGATCAGGCTGGCGGCGAAAACTGACACACTCACGAGCTGCAGCGTGCCGTCTGCCTTTAGTGTCAGAAGCAGGAACGACAGGACACTCAGTACCAGTCCAAGGCCGTGGGAATAGATATTAATTCGCTCTTCAGCTTCCGGATAGGTCGTGTATTTGTAGGCAGAATTCATCTGGGAGCCTCGTTGCGGACTTGGAATGATAGGCGAATACGCAACCTCTGGTATCGCTAATTGCCGTGGCAGCGGTGGTAACATGAGTCATCAGGTTCTGATCGGAACCTCAGGAATCAGGAGCAGCCATGATCATCAGCAATACTGAAAGCATCCCAGGACGTCGCATCGTTGAGTTCTACGGGGTCGTCACCGGCAATACGGTTCGCGCCAAGCACATTGGGCGAGACATCATGGCAGGGCTGAAAAACATCGTCGGTGGTGAACTCAAAGGTTATACCGAGCTTTTGAACGACTCCCGCAAAGAGGCGACCGACAGAATGATCGAGCAGGCACAGTCGATGGGAGCGAACGCCGTCGTCAATGTTCGCTTCGCGACCAGTTCAATATCCCAGGGGGCAGCCGAGCTGTTTGCTTACGGGACTGCCGTGCGGGTCGAATAGCATGGAAGACCACTTCCAAAAGTTTGAGCTATTCATGAATTTCGGGATGCCGATCCTGATACTGATGATTGCCTATTTCATCGGTACCTACCTCGAAAGCAGGCACTTTAAGAGCATCCGTGAACGAGAAGACGATGCGCGGGATTTTCCGGTCGTCTCGTTCGATACGATGCCCGATGACTGGAAGCCCGGTCGGTCAGACCTGGTTATCGGGAGCGTTGTCGTGTCTCTGGACTACTTCAAGCGAGTCATCGCCGGACTCAAGGGTTTGGTCGGCGGCCGGATCAAGACCTACGAACCCTTGCTGGATCGAGCACGAAGAGAGGCGATCCTGCGCATGATCGACGACGCACGCTCGCAGGGTTACGACGCGATATTCAATGTTCGCCTTGAAACGTCCCGGCTGGCCAATGCGGCTCGTGATGGAAAAGGAACTGCAGGCGTTGAGATGCTCGCTTACGGGACGGCGGTGAAATTCGCCAGCAGGTTCGCGAACTCGCAATGAGGTTCGTCGCCCGGCAACCGAAAGAGGGTATCAATGTCAGTGATACGCATCCGCTGGTCGAAGCCGGAACGCTGATCGCGGGGCTGGCAGCGATATTTATCATCATCGCACTGGTCCTTGTTTTCATGATCGAACTCGCACTCTATTTTGTGTCAGCTGAAGACGAGGTCGATTTATTCGACGGCTGGTTGCCAGACGACCTTGTGACGGTATCGCATACTGACGAGCGACTGCTCGAAACTCAGGAGCTGGTCAATCGACTCGCCGCGCACTGGCCGGAATCGCCTTACCAGTTTCGGGTAGAGATTGACGACTCGGAACAGGCCAACGCAATGGCTTTACCGGGCGGCCTGATCATTGTGACCAAAGGTCTGCTCGACCAGGTTGAATCAGAGAATGAGCTTGCGTTTGTCCTGGGCCACGAGCTGGGCCACTTCAAGAATAGGGACCATCTCCGTGCCCTCGGACGGGGCGTCGTATTGTCGGTATTTTTTGCCGTCGTTACGGGCAATGACGTTGCAGGCATTGGCATCAAAGCTGCGGACCTGACCTTACGCGGTTTCGGTCGGGCGCAGGAAACGGCGGCCGATGAATTTGGCTTGTCGATCGTCTATTCAGAATACGGCCACGTGAATGAAGCCTGGCGTTTGTTTGAGCGCTGGAAGATCAGCGATGACTCGTTCACGTACCTCGTGACCTACTTGTCGACGCACCCTGACTCTGGCCGCCGCATCGTCGCTATGAAGCAATACGCTGAAACTAGCGGTTGGCGGCAGGATGGTGAGATAGCTCCACTACGCTGGTAGTCCGAATAACGTGAAGCGTTCTACCAATCCTTGAGCGGCCAAACAATAGGACTGCTGGGTGGCCAGGCGAGGCCGGAGTCCGCTAGCTTCTGAGCGAAGACCGGCGTCGCGTCCAGATCGAAAGGTGCCCCGCACATGCAAGCCATGATGTTGATAAGCAGCGACAGGTGGCCGGCCGGTCTGGAGTCGAGTTCCCTGGCTATCGAATTCGCCAAATCGCGATTTCCTGTCTGGCTCGCCAAGGATAGATTCCATAGTTGTGCGACCTCGGTGGCCTGGAGTTCGGATAATCTGCGTTGCGCTTGTTCAGCATCACCACGGGCGGCAGTGAGCATAATGCGCAGCCTGTCGACCTGTCTGTTGGAACTCATATCGCGCTCGACCAGAACTTCGGCTTCGTCGATGCGTCCCGCTGCGACCAGTGCCCTGACCAGATTTTCCATGATGAGCTGTGCGTCGCCTTGTTTTCTGAATTCAGTGGCAGCCTGCACGCCGCCGTCGGGATTGCCGAGCCAGACAAATCCGTCTACGTACTCGGTAATATCGGTGGAGAGAGGGTCACAGGCTACATTGCGTGCGTAGTCAGCATGGGCACCTTCGACGAGATGAAAGGGCAGGGCCAGCGTATTCAGCCACATTGGAACAGGGCAATCATCAATTGCGGAAACGCGCTGGATCAGATCGGCAATCCCACGCCAGCGTCCGGTAATCAGCGCTCGATCATAGGCGGCGTTGAGCTTGCGTCCTTCATCTCGTGCATGTTGTTCGGCCGCATTGAGGTCCGATTCCAGTGTTGCTATGGCGGTGGCCGGGTCGACGGTTACTGCTTCGTCGTCTGCTTCTGACGCGAGCGGCAAAAGTGCGTGGGTAAAGTAGTCGCTGTGCCTCAAATAGGCGTCAGAAAAGTGGGGTGCCAGAGCGATTGCTTTTTCAAACCAGACGTTGGCTGTCGCGAGGTTGCCCATTTGATCGGTGCCGCTATGCCCCTTGTTGAACCACTCCATTCCCTTTTGGTAGGCGACGAACGCTTCCGGATTTTGTATGCCGGCGCTGGTCATCATTGCGAGCTGCCTATCATCAAGAACGATGTCGAGGGCGGACGCAACTTTCTCTGCGATCTCCGATTGCACGATAAAGCCGCCACTTACGGAGCGGTCATAGGTTTCCGACCACAAGTGAAATCCATCCACTGCTCGAATCAATTGCGCTGTAATGCGCACCTGGTCGCCATTGCGTCGAACAGAGCCTTCGACGATGTGGGCCACGCCAAGAGTATCAGCGATCTGCTGTATCGGAATGTCCTTGTTTTTGAAGTGAAAGGAAGACGTTCTCGCGGTCACCAGCAAGTCCGGCAACTGGGCCAAAGAGTTCAATATCTCTTCCGTCAGTCCGTCGGAAAAGTAGCCGTCGTCGGCACCGCTGCTCATGGTGACAAACGGCAATACGGCCACTGACTTTTCGATAACTGAACTCGTTTCGGGCGGCGGCTCGGCTAATGGCTCGACGACCGCGTTCCGAAAAATCAGTCGATCACCCAGCAGCATCGCAACCGCAATGACGAGCACGCCGATGATAATGCGATCCAGCTTGCGTCCGGTCTGGTTCGTGATCGAGACATCGCGGTTGACGTCTTTCTCGCGTTTGACCCCTTCCGGAGTGACTTCGAATGCCCATGCAAAGATGACGGCAATCGGAAAGCCAACGGCGATGGCCAGCATGAAAACCTGCATTATCCAGGTGGGCGCCGAAATGTTGTCGAGTACCAGATCGACAACTTGCAATATTACCCACGCGACGACGAGATAAGCGATTGCCACGCGAAACACATTGCGGCGTTTTAGTTCCTGAAAGAGATTGGACAAGGTGATTTCCCGGCGATGTGGTTTGCGCGTGCCAACATACCAGAATTGAAGGAATTACGATGGGGGAAACACCACTTTTGACGGCAATAGTGTAGTCTTAGCCACCATCTGCCATAGCTCAGGTCGCCTTATGTCGTTGTTCTCGGAGCTCAAGCGCCGCAACGTTTTCAGAGTCGCCACTGCGTACATAATTGTTGGTTGGTTACTCACCGAGGTCCTGGCCACTTTGATGCCCATGTTTGGCGTCCCCGAGTGGGTCGGCAAAGCCGTCGTGATTGTTGTCGCCGTGACTTTTGTGCCGGTTTTGATCTTCGCCTGGGCCTTCGAGATGACACCGGAAGGCATCAAGCGCGAGAAAGACGTTGACCGCGATGCCTCCATCACTTCGCAGACGGGAAAGAAACTCGACTACGTTACGATTGCCGCCGTTGTTTTGGGTGTCGCGTTTCTGGCTTGGTCGAAGACCGGTGTGGATGCACCGTCGCAGAGTATTGAGGTAACAGAGACGTCCGGCGCTCCGTCCGTTGCCGTACTGCCCTTCGTCAACATGTCCGGCAATGCCGATAACGAGTATTTCTCGGATGGTTTGACCGAGACGCTGTTGCACATGCTGGCGCAGGTGCCGGAAATCAAGGTCGCGGCACGCACCTCGAGTTTTGCGTTCAAAGGGCAACAGCAGGATATTCGGAACATAGCGCTGGCGCTCGGGGTTGCACATGTTTTGGAAGGCAGCGTACAGCGTTCCGGTGACAAGGTTCGGGTGACGGCACAGCTCATACGGGCGGATGACGGCTTTCACGTCTGGTCTTCGATTTACGATCGCACATTGAATGACATATTCGTCATCCAGGATGAGATTGCGAAGGATGTCGGAGAATCGTTGACGACGTCTTTATTGGGCGAAAAAGTTATCGCCATCGAGGGCGTTGGCACGCACAACGTGCTTGCCTACGATCTTTATCTTCAGGCATTGGGACATCGAGCAAACGGATCCTACGGCGCGTTAAAAAAGGCCGAGGAGCTGCTGAAGGAAGCGCTATTGAGGGACCCCGACTTTTTCGACGCCAAACGCGATCTCGCCCAGATCTATGTCCAGCAACAGAACACGGGCTTACTTGACCAGGACGAAGCTTATGCGAATGCAGCCAGGTTGCTCGAGCAGATTTTGGCCGCCCGACCTGGCGATATTACATCCAGAGCTCTGCTCATTGCCGTTGAATCCTTTCAGGCAGAAAACGCCGGCGCTTATATGGCCATGGCCGATGCGGTTGCACCGTTAAGACTACTTGCCGATCAGGCGCCCAACGATGTTGAAGTAAGACGAATCCTGTATCTCGTAATGAATGGCGTTGGCCTTGTTGACGAAGCTCTGGCCGTCGTTGAGCAGGCATTGCTCATCGATCCGATGAATGCGGAATTGCATTACTCAATAGGCAACATTAACAAGCGCTTGAAAAAATATGACATAGCGCGCGCTGCATTTCAGCGCTCGTTAGAGCTAAGCCCTGATCAACCTAATGTGTACAGCCGACTAAGCGAAATGAGTGCTGCGCAGGGTGATGGCGTCGGAGCAGTCCGCAACACGCTTGAGTCCATGAGAATCGATCCCAAAGATCACGAGATTGCTGCGATGCTAGCCGACATTCTGTACCACGTCGGATTAGTCGATGATGGCGATTATTATCGCGATCGGGCGGCACTGCTTGCTCCCAATAGCCCGACGACGCGAATGGCGATGCTCGAAGGCTACAGTTCGCGCGGTGATCGGGATGCCAGTGATCGTCTGGCACGAAGTATGGTTGCAGACGATATCGACGAGCGGCACGGCTCCTACACTGAGGCGGTTTACGCGATACTTGGGAATGCGATCGCCCGCGAGGATGTCGAAGAGGGTCTCGAATTCATTGTTCGATATCAGCCAGATTTTAATGACCCGACGTCCAGCGATATACCTTTCAAAGTGCGGTTCGCACAGGGGGCGGCATTCCCGGCCTGGGATTTGGTATTCGGTCGTGAACAGGCGTCCAAAATGGCGGATGACTACTGGCGCGTGTTGATGGAATCAGGAATGGTCGCGAGTGAATGGAATGCGACGTACATGGAGGTACTCGCATTGCGCGGCGAGGTCAGGAACGCTATCGAATTCGCCTTGGCGGAAGTACTAATCGAGCCCGTCACTGAGGCGCTTTGGGTGCGCGAAATTTTCGATTTTCCTTATATGAAGGCCGTGGCTGAAGATCTGCGAGTGCAAGCCCGGCTGCAGCAATGGGACGAGGATCTTGTGCAGATTAGGAGGGACCTTAGGCCCGTGCTGGACGGTGCACGCTAAATTCGCTGTTCGCTGAAGTGAAAAAAAAGCCCCGCCACCTTTCGGCAACGGGGCTGAGCTCTCGGGGTTTTCAGGGTTCGAGCAGGTAGACGCCAATCTTGTACGCGGTCAACGTGTTCGTATCCGAATCGTAATGTCCTCGCGCGTGCATCGAGCGTGCGGTTGTCGCGCCATCCAAACTTAGGCTCAGGTCATTCACGAAATCTTCGAATTCGGAATACTGCCTCAGACTATCGTCTGATTTGATGTAGAACAGTTTGCGATCCGTTGCTCGCGGCACGATCGTGGTGTCGGAATCGAGCGTCGTGAGATCGATCAGAATAGGACCGCTTTTGATGTGGTGCCGTATCGCCATGTCCGGGTTCTGGTTGTTCAACACCAGGCCCTCGCTGTTCATGCTGGTGAACGGCGCCACGGTTCCGGCCGATCCCCAGCCCACGCCGAGCGCACTTCGCACATCGGTGTAATCGATCACGGTACGACCGGTGAAGTCGGGCGGTGCCATGCCAAAGGCTGTCGGGAAACCGTAGGCCACGATGGGTTTGCCGCTGGCGAAGTTCGCGAGTGCCAGGGTGCCGGTCGCAACTTCGTAGTTGTCCGGATCCGCGTCATCGGCCGGTGATACACCGGTACCAGCGAAGTCGAAGATCTGCACGCGACGACGATCAATACCGTGCAAGGTGATGTCGGTCTGGCCTGGCATGACGGTGTTGACGATACCGAGCAGGTGCGTAACGTGCATGCGAACTGCGCCGTTGGTTGCATCGAACAGTATCTGCGGTGACAGGGCGTCGGTTGCGGCCTGCGGAATCGAGCCACGTATCGTGACGCGTTGGCCGACCGAGATCGCATCGATGCTGAGGTCGCTCCCACGGTGACCGTCTTTGAAGACGCGCGTGTCAGGGCCCACCTCGACAACAACATCGTCGTGGAAGTGTGCGCGACGATCAGAAGCGATGATGGTTGCGCCACGTACGGTCAGGAAGTTGCCGCTACGCGCAATCACGTTGCCTTTGACCGCATCGCGGTCAATTCCAGGAACGCTCCCGCCGGCGAGCACGATGTTCGCTGTGAACTCTCGCTGCGCGACATTCAGTGTGCCTGCTGCGACGGTCGGTGTTCCGATACCAGCTGCACTTAACGCACGCAGTCCTTCGATGCCCAGGTAGGCCCTTTCGTCGACTTCGAACTCTGTGTCGCTCGTGACGTGAACCTTGAGGCGGCCGAAGTCGCCGTCACGATCATGGAAAGGGCGTAAGGCGACGGTATAGGTCATCTCATCAACGTTGACGTTGGCGAGCGGACCGCGGACGCGGATGTTCTTTTCATCGACCGGTGAAACTTCAGCCACGATGAACTGCTCGGACACCGCCGTCGCAGGCGTCGCGACAATATCGACGGTGTGCGAAGCATCAAGATCGAAGTCCAGTTGCAACAGCGCAGGACGTCCTTTGACGACATGCAGCTGATCGCGGTTTGACAGCTGAATCCTGAGCTCCGTCTGCACCAGGGGGTTGCCATCGATATCAGTGACCACCGCGGCTTTCGCGCGATCGCCTGATTCGACGAACACTTCCGAGTCGCTGTAGTCGAGGGTGATGGTTCCGGAGACGTAGGTTGCCGGCGGAATCGTGGCAACCGTGACGAGTTCGGTCAGGTCGACGTAGTCGGTAAAGTTAATGCGCGTTTTGCGCGGTAGTGTTTCTACGACTCGTCCATTGGCTGTTTCCAGCTTTAAGGACAGAACGTCAACGGTGTAGTTGAGGAAGTCGCCGTCTGCATCCGTTAGCGCGACCATGACAGTCCCGCATTCGGCGAAGGTTGCCGAGTTATTGGGGTCGCACTCAATACTCGCGACCGGAGGTTCTACGGACGTTCCGGCACCTCCGCCACAAGCGGTGAGCAGGAACATTGTCAAAACCATCGACAACCCGATTGCCAACGTCCTTGTTTCTTTAAGCCAGGGGAGGCTGTTATTGCTGCATTTCATGTCATTCTCCTGATGCACAATCTTCGCTAGTTACGGCAAATAACGTCCGCAGCCCCGATTGGTTGACGTAGCGACAGAAAGGGCTCGCCGGCACGGCCACAAGAACCGCACATAAGACAAAAAAATCAGCCACTTAGCTTGTATTCCGCGAGTATCGTGTCAAAATGTTCAGCCGTAATGACAAATCCTTCCGACAGCACCACAACGACGGGAATCCACCATCGCAGACCGCGAGCCGGGGAGAGAACTCGCGGTGCCGTTGACGCATTGCAAACCAAGATTGCGGTCGGCTTGCAAAACCTCGATCCGTCGACCTACCTGGAACAACTACAAGCGATCGTTGACGAATTGCCGGAAGCGACCGGCGCAGATTCAGGTTTTATTTCTCTCATCAGTGAGAACGGCGACAGCATTGAATCCGTATTGTCATCCTGCAACGGATTTGCCCAGTGCAGTCCAGGCGTACTCGCGGGTGAAAAACTGGATGACTGGCCGTGGCTCCGCAAGCGGTTGGGACATTTGCGGGTCATCGAAGTCGCGGATACCGTCGGCGGTCCCAAATCCACGCAAAGCGAACTGGGCCGACTCAACGAGATTCATATTGGCGCTGCCCTGATCATCGGTTTTTCGGTGAAGGGCGAGATCGCTGGCTTCCTCGGTCTGGCCTCTGAACGGGCCGTTGACGGCTGGGATGCGAATCTGCACCTGCTGGTGAAATTGTTTGGCTCCTCGCTGGCAGGGGGGTTGGAGCGGGTAAAGGACCGAGAGCTGCTCGACGAATTGCAGGAACGCAATTCTTTGGTCGCGATGACGGCCAATGATGGTATCTGGGATTTTGACGGTGCAACCAAACGCATCAATCTGTCGCGGCGCTGGAAGATCATGCTCGGTTACGATCCGGACGATGAAAATGTCCGACTGGATTGGTACCACCTGGTGCATCCGGACGATATCGCCCGTGTGCAGGGGCAGATGCGCGAACACCTGGACAGCAAGACGCAGTTCTTTGAGTCCGTGCATCGCATGAAACACCAGAATGGTGAATGGCGCTGGATGAGAAGTCGCGCCAAATCAATACTCGACAAGAACGGCCGGCTACTGCGTTTGCTGGGTGTCGAGGTCGATATCACGGAAGGCAAGTTGTACGAGGACGCGCTGTTTCGTGAAAAGGAAAGCGCCCAGATTACGCTGCAATCGATCGGCGACGGCGTCATCACCACCGATGCCAACAGTAATGTTGAATACATCAATCCCGTCGCGGAGGACCTGACCGGCTGGAAGGTTGACGACGCCAGCGGTCGTTCTATCGACGAAATCTTTCGTGGCTTTCACGAAGAGACCTGTGAGCCGCTGGAAAATCCACTGGCCGTATCGATACGACGTGACCGCGCGATCAAATCCGTGCGTCCGACGCTCCTTATCCGCCGGGACGGCAACGAGCTCTATATTGAAAGTACCGCCTCACCAATACGAGACGGTAAGGGCAGCGTTACCGGGGGCGTGCTGGTATTCCACGATGTCAGCGAATCACGCGAACTAAATCGGCGTCTGAGTTATCACGCCAGCCACGATATCCTGACGGGCCTCGTAAACCGGCGCGAGTTTGAAAGTCGCCTGGAACGAGCCCTGAAGAGTGCGCGCGCGCGCGAGACTTCGTATGCGCTGCTGTACCTTGATCTCGACCAGTTCAAGATCGTGAACGATTCCTGCGGGCATAGTGCCGGAGACGCACTGCTGGGGCAGCTCGGCGCGCTTCTGAAATCCAAGATCCGCTGGCGCGATACCTTAGCTCGCCTGGGTGGCGACGAGTTTGGTGTTTTACTGGAAAGCTGCAGTCTGGATGAAGCCATGAATTCCGCTGAGTCGCTGCGCCTTGCCATCAGTGAATACAAATTCATCTGGGAGGAACGCAGCTTCCGTCTGGGTGTTAGCGTTGGCGTAGTGCCAATCACGGCCGACAATGAAGACGTTGCCGCGTTGCTGAGCGCCGCCGACAGTGCTTGTGCTGCAGCAAAGGAAGCTGGCCGTAATCGTATCCACAGCTTCCAGGAAAACGATATCGACCTCATGCGCCGCCGCCGCGAAATGCAGTGGGCTGCGCGAATTAACAATGCCCTGGAAGAAGACCGATTCGAGTTGTTTCGACAGACGATCCAACCTCTGCAAACGCACGAAGAGGGCGCGCACTACGAGATTCTGTTGCGCATGCGTGACGAGAATGGCGGCATTATTTCGCCGGGACTCTTTATCGAGGCCGCCGAGCGCTACGGCATAACGCCCAATATCGATCGTTGGGTGATTCGCAGCGCGTTTCGCTGGCTGGTATCGGAGGCCGACGAACGTGAGCGCCTGGCGCTTTGTTCAATCAACCTGTCCGGACAAAGTTTCGGCGACGAAAAATTCCTGCCATTTGTGATCGATCAATTCCAGATGAGCGGTATCGACGCGACCAAAATCTGTTTTGAGATTACGGAGACGGCCGCCATCGCCAGCTACTCGCAGGCGAATCGCTTCATCAATGCACTCAGAGAACTCGGCTGTAAATTTGCGCTTGACGACTTTGGTACCGGTTTGTCGTCCTTCGGATATCTGAAACATTTCCCGGTGGACTTTCTCAAGATCGATGGCAGTTTCGTGAAGGAAATCCTGCACGATCCGATCGACCGCGAGATGGTCCGCTCGATCAACGAAATCGGCCACCTGACCGGCAAAAAAACCATTGCCGAATTTGCCGAGAATGAAGAGATCATCACGATGCTGCGTGGCATGGGCATAGACTATGCTCAGGGCTACGGCGTGTCGGAACCCAAGCGCGTCACCCGCGCTGTCGCCTGACCTAATCAACTCGCTTAAAAAAAGCCCGGCCGTAGTCACGACCGGGCTCTTGTATCTTTACTTTTTGTTGTTTACATCATCCAGCCATGGTGCGAGCCGATCATGCTCATGACCATCGGTATGGACATCAGCGTGTTTGAGCGTGATGCCATGAACGCAATGTTTTTCGCTTTCGCGACTTGTTCTTTGCTGGCTTCAACCATGCCCAGTACTTTCTTTTGA
Source organism: uncultured Gammaproteobacteria bacterium (assembly GCA_942490655.1). Lineage (GTDB taxonomy): Bacteria > Pseudomonadota > Gammaproteobacteria > Steroidobacterales > Woeseiaceae > UBA1847. The sequence continues at coordinate 1,114,936 of CALNXZ010000003.1, read as the reverse complement.
TTCGGCCAAATCAGTACCCAAACGTTGAACAGCATGACGGTGCCGAGCCAGGCGCCGATGCCGATCGTGGTCGCGTAGGGATTCGGTGTGTCGCCCATCAGGCCTAGCGTGAAGGCGTGGTGCAGCATGCCGATGAGGTGCAGGTATACGGCGCCCGTAACCCAGGTTGCCAGTGCGCCCCAACGGAACCACCACAGTGCGCGAGGCGCAACATATTTTGCGATGCCAGCTCCGCCCGGTCCGCCTTCGTCTGCGGCGGCTTCGCCGAGGGCCGGAACCTGCACGAAATTGAAGTAATACAACAGGCCGATCCAGGTGATACCCGACAGTACGTGCAGCCAGATAACCAGTGATTGCGTCTTATTCACGACGATGTGATCAGGCAGAATAAAGACAATCAGTGCCGCCAGTACGACGCCACCGGCGATGGTGCCGCCTATGCTCTTCAAAGGATTCATTATTGGTCTCTCCGTGGACTGCTATTTTTATAGTGAGGATTGAGGAGTTTGCGCCGCGGCGCAGTCGGTATTATAGAGATTGCCGGCGGGAAATGAGCGTCAATTCGGAAATATTCGTAACATAATGATTTTAAAAAGAATTCAAGATGGGGGATGAACGTGATAGCGACCCAAGACTCGAGCGGCCACTGTCGCCGTGCATTCTTTTATGCACGCTGGATGACGCGCAGCGCTGTCTGGGTTGTGGCCGCAGCCTCGCACAGATTTCCGCCTGGGCGATGATGACGGTGGCGGAGCAATGGCAGGTAATTGACGAACTCGCTGCTCGCGAAGCCGGGAATGACGCTACAATCGCGCCTGAATGCGGAGAACAACCATGCGACTGAGCCTGATATTACTTGCACTGATCCTGACCTCGGGATGTACCGCATTTGTCGTTGGCGGCGGCGGCGGATACCAGGCGGGCAAAGATGAGCGTTCATCCGCGGTTGTGAGCGCAGATACCAGTATTACGAGCGAAATCAGGAACCAGTTTGCCGCGGACTCATTACTGCGCGACGCCGGAATCCTGGTTCGGACTTACTCCGGCACTGTTACTTTGTCGGGTACCGTGGCTAAATCCGCTGCCCGAGATCAGGCGGGAAGAATTGCAAAAAGTACCAAGGGCGCGGTGATGGTCAACAACCAGATAGTTGTAGATGACTGAAACGTCCCCAAATAGGCTAACCGGAAATTTTGATTACAGGACTACACGTGGATATTAATACTCGCATCAAAGAACAACTGAACTCGCACGAAGTATTGTTGTACATGAAGGGCACGCCGGATTTTCCGCAATGCGGTTTCTCAGGGCAGGCGGTCGCCGCCTTGAATGCTATCGGCAAACCGTATTCATTCGTCAACATTTTCGAAGATCAGGAAATTCGCGAAGGCCTGAAGACCTACTCGAACTGGCCGACATTTCCGCAGCTCTACGTCAAAGGCGAGCTCATCGGCGGATGTGACATCATGATGGAGATGTACCAGTCGGGCGAGCTGAAAACGCTACTCGAAAGCTAGTATTCGTCTAGTCCAGCCGCGATTCGTTCTGTCGCGCCAGTTCGAAGATGTCCCGGTAGCGGTTGACGACTTCGCAAAATACATCGGCCGTCATCTCCGCGTCGTAGGACGCGGAATGCGCTTGCGTTTCATCCCAGCCCAATCCGGCAGCGACGGCGGCCCTCGCGAGCACTGTCTGGCCAAAGGCGATGCCACAAGCCGTTGCCGTGTCGAAACAGCTAAACGGATGAAATGGATTTCGTTTCAGTGATGTGCGTTCTATGGCTTCGTTTACGAAACCGAGATCAAAATGCGCGTTGTGCCCAACGAGCACTGCCCGGCTACAGCGCTGATCGCGTACGGAACGCCGCACTTCCCTGAAGATTCTTTGCAACGCATCGCGTTCATCGATCGCCGGGCGCAGCGGGTGGTTTGGGTCGATGCCGTTCACGGCCAGTGAGGCCGGTTCCATGTTGGCGCCCTCGAAGGGTTTTACGTGATAGCGAATCGTTTCGCCACGTCGCAACAGGCCTTCGTCATTCATCTCGAGCAACACCGCAGCAATTTCCAGCAAGGCGTCAGTTTTGCAATTGAACCCGCCCGTTTCGACATCGACAACGACAGGAAGGAAACCGCGAAAGCGGTTCGCCATCAGCACTTCATTACTCACTCAGATGTTCGCCTTGAACAGATTTTGGTCGAGGATAACACTCATTGTGTAACGAACACCGAAACCCGTGAACTTGGAGCTGACATGCGCGAGTCCATTGTCATTGTCGCTCGCGCTCAAATCCATGTGCACCCAGGGGGTGTTGTCGTCCACGAATTCGGACAGAAAACTCGCTGCAAGGATGTGATCACCGGCGCCTTTGGGAGAGCACTGCATGAAATCGGCGATATCACTCTTCAGGTCCTGCATGAACTCCTTGCCGATGGGGAAGGGCCAGACGCGCTCACCCGATGTTTGCCCGGTCTTGGTCAGGTGCGGGTGCAAAGCCGGGCGGTTGGTGAACACGCCCGAGTAACGTGTCGTAACGGCGTTAATACAGCTGCCCGTCAGGGTCGCATAGTCGAAGAGGATGCCGGGCTTTTCACGGCTGGCGAGGACCAGCGTATCGGCGAGGACCATTCTGCCCTCAGCGTCGGTATGGATGGCCTGTATCGTCTTGCCATTTGCCGCGGTAATGATGTCCTGCGATTTGTAAGCTTGCGGGCCTATGCGGTTTTCAGTAATCGCCAACCAGCAATCGACATTGATGGGTAGCTGCAACTCTGAAATAGCGAAAAAGGTACCCAGGGCGACTGCGCTGCCTTGCATGTCACCGTGCATGTCGAGCATCGACAGGAAGGGTTTCAGGTTGTTTCCGCCCGTATCGAAAATAATCCCTTTACCGACGAGCCCAAGGTCTGCTTTGGCCTTTTTCTTGTTCCCGCGGTAACGGAGTCTGATGATACCGGCGCTGTCATCTTCATTGCCCTGGGCGACCGCCAGGAAGGCACCGGCGCCCAGCTTCGTCAGTGCTTTGGTGTCGTAGCGCTTGTAGTTCCAGGCGCTGGCTGCAGCGAGTTTCTTGATTAGCTGCGTGTAGCTGACCGCATTCAGCATGTTCGGTGGCATCGTCGAGAGCCAGCGCGCAAGGTTATTGCCTTTCGCCTCAGCTTCCGTTCTCGAGGTATCGACCCTTGCATCCGCGCCAAGCAAGCGCAGACTTTTAATAACAGGTAGCGCCTTTTCACTTTTATAGGAGGGCATGCTAAAGGCTGCTGCCAGTGCTGCAGCGACCGTATTTTTGTACAGATTTGCCTGCTGCGCGCTCCTGAAGCCAACGACGCAAATGCCGAGGCACCCCGCTTTTTGATCACGGCTGGCATCGACGAGCTTGCGGCCGAGCGATAATTGCTCGAAGGCACTTGCGTCCTTTTTTATTGTCCCTGCAATAACCCGGGTTTGCTTCGCATTGTTGAGTCGAGTGGTTAACGCGGGAGTTGAGTCGGGTGCCGAGTTCTTCAATACCTGCTGCAGTTTCGCGCCTTCCGGAAGCGGTTTGAAAAGACTGGCCGCGGGCCGGTCTGGTAGTATCAGAAGTAACTGATCGCAGGTCGCGAGTGACTTGGCGTCAACGCGGCCAAGCTTTTGAAAGATACGGATATTCTGAAGCTCGGGTAGGTTCATTGCTGGTCCTGTGTAATCACCGTTTTAGGCTTGACCCCAACGGCGCAAACCCTGAAGATGTCGGCCGCAAAGACTTACGCACGGTCCGGTGCTATGAAGCGGTGATCCTAGCAGGACACCTGAACTAATTCACGCGACAGATCAGAGCGAGTTACGACAGTCGCCCTATGGACAAAATATGAGCAAGTTCAACCCTTTCGATGACATAGACCCTATCGAGACGACGGAATGGCTGGAGTCGATCGATTCCGTCCTGACGCAACACGGTCCGGAACGGGCACATTTCCTGTTGAATCAGATGATCGACCATTCACGACGGTCGGGCGCATATCTTCCCTACAGTCCGAATACGGCCTACCTGAATACGATTTCGACCGCGCGGCAGCCCGAATATCCGGGTGACCGTACGATTGAACGGCGCATCGAGGCCTATCTGCGCTGGAATGCAATGGCGATGGTGGTACGCGCAAATCGCGTCAATAGCGAATACGGCGGCCACATATCGAGCTATGCCTCATCGGCAACCCTGTACGAAGTCGGCTTTAACCATTTTTGGCGCGCCGATTCCGAAAAGCAGGGCGGCGACATGATATTTACCCAGGGGCACTCCGCTCCGGGTATTTACGCGCGCTCGTTTCTGGAAGGCCGGCTCAACGAAGGGCACCTCGACCGATTTCGTAAGGAAGTTGGCGGCGGCGGATTATCCTCCTATCCACACCCCTGGCTGATGCCGGACTACTGGCAGTTCCCGACCGTCTCCATGGGGCTCGGGCCGATGATGGCGATCTACCAGGCGCGCTTCATGCGCTACATGGAAAATCGCGGCATGACCCCGCCGAGTGATCGCAAAGTCTGGGCCTTCCTTGGTGATGGCGAGATGGATGAACCGGAATCGATGGGTGCGATTACGATGCCTGTTCGCGAAGGGCTCGATAATCTCGTGTTCGTCGTCAACTGCAACCTGCAGCGACTCGACGGCCCGGTCCGCGGCAACGGCAAGATCATCCAGGAACTGGAGGCTGCTTTCGGCGGTGCCGGCTGGAACGTGATCAAAGTGGTGTGGGGCTCTAATTGGGATCCGCTGCTCTCTAACGACCAATCCGGCAAGTTGCGCCAGATCATGGAAGAGACTGTCGACGGTGAATACCAGAAGATCAAATCGATGGACGGCAAGTACGTGCGCGATACGTTCTTCGGCAAGCATCCGGAAACCGCGGCCATGGTCGCGAATATGTCGGACGACGAAATCTGGTATTTGAAACGCGGCGGTCACGATACGCGCAAGGTCTACGCGGCTTATGACGCTGCCACGAAACACAAAGGCGGACCGACCATCATCCTGGCGAAAACCGTCAAGGGTTTCGGCATGGGAACGGCCGGCGAAGGCCAGAACACTGCGCATCAGCAGAAGAAACTCGACGTTGATGAAATCAGGCGGTTTCGCGATCGTTTCAACATTCCGATCGCCGACAAAGACCTCGAAGATGTGCCGTACTTTAAGCCGGCCGCCGACAGTGTGGAAATGGAATACATGCTTGAGCGACGACACAAGCTGGGCGGATTCCTGCCCGCGCGTCGTGCCAAATCCACCGCTCTGCCGGTCCCGGCACTGGAAACGTTCAAGACGCAGCTCGAGGGCACGGGCGAGCGTGAAGCGTCAACGACAATGGCATTCGTTCGCATCCTGACGGCGCTCGTACGCGACAAGAAGATCGGCAAGCACATCGTGCCCATCGTTCCGGATGAGGCGCGCACTTTCGGTATGGAAGGTATGTTTCGCCAGGTCGGCATTTACTCGTCGAAAGGGCAACTGTACGAGCCACAGGATGCTGGCGAGCTGATGTATTACCGTGAGGACCAAAAGGGTCAGATTCTCGAAGAAGGCATCAATGAAGGCGGTGCGTTTTGTTCCTGGGCCGCAGCAGGTACTTCGTATTCGAATCACGACGTGCCGATGGTGCCGTTTTACATCTATTACTCGATGTTCGGTTTCCAGCGTATCGGTGATTTTATCTGGGCTGGCGGTGATCAACAGACGCGCGGTTTCCTGATCGGTGGCACTGCAGGTCGTACGACTCTCGCAGGCGAGGGTTTGCAGCATCAGGACGGTCACAGTCTGGTGAGCGCCTCGACGATTCCGAATTGCCGTGCCTACGACCCGACCTACGCCTATGAGCTCGCTGTCATCATCCAGGATGGTTTGCGACGCATGATGGGCGAGCAGGAAGATATTTTCTATTACATCACCTGCATGAACGAGAACTACGTACACCCGCCCATGCCCGCCGGTGTTGAAGATGGCATTCTGCGCGGCATGTACCTCCTGAACGTGGGTGGGCAAGGCAAGATTCGGGCACAGCTCATGGGTTCGGGCACGATACTGCGCGAAGTCATTGGCGCTGCCGAACTGCTTATCAAGGACTTCGGAATTCCGACCGATATCTGGTCAGTGACCAGCTTCAACGAGCTGCGACGCGACGCGCTGGAGGTCGATCGATGGAATCAGTTGCATCCGGCCGAGAAGCAACGCAAGTGCTACGTCGAGCGCTGTTTCGCCAAGCGATCCGGGCCGTACATCGCTGCGACCGATTACATGAAGATCGTTGCCGATCAGATCCAGCGCTGGGTTCCTGGACGCTATGTAACGCTCGGTACGGACGGTTATGGGCGCAGCGATGGCCGCAAAGCTTTGCGACAGCATTTCGAAGTCGACCAGCGCTACATCGCGGTAACCGCGCTCAAGGCCCTGGCAGACGATGGCGTTCTGGATCACAAGACCGTTGCAGCGGCGATCAAGAAATACAAAATCGACCCGGATCGACCCGATCCGGTAACGCTGTAAGGATCCGGGGAGTCAAGTGACGACATCAATCGACATAGTTGTTCCCGATCTCGGCGATTTCGAGAACGTCGAAGTCATCGAGGTATTGGTTAAGGCCGGCGATAGCGTGGAACGCGAAGAAGGCCTGATCACTGTCGAAACCGACAAAGCGTCGATGGACATTCCAGCGGCAGACAATGGCGTTGTGCAAAAGCTGACCGTTAGCGTCGGCGACAAGGTTTCGAGCGGCGACGTGATCGGTACCTTGGTGGTCCCGGCAAGCGAGGCGGTGGCCAGTGCTGCAGCGGTAAGCAAGCCCATTAGCGGCGAAACCACCGTGTTGGCAACCGAGGTGGATGCACCTCTCAAGCCGGCCGGGAAACAAACACTGGCAGTACCGGACCTTGGTGATTTTGACGCCGTTGAAGTGATCGAAATTCATGTCAAATCGGGTGACAAAGTCGAGCTCGAGGACTCGCTCGTCACGCTGGAAACGGACAAGGCCGCGATGGATGTACCGGCGGTCGCGGCGGGTACGATCGAGTCTGTATTGGTCAAGGTCGGCGACAAGGTATCTAAAGGCTCGCCGCTGGCAGTCATCAACGCCGTCGCGGTTGCCGTGTCCAAGGCGGACACAACGGTCGCAGAGAAAGTAAGCCCCGCTGCGCCAGCAGCCAAACCGGCCGCACCCGCGGCAGTCGTCGCGGCGGCACCGAAAACTTTGCCCGCAATTGACGAAGCGGGCTTTTCCAAAGCCCACGCAAGTCCATCAGTACGAAAACTCGCGCGCGAACTGGGTGTCAACCTGGTTCAGGTCAGCGGCAAGGGTGCGAAAAACAGAATTCTACATGACGACGTCAAGGCTTTCGTCAAGGCGATACTGACGGGTCAGACCAGTCTGGCGGGTGCTGGCAGCGCGCTGCCGAAAGTGCCCAGCATTGATTTTTCGAAGTTTGGTGACATCGATGTTCAGCCGCTGACGCGCATACAGAAAATATCCGGGCCACGATTGCAGGCGAGTTGGATCAATCTGCCGCACGTCACGCAACACGACCTCTCGGACATCACGGAGCTGGAATCGAAACGTCAGGAACTCAAGGGCCCGGCAAAAGCTCGCGGTATTTCGCTGACACCGCTGGCCTTCATCCTGAAAGCCTGTATCGCCACGCTGAAAGAATTTCCCAAGGTCAATTCTTCCCTGTCCGATGATGGTGAAAGCCTCATCTACAAGAATTATTGGCATATTGGCTTCGCAGCCGACACGCCGCAGGGTCTGGTCGTGCCCGTAATTCGAGATGCGGACAAGAAAGATGTGTATGAGATCGCCGCCGAGCTTGGCGAATTGTCGGCGCTCGCGCGTGATGGCAAGTTGAAGACACCGCAACTGCAGGGCGCAAGTTTTACAATCTCCAGCCTTGGCGGTATCGGTGGCACAGCATTTACACCGATTGTAAACGCGCCCGAAGTTGCGATCCTCGGGGTTTCTCGTTCCTCGATGCAGCCGGTATGGAATGGCTCTGAATTCGAACCGCGATTGATGTTGCCCTTGTCCTTTTCCTACGATCATCGCGTGATTGATGGTGCACAGGCCGCGCGCTTTACGACACACCTTGGCAAAGTTCTGGGCGACGTCGACTCCCTGTTGAAGGCAGAACCCTAGTGGCAGGTACCGTGGAACTGCGCGTCCCCGACCTGGGCGAGTTTGAGGACGTTGAGATCATCGAGGTGTTGGTCGCGGTTGGCGACACAGTGGCTGTCGAAGATCCCCTGGTAACCATCGAGACCGACAAGGCATCGATGGACGTGCCCGCAGAGGCAGCCGGAAAGATAGTTTCGTTGGCTGTCGATGTGGGCAGCAAAGTATCAACGGGCAGCGTCATAGCCGTCATTGAGCCGTCGACGGCGGCAGTTGAAGATACAGGCTTCGAAAAAACCCAGGTAATGTCACCGAGCGAGATCGCGGCGGCGGTTACCGGCGTCGCGAAAGGTGACGCCACGCATACGGCGCACCTGGTCGTAATCGGCGCCGGTCCGGGCGGCTACACTGCGGCCTTCCGGGCCGCAGACCTCGGCCTTGATGTTGTGCTGGTCGAACGCAGTCCGGTGCTGGGTGGTGTTTGCCTGAATGTCGGATGCATCCCATCGAAAGCACTGTTGCATGCGGCTAAAGTTATCGACGAAGCAGCTTCGATGGCGGACCACGGTATCAGCTTCGGTGAACCGAACATCGACAGCGACAAACTGCGTGGCTGGAAAGATGAAGTCATCGGCAAACTGACCGGTGGCCTATCAACGATGGCGAAGCAACGCAAAGTACGCGTCGTTAAAGGTCTCGCAACATTCGAGTCGCCGAATCGACTGCGGCTCGACAATGATGAGAGCATCGATTTCAAGTACTGCATTATCGCGGCCGGATCCGAACCGTTCATGTTGCCGGGATTGCCGGATGATCCGCGCATCATAGATTCGACTGGCGCGTTGGAACTTACGTCCATTCCGAAAAAGATGCTCGTCGTCGGTGGTGGAATTATCGGCCTGGAAATGGCCTGCGTTTATAGCGCGTTGGGTACAGAAGTCAGCGTCGTAGAATTGACGGATTCGCTGATGCCGGGCACCGACCCGGACCTGTTGCGTCCATTCATGAAGATTATCAAGAATCGCTACGAAGCGATCATGGTATCGACCAAGGTCACAAAGATGCGCGCGACGGTGCCGGGCATCGAAGTCAGCTTCGAAGGCGACAAAGCGCCATCCATTGGTGTCTACGATCGTGTGCTGGTGGCTATCGGGCGCAAAGCTAACGGTGGCCTGCTGAATGCAGAAAAAGCAGGCGTTGCCGTTGACCAGCGCGGCATCGTCGCTGTCGACAAGCAAATGCGCACCAACGTATCGCACATATTTGCCATTGGTGATCTGGCGGGTGGCCCGATGTTGGCGCACAAAGCGACCCATGAGGCAAAAGTCGCCGCAGAGGTCATCGCCGGTGAGAAGAGCTACTTCGACGCGCGATCCATTCCTTCAGTGGCCTATACCGATCCTGAGATCGCCTGGGTCGGACTGACCGAGACGGACGCGAAAGCCAAAGGTATCGACTATGAGAAAGCGCAGTTCCCCTGGGCGGCCAGTGGCAGGGCGCTTTCGATCGGGCGTCCGGAAGGATTTACGAAGCTATTGTTTGATAAGAAATCTCACCGAGTGCTCGGAGGCGCGATCGTCGGTCCGAATGCCGGTGACCTGATTTCGGAAATTTGCCTGGCCGTTGAAATGGGCGCGGATGCGTCGGATATCAGCCTGACAATACATCCGCACCCGACTTTGTCCGAGACGGTCGCTTTCGCAGCGGAAGCGTTCGAAGGAACATTGACGGATTTGTACATGCCGAAGAAGCGCTGATCGCGACGGGTACGCCTAGCCTTTGTTTCGTGTCTTCGACCAAACTTCGAGTCCGTAGAACAGCCAGCCGACTGCCAGTAGCGCGATGACGGCGACCCACGAATCCTGTTCTGACTGAGCGAGCAGCCAGAAACACAATCCCATCGCGACGACTGGAATGGTGTAGCCGCCGACAAGGCGAAATGCACCGACGCGCGTATCAGCATCCGCCTGCCGGCGTATGGCCGGTAGCGACGCGATGCAAACGATATAGCCAAGGAGACGGACGACCGAGCTTGCAATAGCGAGTTTGACGAACGTGCCCGTGAGCGCCATAAACAAAGCCATCGCACCCATCAAAAGTATCGAATGGTCGGGCGTCGCATACTTGTTGTGTATGTGGCCGAACCACTGCGGCAGCATGCGGTTTTCAGCCATCGAGAATATGATCCGTGGTGCTGCCAGCATGGAGCCTGCCAGATTGCCTCCGATCGAGAACACCGCGGCGAGCGTAATGACAATTGCGCCTATGGGACCTGCCAGCGTTCGACCGACATCGACCAGTGTTGAGCTGCCGTAATTCTCGGGTGCTACTGTGGAAACGAAAGTCAGAACGATCAGAAAATACAAAATTGCAGTTGCTATCATGGTGCCGACATACGCCATCGGCAGCGTCTTTCTTGGATTCGAAGTCTCGCCGGCAGTGACGCCCACAGTTTCAAACCCAACGTAAGCGTAGATTAGCAGCAATGTTGTACCACCGAGTTCGTCCACGATCAGCGGGCCGCCCGGAATCAAAGTTGCTCCGGTGATGTGCTGCAGACCCAACAAAATCATCAATAGCAACGGAGTGACCTTGAGAAAGGTGAATATCGCCAGGGTTCGAACGCCATCGCGGACGCCGGCTATATTCGCCCAGGTCAAACCAACAGTTGCGACTGTGATGATGGTGATGCGGGCGATATCATTGGCAAACACATCGTGTAAAGACGCCAGGTAAATCGCCATGACATTGGCATTGGCGGCGAACGCGGTCATGCGGCTTAGATAGATGGCCCAGCCCGTGCTGAAACCGGCGAGTGGGCCGAAGGCGTCGCTGGCATACAAGACAGGGCCGCCTGTTCTTTCGTAGTAGCTGGATAGCTCTGCAAACGTCAAGACTATCGAAATAAACAGTGCACCAACAAGCAGAAACAACCATGGGCTGAGCAGCCCCGCATTCACGGCAATTTTACCCGGCAAAGCAAAAATGCCTGCGCCGATCATTGCGTTCAGTGCCAGAAAGGAGGCGCCAAAAATTCCGATGTCACGCTTCAGCTGGATAGCTGGCTGCTCGGTACTCGCTGTCATTTCTTGTTCTTGTTAATGGCGCGGCAGGGCGCAGTGCCAATGATACTAGCACGCGGCTATCGGCTGCTGCTCGCATCCGGATAGAGTTCATTCATCGGCCGGGAGCGACCGTCCTCCTGAACAATACGACAATGATGTCGCCGTAGTTGCCTCGGTTCGGACACTCCGCAGGAATGCGCGATCGTGCCGATTTCCTTGCGCATCGTTTCAGAGTAGCGTTGCACACGTTGCGCCTTGTCTTCCGCAACCAGGCCTCGTTGCAGTCGTTTGTTGTGTGTCGTGATACCGGTGGGGCAGGTGTTCTTGTTGCATTGCAATGCTTGTATGCAGCCCAGTGCGAACATGAAACCGCGGGCGGTGTTGATAAAATCGGCACCCATACAAAGTGCGGCAGCCGCTTCGGAAGGGTTGATGAGTTTGCCGCTGGCAACCACACGAATGCGCTCGCGTAGCCCATGGCGATTCAGCATATCGACGACCAGCGGCAAACTCTCTTTGATCTGCAGTCCGACATTATCGATCAGACTCATCGGTGCAGCGCCAGTGCCGCCATCGCCGCCGTCGACCGTAATGAAGTCGGGCGCGGACTCCACGCCGCGACGATTGATCTCAACAAACAGGTCGTCCAGCCAGCCGGAGGAGCCTATGACGGACTTGAAGCCAACGGGTTTGCCACTGACATCACGCAGCCGGTTGATCATGTCGAGCAGATCACTGGCCGATTTGATGTCAGGATGTCGATTCGGGCTGATCGACGCCTCACCTTCCCGGATGCCGCGTATCGCTGCGATTTCCGCTGTCACTTTCGCAGCCGGCAGTATGCCGCCTTTGCCGGGCTTCGCGCCCTGACTCAGCTTCAGCTCGATCATCCTGACCTGTTCGATCTCGCCGACTTCCCGGAGTTTCTCGTCACTCAGATCGCCATTCGCATCGCGTGCACCGTACTTGGCGGTACCGATCTGAAAGACGATGTCGCAATCCCCCTGCAAATGCCAGGGCGAAATTCCGCCTTCTCCTGTATTCAACCAGTTGCCGGCCATGCGGGATCCGTGTGACAACGCGAGGATTGCGGGTTTTGATATCGAGCCGTAGCTCATAGCCGATACGTTGACGATGGACGTGGCTGTATAGGGTTTGCGCGCGTACGGCCCGATCAGCATCGGTGCGGTGGGGACCGCATCCTCATCCAGAGTCGGGAACGGGCAGTTGACGAATATCGGTGTGCCTGCCGGACTTAAGTTCAGCGTTGAACCGAAGGCAACCGTGCTGTCCTCGCCTTTGGCGGCTCGATAAACCCAGGAACGCTGCGCTCGATTGAAGGGCATTTCCTCGCGATCCAGTGCAAAAAAATACTGGCGGAAGAACTCGCCCATTTTCTCGAACACGTAGCGAAAGCGTCCGATCACCGGATAGTTGCGCCGCACTGCGTGCTTCGTCTGGGTGACGTCTATGATGAACAGGACGACGATGGTCAACAGCAGCGCGCCAATGACAAAGACGAAAACCGATGCAAAGGACTGCACCCACGAAATTGTATCAATCATGATCAGGAAAACCGTTTCGCGAGTAGGCTGTCGAGGCTGAGTTTTCCGGCGCCGCTGAAGACCAGCGGGATCAACATCGCGATGAACAATAGTGGCACGCGGTAGTTGCCGAAACCCTTGTTGGTAATTGCGTAACCCTTCCACAGTTCCGCGAGACCGTCCCAATTGTCGGGCCAGTGTACGGCCGATATCGCAACGATGGACAGGATAATCAGGCTGAATGCCCAGAACCGCGTAAAGAGGCCGAAGAACAAGCATAGGCCGCCGAGAATTTCGGACCAAGTTGCCAAAAACCAGCTGATTTCCACGGGCACGTGATTGAACGGAAACAGGAAGTTGTCCTGATAGCGACCGAACCAGTTGCTGCCATTGAATTTCATCAATCCGGCATTGCCGAATTCATACGCCATCAGTATGCGTATCGGCAGCAGTGCGACCCAGTCTTGTGCCGGATTCAGGAGTCCGACAAGCCGGTTCTTCGCTTTTATCAATCCGTGCATTTCATTATCTCCGTCAGCAGACAGGCCGTGTGCCGGTCAGAATTTCGAGTTGCCGCATTTCGTTCAATGCTTCGCCACCGTGCTTGATGAGCGCATCGACGTCGGGGTAGTGGATGGTCATTGCGAGTTGCCTCAACAAGGCCTCTCCGCTCAGGCCGGCAGCATTATTCTCTACGGCGTCGAGCAAAGCAGCGGTTACCGCATTGAGTTCCAAAAATCGAACGTTGTCGTCAGAGCGCCGGTAAATGGCGAGAAAGGACGGCTGCTCGGTTGGCTTCGTGGGCAAATATTGCGGGTCAATACGATGCACCGGGTATTGATATGCGTAAGCCCAGGCAAGCACGGATTTTACCGGTACGTCGGCCAGCAGATTACCGTTCGGGTCGACACCGGCACTATCGTTTTCGTCGATCGACACACGAAGTGCAAGATCCGCATACTCGTAATGCGCTAGTTCATTCAAAAAGGGGTAATCGTCATCGAGCGCCGAATATTCGTTCTGCAGAAACGCCAGAAACTCTTCCGGTAACTGCAGAAAGTAGGGTGTTTTCGCACGATGCAGTTTCATGAACTCGCGAATCAGATGCTGCCACCGTTCATCAGTATGGATCTTACGCATGACAGGGAAGAACGTAGCCAACAAATTGCGAAGGTTGTTAAAGAACAACTCTCGATAGATTGCCATGCGACGATCTTCAATACCGGGCGGAGCAAGATGGTTCTCCGGGTCGCGTATGTGCGCCGCAAACTTGTATTGCGTGTCCTGAAAGTCCCGACGTTCAGCCATGTTTAAGCTCCGAGGTCTGAACTGCATGTTGTAATTGCTTGATGCGTCTCACTTCTTCCAGCAACTCATCCATGGGAGGAAAATTGAAATCCCGCTCCAGCAGCGTTGGCACCGGGCCGAACAAGCGATAAGCATCGCTCAGCAATGCCCAGGCCTGATCATCGACGGCGCTGCCGTGTGTGTCGATGCGCAGGTCCTCGGCCTCGACATGATGGCCGGCCAGGTGGAAATAGCGTATCCGTTGTGCGGGCATCGCACGCAGAAAATCACCCGCATCGTAGCGATGATTGATGCTGTTCACGACGATGTTGTTGATATCCAGCATCAGGTCGCAGTCCGCTTCCTCGAGCACCGCCAACAAAAACTCCTGCTCCGTCAGCGACGAGTCGCTGGGCGCGTAATACGATACGTTCTCAAGCGCGATACGTTGCTCAAGAATGTCCTGAACACGGCGTACCCGGCCGGCGACATAACGAACGGCGTCTTCGGTGTAGGGTATCGGCATCAGGTCGTACAGATGCCCGTCGTCGCCGCAGTAACTCAGGTGTTCGGAATACAGGCGAATCCTGTGCTCCGCCATAAACGCTTTGATATCCCGGACCAGGGTTTCATCCAGAGGCGCAGGGGAGCCGATGGACAGCGACAGTCCGTGAATGAGGAAGGGATAACGCTCCGTAAAGTAGCGCAGCTTTTTGCCCAGGGCACCGCCAACATGTATCCAGTTCTCCGGAGCAATTTCCATGAAATCGACGTCCGCCGGAGGATCGGCCATCAGCTTGTCCGCCAGCGGTCTGCGCAACCCAAGGCCCGCGCCCTCGACCGGATACTGTGACTGTGGATCGCTCATGACTGTCCTTGCTTGCAGGTACGAGATCAGACCTGTGATTGCCTCAGTTTATTACAGGATTCATCGCACCAGGCGATGCAGTCGCTCCAGATAGGCCTGCTCGTCGGGCGCCGTATTCCGACTTTGGGCTTCCCATAGCGTTTCCGCAAGGCAGTCGATCATGCGGTGTTCCGCCTGGTGCGCGTCATCGCAATGAGTGCTCAAAGTTGCAAAAATGTTACGGATGCCTGGCGGTCGATTGGTGGCAATCTGCTCGCGGATGCCAAGATGCAGCCCCATGTGCAGGAATGGGTTGGTCTTGCCGCCTTCCGGCGTGTAATCCTTGTCGAGTTCTTCGCCTGTAACATCCGCATGGTATTCCGGATGCAATTCGATGACGTCGGCGATTTGTGTCTCGAGCGGCGTCAGCGGCGCGTTAGCGCAACGCTTGCGCCAGGCATCGACGTACATTTTTCGCAGTTCGTTTCTGTCCTGACCAAAAATCATGCGATTGCCTTGTTGCGAAATTCGCACCACTCGATGATTGAGCATTCACCGCACAGCGGCGTTCGCGCTTTGCAAACGTAGCGACCGTGCAGGATCAACCAATGGTGCGCGTCCTTCTTGAATTCGTCCGGTGTCATTCTTGTTAATTTTCGTTCGACCTCGAGTGGTGTTTTTCCCTTGCCGAGGCCGGTGCGATTTGCGACCCGAAAAATATGTGTGTCAACGGCGATGGTCGCCTCGCCGAAAGCCGTGTTCAGTACCACATTGGCTGTCTTTCGACCGACACCGGGCAGCGCTTCGAGCTCTTCGCGCGTGCGGGGTACCGCGCTGCCATGATTTTCGATCAGCAGTCGGCAGGTCTTGATGATGTTTTCAGCTTTGCTGTTGTAAAGACCAATCGTGCGTATGTACGGTTTCAGGCCATCGACGCCGAGTGCGGCGATCGCCTCTGGCGTGCACGCGACAGGATAAAGCTTGTCCGTCGCCTTGTTGACGCTTATGTCGGTCGCCTGTGCGGACAGGATGACCGCTACCAACAACTCGAACGGATTCTTGTAATGCAGTTCAGTGGTTGGCGCGGGCATACGGTCACGCAGAGTGCTGTAAATAGCCGTTCGTTTCTCTGTATTCATCGGCGGCCTAGCGATTCAGCATTCGGGCACGCCGTGGCAGAGGGGTCCGTGCATCCTGGCGGCGCCTGTCTATGGCGTTTTTCGCGGCAATCGCGAGAGCCAGGCTAAAGAAGGCACCCGGCGGCAGGACCAATAACAACCAACCGCTCTCGACCAGCACCAGTCCGCGCACGGGTTCGCCACCCAAAAGCATATCCATCCGCGAAAATAGCGAGCCTTGTCCTATTAGCTCGCGAAATGCGCCAAGGGCCATCAACAGCAGGGCGAAACCGCTGCCCATAACGAGTCCGTCGACGATGCTGGAACCTATGGGATTGCGGGACGCGAATATTTCGGCGCGAGCAACGATGGCGCAGTTGGTCACGATCAGTGGAATAAATATGCCGAGGGCGCGATCGAGATCCGGAAACCAGGCTTTGAATATCAGTTCGATGCAAGTAACGAGGCTGGCAATAATCAGCACGTAAATTGGCACGCGAATTTCAGGTTGAATCCAGCGCCGCGTTGCCGATACCAGGGCATTGGAAGCCATGAGTACGGCCAGCGTAGCGATGCCGAGCCCGAGACCGTTGACGAAAGTGCCGGTCACCGCGAGCAGCGGGCACAGACCGAGCAATTGCACGAGTCCGGGGTTGTCTCGCCACAGACCGTTCTTGAATCGATCTATGAGGCTGACTCTCGCCATTACTCTTGCTCCTCGGTAGGCGCGGAAAATATCGCGTCCCGGTTGGTGTCGAAGTAGCCTAGCGTAACGCGGATGGCCTTGATAATGGCACGTGGCGTCACTGAGGCACCGGTGAGTTGGTCGAAACGGCCACCGTCGCCGCGGATCGCCCAATAGCGGGGTTCCGGATCGCGCAGGGAGTGGCCGTCGAATTGCAATACCCAGTCGGACTTCAGAGTCTCTATGCGATCGCCCAGCCCCGGCGTTTCACGATGTTCAAGCACACGAACACCGGTGACAGTGCCATCCATCGCTACGCCGACCAGAAAGCGGATCGGTCCCGCGTAGCCGTCGCGCGCAGAGACGACAAACAGAGCAGCCACCGGATCCTCGCCGGAGTACACGCGATAGATAATCGCATCCTCTTTACCCGGCAAATCGTGCGGCGCCGCAATCGTGATCATCGATTCGGTGACCGGGCTGTCAAAAAATAAGCCGGCAAGAGCAGGTTGCAAACTGCGCGCCAGCCACTCTTTCTTGTTCGCCTCGATACGTTCGGCCGTGAGTTGCCAGGTAAGGGCGACCAGCGCAGCACAGATCGCCGCAATAACGGCCAGCGTCACACCGCTGCGCCAAATGGAATGTTCAGCCATGTCGACCACCGGTTTCGTCATGGCCAATGATGTGCGGCCGTGTCAGGTAGTCAATGGCTGGTACCGCCATGTTCATCATGAGCACGGCAAAAGCAACGCCATCGGCGTAACTACCCCAGCGACGTATGCAATAGATCAGCAGACCAATGCCGATGCCGTAGATCATCCGACCCCGCGGACTGGTTGCGGCCGTTACGGGATCTGTCGCGATAAAAAATGCGCACAGTATCGTCGCGCCGCCAAACAGGTGAAAACCGGGGCTGGCATGAGAACCGGGGTCGACCATATACATAACGGTTGCGGGTACCAGTAAGCCGAGTCCGACGCCGACCGGTATCTGCCAGCGAATGATGCGCTTCACCATTAACCAGAATCCGCCGATGGCGAGGAAGTTGCCTATCCATTCCCAACCGCGGCCGCCGAAGTCGCCCATGATCGGCACTGCACGAATTTCGGTAATTGTCCGCGCGTTGTTCAATCCGGACTTCATGACATCCAAAGGCGTCGCGCGGCTGATCGCATCAAAGGAAATCGCGTCGGGCAGCGATCCGGTCAGTGTAAATGTAAGCGTCTGCAGGACAGTGAGCTTCTGGTAGTCGAGGTCACCCATGGCGGGAGCAACCCAGAGATTGAGATGCATAGGGAACGCCACGAGTATGACCACATAGCCGGCCATAGCCGGATTAAAAATATTAAAGCCGAGCCCGCCGTACAGATGTTTGGCAACGACGACGGCGAACAGGGCGCCGGTAGCCGTTACCCACCAAGGCGTCAGCGACGGCAAAGCGAACGCCAGCAAGGCAGCGGTGATCAGGGCGCTGAAGTCTGTCAGCCCGGTTTCCGGTTTGCGGCTGCGCAGACTGATCATGAGCGCTTCGCCGGCGGCGGCGAATACGGTAGCAACCAGCAGGTTGAGTATGAATCCGGGACCGAAATACCAGACGTGCGCAATCGCCGCCGGGACCAGCGCCGCAAGTACATGCAACATCAGTGCGGATACACTGGCTTCGGGAGCGAGAAACGGTGCCGGACGGCGCTGGAATTCCATTACTCGTCGTCCTCGCTGTTTTCCTGCTTGCGTTTGAGTATTTCGGCTATTGCGGCAGGCCCCGCTCTTTTCGCCGATGCCTTTTGCTGCGCGAGTTCCGATTCGCGTTTGTCCTTTTCGCGTTCCAGGCGCTGATTGCGGGCCTCGAATCGCTGCCGCGCTCGTGCGGCACGCGCTTTTTCATCTGCCAGTTCCCGGATGCGGCCCTTGGCCACTCGAAAGTCGGCGGTCAGGGGTATATGGCTGGGGCAAACCAGATCGCAGCAACCGCACTCGATACAATCCATCAGTCCGAATTCGCGTAACTTTACTTCGTCGTCCGCGCAGGCGTACCAGAAGAGTTGCTGTGGCAACAGCTGTACCGGACACACTGCTGCGCAATCGCCGCATCGTATGCAGGGAAGTTCAGGACCCGGTGACGGCGTTTGTGACAGCACCAGTACACAATTGGTTGCCTTAACGAGTGGCACCCGATCGGTACTGACGGACTTGCCGGTCATTGGACCGCCGATGATAAGTTGCTCCGCGCGCTCGGTATAGCCACCGGTAGTTTCGATGATGGCGCCGATCGTCGTGCCGATTCGGGCGCGAACGTTCACCGGTTTGACAACGCCATCGCCGGTGACCGTTGTGACCCGGGAAATCAACGGCGTATTGTCGATGATCCAATCGTGTATTGCCGCCGCAGTGCCGACATTCTGTACCAGACAGCCGACGTCGCTGGGCAGGCCGCCGCTGGGAACCTCCCGATTTGTCACCAGCTGCACGAGCTGGTCTTCGCCACCGGACGGGTAGATAGTCGGAACCTGCTTAAGGACGAATCGACTGTCTTTGAGAGCACCCAGTACTTCGCCGAGCGCGCGCAAGGCTTGCGGTTTGTCGCTTTCAACGGCGATGAAACACACATCAATCTGCAGCGCGTGCATGAGTATCCGGGCGCCGCTGACGATACTGCCGGCATTCTCGCGCATCAGCATGTCATCACAGCTGATATAGGGTTCGCACTCTACGCCGTTCAGTATCAGATGGTCGATTTCGCAGGTCCGAGCCTGCATGAGTTTCTGCGCCGTAGGAAATACGGCACCACCCAGGCCAACGATGCCACCTTCGAGTATTCGGCGGAGCAAGTCTTCGGGCGACATAGCGGTGAATTCGGGCGCTGCTACAGACGGTCGAATCGCTTCATCCTTGCCGTCGCAGTCGATGATGATGCACGGTGCCGTGTCACCAAATCGACGCGACGCCGGCCAGGGTTCTATTGCCACGACAATACCCGACGAAGACGCGTGTATCGGTGCGCCCAATGTTCCTTCCGGTCGCGCAATCATTTGTCCTTTGAGTACGCGTTCACCGATGCCGACCAGTGGTTGCGCCGGGTCGCCAACATGCTGTGTGATCGGCAGCACGAGTTGCTCTGGTATTGGCATTTCGAATATAGGACTGCCAGTGGAATTTTCCTTGTTACCGGGAAGGCGGAGTCCGCCGTGCAGGCGTCCCAGATCATAAGTTGGCGCACTCATGTGACCGGCCTCATCGTTATGCAATCAACGGGGCACGGCGCGACGCAAAGTTCACAACCCGTGCACTCGCTTTCGATCACGCTGTGCATCAGCTGATGAGCGCCGACAATGGCATCAACCGGACAGGCGCTCCTGCAATGCGTGCATCCGATGCATAGCGCTTCGTCAATAACCGCGACGGAAGGTACGACGGCGGTTTGTAGCGGCACGACATCACGGCCGAGCAGGTCCGCGAGACGTCGAACGGTGTCGTCACCGCCCGGCGGGCAGAGATTGATTGCCGCGGCGTCCTCGACGAGGGCCGTTGCGTATGGACGGCAGCCGGGAAATCCGCATTGGGCACATTGTGTCTGTGGCAACAGTTCATTGATCTGCTCGACAAGATCCCCGTCGCTGGCGGGCAAGCGGCGTGCAGCAACACTGAGGCCGATACCGGCAATCAGTGCGATGGAAGCTAATGTTATGACTGCAGTCCACATCGCTGTCTTTCAAGGCCGCGCCATGCCGGAAAAGCCCATGAATGCGAGGGACATGATACCCGCCGTTACCAGCGCAATCGCTGTGCCGCGGAACGGCTCCGGTATATCGGTAGCGACAATGCGTTCACGTATCGCGGCAAACAGTATGAGGACCAGCGCAAACCCCAGTGACGCACCAAATCCGAAGAATACGGACTGCACAAAGTTCTTGGATTCCTGCACGTTCAGAAGCGCGACACCAAGTACGGCGCAATTGGTCGCGATCAGGGGAATGTAGATGCCGAGCACCTGGTCGAGCAACGGGCTCATGCGACGAACCATGATTTCGGTAAATTGCACGCTGGCTGCGATCACGAGTATAAAGCTGATGGTCCGGAGGTACTCGAGCTCTAGCGGGACCAACAGGTACTGGTGCAGAAGATAAGCGCTCGCGGACGACAACGTGAGCACGAAACCGGTAGCCAGAGACATGCCCGTGGCCGCTTCGAGATTACGCGACACGCCGAGGAACGGGCAGAGCCCCAGGAATCGGACCAACACGAAGTTGTTGACCAGCACGGTGCTGATAAGAATGACGATGATTTCGGTCATTCCGCTATTGTAAGGATTACTTGACGCGCATGCCCGGTTTTGCGCCCTGATCGGCAGATAACAGGAATATTTCCGAGCCGCCCGGCCCTGCGGCGAGGACCATACCTTCGGAAACACCGAATTTCATTTTCCGCGGCGCGAGATTGGCCACGACGATGACATGACGGCCGACCAGGCTTTTGGGATCGTATGCAGCCTTGATGCCGGCAAAAACCGACCGTGATGAGTCCCCGACGTCCAGGGTCAGTGCCAATAGCTTGTCAGCGCCCTCGACGGCTTCCGCCTTCTCAATACGAGCGATTCGAAGGTCAACCTTCATGAAGTCGTCGATGCTGATCGTATCGTCGTCCGATTGCGTTTCGGCCACGGGAGTATTCTCCTCTGATTGCTCGATTAGGCGCTGTACCTGTTCCGGCTCAACGCGCGTCAAAAGTGGTTTGAAGGGGGCAACGCGGGTTCCCAATAGCGGAGTCGACGCATCTTCCCATCGCCAGGCGCCTTCATTGAGAAAGCTGCGCGCTCCTTCAGCAACTACCGGTACTACCGGTGTCAGGTAGACCATCAGGGAGCGGAACATGTTGATGCCCTGAGTGCAGACGCCCTGCACATCGGCAGCAGATTTTTCGCTTTTTGCCATGACCCAGGGTTTTTGATCGTCTATGTAGCGATTGGCCTTGTCGGCAAGTGACATGACCAGCCGCATCGCCTTCGAAAATTCTCTGCGCTCATAATGTTCCGCGATCGCGTCCGAGGCATCGGTGAATTCAGCGAACAAGTCCGGGTCCGGAAGTGACGCTGCCAGCTGGCCATCAAATTTCTTGCTGATAAAGCCCGCGCAACGACTGGCGATATTAATTAGCTTGCCGACCAGGTCAGAATTTACGCGCGCGACAAAGTCCTCGAGATTGAGATCTATGTCTTCGATCGTGTGACCGAGCTTCGCGGCATAGTAATAGCGTAGAAACTCCGGATTGAGGTTGTCGAGATAAGTTCGCGCTTTAATAAAGGTGCCACGCGACTTCGACATCTTTTGTCCGTTGACGGTCAGAAAGCCGTGTGCATACACACTGGTCGGCGTTCGGAACCCCGCGCCCTGCAGGACGGCCGGCCAAAACAAGGTGTGGAAATACATGATGTCTTTGCCGATGAAATGATATACCTCGGCAGTACTGTCGGCTTTCCAGTACTCATCAAAATCGAGGTCGTCCCTGCGATCACAGAGATTTTTGAAACTCGCGAGGTATCCGACCGGAGCATCCAGCCAGACATAGAAGTATTTGTCCTCGGTATCGGGAATGCGAAAGCCGAAATACGGCGCGTCCCGAGAGATGTCCCAGTCCTGCAGGCCGGCCTCGAACCACTCCTCAAGTTTCGCAACGACATGCTTATCGAGCGTGGCGGCGCTCATCCATTTTCGCAGTCGCTCTTCGTATTCACTGAGCTTGAAAAAATAATGCTCGGACTTGCGTTTGACGGGCGTCGTGCCGGACAGCACCGATAAAGGATTGATGAGGCTCTCAGGGGTGTTGGTCGTACCGCAAATTTCGCAGGCATCGCCGGGCTGATCGTCGCTCTTACAACGAGGGCAGGTGCCGCGCACGAAACGATCAGGAAGAAACATACCTTCCTTGACATCGTATGACTGCTCGATGGTTTTGGTGTAGATGTCGCCGGCTTCGCGTAGCCGTTTGTATATTTCACCAACCAGTTGTTCGTTTTCGACCGAGTGAGTCGTGTGGTAGTTGTCGAAGTGAATACTGAAATCCCGGAAGTCGCGAACGAATTCCGCCGAAATCCGGTCAGTCAGCTGCTGTGGCGAAATGCCGAGTTCACGAGCCTTGAGCATGATCGGCGTACCGTGCGAGTCCGATGCACACACGTAGGTACACTGATGTCCACGCAGCTTTTGAAAGCGTACCCAGATATCCGATTGCAGGTATTCGACAAGATGCCCCATATGCATCGGCCCGTTGACATAGGGCAGGGCGCTCGAAACGAGCATAGTTCTTTGATTAGCGGACATTTATCTAGAGTAAAGCACGTGGCCAAAGTTGCAATGGGCGCGATTATGCCACGGTCGGCGAAATTTATTCGGAGTCTTTGAGTTTCTCGAACAGATGCTTGTTATTCGCTTGCTGATAGGCTTCCTCAGCCGATACCTGACCACTATTGACCAGATCCATCAAAGCACCGTCCATGGTCTTCATGCCTAAGCGGCCACCACTCTGAATGGCGGTTTCGAGTTGGTCGAGCTTGCCTTGCCGGATCAGGTTGGCGACGGCCGGTGTGTTGATCATGATTTCGAGCGCTGCAGCCCGGCCCGGTCGATGGCAGGTCGGCAGCAGTTGCTGCGATACAACGCCACGCAGTGAGGTCGAAATCATCGTGCGAATGTGGCTTTGCTTGTCAGCAGGAAAGGAGTTGATGATTCGATCCACTGTTTGCGCGGCGCCATTGGTGTGCAGGGTGCCCATGACAAGAATACCCATCTCGGCCGCTGTTACAGCGATGCTGATGGTTTCGAGGTCGCGCATTTCGCCGACCAGGACTATGTCTGGGTCTTCACGCAACGCAGAATGCAGGGCATCGGCGAAGTTGTTGGTGTGCACCCCGATCTCACGCTGACTGATCAGACAACCCTTCGCGGTGTGTACGAATTCAATCGGGTCTTCGATGGTGACGATATGCCCTTTTAGGCGGCGGTTCATTTCGTCCACCATAGCCGCCAGAGTCGTCGACTTTCCGGAGCCGGTTTTGCCGGTAACGAGGATCATGCCTTGCGTATGTTTGCACAAGGTCCTGATCGAGGGTGGCATATTGAGATCGTCGAGCGACATGGCCTTCGATGGAATGGCGCGGAAAATCGCGCCGATACCGTTGAGGTGTCGGAATACATTGACGCGGAAGCGGGACACACCGGCGATCTCGTAAGCAAAGTCAGCAGCGTCTCGCGCTTCGAAAGATTTCTTCGTCGTACCGTCCATGATCTCCGACATAGCTTCCTGCACTACCTCGGTCGTCAGTCTCTCTTCCATGATGGCGCGCAGACCACCGTGGATGCGTGCGCGTACGGGATCACCGGAAACGAAATGCAGGTCCGATGCGTTTTGTCCCAGCGCTGCCTGTAAATATTTATCGATTTTGTTCATAGCGCTACACCTTTGACTCGTCGCCGATATCGATAATCGGCACGAGGTCGGTGTTGGTCACGAAGCGCTGAAAGTTCTTTTTCTCATTCGCGAAACGAATAGCGTCATCCGGGTCAATCTCTTTGGCATTGATGGCGTCAAGCAGGGCGTGATCCATCATTTGCATGCCCTGGCTCTTGCCGGTTTGTAACTGCGAGGGAATCTGGTGTGTCTGGTCGGTCGATATCAACTTGGCGATGGCCCGATTGTTTACCAGGATTTCGCAAATGGCCTTGCGGCCTCGACCGTCCGGCGTTTTCACGAGTACCTGCGTTACTACTGCTTTCAGACTCATGGCCAAAAAACCTTTGGTCTGTTCGCGCAACTCGCCGGGCAACGCATCAATGATGCGGTCGATGGTCTTCACGGCGCCGGTAGTGTGCAGCGTGCCAAGCACCAGGTGACCGGTTTCGGCCGCGGTCATGGCCATCGATATCGTCTCAGCGTCGCGTAGCTCGCCGACGAGAATCACGTCGGGATCTTCACGCATTGCCGATCGAACGCCGTCGGCGAAGCTGATCACGTGGGTGCCGAGCTCGCGCTGTATGACCTGGCTTTGTTTGCTCGGGTGCACGAACTCGATTGGATCCTCGAGGCTGATAATATTCAGCGGTCGCGTTTCATTCAGGTGGTCGATCATGGCAGCGAGCGTCGTCGATTTACCGGTACCGGTAGAGCCGGTCACCAGCACCATCCCCTGGTGATAGTCGCAAAACTTTTTCAGTATCGGCGGAACCTTGAGCTGATCCAGCGTCGGCACGTTGCCGGGAATATAGCGAAACACAGCGCCATAACCTGTCGCCTTGCGAAACACATTAACTCGAAAACGCCCACCGTCATCGGTAACGTAGGAGAAATCGAGGTCGTGCCCGCTGTGCAACACGTCTTTTTGTTTGGTAGTCAGAATTTCGAGTATGTAGGCCTCGAGTTCGGTATCTGATAATTCGCGAAACTTGATGGGCATGAGGTCGCCGTTCATGCGCAACATAGGCGGTACGCCGACAGCCAGATGGATGTCCGAGCATCCTTGTGCCAGGCCGAGTTTTAGAAACGAGTCTATGCGTGCCATGGTGACTCTCAAATAGCCAGTGAATTAAGCGCTTCGGTTAATTCGTCCATAGACTGGTAGCGCTTGGTTTTGTCGACGGACATGGCCTTGACGATGATGTTCGCATATTCATCGGGCAACTTCGGATTGATCTCCTGGCAGTGCTTGGCCTTGCCTTGTACGTGCTGGTACATCACAGACATGTGATCGCCGCGGCTGTAGGGCGGCACGCCGGTGACCATTTCGTACATGATGACACCAATGCTGTAAATATCGGCGGTTTCGTCAACTTTCTTGCCGAGAATTTGTTCCGGCGCCATGTATTTCGGTGACCCAATCACGTAGCCGGTCTTTGTGAGCTGTGTATCACCGCTGCTCGCAGCTGCCGCAACGCCGAAATCCACAATCTTCAGCAGGCCTTCACTATTGACCAGGATATTGGCGGGTTTAAGGTCGCGATGGATGACACCAGCCTGGTGAGCAATGTTCATGCCGGTAGCCATATCTTTCGAGTAACGCAGTGCCTTCGCAATATCCATAGGCTTGCTGTCAGGAATTTCGCCAGACAGAGTGTGTGACGGGAAGTACTCCATGGATATGGCATAAGCCCCCTGCAGATGCAGAAAGTCGTAAATTCGAATGACATTGCGGTGCGTAATTTTTCGCGAGTAACGCAATTCATGCACGAAGCGTTTCATCATTTCTTCATCGGAAGAAACGTTAGGGTTCAAGAATTTCAGGATGAGTTCTTCATCCACTACCTCATCGTGCATCAACAGCACGGTACCGAATGCGCCCTTACCGATCTTCTCCATGTACTTATAACGGCCATCGATAATGTCACCCGGCTTGAGCTGCGTGATATCGAGAACTTGCATCGCCGTCGGTGCCGCACCAGAGCTGGCAGAGGCGGGGACGACATCGCCATCGCCGTCGACTTGTGCGACTGCGCTGGATTCTTTGGCCTGCTTAAGCAGTTTTTCGAGGTCTTCGTTTTCGACCAGCAAGGTCTTGGTGTTGTCAGCAATCTTTTCTGCGCGAATGTTTTGTTCGACGACAGTCTCTGAGTAGCGGTCATCCAGGCTTTTTAATGCAGCATCCGCCGCATTGATGATGGTGTGCTCTTCTGACTGCTGAATTTTCCTCAAAACACCGCGGATCGATTCTGCGTGCGATTCGTCTGCCAGCATTGACAGGGCTTTGATGGCCTCGATCTGAATTTCTCGCTCGGGCCGTTTCAGCAACGGCACAATCAAAGAGAGATGTCTGGCGCCACCCAGTTTGGCGAGCGCCCGAACGACCACCGTGTCCGTTTTGGGGTTGTTGCCAAGCATCGATTCCAGTTTGGGGAGTGCTTTCGGGCTGCCGATTTTGGACAGCGCATCGACGGCGCGTTCGCGTACCCACCAGTCGGAATCGTCGGTTGCACGTAACAGGCCTTCGATGGCGCGTTCGTCCTTGGTCGAGTTCAGAATCTCGATAGCGGTACGTCGAATTTCCTCATCTTCGGATGCGATCAGGCCAACAACCGAATCAACGACCTTGGGTCCGCCGATCTCGGCCAAGGCGTCACCGGCACGCGAGCGTACCCACCAGTCGTCATCTTTGATGGCTGACAGCAGCTCCTGTACCGAGTTTTCTTTGCCGACTGCGTTGAGAACCTCAACCGCGGCACGGCGTGTGTATTCCGACTCGTCCTTAAGCGCGGGAATCAGAAACTGCACTGTCTCCGGATGATTCAGTTTGATCAGGACGTCCACAGCCTTGCTTTGCACGTCGAGATCGGGGTCCAGCAGGGCCTTTGCAATTTTTTCGATGCTGATAACGGAGTTCTTGCGGGATGCCAGTGCAACCAGGGCTGCACCCCGGACCATTTTGTTCGGGTCGTTGAGCTGCATTTCGAAGGCGTGGGTAATTTCCTGTCTGTCGAACTTGCCGAGCAACTGCATCAGGTGAATTTTGATAACGGGATCGCGGCCACCCATACGAGCGATCAGGTCGGGCACCATTTCGGGCTTTATGGTTTCCTGAATAATCTTGAATATCGCGGCCTTTTCCTTGGGTTCGCATTCATAGGCGTGCCGCAGTAATTCGTGGACGCTCAAATCCTGCTTGTGCACGCGCAGAATTTCGATCAAAGCGCCTTTCGATATTTCCGGATCATCAAAGAAATTCAGTAATCCGTTGGCGTTATAGGCGGTGCTGCTGCAAAGGGCCCAGGCGGTACCGGATACGACACGCTCGTTGCCGTCAGCGAGGCCCTCCCGGTACATGTCCAGGTTCTTGTCGTTGACGAGGCTGCCGAGGATGTCGACCAACACCATGGTGTGCGTTTTGTCCGACAGGGCCAAAGCATCGATAATTTTAGGTATCGCTTTGTTGCCGGCAGTCTTGAGGCTATCGATTAGTTTCTGGGCAGCCGGCGACGCTGGATCCTGCTCGGCGATGAGCTTTCCAATCAAGTGATCCGAGCGAAATGCGGCGAGAATACTCATAGCATCAGCCCGGTTTTAGTGTTTTTGATTTATGTAACGCCAATCGCAAATTCGCTCTTGCCCAAGCAAAACGGCCCGACTGATGGTGATTTGCTCACCCAAAAGCCGCTCCCGCTACTCCCCGACGCGGCATTATGCCACATCGGACCCTGCACATCGCCCGCCATTGCTGGCTTTCAGCCGCCACCCGGCTCCGTTACAATGTGCTCACGAATTTCCAGTTTCCTGGTCATTCGTTTCCAAATTTTACCTAATGCCAGCCAGCGAAGTGTGACCGTGTCAACAGAATCGGATGTGAATAAAGCCCTCAATTCCATTGAGTTAGAGGCGATTGGTCAACCATTTGGCAAGATCGGCCGGGTGTTGAAGGTGGTGTCTGACGAGAGCAAGATCAGTGTCACGCTCGAGCTCGGAATTCCGTGCAGGAGTGCATTTGACTCGATGCGGGCGCAGATCGAGGCAGAACTCAAGACGGCGACAGGGGCAGAATCGGTTGCTGTAGAGCTGCAAACGAAGATTTCTTCGCACGCGGTGCAGGGTGCGTTGAAGCCGATTCCCGGCATCCGCAATATTATTGCCATTGCCTCAGGCAAGGGTGGTGTCGGCAAATCGACCGTCGCCGTCAACGTCGCGCTGGCACTTTCCGCCGAAGGTGCTGCAGTTGGCATACTCGATGCTGATATTTACGGACCCAGTCAGCCACACATGCTGGGTCTGGCCGGTGAACAGCCGATCAGCGAGGACGGCAAGACGATGTTGCCGCTGAAAGGCCACGGCCTGCAGGTCATGTCGATCGGCTTTCTCGTCGATCCGGATCAACCGATGGTCTGGCGAGGCCCCATGGTGACGACGGCCCTGAATCAATTGATGCATCAAACCGAGTGGGCGGATCTCGATTACCTGATCGTCGATATGCCACCCGGGACGGGCGACATCCAGCTGACGCTGTCGCAAAAGGTGCCGGTGTCCGGTGCCGTGATCGTAACAACACCGCAGAACATCGCCACCCTGGATGCTCGTAAGGGCTTGGCCATGTTCAGAAAAGTCGCAATTCCGGTGCTGGGCGTAGTGGAAAACATGAGCACACACATTTGCAGTGCCTGCGGGCACGAGGAAGCGATATTCGGTGCCGGCGGGGCCGACAAAATCGTTGCCGATTTCGATATCCCGCTGCTCGGGCGACTGCCGCTCGACGCGCGCATTCTGCAGCAAACCGACAGTGGCTCTCCGACGGTCATCGCAGCGCCGGATTCGGACATCGCCGATGCCTACCGCAAGATGGCGATGCGCATCGCGATTGCGCAAGCCGCACAACGCACGGATTACAGTTCCAAATTTGGCAGCATAGTCGTTGAGGGCAGCCAATGAGCATCAAGTCGGATCGCTGGATACGCCGCATGGCGGCGGAGCAGGGCATGATCGAACCGTTTGAGCCCGGTCAGGTTCGGGAAAACAGTGGCGGGCGCATCGTGTCTTACGGCACGTCGAGCTATGGCTACGATGTGCGGTGCTCCAACGAATTCAAAATATTCACCAACATCAATTCGGTCATCGTCGATCCGAAAGCTTTTGATGAATCAAGTTTCGTCGATCTCAAGAGCGACATTTGCGTTATTCCGCCGAACTCGTTCGTGCTGGCGCGAACCGTCGAATTCTTTCGCATTCCGCGTACCGTGCTGACGATATGCCTTGGCAAGTCGACCTACGCTCGGTGCGGCATCATTGTGAATGTGACGCCGCTGGAACCGGAGTGGGAAGGGCATGTCACCCTGGAATTCTCGAACACGACGCCGTTGCCGGCGAAGATCTACGCGAATGAGGGTGTTGCGCAGATGCTGTTTCTGGAGTCGGATGAGGCTTGTGAGACTTCTTACCGGGATCGGGGGGGCAAGTATCAGGGGCAGACTGGGGTTACTTTGCCGAAAGCGTGATGGTAGGGGCCTTCCTATTGGCCGTGTGCCAGTCTCTGAGTGAACACGCCGGGTACCTTCATCATGGAATGGCTCCCTTCGGTCCGCTTTATTTCCACGATGAAGGTACCCGGCATATTCACTCAGGCAGCAGTGCGCTCGGGTAGATAGTTAGAACACGATCGGCCATCAGAGTGCTACCCGACCGTAGCGAATGGTTCCACGCACACAGGCCGCGTCTGCGGATAAGTGTTTGCAGCGAATAAAGCGGACCGAAGGGAGCCATCGCTGCAAACACTTATCCGGAGGCGTGGCCGGAAAACTGGCACGATACCAATCAGTTAGTAGTCCTGAACCACCGGTGCCGTCGCGACTTTGCCGTCAATCCAGCATTCGCCATGCCGAAATTTGACGCGTCCTGATCCAACCCAACCTGCCGCCTGCGGATAAATCTTGTGCTCCACAGCCTGCACACGCGTGGCCAGGTCCTCCGCTTTCTCACCCGGATTCACCTGCAGTCGGCCTTGCAGAATCCTCGGTCCGCCATCCAGTTCTTCGGTAACAAAATGTACGGTACTGCCATGCCACTTGTCGCCGGCATCGAGCACGCGTTGATGTGTGTTGAGGCCCGGATACAAGGGCAGCAAAGCGGGGTGAATATTCAGGATCCTGCCCGAGTAGTGCGCGACAAATTCCGGGCTCAGGATGCGCATGTAGCCGGCCAGTATCAAAAGTTCGGGTGCGTAGGGTTCGAGTTCCTGAATTAGCGCACGATCAAACGTTGCTCGGTCGCCGAGACTGGCGTGCGGTATGCAGGCGGTCGGTATGCCGGCCTTCTCAGCGCGTTCCAGGCCGTACGCCGCCGGGTTGTTGCTGAAAACGACGACGATGTCGAGGTCGAGGTCGCCGCTGGCAACGGCATCAATAAAAGCCTGCAAATTGGTGCCTGATCCGGACACCAGGATCGCCGTTTTGCAAGGGCTGGCCATCAGACGTATCGAACGGCTCTGGGGGAGTCGGCGTCGGCGCTAACGATACGGCCGATATGCCAGGCGTGTTCTCCCTGCTTTTTGAGATGCTGGATGGTCGCCTCGGCTTGCGCCTTATCGACAACCACGACCATGCCAACGCCGCAATTGAAGGTGCGTCGCATTTCGGATATTTCGACGTTGCCCGTTCTTGCCAGCCAATCGAACACGGGTCCCTGCGACCAGCTTTTGGTGTCGATTTCGGCATCGATGGGGCCCTGCAGGACACGCGGTACATTCTCAGTGATGCCACCGCCGGTTATGTGCGCAAGTCCTTTTATGGCTACGGATTGCATCAGCGATAGCACCGATTTGACGTAGATGCGGGTCGGTACCAGAAGCACTTCGCTCGCAGGACGACCTTCGATTTTTGCATTTGGCTCGCGTTCGAGGATTTTGCGAATCAGAGAGTAGCCGTTGGAATGCGGGCCGCTGGAGGCGATACCAATAATCGCATCGCCGGCGCTGATCGTGCTGCCATCGATCAGTTGCTCTCGTTCGACGGCGCCCACTGTGAACCCTGCCAGGTCGTATTCACCGTCTCCGTACATATCCGGCATTTCCGCGGTCTCGCCACCAATCAGTGCGGCGCCTGCCTGCAGGCAACCATCTGCAATACCTGCGATGACGCGAGTGGCGACATCAGTGTCGAGTTTTCCGCAAGCGAAATAGTCGAGAAAAAACAGCGGTTCCGCGCCTTGCACCAATACGTCGTTGACGCACATGGCGACGAGGTCTATGCCTATCGTGTCATGCCTGTTCAAGTGCTGCGCCAGCATTAGTTTCGTGCCGACGCCATCGGTGCCCGAAACCAGCACCGGTTCCTTGTAGCGGCCGGGGGGCAGGGCGAACATGCCGCCAAATCCGCCCAGACCAGCCAGTACTTCGGGCCGCTGCGTGCGCTTGACGAACGGCTTGATGCGTTCGACGAGTTCGTCGCCAGCGTCGATATCAACGCCGGCGTCTTTGTAGGTAAGTGGTTTATTGGTCATTATGCAGTGGCATACTCTGGGAGAGCGATATAATAGTGCCTGACGTCGAACGGGGAAACAGCGTTGTTGAAATCCAGAAGATTTAGTTGTGCCGGCATTATGCGGCAGCCTCTCATTTGCGCGTCTCTGGCGCTCTATTTGTCCGGTTTATTGTTGCTACCTGCGCATGCCGTTGAAGTGCCGACCCTGTACTCGGCTGAGGTTCTATTGGATGCAGAGGCCGATAACCCGCGTGAAGAAGCGTACAAAGCGGCCCTGATCGAGGTCCTGATGCGCGTTTCAGGGTCGGCGCTGGCTGCCAATGAGACTGCGATTGACGAAATGTTTCCAGTACCCGCTGCGTATGTGATCCAGTATCGGCCGGGCAGCGATGAGACCTTGTGGGTTACCTTTGATGGCGAAGCAATAGAAAGGGTATTGCGGGGCGCCGGACAAACGGTGTGGGGACGCGATCGCCCGCTGACGCTGGTTTGGCTGGCGGTGGATTGGGGCCAGGGCGAACGCGAAATTGTCGCTGCGAGCGAATCGGATCGACTCGAGCAGGAATCCCGATCCATAGACCGCAATTTGTTGTTGCGGCAACGAGTGCTTGATATTGCTGAAAAGCGCGGATTGCCGCTGGCATTTCCGCTGCTCGACACGATCGATTTGCAAAGCGTCACGTTCAGCGATATCTGGGGCGGCTTCGATGAGCGCATCATTGCGGCTTCGAAGCGCTACGACGCGAATTCGGTGCTCATCGGTCGTGTGCAGCCATCCTCTACTCAGCTGGACCGCTGGAGTTACGTTTTTGGTGATGAATCTCGAAACTGGACGGGCCCGGCAGAAGCCGTCGTTAGTCAGATCGCCGACTTACTCGCGGCGGAATTTGCCGTCGGCGGCGATACGCCATTGGAGCGAGTGGCACTCAACGTATCCGGCATTCACGATGTCGATGCCTACGGGTCGCTGCAAAAGTTGTTGGCCGGCATCAATCTGATTGAGGATTTCCGCATTGAACGCGTCGCCGGCGACACCGTCAGTTACCAGGTTGAAGTTCGCGGTGGGGTTACTCGATTGCGGCGTGCATTGGGCTTCGCCGGACTGCTCGAGCAGGACAACGATCGAGATTTCGCCGACCCGGCATCGTCATCTGCGCTAGAATTTTTCTTCAGTCCCTAAGCATCGAACAGGTCGCAAACGCCCGCATGTCTTTTAAATGGTTACCGAACGCGATATCACTGATGCGCATAGCCCTGGTTGTGCCGATACTCCTGTTGATACTTCGGGCGGACTTCGGTTTTGCGCTGGCTCTGTTCATACTGGCCGGATTTTCTGATGGTCTGGACGGATACCTTGCGAAGCGTTTTAGCTGGCATACGCGTCTTGGCGCCTTGCTCGATCCTGTTGCCGACAAACTGCTGGTGGCAGGCATGTTCATCACCCTGGCTTACACCGCCGATATTCCGGTCTGGCTGGCAGTTGTGGTTATTTCACGCGACGTCATCATTGTCGCCGGCGCAACGGCGTACAACTACTTTGTTCGCCCGGTACAGGGTGAGCCGTCGCGGGTTAGCAAATTGAATACCGCGCTGCAGTTGCTGTTCCTGTTATTTGTCCTCAGTCGTGCGGGATTTGGCTGGCCGGATCAAATCACAATCACGGTCCTCGGCGCGTCTGTACTCATTACGGTTGTTATCAGCGGTCTGGACTACATCTGGTCCTGGTCGCGCCGAGCGCGGCGGGGAGAGTAAACATGCAAACTGATTTGCGTACGAACTGGCTGATTGCCGTTGCCCTGACAGGCTGGCTATTTTATCTGCTGGCTCCAGTGCTGACGCCGTTCATCGCGGCGGGCTTATTGGCCTACATTGGTGACCCGCTGGCAGACAGGCTGCAAAAGCTGAGACTTTCCAGAACACTGGCGGTTATCGCCGTGTTCCTGCTCACGTTTGTGCTCCTCGCGCTGCTGATTCTCCTGATGGGCCCGCTGATCAAGGCGCAGGTCGGCGCGCTGTTCAAGGCACTGCCAGAGATGGCGCGCCAGATTGAGCAGGTTTGGCTGCCGACCGTCCTCGGCTGGCTGAATATTGAGTCCGCCGAAGACGTTGGTGTTGGCGCCTTTTTAGCTAACTACAGCGACATGTTCAGTAGTTGGAGCGGCAAATTCCTGCTTGGCATGGGCAAGTCGGGGAGTGCCGTTGTTGCCGCGATATTGAGTCTGTTTCTTATCCCGATCATTACGTTTTACATGCTTCGTGACTGGGATGCCTTTACGACCCACCTGGTCGCCCTGCTACCCGGGGGGCAGCGCGACACCGTGCTCAAATTGGCGCGCGAAACGGACGAGGTGCTGGGTGCATTCTTGCGCGGACAAATTCTCGTCATGTTGGCGCTGGCCGTTATCTACTCGGTGGGTCTGGCCCTCGTCGGTCTGAAATTCGCGATCGCGATCGGCGTCGTGGCCGGGCTGGTAAGTTTCGTTCCGTACCTCGGTTTTGTAATTGGCATCGGGCTTGCGGGCCTGACCGTCGTGCTTGAGCCGAATCCAATTCTAAATCTCGTCGGTGTCGTCGCCACGTTTGCGATTGCCCAGGTGATAGAGGGGTCGGTACTGACGCCCAAGCTGGTCGGCGATCGAATTGGATTGCATCCTGTGCTGGTGATCTTTGCGGTTGCCGCGGGTGGTCAGCTATTCGGATTCTTCGGCATCCTGCTGGCGCTGCCGGCCGCCGCGGTCTTGTCGGTGCTCATCCGCTTCACCTATCATCGTTATCTCAAAGAGCATCCCGAGTTGGAGTCGCCTTCGGGTCAGGAGCTTGAATGAGCCAGCTGGCACTTCCACTCCAGCTTGCGGACCACGCGGTCTTTGCGAGTTTCCTCGAAACAGGTAACGAAACGCTTGTTGCAACCCTGCTTAATATTGCCGACGGTGTCGACAGACACGGCTGCTGGTTGTGGGGTGCACCCTCAACGGGCAAGACGCATTTGCTGCAAGCGGTGTGTGAATCGGCCGGCGATCGCGCGGCCTACGTTCCCTTGTCGATGCTGGCCGCTGCCGGGCCGCAGGTGCTTGAGGGACTGGCGAGCCGCGAATTGATCTGTATCGACGACTTGCACCGGGTTGTGGGGAATTCTGCCTGGGAAACGGCGCTGTTCAATTTGTGCAATCAGGTCTTTGATTCGGACGCGCAACTGGTCGTCTCCGCCAATGCAAGCCCACGTGAGTGTCCTGTCGCACTCGCCGATCTGCAAAGTCGTTTGGCAAAATTGCCCGTGTTTCAATTGCTGGCTCTGGATGAGGCAGAGCGCGCCGTCGCATTGCAGTTGCGCTCACGTCATCGGGGGCTGGAATTGCCGGATGACACAGCGCGTTATCTGCTAACACGCAGTCGCCGCGATATGGCGAGTCTGTACGAGGTGCTCGATCGCCTGGACAAAGAAGCCCTGCGCGCCAAACGCCGCCTGACCATCCCGTTCGCCCGCACCGTGCTCGAAAGCGTTGCAGATTAAGAGGCGAGTTTCTCGGCGATAACGGCGACACGCTTGCCAAGGGCAAAAGCCAGTCGCTTCTCATCTTCAGACAATGCGTCAGGTTTGTTTTGCCAGGTTACGTGGGTAGCGCCGTACAAGGACCCCCCTGTCGTCGTTGTAGACAGTTCTTTCTCCGAGTACGGCAATCCGACGTACAGCATGCCGTGATGCAGCAAGGGAATCGCCATGGTTACCAGCGTGGTCTCGGACCCGCCGTGCAATGACGACGTAGAGGTAAAGACGCCTGCTGGTTTGCCGATGAGGGTGCCTTTCATCCAGTCGGCACCGGTCGAATCAATAAAATGCTTCAGCGCTGCGCTCATATTGCCGAAGCGTGTCGGACTGCCCATCACCAGGCCTGTGCATTCGGCCAAGTCTGTTGTCGTTGCGTAGGGGGGTCCGGATGCCGGAACAGGGTTTTCGCTGGCCTCTGTGGTCGGCGAGACATGGGGCACCGTTCGCAGTCGCGCGGCCATGCCTTTTACCGAATCAACGCCTTTACAGACCTCGCGAGCCAGGGCCTCTGTCGAGCCGTACCTCGAATAGTAGAGCACCAGTATGTCGCTCATGAGGACACCAGCGACAGGACGTTCTCGGGCGGTCTGCCGATGATCGCCTTGCCGGTAACATCGTCCACAACGATGGGCCGTTCCAGAACGATCGGATGCCGGGAAATCCACTCCGCGAGCAGCGCGTCGTCAGCGAGGTCAGGGAGATCTTGCGCATTTTTGAACTCGCTTTCGCCGCGCCGCAACAAATTGGCGACCGGAACGCCTAGTTTTTGGGCCAGACCGGCGACCGTCTTGCCGCTCGGGTTTTCATCCAGATACAAAACGATGCGGTGAGCTGTGCCGGATTTGGTAATTAGCTCCAATGTATGGCGCGATTTGGAGCATCGCGGGTTGTGATAGATAGTGACTGCCATAGATTCCCCGGATCTTGTGATCATTCAATGTAAAGCGCACTCTAGCAGGAGCTCCGCAGCCCGTCAGCGCCGATTTTCGTGCTTGACGGGAAGCGCGACAAATTGGTAGTTTTGGACAGCTTTCCAACCAAAAATAATTACAAAAACTGTGGCAAATCAATATTTCACACATCGTTTGAATAAAGTACTGCAACTTCTGGTGCTGGCCCTGCTGTGTGCGCTTCTGGGCTGTGAGACGGCGGCGCCTGTGCAGGAAATGAGCGATGCCCGGCAAGCCATCGCAGTGGCTAAAGAAGCGGGTGCAGCAGACCTTGCGGCTTTCCATTTGCGCGCGGCCGAAAACTATCTTGCCAGCGCTGAGAAAAAACTCGGTGAACAAGCCTACAGCCAGGCGCGGCGCGATGCGAAACAGGCAAAAATGAAAGCTTTGGACGCGCTGAAGGAAAGCGAAGACAAGAAAGAAGCCAGTAACCAATAAGCGGCGACCGCCGCGGGCCTGTCAGCCCTGAAACCACTTTCTACTGAGCTTATCGATCACCTTATTCGGATATTTTCGGCTGCCAAGACTGCCGTTATAGCGTCCAAGGGCGCGGCGCAGGTCGCCCTTTTCCTTATCGAGATAGAACTTCAGAATCGTGCAGCCATAGCGAAGATTGGTATCGACATGCAGGAGATTGTCGTTTGGCCGTCCGATCTCATCCAGCCAGAACGGCATGATCTGCATCAGCCCGATCGCACCCGCAACCGATATGGCGTATCGATCAAAATTACTTTCGGTCTCGATGACGGCGAGTATCAGTTCCGGCGGCAATTCGGCGCGGCTGGCTTCAAGATGCACCAGCTTCAACATTGAAACCCGCTCTTCAGGGTCTTTGAGCTGTCGTTCCAGACGTTGCGACATGTCGGTCAGCCAGACTTCGGCGTGAAAGCGATCCGCAAAACTTTCCGTATCGCTGGCCGCTACGCGCAGGACCTCACGCAACTCAGGATCGGGCTGGCCCTGCGCCATAACGCCGCTTGCCGTAAAGCTGGCAATCAGTAACAGTCCTGCGATGGCTAGCTTGGTCGGCTTCATAGTTGAAGGTATTCTAGTGGAATTAGCAGCTTACAGTGGCTTCCTACAGTAATTCGAGAGCTTGTTCACGTTTCAGATTCCGCGATTCCGAGTCACGACGGTGGCGGTATTCGAGCTCTCCCGCGGCCAGACCCCGATCACTGATGACGAGGCGGTGCGGTATGCCGATAAGTTCCGCGTCCGCGAATTTGACGCCAGGGCGCACATCCCTGTCATCCAGCAGGACTTCGAGGCCCCGGCCCCTGAGTTCTTCGTAAAGCGCTTCAGCCGCTGCTTTAACTTCTTCGGAGCGATGCATGTTGATCGGTACCAGCACCACGTCGAACGGTGCCAGCGGTTGCGGCCAGATGATGCCGGCTTCATCGTGGTTCTGCTCTATGGCCGCGCCCACAATTCGCGTGACACCGATGCCATAACAACCCATCGCCATCACCTGGTTCTTGCCCTCCGGGTCCTGCACCGTAGCGTTCATGGCCTCGCTGTACTTTGTGCCCAGCTGGAATATATGCCCGACCTCAATACCGCGTGCGATGCTGAGTAGGCCTTTGCCGCCGGGCGTGCGGTCGCCCGCAACGACGTTGCGTACGTCTACGGTCGCTGGTGGGTCGAGGTCGCGGCCGAAATTGACGCCCGTGACGTGCATATCCTTCTCGTTGCCGCCACAGACGAAATCGTTCATGCCGAGCGTGGCGTGATCAAAGTAGACAGGCAGCTTGAGGCCAATCGGGCCAACAAAGCCCGGACCGCAGCCCATTGCTTTGGCGATGCTTTCCGGGCTTGCCATTGTTAATGGCGATACCACACCCGGGATCTTTTGTGCTTTCACGGCATTCAGGTCATGGTCGCCACGCAATGCGAAGGCGACCAGTCCGTCTGTACCTTCGACGATCAGCGTTTTCAGGGTCTTCTCTGGGCTGACGGAAAGGAAGGTGCACAAGGCGTCGATCGTCTTCACGCCGGGAGTGGCAATCTTCGTGAGCTCCTCCGTCGCCGCGGGTGTGACGATGCCGGCGGCAGACGTCGCCGCCGTTTCTATGTTGGAGGCGTATCGGTCCTCGTCGCTGTAGGCGATCGCATCTTCGCCGGAGTCTGCCAGCACGTGGAACTCCTGGGAGCGGCTGCCGCCAATTTCACCGGAGTCCGCGTCGACGACGCGAAACTTGAGTCCGAGCCTGTCGAATATCGCGGTGTAAGCCGCGTGCATGCGGGCATAGGACGTTTCGAGACCCGCCTGGTCGAGGTCGAAGGAATACGCGTCTTTCATGATGAATTCGCGCGAGCGCATCACGCCGAAGCGCGGCCGGATTTCGTCACGGAACTTGGTCTGAATCTGGTAGAAGTTGATTGGCAGCTGTTTGTAGCTTTGCAGCTCGCGTCGGGCCACATCGGTTATGACTTCTTCGTGCGTTGGGCCGAAGCAGTATTCGCGGTTGTGGCGGTCGGACATGCGCAGCAACAGCGGGCCGTATTGGTCCCAGCGTTGGGATTCCTGCCAGAGTTCGGCCGGCTGCACGGCTGGCATCAGCAACTCGAGGGCACCGGCGCGGTCCATTTCCTCACGGATGATGGCCTCAACTTTGCGCAATACCCTGAGCCCCAGGGGCATCCAGGTGAATAGCCCTGAGGCCAGGCGGCGGATCAGGCCCGCGCGCAACATGAGCTGATGACTGACGATCTCCGCGTCCGCTGGGACTTCCTTGAGTGTTGTCAGCCCGAATTCCGTATACCGCATTGTGTTGGGTCCATTAATCTACGAGGCGCGCATTCTAACCGTATTGACAGCTAAGCCAAAGGAGAGGAAGGTCCGGAATCTTTTTTCCGCAGGAACGCAGAAGTGCACGGACGCCGTAATCCTTTCATTGCCCAGGAGGGCATACCGCTGCTTTTGTCGGTATTTGTGACCGTCATCATCC
Source organism: uncultured Gammaproteobacteria bacterium (assembly GCA_942490655.1). Lineage (GTDB taxonomy): Bacteria > Pseudomonadota > Gammaproteobacteria > Steroidobacterales > Woeseiaceae > UBA1847. The sequence continues at coordinate 1,075,886 of CALNXZ010000003.1, read as the reverse complement.
TGATTCGCTATTTCAATCCCGTGTTCGCCGTGATTCCCGTGGCAATGCTGGTGCTGTTATTCATGGTATTTCGCGATCCGCAGCGCGTCGTACCGTCTGTGGCGCTGGGCATATTCAGTCCTGTCGACGGCACAGTCGTTGCTGTTGAACACATTGAACAGGGCGCGACGGGTGCGCCCGCTCAGCGCATCATCATCCGAGTCGACGCTTTGGGTAGCTACACAGCCCGCAGCCCAGTCGAAGGTACGATCAAAGACCTGCGCGACAAGGGCTTGTGGCTACAGACTGACGAAGGCGCGGATATTATTTTGCGCTTCCGCGGCTTTCGCCTCGGGCTCGCGCCGCGCGCTTTGGCTGAATTTGGTGCGCGGCTCGGTCAGGGACAGCGCTGTGCCTATTTGCGGTTGGCGCGCACGGCGGAAGTCGAGTTGCCTGCCGCCGGCAAAGTGCTGGTGGAGCCGGGGACTATGGTCGTCGCCGGCACTGACGTGATCGGAAATGTGCCCGCGCAGCGCTAACAAGAGCAACAGCAAGGCAAGTGAAATGCCTTTGTCGGCGTGGCAAACTCTGGGGCGACAGCAATTATCGGCCCTTTTCAAATGACCCATCCAGAACAACAACGACGCGCTTACCTGCAGGCCATGGGAATTGATGTCTGGGTGTCACGCGACGCGCCCGAATCGGAGTCGTCCGACCCGGTACAGCGCGAGGAGCTTGATGCCGCCAATCTTGACTGGGACGCCCTGCGGCTTTGTATCGCCGACTGTACTCGCTGTGAACTTTCAAAGAGTCGCACGCAAACGGTTTTTGGCATCGGTAATCAAAAGGCCCATTGGATGATCATCGGTGAGGCGCCGGGAGCAGAAGAGGATCGACGCGGCGAACCCTTTGTGGGTCGCGCGGGCAAATTGCTGGACGAGATGCTGCGGGCAATCGGTGAGAGCCGGGATTCAGTATTCATCGCCAATATCCTGAAGTGCCGCCCTCCGGAGAACCGCGATCCGAAGCCGGCTGAGGCCGCCGCCTGCCGTAGCTATTTGCAGCGCCAGATCGACCTTGTGCAGCCCAAAATCATTCTCGCGGTCGGCAAGATTGCAGCGCAAAACCTGTTGGGCTGTGACGACCCGGTCGGACGCATGCGGGAAAAAACCCATGATTTCAACGGGATACCCTTGGTTGTGACCTACCATCCCGCGTATTTGTTGCGCAGCCCGTCGCAGAAACGAAAAGTCTGGAGTGACTTGTGCCTGGCCAGCCGCCTCGCGACGGGAGGCAGTGCGTGATTACGCCTATGGCACGGCCACCGACCGTCATTCGCGACATGATTCACAGCGACCTGGCAATGGTGTCGGACATAGAACGACGTAGCTACGAATTTCCCTGGAGCCACGGCGTGTTTCGCGATTGCCTGCTGGCGGGTTACCAGTGCGTCGTCCTGGTCGCAGAGGAGCGCGTAGTCGGCTACGCCGTCTTGTCGGTTGCAGCTGGCGAGGCACATATTCTGAATCTCTGTATTGATTCCTCGTTTCGTGCGCTCGGCTATGGCGAAAGATTGCTTGACGAACTGTTGTACCGAGCCCGTGCAGCGTCGGTGCGCGAGATATTTCTCGAAGTACGGCCGTCCAATGAGACGGCAATTGCCCTGTACCGCAAGAAGGGCTTCCACAAGATCGCGGCCCGCCCAGCGTATTATCAGGCTAAAGACGGTCGTGAGGATGCGAACGTACTGGTCAAGAAACTGGTGGTCGGGAGCTGAGTATCGCAGTTTCAGTTGCGCCGTGATTCGGCTAGACTGCGCCGCCATCCGGACCTGAACTCAGTAATGCCAAATATCAAGGAACAAGTCAGTAAGCGACGCACGTTTGCGATCATCTCGCATCCGGACGCCGGTAAAACGACGCTGACTGAAAAGTTGCTGTTGTACGGCGGTGCCATACAGCTGGCCGGTACCGTAAAAGGGCGCAAGGCAAGCCGCCATGCGACCTCGGACTGGATGGCGCTGGAACAACAGCGCGGAATCTCGATCACCTCCTCGGTTATGCAGTTTCCCTACAATGACCACGTCATCAATTTGCTGGATACGCCCGGCCACGAAGACTTTTCCGAAGATACCTATCGAACGCTGACCGCAGTGGATTCTGCACTGATGGTCATTGACTGTGCGAAAGGCGTCGAAACACGCACGATCAAACTGATGGAAGTTTGTCGCCTGCGTGACACGCCGATCATGACTTTCATTAACAAGCTTGATCGCGACGGCCGCGAGCCCATCGATTTGCTGGATGAGATCGAGTCGGTGCTGAAAATTCAATGCTCGCCGGTGACCTGGCCCATCGGCATGGGGCGTTCGTTACGCGGTGTTTATCACCTGTTGCAGGACCGCATCATCCTTTACGATCGCGTTGGCCGGCAAAAGGCTTCCTCGCGGAAGCTGATCCAGGGTTTGCATTCGGATGAGGCATCAGCGGCGCTCGGCGATGACGCCGAGAAATTCCGGGAAGAGATCGAGTTGGTGAAAGGTGCGTGTCCGGAACTATCCATCGATAGTTATCTGGCGGCCAAACAGTCACCGGTGTTCTTTGGTTCGGCAATTGGCAATTTCGGCGTCAGGGAACTGCTGGATGAATTCGTAAATTATGCTCCAGCGCCGTTAAGTCGCGAAACAGAGCAACGGCAAGTATCGCCAACCGAGGAACCGTTGACCGGATTCGTATTCAAGATCCAGGCGAACATGGATCCGGGACACAGGGATCGTATCGCCTTTATGCGCATCTGCTCGGGTGAGTACCGCAAGGGAATTCGTACCCTGCATGTGCGCTCCGGAAAGGAAATGAAAATACCGGACGCGATCACTTTCATGGCTGCCGATCGACAGCATGCCGATACCGCCTACGCCGGCGATATTATCGGTATACACAACCATGGCACGATCAATATCGGCGACAGCTTTACGGAAGGGGAGGCGCTGCGCTTCACGGGCGTGCCGAATTTTGCACCGGAGATGTTTCGACGCGCCGTGTTGAAAGACCCCTTGCGATTGAAAGCTTTGCACAAGGGGTTGGCGCAGTTGTGCGAAGAAGGCGCCACTCAGCTATTCAAGCCGATGCGCAATAACGACCTGATCCTTGGCGCGGTGGGGCCTTTGCAGTTTGAGGTCGTCGCGCATCGCCTGAACGACGAATACAAGGTCGACTGCCAGTTCGAAGCAATCAACGTTGCCACTGCACGCTGGGTCGAATGTGATGATGCAAAGATGCTTGCCGACTTTACCCGCAAGGCACACGACAATCTTGCACTGGATCACGGCGACCGTCTGGTCTACATTGCACCCACGAGAGTTAATCTCAACCTGACCGAGGAACGCTGGCCCGACATCGCATTTCGCGAGACTCGAGAACACTAGGGCAGTACGCCCTGTGTCGCGCTGCCAGTCCTCAGTCTGAGGCGGGAAATTGCCGAAGTCCAAGATACTCACCAAAAGTGTCATCACCTGGGCCCTGTACGATTGGGCCAATTCAGCATTTGCCCTCAGCGTGCTGGCCGTCCTGTTTCCGTTAGTGCTTGGCAACCACTGGGGCGCAGGCGACGGCGGCTCCGCCGCAACCATTCGTCTCGGCTGGATCACATTTTCCGCCAGTCTGGTTGTGTTTTTGTTATCGCCAATACTCGGCACCATCGCTGATGCGGGCGGCTACCGAAAGCGCTTCCTGCTGATATTTGCCGTTGCCGGCGCGCTCGCGACGACCGCGCTTGGGCTCGTTGAACAGGGCGATTGGCCGACGGCTCTGGCGCTGTATCTCGTAGCGTCAGTCGGCTTCTATAGCTCAACAGTGTTTTACGATTCCCTGTTGATCGATGTCACGGAGCCGCGCAACTACAGTTTCGTATCGACGCTGGGATTTTCACTGGGCTACCTCGGTGGCGCCGTATTACTCGCGCTGCATTTGTGGATGTTGAAGTCGCCGCAAACCTTTGGCCTCGAGAATGCCACGGAGGCCTTCAGTTACGCGTTCGTTTCGGTCGGCGTCTGGTGGCTGTTGTTCTTATTGCCGTTATTGATGGCGGTGTCTGAAAAGCACAGCGCGATCGAGGTGGCGAATCACCCGATTCGAGCCGCTTACGAGGAGCTAAGATCGACTGTTCAGAGAATCAGCCATTACCGCAATGTCATGATTTTTCTGAGTGCCTACTGGCTGTATGTTGGCGGCGTGTTCACCGTGATATTCATGGCGACCAACTACGGGCAGCGACTGGGATTCGAAGACAAAGATCTCGTACTGGCCTTGTTAATTGCCAACCTTGTTGGCTTCCCGGCGACTCTCGTGTACGGATTCCTCGCACATCGCTTCGGTGCGAGGAAGGGAATATATGTCGCGCTGCTGGCGTACGTTGGCGCTTGTCTCTGGGGTATCCAGATGACGAATATCAACGAGTTCTACATCATGGCTGTCGTTATCGGCCTGGTGCAGGGCGGCGTGCAGGGCTTGAGTCGGTCCGTCTATGCGACTTTGATTCCAGCTGATCAGCCCGGCGAATTCTTCGGCTTTTACAGTATGACCACGAAGTTCGCGCACGTTCTGGGTCCCGCGATGGTGGCGATTGCTGCGATGCTTTCGGATGATCCGAAATGGGTATTACTGGCGCTGATGCCGATGTTCCTTGCGGGTGCGTTCTTGCTGGCGCTGGTGGAAATGCCACCGACCGATTCCGACGCATGATGTGCGGTACCCGGTTCGCGTCAGGCTCGCGCCTCTGCGCCGATTTCCGCTACCGCATGTTTTAGTCGGTTCAAAGCCTCGCTGTCTTCGGGGCCGTAGCGTGCGTCAAGATATGCGATCGTGACTGATGTCACCGTGTTTTCGTGCAGCACACCGTCTGATTTTGCACGTCGCGCAAATTCAAGCGCTGTTTCACCGGTGCGTCTTTCGAGTCCGGCTTTACGAACAAAGCGGTCGTAAAGAATTGAAGCGCGGTCCCTGGCCGGTGCGCGATAACGCAACATCAGGAGGCCACTGATAGCTACCACGAGTATTACAACTACGCCGACCAGCGTTAATAGCATTTTGCGCCAGTTCGGGTTCTGCATACCCAGCCACTGCAGGAACCTGCTTTGCGTGTCCGGGCCATAACCCAGTATCCATTCGTTCCACTTTGCATTGAGGGCGTCCCAGGTCATGGTGAGTTGTTGCACCAGCCGGGAAGGGGCGTCGAATCCCCAGTCGACGCCGAATCCATCGGTGGCTGAACCGCGAACGCCGTATTCGATGCGCCCGGGCGCTACGGCGGATGTTGGGTCGACGCGGTACCAGCCATAAGGCTCCAGCCAGACCTCAGTCCAGGCATGCGCGTCGGATTGGCGCACGATCAGGTGACCACCCAGAGGATTGATTTCTCCACCCTGGTAGCCGAGAACGATTCGAGACGGGATACCAACACTGCGCATCATGAAAGCGAACGCCGACGCGTAGTGTTCGCAAAATCCCTGCCGCGTTTCGAATAGAAAACGATCGACCGGATCACTTCCCAATGCCGGTGGCTGTAATGTATAGAAGAATTCTTCTTCGTGAAATTTTGCCAGCACCGCATCGATGTAGGCTGTGTCGGAACCTGCGTCTCTGCGCATCGTCAGCGCCAACTCGCGGGCGCGTTCATTGCCGGTATCCGGTATGGCCGTGTACCACTGGCGTGACAGCGAGGACAGTGTCGACTGCAGTATGTAGTCGGGATAGGAAACCACTTTGTAGGAGGTGCGCTGTTCGATCGGCACGACGTGGGATAACTGTTGCTGTGGTCCCATGAAGGTACGCTCGAGTGACCAATCGGTCGGCATTTCCATTGCAAAGAGCCACTGTTGGCGCGTCGGCTCCAGCGTCACTTCGTAGCTGACCGGTGGCCCTCGAGGTGTTATATCCCGTCGCGCCGCGGTGTCGATGCGCGGTTCGGATCCGGTCCAGGTGCGGCCGTTGAATCGCGTCATCACCAGGCCGCGCCAGTAACGATCGCGCGACTCCGGAATCTCGCCGTCGAATTTCACGCGGAACGCGACCGCATCGGACAGCGACAGGGAACTGATGTCGCCCGGGCTCATCGAGTCACTCAGGCCGGAAGTGGCGCGGCTGGCATCGATAGGTACCGCCCAGAACGGCGATGCCAGTCGCGGAAAGAAGACCCACATGGCTATGGCGAGTGGTGCGGCGTACAGCAGCAGCCGCCCACCAGTGCGGAAGCTCTGCTTTGCGGTTTCACTTCTGCCGGCTGACATGCGCAACCAGGCAGTGAGAATGATTAATGTACTCGCCAACAAGTACGGAAGCGACCAGAGGTATTGTTCGCGCAGCAACGACGACATAACCAGAAAGATTGAGATGAACAACAGCACAAACTGATCACGTCGTTTGCGTGTTTCGAGCAACTTCATGGCGGCCATGATGGTCAGCAGCGCGGATCCCGGGCCGACGCCGCTGATTGCCGAGTAGGTGCCGAATACACCGAGAAAGCACGCGAGCGCCAGTCCGGCGCGCAACCAGCGCGAGGGTAGCGTCCGTCGCCGTTTTTCTATGCTGTAGCGCCAGGCGGCGCAGGCGATGAAGGCGATGCTAATCCAGAAAGGCAGGTACGGAATGTGGGTTGTGATGGAAATGCAAAGTGCGCCTATCGTCCACGGCAAGCTGGCGAGCAGGGATCCATCGGTGCCGCGCTGCTCTGCCCTCATCTTGCGCTACCATCGAACAACGCCAGCGCTTCCAGACACTGCCGGCGTTGCGCATCTCCGTGTGCAGGCGGAAATTCCTCTCCGGGTAGTCGCAATCCATAGTCTTCTCGTGTGTGGTCCGCATTGACGATCCAGCGTGTGAGAATCGCGAGGCGTTCTTCGACGTTTGTCGAGCTTATGCCGTCAAAATCGAACCACTGACTGCTGGTATCGGCACCTGCGAATTGCTTGGACAGCATTTGTCCGCCGCGCGCGTAGGCTTTCCAGGCGACATGCCGCGGCGAATCGCCTTCGTTGTAACGTTTGAGGCCGGCAAAGTCTTCTTCGCCACGTGCATCATGTTGCCGGTGACCGTGTGCGACTCGCGTGGGCGGCGGTTGCGGAGGCTCATCATGCGGCGCTGGATACACCAGTCCCCGGAGGTCCATATGCAACCATGCCCATGAGCGAAACAGCTCAAAAGGAAACAGTGTTCGGATACCGAACCTATCCAGGCGAATCCAGCCACGCCTGTCGGTACGCACTGGCAGTACGAATATCTTGCTCTCACCGGGTTGCAGGTCGTGTATATCGCTTGCGGTTTTATCGTGGTAAATGCGAACCCCGAAGCGTGCGTTTCGCGATTGATTAGTAATCGCAATTCGAAATCGCATGGACTGTCCGGCGAACACGGGATCGGTTCCCGCAAAAGTGAGTTCGAGGCCGACGAGATTGCGTTGGCATTGATGCATGGCAACGAACCCGATGCCGATCAACAGGAAAGTCAGGACGAATGAGAGGTTGTTGTTGTAGTTCATGGAACCCAGCAACATGGCGAAAGCCATTAGTCCGAACACCACGCCGATGCCGGTCGGCAGGATGTAGACGCGGCCCGGTCGTAAACGAGTTGTATTGTTATCGACGCCCTGGCGTTTGCGCGCCCAACGTCGGACTCGCAGTGTTGCCCGATCGCGGACGTTGCCGGCGATGCGGCTAGGGGATTGCCACAGAATCGAGGACATGCTGGCAAAGTTCAGACGGACTGCGAAAACGCGTACTGCCAGCCGGCTTCAGCCTGTGGCCGGCGACCGAAGCGAATACCGCCTGTATGTCGTCGGGATAAACACCCGAATGATTTTCTATAAAAGACCGTGCTCTGGCAGCGGCAACGAGCGCCTGGGCGCCGCGTGGTGACATGCCGATTTCGATATCGGCCGATTCGCGCGTGTAGCGAACCAAGGCCTGGACGTAGTCGATCAAAGCGGCACTTACATGTTGTTTACGCACGGCCCTTTGCAATTCGGTCAGGGTTTCCGGTGCCATCGCGGCTTCAATCTCATCCAGCATTAAGCGCCGGTCATCACCTGCAATTATTTCCCGCTCACTCGCTTCGTCGGGGTAACCGATAGTGATTCGCATCAGAAATCGATCAAGCTGTGATTCGGGAAGCGGGAATGTACCAATCTGGTCACCCGGATTCTGAGTCGCGACGACGAAGAATGGCTTCGGTAGTGGCCGGGTTTCACCGTCTATCGATACCTGGTATTCCTCCATTGCCTCCAGTAGTGCGCTTTGCGCTTTGGGCGTCGCGCGATTCACTTCGTCCGCGAGGATGAGCTGGGAAAAAACGGGGCCGGGTTGAAACTCGAATTTGCCACTGTCCTGGCGGAATACAGAAACGCCAACAATGTCAGCGGGCAACATGTCGCTTGTGAACTGAATGCGGCGGTAGGAAAGGCCCAGTGTTCTTGCCAGGGACTGCGCGAGTATGGTCTTGCCGAGCCCGGGCAGATCTTCGATCAACAGGTGTCCGCGCGCCAGCAGGCAGGCAAGCGCCAGTGAAATTTGTTCGTTCTTGCCCAGGATTATCCTGCCGAGCGTTTGCTGCGCGCGCAAAACTGTGTCGCGCTGCGCTTCCACACTGGTGGGCAGGTTTTCAATGGTATTGCCGCGTTGCATGCGATCGTCCTCCGGGCAGTATCGTTACTGATGCGTGGCGGATTTGCACCGCATCAGCGATCAGAGTGTGATGCAGTACTCAGATTGGTGCCGATATCACGCCAGTTCGTCAAGTTTCGCGAGTTGCTCGTGCAATTGTGCAATCGTCTTTTCGAATTCCGCTATGCGTTCACGTTCCTGTGTGACCACTTGCGGTGGGGCATTGTTCACAAAGTTTGCATTGCTGAGTTTATTGGTGCTGCGGTCAAGCTCTGTTTGAACTTTGTCCTGTTGTTTCGTGAGGCGAGTTCTTTCGGCATCAACGTCGATCAAACCTTTCATGGGAACCAACAGCCGCATGTCGCCATGCAGCGCTGTCGCAGCAGCCGGCGGTTCTTCGCCAATACCGAGAACGGTGACAGACTCGACTCGACCCACACGGCGCAACAACATTTCCTCTCGTTCTGCACGATGAAGGTCGCTGTCATTCGCTCCCTGCAGGATTACCGGCAAGGGCTTGCCCGGCGAAATATCCATTTCACCGCGAATCTGTCGAATGCCAAGTATGAACTGTTTCACCCACTCGATATCCAGAACGGCATCCGCGTCAACCGCGTCAGGCGCTACCTCCGGGTAGGGGCGCAACATGATCGTATCGCCGGAAATATCTGCACGCGGTGCAACGGCTTGCCAGATTTCTTCGGTGACGTAGGGCATCAGCGGATGCAGCAGGCGCAATACTGTTTCCAGAACCTCGATCAGCGTCCGCCGTGTGCCACGCTTCTCCGCGTCGGACGACTCATCGGATTGTAGTACCGGCTTCGAGAGTTCGAGGTACCAGTCGCAAAACTCATGCCAGGTAAACTCGTAAACTGAATGCAAGGCCAGATCGAGGCGATACGTCGCCAGGTGTTGATGCATGTCTGCAGTCACCTGGTTGAGTTGCGACTTGATCCAGCGGTCGGCCGAACTGAAGCTTACGTCGCCCGCATCGAGCTCCTCGGTATTCATCAATACGTAGCGCGCCGCATTCCAGAGTTTGTTGCAGAAATTCTTGTAGCCCTCGATACGACCGAGGTCGAAGCGAATGTCGCGTCCGGTGGTGGCAAGCGCCGCGAAGGTCAATCGCAATGCATCGGTGCCGAATTGGTCGATACCGTCCGGAAAGTGTTGGCGCGTCGCCTTTTCTATTTTTGGTCCGAGGTGATCCTGCATCATTCCCCGGGTACGTTTCTCGACGAGTGACTCAAGATCAATACCGTCTATGAGATCGATCGGATCCAGAACATTGCCCTTGGACTTGGACATCTTCTGGCCGTCCTGATCGCGGATCAGCCCGTGAATGTAAACTTCCCGAAACGGTACGTCGCCCATGAACTTCAGGCCAAACATGATCATGCGGGCGACCCAGAAGAAAATGATGTCGAAGCCCGTCACCAGGACGCTGCCAGGATAAAACTGTTTCAGCTCATCAGTTTTGTCGGGCCAGCCCATCGTACTGAACGGCCACAAAGCGGACGAGAACCAGGTATCGAGTACGTCGTCATCCTGCCGTAAGGCAATAGAGCCCAGCTTGTTCTTGCTGCGAACCTCGTCTTCATTTTCACCGACGTAGATGTTGCCTGCATCGTCGTACCAGGCAGGAATGCGGTGCCCCCACCATAGCTGTCGGCTGATGCACCAGTCCTGGATGTTGTACATCCAGTCGTAATAGGTCTTGGACCAGTTTTCAGGTACGAATTTGATCTGCCCCGATTCGACAGCGTCAATGGCAGGTTTGGCCAGCGGCGCAATTTTCACATACCACTGATCAGTCAGGTAAGGCTCGACGACTGTGCCACTGCGATCTCCGCGTGGAATCTTGACGACGTAGTCTTCGACCTTTTCGAGCAAGCCGAGATCGTCCAGTTCAGCGACAATGGCCTTGCGTGCATCAAAGCGATCCATACCGCGGAAGCGCTCTGGCACCTCATCGTTAAGGGCGGCGTCATCGGTAAAGATGTTGTACATCGCGAGGTCGTGGCGCTGGCCAATCTCGTAGTCATTAAAATCGTGTGCCGGCGTCATTTTGACGCACCCGGAACCGAACTCGGGCTCAACGTAGTCGTCAGCAATGATCGGGATGCGCCTGCCTACGATCGGCAGAATAATTTCCTGGCCTATTAGAGGTTTGTAACGCTCGTCATCGGGATGCACCGCGACACCGCTATCGCCCAGCATGGTCTCGGGGCGCGTGGTTGCGACGACAAGATGTCCTTCACCCGACGCCAGTGGATAGCGAAAATGCCACAGGTGACCCGCTTCATCGTCAGTCAATACCTCGAGATCCGAGAGTGCTGTGTGCAGTTTGGGGTCCCAGTTGACCAGGCGCTTGCCGCGATAGATCAGCCCTTCGTCATGCAATTGAATAAACACCTTGCGCACGGCTGCGGACAGGCCTTCATCCATCGTAAAGCGATCACGCGTCCAGTCGACTGATGCGCCGAGGCGACGAGTCTGTTGCGCGATGAGCCCACCGGATTCCTCCTTCCATTCCCACACGCGCTCGACGAAGCGATCACGGCCAAGGTCGTGCTTAGATTGTCCGTCCGCATTCAGCAGGCGCTCGACGACCATTTGCGTGGCGATGCCTGCGTGGTCGGTACCGGGCTGCCAGAGTGTGCGATCGCCTTTCATGCGGTGGTAGCGTGTCAGCGTATCCATAATGGTGTCCTGGAACGCGTGCCCCATGTGCAGGGTTCCGGTCACATTGGGTGGTGGAATGACGATGCAATAGGGGCTGCCTTCGCCTTGCGCGGCAAAGTATCCGTTGGCTTCCCAGCGATCATAGATGCGCTGTTCAATGTCCCGAGGTTGGTAAGTCTTGTCCATTAGATATTGTGCGTTTCCAGGTTGTGGCCTTGCTCACGGTAGCTGGCATATCGCTGTCGGCTTTTCAGACGACAATCCTCGTCGCCGTTGACCAGTTCCGCGATACGCGGGAATGCTGCGGCAAACGGCGGTATCTCATCGCACAGGGTAATCAGCAAGTCTCGCGGTTCGACGGCATCGGCACCGTAGCCGATGGTTACGGCTACCTTGTTGCCGCTATTCGCGAGTTCATGCGGTACGAAACTACCATCTCGAAAGGTCCACAGGAGTTCATCGATATGTTCTGCGGCTTGTTTCGTCATCGTATGAATATGAATGGTGTTCTGTAAACGCCAGGCTTTTTCCGCCAGTTTGCAGGCGAGTGTATTGCGTGCGTGTTCGTCGACCCTGTCGAGAACGTAGAAATCGACTTGAGCCACGGTCGTCGTTAGGGCAGGGCGCCAGCGCGTGACAACAGGAATTCGGAGAGCAGGGATACTGGCCGCCCGGAAGCACCCTTTTCACTGCCTGATTTCCACGCCACACCAGCGATATCCAGATGCGCCCACACCATCCCGTCAGTGAACTTGCCGAGGAAGCAGGCTGCGGTCACCGATCCGCCACCGGATCCACCGATATTGGCCATGTCGGCAAAGTTGCTTTTTAGCTGCGCCGCGTACTGATCGCCCATCGGCATACGCCAACCCAGGTCTTCGGACGCATTGGCAGCACCAAACAGCTCGTCACCCAGATTGTCGTCATTTGCATAGATTGCACAACGATGATGGCCGAGCGCGACAACGCAAGCGCCGGTCAATGTCGCGACGTCAATAATGGCAGCGGGCTTGAAGCGACGCGCATAGGTAAGTGCATCGCACAATATCAGGCGTCCCTCAGCATCGGTGTTCAGCACTTCGATAGTTTGCCCCGACATGCTTTTCACGATGTCGCCCGGGCGAGTCGCAGAGCCGCTTGGCATATTCTCGACCGCCGGCACAATAACTGTGAGGTTGATTGGCAATTTCAATTTGCTGACGGTCGCCATCGCGCCGAAGACACTCGCTGCACCGCACATGTCGAACTTCATTTCGTCCATGCCGGCACCGGGTTTTAACGAGATGCCGCCGGTATCGAAAGTTACGCCTTTACCAACCAGTACAACGGGCTGGCTACTGCCGGCACCTTTGTACTGCATGATGATGAACTTGGCGGGTTCTACCGCACCGGCTGTTACCGAAAGCAATGATCCCATGCCAAGCTTCTTCATTTCTGCTTCGCTCAGGATTCGTGTTGTCAGCTTGCCGTTGCCAACGGACATCTTCTTCGCGAGGCGTGCAAGATAGGACGGCGTGCAAACATTGGCAGGAAGGTTACCGAGATCCTTCGCAAGCGACACACCGTCGGCGATGGCGTCGGCATGTTCTGCACCACGAATCGTCTTTTTGGCATCACCGCTTTTTTCTATGGCAAAGCCGACAGTTTGCAACGGCATTAGTGGATTCTTGCTGCCGCTTTTCATCTGCTCGAATCGATACAAAGTATCTTTAATGCATTCGACAGTATGACGAGCACGGTAGTAGGGGCTGCATTTGACCACGGCTTCCAGCGTCAGGGTATTGAGTATTGAGCGCGTCTTGGTGTTGGCCACTGCTCGCGTTGCACTGGCGACGGCTTTGCGAAACGCGGCGGCATGCAAGTCGCCGGATTTACCCAGGCCGACGGCAATGACGCGATCTGCCTTGACGCCAGGCACGGCGTTTAGAACGGCGACACGCCCGGTCTCGCCCGATACGTCACCTGACTTGATGCGGCTGCGCAGGTAGCCTTTGCTGGCGGTGTCTATATCGGCGGCGCCGATACTCAGTTTGCCGCGTTTGTAGACGCCCACGATGACGCAATCGGCGGCGCGTTTTGAAATATTGCTGGTCGTTGTAAAAAATTTCATAATTTCTCGACTTGGCTTGCTATTGCCTCGGGGCTGTCGCGGGCAAAATAAAGCAGGTAGTCTAACCGTTTCAGCTACCTACAGCTACGCCATTCCCGGAAAGCGATGACCCGCATTCTTGACCGCTATATTTTTCGCGAGATCGCCACGACCTGGGTCGGGGTTACGATGGTTCTGCTGCTAATTCTGCTCACGAACCAGTTTGCACGGGTTCTCGGCGATGTCGCCAAGGGCAAATTGCCCAAAGGTGCGGCAATTGACGTGATCGGGCTGTCGGCAATGCAATATCTGACGATACTCGTGCCTATCGGCCTGTTTTTGGCGGTTATGCTGGCTCTTGGCCGCCTGTACAGGGACAGTGAGTTACCGGCAATGATGGCCTGCCGCGTCGGTCCTGCCGGGATCTACCGGCCATTGACCTGGTTAATGACACCGCTGGTTCTTGGCGTCGCCTGGCTGTCGATCATCGGCGGCCCCTGGGCGCTGACGAAGGTGGAACGTGTTGGCGCCGAGGCGCGGCGCCAGGCCGATTTAAAAAGCATCGAGCCCGGGCAGTTTACGATGATTGGCGCCGATCATGCCGTGGTCTATGGCCATGCCGTCAATGCCAAGGGTCAAATGGAGAACGTATTCATGCAGCGGCGTGCCGAGGACGGCAACGTGCAGGTGGTCATTGCCGAGCTGGGTGAGATGGTCGCTGCCGACGACCCGGACCTGCGTATTCTCGTATTGAGGAATGGCCGACGTTACGAGGGTGTGCCTGGCACAACGGAATTCCGAGTCACGGAATTTGCCGAACACGGTATTCCTTACCGCTTGCCCGGTCTGAGTACGCCGGACCTGGCACCGCGAGCGATGTCATTTCTGGACCTGATGCGTTCGGATGACGCTGAGCATATTGCCGAATTTCAATGGCGGCTGGGCATACCTTTATCAACGATCGTTCTGGCCATTCTGGCGGTTCCATTAAGCCGCAGTCAGCCGCGGGCGGGACGCTACGGTCGACTGGGCATAGGCCTGCTCGTTTTCATCATTTATCTGAACATGATGAGTGCCGCCAAGGCCTGGCTCGAGCAATCCATCGTTCCACCTGTCGTCGGAATCTGGTGGGTGCATGCATCTGCCCTGTTACTCGCAATGGGTTTGCTTGCCGTGCAGAGCGGCTATCCGAGGAGATTGTTCCGGTGACCGGCATTCTCAGTCAATACATGATGCGAACGATAGTCACGAGCACGCTGCTGGTGTTGGTCGTGCTACTGGCATTGGCGGGTTTGTTCGAGTTCATCGGCGAACTGGATGACACGCGTGCAGACTACCAAACCGCGCAGGCCATTTTGTACACCGCATTTCGATTACCAAACCTGGCGTTCGCAATGCTGCCGATTGCCGTCCTGATCGGATCTTTGCTGGGGCTGGGCGCTTTGGCGGGTAACAGCGAAATTATTGTGATGCGATCCGCTGGGCTTTCAATTCGCGAACTGGCGACGATGGTTGGTCTGTCGGGCTGTTTGCTACTGGTTTTCACAGCCCTGCTGGGTGAGTTCATAGGACCGCCGCTCGATACTTTTGCGCGCAACATGCGCATGGAAGCACGATCGGAGCGAGGCGATGAGCGACTGGGTAATGAAGCCTGGGTTAAGGACGGTCCGATCTATCTGCACCTTGAGAGAGTTAGCCCGGAACTCCAGTTCGGCAGCCTTTATCTTTTCAAGTTCGACGGCAATCGTTTGCAATCTATCGCGGTGGCAGAAAACTCGGGCATCGACGAGAACGATGCCTGGATACTGGAAAACCTCCGCGAGACTCAGTTTCAGGACGACGGCGTCCAGGTATCACAGTCATCACGGGCCATCGAGACGTTCGAGTTGAATTCCAACCTGTTGGGAACTTCGCTGGCGAAACCGCTTAGCCTCTCGGCGCGTGAATTGCTGAGTTACATCAGCTACCTGGACAAGAATGATCTCGATGCAACGAAGTATGAAACCGAATTCTGGCACCGAGTGTCGCGAACGTTTACCGTGATGATCATGCCGATATTGGCATTGGCGTTTGTTTTCGGTTCGCTAAGAACCGGTGGTGCAGGAGGGCGGCTGATGATTGGGGTTGTGATCGGCCTTGCCTATTATCTCGCGAGTGAGTCGTTGGCGAATTCGGGCCAGGTATTCAATCTGAATCCGATACTGGTAACCTGGTTGCCGACCGCGGCGCTGACGATGGTCACCGTATTCGCGCTGGCTCGAATACGCTAGTCCGGAATTTTCGGGATATGGATGATGCGCGTTTGGCTGATGCGGTCGTGCCAGGTTAACTTGTCCTTGTCCCATAGCTGCCAGAGAAATCCAAGGCCGCAAGCTAGCCACGAAAGAATGGCCGCAAAGAATCGTATCGTCGTTGCTGCGAGTGTCGGTTGCTGACCGTCCATACCAACCAGCTGCAAACGCCACGACTGCATGCCGAGCGTGCGCCCGGATCGGCTCCAGAATCCGACAAAGAATCCGTAAATTACCAAGGCAAGCACCAGTCGATACACGAGGTTTTCGTTTTGTTCGACGGGCTCGCCGCCGCGCAACGCGATAAATGGCAGGGTGGCGAGGAACAGCAGGGCCAGAACTAACAATGCGTCATACAACATTGCAGCAATACGACGGCTAAGGTTGGTGTTTTGCAAAGCTAAAGACTCGCGCAGTAATCGCTCATGCGCTTGCGCATGGCGGCGTCCGGTAGGGGACCTGTGCCAGCACCCAGATTGTCGACCATATGATGGATCTTACTGGTCGCCGGGATGGCGCAAGTGACCGCGGGGTGGCTGATGATGTATTTCAGAAAAAACTGTCCCCAGCTTGCCGCAAAATCCTTTGCCCAGACGGGTAACTCTTTTCCTCGCACAGCGGAGAATAGCCGGCCGGTTTGAAACGGCCGATTGATGAGCACAGCGACGCCCTGATCTTGCGCCATAGGCAACAAGCGCTCTTCCGCTGCACGCTCGCCGAGCGAGTAATTAATCTGAATGAATTCCGGTTTGAATTCGCCCATCTGGCGGCCGAGCTCGGCTTGAGACTGGTTGTTGTAATGGGTGAGGCCGGAGTAGCGAATACGGCCCGCATCCTGCCATGCGCGGATGGTTTTCATGTGCACAGCGGTGTCTCGCAGATTGTGCACCTGCATGAGGTCAATCAATTCGGTTTGCATGAGGTCGGCTGAACGCTGCATTTGTCGTGCGCCGGCTTCCTTGCCGTTGGTCCAGACCTTGGTTGCGAGAAACAGGGAATGTCGCGCGATGCCGGACTCAATGATGTCGCCAATCACCTTTTCCGAGCGGTTGTACATTGGCGAGGTATCGAGGAGCGAGCCGCCACTGTCGGTGAGTAACTCGACGATGCCGCGGCGCAACTCTATGTCTTCGGCCGTACTCTCGACATCAAATACCTCGTAGGTGCCGAGACCGATTGCCGGCAGCGAGTCGCCGCTGGCCGGGATAGTCCTGGTGATCATTTTCGAGCCTTCAGTGGTCAAAGCAATGGTGGGCAATATCCCCGCAGCGATGCCCGCGGCGATGACCTCGCGCCGGTTGCAGTTTTGCAGGTTCATTCGAAGCCCTTCATCTTGAGCGCGATTGCCTGGCGTTTGTAATCGCGCCCTAGCCACAAGGCGACCACCGCCCAAACGACGGCAAACGGCAACATGACCAGGGACACGCCGGAGATCCCCAGCACCATCATGAACTTCACCGTCCATGTACCGACGATATCTCCAAAACGGTACACCGCTGTATCGATGAAGTTCTTGGTCTTGTATTTTTCCTCGGGTGTCACGACCGAATACAACATGTCTGTCGTTGGTTTGCTGAAGCTGAAGCCCAGCGCTCTGCGGGCGACGGTAAGTAGAGCAACAATTCCAAGCACCGGGTCGAAAGCCAGCAGTACAAATCCGGCAATGGAAACTATCGGCAGGACTGCAAGAGATCGACCGATGCCAAAGCGTACAACGACGTGCCTGACGAGAAACATCTGGCCGAGCAACGCAAACAGGTTGGTCCAAAAGTTGATGTTCGAAAAGAATTCGGTGCGCGCATTGGCACCCGGAATCGTATCCTCGACGAGCTGTGCCGCAAACATGTAGAGGGCAGTGCCGAGCAGGCTGGCAATAATGGAGCTGGCAACAATTGCCAGAAAGTAATTGGAGCGGAAGACGTGTGTGATGCCGTCGAAAGGATTGCCGCCCAACGGCGCATCAATGTCCGCAGTGACTCGGGCCTCGTGTTCGTGCTCGTTCCCGACCCATCTGCCGAGCCGGCGAATACAAATGACAGCCAGCGTCAGTAGTATGGCAGCAACAGGGAACAGGTTTTGAAAGCCAACTTGTACGACATAGGTGCTGGTCGCAGCGCCACCGCACAACGCGCCAATGCTACCGCCAGCCGTGATAAACCCAAATAGTCGTCGACCCTGATCGCGCGTGTAGATGTCCGCCATGAAACTCCAGAATACGGAAACCACGAACAGGTTAAACACGCTGAGCCACACAAAGAATATCCGGCCGAGCCAGACGTGGTCGGATCCGTCATCGACCAGTTGTGAGAAGACAATCCAGAACAGCACGATATTCGATATGAAAAATAGATATACCCAGGGTAAGAATATCCGCCTGGAAAAGCGGGACGTAACCCAGCCGAAAATTGATGTTGCGAGCAACATTGCGACGAAAGTCCCGGTGAACAGCAGCGGGATGGTGTCGGCGCCACTGTTGACGGCCATTGCCTCACGTACCGGCCGTAAAATGTAATAAGAGGACAGCACGCAGAAGAAGTAAGCAAATGACCAGACGACTGGTACATACTCGTCGCGCTCAAGCCCAAGCACAGGGCCGAGCAAAAATGTGCGAAACTTCAGGATAGTGTTACTGATCATTGTGGTTGCCATCTTAATGGTCGGCCAACAAAAGTCACACAAAATTACAAAAACAACACATAGGGTGGATAAATCATGGAAGCAGTAGCAATTGTCACAATTCTGGCGTTAATGCAGTACATGTTCTTTGGCGTGCAGGTTGGCGGGGCTCGTGGCAAAGCGGGCATCAAAGCACCGGCAATGACAGGTGATGCACATTTTGAATGCGTCAATCGCGTGCATCAGAACACGCTGGAACAGCTTGTCGTTTTTATTCCGTCGCTATGGCTGTATGCACACTACGTAAACCCCACCTGGGGTGCGGGTATCGGCGTCGTCTATCTGATCGGTCGCTTCGTATACAGCGCAGCCTATTTGAAAGATCCGTCGTCGCGGGCTATTGGATTCACAATGTCGTTCTTGCCTGGGGCCGTGATGTCAGTCTGGGTGTTGATCGTCGCTGTAATGCATTACGTCTGACAGCTTCTCGACAAATCGACGAGATTTGGCGCTGGCGAGGTCTCGTCTTTCGTTCGATCCTGATGCTCCATTCAAGTGAAGGAGAAGAACGATGGCGAAAAGGATATTTGCTGTATTGCTGTTACCCGTTTTGGCGACTGGTGCTACCGGCCCTGTTGCGGCTCAGCCAATACCAATTACGGTCGACGGTTGTGCGCAACTGGCCCGCGTGGTCTATGCGGAAGTATCTGCGGCCGCAATTTACGGTCCCGGGAATTCCGGCCCATGGCTGATTGATATTGGGCGGGGCGATATCGCCGTGTGCACAAACGTCGCGAAAACGGTGTCGCAGGCCTTCACCTCCGCGATGACCAGCGCCGGAATGCAGGTCAGCTGGCGCCGTGATTATTTCGATACACGCCCCGATCCGGGTGACTATTGTCTGAGCGGCTTTCTCTCGCAGTGCTACCCCAATGTATCTCCGCCACTGTCAAATTCGATTAACAGTGGTAACGATGCGCTGGTACAGAAGAGCTGGGCTGTGGTGTCTGACGCCGTGATGCGGGAGATGAACAACCCGTTCAGCAGCGATGAGGTTCGATTTAGGGATAATGACCTGAAGCTGCGTCTTGGACTGTCTTTGCGGTCAGTCGATGGCCGGCCGACAACCGATCGACGATAGGACTTGACCAGGAAGCCCGTCAGGCGGCGTCCCAATCGGCGATGACCTGCCGGGCTTCTGCTACGTCCTCGTCGGGTACGACGACCCGGACGTTGCCGGCAGCGGGTAGTTCGCCGATACCACCCTGCAGGAACTCGCCCTCGATCGCAGCGGCGATTCCGGCTTGTTGCAGCTGGTGCATGACCAGGTGGGCTTCGATATTGCTCGAGGCATCGAATACGCACTTCATAATTCAGGCTCCAAAGTTCTGGTTCGCATGGTACGGCAGGGCTGCTAGACTCCGCCAATGTTTCAACTGGACTACACCGGCCTACTGGCAATTCTCGCCTGCGTGATGTGCTGGTCTCTGGCGGTAGTGTTGTTTCGAGTCGGAACGACTGGCAGTGTCGCTCGACTCCTTTCCGTATTGCTGTTTGTCGAAGGTCTGACGATGGTATCGACAGGCTACCTTGATTTGTTCCTGACTCCGGCGACCCAGGAACTCTCCTGGTATGCCGCCTGGCTGCAATTTGAAACGGTCATCCACACCTTCGGCGACTGTGCGATGGTCGCGCTATACCCACCGTTTCTGGCGGTAGCGATACAGACAAAACTGACGCGACCATTCGGCACACCGAAAATGCGTACGGTCCTTGCGCTCGTGGCGGTGGCCCTGTTTTTCGCGGTGCTGCTCAGCCCTATCGAGTATGGGGGGCAACTGCTTTACTTCCTGATGTGCGCAGTCTTCGGGTTCGCTTTGCTGGCGTCCCTCCATGCCTGGTATGTAGCGTCCGGCGAGGGCAGAGCCCGCGCTCAGGTTTTCGCCATTGCCTTCGGGTTCAGGGATATTTGCTGGGGTTTCGTCTACGGCAGTGCAATCCTCAGCATTTGGAACCAGACCTATCTGGTTGTGGACCCGGAAGCCGCTGGCCCGATATACATACTTTACGCACTCGGCACGCTCTTGGCTGTACCGCTAATTGCCTACGGCATTCTCCGTGCGAAACTGTTCGATATCGACCTGCGAATACGCTGGACGATCAAGCAGTCTACGCTCGCAGGAATATTCGTCGCCCTTGTTTATCTGGTCTCGGAAGGCGCAGAGAGCTTCCTGTCCGCTGAGCTCGGAAGTGTCGCCGGATTGATTGCGTCGGCCTTCGTCGTTTTCTTTCTTGCTCCGTTGCAACGTTTCTCGGAGAGAGTCGCGAGTGTAGCGATGCCGAACACCGAGAATACGCCCGAGTACGTCGCGTACCGGAAAATGCAGGTCTACGAAGCAGCCATAGTCGAGGCGCAGGAAGAGGGCGGTATTACAGCGAAAGAGCGTGCGCTGCTCAATCGGCTACGAGATTCTCTGGGTATCTCGCCGGCGGATGCGACGTCTCTCGAGGACGGATTGTTATCGCCGCCCGCGTAAAATTCTTTTATTGAAACAAGGAAGCAGTCGTGCCGGAGCATGAATTATTGACCTTCGGGTGGCGAGAATGGGTTGCGTTGCCCGAGCTCGGAATATCCGCAATTAAGGCAAAAGTCGATACCGGCGCCAGAACGTCGGCGTTGCATGCGTTCGAAGTTCGTGCGTTTTCGGAAGGCGGTCGCCCACGCGTTGAGTTTAAGATGCACCCGCGACAATATGATGTCGAGACGGTCATCGTTTGTGTTGCAGATGTTGTCGATGAACGTACTGTCACTGACTCCGGTGGGCACAGGGAGCAGCGGTTTGTGATCAGCACGAATTTTTGCATAGGCACTGAGTCGTGGCCGATAGAGATGACCCTGACCTCACGCGATGACATGCGATTTCGAATGCTGTTGGGCCGTACTGCTATGAAGGGGCGGGCACTGGTTGATTCGTCCCGGTCATACGTTGTCGGCAAGCGACCGCGTAGAAAAAAGAAACTGAAGAGCAAAGAGTTACAGCAATGATGAAAAAAAATGAATCGATAACCATCGGCAACACGCTGGTTGAGCCCGGCCAGAGACTAACGGTAAATCTCCCCGTTGCGGACCTGTACACAGGAACCGAACTCAGCATGCCCGTCAAGGTCGTCTGCGGCCGCAAGCCCGGACCTGTACTTTTCGTTTCTGCGGCTGTTCATGGCGACGAGTTGAACGGAGTGGAGATTATCCGGCGACTACTAAAGCGCAAAGGCCTGTCGTCGATACGCGGTACGCTGATCGCAGTTCCCATTGTTAACGTTCACGGATTTCTGAACCAGTCCCGCTACTTGCCGGACAGGCGCGACCTGAACCGGTGCTTCCCCGGCAGTACCAAGGGATCTATCGCGGCGCGGCTGGCCAACAGGTTTCTTACTGAAATCGTAAAGAAGTCGGACGTTGGTATCGACTTGCATACCGGGGCTATTAACCGCAGCAATTTGCCGCAGATCCGGGCCGATCTTGATGATGAGAAAACGCTGAAACTGGCGAGGGCGTTTGGCGTTCCAGTCATTATCAATTCGGACCTGCGGGATGGTTCGTTGCGCGCCTGTGCAGCGGACCTGGAACTGCCGGTATTGATATACGAGGCCGGTGAAGCCTTGCGATTCGATGAGGTTTGTATACGCGGCGGGCTGCAAGGGATTTTGAATGTCATGCGCGATATCGGAATGCTGCCGGAAGCGCGAAAACGTAAGCAGGTGGCTCCCGTTGAGGCGCGCTCAACGAGTTGGATCAGGGCACCAGCCAGTGGCATCGTTAGTCGATCCGTAAATCTTGGCGCGACCGTTATCAGCGGAGATAGTTTGGCGATAATTGGCGATCCTCTTGGCGACAGTTCCGACAAGGTCATTGCGCCCTTCGATGGCATCGTTATTGGCCGCAGCAACCTGCCGCTTGCTCATGAAGGAGACGCTCTGTTCCATGTAGCTGCGTTCAAGAGCATTTCGACAGCGGAAAGCCGGGTGGAAGACTTCGTTGCGTCTAACGATCCCGACGTCTAAGTTGGCGAGCTGTTATACTTTCCTGCTTCACTAATCGAGGTCCGTTATGAAGATCGGAATACTTTCTACAAATAAGAATCTCTACTCGACGAAACGTTTGGTCGAGGCGGCCAGGGATAAAGGTCATGAAGTTGTGGTGATCAATCACAAACGATGTTACATGAACATCACGAGTCACAATCCCACCATTCACTACAACGGAAATGCAATTAAGGGTATCGACGCCGTCATACCGCGTATCGGTGCTTCGGTTTCGTTTTTCGGTACCGCGGTCGTTCGGCAGTTTGAGATGATGGGTGTCTATTCGGTCAATGAGTCCGTTGCAATCACTCGCTCGCGCGACAAGTTGCGTGCGACGCAGCTACTGGCACGCAAAGGTATCGGACTGCCCATTACCGGCTTCGCAAATTCGCCGAACGACACGGAAGATTTGCTGAAGTTTGTAGGTGGTGCACCGGTAGTCGTCAAACTTCTGGAAGGTACTCAGGGCGTCGGTGTCGTATTGGCTGAGACCAAGAAAGCGGCAGAAAGCGTGATTGAGGCTTTCAGTGGCCTCAAAGCCAACTTCATGGTTCAGGAATTCATCAAGGAGGCGGGCGGCGCAGATATTCGTTGTTTCGTTATCGGCGACAAAGTGGTTGCGGCGATGAAACGGCAAGGCAAAGAGGGCGAGTTTCGCTCAAATCTGCATCGTGGCGGCAATGCCAAACTGATTAAGATTACACCTGAGGAACGATCGACAGCGGTTCGCTCGGCGAAAGTGATGGGACTAAACGTCGCCGGCGTCGACTTGTTGCGTTCGAATCACGGACCGGTCGTCATGGAAGTCAATTCAAGTCCCGGACTTGAGGGTATTGAGAAAGCGACGGGCAAAGATGTCGCAGGTCAGATTATCGAGTTCATCGAAAAGAATGCGAAACACGGCAAGACGCGTACGCGGGGAACAGGCTAGTACTCTTGTTTGGTCTCCGATTGGGCTGTGAAATGGCCGCGGACTGCAAAGCAGTCACGCGGCTGACGGCACTCTTGTGTGCTGTTGTGTTGGCGGCTTGCACGGAAACAGGCAACCAGCCGCTCGAGCAAGCAGCGACTTACAGCAGCGCGACGGAACTGGAAAGTTTCTGTGATCGATTGCCGCGATCTGCTTACATTGACCTTAGAAAACACCAGTCAAGCAACGACTGGTTTGAAGTCTATGAGACGGAACCAGGAATCTTCGCCATTTACGAACCTTTCCAGTGGCAGGAAGTGGTTTCTTACCTGATTGTCGGCACAGAGTCGGCGGTGTTGTTTGATACCGGGAATGGAATCGGCAATATTCGGGCCATCGTCGATCGGATCACCGACAAGTCAATCATTGTGCTTAATTCTCACAGCCACTTTGACCACATCGGGGGCAATTTTCAGTTCGATCGTGTGTTGTCGATCGCAACCGAATTTACCTTAGCGAGAACGAGCGGAATCCAGAACGACGAGTTGCGTATGGAAGTTTCTCCGGAGGCTCTGTGCAAGGGTCTGCCGGAAGGCGTAAGTCGGGAGGATCATCAGACGCATCCCTTTTCGATCGCCGCAAGGATTGCGGACGGTGATGTGGTTGACATCGGTGGGCGCCGTTTGGAGATTCTGCATATTCCAGGGCATACCGATGACTCGATTGCATTGCTCGACCGGGAGGCAGGCTTCCTCTGGTCTGGCGACAGTTTTTACGAAGGACCGATCTGGTTGTTCTTCCCGGAAACAGATTTAGTAGCGTATCAGCAGTCGGTTGCAAAACTCGCTGCATTGGCGCCACAGTTGCAGGCCGTGTTCCCGGCTCACAACACACCGAAAGCCGATCCCGCGCTCTTGGTACAGTTGCGCGACAACCTCAATCAGGTGCTTGCTGACAAAGTTGCGGCAGTGCCGGTCACCGATGGAAATGTCGAGTTTCGGTTTGAGGGATTTAGTTTGTTAATGCGGGAGGACTACCACAGTCTTCCTGCCGACTAGTTGAGGGCACGACGTCGATGCGGATCCCGGTCGCGAAAATGAGTTCGTACCTTCTTGCTGCGATTGTGGTGGTC
The DNA here is from genome assembly GCA_942490655.1 of uncultured Gammaproteobacteria bacterium. GTDB lineage: Bacteria > Pseudomonadota > Gammaproteobacteria > Steroidobacterales > Woeseiaceae > UBA1847. The sequence continues at coordinate 1,051,451 of CALNXZ010000003.1, read as the reverse complement.
GCGTGCGGCGAAACTGAGCAGGCACCGAGCGACGGAGATGTCGTCAATGTTTACAACTGGGCCGATTACATTGGTCCCAATACGATTCAGCAGTTTGAGGCTGAGTACGGCATCAAGGTCAACTACGATACCTACCCGTCGTCCGAGGTTCTCGATTCGAAATTGCTCATCGGTAACAGCGGCTACGATGTCGTCGTGCATAGCAATTCCTTCGCAACACGATTCGCGCCGATTGGCATATACGAGAAGCTGGACATGTCTCGTTTCAAAAACCTCAAGAATCTTGATCCGACGATCATGGCACGACTCGATATCTATGCCGCTGTGAATGGCTACAACATTCCATACCACTGGGGCACGACGGGCTACACCTGGAACGCAGAAATGGTGCATTCACGAGTGCCCGGTTATCCGGGTACGACTGGCGACATGATCTTCGATCCTGACGTCGTTGCCAAAATGGCGGACTGCGGCGTGACCTTGCTTGATAGCCCGACTGATCTTTATCCGATGGTGCTTGCCTACCTCGGCCTCGACGCGAATGTGCTAACTGAAGAGGCCGTTGCCGCGGCTACGGCACAGCTCGACCTGGTGCGGCCGGACATTCGCTACTTCAGCAATGAAAAAATTGTTTCCGATATGGCAAACGGAGAAATATGCGTTGCACAGAGTTGGTCGGGTACTTATGGGCAGGCGCTGCAACGAGCTCGCGAGGCAGGTATCGATCTGGATCTTCGTTACACCGTGCCGCTAGAGGGCACAAGTTTATGGGTTGACGGCTTTTACATCCCCAGCGATTCCGCGAACAAGGACAATGCGTATTTATTTATCGACTTCATGATGCGACCGGAAGTCGCTGCCGAAGTTGCAAACATGGTGTATTACGCGAATGCCAATCGTGCGTCGTGGCCCTTGCTCAATCCTGAGATGCTGGCCAATCCGGGCGTGTTTCCGGACGACGAAACGTGGACCCGGCTGTTCGCCAGTTTGCCGCCGACGCCGCTGCAGGAACGCTATATGACACGCTCCTTTTCGCGCCTCAAGAGTGGCCTGTGAAGTAACGCCCTAAGCTTCAGACCAGGCTTTCTTGAGCCAGGCTTTTACGTCCTTATCAACATCCGCCGCTTTTTCCAGCCGCACCCGGTGACTGACCATGGTGTTAAAGCTACCCGACTTCTCGAGTCGACCTTTCGCAGGTGCGCTTTTCATGTTGAGCCCCAGATCGACGCGTGTCTTCGTCGACGGCTGGATGATTGCGAACTGCTTTGAGCGCCGCAGACTGACGTAGGCCTTCTTTGGCGCGACTTCGAGCGTGCCGCAACTCTTAGCCGCTTTGAGCAGGGCGTCGTAAATCGGCCGCAGCGCCGCCTTGTCGCCCGAGTATTGCGTCGCGACCAGGTCTGTCGTTTCAGCGATGCTGCCGGCATCACTCTGCAAGGTCTTATGCGCGACGAGGTTAGCGTAGCCATGTGTCATACCATGGCTGGCTTTCAGCATTTTAACGATTTCACCGTGTTTAGCTGCGCCTGACTTCCTGGCAATCGCTATCCATTGCTCCAGTGTCTTGCCGGTCTTTTCCTTAAGGTTGGCAATCATTGAGTTGCCCGTTTCTTCAGGTGACCTGGACATTGCAACGCTCCTTTATTTTCGATCCAGCGGCCATTTATCCGCACTCATCGATTTCGGTGTGAATGGCGCCATGATGACAAATATCCCCAGCATGATTCTCGCGCCGAAAGTGATCTTGCCGGTTTCCACGAACGCTTTGAAGTTTTCGACGATAAACCTTGAGCCGTCGGCCATAGATTTCTCGCTTTTGGACCCCGCGACGATATTCTCGGTGATCAGGCAGAACTCGGTGCCGTCTGCCGTCTCTTTGAGGGTGTAGGTAACTCTTGACGGAGGATCGTCCAGCGACGTGAGCTGAAAGCTGTGCACGAGGCGATGCGGCGGCTCCATTTCCAGAATTTCGCCGACGACGGCGACGGTCTTGCCGCCGTTGGACACCATGCGATAGGCATTGCCAGGCGCCATGCTGTTCGCATCCCAACTGGAATTCCAGAAGAAGGGGCGGGGCGAGGTGGTCTTGATGAGCTCTGACCAGACCGTCTCGATGGGTGCCTTGATCAGCACTTTGTAGATTTCTTTTTCTGCGTATCGATTCTGTTGCATCACTTTGCTCTCTTTTTGTTGTCCTGCTCTTCGTTCCGTGCGCGTATCTCGGAGAGGTATTTGAGGCGAGCGAGATTGCCGCTCCAGTACGCGCTGTATTCGGTGGTCCAACGATCGTGAATCATTTGGATGGGCACGGCGTTGAAATAGAGTCGCCGGGTACGGCCGTCTTTCTCGGAGACGAGCAGGCCGGCCTGCTCGAGGATGCCGAGGTGCTTCATCACGGCGATGCGGCTGACATCAAACTCGGTGGCCAGTGCACCGACGCCAATGCCTGGACATTCTTTAACCATATCCAGCATGCGCCTGCGGCTTTGGTGGGCCAGCGCCTGAAATACAGCATCCATATCGCGGTCGTCTAACATGTAACCGAAAGGTTACCTAATTATTCGAGCCTGTCAAGAGCTGTATGACGATGGCCGTCCCGCCGGTCAGCCGCCATTCGCCGCATGCCGGGTTGTCCACGCACAACAGGTTGCCCTGCGGGACGGTATGCTCGCCGGCATCCGCGTCAACGACCTGCAGACCCTCGTCGGCGGCGTAGATGGCGAGATGCTGGCTGTCAATTGCAACGCGCGCGCCGCTTGGGGCGGGCAGTACGTTTACGTTGGGCGCGTACGATGCCCGGTCCGCGATTACGTTGAAATCCAGAACAGGGCCGTCCACGAGCGTGGCCTGCGTAGCAACATCACCGGGGAACGCCGCATGCTCGTAAGGACGCGTTAGCCTGTGCTCCGTGTCGTTGCTGTGCGTCAGGATCAGCCCGTTACCTGTCAGCAGAACCAGGATGCGGTCGTAGCCGGCGAAATGCGAGAACGGCCCGTCGGTGTCGACGCCTGCCATGCTGATACGCCAGAGCATGCGGCCGGACTCAGCATCGTTGTGGACGTAGAGCTCGGTTGTGACGCCGAGCCCGTTCGTCCAGGGCATCGACCGGAAATTTGTCCTGTTGATGAGCTTTGCGATCAAAGCGGATTAGTGGCTGAGGCCAATGGCGTTGTCGATGAGTTCGTGAACATTGTCGAACTGGGCGCTCCAGGGTGCCAGGCCGTCTTTGACGTAGGCATCGTAGCCATCCGCGTTGGCGGCCCATGTGTTCAGAAACCCTCGATCACTGCGCATGCCAGCCAGGTCGCATACCGAGTCTGAGCGGATTTCCTGCATTTCATCGTCAAAATAAGTCCTAAGCTGGATGAGATCCGGATAGACAATCGGCAGGTTGGCAAAAGATGACGCGCTGGTTTGAATCTCGATCATGGTTTGCAGCGTGGCACGCGTTTGCTGCAGGCCGATCAGCGCTCGTCGCAACTCCGTATCCCGAATAATTTCGAGCCGGCCCGTACTAATCAGTTCATCCAGCGACGGCAGCCCCGGCGCATTGATGTTGAAATAGTTTGAACTTGCAAGTGCACTGCATTGGGCAGTGGATAGTGAATCGCCTTGTCCGAACAGGACGTCGTTTGCACTGATTACATCCTGCAGCCGCTCCAGTCGACGGGTCCGCAAGCGGCTACTAAGTTCATCGGCAAACAAAACGTCGGTATGCAGCTGCTGCAGATAGGTGCGTTCATCGATCCGGTCTTTTCGTGCTTCGTTCCAGTCATCCACCTGCAGACCGATAAAAATACCAACGACGACCACCAATACTTCGATGATGACGACAAACCAGTTCTGTTGGGCGAGGGCTACAGCGAGTCGGCGCAGGATCATAAGTAAATCCGAAGAGGTTTCAGTGAGGATAGACCGGTGCCGGGGTGCAGCACAATCGGCTGTGGTTGATCGGCTGGTAGCCGCCGCTAAAGAAACTGACACTGCAGCCGATACAGACTCCTAGGGAAGCATTCGTCTTCTCATGTCGCTGAGGGAGCGCCAGTGTCTCAAAAAGAACATTTCGAATTCGTCAAATCGCTCGCGCTGGAGCTCAACCGCAACGAAATCAAACTGACCTCCTTTCCGGAGGTTGTGTTGCGCGTTAGAAAGGCACTCGACAACCCGGACACGACTAGCGACAACCTGGCAACGATACTCAGCGTTGAGCCGACACTTGCGTCGCGAATACTCGGTTTGGCGAATTCAACCTACTATAACGCCGGCGGCATCAAGATCGAAAACCTGAATGCAGCGATTGGACGCATCGGGTTTGCGACGGTGCGCTCCACAGCCGTGTCGTATGCAGTAGAACAACTGCACGCCGCGGAAGGTCTGGGAGCATTGAAATCGGAGTTGCGACGCGTCTGGACGGCGGCGTTGCGGCTGGCAGCGATGTCCGAGGTGATTGCGCGGCACTGCACCAAACTCAATGGCGACAGCGCCTTCATGGTAGGTCTGCTCAACCAGATCGGCGTGTTGTACATATTTGCAAAAAACGACAAGTATCCCGACCTGTTGCAGGATGCCGAATCGCGAAACAACCTCATCGCTGAATGGGCGGCACCGATAGGCGAGAACATTGTCGCGAATTGGAAGTTCTCCGAAGAAATACAGGCGACCCTGAATCCGCCTGAGGAAGAAGCCAGTCGAACGGATGACAAGGTCACTTTCGTCGACATAGTGCGAGTGGCGAAAGCTGCACTCGTCGGAAACGGTGCCCCTATCAACGAGTCACCAGCCAGCAATCGACTGCAGTTAAACGATGAGAAGTTGCCAAAGATCATGGAGCTCTTCCAGTTAAAGCTCGAGTCACTCGCGTCCGCAGTTCGTTAGGCTAGAATAGAGGCCTGCCAAACACTCTCAAGTGAACGGAATGCGAATTTCCGCAGTAGCCTATTCGTTTCTCACTGACTCGGCGGTTCCGAAGTTTGATCCGCCCGGGCACTTCACCGTGATGGATGCCGAATGTGGGCTCTGCGCAAAGGGGGCTCAGTGGATCGCGAGGGCCGACCACGATAACAAGTTTCGTATTGTTGCCATGCAATCTGAGCTTGGCGGCGCTTTGTTGCGGCACTATGGCATGTCGCCCGACGATCCACTGTCCTGGTTATATATCGAGCATGGTCTGGCCTACAGTTCGCTCGACGCGGTTATGCGTGTTGGGTGCGAGCTTGGCGGTGTCTGGAAAGGCTTGAGTTTTTTCAGGGTGCTACCGAGACGTGCTCAGGATTATCTTTACGGCGTTGTTGCGAGGAATCGTTATAGATTTCTGGGCAGGAAAGGTTTTTGCGAGCTGCGGGACCCTGCGGTGCAGAGCCGCATACTGCAATGAAGTTGGTCATTGCCGGCGTGCGGGGATTGATTCAGATCGCCTTAGGGCGATCTTCAGCCCGTTGGGGCGCGCTTTGCGCGTCCAAAACGCTGGCGCGTTTTGTTGAGCGTGGATCAAATCCTCCAGAGACAGAACAAGACAAAAAAAGAGGCCGCAAGGGCCTCTTTGTGTTTGTCTGGTACTCCCTAGGGGATTTGAACCCCTGTTACCGCCGTGAGAGGGCAGCGTCCTAACCACTAGACGAAGGGAGCGGAGTGTTGGCCGTCCTTTCGGACGGGGCGCCATTATACGGCTGGGCTTCAAATCCTCAAGCGGATTCTCGACTTTTTACTATGCCCCGCAGAGGCGCCGGGCTGCTATCATACGGCGCATCCATTCATGCCAGCGATAGTCATTTGAAAAATAACCCGAATCCCGGGTCCAACGCGCCCAGGGTCATTCCTCGCGCCGGCCACAATGTCTCCCGGAACGAAATCTCCGATGCCGCCCTGAAAGTTCTGTATCGACTGCACAAAGCGGGCTACAAGTCTTTTCTGGTCGGCGGCGGCGTGCGCGATGCCATATTGGACCTGCATCCTAAGGATTTCGACATCGCGACCGATGCGACTCCGGACGAAGTGCGCTCGTTGTTCAGTAACTGTCGCCTTATCGGGCGGCGCTTTCGACTGGCGCATGTGCGATTCGGGCGGGAAGTAATCGAAGTAGCAACTTTCAGGGCGGCCTCGAACCATGCCGATGACGACCTTTCCCACGATACAGAAGGTCGCATCCTTCGCGACAATGTCTACGGCACCATCGAAGAAGACGTCTGGCGGCGTGATTTCACCTGCAATGCGCTGTACTACAACATCGCCGATTTCAGCATCTGGGACTACACCAATGGTTTTGAAGACGTTAAGCAAAAACGTCTGGTCCTGATCGGTGATGCCGATCAACGTCTGCGGGAAGATCCGGTGCGCATGCTTCGAGCGGTACGATTCGCAGGCAAGTTGGGCTTTACCATCGATTCGAGTGTCGTCTCTGCGATGCGCGGGCATACCAATTTGCTCAGTAACGTACCTGCTGCGCGATTATTCGACGAGTTTCTGAAGTTATTTCAATCCGGCTACGCGGAGCCAACCTTCGAGCTGCTGCGTGAGCACAGTCTGTTTGGCGAACTGTTTCCGGCGACGGAGGCGGAGTTGGCGGATGATGAGCGCTACATGGCATTTACGCGTTCGGCCCTGAAGAATTCCGACGAACGCGTTGCGGAGGGCAAGTCGGTTACGCCGATGTTCCTGCTGGGAGTGTTTCTCTGGCAGCCCGTCAAGAAGATTGCTGCGTTGCTGCGCACCGAAGAAAAGATGTCCGAGTCTCAGGCCTTGAGTCTTGCCGCTTACGAGATTGTTTCTCAGCAGCAACAGCGGATCTCAATTCCAAAACGCTTTACAGTGCCTATGCGCGAAATGCTTGCGTTGCAACCGCGCTTCGATAATTTGCGCGGCAAACGTGCAATGAATCTTCTTGATCACAAACGCTTTCGCGCGGCCTACGATTTCATGCTGTTGCGCTCCGAGATTGGCGAAGTACCGGCCGAAACAGCCAAGTTCTGGACCGATGTTCAGACGCAATCGCCGGAAGAGCGTGCCGCGAGTTTCCAGCTGCACTCGACACCCGGTAAGAAGCGCCCGCCGCGCCGTCGTCGTCGTCGCAAGCCTTCGCAGGCATAGTGATTGGTGGCCGGCACTCATTGGTTTCCTGCTTACGTCGGCCTGGGTAGCAATCTGCAGGGACCCGCGCGCCAGCTCGAAAATACCTTTGAGTTACTGGATGCCATTCCTGACACGCGGCTGATCCTGCGTTCATCGCTGTATCGCTCTGCGCCGTTCGGCGGCGTCGAACAGCCGGACTTCGTAAATGCTGCCGCAGCGCTACTGACGCAGCTTTCCGCGATGCAGTTGTTACTGGAGTTACAGGGCATCGAAAACCGCCGGGGTCGGGAGCGCGGTGTTCGCTGGGGGCCGCGGGTGCTGGATCTGGACCTGCTGGCCTATTCCGACCAGAAAATGGATGAGCCCACTCTTTTTCTTCCGCACCCGGGCATCTCGGAACGAAATTTTGTATTGTTGCCGCTACTGGAAATTGCGCCCGAACTGAAGGTCCCGGGTTTGGGTAGAATTGCCAGTCTTGATATCAACTTTAGTGAACCCAGAATATCTCGGATCGGATAAAGGAATCCTGTGGCCGTTAGTCAGCTTAAGAAACCCGGTAACGCCTCGCGCTATATTGCAATCGAAGGACCGATTGGCGTGGGCAAGACCGCACTTGCCCGGCGCCTCGCCGATAGCTTGTCGGCTGACCTGGTGCTTGAAGAGTTTGACGACAATCCGTTCCTCGAAAGGTTTTATCGCGACGGACGTTCCGCCGCATTGCCGGCTCAGATGTTTTTCCTGTTCGCGCGGGCGCGGCAAATTGAGCAACTCCGGCAATCCGACCTGTTTTCGAGTGTGCGAATTTCGGACTACCTGTTTACTCGTGACCGCTTGTTCGCGGAACTGAATCTCGACCGGGAAGAGCTGAAACTCTACGAACAGATCGTTGAGAACCTGGCAGTGGTCGCTCCGGTACCGGACCTCGTGATTTATTTGCAAACATCAGTGGACGCGATCCTGCAACGCCTCGCGCGCCGCGATTCGCCTTTCGATCGGTACATTGATCGAGCCTACCTCGAAAGACTGACTGACGGCTATGCGCGCTTTTTTCATAACTACGATGAAGGGCCGCTGTTGATCGTTAATGCTTCGCAGATAGATCCGGCCAATAACGATGCCGACTACGAACAACTGTTTCAGCAAATCGAACGCACCACCGGCGGCCGGCATTTTTTCAATCCTGTCAGCGCTGCGCTTGCCTGATATCCTCGGCGCCCATGTATACACAGCTCGAACAACGCGGCATGCCGCAGCCTCCGGTCAATGTCTCGACCCTGCAGTCGATGAAGCGCGAACGGGAACCTATCGCCTGTCTTACGGCTTATGACGCGAGTTATGCCGTGCTGGTCGAGGCGGCAGGTACCGATCTTGTTCTGGTCGGTGATTCGCTGGGTATGGTGATACAAGGGCACGATACGACGGTGCCGGTCACGGTTGACGATGTCATTTACCACTGTCGTACCGTCGCTCGCGGCCTGCGACGTGCTTTTCTGGTCGCAGACATGCCGTTCATGAGTTACACGAAACCGGAAATCGCGCTCGATAACGCAGTGCGCCTGATGCAGGACGGTGGCGCGATGATGGTGAAGCTGGAAGGCGGTGATGATCAGATCGATATCGTTGCGCACCTGGCGCGCCATGACATACCGGTGTGTGCCCACCTGGGCCTTAAACCACAGTCCGTTCACAAGATCGGCGGCTTTAAGGTGCAGGGCAGGGACAAGGACAAAGCGACTGAAATGCTCGAATCGGCCAAACGCCTGCAAAACGCCGGCGCCGATATCGTATTGCTCGAATGCGTGCCGAACGAAGTCGGCAAAAGCATCACGAGTGCATTGCAGGTGCCGGTCATCGGTATTGGTGCAGGCCCTGATGTGGATGGTCAGATACTGGTGCTGTATGACATCCTCGATATTACCCAAGGTCGGACGCCGCGCTTCGTCAAAAACTTTCAGGCGGGTTGTGATTCGCCACTAGCGGCTATCACAGCCTATGTGCGCGCGGTCAAAGCGCGCGACTACCCAGCACCGGAGCATTGCTTTTCCTGAGCAATCCCTGGCCGAGTTCCAAACATGATAATTGCGAATACCCGAGAAGAGCTCCTTGAGCAGCTGGCCGACTGGCGCCAGCATGACCAGCGCATTGCATTAGTACCAACGATGGGCAATCTGCATTCGGGTCATATGTCGCTCGTCAAGTTGGCCCGCGAGCACGCGGAACGCGTCGTCGTCAGCATCTTCGTCAACCCAACGCAGTTTGGCGAGGATGAGGATTTCGAGGCGTACCCGCGAACGATGGAACGTGACACTCGCCGACTAAAGAAGCCGGCTGCAGACCTGATTTTTGCACCCGACGTTGACACGATGTATCCCTTCGGACTGACGAATGCAACGACAGTATCTGTGCCACGGATTACCGAGAATTTTTGCGGCGCGAGTCGGCCGGGCCATTTCGATGGAGTCACCTCTGTAGTCGCACGTCTATTCGCATTGGTGCAACCGGATGTCGCAGTCTTCGGGCAGAAAGATTACCAGCAGCAATTGGTGATTCGACATATGTCCCTGGATTTGAACCTGCCGATTTCCATACTGACTGCGCAGACCGTACGTGAGGACGACGGTCTTGCGATGAGTTCGCGAAATCTTTACCTGAGTGAGGAACAGCGAGAGTCTGCGCCTACCTTGTTCAAGACCCTGTCCGAAGTAGGGACCAAGTTGCAGGATGGCCGACGCGACTTCGATGTGCTTGAGGCTGAAGCCGCGACAAGTTTGACTGTGGCCGGTTTCAGCGTTGACTATTTCGCGATTCGCCGTGCGCAGAATCTGGAACTGCCGGATCGGGATTGCGACGAATTGGTAGTACTCGTCGCAGCGCAACTCGGTCGAGCGCGCTTGATCGACAATATTGTTGTGACAATCTAGTCGGAAACGGTATCGCGTCCCGCGTCTTTGGCACGATAGAGTGCGGCGTCCGCATCATGAGACAGAGTTTCCAGCGTACCGTGTGCGGCGCGTTCGGCTACGCCCATAGATATCGTTAGCGGAATTCGAATCATCGAGTCACTGCCGTCGCCGGTTTTTCCACTTACAGCGATGCGGACCCGCTCGCCAACTGCGAGTGCCTGTTCCATGGTCGTTCCAGGTAGCAAAACAACGAATTCGTCGCCACCATAGCGAACCAGCAGGTCGCGCGGTCGGAACTGCGAGCGCAGAACTTTCGCAACGGCTGCTAACGCCCGGTCGCCGGCAATGTGACCAAACAGATCATTGAATTGCTTAAAGTTGTCGATATCGATCATCATCATTGCAACCGGATCGTCCTTTTCAACGCAGCGTTCGATCGCGAGCGGAAAGGATTCCAGCATGGCGTGACGGTTTGCGAGACCGGTTAACGCATCAGTCGTTGCATGGCGTTCAAATTTCTTAATCTCACCAAAACTGTCCGCAATTACACGGTTGTGACTGCGCACGCGTTCGGAGAGAACCACCAGCAGGTTCTTGGCGAAGTCATGAGAGGCATCGACCATCTCCCACAACACTGACTGATGTATGAGTAGCAAATGTGAATCTTCAGCGCCTATGACGAATGCCGATGGATCGCGGTCTTCGATAATGGACATTTCGCCGACGCAGGCGCCGACGTCCATTGTTGCGAGCACGGGTGTGTCGACAGAGCCGACGTGAACATTGAGGCTGCCGGAAAGAACAATGAATACGTGTTCGTTTCTGGCGCCGGGCGACAGCAGCAATTCGCCCTCTGCAAGATCACGGCGATCACAGCGCTGCAGCATTTCCTGGACATCGTCTGGCTGCACGCCTCTGAACAGCTCAAGGCTGTCAAGTAGCGTGCGTTTGTAGTCCGAATTGATGGCCAATGATGACGCCAATCTTGTCTCCCGAATGTATCCGGGAATTGTTACGGCTTTCACCCTCGATAAACATCGACCAGCACTCAGAATGGCAGAAAATCAAAGTGTGACGGAGATCACCTAATCATCTGCAGACAACTCTGCGCGTGACTCTGCAAATTTCTCCAAATCACCTGCTGAGGGTTTCGGGTAGCGCAGCCCGATGCTTTGCAGCGCATCAATAATGATTTCGGCCACCCGCGCTTGCATGTAGCGCTTGTTGTCGGCCGGAATGGCGTACCACGGTGCCCACGGTCTCGATGTTGCGTTGAGCGCCTCCTGGTAAGCCAGCATGTAGTCATCCCAGTGACGTCGCTCAACGACATCGCCCGGTTCGAACTTCCAGTTTTTCGCCGGATCATCGAGTCGTGCCAGAAATCGCTTTTTCTGTTCTTGTTTTGAAACGTTCAACCAGAACTTCAATATGACAGTGCCATTACGCGCCAGGTGCTCCTCCTGCTGCCGAATGGATGTCAATCGATTCTCAAATTCGGTGGCAAGGTCAATTTTGTCCGGCAGTTGTTGGTATTCGAGAATTTTCGGATGCACTCGAACAACAAGGACTTCCTCGTATTGGCTGCGATTGAAAATGCCGATGCGGCCGCGCTCCGGGAGGCGGCAAGTCGTGCGCCAGAGAAAGTCGTGATCCAACTCCTGGCTGGAGGGTTTCTTGAAGCTGAAGACCTGGCAACCGGACGGGTCGATGCCACGCATGACGGATCGAATCGTGCTGTCTTTGCCTGCGGCATCCATAGCCTGAAAGACCAACAACACGGCATGTCGGTCACCGGCCGCAAGAACTTGTTGCAACGTGCTTAACGCCTTGATTGCTTCACGTCGCTTCTTGCCTTTATGCATATGTCCGTCGGTTTGCGGTTTGCTGCTTGCCTTGGAGACTTCGAAATCGCCATTGTAGGAAACCCGGTAAGGCGAATCAGGTGCTTCAAACATCGCGGTTCTCCGTCTTGGATTGCGGTTCTTGGTGTTGTGTGAGAGCCCACTCTACGTGTTCTACGACCATTGGCGAGTCATCCTGTTGACGTGACTCCAGGGCGGCGACAACTTCCGGTGTTGTGTGAGCATTGCCAAGCGCAACGGCGATGTTTCTTAGCCAACGCTCGTGTCCGATACGACGGATGGCGCTGCCTTCGGTTTTCTCGAGCCACGTCGCCTCGCTCCATTCGAATAGCTCCGTTAGTTTCGCTGAGTCCAGTCCGTGGCGCGGCGCGAAATCACCTTCTGCCGTGGGCTTCGCAAACTTGTTCCACGGACAGAACAGTTGGCAGTCATCGCAGCCATAGATCCGATTGCCTATGTCTTTGCGAAACTCAATCGGTATTGAGTGTTTGTTTTCGATGGTCAGATAGGAAATACACCGCCGGGCATCGAGCGAGTAGGGCGCGACGATTGCCTTTGTTGGACAGACATCTATGCATGCCACGCAGGATCCGCAATGCGATTCTTCAGCAATGTCGACGGGTAAAGGCAAGTCAGTGTACAGCTCGCCGAGGAAGAACCACGATCCGGTATCCCGGTCAATAAGGTTGGTGTGCTTGCCAACCCAGCCGATACCGGCTTTTTCAGCGAGGGCCTTTTCGAGCACCGGCGCACTGTCGACGAAAACGCGGTAGCCGAAATCGCCGATGGAGTTTTCGATTCGCTGCGCGAGCTTGCGCAAACGTGCTCTCAATACCTTGTGGTAATCACGGCCAAGTGCGTAGCGGGAGATGTAGGCGCTCGAGCCGTCATCGAGCAAGCGCTTTGCGATGTCTTGTTCTTCAGGCAGGTAGTCCATGCGAACCGAGATAACGCGCACGGTGCCGGGGACCAGTTCTTCCGGCCGGCTGCGTTTGCTGCCATGGCGCTGCATGTAATCCATGGAGCCGTGGAAGCGCGATTGCAGCCAGTCAGCGAGTCGCTGCTCTGCCTGACTGAGATCAATGTCTGTGATGCCGGTATGCTGAAATCCCAGTTCATTGCACCACACGATAAGTTCACGCTTCAGCGCGCTCATTTCCAGTGAGCTGTAGAGCTTGTTGGAGTTTGTCATTGCCAGTTCCTTTGCAAGGCACAGTATAATCGCCACGATGCAATCGCTACCCGTAAACATCTATTCCGTCGCGTCAGTCCGTGAGGTCGATCGCCGTGCGATTGAAGATCATGGTGTTTCGGGCTATACGCTCATGCAACGTGCCGGTGCCGCGGCACTGAGTGCTGCGCGCGCGCATTATCCGAATGCGCGACGCCGGCAGATTATTTGTGGCGGTGGCAATAACGGTGGCGATGGCTACGTGGTGGCGAGATTGGCCGCACAGGATGGCATCGTAGTCTCGGTCCTTAGCCTGGTCGACCCGGAGAGCCTGTGCGGAGACGCAGCGAAAGCGTATGCGGATTTCGCGGCCGAGGGTGGCATTGTCATGCCATGGGCGGGCGAACTGGATGGCGAGGCGGAATTGCTGATTGACGCGATTCTGGGCAGTGGCCTGGAGCGTGAGGTCAGTGGGGACTTCGCGCAGGCAGTCGAAGCGATTAACCGGCACCCCGCTGACGTTCACGCCATGGACATAGCCACCGGAATTCATGGAGACACCGGTGCCGTCATGGGCACGGCCGTCAAGGCAGGGCTGACGACGACGTTCGTTGGCCTGAAGGCGGGTCTGTTCCTGGGGGCGGGCAGGGATTACTGCGGTGAAGTCACTTTTAGCGACCTTGAGATAACGGGGGAATGCTGGACTCGTATCGAACCGACCTTCAAACGGATGGACGACGCGCAGTTGATGAGCTTGCTGCCGCCACGCAGCCGCGATGCCCACAAAGGCGACTTCGGGCATGTCCTGGTGGTCGGTGGCGGTCCGGGCATGCCCGGTGCGGCAAGACTCTGCGGTGAGGCTGCGCTTCGCTCCGGTGCCGGTCGCGTCAGCATCGCGACGCATCCGGAGCATGCGGCTCTGATTTCGGCGGCCTGCCCGGAGCTCATGTCACACGCTATTTCCTCCGCTAAGGAATTGACGCAACTTATTGAAAAAATAGATGTTATTGCCTTCGGTCCCGGGCTTGGACACACAGACTGGGCCCGCGAGCTCTACGCTGTCGTCAGCGAGTCGAGCAAGCCAGCCGTCTGGGACGCGGATGCCCTGAATCTCCTGGCGGCAAGGCCGGGCAGCGCCGAGCATCGCGTCATCACGCCGCATCCCGGTGAGGCAGCCACATTGCTGGGGATTTCGACAGCTGAAGTCCAGTCTGATCGACCTGCAGCGCTGGCCTCGCTGTCTGCTAAATACGGCGGAGTCACGGTGCTGAAGGGTGCCGGCACGCTGATATCGTCAACATCGAGCCCGCCTTTCATTTGCACTACCGGCAATCCCGGGATGGCGGCCCCCGGCATGGGGGACGTCCTGACGGGCGTCATTGCCGCGTTGCTGGCACAGGGCTTGTCGCTGCAGAACGCGGCCAACGGCGGCGTCGAGCTTCATGCCAGGGCCGGTGACGCCGCGGCTCTTGGCGGCGAGCGCGGCATGCTGGCGTCGGACCTGATTTCTGCGCTGCCCGGCATTGCGAACCCATGAAACTGTTTTTGCCCGATGAACACGCCACGATGGCGCTGGCAAGGGCGGTCCATGCGGCTTTACCCGCAGACTGTGCGGGCTGGACGATCCTGCTGACCGGAGAGCTTGGCGCCGGAAAATCGACCTTTGCCCGGGCTCTCATTAAAGCGGCCGGGCATGAGGGCGCAGTGCCGAGTCCGACGTATACCCTCGTCGAGCCCTACAAGCTCGTCTCGGGAAATATATATCATATTGATTTATATAGGGTTTCATCAGAAGATGAGTTGCACTACCTGGGATTTGATGAACTCGATGACGGTCTCTGCCTGGTTGAATGGCCGGAACGTGCCCCGCGGCTGGCGGCAGCCGCTGACCTCTACATCGAGCTCCGCTACGACGGCTCTGCGCGCCAGGCTACCCTGAGTGGCCGCTCAGATCGCGGTCTCGCGTTGACTGAGAAGATTAACTAAGTCCCCTATCTTTCTAATTTTGAAGCAAAATACCTTGGAATTTTCCACGGGATTCGTATACTCATCGGACATAATCCTCACCTTTCTTGACTTAAGGTCCTGATGACTCGTTTGCAGCCTGTCCTGATACCCCTCATTTTGCTGCTCAGTGCGGCCGCGACGGCGGGCACGACCGTCGAAAATGTGCGCGTCTGGTCCGAAAACGACAAGACCCGCGTCGTTTTGGATCTTAGCCGTTCGGTTGATCACAACATCTTCACGCTGCGCGGTCCGGATCGCTTGGTTATCGACCTTAAAGACAGCCGCCTGGCCGATTCCCTGTCGAATTTGCCGCGAGGGGCTGGTGCGGTTCGATCGATACGCAGCGCAGTACGCTCCAACGGTCAGCTACGCGTTGTTCTGGATTTAACCGAAGGCGTACGCTCAAGAAGTTTCGCCGCGGGTCCGAACGCCCAATACGGTGAACGACTTGTAATTGACCTGACGCGCGCGGGCAACCTGCAGCCCGTCAAGCGTGCGTCTGAAGAATACCGGCCCGGACGTGACATTGTGATCGCAATAGACGCCGGTCATGGCGGACATGACCCAGGCGCGATGGGCAAACGCTCGAAAGAGAAGGACCTTGTCCTGTCGATCAGCAAAGAGCTGGCACGCCGTATTAATGCCGAGCCCGGCATGACCGCTGTACTCATTCGCGACCGGGACGTGTTCCTGGAACACCGTGACCGAATCGCACTCGCGCGCAGCAACAAGGCGGACCTGTTTGTTTCCATACACGCTGATGCGTTCACGGATTCCCGGGCCAGCGGTGCGTCGGTATTCGCCCTGAATTTGAAAGGGGCGAATGATGAGGCTGCGCGCCAGATGGATCAGCGCGATAACGCGCCGGTCAGCGTCGGCGGTGTTTCTTTGCACGACAAGGACGAAGTGCTGGCATCGGTATTGTTCGATCTGTCGCAGAATGCGTCGTTGAGCGCCAGCCTGGACGTCGGTGCCAAAGTCAGTCGTGAGTTGAGCAAAGTTGCAAAAATGCATAGCAAGGAAGTGAAGCAACAGTCGATACTCGTACTGAAAGCGGCGGATATGCCGTCCATCCTTGTAGAGACCGGTTTCATTTCCAATGCGTCGGAGGAGAACAAGCTCAGGGACGCCAAGCATCAGGCCATGCTCGCCAATGCAGTTCTGGCTGGCGTGCGCAATTATTTTTATATCAACCCGCCACCGGACACCCAGATTGCGATGGACTTGCGGCGTGAGCCGTCCAGCCAGGTGCGCTACGTAATTGCTCGCGGAGACACGATTTCCGAGATTGCTCAGCGCTACAACGTCAGTCCGGCCGCCATACGCAAGGCCAATAAGCTGTCGACGGACACGATTCGCGTCGGCCAGACGCTCAGCATTCCGATCTTCACCGGCGGATAATTCGCTTAGCAAGACTTTTGCGCGTGGATTTGAAAAAATGGCGGATTGATGTCACCTGTCAGTCCCCATGCCCATTCAGCAACTCCCAGATCATCTGATTAACCAGATCGCCGCCGGCGAGGTCGTTGAGCGGCCGGCATCCGTGATCAAGGAACTCGTCGAGAACAGTCTCGATGCAGGCGCGCAGACGGTGCAAATCGATGTCATTGCAGGTGGTCAGAAGCTGATACGCATTCGCGACGACGGCAAGGGCATCGACAAGTCAGAGCTCACGCTCGCTTTGTCGCGCCACGCGACCAGCAAGATATCCAGTCTGGAGGACCTTGAAGCGGTGGCATCTCTGGGTTTTCGGGGTGAGGCATTGCCGAGTATCGCATCGGTCGCTCGACTGGTTCTGTGCTCAAGATCAGCGGACGGCGAGTCTGCCTGGCAGGTGGAAGCCAGCGGCGGTGAAGTCAGTGCGCCGAAACCTGCAGCGCACCCGCAAGGAACCAGCGTCGAAGTGCATGACCTGTTCTTTAATACACCGGCACGCCGGCGTTTCCTGCGTACGGAGCGCACCGAGTTCGGGCACATTGAGAAATGGATACACCGGCTCGCCTTATCGCGCCCGGAGATCGGATTTACGCTAACGCACAATCAACGCACGGTGCTGCAGGTCGTAGCGGCGAAGTCGGAAGAACAACAACGGCAACGTATCGCAAAAATCTGCGGCGCCGCCTTTGCGGATCAATGCATCTACATCGAACGTGAAACGGATGGCATAGCGTTGTCGGGATGGATCGGCTTGCCGACGTTTAATCGCAGCCAACCGGATATGCAGTTCTGGTTCGTGAATGGTCGCAGCGTGACCGACAAGACTCTGGCGCACGCGGTTCGGCACGGTTATCGCGATGTGCTATTTCACGGACGATTCCCGGCTTACGTACTCAATCTGACCATGGATCCGGCCACCGTCGATGCCAATGCGCATCCTGCGAAACACGAAGTGCGATTTCGCGATGGGCGCCGCATCCATGGAGTGGTATCGCAATCCATCATCGTGGCGTTGAAGGACACGCGACCCGGTGGTTACAACGTCGCGCCGATTCCGATGACGCGCGACTCGGTGTTCAATCAAGGTTCGATGCAGTTACCGTCGCGGCCTTCGTCTCAGGGCGTTGCAGACACCCTGGCGGCATATCGATCTATGGCCTCGGCTCCGTCACCTGCACAGGATAGAGAGGCGGAAATCCCACCACTCGGGTTTGCGCTTGCGCAGGTTGCCGGCATTTACGTATTGGCTGAGAACAAAGACGGATTGGTCATTGTCGATATGCACGCCGCCCACGAACGTATTACTTACGAGAAACTCAAGAAGGGTTTTGACGATCGCAATTTGGTTCGTCAGCCCTTGCTGGTTCCGGAAGCTATTTCGGTATCCGAGAGTGAGGCAAATCTGATCGAGGAATGCGGCGAAACGCTCGCGGCGCTGGGATTGATTGTCAATCGCGCAGGTCCGACCAGCGTCACTGTCAGAGAAGTTCCGGCTTTGCTCAGGAATTCCGATACCGAGTCTTTATTGCGCGATGTGCTGTCCGACCTGTCCGAGGCCGGGCAAAGCAGTCGCGTTGCGGATGCGGGCGACGATTACCTGGCGACGATGGCCTGTCATCATTCGGTGCGCGCGAACCGTCTCTTGTCGCTGGATGAAATGAATGCGCTCCTGCGGCAGATGGAACAAACTGAACACGCGGATCAATGCAATCATGGACGGCCGACCTGGACCACGATCAGCCTCTCGGAACTTGATCGACTTTTCCTGCGCGGTCGTTAGGCCCAGCGAATGACCACTCGAGCCATACTGTTGATGGGGCCTACGGCGTCGGGCAAGACGGACGTTGCTATCAGTCTTTGCAAGCGCTTTCCCTGCGACATCATCAGTGTGGATTCGGCGCTGGTGTATCGAGGCATGGATATCGGCACTGCCAAGCCCGATGCGGAAACCCTGCGCCGCGCTCCCCACCAATTGGTCGATATTCGCGAGCCTGAAGAAAGCTATTCCGCGGGTGATTTCGTACGTGACGCGCGACTCGCCATTGCAAGCAGCCAGGCACGCGGGCGAATTCCGCTGCTGGTCGGTGGCACCATGATGTATTTTCGCGCACTAACGGAGGGTATCGCGGAGTTGCCGGCAGCCGACGCGTTGATTCGACAGCAGATCGACGCCGATGCGAACCGACTCGGTTGGCCCGCGATGCATGCTGAACTGGCAGAAGTCGACGCCGCGATTGCTGCCCGTCTCAACCCTAATGACAGCCAGCGCATCCAACGCGCGCTGGAAGTGTTCAGAATCAGCGGCAAGCCGCTCAGTGATTGGCAGCGCGACGGCGAGTCGGCGCCGGACGGTGTCGACCACGTCAAAGTTGCGCTGCGGATCGAGCCGCGAAAATTGTTGCACGAGCGTATTAAAACGCGCCTGTCGCAGATGATCGCGCAGGGTTTCGAGGCCGAAGTCATAGCCCTGCGAGCGCGGCCTGAACTTCGGTCTGATAGTTCCTCAATGCGATCAGTAGGTTATAGGCAGTTCTGGGAATACCTGGACGGTGCATATTCGAAATCGGAGGCTGCTGAGCGTGCCCTGTACGCGACACGGCAACTCGCCAAGCGGCAGCTAACCTGGCTGAGATCCGAAACAAATGTGTTTTTCGCGGACCCGCTTGAAGCGCGCGCGATTGACACCATATCTCAGCATCTGGCGCGCAGACTGGGCTGAAATGCGGCTCGTAGCGTCATATACGTGTGATAGACTTTTCAATCGCTTAGGCAGAATTTCGCGACAGGCAACCGGCGCCACCGGACGGCGAAGTTCAATAATAAGAATAGGAAAAATAAGGAGACCCAATCATGGCTAAAGGGCAGACGTTACAGGACCCATTCCTGAATATATTGCGTAAGGAAAAAGTCCCGGTATCCATCTACCTGGTGAATGGCATCAAACTGCAAGGACAGGTGGATTCATTCGATCAATTTGTGGTGTTACTCAAGAACAGTGTTAATCAGATGGTCTACAAACATGCGATATCGACAATCGTGCCGTCGCGCAATGTGCGGCTACCGATGCCGGACGACGAATCTGGAGATGACGACGAGTAATCCTATTGTGACGCTACCTCGGCGGGGGGTGGCGTTTGTTTGAACGGCCGCAAAGTGGCGAACGAGCAGTACTAGTTCATTCCAGTTCCGACGGTTTACCTGACAGTTCCGAGCGCGAAGAGTTTGCCGAACTCGCAGTCTCCGCGGGCGCTGTTGTGGCCGGAGAAATCGTTACGTCGCGAAAACGGCCTGATCCACGCTATTTCATCGGCAAAGGCAAGCTGGAAGACCTTAAGACACTCGTTCGTGAGAATGAGGCAGAGCTGGTTATCTCAGGCGCTTCCCTGAGTCCGAGTCAGGAGCGCAACCTCGAACGTGAACTCAAGTGTCGTGTGCTTGACCGAGCAGGGCTAATTCTGGACATATTTGCGCAACGAGCCCGCAGTTTCGAGGGCATGCTTCAGGTTGAACTTGCTCAGCTACAGCATTTATCGACGCGACTGGTTCGTGGCTGGACTCACCTTGAACGGCAAAAAGGCGGTATCGGTCTGCGCGGTCCGGGCGAAACTCAGTTGGAAACGGACCGGCGCTTGATCCGCGGACGGATTCGTCAGCTCAATGAACGCTTGAAGGCTGTCGATGCGCGCCGTTCGATGAATCGTCGCAATCGATTGAAAGCGGAAATTCCTGTGGTGGCGTTGGTGGGTTACACGAATGCCGGCAAATCAACGCTGTTCAATGCGATGACTGCAGCCGAGGTTTACGTCAAGGACCAGATGTTCGCGACGCTTGATCCCACGATTCGGCGCCTCGATCTGCCGGAAGGTGAACATGCTTTGCTGGCAGATACAGTCGGATTCATTCGCGATTTGCCGCACGAGCTGGTGGCCGCGTTTAAGTCAACCTTGCAGGAGGCTCGCGAAGCCGACCTGATATTGCACCTTATTGATGCGAGCGACCCGAATTGCTGGCAACGAGTACGGCAGGTCAATTCGGTGTTAAAACAGCTCGATGCTGATCAGGTACCGCAGATACGGGTGTACAATAAGATCGACAAACTGGAGGGCAGCAGGGCGCGGATAACGAAAAACCTCCGCGGAACCGGCCGATCAGTGTGGCTGTCGGCAGTAACCGGGGAAGGACTGCCGTTGTTGATAGACGCGATAGCCGGCCGACTTAGACAGAAAACGATTGAATGCAGCCTCCATCTGCAACCCGCACAGGGACGGCAGCGCGCCAAACTATTTTCGCTGGGCGCGGTCCGACAGGAAACGGTGTTGGACGATGGCAGTTGGATGCTGGATTTACGAATGGTCGAAAAAGACTTGCGACGATTTCTAAAGCATGAAAATCTCAACACCGATCAACTAGAGCCCGCGCCGATGCCGGTGAGGGCAGCAACTGCAGCAAACGAGTAAGAAGACTATCTATTATGGCTAATAACGAACCAGGTAATGGTCACGACCCGTGGAAACGGGGCGCTGGCGAACCGAATGACCTAGATCAGATTGTGCAGGAATGGCAGCGACGCTTCGGCCGCATCCTGGGAGGCGGCGGTGGTGGCAATGCCGGCGGCAACGGTGGCGGCTACGCATTAGTCATCATGCTCCTGATCGCGTGGGCCCTGACCGGCTTCTACCGCGTTGATGAAGCTGAACGCGGTGTCGTGCAGCGATTTGGCGCTTACACGCTTACTTCAGACCCTGGGCTGCGCTGGCACCTGCCGTTTCCTGTCGAAACCGTGGATATCGTCAATATCCAGGAAGTGAATGACTATCCGTTTAGCACTGAAATGCTGACTGCGGATGAGCAATACGTGTACATCGACGTTGTTGTGCAATATCGGCGCACAGACCCTGTCAAATACAGCTTCGAAGTGCTTGGACCGGACGTCACGCTCAATGACCTCACCGAAAGCGCACTGCGCGGCGTAGTGGGTACCAGTACATTGGCGGAACTCATTGGTGAGCGTCGCGAGCAAATTCCCGAACGAACCATTTCAGAGTTGCAGGAAACCCTGGAGGCTTACCGCGCCGGACTCACGGTGACATCCATCAACCTGCGCGTGGTCGACTATCCAAAAGCGGTTCAGGAAGCGGTTGATGACACGCAAAAAGCACGTAACGACAGAGATCGCTACCGGCTCGAAGCGCAAACCTATGCGAACGATATTATTCCGCGGGCGCGAGGTGCGGCGCAGCGAGTGTTGCAGGACGCCGAGGCTTATCGCGATCGCCTGATCGCGGACGCCGAGGGTGAGGCCGCCCGGTTCGAATCGTTGCTGACCGAGTACCGTAAGGCCCCAAGAGTGACTCGCGATCGCCTCTACATTCAGGCGATCGAAGACGTCTACTCACGGTCCAATAAAGTGATTCTCGATTCCGAGGGCAGCGGCAACCTGCTATACCTTCCCGTTGATGAATTGCTGAAGCGATCGAACGCGGGACCTGCCAGCGACGCAACTTCACGGTCTACCGATCTATCACTGTCACCGAGTGGCGCAGGTGACGACGGCACTTTACCCGCCAACCGCGAACGGAGGACACGCGAATGAATAATTCAAGATTCATGGTTCTCATCATAGTCGGACTGATACTGGTCGGTATCGGCTCATCGGCGTTCATTGTTGGTGAACGCGAACTCGCGATCAAACTGCAGGTTGGTAGAGTCGTCGAGGCTCATTACGAGCCCGGCTTGAACTTCAAGATTCCGATTTATCAGACTGTGCGAAAATTTCCGAGCCAGATTCTGAAGATCGACGATGCGCCGCAGCGCGTATTCACGCTTGAGCGCACAGCGATGACGGTTGACTACTTTGTGATGTGGCGCATTGTTGATGAGGTGCCTTTCTACACGTCTACTGGCGGCTTGCAGGAAGTGGCAACGGATCGCCTCCGAGAAATCGTAAAGAACTCAATCGTCACTGAGTTTGGTAAGCGCACGATTCAGGAAGCGATTTCGGTTGAGCGTGTTGCTTTGATGCAGGACATGCTGATCAATGCGGCGGAAACGGCAAAGGGTCTGGGCATTGAGGTCGTTGACTTCAGGGTCAAGCAAGTCGAATTCATCGACGATGTGCGAAACTCCGTCTATAACCAAATGCGCGAGGAACGCGCGCTGGTTGCGGCCGAGACCCGCGCTGAAGGTCGAGAGGCATCGGAGCTAATTCGATCCACCGCTGACAAGGACCGTACGATTCTGCTGGCAAATGCATATCGTGATGGCCAGATTATTCGCGGTGAGGGCGATGCTCGAGCGGCAGAGATATATGCCAATGCTTACAACAGGGACGCGGAGTTTTATGCGTTTTATCGCAGTATCGACGCGTACAAGAATTCATTAGGGAAATCCGGGGACTTGTTAGTTCTGGATCCGAAGAATGAGTTCTTCCGTTATCTGAATCAATCGAGTGGCAAACAATAGCCATTGAAATTTTTACGGCGTTGGCATTGGTCCTGATTATCGAGGGCATGTTGCCCTTTATGTCGCCAACAAAGTATCGCGAGTTGGTAGCAGAGATTGGGCGGCTGCGAGACAATCAGATTCGAACTATAGGCTTGGTGGTGATGATCATCGGTCTGTTAGTTTTGTTCCTGGTTCGTACTTAAAGAGTAGATATACCATGGGAAGAAATGTAGTTGTCATCGGCACTCAATGGGGTGACGAAGGCAAAGGGAAGATTGTTGACCTTTTGACGGATCGTGCGTCGGCTGTCGTGCGCTTTCAGGGCGGTCACAACGCAGGGCACACGCTGGTCATTGGCGGCGTCAAGACGGTACTGCATCTTATTCCGTCCGGGATACTTCGCGATGGCGTTAATTGCCTGATAGGCAATGGTGTTGTCATCGCGCTCGATGCCCTGGTGAAAGAGGCGAACGCGCTAATTGCGAAAGGGGTTCCTGTCTACGAGCGCCTCAAGCTGAGCCAGAGTTGCCCGTTGATTCTCCCTTCGCATGTTGCTTTGGACCTCGCGCGCGAGAAAGCACGTGGTTCCGGAGCAATCGGAACAACCGGACGCGGTATTGGTCCCGCTTACGAGGATAAGGTGTCGCGTCGGGCGCTGAAGGTCTCAGATCTTTTCGTTCGTGAGAAATTTGCATCCAAGCTGGGTGAGATTCTCGACTATCACAACTTTCTCCTGAAGAACTATTACGGGACCGACCCTGTTGATTTCACTAAAACTCTGGACGAGGCGCTGGGCTACGCTGAAATCGTTGCTCCGATAACCACCGACGTCACGCAAATTCTTCAGGATATTGCAGACGCTGGGCAGGCGATTCTGTTCGAAGGCGCGCAAGGCAGTTTCCTCGATATTGATCATGGCACCTATCCTTTCGTCACGTCGTCCAACACGGTGGCTGCCGCGGCGAGCACCGGTACTGGTATTGGTCCGCGAAACCTTGACTACATACTGGGCATTGTTAAGGCCTACACCACGCGCGTCGGTGCCGGACCATTTCCGACGGAGTTGTTCGACGATCAGGGCAAGCACATCGCGAAAGTGGGTGCCGAATTTGGTGCCACCACGGGCAGGCCGCGCCGTTGCGGATGGTTCGATGCTGTCGCCTTGCGCCGTTCAATCATCAACAGCAGCGTTTCCGGATTGTGCGTAACCAAGCTGGATGTGCTCGACGAACTCGAAACGATCCAGATTTGTGTGGGCTACTCAATTGACGGTGAAGAGATCGCAGGTCTGCCGGTCGTCGTCGATCGATTCGCGCAGTGCGTACCGATCTACGAAGAATGGCCGGGTTGGCAGGAGTCGACCGTTGGCATAACCGACTTCAAGAAATTACCGCAAAAGGCTCGCAACTACCTTGCTCGAATCGAAGAGCTCGCGGGCGTTCCTATCGATATTATTTCGACCGGGCCGGATCGAGAGCAGACGATTATTAAGTCGCACCCCTTCGGTTAATAGCGACCAGGCCGAGCAGGCCGAACAAGGTCCACAGTTGCAGAGCACCGCCGCCGCTGGAGACCGAGCTGGAACCGGTGGATACGGTAACGTTGACTGTCGATGTGTCCGTCAGGCCGCCCGGATCGCTGACGACAAGCTGGAATCGAAGCAGGGTGTCGGAGCTAACGCTCGGTGCCGTAAAGCTGGTTGTGGGCGTAGCGAGGTTCGCTAAGACAACACTGGGTCCGAGCACCTGCGACCAGGCATAAGTCAGCGTGTCGCCATCAACATCGTTCGAACCACTACCATTGAGCGTAACCGCAGCGCCAATATTCACGAATTGACTACTGCCGGCCACTGCATTTGGTGCACTGTTGAATCCGAGACCGTCGAGTATGTTTACCCGCAACTGTGCATTGGGGCCGATTGTGCCGACGCTGTTATTGCTCAGTGTTAGTTCGAAAAATTCATCCGCTTCACCGCTGCCGTCATTCGCGATCGAGTATTCGATCCACTTCGGCGTTGCGTCGCCGGCAGCCCAATTCAAGGTGCCGTTGGCAGACCCGGAGTAGTCGACTGAGCTTGTCGCGTCGCCTGCTGTTACGGTGTAATCAACCGCTAGAGGGCTGTTGGCGCTGCCGGTCCTTTGCACGACAGCCACCGCCGTCGCGAAGCCACGTTCGGGTATGTCGATAGCCGTTGCTGTAAACGAGACTTCGCTGTTGTCACCCGGGTCGCTGATGTACGCGCTTGCCATGCTCGGCGATGACAACGTTGCACCGCCGCCAGGTGCTGCCAGTTTGATCAGTACTCTTTCAAGTCCTTCCGCGATACCGTCGTTGACCAATCCGAGGTCTATAGTCTTATCGCTGGCGTCACCGTCAGCCCAATTCAATGTTCCTCGATTCGCCGCGACATCAGCGAAGTCAGCGGTTGCTGCAATCACTTCCCAGTTCACTGAAATAGCCCCTTGCGAGTTACCGCTGCGCTGAACGGTGGCGACCAGGGATTGCGTTTCGTCGCTGGCAAAAGAGGCGGCCGAGAAGGACAGCGAACCCTGGCTAACGTTGCGGGTGTTGTCCGCGACCAGATAGAAGCCCGAATCAATATCGCTTAGCGCAATGTTGCCGCTGGGCAAGTAGGGATAAGCGCCCCAATTGCCCGGAAAACCGCCTCCGTCCGAAGCCGGGTAAGTATCAAACCGGCCTACGAGAGCTGGGCTTGTCGCGTTGCTGATGTCGAATATGGACAAACCGCGTGAGTAGTTCGACATGTAGTAGCGATTGCCCCGCACGAAGCCATTGTGATCGATCGCAGTGGTTGGTCCGGTCCACGTACCGGCCAGAGCAGGCGACGCGAGATTCGCAATCGAAAAGACGCGCAAGGTCGTGGACAGTCCGCGATCGCGCTCATCGAGTTCGTCCTGTACAAACAGGTACTGCTGATCTTCGGACGGCCACCCCGAATGCGTGTAGCCCGAATTACCATACGGCACCTGGCTGATTCGTTGTGGTGTCGATGGCACCGTTACATCCCATATATCGACTGTCGACTCGTTGAAATCGAACAGCACATCACAGTGGTCAGATGCACCGGCGTTAATGCATTGTGTGTCCTTGCGGCCATCCGTAACGACCATCGATGCTGCATCGTGCATGTAGAGTCGATTACCGCTCGGTTGATTCGCAGGTGTCGCTGGCGCTGCGATGAAGGACGGTGCCAGAGGATTGACGAGTGAATAGCCGCGGAAGCGGCCATCACTCAGGTTCGAGCCCGCGAGGATCAATATCGGAGCTGCGCCGGTAATGGACAATCCGGTACTGAAATCGGTATCGGTGAGGTAAACGTTATGTGCTTCGCGGAAATCGCCGGAAAAGCTCGCGCGCGCAACGCGGTGCGGCAGCTGGCTCAGGTCGATGATGAACAGCCCGTCGGAGGCGTTGTCGGCAGTGATGTACGCAAAGGCGTTCCAGCGATTGTCGCTGGCATTCCAGAACTGGTAGACCTTGATGTCGCGCCAGGTCGTCGATTGCCCATCGACAAAGCCAACTTCACGCGGGTCTTCAGCGTCGGTGACATCGTAAACGGCGGTACCGGAACTGTAGCCAACAATCGCGTATTCCCGATGCGTGTTGAGATCCATGAAACCCCACAAGTCAGAGCCTCGGGCGGCTGGCGTTCGGTTCGCGACGTGCGCTAGCAGATCAACGTTGCTACAGGGAAATGCGCCCGCGAATCCGCCAATACAAGCGGTTGCTGCCGCGTTGCCTTGCAGGCTCATCTGCGTAGCGACCATCGATTGTTGCAGGCTTTTGGAATCGGCGATGACATGAAACCCTTTGGCGGCAAGGTCCGTCGCAAATTCCTGCGGGACGCCGATAAGGGTCGATTGTGTGCCGGGTGTATTGCTCGCTCGGACCTCAATCGCGCCGCTCATCATGTAAACAAGGTCGGCAACATCGGCAACTTCGAAGGATCCGTCGCCGACCAGAATACGACCGTTTTTTCCAACGCGGCCCAGGGCGTACTCGATTGACCGGCAGGGCGCAGCCTGCGCTTGGCAGGTACCGGCATCGCGTCCGTCGCTTGCGACATACAAGGTGGGTTCGTCGCTGTCTGCGTGGACGGAGAGGGTGAACGGAGTGCTGGCCAATACGAATAGGGCGATTGGCAGAAAATGTCTCATAAGTCGAACCGGTGCCTCGGGGAATTCCCTATAATAGCCGCTCATCGTCTACACCAACCTCTACCAATCGGCAATTTGTGAAATCGGTCTCTTTGACATTCAAAGCGGGCGCAGGTGCCCTAAAATCCGTAACAACGCACGGATTCGACATATCGTCTATCGGGACGATCGCGGGCGCCTCCGGCGGTGCTAAGTGGCTGGTGCTGAGCCAACTGGATCGCGTCATACTCAGCAACCTGGTGCCGCGCTTGCAGGGACCAGTGCATCTGCTGGGCACGTCTATCGGTGCGTGGCGATTTGCGTGTTATGCGCAGCACGACCCGGTTGCCGCAATCGATCGCTTCGAAACCGCTTACATTGAGCAGACCTTCAGCGTACGCCCCGATATTCATGAGATCACCGCCAAAAGCCGTGAAATCATCGCCGTGGTCTTGGGCGCTACCGGTTGTGCAGAGATCATTAATCACCCTCTATTTCGCACGCATGTTATGGCCGTGCGCAGTCGTCATGTACTTGCTACAGAGAACCGGTGGTTGCTAACTCTCGGTCTGTTGACGGCAGCGAGTTTGAACCTCATCAGTCGTAAAACTCTGGGTATGTTCTTTGAAAGAGCCCTGTTTTACGACGCTCGTGACTTACCGCCATTTTTCGACGTACGCGGATTTCCTTTGCAGAAAATTGCCCTGTCAGAAAGAAACCTTGAGGATGCCATCGTTGCCACCGGTTCAATTCCCCTGGTGTTAAGCGGTGTGCGAGATATCGATGGCGCGGCGCCCGGCGTCTATCGCGACGGCGGCGTTATCGACTACCACCATGATGTGCCCCACAGTGCAGAGGAGCGGTTGACTTTGTATCCGCATTTTTACGACCGCATCGTGCCGGGTTGGTTCGACAAGAATCTGGGCTGGCGGCGGCCACAAGCGGATCACGTTGATCGAACGATACTCGTGAGTCCATCCGCTGCCTTCGTCGCGAATTTGCCAAATGCGAAGATTCCGGATCGGACCGATTTTGTGAATTACACACCGGCTGAGCGAATTTCCGCCTGGCGGACGTGCGTCAAAGCCTGTGAGCAACTGGCCGATGAATTTAACGAGGTGTTAGAGAAAGATCAGCTGGCGGCACGCCTGCAAGCCCTGTGATAGGCTCGGCGGAAAATAAATAACAGGGGTTAGAGTCCATGAGCGATATCACCAGTCATCGCCCGTATCCTGAGCTCACTTGGGTATCCTTACTTGTCGGTTGGTTCATCGGCATCATCCTGGCCGGATCGATAGGCTATGCGGCCCTGGTGCTGGGCTTTTCGATCGAGGGCTCGGAGCTCGCCGCGATTCTCGGTTTTGGTATCTTGCGCGGACTGCTGGGACGCAAGAGTATTATCGAAAACAATATCGCGCAGACCATCGCCAGCGGTGTGAATGCCGCAGCGTCCGGAATGATGTTTTCGGTGCCCGCTATTTTTCTGCTTGGCTTCGGCGATCGGTTTGATCCGGTACTACTGACGTTCGGCTGCATAGCCGGTGCCTATCTGGGCATCGCTTTCATCGTCCCGCTGCGCAAACACATGATTGACTACGAACGCCTGACCTACCCGGGCGGCGTTGCCGTAGCCACGATCCTGAAATCACCCGGCGCCGGTGTGCGTAAGGCGATGATTCTGCTAATGGCGGCGGCGGCAAGTGCCGCCGTGCACATCGCAACGATCAATACCGGTGTCGATAACTGGAATATCGGTGCGCTGCTCGGCATGCCGGAGTATATGAACGGCATCTGGTATTTGTCCCTGATGACTATCGGTGTCGGCTTCATCGCTGGCAGGGGCGGTGTTGCATTCATCATTGGTGGTTTTGTCGCGTACTGGTTCATATCGCCCATGCTTGCGCTATCGGGAAGCTTTCCGGTCGACGCCGCCGGGGAGGCTATCAATACACCCGGGCCATTGCGCCTGCTGCTGTATCGACCTTTTGGCATCGGCATGCTGATCGGCGGTGCAATCATGGGCGTGATACTCGCGTTTCCGCTGATTACCAGTGCGATTCGGTCTATGCAGAAAGCATCAGAGGTATCCTCAGCGGCATCGAGCGACGAAATGCCGATCAAGCTGCTGTATTTCGCGATTGGTGGTGCCGTCATTTTGCTCTCCTACATGGCCGTGACTTCCGTTGAAACGATGAGTCTTGGTCGCGGCGTTGCCATGGCGCTCGTGGGCACACTCTGGATCTGGATGTCCGGCATTATTTTGTCGGAAGCCATCGGCCGCACCAACTGGTCACCGCTGTCGGGAATGACGCTGGTCGGCATCACTTTGTTGATCCTTGTCACCTATGGGATGGAGCGAAGTGACTCGATCATTGCGGCGATCATGGTCGGCGCGGCGACGTGCGTGGCAATGTCGCAGGCAACAGATCTGATGCTCGATCTGAAGACGGGGTATCTCGTTGGTGCAACTCCTCGTAAACAGCAGCTCGGCCAGTTCGCCGGAGCATGGCTGGGACCGATAGTCGTTATTGGCGTCATATTCGTTCTGCACAATGCGGACGGCTACGGACTGGGCAGCGAAAAGCTGCCAGCTCCGCAGGCGCAGGCATTGGCCAGCACAATTGATGGCATCATGGGTGGCGATGTACCGACAGAGAAATATGCAGCAGGCGCTATCCTCGGTGGAATCCTGTCCGCACTTATGGGTGGGCTGGGCATTACCGTCGGGCTGGGCTTCTATCTGCCTTTCAATATCGTACTGACTTACTCACTTGGCACGCTTGCTCGTGAATTGAGCGACCGCAGAAAAGGTAAGTCCTGGAGTGAGGAGGTCGGTATTCCAATTGCCGCTGGCCTGATTGTCGGGGAAGCCCTGGTCGGTGTTGGCAACGCCGCTTTCATAGTCGCGACGTCGTAGCGCAGGAGAATAGTAATGAAGAATCTCGGATATTTCCTGGTCGCGGCCGGCTTTCTGGGTGGTGCGTTCGTGGCTTCACTGGATGTGCAAAGCGTCAGCTGGCCGATTTTTGTGGCGACGGCTACAACGGCAATCGTCGGCCTTATTATTTACAAGCGACAAATCAGTGCATTGGCGCGATCCGAAGCGGTCCTTGAAGTCAATCGGGTTGAGCTGCGCGAATCGATAGCGAATGTTGTCGATAGCTTGCGTGACATGAATGCCGGTGAGCTGACGCGTGGCGCGGTGCTGCGGGACCGAATCGACCTTAAGATTCGCGAAGACCTGCGCCGATTCGCAGATGCTCGCGAAAGCATGGTGCATCTGTTCGGCCTGCAGACTTACGCCGACATCATGAGCGATTTCGCTGCAGGGGAGCGCTATATCAATAGAGTCTGGTCCGCTTCGGCGGATGGCTACGATGAGGAGGCGGATGTCTACCTGAAAAAAGCGGCGGGGCAATTCGATGCGGCCAAGCAACAGCTGCTTAGAGCAGCAGAGAGCCTTAGCTAGGCTTTAGCGCAGCGTGCAGTCAGTTCCTTCTGCAGCGCCGCGACATCTTCGTTCATGAGGTTGTCAGACTGGTCTCGCCAGCCACTGAGCATGGCGAGATTTTGTTCGTTGACCAAGAGGTGATTCTCTTTCGGTTGCTCTTCGATTTCCCAGCCGGGAATCGCGATGACTGAGCGCACACGTACGTTGTGCCCGACCAGGGCACGGAATTCTTTTTGTAGGCGATTTGTTTTCAGAGTTATGTCTCTGATGGACTGCGTTTGTTTGCTGTTCGAGTACTGAATGGCATCATCACGCAGACGTGCATGCGCTCTTTTTCCGGAGCGATGCGCGACAACATTGATGGCGTAGATGCCTTTCTGGCCGATGATGACGTGATCGACGACTCCAACAGAGGTTCCGACATCGTGAAAGATCCGCGATCCTTCAACAGTCAATTGCTGCAGTTGGTGGCCAATGGCGACATTCGCGTCGTGCAGAAACTTGACATGGCGGCGAGCGAGCGCTGTTTTGCTCAAGTGGTACATCGCGTAGCCTCCCACCAATATTGAGAAGCCGAGCTGCAGATTGATTTGCCAGGTCGGGTAGCCCGCGAACAGTTGTTCGGCCCGCAAGAAATAAGCCGCGACGAACAGCATGGCGAAAGCCAGCAGAGCGCTGAGGTAGGTAGACTGCGAGCAGGAAAGTCGTTCGAGTTCGTCACGAAACCGTTGTGCGGCTTCATGCATGATTCGACCGGAGAAACTGGAGGAAGAACTGATGGTGCGGCTGACCGCATTCCAGGTTTTCGCTATCAGCAGGAATACGAGCGTGCTCGCCAAGGCGACTGTCGCCGCGCCGCTAATTGCCTGAAGTTCCATCGCTGCCGTTCCGTATTCGAATTGCTCAATCGAGCGTAGCTCTGCACCGCTCCGGGCGATGTGACCCAGGTCACAGTGACACGCCGAAAAATCGGGCGCACTACCAATTTTTCAGGTGCCATTCAGCTGCAGGGGCGTATCTATGGAAACATCAAAGACGAATTTTGTTCGGATGGAGTACGTGATGAACAATAGATGGTTATTAGTCGGTCTGTCCCTGGTGCTGCTCGGCATGAGCGGTTGCGCATCGATGAGCAGTGACGAATGTCTCGCCAGTGATTGGTCCGCGATTGGCTATGAGGACGGTTCGCGCGGGAACACTTCGGATCGCTTCGGCCAGCACCGAAAGGCCTGTGCCAAGCACGGCGTTACCGCAGACTTTTCAGCCTACCAGACGGGCAGGGAGCAGGGCTTGATCGAGTACTGCCAGCCAGGCAGGGGTTTCAGCGTTGGATCCAATGGCGGCAACTACAATGGCGTTTGCAGCGTGAATCTCGAAGGCGATTTTCTTGACGCCTACAATGCCGGCCATCACCTGTACAGCTTGCGGTCGAACCTGAATCGCGCAACCTCGGATATTAACTCCAAAGAGTACGAGCTTGATCGCATCGAGGAGGGAATTGCGGTCAACGCGCTGGCTATGGTGGCCAGCGAAACGACCAATGAAGAGCGTGTGCTATTGCTCGTCGATTTAAAGAACATGTCCGAGCGCACCGGACAGTTGCAGGCCGAAATCAGGGAGCTGCGGGACTACCGAGCACGGACGCAGGTGGAGCTCGATAACTACCAGGTGGTGTTGGCCGATCTGGGCTACTAGGCGCTGTTGAATCGTCTACCAGTTGTAGTCGTCGGTGCCCTTACGTCGATCGTTCCGCTCGCGTCGTTCCTGTTCATGAATACCGGTAGTGCCGGTGGCCGTTGCAGGGGCGAAGGGGCTGCGGCGGTCGCGGCCGGTGCGGCGATCATCAAAATGCGCAAATCGGCAGCTGCAGTTCGGGTAGTCGCAATTTGGTAATGGCAATCGCGGTGCTGCATTCGAAAGAAAACGTCGGCCGGTAAGAGCTTTCGCCGCGTCACAGGCATTTTCTGAGTACTTCAGAGCGACGGCATGAAACTTACCGGTCTCTTTGAATGTTCGCGTCGACTCGGCGAGTTCGATTGCCTTGTTCCGGCGAATGCGAACGATCAGCCAGGCGACGGCCAGTATCAATAGCGCCCCTAACAACAGCTCCTGCATTTCAACCTCCCCAGAATGACAGCAGGACAAGAATGGTACTTTAGGCACATCTATAGCAGCTCGTCTACTGCGATTTCAGTCAAACGAGTTACCATATTCACTTCCATGGGCTCATTGAGTTCCGTAGACATCATCATATCGGGGATAAAGACCTGCTCCAACAAGGCTTGGACAGTGTCCGGGTCTGACGTCGCGAGGTTCAATTCCTTGTTAACCTGCAGGCTCAACTTGTCGAAGTTTGCGGAACCGACACTCACCCAACCGTCGAAAATTGCGGCTTTTATATGACTCATGCCCGGGTACTCGTAGACCCGGACGCCGTGTTTGAGCAAGGCGTTGATCGTAATCTTGTTGCTGGCATTCAGGGAGCCGTGGTTTCCGCCGGCGGGAATGATCACTCGGACATCGACGCCCCGGCGGCGGGCTTTGGCGAGCTCGTATACCGTTTGATCATCTGCGAAGTAGGCATTTTCTATGAGAATGTAGCTTTGTGCATTGCGGATGGCAGCAATCTGCGCTTTGTGTATGTCTGAATCAAAATTGCGCGTTTGCAGTACCCGCACCGGGTAACCATCGGTGTCCGCATGTCGCTTTTTTCCTTTCAGGAAGGCAAAAAAGTTGGCAAAGTCACCAAAGATACCGGCACGGGCCCAGGCTTTGTCGGACTCGTACTGCAGTTTGTTGACCACCGGGCCGCTGACTTCCATCATCATGTCGTGCCAGTTGTAGCGATATTCCCTGCCGACATTCATGCCGCCGACAAAGGCCACTTTTTTATCGATGATGGTGGTTTTGGTGTGATCGCCTACGGTTAGCCAGTAGTTCGCAACGTTTCGAACATTGACGTCAGACTCATTTTCCATATAGCTAACCATGGATAGCGGTACTTTGTGATCAACAGGCATTGAATCCGGGTCTGAATGCATCGCGATCATGTTGCCAAGATCGTCCACCATGACGCGTACCCGCACGTCACTGGAGCGCGCCTTCAGCTGATCCGCAAGTTGTAAGGCGAAATCGTCGTTGTCGAAAATATAGGTGCGAATATCGATGCTTGTTTTGGCATTGTTGATAGCGTTTGCCAGGCGGCAAAAGTATTCGTCACCATCGACCAGAAAACGTATTCGTCCCGTGTCACTGCGGGTACCGGTAATCGTATCCAGAGTCTGTTCGAACGCTTTAAGGTCCATCGGCTCCGCATTGCTGATGGCAGGAACACCGCCAGACATTGCAGGCATCTGAACAGTACCAATGGCAACCCGGCGAATCAGGCCAGTGGTTGATTTGGCGGCGTACGAGGCGATGGCGCCGATATTGGAGATCGGGCGATTGATTGGGTTTTCGTACGCGGATCGCGCAATGATGAATCCGAAGTGCGCGCCTTTGGTCGCCTTGCGTTGCGCCTGGTACCCGCGGTCGAAAGCGGGCGCGACGGTCTGCGGATCCTTCATGCCGCCTTGTTGCAGCGCAGATGCACAACCGCTGGCAGCGGTGATTGCAAGGGCGATGAGGGCGAACCTGATGTTGGCAATACGCATGATCTGACTCCGAAACTCTGTGTCCGCCTCGTGGGGCGGGCTCGGATTCAAATCTAGGCGAGCGCCTCTGCAAGTTACTGACTAGCTAATGACTGTTTTCAAAGGACTCCTGGATGTTGACCTGATGTTTAGTTGAGTATGCGAAAGGTCATTGATTTTATTAGAGAATAATGGCCGATACGCCGAACAGAAAAGCATGAAAATTGATCAGCAAAGCGTAAGCCGCGACAGCAATCAGCACTGTCACGGCATCTTTCATGACCGAAACGGCTTCAGGTTTGCGCCATTGACCATCACGCCGGTTGATGAAAATCACCTCAAGCACGGCCCAGATCACTAAGCCGCCAAACAAAACAGTTGATCGGCTATCGCCATTGGTCAACAAGTGTCCGGCTCCCCAAAATACGACCGCCGTCATTTGCGGGTGGCGGATATAACGTTTGAGATTGTTCGGCAGGCTGGAGGCGACCAGCAGCAGTATGGCAATCATTAGCAGGGCGGCCGGAATCGGGCTACCGTACAAAGGTGGTGCATACAGCGAAGCGGGCGTTGCTGTTTTCCAGCCGTAAACGATCAGCGCGAGGGCAAGCACGATGTCGAGGGCGAACAGGCCCTTATAGGGTGCCAGACCAAACTTGCCAACAAGGTTAGTTCTGACGCCAGGCGCCGCAGCGGGAAACAGGTGGGTGACGCTCCAAAATACGATGCCGACGATCAACAATGCCATGATGGGTTTCCTCAGGTTGATTATGGTGCCGCCTGAGTATACTCAATCGTGCTAAATTTACGGCCAGTCAGGGTGGGAGAATTCGATGAAAGCTCAAGGCAAGTTGATGCACATGTTGACGGGCTATGCGGCGGCGCACCAGCATCCCTTCAATATCTTCGTACACATGATCGGCATACCGACGATCATGCTTGGCGTCCTTATTCCGTTAACCCGGGTTGGATTCGAAGTCGGGACGTTGTATTTCAACCTGGCGCATGTGGTCGTCGCGGGCTTCGTTTTGTTTTACCTGACACTCGATATCCTGTTTGCATTGGTCTTCGCAGCCGGAGCCTTTTTACTGACCCAGCTGGCGGCTAAACTCGGCACCTATCCGGGCAACACCAGCTGGCTGATCGCAGCCGGCTGCTTCTTCGGTGGTTACGCGGCGCAATTCATAGGGCATGCCGTGGAGAAGTCGATGCCGGTGCTCATTAAACATCCTGTTCAGGCCAACCTTGCTGCGCCGTTCTTTACTGTAGTCGAAATATTCAAGCTCGCAGGACTTCGCGATGAGCTTTTCAATTCGGTGCAGGAACAGATTGCGAAGCAGCGCGGCAAGGAATCGGAGGCCTAGCGACATTGCAGGCCGGAAATTCTTTGCGTGTAGATCGGTGGTTGTTTTTTTGCCGTTTCTTCAAGACACGAGTTTTGTCCACCGCTGCAGTGGCGGGCGGCCACGTCAAAGTTAATGGTGAGCGAGCGACGCCTGGCAGGAGCGTGAAGTGCGGTGACCGAATCGACCTGGTTCGTGAACGCTTGCCGTATGCACTGCAGGTGCTGGAGATCCCGAGCAGGCGCGGTCCGGCAGAGGCGGCGCGGCGTTGCTATCAAGAGGATGAGGTAACGGTCCGTTTGCGGGAGCATCAATCGGCATCTTTGCGCCAGGACAGAATGCTGATGCCGAAGACAGATGGGCGCCCTGACAAACATACAAGACGAATTCTGAGAGTTCGCAACGGGAAGTTGTAATGAAAAATTTCACAATGATTTTGTTCCTGTTGGCACTGGCCGCCTGCGGCAGTGACAGCGGTAACTCCGAGCTCGAGGCGGATACGCTCTATACCAACGGCGTAATCTGGACTGGTGCAAGGGATGCTGCGGACGCCAGCGTAATGGCGATAAAAGATGGCGTTATCGTCTACATCGGCAATGGTGAGGACATTGATATTGCTGCACGCGCGGCTGTCGATCTCCAAGGACGATTCCTTATGCCGGGATTGATCGACAATCACGTGCATTTTCTCGACGGCGGTGCCGGTCTGGCCAGTGTCGATCTTCGTGATGCATCGACCAAAGAAGAATTTACGAAACGCATCATTGATTATGCAGGTACGTTGCCTGCTGGTCGTTGGGTGTTGAATGGCAATTGGGATCACGAATGGTGGGGCGGTGAGTTGCCGCGCAAAGAATGGATAGACGAAGCCACCGGTGATACACCGGTATTCATTCATCGTCTAGACGGGCATATGGCATTGGCAAATTCAGCCGCGTTGAATCTGGCTGGCGTTGATGCTGCTACTGCCACGCCGGATGGCGGTGAGATCGTGCGAGACGCGAACGGCGAGCCGACCGGCATATTGAAAGACAAGGCAATGGACCTGGTTTTTACTGTAGTCCCCGCGCTGTCTGATGACGAAAAACTGGCTGCATTCGAGTTGGCGCAATCCCATGCATTGAGCCTCGGACTGACCCAGGTGCACGCCGTCACCAACGGACCGGCCGACGTGACCATGCTGGATGCCTTCCGGCTGGCTCATGAACTTGGGCTGATGAAGATCCGGATTTATGCGCTTACGCCACTTGATGACTGGCGTGAGGCGAGAGACCTGGTCGCGAAAGATGGCGGCGGCGATGACCTCTTGCGCTGGGGTGGATTGAAAGGTTTTGTCGATGGTTCCCTGGGATCGACAACGGCCTGGTTTTACGAGCCGTTCACCGATGTACCAGAGACCAGCGGCTTTCCGCTAACCGATCCGGAAATACTCGCGGGCATTATGGCTGATGCTGATGCGGCTGGCCTGAAGCTAGCGATTCATGCGATCGGCGACAGGGCGATTGATGTGTTGATCGACAGCATGCGCGCGACAGCGAGTGTGGACATTCGTAATCGCCGCTATCGAATTGAACATTTTCAACATCCGTCAGCCGCGGCCATACAAAAAGCAGCGGATAGCGGCATCATTGCGTCGATGCAACCGTATCACGCTATCGATGATGGTCGTTGGGCGGAAAAACGCATAGGCCCCGAGCGTATCAAAACAACGTACGCCTTTCGTTCGCTGCTCGACGCCGGTGTCATTCTCAGCTTTGGTTCAGACTGGCCGGTCGCGCCCTTGTCGCCAATGTTGGGCGTCTATGCAGCGGTGACCCGGCAAACGATTGATGGGCTCAATCCGGACGGCTGGCAGCCGCAGGAAAAGATTACGGTCGAGGAAGCGTTATCCGCTTACACGGTGGCGAATGCGTATGCGGGCTTTGAAGAAGATCGTGCCGGGACACTCGAAACGGGTAAGCGTGCTGACTTCATCGTGTTGAGCAATGATCCGCGCACCATCGATCCGGCAGAAATCCGCAACATCGACGTGCTCGAAACGGTCATTAGTGGCGTGCCCGTTTTCCGGCGGTAAACGGACATGCTTGTGGCGCTACAGTCAAAGTGTCTTGTTATCGATCCAGGACGTATGCAGCCAATGCTCTGGCCTGTTCTTCGCTCAGGTTAGGCATCGCTGGCATCGGTATCTGCCCCCACTTTCCCTGGCCTCCCTGCTGCACGCTAATCGTCAGATTATTCAGAGCCTGCGCGTCGCCACTGTACCTGGCCGCAACGTCGCTGAACGATGGCCCGACCAGGGTACTATCGAGCGCGTGACAAGCAAGACACGCATTCGCACCTAACAGTCCCGTTACATCCGTACTCTCTACCTGCACTGGTTCCGGTATGACCGAAGCGGACACGACGTCAGCGTCAGACGCATTGGCCGACCCGTAATTGACCGCAAAATAGGCGCCAATCATTCCGACTTCCACTTCGTCGATAGGCGCACCGTAGGAATGGACCATTTTTGAAACTTCCTCCGTCCATTGTTCAAGGTTCATGTTCGGCGGTTGGAAATTTATGTAGTCCACAGAGTGGCAGATGGTGCATTTTTGATTCGCAATTTGCAGGCCCGGCAATGTTGAGTCGCGAAGATCGGTATCTTCAATCGGCAACGAGATCTCGCGAATATCGGCGCTCAGCGGCTCCGGAGATGGGTCCATTGCCAACGAGTCCTTCTCGGATTGTCGTTCGCAAGCGCTCATGCTGATCGCGATTGCAAGGAGTAGCGCCGGTCCACCGAAACAACTCGCTATTGAATAGCTCGATTGCGGCATACGTAGCTCCTTAAATCACTGTCACGTGAGTGGCTTCAACCGAATGACGACGATAGCCGCCGTGATTCCAGCTGGCCTGAAGCGGTTGCGTCTCGCCCTGACGGTTGGTTGCACGGACCATCAATACGATTGCGCCTGCCTGCGCGAAACTTACGGACGTCGTCCAGGACCGAAAGGAGTAGCGGCCAAGGTTCTCTCCCAGCTTCGCGGCACTCCAGGATTGTCCGCCATCGGTGGATACGTCCACACGTTCGATGCCAGCGCCGCCGTCAAATGCGATGCCGCGCAGTTCTACACTTGCGTTCACGGGGAGAGAATCACCGGAAGTCACGTTGGTTATAAAACTGCGCACGGGCAAGACTGAAATGGGTACTGTCTCAGCGGCCGCGGTGCCGGGTGCAACACAATGGCAGGCATTATCCGGCAACTGGTATGCCGTACTCATAAAGTACGCATCGTGGCCATCAAACTGACGATCAATGACCTCAATATCAGAAAGGTGTTTGACCCAGTACGTGCCAAAGTAGCCAGGGACGATTAATTTCAGGGGATAGCCATTCAGGAACGGAATATCCTCACCGTTCATACCCCAGGCCAACAGCGGCTCCGCACTGAGTGCATGCTCAATATCCAGGGACTTGCGAAAGTCCGGCGTGCCAGGCAACACCGGAGTATCCAGGCCGCTAAAAACTACCTGCATGGCACCTGACGAAATGCCGGCCTTTTCCAGCACCGCACGCAACGGAACGCCGGTCCAGCGCGCGTTACCCATAGCGCCATGCCCGAGTTGCGCACCGAATACACGAGGCGAAGAATAGCCCCTGCTATTGCCGGAGCACTGATTTACAGCGACGACTTCAACAGTTGGGGCTATAGATTTGATCTCATCGAGTGAGAGCCTGAGTGGTCTCTTCACATGGCCGTTGACGCTGAGCCGATACTCGGCAGGGTCTATTGAAGTGGGGATGTTGGCTAAATGGTAACGCACATAAAAGGCATCATTCGGCGTTATAGGCCCACCGTCGAAAACGGCGAACGGTGTTTCCAGATGCGGCGGTCGTGTATGTACCCTGATCAGCGGTCGTTTTCCAGGGTACTGGATCAACGGTCTGGGGCCAGCGGCGAAAGTGATGCCTTCGCTGGTGTCCTGAGTGGCGAGAGCTAATACGGGAGTAGCAGACAGTGCGAGCGCGCCAAACCCCCGTATGAGTTGGCGCCTGGATACATCGATCGAATCACTGCGACGACTCATATTTCGCAACCCGGGTTAATTACTCGACTGCGGGATCTTATTGGTGCCCAGGAGAGGACTTGAACCTCCACTACCTTACGATAACCAGCACCTGAAGCTGGCGCGTCTACCAATTCCGCCACCTGGGCATTTTTCTAGACCAATCAGAATTTCGAACATACTACCAAACCGCACATGAGAAGCGCGTACAATCGCTGCACGGCGGGGCTGCGCACTGTACTCAAAGGGGTCGCTGCCTGTCAATTGCCAATTCGTACCCTGATTAGATGGAGTTGTATCACTTGCCCAGCAAGCCAAGCAAAACCCGCAAAAAGAGCAGCAAGAAAGGTAAGGTCGCGAAGAAGGCCGGGACCTACAAGCACCCGATCCCCAACCAGAATGCATTGATCGACTTCCTGACTGATGTTGGCAAACCACTAAAAGTAGAGCCGATACTCAAAGCGTTTGATCTGAAGGGTCAGCGCATGCGGGCGCTGTTGGTCGATCGACTGCAGGGCATGGTAAGGGCGGGCCAGATACTTGAGAACCGACGCGGTGAGTTCTGCCTGACGGCGAAGCTCGACCTGGTCACGGGCAAAGTGTCGGGCCATCGAGATGGTTTCGGATTCGTGATACGGGACGACGGAGTTGCCGAGGACGTATATCTGTCTGCCCGTGAAATGCGCTCGCTCTTTGATGGGGATCGAGTGGCTGTTCGTATAAAAGGTCTGGATCATCGTGGCCGAGCCGAGGGCGAGCTCGTCGATGTGCTGGAACGCGGCACGCTCGAAATCGCCGGGCAATTCATTCGCGAACGTGGCATCGGCATAGTCATTCCTGACAACGCCAAACTGTCGCATCGCATCCTGATTCCAAAAGGTGAAGCTGCGAACGCGAAGCACGGCAACATGGTGGTCGTCGAAATAGTGGACTTTCCAACACACGTTGAGCAGGCCACCGGACGCATCACGACCATAATCGGTTCGCCAGGCGATAAGGGCATTGCAACAGACATAGCTATCCATTCGCACAGCATTCCATTCAAGTGGCCGGATGCTGTTCGAAAAGAAGTGCAAAGATTCGGCACATCCGTTACGAGCAGCTCACATAAGGGTCGAACTGAGTTGCGAGACGTCGATCTGCTGACAATTGACGGCGAGGACGCTCGCGATTTTGACGACGCCGTGTACTGCAAGAAGACAGAGGATGGCTGGCGCTTGTTGGTCGCTATTGCAGATGTGGCGCATTACGTCAGTGTGGGTTCGGCGCTGGACCAGGAAGCGATCGTCAGAGGTACGTCCGTGTACTTTCCGGATCGGGTTGTACCGATGTTACCCGAGGTATTATCGAACGGACTTTGCTCACTGAAACCCAAAGTGGATCGCCTTTGCATGGTCTGCGACATGCGCGTCAGCGCCGCCGGCAAGGTCACGAAGTCGACGTTTTTCGAGGGCGTGATGAATTCGAAAGCTCGATTGACCTACACCCAGGTTGGTGATTTTCTGAGCGGCGGGTCGAAGACTTCTGTGCCGAAAGAATTGCAATCTTCTATTCTGAATCTGCGCGACCTGTACAAGGCGTTCGCCAAGCAGCGCCGGCGACGTGGCGCCATCGAGATTGACCTGCCACAAACAAAGTTCAAGCTCAACAAAGAGGGCGAAATAGACAGTATTCAAGTGGTGCCGCGTAACGATGCCCATCGCCTGATCGAAGAATGCATGATCGCCGCCAATGTCGAAGCGGCGAAATTCCTGAAGCAGCACAAGATTCCGGGTCTGTATCGAATTCATCCGAAACCCGATGAGGACCGGTTCAATGAGTTTCGCCTGTATCTCGTGTCTTTGGGACTCAAAGTGCCGCATCCGCAGCACGTCGAGCCGCGTCACTTCACGGAATTGATCGAACAGGTTAAAGACCGTCCCGACAGCGCGGCGATAACGATGGCAATGTTGCGCTCCCTCACGCATGCGGCTTACTCACCGGACAACGTCGGGCATTTCGGTTTGGCTCTGCAGTCTTATGCACATTTTACGTCGCCCATACGGCGCTACCCGGATCTGTTGGTTCATCGGGCTATTCGGCATATTGTCCGGGGCGGCAAGCCCGGAAAATACGACTACAGTCCGAAGGAGATGGAACGCCTTGGGGCGACTACATCGGCGCATGAGAAACGCGCGGAGGAGGCGACTCGCGACGTCGAGGCCTGGCTCAAGTGCCAGTATATGGAGAAACACCTGGGCGAGGAGTTCGACGGTGTGATAACCGGCGTCACCAACTTTGGCTTGTTCGTGCAGATCAGCGAGCTGATGACCGACGGCCTGGTGCACGTGACCAGCCTCGCCAACGACTACTACAAATACGATGCCGGATCACAAAGACTCATTGGCGAACGCAGTGGACATTCGTATCATCTCGGACAACAGATGCGGATTCGTGTGCAACGCGTGGATATGGAAACCCGCAAGATCGATTTCCGGCCGGTGACTGATGATGTGCGTGAGGAGACCAAAAGCCGTTCGAAAGGCGGCAAGAAAAGACGTCGATGAGCAAAGCGAACTACATCACGGGTCTGCGGGCAGTGGAGCAGGTGTTGGCCACGGACGCCTCGGACATTCGCCGC
Organism: uncultured Gammaproteobacteria bacterium; assembly: GCA_942490655.1. GTDB lineage: Bacteria > Pseudomonadota > Gammaproteobacteria > Steroidobacterales > Woeseiaceae > UBA1847. The sequence continues at coordinate 1,009,309 of CALNXZ010000003.1, read as the reverse complement.
ATTTACGCGGAATACCAGACGGCCAACCCCCGGGTTTCCGCCATTATCAAGGCGGCGCAGCAAGCTGGCATCGATATCCAGCCCGCAAATCGAGCCCGTTTGGCACAGATGAGTGGTGAGGAGCGCCACCAGGGCGTGGTTGCTGAAGTCGAGCGCCGCACCGCTCTGGATGAGGCCGGGCTTCGGGATCTGGTTGAGAGGCGGCTGGAAACAGCCGGTAGCAAGCCGCTGCTGCTATTGGTGCTGGACGGCGTGCAGGACCCCCATAACCTCGGTGCTTGCCTGCGCACAGCCGATGCCGCCGGAGCCGATGCGGTCGTTGTGCCGCGCCATGCGGCGGCGCGTCTTAGTCCGACGGTCAGCAAGGTTGCTGCCGGTGCCGCGGAACAACTGCCTTTTGCGACCGTTGGTAACCTCAACCGGGTGCTGGGCTGGCTGGCTGACTACGGCGTACAGCTTGTCGGCACCAGTGACCAGGCCGATTCCAGCCTCTTTGACACCGATCTGACGGGTCCATTGGCACTCGTCATGGGCCGTGAGCATACCGGCCTGAGCCTAAGCGTGGCGAGCCGTTGCAATACGCTGGTCAGCCTGCCCATGGCGGGCGTTGTATCCAGTCTCAACGTATCGGTCGCAACAGGCGTTTGCCTGTACGAAATAGCGCGCCAAAGGGCCTTGCACCGGCCTTAAGCCTTCGGTAGGATGCGCCTCCCGCCCACTGGCGGTTTTTCACCTCTTGCTATACCGGATTTGCCGGGTAGCTAATATCCGAAAGGGGCAACAATGAGGCATTACGAAATCGTGTTTCTGGTTCATCCGGACCAGAGCGAGCAGGTTCCTGCCATGGTAGAAAAATACCAGGGCATGGTGACCGAATCAGGTGGCAGTGTTCACCGTTCTGAAGATTGGGGCCGTCGTCAATTGGCGCACCCGATCAACAAGATCCACAAAGCGCACTACGCTCTGCTGAACGTCGAGTGCGACTATGCTGTGATCGATGAAATCAAGACCGCATTCAAATTCAACGACGCCGTGCTGCGTAGCATGGTCATGGTCTGTGATAAAGCCATCGTCGAACCTTCCCCTATGGCCGTTGCCGTAGCGGAAGAGAAGGCCAAAGAGAAGGAAGCGCAACAGCGTCGCGAAGCAAAAGCTGCCGCAGAGGCTAACATGCGCGCCGATTCCTCGGATAATGACTCAACGGATGACGACTCGTCTTCGGATGACAGTTCGGACGACTACGATTCGGACGACGACGACGACGACGATGATGACGACGACGATGACGACGACGATGACGACGACGATGATTCAGACGACGACTACGATGACCGCAAAGCCGGACGAGCCTAAGGAGAGTAAGCATGAGTCGATATTCACGCAGACGGAAATATTGCCGCTTTACCGCCGAAGGCATCACTGAGATTGATTACAAAGATCTCAACTTGCTGAAGGCATACGTTACTGAAACGGGCAAGATTGTCCCGAGTCGAATTACCGGTACGAAAGCGAATTACCAGCGACAACTGACGTCAGCAGTAAAGCGGGCCCGTTATCTCGCATTGCTGCCGTATACCGACCGCCACTAGTCGCTGTCGGGTTTAGTTTCGTGCAGGCGATAGCCAAATGGCTGGTCGCGCGGCCGTATTACTCAGTATTTGCGCTGGCAATAACATTGTTGCTGCCAGCACCGCAACTGACCAGCGGCGCTATTCTGGTGTTGTTGGTACTGACGGACGGATTAAGACTGGCGGTGGTCAAAGCGCTGGTTGCTGCAGCAGCGCTCATGGCGACTTCTCTGATACTGGGAGGTTCGCCGACATCGCTGCTGCTGTTGATGGCAGCAACCTGGGTTCCGGCCCTGTTGCTGGTTAAGGCGCTTGTGACGGTAAGGTCACTGACGCTGACATTGCAGGTGTCGCTAATTGCCGCGGTAGTGGCGTTACTGGCGTTCTACTTGTTGGTTCCGGATGTGGCCGCATTTTGGCAGCCGTATCTCGAGTTGATGGGCGAGATAATCCGGCAGAACGGGCTGGAACTGAGTGCCGAGATACTGACGGCAGATGTTATGACGGTATCCGCTGTGTTGGTTTTGTGGATGCTGTTTGTCGGAGCATTGCTATTGGGCTACGGGCTTTATCGCCGGTTGCCAACGGGAACCGAGGCTTATGGTCGGTTTCGGGACTTGAATTTTGGGCGCGTCATTGCGTTCACCTTGGCGCTGGTTTCGTTGCTGGCGTTTGTGATCGATGCGGCCTTGCTTGAGAACCTTGCGTTCATTATTTTCGTAATGTTCATGCTGCAAGGGCTGGCAATAGTGCACTGGTTGCACGGAGAAGGTATTTTGCCGCTTTTCGCAGTTATTTCAGTGTATGTGTTGATGCCATTCTTGCAGGTTTTGTTGATAATGGTGTTGGCGTTGATAGGTTATACGGACGCTTGGATTGGATTTCGGCGTCGATTCAAAAAAGTCTAAGGGCTCATAAACATGAACGTTATTTTATTGGAAAACGTTGAAAATCTTGGTGGTATCGGTGACCTGGTTAGCGTCAAGGCGGGATTTGGCCGCAACTTCCTGTTGCCGCAGGGTAAGGCGGCACTCGCCACTCCCGAGAATATGAAACAGGTCGAAGCGCGTCGTGCCGAGCTGGAGAAGGCGGCAGCCGAAGAACTGAGCAAAGCGAAAGTACGTGCCAAGGCAATAGCAGGTGTCGAGCTGGTTATCCAGGCGAACGCCGGTACCGAGGACAAACTTTTCGGTTCGGTCGGCCCGGTTGATATCGCAGAAGCATTTGCCGCGGTGCAGATCGAGGTTGAGCGTAGTGAACTGCGCATGCCGGATGGCCCGATACACGAACTCGGTGAATTCCAGGTAGGCGTTCATTTGCACACGGAAATTGACGTTGCTGTCACCGTCAGGGTTGTAGCGGGCGAGTAAGTCTGTGCCGGCCGCTTCGGCCGGCCGTTGTGTTACCTTTGAGCCAGAAGTAATACTGGCTGAGGAAATAGTGGGATGGTCCGAGCGATGGATGATGGCAGGATCGACGGAGGTGCTGAGCAGCGCCTCAAAGTGCCGCCAGCCTCCATTGAAGCCGAACAATCGTTGCTCGGCGGCCTCATGCTCGACGCTCTGGCCTGGGATAAGATCGCCGACGTTATTACGAGCGAAGATTTTTATCGCAAAGATCACCGCCTGATCTTTTCCGCCATCGGCAGCCTGATCGAAAGCGGCAGCCCCTGTGACGTCGTAACCGTTTCCGAATACCTGGACAGTCATGGTGAGCTGGACAATTCCGGCGGCCTCGAGTATCTCGCTACGCTTGCCAACGAAACAGCAGGCGCGGCAAACGCCAGGGCCTACGCCAAAATCCTCAGAGAGCGAGCGACGCTGCGGGCGCTGATTTCTGCCGGCAACGAAATTGCTGGCAGCGCGTTTGCTAACGATGGCCGTACCGCCGCGGAAGTACTCGATGATGCTGAGAAAATGGTCTTCGAGATTGCTGACCGTGGGTCTCGCGGCAAAAAGGGATTTCGATCACTCAAGGAAATTCTTCCTGCCACGGTGGATCGGATCGATACCCTGCATCAGTCCGAGGGTGACATTACCGGCATTTCGACCGGATATCATGAATTCGACAAGATGACGGCGGGATTGCAGCCGGGTGATCTCGTTATTGTTGCCGGTCGTCCATCCATGGGTAAGACAACGCTGGCGATCAATATCGCCGAGAACGCGGCGATTGGATCCAAGGTACCTACAGCAATATTTTCGATGGAAATGCCGGCACAACAATTGGCGTTCCGCATGATCTCGTCGTTGGGTCGCGTAGATCAGACTCACCTGCGCACCGGTAACTTTCCCGATGAAGACTGGTCACGAATCAACACGGCCGTGCAATTGATGTCGGAGGCGCCGATTTACATCGACGATACCCCGGGATTGTCGCCGGGTGAAATACGAGCGAGGGCGCGGCGTTTGCAACGCGAGCATGGCCTCGGACTTATCGTTGTCGACTATTTGCAGCTGATGCAGGTGCCGGGCAACAAGGAAAATCGGGCGACGGAAATATCGGAAATTTCACGCGGATTGAAGGGCCTCGCAAAAGAACTGGAGTGTCCGGTTATCGCATTGTCGCAGCTGAATCGTAGTGTCGAGCAGCGAACTGACAAACGCCCGGTGATGTCGGATTTGCGCGAGTCCGGTGCTATCGAGCAGGACGCCGACCTCATCCTCTTTATTTATCGAGAGGAGGTCTACAATAAGGACACTCCGCGTAAGGGGGTCGCCGACATTGCGATCGCCAAACAGCGTAACGGTCCGATTGGAGACTTTCCGCTCACTTTCGTCGGTCGATATACGAAGTTCGAGAACTGGGTTCCGGACAATTACGGCGACTACCCCGAAGGGTATCAGTGAGTTTCTGAGCAGGAGCGCTCGTCCGACTCGGCCTGTTAAAGTCGACTTTCGTCAGCTAGGCGATGAAAAACCCCATCTTCACGCCCGCCAGTTGCACGACATCGTTGTCCTGCAGCTTGCGTGCCTGGGCGCCGGTAGGTTGGCCGTTAACCAAGGGGAAATCGCCTTCCTTGCCGGATTCGACGTGCACGATGTAATACCCTTCAGCGCGCCGTGTGATGGCGGCGACCTGTACACCGGGCCTGCCGAGCGTAGTCAGAGCTTTGGTCAGTTCCAGCTCTCGGCCTGCGAAAGCGCCACTCAATACCTGTAGCTTGGCCAAAGGCAAAGCGTTGGGTGCATTGGATTTGTCGATGCCCCAGGACGTGCTGGAATGCGAAACTTTCTCGTCCGCGGCTCTTGGCTTGGGTTTTTCCTGCAACGGTGCAGATTCTTCCGGATCCAGTTTGACCCCGGCAGCGGCGTCAGATCGATCCTCGCGACGTGATTCCTCGGCAGCCTTTGCAGCGGCTTTTTCCGCAGCGGCCTCAGCTTTCGCCAATTGTTGAGCATTTTGCTGACCGGTCGGAATGACCATGGTCTTTTCGAATTCGTCCTGCTCGGTATCGTTGGACTGCTGATCCGAGAAGCGCAGTTGGTGATGACCTATTGTGATCACGTCGCCATGCTGCAGTGCGTGTTTCTTGATCAGCTTGCCATTGACATAGGTGCCATTGGTGCTGTTCAAGTCTTCCAGAAAGGAATCATTGAGAATGTTGATGATCAGCGAATGGTGTCCACTGACGGCCGGATTGTCGATGCGTACATCGTTGTCCGGCAAGCGACCGACCGTATATCGTTCTTTGGTCATGTTGTATTCAGCCAGGACTTGGTTGTCCAGACTCAAGATTAACCTTGCCATGATTTCTCGCTCTTGATTCCTTGCCGTCCTGGCTCAATGCCTAGGAACGAAATAAGCCGGCAATCTTTGCTAACAGGCCCTTTTTTGCCGGGAAGGCTTCCTTAACCTGTGCAAGCATTACCGACACATTGTCACGCCCGCCGTGGTCATTGGCTAGGTCCACCAGCTGTTGACCAACGACGTCAAGACTAGCATTAAAAGTACTGATAGTTAAGTGAATATCGTCATCCTCAACCATGTCGCACAGGCCATCGGAACACAACAAATAGATGTCATCCGGCAGTACCTCGTATTCGTGAACTTCGACCTCAACCGTGGGTTCTACGCCCAGTGCCCGGGTGACGTAATTGCGGTTGGTTGAACGCTGGGCTTCCTCAGCCGAATAGAAGCCGCGGTCCACCAGTTCCTGAAGCAGCGAGTGATCCAGGGTAACCTGGTCAAGCTGTCCGCCGCGGAGTCGATATGCGCGGGAATCCCCGACGTGGGCAATGGATACTTTGTTGTCGTAGAACATACAGGCAACGATAGTCGTACCCATTCCCTCGCAATGGGTCTGGCTCTGCGCAGTCTGATAAATGATCTTGTTTGCCCGGTATATAGCATCGCGCAAGACGATGGACTGACGCATCAGTCCGCTATGCGGGTCGACGCCATGTCGCTCCTCACGATTGGCGCCTTCGGCCGCTAGCTCCGTCACGATTTGAACAGCAATACCACTGGCTACTTCGCCGGCGTTATAACCGCCCATACCGTCCGCAAGCACCATGAGCCCGATGTCGCCTAGCGAACCTATAGCGTCTTCATTATGCTCGCGAACACGCCCGGTATGAGTGAGCTCGGCTAAGTCGATTTTTCCACGCAATGTCATTTGTTCTGATTATCTCGCTCAAAAATCTTCAGGTCACGCGCGCGCAATTTCTTAACGCGATTGCCATTTCAGCGCCGCAGGAAAACCGATCTTGTGGGCGTTTTGCCAACGCCTTCATAAGAACAGCATCAACGCTCGGTGGTATGCCAGCGCGGCGGTTGGATACCGGCGCTGGGTCTTCAGTCGTTATTTTGGTCATCAATACCGCAATGTTTGATGCTTTAAAAGGTACTTCCCCAACCAGGAGTTCGTACAGAGTAACACCAAGTGAAAACAAGTCCGAGAGGCCTGTCAGATCTTCCGCGCCCAGTTGTTCCGGCGACATATACATCGGTGTACCGAGTACGATGCCCGTCTTGGTTTTGTTGTTGTCGGTCATTCGGGCGACGCCAAAGTCGCTGATTTTGACGGTGCCATCCTTGGGGTTGTAGAGCAGGTTTGCCGGCTTGATATCGCGGTGGATAACGCCCTGGTTATGAGCGTAGTCCAGCCCTTCCGCGGTTGCGGCGGCGAGTTCCAGCGCCCGTTTCGGTGCGAGCAATTTCTTCGGGTCGGTGAAGTCGCGCAGGGGTATGCCCGGTACGTACTCCATCGCTATGTAAGCCAGTCCTTTGTCCTCACCAGCATCAAAAACAGTAATGATATTGGGATGCGCCAGGCGACCGGCAGATTCTGCTTCGCGGTAAAACCGCAGCCGCGCTTCCTTAAGTTCCTCGTCCTCAAATTCCTTCTCGATCGGAATGGCTTTGACGGCAACCGCACGATTAATTCGCGGGTCCTTTGCGAGATAGACAGCGCCCATCGCGCCACGGCCTATGCGGCGTTCAATTACGTACCGTCCCAGTCGTTCCGGTACACCGCTGCTGTTCTTTTTGCGGTCAAGGCTTTCGGTGTTGTGTGTGCCCTGCGTGCGCTTCATCCACTCCAGAACAGCCTCGGCGCGTTCCGGTTTTGCCTGAGTTTCGAAGGCGAGTGAAAGTTTGTACATGAAAGCGGCGACAGTTTCTGAGGGGTTGCAGCGTCGAAACTCTGCAAATGCCGGTTCCAGGCGGCCCGCCGCAAGAAAGTCAGCGCCTTTCTTGAAGGCATCGCCCGAGGCTTTTTTCACGTTGACGACCAGCCAGGCACTGAGAATCGCCACACCGACGAAAATCAGAATCGGCCGACCCAGGTCGAATCGAATATTGAAGCCAACCAGCAAGCCCGCCTCAACCAGGAGAAGAATGGCGACCACGGTGATTGTGACTATTGATATGTCGCGACGATTTCTGTCGGGCAGGAATAAAACAGCAACGATGGCGAGCATCGCCGGAATCAGATACTCCATACCCTTAATCGTCGCAGGAGTGCTGATCGTTCGACCGTTTTCTACATCAGCAAGTAAGGTTGCCGTGATCTCGGAAACCGTGACTAATTGTCCTGACGGCAACACAGCGGTCGCATCGGCAAACGGCTGATCGGTGTCCACAAAAACGGTGGCTCCGCGAAGCGTCGCCGTGGATTCAGCGGCTAACAAGCTATCGACGTCAATACGCGGCAATTCTGCGTAACTGGAAAAGTAGATTACGTCGTCGGCCCCTGAGAATTCGCTGCGGGAGCCAGCCTCGGCGGAAGCGAAATTGATCGCCAGAGGCAGCGACGGCGACATAAGGCCGCTGTTGAGCGCCCAAAGATCCGACTGTCGTAGAACCTTGTCGCTGTCTGCTTGAATTGCAACGAAACCGTCGCGGGTAGCGACGTCCGCAAGCCGATGGCCCGTGGGTACAAATACCTGGCTGGAAGATGCCAGCAGGGCGGCCCATCCAGGCAGTTCTGCGGATTCCGCAATCGCAGGAGGGTTCGGCAAAATAATCCGCTGCACGCCGGCATTCTGCAATGCAGTGATAACCTGACCGTACTTGTCGAGCACAGTGTCGTGCGAATTGCGGTTGGTCTCGATGCTCGCGATATACGCGTTATCGAGTGGTTTGTTGGGCATGCTGCCCGCCAGCTGATCGTAAAGAACCCGATCGGCTGCAATGAACCATTGTGCCAACGGTCCGTACACCACCAATAACAGCACGCTCACGAAAATGAGCGCAATGATACGGTTGCGTTTCTGTTGCTTTTCCTTGTCCAAAGTCGGTCAGGTCCCTGTTATACGAAAAAAATTATAGGGAAATGTGAGCATTCTTAATGAGATAGGGTTGGCACTTTTTATGTAATACAGACTCTGGAAGCGGTGCTATCATTGACTTTCGCAGGTTTCCAGGCATTTAACAATAATCCGCCAGGCATTCGTATTCGATTTCAGTGATTCACATAAAAATAATTAAAAAACAAACACTTATGAGTTACCCGCCGGACCCGGGCGCAAAGTTGATCGTGCAATCCGTCCCAAATGCAGCGCTTTGGGCGATGTGTCGACATGGCTAAGGCAAAGATTGCTTATCTCTGTACGGATTGTGGCGCGCACAACAGTAAGTGGGCTGGCCAGTGTTTGGACTGCGGCGCCTGGAATACCCTGACGGAAACAAGCATTTCCTCGCCAAAGGCGGCAACGGGTATATCAGCGACGACGCTTGAAGCCTTGCCCGGCGATCTCGAATACCGGCACGCCACCGGTTTTGGCGAATTTGACCGCGTACTGGGCGGCGGGCTGGTGCCGGGCGCTGTTGTCTTGCTCGGCGGCGATCCTGGTGTTGGCAAGTCGACATTGCTGCAGCAGGTATCGGCGAGACTGACGGCCGACGTGCCCGTCTGTTATGCGACTGGCGAGGAGTCGCTGCGGCAAATCGGGCAGCGGTCAGCACGCCTTGGGCTCGATGCCTCGTCGATGAACCTGCTCTCCGATACTTCACTGGAGAATATTCTTTCGGAATCGCGCCGATGTAAGGCAAGGGTACTGGTTATCGACTCGATGCAAACGATGGTTAGTAGCGATGTGCCATCAGCGCCAGGCTCGGTGGCACAGTTGCGCGATTGCGTTGGCAAGATCGTGCAATTTGCGAAGCACAACGATGTTGCGGTTTTCATTATCGGACATGTGACGAAGGAAGGTGCGATTGCCGGACCCCGAGTCGTCGAACATATGGTCGACACTGTGCTGTACTTTGAAAGTGATCCTTCGAGTCGTTACTCGATGATTCGATCAGTCAAGAATCGCTTTGGAGCGAGCGGCGAAATGGGTGTATTTGCCATGACAGAAGCCGGTTTTCTGGAAGTCAGCAATCCGTCGGCAATTTTTTTGTCCCGAGATTCCGTTGATGAACCCGGTAGCGTGGTTTCTGTTGCATGGGAGGGTAGTCGACCGCTACTGGTCGAAATTCAGGCATTGGTCGCCGACGGTAACAGCAACTATGCGAAGCGATTGGCACAGGGCGTTGATCAGAATCGTCTCGCTTTGTTGCTAGCCGTTCTGCAGCGCCACGGATCCGTTTCTGTCACCGATGAAGATGTCTTCGTGAATGTAGTTGGCGGTTTGCGCATTAACGAAACCGCTGTCGATTTGCCAACCCTGCTGGCCATAGTTTCGAGTTTTCGTGATAGAGCGGCGCCGAAACGTCTGGTCTGTTTTGGTGAGGTGGGCCTCGCGGGGGAAATTCGACCGGTGCGGTTTGGCACGGAAAGAATCGCGGCGGCCGCCAAGCAGGGCTTTACGCGGGCTATTGTCCCGAAGGGAAATGTACCCAAACAGATTCCGAAAGGTATCGATGTTATCGGCGTTCGCAAACTAAGTGACGCACTGGATGCGGCCTTTTGACCATCGCTAGTCAGTGCTGACCTCTGTAACCAGGCGTTTGCCGATCCGAACGGAGCGGATGCGATTTTCATCGGACTCAATGATCTCTATTGGGTAGCCGTTGATTTTGAGGCACTCCGTCGGTTCCGGAATTGACTCCAGCAACTCCACGATCAGGCCATTCAATGTTTTTGGCCCGTCCGTAGGAAGCTCCCATCCCTGCGAGCGATTGAGATCGCGGATATTTGCCCCGGCGTCAACCAGGAAGGTTCCAGAGACATCCTTGACGACGACGCTGTCACCGTCAGTTGGATCTGTTGTGAATTCGCCAACAATTTCTTCGAGTATGTCTTCGAGAGTTACGATGCCCTGGACGTCACCATACTCGTCGACAACGACCGCAATCCGTTGATGTTTACGCTGAAACTGCACTAGTTGCATGCTGAGCGGCGTACCCTCCGGTACGAAATACGGATCGGTCAGCAGGCTCATCAGTGATGCTCTGTCGATCTTTTCCGGTATGAGGTTGGCTAGCTGGCGCAAATGCAAAATTCCGACGATCTGATCGATGTTGTCGTTATAAACCGGCAAGCGCGTGTGCTGACTTTGCGCGATTGTCGCCTCAATTGCCTCGTCACTGTCGTCTAGATTGATGCCGACAATTTCATTGTGCGGAACCATGACGTCATCAACAGTGACCTTTTCCAGATCAAGAATGCTTAGCAACATTTGACGGTATCGCGAAGAAATACGGGTGCCTGCTTCATGCACCACGGTGCGCAATTCTTCGCGTGTCAATGCATGCAGGTCGTTGCCTTTACTGCGCACACCAAACAGGAAAAGAACTCCGTTTGAAGCCGCGTTCGTCAGCCAGACGATCGGGTAGGTTATTTTGAGCAACGGGTAATAGATCATGGACGCCGGATACGCGAGGCGCTCCGGGTGCAACGCCGCCAGAGTCTTCGGCGCAGCTTCCGAAAAAATGAGGACTGCGAGCGTCAATATCACGGTGCCGATGGCAACAGCGGGTTCGCCGCCGATCTGAAAAGCCATGATCGCGACCAGAGAGGCTGCCGAGAAATTGACAAGGTTATTGCCAAGCAGAATCAGGCCTATCAGCCGGTCGGGTCGTTCGAGTAACTTTTCTGCAAGTTTGGCGCCACGGTGTCCATGTCGCGCCTTGTGGCGCAACTGGTAACGGTTAACACTCATCAACGCCGTTTCCGAGCCAGAGAAGAACGCGGAAAGAAGCAGCAGCACGACAAGAATTCCAAACTGGCCTTCTAGCGGTATGTCATTGCCCAAGAGCAGGGCACCTCCACATCAGGAAAATTTCAAAGTAACGTCATTCTAACCCGCTAAAAGTTCCGGGGTGAATGATGTCAACTCCAACTCAGATTCAATAATCGCTCGAGAATCAATCGCACGCCGAAATAGGCGAGGCAAAGCAGCAGGAAACCGGCCAGGTAAAGTTTTACAGCGCGTTTGCCACGCCAACCGGCAAAGAAGCGGCCCGCCAGCAAAGTGCCGAATACCAGCAGGGCGAGCAAAGAGAACGCAGCTTTATGCGCTAAATGCTGTGCGAACAGGTTGTCGACGAACATCAGTCCCGATGCAATAGCCAGCGCAAGTCCCGCGAATCCGGCAGCTGTGATGCCGAACAATAACCTCTCAGTCGTTTCGAGCGGCGCAAACAGGCTATTCAATGCGGAGATCTGTCTGGCCTGAAGTCGACGTTCCTGCACCATCGCAAATATCGCCACGATAGCGCCGACAGTCAGAAAGCCGTAGGACATCAGGGAAATGAGAATGTGCGCTCGTACTTGCCACGCAAGCACAGAAGTTGTCGACGGCAGAATCTCGAACTCCGTCATTGCGGCGGCAACTGCGCCCAATAACAGCAAGCCGGCGCTAATGCCGCGCAGTGCAGGGTCTATGGCGGCAATCAGGCTGATCAGCGCCAGCTCGAGCCCGATCATTGAAATCGTGTTGCTCAAGGACAGATTGAATCCGTCGCCGACCAGTATCAGATCGGCGAGTGACTTGCTATGCAATGAGATGCCAATAGCAACCAGCAGGCATGCTGTCAGGAACAGGGGGCGCGCCTGAGCGGCGTAGCGGGGGATCCGCGATAACGCGAATGCCACGGCAGCCAACATGTACAGCAGGAAAATTGTGAGTTCAGACACAGAAACCCGAAAGGCTCTAACCTAAGTTGGGAGTCTCTTAATCATCCCATACGGCGTAGTTTAAGAGAACCCTCCAAATGAGAATTCGTGTACTCGGTTGTAGCGGCGGAATCGGCGCAGGATCGCGGACTTCCGCGTTGCTGATCGACGACGATGTCCTGATTGATGCCGGAACCGGGATTGGCGACCTTGAGCTCGCCGATATTGATTCGATACGCCACGTTTTCCTGACGCACTCTCATCTCGACCACATCGCCGGATTACCGATGCTGGTTGACCGCGTATTTGACGAAAATGGCGAGCTACCGGTCACCGTTTATGCGCGTGAAGAGACTTTGCGTGCGGTACAGGATCACTTGTTCAACGGTGTAATCTGGCCGGATTTCGCTCGGTTGCCAACTCCGGCCAAACCGATGATGCGCTACTGTGTCTGCAGCCCCGGCGATACCATTACGATCGGTCATCGCGATTTCTACGCGATTGATGTAATGCACAGCGTGCCGTCACTGGGCTATACGGTGCAGAATTCGGGTGGCGTTTTCGCGGTCAGCGGTGACACCAAAACGAATGAAACGCTATGGCCCGTGCTCAATGCATGCGACGATCTGCGAGTTCTGGTCATCGAAGTTTCCTTCCCGGACGAAATGGGCACGCTTGCGGATCTCGCGGGTCACTACACGCCGAAAACCCTGACCGATGACTTGCAGCGACTGCGCCACAGTCCGGAGATATGGTTAACCGGCATGAAGCCGGGCGAAGAAGAACGGATTTATGAGCAGGTGCAGGCAGCGGCGCCGGAGAAAAATATCAGAATGCTCTCGCGCGGGACGGTTCTCACAGTTTAGAATTCCGCCATGTTTGACAATCTCAGTGAGCGTCTGTCGGATGCTGCCCGCAACTTGACGGGTAAGGGCCGACTCAGCGACGCCAATATCAAAGACACATTGCGGCAGGTCCGACTGGCTCTGCTTGAGGCCGATGTCGCACTGCCGGTCGTAAAATCGTTTATCGAGCGGATACGCGAGCGCGCTGTCGGCGAAGAAGTCGGCAAGAGTCTTACGCCAGGACAGGCGCTGGTCAAAATTATCCACGCTGAGCTGGTGCGATTGCTCGGTAGTGAATCGGCACCGCTTAATTTCAGGGCGCAGCCCCCGGTAGTGATATTGCTTGCCGGGCTGCAGGGTGCCGGCAAAACGACGACCGCCGCGAAACTTGCGAAGCGGCTCACTGAAGTTGACAAGAAGAAGGTCATGCTCGTCAGCGTTGACGTGCATCGCCCGGCGGCAATTCTGCAATTGCAGACGCTCGCGGAAGAAGTTGGCGCTTTGCATTGCCAAAGTGATGCCAGCGAGAAACCCGTTCACATCGTCGAGCGGGCACGGGACGAAGCGCTGCGTTCGCACGTTGATGTCCTGATCGTCGATACCGCGGGCCGCCTGCACGTCGATCAGGACATGATGCAGGAAATCGCAGCGGTCCACGCCAAAGCACAGCCTCACGAGACGCTGTTTGTCGTCGACAGCATGGCAGGACAGGATGCTGTGAATGCGGCGACCGCGTTCGACCAGGCGCTGCCACTGACCGGCATTGTGCTGACGAAGACGGACGGTGATGCCAAGGGCGGTGTTGCTTTATCGGTCCGTGAAGTTACCGGCAAACCCATACGCTTTATGGGTGTTGGTGAGAAGATGGCGGCGCTGGAAGCGTTTCACCCGGATCGTATGGCGTCGCGCATTCTGGGCATGGGTGACGTGCTGACCCTGGTCGAAGAAATCGAGCAGAAAGTCAATAAGGACAAAAGCGAAAAGCTGGCACAGAAGCTCAAGAAAGGCAGGGGATTCGACTTATCCGATCTTCGCGACCAGCTAGAGCAAATGATGAACATGGGCGGGCTGGCCTCGATGCTTGAGAAATTGCCGCTGCCCGGCAAGGTTAATGCGGCCGCATTGCAAAGCAGCGCTGGCGACAAGTCGATTCGGCGCCAGGTTGCGATCATCAATTCGATGACCCCCGCCGAGCGACGCTTTCCGAAAACCATCAATGGTTCACGCAAGCGGCGGATTGCGCTGGGAGCGGGGCAGCAGATCCAGGATGTGAACCGCCTCCTGAAGCAGCACCTGCAGATGGAAAAGATGATGAAGAAGATGTCCAAGGGTGGCATGAAGAACATGCTGAGGGGTATGCAGGGCCGGGGCACGCCGCCAGGATTTGGCTAGCAATCCGGTGATTTAGCGACCGTTTTGCCGGCAAAACGGACGGATTCCGCCGGGCCCCGGCTTGGAGTCCCCTAAGGCCCGGAAAAACTTAGGTATTTTCGCCGCCGAAACGCTTCACATTTGGCTCAAAACCCGTACAATGCGCCGTCTACTCGGGCCAGCCCGAGCTAAGGCATGTCTGCCCCTCATTGATTCTTATACGGAAATGTAATGGTTAGTATTCGACTTTCGCGCGCTGGCGCGAAGAAAAGCCCTTTTTATCACCTGGTGGTCACCGATTCCCGCAATCGCCGTGACGGCCGGTACATTGAACGCCTTGGATTCTTTAACCCTGTCGGCAAAGATCATGAAGAGAATCTTCGTATTGATCTCGAGCGTGTCGAATACTGGGTCGGTAAGGGTGCGCAGCCGTCAGATCGTGTTGCCTCACTACTGAAGAAGCATCGTAAGGCGGCCGCCAGCAGCTAGTCTGTTGTCCTCGCAGCCGTTGGTTCTGGGCCGCGTCTCTGCCCTTTTCGGTGTTCGGGGATGGGTGAGGGTGTTTTCATACACCGAGCCGCGAGAGGCACTATTGAGTTACCAGGGGTTGTTGATACACCGCAAGGGGGATTGGCAACCGGCCGAAGTCGTTGAAGGCCAGCAGCACGGAAAATCGGTCATCGCACTGTTTAAAGGGTTCGATGATCGTGATCAGGCAGCAGAACTGATCGGTGCCGAACTGGGCGTGCATCGGGAGGATCTGCCGGAACCTGAGGAAGGTCAGTATTACTGGTCAGACCTCATAGGATTGAAGGTCGTCCATCGCGACGGTACCGAACTCGGCGTCATCGATGAGATGCTTGAGACCGGGGCAAACGACGTGATGGTCGTAAAAGGCGAACGGGAACGCTTAATTCCGTTTGTCAGAGATGAAATAGTCATCAATGTCGATTTGTCCCAGGGGCGCGTCGACGTTGATTGGGAATGGGACTGAAGAGATGCATTTTGCAGTCGTCAGCTTGTTTCCGGAAATGGTTGAAACGATAGGTCAGTACGGTGTCATAGGCAGGGCACTGCAACGCGACTTGATGACGTTGGCGGTCGAAAACCCCCGTGATCATACTTGCGACGCGCATCGTACTGTCGATGACAGGCCTTACGGTGGTGGGCCTGGGATGGTGATGAAGTTCGAGCCGGTTGCGGCCGCGCTGGAAGCAGCGAGGGGCGACTTGCCGGACGGTTCTCCGGTTGTGTATTTGTCGCCGCAGGGTCAGGTTTTTGATCAGGCGATGGCGAGCAGGTTTTCGGCTTTGCCTGGGATGGTGTTACTGGCAGGGCGGTATGAAGGTATCGATGAACGACTCATAGAGTCGCATATCGATGCAGAGGTTTCGTTGGGCGATTTCGTGCTTTCGGGCGGTGAAATTGCAGCAATGGCGGTCATTGATGCGGTGGTGCGGTTGTTGCCGGGTGTATTGGGCGATGACGAGTCGGCCGCTCAGGACTCCTTTGTGGAGGGTTTGCTGGATTACCCGCATTACACGAGACCAGAGGTGGTAGCAGGCAGGAAGGTTCCGGAGGTGTTGTTATCCGGTGATCATGCAGGAATCGCCAGGTGGCGAAATAAGCAGGCATTGGGGCGGAGTTTTTTACGGCGGCCCGATCTGCTTAAGAAACTGGATTTGACAGACGAGCAACAAACGTTACTCGACGAATATTTGAAAGAGCAAAGACAATGAGCAAGATAATTGAAGCGATCGAACAAGAGCAAATGGGCAAGGAAATTCCTGCCTTTTCTCCCGGCGACACAGTCGTTGTACAAGTGAAAGTGACGGAAGGTGCTCGTGAGCGTCTGCAGGCGTTTGAAGGTGTCGTCATCGCCAAGCGCAATCGCGGCGTCAATTCTTCTTTTACCGTTCGCAAGATTTCACACGGTGAAGGCGTGGAGCGAGTGTTCCAGACCTACAGTCCGGTCGTGGATTCGGTGGAAGTGAAGCGCCGCGGCGATGTTCGTCGTGCCAAGCTTTACTATCTGCGCGGACTGACCGGCAAAGCCGCGCGAATCAAAGAAAAGATCTGATAATCATCAGGAAATCATCGCCCCGGCCGCGCAAGTGGCCGGGGCTTTTTTCGTTATAATGCGGTCCATTCCAGCGCTGGGGTGCGGGCATCGGCCTGAACCAATCGCTGTTTGAGGGGTCCTTCGTGATATGAAAAGAGCAATCCTTGTCGCCGCGTTATCTCTGCTGTCGAGTGGCTGTACGATTCTTGTATCCAATGCGGCTTCGAGCTTTTCCGAGAACCTGTCAAAAGCAGTTCTGAATCAGGACGATCCCGAACTGGTCCGTGACGGCGTGCCTACCCTGTTGTTGACCATGGACAGCATGATTGAAGGTAGCCCGGACAATCCACAACTGCTTGCTGCCGGGGCGACGCTGTACGCGACCTACGGTGCGGTATTTGCAGAAAATGAAATCCGTGGCTCGAAGCTGACATCGCGCGCGCGCCGCTATGCTCAACATGCCATGTGCGAGACCTATGAGCCCGCCTGTGGATGGCCTGATGCGACCTACGATGAGTTCGTCGCGACGCTGGACGGCATTGGCGCCAAGCAGGCTGACATGCTGTTTACCTACGGGTTCGCCTCGCTTGCGTTCCTGCGAGCCCACAGTTCGGACTGGGATTCGCTGGCAGAGCTACCGCAAATCGAGGCGCTGTTTGACCACTACCTGAACATAAGTGGCGACGAAGTTAACAGTAGCGTGTACACCTACATGGGCATAATGCTGACTTTACGGCCCCCTGCACTCGGTGGTGAACCGGATCGAGCGCGCGCCTATTTCGAGAAGGCAATCGCAGTTTCCAATGGCAATGACCTGAGTGCCAAGGTCGAATTCGCGCGTGGATACGCCAAACTCCTTTACGAACGCGAGTTGCATGATCAGCTTCTCAACGAGGTGTTGGCGGCGGACCCGAATCAAAACGGCTATGTATTGACCAATGTACTGGCTCAAGAGGCAGCTGCACTATTACTCGCGGAAGCGGATGACTATTTCTGACCAATGAATCGGGCGAACCTGAGCTCGAAACACAGGATGAAAACGCAATGAAAAAGGTTTTATTAACGATCGCTCTACTGCTGATAGGGACGCCCGTTTTCGCGGTGACTTTGAAGATCGCGACGGTGACTCCGGAGGGATCGCAGTGGATGAAAGTGATGCGTGAGAGCGCCGGCGAGATCAAAGAGCGAACCGAAGGTCGTGTCCTGATCAAGTATTACGGTGGCGGAGTCAAAGGCGACGACACGAAAGTCCTGGGTCAGATTCGAATACGGCAGCTACAAGGTGGCGCTTTAACGCCTTCCGCATTGTCGGCGCAGTATTCGGACCTGAATCTTTACGGCATGCCGTTGGTATTTGATTCCGAGGAAGAAGTGGCCTATGTGCGTAGTCGCATGGATGCCCGCCTGCAAGCAGGATTAGAGCAGGTTGGCTTCGTCAACTTCGGGTTTGCCACATCCGGTTTCGCCAACATCATGTCCGCAACGCCTGTAACTACATTGGCGGACCTGAAAGGCAAGCGTGTTTGGGTGCCCGAAGGTGACTCCATCAGCTATGCCTCTATGCAGTCGTTAGCCCTTAATCCGGTTACTTTGCCACTGACAGATGTTTTGACCGGTTTGCAAACCGGCCTGATCGACATTGTCGCTATCCCGCCGATCGTTGCCCTGGTTTTGCAGTGGCACACCAAAGTCAAATACGTAACGAAAGTGCCGCTCGTTTATACCTACGGCTTTATGGCTATCGATAAGACGACTTTCGATAAGATCAGCGAAGCGGACAAGGCGATTGTCAAAGAAGTAATGACGCGGACTTATCAGGAATTCGACAAAGCAAACCTGGTGGACAACCAGGGTGCTTACGAGGCCTTGCTGAAGAGTGGAATCGAAGCTGTGAAATTTGATGACGATGAATTTGCCAAGGTTCGCAGCCTTTTGTTGGCGTCGAATTTGCAGCTGGGTGAGGACGGCGCTTTCTCGTTGGATCTATACCGTGAGATGCTGCAATACATTGAAGAGTTTCGCAGCAATCAAGTGGCAGTAGCAGAGTAAAATTCTTGACACCAAAGCAGCTGCTTGAGCGGCTAGACAAATTGGGCGCAACGATTGAGACAGTGATGCTGGTCTCGATGTTAACGGCAATGATGGTCGTTGCTGTCGGCCAGATCGTCATGCGCGAGGCTTTCGGTACAGGGTTCGGCTGGGCCGACGAACTCATTCGCCTCATGGTGTTATGGCTGGCGTTGGTCGGCTCCATCGCCGCATGCCGTGACAACCGACACATCCGGATTGACGCGCTTTCCCACGTATTGCCCGATTCTGCCGTGCATGTTCTGCGCGTCGTCGTCGATCTTTTCGCAGCGGTAGTCTGTGCAGTAATCGCTGTGCAGGCCTGGCGTTACCTGCAAATAGAAATTGAGTACGAAGATACCGTACTGGTTGATACGCCGGCATGGATTGCACATGTGATTATGCCGCTGGCGTTTGCACTGATTTCGTACCGCTTTCTCATCGCAGTTTTGCGCCAGGTTGGCGACCTGATTTTCGGTGGCAAAGTGCAGGCTGTGAAATGATTCTTTTTAGCATCCTGCTGGCACTATTGGCCATCCTTGGAGCGCCGTTGTTCGCAGTCATCGCCGCAAGCGCGATGATCGGCTTCTACAGTCAGGAATCGGACCTGATGATCATGGCGATCGAAGTCCAAAGTATTGCCAGCATGCCATTTCTTGCTGCGATTCCGTTGTTCACGTTTGCCGGCTATTTGTTGAGCGAGAGTAACGCGCCAAAACGTCTGGTTCGACTGACGGGCGCGATGCTGGGCTGGATGCCCGGTGGTCTGGCGTTGGTGTGTCTTGCGGCATGCGCGTTTTTCACGGCATTTACCGGTGCATCGGGCGTTACGATTATTGCGCTTGGTGCAATTCTATATCCGGCGCTGAAGCAGGACGGTTATGGGGACAAGTTCAATCTCGGTCTTGTAACATCAGCGGGCAGCCTGGGTTTATTGTTTGCGCCGTCACTACCGCTCATTCTGTACGGCGTTATTGCCGAAGTGCCTATCGACAACCTGTTTCTGGCAGGAATTCTGCCGGGCCTGTTGATGTTGATCATGTTGTCCGGCTACAGCCTGTGGGTGAATCGGCATATTCGAAAGCCACTCGAGTCCTTCTCGCTCAGGGAAGTTGGCGCGGCACTGCGCGAATCGATTTGGGAATTGCCACTGCCCATCGTGGTTCTCGGCGGAATTTACTCCGGCTTCTTCGCCGTATCTGAGGCCGCCGCAGTCACGGCGCTCTACGTCCTGATCGTTGAAGTCCTGATCCTGCGCGAGATCCAGTGGTGGGAACTACCCGGAATCATGCGTTCGTCGATGGTGCTGGTTGGTGGAATACTGATTATCCTCGGCGTTTCAGTCGCGTCCACGAGCTACATGATCGACGCAGACATACCGCAGCGACTGTTTGAGATCGTGGCGAACCTCGTTAGCAGCCAGACAACCTTCCTGATTTTGCTGCTGATCTTTCTCCTGATTCTCGGCGCGATTCTGGATATCTTTTCGGCCATCGTGCTGGTCGTGCCATTGATATTGCCGATTGCGGCCGGGTACGGCGTCAACGAGGTGCACCTTGGGATCGTCTTCCTGGCCGCGATGCAGTTGGGTTATCTGACACCGCCCGTGGGGTTGAACCTGTTCATCGCCAGTTATCGTTTCGAGAAGCCGATCATGCACGTGTATTCGGCGACATTTCCGTTTTTGCTCATCCTGATGCTGTCGGTCATACTGATCACCTTCCTGCCTGAAATGTCTCTGATCTTCCTATCTGAATAAGGCTGATTACTATGACAAGCGCTGTGTTCCGAATTCTGGTTGCTGCGGTCGTGTTTGTGTCGCCGGTGATTGCCTCGAGCCTGGACGATATCCGGTTGGCACCGGGATTCGTAATCGAAGTGTTTGCAGATGTTCCAGGTGCCAGATCGTTGGCGCTTGGCGACAACGGCACCGTTTTTGTATCCAATCGCAGGGGCCGTGCGGTGTATGCCGTAGTGCCTGATGGAGAGGGCACGAGAACCATCAAATTGCTCGACAATCTCGATACGCCCAATGGGATCGCGATTCACGATGGCGCACTGTACGTGGCCAGAATTGACCGGATCACGCGTTACGATGATATTGAGTCCAATCTGTCAGATGTGCCTGTCGGTTTTGAGTTGGCTGTGAGCCTGCCGTCTGAGAAACACCACGGCTGGCGTTACATAGGCTTCGGACCCGACGACAAGTTATACATTGGTATTGGCGCGCCCTGTAACATCTGCGACGAAACCGGCTTTGCCCGAATTGTGCGGATGAATGCGGATGGTAGCGGCCTCGAAACGGTCGCTGAGGGTGTTCGCAATACCGTGGGTTTTACCTGGCAGCCGGGTAGCGGAGATCTATGGTTCACCGACAATGGCCGTGACATGCTGGGAGATGATTTGCCGCCGGATGAATTGAACCACGTGACGGCAACAGGACAGCATTTTGGATATCCGTATTGCCATGCTGGAGAATTGCTGGATCCTGAATTCGGCAAAGGCAAGGATTGTGCGGACTACCAGAAGCCCGCGCAGCAGCTGGGAGCGCACGTTGCGCCTTTGGGCGTCAGGTTTTATACAGGCGATGCTTTTCCAGCCAAGTACAGAAATCAGATCTTTATTGCGGAACACGGCTCGTGGAATCGGTCAAAGAAAGCAGGGTATCGTATTTCGCTGGTTCAACTGGAGAACGGCGTAGCGGTTGCCTACGAGCCGTTTGCCAGCGGCTGGATGCAGAATGAAACCGTTTCCGGCCGTCCTGTGGACCTGCTGGTGCTCGCTGATGGGTCTATGTTGGTGAGCGACGATCACGCCGACAAAATTTACCGGATTCGCTATACCGGCGAAGATAACTAGGAACGATTTATGAGCAGCAGCAATTTCTTGGTCAGATTGATATCCAGCATCTGGCGCGGTCTTGATGGTGTCCGCAAGGTACTACATCTGCTCTTGCTGCTCATGTTGTTTGCGGTCTTCTTCGGCGCCCTGTCCGGAGCACCGCCGTTGGTGGCTGGCCAGGCTGCACTGTTTATTCAGCCTGTAGGTCCATTGGTTGAGCAATTGGATGGCGATCCGTACGACCGTGCGCTAGCCGAATTGCTGGGCGATGCCCCGCCGCAAACGCTGGTTCAGGATGTTGTCGATGCGCTGGCATTCGCTAAAACCGACAAGCGCATTACCGCAGTGCATCTTGAACTGAGTGCCGTCGGCGGTGGTGGCCTGAATAAATTACATCGCATAGGCGTGGCGATCGATGACTTCAAGGAATCCGGTAAGCCTGTTGTCGCCAGTGCCGACTATTTCAGTCAGGCTGGCTATTACCTGGCAGCACATGCGGATGAATTGTATATGCACCCGGAAGGACTGGTTTTCTTCGAAGGCTACGGTGGATTTCGAAGTTATTACAAAGAGGCGATCGATAAACTGCAACTCGACTGGAACGTGTTTCGCGTTGGTACCCACAAGTCCTTCGTCGAACCGTATACGCGCATGGACATGTCACCCGAGGACCGGGAGTCCAGGACTCGCCTGATCGAGCATTTCTGGACGATGTACCAGGATGACGTGGAAGTCGCGCGCGGACTTGCGGCAGGGACAATCGATGAGTTCGCACAAAACCTGCTCGCGCACGTGAGGTCGGCAGGTGGTGACATAGCGGTGGCAGCGCAGAATGCCGGGCTGGTAGACGACCTGCTGGGGCGCGCTGATTTGCGCGACCGAATCAAAGAGTATGCGGGGTCTGATTCCCAGGACAGTTCGCAGTATGCGTCTGTATATTCCCAAGACTACCTGAGGAACATGCGGCTGTTACATGGTGTTGATGTTCAGGATGAGAACGTTGCCGTAGTGATGGCAGTTGGCACCATTCTCGACGGCGCACAGGCGTCCGGAAGCATCGGCGGCGATTCAACAGGTGCGTTATTGCGCCAGGCGTTGGCCGATGATTCAGTCAAAGCAGTCGTGCTGCGGGTCGATAGTCCTGGAGGCAGCGTATTCGCCTCAGAGGTTATCGCGCAGGAAATTGCGGCGTTGCAAGCGGCCGGAAAACCCGTTGTGGCTTCGATGGGAAGTGTCGCGGCGTCGGGTGGCTACTGGATTTCAATGGCTACTGACAGGATTTTTGCGAGCCCAGCGACGGTCACCGGTTCAATCGGTGTTTTCGGAATGTTTCCGACCTATCAGCGTACGCTCGCGACGCTCGGAATTGCGACTGACGGTGTCGGAACGACACCCTGGTCGGGCCAGTTGCGACCCGACCGGGAAATGTCCGCGGCAGTCAAAGAACTGTTTCAACTGATTATCAACGATACCTACGACGACTTTATTTCCGGAGTTGCAGATCGACGCGCGATGGACAAGCAACGCGTCGACGAGATTGCACAGGGCCAGGTATGGACAGGGTCTGAGGCGCTCGCGTTCGGACTGGTCGATGAACTTGGCACCATTGAAGATGCCGTTCGGGCGGCGGCCGACGTCGTGGGCCTCGAGGAGGGCAAATACGGTCAGGTGTTGATTGAGACCGGCTTGTCGCCGACCGAACAAATGGTTCTTGATTTTCTGGCTCTTTCAAAAAGCTTCGGCTTCGACATGACGAAGCTGGCTCGCGAGCCGGGAGTACTGGCGACGTTTAGCAACAATTTGCAAAAATTATTGCAGAGCGTGACGCGCTTTAATGATCCGAAAGGAGTCTACTCACATTGCTTTTGTGAAATAGACTAATCGGGCCTAGTTCCAGTTGAGTATCACTTTTCCTGATTGCCCGGATTCCATGAGCTCAAAGGCGGGTAGGTAATCGTCGATCGGGAAGTGGTGTGTGATGATCGGTTCGATGTTGAGTCCACTCTGCAACATGCTCGACATTTTATACCAGGTTTCAAACATCTCGCGGCCATAAATGCCCTTGAGTTGCAGTCCCTTGAAGATGACGTCCTTCCAGTCAATTTTGGTCTCGTCGGGCGGTATACCAAGGATCGCAATTTTTCCGCCGTGGTGCATGGTACGGAGCATGTCTCGGAAAGCCTGCGGATTTCCCGACATTTCCATGCCGACGTCGAATCCTTCACTCATGCCGAGCGTACGCATAGCGTCGTCCAGTGACTCGCGGGTGACATTCAGTGCGCAAGTTGCACCCATTTTCCGGGCAAGATCCAGACGGTATTCGTTGATGTCCGTGATAACAACATGGCGCGCGCCCGCGTAACGAGCAATTGCGACCGCCATGACACCGATAGGACCGGCGCCTGTGATTAACACGTCTTCACCGACCAGGTCGAACGACAATGCGGTGTGCGTAGCATTGCCGAGCGGGTCGAGAATCGCCGCCATGTCATCGCTGATCGAGTCAGGCAGCTTAAAGACATTGAATGCCGGTACTGAAATGTATTCTGCGAAGGCGCCTGCGCGGCTAACACCCACTCCGACTGTATTCATGCACAGATGGCGGCGACCGGCGCGACAGTTGCGGCAGACGCCGCAGGTAATGTGTCCTTCTGCCGAAACGCGGTCACCCACAGCGAGGCCGCGAACCTCGACGCCCATGTCGACAATCTGACCGGAGAACTCATGGCCAACCGCCATTGGTACGGGGATCGTCGCCTGTGCCCACTCGTCCCACTTGAAGATGTGAATGTCGGTGCCACAGATTGCGGTCCGATTGACCTTGATAAGTACATCATTGTGGCCAACATCCGGGTGTTCGATATCCTGCATCCAGATGCCGCGTTCTGCCTTGGCCTTTACCAGTGCTTTCATTGCGAGTCCTAGTTAATTACTTTCAGTTCACGACCAACATCCGTGAACGCTTCAATGGCTATGTCCAGTTGCTTGCGTGTGAGCCCGGCAGACATCTGTGTGCGGATTCTTGCCTGGCCTTTGGGCACTACGGGGAACGAGAATCCGATCACGTAGACGCCGCGGTCCAGCAGTTTTTCGGCCATCCGGGACGCCAATACCGCGTCGCCAAGCATTACCGGAATGATCGGATGTTCGCCAGGCTTCAGATCGAAACCGCGCTCGGTCATCCTTTGCCGAAAATACGCTGCATTACTGTGCAGCTGTTGTTGCAGAGCGTTGTCATGTTCCAGCAGGTCGAGCACTGCGATAGACGTTGCAGCAATCATCGGTGCCACGGAGTTGGAGAACAGGTAAGGGCGTGAGCGTTGCCGCAACCAGCCAACCACTTCCTTGCGGCCCGATGTATAGCCGCCGGATGCGCCGCCCAGGGCTTTGCCGAGAGTTCCGGTGATGATATCAATGCGTCCCATCACGCCGCGATATTCGTGCGTGCCTCGTCCGTGCTCGCCAAGAAAGCCGGCGGCGTGACAATCGTCAATCATTGTCAGGGCATCGTATTTGTCAGCGAGGTCACAAATCCTGTCCAGACTGGCAATGGTTCCGTCCATCGAAAAAACGCCGTCAGTTACGATCAACCGGTTGCTGGATTCGGCAGCGGCTTTAAGTTGCGACTCCAGGTCCTGCATATCGTCATTGGCATAGCGGTATCGCTGTGCCTTGCACAAACGGATACCGTCGATGATGCTGGCGTGATTGAGGGCGTCACTGATAACGGCATCCGCTTCACCCAACAGCGTTTCAAACAAGCCACCATTGGCATCGAAACAGGACGGATAGAGGATGGTGTCCTCAGTACCCAGAAAGGCACTGATTCGATCCTCAAGTTGCTTGTGGATGGTCTGGGTGCCGCAAATAAAGCGGACAGAGGCCATGCCGTAGCCGAAATCGTCCAAGGCCTTGTGCGCAGCGGCAATCACGTCGGGATGATTGGCGAGACCCAGATAGTTGTTGGCGCAGAGATTCAGGACTTCCGTGATTTGGCCATTGGAGCGCACATTGATGGCCGCTTGCTGCGGTCCGGCAATGAGTCTTTCAGACTTGAATAGTCCCTCGGCTTTTAGGGCTTCGGTAGCTGTTGCGAGTGAGTTGAAGAAGGCTTCCGACACGGGCTTTTTCCTGGAAACTGACGGGCCGCAAATTATATATTGAATTGGCTTCAATACCGATGCCCGTAGCGATGTTAATAACCTATAATCGCCGACCGTGTGCCACAAATTAAAGCTACCCGACAGCGGGTCTTCGGAGTCAATCCATGAGCTTTATCGATCAGCCGGCAGCCCGCGAGGGCCGCATCCCCTACATTAACGATCTGTTTCTTGCCGATGAGGCGAGCCTCGTCCGTGAGTTGGCCGAAGCGGCTGACCCGGGGGACACGGGTCGCGAGAAGATTCAGGCGACCGCAGCGCAACTCGTCAACGCCGTGCGCAAGAATGCGAGTGAAGACAGCGGCATTGAGGCCTTCCTGCAGCAATACGATCTGAGTTCGACGGAAGGTGTGTTGCTGATGTGTATCGCCGAGGCCTTGCTGCGCATTCCGGATGCAGACACCGCGGACAGGCTCATCGCCGACAAGATAACCTCAGCCAACTGGCAGAGCCACATCGGTACCAGCGAGTCTCTATTCGTCAACGCATCAACCTGGGGGCTGATGCTGACGGGCCGTATCCTGACGCTGGACGAAACCAGGAAGAACAACCCCGGGCAACTGCTGAGTCGAATGGTCAGCCGTGTTGGCGAACCCGTCGTCAGAACCGCCATGCGGCAGGCGATGAAAATCATGGGTCATCAATTTGTCATGGGGCGCACGATCGCCGAAGCGATCAAACGTTCAGCCAAGAAGGAAGTACTGCCGTATCGCTATTCTTTCGACATGCTGGGGGAGTCGGCCCTGACGGCGGCGGACGCCAGGCGCTATCTCGACAACTATCATCAGGGTATTGACAGTATCGGCAAGTCACTGCGTGAGCCAGCCGGTGACGTTTTTGCTGCGCCAGGCATTTCGGTAAAACTCTCTGCATTGCATCCGCGTTACGAGTTTACCCATGAAGAGCGGGTGATGAAGGAACTCGTGCCCGAAGTGCTGGCGTTGGCGCAGCACGCCAAGAAAATCGGTATCGGCCTGACGATTGATTCGGAAGAAGCGGACCGCCTCGAGATGTGGCTGAACATTTTCGAAACTGTTTACCGTGACCCGTCACTGGCGGGTTGGGACGGTTTTGGGCTCGCGGTGCAGACGTATCTGCGCCGCAGCCGTGACACTTTACGATTCGTAACCGAGTTGGCTGGCGATGTCGGTCGCCGCATCCCGGTGCGACTGGTCAAAGGCGCCTACTGGGATTCGGAGGTAAAACTCGCGCAGGAACGCGGTATCGAAAGTTATCCTGTATTCACACGCAAGTCGCATTCGGATGTTTCCTACCTCGCAGCGGCACGCCAGGCACTGGCTGCCGGTGACAGGATCTACCCGCAGTTTGCGACGCACAACGCGCACACGCTGGCGAGTGTTCTGCACTACGCGGGTTCTCGCCGTGACTTCGAATTTCAACGCCTGCATGGCATGGGCGAAGACCTGTACGCGGAAGTTGTGGATCCGGACAAACACAATCGTCCGTGCCGTGTTTACGCGCCGGTCGGCAGTCACGAAGACCTGCTGCCTTACCTGGTCAGGCGGCTGCTGGAAAACGGGTCCAATACATCGTTCGTAAACCGCATAATCGATGAGTCCATTGCCATCGAGGACATCATTGCCGATCCCATCGCTGTAGCCCTGTCGCACGATTGTTTGCCGCATCCGCGAATTCCGCGACCCGCGGACATATTCCTACCGGAACGACCGAATTCCAGGGGGCTCAACCTCGCAGACCGTAAGGTCAGTCGAAAACTCTTGGCTGACATGCAGGCCTGCAGTGCCAGGAGTCACCGTGCGCGGCCCATCGTTGCGGGCAAGGAGCTGAGTGGCGAGGAGCTGCCGTCCGTCAATCCAGCCAACACGGCCGATGTGGTAGGAATCTGCATGCAGGCGAGCGAGGAGCATGTCGATGCCGCACTGAAATCGGCGTTGCAGGGGCAGGTGGCCTGGAACCGGAAATCGGCGCTGGAACGAGCGGCGATATTGAACAAGGCGGCGGATCTGTTCGAAGAGCATGCCGCGGAACTGCTGGAGCTCTGTGTTCGGGAGGCCGGCAAGATCATTCCGGACGCAATCTCTGAGCTACGGGAAGCTGTTGATTTTATTCGTTATTATGCGGCTCAATCCGTGTTGCACTTTGGCGAGGCGATCGAGATGCCGGGGCCCACAGGGGAGCGCAATACCTACGGCGTGCGCGGCCGCGGTGTGTTCGTGTGCATCAGTCCCTGGAACTTCCCGCTGGCGATATTTACGGGTCAGGTCAGCGCCGCTCTCGCGGCCGGCAATGCTGTACTGGCAAAGCCGGCTGAGCAGACGCCGCTGGTTGCTTTTCGTGCGGTGCAACTGATGCTCGAGGCGGGTGTGCCTGGCGACGTGCTGCATTTTCTGCCCGGAGACGGTGCCCGGATTGGCGGGCGAGCGGTCGGGGATGCCCGAGTTGCGGGGGTCGCGTTTACGGGTTCGACAGAGACGGCGCGCCTGATCAACCAGACGCTCGCACATCGAGACGGTCCAATCGGAGTTCTGATCGCTGAAACCGGTGGTCAAAACGCCATGTTCGTTGACAGTTCGGCTCTGCCTGAGCAGGTCGTCCATGACAGTATTTACTCCGCGTTCAATAGCGCGGGGCAGCGCTGTTCCGCGTTGCGCCTGTTGTGCGTGCAGGACGAGATCGAAGCGAGAACACTCGAGCTGCTGGTCGGTTACATGGATGAACTGGATATTGGCGATCCCAGGCATTTGTCGACTGACGTTGGGCCGGCAATCGATGATGAGGCCAGGAACTTGTTGTCTGCCCACGTTGATCGCATGCAGAAAGACGCGCGCATTGTGCATCGTTGCACCTTGCCCGAGGCGTGCAACGCCGGCACCTTCTTTGCGCCCACACTGATCGAAATCGATAGCATCGATGCGCTGCAACGCGAAGTGTTCGGCCCGGTATTGCACGTCATGAAGTTCAAGGGGAAGAAACTGGATGAGACTGTGCAGGCCGTTAATGCGACGGGCTACGGACTGACGATGGGGCTGCACACACGTATCGACTCTCGGGCGCGCGGACTTGCAAAAGCGTCGGGTGCGGGAAACATCTACATTAACCGCAACATGATCGGTGCTGTCGTCGGCGTGCAGCCTTTTGGTGGTCGCGGGCTGTCCGGCACCGGACCAAAAGCCGGAGGACCGCATTACCTGCAGCGTTTCGGGGCCGAATTTACCGTCAGCAACAACATTTCAGCGGTCGGTGGCAACGCAAGCCTGCTGACGCTGGGCGCCGACTAGGAATTATTGCGATGGCCGCAATTAGTTTATTCGATATTTTCAAGATCGGCATCGGTCCGTCCAGCTCCCACACTGTCGGGCCGATGAAGGCGGCTGTGGCTTTTCTACAGCAGCTTCCTGAACTCGGAACCGAGGTGACGAGCATAGATGTGTCTCTGCACGGGTCACTGGCCTGGACCGGCAAGGGCCACGGTACGGATTCGGCCATCTTGCTCGGCCTCTCGGGCCTGACCCCCGACACCATCAATCCCGATGAGGTCGATGATCGCTTACGAGCGATCCACGCGGACAAGCGAATTCTGGTGCCCGGCATTGGAGAGCTGGCCTTCGATCCTGCCGTGAACCTGGTGTTCGATTTCGAGCAGGAATTGCCGCGCCATACTAACGGTATGCGCTTCATCGCCCGTTCATCCAGTGGCGCAGTCGTTGCAGAAGACCTGTATTACTCGCTCGGTGGCGGCTTTATTGCGCGCAATGATGATCCGGAACCGGTCACTCAGGAGGGCGAACCACCGCTGCCATTCAATACCAGCGCATCGCTACTGCAGCGCGCCGGGGACAACGGCCTGACGATAGCCGAATTGATGTACCGCAATGAGACATTCTGGCGCTCTGCAGATGAAGTTGATCAGCGAATCGATGCTCTTTGCCAGGCGATGCGCGACTGCGTCGCACGCGGCTTGCGGACGGAGGGCGTGTTGCCCGGGAAGATGTCGGTGCTGCGCAGGGCGGCGAAATTGCACCGGAGACTCTTGCGGGTTGGCGAGCCATCGCCCTTACAGGCTCTGGACTGGGTCAATACCTACGCGATTGCAGTCAATGAGGAAAACGCCTCTGGCGGTCGTGTCGTGACATCGCCAACCAACGGCGCTGCCGGCATCATACCCGCCGTGCTGATGTTTTATGAACAGTTCGTCCCGAGTGCCGACCGGGCGGGGGTACTGAAATACATTCTGACCGCTGGCGCGATTGGCGTGTTGTACAAAGTGAATGCATCGATTTCCGGCGCCGAGATGGGTTGCCAGGGCGAGGTTGGCGTGGCTTGTTCCATGGCTGCCGGCGGGCTCGCGGCGGCGTTGGGCGGCTCCAACGACCATGTTGAAGAAGCGGCGGAAATCGGTATGGAGCACAACCTGGGGCTGACCTGCGATCCAATCGGAGGACTGGTGCAAATTCCCTGTATCGAACGCAACGCGATGGGCGCGGTCAAGGCGATTAACGCGGCGCAGCTGGCGATGCATGGCGACGGCACGCACAAGGTTACGCTTGACCAGGTTATCGAAACGATGCGCCAGACAGGCAACGACATGTCCGCGCACTACAAGGAAACGTCCAAGGGCGGCCTGGCGGTCAATGTTCCCGAGTGTTAGTGGGCTTATTCGCCGTCCTTCGGATAGATGTAGCGAATCAGCTCGGCAACGGGCTGGCTGTACAGGTTCCAGTCCTCCTGATCGATTTGCACAGCGACCACGCCCGCCGTCGGCAAATTATTGGTTAATCCCGGCACCAGGAAATTGGCAAACTCGGTCATGCCGGGGTTGTGGCCAAACAGCATGATGCTGTTAAAGCTGTCGTCCTGCGCCATGACAACGTCGAGTAGATGGTTGAGTGACGCCAGGTACAAGGATTCCTCACGTTGCAGAAACTCGACGGGATAGCCCAGTTCCGCAGCAACATACCGAGCAGTGCTGTAGGCACGAACCGCCGGGCTGGAGATCAATAGGGAGGGCCGCAGGCCCAGCGCGGCTATTCGTTTGCCCATGGCGGGCGCATCCCGTTCGCCGCGCTCGCTCAGGACGCGTTGACTGTCGCTCAGCCTCCGGTCGTTCCAGTCCGATTTTGCATGCCTTACTAATGTTAATGTTTTCATGGTATTAACGGAGTTATCTAGGATTTACATCATTCCTGTTTGCAGTCTTGCTTCGTCGGACATCATCGCGGCATTCCAGGGCGGGTCGAAGACCAGTGCCACAGTGACGTCGGCGATCGTTGGGATAATAGCGATTTTTTCACGCGCATCAGCAACGAGTATGTCTCCCATGCCGCAGCCCGGAGCGGTCAGGGTCATGTCCACGGCAACCGAGCGCTCGCCATTACCCAGTGGCGTGACGTCACAGCGGTAGACCAGCCCGAGGTTGACGATGTCGACAGGAATCTCCGGGTCGTAGCAGGTCTTGAGCTGATCCCAAATGACGGCCTCGATATCGGCATCCGTGGCGTCTTCCGGAATTCTGGGCGGTGGAACCGGCTCTTTGCCGAGTGCGTCAGCGTCGATGCCCGAGACGCGAAACAGGTTGCCCTCGACATAGACGGTGAAGCTTCCGCCAAGGGCTTGGGTGATGAAACCACTGGTTCCTTCACGCAATGTCAGCTCTTCGCCAGCCGGAATGATGACGGCAGCGACATCGCGTGACAGTGAGAATGGCTCGTTGGTGTGGCCGAACATGGGTGTCCTTACTCGCTGGTCGTTATGGAAAGAGGGTGAGATAGCGCCTGCTTTATTTTTTGTGGGTTCATGCAAATATCTCGCGGGCTTTTTCGAGAGCCGTAATCAGGCGATCGATGTCATCAGTATTGTTGTAGAGCGCCAGCGACGCCCTTGTGGTCCCTGGCAGGCCGAATCTCTGCATGACGGGCATCGCACAATGATGTCCGGTCCTGACCGCAACACCCTGATGATCCAGCAAAGTGCCGAGATCATGAGGATGGATGTCGTTCAGCAAAAAAGACTGCACGCCAGCCTGTTCACGAGCTGTGCCGATAAGTCGTATTCCATCCACAGCGGTGAGTCGGCTGACCATATACCGATGCAGCCCCTGTTCATGTTCCTGAATGTTCTGCATGCCGATCGAGAGCAGGTAGTCGACGGCGGCCCCGAGTCCAATGGTTCCGGAAATATTCGGTGTCCCGGCCTCGAACTTGTAGGGCAGCTCGTTGAAAACGGTGTTCTCAAAGCTGACTTCCAGAATCATGTCGCCGCCACCCTTGTAGGGCGGCATTTCTTCAAGCAATTTCTCCCGGCCCCACAGGACGCCGGTGCCCGTTGGTCCCAGCATTTTGTGTCCGGAGAACGCGTAGAAGTCGCATCCCAGTGCCTGTACGTCAATGTTCATGTGCGGCGCACCCTGCGCACCGTCAACAAGCACGGTGATGCCTTGCGACTTCGCACGAGCAATGATGTCCGCAATCGGATTCACGGTGCCGAGTGCGTTGGATACGTGACCGATGCCCAGTAGCTTCACGCGCTCACTCATCAGGGCCTGTAATTCGTCAAGATCGATATCGCCACTGTCATTGATCGGTGCAACTAACAGTTCGGCACCGGTTTGTTCGCAAACGAGCTGCCACGGAACAATATTGGAATGGTGTTCAAGCCAGGTAATCAGGATTTGATCGCCGGGTTGCAGCCTGGGCCGACAGTAGCTTTGGGCCACCAGGTTTATGGATTCGGTAGTGCCGCTCGTCAGAACGATCTCGCGGCGACTGGTCGCATTGACGAAGTTGCACAATTTATCGCGCGCGCCTTCGTAGAGCTCCGTAGCACGGTGGCTTAGTGTGTGCACGCCACGATGTACGTTGGCGTGATCCTCGCGTTGGTAGCGGGCCACGGCATCGATAACCGCGGCGGGCTGTTGGGCAGATGCAGCGCTGTCCAGGAATACCAGCGGTTGACCATTGATGGACTGTTGCAGTGCCGGAAAGTCATCTCGACAATGCGCGATATCGCCGACCGCAACTGCGAGTGGTGCATTCACGATGTCTGATCCGCGGTCAGATTGGTGAGGCGAGATTCGACCAATGCCACGATCGCGGTTTTGGCTGCATCCACCGGTGTTCTTGCAACAAGGTCAGCGGCGAAAGCGCGCGTAAGAACCTGCACAGCCTGGTGCTTGCCAAGCCCGCGACTGCGCAGGTAGAAAAGGGCGGATTCGTCGAGTTGTCCGACGGTCGTGCCGTGACTGCACTTGACGTCGTCGGCGTAAATCTCGAGCTCGGGCTTGGCGTCGATTTCCGCCAGCTCGGACAACAACAAATTGTGGTTAGCCTGGTTTGCGTCCGTGCCGTCCGCGCCGCGGTGCACTATGGCTTTGCCGTTCCAGACGCAGCGGCAGCGCCCATTGAGGATGCCACGATACTCCTGCGAAGACGATGCCGGGCCGACGCGATGGTCGACTCGAATATGGTTATCGATGTGTTGTCCGTCGCTGGCCAGATAGAGGCCATTGCAGACGAGCTCGGCACCGGTTGCGCTGAGATCAATATCAACATCGTTGCGCACCAGGCCGCCGCCGAGATCGAAACTCGCTGCGTGCAGCTGCGCGTCTTTCCCTATAGCGACTGACAGCCGGCCGGTCTGCAGGTGGCCGATGCGCCGATCCTGAATTCTCACGTAGTTCGCACGTGCTGCTTCACCAATATTCAGTGTGACCACCGAGTTTGCGTAATGATCGTCATCGCCACAGGACGATTGGTATTCAATGATTTCGACGTCGCAACCCGGTGCAACGGTGATCTCCACGTTGGCTTGGGTAACAGCGGCGCCGGAACTTGATTCGTCGATAAAGAGCAGGCCCAGTGGTTTTTCGGTGGCGGCGTGAACATGTATGCGCAGCCCGTCCTGCAAGAGTGCGGCATTCAGGTCTGCCAGTGGTTGGTCGAGGACCGTCGGGGCAGTGGACTCGCTGAAACGCTCGATTTCAATACCGTGGCTCTCTTCGAAAAGGCTGGTGTCGACCAGGCCGTTGGCGATGACCAGCCAGTCGGCGTCGATAGAGCGGGTTATTGCGGCAATCGACTCCGGCAACTTGTTGGCAGTAGCCGCGGCGGCGCCTGCCGACAACCAGCGATTGCCGATGGCGATTGCGGAACCCAGATCGGTGTATTTCCAATCTTCCTGGCGCTGCGTAGGCAAGCCGTGCTTGTTGAGATTGACCAGCGCCGCCTCGCGCATGGCAGATAATGCGTTGACCGGCAGTTGCGCTACAGCGCTTCTGAGCCCATCGGAAGACAGTGTCGTTTGTTTCATGCGCTTGCGGCCTCGCGCAGCCAGTCATAGCCTTTTTCTTCCAGTTGCAAAGCCAATGTACGGTCGCCGGACCGCACAATCTTCCCTCCGGACAAGACGTGGACATAGTCGGGCTCGATGTAGTTCAGCAGGCGCTGATAATGCGTCACCAGGATGATTGCCCGGTCTGGTTTGCGTAATGCATTGACACCTTCGGCAACGGCCTTAAGCGCATCGATATCCAGCCCGGAGTCGGTTTCGTCGAGAATCGCAAGGCTAGGCTCCAGCATCGCCATCTGCAGTATCTCGTTGCGTTTTTTCTCGCCTCCGGAGAAGCCCTCATTAACGCCGCGATTCAGAAACTTCTGATCCATGCCCAGCATTGCCATTTTCTCACGCGCGATTTTCAGGAACTCGAAGGCATCAATTTCACCGAGTCCCTGGTGTTTGCGCTTGGCATTGACGGCTGCTTTAAGCAGGTAGGCGTTATTGACTCCCGCTATTTCGACCGGATACTGGAAGCCGAGGAAGATGCCTTCCCGGGCACGCTCTTCGGGCTCCAGTTCAAGCAGATCCTGTCCCTTAAAGCTCACCGTTCCGCCTGTTACAACATAGTCGTCATGACCGGCGACCACCTGCGCCAGCGTGCTTTTTCCGGAACCGTTGGGTCCCATGATGGCGTGCACTTCACCCGCCTTGACGGCAAGTGACAGGCCGCGAAGAATTTCGGTGTCGCCAATGCGACAGGTCAGGTTTTTGATTTCCAGCATCGTAATTCCTAGCCGACGGCGCCCTCGAGACTGACGTTCAATAACGCCTGCGCCTCGACTGCAAACTCCATCGGTAATTGTTTAAAAACGTCTTTACAAAATCCGTTGACGATCATGTTGACGGCGTCTTCTTCCGAGAGACCACGTTGTCGGCAATAAAACAGCTGGTCCGCCGAAATTTTTGACGTTGTCGCTTCGTGTTCGATTTTTGCCGACGGATTCTTGATTTCCATATACGGGAACGTGTGTGCGCCGCATTCCTTGCCGATCAGCAACGAATCGCACTGCGTGTGATTGCGCGCGCCATGTGCCTGTGGCATCACTTTGACCAGCCCGCGGTAGGCATTCTGTGCTTTTCCGGCGGAAATTCCCTTGGAAACTATCGTGCTACGCGTGTTGGCGCCGATGTGAATCATCTTCGTGCCGGTATCCGCCTGTTGGTGATTGTTAGCGACCGCAACGGAGTAAAATTCGCCAACGGAGTTTTCGCCGCGCAACAGGCAGCTCGGGTACTTCCAGGTGATGGCCGATCCGGTTTCAACCTGTGTCCACGAAATTCTGGAATTGGCACCGCGGCAATCGCCGCGCTTGGTGACGAAGTTGTAGATGCCGCCAACGCCGTTTTCATCGCCGGGATACCAGTTTTGAACCGTTGAGTATTTGATCTCGGCGTCGTCGAGTGCGACGAGTTCCACGACGGCAGCATGCAGCTGATTTTCGTCTCGCATGGGCGCAGTACAGCCTTCGAGGTAACTGACGTGACTGCCTTCATCGGCGATGATCAGCGTGCGTTCGAATTGCCCGGTATTCGCCGCGTTGATTCGAAAATAGGTCGACAATTCCATGGGGCAGCGCACGCCTTTGGGTATGTAGACGAAAGAGCCGTCGCTGAATACGGCGGAGTTCAGAGCGGCGTAGTAGTTGTCTCGCCTCGGCACGACGCTGCCCAGGTATTTCTTGACGAGTTCCGGATGCTCGCGCACGGCTTCGGAAAATGAGCAAAAAATAACGCCCGCATCGGCCAGTTTGCCTTTGAAAGTCGTTGCGACTGACACGCTGTCGAAAACAGCGTCGACGGCGACACCGGCCAGCCTGGCTCGTTCGTGCAGCGGTATGCCGAGCTTTTCGTAGGTCTCCAGAAGCTTGGGATCTACTTCGTCGAGGCTCTTCGGCCGATCATCGTCCGACTTCGGGGCCGCGTAGTAAGAGATTTCGTCAAACCTGATTGGCGGGTAGTGCACGTGCGCCCACGTCGGTTCCGTCATCTCAAGCCATTGTCGATAGGCCTGCAGTCGCCACTCCAGCATGAATTCCGGTTCATTCTTACGTAGTGAAATGGCGCGCACGACGCTTTCGTTCAGGCCGGGCGGCAGGCTTTCGGTGGCGATATCAGTGACGAAACCGTGTTCGTATCGCCGATTTACAAGGCTTTCAAGGTTCTCAGAGCTCATCGTCGTTTGCTTTCCACGTTGATAGGCAGCCCAGCAAACCGAAATTGGGGAGTAGGGCTGTTACTGCGCAGGAGGTCATTCAGCGAGACATCGCCCAGTGCGCGGCGAATGGCGACGTTCACGCGTTGCCACGCGCCGCCGACGCTACAGACACCTTCGTGCTCGCACTGACTGTCAACGGCGCTGCATTCAGTAATCGATACCGGTCCCTCGAGTGCGTCGATGATGTCGGCGGCACTGATGTCCCTCGGATCACGCGCCAGGCGATATCCGCCATTGCTGCCTCGGGTGGATGTTACGAGGCCGGCGCGTCCGAGCGATTTGAGCAGTTTACTGACGGTAGGCAGCGCAATGCCGGTGGCATTAGAGACATCCGCGGCACTGCAAACAGCGGTCTGATCCGCGGCCAGATTGGCGAGCAGCACGGTTCCGTAGTCTGTAAGTTTGCTGATTCTAAGCACAACCCGCTCCGCGGTGGTTAAATAAAGGACTATTTTAGTCCTATTTGCGGCGGCAGGCTATAGCTGCCGTTAGATTCGAGCATTGCAGAAGGCGGTTTTTGCTATGCTACGCCATCCAAAATTGACCGGAGAACAGCCGCACTGATGAGCCTGGGCGGCGTACCTCATCGTGAGCAATGTTTCTGAAAACCTGATCGAGATTCGCGACCTGATGTATTCGCGCGGGTCTCGGGTGATTTTCAAGCATCTGAATCTGACCATCAAACGCGGTCAAATTACGGCGTTTATGGGCCCGAGTGGCACGGGCAAGACGACCTTGTTGCGGCTCATCACGCGGCAGCTGATTCCCCAGCAGGGCGTTATCCTGTTTGACGGCGTCGATATCGCAAGCCTGAGCCAGCGCGAGCTGTACGCGATGCGACAGCGTTTCGGCATGTTGTTTCAAAACGGCGCTTTGCTGACCGATCTCAACGTTTTCGAGAACGTGGCCTTTCCGCTGCGTGAGCACACCAAGTTGACGAACCGGTTGATTCGCCATGTGGTACTGACGAAGTTGCATGCTGTGGGATTGCGCGGCGCCGCTGACATGCAGCCATCAGAGTTGTCCGGTGGCATGGCGAGACGAGTGGCGTTGGCACGGGCCATGGTGATGGACCCTGAAATTCTGATCTATGACGAGCCGTTCGTGGGTCTCGATCCGATTTCCATGGGCGTCATCGTGCGACTCGTACGCCGCATGAATGATGCACTGGGTATCACCAGCATCGTTGTCAGTCATGACGTCGCGGAAGTATCCACAGTCGCGGACACGAGTTACCTGATATCCGATGGCAAAGTCGCTGCGAGCGGCAGTCCTGACGAGCTGCAAGTCGCGAAATCCAAATTGGTGCGGCAGTTCATGCACGGTATGGCAGACGGGCCCGTGGCGTTTCACTACGATGCGCCAGACTACGAAGAGCAACTGCTGGGGCGAGACAGCTAATGCCGACCTTGATCCGCGAAATTTACGAAAACACGCTGGAGTTCGTGCGAACGTTTGGGGCTTTCCAGCTGTTCTTCCTGCGTCTCCTGCGCAATTCGCCGCGCATGATAATTCGACGACCCCGGTTGATCGTGAAGCAGATTCACAATACGGGCACGCTTTCACTGGTCATTATCATGGTGTGCGGTTTCTTTGTTGGCGGTGTTCTTGGCCTGCAGGGCTATGCAAATCTGGCGCGCTTCAACGCAGAGGACTCCGTTGGTGCGATTGTTGCCCTGGCATTGATAAAGGAATTGGGTCCTGTGATTACGGCGCTGCTATTTGCAGGCCGGGCTGGCACGGCTTTGTCCTCTGAAATCGGCCTGATGAAAGCCACCGATCAGCTTTCTGCAATGGAAATGATGGCCGTCAATCCTGTACGACGCGTATTGGTGCCGCGATTCCTGGGCGGTGTCGTCGCGATGCCGCTGCTGGTTGCGATATTTACCTGCATCGGCCTGTTTGGAGCGCATGTCGTCGCGGTCATACTACTCAGTGTTGACGTCGGCGCCTTTTGGCAGCAGATGCAACAGTCCGTTAACATGGACGACATACAGGAAGGCGTCCTGAAGAGTTTTGTATTCGGAATCGTTGCGAGCCTGCTGGCGGTCTGGGAGGGATACAATACGATTCCCACCGCCGAGGGTGTTGGCAGGGCGACGACCAGAACGGTTGTGATCACGGCAATTAGTGTCCTGATACTGGATTTTATGATTACTGCGGTCATGCTTTAAGGAGTGGCTATGCAACAAACACGTGCAGTTGAAATAGGTACCGGTCTGTTCGTACTGCTCGGGATGTCTGCGTTATTTTTTCTTACCACACAGACCACGGGCGGCGAGCGCTTTTCGGCGGACGAGACGTTTGAAGTGGAGGCCAATTTCGACGATGTCGGCAGTCTGAAACCGCGCGCTCCGGTTTCCATGTCCGGGGTTACCATTGGCCGCGTCACTGCTGTTACGTTTGATCCGGTTTCCCTGCAAGCGAATGTCAGAATGATAATTGACAGCCGTTACGACCTGATTCCGGATGACTCCGATGCCAGCATACTGACGGCAGGACTTTTGGGTAGCCAGTACATCGGGCTGCAGGCAGGGGGCTCCGAAACCTACCTGGAAGATGGCAGTGAAATTTATTTCACGCAGTCAGCCATAGTGCTTGAGAACCTGATCGGCAAATTCCTGGTTAAATCCGGGTCGGAGGGCGACGAATGAAGGCGCTGATGTTGTCATTGATTATGTCGACAGGCTGGATTGCCGCGGCGGCAATTGCAGAGGAAGGCACACCAACGGAGGTCATCGAAACGGCCGTTGCACTTTTGGCCGAAAAGCTGGATGGTCGCAAAGAAGAATTGGCCGACGATCGCCCGGCGTTGTACGCGTTGATTGACGAAATATTGCTGCCGCGATTTGATCGAAAGTTTTCGGCGCAACTGGTATTGGCGAAACATTGGCGGACAGCCACTGAGGTTCAGCGCGAGCGCTTCATAGACGCTTTTTATCAGTCATTGCTGCGTCGCTATGCCGATGGAATTTTTGAGTTTGATCAGGATCGCGTCAATGTATTGCCATTTCGAGGCGATCTAGAGAAGCCACGAGCAACTGTGCGCAGTTCTGTGATTATGAATGACGGCACCAAAGTGGCGGTTGACTATGAGCTGGTGAAGCGTGACTCCGGGTGGCTGTTGTTCAACGTCGTGATCGAAGGTGTGTCGTACGTTCGAAACTATCGAACAGAAGTTGACTCCGAGATAAGTTCATCGAGTCTTGATGAAGTCATTGAAAGACTCGAGCGCGAATCAACAGCGCCTGCAAATGAGTGAATTTGAACTCGAAAATCTCGGCGACGGTCATTTCGCGCTGTCGGGCGAAGTGTCGTTCGATACGGCGGAAAGAATTCTGCAACAAAGTGAAAAGCCGTTCGAGGAACACACTCGCCTGGAGATTGACCTCTCCGGCGTAACCGTCAGCGATTCTGCTGGCCTGGCGTTGCTGCTCGAGTGGATCACGTGGGCTAATCACACGGTGCGTGAGATTCGCTATTCCGGAATGCCAGCACGCATACTCGCAATAGCAAAAACGACTGAGGTAGATGCCTTGCTGACTCGCGGTGAGCGTTGGGCGGGATTTATTGAGGCGCCCGATACCCAATAATTGCGCTACTCCTCGTTGAGAAATTCGTCAAAAAACTCATCGTCGACAGGTGGATCACCGTCGTAAATGTCGAACTCCCGATTTTGCTGGTAGGATTCGCGCAAGGTCAGATACGGATCGCTGGAATCATCGAGTAGCTTGTCCGCTGGCAGTACGCGGTAGCGAAGGTCGATAAGTCGCAGGATATAGAGATTCTGTCGAAGCGATCCTTTCTCGTACTGGAACAGCGGATCAGTCGCGATGTCGATTGGCAATACGATGGCGTCGCGCAGCGTCTGTGGTCCCAATATCGGCAACATGACATAGGGGCCGTCGGGGACTCCCCATACCGCCAGAGTTTGCCCGAAATCTTCGCGATACTCGTCCATGCCTCCGATAGTCGCTATGTCGACAAGCCCGCCAACGCCGAGCGTGCTGTTGAACATGAAGCGACCGACTTCTGATAGCGCACGTGTCGGCTTACCTTGAAGAAGGTTATTGATCGCAGATCGCGGTGTAGTGAGATTGCGAAAGAAATTTGAGATCCCGATACGCACCGGACCCGGCAATACCATTCGATAACCTTTTGCGATCGGCTTTAGTGAAACGTTGTCGATAACCACATTGGCGCTGAATATGGAGCGATTCAAGGGTTCCCAGGGGTCTGTTTGCGTGCGTCGTTCTTCCGGCACCGTCGTGCAGGCCGACAATCCGACTGCGAGCAGCAGTGTTAATGCGCGTCGAGAGGATGAGGCTGCCGTGATCAAGATCAGGCGTCGTTACGAGCGGACTTACCGGACGGTGGTGTGCGCGGCATGCTGCGCAATTGCTCTTCGGTCATGAACTCGCGAATAAAATCAATTCTGGCTTCAAAGCGAATGCGTTGGATTTCCTGCAACTCCGGTACCCGCAGCGCCTGTTGCAGGTAGTTGATGCCGCCGATAAGATCGCCCATCATGAAGCGGAATTCGGACAGGTAGTAAAGTGATTCAGCCTGTTCATTCGCCTCACTGGCCGCGCGCGCAATCAACCGAACCTGGTTTGGTGTCGGGGGCACATTGTTCAGGAGGTCCAGCAAGATTGTATGCGCTTGCTGCGGCTGCTTGAGATCCAGCAATCGTTCGGCGTAAGCGATGACCAGGGGAACATTGCGCGGAAAAAGCTGTAACGCATTTTCGTAAGTCTTCAAGCCCTCGTCGTGACGTCCCAGTTTCACTTGCGCATCACCGAGTGCGATGCGATAGGCGATCACTTCGGGATTCCGCTCCATTAATCCTTCTGCGATGTCCAGCGCCATCGAGTACTTACCATCTCGCATGTACGCCAGCATACGGCCATAACGCTCGTATTCTGTCTGATTCTGATACGCCCGATTTTCAAAATAGGCGACCGCTTGCTGCGGTGTTTCGAAGCGAGCAACAATCACTCGGATCCTGGCGATACCGTAACTGATCGAGTTTTCGTTTCTAACCGGGTCGTAATCGCGGGCGCGGTCCCGGGCCTCGGCGATACGTGAGGAGGTCACCGGGTGGGTCATCAGGAACTCAGGTGCACGATCATCCGGTGCCCGGGTATTTTGTTGTGACAGGACGTCGAAAAACGACGCCATACCGTAGGGGTCGAATCCGGCATCAGCCAGTGCTGAAATGCCCACGCGATCGGCTTCGTGCTCGTTGGACCGCGTAAAATTAATCTGCGACTGTAGTGCAGTCCCCTGAGCAACCGCCATGCCAGCCTGCATGACATCGGAACCGGCTCCGGCGGCGCCAGCGATCATCGCTCCCAGCATGATCGCTGTAGACAGCAGGCTCTGGCGCGAACTGGCGTGAATAGCTCGCGCGATATGGCGCTGTGTCACGTGCGCAACTTCATGAGCCAGTACGCCCGCCAGTTCGTTTTCATTGCGTGTGGCTTCGAGCAGTCCGGTGTGGACGCCGATATAGCCACCGGGCAGGGCGAACGCATTGATCCGGGCATCATTGAGAACAAAGAATGTGAAATCGATGTCGCCGTCGTTGGTTTGCGCCGCGATCCTGTTGCCGACCTCGTTGATGTATTCCGTGACCAGAGGATCTTCGACGACGCTGCCACTGTTGATGATGTCGCGCATAATCGCGCGACCGAATCGCGCTTCTTCGTTGGAGGACAGTATCGCGTCGGCCGGACTGCCCATGTCAGGCAATTTAATATCATCAGCGCCTGCGCCGCTGATGAAAACAATGGCGGCAAGGACGGTGGCTAACGTTCGACGGTAGAGTGCATTGTGCATAAATAATACGACCCGGCTATTCCGGAGGCGTTCCAGCTATTTCAGGGCCTTGACGGCTTCCAGTACTTCAGCGGCGTGGCCTTTGACCTTTACGCCTCGCCACTCCTGACGAAGCTTACCGGTATCATCAATCAAGAAAGTGCTGCGTACAACACCCATGAATTTTCGGCCGTACAGGGTTTTTTCCTGAATTACGTCAAATTGGCGACACAGCGTCTCTTCCGGGTCCGAAATCAGATCGAAAGGAAACGACTGTTTGTCGCGAAATTTTTCATGGGAAGCCAGGCTGTCCCTCGAAACTCCCAGAACGACAGCATTGTGACGCCGAAAGCGAGCATGAAGATCTCGAAAATCCTGGCCTTCCAGGGTACAACCCGGTGTGCTGTCTTTCGGGTAGAAATAGATAACGACGTGCTTGCCGCGCAATTCCTTGAGATCGATCGTGTTGTTGCGCGTCGCCACAGCCTTGAAGCGGGCGACAACTCGATTCAGTTTGGGTGCGCTCACTTGGGGCTCCAATTAGGCCTTTACAGGTTCAAGGATGGCGTCGAGGTTCAAACGGTCGCAAACCTCTAAGAATTCTTCGCGCAGTTGTGAGATGTGTATCGTCGAAGGCACGTTGACCGCCATCTGTACTGCGAACATGGGTGAGCCTGTGTGCGCCGCCGCATAGCGGCGAGTTGCGACAT
This sequence comes from uncultured Gammaproteobacteria bacterium, assembly GCA_942490655.1. Lineage (GTDB taxonomy): Bacteria > Pseudomonadota > Gammaproteobacteria > Steroidobacterales > Woeseiaceae > UBA1847. The sequence goes on along the minus strand of CALNXZ010000003.1, from coordinate 966,830 downwards.
CAGCGATCTCTATATCGCGTGAGGCAAAAAAGTTGGCAAGATTGAAGACGATCCCGGGCTGATCGAGACTCACGATATCAATGGCATAGGGCATGCGGTCGCTACGCGGCGGTTTTACGTCAGTCTGGCGTATGGAAATGGCAAGGTTCTTCGATTCGCCAAGCTTGTTCAGGCGTTGTTCCAGCTTGTTCAAGGTGGCCCAGTTGCCGGATACCAGGAGTAACATCGCAAACTCAGAGCCGAGCGTTGCCATACGGCTCTCTTCGATATTGCCGTCGCAGGACAGGATAGCCTTGCTCAGATCCTGGACTACGCCGGTTCTATCGGTACCAACTGCTGAAATAACAATAAGTTGCGTCATTTTTCTCGAATTATCCATGCTTGAGTTGTGGGTCCGGCGGCAGCGCTTGCCAGCACCCGACATGAACAGTAACATCGCCGCCTCATTTGTGGCGAGGACAACATGTGTTCAAAGGTAGCCTGGTCGCCCTGGTAACGCCGTTTGATGGTGATAATCGGGTCGATTACGCGAGTCTCAAGCGCCTGATCGATTTTCATGTCGAATCCGGTAGTGATGGGCTCGTCATCGCGGGAACCACCGGGGAGTCCGCGACCCTGTCCCGTGCCGAGCACATTGAGTTGATCGCGCGGGCCGTGGAGCTCGCGAACGGGCGCCTGCCGATTATCGCAGGTACCGGCTCGAATTCGACCGCGCAGACCCTGGAGCTGTCTCGTGCTGTTGCCGACACCGGTATTGCGGCGTATCTCGTCGTCGTGCCTTACTACAACAAGCCGGTCCAGGAAGGGATCTACCAGCATTTCATGGCCATCGCTGACGCTGTAGATCGGCCACTAATGTTATACAACGTTCCGGGCCGCACTGTGGCGGACATGCTGCCGGAGACGGTCGCGAGGCTCGCAAAACACAGCAATATTTTTGGCATCAAGGAAGCGACCGGCGATATCGAGCGGCTGCGAGCAATTCAGGATCTTATCGGCGGCGATTTCATGCTGTACAGCGGCGACGATTTCACGTTGCGACCTTTTATTGAAGAGGGTGGTCACGGCGTCGTAACCGTTAGTGGCAATGTTGTACCAACGCAGGTGGCAAAGCTATGTCGCCTCGCATTGGCGAGCAACAGCGCGGCGGCGAAATCGTTGGATGACACGCTGCAATCGTTGAACAAGAGTCTGTTTGTCGAGTCGAATCCGATACCCGTCAAGTGGGCCCTAAGTCAGATGGGGCTGATGCAGAATAATATTCGATTGCCACTGACGCCGTTTTCGGCGAAGTATCACGAACAAATGCTGACTGCGATGCGTATCGCCGGCGTTGTTTTGGAGGAAACCGCATGACCCCAGCGAAGGCATTTGCCTTGGTCTTTAGCCTGATCGTATTGAGCGGAATCAACGCTTGCGGCAAGGACGAGATTCGTACAACCTGCGATGATGAAGATCCAGAGCCCTATCAGATGGCAGTAGCGGGAAAACGCATAGTAGTTCCGGAGGGTCTGGATCCGCTGGATGAGTTGAAAGAAATGACGGTACCCAAGTCGGATTCACCGCCGCGCGCACCGGGATCCAAGTGTATTGAGTATCCGCCATCGATCAATTAGGGCAGCGAGGTCCCGAGTCGACCGGGAAAAACAGAATTCGGAGAGGTGGCTGAGTGGCTTAAGGCGCTCGCTTGGAAAGCGAGTGTACGCTTATACCGTACCGGGGGTTCGAATCCCCCCTTCTCCGCCAGAACAACAAAAGGCGCCCCTGGTGGGCGCCTTTTGTTTTTGCGGCCGCACGGGGTGGAGGCTGAGGAGCCGGTTTGAGCCGAGCAGCGACGCAGTCACATGCGGCGCCGCGAAGCAGCGAGTCTCTTAGTGTCACCGCCGATCCTAAGGGTATTCCGCATCCCACTCACCACGATTTATCCTGTAATATTGCGACTCCACCCGCATTCATTACTGAACACCCAAGAGGGGCTAACGTGAGCAAGAAAGATCAACTGCAGAAAATGAAAACCGCACCTGGATTTATTGCCGCTTTGGATCAGAGCGGTGGCAGTACGCCGACAGCGCTGGGTCATTACGGTGTGACGCCGGACGCCTGGTCCAGCGAAGAAGAAATGTACGCGGTAGTTCACGCAATGCGTTCGCGCATCATGACGAGCCCGGCTTTTGCCGGGAACCGAATTCTCGGCGCGATTCTGTTTGAGAATACGATGGACCGCGAAGTCGAAGGGCAGTCAACTGCGTCCTACCTCTGGAATGTGAAAAATGTTGTGCCGTTCCTCAAAGTCGACAAAGGGCTTGCTGATGTCGTCGACGGCGCCCAGGTCATGAAGCCGATGCCGGATCTTGATAAATTGCTCAAGAAAGCCAATGCTGCCGGAATATTCGGCACCAAAATGCGCTCGGTCATCAAGCAGGCGAATGCGACGGGCATCAAAGCCGTTGTCGACCAGCAATTTGAAATCGGCCGTCGTATTGTGGCCGCCGGACTGGTGCCGATCATCGAGCCTGAGGTGGACATCCATTGTCCCGATAAGGCGGCGGCGGAGGACTTGTTGCTTGCGGCGATCATGGAAAATCTTGACAGCCTGAACGCCGACGAAATTGTCATGTTGAAACTTACGCTGCCCGAAAAGGACAATCTGTACGCTCCTTGCGTGGCGCATCCGAACGTTGCCCGAGTTGTTGCTCTGTCCGGCGGTTATTCCCGCGAAGAAGCCAATGATCGTCTCTCGCGTCAGACCGGCATGGTTGCAAGTTTCTCCAGAGCATTGGCGGAAGGATTGAGTGCCAAACAAACGGACAACGAGTTCAATGCAACACTGGATGCGTCGATTGCCAGCATTGCAGCAGCTTCCAACACTTAGATGAAGGGCACGAAAGTCGAAGCAGACCGCGGGCAAGGTCCCTCTGCAGATGAACCACGTCCGGCGTCTTCGGTGTTGGGCAAGACGAGTCAGGACCCCGACCGGATTCGCGATCTGTTTCGCAACGGCAAGTACCCTTATGAGTCGCGCATCAAGGCTGCGGCTTATGAGGTACATAAGAAGGAACTGCAGGTTGAACTTCTCAAGGTCCAACGCTGGGTTAGAAAAACCGGGCAACGTGTCATCGTCATATTCGAAGGGCGCGATGCCGCCGGTAAGGGCGGCACGATCAAGCGTTTTATGGAGCACTTGAATCCACGAGCAGCACGCGTTGTGGCGCTGGAAAAGCCGACCGAATACGAACGCGGCCAATGGTATTTTCAGCGCTATGTGAGCCACCTGCCTTCTGCCGGCGAAATGGTGTTCTTTGATCGTTCCTGGTACAACCGCGCGGGCGTCGAACGGGTAATGGGATTCTGCGACTCTCTGGAGTATCTCGAATTCATGCGCCAGGTGCCGGACTTTGAACGTATGTTGACGCGCTCCGGCATACGCCTGTTTAAGTACTGGTTCTCAGTTACCAAGGAAGAACAGGATCGCCGCTTCGCAGCGCGCATGAAATCGCCCCTAAAACAATGGAAGTTGAGCCCGATCGATCAGCAATCCCGGGACAAGTGGGACGAATACACGGAAGCGAAAGAGGCGATGTTCTTTTATACGGATACCGCCGATGCGCCGTGGACGGTCGTCAAGTCGGACGACAAAAAGCGCGCGCGCCTGAACTGCATGCAACATTTCCTCGACGCACTCGATTATCCGGATAAAGACAGTAGCGTCGTTCGCGGTCCGGACAAGCTCTTAGTCGGTTCTTCTGAGCAGGTCATCGAAAAAGACAGCCATCTCTGGGGCTAGGTCGCATCGCGCATTGTGTCTGGCGGCTGCAGCAGGGATAATCCCGCCCGGCCCGTGTCGGCTTCCCCGCGACGGTCAGTCGTGAACTCCGCCAGGCCCGGAAGGGAGCAACGGTAGCGATGCCACCGGGTGCCGGGGAGCAGCTGGCACGGGCCACTTACGTTACACTGTACAACTCCCGCAACGTACCCTGATTTAAGAGTTTCAATCAATGAGTTACCTGGTTTTGGCCCGCAAATGGCGACCGAAGAACTTCTCCGATACGGTCGGCCAGGAGCACGTGCTGCAGGCATTGATGAACGCACTGGATACCGGGCGATTGCACCACGCCTATCTATTCACTGGTACGCGCGGTGTCGGTAAGACAACCATCGCTCGGATCCTCGCCAAAGCGCTAAATTGCGAAACCGGAGTTACTGCCAATCCTTGTGGCAGCTGCAGCGCCTGTCGCGAAATCGATGAAGGCCGCTTCGTCGACCTGATCGAAGTCGACGCCGCCTCCAAGACCAAAGTTGACGACACTCGTGAACTTGCTGGACAACGTGCAATACGCCGCAGCTCGAGGACGTTACAAGGTATATCTGATCGACGAAGTCCATATGTTGTCGAAGAGCTCCTTCAATGCGCTCCTGAAAACGCTTGAAGAGCCGCCGGAGCACGTCAAATTTCTGCTGGCGACAACAGACCCGCAAAAACTCCCGGCGACAGTTCTGTCACGCTGCCTGCAGTTCAATCTGAAACGCATGACGCCGCGATTGATATCGGATCGTCTGGCACATATTTGCGGCGAGGAAGGAATTGATTTCGATAGCGCGGCGCTGGCATTACTCGCGCGCGCTGCCGATGGCAGCATGCGCGACGCGCTGAGTTTGCTGGATCAGGCTATCGCCTATTGCGGTGGCAAAGTCGATGCGGCGTCGACCGCGACCATGCTCGGTACTATCGACCGTGATCACGTCATGCGTTTGATGACGTTGCTGGCTTCCGGCGATGCGAAGGGCATCATTGGCGCAATTCAGGAAATTGATGAGCAGTTTCCCGACTACTCACGACTCCTCGACGATATCGCGCGAGATCTGCAGAGAATCGCTGTTTTCCAGATTGTGGGTACCTGCGACTCCGAAGACGAGTTGTCAGAAAAGGAAATCGCTGAGCTGGCCGAGGTGATGCCGGTTGCCGATGTGCAACTCTTTTATCAAATAGCGATCATGGGAAGGCGCGACCTGCAGCTTTCGCCGGATCCACGAAGTGGTACGGAAATGACTCTGCTGCGGATGTTGGCATTCAAGCCTGCAGGATCAGAGGGTATCGGATCGTCAGGCGGTGGGGCCGCGCCGGCGAAGTCGGTGCAGAGTCCGACAGTTTCTGCAACAAAGGTGGCTAAAGCATCGGCGCGTGTGACGAGTGCTAAGAAAAATACCTGGTCGAATCCGGACTGGAGCCAATTGGTGACAGATCTCGGGTTGTCAGGTGCGCTACGTCTACTGGCGAGCAATTGTGCGCTATTGAGGCGCGAAGGGAATACTGTATTTCTTGGCCTCGACCCGCGCTCGGAATCCATGCTGACCAAACAACGCAAGGACGCTATTGCCGCTAGTCTGTCAGAGCATTTCGGCGAGCCGCTCGTGGTCGATATCCAGCTGGGCGCAGCGCATGAGGAAACGCCGGTGCAGCAGGAATCGCGCATGGCTGATGAACGACTGGAAGCCGCGCGACTTTCACTCGAGGCAGACCCTAATGTGCAGACATTGAAAAACATGTTCGGCGCCGAATTGAAGACAGAATCGATAGAGATTATTTCGGGAGAGTAGGGATGAAAGGCGGTATCGGCCAGCTCATGAAGCAGGCTCAGGAAATGCAGGCCAACATGAAGAAGGCGCAGGAAGAGATGGCGTCAATCTCGGTCACTGGCGAATCCGGTGCTGGTATGGTGCGCATTACCATGACTTGCAAGCATCAGGTCAAGAGCGTTGAAATCGATGATGCGCTAGTAGGTGATGACAAGGATATGCTGGAAGACTTGGTCGTCGCTGCGTTTAATGACTGCATTCGCAAGGTGGAAAAAACGGTGCAGGAAAAGTTTTCGGGCATGACATCGGGACTCAATCTTCCACCCGGTATGAAGCTCCCGTTTTAGACGATGTCGTATTCGCCACTGTTAGTTCGCTTGATCGAAGGTCTGCGCTGCATGCCGGGCGTTGGGCAAAAATCGGCGCAAAGAATCGCATTCCACCTGCTGGAGAGAAATCGCGAGGGAGCGAACGGATTATCGGCGGCACTTGCCGCTGCGGTTGCCGGCATCGGACATTGCAGTCGGTGCCGAATGTTCACCGAACACGAGCTGTGTTCAATTTGCTCCGCCAGTGGCCGCGACACGACGCAGTTGTGCGTCGTTGAGTCGCCCGCCGATGTGATGGCATTGGAGGATGCGACCGGATTTCGCGGGCTGTATTTTGTCCTCATGGGACATCTGTCACCGCTGGATGGCATAGGGCCGGAAGAACTTGGTCTGCAGAGACTTGAAGAGTGGTTGGCCGAAGGTGAGGTGAAGGAGCTGATTATTGCTACGAATCCGACGGTTGAAGGCGATGCCACGGCCCATTACCTGGCGGATCTCGCATCGCGAGCTGACGTTGCCGCGAGCCGCATCGCACACGGTGTGCCGCTCGGCGGTGAACTTGAGTACGTAGATGGCGGCACCTTGTCGCACGCATTTTATGGCCGTCGAGCGGTCGAGTAGAGGTCGCGATGACTACACCCAAAACAAATTGTCTATTTTGCAAAATTCTGGCGGGTGAGATTCCGGCGGACATGGTGTACGAGTCAGAAACGGCGATCGCTTTTCGGGATATTAATCCGCAGGCACCTACTCATGTGCTGATTATTCCGAGAAAGCACATTGCGACGATCAATGAAATCGGCGAAGACGATCAACAGATCGTTGGCAGCCTGTACTCGGCTGCGCGGGAAATAGCCGCAGCGGAAGGTCTATCGGACGATGGCTATCGCGCGGTGATGAATTGCAATGAAGCGGCTGGTCAAACCGTGTTTCACATTCATCTGCATTTGCTCGGCGGCAGGGCATTGCGGTGGCCGCCCGGTTAGTATCGTCCTTCGGCGAGTTTCTCAGTAATATTAATAACCCGCTTGTAACTCTCGTAACGTCGGTAGCTGATTTTGTCTTCCTCAACGCCGGTTTTCACGGCACAGCCTGGCTCGCGCAAGTGGCGACAGTTTGCAAAACGACACGATTGCGCTGCTGCGACGATTTCGCGAAACCCCAATGCAGCTTCACTCGACTCGAGCAGCGCAGGCGCGTAGTCGCGTACGCCCGGTGAGTCGATCACTGCGCCGCCACCCAGCATAGGGATCATCACCGAGTTGACAGTCGTATGACGACCTTCACCGGTCTTGCTGGAGATGTCGGCCGTGCGTTGTTGTGACTCTTTGACGAGTTGGTTGATCAAACTCGATTTACCAACACCGGATTGGCCGACGATAATGGCACGCTGTCCCGCTAGCGCTATTCGCAATTCGTCGGTCCCATGCCCTGATTCGGCGCTGCACTCCAGGACCGGCAATCCGATTTCGCGATAGTCCTGCAGTTCATCGATCTCTATGTCGTGCCCGACGAGCAGGTCGATCTTATTGAAGACCACGACAGCATTGACCGCCATAATTTCAGCGGCGCACAGATAGCGATCGACAATGTACCAGTCGGGCAGCGGCGACACCGCGGCAACCACAACCAGCGTATCAATATTGGCCGCCAGCACTTCAACCTGGCCGCGCATGTTGGGACGCGTCAGCTCATTGCGCCGGTCTTCGATCGCAGTGATCAGCCAGTCCGACTCATTTTCAATGGGCTCTGCGGTCACAGTGTCGCCACAAACGGCTTTGATACGCTTGCCCTTGATTCGGGCATCAACTTCGGTGCCATCCGCGAGTAGCAGTCTCATGCGACGGCTGTAGGTTGCGATAACTGTGGCGAATTGTTCGGTCATGCGCGAAGTATGCCGTCATGCAGGCAGCGTTGCACTCTCCGGCCATGTAAACTACGTCGATCGAATTACCAAGGTAGTTGAAACATGCCTGATGCAGCGCCGGACCGAGCGACGAACCTGATCTGGATCGATTTGGAAATGACAGGGTTGTGCACCCAGACTGACAGCATTATCGAGATCGCAACGATAGTCACTGATAAACACCTGAACGAACTGGCCGTTGGCCCGGTTCTGGCCGTCCGGCAATCTCAGGCGACCATGGACAACATGGATGAATGGAATACACGCCAGCACGGCCAGTCGGGCCTGGTCGCGAGAGTCATCGAAAGCCGTACTGAGGCCGCCGATGCCGAGCGCGCGACGATCGAGTTCCTGAAGGAATGGGTTGATGAAGGTGCATCGCCCATGTGTGGCAACAGCATCTGTCAGGACCGGCGTTTCCTGGCGCGCGAGATGCCCGAACTGGAGCGTTATTTTCACTACCGCAATCTCGACGTCAGTACATTAAAGATACTGGTGTCGCTGTGGGCACCTGAACTTGCCAAGGGCTACCAGAAGGATTCATCGCACCTCGCACTGTCCGACATACGCGATTCGATAGACGAGCTCTGCTGGTATCGGGAAAACTTCCTGGATGCTGCCGCTTTGAGCGACAAACCCGGAAATGCCTGACAGACCCTACTCGGAATACGCAGAGCGAAATGCTGCCCCAATACTGGAGGTGCTGCGTAAAGAATTTTCTGCCAGCAACAGCGTGCTCGAAATCGGTTCAGGTACCGGCCAGCATGCCGCTCGATTTGCAGAGGCTTTGCCGTATTTGCACTGGCAGACCAGCGATCGGTGCGAAAATCACGACGGCATCTGCGCCTGGGTTGAATCGTCGGGGCTGAAAAGATTGTTGCCACCCCTGCCGTTGGATGTGCTGAGCGATGCCGACCCGGTGGGCGCGTGGGATGCTGTTTTCTCAGCGAATACGGCACATATCATGAGTATTGAGGCTGTGCAGAATATGTTTTCGCTTGTTGGTCGTTTGCTCGAGAAGGGCGGTGTGTTTTGTTTGTACGGCCCGTTTCGACAGGGCGGCAACTTTAATACCGAAAGTAACGCGGCGTTTCATCAGACTCTAAGATCTCGCGATCCGCAAATGGGCATTCGGCACCTTGAGTCTCTGGACGACTTTGGTATAAGGAATCAGCTGGCTCGAGTCAGGCTGTATACCATGCCAGCAAATAATCATCTGGCGGTATGGGTCAGGGAAAGCGTATGAAAACTCACAGAGGAGGGTGCCATTGCGGCGCCATCAGATTCGAGATCGATGCACCGGCCGTGCTTGAAGCCGCGCGGTGCAATTGCAGTATCTGTAATATGACGGGTTTCCTGCACCTGTTTGTGTCGCAGAAGAACTTTCGCTTGTTACAGGGTGAAGATTCGATCAAAACCTATACCTTCAACACCGGCGTTGCGCAGCACCACTTTTGCCGGCATTGCGGCGTGAAGTCGTATTACGTGCCGCGCTCACATCCCGATGGATACAGTATTAATGTCCATTGTCTGGATCCCGAAACCGTGGAGTCGGTGACTGAAACCTTATTCGACGGTCGAAACTGGGAGCAGAATATCTCTGAACTGTCGCCTTTAAGCGACTGATTTGATTAATCTTTGACTGGCGAGGATATCGCCCTTTGCCTTATAGTTGAGCTATGAAAAATACGACTTCCCGATTGACACTCCTGATCCTCCTGTTTTCCGCGTCGTCTTCCTACGGCGAGCCCGCCTGGGTTAGTGACGAGTTCGAAATCACGCTGCGATCAGGTCCGAGCACAAGCAACGCGATCCAGCTCATGCTGGGTAGTGGCACGGCTCTGGAAATACTGGAACGTGACGCCGAATCCGGGTATGCGCGGGTTAGGACCGCTGGCGGTACCGAGGGCTGGGTTCTGACTCGTTACCTGATGAGTGAGCGCAGTGCTCGAGAGCAGCTGCAAGCGCTCAGTAGTGACCTGACGAGTGCCAATACGCGCGGTACTTCCCTTGGTTCGCAGTTAACAGCCATCAAAGCCGAGTACGAGGCCGCTAATCGGCGTATAGCGGCGCTTGAGCGCGACAAGGCGGCGGTGGAAAAAGAACTGGCAGATACGAAGAGGACCGCTGCCAATGTACTGGGTATTAATGAACAGAATCAGTCGCTTATGGATGATCTGGCGGCGGCTCAAATTCGCGCCGATACTGTTGAGCAGGAGAACCGCCAACTCGCCAGCCAAACGACACGGTACTGGTTCTTGTCGGGAGCTTTGGTTTTGCTGGCCGGTATCATTCTGGGTATCTGGTTGCCACGGATCCGTTCACAGCGACGTTCCGGTTACGATCGCTTCTAGACCTTTTCGCCAGCGAGAAACATCCAGGTTTCAACGACCGTATCCGGATTCAGTGACAGGCTCTCTATGCCCTGATCGAGCAGCCAGCGTGCCAGGTCGGGATGGTCAGACGGGCCCTGACCGCAAATTCCGATGTACTTGTTGCGTTTCTTGCAGGCCGATATCGCCATCGCCAGCAAGGCCTTAACGGCGTCGTCCCGTTCATCGAAATCAGCTGCGATCAGCGCAGAGTCCCGATCCAGTCCCAGGGTGAGTTGCGTCATGTCATTGGAGCCAATGGACATGCCATCAAAGTGCTCCAGGTATTGATCCGCCAGCAGGGCATTCGTCGGTAATTCGCACATCATGATGATCTTCAGCTCATCCTTGCCGCGCTCCAGGCCGTTTTCTGCCATTACCGCAATCACGTCTTTGGCCTGCTGTACCGTTCTTACAAACGGAATCATGATTTGTACGTTGCGCAGCCCCATGTCGTTTCGCACGCGTTTCAGCGCCTCACATTCGAGGTCGAAGCAGGGCCTGAAACTCTTCGATACGTAGCGAGCGGCACCTCTGAAACCCAGCATCGGATTTTCTTCATTCGGCTCGTAAGTGTGACCGCCAATCAGGTTGGCATATTCGTTGGACTTGAAGTCAGACATGCGCACGATAACCGGTTCCGGTGCGAATGCCGCCGCAATCGTCGCCACTCCTTCTGCCAGCTTGTCGACGAAAAAGCTGACGGGGTCGTCATAACCGGCCATTTGCTCATCGACAGCGATACGCGTGTCGTCATCCAGCGATTCATAGTCCAGCAAAGCCTGGGGATGAACACCGATCATACGGTTAATGATGAACTCAAGACGCGCGAGTCCGACGCCGTGATTCGGAATATTGGCGAAATCAAATGCGCGGTCGGGATTGCCGACATTCATCATGATCTTCACTGGTATTTCGGGCAGGGCGTCGAGTTCGATCTGCGTTTGTTCAAACTCCAGATTGCCGTCGTACACATAACCTTCATCGCCTTCGGCGCAACTCACCGTGACGGGCACTCCGTCACGTATTCTCTCCGTGGCGTCGCCGCAACCGACCACGGCAGGTATTCCCAGTTCACGGGCAATTATGGCGGCGTGGCAGGTTCGACCACCGCGATTGGTGACAATAGCGGAGGCGCGCTTCATTACCGGCTCCCAGTCGGGATCCGTCATGTCGGAGACCAGTACGTCGCCTGGCTGCACGCGGTCCATCTCCGCTGCGCTGCGGATAATTTTTGCTGTACCGGCGCCGATTTTCTGGCCGATACTGCGGCCCGTCGCAATGACTTTGGAATGGGTTTTTAGTGTGTATCTTTGAATCGTGCGGCCGCTTCGACTTTGTACGGTTTCCGGTCGCGCCTGCAGAATGTACAGTTTTCCGTCGCTGCCATCTTTGCCCCACTCGATATCCATGGGCCGTTGATAATGTTGTTCGATCGTCACCGCCATTTTTGCGAGTTCGACAACCTCAGCTTCGGACAGCGAAAACTGCAGGCGTTCCTTTGCAGACACGTCGACAGTATCGACGGTTTTACCGGGCTCAGAATCGCTACTGTAGATCATCTTGATTTCTTTGCTGCCGAGATTCTTGCGCAGAATCGACCGCTTGCCTGCGGCCAGGGCGGGTTTATAGACATAGAATTCATCGGGATTAACTGCGCCCTGAACAATGGTTTCGCCGAGGCCATAGGAAGCTGTTACGAAGACGGCGTCCCGGAATCCGGACTCGGTATCCAACGTAAACATGACCCCCGAGGTGCCGATATCACTTCGGACCATCGTTTGTATGCCAGCGGAAAGTGCAACCAGCGAATGATCAAAGCCCTGATGAACCCGGTAGGCGATCGCCCGATCATTGAACAACGAAGCGAAAACCTGGTGCATGGCTTCGATGACATTGTCCAGGCCACGGATATTGAGGAAAGTTTCCTGCTGCCCCGCGAAAGATGCGTCCGGCAGATCTTCGGCCGTCGCCGATGAACGCACGGCGACCGTAATGTCCTTACCTGCACGCATTTCCTCCCATGCAGCGACGATGTCGTTCATCAATCTTGGTGGCAAGGGGGCCGCCAGAATCCAGCCTCTGATTTGTGCGCCGGCGGAAGTCAACGCCTCGATGTCATCAACATCAAGCTTGTCGAGCAGCGCGTTTATCTTCTTATCAAGGCCGTCCGACCCAAGGAATTCGCGATAAGCCGCCGCCGTAGTGGCAAAACCGCCGGGTACGCTGACACCGAGATTACTCAGGTGGCTGATCATCTCACCGAGGGATGCATTCTTCCCTCCAACCACTTCGACATCGTTCATCCCGAGCTCGTTGAGCTTGATTACAAATGACTCCAAGAACTACTCCCTTGTTTTCCCTTGCAGGAAATGGACAATCAAAAGGATGGACGAACGCACCGTATTCTTTCTCAGCGACCAAACAGGTGTCACAGCGGAAACGCTTGGACACAGTCTACTTACGCAGTTTTCGGCGAAGAAATTCAGGCAGGTGACTTTGCCATTTATAGATACCGAAGACAAGGTAAGGCAGGCGATCCGTACCATTGACGCCGTGCACAAATCCGGTGCACCAAAACCAATTATTTTTTCGACCCTTGTGCAGAGCAATTATCGGGAAATGTTAAAAGAAGCAGACGGATTGCATCTGGACATTTTCGATGTCTTTTTGGAGCCTCTGGCCGCAGAGTTGCACGAGAAACCAAGTTTCGCGCCCGGACGTGCGCATGGCATGAGCGACATTGAGGCCTACATGAAGCGCATAGAGGCTACAAACTATGCACTGGCCAATGACGATGGTGGTGTCAGCAGGAATTATGATGTTGCGGACGTTATCCTGGTCGGCGTTTCGCGTTCGGGGAAAACGCCAACCTGTCTATACCTTGCCCTGCAGTACGGCGTTTACGCTGCGAATTATCCACTGACTGACGAAGAATTCGAATCGGGCAGGTTGCCTGAGTTCCTGGCAAAACAAAAAGAAAAACTATTTGGTCTATCGATCGACCCGGACAGGCTACAGCAGATTCGGAAAGAACGTCGACCGGTGGGCACGTACTCTTCGATTCAACAGGTGCGATTTGAGCTCCGAGAATCGAACAAGATATTTCGTCGCTATGGAATTCCACACATCGATACGACCAAGTTTTCGATCGAAGAAATTGCGAGCAGAATATTGGATAGTACAGGTGTTGAGCGCCGAGTACGACCCTGATATTTGCGTGAAACTGCTGCTATATTGACGGCATGTTACTCGACTCTCATCTGGTTCCAGAGACTATAGTCAAGCCGAAAAGCTTCGTCGGTTTGATGGCATTGTATGAAAGTAATTACTTGCGATTGCTACGTCTGGTTCCGGATGTCGATCGCGTCGACGGATGCTTCCGTTCCCGGGTAGCCGGTGAGTGTGACCTCTATGTCGAAGTCATCGAAACCAGCCGCTACACAGTCACCTTGTCGCTCACCTACCACCTGGCGACTGATGAAGGCTTGTTGGTTAATCCGGACATGGTCGTACGCGTGTACCTCGATGGCCAACAGGCCGAGGTATTGTCGATCGGGGAAACGCAAAGACATGCGGCCTTACGTCGCCTGGTGTTCGCCTATCGGACAGAGCTCGACCGCCGCTGGCGATGCAACATGATCCTCAACAAGTGGCTGGAATACCTTTCTGACCAAGGCCATCTGATACTCGACAGATAGCGTCCCGCGTCCCGCTTTTGTTGTCTGCCAACAGGCGTTTTCGAAAACTGTCGATTCAGTCCAAGTTTCCACGCCAATCAATCGCCATTATTGCATCTGATACAGGTGCCGGGCGTATGCCCGGTGCGGTTTGGTTATGTAAAGTGAGGCCTTTGTGAGCAGCCTGTCAGAACTATTCAAAGCGCAACCGGAAGAGGCGCAGGACAACGATAAGTTAGTCGACCTGTTCCGAAATCGCGCAGAGCTGAAAAAGGAATTTGCGGCCTTACGCAACGAAAAATATCAACTGCAGGACCGAATCAAGCAACAAGAGGGTGCCACTGCTCGCGTGCAGCAGAAGATGGATCATCTTGAGAGTTTGTTGCTGGATCGCGATTGGGTGCATAACGTTGTGGCCTTCTATCAGCTGCGGCGCCTGGCAGCGCATTGCAACTCGAAGTTGCAGCGCTTCGCGGAGCAACTGAAGCAGCAGCGCGAACAGCGCATACAAAAGCAAGTATTGGGCGATTGGAACGAGCAGCGCAATCAACGCGTTGCCGAAATTGAACAATTAGTCAATGAACGACGACTTAAGACGCAGCTCCTGGAAGATCAGTTGCAGTCCGTGCGCCACAAATTTGCGACAATGAACGGCGTCGCAAAGATGTTTCGCGGCCGCGGCCATGAAGATGAAATCAATAGCATTGCTGCAAAGATCGGACTCTGCCAGGCAAAGGAATCTGAGCTCCTCAGTTCGTTGGACAGCGTGAGAAACCTTGCCACTCCGGATCACAAGGGCCTCGATGACGCGACCAAGCGATCCATCAACTTCATGATTCTCGCATTCACGCAGCAGTTGTATCTGCATTTTGAGGATGACAATCTGGCCGCCATGGCAAAAGAAGCGGCCGAAAAAAGCGTTGGTGCGATTAATTACGGTACGAAGTACGAGTGCGATGAAATTATCGAACGCATCGAGAAGCGCTGGGATTCAATGGAGAGCGTTCTTGATTTTGCCGATGTACTGCAAACGAGAGCCAGGTTGATCGCGGAGCGCGCCAAATTTCGCAGTGATACAGAAGTAGTTCCGGCGCCTGGATCAGTGGCGACCGTTTTCTCTATCGATGCGAATGGGGTTGTGAAGGAAAAAGACGCTAACTTGCTGGGCGATAATTACTTCGGGGTCGCCAAGGTTCTCAGTCGCTGAATCTAAATATCGCGGCGATACATTTGCTTCTTGTAGCGCGATAAGGCTTCGTCGGATACGCCCGGAAGCCGAGTGTTCATGTCGGGAACATGCTCCGCAGGAATGCCGTTGTCATCTTCGTTTGGCAGGCTCTTCATGACGTTTGACTCAGTACCCGCCATAGGGGGCGCAGCAGTCGCTTTGGTGAGATTAGTGGTGCCTCGAACGATCACGTTGTCCTGTTCATCAAAAGCTTCCCGAATTGCTGCCTCGGCGAGTGGCGCCAGAAGGCTGGTGGCCGGATCGGGGATATCGTTGTTCACAAACTGTGAAACCAGGGCTTCCACCGGAACCTCAAGATCGGCCACTAATGCCTCGCCAGGACAGGGATTTTGTTTGGCTGATGCTGCGATCGCGGGAGCGCCAATTGCGACGCTCATCAGGAAAAACGCTGCGCTTGCAGCGAGGCTCGTTTGTTGCTGCGGCTGGTTACGCCGATCTGCCATGAGCTCTTCCTTGGGGTGTTGTAGCTGAGTATAACACCCCGACTTGGTCGCGCAAGCCTGCCGATCTAGTGCAGTACCTGCGCTGCCTGTGCAGGCGCGGGACTCAGTTCCCGCATCGTGGCCATGTCCGTGACGATCTTGGCTGCCTCGTCCAGCTGGACGTCCGGCAAATCGTCATCATCGATGTCATCCAGACTCTCAACCGGGTCGATATTCAGCGCTATGCGCCTGTCATTCTCGCGTTGCAGGGCATCTTCGAGTTCATTCTTCCGGTTTGTCCGGCGCGTCTCGATATTCAGCGACAGGGTCTTCTGATCCCGAATCCGTTTTCCGGCCTGAATGCGGTCCATTTGATACTGGAAGTTCGGGTCGTCTTTCGACCGTTCGGCGTAATTGGCCGTCAATAATTCAATTGTGTTGTTCAATGGCAATCCGGCCGCAAATCGTGTCGTGTTTACGGTGTCCCAGGGGAGGGCGTTTTCACGCGCACTCTCACCGACAATGCTTGCATCGATGCTGGACGGCAGTTCTATATCCGGGTAAACGCCACGATGCTGCGTGCTGGCGCCGGTGACGCGATAATATTTTCCTATAGTGAGCGTCAACTGCCCAAAGCCGTGTTCATCCTCAGTCCGGAAATATTGATCCAGAGAATAGAGGTTCTGTACGGTACCTTTGCCAAATGTCTGTTGCCCGATGATGACACCGCGTGCGTAATCCTGAATCGCGCCGGCGAAAATCTCTGAAGCCGATGCGCTGAAGCGATCGACCAGCACGGCCAACGGGCCGTTATAAGCGACGCGGGAGACGGGATCCGGATCGTCCAGTCGTTGTGGCGGGCTGCGTTCGATGTCGATCGAGTTTCGCAGCTGAACTATTGGGCCGTTGTCGATAAACAGTCCGGACAATGCCGTAGCTTCTGTCAGGTGTCCGCCGCCATTGCCGCGCATGTCGATTACGAGGCCATCTATGCCGTCCTCTTCTAATTCACCGATCAGGCGTTTGACATCTCGGGTGACGCTCGTGAAATCGGTGTCGCCGCTATTCAGCGCTCGGTAATCGCGATAGAAGCCCGGGACTTCGATAACGCCGATCGACCATTCACGGCCCTCTCTTGGCACCTTGATAACCTTGCTTTTCGCGGCCTGTTCTTCGAGTTTTACGGCGCCGCGAGTCAACGCGATAACCTCTTTCGGGCTGCCAGGAACTGCGTTCGCCGGGATGATCTGCAAGCGCACTTCCGACTCGTCAGGCCCGCGAATCAGGTCGACAACATCGTCCAGTCGCCAGCCGATGACGTCGACAAACTCTCCTTCCGCGCCCTGAGCAACAGCGGTTATTCTGTCGTCCCTTTTCAGTCTGCCGTCAAAGTCCGCTGGTCCGCCACGAATGATGTTTACGATCTGAACAAAATCGTCATCCGTTTGCAGGGTTGCGCCAATACCGACGTAAGACAAGCTCATGGCTATTCGATATTCGTCCGCATTGCGAGGAGACAGGTAGCTGGAGTGTGGGTCTACGGCGTGCGCAAACATATTCATGAAACGTTCAAAAACGTCGTCGTTGTTAACCTGGTCCAGCCGCTTGATAAAGCCGTTGTAACGTTTTGTAAGAACCTCCTGAATTTTTTCCCAGGGCTCGTCTTCGAGCGCGAGAGTCAAAGCGTCATTTGCTACGCGCTTTTTCCAGATGTCATCGAGTTCTCGGGTGTCGACAGCCCAGGGCTCGTCCTGGCGATCGAATCGGTACTCTTCATTCGACGTGTAGTCGGGCTCTGTGGCCAGTTGTGCGACCGCAAAATTCAACCGTTCCCGCACACGCGTCTGATAAACCTCAAACATTTCGTAGACCGGATCCAGGGGTTTGCTTTTGACTATGTCGTCCAACTGATAGCGATAACGCTCGAAATAAGCCACATCACTGGCAAGCAGGTACATGCGATTCCGGTCAAGGTCCTCGAGATAGACATCGAGAACTTTCGATGACAGCTCGTCGTCGACCGCGACATGGTTGTAATGCGATTTTTGAATAAACTGGGCAACCAGCTCGGCAATGCTTTCGTGGCGCTGTTCCGGATACAAAAACTGATTGTCATCGACTGCCGATGTGCTGCTCTCGGTATTGCTGAGAGCGGGCAGGGACATTAGCGCGAGCAGCAGGACTGCGAGTCCGCGAGATCGGCGATATTCAAGGATCGTCAAAGTTTTCTCCAAAGCAAGCAAAGACTGTGTTGCAATTTTCTCAATTCGGCTAGGCTAGATGCCCGGCGCCCTTCGATCAAGGGCGTATTCGTCATATTTTCTGCAAGTCGAAGGCTTTAATTTACCACACGGGAAAAAACTAATGCGACCTCTGGCGGTAATTACGCTAATAATTCTTGGATCCTGCTTCGCCATCATGGTCAGCCTCGCTGCCGTTATCGTCGTTGTACTGGTACTTGGTGATGAGTCGCCGCGATTGCAATACGAATTCGATCCGTTGCTGCGCAGTTTTCTCGTCTTCGTAGCTATGACCGCGAATTCCGCGTTGAGTTTCTACGCGCTCGTAAAAGAGCGCCGTTGGCGTTACCTGGCACAAATTCTCATGTGGGGCGGATTGCTCCTGATCAGCTGGCCCTATTGGCGGTAGTCAGGATGAAAAGGGTGATTTGAGCGTGTGTTTGCGCCGCCGTCGCATGCGCAGCTGCAGTTCTTTGCGTCGCTCGTCCAGCCAGCCTTCGCGGCTGACCCGCGCAGCATGCCCTTGCTCCTCTTTGAGGCGCTCCCGATAGCCGCAAAAGTCTCGATAGGCGTCTATTTCGTGCTTCAGTTCTCTCAGAACCAGTTCGATCATGATGGCATCGTCGAGGAAGCCGAGCCCTGGAATATGATCGGGGATCAGGTCTTCCGGCTCCGCGAAATAGGCCAATGCATTAAGCACGCGAGTCGCCTCCTGGTGCGGCAGGCGCCACTCAATGTCCGATAACATGCTGATCATCAAATTGAGATTGCGCAATCGATTGACAATGAAGCTGGGCGCCGTCGACTCCTCTATGTCGTCCAGCAGGGCTTCGGCCGCAGCGACGATATCCTCTGGCGGTAGTCGAGACGCAGCTTTCCTGGCTTCCAGCATGATTAGCTGGAAGTGCTTCAGGTCGTTTTCGTCCAGCTCGAATGAGATTCGCAATGACAATCGATGACTCCGCTGCGTCGAGCAGCGCAGATTATCATGAAGGGTTTTCCGAAGGAATTTACTTTCGGAAGCGATTGCTCCAGTTTTTGGAGCGGTCAAAGCCGCCGGTATTGTAAGGGTCGATACCGGTTTCCTCACCGGAATCCACGAGCGAGTCATCCAAAATCTTCAGTGTCTCGTGGGTTCCCGTATCCTCTCGAACGTATTTGTTGCGAATCAATGCATCTTTCCCGGAGTCTGCGTCTTTGCTGGTCCGCGCAGAGTTTCGGTCAAAACTTACAAATTCCCCAACGTTTTTTCTGGGAGTGATTTTCTGCGTTTTCGCAGTGCCATACGAGCCCGTTCTCGCTAGCGGCTCCGGTAGGGAATCGTCGTCGTCTTCGGAATATCGTTCCAACAGCCAGTTTCTAAGTTTCTCGAACATTTTCTTGCGTCAACGCAACCTTATTACAAATCGATTGCGCTCAATGAGAGCAATCTACAGATGCACCCATTTTACAAACTGTTGCGTTGCTAAACCGAATTACTTTCAAAAAATGTGATTTCGGTCACGTTATGGTGTTTTGGCAAGAATTTCGACGTTTTTCAGCTTTTGCTTTTCGCGGGAGTGGCGTTTCGCCAGGCGAAGATCATCAGGCGCAGACTCTGCCAGCCGAGGTACGGAGACAGGATGAGAAACCAGGCGACGGCGTCGCCGCGCATCACCTTGCCGGTCAGGGTGCCGAAAAAGCTGCCATACCCAAGACCACCGTAGGCGCCAAATACGAGCTGACCGACCTGGTAGATGACAACAGGCATGACTATCAGTCCCAGAAACAGGAGTACTGAGAAAAGAAACAGTTCGTTGATTGCGTGCTGTTTGAAGCTGGGCGGCGTCGAGGTTGCGGTCACTGCGGGTCAGGGTTCTGTAGTGGTGTGAACAACCCCTATCGTTGCCTACCGGCGCACTAAGGTCAAGATTGATCCGGACTGATTGCTATGACTTTTCGTGAGCGCCGTCGCCGGTAAACAAGAATCCCCAGATGCACGCACGCGACCGAAAACAGCAGGTAGTGCGGCAGCACCCAAAACCACTCGCTGATATACAGCGTTGCCACGAACGCAGCAAATCCAGACACCAGGTAGAAATAGGGAAGTAGGTCGTAAAGCAGTTTCGGCAGCCAGATCTTTTTCGTGACGAGAGAGCTGGTGTTGCGTTCGACCTGTTGCGTTTCCGATAGTGATATCGGCTTCCCTGCGGCTGTGCTGATCATCGGCAAGATTCACATTCCATGTAATGAGGGGAATCTTATGCCAAGCAGGTAAAACAGTCCGTGAGGGTTCTCACATTTTTTCTTCGCGCTATCAGGAATCCCGTTTTTTGCGCTCTTCAAACTGAAAACGGGCGTTGCCGATTAGTACGATATCGCCATGCACCAGGACTCTTTTATCGACCCTTTCGGCGTTGACCTGAATGCCGTTTTTGCTGCCGGAGTCGAATATGCACGTCTGCTCATCGTTAGTTTCGATAACAGCATGGTGGCGGCTGATGTAGGCTGCCTTGAGTTGGATGTCGTTGTCTTTGGTGCGGCCGATAGTCAGTCGATTCTTGAACAGAGGGAAGCGCAGCACCTGGTTGTCGACTTTTCCGATCAGCACTCGTGTAATTCTATCGACAGAGGCACGTTTATCGCCTTCGTCGCTCCTGAGCGTTCGCTCCGACATTCTTTCGTCAATGTCGTGAATGACTTCCTCAATTTCGCCTATGGAGTCTATGTGCTCGGACTTTTTTGCCAGCTCGGCCAGCAATATGGAAATAGCTTCACTTTTCGTCGATAACTTTTGCTCAAGGCTTTGCGCTTTACGACTTAGCTTGGCGTGCTCTTTTTGCAGCACGTCGATGCGCGCGGCTGAGTGCTCCTCGGCCTCCGCGAGCATTCGTTCAAGCTCTTCCTTGAAGCTGCGGGCGTCCACAAGATCTGACGCCAGTTGACTGTTCATTTCATCTGACTGAACGACTGTGTCCTGAGCTTCGCCGAGTTCAAATCGCAGCATGCGCATCTCGTTCTCGTGCTCGGTCTGGGAAGCGTCGAGCCTGCTTTGCATCTCCTCGACCCTTGCCGTCATCAGTTCGGATTCGTTGAGTAGTTGCAGGTTTTTCTGCTTTGCGTCTGCAAGCGATTGTGAAAGGTTCTCGATCTCCCGCTCGAAGCGCGCGTTGGTTTCGATCAGGTCCTGGGATTGCTGCCGAATTGAGTCGGCGTAGCGTTCGGATTGTTGCAGCCGTTGCCGAAGTCTGGCTGTATCACCGGTCGAACTATCAGTGTCGACATCTACAGGGGAACTCACATCGGCAGGCGATTGATCGGCATGAGTCAGCTGCAAATCGTTGTGATCCGATTCTAACTGACGGAAATCGACCTCACGTTGTCGGATCTCCGCCTTAAGTGCCTTAATGCTGCGATCACGTTTCTTAAGCAGGTTTTCCTTGCGCGACGCGCTTTCTCGAAGTGATTCGATATCTTCGTTGAGCTGCCTGGTTTGCAATTCACGAGCACCGATCTCCGTTTCCAGTCCAAGCCACTTCGCGTGCAGTTGTTGAATATCGTACTGCAGCTGGCTTATGGTTTTTTTGCGCGACTTCAGATCAAATTCAAGTTCGGAAACGGTGACGCCGGCAGGAAGTTCGTGGTCGGCATCATCACTGGAGTCATAGGTATTCGCGTCTGCTTCTGCAAAGTCGTCACTCTTCAGCGTCGAATTTGGCATTAGTAGCTCTACGGTTGGATCGTCGTCGTCGTCCACTAACTCATTGATATTATTGTTATCGTTAGGCATGCACCTAGTTTATCACGGTATTCCTCTGGCGCTGCAAGGGTGCTGAAAATTCTGCCGCATTACGTCAAATAATAGCTAGTCGCAGGACACCGTTCTGCCGGCGGCCCAGCTGCGCATCTCGGATATTCTTTCGCCCAGGACAATAGACAGTGGCTTGGTCTGGCTGACTTCGTTCTGAATGAGCTCGGTATTGAGAGCCTTGTTGTTTGCGTGCGCAGTGTAGAGCGCCGAAACCACCGCTTGTTCAATTTCAGAACCGGAGAAACCGCTCATGGCTGCGGCGAGCCTCGGAATATCAAAGTTGCCGAGCGGCTGGCCACGACTCGACAGGTGTATTGCCAGAATTGATGCACGAATCTCAGCGGACGGCAGGTCGACAAAAAATATCTCGTCGAAGCGTCCTTTTCGTACCAGTTCCGGGGGCAATGTGCTGATGTCGTTGGCGGTGGCGACAACAAAAACGCGGCTTTGCTTCTCGGCCATCCAGGTAAGGAAGCTGCCAAGAACCCGCTGCGTGGTCCCGGTTTCGCCGCCACGACCCGCTAGGCCCTTTTCGATCTCGTCGATCCATAGGACACAGGGCGACATGACGTCCGCTGTCTTCAGGGACTCGCGCAGTTTCCTTTCGGTCTCGCCGTGGTATTTGTCGTAGATTGCGGCGAAGTCAAGCCGCAGCAAAGGTACGCCGAAGATGCCCGCTGTGGCCTTCGCGGCAAGACTCTTCCCGCAACCCTGAATGCCTAGTAACAAGATGCCTTTTGGCGAATCAAGATGCGCTGCGCTTTCGTCGCCGCGAAAAGCAGCTCGCCGTTTCGATAGCCAGCCTTTTAATCTGGCCAGGCCGCCAACGTCGCCGAATGTCGCTGTGTCGTATTCGAACTGCAGCGCGCCACCGCGATTCAATAATTCGTATTTGGCCTGCATAACCCCCGGAAGATCGCTGTTCGTGATCGCACCATCAACGTAAATGGCATTTCGCGCCAGCCGCTCTGTATCGGCATAGGTAAGGCCGGCAAGATTCTTTATCAGCAATTCATGAGCTTTAGGATCAATCAGCACTTTCTTGGCGGGATTGTCACCGCGATATTCGCTGGCTATTTTTTTTACGATCGCGATACGTTCTTGTTCCGTTGGCAATGCGATGTCGAATCGCACGCAGAAACCGTCCAATTCGCTCGGAACTGTCACCTTGTGGCTCATTAGAATAATCTGTCGTTCGACGTCACTGAATCGGATACAGATATCCTTGAGTAGTCGCACGTGAATCGGGTCTTCAAGGAAGGGGTGGAAATCGAGCAGCACATAAATGCCCGGTTTCGATACCGCACGAATATGTTTAAGTACATCGGAAGGATCCGAGTTGAGTGCCTGCGGTTCCAGGGAAATATCCAGTCGCTGCAGGCCATCGGTGATGGTCCAGCGAAACAGTGGCATGTAAGTCTTTGAGGCGCGCTGCAACGCAATGGATTGCAGCAATTGCAGTATGCGCGCCTCATCCTGCGACTCGATAACCACGATGGGCGTGCGTGATCGCAGAATGAGTTCAAGATCGTGGATGCCGTCCATAAATTATCTCAACCTCCGGAAACAGTCAGATCACGGCGGCAGCCGGACAACTTGTCGCTGTGTAAAGCTTCGGCCTTGTCATTAAGAAGATTGTAAGCGGCACGGTCCAGGCTGTGGAGTGACACGCGTCCGCTTGTAGTCGCGATACCAGCTACGACATCGTCGAGGCTAAACTGTCCTGCTGATTTGTTTCGCAATTCCTGGTCGAGCTCGCGTAGAACAACCACTGCAAGTGCGGTTGTTGCGCCGCTCGATCTCGAGGCACACAATTTCTTGGCGTCTCCGGCCCAGTCTTCTTGCTTGCGCATTGCAAGTTCATGCCGGTGCGCGGTAATTGCGTTGCCGCGCATTAGCAGCTCCAGGCTGTAATACTCCGCAAGACCTTCAATGATCCAGTCGGAGCCGGGCTCCGAGTGCTTGCCGAATGCAACGTGAAATACCTCGTGCACCAGTGTGCTGGTTGCGTTCTCGCTAATGAGCGGCCTGTCTGCATGTATGAATATCGAATGCGGGGCCGACAGAGCGCCTCGCCACATCGGATCATCAGCACTCACGATGGTCAGTTTGGGGATTGCATCAGGCAGTATCCGATCCAGCTCCGGCAAAACCCAGTTGAGCAGGGCCAGCATGTCCATACGCCGAGCACTTTGCCCCTCAGGAGCTGCAATCGTGACGCGGGTACCCGCGATGGTTTCGCGTCGAATGCCGAGCTTTCCGACCGCAATCCAGCCCCGTGGTTGGTCGAATCGTGTCTCGGGATGCTGCACGGAGTTGCGTCCGTCCAGCGTGGAGTATTCCGAAGCTACCGTCCATTCCGCTGGAAGCGTAAATGACAGTGTTGTCTGGCTAACGGCACCTACGAGCGTTCGCGTGCGCGCCCGTGGGATGGTGTCCTCTGCCCGGAAAATGCCCCAACCGCTACTTAGCCAGGCATCGTATCCATTGTTACCGCGGCGGTGAGATACCGAAACTCGCCAGCGAAGACTGCCTCCGCTACGTGCCGGCCGCCAGGTAAGTGATTGCTTTCCAACATCCAGTTCACCCTCCGCTGCAAGGTCTGAAAAATCACTGTCAGCCACAGAGAAGGAAAGCTCTCGCAATTCTCCATGTGACTGATTGACGGTCATTTCCACGACGACGGATCCGTCGGCCGGGTCAGGCGCGACGTCGTAGTGAACCTCATACGTCGGTGATATCGCGACAGAATTCGTCTCCGATGCCGGCGCGTCGCATGCGGTGCAGCAGACTAGGCAGATCAACAATGTCGATCTTGAGATGCAGTTCATACAGTATTAAGGCCTGATCAAGTAGGGTTGCAGTATGTGCAGCGGAAACCGAAGCAGATGATAACGCAGACAGCTGGCAAGATTCCGGCTTTTGCCTTAACTATCACGATGTTGGGATTGGTGATGGGGTGTTCGTCACAGGCTGTCAATGACGTCAATCGATCGCCGTCAGCGGAGCAACCTGTCCGCACACACAGTGTCGGCGAGAATGCAGCTGCGATTGCGTATCAACAAGTTGGCGTTCCGTATCGTTATGGCGGTGCGAATGCTCAGGGCTTTGACTGTAGCGGCCTGGTGCACTACGCCTACGGTCGAGCGGGTAAGCGTATTGCGCGCACGACAGGCGGCCTTTGGTCCAGCACGGCTTCGGTGCAACGAGCGGAACTGCAGGTCGGCGATGTGTTGTTTTTCGACATAGACGGAAAAATGTCACACGTAGGCTTGTACCTCGGTGAGCAACGCTTTGTTCATGCGCCGTCCACCGGACGAACCGTAACCGTTGAAAAACTAAGCTCGCCGTTTTATGCGCAGGCATTCGTACGTGGGGGCCGTCCGCGGTAGCTCGCCCGCCGTCTAGACCTTTTCGTTACTCGAAAGAAAAGTCTTCAGCTGTTTAGCCAGGCCATTACAGGCCTTGGACTGGGTCCTCGCGATTAGCGGTATCGGTACTACCAGCGCGGGGAGAAACGAGGTACCGCTGTAGTCCGCTGTAACAGTGCCCGCTGCCTCTGAGTCGTTCAGGTCCCAGATCGATGCCTCGTAATCAGCATCGTCCTGCCACCATGCGAACCCAAAGCAGCCACCGCCGCCCGGTCCGGCCGCGCAGGACAGGCTACCGCCCTGGGTGACTCTTTCTGTACCGCCATCCAGCCAGATGACGTAGCGCACGCCCATGCCCTTAACGGCCGCAGGAACGCCGGGCTTTGCCATGAGTGCCGCGAGACCCTTGGTGTCGGCGGGCGCAGTCCGAGGTTCAAACCAGGGAAACAGGCTATCGACGAACTTTTGACCGGGAATCACATTCAGTGCTTCTGATCCGCTGCCAAGCGCATTTTCCACGCAGCTGATGTAGTCAGCCTCAGTTTCATTTCCCTGATGATAGCTCTTCGCCATGACCACAACGGTTTCCCCGGCCATAAGCCCGGTGGTTTCTTCGCGATTGTTTTCAACGCTGGCAGTAATACAGCCACCCAGCAGAATGCCTGTGGCAATAATCGCCAGACTATTTCGTTTCATCATCGATGCCTCCAATCGCAAAAATTCCGGCGGGAACCTCGCGTTTGTTTGCTGCATCCATACTGGACGATGCAGCGGGTTCGATCTTGTCGAGTTCAAGAGGGCCATCCGCCAGCCCTCTGATCTTTGTGGCCTTGTTCATTTGCAGCAGAATCAAAGCAGCCGCATCGCGCATGGCAAGGACTGCCGCACGTTGCAGCGACTTCGAACCGCCCAAGCCTTCTTTCTGGCTCTTACCATAGGCGCTAACCGTCCAGGTAGAGGCGCTGTTACCGACGCTGTCGAAAACCTGCAGCCGGTACCGAATCCAGACTGCGAATGCATCGGTTTTTGTCTGTTCGGGAACCGAGAACTCAAATCCTTCTATCTGCGGCTCAATCAACGCATCGAAACTGAAGTCCTCTGCATTGTCGTCCGGACCAAGCAGGATGACGCTCTCGAACATAAAGCCGAATAATTGCTCAAAGAACGAAGCATTGGCTGAGCCAAGGTCAATCGTCCATGTTTGCCGTCCCAATACTTTTTCTTCGTGAACGAAGTGATTGAATTCGGCGGGAATTCGCACAGCGACAGCCATCGGCAGTTTTTCTATATGCGGCTTCGGTATCGTTGGATTCTCGACGGCGACATTCGAAGCGCAGCCAGCTGCGAGCAGAGTGAGCAGGACGAGGCCGCTACCGAGATGTTTTTTTGCGATCAAGTGGTCGAAATCCACGTATCAGATTTGAGGGTAATGCTATATCTGAGCATACCCGAGGCCCTTAGTTCCACGGAAATGTACCGTAGAGAGTTGCTTGTCACTGTAGATGGGCGCCTTGCTCAGTGCAAATCAAAATTGGGTTCAAGAAGGCGAAGACTACAGGTATAAAGATGCATCCACCGTTGGCGTTCTGAATACACGGATCAAATTTATGGCAAGGCCCAAAATACTCGTTTTTCAGCACGTTCCGTACGAGCCTTTGGGCACTCTCGACCCATTGCTGAAAGAAGCCGGGTTTCGTATCCGATACGTAAATTTCGGCCGCGATCCCGAGTCTCGGCCGCGTCTCAGTGGCTACGAGGCGCTTATTATTCTCGGCGGACCGATGAATTCCGATCAAATTGAAACCTACCCGAACCTGATCCACGAGGTCGACTTGATTGGCGAAGCAGTTGAGCGGGGAAAGTCGGTGCTGGGTATCTGTCTTGGGGCACAACTGCTGGCCAAAGCACTGGGAGGTGCGGTGGTACGGAACAAGAGTCGGGAAATCGGCTGGCACGATGTTGAAATGACCGAGGCCGGGCTGAAGGATCCTGTGCTATCGACGTTTGCCGCACGGCAACAGGTTTTTCAGTGGCATGAGGACGGCATAGAGTTGCCGCCAGGTGCGATTCACCTGGCGGCGTCGGAAAGCAGCAGGGTGCAGGCGTTCCGTCATGGTGAGCAGGCGTACGGACTCCAATTCCACCTCGAGGTTGACGAGTCCCTTATTGACCGCTGGTTAACGGTTCCTGCCAACCAGGCAACGCTGCAGGATGAAGCAGGGCGGGTTGACCCGGCGAGCATTCGACGCCAATGCGTGGATTCTATTGGCGCCCTCGAGAATTTGAGCCGGGAGACTTTTTCGCGTTGGATTGATCGCTTCGAAATCGGTCCGCGTCGACGCCGTTTGCCATCCCGATAGTCGCAGAACGGGTTAGAAGTCTCGCCACTCCAGCGGCGCTTCCTGCATCAGCGAGATCTGCTCACGCAGCGCAAGGACGTGGTCGTCCCAATAGCGGGGGCTGTCGAACCAGGGGAACGCCACTTTGAAGGCAGGATCGTCCCAGCGTCGGGCCAGCCAGGCAGCGTAATGCATGATGCGCAAGCTCCTGAGTGCCTCGATCAGATGCAGCTCGCGAGCATCAAATCGTCGAAACGATTGATAGCCCTCCAACAAAGCCTCAAGTTGCGGTGTTTGTTCCGCGCGGTTGCCGGACAGGAACATCCAAAGGTCCTGGACCGCAGGCCCGTGTCGACAATCGTCCAGGTCGACAATATGCAACTGATCCAGATTGACGAGGACATTGCCGGGGTGGAAATCGCCATGAAGTCGAATTTCCCGGGTTGTACCGGCGCGCGCAAATGACGCTTCGATGCCGTCAAGGACCATCTCTGCTGTGCTTTCATAGGCGTCACGATTCGCGACCGGAATGAAATCATTGTCTAACAGGAAATCGATTGATTGAATGCCGTAGCTCTCAATGTCGATGCGCGGCCGAAATTTGAATGCCGAAACTTCGCCTTCGAGGTGGATTCTCGCAATGAGTCGACCCAGTTGCGTCAGTAATTCGTAATTGTCGAGATCAGGTGCGCGACCACCGCGACTGGGAAAAACCGCCAGCCGGTAGGGTCCCGAATGTTTCAGTGTCTCGCCATCTATCTCGATAGGCGGCACCACGGGAATTTCCTGCGCCGCCAGAGCGATGGAAAACGTATGCTCTTCCTGAATGCAATCGTCCGACCAGCGTTCAGGTCGATAAAACTTGGCAACGACGGGTCGGTCACCTTCTATACCGATCTGATAGACGCGGTTTTCGTAACTATTGAGTGCCAGAAAGCGACCATCGCAGTCAAAGCCCAGATCGTCCAGTGTTGCGATTATGTCTTCAGGTTGCAGGTCGGCGAACGCCAATGTCGCTGCATCACCGGTCACGACGCTTGCAGGCGCGACTCTCGCTTACGCTCAACTTCGGTGAGGCTCTTCTTCCGCAATCGCAGGTTCGACGGCGTGACCTCGAGGAGTTCGTCATCGTCGAGAAACTCCAGCGCCTGTTCCAGCGAATAGCGTAGCGGTGGCGTAAGGATCAGGTTCTCGTCCGTACCCGCAGCGCGAATATTGGTCAGCTGCTTCGCCTTTGTGGGATTGACGACCAGGTCATTTTGCCGTTTGTGTATACCGACGATCATGCCTTCGTAAACGGGCGCACCGTGACCGAGAAATAGCTTGCCGCGTTCCTGCAAGTTGAACAGCGCATATGCCAGTGCTTTACCCTGAACCATGGACACCAAAGTGCCATTGCTTCTTTGTGCGATCGATCCGGCGACACGCGGCGCATAGCCATCCAGTACGTGATAGATGAGGCCGGTGCCGGAGGTCGCGGTCAGGTACTCTGTGCGAAAGCCAATGAGGCCTCGAGTTGGAATTTTGTAGTCGAGTCGCATGCGACCTTTGCCATCCGGCATCATGTTCTGCAACTCACCCTTGCGATCGGCAAGGCGGGTCATCACAGCGCCCTGGTAGACCTCGTCG
Source organism: uncultured Gammaproteobacteria bacterium (assembly GCA_942490655.1). Taxonomy (GTDB): domain Bacteria; phylum Pseudomonadota; class Gammaproteobacteria; order Steroidobacterales; family Woeseiaceae; genus UBA1847. The sequence continues at coordinate 937,929 of CALNXZ010000003.1, read as the reverse complement.
AAGTCGACAGTCAATTGCTCCCACGGCTCGAGTTCGACGCCGTCAACGTTGCGCATGATGACTTCCGGTCGCGATACGGCAAGTTCATAACCTTCACGGCGCATTGTTTCTACGAGCACTGACAGATGCAATTCGCCGCGACCCGAAACGCGAAATTTATCGGGATCGCTGGTGCTGTCGACGCGCAGGGCAACGTTGTGTTTGAGTTCCTGGTCCAGTCGCTCGCGAATTTGTCGGCTGGTAAGGTACTTCCCGTCCTGGCCAGCGAAAGGAGACTTGTTGACCTGGAATGTCATGTTGACGGTCGGTTCATCGACGCTCAAAGCGGGCAACGCTTCTTCGTGGTCCCGGTCACACAAGGTGTCGGATATTCCGAGGTTTTCGATGCCACTGAACACCACAATATCGCCAGCACTGGCTGACTCGACCTTGGTGCGTTTAAGTCCATCGAAGCCGAATACTTCAAGTACACGGGCGCGGCGCGACGTAGAGTCAGGCGCAACAACGCTAACGGGCGCATTCGTTTTCAATGTACCGCGGCGAATTCTGCCGATACCCAGCAGTCCTACATAGGTATCGTAAGCGAGACTGGAGACCTGCAACTGCAGCGGGCCATCCGCGTCAACGTCCGGTGGCGGAACGTGTTTAACGATCGTCTCAAACAGCGGTGTCATATCTCCGCTACTCACGTTCGGCTCTTCGCCGGCGTAACCTTCAAGTGCAGAGGCATAGATGATCGGGAAATCGAGTTGTTTATCGGTCGCTCCGAGGCGATCAAACAAGTCGAAAGTCTGATTGACCACCCAATCTGGACGTGCGCCCGGCCGATCAATCTTGTTGATCACAACTACCGGTACGAGACCTTGGGCAAAAGCCTTTTGCGTGACAAAACGCGTTTGCGGCATCGGCCCATCAACAGCGTCAACCAACAGCAATACGCTATCCACCATTGATAAAACGCGCTCAACTTCGCCGCCGAAGTCGGCGTGGCCCGGTGTGTCTACGATGTTGATGCGATATTCATTCCACTTCACCGAAGTGTTCTTTGCGAGAATGGTGATACCGCGCTCACGCTCGAGGTCGTTCGAGTCCATGACGCGATCGGGGACGGCAGCGCGTGGTCCGAGTGTGCCGGACTGTTGCAATAACTGGTCAACCAGGGTGGTTTTGCCATGGTCGACATGCGCGATAATCGCGATATTTCGAATATTGGATACTTGTGACATTGGGGAGGGGCTCTCGTGACAGGCGGCGGATTATAGTGACCCCAATCGAGAATTGATATGGCACACTACGATCCGTGAAGAAACCACTAACAGCATGGCCTGCAGCTCTTATGACAGCGATATTCCTGAGCAATTCCGGCGCTTTCGGCGCGGATTTCGACGTTTCGGCGCACGCAAGTGAGGTACTGGAGTGGCGCGAGTGGCGCCTGCGGCAGCTCAAAAAGCCGACCGGCTTCCTGACTCAGACGGGTTTGTTCTGGCTGCAGCCCGGTCGTTACCGATTTGGTTCTGCTCCCGGCAATGATCTCGTTTTTGGCAGCAACGCTGCGCCGGAGATGGGTGTTTTTGAAGTCGGCGATGCCGGCGTGCGAATGCTGGTAAACCCGGGTATCGAGGTACTGGCTGACGGGGTGTCGGTGACCGATATGCAGATTCCGCCGGATACCAGCGGCACGGAAGTAAACTTGATTTTTGGTTCGCTGGCGTGGGCGGTCATAGAAAGGGAAGGTCGGTACGCAATTCGCTTGCGTGACTTCGAACATCCCTTTGTCGAGACTTTTGGTCCATTGCCTTATTTCGACATCGACCCGGCACTGCGAGTGGAGGCGATATTGCGTCGCTACGAAGCGCCGAAAATCGCCGAAGTGGGTACTGTCATCGAAGGGTTGGGCTACAACCCGGAGTCACCCGGCGTCGTAGAGTTTGAAATTGGCGGCGAGACATACGAATTGGAAGCGTACGCATCGGGCGAACAGTTGTTTTATGTCTTTGGTGATTTGACGAATCGCGATGACACTTACGGTGCGGGCCGTTTTCTGTATTCCACGATACCCGGCGAAGATGGCCGAACCGTGCTGGATTTCAACAAGGCGTACAGCCCACCCTGCGCATTTAATGATTTCTCAACCTGCCCGGTTGCATCGCCGCGAAATCGCTTGCCGATTCGCGTTGAGGCCGGAGAGAAGTACGACCCGTCATTGCATTACTCGCCCGAACACTAATCCTTTAATTCGAAACTTAGCCCTGCGTTTTTCCGCAGTCGCGCAATCAAGGGCCGCGCCATGACGGCAGCCGGTGTCCATACGCCGCCGCCTGCATCGAGATCGTCTTTGGCAAGACACACAGCGCACTCGCTCAGCATCTTGCTCGTTGAGCCGTAGCCTGGATCCTGGTCGCCGGTTATTTTGCCGCGCAATAAAGTGCCGTCCGGCAGTACGCCGATCTGCATCAGATTGAAGAAACCGTTTTGTTGCAATTCGCGATCGGGACCTTCACCGGGTTTCGCAAGGACGAATCGTTGCAGCAGTTTTCGTGTTGGTGTGAAGGATGCGAAGAACACGAGTGCGCCGAGTCCCAATACCATTACGGTGCCTTTAAGCCAGCCGCCGAAACCGCGACCCGTCAGAACCGACTCGTCGTAACGAAACTCCTTGCCGTAGGGAAACCCTGCCAGCGCATGACTGCGGCGCACGACCTTGGTATTGACACCAGCCATGACGAAGGGCGCGGTCCAGGCTTTTACATCTTCACGGTAAATCACTTTCTGTTGATCGCGTCGGTCCGGACCTTCGCGTTGTCCTTCCGGGTTCAGGCTGTAAGGGTGAATCAGAATTCGTGCGATATCCCGATCATCACGACTTTCCTTGATGAGGTTCATCATGCTGGCGAGAGTGCCGCCGCTGGCCGTGCCCTTGGTGGCTTTCACGAGCATGCTGATGGACTGACAGTAGGTACCGAATTTTTCGTGGGCGGCGTTTTGCAGGAACCAGACGCCGATATCCATCGGCACTGAATCGAAGCCACAGCAGTTCACGATTTTTGCGCCGGTCTGTTCCGCGCGCTGCTGGTGGGTATCGATCATCTTGCGGATCCATTGCACTTCTCCTGCAAGATCGCAGTAGTGAGTGCCGGTGTCGACGCAGGCTTCAACGAGGTCCGATCCGTACAAGGCATACGGACCGACAGTGGTTAGTACGACCTTGGTTCGCCGTGCCAGGGACTGCAACGCATTTTTGTCAAAACTGTCCGCGACAATCAACTCGAGACTGGCCGCGGCCACGCCAAGTTGCGCGCGAACTTCGCGTAACTTTTGTTCGCTGCGCCCAGCCAGGGCCCATCGTAATTCGCCATCCGTACCGTATTGCCGCAACAGGTACTCTGCAACCAGTGTCCCGGTGAAGCCTGTGGCGCCCTGGATGATGACATCGAACTCACGTCCGCTGGTTTGTTCGGTCGTCATAGTACTTTCTCCATTAAGGCCACTTCCTTTTCTCCACCGCCTGTTTCCTGTGAGCCAACCTGCCGAAAGCCAAAGCGTTCATGAAAAAGCATGGAGCCCTGGTTCGCGGGTCGAATGTTTACTTCGCAGGTCAACACGGGAACGCCGGCCTGGGATTCGGCAAACGCGTTGTAAAGTGTTTCTGCGACGCCTTGTCGTCGCGCCCATTCTGCAACGGCGACGCGATCGATGTAGGCAAAATCGTCGTAGTGCTCGCAAAACCAACGGTAATTCGGGCTTGCGTAATCAGTCCCGGGCCGCAGGCCGATAAGAAACCCGGCGATTCGATTCTCAATTCTTACAACGCGCAGAAACGACGCGCGGTCGGCGAACCACTGCAGTTGCTCGCGGTCAATCAGGTTTACATGCGGGACTGATGCTGCGTTCAGCTTCAGTACCTCTTCGAAATCGTTCTTCCGGATAGGCGAAATTTTCATGGACACAGTGTATGGCCATGAGTATTGTAACGCCAAGACAGCGGGCGGCCCGATTTGCATCGCCGCCAATCAATAGACTGTCAGCCATCGCTACTTTACTCGTCTTCGACACGGATTGATGTCCGCAGCTATCGGCTGCGGAGTCGTTCGTTTGTGAGCGAAAGCACAGATAACTATCGCTACTCACGTAAAATTTTGCGAACCAAAATTGGAATCGGTAAATATGAACAAATTAGCAAAACGCGCGTCATTCTTACTTGCTGCCGCATTAATAACTGTTTCGAGCGCGCATGCCGCGTCGAATAATTCCGCAGATTTGCTGAGTTACATCCCGGCGGACACTCCCTATGTATTTGTTTCCACGAAACCGCTACCGACAAAGGTAGCTGACAAACTGGAACCGACGATTGACGAGATCCTGCAGGTCTATCAGCGCATCCTTCGTCATATCATGGCCGACCAATTGGTTACGATGTCAGCTGAAGAGGACGGTGCAGCTGAAGCCGAGAAGTTCCGTGGCCTGATGGAAGAAGTGCTGGGTCTGGTTAGTCTTGATGGGATTCGCGGGGCTGGCATCGAGCGGGAGTCGGCGTTCGCACTGTATGGCAACGGCCTGCTTCCTGTACTTCGCTTCGAGCTGTCCAAGGAACAACTCTTCGATGCCGCCATCAAGCGCATAGAAGACAAAGCCGGCGAAGCATTGCTGGTAGCAGAGGCTAACGGCAAGTCCTACAAATACATCGATGCCGACGAGCTGAAGTTGATCATAGCAACGCTGGATGATCAGGCGATTATCACTGCGGTACCGGTCCAATTCGATGAAGCTCAGATTGCGAGCGCTTTGGGTGTCAAGAAGCCACCCGCAAGTTTGAAATCCAACAAGGCACTCGGTGCAATCGGCAAGGAATACCGCTTTTCGGATTTTCTTATCGGGTTCATCAACAATCGGAGAATCGCCGAAATCTTCACCGGCAATGCCACGGCTGCGGACAAAGACCTGTTTGCAGCCTTTTCTGAGGAACCGCCGCAGCTGACCGAGACATGTTCGGCCGAGATCATGGAAATGGCGGGAGTTGCGCCGCGTATCGTATTTGGTTACCGCGACATATCGATCGAGCAAATTGAGAGTGCGATGGTCGTCGAGCTACGCAAAGACATCGCTAGCGGATTGGCGACCGTTCCTGCGGCTGTGCCAGGGCTGGGTTCAGATCCAGGCGGGTTTATGTCGCTCGGTATTGGTCTCAATCCGCTGGCATTGAGGACCTTCTACGAGGCTCGTCTGGATGCGATGGAGGCCGATCCCTACGAATGCGAAGATTTCGCGGAGCTGCAGGCAGGTGTTGCGAAAGGCCGCGAAGCTCTGAATCAACCGGTGCCCCCGATCGTTTACAGTTTTCGCGGTTTCTTCGCGGATATTACGGATATTCGGAGCATAGACTTTGCAAGCAGTATGACGGCCGATTCACTTGACGCTTCCATATTGGTTGCTGTCGAAAATGCTGAGGCGCTGATCATGATGGCGGCGATGATGGATCCGCAGATTGCCGCAATGAATCTGCTGCCGGATGGCAAGGCGAGAAAAGTTGAGTTGCCACAGTTGCAGGCATTTTCGGGCATGACATACGCGGCGTTGTCGGCGGACGCACTGGCGGTGTCGGTGGGTGCGAGTGCTGAGGCGAATGCAGCTGAAAGGCTGCGTGCCTCCAGTTCGAGTCCACCACCTTTCATGAGCATGAGCATGGACGCCGCACGCTACTACGCGATGGCAGGCGAGGCGATGGCGGCAGAGCCCACCAGTGATGCGGAAGAAGCATTGCCCCCTGCAATTCGTGCCGCGATGGGCGAATTAATGATCCTGACCGGAAGTATGTATGAAAGAATGTCCATGGATGTTCGGTTCACTGCCAGGGGAATCGAAGTTGGCGGAATCATGAAACTGAGTGACTAGGATATGACGATACGTAGCTTTGCAGCAGTGCTTGCGCTTGTTGCTTTCAGTACGACCTTTGCAGACGAGGTGGTGAAAGACTCACCGTTGAAAGTGGACCTCGCGGCCGTGGTGAGTAGCGGCGCGGTACAACCGGTGGACGGAATGACCAGCGCTGGCCAGCCTGATGAGGCGGCTCTAAAAGTGTTTGCGGAGCAGGGATACACAACCGTCATTGACCTTCGTACCGAAGGCGAAGATCGTGGCATGGACGAGGCCGCTGTGGTCGAAGCGCTGGGAATGAATTACGTCATTCTGCCCATTGGCCGTGATTCGATCAGTTTCGACAGTGCGAGATCGCTCGACAAATTGATCGCGGATGCCGCGGGTCCCGTACTGGTGCATTGTGGCTCTGCCAATCGCGTCGGAGCCTTGTTGGCATTGCGCAAGAGCCTTGACGGCGCCGACGACGACACTGCGCTCGCCTACGGCAGGGAAGGCGGCATGACGAGCCTTGAGTCGCAGGTCAAAGAAGTCCTCAGCACCGACTAGCACCAGCACCCCGTACCCCCCCAAAGGGGTCAGAGCCCTTTCCTTCGAAAGGGCTCTGACCCCTTTGGGGGGGGGGCTGGCACTGTTCGGCAAAAAAATACCGCCCAGGGGGCGGTATTGATGTTTGGTGGAGGTGGTGGGAATCGAACCCACGTCCGCAAGACCTACGCTACGAGCTCTACATGCTTATTCCGTCTTTAATTTCACCGCAAGCTACCCGACGGACAGGGAAGACTCACAGCCAGCTCAGTAAGGATTTAACGGATTGGACCCTGAACACGCCCGCACCGCGGTCCTATGTAGGTGACTCCTGGGATCCGGACGCATAGGCACGTACCGGGCAGAAGGCTTCAAACTGGTTTTTAAGCAGCTAAAGCGTAGTTGTCGTCGTTGGCAACTATAAGTTTTACAGCTGGATTTACGAGGTCACCTGTCCCTCGGCATGCACTCGGAGTTTCGCGACCCACGTCGAAGCCAGGTCACCCCCTTGTCGCACTAGTGTAGTGGTCGAATGCGCAAATACAAGCCCGCGGGTCACTAATCAGACGATTCTGCGAGATCAGCGCCTAATTCTTCAGGATGCGCTCTTTCTGCCGCTGCCAGTCCTGATCCTTCTTATCCGCACGTTTGTCATGCTGCTTTTTGCCCTTGCCAAGACCGATATCCAGCTTTGCGTTTCCTTTGTGCCAGTGCATGTTGAGCGGGATCAGCGCATAACCCTTGCGTTCGACAGCACCTGTCAGTCGGTCCAGTTCGTTACGATTGAGAAGCAGTTTCCGCGAGCGAGTCGGGTTGGCTTTGACGTGAGTGGAGGTGCTCGTCATGGGTGAGAAATGCGCGCCAATCAACCAGGCTTCGCCCTTGTCGAGGGTTACATAGGCCTCCGTGATCTGCGCTCGACCCTCACGAATACACTTGACCTCCCAGCCCTCAAGGACCAGACCAGCTTCGTGGACATCTTCGATGAAATAGTCATGCCGCGCCTTGCGATTGACCGCAATTACGTTGCCCGATGGCTTTTTCTTCTTTTTCGTAGTCATAAAGTTTTTTCATGGGACACTGTGTGCGGGCGGATTATACGGCCTAAGCGTTGTCAGACACCGAGATTTGTATAAGAATCCTGCACACAATGCCGACCAGAGATAATAAAAATGCTGAATAATCAGGCGAGCGATGAAAAACGCACTTCCCTGCACGGACATTGGTCGTCGAGGATGGCTTTTATCCTCGCGGTCACCGGCTCGGCGGTCGGACTGGGCAATATCTGGAAATTTCCGTATATCGCCGGACAAAACGGCGGAGGCGCATTCGTACTTGTCTACCTGATCTGCGTGATAGTCATTGGTATGCCAGTGATGATGTCCGAAATTCTTATTGGACGCAGAGGTCGGCGGAACCCGGTCGCGACCATGGAATTGCTCGGTCGGGAAGAAGGCAGCTCTCGCCATTGGCGATTAGTAGGCGCTCTGGGCGTGATCGCGGGTGTTCTCATCCTGTCCTATTACAGTGTTATTGCTGGCTGGACACTTTCCTATATCGGCAAGAGTGTGACCGGTACCTTCACTGGAGTTTCGGCTACAGCGATCTCTGAGCAATTCAATAGCTTTGTCGGCGACTGGAAATTGCTAACGTTCTGGCACACTTTGTTCATGGTGCTTTGCGTGCTCGTTGTGGCGCGCGGCGTCGAACGCGGCCTCGAGCAAGCGGTTCGTTTCATGGTGCCGGCTTTGCTTGTGCTTATGTTCGTCCTGCTCGGTTATTCAATGTCGACAGGCTATTTCGGACAAGGTGCCGCATTCATGTTTACACCGGATTTCGACAAGCTGGGTTGGAACAGCGTGCTGGCAGCGCTCGGGCAGGCATTTTTCACATTGAGCATCGGCATGGGCGCCGTCATGGCCTATGGCGCTTACCTGCCCGAAGAAACGTCAATTACGGGCGCGGCTGCGGCTGTGGTTACGGCAGACACATTTATCGCCATGCTCGCTGGCCTCGCCATTTTTCCACTGGTATTCGCTAACGGTCTGGATCCGGCAGAAGGGCCGGGGTTGGTGTTTCAAACATTGCCGCTGGCGTTCGGACAGATGGCGGGCGGGACCTTCTTCTCAACCATCTTTTTCCTGTTGCTTTCATTTGCCGCCTGGACATCTGCCATCGGCCTCATGGAACCGGCTGTCGCCTACTTAGTGGAACACAACAACCGCACCCGAGTTCAGGCGACAGTAATCGTCGGTGTCGTCATTTGGACGATAGGCATGGGATCGGTACTTTCGTTCAATGTGCTGAGCGACAAAACATTTCTGGCAGGCACGCTATTCGATAACGTTGATTATTTGACTAGCAACATCATGTTGCCCTTGGGCGGATTGCTCATCGCGATTTTCGCCGGTTGGATAATGTGCCGCAACTCGACGTCGGATGAACTGGGTGGGTCAGGTCCCTTGTACAAGGCCTGGCACATACTGGCGAGATTCGTGGCGCCAGTCGGAATCCTGTTCGTATTGATAAACGCTGTCTCCTGACGGGAGTCTTGTGCGAAAAGTCAGCCGCAGCGCCCTGGTCCCTTATACCGCCGAGCAGATGTATGCCTTGGTTGAGGATGTGCTTGAGTATCCGAAGTTCCTACCCTGGTGCACCAATGCAACGCTGCATTCGAAAGATGCTGAATCAATAGAGGCATCGTTGGAATTGCAAAAAAGTGGCATTAGAAAAACATTTCGAACACGCAATTCCTTGCAGCCATTTGTCGCCATGGGCATCGCGCTGGTGGGCGGCCCTTTCAAGCATCTTGACGGTGGCTGGCGTTTCGATCAGTTGGGTGGGGACGGCAGCAAAGTGTCACTGCAGCTGGAGTTTGAATTTGAAAGTCGCATGATGGATGCCTTGCTGGGTCACTATTTCGAAGAGACCTGCAATTCATTGATCGATTCGTTTACCCGTCGCGCGCATGAAATTTACGGTTAATGCCGCACATGTCTGAAATCGAAGTGGAAATCGTTTTTGCCGCGCCGGACAGACAGTTGCTGCAGATGCTGCGTGTTGAGGCCGGCGCGACGGTCGATGACGTGATTGGCGCCAGTGGTATCAGAGCAAGTTTTCCCGAACAGAATCTGGATGAACTGACGCTCGGAATCTGGGGCAAAGAGGTTGCTGGAGACAGAGTCCTTGTGGCGGGCGACCGTATCGAGATTTACAGACCCCTCAACCTGGATCCGCGGGAAGCGCGCAGGCGGCTGGCACTCTCAGGTCATACGATGGGCGGTACTGAATCCGCTTAGAGATCGGGCGCCAACTCCAGGTCCGTTCGAATTTCGCTCACTTTTTCTTCGTCGAAATAGATCGACACCCATCGCTTTTGTACGGCCGAGTCACGACCGATAGTTACGTAGTAGACGTAATCCCAACGCTGTCGGCTAAACGGGTCAGTCACCATCGGCGTACCCAGCAAATACCGCACCTGGCTTTTGGTCATGCCGACTTCCGCCTGATCGAGGTCCTCCTGTTTGATCAGGTTTCCTTGCGAAATATTCGCCCTGTAGACACAGCCGCCCGCAAGCGCAAGGCACAGGAAAGTGAGGATTAGCAGGGATGTTTTGCGCATAGTCATATTCATCTGAACGTTTCGGGCTGAAATTGTTCAGCCACATAGTCATAATAGGCGCGCATCATACCTGTGAGAGTCCCTACATGCAGCAAAGAAACGAACTTCGCCAGGCAGGCCTCAAGGTCACATTGCCGCGGCTGAAAATTCTCGAGATCCTCGAGGATTCCACTTTGCGCCATATGAGTGCAGAGGATATCTATAAGCATTTACTGCAGGAAGGCGAGGATATCGGCCTTGCAACAGTCTACCGGGTGCTGACCCAATTCGAATCGGCGGGGCTGGTAACGCGCCACAATTTCGAAGGCGGTCACTCAATATTCGAGCTGGACGATGGCAAGCATCACGACCACATGGTGGTGGTTGAGTCGGGTGAAGTGGTCGAGTTCGTGAGCTCGGAGATAGAGCGTATTCAGCGCGAAATCGCGGAAAAACACGGCTACGAGTTGCTGGATCACAGCCTGGTGCTGTACGTCAAAGAGAAGGAATAGTGCCGCTCCCAGTCATTGTTTAGCCGGTCTTGGATGCAGCGAGTTTTTGCCGCGCTCCCGCCAGCATTTCCTCAGCATGATCCAGCGTCTTGCGTGTAATCTCTACTCCGCCCAGCATGCGCGCCAGTTCCTGAATTCTTTCATCCTTGCCCAGCACCTGCAGACCCGTCCGTGTTGACTTGCCGTCGCTTACCTTGCTGATGCGAAAGTGCTGATCTGCAAGACTCGCAACCTGTGGCAGGTGTGTAACGCACAGGACCTGACGGTTTGCGCCAATTTCCTGCAGTCGGCGGCCAACCATTTCGGCGACGCCGCCACCGACGCCGCTGTCGACCTCGTCAAAAATCATGGTCGGGATGCTGCTGCCGTCGCTGGCAATCACCTGGATCGCAAGGCTCATGCGTGAAAGCTCACCGCCGGAGGCAATTTTCGACAGTGGCTGTGGTTTCTGACCAGGATTTGCGCTGATAAGGAATTCAATGTCGTCGATTCCCCAGGCTCTCGCTGAGGCTTCATCGCGGCGTGACAGGGCGATGTCAAACACGCCGCCAGGCATGCCAAGTCCCAACATGGCGTCGGTGACGGCTGCCGAGAATGCGCTCGCTGCTTTGATGCGCGCTTTCGACAGGGCGTTCGCCTGTGCCAGAAACTCCTTCTTCAGTGCCGCAGACTGCAGTTCCAACTCCCGACCGCGCTCGGCGGAGTTCGTTAGTTCGTCGAATTCAGCCTGCAATCGTTGTTGCAGAGCGGGCAATTCGTTAGCTGTGCAGCGGTGTTTCCTGGCAACAGCCTGGAAGGCGTCGAGGCGCTCTTCGACCCAGTCACGACGCTCCGGGTCCATATCGATGTCGTCACCGTAACGGCGCAGTGTTTCCGCCGTTTCTGAGACTTGAATTGCTGCGGAGTTCAACATTTCGATAAGCGGTGCGAGCGATGGATCAAATTCAGCCAGGCCCTTCACCGAACGAACCGCGTCAGCAAGCAAACTGTTGGCGTTGCTCGCATCGCCATCCATCAGCGCGTCCAGAGCGGCAGAAATGCCTGTCACAAGCCGACCGCTGTTCTGCAGTATCTGTCGCTCGCGATTGAGTTCCTCGAGCTCACCTTCCTGCGGCGCCAGGGTCTCAAGCTCCTGCAGTTGGAAAGTCAGCAGGTCGAGTCGTGACGCACGATCTGCGTCGGCATCCAGCAACAGTGCCAGCCGATCCGCGACGGCAGCCCACTCTGAAAAACAGGTCGCGGTTGTCGCCCGCGCTTCCAGTAGCCCGCCGTAGTGATCGAGGAGGTCGCGTTGCACCGTGCGACGTCCGAGAGACTGGTGAAAGTGCTGGCCATGGATATCGAGCAACATTTCACCGAGCGTTTTGAGTTGCGAAAGCGGCACGGGATTGCCGTTGATGAACGCACGCGAACGACCGTCCGCGTTGATCACGCGGCGCAGCAGGCAGTCTCCGTCCAGGTCCAGGGCCTGATCACTAAGCCAGGCAATGGCCGCTGCCAGTGTCGATACATCGAACTCAGCCGCAAACTCGGCGCGCTTGGCGCCGTCCCGGACCAACTGAGCGCTGCCACGTTCACCGAGGACCAGTCCCAATGCATCGACGAGGATCGACTTGCCGGCGCCCGTTTCGCCCGTGAGCACCGTCATGCCCGATTCGAACTCGATATCGATCTTCTCGACGATTGCGAAGTCGCGCACTTGCAGGTTGATCAACATGTCAGGCGTCCAAGCAGTTAACTATCCCGGTTCCGGCTATCCCGGCCCCAGAACAGCTTGGAGCGCAGGATTTCGAAGAAATCATAATGCGGCGGATGCAGGAGTGTAACGCGGTTTTTTGCGGCGGATATCCGCAATATGTCACTGGCGTCTATTTCGCCCATCGAGAAACCATCAACGGTTATTTCCGCTTTTGTGTCATCACGTTCGAGCAAGATGACCTCTATAGCCTGATCGGCCGAAATGACTATTGGTCTGTCGGTCAGGGTATGCGGGCAAACCGGAACGATAACGACGGCGTTTAGCTGCGGCTCAAGAATGGGTCCGCCGCAGCTCAGCGCATAGGCTGTTGACCCGGTTGGCGTAGCAATGATGAGCCCGTCGCCTGAATGCCTGTTGACGAATCGACCATCAACACGCGTTTCGAAATCGACCATGCGACCGGTTCCGTAGCGCTGCAGCACTACGTCATTGAGCGCGTACGCAACCTCGTCTTTGCCATCACTGTGACGCAAATGCACTTCGAGCAATTGCCGCGAATCTGTCGTGTAGTTGCCACTTAATACCTGATCGACGCTGGCGAACATTTCGTCCGGCGTGATGTCGGCCAGAAAACCAAGTCGGCCGCGATTGATGCCGAGTATGGGAATTTCGGATTCCCGAGCTATGCGGCTTGCGTACAGCATCGTTCCGTCGCCGCCAATTGCGATGAGCAGGTCCGCATTGTCGTGGTCGCCGGGCGCCAGCAGGTTCACCGGGGTTTTCGCCAAATGATCGGTCAGGTGCTGCAATGGCTCGACAACCCGCGGGTCGTCGAGTTTGCAGACGATGGCAACATTCTTGAATGCAATAGTCATGGGCTGATTGTGGCAAACCCTTGACCCACCGCCAAGCCGTTGCTAGCGTTTCTTTCGAATGTCAGCAGAAGCTTCCAAACCGGTACCCAACGATCGTGGCCAGCATTTACTGCGCGCGTTAATCCAGAGGTATATTCGCGATGGACAGCCAGTAGGATCACGAACTCTCGCAAAAGACGCCGGCCTCGACCTGAGTCCCGCGACGATTCGGAACGTGATGTCCGATCTCGAGGACATGGGCCTGGTTTCCGCACCGCATACCTCGGCCGGACGCATCCCGACACCCAAAGGCTATCGCCTGTTTGTCGATACCCTGGTCCGCTATCAGCAACCGGACGACCGGGAAATCCGCCGCATTCGAGCGCAGATTAAGGGAGAGTCCAGTAATCCTGAAGGCTTTGTCGGCGCCATATCAGCGATGCTGTCCGAATTTACGAGTATGGCGGGCGTGGTGACAGTGCCCCGCGCCCCGAAGGTAACGCTGCGGCAAATCGAGTTTTTGCCACTTTCCGAGAATCGCGTACTGGTGATACTCGTTGTGAACGACCGTCAGGTGCAGAATCGAATACTGCAAACCGACCGGAATTACACGGCAAGCGAACTGATCGAAGCGCAAAACTTCATCAATGAACACTATGCCGGCCTGGAGCTTGAGCAGGTGCGGAGTCGCCTGCTCGAGGATCTGGACACGACCCGCGATTCGATGAATCAGACGATGCACGAGATTATTTCTGTCGCGCAATCAGCTATGGATGGCACAAGTGCTGCGCAAAACAGCTATGTCGTCGCCGGTGAAACCAAACTAATGGACTTCGCCGAGCTGTCCGACGTTGGCACTTTACGGCGCCTGTTTGAGGCTTTTTCACGCAAGCGTCTGATTCTTGATCTGCTGGATCGCAGTATCAATGCCAACGGCGTGCAGATTTTTATTGGCGAAGAGTCCGGTTACCGGATCTTCGATGGCTGCAGCGTGATTACGGCTCCGTACCACGTCGATGACAACACGATCGGCGTGCTGGGTGTCATCGGTCCGACGCGGATGGCCTACGACCGGGTTGTGCCCATCGTCGACGTGACGGCCCGACTTCTGGAGTCTGCATTGCATCAATCGAGCTGACAAACGGCGGATTCGCACAAAAAAGTCGCTGTAGCTCTTGATATTTTCCGGCTCATCCCCAAACTTCGGGCGTCTTTCGCGCATTGACCGCCCGAGCGGTGTCGCGCGTACAGTAATTGGAGTCAGTTAGGTATGAACGGACAGCGGCAACGCCCCGAAGCAGAAACCGAAGATACGCCGCCCAGTGACGAGCAGGCTGAGGCAACAGTCGAAACGTCCGAGCCGGATGTCGAACTTGAGTCGCCGTCGGAGCTGGAAATAGCGCAGGCGAAGGCCGACGAGAACTGGGATCGCTACCTGAGAACGGCCGCCGAGCTCGAAAATGTTCGCAAACGCTCGAGTAAGGACGTTGAGAATGCGCATCGCTATGCTCTGGAGCGTTTCGGACGCGAATTGCTGGCGGTCAAAGACAGCCTCGAAATGGGCCTGCTGGCAGCCGACAACGCCAGCGTCGAGAGCCTGCTCGAAGGCAGTACGGCGACCCTGAAGATACTCGGCTCGACGATGCAGCAATTTGGCATTGAGGAGGTTGATCCTAGCGGTGAGCCTTTCGATCCGACATTGCATGAAGCGATCAGTATGCAGCCTTCTGAGGACGTAGAGCCGGGGTCCGTGGTGACGGTTGTACAGAAAGGCTACTCCCTGAACGGCAGGCTGCTGAGGCCTGCAATGGTGGTTGTAGCGGCCGAATAGGCCGCGGCAGGCGACAAAAAAAGCTTTTGGTCGCTTGAAACGCCGGGCGCTGGCCCCACGTTAAGAGCCAGATTGATTAATTACTTATTGGAGCGTTAGAACATGGGAAAAGTTATTGGTATCGACCTTGGTACCACAAACTCCTGCGTTGCAGTCATGGAGGGCGGTGTCCCCAAGGTTATTGAGAACAGCGAGGGTGATCGCACGACGCCGTCCATCGTTGCCTTTGGCAAGGACGATCAGGTGCTGGTAGGTCAGTCGGCCAAGCGCCAGGCAGTGACCAACCCCAAAAACACACTGTTCGCGGTCAAACGCCTGATCGGCCGTCGTTTCGAAGATGACGTCGTGCAGCGCGATATCAACATGGTGTCGTACAAGATTGTCAAAGCCGACAACGGTGACGCCTGGGTTGAAGCGAACGGCAAGAAAATGGCACCGCCTGAGATCTCGGCGCGGGTGTTGATGAAAATGAAGAAGACCGCCGAAGACTACCTAGGCGAAGAAGTCACCGAAGCTGTTGTTACGGTGCCGGCTTACTTCAATGATTCACAGCGCCAGGCGACAAAAGACGCGGGCAAGATCGCGGGTCTTGACGTCAAGCGCATTATCAATGAACCGACAGCGGCAGCGCTGGCATACGGCATGGATAAGAAGCGCGGCGACACAAAGATTGCGGTGTTTGACCTCGGCGGTGGCACCTTTGACGTTTCGATTATCGAAATAGCGGAAGTCGACGGTGAGCATCAATTCGAGGTTCTGGCGACGAATGGCGACACCTTCCTCGGCGGCGAAGATTTTGATATGCGCGTCATTGAGTATCTGACGGCTGAATTCAAACGCGAATCCGGTGTCGACATTACGGCGGATCCGCTGGCAATGCAGCGCCTGAAAGAAGCCGCTGAAAAAGCCAAGATCGAACTCAGTTCGCAGCAGCAGACTGAAGTTAATCTGCCGTACATTACTGCCGACGCAAGTGGACCGAAGCATCTCAATATCAAACTGACGCGTGCCAAGCTCGAGTCTTTGGTAGAAGCACTGATCGCTCGTACCATCGAGCCGTGCAAGATTGCGCTGAAAGATGCTGGCCTCAAAGTGAACGAAATTGACGACGTCATACTGGTCGGCGGTCAGATTCGCATGCCGAAAGTGCAGCAGGAAGTGCAGAACTTTTTCGGTAAAGAGCCGCGCCGTGACGTTAATCCTGATGAAGCCGTTGCTCTTGGCGCAGCTATTCAGGGTGGTGTCCTCGCAGGTGAAGTCAAAGACGTTTTATTGCTGGACGTGACCCCGTTGTCCCTGGGTATCGAGACCTTGGGTGGCGTCATGACCAAAGTGATCGACAAGAATACGACTATCCCCGCAAATGCCGAGCAGGTGTTCTCGACGGCCGACGACAATCAAACGGCGGTGACGATACATGTGCTGCAGGGTGAGCGTGAGCGTGCTGCAGATAACAAATCGCTGGCTCGTTTTGATCTTGCTGACATTCCGCCGGCGCCACGTGGCTTGCCGCAGATCGAGGTGACTTTTGACATCGATGCGAACGGCATCCTGAACGTGTCGGCCAAGGACAAGGCTACGGGCAAGAGTCAGAACATCGTGATCAAGGCCAACAGCGGACTGTCGGACGACGAAATCGAAAAGATGGTGACGGATGCAGAACGCCATGCCGACGAGGATCGCAAATTCCGCGAGCTGGTCGATACCCGAAATCAGGCGGACGGCCTCATACATGCGGCCGAAAAAACGCTCAGCGAACTCGGTGAGAAAGCAACAGCTGAAGAACGATTGGCTGTCGAAAATGCAGTCGCCGATCTTAAGACTGCGTTAACGAGTGATGACAAGGAAAAGATCGATGCCAAGACAGCCGCCCTGGGCGAAGCATCCGGTAGCCTTGCGCAGAAACTCTACGCTGAGAAGGCTGCTGACGAGAGTGATGACGACGGTGCGACGGCCAAGGATGATGTGGTCGACGCTGAGTTTGAGGAAGTCGACAAGGATGACAAGTCGAAATCGGCGTAAATTCGAACTCGGGTCAATATTAAGATAGACAAATCGGGCGCCGGCATGGCGCCCGAATACTAAAAGAAAGCCATGGCTAAACGCGACTATTACGAAATACTTGGGGTCTCAAAGTCTGCAACAGCGGATGAGATCAAGAAGTCCTATCGCCGCCTGGCAATGAAACACCACCCGGACAGGAACAAGGATGACGGTGCTGCTTCGGAGAAGAAATTCAAAGAGGCCAAAGAAGCTTATGAAATTCTGAAAGACGCCGACAAGCGAGCGGCTTACGATCGCTTCGGACATGACGGGGTACGTAACGGTCCCGGTGGGCAAGGCGGATTTCAGGGTGCTGAGGGTTTCGGCGACATCTTTGGCGATGTTTTTGGCGATATTTTTGGTGGTGGTCGCAGGGGCGGTGGTGCACAGGTGTTCCGCGGTGCCGACCTTGGCTACGAGCTGAAGCTGGAACTCGAAAAGGCAGTGACCGGTGATACGGTCGAAATTGACGTTCCGACGCAGATCAGTTGTGGCAGCTGCGATGGATCGGGCGCCAAGAAGGGCAGCTCGCCGGTCAGTTGTACAACCTGCGGCGGAGTTGGCCAGGTGCGCATGCAGCAGGGCTTTTTCTCAGTGCAGCAAACCTGCCCTGCCTGCAAGGGCGCCGGGACAACGATTAGCGATCCCTGTGGTGATTGCCACGGTCGCGGCCGCGTCCGCAAGACCCGGACACTGTCGGTCAAGGTGCCGGCCGGTGTTGACGATGGCGATCGGATTCGTTTGTCAGGGGAAGGCGAAGCCGGTCGCAACGGTGGTCCGTCAGGTGACCTGTACGTCGAGATTCGCGTCAATAAACACAAACTGTTCGAACGCGATGGTGCCAACCTGGCTTGTGAGGTGCCGATCAGTTTCGGGACAGCAACCCTCGGCGGGGAGGTTGAGTTGCCCACGCTGGACGGGAATGTTTCTCTCAAAGTCCCGGCCGGAACCCAGTCCGGAAAGATATTTAGACTCCGCGGCAAGGGAGTAACGACCGTTCGGGACTCACGCAAGGGCGATCTCTTCGCGCAGATAGCGGTCGAGACACCGGTCAACCTGACGAAAGAGCAACTCGACTTGCTGGAAAAGTTCGAGGCGTCCCTCAAGAAGGGCGGAGACAAGCACAGCCCCAGGGCCGATGGCTGGATGGATACCGTGAAACGGTTTTTCGACCGTATTAGCCCGTAGTATTAGCGTTTCCAATCGAGGAGCGCATCATCACATCGAAATCCATAGCAATCGCTGTTGCCGGAGCGGGCCGAATGGGTCAGGCGCTGGCCGAGACCATCAGGCAACGGCCAGGTTTTGAGCTCGTGGGCGTGTGGCAGCGCGGCGATGATATCAATAGTCTCGTCGAGGCGGCGGACGTGGTCATCGATTTCAGCCTGCCGGAAGCCACCGCACTGGTTCTCGACGCTGTACTTCGCCATCAAAAGCCATTGGTCTGTGGCGTCAGTGGGCTCGATGAGTCGCAAACGGCAAAACTGGACACGGCGGCTGCTCGTGTACCGCTGGTTTTTGACCGAAATATGAGCCTTGGCATTGCTGTCCTTTTGCAATCGGTGCGTGCCGCAGCGGCGGCGCTGGGTTCCGATTTCGAGGTGCTGTTGTCCGAAGTTCATCACGTGCACAAGAAGGATGCGCCTTCAGGCACCGCCTTGCAGCTCGGTGAGGCGATTGCGGCGTCGCGCGGACAGTCGGGCACGGGTTCGGTGCAGTTTGAATCGGAACGCCGTGGCGATGTGCCTGGCGATCATCATGTGCTTATGCGTTCAGCGACCGAAAAATTGACGTTTGCACACAGCGTTACGACCCGGCAAGTGTTTGTCGACGGGGCGCTGCGGGCTGCGGAGTGGGTGCCGGGCAAGACGCCGGGCCGCTATTCCATGCAAGATGTGCTGTTCAAGCAGCCCTGATTGCCAATTAGAGGCAAAAAAATCGCGATTGAGTCTGGCATGCTCGGCCTCCCTTAAGTAAACTACGCCGGATCGCTGGGCGGTCAGCGAATTCGCAAGCGGAAGGCACACTCCTTCCGCTTTTGTGCATCTGAAACCGGCACATTCTGCGATGACCTGCTCATGTACGGTCTGATTATCGTTCATCATGAGGGTCGTACTTGAGCACGCCAGCAATACTCGCACTACAGGATGGCACCGTTTTCCACGGCACTTCTATCGGGGCTGACGGCCAGACCATCGGTGAAGTGGTCTTCAACACGGCGATGACGGGATATCAGGAAATCCTGACGGACCCCTCGTATTGTCGCCAAATCGTCACCCTGACGTCTCCCCACATAGGCAATACCGGCACCAACTCCGAAGACATGGAGTCGAACAAGATTCATGCGTCGGGGCTCATCATCCGCGATAGCACCATGCTGACCAGCAGCTGGCGATCGGAGCGCACCTTTGCGGACTTCCTGAAGCAGGGTAATACGGTCGCCATTGCCGATATCGATACGCGCAAGCTGACCCGAATAATCCGCGAGAAGGGCGCACAGTCAGGCTGCATCATGACGGGAGATCAGGCTGCTGAAACGGCGGTGAAACACGCCCGCAAGTTCCCAGGCATAGCCGGCATGGATCTCGCCAAATTTGTGACGACCAAGGACAGCTACCAGTGGTGTCACGGCACGACTTTCGGCCGCAAGCCGCGAATCATGAGCCGACGTATTGCGCCGTATCACGTCGTTGCCTACGACTTCGGGGTAAAGCGCAATATCTTGCGACTTCTGTCCGACATTGACTGTCGAATGACGGTCGTACCGGCAAAAACCAGCGCTAAAGAGGTGTTGGCGCTAATGCCGGACGGAATTTTTCTCTCCAATGGTCCGGGCGATCCCGAGCCCTGCGATTATGCGATCAAAGCGATTCAGGAATTTCTGGAACTGGGTATACCGGTGTTTGGCATTTGCCTTGG
Organism: uncultured Gammaproteobacteria bacterium; assembly: GCA_942490655.1. Lineage (GTDB taxonomy): Bacteria > Pseudomonadota > Gammaproteobacteria > Steroidobacterales > Woeseiaceae > UBA1847. The sequence goes on along the minus strand of CALNXZ010000003.1, from coordinate 918,071 downwards.
GCACCAGCTGCTGGCGCTGGCCGCCGGGGCGAAGACAGTGAAGATGAGCTTCGGACATCATGGGGCGAACCACCCGGTCCAGGATCTGGAAACCGGCCAGGTGATGATTACCAGCCAGAATCACGGCTTCGCGGTCGATGAATCGACCTTGCCGGAAAACGTTATTGCGACGCACCGCTCGCTGTTTGACGGTTCGCTGCAGGGCATCGCCTTTAGCGACAAGCCGGCCTTCAGTTTTCAGGGACACCCGGAGGCAAGCCCCGGTCCCCACGACCTGCTGCCGCTGTTTGACCGCTTCATCCGGCATATGGACGTGCAAAAGAAGAGTGGGCTGAAAGCGATGCTAAGATCATAAAAAAAGTTATATAACAGTAAGTTACATAAACTAGTTAAACCAAATACTTTAGAAGATAAATCACCCGATCATGCCAAAACGCACAGACATCAACAGCATCCTGATTATCGGCGCCGGTCCCATTGTTATCGGCCAGGCGTGCGAATTTGACTATTCGGGAGCACAGGCCTGCAAGGCGCTGCGCGAAGAGGGCTATCGGGTCATTTTGGTCAACTCCAACCCGGCGACGATCATGACGGACCCGGAAATGGCCGATGCAATTTACATTGAGCCCGTGAAGTGGGCGACAGTCGCGCGGGTGATTGCCAAGGAGCGCCCCGACGCGCTACTGCCGACCATGGGTGGGCAGACTGCACTGAACTGTGCGCTGGACCTGGCGCGTGAAGGCGTGCTTGAGAAATACGGCGTCGAGTTGATCGCTGCGTCGCGGGTCGCCATCGACATGGCTGAGGATCGCGATCAGTTCCGTACGGCCATGTCGGAAATCGGCCTGGAAAGTCCACGCGCAGAAATTGCGCATTCCATGGATGAGGCCCTTCAGAAACAGCCCAACATCGGTTTTCCGACCATAATCAGGCCGTCTTTTACCATGGGCGGCACCGGCGGAGGTATCGCCTACAACCTGGAAGAATTCGAGCAAATCGTAGCCCATGGGCTGGAAATGTCGCCAACTACCGAAGTGCTGCTCGAAGAGTCGGTCATCGGTTGGAAAGAATTCGAGATGGAAGTTGTGCGCGACAAAAACGACAACTGCATCATCGTATGCTCCATTGAGAACTTCGATCCGATGGGCGTACATACCGGCGACTCGATCACTGTCGCGCCGGCGCAAACCCTGACGGACAAAGAATATCAGCGCATGCGCAATGCCTCGATCGACGTATTGCGCAAGATTGGTGTGGAGACAGGCGGCTCGAACGTGCAGTTCGCACTCTGTCCGGATACTGGTCGTATGTTGGTGATCGAGATGAATCCGCGTGTTTCGCGATCATCGGCACTGGCGTCGAAGGCAACCGGATTTCCGATCGCAAAAGTGGCTGCGAAGCTCGCGATCGGCTACACATTGGACGAACTCAAGAATGAGATCACGGGCGGTGCGACGCCGGCATCATTTGAGCCAACCATCGACTACGTTGTCACCAAGATTCCGCGTTTTACGTTTGAGAAATTTCCCGGAGCGAACGATCGACTGACCACGCAGATGAAGTCCGTCGGCGAAGTGATGGCAATTGGCCGAAACTTCCAGGAGTCGTTTCAAAAGGCGCTGCGCGGTCTTGAGACCGGCATCAACGGATTGGATGAGGTTTGCGGGCCGATTGCCACCGATGCGGATCGCGATCATCTTCGCCACGAACTCAGGATGCCTGGGCCCAACCGCTTGCTGTACGTGGCCGATGCACTGCGACATGGTTACTCATTTGAAGATGTGGCCAAGTTGACCGGCATCGACCCCTGGTTTGTTGTTCAGGTTGCCGATCTTGTGAACTCCGAAGCCAGGCTGCGAGAGGTTGGCTTAGCCGGCCTCGATGAAAAGCTGATGCGTAAATTGAAGCGCAAGGGTTTTTCGGATGCCAGGATGGCGACCGTTCTAAGTGTTGAGGAAAAAGCAGTAAGGCGCCGTCGACTGGAGCTGAAAGTCCGCCCGGTTTTCAAGCGAGTCGATACTTGCGGTGCGGAATTCGCGACCACCACAGCCTACCTGTATTCAAGTTACGAAGAAGAGTGCGAGGCAGATCCCAGCGACAATCCGAAGATCATGATTCTTGGCGGCGGACCCAATCGCATCGGCCAGGGTATTGAGTTTGACTACTGCTGTGTGCATGCGGCGATGGCACTTCGGGAGTCGGGCTACGAGACCATCATGGTCAATTGCAACCCGGAAACAGTGTCCACTGACTACGATACTTCCGACCGCCTGTATTTCGAGCCCCTGACGTTCGAGGACGTCATGGAGATCATCGACAAAGAAAAACCAAAAGGCGTCATCGTGCAGTACGGCGGTCAGACTCCTCTAAAGCTTGCGCGCGACCTTGAGGCCGCGGGTGCACCGATCATCGGTACATCGCCGGATTCGATCGACCTTGCGGAAGACCGCGAACGGTTCCAGAAGCTGGTAGAGATGCTGGGACTAAAGCAACCGCCCAACTGCACCGCTCGCAGCAAGCAGGAGGCCCTTGAAAAGGGAGCCGGCGTCGGCTTTCCGCTGATTGTCAGGCCTTCGTACGTTCTCGGCGGGCGTGCCATGGAGGTGGTGCACAACGAGGAGGATCTTGGCTTGTACATGAATGCCGCGATTCACGTCTCGAACGCGAGCCCGGTGCTACTGGACCGCTTTTTGGACCTCGCGACCGAGGTCGATGTCGACTGTATATGCGACGGCGAGCGGGTATTGATCGGCGGAGTCATGGAACATATTGAGCAGGCTGGCGTGCATTCCGGGGACTCCGGGTGCTCGCTGCCGCCGTTTAGTCTTACAGCCGAAATTCAAAAGGAACTCGAGCAGCAGGTCGTGAAACTGGCCATGGGTCTCAAGGTCATCGGTCTGATGAATACCCAGTTCGCGATCCAGGGCAACGTTGTCTACTTGCTGGAAGTAAATCCGCGGGCATCGCGTACCGCGCCATTTGTTTCCAAGGCGACGGGATTGCCGCTTGCGAAGATTGCCGCGAAAGTTATGGTCGGCGAATCACTGGCCGATCAGGGCTTCGTGAATCAGAGAGTTCCTGAGTATTTTTCGGTGAAGGAAGCCGTGTTCCCGTTCATCAAGTTCCCGGGTAGTGATCCGATTCTAGGTCCGGAGATGAAATCGACGGGCGAGGTCATGGGTGTCGGCCGCACTTTCGGTGAAGCTTATGCGAAAGCGCAACTGGCGTCCGGAGTGGTTCTGCCCCGACAAGGCGCGGCGCTGATTTCTGTTCGCGAACGGGACAAAGCCGGGGCGGTCGGGCTGGCAAAACAATTAGCAAACATGGGTTTTGATATTGTCGCAACGCACGGTACAGCGGAGGCCCTGGCGCGTGCGGGCGTCGCATGCAGACGCGCGAACAAAGTGCGTGAAGGACGGCCGCATATCGTCGACATGATCAAGAACGGAGAAATCGATATTATTGTGAACACAACCGAAGGCAAACAGGCGATCGTTGAGTCGCTTTCGATTCGGGCGGAAGCAGTTCGGCGCGGCGTTACCTATTACACGACGCTTGGCGCAGCCGTTGCGACCTGCTATGCAATCGAACATCTGGACGATGGTGAGGTTAATCGATTGCAGGACTTGCACAATGAGGTGTTGGTGTGAACAAAGAGCCCATGACCGTCAAAGGTCACCAGTTACTGCAGCAGGAATTGAAGAAACTGAAAAGCACGGACCGGCCTGCCGTAATCAAAGCGATTGCTGAAGCGAGGGCGCACGGTGATCTTAAAGAGAATGCGGAATACCACGCCGCCAAGGACCAGCAGGGATTCATCGAAGGCCGAATCAAGGAACTTGAAGGCAAATTATCGAACGTACAGGTTATCGACGTCACTGAAATTGATGCCGGCGGCAAAGTCATCTTTGGCTCAACGGTGAAGTTGCTTGACGACGATACCGGAAACGAGATTGTCTACAGGATTGTCGGCCAGGATGAGGCCGATATCAAAATCGGGCTTATTTCCTATACGTCACCGATTGCTCGTGCTCTGATCAGCAAGAGCGAAGGCGACAGCGTTGAATTCAACGCTCCGGACGGTGCCAGATCATACGAGGTAATCGAGGTTAGTTATCAATAAGCGGGAGAACTAGCGCGACGGGATTCTCAGCTTTTTTTCCGGTTTCTTCTTTGGGTTTTCGCGATACAACAGGGCGACATTGCCGATGCGTTGTATCAGGCAGGCCGAATGGTTGGCGCATAACTGTTCGATCATCTTGTCTCGCGATGCGCGGTCGGCACCGCGCAGTTTGACTTTGATGAGTTCGTGGTGCGCAAGGGTCGCTTCGTATTCGATCAACAAAGATTCCGATAGCCCGGCATCGCCAACCATGATGAGAGGTTTGAGGTCGTGACCGAGTCCGCGCAGGTATTTTTTCTGAGATTCGCTTAAGTCCATGGGCGTGAATTGTAGCAGTGCGCAGGCATTGAATCTGTAGTGGTGAGATTAATATTGTGAGTAAGCCAACCCGGACGAGCCGTGCCTGGCTGGACCGCCAGGAACGCGATCCTTACGTGCAAATGGCACGACGGGACGGTTGGCGCTCTCGAGCGGTCTATAAGCTAGAGCAGATTGACGCCAAAGAACGGCTGCTACGACCGGATATGGTCTGTGTCGATGTCGGTTCGGCACCCGGCAGCTGGAGCCAGTACGTGAGTCGAAAATTAAAGGGCAGGGCACGGATCGTCGCCGTCGATATCCTGCCGATGGACAGTTTGCCGGATGTGGAGTTCATCCAGGGCGACTTTCAGGACGAGGCCGTATTTGAGCAGATGCTTCAGGCTATCGGAAATGAGGGCGTAGACCTTGTAATGAGCGACATTGCACCCAATAGTACGGGAACCCGTGCGGTTGATCAGCCGAGATCGATGTATCTGGTCGAATTGGCGCTGGATCTGGCGCGGCGGGTATTGAAACCGGGTGGCAGCTTTGTCTGCAAGGTGTTTCAGGGTGAGGGCATAGACGAATTCGTTACCGATACGCGGCGTTATTTCAAACGCGTAAAAGTCACGAAACCCAAGGCTTCTCGAGCCGGTAGCCGTGAGGTGTACTTGGTAGCGAGAAACATTCAACTATAGTAGTGTCGAAACGTGAATGATTTAAGCAAAAACATACTGGTCTTCGTAGTCATTATCGTCGTACTTTTGTCGGTGGTTCAGGGCTTGTCAGGCGTCAGTTCTGCGCAGCCAGCGAAGAAAGACTATTCGGAATTCCTCGCACAGGTGCGATCGGGTCAGGTGGCTGTCGCCGTCATTGACGGTGAACAGATTCGCTTCGGTCGATCCGAACCTTTGCAGTTCTATACCATCAGTCCGGAAACGGACAACAATACCCTCATCGGTTTGCTGGACGACAACGGTGTGCGATTCACAGCCGCCGAGCCGCAATCGCAAAGCCTGATTGGGCAGTTGTTGATCAGTTCGTTTCCAATTTTGCTCTTAATCGGTGTGTGGATCTATTTCATGCGTCAGATGCAGGGCGGTGGCGGTGGCCGTGGCGCTATGTCTTTTGGCAAGAGCAAAGCAAGACTGCTCGGCGAAGATCAGGTTGGCGTAACCTTTGCTGACGTCGCTGGTATCGAAGAAGCCAAGGAAGAAGTCGAAGAAATCGTAGAATTCCTGAAAGATCCGAGCAAGTTCCAGAGACTGGGCGGCAAAATTCCAAAAGGCGTGCTGATGGTTGGTTCGCCGGGCACCGGCAAGACACTCCTGGCGCGAGCCATCGCGGGTGAGGCGAAAGTTCCGTTCTTTACGATATCGGGTTCCGATTTTGTAGAGATGTTTGTCGGTGTTGGTGCCTCCCGAGTTCGCGACATGTTCGACCAGGCCAAGAAGCAGGCGCCGTGCATCATTTTTATCGACGAGCTGGATGCTGTGGGTCGCCATCGTGGCGCGGGCCTCGGCGGCGGTCACGATGAGCGCGAACAGACTTTGAACCAGATGCTGGTTGAAATGGATGGATTTGAAGGCAACGAGGGCGTCATTGTCATCGCCGCGACCAACCGTCCGGATGTACTCGACCCCGCATTGCTAAGGCCGGGCCGTTTTGATCGGCAGGTCGTTGTACCGCTGCCCGACATTCGTGGTCGCGAAATGATACTCAAAGTTCATATGCGCAAAGTGCCGCTCGACGATGATGTTATTGCCAGCGTTATTGCTCGAGGTACGCCAGGATTCTCGGGCGCGGACCTCGCCAACCTGGTGAATGAAGCGGCGTTATTTGCTGCGCGCGAAAACAAACGCGTAGTGAGCATGCAGCAGTTTGAGAAAGCCAAAGACAAAATCATGATGGGCAGCGAGCGTCGCTCCATGGTCATGAGCGAAGAGGAAAAACTGAACACGGCCTATCACGAAGCGGGTCACGCAATTATTGGCTACCTCATGCCCGAGCATGATCCAGTGTACAAGGTCACGATTATTCCACGCGGTCGCGCGCTCGGTGTAACGATGTACTTGCCGGAAGCAGATCGTTACAGCACGTCAAAGCAACGTCTTGAGAGCCACATTTCAACATTGTTCGGCGGACGAATCGCTGAGGAAATGATTAACGGTCGTGACGGCGTAACGACTGGAGCGTCAAACGATATTGAACGTGCGACCGAAATTGCTCGCAACATGGTGACGAAGTGGGGCCTGTCCGATCGACTGGGACCACTGACTTACAGCGAAGACGACGGCGAAGTGTTTCTCGGCCGATCGGTGACTCAGCACAAACACGTTTCCGACGACACCGCGCATGTTATCGATGAGGAAGTTCGGAAGATCATCGATGCCAATTACCAGCGTGCGGACAGGTTGCTTAAAGAGAATATTGAGAAGCTGCATGTCATGGCGAAAGCGCTCATGAAGTACGAGACCATCGACAGCGATCAGGTCAAGGACATCATGGATGGGCGCGAGCCGCGGCCGCCGGCCGACTGGGACGATAAGCTCGAACCGAAGAACCCGGATGACGGGTCTGCGACCGCCGAGTCCGATGATGCACCCGGCAAAATCGGTGGCCCCGCCGAAGAACACTAGTTCCTTGCTACATCTCGGCGACCTTAGCCTCCCAAGTCCCGCGGTAATGGGGGTGCTCAACGTGACCCCCGATTCCTTCTCGGACGGTGGTCGATACACGGATATTGATGCGGCGAAACGACATGCCGAACGCATGGCGAATGAGGGCGCTGCGATCATTGATGTTGGTGGTGAATCGACTCGGCCCGGGGCGGCGGAGATTGATGTCCAACAGGAAATTGACCGGATTACACCCGTCGTCGAGGCCCTTCGCAGCACGGTCGACCTGCCTGTTTCCATCGATACCAGCCGCGCGCCGGTCATGCGGGCAGGAGTTGCAGCCGGTGCCTCAATGATAAATGACGTCCTGGCATTGCAGGCTCCCGGCGCACTGCAAGCGGCGGTTGAACTGGGCGTGCCGCTGTGTTTGATGCATATGCAGGGTCGGCCGAGAACGATGCAGGAGCAGCCGCAATACGAAAATGTTACTCAGGACGTTAAGCGTTTTCTGTTTGAGCGGGTGACAGCATGCATCGAGGCGGGGATTGCCCGCGAGCGCATCGTCATTGATCCGGGCTTTGGTTTCGGCAAAACACGAGCGCACAATGTTGAGTTGCTGGCAAATCTGCGACAATTGCTGGAGTTGGATTTGCCGGTATTGGTCGGCTTGTCGCGCAAATCGACTTTGGGCGAATTGACAGGTCAGGACGTCGAGAATCGCCTGTCTGCCAGTGTTTCTGCAGCGGTAATTGCCGTCATGAATGGCGCACAATTGGTACGGGCGCACGATGTCAGGGAGACTTTGGATGCGCTGCGCATCGTCAGCGCTGTAATGGAAGCTAACAATGACTAAACGATTTTTTGGAACCGATGGTGTCCGCGGTACTGTCGGCAAAGATCCGATGACTGCGGACTTCGCGATGCGATTGGCCAGCGCTGCGGCACAGGTATTGGTGCCTGCCGGCGGTACCGTCGTTATTGGCAAGGACACGCGCTTGTCGGGCTACATGTTCGAATCGGCACTCGAAGCCGGTTTCGTGGCTGCCGGCGCTGACGTGTTGCTGATCGGGCCACTGCCGACGCCGGGCATCGCGCGACTGACACAGGAACTGGATGCAGACCTTGGCGTCGTTATCAGTGCCTCACACAACGTCTTTTCCGACAATGGCATCAAATTTTTCGACCGTTCCGGCTCCAAGCTCAGTGATGAAATTGAGCTGAAGATCGAAGAGCACCTCAAGAACCCGGCGATTACGCTGGAATCGCAGTCGCTGGGCAAAGCCAAGCGTATCGATACCGCTCGCATTCGCTACCAGAATTTTTGTGCGGCCAGTGTTCCTGATGGCGTAAATCTCGAGGGCCTGAAAATTGTTTTCGACGGTGCGAACGGGGCTGGTTATAAGGTGGGACCGCGGACACTGGGGAATTTGGGGGCAGACGTAATCCCTATCGGCTGCTCGCCGAATGGCAAAAACATCAATCACGGCTGTGGCTCTACACAGCCTGAACTATTGCAACTGACGGTTCCGGCTTTGAAGGCCGACGTCGGCGTAGCGCTGGACGGCGACGGCGATCGCCTCGTCATGGTTGACGAGCACGGCCAGCTGATTGACGGCGACCAGCTGCTCTACATACTCGCCAGTGACCGACAAAGTCGAGGCGAGCTCAAGGGGCCGGTAGTCGGTACCGTAATGAGCAATCTGGGTCTGGAAAAGGCACTGCGTGCCCAGAAAATCGATTTCAAACGGGCACCCGTCGGCGATCGCTATGTGCTTGAAGCCTTGCGGGAGTTTGACGGCATGATTGGTGGCGAGACCTCCGGCCACATGCTGGTTCTTGACAAGACGACGACCGGCGATGGGCTGATATGCGCGCTGCAGGTGCTGAGCATCATGAAAGCGTCAGGAAAAAGGCTATCCGAACTGGTTGCCGGTATGAGCAAATACCCGCAAACGATGGTGAATGTCCGCACCGCGAACAGCTTGAACCCGGATTCGAACAAGGAGATCCAGGCTGCTGTGGCCAAAGCCGAGCTCGAATTGGGCGATACAGGCCGTGTTGTGCTGCGGGCCTCCGGCACGGAGCCCGTTATCCGGGTCATGGTCGAAGGTGAAGACCACGATACGGTGATCAGCATAGCCAAGCGTCTGGCCTCGGTTGTGGCCGGATCCGTGGCGTGACAGTCCATCGGCGTGCATTTTGTGCGTTGATTTGCCGTGCAAGCCCCGGTATCCTTGCGCGCCTTTTAAGCCTCCGGAAAACCTGAGCGATGCGCGAAATTCTTGTTGCTGGCAACTGGAAAATGAATGGCAGCACGGCGGCTAACCAGGCGTTGGTCTCCGGGGTCGTTAATGGTGTGCCAAAAGGCGATGGTTTTCGTCTGCTGGTATGTCCGCCGTCGCCGTTCCTGGCTGCGGTTGCGGAGATGCTGGCGGGGTCGAAAGTCGCTTTGGGTGCTCAGAATGTGTCCGAGCATACGTCCGGTGCATACACCGGAGAAACTGCAGCATCGATGCTTAAGGAAGTTGGCTGCAGCTATGTGATTGTGGGTCACTCAGAACGCCGTGCGATGTACGGGGAAACGAGCGATCAGGTAGCGGCGAAGTTTCAGGCGGCCTTGGTCGCCGGGATCACACCGATATTGTGTGTGGGTGAAACGCTTGCTGAGCGTGAGTCCGGCACGACGGAAGTAGTCATCAACGAGCAGCTGGATGCGGTTCTGGACAGCGCCGGGATAGATGCTTTTGCGTCGGCCGTCATTGCCTATGAACCGGTATGGGCGATAGGTACAGGAATGACGGCATCTCCGCAGCAGGCGCAGGACGTGCACAAGCACATCCGGTCGCGATTGGCAGCGCAGAATGCGGACGTGGCGAATAAGGTACAGATTTTGTACGGCGGCAGCATGAAAGGCGAAAACGCCGCCGGGCTGCTGGGAATGGCGGATATCGACGGGGGCCTGATTGGAGGCGCGTCATTGAAGGCGAATGATTTTCTGGCGATTGCCGCAGCGGCAGCCCAGGTTTAGGCGGGAATAGAGAATTTAATGGACACACTACAAAAAGCAGTACTCATTGGACACACGTTGATCGCGTTGCTGATCATAACGCTCGTCTTGCTACAGCGCGGAAAAGGTGCTGACGCAGGCGCGGCCTTTGGTGCCGGTGCGTCGGGTACGGTATTTGGCGCGCGCGGATCCGGGAGCTTCTTTTCGAGAGCGACCGCAGTCTGTGCCACAGCATTTTTTGCTACCAGCCTTACGCTGGCGTATTTGTTCAGTCAAGGCACGGGTGTGCCAAGCAGTCTCGTTGACGATGCTCCGGCGATTGAAGAATCATTACCAGCGGCGACCGACGGCGATATGCCTGCAATTGGCTCAGAAGACGCTGAACTGGACTTGCCGGCCCTCGAAACGGCGGATGATGCTGCTGTTGAAGAGGGTACGGAGTAACTCCTGCCGACTGGCAAACCAGTATTTTTTTGAATACCGCTCTGGTGGTGGAATTGGTAGACACGCTGTCTTGAGGGGGCAGTGACGCAAGTCGTGCGAGTTCGAGTCTCGCCCAGAGCACCAAAATGAGAATCGGCCTGCCAGCACTCTGTGTGTCAGGCCGGTTTTTTTTATGCGAGTTGCGTCAGATACTTACATTGAAAGGGGTGTATTCGGCAGACCATAGGCTGATACAATGCCGCGCTGATTTGAGAGCAATATCAGCCGCGACACCCGCAGGGCACTAAAGACAAACATGTTGCAAGAATATCTTCCCATATTGATCTTCCTGGGCATCGCTACAGGAATTGGCCTGCTGTTGCTGGGGCTTGGATTCCTGATCGGTAGTGGCAATAAAGACGACGAGAAGTTGTCTCCCTACGAGTGTGGTTTCGAAGCCTTCGACGATTCACGCATGAAGTTCGATGTGCGCTATTACCTGGTTGCCATTCTGTTCATTATTTTTGACCTCGAAATCGCGTTTCTCTTCCCGTGGGCGGTGTCCCTCGATACGGTCGGAAAGTTCGGTCTGCTTTCGATGGCTCTGTTTCTCGCCATTCTGGTGGTTGGTTTTATCTACGAATGGAAGAAAGGGGCGCTCGAGTGGGATTAAGCAACACGGTTGATGCGACTTTGCCTGTGAGCAGCGCTGAAGCGGCGGGTGGCAGCCTGCAGAAGAAAGGATTCGTCGTCACCAGTGTTGATTCGGTGATGAATTGGGCGCGCACCGGATCACTGTGGCCCATGACCTTCGGTTTGGCCTGTTGCGCTGTTGAAATGATGCAGGCTGGCGCTTCGCGCTACGATCTGGACCGTTTCGGCATCATATTTCGCCCCAGTCCGCGGCAATCCGACTGCATGATCGTCGCCGGCACGCTAACCAACAAGATGGCACCCGCACTTCGCAAAGTGTATGACCAGATGCCGGAACCCCGTTGGGTCGTATCGATGGGGTCCTGTGCGAACGGCGGTGGTTATTATCATTACTCTTATTCTGTTGTTCGTGGCTGCGATCGCATCGTGCCGGTGGACGTCTATGTTCCGGGCTGTCCACCGACGGCGGAAGCTCTCATCTACGGTCTGATGCAGTTGCAAAACAAGATACGCCGTACCAGTACAATCGCCCGTTAACATGACGAATCCTTACGAAACTCTCGCGACAAAGATTGATGCGCGCTTCGGCGAGCAGGTGAATCGAGTTGCATCGACATGTCGCGAGTTAACGTACGAAGTCGATAAGGACGACTTGATCAAGGTCGCGACGGCACTTCGCAATGAGGCGGAATTTGGCTTCGAGATGCTGGTTGATGTGTGTGGTGTTGATTACCTCAACTATGGCAGCGACGAGTGGATCACGAACAGCGCCACGGGAACCGGATTTAGTCGTGGTGTCGAGCGACGTCCCGTCATTCTTGATGAAGCCGACGAGTTCGATCCGCGTCGCTTCGCTGTGGTTTATCACCTGCTATCGATTCAGAACAACATTCGACTGCGTCTGCGTGTTTTCACCGGTGTGTCGAACCCGCCGATTGTAAAGTCGGTAGTCGATATCTGGAATGGTGCCAACTGGTTCGAACGCGAGGCTTTCGATCTTTACGGCATACTCTTCGATGGCCATCCGGACTTGCGGCGAATTCTTACGGACTACGGCTTCATCGGCCATCCGTTTCGCAAAGACTTCCCGATCATGGGCAACGTCGAGGTCAGCTATGACGTTGACGAAGGGCGTGTCGTTTACAAGCCGGTCACTATCGAACCGCGAACCTTGGTGCCACGCGTAATTCGCGATGACAATCGCTATTCAGCCGACCTCAAGGACGCGAACAAAGATGGCTGAGATTCAAAGCTACACGATGAACTTCGGACCGCAGCACCCGGCTGCGCACGGTGTATTGCGCCTTGTGCTGGAGATCGAAGGCGAAACCATACACAAAGCCGATCCACACGTCGGTTTGTTGCATCGCGCGACCGAGAAGCTGGCCGAAACCAAGCCTTTCAACCAGAGTATCGGGTACATGGATCGGCTCGATTACGTTTCCATGATGTGTAACGAGCACAGCTACGTCATGGCGATCGAGAAACTATTGGGCGTGCAGGTGCCGACACGCGCCCAATACATCCGCGTCATGTTCGACGAAATTACGCGAATTCTGAATCACTTGATGTGGCTGGGCGCGCACGGACTCGATATCGGCGCGATGACGATGTTCCTGTATTGCTTCCGCGAACGCGAAGACCTGATGGATTGCTACGAGGCCGTATCCGGCACGCGTATGCACGCGACGTATTACCGGCCTGGTGGTGTATACCGTGACCTCCCGGAGTCGATGCCTAAGTACGCCGAATCACGATTCCGCAGCAAGAAGCAACTCGACAAGATGAATTCCGTACGTGAAGGCTCAATGCTCGACTTCATTGAGGATTTTACGGCGCGCTTCCCGGCCTGTGTGGACGAGTACGAAACCTTACTCACCGACAACAGAATCTGGAAACAACGCACTGTGAATATTGCGGTTGTTTCGCCCGAACGTGCGATGCAATTGGGCTTTACGGGACCGATGTTGCGTGGCTCAGGCGTTGAGTGGGACCTGCGCAAGAAGCAGCCCTACGAAGTTTACGACCTCATGGATTTCGATATTCCGGTGGGCGTCAACGGCGATTGCTACGACCGTTACCTCGTTCGCGTGGAAGAGATGCGGCAATCGAATCGCATTATCAAACAATGCGTTGACTGGCTGCGGGTCAACCCGGGCCCGGTGATCGCGGAAGATCACAAAATCACACCGCCGAAACGTGTCGAAATGAAAGACGACATGGAATCGCTCATCCATCATTTCAAATTGTTTACGGAAGGCTATTGCGTGCCTGAGGGTGAGGCGTATGCCGCAATCGAGCATCCCAAGGGCGAGTTTGGCGTCTACATTATTTCGGATGGCGCCAACAAGCCATATCGCGTGAAGATTCGTGCGCCGGGGTTTGCACACCTCTCGGCGATGTCTGAAATGGTGGAAGGTCACATGCTTGCTGACGTTGTTGCCGTCATCGGCACTCAGGATATTGTGTTCGGGGAGGTTGACCGATGACGTACGAACTTTCTGCTCATGTGAAAAAAGAAATCGAGCACTGGAAAGCACGTTTTCCGGCGGAACGGCAGCGCTCAGCGGTTATCAGTGCATTGCACGCCGTGCAGCACGAGAACCACGGTTATGTGACTGCCGAACAAATGAATGCGGTTGCTGAGTACCTGGAGCTTCCAACGATTCAGGTTTACGAAGTTGCGACGTTTTATTCGATGTTTCAGACGCGTCCGGTCGGGCGCAATGAAGTGGCGATATGCACTAACGTTTCCTGCATGTTGCGCGGCGCTGATGACATTGTGAGTCATGTCGAGAAGAAGCTGGGTGTAAAACTCGGTGAGAGCAGCAGTGATGGCCGCGTCTTTCTGAAGAAAGAGGAAGAGTGCATCGCGGCGTGCTGTGGTGCTCCGGCCATGATGGTTAATCACAAATATTACGAGAACCTGACCAAAGAGCAGGTCGACGAAATTCTGGATGGGCTCGACTAATGGCCTACGAGCAGAACCTGGTTTGCTTCAATACCTTTGGCTCGGACGAGTCCTGGACCCTGGCAACCTATGAGAAGCACGACGGTTACAAGGCCTGGCGCAAAGTGCTCGCGGGCAAGATGACGCCTGCCGAGGTCATTGACGAAGTAAAAGCGTCCGGCTTGCGTGGTCGTGGTGGTGCCGGCTTTCCGACTGGATTGAAGTGGAGTTTCATGCCGCGTGATGCGGCCGTACAGAAATACCTGGTCTGCAATTCGGACGAGAGTGAACCCGGCACCTGTCATGATCGCGAGGTTCTTCGCTACAACCCGCATGCGCTGGTCGAGGGAATGGCGATCGCTGCCTATGCGATGGGCGCGACGGTTGCCTACAATTATATCCGCGGTGAGTTTCTCGATGAGCCGATTCCGCGTTTCGAAGCGGCAGTTAAGGAAGCCTACGAAGCCGGTCTGCTGGGCAAGAACATCAAGGGTTCCGGTATCGATTTCGATTTACACACATTCGTCGGCGCGGGTGCTTACATCTGCGGAGAAGAAACCGCTTTGCTAGAGTCATTGGAAGGCAAACAGGGCCGGCCGCGATTTAAACCGCCGTTTCCTGCGAATTTTGGCCTGTACGGCAAACCGACCACCATCAATAACACCCAGAGTCTCGCCAGCGTGCCTGCGATCATCCGCAACGGCGCGGCATGGTTCGCAGCGCTGGGACCGGAAGGGTCGGGCGGCACTGCCTTGTTTTCAGTATCAGGACACGTCGAAAAACCGGGCAACTACGAATTACCGATGGGAATCCCGTTCAAAGATCTGCTCAACGACATCTGCGGCGGCGTTTTGGGTGGTCGGAAGCTGAAGGCCGTAATTCCCGGTGGCTCGTCGTGCAAGGTCTTACCGGCTGACGTCATCATGGACTGCACGATGGACTACACCTCGTTGCAAAAAGCGGGTTCGTCTTTTGGTACCGGCGCGGTGATGGTTATGGACGAGACGACCTGCATGGTGAAAGTGCTGCGCCGAATTTCGCGTTTTTACATGGCGGAGTCCTGTGGTCAGTGCACACCGTGCCGAGAGGGCACAGGCTGGCTGTATCGCATGTTAACGCGCATCGTTGAGGGCAACGGCGAACTGTCGGACCTCGAAAAACTCGTCGACGTCGCCAACAAGATTGAAGGCCACACTATTTGTGCCCTGGGTGACGCTGCTGCGTGGCCGGTACAAAGTTTCCTGAAGCACTACATTCACGAATTCGAATACATGATCCGTAATAATGGCAAAAGCATCGTCGATGATCCAACCGAGGCGGCCGCGTAATTGCTATGAGTGACGACATCGTAAACATTGAGGTTGACGGCAAACCAGTAGCTGCTCGCAAAGGTCAGATGGTTATCGAAGTGACCGACAATCTCGGTACCTATGTTCCGCGGTTTTGCTATCACGAGAAACTCAGCATCGCGGCAAATTGCCGCATGTGCCTGGTTGATATTGTCGGTGCACCAAAACCGATTCCCGCATGCGCCCAGCCAATTGCCGAAGGCATGAAGATTTTCACCAAGTCGCCGCGTGCAATTTCCGCACAAAAAGCAACGATGGAATTCCTGCTGATCAACCATCCGCTCGATTGCCCGATCTGTGATCAGGGCGGTGAGTGTGAATTGCAGGATCTGGCGATGGGCTATGGCCGGGATATCTCGCGCTATAACGATGGCAAACGGGTAGTCAAAGACAAAGACATTGGTCCATTGGTCTCCACTGACATGACGCGTTGTATCCATTGCACGCGCTGTGTTCGTTTTGGCGAAGAGATTCAAGGCAACCCGCAGCTCGGTACGGTTGAGCGAGGCGAACAGGTCAAGATTTCGACCTACGTTGAGCAGAATGTGGATCACGAACTGTCAGCGAACATTATCGACCTGTGTCCGGTCGGGGCGCTCAATAATAAGCCCTACCGTTACAGCGCCCGCGCCTGGGAAATGGAGCAGCGTGCAACGGTTTCGCCGCACGACTGTGTTGGATCCAATCTGTATGCGCACGTGTTGCGTGGCACTGTGAAACGTATTGTTCCGCGCGATAACGAAGCAATTAACGAAACCTGGATTTCTGATCGAGACCGCTTCAGCTACGAAGCGATTTACAGTGCTGATCGCCTGCTAAAGCCGCGTGTTAAGAGTGGCAATGAGTGGCGTGAACTGGGATGGTCGGAGGCGCTTGAGCGCGCTGCCGAGAAGCTGTCAAAAAGCAAGGGCGACAAGCTCGGCCTGATTGCATCGCCTGCGGCGACTGTTGAAGAGAGCTACCTGTTATCTCGCCTTGCGACGCAACTCAATACGAACAATATTGATTACCGCATCGAGCGCCGCGATGTATCAGATCAGGATAAAGATCCGGTTTACGAGTCGCTGGGCTGCGGCATAGACGAGATTGAGCACCAGGGTGCCATTCTGGTCGTTGGTTCGAACATTCGAAACGAAGCGCCAATGCTTGCCCATCGACTGCGCAAGGCGGCGGTGAAGGGCTGCAAAGTCAGTTTTGCGAATGCTCAGGAATACGAATACTTTTTCAAGGTTGCCGACTATCTTAGTGGCGCAGGACTCGTCAAATTACTGGCCGGCATAGCGGTGGCTGCAGTCGAGGGCGGCACTATGCCTGACTCGATTGCGAAACTCTGCAAAGGTGTGCAGGCGACCGATGCAGATCGTCGTATCGCAGCTGGTTTGAAAGCGGCCGATGAATCCCTGGTAGTTCTCGGCTCGATTGCCGCACGGCATGCGGCGTACTCCGCCGTGCGCGCCTTGAGCGCTGCGATCGCAGCACTGACCGGTGCCAAATTGGGTAACGTGACCGCGGGTCCGAATTCGGCAGGCGCAAGTCTTGCAGGTGTTGTGCCGCATCGCACAGTCGGCGGCAAGAAGCGCGACAAGGCCGGCAAAAGTGTGGCCGAGATGTTGGAGAGTTCACTGGACACATTGTTGCTGGTGAATGTGGAACCCGATGCCGATATTCATGCTACGGCTGATGTTGTGAAAAAGCTTGGCAAGCATGGTTTTGTAATTGCGTTGACGCCGTTCGTCTCTGACGCGCTGTTGGAATCGGCGGATATGTTGCTGCCGGTCGGCACATTTGCTGAAACGTCCGGCACGTATGTGAATGTCGCGGGTACCTGGCAGAGCTTTAGCGGCGTTGCGAATCCGGTGGGTGAATCACGACCCTGCTGGAAGGTATTGCGTGTTCTCGGCAATTTGTTGAACGCCGACGGGTTTGATTACGTCACCAGCGAAGACGTATTAAAGGAATTCAAAGCGACGCTGGGTGATGTCGGATTGAGTGCTTACAAGGCGAGTGGGTCGATGTCGAAGCCGAATGGTGCGGACGCACCGGCTGATGAGATCGATACGCCGCTGTATTCGCAGGATGGCCTTGTTCGTCGCGCCCATGCTTTGCAGAAAACACTGTCTGCGAAACGGGCCGCGGGTAGTAAGTAATGGCTGATTTCATGCCACAATTTTTGCAGAACTGGTTCAACTGGGGAATGGAGGTTTTCTTTTCGTTGCCCGAGTGGGTTCAGTACCTGACGATCACGACCTGGAAAATTCTGTTCGTATTGATTGCGGTCATTTTGATTGTAGCGTTCTCAACCTATTTTGAACGCAAAGTCATCGGCAGTATGCAGGCGCGCGTCGGTCCCAATCGGGTCGGTCCGCTGGGTCTCGGCCAACCGTTTGCGGACGTCATCAAGCTTCTGATCAAGGAAGTGATTGTGCCTTCACAATCCAATCGCTTCCTGTTTGTCATCGCGCCGCTGCTGTCTTTGATTCCGGCGCTGGCCACCTGGGCCGTAATTCCGCTCAATGACTGGTACGTTATTGCCGACATCAATGCCGGACTTTTATACGTATTGGCGCTGACATCCGTGGGTGTTTACGGCGTCATCCTCGCGGGCTGGGCGACCAATTCCAAGTACGCTCTGCTGGGCGCAATGCGTTCTGCGGCACAGATCGTGGCTTACGAAATCGCGATGGGATTTGCACTGGTCGGCGTGTTGATGGCCGGCGGCAGCCTCAACCTTGGCGACCTTGTGGAGGCGCAGTCGGGCGGTTTCAGCCAGTGGTTCCTGATTCCATTGTTCCCGTTGTTCGTCGTCTACTGGGTCTCCGGAGTTGCCGAAACCAACCGTGCACCCTTCGACGTCGCTGAAGGCGAGTCCGAGATTGTTGCTGGATTTCACGTCGAGTATTCAGGCGTCGCATTTGCGGTCTTTTTCCTCGCCGAATACGCGAACATGGTTCTTATTTCGACCCTGACAGCGATCTTTTTCCTCGGTGGCTGGGCGTCGCCATTTGAAGGGCTGGCGTTTCTTGCGCCGCTGGCGAGCATTCCCGTTGTTGGCTTGCTGGTGACCGGCGGGCTGCATTGGTTGTTTTTCAAGATGTGCATGTTCATGTACACGTTCTTCTGGTTCCGCGCGACCTTCCCGCGCTATCGCTATGACCAGATCATGCGCTTGGGCTGGAAGATATTTATCCCAGTCACCATCGTATGGATTCTGGTGGAAGGAATTATGGCCTGGTTCCAGGTGGGTCCATGGTCAGGATTAGGCGGATAGGGTTATGCGGCAAATCATCAGTTACATAAAGACTTTCGCGCTATGGGAATTGCTCAAGGGCCTCTCCGTTACCCAGCGCCAGTTCTTTAAGAAGAGCGTGACCTTGGAGTATCCGGAAGAGAAGACGCCGCAATCGCATCGCTTCCGTGGATTGCACGCTTTGCGACGGTACCCGAATGGGGAGGAGCGCTGCATCGCCTGTAAGTTGTGCGAGGCGGTTTGTCCGGCCCTCGCGATCACAATTGAGTCGAATGTCAGTGAAGATGGCACGCGGCGAACCGCGCGCTACGACATCGACCTGTTCAAATGCATCTACTGCGGTTTCTGTGAAGAGGCCTGCCCGGTTGACGCCATTGTTGAAACGCGAATTCATGAGTACCACATGGAAGCGCCGGGCGAGAACATCATGACCAAAGACAAGTTGTTGGCGATTGGGGACAAGTACGACGCCATGATTTCGGCTGATAAAGCCGCAGACGCCAAGTACAAGTAGGACGGGAGCCATGTTTCAGTCTGTATTGTTTTATGTGTTTGCACTGATACTGCTCGGTGCCGCCTGCGGCGTTGTGTTTTCCCGCAATCCGGTGCATTCGGTCATGTTTCTGGTGCTGACGTTTTTCCAAAGTGCCGTGTTGTGGCTGATGGCTGAAGCCGAGTTCCTGGCCATCGTGCTGGTGCTGGTTTATGTCGGCGCTGTGATGGTGCTATTCCTGTTCGTGGTCATGATGCTGGAAGTCAATATCGAGGCCGCGAAACGCGGGCTGACGCGTTACGCGCATCTGGGTATCGGCATCGCCTTGCTGATGGCTTTCGAGTTGGTGCAATTGATCTGGTTGCGCAACCAGGGCTTCGCGAGCAACTCAGGGTTCGCGGCGACGCCGGAAGGGTATAGCAACACCAAGGCTCTTGGCGCCGTGCTGTACACAGAGCACGTTTACGCTTTCGAAATTGCCGCGGTCATATTGCTGCTGGCCATCATTGCGGCAATAACGCTGACAATGCGTAAGCGGCCCGGACTCAAGGTTCAGGATATCGCCGCGCAAGTTGCCGTCAGAGCTAAAGACCGAGTACGCGTCGTCAAGATGGATGCGGAGAAGAAACAATGATCGGCCTTGAACACTATCTGACACTGGCGGCCATGCTCTTCGTTCTGAGTATTGCCGGTATCGTGATTAATCGCCGCAACCTGATCTTGCTGCTGATGTGCATTGAACTCATGTTGTTAGCCGTCAATTTCAATTTCGTCGCATTCTCGCGTTATCTCGGCGATGAGACGGGGCAGGTCTTTGTTTTCTTCATATTGACGGTGGCCGCTGCAGAGGCAGCCATCGGCCTCGCGATTCTGGTTGTGTTGTTCCGCAACCGACGTTCGATCGCGGTGCAAGAACTGAACTCCCTGAAGGGATGATATGTACGACTACTATCTGACCATCGTTTTAGCACCGCTTGCCGCGGCAATAATTGCCGGCCTGGCTGGCAAGAAGATCGGCCGCGCGGGTGCCCATTGGGTGACGATTGTCGGTGTCGGCACGTCGTGCGCGTTGTCATTGCTGGTGCTCAGGGAAATGTTCTGGGGCGGCGCGGCGGCTGAAAATATCAGCATCTACACCTGGGCAGTGGCCGACGGCTTGCACATGGAAGTTGGCTTCCTGGTGGATCGGCTTACGGCTTTGATGATGTGCGTGGTCACTTTCGTCTCGCTCATGGTGCATATCTACACCATCGGCTACATGCACGAAGACCCGGGATACCAACGCTTCTTCAGCTACATATCGTTGTTCACGTTTTCGATGCTCATGCTGGTGATGTCGAACAACTTCCTGCAGCTGTTCTTCGGCTGGGAGGCGGTTGGACTCGTGTCCTATCTGCTCATCGGATTCTGGTTCAAACGGGAGACCGCGATATTCGCGAATCTCAAGGCCTTCCTCGTGAATCGCGTCGGTGACTTCGGCTTTATCCTCGGAATCGCGGGTGTCGTCATGTTTACGGGCAGCCTGGATTACGCAGAAGTGTTCGCGAGTGCGGACGAAGTGGCGACGCAGAATATCGAAGTTTTCTCCGGCACACCGTGGAATGCGATGACCGTCATCTGCATCCTGCTGTTTATCGGTGCCATGGGTAAGTCGGCACAGGCGCCGCTGCACGTCTGGTTGCCGGACTCAATGGAAGGCCCGACACCGATATCGGCATTGATCCACGCGGCAACCATGGTTACGGCCGGTATTTTCATGGTGGCTCGTATGTCGCCGTTATTTGAGTTGTCGACGACTGCATTGGCTGTTGTCATCATTATCGGTTCCATTACGGCGTTCTTCATGGGACTGCTGGGCATCGTGCAGAACGACATTAAGCGCGTCGTTGCCTACTCAACCTTGTCGCAGCTGGGTTACATGACCGTTGCGCTTGGTGCCTCGGCGTACAGCGCAGCGATTTTCCACCTGATGACGCACGCCTTTTTCAAGGCATTGCTGTTCCTCGCGGCCGGCTCCGTCATCATCGCGATGCACCATGAGCAGGACATCCGCAAGATGGGCGGCATCCGCAAGTACATGCCGATCACCTACTGGACGTCGTTGGTCGGTTCATTGGCCCTGATCGGATTCCCAGGGAGCAGTGGCTTCTTCTCGAAAGACCTGCTGATTGAGGCCGTCAAAGAGTCGCACTGGCACGGACAGGGCGCGGTGTACTGGATTGCCTACCTGAGTGTCCTGCTGGGCGTGTTCGTAACGGCCCTGTATTCGTTCCGTATGTTCTTCCTCGTGTTCCATGGTGAAGAACGCATGGATGCTGAGACGAAGTCGCATTTGCATGAGACCCCGGCGGTCGTAACGATTCCTCTAATTCTGCTGGCGATTCCTTCAGCAATTATTGGCTGGTTCACTGTCGGTCCGGTCTTGTTCGGTGACTACTTCGGCGATGCAATATTCGTCAGTTCGAGTCATGACGTTATTGGCCACATGGCTAAAGCATGGCACGGCAGTCTTGGCTTGCTAACGCATGCTGTGATGACCCCGGTATTCTGGCTGGCAGCCGGTGGGGTGTTCACCGCCTGGTTCCTGTACCTGAAACGAACGGATATTCCGGAAACTATCAAGAATAAATTGTCGGGCGTTTACACCTTGCTGGAACAGAAGTACTACTTCGACGATCTCTGGATCAAGGGATTCGCCGGCGGTGGCCGCAAGATCGGCCGCTTCCTTTGGGAGAAGGGCGATCAACTGATTATTGATGACCTGCTGGTCAACGGTACGGCAAGAACAGTCGGCCGATTGGCGGGTGCCATCCGTCAGATTCAGACCGGCTACCTTTATACCTATGCCTTCGCAATGATTATTGGCCTGACCGCGTTGCTCGGTTGGCTGATCTGGCTGCGATAGGTCAGGGACGAATATGGAATTCTCGCAATATCTCTTAAGCATTCTGATCTGGCTACCGATCATCGGTGGCGTGGCGCTGATCGGTATTGGTGACGATAACGACGCCGCATCTTCGCGCGCTGGACTCATGCGCATTGTAGCGCTGGCATTTTCGGTAGCGACGTTCCTGATCAGTATCGCGCTGTACGTCGCTTTTGATAATGCCGCGACCGGCATGCAGTTTGTTGAGAGGGAGCCCTGGGTTGGCGCACTGAATGTTTACTATGCGGTCGGCGTCGACGGTATTTCTGCTCCCCTGATTCTGCTGACCACCTTCATTACGCCGCTAGTCGTAATCGCCGGCTGGAATTCGATTAGCAACAGACCCGCGCAATACTTCGCTGCCTTCCTGATTCTTGAGGGACTGATGGTCGGTGTATTTTCGGCACTCGACGCATTGCTGTTCTATGTCTTTTGGGAAGCGATGTTGATTCCGATGTTCCTGATCATCGGTGTCTGGGGTGGCAAGCGGCGTGTCTACGCGACACTCAAATTCTTCCTCTATACCTTCCTTGGCTCGGTACTGATGCTGGTTGCATTCATCTACCTGTACGGGCAGACAGGTAGTTTTGATTTGTTCGACTTCATGGATGCGCCATTAACACTGACGGCGCAGAAGCTCATCTTCATCGCCTTCCTGCTTGCATTCGCTGTGAAAGTGCCAATGTGGCCGGTACACACCTGGTTGCCGGATGCGCACGTAGAGGCGCCAACCGGCGGGTCGGTGATTCTGGCGGCTATCATGTTGAAGATGGGTGGTTACGGTTTTGTGCGCCTGTCATTGCCAATCGTTCCGGATGGCAGCGAGTATTTCGCGGACATGATGATCGCACTGTCCCTGATTGCAGTGGTGTACATCGGTTTCGTTGCGCTCATGCAGAAGGATATGAAGAAGCTGATTGCATACTCATCGATCGCGCACATGGGCTTTGTAACCCTGGGATTCTTCGTACTTTGGTCAGTGAGTGGCAACGCAGGTGCCGGCCTCGGCATGACCGGCGGCATGGTACAGATGATTTCACACGGCCTGATTTCCGGTGCGATGTTCCTGTGCGTTGGCGTGCTGTACGACCGCGTGCACAGTCGCGAGATCGCCGATTACGGCGGTGTTGCCAACACGATGCCGGTGTTTGCTGCTTTTATGGTTCTGTTTGCCATGGCTAATGCAGGTCTGCCTGGTACGTCCGGCTTTGTCGGTGAATTCATGGTGATTATCGCCAGCTTCAAGGCGAACTTCTGGTACGCATTCCTTGCCGCGACGACCTTGATTCTGGGCGCCGCTTACACCTTGTGGATGGTAAAGCGCGTCGTCTACGGTGAAGTCGCTAATGAAAACGTCGCCGCGCTTAAGGATCTGAATACACGCGAGTTCATCGTTCTTGCAATTCTGGCGGGCAGTGTCTTGCTGGTTGGACTATGGCCGGCACCGCTGGTCGACATGATGAACACGACAATTGAACAACTGCTTGTACAAGTCGGACAGTCAAAGCTCTGACAGGTCACTTTATGAATTGGATGGATTACATAGTTGCTGCGCCGGAGATTGTCCTGTTGGGACTCATCTGCCTGGTATTGATCGCAGACTTGTTCATTGACGATGAGAATCGTGTACGGACCTTCTGGATCAGCATCCTGGCGTTGGTCGTGATGCTGGTCGTTCTGGATGGCACAGCCGTCAGTTCGAGAACCGTGATATTCAGCGGCAGCTACGTTAGCGATTCTTTGTCTCAGATTCTAAAGATGTCAGCTGTGATTTTCGTCGGTATCGCGTTTCTTTATTCACGCGACTACCTGCGAGCCAACGAGATTCATAAAGGCGAGTTCTACCTGCTCGGTTTGATCGGCTTGCTGGGCATGATGATCATGATGTCGGCAAATAGCATGCTGACTATGTACCTCGGCCTCGAAACTCTGGCGCTGTCCTTGTACGCGTTGGTGGCAATTGACAGGAACAGTGTGACTTCGGCAGAAGCGGCGATGAAGTATTTCATCCTGGGCGCTATTGCTTCGGGTTGTCTGCTGTACGGAATTTCATGGATCTACGGCGTCACCGGCAGTCTGCAATTTCATGAGATCGCAGCAGCTATTCGGATGGACCCGACTTTGAACAGCCTGCCGCTGTGGTTTGGCCTTGCGTTCCTGATCGTCGGTATTTCATTCAAGTTTGGCGCAGTGCCGTTTCACATGTGGCTGCCGGACGTCTATCAGGGTGCACGAACACCGGTGACGCTGTACATCGCCTCGGCGCCAAAGCTCGCAGCGCTGGCCTTGTTTACCCGGATTTTGGTTGATGGTCTGGGCGGTCTTCACGATACCTGGGCGGGCATGATCATGGTGATTGCTGTCCTGTCATTGCTGGTCGGCAACTTCGTCGCAATCGCGCAAAGCAACATCAAACGCATGCTGGGCTATTCAACGATCGCCCACGTCGGTTTCATCATGCTCGCGTTCTTCTGCGGAACCGAGCAGGGCAACGCCGCCGCCTTGTTCTACACCCTGACCTATGTCATTGCGGCGGCTGGTGCCTTCGGTGTCATTATCCTGTTGAGCCGTCGTGGCTACGATGCAGAGAACCTGGTCGATTTCAAAGGCCTCAATGCGCGCAGTCCGTGGTTTGCGCTCATGATGATGTTCCTGATGTTCAGCATGGCGGGCGTGCCACCTTTCGTCGGGTTTTTCGCCAAATTGAACGTTATCAGTGCGGTCGTTGATTCGGGATACACCGCTTTGGCGGTCCTCATGGTCCTCGCCTCGGTCGTTGGGGCCTACTATTACCTGCGGGTGATCTGGTACATGTACTTCGAAGAGGCGGAAGACCAGGCCGTCATTCAGGCCGGCAATGACACCCGGCTGGTGCTGAGCCTCAATTCCCTCGCGGTACTGGTTCTCGGCATCGTCCCGGGCTGGTTATTGGCACTTTGTATCCAGATTCTGGGCTAACGCCCTTGTAATGGCAGTGCCAGCTGAGTACTATGCCGTTCGCGATTGCGGGGTGGAGCAGCCTGGCAGCTCGTCGGGCTCATAACCCGAAGGTCGTAGGTTCAAATCCTACCCCCGCTACCAAACAACAATGGGTGTTAACCGGTCACATGGTTTACACCTTGTTCCGGACACATAGTTAACACTTTGTCCGGCATGAACGGCGAGGGACCGGGTTCTACCCGGTCCCTTTCTTCATCGAAGTATCCCAGATCATACTCCAGGAAGCTGACCAGCCATATTTGGTCATCAACCTCCCGTATGCCAATGGTTTGGCCGGCGAACACGGAACTGAGATTGATCTTGCGTCGGCCGAGACAGATGCGACCGCAGCGTGTCACGCGGACGGATCGGTCGTGATACGGGTAGTCCGGTTCGCCCGGTGGCTCGTAGACACGCGGTGACGGTGTATAGATATCACCGGGGTAAGCACCGCCGAGTGCCTGGTGTGGTCGCTTGTTGTTGTAAACCCCGATGAAGTCATCGAAGCGCTCTTGCTGTTGCAGGAAGTTGAAGGCAGCGGGTTTGGTGGCCTCTTTCTTCAGGGTCAGGTGCATGCGCTCATGACGGCCGTTCTGTTCGGGATGCCCGGGCTTGATGCGCTGGATCTGGATGCCTAAGCGCAACCACCAGACCGAGAGCTTGGTCAGGCCGAACAGCGCATTGCCGGAGGCGAACGGCACGCCATTATCGGTGCGTATGGCGTGCGGCAGTCCGAAGTCCTTGAAAGCCCTTTCAAAAATAGAAAATGCAAAGTCCGAACGCGTGGACGGGACGCCCTCGCAGGTGATCAGGTATCGCGAGCGATAGTCCGTGATAGTGAGTGGATAACAGTACTCGCGGTTGCCGAGCATGAACTCGCCTTTGTAGTCCGCGCACCAGAGGCCATTGGGCGAGTTGGCTCCGATCAGTGCGGTGCCTGAAGCCTTGTGGCGCCGTCGCTTCCTGCGCTTGACCAGGCCATTGCGATCCAGCACCGCATGCACGGTGCTGATGGCCGGCGGCTTGATCATCGAGTATTGCTTGAGGAGCTTGTCGCGGATCTTGCGGGCACCCCAGGTGGAGTGCTTCTTCTTGATGCCCAGAATCGTGCGCTCGATCTGGAAGGGCAGCTGGTTGGCCTGCCGGTACGGCGCCCGGCTGCGATCGTTGAGTCCATCGAGACCGCTGTCTTTGTAGCGGTCGAATATCTTGTAGCCGGTGACCCGGGAAATGCCGAACTCGCGGCACAACGGTGCCATCTTCTCGCCTTCGAGCAGCCTGGCTATGAAACGTAGTCTCTCATCCATCGGTTTACACTCATTCCAAGGCATCTGGGCTCTCCCCAAATACCGTAATGTGTAAACCATGTGTCCGGAACAATCTGTAAGCTATGTGTCGAGTAGCTCAATGGGTCCCCTAGTGGGACCCATTTTTGTTTTGCAGTGGTGGTTTGAGGGTTTGAACCGGCGACCTTCGAAGTAGAACCCGTTCAAGCGGCATTCTTGTGGCCTTGTCACTACCTGTTTGTGTAAGATCAAGTTTCAGAATCTTATAGGTTAGTACCCGGTGCGCCCCTTCAAATTGATTTGCCTGTACATGGTATTTGGTTTTTCGCTGCATGGCTGTGACGAAACAGCAGTGGAGCCGCCAGCGACGCCCGTATCCGAAGCCAGCTTCGATCGTATTGGGACCTATTTCAAGCCGGCGCAAGACGCTTCGAAAGGGCCGACGCAGCTGGTTTACGTACCGGTTTATTCCAGATTGGTCCTCTCCAAGGGGAGCTTCTGGGAAATGGCTACGTCGTTGAGTATTCGAAACACTGATCCCGATCAATCGCTGATTGTCCACAATATTGAATATTTCGATACGGCGGGCGAATTGCTTGAACAATTCCTCGATACACCGCACAAACTGGACCCGATGGCGACGGTTACGCTTAATCTTCCACAGTGGGATAAGCGCGGCGGTAGCGGAGCAAATTTTTTGGTTCGGTGGAGCAGTGACGCTGACATCAACCGTCCAATAATAGAAGTTGTCATGGCCGGGACTCGTGGCACGCAGAGCTTTTCATTTATACGAGCCGGGCAGGACATCGTCGAATAAGGTCTGTGCGGCGATCTTGCCGGGTACCGCTATTTGATCACGGAAGTCATTCACTCTGATCGATAAATACATACAAGATGTGCTCATTCTATGGGCAACGATCGATCCCATCGGCACATTGGCGATCTTCGTCTCACACACGTCGCGTCTTTCTCAGGTTGAAAGGCGAAAAGTGGCGTTGCGCGTAGTCGCCTACGCTACGACGGTTCTGCTCGGCGCAATTCTCGTTGGCCAAATAATTCTGTCAGGGTTGGGAATTCGACTACTCTCATTTCAACTTGCCGGCGGCATTATTCTGTTTCTGTTCGGGTTGCAAATGATCTTTGGCCCTCAATCGACCGGTATGCGGCCAGAACCGGACCACGATATAGCAGTATTTCCTCTTGCGATTCCTGGCACGGCAACGCCAGGGGCAATTCTCGCGGTCATTTTGCTGACCGATAATTCTGTTTTCCCAGCGGCGATACAGGTCGGCACCGCATTCATCACAGCGTCCATTATGGTTGTTACGCTGCTGATACTGTATTTCTCTGATCGAATAATCTCCATAATCGGTATGAATGGGGCCGCTGTTCTCACAAAAGTAATGGGAATGATTCTGGCGGCGCTTTCAGTTGAGCTCGTCATGAACGCTCTGGGAATTGCACAATGGCTTGGGAAAGTGCAGTAACCTTACTCAGCACCTCGCAATTCCAGCGCACGAGGCCAGGGAGGTACGAGCCCCCGCTACTCAACAACAATGGGTCCCCTCGGGGACCCATTGTCGTTTGCAGTGTGATTTTGATCCTATCCTGTCCCGGCAAGTCGTGCCGATTGCCTTACGACCGGAATCAGGGGCAACTTAGTCCGCGCGTCAGCACGGTTTCGTCGCAAGCAATAGACGTAAATGTCACGTTGTCGCTGGTTAGTCGGGTGCCAAACCCGAGATCTAAATCGATGTGATTGTTGTCAATCTGAGACGGATTCGGTGGTACAGAAACAAGTGTCAGCGTCCCGGCGCCGTGGGCGGAAAGCCCGGCACCATTCTGCGTCAGGTCCAGGCCTCCGATAATGAGAGCGCTGCCGCCGTCTTCCAGTAGCAGCCCGACACCGTTTCCGCTGGCAACAAATTTTGCGGTAGCGTGCGGGCTTAGAATGGCGCCGGACGGGGCGAAGAAACCGAATACATTGTTGTTGCGCGCGCTAATGACATTCGCGCCACTGCCGAAGTATTGTGAGCCGACGACGCCGAGCTCGGAGCCCAGAATTCCGATTCCGGCGAAGCCATTATTATCGGCATCGATGCTTGACCCCTGCGCTTCCGGAAAGCTGAATATTTGCAGTCGGGAATCGTTAATTATCGATACGCCACTGCCGGCGTTCTGGCTCGCTGTTACATTGGCGCCTCGAAGTTCCAGGAATGTCTTGCCGTTAACGGCAATTCCGTCGCCGCCGTTTCTGCTGGCGCTCAGTAGTCCTTTCGCGACGACTGTCGATCCAGAGTAAGCATCCATACCGCCAGTATTGTTATCGTCCAGAACCAAATCCACAATTTCGATATGCGAGCGATCGACTGATAGGCCGACCGTGCCGTTATTCCGGATAGACAGACCGGTTAGAATCGCCTGCGACTGACGTGTCAGAAGAACGCCCTGATCAGAGCCGTTTTGAACTGTGAAACCCTCAAATTTCAAGTTGTGAGCGCTGTCGATCAGCACGACCGCCTCGCTCGGTGTCTGGCTTCCGTCAATCGTTGCGCCGTTAGCGCCTTGCAGCGTAAGGTCACTGGTCGTGACTACGATGGTCTCGTAACAAGTACCGAAGAACCTGATCGTGTCATGGGGGCGAGCACGGCGAAGTGCCTTGGACAGGGAATCGCCTCGATCACATCGAACACGCGAGTGTCGCGCGTGATCGTCGCCGGGGGCGAAATGTTCTTTGTTTGTCCACATATCAGCGCCGACTTGCGTATTTCTAGTGGAACCGCCGGTCGTACCGTCGTCGGCAAGCACGCTCGCCGCCATTAGAAAAACGGTCAGGGCGCTGAATAGTGTCAACGCAAGAGCAGTTATTTTCGATTTGGTCATTGGATATTCCCCTGTTGGAGTAGTCTAGGCAGGGCAGGATCGCCCTGGCGTCCAAATGCTCTAATAAACAGACTCTGCCGACCTGCCGGTACTCTGTTTTTTTGCTGGAGTTTTTCTTCCCAATGCGCAAATGGTTGTTTTGCATACAACGTCGGACCGATACAATTTGCGTGGTGGGGTCAATTCCAGCCGTGTGGCATCGCGTACCGACCTGCCAACGAATCCGGAGCTTTTCGTGACAGAACGATTGCATGAGGCATTCCAACTAGGCGACTGGCTTGTGGAGCCGGACCTGAACCGTGTGTCGAGGGACTCCGGAGCCGTGACTCTTGAGCCGAAGACGATGGCCGTTCTCGTCTATCTCAGTGAGCACCCGAATGAGGTCGTCAGCGCCGACGAGATCATCAACGCAGTTTGGGGAGGTCGCCCAATGGGCGACAACCCCGTGTACAAAGCCGTAGCAAAATTGCGCCGAGCGTTAGGTGACGATTCGGCAGGGCCGCGTTTCATCGCAACGATAGCCAGGAAGGGCTATCGACTGATGGCCGAAGTCCGGCCGGTGATGAGCACAGTCGGACAGCCGGCAGAGGGCAAGCAGCGATTGCGCTGGCGACGCAGTGTCTTTCCGGTCGTGTCCGGAATGCTATTAGGCGTTTTCATCGCCGCTGCTGTTTTCTGGCGACCACAGCCGGAACTGATCACGTTTCGACCCGTGTCCGAATTTGCCGGATCGCACAGTCAGCCCAGTTTTTCGCCGGACGGGAAGTCCATAGCTTACGTAAGTGAAAGCGAAGAAGGTCGTCATCTTTGGGTGCTGGGCTTTGACAATCCCAAACCTCGGCAGCTCACCCGGGGCAATGTCCTGGATCTGCGGCCGAGATGGTCCCCTGACGGCAAGCTGATTCTGTTTATGCGCGACGAAAGTCTTTGGACCATTGCAAGTGCTGGTGGTCAGCCGGCGGAGATCGTCCGCAATGCTTATAATCCGAATTGGTCACACGACGGCAAAAGTATTGTTTTTGAACGCCAATATGAAGTCTGGACCGCAAACTGGGACGGTGGCCAGCAAGCACGTGTTCAGGGAATACCGCGACAGGAACTTCCACTCGCGCCACGTTGGCCGGCGTTCTCCCCCGGCGGTAATGAAATTGTCTATCTTGACTCGGACCGCACCGCTCTTGCCGATGTTTGGCGAATTCCGGTTGGCGGCGGTGATCCGGCAAGACTGACGTTCGATCCGGCGTTCGCAAGTGCCCCGGTCTGGAGTCCGGACGGAAAGTACATCGTTTACTCTTCGCAAAGAGGGGGCAGCCGAACCTTGTGGCGCGTTGATGTCGAAGGCGGCGCTTCGAGGCCGCTGTTGAGTGGCAGCGGCGACGATGATTTTCCGGATATCAGCGCGGACGGCAAGCAGCTGGTTTATTCGAATCGCAGAGAGCGATTCGCGATAACACTCAGTGACCCGGCTGCCGATTCTCATCGCACACTTCACGAATCCAGACATATGATACTGGCGCCGGAATTGTCACCTGACCGATCCGAGCTTGCATTCTTTTCAATGGGACGTGAAGGCGGTGTACAACTGTTTACGATGTCACTTATTGAGGCTTCGCCGAAGCAGATAACGTTCGATCCGTTGGCGAGTCATGCGATACCGCGATGGTCAGCAGATGCTCAGTTCCTGTATTTTTACTTCGTTGGTGACGCAGTCTCATTCGCGAAAGTACGCGTTAGCAGCGGCGAAGCCGAGCCCATCGTACCTGATTGGGATTGGGACGTGGCCAACGGGGCTAGTGTGTCTCCCGATGAATCTCAAATCGCCTATTCCCGACTAATGGGGCAGGTGCCGGTTCAAACCTCAATTCGACAATTACTTACAGGCAAGGATGAGGCGTTCTACGCCACGCTCGAATATCCGCGCTGGTCCCGGGACGGCACCAGCATCGTTGGAGCACTGCATGTTGATCAGCGATTTCCAGGTGACATCGCCCAATGTCCGTTGGCTGGTTTTGAATGCCGAATTATCGCTCGCAGTGCGCGAATTCCGATGCTCTCGCCCGACGGATCCCGAATTTATTATGTTCGCGGCTTCGGGGCTGTGCAGGACTTGTTTGTTTCGTCACTCGCCGGTGAGAACGACGAAAAGAAGCTCATGACTTTGTCACCGATGTTTCCGCTTGGCCCTTTTTATGACATTACCGAAGATGGGAAGGTCGTGTGGGTTCGTTATGAACAGGAAGCCAGTGATATCTGGTTGGCGGAGCTTGGCAACTGATACTCAACACGTACGATTGAACCGCACGGCCAAAGCAGACGGCATCGGCCCGGCTCTGGGCCCTGGAGTATCGCGCGACTACATCCTGGCGCCCGTGGGTCTCCCGACGTTGATCTAATCGCGACTGAGCGGGTCACCGTACTCGTGATGAGGGACGTGCATGATGCCTTCGGTAGGAATGTTCGGCTTAAATGCTGCGTGGCACCCCTCGCAAGACTCAACCAAACCTTCTCCTGCGGTGAGCAGTCGTGCCTGATCCTGGGCTTCAATGGCGCGCAGGGCTTCTTTTGTTGCCTCAATCATTTCTGCGGTCCACTCCTGCCATGCAGGGTTTGTGACCCATTCCCGATCGGCACGACCGGTTCCGCCTAAGGACACGAGTGTGCCGGACGCAAGCAGCTCCGTTGCATATTGCTTGACCGTTAACCAGTTGCGGCCTGTCAATTGGTCGGCATATCCGGCTTCCCACACTTCATGGGCGGACCAATCGACTACCGAGACCATGATTGCATTGAGGCTGGTTTGCATTTCTATAAACGGGCGATCAGTCGTCGTCGGTTCTTCGGTGTTTGCGGCTGTCGATATTCCGGTTACAACCAATGCGAACAGGATGCTCAGTAATGCCGTGCGGCGAATTTCAGGAGTCATACTTGCCATGTCATAGTCTCCAGGCGGTTAAAGTAAGGTTGAGAATGTGCTGCCACTTTAATCTAGTGTTCGATCGCCCAACTTGTCTGTAAGGAATGACCGCAGCGGGTACATGCGGCAATCAGCACTGAGTTTTCGTTTTGGCCAACCGCCGATTAATTACTTCGGAGGAAGTGGCATGACAGAAGAGCAGGGCCGTTAACAATCGCGTTAACGGTTATTAACAGCAATTTACTTACCCAACGTGTGGACGCCCCGTATAGTGCGCGCCTTCGCGGCCTTGAATTGGGTACAAGGCTTGACCGGACTTGAGCGTTAATCACTGCGCAAGGGAAACCAATTGCAGAACGTAGCCATCCTGATCGCACTGATCTTCGTTATTCTTGTTCCGCCACGCGCGGAAGCCGCTGAAGATGATGCGGCGCTCGATGAGATCGTGGTTTTCGGTCGCAACAGCAACCTTATTGGTACTGCCGAATCCGCCAGCCAGGGCTCAATAGCCGGCGCCGACCTCGTGATCAGACCGATGCTCAAAGTGTCCGAGCTGCTGGAGTCGATGCCAGGTATGGTCGCCGTCCAGCACTCCGGCAGCGGCAAGGCCAATCAGTATTTCCTGCGCGGTTTCAATCTCGATCATGGTACCGACTACACGACCTACATCGATGCTGTGCCGCTTAATCTGCGCTCACACGGTCACGGGCAGGGATATCTCGACGTCAACGGGCTTATTCCCGAAACGGTCGAACGGGTCGACTATCGCAAAGGTCCTTACTATGCCGATCTGGGGGACTTCTCGCTGGCCGGTGCATCATTCATTTCGACCATCGACCGACTGCAGAGCAACTTTGTGTCGCTGGAAGTGGGTCAATACGACTGGCAGCGCATCGCCGGAGGATTTAGTCAGTCAACAGCGACCGGAGATTTCACCCTGGTCGGTGACTATAAGACCTACGACGGACCCTGGGCTTACAAAGAGGACCTCGAGCACCTGTCGCTTTGGAGCAAACTAAACACGGAGACCGGGTTTGGCGAGCTGACTCTGACCCTGTCCGGTTACGAAGCGGGTTGGCAACCGACGGAACAAATACCGGAACGGGCCATTGGCACGTCGGTCTGTGGAGATGCCTATTGTTCCCTTGAAGATACTGTTGGGGGCGATACATCCCGTTGGATAATCACTGCCAGCATGTTGGGCGATGACTGGATTGCGAATTTCTACGGTCAGTATTACGACTGGACGATGGAGTCCAATCCGACGTACGACGCGCAAATCCACCAGTTTGATCAGCGCGTAACCTTGGGCGCAAGTGGCAGCAAGGGTATCACCGTTAGGGATTCGATCGAGCTTAACCTCGGCGCCGAATTTCGCTATGACGATATAGGGCCCGTCGGCGTTTCCGAGTATGAGGACGGCGCCTATGTCGCGGCCATCGGTGACAACGATATCGTCGAGACCTCCGTGGGGGTCCACGCCGAGCTGGCCTGGCATGCGACGACGGACCTTCGAGTGATTGCAGGATTGCGCGGCGACTATTACAACTTCGATGTTACTGCCAACAACAGCAATAGTGAGGCGGGTTCGGCCAGCGACACCCAGGTCTCGCCAAAGTTGGGCGCAGCCTACCTTGTCAATGATAGTGCCGAAGTCTACGCAAACTGGGGCAGGGGCTTTCATTCCAATGATGCGCGGGGCGTTGTTAATAGCGTGGATCCGGTGCCCGGACTTTCACAGGGCACCGGCCACGAACTGGGAACGCGGTTAACGCTCGGCGAGCTCAAATTCACCGCGGCCTACTGGTGGCTGGACCAGGACAGCGAGCTGATCTTTGTCGGCGATTCTAATGCGGTGGAGCCCAAGGGCGGCTCTGAGCGCGAGGGCTATGAACTCACAGTCTTCTGGCAGCCGACGGACTGGCTCGGCATAGACGGAGTTTATACGGACAGCCAGGCACGTTACACGGACAATCCCGAGGGCAGCTACGTCGAAGGCGCCGTGGAGAAATCGGCGCAACTCGGTATTTCCGCGGTACAGGGCAACTGGGAGGCGAGCGCACGTATGCGCTACCTCGGGCCTTACGCTATGGTCGCAGACAACTCGCGGCGCGCGGATACCCTGACAACGGTGAGCGTGCGTGGTGCGTATCACTGGAACTCACTCACTCTCTACGCTGAGCTCATCAACGCGCTGGACGACGATGGTAAGGACATCAGCTATTACTATCCCGCCTACGTGAGTGGTCTCGATCCGGCAGGTCTTAGCGCCGATAGTATCGATTGCGATGCTACCGACTGCACAATGAGCCGTGCGACTGAGCCGCGCACTTTGCGCTTCGGTGTGAGCTACAAGTTCTAGTTACTTAACCCAAACACGCGTCGCATCGATGGGCGAGGTAAACAGCAATTTGGACGACAGGTTGGTGCGATCCATGCTGCCAACCCTAAACAGGGCCTCGAAGGAGGGCTGCGCTTCTGTCGCAATCGGCAGGGTGCTTCCAAGCTCGAGTGCATCGCCCGGTTTCGCGAGACTGGCTGCGAGCTGCATTAGTCCTTCGTCTCGCAAGCCTGTAATGAAAAGAACCTGATTGTCAGCCGGCCCCGGAAATGTCGCCATCAGGCTATAGTCAGTATAGCTACTGCTGTCGCCAGTGAGATATCCGGCACTGCTGACGAAGCTTTCGCCCGAATCGACGTCGATCAATTCATCGTAGCTGATCCCCGGCTGCAGCTTCGACGCCGCGAACAGGTATTGACTCAGGTCGCCCAGCCCGCTGACATAGCCCACATAAATTATGTGCGACGATCGCAGCCTCGAGGTCGGCAATTGCGACACGGGGATTACCGTAACGGAGCGCTCTGTCGGGTAAAGCACGCTGGCAACATCGGCAACTGCAGATGCAACTCCTACCGGTAAGTATGTAAGGCGAATGTCGCTGTACTGTCTTGCGAGGTCCGGATCGGATTCAATCCAGCTGTCGAATTCGTCGGAACTGTTGATCGAGAAGTCACGAATCAGCCTGTTGCCCGGACTTTCAGGCGTACCTTCCGCGATAACGAAGTAGTCACCGACAGCGATGACTATGGGTTTGTCGTCGTCGAGAATCGCACGCCAGGCGGGTGCCTGAGAAAGGTCTGCTCTGACGTCTTCCACCACTGTCGGATTCGAACGACCGGCCAGGTAGGCGACCAGTAGCATCGCAACTACAGCGCCGGCAGTGAGCACAGGGCGCGCAGTTTGCCATCGTGAATCTTTGCCTGTCGGCGCGTGCGAGCGAGATTTCAGCCGCAGCTCATACTTGCCTTTCGGAATGCTCAGTTGCTGCGCGCTGGCTGTTTCATCCGCTGCGTAAAACGCAGCAAGTTTCTGCCGCAGGTTGTACACGTAAACTCGTACCGCCGAGTCTTCGTTCGGGATGAAGTCGTCTTTGCCAAGGACCTTCGTGGCGATTTCTATTTCTTTGGGTAGTTTGCCCTGTTGCGAGGTGGCCCCGAGGTAACGGAGCAATTTGGCGTAGACGGCGGAGCGACCAAGCGTGCCACTCGCAATGATTCTTTCGATTTCATTTTCCAGGTCGGACATAGTGTTCTGCGCGATTTCGTATTTATCGATCTTATACTGTGTTCGCGAGGAATCCAGTCCGGTCTCAATCAGCGTATTGAGCGTCTCCTATTCTTGAGCGGACAGGGACGATCTCTGCATTAATTCTCCGCCGAGAAATACCCGATCAATTGTGTTGTATGCAGATACGCCAACCAAGGGATTGGCGCCTAGTATCAGAAGATCAGCGCGCTTGCCAACCTCAATCGTTCCGACCAGGTCATCCATACCAAACGCTTTTGCATTATCAAGAGTCAGCGCACGAAACAGGACATCTAAAGGAACTCCGGCTCGTACCCACGAGTGCATTTCCCAATAGGCGGCCAGGCCGGGCGGGGCCGCCCATCCGAAACCTCCTACAGCAGTATCGGTGCCGAAGATCAGTTTCGCACCTCTCGTGTGCATCCGGCCAATCAATGACTCATAGCGAGCGTTGAACGCGATCATCAATCCCGGAAAATCGTCGACTGTATTGCCGCTATCGAGTTCGGAAGCGAACATGTTGATAAAGGCCTGGCGCTGTTGTTGTGCATCAGACTTTAGATACGCCAGATAGTCGGCAGAAACAACATTGAGCCACTCCGGATCTTCAAGCAGCTCCGGGGCGAAGAGTGACGCCGTATTGCGAATGGTTGTCGTCGTAGGTTGTAGCCACTTCCCCGAAGTCGCAATTTCCTCCGCAACCCTTTCGTATTCATGCAAAGGATTGGGCGCATCCAAAGCCTGCCCAGGCCACTCCCACATCCCGTGCGCGAGAATATCGACGCCGGCGTCGATGGCGAACTGTTGCCCATTGGGCGTGGTCGCGTGCAACACCACAGGAATACCATTGGAATGAGCCGCTGATACGACGTCCTGCACAATTTGAACAGATGGCAGTCGAAAAGCGGGTGCGCCTCCCGGCCACCACAACGCTTCCTCGTAATAAAGTTTGACACATTGGCCGCCGTGCTCGAGCACATAGTCGACCGCTGCTGCCGGGCGATGGTCATCGATTTTGGCTCCTTTTGGGACAGTCCCGTTTGAGTAGTGGTCAATGAGGTATCCGGGGTAGGCGTTGCCGATCGGCTCATCTTCCAGTTCCAGTGCCATAAAACCGTCTGACAAAACGATGCCCTGTCCGCAGTGCACCAAATGTGGGTGGACGGGAGCGGATTCAAAGCGCGAGTTGGTGGGCGTGTCCGCATTCAACTCGATGACAGTCGTGAACCCGAAGTAAAGAAAACTACGCGGCTGCTGTTCCATATAGGCGTCATACAGAGTGTCAAAATTGTCCGTGTATCGACGTTTCAGGCCGGTCGCGTGATACAGGTGGACGTGGCTGTCAATCAATCCCGGAATCAGGTATCCGTCATTGGCGTCGACAACCAACGTGCCGACTGTGTCGGCCGGTCCGGTTCCAATCGCTGAGATGATGCCGTCGTCAATTCGCACCCAGGCACCAGTCAGTTCCGCCGGACGTTCCGGTGAAACAACCGTGGCGTTGATAATCGTAGTAGGCTGGCCGCCATAGACAGCAGCAGAGGCGATTAGCAGCAAGGTACTGTAAAATTTTCGAGTCATTTCTGTATCCTGTTTCGACGTGTCACCAATTCGGGTATTAGGTGACATCTAGCCCGCGCCCGCGACCGGAATCGCGATTTCGTACCATTGTTTCTTGCCAAATAGTCAAAGGACTCGCCGTTCAAGCACCATGAATATCTTCTTGCATGCATCGGCTAGCCTGGCAATCGTGCTGGGACTCTACCTCGGATCCAGTTCCGGTCCGCCAGCCGCGTCTCGTCGCTTGCTTGCGGCCGCATTTCTGACGATCGCTGTCCTCAATCTATTGACCTTGCTGCAGTTCAACACGCCTGAGCACCCGATGCTCTTGCTGCGACCCGGGTTGGCGGCGGCGCTGCCAGCGCTGTTGTACTTACACGTGGCTGTTGCCGTGCGTGAGGATCAACGCCTGCAGCTGCGGGATGCTCTGCATATCACCGGCCCGTGTATTGCGATTGCATTGCGAATGTCACCGAATATGGGCGATTTGCTTGATGCTCTGATCGTTCTCTTGAACATTATTTACCTGGCGTTGATCGCCCGGGATTCACGGCAAGGCACGGGCAGCAGGGCGCGCCCTGGCGGGCAACTTCTTCTAATGCTGGATCGGTGGCGTCGCCTGGTGATGCTTTTTCTGATCACCATTATTCTGATGGACCTGCTGATCGTATTTTCAATTAATGATGATGTGGGTGTTTCTGCGGCACCTGGAGTTTTTGGTCTGGTCGGCTTGTTGCTCGCCCTCGGGTTCACCTACCTGTTGGTAACCGGAATGCATCGTCGAGGTCCGCTGGCTTGGGTGAGCAGTCGAATTCGGCCGTACGAGCCCGAGAGTGAGCGATTGATCGAACGACTGGAGTCGGAATTGCTCCAAAGCGGCATGTACCTTGATCCCAATTTGACGTTGCAGCGGTTTGCTCGACGCGTGGGAGTGCAAACACGCGACGTCTCGGCCGCGATTAACGACAGCCGGCACAGCAACTATAACCAATGGCTAAACGGATTCAGAATTCGCGAGGCTGAGCGGATGCTGCTAAACGAACCGGGTAGAAGCGTGACTGACGTTATGCTCGCCGCAGGGTTTCAAAACAAATCAACCTTTAATGCGGCGTTTCGGGCGGTCAACGGACAAAGTCCTACAGAGTGGCGCAGACAGCAAAGCGGCAAATCAGTTTCTGGAATCGAATCAGCTTTGGGTAATTCATAGCTGCTAGAATTCACAAGTCAGTAAGGACCGGAGCTCAAATGTCGTTCCTGGGTGAGTTGAAAAGACGCAAGGTATTTCAGGTGGCGGCCATGTACGCGGTCGTGGCCTGGTTGCTGGTGCAGGTCGTCACATCCATTGAAGCCCCGCTCAATCTGCCTGATTGGGTGGACACACTGGTCATTGTCCTTCTCATTATCGGGTTTCCGATCGCCCTGGTCTTTGGCTGGGCGTTCGACCTTACGCCACAGGGTATCCAGTCGACCAGCGGGACCAAACCAGGTGACGTAACGCTACGACCATTAGCGACGACGTTTAGCCTGTCTGTTCAGGGCCTTGTACTGCTCGCCGTAGGGTTTCTGGTGTTCGATCAGTATCTTTTTCGGCCAGCTACACAAGGGTCGCGCGGGTCCATCGCAACCGAAGTTATTCGATACCACTACGGGCTCGCCGCTGAGGAACGTCTCGTTCCCGATTACGGCGTATCGATTGCCGTGTCGCCAGACGGAGCACGGGTTATTTACGTTGGTCCCGGTGAGAACGGTACGCAGTTGTGGATTCGGGACAGGGACAAACTTCGCAGTCATCCGGTGCCAGGAACTGAAGGAGGATCGCAGCCATTCTTTTCGCCCGATGGGCAAGGCATCGGCTTCATCACTGAACAAGCATCCCTCAAGATTATTTCGGAAATCGGCGAGTCGCCGATAACGATCGCAAACCATGACTGGATTGCTGGTGGCGCGTCGTGGGGTGAAGATGGAAATATCTACTATTCGAGTGATGAGGGGCTGGTGAGGCGGCCGGCAAGCGGAGGACGTGAAACAGAGCAGCTAACTTTTGCTCAGTCCACAGAGTCAGACACGATCTACCACGAGTGGCCTGATGTGTTACCCAACGGCAAAGGCGCATTGTTTACGATCGCAAGAGACCACTTGCCCGACGAAATTGCCGTCGTTGATTTCTCAACTGGTCAGGTCAAGGTTCTCGTAGAGGGCGTACTTGGCAGATATTCGGCATCGGGTCACCTTATCTATGTAAGCGAAGGCGGCGGACTCATGGCAGCGCGGTTTGATCAGAACCGGCTTACTGTTGTCGGCCGGGAGGTACTCCTTGATGATCGGTTGCCGGACGGACAAGTTCCCGATCTTGCGATTTCAAGTAGTGGCCGAATGATCTACGTCACAAGACCTCCTGCGACTCTGGAAATTGTTTGGGTTGACAGGGACGGCTCTTGGATCTCGATCGATCCCGACAATCCGATTCGCGGAATTCGGTATGCCGTCATATCGTCCGACGGTCGGCGTTTGGCCTTGACGACCTATCTGCGGCCGCCTAGTGATGATGGTCATATTTGGACGAAACAGCTACCAGGAGGCCCACTGTCGCAGCTCACGTTTGAGGGTACCGTCAATATGCGTCCATCCTGGTCCCCGGACGGTGAGTCGGTGTTGTTCATTTCTGATCGCGGCGATAATCGCGACGTATGGACCAAGCGTGCCGATGGTACAAAGCAGGCTGAAGTCGTCAAAGATGATCCGGAGGTCATAGACGAAGCCTTCTACTCTTCAGACGGCGAGTGGCTGATATACCGACGGGGCAAGGTCGATGGCGGGCGCGACATATATGCTGTTCGATCGACTCTGAACAGCGAGGCGACTCCTTTAATTGCGTCGGACTTTGACGAGTTCGCGCCCGCGCTGTCGGGCGATGGTCGTTGGTTGGCGTATGTGTCAGACCGTGACGGTCAGGCGAATATTTATGTCAGGCCGTTTCCTGACGCAGATTCGGAGACCCAGGTTTCCGTGAACGGTGGCACCGGTCCGGTATGGGCGCGCGACCGAGCTGAATTATTTTATCGAAATGGGTCGGGACAAATGGTCGTTGTGGACGTGCTGCCAGAAACCAAGTTTCGTAACGGGCCTGAAAAGGTTCTGTTTTCCGCGGCGCCTTATAGAACGGACCTTTACCATGCGGCCTACGACGTCAGCGCGGATGGACAGAGATTCGTCATGATACGCATGTCCGATAGCGACTCCCTCGACGAAGAGCTTGTTGCAGTCGAAAACTGGTTCGAAGAACTCAAGCGTTTGCTGCCGACGAACTAGAGTCCGGCGTACTGCAATGAGGTGCTGCGATTCTTCAGTTTCAGTCTGGCGATTCCCGCACAGACAACGGAAGAAGTCCTACAGAACTGTTGACAGTTATCAAGTTGGTGGCAAGCCAACCTTGACTGACAACAATCTGCTACGCTCCGGGGCTATAGGGAAAGTGCGAGAGCCGACGTGGCGGGGAATTCCGACTCTTTTTTCGGGCGACTAATTGGCGAACTTCAAAGGCGGCGCGTTCTTAGAACGGCTGCACTTTATATCGTCGGTGCATGGCTGGTCATGCAGGTTGCTGACGTGGTGTTTCCGGCCCTGGGCATATCCGATCAGGCGCTGCGCTTTGTGCTGTTCGGCGCCGTCTTCGGGTTTCCGGTCGCGCTCGTGTTTGGCTGGTTTTACGATGTCGGCGCGCACGGTATCCGGCGCACAAAAGCGGCTGATGCCCCCGCTGGTGCGCAGGCCTTGCGCCGGACCGACTACATCATACTGACCGCCCTGGGCGCTGTCGTCGTTGCCATAATCTTCAATGCAATCGGCAATGTCGCCGAGGCGCCGCGAGAGCGCTGGGAACAGGACCTCGATCGACCTCCGATGCTCGCCGTGCTGCCTTTCGTCGCGACCAATCCGGCGGGAGAAAGCGAGGCCTTTGCCGCCGGTGTGCACGATGATCTGCTCACTCAATTGTCGAAGCTCCAGTCTATCCGCGTCATCTCCAGAACCTCGGTCATGGAGTATCGTGATACCGTCAGAAACATTCGCGAAATTGGTGCGGCGCTGGGAGCCGACACGATTCTGGAGGGTGGCGTGCAGAGCGCTGGCAACCGGATTCGAATCAATGCGCAGTTGATCGATGCGCGTACCGACGAACACCTGTGGGCGGAAACTTACGATCGTGAACTAACGGTAGCCAATATTTTCGAAGTGCAATCAGAAATTGCGCACTCGATTACAAGCGCGATGCGTACAACGCTGTCCGCACAGGATGCGACAGGACTGGCAGCCATTCCCACCCAGAATATGGCGGCCTACAGGGCTTACCATCGGGCAGTGGAGCTCGGCAGGAGCAGTGGCCGCAATATTCCGGATCAAATTGCAATGCTGGAAGAGGCTGTGGCTCTTGATCCTATGTTCACCCGTGCCTGGGCGGAACTCGTTGGTGCCCTGTCACTGTATACATTCAATCGAACGGAGTTTGAACCGGAATTGGTAACTCGGGCGGAAGAGGCGTTGGAGCATATTCGCTCGATCGCGCCGGAGTCTCCCGAATTCGTAACTGCGCAAGCCCTGTATACCAATTACACCTTAAAGGACTACGATCTTGCGCTGCAGCTTATTCTTAAAGCGCAGGAAATGGTTCCAAGCGACGCGCGCCTTTTTGAGGTCGCGTCCTGGATTCAACGCCGGCAGGGAGACTATGAGGGCCGAATCGAGTCTTTGCGGCGTGCGCATGAGCTCGACCCCAAGGATCCGGACAGGACTGAAGCCCTGGTGCAATCGCTGGTGCAATCTCACAACTACGACGAGGCGCAGGCAGTGATCGACAAGGCCGGGATCGAAAGCTATGGGCTGTCGATCTATGACCTGCTACTTCGAGTCAGAGAGCACCGCGATTTCGAGCGTCTAGAGCCGGAACTTGAAGAATTACAAAAGCAGTTTGATGCAAGCGATGACTACGAAACGCTGTGGCAGGTGAGAATATTTACGAGGGATTTTCACGCTGCCGAAGAACTGCTGAGTCTAATGCCGGGCAACGCGGACGATCCGGAACTGGTGCACCCCTACAGTTTCAAACTGGTGGACTCGGTCACCACGTATTTTTTCCTCGGCAAACAGGAAGAGATGGCAGAGGCTGCCGGTCTGTTGCGAACGCTGACGAATAGCCGGCGTGCACCGGATGGAAGTTTCGTGTTCACGTCCACGGTTCTTGATCTGGCGCTAGCCGAAATTGGTGCCGGCAATCCCGATGAAGCCGTCAATCTGGTGCGGTATTGGCGCCGCTTGGTGTCCACCGATCTAGCCGGGCTGATG
Organism: uncultured Gammaproteobacteria bacterium; assembly: GCA_942490655.1. Classification (GTDB taxonomy): domain Bacteria; phylum Pseudomonadota; class Gammaproteobacteria; order Steroidobacterales; family Woeseiaceae; genus UBA1847. The sequence goes on along the minus strand of CALNXZ010000003.1, from coordinate 875,436 downwards.
ACGTATCGAAACGTGGCTTGCAGTGTGCTGGGAATGGCCGGTGCGGCGGCGGAGGCGGTCGAGTGTCTGCGCGAGAGTCTGGAGCAACCCAGCTACGCGATGCCGTTTCTGGATCCGTACGACCCACGCTACGATTCGATTCGTGATGAACCGGAGTTTGTTGGGTTGCTTGCGGAGATTGAAAAGGATATTTGACGCGGATTGTTTTACGGGTCCTTTGATCACAATGATCTGCTAATCTGGCCGCCACAGAATTACGTTCGAGTAGCTACACTATGAGCAGTGCCGCGTCACTTCTAAAACGTCTTGCCAATGGTTGGCTCACCTTGTCCCTGGTTTTGCTGTCATCCGGTGCGGCCGCACAGGAACTGACGCCGAGGGCCTACTGGCCGGTACCCAAGGACACTAATGCTTTGGTTATTAGCTACCAGCGATCGAGCGGCGACATAGTGACGGATCCGTCGCTGCCTTTGACGGGCGTCGACTCGAAGATCGATTATTTGCAGGTGTCGTATCAACGGACACTCAGCCTGTTTGGCCGGACAGCCAATGTTCAATTCAACCTGCCGGTCTCGGACGGCCACACCGAGGGTTTCGTGAATGGCGAGTTCCGGACCCGTGATACCCATGGTCTGGCTGATGCCCGGGTACGCATGTCAATCAATCTCAAAGGTGCGCCAAGCATGGACGGGGCGGCATTTCGGGAGTTGACCCAGAATCCGCACTCCATTGTCGGCGCGAGTTTATTGGTGCAGGCGCCTACGGGCGATTACGACGATGACAAGCTCATAAATATCGGCACCAATCGCTGGTCCATAAAGCCGGCGGTCGGTGCGATCTGGCCGCTGAAGCCGAGCTGGCTGCTGGAGGCTGAGGTTGGTGTGTGGTTATTTGGCGATAACAAAGAGTTCCTTGGCCAGACTCGTGAGCAGGATCCGATAGCGTCTGCCGAACTCCACCTGATCAAACGATTAGCCGGCGGTTCCTGGGTGTCGCTGGATGCAAATTATTACACCGGTGGTCGCACCGTTGTCGGTGGGCTTGAGGGATCAGACCTGCAGCGAAACTCACGCGCCGGTGTGACGATGGTAGTGCCAATTAAGGGCGGGCATGCCGTTCGGGGCAGTTACAGTACCGGTGTCGTCACAGAATCCGGCGGGGATTTTGAAATTTTCAGCTTAAGCTATCTGTATGTGTGGTAATCGAATGAAATCATTGATGCTGTCGAAGTTCTCACTGGCGCGTGCCGTTCTGCTATCTGTTTTCTTCATTGCGATGTCAGTAGGCAGTGCGAATGACATCGACGTCGAATCCTGGTACCCGCGGACCGTGACGGGCGACAAGGGCACGATCATCATGTACGCACCACAAGTCGACTCATGGAGGAACTTCGAGACGATAGGCGCGTGGGTGGCATTTCGGGTTACTCGGGCTGGCAGCAAAGATTCCTATTATGGATCCATGCGATTTGAAGCGGCTACGGATACTGACATTGCCGCGCGGGAAGTTCTGTTGCATAGCGTCGCCGTGCAGGAGCTGACCATCGATGGACTGGGAGAGAATTCAGAGGAGTACCTGCTCATCAAGGAGGCCCTCGAATCCAAGTCGAGAACGGTACCGCTGGATCTCGTGCTGGCGTATTTGCCAAACGGCTTGGAATTGAATTCGGTTGATGGACTGAACGCGGAGCCGCCGAGGATCTTCGTATCCGAATCACCTGCGATCTTGTTGTTTGTCGATGGCGAGCCACGATTTTTGCCCATCGAAGAAACGGAGCTGCAGTTTGTTCTAAACACAACCTGGGACGTACTTCGTGACGGTGAGGAGGGCGCACTTTACCTCTGCCACGACGATTATTGGTTGACCTCGAATGCGCTGGACGGTGAGTGGGTTTGGGCGAAAAAGCTGCCCAAGGCCTTCGGCAAGATTCCCGAATCGGCAAACTGGACCGGGGTGCGCGACTGCCTGCCGAAGAAGCTTAGCAAACCGGGCAAGCCGGATTACCCGGCACCGAAGGTTTTTTATTCCGAAGCAGCTGCCGAAGTTTTGATCACAGACGGTGCCTCGGAGTGGGCTGGCATCGGTGACAACGGTCTGAATTTTGCTACGAACACGAATCAGGAATTGTTCCGTGTCGACGGTGAATATTTTCTTCTCCTGAGCGGTCGCTGGTTCCAGTCGGAACACCTCGACGGACCGTGGACACTGGCAATGAATTTGCCGGCTGCGTTTCAGGACATTCCGGAAGAGGCTCATGACAAGAGTCACCTGCGCGCAAGTATTCCGGGTACCCAGGAAGCCTGGGAGGCGACGCTGATCGCATCGATACCGCGTAAGGCCGATATTCAGCGTGGCAGCGAAGATGAGATTGATATCAACGTCGACTACGCCGGTGACCCGCTGTTCACGCCGATCGAAGACACCGGAATCGATTTGGCTGCGAACACGAGTTACCAGGTTTTGCGTTTCGACGATATTTACTACCTCTGCCACAACGCGACCTGGCTGACCGCATCGTCTGCGACCGGCCCCTGGGTATTCGCGGACGCAATTCCGGATGCATTCGCGCTCATTCCACCGACGTCACCGGCCTACAACACGACTTTCGTCACGATCGACGGCAGCGATGAAGAGAAGGTCTACTATGCCTACACCTCGGGCTACGAAGGTGCTTACGTTAGCAATGAAGTTGTAGTGCAGGGTACCGGTTACGTTGCGCCTGCTATGACCCTGGCTATCGGCTACGCCTATTTCGGCGGCTACCCTTACTACCCGTACTACTGGTGGCCGCCAACCTACGGCTACGGTTCCTGGTACAACCCGAGCACCGGGCGATACGGTCAGGCAGTGGTTGGTTACGGACCGTACGGGGCGGCAGGTGCGGCAGCGGTCTATAACCCGAATACAGGTGTGTACGGCCGCGGCCAGGCGGTTTGGGACAGCGATGAGTTCAGAGGGCGCGGCTACGCCTACAATCCCAATACCGATACCAGCCTCGCACGTAATCGTTACGTTGATTTTGACGACAACTCAGGATGGAGTCAGAACGTTGCTCGACGTGGCGATGAATGGCGCTACTCCGAGAGTCAGTGGGAAGACGGCCGCATGACCACCGACTTTGAATCGTCATTGGGCACTGAAGGCACGATAAATCGCGAGCGGCAGGGCGACGCGATTCACTCTGACGGCAGCATCTCCGGCGATCAGCGATCGGCGACCTTTGAGGGCGTTCTCGAAGATGGTAACTACACAGGAAGGATCGAAGGCTCCGAAGGCGGCTCAGGCAACATCGACAGGCAGGCCGAAAACGGCGAAATCACCGGCGGCGGTTCATTTGAGAAAGACGGCAAGACTATTGATTCGGAAGTGACGCGAAATGCGGATGGCGTGCAGCGTGAGTTCGAGACAGGTGATGGTGGGCAAGGTGTCACCAAGCGCAGCGGTGACAACAGCGGCTTCGCCTACGAGTCGGGTTCAGGCGATGTGTATGCCGGCCGGGACGGCAACGTCTATCAGAAAACAGAGGATGGTTGGTCGCCCGTCGAAAATCCTGGCGCGCAAAGTGCGTCGCGCCCGGAAACAGGAGCCACTCAAAACGCCGCGCGTACCGAGCGCAGTGGAGTGAGTGCCGAAACCATGCCGTCCGCCGGTAATGCGGCGAGTTCCTCTAACAGAGCTTCATACGACAGCAGCCGCGTCGGTTCATCGTATGGCAGTAGCAGCTCGCAACTGGATCGGGACTACCAGAGCCGCCAAAACGGTTTTGATCGCTATTCGAAATACCAGTCCGGGGCGGCCTCAGGCGGCCGCGCAAGACCCAGCCGCGGCCGCCGGTAAATGATCTGGTTCATTGCAGCTCAGTCCGACGTGTGCCAGGCGAGATGAAATAGTCCGTAGCCGGATAGCACCGGTTGCGGTACGGCAACGCCGACAACGGCGCCGTCGAGAGATGAGACTATCTCGAATACTTCATCAGTCAACGGGTCGACTATCTTGCCGAGGATGTCGCCTGTCTTAACGATGTCGCCGAGTTTGGTTGTCGGGAAAAAGAAACCGCCTTTTCCGCGTGGGGCACGAACCCATTTTGATTTTTCGTAGACGAGATCATCACTGGTTTTGTGCTCAGGCTGATCGGTCATGTCGAGATAGGCCATGACGTTGTGAACGCCCTCCCGGCCGCGATCGATTTCATCTTCTTCAAAACGTAGCGGCTCACCGGCTTCATAGATGATTACGGGTATGCCGATATTCGCGACTTCGCCGCGCAGGCTGCCGTCGGGACCCAAACCGTGGAGGACAATGCCGACACCGAAATGCAGTGCCAATTCCCGAATTGCAGGTTTGGTCAGGTCCGCACGAATCTGAGGGATGTTTGCCCTGTTGTTGGACGCCGTATGCAAATCAACCACCGCGTCACAGTGCTTAAATACTTCTGTGAACACCGCATACGCAATGATGCTGGCGACGCTGCCACCGGCACTGCCCGGGAATGAGCGGTTCAGATCCCGCCGGTCGGACAGGTAGCGACTGCCCGTACGAACGCCCTCGGCATTGATTGCCGGCAGGGCGATAACCGTGCCACGTAGCGTGTGAACATCGATCTCAGCAAACACACGCCTCGCTACCTCGACGCCGTTTAATTCATCGCCGTGTATACCTGCGGAGAGACACAGTGTCGGGCCAGGGCTTGCGCCTCTGGCGACAAACACCGGCATGTTGAGATAAGACGACTCGAACGATTGGTTGGGGATGAATTGAAATTTGTTCTTCGTCCCGGGCGTGGTCTCGCGACCCAACAATTCAAATGGAACCGACCAGTCATCGTCGGCAGAATAGGCCGATGTCGGTAAGGAGCCTATTCCTGCAGCGCATAAAACTAAAGCCAATACAGCACTGCGCCGACCGTCCGCCCACGATTTCTTGTTCAAGATGTTCGTCCTAAGATTCCGGACCAGCCGGATGTTGAAAGCGTCGGATGCCTACATCCGCTTCTTTTCTGTGCCTTTCGGCCAATTGTCGTCAAATAACGCACGATTCAAATCGAGGTTTCTGGCCGTCCCGTGATAGGTAATGGTGAGAACTTCTCCGCCGGAGGTATGCGTAATGATCTGGCGTGCCGGTAGCCACGACGATTCATCAACCCAAATCTGAATTTTCGACACGACCGCACGAACATTGTCTCTTTTGGGTGTCAGCTCGAGACCGAGCACGCGCCGGCCGCCGATAGCGTCTTCACCGATAAAAGTTACGAGATAGTCGTGATCCAAATCTCTTCCCGTGGTCGTGAACCCCAGCGTGATGAAAGGCTCAAGTCTGTCTTTGTGCTTGGACAGGCTGTATTCCTCAACAACATTGGCATCGGGTTTGTGATGATGGACCGTGCCGCGTTCCATCAGGATAGTCATTTTCGTGGGCGCGTCGACGTTGAGCCGGAAATCACCTTTTTCGTTGATGTAAATGCGGCCGGTCTTGAGCCCTGCGAGCGCCTCATCATCGCCAGCCCATTCGATATCGACGTCCGCAAGCACCGATTCGAGGTCGCTGCCTTGCCGATCAAGTTGTTTAATCGCCCGTTCCATCGTCCAGTTCAGCTCGTTTTGCTGCGCCGACGCGCCAAACGCAACGGTCAGTGCCAGTAACAGTCCTGTTAGTCCGAATCGAATATTCATCCCACGTCTCCTAACTCTATATTCGTGTGTTTAAGGTAAACTCCGCTACGAATAGGAGTTCTGCCCCATGATACCAGTCGAATGATATACGCCGGATCGGCGCAAATTGCTATTTCGGTATGACGCAGAAAAGCGTGAGGTAGCAATCAACCGGTTAAGCCGCGTCGCACGCCGACGCTCGATCAACACTAGAGGTAATTACACGAAATGATACGAATACTTGAGTGCGCAAGGCACGAAGCAAAGGCGGCTATGATTTCGATAGCGATTTTGATGTTCATCGGGACTTCCGCGCTGGCCGAGGTTACAAAGTCCGAGATACCCGGCATCGTAAACTTTTCACAACTGCAGGGTCAGGCTGGATTCGGGGGCGTTACTGAACCCTCCGCAATGGCGGCTCTCAAGAAGCAGGGCTTCACGTCGGTAATTAATCTGCGGTTGGCCAGCGAGACGGGCGTTGACATTGATGCGGCACGTGCCGCCGCCAAGGCTGCCGGGTTGAAATACATTCATTTGCCATTCGATGCCGCGGCTCCGGATCCGCAGCTCGTCGACAAGTTTCTCGCCGCGGTCGGGGATACCGCAAACCAGCCCGTTTACATTCATTGCGCATCAGCCAACCGGGTGGGAGTTCTGTGGATGGTCAGACGCGTGCTCGTGGATTACTGGAAGGTTGATCAGGCGCAGGAGGAAGCTGAATTGATCGGGCTAGCCGGACCGTCTTCACTGAACCTTGCGATGAGCTACATCAACGCCGAGAGTGCGACGAAGAGAGTGGGCGAGTTTGGTGACGTGCATATGGATGTGACCATCGACCCGTCCATGGCCGACGATTTCGATACCGCTCTCGCGCTGTTGCATAACTTTTGGTACAAGCGCGCGCATGAAGCCTTTACGGCAATCATAGAAAAAGACCCGGAAGTCTCGATGGCTTACTGGGGTGCGGCGATGACTTTCAATCATCCGTTTTGGGATCCGCCGTCTGAGGCCGACCTGAAAGCGGCATGGGCTCTCGTTGAGAGAGGACTCAAAGCCAAGAAGATGTCGCCTCGCGAAAAGATGTACCTCGATGCCGTCGCGGCCTTGTATAAAGACGCCGGCGTGGGCTCGACGAAAGCAGAACGTGACGACGCTTACCTCGCGGCCATGAAAGCGGCTGCCGACCATTACCCGGACGACGAGACCAGGCTGTTCTACGGGCAGATGCTGTTAAGTACTATGCCCGAAGGCGTGGTGGATCTGGAGAAACAGCCAGTCGTAGCCAGTATCCTCGAAGACACGTATCAGCGTAAGCCGACCCATCCCGGTGTCCTGCATTACCTGACACACGTTTACGATGATCCGATAAACGCTGAGAAAGGCCTGATTGCCGCTTATGCCTACTCCGAGTCTGCCGCCGCCGTTCCGCACGCGCACCATATGCCTTCGCATATCTTCGCGCGACTCGGACTGTGGGAAGATTCGGTAACGTCCAATGCAAACGCCTGGCGTATTTCAGAATCGGACGTCGCACATGCCGGCGAACACGGCGGTCATCGGGATTTTCACGCGCTGAATTACTTGCAGAACGCGTACATCCAGCTCGGCCGCTACAAGGAAGCCAAAGAACTGACCGACATTTTCAAAGCAGAATATGACGGATTGGCTGACAAAAAAACCGGGCCTGATACGCAGGTGTTGCAGGCGAAGCACGTAAAAGGTCGAACGATTTTTGGACTTCCCGATCGTGTTGCTTTCGGGTACTTCGATACCCTGATTCGTTACGTCGTAGAGACCAAAGACCTGGAGAGCTATTCGGAGATTCCGTTGGTCGCCCCGTCGCGTGACTTCGTTGCAATGAAAGCGCTGCTGCAGGCCGTCGCCGGTGATCTGAATAGCGATGCGGCTGCCGCGCAGGCTGCAGCTTACAAGCTGGTCGGATTGTCCAAAGAGCCGGGACAGGATGCGTTTGTGCAGCTGATTATTACGCTGCAAGCCAAGGAGGCCGAGGCGTTCGCAGCACACGCTGCAGGCAACGAAGAGGCGGTAATCCAGAAGATGATCGAGGCCTCGACGATCGAAGACTCGATCTTTGCGCTTTCTCAACCTTCGTATCCGGCACTGCCTGCACGCGAAATCTTCGGCAACCTGCTGATGAAGATGAATCGGCCAGCAGAAGCTATCAAACAGTACGAAATGACCCTGCTACGTACTCCCAAGCGGCCCAAGTCGATCTTTGGGATTGCACACGCTTCTGAGCTTATCGGCGACAAAGAAACCGCCACGGCGCGTTATACGGAATTCCTCGAGTTGTGGAAAAACGCGGACGCTGATCGTCCGGAACTTGCGATCGCGCGGAAGTTCCTCGGAATATAAGAAAGCGGCTTACAGCAAGCCCGATCAGAAGCCCGGTCTAATCACCGGGCTTCTTTTTTGGGTTATTGAGTTCGTCGGTCTGCATCCAGGCCTGCAAAATCTCATAAGCCACCGCGAGTGTTACAGCTCCGACGAATAGTCCGCTGATCCCCATAGACGCTGCACCACCAATTGCTCCGAGCAGTATCACCAGCATAGGCGTATTCATGCCGCGGCCGAGAAACATGGGCTTGAGGATTGCGTCGCTGAAACTCACGAGCGCTGCATAAACAGCGAATATCGTCGCGGGGACAGGGTCAGAAACTGAGAATACCCACACGGTGATCGGCGCGAGAACCAGGAGTGGGGGCAATTGCACTATCGCCAGTACGAGAACGGCACCGGCCCAGATGCCCGGTGCCGGCACACCGATGACGGCCAATCCAACGCCCGACAGCAGTGCCTGAATAATGGCGACACCCAGGACACCTTTCGCGACACCGCGAATCGTTGCAATCGAAAGATCGACCAATCCCTTACCACGATCGCCCAGCAGGCTTGAGAATATAGTCGTAGCTGTTCGATAACCTCCCTGAGCGTAAATCAGGAAAGCGCCGGCAACGATGACGGCGATGGAGAACGTCAGGAGTCCGAAGAGAAATGAGCCGGAGAAAAGACCCAACGCCTGGGCGACATCAACGAGTTGCGGTTGAAGTGTGTTGAGAGTGTCTGAAAAGTTGGTCGCCGCGGCGCTCCAGAGTGCGTACAGGGGCTCGCCTATAATTGGCCATTCGGCGACCGATGCATCCGGCGGAGGGATCAAGACAGAACCGTCGCGGAGTGCGAGCCCGGTAGTCCTCAAGGCTCCGATGCTGGATTCTGCTGTCAGCATTAAGGGCGCGATCATCACCGTCAGGCCGACAAGTACGAGCAGCGTGGCTGATACCTTTTCGCGACCACCCATCTTTTGCGTGAGCTGCAAATGCAGTGGATAAAGCGCTACCGAAATTATGACGGCCCACACCGTCAGGCTCACGAACGGCGACAGGATTCTAAAACACCAGTAGAGCAGTAGAACGAGTCCCGCGATCTGAATAAAGGATGCCAATGCGTTCTTCTGGAAGACTCGATCGGAATCGGCTTTGCTTGTTGAGTTCATTAAGTATCCCCGAATGACATGATTGCAGTTTCTATTTCTTCTTTTCGGCTACGTAGGCGCTGACTAACATCGCGACGAGCGTTGCCATATAGAATACGCCGAATATGGCTTCGGCGTAGGCCAGTGCACGAGCCCCGGGGCTGACAGGCAGTATGTCGCCATAGCCAAGTGTCGTTAGAGTGACAAAACTGTAGTAGACCCACTGACCGCTGGGATCCTTGCTGCTCTCGAGTACCGCGCCGGAAAATGCGCCCGGATTCACTGTGTACAAAGCGCTATACATCAATGACCAGGCCACACCGAGTAACAGGTAAACACAAATAGCGCCATAAATGCGATTGCTGGTCATTTCCGTGGCGAACATGACCTGTCGAAACGAACTCCACGTTGCGAGCAACAGAAACAGGAATAGCGCCAACGTTGCCAAATACTCAAACCACGGGTTTTGCGATGTGGCGGAGGCAAAGTTGAGTGCGATGCCGGAAACCGCGAGTAGCATAGCGAGCCGAAATACCGACAGGGAATGCCGCAATGACCACACGCCGATACTCAGGAGGAAGATGAAGGAGATCGAAGTCAAATACGCTCGCGGCACCAGAAGTCCGCCTTTGAGTACCGGAACGACCATCAAATACAGGATCAGCGCTACGAGCAAATATCTGAAGTTGTCCTTATGCATTTTGCCTCCGTAAAATCATGCGTCTTATTCTCGGTGTTTGCCGTGTCAGATCGGAATCGTGAACAGTATTTTCGCACCAGGCGTGTCGCTGCCTTCGGCCCAGATAGTGCCGCCGTGTGACGTGACAATCGAGCGGCAAATAGCAAGGCCCATGCCCAAACCATCGGTGCTTGTCGTGTAGAAGTTCTCAAACACTTTGTCCAGATCATCGCTGGGGATACCGGCGCCGTTGTCCGTGACAGCAACTCGACAACGACTTTCTTCCGTCGCTAGCGCAATAGAGATTTTGCGATCAGTCTCGGACGTTTCGTTCATCGCCTGAGCTGCGTTCATGATGAGGTTGATAATGACTTGCTGAATTTGCGATCGATTCGCAAGAACGATGTGACGGTCAGGAGTGGAGAAGTCAATCTCGACGCTGCGCATGCGAAGCTCAGATTGCAGCAGTGAGATCGTATTAGCAATGCATTCGCCAAGATCGACATTTTCCCGTGGTGTTTCTTTCTTGCGCACCATCGAACGCAAACTGCTGATCAGGCCAGCAGCGCGTTTTTCATCGCGTACAATGTCGTGCAAGACTTCCTTCAGCTCAGCGATGTCCGGCGGTTCATGCGCTAACAATCGTTCGCCAGCCTGAGCATTTGCGAGCGCCGCCGTTAAAGGCTGGGCTAATTCGTGCGTGAGCGAACTCACAAGTACGCCAATGCGAGCCAAACGATCCTCGCGTATGACTTTGTTGCGCAATGCTTCTGACTCGGTTTGAGCCAGACGGAATTCTGTTACGTCTGTCGCAATGCCGGTCACCGCGTACGGTATGCCGCCCGAATCCAACAGCGGGAATCGCAGGATATTGTATATACGTCGCTCCCCACGCCGTTCGATCGAGAATTCGGACTCATTTGGGACTCGCTTTTCAAAAGTGACGTTGTCTGCAGCGCGAAATTCGTCGGCCTGGACAGGTGAGAAGAAGTCATAGTCTGTCTTGCCCAGCGGCGAGTTGTCTCCGGCTTCCAGTATCCGATCGTTCTCGTTGTTACTGAGCAGGTACTGGCCAGTTAGATTCTTTACGTAAACAGCAGCCGGAATGTGGTCAAGTATCGCCGTCGTTCTGTGCTTTTCTTCGCGACGTCGCGCATGCAGTTCATAGCTCATTACTCCGACGAGCCCAACAAACGCGAACTCCGCGATGCCAACGAACTCGATGATGCGCACAACAATTAGCAAGTTGACAATCAGGCATGCCAGGAACGCGCATAGCGCGAGCCCAAGTATCACAGCTCGTCGACGGGCAGCCCGGTAAAGATGGGCGCAGGCAAAAGCCAGGTAGATAAATGACAGAAAAATCCCGAGCCAGTACGCGCTATTCCATGTGTTGCGCTTATAGGAGCGCATGTCGAGAATTTGTTCGCCCCAGGGCAGCTTGAGGTACTTGAGTGTCGGGACTTCGGCGAGCCCGAGTCCGTAGGGGAGTGCGAGGTTTAGGATCACGCCCGACGCGAAGAACAAGGTCATGAGCAACAGAACGGCACGTGGCCGAAAACCGGAATAGAAAGCAACAAACCAGTGCAATGCGCAAAACAGCATCATGGCAAAGGTGACCTGCCAGCGGCGTAATTCGACAAACGCCAGGGCGTCAACTGAACGGTAACCGGCAGCGTCGGCTACGACAAATAGCAACATGGAAAACGCCAGCACTGCAAACATCAAGTGCGCACGGTCCCAGGCTTCGTGCGCGGCAATCAGCGCATGCTGTATGACCGCAAACGCACAAAAGCCAGCCAGGCAGTACAGCAAAGGTACAAAGATTTCCGTCATTACGTCGATCCGGAGGGGTCAGGGCGTATTTTGAGCAGTCTGTGGCGTGGGCGCAAACCCGCTCGGGAGTCGATGGCTATCGATCACCAGGGCGGTTCGGTTAAAGAGCGGCCTCAATCTGGCCAATGAGCTGGCTTTCATCGAAAGGCTTGCGCAAGAATCCGGAGCCGCCGCACTGCCGCACGTGCTCTTCGTCATTCTCGGTTTCGTGAGCGGTCATCAGGATAGCGGGAAGATGTCTGAATCGTTTCTGCAGTTCTGCAAGGACTTCGTAGCCGTCCATCGTCGCCATTTGAATGTCGATGATTACGCAGTCGGGCAGCTCGCTTTCCAGCGCTTGAAGAAGTTCGATTCCGGAACCCCAGGTGTTGACGTCGTAACCGGCCGAGCACAGCAGCCGTTTGATTGCTGTGCACACCGTCGGCTCGTCGTCGACGACCGCAACTGTAGTTCGTTTTTGCCCCATTCAGGGGACAATAGTCTCGACCGGTGATTTCAGCTATTGGACCTTAGGGTCGAAAAACGGTTTGGACTGAGGTAAATTTGGGGCCGGCAGCAGGCCTCGGCTTTTACTTATGGTTCCAGGTCTTTGGCCACTCTAAGCTGCCACCACCGGTTAATAAAAACGACAAGCAGCGGCGGATATTTGTCTGATGGAAAGCACAGATTCTTTAAATAGATCCGGTCCGCAGTGTTCCGAGGTGTTTCTCGTGGACGATGATGCGGCCATCCGATCCAGTCTCAGCCGATTGTTGAAGTCGGCAGGATTGTCGGTGCAAACGTTCGCGTCGGCTGAGGCGCTGCTGCTGGAGCCCAACCTGGATGCGGGCTCGTGCTTATTGCTGGATGTGCGCCTGCCAGGTATCGACGGCATCAGCCTGCAGGACAAGTTGGCCGAACGCGGATGCCATGTGCCGATCATTTTCCTGACGGCATTCGCCTGTACATCGATGGTGGTACGTGCGATGAAACATGGGGCTAATTACTTTCTCGAGAAACCAATCGATGGTGATGAACTCCTGTCGAAAGTCCGGGAAGCGATTCAAGACTGCGAAGTCGCCCGTCGGGAGAGTGAGCTCGTCCGAACTGCTCAAGAGCTTATGGATCAACTGACCGCCAGGGAACATTCGGTCCTGGAGCAAGTCGTGTTGGGCAAAATGAACAAGCAAATTGCCGCCGACTTGAGCATTAGCGAAAAGACGGTCAAGGTACATCGCGCACACGGCTTGCAAAAGCTGGGCATACGTAGCGTCGCGGATCTAGTCCGATTGTATGAGAAATGCGAGATTCCCGCGACGAGCGAGACGCTGAACTAGTCGCCTGGCAGGTTCCACTTGGACCAAGGTCCAATAGGAACGACTGGCGCCGTGCGCAACAATACACAGATAGGCAGAAGTGCGCGGTATCGACTCGTCGAAGCCGTTCAACAGAAATCAGAGACAGGAATCCAAAAGATGAGCACAGCAACGAAAACCAAAGGCGATCCGAGATCCAAAGCCACGGCACAGGTTAATGCAGATACTGCGAGGATCGACCAACTGAAGGAACTGCTCAGGAGCACTCCGCAGGATCTCGACTTCGAGCGAGTCAAGATCATGCGCGAGATTTACGAAGAAACCGCAGGCGATAATTCGCTCCTCCAACGAGCCAAGTTCCTGGCCGCCGTCCTGGAGCGCAAGAAACTGTATATCGACGACAACCTCTTCGTCGGCGCCATGGCAGGCAAACAAAACGCGCTCTACACCTATCCCGAATGGCAGGTGGACTGGATGATCGAGGAAAAGACGGTCGAAAACTCGCCAACGCCGGAAGACAAGGCGGCGAACCAGTGGGCGATCGACTACTGGGGCCCGCGTGGGATGAAACTCCGCACCGAAACCATCTTTGAGAAGCGCTTTGGCTACGACCCGAAAATCAGTTACGACGCCGGCCTCATCGCCGCGTTCCATGACTGGCCGGCCGGCGGTGGCAACCTGAACTACCCGCGGGTGTACCGCGAGGGCCTTGCCAGCATGATCAAGGAGGTGGAGGAGCGGCAGATGGCCCTCGAGATGCGGATGCCGAACATGACCAAGTTCTACTTCTATGAGGCATCCCTCATCGTGATGCGGGCGGCGATTCGCTATGCCCATCGCTATGCCGAGTTGGCTCGTGAAATGGCAGCGAAGGAGAAGAACGCAACCCGCAAAGCGGAGCTGATCTCCCTCGCCGAGACCTGCGAGTGGGTTCCCGAGAATCCTGCCCGTAACCTGCGGGAAGCCATCCAGAGTCACTTCTTCTGTCACATCATTGCAGAACTTGAGCAGATCGGCTGCGGGTACTCCGAGGCCTATCTCGGTCAGAACCTCGAGCCTTTTTACCAGGCCGACAAGGCAGCCGGACTCATCACCTATGACGACGCAGTCTTCATGTTCCAGAACCTCACCATCAAGTTGAACGAGATCAACTACTACTATGGCGAGCGAATCGCCAAGGCGAATTCCGCCGACCTGGGACAGAGTATTACCCTTGCGGGATTTTCCGAGGACGGTGGCGATGCCACGGCGGAAATGGACTACGTGATTCTTGATTCCTCGCTTTATCTCGCACTGCCCCAGCCGCCGCTCTCGGTTGCGCTTACTCCGCAAACTCCGGGCAAGTTCATCGAGAAAGTGCTCGATGTGATTGGGACCGGCATCGGTCTCCCGCAGTTCGTCAACGCCGATGTAATGTTTAAACGGGCCCTGCACCTCTGGGGCCACAACGACCGGGTGGGCGATCTCCCATTGGAGAAAGCGCGACGCACCTGTATCGGGGCCTGCGTGGGAAGCTATATCCCGTATGAGACCGGTCACCCGGTGGAGGGGCAGCCCAACCTCGGCAAGATAATCGAGTTGACCATGAACGATGGCTTCGATCCGCGAACCCAAAAGCAGGTCGGTCCCAAGACCGGCGATCCCGTTAACTTCAAGGACTTCGAGGAACTGTACGCGGCGTTCACGAAGCAGCTTCAATTCTGCGAAGACACACTGCGTCACGCGGCCTGGATTTCGAACGTCCTGCAGGCGGATTTCCTCCCCTGCAGCTGGCGCTCGATCCTGACCGGAGGATGCATCGAGACCGGCACCGAGACCTGGGCCGGCGGAGCCAACTACTACACGGTCGCCCAGATCTCCGTCGGCCAGGTGGATGCCGCCAACTGCCTAATGGCGGTGAAGGACCTGGTGTTCGACAAGAAGAAGCTGACCATGGCCGAACTGAAGGCAGCTCTCGCAGCTAACTTTGAAGGCGAATACGAGAAGGTTCACAAGATGTGCTACCAGGATGCGCCGAAGCACGGAAACGACATCCCGGAGGTGAACCAAATGCTCCTCAGGGTGAATAACAGTATCCTGACGGCCTTCAACAACGTCGATGGCGGCGGCAACTACATCAGCAAAGACACCAAGACCTCGCTCGACCAATACACCAAGAGTGTTCACAACATGATGGGCCTGATTACCGGCGCGTTACCCAACGGCAAGAAGGCCGGCGTGGCCCTCACCGATGGCAGCCTGTCGGCGATGCCGGGCACCGATGTCAACGGACCGACCGCGCTGGTGATGTCTGCGGCCAAAGGCCAGGATGCCGTGAAGTGGTGTGCCACGCACATGAACATGAAACTCCCGCCGGACCAACTCAAGTCGCGCAAGGGTCGGGAAAACGTGATGAACCTGGTCAGGACCTTGTTCACCAACGGGGGCTATCACATCCAGTTCAATGTGCTGGACACTGAAATGCTGCGAGACGCGCAGAAGCACCCTGAGAACTACCGTGACCTCGTGGTCCGAGTCGCTGGTTTCAGCGCGTTCTTCACCAAGCTGCATGTGGGTGTGCAGAACGAGATCATCGAACGGACACTGCAATCATTTGAGGGTCACTAGAGCTTGAATCAAGCGAAACCGGTACGGCATGACGCGCTGTCACGCCGTACCGAAAGTTCGCACGACGGGATGAATAATGATGAGTAAGAAGACGAAACGCATCGCGATCAATGTCGGTGCCGGCTATGTCCCGGGAATGAATTCCGTGTACATGGGCGCCGCGCAGGCGGCAGGACAGTTGGGTTGGGACGTGGTAGGCGTTCGCGACGGGTTCGAAGGACTGCTGTTTCCGGAACGCTATGACGATGGCGGGCTGGTGCACCTGACCCCTGACCTTATTGAAAACATGGACCCGGCCGGCGCCGGTCTCCTGGGCCAGGCGTTGCGGATCGATCCGTTTCGTGTCCGCAGGCTGGACGAGAATGAGATGGTCGAGGAACTCGACCTTTCCGACGATATCCTGGCACGCCTAAAGGGGGAAGGCATCGATGCCCTGATTTCCACGGTTGGAGGCCAGGGACTTAGCATTCTTTTGAAGTTGAATCGCAAAGGCCTGAATACGGTTTGCATACCACGATCTATCGAGAATGACATTGCGACGACCTCGGTGTCATTTGGATTCAATACCGCACTTAGCTTCACGATCGAAATGCTGGACAAGGCACGCCAGGCGGCGCAATCAGCACGAAAAATCGGCGTGGTCGAAGTGCTTGGAGCGCAGGCCGGATGGCTGGCGTTACAAGCTGGTATTGCTGCACGCGCCGATGCCATTCTGATTCCCGAAATCACCGCCGATCTGGGGACAGTTGCTGCACATTTGAAAAGCAAGCTGACCGAAAAGCGGCACTACGGATTAGTCGTTGTTGCGGAAGGGGCGCATTTTGTAGCGAGCAAAAAGTCCAAAGTGGAACCGGTGTCTCTCAAGGGATCCCTGTCACCGCTGGCGACTACAGATGACAGTGGCGAGCACGTCATCCGACGATCTGGCCAGGCGGCGGCCACCGTGGCGAATCGACTACAGATGCTGATTGCCGAGGAGACATTTCCTCTGGTGCTGGGTCCCTGGGCGCGCGGAGGCGCTCCCACCAGCGTCGATCGTCAACTGGGTGTTGCGTATGGTGCCGGGGCGGTGAAGGCATTACACGCGGACAAGGACGGCGTCATGGTTGCGTTCGCTCCGCCCGACATCAAATTCGTACCCTTGGTGGAAGCGATAAACAAGGTCAGAACCGTGCCTGGAAATAGTGAATTCGTACAGATAGCCCAGTCGCTGGGCATCTGCCTCGGGAGCAAGACATGAGCAGTCCATCCGCCAAGACGTCCACAGTGACCGGACGCGTATTGAATATTCAGCGCTATTGCAGCCACGATGGTCCGGGAATCCGCACCGTTGTCTTCTTGAAGGGTTGCTCGCTACGCTGCAAATGGTGCGCCAATCCAGAAAGTATCCGATCGGACCTTGAGCCGGCATACGATGCCAAGCTTTGCGTCGGCAAGGAAAAATGCGGACTTTGCCTGAAGAGTCCATTTCCCGAAGGTGCTTACTACGTGGTCGAGGGCGAGGATGACAAAGTCCGAGTCAACTGGGATCTGGCACTGGATCTCGACGCGGAGACAGCGGCGCTGTGCCCGACGAATGCGATCTACATGCACGGTTCTATGAAGACAGTAGATGAAGTTCTTGAGGAGGTGGAGAAAGACGCATCCATTTACAACTCAACAGGCGGCGGTATCACGGTTAGTGGTGGCGAATGCATGCTGCAGCCGGACTTCACGGCTGCCCTGCTGAAAGAAGCCCACGCGCGCGGTATGAATACAGCGATTGAAACCGCGTGTAACGTGCCCTGGGAGAATGTGGAAAAGGTACTGCCGCACGTCGACACGATGCTGCACGACCACAAGCTGACGATCTCGGAACGCCACAAGAAATGGGTCGGTGCCGGGAACGAGCGGATCCTTGCCAATTTCAAGCGCGCTTACGAGACGTTCCCGGACATCGACTTTATTGCCCGCACACCACTGATTCCCGGGGTGAATGCGGACGAGGAACATATTCGCGCGGTTCTTGAATTCATTCGTCCGCACAAGAACGTCATTGAATATGAGTTGTTACCATATCACCGCTTCGGACTTGCCAAGTACGAATACCTCGGCAAGGTTTACGAACTGGACGATTACAAAACGCCCTCCGATGAAGTGGTGAGTCATTTGCAGGCCATCATTGATGAAGCCTTCGGCCGCAGCGGCGAAGATGCGGCAGCGCAATGACGGCCGAAGCAGAATCGAATGTCCGTGCGCTCGTAAACCCGCGGGAATGCATTTCCTGCGGCGAGTGCATCGCAATTTGCCCGGAAAAAGCAATTGCTGTTGACGAGAATGGAAAAGCGAAGGTCGACCAGTCGATCTGCGTAGGCTGCGGCAAATGCGTTGAGACCTGTGCGTCAGAAGCTATCAGTCAGGTGCCTTTGTCGGTCTGACGTGACATGGCTGCCCAGATACCAAATGCGGTAGTTACTCTACGCAATGAGGTTTCGCCCTGGTTGATGATCCTGCAAGTGGTGCCGGACGGGTGGGAATTCCCGGACTACAAACCAGGCCAGTTCGCCATGCTGGGGGTGCCGGGTACGGCGCCGCGCTGCGCAGCGGCGGACGCGGAGGAGCCACTTGAGGAGCCGGACAGACTCATTAAGCGCGCATACAGCCTCGCATCCTCTCCCACGCAACGTGAGTACCTGGAGTTTTACATCGCGCTGGTACCTGGCGGTGCGCTGACACCGCGCCTTTTTGATCTGAAAATCGGTGATCGCGTTTGGCTGTCGAAAATACCCTCCGGCAGGTTTACTTATGACGATACACAGGTAACTGAGGGCTCGAGCCTTGTGCTTTGCACAACAGGGGCCGGACTCGCTCCGCTTTTCAGCATGCTGGCAACACATCTGAAATTTCCCCCGCAACGACGCGTCGTACTGATACACGGCGTACGTCATTCCTGGGACCTTGGGTATCGATCAATCCTGATGGCGATGGAGCACCTCAGAACAACCTTCACCTACATACCTGTCGTTAGCCGGCCGGAGGAAGAGTTCGTGCCGTGGAAAGGTGCGAGGGGTCATGTTCAGGATGTTTGGGAGAGTGGCGCAATCGAGAAAGTATGGGGCAATCCCCCTGCGCCAGAGAATACCCATGTGTTCATGTGCGGCAGCCCACACATGAGCCAGTCGATGATTGCGTTGCTCGAGCGAGACGGCTTCAAAGTGGATGGTGAAGACGGGCTCGGACAGATCCATGTTGAAAACTATTGGCAAGCGCCCGTTTAATTTTCGAGGTATGAGTTGATGCTGAACACTGTGAATTTCTTCTTCAATCGCGCTGCCGACCATCTTGAGCTGGGGGAGCAGCTGCGCACGATGTTGCTGACACCACGTCGGGTTGTGCGAGTCGAGATTGTCACCGAGAGCGACGCCGGTGGCCTGCATCATCACCTTGGCTATCGTGTACAACACAATGCCGCGCGCGGGCCAATGAAGGGTGGTCTGCGCTATCACCCCAGCATGGATGAGGATCACGCAGCCAGCCTGGCGAGCCTGATGACCTGGAAAACGGCACTGGTCAATGTTCCGTACGGCGGAGCCAAGGGTGGTATTAACTGCGATCCGTCCAAGCTCAGTGAGAAGGAGTTGTTCCGTATCACCACGACGTTTGTCGAGGCGATCAAGGAGATCATAGGCCCGACCATTGATATCCCGGCGCCGGATGTAAACACCAACGCCAAGATCATGGGATGGATCATGGACGAGTACTCGAAGTATTACGGCTTTAGTCCCGGCGTGGTGACAGGCAAACCTCTCGACCTGTATGGCTCACTTGGACGCGATGAGGCGACGGGCCGAGGCATCATGTATGCACTGGAAGAGTGTCTTAAATCCAGCAAGCGCAGCCTCGCTGACGTGACTGTCGCAATACAGGGCTTCGGCAATGTTGGTAGCCATTCGGCCCGATTGATCGCCGACCAGGGCGGGAAGATTGTGGCCGTGTCCGATATCAGCGGCGGCATCGCCAACCCCAAGGGCATCGACATTCCCGCACTGCTTGCGTGGGTGCAGGAGAATCGTGTCGTGAAAGGATTCCCGGGCGCAGATGAAATTGCAGGCGACGAAGTACTCACTTACAAAGCAGATGTACTGATTCCAGCGGCACTGGAAGAGGCGATCACTGACGCTAATGCTGACGACGTTCAGGCAGAGATTGTCATTGAGGCGGCCAACGGGCCGCTCACCGCCGAAGCGCACGACAAACTTGTGCATAAAGGCGTGACTGTGATCCCGGATATTCTTGCCAACGCGGGCGGCGTGACGGTGAGCTATTTCGAATGGTGCCAGAACATTCAGCAGTTCCGCTGGGAGCTGGACCGGGTGAACGCCGAGCTGGAGAAAATGATGCGGCGGGCTTATCAGGATATGGCTGAGCTCTCGATGAAAGAGGGGATTGACCTGCGTACCGCGGCGTTCGCACTGGCCATCAAGCGTGTCGCTCGCGCGGCGGCTTCACGACGTGCGATCGGCCAACACATGCCGGCTGGCCTGCTTGCATGAAAACCAGATTCAATTAAAACGGAAAAATTGCCAGTGAACTCGAAGAAAACGAAAGTCGTCATCATCGGCGGAGTAGCCGGCGGTGCATCCTGCGCTGCGCGCCTGCGTCGTCTCGACGAAGATGCGGAAATCATCATGGTGGAGCGGGGGCCGTATGTGTCCTACGCGAATTGCGGGCTTCCTTACCATGTCAGCGGCGTAATTGAGGACGAGTCGAGCCTATTGGTGGGTACGGCGGAAATGTTCCGTGCAACGTTTGCGATCGATGCGCGAACAGACTGCGAAGCGATCTCGATTGATCCGAAGAAGAAGACCGTAGAACTGAAGAACCAGGTGACGGGTGAAGTCACGACCGAGTCTTACGACAAGCTTGTGTTGTCACCCGGTGCTCCTTCGGTGCGACCGCCGCTGCCCGGCATAGATCTTCCTGGCATCTTCGAAGTTCGGACCGTGCCGGATGCGCGTGCGATCCGCGAGTGGATCGCCGGTGGGACCACGTTCCTTGCCGGGATGTCCTGTTACACGGGAATTCAGATGGGCAAGCCGGAACGTCGGGCAGTTGTCATCGGCGGCGGATTTATCGGTCTTGAAACTGCCGAAAACCTCGTCCATGCCGGATTCCAGGTCACGTTGATTGAGCTCCTTGATCAGGTTCTGGCGCCATTGGATCGGGAAATAGCTCGTCTTGTTGAGGATCACGTCGAACGGAATGGCATCAGGCTGGCTTTGGGTGACGGAGTCGCTGAATTCAAGGAGCGTGACTGCGGTGGACTGGAAGTGATAACGAAGTCAGGGAAAGAGTATCCCGCGGACATCGTTATTCTGTCGCTGGGCGTGCGGCCAGACACTGCACTGGCCAAGGGCGCAGGGCTGAAGATAGGCGAACGCGGCGGGATTCTCGTTGATGAACAGATGCACACCAGTGATCCGGACATATTTGCGGTAGGTGACGCTATTGAAGTCACCGATTTCGTGACGGGTGAGTCCAGCCTGATCGCATTGGCCGGGCCGGCTAATCGACAGGGCAGGATCGCGGCCGATGTCATTGCCGGGCGGGATTCACGCTACCGCGGTACTCAGGGCACGTCGATTATCGGCCTGTTTGGAGGTGCTGCGGCCTGGACCGGGGTTAGCGAGAAAACGCTCAAGCGGCTCGGCGACGAAGATTACGAGAAGATTTTCCTGTTCCCGAATTCGCATGCCGGGTACTACCCGGGTGCCGAGATGATCGGCTTGAAGTTCATCTTCCGAAAGTCCGATGGCAAAGTCCTTGGCGCGCAAGCGCTCGGCCTTGACGGTCCAGCGGTCGATAAGCGGATCAGCGCATTGGCAGTCGCCATACAAATGGGCGCGACAATATACGATCTTGAAGAAGCAGAACTCTGCTATGCGCCGCAATTCGGCAGCGCGAAAGACGCGGTTAACTTCGCAGGCATGGTCGCTGGCAATATCCTGCGCGGCGATATGCCCGTTAGCCACTGGGAAAACCTGGGCAATGCCTTCCTGCTTGACGTGCGACAACCTGCGGAACTGGTACTGGAGAGCGTGTCGGGTGCGGTGAATATTCCACTGCCGCAGCTTCGCGATCGCCTCGGCGAGCTGCCGAAGGATCGCGAAATTCACGTTATCTGCCGTTCCGCCCAGCGCGCTCACTATGCAACGCGGATCTTGCTGCAGAATGGCCTAAAGGCGGTGACAGTGTCCGGTGGCATGCTGGCTCGGGCGATGGCCGACGTCGACTAAGATCACAAACGACAAACAGACAAGACTGAAGGTGCGAAATGGGAATCCCTGAAGAACAACTTCTACAATGGAAACAGACCGCATTGGGGCTGTATGTAACAGCGAAAGTGGCCTACGAAAAATGGCAGGCGACACCGGACAAGGTGACGATCCTCGACGTGCGCACGCCTGAGGAATATCTTTATGTTGGCCACCCTGCGATGGCCTGGAAGATTCCGGTCGCGACCCAGTCCTACGAGTGGGACGATGAGAAGAATCAGTTTCCGATCCAGCTCACGCCGGATTTTGTGTCGCGCGTTCAAAGCGTCCTCAATCCGGACGATACGATTATGGCCATGTGTCGATCGGGTGGCCGAAGCGCAATTGCTGCGAACATTCTGGCGAAAGCGGGTTTCACGAACGTTTACAACATCACGGATGGCATGGAAGGCGATGCGGTTGGAGACCCGGACAGCCCGGATGTGGGTAAGAGAGTGCTGAACGGCTGGAAAAACTCCGGCTCGCCCTGGACCTACGACCTGACACCTGAGCGCTTGTTGCTCCCAAATACCGATTAGGGCAACCAAGGGATTCCTGCCATGACTATTGAAACCTGGTTCAACCTGACCGTTGTCGTATTTACTGTGGCAGCCCTCATGGCTGGCGGCCTTGAGTGTGAATTGAATGCGGCGCTCAAGTCTTTACGCAGCTTGAAACTGATCGGGCCAACGCTCCTGTGGGGTTGGGTCGTTGGTCCGGCCGTTGCCTGGCTGATCATTCAGGTTCTGCCGCTGTCGGACGGTCATGCCGCCGGACTAATGTTGGCCAGTCTTGCGCCCATTGCTCCGTTTCTACCGCTGGCCGCGGCGAAAGCCCGTGGAGACCTGACATTTACCGGTGCATACATACTGCTTGGAACTATTCTTACGGTGATATTGATGCCGGTAATGGCGCCGCTGCTGATCAATGGTTTGACATTGGAAACCTGGCCGCTGGCGAAGCCGCTGATTATTCTGGTTTTGATTCCGCTCCTGATCGGCATCGCAATTCGCGCCTGGCGCCCGACTTTGGCTACCAAAATATTTCCGGCAGTTAAGAAGACCGGCGGTATCTTCCTGCTGCTGTGCCTGGGTACTACGCTATGGATTTACGGTAAGGAGATGCTGGGTACGATCGGCAGTTTTGCGCCAGGAGCATGGGTCTTGTTTATGGTCTTGATGGCAGTACTACCTTACGTGATTGGCTTCCGCCTGGATCAGAACCAGAAAAGCGTCATTGCCCTGGGGATGAGTTCGCGCAATATCTCGGCCGGCTTCGTGGCGTTCTTCGGTATTACTGATCCGCCCTCGGGAATGTTCCTGATGGTTCTTCTGGTCGTGCCATTGCACGTCATTATTGGACTACTTGCGGTTCCTCCTGTCTTTGCCAAACTGGCCGGCCAAGCCGAAGCGTCAGTGGTGGCGAGTGCAAGACATGACTGACCATCTTTTACTGGTACTCAAAGTTGCTGTCTCAATCGCCACTATCGGCAGCCTGCTGGAACTCGGCCTGCAACTGGAATTCCGGGAAGCCCTGGTGGGATTGCGGAACCGCCGCTTCGTTGCACTGACGCTGCTCTGGGGATTCGTACTCGGGCCGGCGCTGGCCTGGTTGCTCGCGCGCGCGTTGTCTTTGGATGAGCCCTATGCCATTGGCCTTGTTGTGATGAGCATGGTGCCGTGCGCTTCCTATCTCTCGCTGCTGGCGCAACGGGCCGGAGGCGACTTGCGATATTCGGCGGGTTTCCTGCTGCTCACCTGTCTTGGGATGGTCCTGTTTATCCCGTTCGTATTGCCGGCACTAATTTCGGGCGTTTCTGTGACCTCCTGGGACATTGGCAAGCCGTTGTTGATGCTGGTGCTGGTGCCCCTGGTAATAGGAATCGTGTTCCACCAGGTCTCGCGGAGCAGCGCTTTGAAAGCATGCCCGTACATCAAGAAGATTTCAGTTATCGCCCTGGTCATTTGCCTGGCAACGACGGTTCTCTTGTATGCCAAGGGGATCCTGCTTTCAGTGGGCAGTCTGGCGCTCCTGTCGCATCTCCTGTTCTACGTCATCCTGACAGCAGCGGCCTACGCGTCGACCTTCGGGATGCCGATGGCCCAGAGAAGTGTGCTAAGCATTGGCATTTGCTCGCGAAATAGCGGGCCGGCATTCGCGACGGCACTGAGCATTCCGAATCTGGACGGGCGGTCACTGGTCATGTGCGGCCTGGCGATTCTCGTTCAGGTGACGCTGTCGTTCGTCCTGGCAGGCTGGTTTGGGAAACGGGCAAGCGCCGCAACATGAGCGTTCAGAACCCGAAAGAGTGCTACGCGGGCCAGGTCGTTATCGAGCCTGCAACGGTCATACGTGAGCGCCAGAAAGAGGGCCTGGCGCCGACCTGCGGGATACCGCCTGGAGCGATCGTGTGTTACGACGCCCGACTGTGGCAATGGGTCACTTCGTTGCCCGGGCGCACCGAGTGCGATGGCTGGCTAGCAGGTGCCAGCCTCTTACCGCGTGGAGATTCGAGCGTCCTGGTAATGAAGGCGGCGGGCTTTGGCGCGCCAACCGCGGTGATGACGCTGGAGGAATTGATTGCGTCCGGAGTCCGATCGTTCGTGAGTCTTGGTGCCGCAGGAGGATTGCAGGGAGATCTGGATATCGGCGATATTGTTATTTGTGATCGGGCTATTCGGGATGAAGGCACGTCGCACCACTACCTGCCCGCAGGAAAATATGTCCATGCGTGTCCCGAACTGACTGCCAGATTGTCGGCTGCAATTGAGGAGAGGGGCATTTCGGTACGCAGCGGGACCAGCTGGACTACAGACGCGCCGTACCGCGAAACGATCGAAGATATTCAACACTACCGGGCAGACGGTGTCGTCACCGTGGAGATGGAGGCTGCCGGGCTGTTCGCCGTGGGTAAGTATCGTGGCGTCAGCGTTAGCTCGATTTTTGCGATCAGCGACCTGGTATCGGAGAACGGCTGGCATCAGCAATACCATTCAAAAGACAAGCAGACGGGCATGAAACAAATTTTTGAAGCAGCGCTAGACGCGATAACCAACTAACTGGCATCTAAAAACATGAAACTACTACGTCGTTACCTCCCGATCCTGGAATGGGGATCTGAATACACCCGAAAAACCTTCAGTTCCGACCTTGTGGTCGCAGGGATTGTAACGTTCATGCTGATACCACAATCTCTGGCCTATGCTCTGCTGGCCGGTTTGCCTATGCAAGTTGGCCTGTATGCCTCGATTGCGCCGTTGATTCTTTATGCAATTTTCGGCACGTCGCGGACGCTCGCAGTAGGCCCCGTCGCTGTTGCCAGTCTGATGACGGCTGCAGCCATCAGCCAACTTGCTGCGCCGGGATCTCCGGAGTATCTCGGCGCGGCCATTGCCTTAGCCGTACTCTCGGGCCTCATGCTTGTTGTGATGGGATTACTGCGGCTCGGATTCCTCGCTAACTTTTTGAGTCACCCGGTCATCGCTGGGTTCATCACTGCGTCAGGTATTCAGATCGCAGCCGGGCAACTCGCTCCGGTACTCGGCATCCACGCACACGGTCATAGTTTCGTGGAAATCGTCATGACGATGGTGCCGAATCTCGGTCACATCAATCCCTACACGGCAGCCGTTGGCCTGAGCTCGCTGGCCTTTTTGTTCTGGGCGCGCGGGGGCCTCAAATCGCTGCTGGTCAAGTTCGGGGTCGGTGAACGAACGGCGGATACGATAGCGAAAGTCGGTCCGGTCGGGGCAATCGCAGCGACAACTCTCGCAGCGTGGGGTTTCGGGCTCGCTGATCGTGGCGTTAGCATCGTTGGCACCGTGCCCAGTGGTTTGCCCAGTTTCACAATGCCGCCGCTGGAAGTAGGGTTGTGGATGGCCATCGTTGTACCTGCACTGTTGATCTCTATCGTCGGCTATGTCGAGTCCATTTCCGTTGCACTGACCCTGGCCGCTAAACGTCGTCAACGCGTGGATCCCGACCAGGAACTGATTGCACTGGGCGCCGCAAATCTCGGCGCGGGCTTTTCAGGCGGGTTTCCGGTTACGGGAGGGCTGTCTCGCTCTATAGTCAATTTCAACGCGGGTGCTGAAACACCGGCCGCCGGAGCATTTACAGCAGTCGGCATCGCACTCGCCGCGCTGTTTCTAACGCCACTGTTGTTCTTTTTGCCGAAGGCAACGCTCGCAGCCATCATCATTGTTGCGGTTTTGTCACTGGTGGATCTGGCGGCTGTCAAACACGTCTGGAATTATTCGCGGGCTGATGGCGCGGCGATGATTGGCACCATCGTGGTTACATTGATCGCGGGTGTGGAAGCGGGCCTGGTAACAGGTGTAGGACTGTCGATATTCCTGCATCTCTATCAAACCTCGAAACCTCATGTTGCTATCGTCGGGCAGTTGCCTGGCACCATGAGTTTTAGGAACACACTTCGTCATACGGTTGTGACGTCGCCGCAAATCCTGTCCCTCAGGGTAGACGCCAGCCTGTATTTTCCGAACGCTCGTTTTGTCGAGGAATACGTCAACGCCGAAGTTGCGGCGAACCCGGATGTCAAACACGTCATCCTCGAGTGTCCGGCCGTCAACACAATTGATTCCTCCGGTCTCGAAAGCCTTGAAGCAATCAATCATCGTCTCAAGGACGGTGGCATCGGATTTCATTTGTCAGAGGTGAAAGGCCCGGTCATGGATCGTTTAAAGCGCTCGCACTTTCTTGATGAGCTGACCGGTGGGGTGCACCTGACTCATTTCGACGCCGTACACAGCATAGACCCCGAGCTCGCGAACCGGACGCGAACTGCAGAACGACTGCCGTGAAGCGCGCTTTGGCGTGGCTCGTCATCGTACTCTGGACGTCGATGCTGGCTGCGCCTTCGCCTGCTGAGGCGGAAGCCGACTCTGAGAGGGAATCGAAGCCGGAGGAGGCCAGCGTTCCCATCGCTCAATATTCTACGATCGATTATCTTTTCCCTGATCGAAAAGCAGGGGCTCTGAGCTATGAGCTGGAGTCCTTCATTCTTAAACCGATCATCGCGATCGTTACCGACTACACGTGGTTCGATCAGGACGAGGCCAGCTTGTCGCAGGTCGGCGAGCAGGAGAATTCAGAAGACCTGCGCGCGTTGCGCCTGGGTATGATGCTCCGCTCAAAGAGCGACATGAAATGGGTTTTCACCTTGACAGCTGATTACCAGGAGAGCAGCACGCGCGAGGATGAGAAATGGAAGATCTATGATGTCAAAGTCGACTTCCCCATCGGCCGAACCATCCTGACCGTCGGCAGGCAAAAAGAGCCGTTTTCGTTCGAAATGGTCGGGCTGTTTCCGACCTTGCCACAGCAAGAACGCATCCTGTCACCGTTCTTTGTCACTCGAAACGTCGGCGTGCAACTGTGGGTGCCACTTGCAGGTGATCGCATGACCTGGGCCATTGGAGCTTTTAATGACTGGCTGGAAACCGAGTCGAGTTTCAGCAACGACGCGACGAATTACGCGAGCCGACTAACCGGGCTGGCGTCAGTTTCGGCAGATAATCACAACTTCCTGCATTTCGGTCTGGGATACCGACGTACCGGATCTCACGATGGCATGATGCGGTACTCCGGCCGCCCCGAGTCGAACATAGCCGACAAGTATGTCGATACGGGCAATTTCGCGGCGAACCACGCGGACCAACTGTCGCTCGAGGCGGTCTGGCAGCGTGGACCGATCACGCTGCAGGCAGAGTACATCGAGGCGTTTGTGGACGCAGTTGACAGTGGCGACCCGAACTTGTCAGGGTCTTACCTGACGGCGTCCTGGGTTGTGACCGGCGAGTCGCGCCCTTATGTTCGGTCATTGGGCTACGCAGGCGGAATCGTACCGAACAGTCGTTACGGCGCCGTTGAGCTTGTGTTGCGCCGTTCCCACGTTGACCATGATGACAGTCTGATCACGGGTGGTGTGCTCAACAAGTGGAGCGCAGGCGTCAACTGGTGGGCCTCAGCTCAATGGAAGATCGGGGTCTCGTACGGCGACGCCGATCTTGATCGCGGTGGCATCGATGGCAATACGAAGATGTTGCTGATGCGCGCTCAGTGGATGCACTAAGTACTGGAATAGACCAATGAATCCTCTATTTTTAGAAATTCGCCGCAGCCCGCTGCTTTGGTTGCTTGTGTTCGTACCGATCGTTATCGCAGCGGAGCATCTGCTACCTGAATCACATACCTTGCTCTTCGTGCTGTCCGTGCTGGCGATTTTGCCCCTGGCCGCGCTCTTGAGTCACGCAACAGAATCGGTGGCCGCAAAAACCGGTGATGCGGCTGGCGGATTGCTGAATGCCACGCTGGGTAACCTTACGGAACTGGTGATTGCATTGACCGCACTGCGCGCCGGCGAATACATGCTTGTGAAAGCTTCCATTGCCGGCGCCATTGTTGCCAATACCTTGTTTATGCTGGGCGCGGCGTTCCTGTTGGGCGGACTGAAGCACCATGTGCAGGAATACAATCGCGCGGGAGCGCGACTGCTGTCCGGTCTGCTCTTTCTTGCAACTGTCGCGTTACTCATCCCCACCGTAATTGCCATTGCCAACGCCGAAGTAGCGGCCGGGATTATGCAAAAGTTGAGCGCTGGCCTTGCGATACTATTGTTGGTTGCTTACGGGCTGAGTTTGTTATTCACGCTCAAAACGCACGGTGACATCTTTGCCAGCGTTGCACACGACGAGGAAGTGGCGGCTACCTGGCCTGTCGGTCTGGCACTAGGCACTCTTGCCGCTATCACGGTGTTGGTGGCGCTGGTTAGCGAAGTGTTCGTCGAGTCGGTGCAGGTTGCGGCAGTGACGTTTGGCATGACGCCGGCATTTGTTGGCTTTATCGTGGTGGCGTTAGTGGGTGGTGCGGCGGAAATGGTGTCGGCGTTCTCCGCAGCTCGTAACGACCGCCTGGACCTGAGCGTTGGAATCGCACTGGGTAGCGCTGCACAAATTGCACTATTTGTTGCACCGGTGCTGGTGCTGGTCAGTTATTTTGTCGGGCCGGCGCCGATGGACCTGTCGTTCTGGCCCGGAGCGATCATCATGATTTTTGTTGCCACTCTTACTGCGGCGCTCGTAACGAACAATGGGCGCTCAGCATGGTTTATTGGTGTACTGCTACTCATGGTCTATTTAATTTTCGCCATGACGCTCTACATGATGCCGCCGCAACTCCCGTAAATTATGTGGCTTTTTGTATTTGTCTTTATATTCCTGCCGGGAATTGGGTACCATCAGGCCCTTGCCAGCTCGGCAGCGACCTGCACAAGACGAAGGAATGAAGGGATGAATCGATCGGTAATCCGTAGTTTGGGCCTGCTGCCCGTCATATTCGTCTCCGCCTGCGTAAACCTTGGACCTGATTTTGTAGCGCCAGAAGCGCCCATCGCCGATGACTGGGTGCAGGCGGAACAGGCTGGTGTTAGTCATCAAGCCGCCGAAAACCCGGAGTGGTGGACGGTATTCAATGACCCGGTGCTTGATCGCCTCATCGATACCGCTCGCTCGCAGAACCTGACCTTGCGCAGTGCAGGACTTCGCATTCTGCAAGCGAACGCTCAACTCGGCATCGCTACCGGAAAGAAGTTTCCGCAAGTACAACAGGTGACCGGGCAAGGATCCAATATCAACATTAGTGAAAACGGCGCCGACAACTTTTCGCTGCTGGAGAACAACTTCGCACTTTATAAACTCGATTTCGGCCTTTCCTGGGAAGTGGATTTCTGGGGCCGGTTTCGACGCATGGTTGAATCGGAATCCGCATTGCTGCAAGCCGAAATGGCGGGCTACGACGCGATGATGGTTTCGTTGTCAGCTGAAGTGGCGAATGCTTATGTGTTATTGCGTACTCTGGAAACGCGAATTGCGCTGGCCGAACAAAACGTGATCGTGCAGGAACGCACCCGTCAGATTGCGGACGTAAAATATCGCAACGGTCAGGTGACCGAACTGGATGTGCAGCAAGCACTCACGATTCTCAATCGGACCAAAGCGACGATTCCTCCATTGCAAACCAGCCTGAATCAGGTACGCAATACGCTCAGCCTGTTGTTGGGAATACAGCCGCAGGAACTGGGTGGATTCCTCAGCGAGTCGGGCGCAGTGCCTGCACCGCCGGCCGAGATTGCGGTCGGCATGCCACAGGATCTCATTCGTCGGCGCCCGGACATACGCAGGGCAGAGTGGGTATTGGCCGCTCAGAGTGCTCAGATCGGCGTTGCCGTGACAGAGCTCTATCCTCACTTCAACATTGGCGGTGCGATTGGCGTAGCCAGCACCGACATCGGCGACAAGAGCGCCGACGACTTGTTTGATGGGGACAGTGTGAGCAGTCTGTTATTCGGCGGCTTTACCTGGAACGTATTCAACTACGGCACCTTGAAGAACAATGTGCGATTGCAAGATGCTCGCTTTCAGGAGTTGCTGGTCGATTATCAAAATCTCGTCCTGACAGCTCAGGCGGAAACGAACGATGCGATCTTTGCCTATTTGCGGGCGCACGAGCAGGCAGAATACCTGGGTGCCAGTGTCGCCGCAGCGGAACGCTCAGTAGAACTGTCGTTGATTCAATATCGGGAAGGTTCTACGGACTTTAACCAGGTGTTGTCCACATTGACTCAGCAGACTGAGCAGCAGGATGCGCTTACCGCGACCAGCGGTACGATTGCTACGGACCTTGTTGCTATCTATAAAGTGCTCGGTGGCGGCTGGCAAACAGGGACGGAAAGATCGATCGAAGATTATCTGTCCGAAGAAGACAAACAGGAATTACGCGACCGTACGAAGTACTGGCGCGACACATTGGCGGAGTAAAACGGTGACTTTATCTATTAATGAACAGCGACTGATCGGCCTGTTGGCATTCGTTCTGCTTCTAGGCGCTTGCGGCAAGGAAGAAGTCGAAGATGACAAACGTGTCCGCTCGGTCAAGACCGTCGTGATTTCCGACATGGCGTCGGCTCAGGTTCGAAAATTTCCCGGTACAGTCGAGGCTGTTGACTCGTCCAAAATCAGCTTCGAAGTTGATGGCATCATTGCGAGCGTCGCTGTTGACGTTGGTGACCAGTTTAAAAAGGGCGATGTCCTTGCCGTACTCGACAAAAAGCCGTTCGAACTGAACGTGGAATCGGCCAAAGCAACGCTGTCTCGTGCCGCGGCTCAACTCGCAGAGAAGAAAAGTGCATTTGAACGCGAGCAGAGAATTCAGGCAGAAGATGCGGGCGCGACAACGCAAAGAGCGGTCGATCAGGCACGGGCGGCTTATGAAAGCCAGATACAGAATGTCAGCTACAACCGCTCACAACTCGATCTTGCCGAGCGCAATCTTGTTAACACCGAATTGCGTGGTCCCTTCGATGGCACCGTCGCAGCGCGTTTCGTAGAGTCTTCGGAAGTGGCGGCCAGAGGCCAGCACATACTGGAAGTTTATGCGGAGGCAGCAATGCAGATCTCGGTCAGTGTTCCTGAACAGATCATCGATAAAGTAAAAACAGGTGTGCAAGGGACGGTAACGTTGGCCAATCGCCCGAACGAGCCGTATGTGGGTGTTGTGTCGGAAGTGGGATCGGCCGCGAGTTCCGCTAACGCCTTTCCGGTGAAAGCCTTGATTGCCAATGCGGACGAAAGAGTTCGACCCGGCATGACAGCCGAACTTGAGCTCAATTTCGTCGCAGAAGGACAACCCACCGGCTACTTGATTCCATTGCAGGCGTTGCTGCCCGGAATTGAGGGAGACGAGCGGGCCATATTTCTGTACGACGTCGCAACCTCCACCATTCGCAAGACGGCAGTCAGCACCCGTGGAATTCAGGGCAATCGCGTCATCGTAAGCAAGGGTGTAGCACCGGGCGATGTCATCGTTGTCGCCGGCGTGCCGTTTCTGGCTGACGGACAGGAGGTCACGTTAATGAAGGCCTCCGGTTCCGGCGAATGATCGGGCAGGTCTGACGATATGGACGGTATAACTCGATTTGGACTTGATGCGCCGCGACTGACGCTGATTTTTATCATCCTGGTGGTTTTTGCCGGAATCGGTCAATACCTGACTTTTCCTCGTCAGGAAGATCCGCCCATCGTGATTCGCGAAGTCGTGGTGAGTGCCCAGTATCCGGGCATGAGCCCAAAAGATGTCGAGCAGCTGATCACCCGCCAAATCGAGGCTGAGCTGCGTGCGATGCCCGAGATCGACGACATCTGGTCGGATTCCAAGACCGGGGTTGCTGTTGTGCATGCCGATACGGCTGACAAGTACAACGATGTCGATGCGATCTGGCAAAAGGTTCGCAATCGCATGGCGGACCTCGCCCCAAGTTTGCCGGCAGGGACTATCGGACCCGCCGTCAACGACGAGTTTGGCCTCGTCGCCGTGGCGACGATCGCGCTTTGGACCGACGGCTTTACGATGGAGGAGATGCGCGAAACCGCGCGAGATGTTCGTGATGAACTCTACGAACTCGAGGGCATCCGCAAAATTGAACTTTGGGGCGTGCACGATGAGCGCGTCTTTCTCGAATACTCCTCGGCCAAATTGGCGCAGGTCGGTATCAGCATTCAGGACATCGTTCATACCCTCACCGAACAAAACATTGTGCTGCCCGGCGGCCGCTGGGAAGTCGCCGGACAGGATCTGATTATCGAACCAAGCGGAAATTTTCGCTCGGTCGAGGACATTGAGAATCTGGTCATCGCAGTGCCGGGTACCGAGCAGTCGGTCTTCCTCAAAGATTTGTTGAGCGTCAGACGTGGCTACGCGGACCCGCCCGCGAACCTCGCGTATTACAACGGTAATCGAGCGATCGTCATCAGCCTGTCGATTATTCCCGGTGTTAACGCGGTGGATTTCGGTGTGCGGCTCAAAGAGAAGGTGGTGGATCTCGAAAACCAGCTGCCGGTTGGTTACGTGCTCGATTTCGCGACCTTCCAGCCTGACCTGGTAGAAGCCGCGGTTGGCGGCGCCATGCTGAATGTTTACCAGACGCTGGTGATCGTGCTGGTGGTTGTCGTCGGCTTCCTTGGATTGCGCACTGGCCTGATCGTGGGATCGTTCGTGCCTTTGACCATGTTAATGGGTCTGATCATCATGCGATTCGCGGGCATTGAGCTCGAACGAATTTCTATCGCTTCGACAATCATCGCTCTCGGCATGTTGGTGGATAACGGCATTGTCACCGCCGAGGAAATCCGCAATAGATTGGACGCCGGTGAGGAGCGTCGCGCGGCCTGTCTGAATGCGGCCCAAGGCTTATCCATTCCACTATTAACTTCCTCGCTCACCACCATCCTTGCGTTCATGCCGATCTATCTGCTCACAGGCGATGTCGGTGAATACGCGGTTTCGCTGCCAATCGTAATCATCATCCTGCTGCTGAGCTCGTGGTTCCTGTCCATGTATGTCACTCCGTACATGTGCTACTTCTTTATGAAGACGCCGGAGGCGGGGAGCGATGCTCCAGTGGAAGCCTACGACCATGGGATCTATCTGGCGTACCGGAACCTTTTGGCCAAACTCATACTGCACCGAAAAGTGATGTTGGTTGGCACCCTGCTGGTACTCGTGGGCGGTGGCATGCTGGGATCGTTGCTGGTCAGGGAAATGTTTGGCTACAGCGATCGCAACCAGTTCCTCATCTACCTGGATATGCCGGCAGGCCACAATATTGAGTCCACCGAAAAAGTGGTCCAACGCATGACAACGTGGTTATCGGACGAAGAAGCAAACCCGGAAATTACGGGCACGATTGCTTATGTCGGAACCGGCGGACCGCGCTTCGTTCTGGTGCTCGCACCTTTCGATCCCGATCCGCATCGCGCATTCATCATCGCCACCACGGAATCGGGTGAGCAGGTGCCGGCGGTGGCCGCGCGGGCGCGAAACTTTATCGCTGAGTCGCTCCCGGAAGCAGAAGGGAGGGTCAAACGAATGTGGACCACCGGTCCGGAACCGGGTTTTCTGGAAGTCCGGCTGTACGGCCCCGAGGCCAGCTATCTCTACAGCAAAGGGCGCGACCTTACTGAGGCCATTCGCGCTACCCCTGGTACCACCGATATTCGCAACAGCTGGGAAAACACGATCGTCAAGGCGGAAGTTGTCGTTGATCAGGCACGAGCGCGACGCGTCGGCATATCGTCACAGGAGATTGCCAATTCTCTGCAGGCGCATATCGATGGCATTCGTGCGACTGATTATCGCGAGGGCGATCAGGCCATTCCGATAGTGCTGCAATCACAGGGACGCGAGCGTTCAGCCGGTAGCGATTTCTACGACATACGTGTGAATTCGAAGACGCAGAATCGTGATGTGCCCTTAACGCAAATCGCCACGATATCGCCAACCTGGGAATACAGTCGCATCGCGCGACGCAACCAGTCGCGAGTGCTCACCGTGGAACTCAAACACGAGACGATGAAAGCGCCGGAACTGCTCGAAGCAATCCGGCCGGAAATCGACGCGCTGAATCTCGGTGACGAGTATCGCTGGGAAGTGGGTGGCGAGATCGAGAAGCAGGGTGAGACGCTGCCGAAACTTTTCAAATGGTTGCCGCACTGCGCCTTTCTCATGATTGTGTTGCTGATCTGGCAGTTCAACTCTTTCCGCCGGCCGTTCATCATTGCGTTCACATTGCCATTGGCGTTTGTCGGCGCATTTATAGGCTTGCTGCTCTTCCGGGCACCGTTCGATTTCTTCGGTATTTTGGGCCTCTTAAGTCTGGCTGGAATTATTATCAATAACGGTATTGTCCTCATCGATCGTATTGATGCGGAACAAAAGGGCGGTCGCGATGCCTACAGTGCCATTATCGAAGCGACAGTGTCGCGGTTCCGGCCGATCTGGATGACGACCATCACCACGATTCTTGGTGTTATGCCGTTGATACTGAGTCACGATCCGGTGTTCTATTCGCTGGCGCTGATCATTGCGGCTGGCTTAGCATTTGCAACAGTGCTAACGCTGGGCGTTGTTCCGGTGCTCTATGCC
The DNA here is from genome assembly GCA_942490655.1 of uncultured Gammaproteobacteria bacterium. Taxonomy (GTDB): domain Bacteria; phylum Pseudomonadota; class Gammaproteobacteria; order Steroidobacterales; family Woeseiaceae; genus UBA1847. The sequence goes on along the minus strand of CALNXZ010000003.1, from coordinate 840,586 downwards.
GTGCTTTTCAAAGTGCAACCCGTCAAGACAGGTGCCGTCTAATCTCGAAGACGCCGTCCGGGCCTGTCATTCAAGTTGGACAGATAATTGAATATGAGTTCCGAGATTCGGCGTACATGCTGGCGATACTTGCCGGGCATAGCATTTGCGTTGTCAGCCACGTTAGTGGCTCCATCGGCGTTTGGCCAGGCGGCAGGAGGGTACGATGTCCTGGAGATTTCCCCTCCCAGCGGCTGGCTGGCGAGGCGTGCCTGGCTGGCCGAACACGGCGTGAGTGTGGACTACCGGTACACGGCGTTCTACCAGGGGCTTGCGTCCGGAACCGGAGACACTGACTACAAATACGGCGGCAAGTCAGACCTCTTCATCAACCTGGACAGCAACTATTTCGGCCTGCGGGAAGGCGGCGGATTTCGATCGCATTTTGAGTACAGCCACGGTGACGCTCCTACCAATCTTGGCGGTGCAATATTCGGCGTCAATACCGCCCTTTACTGGCCCACGGACACCCCCGATGAACTGGTTGCGACATCGCTCTACTTCACCCAGAAGGTGGGAGACCGGAGCAGCGTCGCGATCGGCAAGTTCAACCCGGTTGATTTGCTGGCGGCGGACCCTTTTTACGGCGGCTGGGGCACAGATCGTTTCATGAATCTTATCCTCGCGGCACCACCGAGCGGACTGATTCCGGTTGTGTTCATGGGAGCGGTGGTCACCGTCAGGACTGAGCCAGCGAACTGGACCGTGATGGTGTTTGATCCCAATGACCGCACCAACGACTATTTGCCGGGCGATTTGTTTCAGGACGGCGTGAATATTTCCGTGACCGCCAGCCATGACATGACGCTTGCCAAGCGCAAGACGACATTTGCGCTCACCGGCCTTTACAGCACGGCCGATGGGACAGATTACTCTTCCATTGGTGGCGTCGAAGGTACAACGACCAAGTCGGGATCCTACAACGTCAACTTTGAGTTCAAGCACAACCTTCAGGAGAGCTCCGAGAACCCGAAGGCCACCTGGGGCTTCTATCTAAAGGCGGCGGTAGCCGACGGCAATCCCAACTACGTCGAACGTTCATTGATCGTTGGCATTGGCGGCAAAGCCCTGTTCTTTGGACGACCTGAGGACAATTTCGGCATCGGTGCCTACTATTACGACCTAAGCGACACTCTCCAGAATTCGCTGGATCCTCTCGTCAATTTTCATGACGAATCGACTATCGAGGCTTACTACAGCTGGGCAGTGAATTCCTGGTTGCAGCTTGGGGCAGACGTCCAGTACATCAATCCGGCCTCGGGCGACAACGAGCATGCGCTGGTCCCATCCCTGCGGATGCAGATTCAGTTCTAGGAATATGGGGGGTAACGGTCTTATGTGGCGCTTTACAGTCCACGCCGGCCTTCGGAAGATACGACTATCCTGCGCAGTGTTGTCGGACATTGCGGCATTCAGTGTCGTGCTCTTTCTGCCGCTGGAGGATTGAGTGGTTTCCGGCAACAAAGATGTGCTTGAATAGGCCGCTGACGACGGGGCCACCCGGAGACAGCGTTCAAGTCGAAAAATAACCTGAGGCACAAATAATGCTGTCGCTAAAAAGAACATGCAGGTCGATATTTTGCGGTTTACTGATACTTCTAGCCGCCACTTCCGTGCACAGTGTGAACGCGCAGACTTCGGATGGAGCAGCAACTTCGTCAGCGCCGTCCTCGGTTGACGCGAATAACCCGCTGGCCGAATTCCGCGCTTTCAATATTCACAACTACTACATCCCCTCGCTCACGGACCTCGACAACCAGAACGCAAACACCTTTTGGTTGCGCTATGCACAGCCAGTGAACGGATGGCTGTTTCGTGCTTCATTGCCGGTACAGCGTGTCCCGGCAGGCGCAAGCGGAAGCACGTCCGGGCTCGGTGATTTCAGTGCATTCGCCACTTACCTATTCGATACCGGGGATCCCGCGGTGAGTTTTGGCGTCGGGCCGCAAATCGTTGCGCCGACTGCCAGCGAAGATGCGACCGGAACGGGCAAATGGCAGGCCGGATTGGCTGCAACCTATTTCAACGCGAAGTCGTCAACCCTGCAGTGGGGCGGTCTTATTACCTGGCAGGCGAGCGTCGCCGGCGACAGCGACCGGGACGATACCAGTCTGCTCGCCTTGCAGCCTTTCGTGATCCTTCAAATGGGCAAAGGCTGGTATCTCAGGAGCACAGCGATAGCTGCATTTAATCTTGAAACCGACTCATACAATGTGCCAATTGGCTTAGGCGTTGGAAAAGTGATTCCAGCAGGGAAAATGGTGTTCAACGTGTTCGCTGAGCCGCAGTTTACGATCCTTGATCGGGGCGCTGGGCAACCGGAAACGCAACTCTTCATCGGTTTCAATACTCAGTTGGTTAATTAACGTATAGCAACGGCGATGGGAAAAAAAACTGTTTCACTGGTTCTTGGTAGCGGCGGAGCGCGCGGTCTTGCGCACATCGGTGTGATTCACTGGCTCGATGAAAATGGCTACGACATTCGTTCCATCAGTGGCTGTTCGATGGGCGCTTTGGTTGGCGGTGTGTATGCCTGCGGCAAACTGGACGTATTCGAAGAGTGGATGCGTGCGATATCCAGGGTTGATATTTTCAGGTTGCTCGATCTCTCCTGGGGCAAGCAAGGTCTCGTAGAAGGCGAGCGCATCATATCAACACTGAAAGAACTCATCGGTGACCAAAGAATCGAAGACCTGCCTCTAAAATACACGGCCGTCGCAGCCGATATCGATCGTGAAAAGGAAGTCTGGCTGACGCGCGGCTCGCTGTTCGACGCGATTCGTGCATCCATTTCTTTGCCACTATTCTTTACGCCCGTCGAAACCAAGGGCATGAAACTGCTCGACGGCGGCATTCTGAACCCGGTGCCGATCGCGCCAACGTTCGAAGACCATACGGACATGACGATCGCGATCAATCTTGGCGGTCCTCCGCAGCAGCGAGAGGAACCCGTTCCGACGATAGAGGCCAAGAAAGCGAAGCAATCGTCGGAGGACGGGTTTTATGCAAAGGTCAGTAGTTTCGTTGAGGATCTGAAAGGGCGAGCGCCGGTCGTCGGCGCCGGGAGCTGGAAGATGCTCGGAATCGCAAATCAAACCTTCGATGCTATGCAGGGTGCGATCGCAAGGCAGAAACTGGCCGCCTATCCACCCGATCACACCATCGTCATTGCACGCGACGCATGCGGCACCCTGGATTTCGACCGGGCGGAAGAAATGATCGAGTTGGGTTACGACGCTGCGGCCAGGGAATTGAGTAGCTGACATCCACGCGGTAAGTGTTTACCTGATTTTTGCGGTCCTGTAGTCTTCTTACTTCGGTCGCCAAGAACAACACGAACCCATTCCGGCCGAGGAGAGCTCCTGATGATTATCTATCGTACTGCCGTATTCGCTGTTGTAGGTTCATTGCTGATGCTGGCTGGATGCACGGACGGAACTCAAGACTCCTCCAACGACGCAAAACAGGCGGAAAGTGGCGCCTATGTTCTGGATCGTACGCATCTTCCGATAAAGGAGCCCGCTCGCCCGAAGTACAGCGAGCTCGACGTACGCAATGTAGAAACACCGCCGCTGTTTGCGGTTAAGGCCCCCAAAAAGGCGCCTAACGTGGTGATCGTACTTATCGACGACATCGGCTTTGGCGGACCGAGTACATTTGGTGGTCCAATTCAGACGCCAACTCTCGACACGCTTGCCGCCGCGGGGCTCAGCTACAACAATTTCCATACGACTTCGTTGTGTTCGCCGACCAGGAACGCGCTCAAGACGGGCCGCAATCACCACACCGCCAACACCGGCTCGATCATGGAGTCTTCGACGGGTTTTCCCGGTAATACGGGTCAGGTTCCGAACAGTGTTGCGCCGCTGGCCGAGATGCTGCGACTCAATGGCTACAGCACAGGTGCTTTCGGTAAGTGGCATGAAACCGCCGCGTGGGAAACCAGCGTGTCCGGGCCTTTCGATCGCTGGCCGACACATCAGGGTTTCGACAAGTTTTACGGGTTCATCGGCGGAGAGACGGATCAATGGTATCCGTTGGTTTATGACGGCGTAACACGTGTGATGCCACCGCAGTCCGACGACTATCATTTTACGGTTGATATGACTAACCAGGCGATCGGCTGGGTAAGAGCGCAGCAATCGATGACGCCGGACAAGCCATTTTTCATGTATTTTGCAACCGGCGCGGTGCACGCGCCGCATCACGTACCTAAAGAGTGGGCTGACAAGTACAAGGGTAAGTTCGATGCTGGCTGGGATGTTGTTCGCGCCGAGACCATTGCCCGGCAGAAAGCGAAAGGCGTTATTCCTGCCAATACGGAGTTAGGACCAAAACCCGAGGATCTCAAGGATTGGGTCGCGCTGTCAGATGACGAGCGTCGCCTGTTTAGTCGGCAGGCTGAAGTGTTCGCCGGGTTCCTGGAGCAGACGGATCACGAGGTTGGACGCCTGGTCTCCGCGCTTGAAGATATCGGCGAGATGGACAACACCTTGTTTATCTATATTGCCGGCGACAACGGGACGAGTGCCGAAGGTGGTTTTGTTGGAATGTACAACGAGATGACCTACTTCAACGGCGTTGTCGAGAAAGTTGAAGATTTGGTCCCGCTCATTGATGAATGGGGCGGTAAACATACGTTTCCGCATATGGCGGCCGGCTGGGCGGTTGCATTCGATTCGCCATTCTCGTGGACCAAACAGGTTGCCTCGGACTTCGGCGGTACTCGCAATGGCATGATCATTCATTGGCCTGAGGGCATCAAGGACAAGGGAAGTCTGCGTAGCCAGTTCGGACATGTTATTGATATCGCCCCAACCATACTCGAGGCAGCCGGGTTACCGGAACCGAAGAGTGTCAATGGCACGGTCCAGACCCCGATCGAAGGTGAGAGCCTGCTCTATACCTTCAATGACGCCAATGCGAAGGAACGGCACACGACCCAGTACTTCGAAATGTTCGGGAACAGGGCGATGTATCACGATGGTTGGTTCGCCCGAACCCTTCACAGAGCGCCCTGGCAAACGCACGGCTTACCGCCCCTCGAGTCCGACGTTTGGGATCTCTACAACGTCCGTGAGGATTTCAGCCTGGTCAACAATCTGGCCGACGAGCATCCGGAGAAACTTGCCGAATTGAAAGCGTTATTCATGAAGGAAGCGGAACAGTACAACGTGCTCCCCATAGACGATCGAACGATCGAGCGAATGAATCCTGCACTGGCAGGGCGTCCTGACCTGCTCGGCGCGAGAACTTCGCTGACGTTGTACAGCGGTATGGATGGCATGATGGAAAACACGTTCATGAACATCAAGAATCGCTCCATGACGATTACAGCCGAGCTCGATATTCCGGCTGGTGGAGCGAACGGCGCGATCTTGTCTCAGGGCGGTCGTTTTGGCGGCTGGTCGCTGTATATGAAAGATGGCAAGCCGAGGTATACCTACAATTTTCTTGGACTTAAGCGCTATACCGTTGAAGCAGATGAAGCACTCCCTGCAGGAGCATCCACGGTCGTGCTGGACTTCGCGTACGACGGTGGCGGGCTCGGCAAGGGCGGTCTCGCCACACTTTCGGTCAATGGAAGCAAGGTTGCTGAGGGCAGGGTCGATATGACTCAGGCGATGGTCTTTTCCGCCGACGAAACGGCGGACGTTGGTCTCGACAACCAGACCCCGGTGGCCGAGGGAATTGGTATCGGTCGTGATGAAACCCGTTTCACGGGCACCATTCACAAAATCACATTGGATGTAAAAGACCCAACATAGAGTATCCAACCATCATGTCAGAACAAGAAAATTCCGCGGAACTGATTGCAGAACTTGAGCGACGCATCGATACGATGCAGAACATGGGCGATGCCGAGCTAGGCACTATTACCCGGCTCGACTGGATCATACTCATTGTCATATCGATTGTGATCCCGGTGATTGTTGTGGTGATGGCACGATGAGCGGGCAGGGGCCTGCCGGTGGCGACGAGATATCGACAAAGCTCTTAAGTGTCTACGGGCGCGAGCCTCTCTTACCTGAAGAGCGTGAATACAAGACCTGGAGCGCCAACGGCACGTGTTTCGCGTATGCGATTGCGACCTGGTGTTTCCTGACAGGCGGTTACGCGGCGTCGCTTGTCGGCGCCGTTCAGGGCATGGTGTGCCTGATCGCGGGCAACCTGATTGGCGTATTCCTGATCAGTGCATCGTTGTCGGCGGGGTGCCAGCGCTACGGCATTGAGCAGATCGACTTCTGTAAACCTTCCTTCGGTCAGAACGGCGCGCGCATAGTGCTCATTTTCTATTTACTCAACATGATTGGCTGGTCGGGGCTGATACTTGTCATGTTCGGCAATGGCATCGTGAACATCGTCGAGGCGCTTGGCTACACGGCTCCGAGCTGGCTGGTCGGTGCCGGCGTTGCGTTGGGTATTTGGCTGACATACATCATCACAACTCGCGGCGTGCACCTCTTAAGCCTGTTCAATTCCATAATCACGCCCGCGTTGATCATCATTATTATCTTCATGTTCTACATGCTGATCAGTTCGCACGGTTGGGCAGAGATTCTGGCGGCGGAACCGCTGGATCCGTTGCCGTCGCCCTGGATGAACTACGCCGTTTGCCTGGAACTCGGAATCGCCTCCGGCATGTCGTGGTGGGGTGGTATTGGTTTCCTGGCCAGGAATACGAAGACCCGGCGCAATGCAATTTACCCGGAGGTCATTCAGCTCGGCCTCGTCTTCGGCATCGTCTGTTCGATCGCCTTGTTCTCCGGTCTGGTTGTGGGCTCCGATGATCCGACGAAGTGGATGGTCCCGCTGGGCGGCGTCTTTATGGGTGTACTTGCACTGCTGTTCGTGGCGCTGGCAAACATCACCTCTACCTCGGTGTCGCTGTTCGCGAGCGGCCTCGCTCTGCGTCACGTGCCTTGGCTGCGCAAGACGGGCTGGCGCGTCATCATCGCGTTGACCGCTGTGCCATTGCTCTTCTTCGTCGTCTGGCCGAGTGAACTCTACGACCTCGGCGACGCTTTCCTCGCCTATAACGGCACCATGCATGCGCCCGTTGGCGGCGTGTTGCTGGTCGACTACTTCTTATTAAGAAAGCAACAGCTGCACCTGCGCTCGATATTCGAGGCGGCGCCGAGCGGGCAGTATTACTACCTGGGCGGCTTCAACGTGCTCGCGCTCGCCTGCGTCGTCATCGGCCAATTGACCTATTTCTGGGTCTACAACCCGTTCACGGACGAGGCACAGCCGCTATTCCAGTTTCTGCCGGCATCAATCGCGGCTTTCGTGTTTCCGGCACTGATCTACTGGGTCGGTATGCGTTATCTGCCTTTCGCTCGTGCGCACAGAGCCGGCGCGGACGAATTGCCACGCGCCGACAAGCTCGTCGAGCCAAATATCTGAGCTAGATGTTGATGCCGCCCATCGAATGGAACTTGGTCTCGTAGAACTCGGCCATGCCTTCGGCGCCGCCTTCGGCGCCGATGCCGGATTCTTTCCAGCCGCCAAACGGTGCGACTTCGGTTGAGAAGACGCCCGAGTTTGAGCAGACAATGCCGTATTCGAGACGCTCAGCGACGCGCATAACGCGGCCGATATCGCGGGTTGCGTAGTAGGCTGCGAGACCGTATTCCGTATCGTTGGCTCTCTCGATGACCTCGTCTTCGGTTTCGAATACCTGTATCGCTGCGATGGGCCCGAAGATTTCCTCCCGGGCGATGCGCATGTCTTCGGTGATACCGATGACGAGGGTCGGTTCGAAGAAGCAATGGCCGAGCTTGTGCTTGCCGCCGCCGGCCAGGACCTTGGCGCCTTTTGCTGTGGCGTCTTCCATGAAACTCTGCATCTCGCCAACGGCGGTCTCACTCACCAGGGGGCCAATAGTGACGCCTTCGGCAAAGCCGTCGCCGACACTGAGTGCCTTAACAGCCGCGTGCATTCTGGCGATGAACTCATCGGCGACACCTTTCTGGACAAATATCCGATTAGTACAAACGCAGGTCTGGCCGCAGTTGCGGAACTTGGTCGACATGCAGTCCTCAACGGCAGAATCGAGGTCCGCGTCGTCAAAGACGATGAACGGGGCGTTGCCGCCGAGTTCCAGCGAAATCTTCTTGACCCCGTCGGCGCACTGCTTCATCAGCATTTTTCCGACCTGGGTCGAACCTGTGAATGTGAATTTGCCGATCTTCGGATGCTGCGTCAGCACCTTGCCGATTTCGCGGGAGTTATTGCCAACCACAACATTGATGACACCCTTGGGCAGGCCTGCGCGTTCTGCCAGCTCGCACATGGCAAGCGCGGAAAGCGGCGTCTCTGTCGCAGGTTTAATCACGATTGTGCAACCGGAGGCGAGTGCAGGACCGGCTTTACGAGCGATCATCGCATTCGGGAAGTTCCAGGGTGTGATGCAGCCCACCACGCCAACGGGCTGCTTGTAGGTTTGAAATCGTCGATCGTTGGACACAGTAGGAATGGTGGCGCCCTTGAAGCGCTTGGATTCCTCGGCGTAGTACTCGATGAATCCCGCGCCGTAGCTTACCTCGACGATGGCTTCTTCCAGTGGTTTGCCTTGTTCGGCGGTCATGATGGCACCGAGGTCTTCCGCATTGGCCATCAGCAGATTGAACCAGTTGCGCAGGAGGACGGCGCGCTGCTTCGCGGGTACCTGGCTCCAGGTTTTGAAGGCCTCGGCCGCGGCTTCGACCGCTCGTGTTGCGTCTTCGGCGGTGCCATTGGCGGTTGTAGCGACGACCTCGCCATTGGAGGGATTCGTGACATCTATTGTCCCGGCGCCGCCGGCCACCCATTCGCCGTTAATGTGATTCTGGGTTTTGAGTAGCGCTGGGTCTTTCAATTTGAGCATGGTTCCGGTCCGGTAGTTCGTGGCAAAGGCCGGGAGCTTATCACCGCTCAGGCAATCGAAATAGCCGTGATTCGCCGTTGCGTGAGCCAACAGGAATACCGTATAATCCCGCGCCAGCGCCCCATCAGAGCATCGATGGGTTAAGGCCCCGCTTCGGGGCTTTTTGTTGTCCGGAGTATTGGCACGGGCGGCGACTAGAATGCTGGGTAAGAATGGGCCATTGGCCCATTTTTCGTTTTAGAACAGGTACTTAGGTAAGATCAGCATGACCGGAGACGAGCTTCAGAAATTGATCGAACCGACAGTTGAAAGGCTGGGGTACGAGCTGACGGACCTTGAGGTGCGTCTAGGTGGCAAGGGAGGACTCTTGCGCCTGACGATCGACAAGCCCGACGGCATCGGTTTGGAAGATTGTGAGAAGGTGAGCCAGGCGGTGGGTGCGCTCCTCGATGTAGAAGACCCGGTACCGGGCGACTACAACCTGGAGGTTTCGTCGCCAGGGCTGGACAGGAAGTTGACGAAAAGTGAGCATTTTCAACGGTTTGAAGGCGAAACCTTGAAAGTAACTATGCGTCTGCCGATAGAGGGACGCCGGCGATTTCGAGGCATCTTAATGTCATCGGATGACAAGAATATTGTAGTTGAGGTGGATGGAGAGTCGCACAGCTTGCCGCTGTCGATGATCGATACGGCTCGACTGGTACCTGACGGGGCATAAGGCCCGCAGGATATTGGGAGTTTTACGGTAATGAGCAAAGAAATCCTGATGGTGGTTGACGCAGTTTCCAACGAAAAGGGCGTTGATAAGGACATTATTTTCGAGGCCATTGAGGCCGCGCTGGCATCTGCAACCCGCAGAAAGCACGGTGACGACATCGATGTTCGTGTGGCGATCGATCGCAGCACGGGCGAATACGACACGTTTCGTCGTTGGCTCGTGTTTGAAGATGAGTCGACTGAACTTGAAACACCGGATCGTGAGTTGCGAATGATCGATGCTGTGGACGTCGACGAGGCTGCTGAGCCGGGTGGTTACGTCGAAGTGCCGATGGAGTCTGTCGAGTTCGGACGCATTGCAGCGCAGACAGCGAAACAGGTCATTGTGCAGAAAGTTCGCGAGGCCGAGCGTGAGCAGGTCGTCGAGGAATACAAGGAACGTGAAGGTGAGATGCTTTCGGGCCTCGTGAAGCGCGTTGACCGCAATGGTGTCTACATTGATCTGGGCGGTAACGCCGAGGGCTTCGTGCCACGTGAGCATATGGTGCCGCGCGAGCCGGTACGTCCGCAGGATCGCATCAAGGCCTTGTTGACCGAGGTTCGTTCCGAGATTCGTGGTCCGCAATTATTCATGACGCGGACGTCTCCGCAGTTCCTGGTGGAGTTGTTCAAGATCGAAGTGCCGGAAGTGGGTCAGGGCCTGATCGATATTCTGGGCGCCGCCCGTGACCCGGGTTTGCGCGCCAAGATTGCGGTTCGCAGCAACGACAGCCGCATCGATGCGGTCGGTGCTTGTGTCGGTATGCGTGGATCGCGTGTGCAGGCTGTTTCCAATGAGCTCGCTGGCGAACGTGTAGACATTATCCTGTGGGACGACAATGCGGCGCAGTTCGTTGTGAATGCAATGTCACCTGCCGAAGTCGTGTCTATCGTTGTTGACGAAGACAAGCACAGCATGGATATAGCGGTCGAAGAAGACAAGTTGTCACAGGCGATTGGTCGCGGTGGGCAGAACATCCGGCTGGCCAGCGAACTGTCGGGCTGGGAACTCAATGTCATGACAGCGCAGGACGCTGAAGAGAAGAGTGAGTCAGAGACCAAAGATCTGATCGCCATGTTCTCCAAGCAACTGGACGTGGATGAAGAGGTATCGCTGATTCTCGTGCAGGAAGGGTTTTCGACGATCGAAGAAGTTGCTTATGTGCCGGCATCGGAACTCATCGCCATTGAAGAGTTCGATGAAGGCATCGTTGATGAGCTTCGCAGTCGCGCACGAGACGTGCTTTTGACGCAGGCGATCGTCCGCGAAGAAAAGATCGACGAAGTTGAGCCTGCCGAGGATCTCTTGAGTCTGGAAGGAATGGACAAGAGCTTGGCCTACTTGCTGGCAAGTAAAGGCGTTGTGACCCGCGAAGATCTTGCGGAGCTTGCAACGGATGACTTGATCGAGATCAATGAAGACTTTGCAGAAGAAGAAGCGGCTGCGTTGATCATGAAAGCGCGTGCGCATTGGTTTGAAGAAGAGCAGCAGGCTTAATAGCCACTGAAGACGGAGTTAGCTATGGCTGATGTGACAGTTGCACAATTTGCAGAGGTTTTGAAGGTTCCTGTTGCCAAGTTGCTTACGCAGCTTGATGAGGCGGGAATCAAGGTCAGCGGGTCTGACGACAAGATCAGCGAAGATGCAAAGCTCGAATTGCTCACGCACTTGCGTCGCAGTCACGGGCAGGATGACACCACCGGGACAGCGGCCGCGCCACGCAAGATTACTTTGAAGCGCAAGTCGCAATCCGAACTTCGACTTTCAGGAGCGCAAGGTCGATCGCGCACTGTCAATGTTGAGGTTCGCCGCAAGCGTACTTACATCAAGCGCGATGTGCTCGAGAAGCAGGCGCAGGATGAGCAGGATGCTCTCGATCGCAGTCGTCAGGAAGAAGAAGCTCGCCTGAAAGCAGAAGAGCTCGCGAAGCAGAAGCTGATAGCTGAAAAAGAAGCCGCTGAAAAGCGCGAGCTCGAGGCTATCGAGAAAAAAGCCAAGGCTGAAAAAGACGCTGAGCAAGCTGCACGGGCGGAAGCAAAGAAAATTGCGTCCGATGAGGCGGCTATAGAAAAGGCCAAAGCCGAGAAGGCCGAGACCGATACGCGAATTCGCAAGAGCAAAGATAAGGAAAAAGTTAAGCCCAGCCACGGTGAAACTCGATACGGGCGTAAAGAACTGCATGTTGCAGGTGACAAGAGCGGACGTCGCAAACGTAAGGCGCCAATGCGCCGTCGTTCGATGGCTGTCGGTGGTGACTCGAAACACGGGTTCGAAATGCCTACTGGACCGGCAGTCCGCGAAGTTGAAATTCCGGCCAGCATTTCGGTCGCCGACCTTGCGCAGAAAATGGCGATCAAGGGCAATGAAGTCGTCAAGGTCCTGTTTAACATGGGCGCCATGGTGACGATCAATCAAGTCATCGATCAGGATACAGCGATACTTGTGGTCGAAGAGCTAGGTCACATTGCGAAACCCGTAGATGCTGTCGCTGTGGATGAGCAGCTATTGGCCGAAGAAAGCCTGATTGTTGGCGATGAAGAGCCGCGTGCACCCGTAGTAACCATCATGGGTCACGTCGATCACGGCAAGACGTCGTTGCTTGATTATATTCGCAGTACAAAAGTCGTCGACGGCGAAGCTGGCGGTATAACGCAGCACATCGGCGCGTATTCCGTAAAAACAGACAAGGGGCGGGTTTCGTTCCTGGACACGCCGGGCCACGCGGCCTTTACGGCAATGCGTGCCCGCGGTGCCCAGGCTACCGATATCGTAATTCTGGTTGTCGCCGCTGATGACGGCGTCATGCCGCAAACGATAGAAGCTATTCAGCACTCGAAAGCCGCAGAAGTGCCTATGGTCGTCGCGATTAACAAAATTGATCGCGAAAACGCGGATCCGGAACGGGTTAAAAATGAATTGTCGCAGCACGGCGTGATTCCTGAAGATTGGGGCGGCGAGCAAATTTTCGTCAACGTTTCGGCCAAGACCGGTGAAGGTATTGATGGGCTGCTCGAAGCTATCTTGCTGCAGGCGGAAGTCATGGACCTGAAAGCAGTGGCCAAGGGCCCGGCACAGGGTATCGTTATCGAGGCGAGTCTCGAGAAAGGCCGGGGTGCTGTTGCAACGCTGCTGGTACAAACCGGCACTTTGCAGCAGGGTGACATGATCATCGCGGGTGAAGAGTACGGCCGCATCAGAAACATGTTTGATGAAACCGGTGCGTCGATTAAGGAAGCACGTCCTTCCATGCCAGCTGTCGTGCTTGGATTGTCCAAGACCCCGAGTGCCGGCGATGACTTTATTGTTGTCAAGAACGAGCGCAAGGCTCGCGAAGTCGCAGAGTTCCGTCAGGCCAAGACTCGCGAAGCGAAGCTGGCGCTGCAGCAGGCTTCCAAAATGGAAGACATGTTTAGCCAGATGCAGGACGGCGAAGTTTCGTCGGTCCCTGTCATTATCAAATCTGATGTCCATGGCAGTGCCGAGGCGCTCCGCGATGCGCTGTTGAAGCTCTCAACTGACGAGGTCAGAGTTAAGATCCTGGGGTCCGGTGTCGGTGGCATCACGGAGACGGACGCGAATCTTGCGGCAGCGTCAAACGCCACTATCATCGGCTTCAACGTTCGAGCGGATGCTGCGGCACGGGTTGCTATTAAAGAGGCGGGTATCGATGTTCGTTACTACAGCATCATTTATGAAGCCATCGACGATGTGAAAGCGGCATTGACGGGCTTGCTGGCACCAGAGGTTCGAGAGAACATCCTTGGTCTTGCTTCGGTCAAAGAGGTTTTCAATTCGCCGAAGTACGGAGACATCGCTGGTTGTATCGTGACCGAAGGGCTTGTTAAGCGTGCCAACCCGATCCGCGTATTGCGCGATAACGTCGTGATCTTCGAGGGCGAACTTGAATCGCTACGCCGCTTCAAGGACGCCGTGAACGAAGTTCGATCCGGCACCGAGTGCGGTATCGGCGTAAAGAACTACAGCGTCGAAGTCGGCGACCAAATCGAGTGTTTCGAACGTGTCGAGGTTGCGCGTACGCTCGACTAGGCGTACTCGTATCGACAAATGCCACGCGAGTTTTCCAGAAGCAAACGACTCGGCAACGAGGTGCTGCGCACTCTGAATGAGTTGGTTCGTTTCGAGACCAAGGATCCGCGGCTGAAAATGGTATCTCTATCGTCGCTGGACCTGTCCAGGGACCTGAGTGTGGCGCGAGTCTATTTCAGTATGCTCGACCCGAATGGCGATCCGGAACCGGTACAGGAAGGACTTGAGAGAGCAAGTGGTTTCCTGCGCAGCCGATTGGGACGCGAGATCAAGATTCGACATGTTCCTGAATTGCGATTTGCGCACGACGATAGCGCCGCCGAGGCCCAACGCATCAGCAGCCTCATCGACCAGGCGTTGGACTCCGACAAGAATAACGAGCAACCGTAAGCACTATGGCACGGGGAATGAAGCGCCACGCGGATCCGGTGGACGGACTGTTGTTGCTGAATAAGCCGACAGGGATGAGCTCCAACCGTGCTTTGCAGTTGGTTCGACGCTTGTTGAACGCCCAGAAGGCGGGTCATACAGGCAGCCTGGACCCCGCGGCCACTGGCATGTTGCCTTTGTGCTTCGGTGAAGCGACCAAGGTGTGTGGGTACTTATTGCATGCGGACAAGAGTTACCGGGTAACGGTCAAGCTGGGGACGGCAACGGATACCGGCGATGGCGATGGTCAGGAATGTGCGACTGCCGAGGTACCGGAGTTGTCTGCCGAGGCCTGGGACGAGATTCTGCAGAGCTTTCGCGGCGACTCGACGCAAATACCGCCGATGTACTCGGCGCTGAAAAAAGACGGCAAGCGCCTGTACGAACTGGCTCGCAAGGGCGAGGTCGTGGATCGCGAGCCGCGGGCGATCCGGATAGACGAGATTTGCCTGCTGGAGCACGCCGGCAAACGCCTGGTGTTTCGGGTGCATTGTTCGAAAGGGACCTACATTCGTGTCCTGGTTGAGGATATTGCGAAGCGTGCCGGCACCGTGGCCCATACGGCGCGCCTGCATCGCGAGACGGTAGGCGACTTCGATAGCGCAGATATGATCGATATGGCGGCAGTTGAAGCGCTTGCGGAGCAAGGCCCGGCGGATTTGCGAGCGAGGTTGCTACCGGCGGACATCGCTTTGGGCGAGCTGCCAGGGGTAACCGTGGCAACCGAGGACGCAGAGCGTTTTTGCGGTGGTCAGGTGGTCGCTGCGGATACTGAGCAACAAGAAGGACTTGCACGCGTTTACTCGACAAGCGAACGATTTTTGGGCGTGGGAGAGCTGTCCGGAGACGGAACGGTGGCACCGCGCCGAGTGTTTCACAGCCAGGAAAAAACCTCGTAATTATTTGATTTTGGGGTGTTAATTGGCTCGAACAGAGGCTAGAATACCGCGCTCAAAAAAGGGCAAAAGACAGAGAACTTGGAGTATTAGAAAGATGTCACTTTCCAGTGAAGAAAAGCAGGGCGTCATCGCCGAACACGCACGTGGCGATGCCGATACAGGATCACCTGAAGTCCAGGTCGCACTGCTATCGAAAAGAATTGCAGAGCTCACCGAACATTTCGGCGAGCACAAGAAAGATCACCATAGCCGTCAGGGTCTACTGAAGATGGTTAGCAAGCGTCGTAAGTTGCTTGACTATCTGAAAACCAAAGACAATGACCGGTACCGCGAGCTGATTGAGAAGCTCGGTCTGCGTCGCTAGTCCAGCGAGCAATCTCGGCAATGTAGGCAAGCTACCTGTCGTTCCCTTCAACGGGATCGCGGTCGCTTGCTTTTGCCTAAACAAATCCCACACAGAGAAATCAACGTGAAATCGACTAAGAAAAGTTTCCAATTCGGGGAACATGAAGTAACGCTAGAAACAGGCGGAGTTGCTCGCCAGGCCGACGGTGCCATTATCGTCAGTATGGGCGACACCACGGTGTTGGTCACTGCAGTAGGACGAAAGGTAGCCGAGCCGGGCAGAGACTTTTTCCCGCTGACGGTCAACTACCAGGAGAAGACCTACGCCGCAGGCAGAATCCCAGGCGGATTCTTCAAGCGCGAAGGTCGCCCGAGCGAGAAGGAAGTGCTGATTTGTCGTCTCATCGATCGTCCAGTACGCCCGCTGTTCCCGAAAGGCTTCACGAACGAGGTTCAGGTTATCGCTACGGTGATGTCATTGAATCCCGATATTGATCCGGATATTCCTTCGTTGATCGGTGCATCGGCCGCCCTGGCAATTTCGGGTATGCCGTTTGCGGGTCCGATTGGCGCTGCGAAAGTGGGTTATAAGGACGGTGCCTACGTCCTGAACCCGGGCCGCGCAGCTGTCGCTGAAGGTGATCTGGAACTGGTTGTGGCGGGTACGAAAGACGCGGTTCTGATGGTTGAATCAGAAGCGAAGGGTCTTTCTGAGGAAATCATGCTTGGCGCCGTCATGTTTGGTCATGAGCAAATGCAGGTTGCTATCAACGCGATCAATGAGTTGGCGGCCGAAGTTGGCAAGCCGGCGTGGGATTGGGTTGCACCGGCAACTGACGACGAGCTCGTCGCAGCAGCGAAAGGTGCGGCAGAATCTGGTCTGGCTGATGCTTACCGGATTACGGACAAGCAGGATCGTCAGGTTGCCGTTGGCGTAGCCAAAGCGGCAGCGATTGAGGCATTGGCGAGCGGCGATA
This sequence comes from uncultured Gammaproteobacteria bacterium, assembly GCA_942490655.1. Classification (GTDB taxonomy): domain Bacteria; phylum Pseudomonadota; class Gammaproteobacteria; order Steroidobacterales; family Woeseiaceae; genus UBA1847. The sequence goes on along the minus strand of CALNXZ010000003.1, from coordinate 824,224 downwards.
ACGCCCGCTGGTCGGCTGAAGACGTCAAAGGCGCTTTGTACAAGCTGGAAAAGAGCATTGTTCGGCAGCGCGTTATCAAAGGCGAGCCACGTATCGACGGCCGTGATAAAACGACAGTTCGCCCGATTGATGTTGAAGTTGGCGTTCTACCGCGCGCTCACGGTTCGGCAATTTTCACTCGTGGTGAGACGCAGGCAATCGTTGTTACGACCCTCGGTACGGGTCGCGACGCTCAGATTATTGATGCCATCGAAGGCGAACGGAAAGACCCGTTCATGCTGCATTACAACTTTCCTCCGTTTTGCGTAGGTGAGACAGGTTTCGTCGGATCGCCGAAGCGTCGCGAGATCGGCCACGGCAAGTTGGCTCGTCGCGGTATCGAAGCTGTGCTGCCGAAAATGGACGATTTTGGATACGTCATTCGTGTCGTTTCCGAAATAACGGAATCCAATGGATCGAGTTCAATGGCCTCAGTTTGCGGAACGAGTCTTGCGTTGATGGACGCTGGCGTTCCTATTAAGTCTCCGGTGGCCGGTGTTGCCATGGGTCTCGTTAAGGAAGGCGACGAATTCGCAGTCCTGACCGATATCCTGGGTGATGAAGATCACCTTGGCGACATGGACTTTAAGGTTGCGGGCACGGAAGGTGGTGTCACCGCGCTGCAAATGGACATCAAGATTCAGGGTATTACGCGCGAGATCATGAGCACTGCGCTTGATCAGGCTCGCAGTGCACGTTTGCACATCCTTGGTGAGATGAACAAGGTGATCAGTGTGTCACGCAGCGAGATGTCTGAGTGGGCGCCGACCATCATGACCATGAAGATTGATCCGGACAAGATTCGCGACGTTATCGGCAAGGGTGGTGCAGTGATTCGTGCCATTACCGAAGAGACGGGTGCATCCGTCGATATCGACAACGATGGCACCGTTCGTATCGCATCAGTTGATGGTGCATCGGGCAAAGAAGCCTATCGTCGCATTGAATTGATTACAGCGGATGTCGAGGTTGGTCGAATTTATGACGGCAAGGTTGCACGTCTGATGGACTTCGGAGCATTTGTCACGATTCTGCCTGGCAAGGACGGTTTGGTTCATATCTCGCAGATATCGAACGAGCGCGTTGAAAAGGTTAGTGACAAACTGGCTGAAGGCGACGAAGTTAAGGTCAAGGTTCTGGAAGTTGATCGCCAGGGTCGAGTCCGTCTGTCGATGAAGGATGTCGAAGCCGGCTAGTCGATTATCCGGCGCAAAATATAAGGCCGATTTGCCTGGCGCAGATCGGCCTTTTTTTATAGCCCGGCTGTGGCTGCGTGGGGTTCAAGAAACTCGATGATGCGACCAGGCAGGTAAAACTTCGGTCGCCACGGCGTGCCGCCGTTGATGAAGCCCACATGACCGCCTTTTTCTGAGACTTCGAGCGTGATGTGATCTGACAATTTTTCGGCCGCCGGGATCACCGCTGGCGACATGAAGGGGTCGTCCAGCGCATTAATTATTAGAGTAGGTCGTTCGATATTGCGCAAAAAATGAGTCGCGCTGCAGCGATCATAATAGTCCTGCATTCCCGTAAATCCGTGCAAAGGGGCGGTAACAGAATCATCAAATTCAGCAAAAGTGCTGGCGTTCATGGCACGCTGCCAATCAAATGCGGCCGTGTGTCGATCGAATTTCTGCGCCACTGAGCGCTTCATGCGTTTTAGTAGGTAATGCTGATAAGTCTTTGAAAAACCAATATTTAGAGCCTCCGCACAAACGTGCAAATCCAGCGGGGCACAGATCGAAGTCGCGGCCATAAGCGGTGTGTCGCCACGGGTCTCGCCGAGGTATTTCAACAGTACGTTGCCGCCCAGAGAATAGCCGACTGCGAGTAGCGGACCCGCATGTCCAACAATGTCCCTCTGAGCCTGAATCTGATTCAGGAAGTACTTGAGGTCATTGGTTTCGCCAGCATGGTAGCGGCGCGGCAGGCGGTTGCGGTAGTCGCCGCAGTCGCGAAAATGCAACACGCATGAGCGCCACCCTCTCTCGAGTACGGCATCCATCAGCATGCGAGCGTAAGACGAGTTCGCCGAGCCCTCCAGTCCGTGCAGGATAACCAGCAATGGTGCCGAATCAGGCAGGTCGTCTCCTCCCGTCATCCAGTCAACAGCGGTAACGTCTCCGTCGGGAAGTTCGAGGGTTTCTCGACGCAGTACGGGCCGAGATCGCCATGCCCAGGGGAGTGTCGGCAGCATCGTTTGCGCGTGTGCATTTCGCAGCCAGCCTGGAGCCGAAAATCGGCTTTCGATCACTTTATTATTTTCTGTAGCGGAGCTCATTGTCGCGATTTTGCCACGTTTTCTGAAGTGAAAGTTGCTGGCAAAAAAAATGGCCCTCCGCTTGCGCGGAGGGCCTGCCGTGGAGTGTTTACCCCTTCAGGCTTGCAACAGGGGGCGGGGGAGCGTATCCCTGCTGCAGCCTTGAAACTAGGCCAGACCGGGGGTCTTGTCAAGCCGTTTCAACAATGGCTTTTTGGCCCAAAAGTTTTCCGATTTGCCAGTTTTCGAATGCCCAGCCCCAGATGTTCGACAGCGATTCCCGTGCCATTTTTTCGGGCGGAGAAAGTTGTAATGCGCGCAACGCCTTCAGCAATGTCGCTTCGATGTTTTCCAGGGGTATACCAGGGGCGTGGGTCGCCTTGCTCAGCTTTTCACCGCTCGAACGGGTAATCACAGGGATATGTGCGTAGCGCGGTGTGCGGAATCCCAGAAGTGTCTGTAACCAAATTTGCCGAGGCGTTGAATCCAGTAAATCGATACCACGAACGATCTCCGTGATGCCTTCAAGCTCATCGTCGACAACAACGGCGAGATGATAAGCGATCAGCCCATCGCGACGCCGAATAACGAAGTCACCTGACTCAGTTGCGAGGCATTGCTCGATGCGGCCCTGCAGCAGGTCGTTGAATGCTATTGGGGAGTCGTGGGTTCTGATACGGATTGCAGCTTCACCGCTGATGTTGAGGTCCCGACACGTGCCCGGGTAGATGCTGCCCAGATCGCCCTGTGCGGCGTCGGCCAAATCGGATCGCGAACAACTGCACCGATAGGCAAGCTGTTTTTCGACCAGCGCGGCAAGAGCGGCTTGGTGAGCTTCGTGGCTCGCGCTTTGCCGATGAATATCGCCATGCCATTCGAACCCGTAGCGTTCGAGAGCTTCTAGGATGACCTCGGTGGCTCCCGGCTGTTCGCGGGGTGGGTCGATATTCTCGATACGGACCAGCCATTGGCCGTTATGGGCACGGGCCTGGAGAAAGCTGGCGGCAGCGGCGACCAGTGAGCCAAAATGCAGCGGTCCGGTAGGAGACGGCGCGAACCGCCCAACATATGGGTTCGGTTCGCGCGTCGACATCAAGAGTTGTGCTTACCGATACCGGTCATCTCTGTCCCGATACTGCCGTTCCGACAGTTCTCGGCGTTCCTGGGCTTCGAGACACAACGTTGCAACCGGTCTGGCTTCCAGGCGTTTGAGGCCAATTTCTTCTCCGGTTTCATCGCAGTAGCCGTAGCTGCCGTCGTCAAGCCTGGAAAGTGCCGATTCGATTTTGCGCAGCAATTTCCGTTCACGGTCGCGAGTTCTAAGCTCGAGTCCAAATTCGGATTCCTGGGTTGCACGATCGTTCGGATCGGGGAAATTGGCGGCTTCGTCCTGCATGTGATGCACAGTACGATCAACTTCAAACATCAGCTCTTTTTTCCAGGCCGACAGAATTGCGCGGAAATGCTCGATCTGCTCGGGGCTCATGTACTCCTCACCTCGTGCAGGCTTATAAGGATCGATACCGTGTATCGGTCCGGATAAGGCATCTCTTGAAGAGGCGTGCCGAACCGGCGTGGGCTTGGGCGGCGGAACTCTTTTCGCCGATTTAGTCACAGCGGGCGCCTTCTTAACGCTGGTGGATTTTTTAGCCGATCGCTTCTTCGTCGAAACTTTCTTCTTGCTCACCTTTTTCTTGGAGGCGGCTTTTTTCGCAGGAGCTTTCTTCTTGGATGAACTTTTCTTTGTAAGCTTCTTTTTAGACGGCGATTTCTTCTTGCTCACCTTCTTCTTAGATGCCGATTTCTTCTTGCTTACCTTCTTTTTAGAGGGCGATTTCTTCTTGCTGACTTTCTTCTTCGCAGGTGCCTTTTTCTTGCTTACCTTCTTTTTCGCAGGCGCTTTCTTCTTGCTCACCTTTTTCTTGGTGACAGACTTCTTGCTGACCTTCTTCTTGGACATAGTCTTCTTTTTGGCAACTTTCTTACGAGAGGCCGTCGATTTTGTCCGCTTCTTGCTTGCGGCTTTCTTTGCGGGCATTTTTAGCTCCTGCCGGGGAAAGAAAAGGCCGGGATTATACATTGCCTGAGGAATCAGGGAAGCTCTATTTTTTCAGCTCTATCGTGGCGAGATGAATGGCCCGGAATGGCCCGATACTGCAGGGTTTAGTCGGATTTGGTTTTTTCGGCGACAAATATTCTATAGCCGGGTTTTATGCTCAACTTTCCATTACACTAGCCGGATTTGACGGGATATCGGTCTGAACCACCAATGCGATTAAGTAAGATAAAACTCGCTGGCTTCAAATCCTTTGTCGACCCCACAACAATAACGTTTCCGAGCAGCCTGGTTGGTGTCGTCGGTCCGAATGGTTGTGGCAAGTCGAACGTGATTGATGCTGTGCGATGGGTAATGGGCGAAAGTTCGGCCAGCCGCTTGCGCGGCGACTCAATAACGGATGTCATCTTCAATGGCTCCAGTTCGAGGAAGCCGGTCGGCACGGCGTCGGTCGAGCTGTTGTTCGACAATAGTGAAACGACGCTCGAAGGGCAGTATGCGAAATACGCTGAAATAGCGATTCGACGCGAAGTCAGTCGTGACGGGATTTCGAACTACTACCTGAACGGTGCGCGTTGCCGGCGCAAAGATATTACCGGTGTATTTCTTGGTACGGGTCTTGGTCCGCGTAGCTACTCGATCATCGAGCAGGGCATGATCTCGCGATTGATCGAAGCAAAACCTGAGGACATGCGAGTCTTCCTCGAAGAAGCTGCCGGCATCTCCAAGTACAAAGAACGTCGTCGCGAGACATCGAATCGCATCAAGCACACCAAAGAAAATCTGGATCGATTACTGGATGTGCTGGACGAAGTTGAGAAGCAAATAAAGCATCTTGATCGGCAGGCGAAAACTGCCGAGCGTTACAGCAAGTACAAAAATGAAGAGCGCCGCACTGCGGCTGAATTGCTGGCGTTGCGCACCAAAGATTTGGACGGACGCTCAAGTCAGGCAAGTTCGCGCTTGGCTGAACGGAAGACCAGCTTAGAGGCTGCAATTGCGAAGCAGCGCAGTCTTGAGGCGTCTTTGGAAGCAACACGCGTACGCCAAACGGAGTGCAGCGACGAGTTCAATTCCGTGCAGGGGCGCTATTACAAAGTCGGCTCTGAGATCGCACGCCTTGAGCAATCGATTGAGCACGCACGCGAGCTGCGGGAACGGCAACAGAATGATCTCGAGCTCGCAATTAGTGGTGCAAAAGAGATAGCAGGTCATATTGACCACGATGAAACTGAGATTGAACAGCTTGAGCTGACATTGAGCGAGCTTGTTCCCGGCCTGGAGCAGGCGCGTAACAGCGAGCATGCATCTGCTGAGTCGTTACAACGAGCTGAAGATGCTTTGGCGGAATGGCAACGCCATTGGGACGAGCATTCTACGAATTACGGTACAGCGTCGCAGGCTCAGAGCGTTGAGAGCACTCGCTCAGAGCAACTCGAATCACGACTACATAGTTTCGCGGAACGCCGCAGGAAAATCGCCGAGGCGGACGATGCGGCTCGCCCGGAAGATCTGAAGTCCAAGTATGATGAACTGACCGAGCAAGAGCTTCGCAAACGGCAAGCGCGGGATGAGTTTGATCGTCACCTTACGGATATGGCGGAGAAGATTCGCAAACTTCGTGAGCAGGATCAGAAACTGACTCGTCTCGTTGATGAGCGACACGCTACGTTGCAAGAAGGCAAAGGCAGGTACGCGTCTCTGGAGGCCCTGCAAAAAGCAGCTTTGGGCGAAGGCGACGACGGCGTCCAAACCTGGCTACAGGGCGCGGGCCTTGATCAGAACCATCGCGTAGCGCAGAAGCTGAATGTCGCCGACGGTTGGGAAAAGGCGGTCGAGACGGTGCTGGGAGATTATCTGCAGGCTGTCTGTGTCAGCGATCTGACGCCGGTGACGCAGACTATCGCCAACCTGAAGACGGGCCTGGTAACCGTATTCAGAGAGCAGGCGAAGGACGGCGAGGCTAGAGCGACTGAAAACACACTTGCGCAGAAAGCGAGTGGAGCACCGGCTGCTGCCGCCGAGATTCTTTCGAACGTGATTGTCGCTGAGTCACTCGGACAAGCACTGAGTATCCGCGAAACGCTGGCAGACGGCGCATCGGTGGTTACACCTGACGGTGTCTGGTTGGGCAAGAACTGGCTGCGCGTTTCCCGTGACAAAGAGGGCAAAGCAGGTGTGCTCGCGCGCGAGCATCAGATGCGTCGGCTTAAGTCGGATGTCCGTGAGTTCCAGGTGCGCCATGACAGCGCGCGCAAGTTACTCAATGACGGGCGCATGCGACTGACGCAACTTGAAGAGCGACGTGAAACTCTGCAAAGCGACGCTTCGTCGCTGATGAATGAGTACTCGGAAGTTAAAACGGCACTCGAGTCTGCGCGCTACAGAATGGATCAGGCGAATGCGCGAAAAATTGCGCTTGCCGCCGAATTCAAAGAGCTAAGCGCAGAGCAGATCTCTGCCGAGGAGCAGCTCCGCGAGTCACAGCGTGTTCGTGAATCAGCCGGCGAGACCTTGCACCGGCTGGCCACGCAGAAAGCTGATCTCGAGGCACGGCGGGAGGAATTGCGCGCCGAACTGCAACGGGTGCGCGCGCAGGCTGATGAAGATCGGCAAAGCGTACAGAACATCGCGATTCAGTTCGAAAGTCGAAGGACGAGCAAAGAGTCGGCCGCACAAAATCTCGAACGTATGAAGAGCCAGATGGCTCAGTTTCGCGCGAGAGAAGTCGAGATTCGTGCTCAATTGGAACTTAGCCAGACGCCGTTGGCCGGGAACAAAGAGACCCTTGCAACGCAACTCGAGCATCGCGTTGTCGTAGAAAAAGAACTCGCGACGGCGCGGCAGATTGTCGAGAAAGTTGAAACTGAACTTCGAGAGCTTGATCAGTCACGTATGCAAATCGATCAGTCCGTTGATGAGGCTCGGTCAATGGTCAGCGAAGCCGAGATGGCCGTTCAGGAACTGAAGGTTCGCAGAGAAGGCTATACAGATCAGCTGGCACAGACGAGCTTCGAGCTTGAGCTCCTGCTTAACGAAATGGACGAGGCGGCAACGATTCCAACCTGGGAAGCCAAGCTGGAGACCGTTCGTGGTCGAATCGATCGACTGGGACCAATTAACCTCGCAGCGATTGATGAGTTCAAGGAGCAATCAGAGCGCAAGGCCTATCTCGATGCGCAACTGGCCGATTTGAATGAGGCTCTGTCAACTCTTGAAGGGGCCATTCGCAAGATCGACCGTGAGACCCGTACTCGTTTCCGCGAGACTTTCGACAATGTTAATGATGGCTTCAAAGTGTTGTTCCCGAAACTGTTTGGCGGTGGACACGCGTACCTTGAGTTGACCGGTGATGATTTGTTGACGACGGGCATAACGGTAATGGCGAGACCGCCTGGCAAGCGCAATAGTACGATCCATCTGTTGTCGGGTGGTGAGAAGGCATTGACCGCCGTAGCGCTTGTATTTGCGATCTTCGAACTCAACCCGGCGCCGTTCTGCATGCTCGACGAGGTTGATGCGCCGCTAGACGACGCCAACGTCGGACGCTTCTGCAACATCGTGAAAGAGATGTCGGATAAGGTGCAGTTCGTGTTCATCACTCACAACAAGGTGACGATGGAAATGGCTCGGCAGCTGTCCGGTGTGACCATGCAAGAGCCTGGCGTATCGCGTTTGGTTTCGGTCGATCTCGATGCTGCGGTGAAGATGGCGGCGAGTTAGTCGGCATAGGTGGTTGCGTAAATGGACGGTCTTCGTTGGTTGCTGTTGCTATTTGGACTCCTGGTAATCGCCGGTGTCTATTTTTATAGCCGCAGAGCAAAGACGCCAGCCGCTAAGCTCGAGTTGCCGACGAACCGGGTTGCGCCCAGTCTCGATGGGGAAGAACTGGCGGATGACGCGGATGGCGTCGCCGAGGATCTTGTCACAGACGAGGACGATGACGATGAATTCGTCGCAGACGTGCCGCAGAAAATTGTCACCGTACGCATTGTTGCTCGCGACAAGAAATTCTTTGCCGGCGATGAGCTGGTCATAAGTATGCGGGGTATCGGACTGCGCCACGGCAAGTTCGGTATTTTTCACCGCTACGATGGCGCTGATGAAAGCGTAGCTATTTTCAGCGCGGCAAGTCTTGTGGAGCCTGGCAGTTTCGACCTGCAGAATATCAAGGTGCAGGAAATTCCCGGTATCAGCCTGTTCCTGGTACTGCCCGGGCCAATTGACAGCGTCAAGGCCTTCGATCTGATGCTGGCAGCAGCTCGGACTCTCACTCAATCGCTCCATGGAGAGCTTCTGGATGAGTCAGGCAGCACTTTGAGCATTCAGCGCGAGCGCTACCTTCGGGAAGAGATTATCCAGTACCAGCACAGCATTTCGAGACCCTGATCAGGGATTGCCCGACTCTGATGTCCGTGTCCGTCGCCAAGCGCAAGCAAGCCGAATCACTTCGAGACCAGATTCGGCATCACAATTATCGTTATCACGTACTCGATGATCCGGAGATTCCGGACGCGGAATACGACCGCCTCATGCAAGAGTTGCTGGCGCTGGAGGCGGAGCACGAAGAGCTGGTTTCTGCAGACTCACCGACCCAGCGTGTCGGAAATACCCCCAATTCCGCGTTCAGCACCGTCCGGCACGAGATGCCGATGCTGTCGTTGGGGAATGCATTTAGCGAAGAGGAATTGCAGGACTTCCACCGGCGGGTTCTGGATCGGCTCGAACTCGAGAGCGACGCAGAACTGAGCTACGCGGCAGAACCCAAGTTGGACGGTGCTGCTGTTAGTCTGCTGTATGAAGATGGCCTTCTGGTTAGAGGCGCAACCCGCGGCGACGGGCAGACCGGTGAGGACGTGACGCACAATATCCGCACGCTGGAATCGGTGCCATTGAAATTGATTGGCACGGGATATCCATCACGATTGGAAATACGGGGCGAGGTGTTCATGCCCAAGGCCGGATTCGAAGCCTACAACGCCCGCGCGCGCGCCGCAGGAGAAAAGACCTTCGTCAATCCTCGAAATGCTGCTGCAGGTAGCTTGCGACAGCTGGACCCAAAATTGACAGCAGAACGACCACTCGACATGTATGCCTACTCCGTCGGCATCGCGGAAGGAGGGAGACTCCCGTCGCGCCATAGTGAGATCGTCGATCGATTGTGCGAGTGGGGAATCAAGGTGTGCCCGGAGAGACGAGTGGTCCTCGGCGTTGAGGGCTGCATTGCGTATTACAACAGCATAGGCGAGCGTCGTAATGCGTTGAGCTATGAGATCGATGGCGTCGTTTACAAGGTCGATAGCTTGCAGATGCAAGCAGAACTTGGATTCGTTTCACGCGCACCGCGATGGGCAATCGCACACAAGTTTCCGGCGCAAGAAGAGCTCACGGTCGTTGAGGCTATCGAATTTCAGGTTGGACGAACTGGTGCAGTCACGCCCGTCGCCAGGTTGAAACCGATATTCGTTGGCGGCGTCACCGTAAGTAATGCCACTTTGCACAACATCGATGAATTGCATCGAAAGGACGTGCGCATCGGTGACACAGTAATCGTAAGGCGAGCGGGTGATGTTATACCTGAAGTCGCAAGCGTTATTCTCGAGCGCCGGCCGAAAGGTTTGCGGCGGGTGCAGCTACCGAAGAATTGTCCGATCTGTGGATCACATGTCGAACGGGAAGAAGGCGAGACCGTTGCACGATGCACGGGCGGGCTATTTTGTGCGGCGCAGCGAATCGAAGCACTCAAGCACTTTGTTTCCCGACGTGCACTCGACATTGAGGGCTTCGGTGCAAAACTTGTAGAGCAACTGGTTGCGACTGATCGGCTCAAGACTCCAGCAGATATTTTTAATCTAAGCGCGGAAGAGCTCAGCGATCTGGATCGAATGGGGAAGAAATCGGCTGATAATCTGACGGCGTCGATTGAGAGGAGCAAGGAGACTACCCTAGCTCGATTTTTGTTCGCTTTGGGGATCAGAGAAGTAGGGGAGGCGACAGCGGCGAGCGTCGCCACTCATTACGGCAAGCTTGCGAATGTGATCGGTGCAACGGAAGAGGATCTGCAGGGAGTAGCCGATGTTGGTCCGATTGTCGCTGCTCGAATTCGGTCCTTTTTTGCCGAAAAACATAACCTGGAAGTCATCGCAAGATTGCGGAAATACGGTGTCATTTGGCCGGAATCGGAACCGGCAGCATCCGTCAAAGATGGCGTGTTCGCTGGAAAAACCTTCGTCATAACAGGGACTTTGCCCAATATGACCCGTGATGCAGCAAAGGACTTAATTCAGTCAGCCGGAGGCAAGGTAACCGGCAGTGTGTCGGCAAAGACGGATTATTTGGTCGCTGGCGAAAAGGCCGGTTCGAAACTGGCGAAAGCGGAAAAACTCGAAATTTCTGTTTTGGATGAGGTGGCGCTACTGGAGTTGTATTCAGGCTAGATTTCTTGCCAAGTCGATTTTCTCCGTAGTTTATTGAGTAACACATGTGGCATTCGACGATGCCTTGTGCCATGACTTGGGCGATTTTTCCCATCCCCGTCAATTCTCTGGCGAATCGTCCAATCGATCAATATATTGCCTGCCCATGCAAGAAGAACTACAAAAGAAAATACTCAACGCGTTCCAACTCGTTCTGCGACCGATAGTAAAAATGTTGCTTCGGTATGGAATCGGATACAACGAGTTTGCGGAAACGCTGAAGCTCGCATATGTCGATGTGAGTAGTTCCGATTTCGGCATTCGGGGCAGGCCGACTAACATTTCGCGAGTCGCGGTCATGACCGGACTTACTCGGAAAGAAGTTAGGCGACTTCGTTCAAGAATCGAAAACGGCGATGAGGCTCCTACAGTTCGTACAACTCCTATCACCGAGGTATTGACTCGCTGGCACTCAGAGATGGAGTTCCTGGATGATCACGGAAAACCCAATGTGCTGTCATATTCCGATGGCGACAACTCGTTCTCCGAGCTGGTAAAGCGTTTCGGAGGCGATGTGCCGGTAGGAGCAATGCGAACAGAAATGAAGCGTATGGGGCTTCTTGACGAGCGTGACGACGGTACCCTTGCTGTTAAATCAAGATTCGTCATCACTCGAGACGGAATCGATTCTGTTCTGACAAGTCTCGTACATGGTGTCTATCCCCTATTGGCTACGATCGCTCGAAATACCGATCCTGAGAAAGCGCCGGGTGATGGTAACGCGCAATTCACAACGTATTCGCTATCGATAAATAGATCGGATCGCACTCGATTGAAGCGCATCTGCTATGACAGGCTGGCGGAATCGGCAGTGTCATTTGATGACCTTTTCACAACGTATGAGGGGCCGCCCCAGAAGAGAGAAGAGCGTTCCGAGCACCCTGTCGTGATGGTTGGGCTTTATTATTTCGAAGAGACAGATCCGAATGCGAAGTACAAGTGGTGAGTCTTTCGTTCAACGGTGGCTTGCGGACATCATTAGGTGCCAGCCCGATTCGCGCCTTAGGATTTTCTGAACTCGAGCAAGGACGAACCGACGCCTAGAGCCTGGCGGGGCATCCCTAGCCTTGCAAGCCGCTCCATACGAAGTGTTGCGCAATTAGACGAAATTGCGCCTGCACTTCCGTGTGGCAGTTTTCTGCTGCCCTGTTTTTCCTTGGCACATCAATTAAAGCGGCCTTATTGGCTTGAAATGGACCGAGCTCCGCGGTTCGCCTCACAAAGTTAACATAATCAACAAGTTACATCGTATGTATGATAAGGCATGCAACGAAAGCATGCCAAGCGCTTGACATAATCAATCTCAGAAGCGCAATTGCGACTGGAGCCCCATTTGCCGGCTAAATCAACAGCTTGCATAGGAGGGTCTGCCGAGATACTTTACATATTGTTAATCAGATGTGGCCTTAAATGGGGCAAGAAGTAAAAGACCACCTGAGAAGCGCTTTGTCGCTTATGTTCAAACCGCTTATCCGGTTATTGATAGCACAAGGTGTTACTCACGCGGAGTTTTCGGATACTGCGAAAGAGGTTTATGTTGAAACGGCTGTTAGACACTTCGGTGAAGACGGACGCATTAACAAGTCGCGAATCGCGATTCTTACTGGGCTGACGCGGAAAGAAGTAAAGAACGTAATCGATAGAGCACTGACAGTCGATTACAAAGAAAGGACTTATTCTCGCCCGGCACGTGTATTGACTGGTTGGTATTCGGATCCTCTTTTTCAAGGACCATATGGAATACCGTTGGAGTTGCCGTATGAGGCTGCTGAATCAGGTGACCCAAGTTTTTCGGAGTTGGTGAAACGCTATAGCGGGGACATGGCTCCGCGGCAAATGCTGAATCAGTTGGTTGAGTCCGGGTCAGTCGTAGAAGTAGAAGGGCGATTTAAAGCTGTAAATCGGGCGTATACGCACTCTCAATTGTCGCCTTCGTCTATTAGACGGCTGGGTGACGTTGGTTACAGGGTGTTTTCGTCAGCTGCGAAGAATATTGATAGAAAAGACGAGGGTGACAGACATTTCGACCGAATGGTTTACGCGGATGATGGTTGTACTTCAGAAGTAATCGATTTGTTCGACCAGTACGTCAGAGTTAGAGGGCAAGTTTTTTTGGAAGAGTTGGATGTATGGTTCTCGTCTCGACGTGCACTAAACAAGCCAGGAGTAGAGCGAAAGGAAACTGGTGTGTACATGGTTCATTACGTTGAGGACGAGGACGACTTAGGTACGTTGCAATCGGTACTGACAGAGAAAGGATTTGCAGCGATCGATGATTGAGTAAATTTTGGAGGTCCTTTTCATTTGGCTTTGGAGAGCTAAATGATCAGGAAGGCAAGATCGAGGGTTGGAGACAACTTAAGGAGCGATAAAATGAGTGTTACAAGAAGCGCCAAAGCGAGATTCGCTTTGGGAGCGACGCTAATTGTATTTAGTGCACATGCGACGGCATCTGTTGGCAGTGCTCGAGTGCACGGTATAGATTCAAATGGCGTCTTAGGCATTGATTCAAACGGCATCGCCGGGATTGATTCAAACGGTACCGCCGGGATTGATTCAAACGGTACCGCCGGGATTGATTCAAACGGCATCGCCGGGATTGATTCGAACGGCATCGCCGGGATTGACTCAAACGGCATCGCCGGGATTGATTCGAACGGCATCGCCGGGATTGATTCGAACGGCATCGCCGGGATTGATTCGAACGGCATCGCCGGGATTGATTCGAACGGCATCGCCGGAATCGACTCAAACGGTGCGCTGGGTATTGATTCGAACGGCATCGCCGGCATTGACTCAAACGGCATCGCCGGAATTGATTCGAACGGCATCGCCGGCATTGACTCAAACGGCATCGCCGGCATTGATTCGAACGGCATCGCCGGGATTGACTCGAACGGCATCGCCGGAATCGACTCAAACGGTGCGCTGGGTATTGATTCGAACGGCATCGCCGGGATTGACTCAAACGGCATCGCCGGGATTGATACAAACGGCATCGCCGGGATTGACTCGAACGGCATCGCCGGGATTGATTCGAACGGCATCGCCGGAATCGACTCAAACGGTGCGCTGGGTATTGATTCGAACGGCATCGCCGGGATTGATTCGAACGGCATCGCCGGGATTGATTCGAACGGCATCGCCGGGATTGATTCGAACGGCATCGCCGGGATTGATTCGAACGGCATCGCCGGGATTGATTCGAACGGCATCGCCGGAATCGACTCAAACGGTGCGCTGGGTATTGATTCGAACGGCATCGCCGGAATTGATTCGAACGGCATCGCCGGAATTGATTCGAACGGTATCGCCGGAATTGATTCGAACGGTATCGCCGGAATTGATTCGAACGGCATCGCCGGAATCGACTCAAACGGCGCACTGGGTATTGATTCGAATGGCATCGCCGGGATTGATTCGAACGGCACGGCTGGTTTGAATCGGGATACACTTTTGCTAGCTGGCCCAGTCGACTCAATTGATCGAGATAACGGTGTGTTCGGATCGATGGGTCAAAACGTAATGGCGTCGCAAGATATGTTATCTAGCATGAGCGTTGGTGATTACGTTTCTGTCCAGGGATCTGTTATCTCATCGGGCTGGTATTTTGCTGATACTGTCGAAATAGCCGACCAACGTTACGTACCTGGTGCAACAGAGGTGTTCATCACTGGCATGTTGTCATCAATCGATACGAGAAGCGGAACTGCACAGATGGGTAATCTAACCATTGATTACACATCCAGCCTCGGTAGTCATAGTGCGCCGACAGGTGAGATGTGGAGTTTCCAGGGGACTCGCCCAGCGTTGAACGGAAAAATGATTTCGAATCGGAGCGTTGACGCTCGATAGACGATTCGTTCGAAAGGACGACTCTGACTTCGCTCGTCTGATTTGTGTCGTAACACGACGCTGGTTCTTTCGAAACACAAAGGACAAGGTCACTTCGGTGGCCTTTTTCTTTGCCTGCGTTTTCTGCAGACATAAAAAAGTCGGCGTCCCTGCCGACTTAGTTCTCGTATCAACCTGTGAAGGAGATGCGAGGGTTGGAGGAGCCACCTCCGAGCGATTAGAGATGACTCGCGGCTAATACTAGGTACGTTCCTCGCGAGCTGGTGTGACCAGATTCACAATTCGCTTTCACCAAAAGAAAAGGGCGCCAAAAGGCGCCCCAAGCTGAACGAATTGGAATGATTAAGTTAAGTCGAGCTTAGTTTGAAGCCTTCGACCGCAAATCATTCATGAAATCCTGAAACTTTTGTTGCTCGATTCGTTGCTTTATCACGTCGCGGACGCTCTCGAGTGGAGGCGGCGCACTATCACGTGAGGCTTCGCGAAGTATTACATGCCATCCGAACTGAGTTTGCACAGGCGCTGGTGTGTAGGCGCCATCCTCCAATGCTGCAACTGCGTCAGAAAAAGGCTTGACCATTGCTTGCGCTGTAAACCAACCGAGATCACCACCCGATGGGCCCGACGGCCCGGTCGAACTTTCCTTCGCGAGCGCGACAAAATCTGCTCCACCATCAAGTTGTGCTATTAATGCAATAGCCTCACTTTGAGTTTCGACAAGAATGTGGCGTGCCTTGAATTCCTTTGGCGGTGCAATCGCAACCTGCTCCTCATAAACATCAAATATCTCCTGGTCCGTTGCGGCATTGTTCGCTAGAAATTCAGTTGCGAACGCATTGAACAGGATGGCCCTTTCTTGCAGTTCAATTTGCGCTTTGACGCGCGGGTCGTTGCCCAGTTCGACCGCGCGAGGCAAACTGGAAACTGCGTATATATTCGTCAATTCATCGGACACTGCCGCTATTTCTTCGGCGGTTGCCTGGCTTACCGGCTTTTGCAGGCGCGACTCCAACATCAGGTTCAATACCTCTTTGTCGAATGCGTCGGTCTGTGCTGATGCCAATGTTGCAGCGAATAGCAGTACTGCGCTCAACACCGGGGCTGCGAATCGTATTCCAACTGCATTGGAACCGAATTGTGAATTCATAGTGGGGTCCTCTATTTAGAATCTGCGAATAATAATGGATTTGAGTCAGGTCTACCCGGTAAGGTCCGACATTTTTGAACTAGCGCGAATACTGAGTGCATGAATGTCAGATGTCATCATCGACCCTAGTGCCTCATAGATCAGACGGTGAGACTCGATTCGACCGCGGTTGTCGAAGGCCTCTGCGACGATATGAACCTCAAAATGTCCACGGCCATCTTTAGCGCCGGCATGGCCGGCATGTAGATGGCTTTGGTCCTTGACGAGTAATTCGTCCGGAGAGAAAGCTTCGCGTAGCCGGGCTTCGATTTGTTCGCACCGAGTTTTGGTCACGGCAAAACCAGGTTGAAGGGTTTAACAAGCACCTTTTGATATACACCGGCCGCGATATATGGATCCTGATCGGCCCATGCCTGAGCCTCTTCAAGGCTCGGAAAGTCTACGACAACAAGGCTGCCAGTAAAGCCCGCAGGACCCGGATCCTGCGAGTCGACAGCAGGGTGCGGACCGGCAATGAGCAGCCGACCTTCGTCACGCATTGCCACCAGGCGTGCGACATGATCCGGCCGTGCCGCGAGGCGCTTACTAAGTGTGCCTTCATGATCCGTACTCATTATTGCGTACCACATTAGTCGTGCTCCTGTCGTTCTTCCGGAGAGTGGTCATCGATCAGACTCGCGATCCAAAAAGTCTGCGCCAGCAGGAACACAAATAGCAGGGCCATCATGCCAAAGACTTTAACTTTGACCCAGGTTGCTTGCTCGAAACTGTAGGCAACGTAGATATTCAATGCGCCCAAGCCAAGAAAAAAGAGTACCCAAACGACATTAAGCCTGGTCCATTGGCTTGCTGTAATTTTCTCAAGGCTGAGCCCATCAGCAAGACCGAAAAAACGCTGTACTAACGGGCGATCGCTAATGAACTGGCTGGCGAGAAATGCGACGGCGACTACCCAATAGAAGACAGTCGGTTTCCAATAGAGGAACAGGGGGTTTCTGAAGTACAGCGTGAACCCGCCCGCGACCAGCAGCAGGACAGTGGACCAGAGGTACATTTTGTCGAGCACGCGCGTGCGGAGGTATTTCACCACCAGGCCAATCGGCATCGCGATCATCAGGACCACTAATGCCACGTAAATCCCCTTATAAACGAAGGTAAGGAAAAACAGGACCAATGGTAGAAATTCGAAAATCAGGTTCATCGGGCCCCTCAGATAGCCAGAATGGTCGCGAATCATAGCGTATTGAAGGGGTATCCGCGAAGCCGCTGCTCCCCTACAATCCGCGCGTGGCAAAACTCATTGAAATGCACCCCATCGACCCGCAGCCGCGCCTGGTATCGATGGTCGTGCGCATTATTCAAGGCGGCGGACTCGTCGCCTATCCGACAGACTCGAGTTACGCGTTTGGGTGTCAAATCGGCGACAAGAAAGCCATTGACCGCATCCGGCAGATTCGTCGTACCGATAAGCACCACAATTTTACGCTGGTGTGCGCGGACCTCTCCGAGATTAGCCTATACGCAAGGGTGGATAATTGGGCTTATCGTCTGATCAAGGCCCACACTCCCGGACCGTACACCTTCATTCTGCCGGCAACGCGGGAAGTGCCGAAAATGCTGCAGAATCCCAAACGGCGGACGATCGGAATACGGGTACCAGGACATCCGCTGGTCAGTGCAGTGCTTGCCGGGCTTCGTGAGCCCATTATGAGCTCAACGCTGGCACTGCCTGGTGATGACATGCCGCTGACTGATCCACAGGAAATTGAGGAACGCATTGGAAATCAGATAGAAGCGATCATCGATTGCGGTCCGACCGGGCTCGAGCCTACATCGGTACTGGACCTGTCCAATGGCAGAGTGGATGTCCTGCGCGTCGGTCGCGGCGACGTCAGCCAGTTCACCTGATGTCTCAGAATTGCGTTAGAATGCGGCCTAATACGCCGGACGGTGCGGCGTAATCCGCCGGAATCTGCATGAAACCTGAACTAAAAGTCCTGACACCTGAAGACGCGCCCAAGCCTCCTCAGGACGCCAAGCAATCGCCCGCACAATCGGAGATGCCTTTTGCCGTGGTCGATGGCGAGCCGCTGACGACGTTACCGCAGGACCTCTACATTCCGCCGCACGCCCTGCAGGTATTTCTGGAGGCTTTCGAAGGCCCGCTGGACCTGCTTTTGTACCTGATTCGTCGTCAGAACATCGATATTCTCGATATCCCAATCGCAGAAATCACGAAACAGTACGTGCAATACATTGAAGTCATGCAGGAAATGCAACTTGAGCTTGCTGGCGAGTACCTGCTGATGGCGGCCATGTTGGCTGAGATCAAGTCACGAATGTTACTACCTCGACCCGTGGCCGAAGAAGCGGAGGAAGACGATCCTCGTGCGGAACTCGTCCGACGCCTGCAGGAGTACGAGAGATTCAAGAAGGCCGCAGAGGACATCGGCGATTTGCCGAGACTTGAGCGCGACGTATTCATCGCATCGGCAGATGCGCCGGATCGCAAAGTCACGACCAAGTTGCCGGACGTCACAATGAAAGAGCTGTTGCTGGCGTTTCATGACGTTCTCAAGCGTGCGGAAATGTTTACGAATTTGCACATGCAACGCGAGCCCTTGTCGGTACGTCAGCGCATGAGCGAGATACTTAGCCGGATCAAAGCGAGTGAGTTCACGGGTTTTGTGGATTTGTTCGATCCGGAAGAGGGTCGGATGGGCGTAGCGGTGACTTTCATCGCGATATTGGAATTATTGCGCGAATCGGTCATTGAGGTCGTGCAATCAGAACAATACGCGCCACTGCATGTTCGGGCCGCGTCGTCGGTACGGCTGGTGGTCGACGAAGATCAGGGCCCTGAACCTGACTCGGAACCTTTGGAAGAGGATTAATGGATCAGAACGAAATCAAGCACTTTCTGGAAGCGGCCCTGTTGGCAGCGGGACGGCCGCTCAGTGTCGATCAACTGAGGGATCTTTTTGATGGTCGTATGGCGCCGGAAAAAGCAGAGATTCGTGCTGCGATCGAGACGCTGAACGAGGAGTATACGGATCGCGGCATAGTCGTTTCTGAAGTCGCGTCCGGCTATCGCATGCAGGTCAAGTCTTCGATGGCCGATCGCTTGAGCAAGCTGTGGGAAGAGCGTCCGCCGCGCTACTCGCGGGCCTTGTTTGAAACCCTCGCACTGATTGCCTATCGCCAACCAATTACGCGCGGCGAGATTGAGGAGATTCGTGGCGTGGCTGTCAGCAGCAATATCACTCGCCAGTTGCTCGAGCGCGATTGGGTGCGTGTCGTCGGGCATCGGGATATTCCGGGCCGACCGGCGATGTTTGGCACGACGAAAGGGTTTCTCGATTATTTCAGCCTGAAGAAACTGGATGACCTGCCACCGCTCGCCGACCTCTCTGATTGGGAAAGTCTGCGGTTGCAGCTGAATTTGCCGGAAGTTGAGGGCAGGGACGGTAGTGAAGAGCTGGAAATGGACGCAATGCTCGAGGACAGCGATGCGCCGGACGTCGATCTCAGTAATCTGCCGGTACTCTATCCCGAGAACGATGGCGAAGCGGTCGCGGAAGATGATGCTCTAGAAGAGGACGAGATCGCCGAGGAAGAGGAGCTCGCTGTCTCCGAATGGCCGCAACCGGTTGGCTGATCGAATTCAGAAGGTACTGGCGGCCGCAGGCCACGGATCGCGGCGCAAAGTTGAGACCTGGATCCGGGAAGGCCGGTTAACGGTTGACGGCCGCGCTGCAGAACTCGGCGAGCCGGTTGAGGGCACAGAGAATATCTGCCTCGACGGGCGTCCGCTGGCGATTCAGTCCGCCGCACGCGCACATCGGCACATTGTCTATAACAAGCCCGGCGATGAGATATGCAGCCGGGATGACCCGGAAGGGCGCAAGCAGGTCTTCGATTCTTTACCCGATTTGAGAGGCGCTCGTTGGGTCGCCGTCGGTCGACTCGATTTCGCGACGACCGGGCTCTTGATCTTCACGACGGACGGTGTACTTGCCAATGGGCTGATGCACCCCTCGGCGGAAATCATCCGCAAATACGCCGTTCGCGTGCACGGCAATCCCGACGAATCAATTTTGGAAAAGCTGCAATTGGGGGTCGTCCTCGACGATGGCCCGGCGCAGTTTGACAGTGTCGAAGCCAGTGGTGGCGAAGGCGCTAATCGATGGTTCAACGTGACGCTCAAAGAGGGTCGGAATCGTGAGGTCAGGCGACTCTGGGAAGCCGTGGGATTCGAGGTTAGCCGCCTGATACGTCTCGCGTATGGCCCGGTGGAATTGCCGCGTTATCTGCGGCGTGGCAAGTTCGAGGCGCTGGGCCCTGCAGAAGTAAGAGGTCTTTACCTGGCTGCGGGGCTGGAGGCACCGGATATGCCGCAGCAGGCGCCGATCGTCGGTAAGAGAAAAGTTATAAAATACGATAGAAAACGGTAA
Organism: uncultured Gammaproteobacteria bacterium; assembly: GCA_942490655.1. GTDB lineage: Bacteria > Pseudomonadota > Gammaproteobacteria > Steroidobacterales > Woeseiaceae > UBA1847. The sequence goes on along the minus strand of CALNXZ010000003.1, from coordinate 803,937 downwards.
GTTACGTTAGTTTATTAAGGTTAACTCTATTGCGCGTCAAAGCTCTGCCCGGTCACACCCTTGCTGTCGGCTCCCAGTAGGAAAATATAAGGCGCCAAAATCTCCGCTGGCGTCTTGAGTAAATCCCTGTCTTCGGCTGGAAATGCCGCGAGACGCATGCCGGTTCGAGTGGCTCCCGGGTTGATGCAGTTTGAGCGCAGCGCCGCATGGCGGTGTTCATCGGCAAGGACCTGCGACAAGCCTTCGACAGCAAATTTTGAGGCGGCATAAGCGCCCCAGAATGCGCGTCCCGCACGTCCAACGCCACTGCTGGTAAAGATCACAGACGCATCTTCAGACTCACGCAGCAATGGCAGCAATACCTGGGTCAGGGCGAATCCGGCGGTCACATTGATATGCATGACTCGTTGCCATTCAACCGCATCGTACTGCTCGATCGAGAACCGAGAGCCGACTATCGCTGCGTTGTGGACCAGCCCATCGAGCCGACCATACTCGTCGGCAATGCTATTCGCGAGCGTCGTGTAGCCGTCTGCATTTGCTGAGGCGAGGTCGAGGACGGCAATTGAGGGTCGCGCCGTGCCTTCGATCGCGACAATTTCGTCATAGACCTTCTCGAGCTTTTTGGCGTTGCGGCCATGCAGAATCACCGTCGCGCCCAGCCGTGCTGATTCCAGGGCCAGGGCTCGTCCGATGCCATCGCTGGCACCTGTGACCAAGACGATTCGGCCATTGAGAACGTCGTCGGAGTAGCTGTAGGTGCGTGGATCGATGCTCAAGCGTCATTTCCCTCTATCAGTGTGCGTGGTACCGGCTCAAGGGATTCCAGCTTTTCCATCTCTTTCTTCGGATGGACCCCGAGCTCTACAAATTTTCTTGCCCCCGGCAATACACTGCGTTCGAGTGACCCGATGGCTTTGTTGTAGCTTTCGACGCTACTGCCAAGTTGCCGCCCGACCTTGTTCATGTGTGTGATAAAAGTCGTCAATCGACCGTACAGGTCCTCAGCCAGAACCCGAATTTCCTTCGCGTTCTCAGCCAGCGACAGTTGCCGCCAACCGTAAGCAACCGCCTTGAGCAGTGCGACAAAGCTGGTGGGTGTTGCCAATATGATCTGCTTCGACAGGGCATATTCAATGAGGTCCGGCTCCTCGCCCAGGGCAGCGCTGAGAAACTGGTCTCCAGGGATAAACAGGATGACAAATTCCGGACTTTCATCAAACTGATTCCAGTAGGCCTTGGATGCCAACATGCGGATGTGCCCACGAACGTTCTTTGCATGACGTTCCAGGCCGAGCTTGCGCTGGGCGTCATCCGGCGCTTCGGCAGCCGCGAGATAAGCGTCGAGCGGTGTTTTGACGTCAACGACAAGCTGCCGTTGATCAGGCATCCGCACGACCATGTCCGGCCGAAATACCTGACCGTCCGCCTCGGAGTGCACCTGCTCAACGAAATCGCAATGCTCGACCATGCCCGCCAGTTCGACGAGCCGCCGCAAGGTAATTTCACCCCAGCGACCGCGCACTTCGGGCCGCCGCAACGCATTGACCAGGTTCTGCGTTTCCTGTTTCAGGGACTTCTGGCTGAGCTGCATCTCTTCAAGCTGGTTCCGGATGCCGCCGTAAGCCTCGCTGCGCGACTTCTCGAGTTCGGCAATTTGTTGTTGCGATGCTTTGAGCGCGTCATTGATGGGTTTGACCAGCGCTTCCACGGCTTTCTCGCGTTCACTGAGCTCGCCGCGAGCCTTTTGCTGTTGAGTTTCGAGCCGTTGCTCGGCGAGTTTCAGGAAAGTGTCACTGTTGGCTTGCAGGGAGCGGTTGCTCAGTTCCACAAAAGTTTGCGTTAGCTTGGCATTGGCAAGTTCGAAGGCTGACTCCCGCTCTTCGGCCATGCGCTCATTGCGACTACGGTTGATCAGCTGGGCAATGATGACGCCGAGCACTAACCCCAACAGGAGTGCTGGCAGGCCTATGGTCAGATAGATAGGGTCAAAGTCGAAGGAATTCATCAGTCCTCAAGATTAACCGCTTTGAGGACGATTTGCGTGAGTTCTTCGGCGCTGGTGGCGATGACATCCGCATCCCATTCGCGCGGATCATCGTCTTCCGTTATGTAGCCGTAGCCCGCAGCAATCGTGGCCATGCCCGCGCGCTGGCCGGCTTCAATGTCGCGTACCGCATCGCCAATGTAGATAGCGCTCTCGGGATCCACGCCGATGATGTCGCAGGCGAGCAATAATTGGGCCGGATCGGGCTTTCGAACCGACAGAGTATCGCCACTGACGATACACGCGGATCGATCGGTCAGCTGCAAGGCTGTGAGCAAAGGTATGGTGAGGTGCTCGGGCTTGTTGGTGACCACACCCCAGGGGCAGCCCATGATGTCGAGTTGATCGAGCAGCTCGATAAGGCCTTCGAAGACTCTGGACTCCTCGCAGATCTTGTCGGCGTAGCGCTCGAGATATAGCTGATGCATTTCGTCTCCGAATTCGATCTCGAGTTCGGGAAAGCCAACCCGCAACAGACCGATCGCGCCATTGGATACATTCGACCGCGCCAGGTCGTACGGTGCCGGCCTAATGCCGTGTTCTTCCTGCAGCAGATGCAATACCGCCACCATGTCCGGTGCGGTATCCACCAGCGTGCCATCAAGATCGAACAGGACGGCGGTATATTCAGCGCCATTGAGCTCAGTCACGTTGAAAATACATCAGGTAGTTGACGTCCAGCTTCGGCCCGAGAGTGTAATCTTTTGTAATCGGATTGTAGTGCATGCCAATACTGTCCCTGAGCGCAAGACCCGCATGCCGGGCCCAGGTTTCAAGCTCCGACGGCCGAATGAATTTCTCGTACTCATGGGTACCGGCAGGCAGCAGCTTGAGTACGTACTCGGCTCCCACGATGGCAAAAGCGAAGGCCTTCGGGTTGCGGTTGATGGTCGAAAAAAATACGTGCCCGCCGGGCTTCACGAGCTCGGCACACGACTTGATTACAAGGGCGGGATCCGGAACGTGTTCCAGCATCTCAAGACAAGTCACTACGTCGTAGGCCCCGGCTTCGGTTGCGGCGAGTTCCTCAGCCGTCGCCTGCCGATAATCAACACGTGCATTCGATTCGTGTTGGTGCAGTCTGGCAACGGCAAGCGGCCCTTCAGCCATGTCGATACCGGTCACCTCGGCTGTTGCCATTGCCATAGACTCGGCCAGGATGCCGCCACCGCACCCGATATCAACGACCTTGCGCCCGGACAGTGAAACGTGTTGCCGAATCCAGTCGAGGCGTAGTGGGTTAATCTCGTGCAACGCGCGGAACTCGCCATTCGGATCCCACCAGCGCGAAGCCAGCGCGTCGAATTTCGCGACTTCCGCGACATCCACATTATCTCTTGCGGTATTCATGGGTGCTGCTACCTGTACTTAGTTATGCGACGCAGCGAAGCGGTCGCTCCATTCGTTACAACGTGCCAGAAGTCCTGATGTGTCGATCTGAGTGAGCCGGCCCTGATCGAGCTGATGCTTGCCAGCGATCCACACGTCCGTCACCTGGTCAGCACGTGCCGTGTAAACCAGCTGGGATATAGGGTCATAGAGCGGCTGGCTGTGCAAGCGATTCAGATCGACGCAGGTCAGGTCTGCCCATTTGCCCGACTCGATGGACCCGGTCTCGTGGCCAAGGCCGAGTGCTTTGGCACCGTCGAGCGTTGCCATGCGCAGTGCGTCGCTTGCGGATATCGCTGCGGCGTTGGATGACTGGGCCTTGGCGAGTAATGCAGCGGTCCGCATTTCGTCCAGCATGTCGAGGCAGTTATTGCTGGCTGCTCCATCAGTGCCAATGGCGACATTGATGCCGGCGTCGCGATACTTTGAGGTCGCTGCGATGCCGCTCGCGAGCTTCAGGTTGGATCGTGGGCAGTGCGCGATACTCACGCCCGACTCGGCGAGCAGCTCTATTTCAGCGTCACTGAGGTGCACAGCATGGACCGCGAGCAGCGATGAATTCACAAGGCCCAGCGATTGCAGGTACTCAATAGGCCTTTTGCCGTGCAGTTTCACTGCGCGCTCGATGTCCGCGGAAGTTTCGTGCAAATGCATCTGAATCCGGACGTCCAGCTGGTCAGCAAGGACGCGCAAATCAACAAAAGAAGCGTCTGACAAGGCGCTGAAAGAGTGCGGCGCGTAGCAGGTCGATACCAGCGGGTGATCGGCATACGGGTCGTGTACCAGATCATTGGCCTTGCTCAGGTATTCGGCGGTATTGCTGGCCCATGCACTGGGAAATTCGATGATCGGCGTGCCGACGACCGCGCGTATCTGCATATCTACGGCCGTCTCTGCGACGATCTCGGGAAAGAAGTACTGATCACTGAAGCAGGTTGTACCGCCGGAAATCATTTCTGCTATCGCAAGCTCAGTGCCGTCACGAACCATTTCGGCACTGACCCAGCGCTTTTCGACCGGCCAGATCGCCTCGTCAAGCCAGGCCGCCAGCGGCAAGTCATCAGCGAGGCCACGCATCAGGGTCATGGCCGCGTGCGTATGGGCGTTCACGAACCCTGGAATCAGGAGGTGGTCGGGGCGTTCAATCAGCACGCTGGCCTGGTACTTCAAGCGAGCTTCCGCGAGCGGCAAAACGTCCGCAATACGTCCGTCGTTGACGACCACGGCATGGTCGCAAAGCAGCCCATCCGTAGGGGCCACGGTAGCGCACCATCGAGGTGCGATCAGGGTATCGCAGTGCAGCATAGTCGGGGGAGTATACGCGTCACGCGAGTCAGTGCCAGCGGCGTTTTAAATAGCGCTGAAAGGGGCTAAAACACTGCAGTTTCGACCCCTCCTGTGATACTATTCCTGCCTGGCACGGGCCGTTAATCCATGGCCGAAACAAGTACGAAACCAAGACAAAATTAATCGCTTAAATTCCAGCAAGAACCGACATTATGAACCCGGTTTCCGGATCGGGATCACGCTGGGGTTGTAAGCCCAAAAAGTAGGAAACTATGGCTGAAGTTGCACAGGAATTGCTGTCTGTAAGTCTCGAGCAGGAGATGCAGCAGTCCTATCTCGATTATGCGATGAGTGTCATCGTTGGCCGCGCCCTGCCGGACGTTCGTGACGGACTGAAACCGGTGCATCGGCGTGTCCTGCACGCGATGCGGGAACTGAACAACGATTTCAACAAACCCTACAAAAAATCGGCTCGTGTCGTCGGTGACGTGATCGGTAAGTACCACCCGCATGGCGACTCCGCTGTATATGACACTATCGTTCGTATGGCGCAGCCGTTTTCGATGCGTTACATGCTGATCGACGGGCAGGGTAACTTCGGTTCCGTCGACGGCGACTCACCGGCTGCCATGCGATACACCGAAGTGCGAATGGCAAAGATCGCGCATGAGCTGCTCGCCGATATCGAGAAGGAAACGGTCGATTTCGTTGAGAACTACGATGGCTCAGAGAGCGAACCGTCTGTTATGCCAACGCGGGTGCCAAACTTGCTGGTCAACGGCTCGTCCGGCATTGCCGTGGGCATGGCGACCAACATCGCGCCGCACAACCTGACTGAAGTGATCAACGCCTGCCTGGCACTGCTGGATAATCCAGAGATCGATGTCGCCGGGCTGATGGAGCACATTCCGGGCCCGGACTTCCCGACGGCTGGGATCATTAATGGCGCCGCAGGCATCTATTCCGCGTATCGAACCGGTCGTGGGCGAGTCCATATTCGGGCGCGCACGGCAATAGAAGTCATCAATGCACGTGGCAAGGAAGCCATTATCGTTACCGAATTGCCTTACCAGGTAAACAAAGCGCGGTTGATCGAAAAGATCGCCGACCTCGTTCGCGAAAAGCGCCTTGAGGGCATCAGCGAGCTGCGTGATGAGTCCGATAAGGACGGCATGCGCATCGTTATCGAGCTTAAGACCGGTGAAATCAGCGATGTGGTGCTGAATAATCTCTACAAACACACGGCGATGCAGAGCGTTTTCGGGATCAACATGGTTGCCTTGCATGAAGGCCAGCCGAAGTTGATGAATCTCAGACAGGTTTTGAAGGCATTCCTGTCACACCGTCGGGAGGTGGTTACCCGCCGCACGATATTCGATCTGCGTAAGGCGCGAGACCGTGCGCACATTTTGGAAGGGCAGACGGTTGCCCTGGCCAATATTGATGAAGTGATCGCGATGATCAAAGCCTCCGCTTCTCCGGCAGACGCCAAGGTCGCCCTTATGGGGCAGGACTGGGAACCGGGTGCAGTCACAGGGATGCTGGAGCGCGCGGGTGAAATGGATACCCGGCCCGACGGACTGGAGATCGAGGCGGGTTTGATCAAGGGCAAGTACCGACTGTCCGATGTTCAGGCGCAGGCGATTCTGGACCTCAGACTGCATCGCCTTACGGGTCTTGAGCAAGACAAAATAGTTAATGAATACAAAGAGATACTTGCCAAAATTAAAGAGTTTTCAAGTATTTTGGCGAACCCGGATTTGTTGCTGGAAGTCATCCGGGCAGAGCTCATTGCGATTCGGGATGCCTACGGTGATGAGCGCCGAACAGAGATCATTCAGGATCACTCGGATCTCAACGTCGAGGACCTGATTCCCGAAGAAGAAGTCGTTGTGACGCTGTCGCACGGCGGTTACGCCAAAGCGCAACCCATCGAGGACTACCAGGCTCAGAAGCGTGGTGGGCGCGGTCGTTCGGCGACGAAAGTGAAAGACGAGGATTTTGTCGACAAGCTCTTTATTGCCAATACTCACGACACGATCCTGTGCTTCTCGAGTCGCGGCAAGATGTACTGGCTGAAGGTATTTCAGGTGCCGCAGGCGAGTCGCGGATCCCGGGGCAAACCCATTATCAACCTGTTGCCGCTCGAAGAGGGTGAGCGCATTAATGCGGTGTTGCCAATCCGCGAATACGAAGAAGGGCATTTCGTGTTCATGGCGACCTCGGCGGGTACCGTAAAGAAGACGCCGTTGAGCCAGTTCTCGCGTCCCCGCAGCAGCGGCATTATCGCGATTGATTTGCGCAACGACGACAAGCTGGTCAGTGTCGAATTGACCAATGGACAAGCCGAAGTGTTGCTGGTTGCAAGCCATGGAAAGTCGATTCGCTTCCGCGAAGAAGACGTGCGCCCGATGGGGCGCGCCGCGGCAGGCGTTCGTGGCATCAAGTTGCCCAAGGGAGAAGAAGTCATCGCGCTATCGATCATGCGCGAAGGCCTGATACTCACCGCAACCGAGCACGGTTACGGCAAACGTACTTCCGTCGAGGATTTCCCGGTACAGGGACGTGGTGGTCAGGGCGTGATTGCGATTCAGACTACCGAGCGGAATGGCAAGACGGTTGGCGCTTTGCAGGTAGCGGATGACGACGAAGTCATGTTGATTAGCTCAAATGGCACGCTTGTGCGCACCGGAGTCGACGATATTTCAATCATGGGGCGCAATACGCAGGGCGTGCGCCTTATTCGTGTTGAAGAGGGTCAACGGCTGGTTGGGCTGGCGAAAATCGAGGCAGTCGAGGAAGACGAAGAGTGATGCACCAATTCGGTGCGACTTATGCGTCAGTGAGCTGAGCTTATCCCTACATAAGGCGTGCAATTCCACGTTCAGCCCGTACAATACGCGCCCTAAGAACCCCCCTAAGGACCTTTGCGACATGTCTCGCGTTTATAATTTCAGTGCCGGACCCGCGGCTCTTCCGCTCGAAGTACTTACACAAATTGATAAAGATATTTTCGACTGGCAGGGCACCGGCATGTCAGTTATGGAAGTCAGTCACCGCGGCAAGGAGTTTGTCGCGCTTGCAGCACGGGCTGAAGCCAATTTGCGCAAATTGCTCGGTGTGCCTGACGACTACGCCGTGATTTTTCCACAGGGCGGTGCAACCCTGCAGATGGCGATGGTACCCATGAACCTCGCGGCGCCCGGCGATACAGCGGATTACGTCGTTACGGGCAGCTGGAGTAAGAAGGCAGCGAGTGAAGCTGGGAAATTCTGCGACGTGAATATTGTCGCGAACTCGTCCGACAAGAATTTCACCTACATTCCGGATGAGGCCTCCTGGAAGCGCAGCAAGAACGCAGCGTATTTGCATTACACACCGAACGAGACGATCGCTGGCGTCGAATTTCATTTCGTGCCTGGCGGCGTGCCTTTGGTCGCTGACATGTCGAGCACGATACTGTCGCGCCCAATAGACGTGAGCCAATTCGGCGTGATTTACGCTGGTGCGCAGAAAAACATCGGACCGGCAGGCATCACGCTGGTCATCGTCAAAAAAGAGTTGCTGGAGCGCGCGCGGGCCGATAATCCGCATCTGTTGACCTGGAAGTCCTACGCCGAGTCGGACTCGATGACCAATACTCCACCGACTTTTGCCTGGTACGTTGCCGACCTCGTATTTCAATGGTTGCTGGATCAAGGCGGCGTAGAAGCGATGGCAGTCGTCAATGGTCGCAAGGCGAGCAAGTTGTATGCCGCGATTGACGACTCGGATTTCTATTCCAACCCCGTGTCAAAAGACTGCCGGTCCTGGATGAATGTGCCTTTTGTATTAGCGGATGCCGCGCTTGATGCGAAATTCCTGAAGGAAAGTCACGAAGCGGGACTCACGAATCTGAAGGGCCACCGCTCGGTCGGTGGTATGCGCGCGTCAATCTACAATGCAGTCAGTGAGCAAGCCGTGGATGCACTCATTGCTTTCATGGCCGAATTTGAAAAAGCGAACGGATAAACAAATGTACAAAATACTCACGCTCAATAACATTGCTGAAGCAGGTCTTCGGCGGCTTCCCCAGGAGCGTTATAAAGTCGCAAATGAGATCGCCGATCCTGATGCGATTCTGTTGCGCTCTCAGAATATGCACAGTATGGAAATCCCGGCGTCGGTCGAGGCAATCGGACGTGCTGGTGCGGGTACCAATAACATTCCCGTCGATGCGATGAGCGCACGCGGTATTCCGGTGTTTAATGCGCCGGGAGCAAACGCAAATGCGGTCAAGGAACTGGTAATCGCTGGTATGTTGATCGGCGCTCGCAACTTGTGCCGTGCGAACGAATATGTCTCGGCATTGAAGGAAACCGGCGATGGCCTGAGCGCGGCAGTGGAGGCCGGCAAAAAGCAATTTGTTGGCAATGAGCTTCCCGGCAGGCGGATTGGTGTCCTCGGACTTGGCGCTATCGGTGTCGAGGTTGCAAATGCCGCGTTGGCACTTGGGATGACGGTCATCGGTTTCGATCCGGCGATTACCGTACGCAGCGCCTGGCGATTATCGGCGGGTGTGCAGCATGCGGATTCACTTGATCAGCTATTTCAGGACGCAGACTTTGTTACTTCGCACGTCCCCTTATTGGACGCGACCAAGGGCATCGTCAATGCGGAGCGTATTCGCCTCATGAACGATGGCGGCGTACTCATTAACTTTGCGCGTGGAGGTATCGTTGACAATGCTGCGGCTATTGCGGCGCTCGATAGTGGCAAACTGCACGCGTTTGTCAGTGACTTTCCAAGTCCCGAGCTGATCGCACATCCGAAAGTCGTCGTGTTTCCTCACCTGGGGGCATCGACAGCCGAGGCGGAAGAGAACTGCGCGATCATGGTGGCCGATCACGTCAAGGATTATCTGGAGAACGGCAACATTCGGTACTCGGTCAATTTCCCGGATGCACGGATGCCTCGCGCTGACGCGTGGCGAATTACCATGGCAAACGCCAACGTACCGAATATGGTCGGCCAGGTATCAACGCTCATCGCCAACGCGGGCCTGAATATCGAGGACCTCCTGAACAAGTCGGCCGGTGGTCTCGCATACACCATCGTCGACGTCAACGGCGAGCCGACCAAAGAACTGCTGGCCGGAATTCGGGCGATCAAAGGCATACTGACATTGCGTAATCTCGGTAAGCCTGTATAAGCTCAGGATTCCATTAGGATTTCAAAACGGGTTTGGCATGACTGGCAAGCGTAAAGATACCAAGGCCCTGGATCTTGCAGAGATCCGCAACCATATCAATGCAGTCGACGAACGCATTCAGGCACTGATCAACGAACGCGCGACAATTGCGCAGAAGGTCGGGGTCGCGAAAGGCGACCTGGGTTCCGCCGTCGATTATTACCGCCCCGAACGCGAGGCGGAGGTGCTTCGCGGAGTCCTGGAACGCAACAAGGGACCGATGCGGGATGCGGAAATGCTACGGCTGTTTCGCGAGATCATGTCGGCGTGCCTGGCGCAGCAAGAACCGTTGAAGGTCGGTTTTCTCGGTCCCGAAGGTACGTTTACGCAAACCGCTGTTTTCAAGCACTTTGGGCATTCTGTGCGGGCATTGCCGTTTCATACTATCGATGAGTGTTTTCAGGAAGTTGAGTGCGGCGCGGCTGATTTCGCAGTGGTGCCCATCGAGAATTCGACGGAGGGCTCCGTTAACAACACGCTCGACATGTTCCTGACCTCGCCGCTGAAGATCGCGGGCGAAATCGAGCTCAAAATTGAACAGCACCTGATGAGCAAGATGACGGGGCTCGACAAGATCGAGCGTATTTGCGCGCATGAGCAATCACTGGCGCAATGTCGAGGCTGGTTACGCGAATATCTGCCGCATGTTGAGCTGATCGGGATGTCCAGTAATGCGGCCGGCGCACGGCGGGCTCGCGATGAGGACGGCACTGCGGCAATAGGGCCGAAAGTGGCCGCGGATGTCTATGAGCTCAGCATCATGGTCACGAACGTAGAGGATCGGCCGGACAATGCGACACGGTTTCTTGTCGTTGGGCGCAATCTTCTGGCGGCAAGTGGCCTGGATAAAACGACCATACTCGTCTCGACTAGCGATACCGCGGGCGGTGCCGGAGTCCTGCACAACTTGTTGCAGCCACTGGCTGAGTATGGCGTTAGCATGACGCGGATCGAATCACGACCGTCACGGCGCAGGAATTGGGACTACGTGTTCTTTATCGATATTGACGGACACGCCGAAGAGTCACCCGTTCGCGAAGCGCTGACCAAACTTGAGAAGAACAGCTCCCTGTTCCGAGTTCTCGGCGCGTATCCGAAGGCAGTCGGCTAGATAAACACATGCGCTTTCAGGTAACGCCATCCAGGGTTCGCGATGCCTCCGTTACGGTACCGGGCGACAAGTCGATCTCTCATCGCGCCTTAATGCTCGGCAGTATTGCAGAAGGCCGCACGGAGGTGAGCGGGTTTCTCGCCGGAGAAGACTGCCTGGCGACCCTGGCTGCAATGCAGGCGCTGGGGGTCGAAATTCAGCAGGCGAGCGCCACCGAAATGTCAATTAATGGTGTCGGTTTACACGGATTACGCGCTGCAAATACGGATCTCGATCTGGGCAACTCAGGAACGGCGATGCGCCTCATGGCCGGACTCCTGGCAGGGCAGCCCTTTGACAGTGTTTTGATCGGTGATGAGTCATTGTCGTCGCGGCCTATGGGCCGAATTATCAAACCACTCTCTACTATGGGTGCCAGGATTGAGTCTCAGGACGGTAGGCCACCACTAGTCGTTCGCGGGCAAGAAAGACTGCAGGCAATAGACTATGAGTTGCCGATGGCCAGCGCGCAGGTGAAATCTGCTGTATTGCTTGCCGGAATGTACGCAGAAGGAACTACGCGCGTGACCGAACCGGCGGTAACCCGCGATCACACCGAGCGTATGCTGCGTGCCATGGGCGTCGCCGTACGCACCCGGCAAAGAACCATAGCGATAGACGGCGGCCAGCCCTTGCGGGGCTGCGACGTGCAGGTACCGGCCGACCTCTCGTCCGCGTCGTTTGTCCTGCTGGCAGCCATCCTCGCAGAAAAGGCCGATATTCTGATCAGGAACGTCGGCGTCAATCCGACGCGCACCGGAGTCATCGACATTCTGCGTAGCATGGGTGCCGATATCGATATTGAAAATCCCCGTCAATTGGCGGAGGAACCGGTCGCAGATATCCGCGTGCGCTCGTCAAAGCTACAGGGCGGAAACGTCGATCCGGCGCTCGTCTCATTGGCAATTGATGAGTTTCCGGTGTTGTTCGTTGCGGCAGCTTCGGCGCAGGGTAAGACCGTTTTCTCAGGACTCGAGGAATTGCGCGTCAAGGAAAGTGACCGTATCGCGACGATGGCTACCGGTATGCGTGCGCTCGGCATTGTTGTTGACGAGACCACCGACGGTGCCGTTGTACACGGGGGCCGATTCAAGGGCGGTGTCGTACAAAGTTGTGGCGATCACCGCGTGGCAATGTCCTTAGCTCTCGCCGGCACCATAGCCTCAGACAATGTGCTGGTAGAAGACGTCGCGGCCGTCGAGACTTCATTTCCAGGTTTCCCCGAACTGATGTCTGAGCTTGGCGCCAACGTCAGCCGGATGGCGGGCAATTAGGATGGTCCAATCCGTACCCGTCATCGCCATCGATGGTCCCAGTGGCTCCGGAAAGGGGACCGTCGCGCGGCGGGTTGCTGATGCACTTGGCTACCACTTGCTCGATAGTGGCGCCCTGTACCGATTGACTGCGTTATCGGCGGAGCGTCGCGGAATTGCCCTCGATGATGCTGCAGCTGTGGCTGGCATTGCCCGCAGCCTGGATATCCGATTCGACAGCCGTGCGGACGGATCCGAGCGCATTTGGCTGGCTGACGAGGATGTAACGCCGGAAGTGCGCAAGGAGTCGACCGGCAGTGGGGCGTCGATCGTTGCGGCGATACCGGCTGTCCGGGCGGCACTTCTGGAGCGCCAAAGGGCCTTCCAAACGGCGCCGGGACTGGTGGCGGATGGGCGCGATATGGGCACCCAGGTTTTCCAGTCCGCAGCGCTCAAGATTTTCCTGACGGCCAGCGCCGAGGAACGCGCCCTAAGGCGCTATAAGCAGTTGAAAGACAAGGGACTGGGTGTTAGCCTTGCCGCCCTTTCTCGGGACATAGAGGACCGTGACCGCAGAGATTCCGAGCGATCGGTAGCTCCGCTGACACCCGCACCGGACGCCAGAATTCTGGATTCCTCCGGGCTGTCGATTGAGGCTGTAACCAATACAGTGCTCGAATGGGTCGCAGAACTCGACATTTCTTGAACAGGTAAATGGATGGGATTGAACAGGATGTTCGCTCCCTATTTTTATAATGACCGTCGGTAGCAGGAAGCAAGTCGGCGATTGGGTGGGGATACAAACTCCCCTTGGGTTTCTTACACATGTCCGAAAATTTTGCAGAGTTATTTGAAGAAAGTTTTGCCAGCCGACAAATAAAGCCAGGTGCCATCATCACCGGTACCATCGTCGGAATTAACGACGACGTAGTCATTGTCAGTGCAGGTCTCAAATCTGAGGCCGTAATCCCCAAAGAACAATTCAAGAGCGACAAGCGTTTCGACGAAATGGCCGTAGGCGATGAAGTTGAAGTCGCGCTCGATGCCGTTGAAGACGGCTTCGGCGAGACCAAACTCTCCCGCGAGAAGGCGATTCGCGCGCGAACCTGGATCGATCTTGAGAAAGCGTATGAAGAGGGTGCAGTAGTACAAGGTGTCATCAATGGCCGCGTTAAGGGCGGATTCACCGTTGAGATCGACCAGGTACGCGCATTCCTGCCGGGCTCGCTGGTCGATGTACGACCTGTTCGCGACCCCGCTTACCTCGAAGGCAAGGAGCTTGAATTCAAGGTTATCAAGCTGGACCAAAGCCGCAATAACGTGGTCGTTTCTCGCCGCGCCGTCGTAGAGAAAGAATTCTCGGCTGAGCGTGAAGAGCTCCTGAAGGATCTTCAGGAAGGCAACACGGTTAAGGGCGTTATCAAAAATCTCACCGATTACGGCGCTTTCGTCGATCTCGGTGGCATCGATGGTCTCCTGCACATTACCGATATGGCCTGGAAGCGCGTTAAGCATCCGTCCGAGATTGTCGATGTCGGTCAGGAAATCGACGTCAAGATCCTGAAATTCGATCGTGAACGTCAGCGCGTTTCCCTGGGTATGAAACAGCTGGGTGACGATCCCTGGCAAGATCTCGCTCGACGTTATCCGCCGCAAACGCGCATGTTCGGTAAGGTCACGAACATCGCCGACTATGGCTGTTTCGTTGAAATTGAAGATGGCGTCGAAGGTCTGGTACACGTTTCTGAAATGGACTGGACCAACAAGAACGTCAACCCGGCTCGAGTCGTTCAGATCGGCCAGGAAGTCGAAGTCATGGTTATCGAAATCGACGAAGAACGCCGTCGAATTTCGCTGGGTGTTAAACAGTGCATGTCGAACCCATGGGCCGAGTTTGCAGCAACCTTCAATCGTTCTGACAAGGTGTCGGGCCAGATCAAGTCGATCACCGATTTCGGTATCTTTATCGGCCTGGACGGCGGTATCGATGGTCTTGTGCATCTTTCGGACATCTCCTGGGACATCCCGGGCGAAGAAGCCGTGCGCAATTTCAAGAAAGGCCAGGAAATCGAAGCAGCCGTTCTTGCCATTGACGCAGAGCGTGAGCGTATTTCTCTCGGTATCAAACAACTTGAGAAAGATCCGTTCTCTGGCTGGCTGGCAGCTCATCCGAAGAACTCGATTGTTACCGGTAACGTTACGGAAGTTGACGCTCGCGGTGCGGTTGTTGACCTGGGTGACGGCGTCTACGGTTCCTTGCGTGCGTCCGAGCTCGGCCGCGGCCGGGTAGAAGATGCGCGGACCATGATCAAGGTTGGCGAAGAAATCGAAGCCAAGTTCACCAACGTTGACCGCAAGACCCGAACCATCGCGCTGTCAATCAAGGCTAAAGAGGTCCATGAGGAGCAGGAAGCGGTCAGCAGTTACAAGTCTGACTCGTCCGCTGCGCCTGCAGGCACCACTCTGGGCGAACTCTTGAAGGAAAAGATGTCCGGCAAAAGCAAATAATAAGTAAAAAAGGTAGCCCGGACCCATAAGTCCGGGCTATTATTGCCTTTACTATCCGTGGGTTACGATAATCAAACGGTACGGCGATAGGTGAAATGACAAAATCAGAACTTATTGAAGCAATCTCTCGCAAGCAAAAGCACCTGCCTGCGAAAGATGTCGAGCTGGCGGTCAAGCACCTGCTGGATCTTATGAGCGATTCACTGGCCAAAGGGGAGCGCATAGAGATCCGGGGGTTCGGTAGTTTTTCTTTGCACTTTCGACCACCACGGATTGGCCGCAACCCGAAGACGGGTGAAGCCGTTGCGCTGTCGGGCAAGTACGTACCGCACTTTAAGCCCGGGAAAGATCTGCGTGAACGAGTGAACGCGAGCAACGACTTTCCGATTAAGAATTGATTATTCTCAAACGTATCGGGCTCGGCGTACTGATCCTCCTGATATTTTCTGCAATGGTCGTATTCACGGCCGGCAACCCCGATGAAGTCGTTATTAAGCTATTGCACTGGGAGTTCAGCGCTCCGATTTCGCTGGCCTTTACTGTTGCGTTTGCAATCGGCTGGCTGTTCGGAGTTGCGTGCATGGGTATATTCGCTTTGAAAATAGCCAACGAACGACGATTTTTACGCCGTTCATTGCGGATGTCTGAGAATGAAGTCAGCAGCCTGCGCAATCTGCCGTTAAGCGATGCCGACTGAATCAACCTTTCTTCTCGCTGGACTGTTTCTCCTGCTGGCTGCCGCCGGTTGGGCGATGGGCCGCTTTGGCGAGCGCGAAGATGAAGGTAAGCCGCAACCGCTGAACATCGACTATCTTAAAGGCCTGAATTTTCTTCTGAATGAGCAAACCGACCAGGCGCTGGAACATTTTTTACGCATGGTGCGAGTGGATGATAAAACCATCGAAACTCACTTTGCGCTGGGTAGTCTGTTCCGTCGTCGCGGTGAAATCGATCGCGCAATTCGTATCCACCAAAACATTATCGCCAGACCCGACCTCGCCGCCGAGCAGCGTGACCAGGCATTGTATTCTCTGGCTAAAGACTATTTGGGCGCCGGGCTACTGGATAGGGCGGAAAAGTTGTTTGTACGGCTGTCGCAAGGCTCGCGATTTCAGGTGCAGGCGCTGGAGTCGCTCTGCGGGATCTACGAGCAGGAACGTGACTGGGAAAAAGCGATTGATGCAGGGCAACGCCTGGAGGTTCTGGGCGGGCGTTCGTTGACGTTACAAATTGCGCACTACTATTGCGAGTTGGCCGAATCAGCGGTCGCAAGGAACGATTACGCCGCAGCGCGTCAGTTTGTTAAGAAAGCGAGGACTGGCCGCCCAAGTACCATGCGTGGAGCGTTGACCCGCGCGCATATCGCGAGGGACATGGATGACAGCAAGACGGCTCTGATGCTGTATCACCGGATTATCGACGAGAATACCTACCTGATTGCAGAGGCACTCCCGGAAATCGTTGCGATCTACGTGCGTGAAAACGCGACAGCCGAGTTGGAAGCTGCTCTGCGCTCGATGCTGCAGAAAAACCCGGATATGAATTCGCTGGTGGCGTATACGGCCATCGTCAACGATCTTGGCGGCATTGCTGTTATCGATGAATGTGTTGAACAATACATGTTGAATGAGCCGACTCTCGGCGAGTTTGTCGATTTGCAAACTATCTCAACCGGGAGTGAGGACTCGAAAAAGTCGGCGTTGAACAAAGTTCGTCGGGCTCTTTCCAAGCTTGCCAGCGCAACACCGCGATACCAGTGCCAGGAGTGCGGCTTCTCAAGTCAGCGCCTGCTTTGGCAGTGTCCCAGCTGTCGCGACTGGGAAACGCAGCGGCCCGCCTCAAGGGTGCAGTTCGATACCGTGTTGCAGCACAGCATCACGAATCGCTGACACTTCCCGCGATTCATTTCAATACAAAGGCAGCTAATTTGGCGGCTGCCGCGATGGTGAGCTGTGCCTATGCTTCCTCCTTCCCTGACAGATGAAGGAGTTCATGATGAAAAGTGCAGGCATAGTCGCAGCCCTGGCCCTGATGTCCCTATCTACGCTTACCCTCGCGGGCCAGGTGGATATCAATACTGCGGATGCAGAAACTATTTCCGCAGAATTGAATGGCATCGGGCTTTCAAAGGCGAAAGCGATCGTTGAGTATCGCGAAAAGCACGGTCCATTCCGGAGCGTCGAAGACCTTAGCCTCGTAAAAGGTATAGGCGAGAAAACCGTTGAAAAGAATCGAGCAGATATTCAGCTCAACACTACGAAGAAGAAATAGCCAGGGCAGCTAGCAGTGGGGCGCGTCCGTTGTCCGGGCGCGCCCTGTCTCATCACGAGATGTGACACTGTTCAAGACGCGGGCGTGGCGGTTAGCTATGATGCGTCAACTGGAATCGGTGGAGCAGTTTGGTGAGTCAAGAAGTCAGAGCAGCTGTTTTTCCCGTTGCCGGGCGTGGAACACGTTTCCTTCCGGCAACCAAAGCCAGTCCCAAGGAAATGCTGCCCATCGTTGATAAACCGCTAATTCAATATGCGGTCGAAGAGGCGATTGAGGCCGGCGCGACCAAGCTGGTGTTCATCACAGGCAGTTCGAAACGTTCAATAGAAGACCACTTTGATACCGATGCTGAACTCGAACAGGCACTGACGGATTCGGGCAAGGAAGAATTGCTGAAATCGATTCAGGACATTGTTCCAGCCGGAGTCAGTTGCATCTACATACGACAAGGCAAGCCGCTGGGCCTTGGTCACGCGGTCTTGTGCGCGCGACCCGCAGTCGGCAACGAGCCATTTTTTGTGCACCTCGCGGATGACCTGATTGCAGGCACACCCGGTTGCCTGTCGCAGATGGCGAAAGTTCATGAGACGCAGGGCGGCAGCGTCGTTGCGGTTGAAACGGTGCCGCGCGAGAACACCTCCAGCTACGGTATCGTGGCTGTCGATAAAGAAGACAGGAACCGCATAACCCAGATTGTGGAAAAACCAGCGCCGAAAGATGCGCCGTCGAACTCGGCAGTAGTCGGCCGCTATCTGCTGGCACCTGAGATTTTCGACAAGCTTGAGCATATCGGTAAGGGCGCGGGTGGCGAGATTCAGTTAACCGATGGGATCGCCGATTTGCTTGGCGAATCGCCCGTCTACGCCTATTCGTTTAGCGGTGTGCGTTACGACTGTGGCAGCAAGCTCGGTTACCTGCAGGCAACGGTCGCGTACGGGCTGGATCATCCCGACACTGGAAAAGCATTCCGAGAGCACCTCAGGAAGGTGCTCTCGAATTAGTCTCAGATCATGCAGTCTTCTTGTTAAGAAATGCCGTGACCAGACCTACAACGATCAAAACCACGGTGTCACCGATCGACTGATTGATCGCCAGCGCAGCCGGCGTCTGCTGCACAGTGTAATAGATCATGAAAAATGGTATCGATGACAGCAAGGCTATAGCAATGCCAAACCGGATTCCTTGCTGCACCCAGGGTTTGTCTTCATTGCCGCGTTGGTAAACCCAAACGAAAGCAGCCGCCATTAGCAGATGTGCAATCAGCATGAAATGCATCAACGCTTCCTGCTCTGCCGCCGGCCGCATGTTAGTCATGGTTTCGTAGGTCGGCCCCAGCCACAAGCCGTGCACCAAAAAGCCGCCCACCACCAGAACCACAAACGCAACGACCGTCGAAATAATGAATTTCCTGTCCATATTGTCCCCTCTGCCGGGCAAGTTAGTGAGTGTTATTGGGCCCGAGTCGAGCGCTTAATATACTATCGAGAGTCCCGAAACCTAATACAGTGTGGCTATGAACCATATACGACTGATTTCTATAGCAATTCTGACGTTGGCAATAGCTCCAGGCCAAGCCGCGGAGGAGATTCTCATCGACTGGCAGGAAACGGGTGCGGAGTCCGTTGGCCATCTGGTAGACCTGATTCGAATCGACACTTCCAACCCACCAGGAAACGAAACGGAAGCGGTGGACTACCTGCGCGCCGCACTGGCGATCGAAGGTATCGACTCCCAAACCTACGCACTGGAAGCATCGCGAGCGAACCTGGTGGCACGTATCGAGGGCAACGGCTCCAAGCCACCGATACTGTTGATGGGACATACGGACGTCGTCGGTGTTCAGGCGGAGAAATGGTATGCCGATCCGTTCAGCGGCATGCGACAGGACGGTTTCATCTACGGGCGCGGAACCCTGGATGACAAGGACAATCTGACTGCGGCGCTGATGGTTATCAAGCTACTGAAGCGCTACAACGTTGAGCTCGATCGGGATGTGATCTTGCTGGCGGAGGCAGGCGAAGAAGGCACGCCTGAAGTCGGTATCAACTTCATGGTGGAGAAACACTTCGATGCCATCGACGCGGAATATTGCATCGCCGAAGGCGGCCAAAACATAATCGAAACTGATGAGGTGAAGATAGTCGGCATTGAAACCACCGAAAAAATGCCTCGACGAGTGACGCTGGTTGCTCGCGGCACCCCGGGGCACGGCTCGGTGCCAACCCTCACAAATTCAGTGGCGATTCTGGCCAGCGCGGTCGCTAAAGCGGACGCCTGGAAGACCGAGGTTCGACTCAACGATACTACGCGAAGCTATTTCCAGAGGTTGGCAGAAATTTCGGATGAAGCCGACGCGCATCGATACCGAAATGTTGAAAACGCAGATGAAAGCGATGCGATTCAGCAGCATTTCCTCGAAACCTTTCCCTACCACTATTCAATTTCAAGGACCTCGGTCGTACCGACCGTCATGGACGCGGGTTTTCGCAAAAACGTCATCCCGTCCGAGGCCAGCGCGATACTCGATATTCGAATGCTACCGGACGAAAGCGTTGAGGAGTTTTATGCCGCGCTGGCGGCAGTGATCGACGATCCTCGAGTCGAAATTGTTCCTGAAGCAATTTATCGACCGGCTGCACCGCCGTCAGACATCGACAATGAGATGTTTCAGACTCTGGAGCGGGTTGCTGTTGAAATGTACCCGGCGGCGACTGTGCTACCGACAATGTCGACAGGCGCGACCGATATGGCGCAGGTTCGAGCCAAGGGGATGCAGTGTTACGGCATAGGTCCGGCGAGGTCCCGGGAAGAGATCAACAGCGGTTTTGGTGCCCACGGTGACAATGAACGGATAGCAGAAGCGGCATTCGTCGAACTGGTTCGCTATTTGTGGAATGTCGTCATCGAGATGGCTGCTACACGGTAATTATTTAACGGGGAAAACAATGAAGCGTCGAATATTGTTTGTAGCGCTATTCTTCATGCCGTTCAGTGTCTGGGCGGATAGTGTCCTGATTGAAAACGTGCGAATTTTCAACGGCGTTGATGCAACCTTAACTCCCGGAAACGTACTCATCCGGGACGGGCTGATTGCAGAGGTCTCGACGGAGTCCATAGCCGCCGATAGCGACACTCAGGTCATCAACGGCGGCAACCGGGTTCTGTCACCGGGGTTCATCGATTTGCACGTTCACCTGATGGGTCATGTTCCGTCGAACCAGAGCCGCGCACACGCAACGGTAGTCGGCGCTGTGGCAACAAACGTGGCAAAATATTTTCTGGACAGTGGATTCACCACGGTTCGCGATGCGGGCGGAACCAGCCCGGACTTTGCCATGGCTATTGAACTCGGTACGATCTATGGGCCGCGTGTTTTTCCATCCGGTGCCGTCCTGACGCAAACTGCCGGTCACGGAGACTGGCGCGAAGCTTCCGTGAGAAATCCGACGCTGGATGGCGGTACCCCGTACATCGGTGCGGATCAGTCCGTCATCGTTGACGGTGTCGATCAGCATCTTACAGCCGTGCGCGAGAATCTTCGTCACGGTGCCACGCAGATCAAGATCATGGGCGGCGGTGGTGTGATGTCCGACTACGATCCGATTTTTTCCCTGCAACCTTCGCCGCAAGAAATTCGTGCTGCTGTGCAGGCCGCGAGCGATTTTGGCACTTATGTCCTGGCACACGCCTATACCAGCGAAGCTGTAAGACGGCTGATCGATAACGGTGTTCGTTGTATCGAGCACGGCCTTCTGATTGACGATGAAACAGCCAAGTACGTGAAAAAGAACGATGTCGTAATCAGTACGCAACTGGTGGTTTACCGGGCGCTGGCTGACTTACCGGGGATCACGCCCACCAATCTCGAGAAACTCGATGTCGTGCTCAAAGGCCAGGAGAACCTGATTGGGTTGATTAAGAAGTACGACATCACCACCGGCTTTGCGACCGATCTGATTGCCGGCATGTACCCGATGTTGACGCGCGAGTTCACGGAGCGCGCAATGTACTGGACGCCGGCCGAAGTGCTCGCTCAGGCGACCTCGGAAAGCGCCAAGGTCATCCGCATGGCTGGGCGGCTAAATCGTCACGGCAACTTCGGCGAGATTCGTGAAGGCTGGGTAGCCGATATCTTGTTGATCAACGGCGAGCCACTGGATGATATTTCAGTGCTGCGTGACCCGGAAAACAATCTTGCCCTGATCATGAAGGGCGGCAAGATCATAAAGAATCAGATAGCCGACTAGCCTACTGACAAACAATGGTGTCGCGGGTTCGAGCACAGTCCGGGGCCCAGCCGTATTCGTCCCAATAGCCGATGTACCCGGCCGACTTAATGACGTCGACAAAGCGCGGATCACTGCGAAACGCGGTCATGTCCTGACGCCAAAAAGTAAACAGACTATTGGCTTCGAATGAGCGGAGGTCAGACGCGATCGCAAACGCTTCATCCATGCGGCCAAGGTTGGCGTAGTCGGAAACAAAATATGTCTTTGGTACTTGAGAAGCGGGGTCATTAATGCGATCGAAAAAGGCCTGCCGCGCATCATCGTCCCGATGGGCGGCCACTCGCGCGACCGCGATACCGTCAAGCCCTAGCAATTTGGCTTCGAAGTCCTTGGCCAGCGCCAATGCCTCTTCGAATCGCCCTCGTTCCATCAGCATGTCGCCAAGATCCAGCATCGCCCCAAAATGACCCAACTGCACGGCCTGCCTTGTGTACTTTTCGGCCTGCGTATTGTTGCCGTCATACCAGTACGCATGGCCGAGGACGCTATTGGTGCCCGGGCTTAGTGGGTCGAGCTGATAGGCGATGCGTGCTTCGTCGAGTGCGTCGTCTCTGCGACCATTTGCTAACAGGTGCTCCGCGTACCAAAGGTGAGACGTTGAGTTCTTCGGCTCGTTTTCAATCGCGTTGCGATAGTGCGCTTCGGCGGCGCTCCAGCGAAAATCCATACGTGCGATTTCCGCTAGCACGGCATGCGCTTCCGCGATCGTCGGGTCGAGCGCCAAAGCCTTTCTCGCGTAGCTTAAAGCCTTTGGGTAGTGATCTTCGTCAGGCTCGTCGCTGTAAGTCGGCATCGTAATGTGCGCACTGGCGAGACTGGACCAGGCCCGCGCAAATGTCGGATCCAAAGCCGTCGCTTTCTCGAACAACTCAATTGCGGTCGCAATATTCTCGCCGCCGCGCATTTGCCAAAAATAACGACCGCGCAGGTAGTCCTCGTAAGCTTCAAGATTGTCAGTCGGCGCCTCAGCTTGTTCGATAGCTTTTTCGCCGCCGGCGCCCAGGGCTACTTTTAGTGCTTCAACAATGTGACCTGATATCTCATCCTGAATGGCAAAAATATCTTCAAGCTTCCGGTCGTAAGTTTCCGACCACAGATGCTTGTCGGTACGCGCGTCAATCAACTGCGCGGTGACGCGTACGGTGGTACCGGCCTTGCGTACGCTGCCCTCAAGGATGTGGTCGACACCGAGGCTGCTGGCAATATTCGGAATGCTCGTATCTTTACCTTTGAAAGCGAACGACGAGGTGCGTGAAGCGACGCGCAGACCTTCCACACGCACCAGTACATTCAGCAGCTCTTCCGAAATGCCATCAGAGAAGTATTCATTATTCGGATCATCCGACATGTTGACGAACGGCAGTACGGCGATCGACTCATGGCCGTCGGTTTTGACAATCTCGTCTGTGTCGACCGCTTGGTCGCTTACGCCAGTCGTCCAACGATGGGTGCCAACAGAAAAGAGCAGGGCAATCGCAAGACCACCGATGATGATGTAGTTGATCTTTTGGCCGGTCTCCTGAGTGATCGACGCTGATCGATCAACGTCCTTCTCGCGCTTAACGCCTTCCGGCGTCATTTCGAAAGCCCATGCAAAGATCACGGCAATCGGCAAACCAAGAACAAGTAGCAAGAGCAGGGTCTTCATAACCCAGTCGGGCGCACCGAAGCTATCCAGTGCCAGTTCAGCAACCTGCGCAACCAGCCAGCCAACGATCGAGTAAGCGATCGCTACACGAAACACATTGCGGCGCCTGAGTTCCCCAAATATCGACATACAGCTCTCTAAAGGCCTTGCGTGGTCATTGACCGGGTGATCAAGGATGGCCTGAATGGCGCGAGAATTCTAGTTTTTGACCTTCGGACCGCGGCGGAAACAAAAAAGCCCTCACGAAGAGGGCTTTCTCGAATTTGGCTCCCCGACCCGGACTCGAACCAGGGACCAATTGATTAACAGTCAATCGCTCTACCAACTGAGCTATCGGGGAATTGGTCTGCACCAGGGCAATTGCTCATAGGTGCGGGCCGGGATTTTGGTTCAGAGGGGGGCTGAAGTCAAGTTGCTACGGCTCGTTTTATGCGTTTGACAGCCTCTTCGAGCGTATCCATCGAACAGGCGAAAGAAAGTCTCAGGTAGCCCGGTGCACCGAAGGCGCTGCCAGGCACACAAGCGACATCCGCGTCATTTATCAGTCGTTCGACTAGCTCGATATCGGTAGCCAGCTGCAATCGCTCAAGTGCGGCGCTTATTCGGGGAAATGCATAGAAGGTGCCTTCGCCGGCACGACATTCGAATCCGTCGATACCGTTCAGTGCGCCGACAATAAAGTCGTGACGCTCCCGATAGGCCTTCGCCATCATGGCCACCGGTGCCTGATCGCCCGTCAATGCAGCAATTGCGGCAACCTGGGAAATGCTGCAGGGATTCGAGGTGCTCTGACTTTGTATTGTTTTCATCGCCGTGATGAGCGTTTTCGGTCCGGCCGCGTAGCCAATGCGCCAGCCCGTCATGGCATAGGCTTTCGAAACTCCATTAACAGTCACCGTGCGGTCAAAAAGCTCAGGGCAGGCGGCCGCAAAACTGCAGAATGGCTCATCGCCCCAATGGATGTGCTCGTAAATATCATCGGCGACGATGACAATGTTCGGATGGTCGACCAGCACGGCACCCAAAGCCTGCAATTCGACTTTGGTATAGCTCGCACCCGTAGGGTTACTCGGACTATTTAGGATCAGGAGCCGAGTTTGCGACGAAATGGCGGCCGACAGCTGCGCGGGTGTGATCTTGAAGTTTTCATCAATTCCGGCGGAGACGATGACCGGCTCCGCACCTGCTAAACGAACCATATCCGGGTATGAAACCCAGTAGGGGGCCGGGATGATCGCCTCATCTCCGGGGGATAGCAGTCCCATGCAAAGATTGAACAGGCATTGCTTGGCACCGCTCGATACGATGATTTGCGACGCTTCGTAGTTCAGTTGATTCTCGCGGGTGAATTTCTTCGCGATCGCTTGCTTTAGCGCTGCAGTGCCATCAATCGGCGTGTATTTTGTCTCGCCATCGGCAATTGCCTGGCGGGCGGCGTCCTTGATGTGTTCCGGTGTGTCGAAGTCCGGTTCGCCGGCACCAAGGCTGATGATATCCCGGCCCGCCGCGCGTAATTCGGCTGCCAGCGCGAGGACGGCACCGGTCGGTGATGGCCGGATGGCCGCCATACGTTTGGAAACTGATAAACTCACTCGCTTGCCCCTTGAAAATGCATGGCTATGTTACGTCAATCTGCAGACCTTCCCAATAAACTCAGTGATGATCGCGATCGCCTGACGCTGGTTGCCGACTATGGACCTGCGGGAGACCAGGAAAAGGCTATTTCTGAGTTGCTGGAAGGTCTTGAGGACGGTCTCGCACGACAGACTTTGCTTGGAGTCACGGGATCGGGCAAGACTTTCACGGTCGCCAATATTATTGAGCGTACGCAACGGCCGGCGATCATACTTGCGCCGAACAAAACTCTGGCAGCCCAGTTGTACGGTGAAATGCGCGAGTATTTTCCGAAGAATGCGGTCGAGTATTTCGTTTCCTACTACGACTACTATCAACCGGAAGCCTATGTGCCGAGCTCGGATACCTACATAGAGAAAGACGCGTCGATCAACGAACATATCGAGCAGATGCGCCTGTCAGCGACGAAAGCGCTGATAGAACGTCCGGACGTCATCATTGTGGCAACAGTCTCGGCCATTTACGGCTTGGGCGACCCTGAGGCCTACTTCAGCATGGTGCTGCACCTGGTTCGCGGCGATCGCATGGACCAGCGCGACCTGCTACGACGACTTGCCGAGTTGCAGTACACGCGCAACGAGATCGATTTTTCGCAAGGCAGTTACCGTGTGCGTGGGGATGTCATCGACATTTTTCCGGCCGAATCCGAGCGGGATGCCGTGCGCGTCGAGCTGTTCGGTGACGAAGTGGAGTCACTGTCCTATTTCGACCCTCTGACCGGCGAGATTGTGCGCCGGGTGCCGCGCCTGACGGTCTTCCCCAAGAGCCACTACGTGACGCCTCGCGAGCGCTTGCTGGAGGCCTGCGAACACATCAAGGTGGAGCTCAAGGAGCGTCTGGAGGGCCTCAGAGCCAATCAAAAACTCCTTGAGGCCCAAAGGCTTGAGCAGAGAACCTTATTTGATTTAGAGATGATCCGCGAGCTGGGGTATTGCTCAGGTATAGAGAACTATTCCCGCTACCTTTCGGGCCGCGGGCCGGGTGAGCCGCCGCCGTGTTTGTTTGATTATGTCCCTGAAAACGCACTCCTGATTATCGACGAAAGCCACGTTACCGTGCCGCAGCTTGGGGCCATGTATAAAGGGGACCGCTCGCGCAAAGAGACTTTGGTCGAGCACGGCTTTCGCTTGCCTTCAGCATTGGACAATCGGCCGCTGCGTTTTGACGAATTCGAAGGACTGTCGCCGCAGACGCTCTACGTGTCCGCGACGCCCGGAAAATACGAGAATGAGTTTACGGACAAGGTGGTTGAGCAGCTGGTGCGGCCGACCGGACTGGTCGACCCGGAAGTCGAAATTCGTCCCGCGCGCACCCAGGTGGATGACGTGCTGTCCGAGATCGCCAAACGCGTCACTCTCGGCGAGCGTGTCTTGATTACGACGTTAACCAAGCGGATGTCAGAAGATCTTACCGACTACCTCGCCGAACATGGCGTACGTGTCCGTTACCTGCACTCGGATATAGGAACCGTGGAACGCACCGAAATCATCCGCGACCTGCGCCTGGGGGCGTTCGACGTGCTGGTGGGCATCAATCTGCTGCGCGAGGGGCTCGATATGCCGGAAGTGTCGCTGGTCGCTATTCTGGATGCGGACAAGGAGGGTTTCCTGCGTTCGGATCGTTCCCTGATCCAGACGATGGGCCGCGCCGCCCGCAATATTAACGGTAAAGCAATTCTTTACGCGGACAGGATCACCGGGTCTATGGAACGCGCACTGGACGAAACCCGGCGGCGGCGTGAGCGCCAGGATGCGCACAACCTCAAGCACGGCATCAAGCCGGAATCCATCATCAAGAAAGTAGCGGACATCATGGAGTCTGCTTACCCGTCGCCCGACACTGAAAAGCGCATGGTCGGCGAGGATCAGGTTCCCTATGACACTCTGAGTCCGGAGCAACTCTTCAAGAAGGCGGCAAAACTCGAAAAACTCATGCTGCAGGCCGCCAAGGACCTCGAATTTGAACGGGCGGCGAGCCTGCGTGACGAGATTCAGCGACTGCGAGACTATTCATTGGGGTTGAAATCGGCGTAGCCGACGAACAAGTCTTGCAGTCCACCATATGCTTCAGTATCTTACGGCTCCCTTTCCGGGGACAGACGGTTGAGGGCGATTAGCTCAGGGGTAGAGCGCCACGTTGACATCGTGGAGGTCGCAGGTTCGAAACCCGCATCGCCCACCAATTCTCCGTTTGTGACTGATTTTTTTACGAAAATCGACCTGTCCACGGTTGTATCCTGCCGTGGGCCTATATAGAATCGCGTTCCCGCACTGGCTGCGGCGTGTTGATGTGGCCTGAAAGTGTTGGATTTGTTGAGTTTCTGGAGGATCCGGGTATCGCAGTAACAAAGCGTGTAAGGCGCAACGAGGAAATCGAGGCCACCGAAGTTCGAGTCATCGACTCGGCGGGTGATCAGGCAGGTGTGATGGGGCTGAGAGCCGCTATTAGTCTTGCCAAGGAAGAAGGCCTGGATCTCGTTGAAGTATCGCCAAATGCCGAACCGCCGGTATGTCGAATCATGGATTTCGGCAAGTACTTGTTCGAACAAAACAAGAAGGCGCAATCTGCGAAACGTAAACAAAAGCAGGTCCAGGTCAAGGAAATCAAGTTTCGACCTGGCACGGAAGACGGTGACTACCGCATCAAACTCAGGAAGCTGGTTGAGTTCCTCGAGGAAGGTGACAAAACGAAGGTCACATTACGATTTAGAGGTCGGGAGATGGCGCACAAGGAACTGGGCGCTCAGCTTCTGGCCAGGGTACGAGATGATCTCGAACCCTACGGTACGGTGGAGCAGATGCCGCAATTGGAAGGACGGCAAATGGTCATGGTCATCGCGCCGAAGAAGCACCAGTAAGAAGAGCACACTATAAAAGTGAGTATTTGCTGAGGGGTGTGACAGCCCTGAAAGCGTTACCCGCCTGCAGCGGCCGGAATCATCCGGTTCGTAGTACGGCTAAAGGAAATTAAATGTCGAAGATGAAAACCCATCGGGGCGCGGCCAAGCGCTTCAAGAAGACGGGCAAAGGCGGCTTTAAGCGCGCCCAGGCCCACCTCAATCACATCCTGACCAAAAAGAAGTCCAAGCGGAAACGTCAGTTGGGTACTACCCAGCAGGTTGCCGAAGCGGATGTTAAGAGCGTGCGTCGCATGCTCCCTTACAGTTAAGAGGAGATTGAGAAATGGCCAGAGTTAAAAGTGGCGTAACCGCCCATGCACGCCACAAGAAGGTCCTCGATAAAGCGAAGGGCTATTACGGCGCACGTAGCAAGTTATTCAAGACTGCCAAACAAGCGGTCATCAAAGCCGGACAATATGCGTATCGCGATCGCGCGCAGCGAAAACGTCAGTTTCGAGCCTTGTGGATTGCACGAATCAACGCCGCTGCCCGCCTTCATGGATTGTCATACAGTCGCCTGATCAATGGCCTGAATAAGGCAGAGATTGAAGTGGACCGCAAGGTACTCGCAGACATCGCTGTGCATGACCCTGAGGCTTTCGGTGCAATTGCAGCGGCTGCCAAGGCCGGTCTCGAACTACAGACCGCCACGGTGTGATTCTTGAGTCGGGTGTGCGTACGTACGCCTGACGAGAGACCCCACTGATGCTGGCACTCAAGGACCTAATCAAGCAGGCAGCAGCGTCAATTGATGCTGCTGCCGATCTTGCTGCGCTGGATGCGGTCCGAGTGACCTACCTCGGTAAGAAGGGTGAGTTGACCGAACGCCTGAAAGCGCTTGGGCAGCTTCCTGCTGATCAGCGCGCCAGTGCGGGTCAGGAAATCAATCTCGCGAAACAGTCTGTGCAGTCGCAATTGAATGATCGTCGCGAGCAGCTAGAGAACGCCGCATTGGAAGCGAAACTCGCGACTGATGCAGTTGATGTTTCTCTGCCGGGACGCGGGCTTGCACTCGGCGGCCGCCACCCGGTGTCGCGTGCCCAGTCGCGGATCGAAAGGATATTCACCAATGCCGGTTTCGGCGTTCGTTCCGGTCCTGAGATCGAAGACGAGTTTCACAACTTCTCCGCTCTGAACATTCCAGAGAATCATCCGGCAAGAGCGATGCATGACACGTTCTATTTCCCAGGTGGCAATCTGTTGCGCACGCATACTTCGCCGGTACAGATCCGATCGATCGTTGAAGAGGGCGTGCCGATTCGAATTATCGCGCCGGGTCGAGTGTATCGCTGCGACTCCGATCAAACGCATACCCCGATGTTTCACCAGGTCGAGGGACTCGTTATCGACGAGAACGTCAGTTTCGCGCACCTGAAAGCCGTGCTGCATGAATTTGTCGAAGCGTTTTTCGAGCGCAAGGCCGAACTTCGCTTCCGTCCGTCCTACTTCCCTTTCACAGAACCGTCGGCGGAAGTTGACGTAAGTTGGGGAGAGGGTAAATGGCTGGAAATTCTGGGTTGCGGCATGGTGCATCCGAATGTATTGGAAAGCGCCGGCGTCGACTCCGAGAAGTACACAGGCTACGCATTCGGCATTGGCATCGAACGATTAGCCATGTTGCGTTACGGCGTATCGGACCTGCGGACATTCTTCGAGAATGATCTGCGTTTCCTTCGGCAGTTCAGGTAGTCACGATGAAGATTGCAGAATCCTGGTTGCGTGAATGGGTAAATCCTAAGCTCGATACCGAAGCTTTGAGCCACCAACTGACCATGCTGGGTCACGAAGTGGATAACCTGGAATATGAGGGTGCCGGCATAGGCGATATCGTAATCGCTGAGGTCGTTGCAGTCAGCAAGCATCCGGATGCCGACAAGCTCAGTCTGTGCAAAGTTGATGATGGTAGCGGCGATACGATCGACGTTGTATGTGGCGCGCCGAATGTTACGCAGGGAATGAAAGCCGCGTTCGCTCGGCCCGGAGTGACCTTGCCTAACGGTATGAAACTTCGCAAAGCCAAAATACGCGGTGTAACCTCGAATGGCATGCTTTGCTCAGCAACGGAGCTGGGCCTTGGCGATGAATCGGATGGCATCATTTCGCTGCCACCGGAAGCAAAGACAGGGACACCGCTGGTGCAGTTTCTAAACCTGCCGGACGCCATATTCGATCTGAATCTGACACCGAATCGCGGCGATTGCTTCAGCGTTTTGGGCATAGCCAGGGACGTTTCCGCACTAACGGGTGCGACACTTACCAATTCAACAATTGCCGCGGTCGTCGCGACAATCGAAGATTCACAACCGGTCGAATTGGTAGAGCCTGCAGGATGCCCGCGATTTGCCGGTCGCGTGGTGCGGGGCATTAATTCCGAGGCCCGAACACCCGCCTGGATGATTGAACGATTGCGTCGCTCCGGCCTGCGCGCAATATCGCCGGTCGTCGATATTACAAACTACGTCATGCTCGAGCTTGGGCAGCCTTTGCACGCCTACGATCGCAGCCTCCTCAAAGGGACTATTCGGCCGCGATTCGCTGCTAAGGGCGAGAAACTGACCCTTCTGGATGAAAAAACCGTCGCATTGAACACGGATACGCTTGTTATCACTGATGATAGTGGCCCTATCGGTATGGCGGGTATTATGGGCGGGCTCTCGACGGCGGTCTCCAGCGCTACGACCGATGTATTTTTCGAGGCAGCATTCTGGCCCCAGGACCTTATTGCCGGTCGTGCGCGCGCCTACGGAATGCATACCGATGCTTCCATGCGTTTCGAACGTGGCGTCGATCCGACAGGACAGGCGAGAGCGGTTGAGCGAGCAACGCAATTGCTGTTGGACATTGCCGGCGGCAACGCAGGTCCTTTGCTGGATCAGTCAGACAAACAACACTTGCCGGTATGTTCGCCCATTGCGCTCAGAAGGGATCGACTGCGA
This sequence comes from uncultured Gammaproteobacteria bacterium, assembly GCA_942490655.1. Taxonomy (GTDB): domain Bacteria; phylum Pseudomonadota; class Gammaproteobacteria; order Steroidobacterales; family Woeseiaceae; genus UBA1847. The sequence continues at coordinate 773,395 of CALNXZ010000003.1, read as the reverse complement.
AAATTATTGGGGCTCGAGATTGCCGATGACAAAGTCGCGAAAATTCTCACGGCTTTGCAAATGAAAGTCGAATCCACTGAGCAGGGCTGGCTGGTTGTGGCACCGAGTCATCGTTTTGATATTTCCATTGAAGCGGATCTGATCGAAGAAGTCGCGCGAATTCACGGATACGATTCAATTCCGGAAACCACAGCGCATGCGCAATTGCCGCTGGCCACCGTTACTGAGACTAAAGTCGATATTGAACGTGTCGCAACAACGCTGGTCGCGCGCGATTTTCAGGAAATCGTGAGCTACAGTTTCATTGGTGCATCCGTAAATGCAGCATTCACAAATTCTGCATCCGAGCTCGTGCTCAGCAATCCGATATCCTCTGAGATGTCGGTCATGCGTGCGTCGCTGTGGCCAGGCTTGGTCGCAGCCGCGGCGGCGAACAATGCTCGCCAACAGGATCGGGTGCGCTTGTTCGAGATCAGTAAGTCTTTTCATGGCAGTCTGGACGCCCACACAGAGGTGTTGCGAATCGCGGGCCTCGCTTCGGGAACACAGGCTCCCGAGCAGTGGGGAACCGCTTCTGAAGGCGTTGATTTCTTTGACATAAAAGCGGATGTCGAGGCAGTCCTGGCGTTGTCGATCGGCAACGGGAATTGCAGTTTCGTCGCGGCCAATCATCCGGCTCTTCAGCCAGGTCAATGTGCAGAAATCCTGCGTAACGAGGAAGTCATTGGCGTCGTCGGAAAGTTGCACCCGAAGGTAGCTAAACTTTTTGACATGAAGCGCCCGGTCTATGTATTCGAACTGGATGCGGCGAAGACCCTGGCCACGCGTGCACCGATTGCCGTTAGCATTTCAAAATTTCCTGCCATTCGTCGCGACATCGCAGTCATTGTTGCCGATCACATTTCGGCGGACGATCTCGTAAATGCGGTCGCTGCATCGTCTCCAAAGCTGATTCAAGGTGTCAGAATTTTCGACATTTACAAGGGAACTGGCATAGAAGCTGGGCGAAAAAGCGTCGCAATGGGCTTGATTTTACAGGAGACATCACGCACGCTTACTGACGATGATGCGGACGAAGTAATGGCCGCAGCAGTCAGTAAATTAAAAGATCAATTCGCCGCAGTACTTAGAGATTAATCGAAATGGCACTGACAAAAGCGGACATGGCCGAGTCACTGTTTGATGGGCTTGGTTTGAATAAGAGAGAAGCTCGCGAATTGGTCGATATGTTTTATGAGGAGCTGCGTGCATCACTCGCAGTTGGGGAGCAGGTCAAACTTTCCGGATTCGGGAACTTTGATCTTCGGGATAAAAAACAACGTCCAGGCAGAAACCCGAAAACCGGAGAGGAAATTCCAATCAGCGCTCGCAGAGTGGTGACCTTCCGGCCCGGACAAAAACTAAAGGCCCGAGTAGAAGCATATGCTGGAACCGGGGAATAACGACGAACTTCCTCCGATACCGGGTAAGCGCTATTTCACGATAGGTGAGGTCAGCGATCTTTGTGCTGTTAAGCCGCACGTACTTCGGTATTGGGAGCAAGAGTTCCCACAATTAAAGCCTGTTAAGCGGCGCGGTAATCGCCGCTATTACCAGCGTCAGGATGTGCTGATTATTCGGCAGATCCGCAGTCTGCTGTATGACGAGGGCTTCACTATCGGCGGTGCGCGTCAGCGCCTGACCGGTGACGATGCCAAGTCCGATGTCACGCAAAGTCAGCAGATAATCAAACAGATACGCATGGAACTTGAACAAGTTCTTAAGATTCTGAGGCGCTGAATTCCTTACTTTCCAAGTCGAGTGGCGGCACGTATCATGGCTGCCCTGCAAAGGCGCGCGTAAGGCGCGCGATTGCACACCGGTCGGGGCGTAGCGCAGCCTGGTAGCGCACCACAATGGGGTTGTGGGGGTCGGAAGTTCGAATCTTCTCGCCCCGACCAATTTTAAATCGAACCCCCAGACCTCAGTCCGGTCTGAAAAACGGACACTTGCAGCGCCGTAACATGGGGCTTCCACTATGAATTTGGCCAGGGTATCCATATCCAATCCGGTCGCCGTGATTGCAGCGGTGCTGCTAGTGCTGCTGATGGGCTCTATTGGCCTGTCTAATTTGCCCGTGCAAATGATCCCGGACGTACAGCGCTCATTTATCCAGATTACTACCGGCTGGCGTACGGCCGCCCCTGAAGAAATCGAGTCGGAAATTCTTGAGCCGCAGGAAGACATGCTGCGCGGGCTCCCGGGTCTGGAAAAAATGGAGTCGTCGGCCACTCGAGGCGCTGCCAGCATCAGCTTGATGTTTTCGGTGGACACCGATCTGCAACGCGCCCTTATCGAGGTTATCAATCGGCTGAATCAGGTCGCACGATACCCCGCCGACGTCACTGAGCCGCGAATATTCGCTGGGCAGGACAGTTTTGGATCGGCAATCGCATGGTTTTCGCTGACTGCCGCAGAAGGCAATACGCGACCCATGGCCAGCTACAGCGATTTCATGCGTGAAGTCGTCCAGGCTCGAATAGAGCGAGTGCCGGGCATAGCCAATTCCAATGCCTACGGCGGCCGTGATAACGAAGTCCGCATTACCTTTGACCCTTACGAGGCCGCTGCGCTAGGCATACAAATACCCGCCCTGGCGCAATTGACCGGTAATCACAACGATATCTCGGGCGGCTTCAGTGAGGTGGGTCGGCGACAGTACACACTGCGTTACGCCGGACAGTATGACTTGCCGGATTTTGGCGAGATGGTACTCGAATGGCGCGACGGTAATCCGGTTCGCTTGCGGGATATTGCAACCGTTGACGTGGTCATGCGCGACAGCAGCGGCTACATGTTTCAGAACGGCGAAGATTCAATCGCGTTTAATGCTCAGGTCGAGAAGGGCGTCAACGTACTTGAGGTTATGAAAGACCTGAAAGTTGCGGTTGGAGAATTGCAGAGCGGTGCGCTGGCGCGAGCAGGATTGGAGATTACCCAGGTATACGACGAGTCCGTCTACATTGAGGAATCCATTGCAATGCTACGAACCAATCTGTTGATCGGTGTTGCATTGGCGATCGCCGTCTTGTGGTGGTTCCTGAGGCGCTTTCGTGCAACTTGTGTCGTTGCACTGGCGATCCCGATATCACTATTCACCGCCTTTTTGGTCATGCAGATCACGGGTCGCACGTTAAACATGATTTCACTGGCGGGATTGGCTTTCGCTACCGGGATGGTGTTGGACGCGGCGATTGTCGTGCTGGAAAATATTGTACGCCTGCAGGAAACGGGGGTGAAAACCAAAGAGGCTGCCTTGCGCGGGGCGACTCAGGTTTGGGGTGCATTGCTCGCTTCTACCGCTACAACCGTTGTGATTTTTCTTCCCATCATGTTCCTGAACGATGTGTCCGGGCAGCTGTTTGCCGATTTGGCACTGGTCTTGTCCGTGGCCGTCGTTGCTTCCTTAATCATTTCAACAACAGTTATCCCGGCCGCGGCGTCACGCTGGTTAAGGGATACCAGGATCGAGGATTTGCATACCGTCTGGTGGGACGCTATCACGAACAAGATAATGGGCATCACGGACAGCCGCCGGAATCGCAGATCTCTGATTGGCGGATTATTTGTAGGAGCGACAGCATTGACGCTGGTTCTCCTGCCGCCTGCTGACTATTTGCCAAAGGGCGAGCAGGGGTGGATTTTCGCTTTCATTATCATGCCGCCGGGACAGAGCGTAACGGCGGGCAAAAAGGAATTTGCGGATGTCGTCTCAGCAAGGACCCGACCCTATTTGCAAGAGGGCGCGGATCCGCGTTTGGAGTCCTATTTTATGGGCATGTTCGGATCCAGCGCGTTTGTGGGCGGCCGGACCGAGAACCCGCGGGACTCTGACGCGTTCATCGAAAAACTGAACCGTGAAATATTGGTGGGATTCCCGGACACGATGGCATTCGCAGACCAATGGGGCATCTTCGACCGAGTTGGCGGCGGCGGTAATATCGAGCTGAATATCCAGAGTGTCGATATGGACGCGATGCTGGCTGCCGGTCGCGCGGGTCTGGGTCTGATTAGCGAATTTCTACCCGGCGCGCAGGCCAGGCCAGTCCCGGGCGTGGATATTGCGGAGCCGGAGTTGCGGCTCATACCCGATGAGCGACGCATCACGGAGGCAGGATGGAGTCGGCGCGACATGTCGACCGTGGTTCGTGCCTTGGGCGACGGTGTGTACGTCGGCGACTATTTCGATGGCGACCGCCGGCTGGACATAGTGCTTCGTGCCCCCGAGTGGACCAGCCCGGAACAACTGGCGTCAACGCCTTTAGCGACACCGGGCGGCGGCATTCAGCCGCTGGATCAGCTGGTTGGCTTCACACGAACGGCCGGTCCAAATCAGATTCGGCGCGTCGATCGTCGCCGCTCCCTGACTTTGTCCATCACGCCCCCCGATGGCGTTTCTCTGGAACAGGCCATCCGCGTACTGAAAGAGCATGTAGAGCCGCAGCTCATGTCCTATTTGCCGGACGACGGCGAAATCAGTTACCACGGCAGTGCCGATGATCTGAACATAGCACTCGCCAGTATGGCGCGCAGTTTCACTCTGGCCATCATCGTGCTGTATTTGCTGATGAGCGGGCTATTCCGCTCATTCATCGACAGCCTTCTGGTCATTGCGGCGCTGCCTCTGGCGACAGTGGGTGGTGTTGCTTTGCTGCGTTTGATGAATTTGCCGATGGATCTGTTGACGATGATCGGTTTCATCACTTTGCTCGGTTTGGTTGTCAACAACGCAATTTTACTTGTACATCAGACCCGGGTTGCCGAGCGTGAAGGTCTGGACCGCCGCAGCTCCGTCGAGCAGGCGATACGACAGCGATTGCGACCGATCTTGATGAGCACACTTACCAGCCTGTTCGGCATGCTGCCGCTGTTGCTTATTCCCGGGCCGGGTACTGAGGTCTACCAGGGATTAGCGGCGGTGATTGTCGGTGGTATGGCTATCAGTACTTTGTTTACACTCATATTCCTTCCCAGCTTGTTGCGATTGGGCGAAACTCAGTCTTCCGCCGTGATTGCGACGAGTAAAGCGGTTCCAGCGAGTTAGATAATGACCAAAGCGAGAAAGCCAATTCGATTCCTTCTGCTGTTGCTGCCTGCTTTTGGAATGGATGCCTACGCACAACAGTTCGGACCGGCAAGGGTCGTAACCGAGGCCGTAACGATGCAGATGCTGGCGCCATCGGTCGAGGTTCCGGGGACGGTGATCAGTCGCAACGATTCCCGCCTGGCATCCGAACTGGAAGCAAAGCTCGTCTGGATTGCCGAGGTCGGAACCGAAGTCAGGAAAGGCGATACCCTGGCGCGCCTCGAAGACTTCACGTTCAAGATTCGCGAAATGGAAGCACAGAGCCTGGTCGAAAGAGAACAGGCCAGCGTGACCTTCCTCGAGTCGGAGTTAAAGCGACTCGAGCAACTGTCGGAAAGAAACCTGTCAGCCAAGAGCCAGTATGACAAAACCGTTTCGGAACTGGCTGTTGCAAGAAGTGATCATCAGATTGCACAGGCTCAATTGGGGTATGCGCAAATCGCAATGCACATCACACAGATCAGGGCGCCTTTCGACGGTGTCGTCACGGAGCGACTGAGGAACCTGGGTGAGCGCCTGAATGTCGCTGACGAGGTCATTCGGCTCGTTGATCCGAAGTCGCTGGAAGTTATCGCCAGAGCGCCGCTGCGGACTGTCAACTTCATAGCAAAGGGCGACTCTTTATCGCTGGGTAATGAATACCGTCAGGCGGAAGCGACTATTCGCACCATCGTGCCTTTCGGCAACCCACAGTCACACATGTTTGAAATTCGTATGGATGCCAACCCGGAGCTGTGGACGGTAGGGGAGAGCGTTCGCGTCTCGATGCCAACCGCAGAGGCCAAAGAAGTGCTGGCGGTACCCAGGGATGCGCTGATACTGCGTCGCGAAGGGACGTCTGTTTTCATAGTGACAAATGAATCGACTGTCAGGGAAGTCAAAGTCATAGTCGGACTCGGCGCCGGTCCTCTCATCGAAGTGTTCGGTGATCTGGTTGCCGGGGACGAGGTAATTATCCGTGGGGGCGAAGGCCTTAGCGATGGCATGGCGATCGACATAGTCCAGGCGGCAGCAAACTAGGCAGGACTGGGAGACAGTAGCTTCTTGTCCTGGATACCCAGCAATATCGGTTGCGCCTGTTCTCGATAGATATTGACCTTGGCGTTGAAGGCAACGCGGGACAGGCCATGTTTGTCCTTGATCGTGAGGCGCCGAATATTAAACTGCCCCCCACCCATGTTTTCCCCGGTCAGGTAACACTTGATCGCAGTCACCCGTTCTCCGGATAGCACCATGCCACTCAGTCGCGACAAATTGCCCTGTGCTCGCTGCAGGAAAGTCACAGCGTCAACGTTCGGTTGTACTGTAATTTCGCCCTGATCGTCTTCTGTTTCGATATCGGCCATGAAATCGCCAACCAGGATCTGGCCGGGCAGGGCGGCATCAATCATGCGCGCTAGCTCTATGGTTACATCGCCGACAATGAAATCATGAGTGGTCGGGTTCAGGCCCTCTGCCTGATGGAATTCGTAACAGCTGCCAACGTGAAAACAAGCGCGTAATCGTGGCACTGCTTTCGACGCAGACTTACTGCGTGCTATGGCGTTGTCAGCTAATACGATATGCATGAAGTGGTACAGGTTGATGCTTGCCTCGAGGCCTTCGTCGCGATTCCAGATATAGAAGCCATCACCGCTTGAAGAGCGGGCGAAGTCGATATTTACGTCAGCCTCAAGCATCTTGGCGTGCGCCGAGTTCAAGGAGTACGACAAGCTGTTAAGTTGCGTCATTTGCTCGAACGGCGTGAGCAGGCTGAAACCCACGATATCGAACAAGGTAACTGCGCGACTGGGCACGTAATTGATGCCGTACTTGCGAATCATCTTCTCGATAATTTTCGTTTCCACCACACTACCTTCAAGCGGTACGCGCAATGGAATGTTTGTGGGTTCCACGTCAAGCAGCCGTGCAACTTTTTGCATCTGGGTAATCGTAAGCTGACGGTCGCCTGAGATAAGTTCAGTTATGAATCGCGGCGACACCTTGGGCGGCATGTTGCCGTCCTGTGGTGAGGTGTATTCGGCGATCGCGTAGTGGGGCACGACCAGGATGAGTATGCTCTGATCGAGCGGCACCCAGCTCAGGATACTGTTCTGACCCAGCGACCAGTGGCTACGCAGGGCCGATTCAACATGTGAGAGGTTGCTGCGCTGCCTTAGACCCATTTGCGTTGCGAGCCCGGCCAATTGATCCAGGTACGGCGAATAGTCGGCTATTCGTCGAATCCCGGATTGCGACAGATCATCTAGTTCCATACTTTGGCTCGTAGTGACTTTCGCGACGGTGGATTCTCTGCCACAGTTCGCTTCATCTACCTAATTCACTCTTAACAATCGCGCAAGTCAAGACGCGTTGTGGCAGTTTACATAACTAATGACCGACTATGGACCTAAAATTGATGCGATTCGCGCGCTTCGTGACCGCCTGACCGAGCAGACATTTCGCACACCGGTCATACGCTGCCCCGCTATAGAGGAAGAAATCGGAGGGCAAACGACAGTATTCGCGAAACTCGAGTTCCTGCAACGGACTGGAACTTTCAAAGCACGGGGAGCGCTGGCGACACTGCACGGATTATCTGAAGAGGAGCGAATGCGCGGAGTAACCGCCGTCAGCGCGGGCAACCACGCTATTGCCGTTGCGTTCGCAGCTGCAGCCCTGGGCACCACCGCCAAAGTGGTTATGACGCGGTCGGCTAACCCGTTTCGCGTTGCGGCGTGCGCTGGCTACGGAGCCGAGGTAATTCTGGCCGACGATGTCCACGACGCATTCGCCCTGGCGGAAAGAATCCGGGACGAAGAGGGTCGGGTTTTTATTCATCCTTTTGAAGGACCGACCATCGCTCTTGGTACGGGCACGGTGGGTCTCGAGATTTCCGAGCAGGTAAAGGACTTTGATGCGATCGTTATTCCGGTCGGTGGCGGTGGTTTGATTGGCGGCATATCAAACGCCATCAGGCAACTCCGGCCCGACGCCGAGATTATCGGTGTGGAACCGGACGGTGCCGACACCATGCACCGCAGCTTTGCACGGGGTGAGCCGGAACGTATCGAAAAGGTTGCCACAATTGCGGACAGCTTGGGGGCGCCTTTCGCGTTGCCCTATTCGTTCGGACTGACGAAGCAGAATGTCGATCGATTGGTGATGATTGACGACGGGCAACTCAGGAAAAGCATGGGGTTTTTGTTTCGCTTCATGAAAATCGCGGTCGAACCCGCCTGTGCAGCATCTACGGCGGCGCTGTTCGGTCCCCTGCGTGCGTCGCTGCGCGGAAAGCGGGTGGTGTTGGTCATGTGCGGCAGCAATATCGATTGGCAGACCTTTGCACAACAGGCGGTGTTCGAAGATGTTGCTTAAGCAAATCAAGAGCATTGTTGGTGCAAAAGGGTGGTCCACCGACGCCGACGAACTCAAAGTTCGCAGCACAGATTGGCGGGGACTCGTTCAGGGATTAACGCCGTTACTGGTATCGCCGGCAAGCACTGAAGAAGTCTCGCAGGTCGTTCGGGCTTGTGCCGACGCAGGTGTGGCCGTTGTCCCACAAGGCGGCAACACCAGTTTATGCGCCGGCTCCATACCGGATGACACGGGAACTCAAATTATTCTGTCGCTGGCACGGATGAACAGAATTCGGAGTGTTGATGCCGCCAATTTTTCCATGGAGGTCGAAGCCGGCTGCATTCTGCAGAACGTGCAGAAAGCGGCCGAGGAATCTGACCGCTATTTCGCGCTTAGTTTGGGCGCCGAAGGCAGTTGCCAGATTGGTGGCAACCTGGCGACCAATGCCGGTGGCGTGAACGTGGTGCGGTATGGCACCGCACGGGCACAGGTACTGGGGCTCGAAGCAGTACTTGCGGACGGTACCGTCGTCAGCAGTCTGCGATCACTGCGCAAGGATACGGCGGGCTACGACCTCAAACAGCTGTTCATCGGCAGTGAGGGCACGCTCGGCATCATCACGGCAGCTACCCTTAAGTTGCATCCGCCCCCCGGCCACATCAGTACGGCCCTGGTTGCCATCAGCTCATCGGGTGATGCCGTACGCCTGCTGGGACAGCTCAGGGACGAGCTTGGCGATGCCATTGAGGCATTTGAGCTTGTTTCGGATCCCGTTTTTAAATTGGTGACCGGGCACTTGCCGGACGTGACCTTGCCGTTCGATGTGGCGGCACCGTGGTACGTACTGATCGATGCATCTGTTGGTAATGGTAGCGATCGTCTGGAAATAGGCCTTAGTAATGCAATAGAATCCGGCATCGTGCTCGATGCGGTTATCGCCAAGAACACCGCAGAAGCGGCCCGCCTTTGGCGCATGCGCCACTCAATCGCGGAGGCAGAGCGAGCCGCTGGAAAATCGTTGAAGACCGATATTTCAGTGCCAATTTCCCGCATGGAGGAATTCCTGCTGCGGGGTGATGCTTTGCTGACCAGGATCGCCCCACACGCGACATTGATCGCTTTCGGCCATGTCGGCGACGGCAACCTGCATTACAACGTCGTCTTGCCGCCTGCTGCCGATAATCGTGAGCAGCTCACGACAGCGATTTATGACCTTGTGGATGAGCTTGGTGGCAGCTTTAGTGCGGAGCACGGCGTTGGTAGAACGAAAAAGCACTACCTGTCGAAGTATCGCGGCAATGGGGAGATTGAGCTGATGCGGACGCTCAAGAGAGCCCTGGACCCCAACAATATTCTCAATCCGGGCAAAGTAATTTGACGACCAGTTCCGGTTCCAGCAACGGTCCTGACGATATTATGTCGGTTACTATGAGTGCCGATTCCGGAAAAGTACGCGACATCTTCGCCGATCAGCTAGCCAGCTTCGACGCGCAACTGCGTACGACCGCCGCTGACGTAGACCTGTTGAGCAACATCCAGAGTGGAATCAGCGGTCTGTTGGCGGCCACCAACAACAGCGAAGCGCAGGTGCGCAGGGTCCTGCAGGACTGCTATGAAGCGGGAACTTTGCGTAAAGAGACCTTCCAGCTCGTGAAATCCATGCTGGATCGATTCGTCACGGAGAATATACCGACCAGTGCGGCGCCCGGGGCACCCGCCGCTGCAGTTCAGCCGGTGCCAATTAAGCCGGTAAGTAAATCCGATTCTGTCGACCTCGAAGACACCATGGAAGACGTATTCAGTACGACGACAGTGATTCCCGACGGCATTGCACCGGATACCTCCGCGGACTCGAGAGTGCAGGTCGGTTCGTTGTTGCGTGATCGGTACCTGCTTCAGGAGAAAGTTTCCGGCGGTAGCATGGGCGTTGTTTACAAAGCGATGGACCGCCGCCTGGCAGAGGCCGGTGCCGCAGAACACTGGGTCGCGATCAAAGTGCTGTCTCCAAAACTGGCAGCGAACGGGCAGGCTTTGAGGGCCTTGCAACAGGAAGCTGCCAAAGGCCGATGTCTGGTGCATCCAAACATCGTGCGTTTTATCGACCTGGACCGGGACGACGACCTGTATTTCCTTGTCATGGAGTGGCTGGATGGAAAGACGCTCGCCGATATTCTGGATTCGAGAGACGCTAGCTCCATCGACATCAAGGCAGCGTTCAAGATAACGCGTCAAATTGGCGAGGCTCTCGACTACGCTCACAGTCGTGGCATTGTGCATGCCGACATCAAGCCAGGAAATATCATGATGGTGCCGAACGGCGACGCGAAGCTATTCGACTTCGGCGTTGCCCGGGTTCGGCAGCAACAGTCCGAAGGTCAGTTTGACCCTGGAATACTCGGCGCGCTGACGCCGGCGTACTCGAGTATGCAAGTCTTGACCGGCGAAAAGCCGGTTGCCGCAGACGACATTTTTTCGCTGAGCTGCCTGTTGTATCGGCTGATCGCAGGATATCGTGTTTTCGGTCCTCGCAATGCGGCAGAAGCCTCTCAGGAAGGCATGAAACCGCAGCGACTGAAATCACTTAATGACAGTCAGTGGCGCGCCTTGAAAAAGGGCCTGGCGTATTCCCGGGTTACGCGATTCAATTCTGTTCGTGAGTTCCTGGATGCGCTGAGCGAAAACCCTGACGAACCGTTTCGCGTTGATGAACCCGATCGATTTACTGAAATCGTCGATCATTCATCGGTGTCCAAGTGGATCATGGTAGCTGTTGTACTGGTGAGCCTGCTTACCGCCGCCGCCTACCAACGTGGCTACCTGGATCCGTTGATAGAGCGCTACTTTGAACAGCCCGTGATAATCACGGCAGCTGCTGAATCAAACGCTCCGACCGTAGTGGAGGCAGCCGTCACCGCAACGGTCAACGCCACTGCGGAGAACGAACCCGAACGCGAAGTTGCCGAAGAAACCTTGCTCGAAATTGACGAGCCTGTTGAGATCGAGGACTCGGATCCTGCGGTTGACATTGCAAAGCTGCCAATCATCGATCAGTCGGCGGTTGGCCCCGATCCGATGCTGGTGGATTTCTCGAGACTTCCTCCTGCAACGGATATCGTTGCATTCACGCCGGGTCGGCGCGCAGGCAGTCCAACCAGTATCGTTGCTCGTGAAGACGGTGCACCGGTCATCATCGATTTCGTGCGCGGCAGCGGCCTGGAAACGCCGATGACGTTGCGATTGGAAGAAGTAGGTTTTAGCGGCAATCGTTCGCCTTGGGCTGCCGGCCAGTATTCGTTATCGAACTCCGGTGTGATTCATTTTTCGGCGGGGCAGGCGCGTGGACGCGTAACTCTGCATATGGAATCCGATACGATTCGCGAAGCCGACCAACAATCGACTCTGCGATTGCGTGAGGCCGCGCTTGCTACTTCCGAGCTCGCGCTAGTCAATGTGGTCCTCGAAGATGACGACCAGAGAGACTTTGAAGCCAGATTGCCGGTGAATACAGTTGCCTTTGCACTGGCGCAAGTCACGATCCGGGAAAGAGACCCGGCCGTGCAGATTGATATCGTAAGATTCAACCCCGACAACTCGCCGATCAATGTTGAGTTTTCAGTGATCGATGTTACCGCGACGGAAGGCGAGGACTATTTCGCCCCCGGGGGGCATTCGATTTCTTTCGGCCCCGGCCAGCGATCGGCCAGGCTGCTGGTACCGCTGGTGCAAGATGTTGATTTCGAAGGTGACGAGTCTTTCATCGTCGAACTTGCCATCGGCGAGCATACGCCCGCTGGCGGAACCAATCGACGCATTGTAATTACGATCAGCGACGACGATCTCCCGAAACTGTAATTTGCTGCTAGACTGCCGCTCCAACTCTGCAAGCCGCAGAGCCCTGACGGAGCGATGAAAAAAGACTATGAGTGAGAAGGAACTGCGACGCTACTCGCGCGTGGTCGTTGACGGCGACGAACACGCACCTGGCCGCGCCATGCTGCGAGCGGTCGGTTTTGAGGAAGACGATTTCAAGCGACCCCAAATAGGCATAGCTTCTACCTGGAGCATGGTTACTCCCTGCAATATGCACATCGGTGACCTCGCCGAGGTGGCCGCGAAGGGGGCTAACGAAGCGGGCGGAAAAGCCGTCATATTTAATACCATTAGTGTTTCGGACGGCATCTCCATGGGTACGCCGGGGATGCGCTATTCGTTGGTTTCCCGTGAAATAATCGCCGATTCGATTGAAGCCGTTACCGGTGCGGAGGGATTCGATGGGCTCATCGCCATCGGGGGTTGCGACAAGAACATGCCGGCTTGCGTTATGGCTATGGCACGACTGAATCGACCGTCTGTTTTTGTTTACGGCGGTACCATCCGGCCGGGGATTAAGCGGCGCGATATCGTCTCCGTGTTCGAAGCAGTAGGCGCAAGATCCGGCGGCAAAATATCGCAGCAGGAACTGCTGGAGATCGAACAAACGGCGATTCCGGGGCCCGGCGCCTGCGGCGGTATGTATACAGCAAATACTATGGCCTCGGCGATCGAAGCCCTGGGCATGAGTCTGGGTAACAGTTCGGCCCAGGAAGCGGTCTCCGATGCCAAAGCGGCCGACTGCCATCGCGCAGGGGCTGCGGTAATGCACCTTATTCGAGAAGACATCAAGCCGCTCGACATCATGACGAAAAAGGCTTTTGAGAACGCCATTGCCGTTGTGATCGCATTGGGGGGTTCCACCAACGCCGTCCTGCACCTGCTGGCCATGGCGCGGGAAGCTGAAGTTGAGCTGTCTCTGGACGACTTCACACGCATAGGAGCGACGACGCCGGTACTCGCAGATGTAAAACCCAGTGGCCAATACCTGATGTCAGAATTGATAGAGATCGGCGGCATACAACCCTTGATGAAGCGCATGCTGGACAAGGGCATGCTACACGGCGATTGCATGACGGTTACCGGTAAGACGCTGGCCGAAAACCTCGCAGATGTGAAGGACTATCCTGACGGCCAGAGCATCGTCAGGAATTTCGACGAGCCGATCAAGCCGGACAGTCACCTTGCCATCCTCTACGGAAACCTGGCACCGCATGGCGCGGTTGCCAAGATCACCGGCAAGGAAGGTCTGCACTTTGAAGGGCCTGCGCGTGTGTTTCATTCCGAAGAAGATGCATTACAAGCGATCCTGGGTGACGTCGTACAAGCCGGAGAGGTACTGGTCATACGCTATGAGGGGCCGAAGGGCGCACCGGGAATGCGCGAAATGCTGAGTCCAACCGGCGCCATCATGGGCAAAGGTCTGGGGAAAGACGTCGCGCTCATAACGGACGGACGATTCTCCGGTGGGAGTCACGGATTCGTGGTCGGGCATGTCACTCCGGAGGCCGCTGTCGGTGGACCGATTGCGCTTGTGCAGGACGGCGACAGATTGCGTATCGATGCGGAGACCAAAGAGATCAGCATTGCGATCAGCGACAGGGAGATGGCAGCACGTCGCGCCAAATGGCGCCGACCGGTTTCACCTGTAACTCGCGGTGCTCTCGCAAAATACCGCAGTGCAGTGTCGTCAGCATCTGAAGGCGCTGTTACCGTACCGCCGCCGTGGGACGAGGAGCAGGGATGAGACGCGCAGCAAGCTTGACCTTTGCCGTAATTCCGGCTCTACTGCGGCGATGAATTCTTACGACACCCACGTATTGTGCCAGCGCATCGACACACTCGATGCGATAAAACACATAACAATTAAGGCGCGCCAGAGGTGCGTGGGTGCGCATGGCAGTTGTACCGGCTAGCTAATAAAGTCCGGACATTGTCAGCAAACCCGCCAGGTTCTCCTCGCGGGTTTTTTTTTGTCGAACATAGCTGATGCTGAAGAAAGGAAAGTGATGAGTACTTCGATAGTCGAAGCAGATTTTACAAACAGCGCTGCTCTGGGCGCACCGCCAGACATTGCCAACTCTCCCTGGGTAGTCATGAAATTCGGCGGCAGCAGCGTATCGACACTTGAAAATTGGAACATCATCGCCGGGCTACTCAAACGCCGGCTGGCAGCAGGTTTTCGACCTGTAGTGGTGCATTCAGCACTGAAGGGTGTGTCCAACAAACTCGAGAGCGTGCTGCAATCCGCTCTGGCCGGCGATCCGTCGGACGTGCTGAATGAGGTACGAAGCCAGCATTACGAGCTCGCGCAGGCGTTGGGACTGGACGGTCCCGCTATGCTCGATGACACATTACGCGAACTCGACCAATTGGTTGCTGGCGTGCGGCTGGTCCGTGAAGTGAGCGTCCGCGTACGAGTCAGGATCATGGCGCTGGGCGAGCTGATGGCCACGCGCCTCGGTGCGGCGTTTCTCACGTCGCAGTCGCTCCCGGTACAGTGGATGGATGCTCGCGAACTGCTGACGAGTCAGTCGCAGGGAGGGCGTCAGACCAGCACGGCGTATTTGGCGGCAACCTGTGGTTTCGAAGCGGACGCGGAGTTGCAGGCGCAGCTCACGACAGAAAACAGTATCGTCCTGACACAAGGATTCATCGCTCGCAATCGCAACGGCGAAACCGTCTTGCTGGGGCGTGGTGGATCAGATACATCTGCCGCCTATTTTGCCGCGAAACTTTCCGCGCAACGGCTGGAAATCTGGACTGATGTGCCGGGCATGTTCAGTGCCGATCCGCGTGTCGTTCCGTCAGCACGATTGTTGGTTGCGTTGCATTACGATGAGGCCCAGGAATTGGCGTCTGCCGGCAGCTCGGTATTGCACCCTCGTTGCCTGGCTCCGGTGCGCGAATCCCGGATTCCATTGTTCATTCGATGCACCGAGGCCCCTGACATCGCCGGCACTGTGATCTCGTCTGTGACTGAGGAGGTTGAGCCACAGGTCAAAGGAATCTGTATTCGCAACGGCCTGACCCTGATCTCGATGGACGGTGTCGGCATGTGGCATGAAGTCGGCTTTCTCGCAAAAGCATTTGCCGCATTTAGCGACAACCGTGTTTCCGTCGATCTTGTTTCAACATCAGAAACCAACGTAACGGTATCCATCGATACCTCGGATGGGATGTTGGCGGATGACGTCGAAGAGGCCCTGATCGATGACCTGGAAAAGTTATGCCAGGTGCGAGTCATCAGCAACTGCTCCGCCGTGAGCCTGGTAGGCCGCAAAATTCGAACCATCATTCCGCGCCTCGCGCCGGCTTTGGAAGTTTTTGAAGAGGAGCGCATTCACCTGATGTCCCAGGCCGCCAACGACCTCAATTTGAGTTTCGTCGTTGACAGGCAACAAGGGCCGCGACTGGTTAGCAAGCTGCATTCCATCGTTATTCGCAAGCAGGGTGCCTCGTCAGTGTTTGGCGCGAGCTGGGAGCGCCTGTTTTCAGGCGACGAGCCGGCCATTCGCAAGCCCGATGCCTGGTGGATGAAAAAACGTAGTCAGTTATTGCAACTGGCAGAAGGTCAGCTAAACGCCTACGTGTACGATCGCGACAGTGTTGCCGCAGCAGCGAACAGTCTGCTCAATCTCAAGAATGTCAGCCGTATCCTGTACGCGGTAAAAGCAAACTTCAATGCCGAGCTGTTGAGAACGCTCGCCGACGCCGGCGTTGATTTCGAATGCGTTTCTCCCGGTGAAGTTGAGTGGCTCGAGGAAGTGCTGCCATCCTTCGATTTGGCGCGTATTCTGTTCACACCGAATTTCGCGCCGCGTGAAGAATACGAGTGGGGATTCAGCAAAGGGCTGCAGGTCACTCTGGATAATCTGTACCCATTGCAGGCCTGGCCAGAGATGTTCAAAGGCAAGAAACTGTTTATCCGCGTTGATCCCGGGCAGGGACGAGGCCACCACGAGCATGTAAAAACTGCAGGAGTGCACTCTAAATTCGGCGTGCCGCGCTTCGAAGTAGGCGAACTTGCCCGACTGGTTAATGCCGCGGGTGCCGAAGTTATCGGCATACATGCGCACAGTGGCAGCGGCATACTGGATCCGGACTCCTGGCGTCGCGTTGCCAGTGAGTTGGTACTGGTCGCGGAGCAGTTTCCGACTGTGAAGACCATCGACCTCGGCGGTGGTCTTGGGGTACCCGAAAAGCCGGGTGATCCGGCCTTCAATCTCGAACGACTCGATGAAACGCTAGGTGAGATACGCGAAACCTACCCGCAGTTCGAATTGTGGCTGGAACCCGGACGTTTTCTTGTCGCACGCGCCGGGATATTGCTGACGCATTGCACCCAGACTAAAGGCAAGGGCGAGATGCGCTACGTCGGCGTTGGCACCGGCATGAATTCGCTCATACGCCCGGCCTTATACGGCTCCTACCACGAGATAGTCAATCTGACGCGTTCAGATGAACCGCCCAGCGAAACGGTTACCGTCGTAGGGCCCATTTGTGAGACCGGTGACCGACTGGGCAGTGACCGCTTGTTACCGCCAACATTGGAAGGTGATGTCATTCTGATCGCAAATGCCGGCGCTTACGGTTACGTTATGAGCTCACAATACAATTTGCGTGAGGTTGCGAGAGAGATCGTGATTTGAAGTTGTATGGATCCGCAGGAGCGATGGGCAAAAGAGCGCCTAGCCACCTGCATGGCGTGTACGCAAACGGTCATTGACGTCCTTGAGGCCAAGGCCCTCAACCGCAAGTAGCACGATGACGTGATACAACAGGTCGGCGGCTTCATCGACCATTTCCTGCTTGTTGCCGACCGCTGCAGCCAATGCCAGCTCGACGCCTTCTTCGCCCACTTTCTGTGCAATTCTCTTGGTGCCGGCCGCTGCGAGACGCGCTGTGTAACTTTCTTCAGTGTTGTTTTGCAGCCGATCGTTAACGATCTTTTCCAGCTCCTCGAGAAATGCAATGTCTGAAATACTCATAGTCGATCCCTATAGGCGCATGTTGATGTGCTGATCGGCCAGATAGCGCTTCAAATCGCCGATGTCTATTTCCGCGCTGTGAAAAACGCTGGCGGCCAAAGCACCATCCACTTCGGCTATCGTGAACGCATCCAGGAAATGGTGCATCCCTCCAGCGCCACCCGAGGCAATCAATGGCACCGTGCAATGAGAACGCACGGACTTTAGTTGCTGTGTGTCGTAACCCTGCCTGACTCCATCCTGGTTCATGCAATTCAGGACGATCTCCCCGGCGCCACGGCTTTGGACCTCGATGACCCAGTCAACGGTGAGCTTCCTCGCTGCCTGAGTTTTGTCAGGATCGCCCGTGTACTGGTAGACGAAATAGTCGTTATTTTCCTCACGACTATCGATGCCAATGACGACACACTGTGAGCCGAAGCGACGGGCAAGTTGCGAGATCAATTCCGGGTTAGCGATTGCAGGCGAGTTGATCGAGACTTTGTCTGCGCCTTTGTTAAGGACGTCCTCGGCATCGGCGATCGAATTGATTCCTCCGGCAACACAGAAGGGAATATCGAGCACCGACGCAACACCTGCGACCCAGTTTCGATCTACGCTGCGTCCGTCGGGGCTGGCGGTAATGTCGTAGAACACCAGTTCGTCCGCGCCTTCCTGGCAATATCGCTCGGCGAGCTCGAGGATATCGCCGACGACTCGATGGTTACGAAACTGCACGCCTTTGACGACCACGCCATCGCGAACATCGAGGCACGGAATTATGCGCTTTGTCGGAATTTGAGCACCTCCGCCGGCGTTATGGCGCCATCCAGCAATGCCCGCCCGGTAATTGCCGCCGGGACCTTCATCTCGCGCAGTTGCCGCAGATCATTGATATGGCGAACACCACCCGAGGCCTGCAAAGACAGGTCGGGATAGCGGGCGAGTAAATCTCGATACAGTTCAAAATTGGGACCGCTCATGGCGCCATCGCGCGCGACATCGGTGCATAAGACGTGATGTGCACCGACGGTACTGTATTGATCAATGCAATCCCAAAGCACGATCTCGGAGTCCTCCGTCCAGCCCTGTGTCGTTAGTTGTGGAACGCCGGAATCATTGATTCTGACGTCGAGGGCCAGAACGATGGCGTCCGCACCAAACTCGTTTATCCATTCGCAGACGAGGCGGGGTGCTTTGATCGCAATACTTCCAACGACGCATCGTGCGACACCGTTTTGTAGCCAGTCCGCTACATCGTCGCGAGTTCTAATGCCGCCACCCAGTTGCACAGAGAGGCCGGTTTCCGCGGCAATATTGGCAACCAATGCGCGATTTTGCGGGCTTCCGGTACGCGCGCCATCAAGGTCTACGATATGCAGTTCCTCAACGTCCAACGCCGAAAAGCGCCTGCCCACCGCGGCTGGATCGTTGCTGTATTCTGTCGTTCGCGCGAAGTCCCCTTTGAAAAGTCGTACGCACTTGCCGTCCTTCAGGTCGATGGCAGGGATTATCCTCATGTCGGGTAATCCAGAAAATTCCGTATCAGCTGGGCGCCACTTGCGGACGATCGCTCGGGATGAAATTGTGCGGCGACGAAGTTCTTGTAACCGATAACAGCGCAGAACTCGTCTTCGTGCCGCGCGGTCGCCAAAGTATGTTCGGATACCGGCAAAGCGTAGCTGTGCAGATAGTAGAAGTAGCTGCCGCTCGCAATTCCCTGCAGCAGTGGGTTTTCAGAAACCACCGTCGTCGGGCACCAGCCCATATTGGGCACCGGGCAATGCGTGCTTGCGGAGAGTTTCTGCGCGCGACCCGGCACAATACCGAGGCAATCAACGTCCTCTTCCTCGGAGCCTTCGCACAACAGTTGCATGCCAAGACAAATACCGAGCACAGGCTGCGTCAGCTCACGTATTACATCGACAAGACCCGCCTCAGTCAGTCGTTGCATGGCGTCTCGTGCAGCTCCGACACCCGGTAAAACGACACGGCT
This sequence comes from uncultured Gammaproteobacteria bacterium, assembly GCA_942490655.1. Classification (GTDB taxonomy): domain Bacteria; phylum Pseudomonadota; class Gammaproteobacteria; order Steroidobacterales; family Woeseiaceae; genus UBA1847. The sequence goes on along the minus strand of CALNXZ010000003.1, from coordinate 754,095 downwards.
GGCGCCGCGTATCACATCCGCGTCAGTCGTTAATGTTGCTTTTGCTTGCAGGCGATCAAAGGCATACATGAGAGACGCGATATTGGCGCCACCACTGTCGATGATAGTCACGTCGGGCACTACAAAGAACCTTTTGTCGACGGCAATTCCGTACCGGTTTTCGCGAACGACCGGCGCAACGTACGGCCGACGGATTTAAAACAGGCCTCTATCATGTGATGAGTATTTTTTCCCTGAACATCAATGTGCAAAGCCGCCCCGAGTGATTCGGCGAGGGAGCGAAAAAAGTGTTCAACCATTTCCGTCGACAGTTCGCCGACGCCGTCACGCGGGAAAGTGCCGGTAAACTCAAATGCGGCGCGACCGGATAAGTCGAGCGCAACTTTCGCCTCGCTTTCATCCATCGGCAACAGGAAACCGTAACGGCCGATGCCGTGTTTATTGCCGAGTGCTTGTCGCAAAGCTGTACCCAGACAGATCGCAGTGTCCTCGACGGTATGGTGCTCATCAATGTGCAGGTCACCCTCACACACGACTAGCAAGCCAAAGCCGCCATGTTTCGCGATCTGCTCAAGCATGTGATCGAAAAAGCCAATTCCCGTATCGATCTGAATTCGTGCAGCGGAATCGAGATTGACGGCGACCGATATCTTGGTTTCATTGGTGCTGCGTTCTACGCGTGCAGTTCGATCGGAATAGCAAAGCTGTTCAACGATCTCCTGCCAACTCAGACCCGCTGTATCGCCTGAGCCCAGCAGCAGGCCCTGTACGCCGATACGTTCGGCCAGTTGCAAGTCGGTTTGCCGGTCTCCGATGACAGCTGAAAGCGCCAGGTTGATATCGGTGGCCGCGAGGTAACGCGTTAGCAGGCCGGTGCGGGGCTTGCGACAGTCACACAGATCAGCCGGCAGGTGTGGGCAGATAAAGACCTCGTCGAACGTTATTCCCTGACTGGCAAACAGCTGCAGTATGTGATCCTGGCAGATCTGAAACTGCTCTTCCGGGAACGCGTCCGTGCCAAGTCCGTCCTGGTTGCTGACCATGACAAACTGGAATCCATGTTCGGCCAATTCGCGCAATGCGGGCATGACGTCCGCCACCAGGCGGATCTTATCCAGGGTATCGATCTGAAAATCTTCGGGTTCTTCCACCAACGTGCCGTCGCGATCGATAAACAGGATTCTTGCCGCCATGCTCAGTCCTTCCCAAGTTGTTTCAATACCGACAACAGTGTGTCGTTTTCGGTTTTGTTGCCGACGGTAATGCGAATGCAATCCGAAAGCTCGCCAGCGAAGTGCCTAAGTAGGACCTTGTGTGTTTTACAGTGCGCCATCACCGCACTGGCATCGGCGACTCTGATGAGGAAAAAATTTGCGTCACTGGGCCAGACTTTCGACACGAAATCCAGCTGAGCGATCGCCTTCATCAGGCGTGATCGTTCTGCGACAACGCCATTCACAGCCGCCCTGGCAAGGGCCAGCTGGTTTTCGTCCAGAGCATCCTCGACGCATTCAACGACGGGCGTAGCGAGCGCGTAGGGCGCTTGAACCGCATTCAGCACATCGATGACTTCTTTTGCTCCGATGACAGCGCCACAACGCGCGCCGGCAAAGCCCAGAGCTTTGGATAAGGTTCGTAATACCAACAAATTGGGGTAGGCCTCCAGCAACTCGATTGCCGAAACTTCCTGACCAAATTCGATATAGGCCTCGTCGACAACCACTGCCGATGATTGCCGGCGCGCATCCAGCAAGCGCACAAGATCGGCACGGCGCAGCGGCGTGCCGGTCGGGTTATTCGGCGAACATACGAAGATGACTTTGCTGGTCTCGGTGCATGCCGCGAGTACGACGTCGATTTCGATGGCGAAATCCTGCTCAGCAAGACTCGGCACTTCTATGACGCCGGCCCCCTGGATCGTGGCGTAATGGCGGTACATCGAAAAGGCCGGGGTCGGCGTTACGATCTGATCCTTCCCGGGGCTGCAAAAACTCCGAATAATGAGGTCGATGGCCTCGCTGGAGCCGCGCGTGACCAGTATCTGGTCATCCCGGCAACCAAAACGTCGCGCCAGTGCCGATTGCAAAGCCAGCGGGCGCACCTCGGGATAGCGGTTCAGAGGACGTCGAAAGTTGCCCACCGTGCTGAATTGCGGGGACTCATTAGCGTTTAGCCGGATTGTGTCATGCACCTGTTCAGCCGCGTCGTAGGCCGACAGTTGACGAATCTCTGTGCGCACCAGTGGAATAATGCTCATGACTTGTTCGCCAATCGCCGACTGACAGCCGCGGCGTGTGCGTCGAGGCCTTCAAGATTGGCCAGCCGAATCACGGCGTCGCCCAGATTTTCGAGTCCTTCCCGGCTGAGTTCCTGCACCGTCATTTGCCGCAGAAAGTGATCGACACCGAGGCCACTGTAGGTGGCCGCATGACCGTAAGTCGGCAATACATGATTGGTGCCGCTGCAATAGTCTCCGACCGATTCCGGTGTCCAGGGTCCCACGAATACGGAGCCCGCATTGCGTATTGCGGGCAGCACCGAGCGGGGGTTTCTGATCTGCAGAATCAGGTGCTCCGGTGCGTACTGATTGCTGATTTCGATCGCCGTAGCGACATCCTGAGCAACGATGAACCGCGAATTTTCGAGCGCAGCCCTGGCGATATCGGAGCGGGTAAGGGATTGCAGCTGCCGCCTGATTTCGAGTCGCACTGCGGTCACCATTGACGCATCGGTGCTTACAAAAACCACCTGTGAATCGATGCCGTGCTCGGCTTGCGATAACAGATCTGCCGCGACAAACTCGGCCGAGCATGTCGAGTCGCCGATAACAAGGATCTCGGAAGGTCCAGCCGGCATGTCGATCGCGGCGCCATCGGGATCGGAGCTGACGATCGTCTTGGCGCTCGTTACCCAGGCGTTGCCGGGACCGAAAATCTTGCGCACTTTCGGAATCGACTCCGTGCCGTAAGCCATCGCCGCAATGGCTTGAGCGCCACCTACCTTGTAGATTTCCCGTACCCCGGCTCGTGATGCCGCGACCAGAACGGCCGGATCAGCGGTGCCGTCCTCGCGCGGAGGAGTGCATAACAGGATTCGCGGACAGCCTGCGATCACCGCTGGTACCGAAAGCATAATCGCCGCAGACGGAAGCGGTGCGGTACCGGCCGGCACGTACAGGCCGACCGAATCGATAGGGCGGCTGACACGTTCACACTGTACACCCGGCATGGTTTCAACGGACACAGGCAAAGGCTGCTGCTGCTCGTGAAAGCACCTGACGTTGCTGATCGCGAGGTCAATGGCATCCACATCGGCCGCATTCAGGCGCTGCGTTGCTGCGGCAATTTCAGCGTCTGTAACGCGCAATTGATAACCGCTTGCGCCGTCGTAGCGTTGCGTCAATTCAGCCAGCGCCAAATCCCCACGCAGACGGACGTCGCTGACAATCGAGGCCGTACCCGCACGAACGCTTTCGTCCTGTGAGGCGGCCGGCCTGCGCAGCAGAGCGGCGCGCTCGGTAGCACTAAGGTCTTGCCAGGTTTGCACGGTAACGGTCATGTTATGCGAGCATCTTCTCGACCGGCAGCACCAGGAGTGAGCTCGCTCCGGCGGCCTTGAGATTCTCCAGGGTTTCCCAGAACACGTTTTCGCGACAGACCGCATGAATCGCAACACGGTCATCGCTGCCTTCAAGCGGCATTACCGTTGGCGCCTCTGAGCCAGGCAGCAGGGCGCGAATTTGTGGCAGCGCGGCACGTGGTGCGTGCAGCATGATGTATTTGCTGTCGTGAACTTTGAGCACACCGTCCAGCCGTTGCAGAATTTTGTCCACCAGGGCCTGCTTGGTCTCACCCAATGGCGCCAGGGTTTGAATGACCACCGCTTCGCTTTCGAGGATGACAGCGACCTCCCGCAAACCATTGGCAGCCAGCGTTGCTCCGGATGACACCAGGTCGCAGATGAAGTCAGCCCGCCCGAGTTTTGGTGCTATTTCGACGGCGCCCGAGAAATAGACTGCCTCAGCCTGGATCTTGTTTTTACTGAGGTAATCTGTCAAAAGACTGACATAACTTGTTGCAATCTTTGTATTATTTAGCGAATTCGGCCCCGAGAACTTAATGCCGTCCGGCGCGGCAATAGACAGTCTGCAGTGGCCGAACTCGAGCTCAAAGATCTGCTTAAAGAGCCCCTTTGAGCCTTCCTGCTCAAGCTTAAGTCGCTTTTCCTCGACGACATTCAGGCCGACGATGCCAAGATCGCAAACATCGTCACTGACGAGGCCGGGGATATCGTCGTCGCGTACCAGCAATAGGTCTATCGGCATGTTTTCGCCGTAGCAAATGAGCTGATCTTTGCTCTTCGTGATCTTCAAACCGCAGCGTTCCAGAAGATCGATGGAATGCTCGGTCAGGCGGCCAGATTTCTGCACCGCAATTTTTACGCGCTGCTCAGACGGTTCCATGGTGGTGTCCTTAGTGGGAGATTCTATCGATTGCGGTTTGGTAGCCACCGGCACCCGCCGCGAGACACCGGGCGACTCGCCCGATGGTCGTGACGCTGACGCCGGTCAGATCGTGGATCTTCCGGTAGGGCAGGTCTTTCTGCAGATACTCAACGACCTGCCAGCGATCTACCAGGGCCTGCAATTCGGCCGGAGTGCACAGGTCTTCGAAAAAGTGACGCACCTCGCGCGTGTCCTTTAAGGCGACGAGCGCCTTGAACAGGGCTTCCTCGGCGCGTTGTTGGCGGCGAGCAGATTCGTTTCTGTTGGGCTTCATGGTGTGTGCCAGTGTATTAACGCGTTAGTACGCTATTACAAGTCAGGGACGATAGCAAGCCCTGTATTGATGGTTACAACTGCGACTAAAAAAATCGATGCGAGTCCTTGACCTTCGCCAACAAAGACGCATAAACTTCGCGAAACTCATCGAGACCGGTCGAGGGATAGGCCCGACGACGCCGGGGCAACCATCAGAACTAACCATTCTGGAAAGGTGCCAACTCCTGCGATGCATCACTCAGATTGTTGAGCGCATCGAATGATGAGGGTCACTGCAACTCCCGTTAACGGGCGAAGGGCAGTACAAACCCTCCCTTGCGGACTTCGCAGGGTTCCGATGAGCCGATAGCGCTATTACGGAACACCTGACGGAGACCGACATGACCTACCAAGCCAGCAAGACGACACGCGCCGTGCGTGCATCCATAGAATCGGATACGCAATTCGGAGCGGTCGTGCCGCCATTGCATCTTTCGTCGAACTTTTCGTTTGCGGGCTTTGGCGAGAAGCGCCAGTACGATTACACGCGCTCCGGCAACCCGACTCGCGATGCGCTCGCAGACGCTCTCACCGAACTGGAGGGTGGCGCGGGTGCAGTTGTTACGTCTTCCGGCATGGCTGCATTGACACTGTTGACGCAATTACTCGAGCCGGGCGACACAATCATCGCGCCGCACGATTGCTACGGTGGTACTTACCGTTTGTTCGAGCAGCAGTCCAGGAAAGGCCTGTTCCAGGTCATCTTCGTCGATCAGACAGACGCCGCTGCATTGTCGAAAGCCGTAGAGTGCAAACCAAAAATTATCCTCGCGGAAACACCGTCCAATCCCTTGCTGCGTATCGTTGATATTGCGGCGATTTCGGCCATCGCAAAAGGCGCCGGTGCATTGCTGGCGGTCGACAATACCTTCCTGTCTCCGGCATTGCAGAATCCGATCGAGTTTGGCGCCGATCTGGTCATTCATTCCACGACGAAGTACATCAACGGGCACAGCGATGTTGTCGGGGGATGCGTGGTCGCGGCGACGGAAGAGTTGGCCGAGAAGATTCGCTACTGGGCCAATTGCATCGGCATTACGGGTGCGCCTTTCGACAGCTTCCTGACTTTGCGCGGCATACGCACTTTGCACCCGCGCATCAAGCAACACGAAGAGACAGCGAGTCGTGTCGCAGACGTACTGAACAAACATGATCTCGTAGATCGAGTTTACTACCCTGGCCTTGCATCGCATCCCGGGCATGATATTGCGAAACGGCAGCAGAGAGGATTTGGCGGCATGCTGAGCTTCGAAATCAACGGCGACGCCGATGCAATTCGCGCCTTCGTGGAGAATCTGCAGTTCTTCTCCCTGGCTGAGTCTCTGGGTGGCGTGGAAAGCCTCGTCTGCCACCCGGCGTCAATGACACATGCACCGGTATGCCCTGAGGCACTGGCTGCAGCTGGCATCGGTCAGAACCTGGTGCGCTTGTCAGTTGGACTGGAAAGTAGCGAAGACCTGATCGCCGACCTGCTGGCAGCACTGGAGGCCGCGAGATCGGTGAGAACGCGGGCGTCCGTCGCCGCTGTCGCCGGCTAAGCTAGCAGGTGCTGCCTATATGACGAATGATTTCAGCAGTCATTTCGTCAGTCGAAAGTACTGTTTCGCCGTCGCCGGCGATGTCGGCGCATCTTGCCCCCGCTTCAATGGCGAGACCGATGGCGTTTTCGACCGCTAAGGCTTCGGCCTCAAGCCGGAGACTGTAGCGCAGCAGGAGTGCGATGCTGGCGATTGACGCACAGGGATTCGCAATGCCTTTGCCGGCAATATCCGGCGCTGAACCGTGAATTGGCTCGTACAGACCGCAGCTGGCATCACCCAGCGAGGCGGATGGCAACATGCCCAGGGACCCGGCCAGCATGGAGGCCTCATCCGTCAGGATATCGCCGAACATATTCTCGGTCACTATGACGTCAAAATCCGCGGGACGGCTAAGGAGATGCATCGCAGCAGCATCGACTAGCAGCGTTTCGACCTCGATGTCAGGAAACTCTGCAGCCATTACTCGGTTGGTCACGCTACGCCATAAACGCGACGTCTCAAGTACGTTCGCTTTGTCTACCGAGCACAAACGCCCATTGCGGTCACCGGCGAGCCTTGCAGCTACGCGAACGATACGTTCGACTTCGCTAACCGTGTAGGTACAAAGATCGCTGGCGGAAAATTCGTCGCGGGTTTTTTTGCCGAAATAGATTCCGCCGGTCAACTCGCGGACCACAATCATATCGACGCCTGCGAGTATTTCTGGCCTGAGCGGCGATGCGGCAACCAGCTCCGGGTAGATCTTTACAGGCCGAAGATTGGCATACACACCCAACGCGGCGCGAATTGCCAGCAGGCCTTGCTCAGGGCGTACTTTTGAGTTCGGGTCGGACCATTTCGGGCCACCGACGGCTCCCAGGAAGACTGCATCCGCTGCACTACAACTCGCTACAGTCTCAGCCGGGAGTGGCTCGCCACAAGCATCAATAGCGGCACCACCAATCAGCTGCGTGTCAAAACGAAACCGATGGCCAGAGCTTTCTGCGACGGTTTGCAGCACTTGCTGTGCACTTTTTGTTACTTCAGGCCCGATACCGTCACCCGGCAAGAGTGTGATTACGGCTTCCACGAACGGCTTTCCTCGTAGGCTTGAACTTCTGCGGTTTGATTGCGCAGGAACCCCAACTGGTCGACGCCTTCGAGCAGGCAATAGCGCGCGAACCGGTCTATCGCAAATTTAACGACACGCTCGCCGGGCAGGGTGATGGTGTTAGTCTCAACATCGATGCCACATTCAACCCCTGGATGACTCAGCAGCCATTCGTGCGTTTGCGGGTCAACAACCAGAGCCAGCAAGCCATTCTTTAACGCATTGTTTCGGAAAATATCCGCGATCTCGCTCGAAATTACTGCCTCGAAGCCGTAGTCGAGCAGGGCCCAGGGTGCGTGTTCCCGCGATGAGCCACAGCCGAAGTTATTGCCGGCGATCAGGATCGAGCAACCTTGCGCTGCGGGCTGGTTGAGGGGGAATTCAGAGCGTTCGCTGCCATCTTTGTTGTAACGCAGGTCATAGAATGCAGATTGCCCGAGGCCGGCTTTCGAGGTCGTCGTGAGGAAACGGGCCGCTATGATCTGGTCAGTGTCGATATCCCGCGTCGGCAGGACGACGGTGCGGCCCCGCACCTGTTTCACGGGCCTCATGAGTAGCTCCTTGGGTCCGTAACGAAACCGGCTATCGCGGATGCTGCAGCGGTCGCTGGGCTGGCGAGGACCGTACGCGCGCCGACGCCCTGACGACCTTCGAAGTTGCGATTGCTGGTACTGACACTGAGCTGACCCGGTTTGACGATATCGCCATTCATGGCGATACACATGGAGCAGCCTGCTTCGCGCCATTCAGCGCCCGCGGCGGTAATGATTTTATCTAGGCCGCGGCGCTCGGCTTCTTTCTTGACCATTTCGGAGCCCGGTACAACCAGCATGCGTACTCCCGCAGCAACCTTGCGTCCCTTCAGGATCTCGGCCGCTGCTTCGATGTCTGACAGCCGGCCGTTGGTACAACTGCCAACAAAGACCACATCCACCGCTGTTTGAGTCATCGGTTTTCCGGACTCCAGTTGCATGTAGTTCAGCGCTTTCTGGAAACTGGCATCGCTGTTTTGCGGTACCGGATCATTGACGCCAATCACCATTCCGGGATTCGTGCCAAAGGTCACCATCGGTTGGATGGCACTGGCATCCACACTCACGGACTTGTCAAAAACTGCGCCATCGTCTGTTCGCAATTGCTTCCAGCGCTCTACTGCCGCGTCCCAGGCAGCCCCCCGAGGCGCGCGCGGACGTTCCTTCAGGTAAGCGAATGTTGTTTCATCCGGTGCGATCATTCCGGCCCTGGCGCCGGCTTCGATCGACATGTTGCAAATCGTCATGCGGCTTTCCATATCCAGAGACCGTATGGCTTCACCACGATACTCGATCACATAGCCCGTGCCGCCATTCACACCGATCTTGCCAATGATGGCAAGGATCAGGTCCTTGGCTGTGACACCCTTTGCCAACTGACCTTCAACATTGACCTCGAGCGTCTTTGGCTTGCGTTGCAACAGCGTTTGCGTCGCAAATACGTGGCCGACCTCCGTGGTTCCGATGCCAAATGCCAATGCGCCGAACGCGCCATGAGTGCTCGAATGACTGTCGCCGCAGACGATGGTCTTGCCGGGTTGTGTCGCGCCGAGTTCGGGGCCGATGACGTGCACGATGCCACGTTGACCGCTGTTGTAACCGAGCAGGTCGAGCCCGAATTCCTCGCAATTCTGCTCCATCTGACGAACCTGGTTCGCCGCGCCTTCACCCGCAACCAGCAGGTCCTCGTAAGACAACACCGGGGTCGTCGGAGTTGAGTGGTCCAGCGTGGCCAGCGTCAGATCCGGCCGGCGCACCGGAAGACCGAGCTCGCGCAACACCGAGAAAGCCTGTGGCGTTGTGACCTCGTGCACGATGTGCAGATCGATATACAGAATAGCGGGCGTATCGAGTGTTTCCGGCACGACCACGTGATCGTCCCAGACTTTCTGGAAGAGAGTGGTTTGGTTATTCATCGCCTGACCAAAACGAAAGAAGAATCAAATGGTTGCATGTACCGCCTGCGTACCGTCCTGCGCATCACCTTCGCGGGCCCGCCGACGCAAAGATCGATTCATGACTTCAAGGCAGGCGCGACAGCCGGCCTCGACAATATCAACGCTGGCACCACGACCGCGGAAACTCTGTTGGTTAATCTCAACCGTCACCGTGACCTCGCCCTGAGCATCTCCGCCGACTGAAGCGCTGTGCAATTCGAAATTGCGCAACACCAAATCGACTCCCGTTGCCGCCTCAAGCGCCTGAATGGCCGCGGCGATGGGCCCATCTCCGAGAGCGGATTTGCTGACTTCGGTGCCATCCTCGCCTAACAGGACGACAGTAGCGGTAGCCGGCTCATTGGTATGCGTCTGCACTTCGAGCGATTTCAACACCCAGGGACCCAGGGTTGAACTACCCGCGTTCATGATGATGGACTCTATGTCGCCGTCATACACGTCCTTTTTCTTGTCCGCGAGCTTCTTAAATTCCTGAAACGCGCGATTGACTTCGAAATCGTCCAGGTCGAAGCCCAGCTCAGCGACGCGATCACGAAACGCGTGCCGGCCACTGTGCTTGCCAAGCACGAGGTTGGATTTACTCAAACCGACATCTTCGGGACGCATGATTTCGTAGGTCGACGCGTGTTGCAGCATGCCGTGTTGGTGTATTCCAGCTTCGTGCGCAAAGGCGTTCTCACCAACGATGGCCTTGTTGCGGGGAGGGTGCATGCCCGTAATGTTCGAAACCAGCCGTGACGTAGGGTACAAGCGGGTGGTGTCGATCGCTGTTTCAAGTTGAAAAAATTCGGCTCGTGTCCTGATTGCCATAACAGCTTCTTCAAGACTGCAGTTGCCGGCGCGTTCACCGATGCCGTTGACCGTGCACTCAATCTGTCTGGCGCCAGCCGCTACGGCGGCGAGGCTGTTTGCTACTGCCATTCCCAAGTCGTTGTGGCAATGCACGCTGAGCGTAATTTCGTTAATTCGTGCAACATGCTTTTTCAGATAGCGAAACAAATGGTCGAATTCGGCAGGCACGGTATAGCCAACCGTATCGGGAATATTCACGGTCGTCGCACCAGCCTCAATAGCCGCGGAAACCACCTCAGCCAGATAGGACAATTCGGTCCGTGAAGCGTCTTCCGGTGAGAATTCGACATCGGCGCACAATTCCCGTGCCATTTTGATTGCGCCGACCGCGCTCTTGATGATCTCTTCTTTGGCCATCTTCAGCTTGTACTCGCGATGAATGGCGCTGGTGGCAACGAAAACGTGGATGCGATGATTTTCCGCACCCTTGACAGCTGCGTGTACCTTTTCAATATCGGCTGCGTTGCAACGCGCCAGACCGCAGATCACAGGTCCAAAGTTGCGGTCTGCGATGGCCTTGACGGACTCGAAATCACCGGGAGACGCGGCTGGAAACCCGGCCTCAATGACATCGACCCTGAGCTCAGTAAGCGCTTTTGCGACACGGAGTTTTTCCTCCAGCGTCATGCTGCAACCCGGAGCTTGCTCCCCATCGCGCAGCGTGGTGTCAAATATGCGTATTCTGTTGTCTGAGCTCGGATCCGACATCGATCTATTCTTCCAACCAGTCCATACGGCCGCGCAGATCAGCGCCGACTTTTTCGATCGGGTGATCCAGATCGGCTTGCATCATGCGCTTGAATTCCGGCATGCCCTTTTCGTTCTCGGCAATCCAGTTGCGTGCGAAAGTGCCGTCCTGGATATCCGTCAAGATGGCTTTCATAGCGGCGCGCGATGCGTCATCGACAACTCGGGGTCCGCTGACCATGTCGCCCCAGGCGGCCGTGTCACTGATGTACTTGTGCATCTTGCGCAGTCCGCCCTCGTGCAGCAGGTCAACGATCAGCTTCAGCTCATGCATCACTTCGTAGTAGGCCACTTCGGGCTGATAACCGGCTGCAACGAGCGTTTCAAAACCCGCAACAATCAGTTCCGTGGCGCCACCACACAGTACCGCTTGTTCACCGAACAGGTCCGTCTCAGTTTCTTCCGCGAAAGTGGTTTCAATGACACCTGCGCGCGCGCCACCGATTCCGGCGGAGTAGGCCAGCGCCAACTTGAGCGCGTTGCCGGTCGCGTCCTGGTTAACTGCAACCAGGCAGGGGACGCCATGTCCTTCCTCGAACTGACGCCGGACCAGACCGCCCGGTCCCTTCGGTGCGATCAGCGCAACGTCCAGATCCGCACGCGGCTCGACCTGCTTGTAGTGGATCGCGAAACCATGCGCGAACAACAACAGCGCGCCTTTTTCAATATCATCGACGACGCTGAGATACAGTTTTTTCTGGACCATATCCGGTGTCAGGAACATAACAATTGCAGCGCCTTTGACTGCGGCATTGGGTTCTTGAACGGTCAGGCCGTCCGCTTCCGCTTTGGACCAGCTCGCGCCGCTCTTGCGCAGGCCAACGACCACATTAAAGCCGCTATCCTTGAGGTTCAGCGCGTGCGCGCGCCCCTGGCTGCCGTAGCCGAGGATCGCGACACGGCGATCCGTTAAACAGGAGGTATCAACATCGGATTCTGAGTACATTTGCATGGTGTTTCCTAGCCTTCGTGCAATCGAAATAAAAAAAACCCCACCATCCTTAAGAAAGCGGGGTTTGCGTTGACCGGTGACCTTCTACGCGTTACCCGCTGTGCTCCCCGAGAAGAAGCAATCCACACCGAAGCACCAGAAGTACTTTGTGCATGATTGGGCGGCGCGCGTTAGTCATAGCGCCGCATGATGTTGTAACGGGGAAATGAAGTCAAACATTCTCTAGACGGTTACGAGTGTTACTAAAAGTGATGGATGAATAAACAATCATAAGCAATTAATACAACAACCTTTTTACAGGGTTTAGCGTCCCCCATGCAATACCTTATATATGGCCTCCCTTAAATCAGCGCGAATTGGCACGCTCTGATATGCGGCTTTTAGTCCCACTGATTTACAATTTGAATAATATTTGCGTGCACCAAAGTCCGAAATGCCGGTCTGAAATCTTATGTAGATGTTGGGCTGGCGATATGCAAACCATGTGGTATTCTTGGCCCCAGAAGTACAGGGGACCTGAAAACATAAAAGGAATAAATGGCGGGAAAGCTCGAATCAGCATTTCGGGTAAGCCAACGAATAAAGAGAGAAAAAAGTGGGTTCCAGAATTTCATCGCCGCGCGGCGAAGGTGGAGAGGGCCGCGTGCGCAATTGGGAATACATTCAGTATTGCCGGTTTTCATTTGTGCATGTATTCAACGGATACGTTGCATCCCTCTCCAAACACAATTAACTGAAACAAACGACCTTTAAGGAGCGTCCATGAAACGGTGCATTAGCAGCAGTCGGCGCATAACCAAAGCGTTTTTAGCTACCACGGTTATCGCAATTTCCGGCAGCGTTTTCGCCCAGTCTGTCGATCAGGTATTACAGGCTGATCAACGGCGGCTGAACCTGGCTCAGCAATCTCAGGAACGTATCAACGCAGTTGTTGGTGCCACGCGTTCACTGGAAGACCAGTACAGGGCTATAAACAAAGAAATCGACGGACTCAAAGTCTACAACCGACTGATGAGCGCCCAGGTAGAAGGGCAGGAATCGGACCTTGAGGATATCGGTCTGTCGATGGATCAGGTGGATGTTATCAATCGCCAGATCTTCCCATTAATGGAGCGCATGATCGACGGTCTTGATCAATCAGTTAAAATTGACGTGCCGTTCCTTATGGAAGAACGCAGCAAGCGCATCAATGATCTGAAAGACCTCATGTCACGCTCTGACGTCAGCGTTGCGGAAAAATTCCGCAAGGTTATGGAGGCGTACCAGATTGAGAATGACTACGGCTCGACGATTGAGGACTACAAACAGTCGCTGACGATTGACGGTGCTACTCGCGCTTTCAATATGTTGCGTATCGGCCGGATTGGCTTGTACTTCCAGTCTGACGACACGAGAGTCACCGGACGTTGGAACAACGCGACTCGCGCGTGGGAAATCGACAACTCAGCTCGCAACGAAGTTCGAAAGGGTCTCAGAGTTGCGCGACAGCTCATTGCTCCGGAGCTCATCAACATTCCGGTCGCCGCTGCGGAGGGCGTATAAATGAAACTTATTAAACTAATTTTCGTCGCCGGACTGCTCAGTCTCGGACTTTCAACGGCGAATGCGCAGCAGGACGAAGACGCACGCAGCATGTCTGATCTGCTTCGTTTGATCGAGCAGGGTCAGGCACGCGACTCGCAGGAATCACGTCAGCGCGAAGCCGCTTTCAAGCAAGCACAGAACAATCAGCAAGCGTTGCTGAACCAGGCCCGGGCTGAACGCACGCGCCAGGAAAACGTCAGTGCCAATCTTGAGCAGCAATTCGAAAAGAACCAACAGTCTATTATTACGGCACGCCAGGCTCTCGACGAGAGACTCGGTGCGCTTAAAGAGCTGTTCGGTGTATTGCAGACGGTATCCGGTGACACACAAGGTCGTTTCAGCGCTTCGCTTACCAACATTCAATACCCGGATCGGGGTGAATTTCTGGTGAAGCTCGGCAGCAAGATGGCGGGTGCCAGCAGCCTGGCTTCGATTGCAGATATCGAAAAGCTTTGGGAAATGTTGCAACGTGAAATTGCTGAATCCGGCCGCGTTGTTCGATTCAGTCACCTAGTTACGAAGGCTGATGGTGAACAGGCTGAGATGGAAGTTGTTCGTGTTGGTACTTTTAACCTGGTGTCCGACAACGGCTATCTTGAATACGACTCGGGTGAAAGCTCAATTTCTGAATTGCTGCGCCAACCAGAAGGTCGTTACCTCGGTACGACTTCTGACATGATGGATGCGGATAGTGGTGAGGTTGTCACCTTCGGTGTTGACGTCACCCGTGGCAGTATTCTGGGCTTGCTCGTTGAATCCCCAACCTTTAAAGACCGTATCGAACAGGGCGGCATCGTCGGCTATTGCATTATGGCCCTCGGTGTAGTCGGACTGCTGATTGCATTCTGGCGCTTGATCGGACTCTCTGGTGACAGCCGCAGGGTTAACGCACAGCTGAAGAGTGACTCTGCGAGCACCGATAACCCGCTGGGTCGTGTACTGGCTGCTTACGAGAGTAATCGTGGCGCAGATACTGAAACGATCGAGTTGAAACTTAGTGAGGCGGCGCTCAAAGAAATGCCTGGACTAACGAGAGGTTTGCTCTTCATCAAAGTCGTTTCAGCGGTAGCACCGCTGATGGGTCTGCTCGGTACAGTGACGGGTATGATCAAGACCTTCCAGGTCATCACGCTTTACGGTGCAGGTGATCCGAAGATGATGGCAGGCGGTATTTCGCAGGCCCTTATGACAACGGTAATGGGACTTGTCGTCGCAATTCCGATGGTATTGCTGCACACCATCGTTAGCGGGCAAAGCCGCAAAATCGTCAATATTCTTCAGTCGCAGAGCGCCGGGCTTGTTGCTCAACACTCTGAACGGAATGGCTAAGGTCAGAAGGAGTCACCATGCTTTGGCTTTTTGATAGTGTTGAAGCCATTCGAGATTTCATGAGTTTAGGTGGCCCGGTGCTCCGGGCCATCGCTGTGACAATTTTCCTGATGTGGGTGCTCATCGTAGAGCGGATAATGTTTTTCCGCACATCGATGAAAGAAATGTCACGAAAAATTCATGATGATTGGGAATCTCGCGGGGAACGCAAGTCCTGGGCCGCTCATCAAATTCGCGAGCTCATGATTTCGCGTTTTGAGAACGCGACCAGCAAAGGGATCAATCTGATCCAGACCCTGGTTGCTTTATGCCCCTTACTCGGCCTACTCGGTACGGTTACCGGAATGATCAGTGTGTTCCAGGTAATGGCGGTATCGGGCTCGGGTAATGTTCGGGCGATGGCAGCCGGTGTGTCTCAGGCCACTGTTCCGACTATGGCCGGGATGGTTGGCGCTTTGTCAGGCGTTCTGTTGGTTACCTTGCTTAGCCGTCGAGCGGCTCGTGAAGTTGAGTTCCTTGAGGACTCACTAACGATGGACCACTAAGGAATCTAGATGCGTAAAACTGATCTATCGATGGGGCAGGATGACGAAGGTGATGAAATTAACCTGACGCCAATGTTGGACGTTGTTTTCATCATGCTGATCTTCTTTATCGTAACGGCGTCCTTTATTAAGGAAGCCGGTATCGATGTGAATCGGCCGGATGCACCTGTTACCGAGACGAAACCTGAGGATGCAAATATTCTCGTGATCATCACTTCAACCGATGAAGTCTGGATTGATCGTCGAATGATCGACCCTCGTGCGGTGCGCGCCAACATCGAGCGCCTGCACGCGGAGAATCCACAAGGAACCGTGGTGATTCAGGCGAACAAGAAGTCCACCAACAAGATGCTGGTTTGGGTGATGGATGCAACGCGTAGCGCTGGGGTGTACAACATATCCATCGCGGATCAAAGCTGAGCGGGAACTCAATAGGAAACTCACATGCGAAAGAAACATTCTCTGGGACACGAGGAAGAAAGTGAGGAGATCAACCTGACACCGATGCTTGATGTCGTGTTTATCATGCTCATTTTCTTTATCGTCACGGCGACTTTTATCAAAGAGGCCGGCATTCAGGTTGAGCGACCCGACACCTCCACGGCCGATACACAGGATGATGCATCGATACTGATTGCAATCAGCGCCGCTGACGAAATCTGGATTGACCGCAAGCAACGCTCGCCGCAGGAAGTTCGAGGCGTAATTGAGCGCCTGCATATCGAAAATCCAAAGGGTTCGATCGTCATTCAGGCTGATGAAGAATCAACCAATGAACAATTGGTCATCGTTCTCGAAGCCGCCAAGGCTGCGGGTGTTGCAAACGTGGCTATCGCATCGGATAACTGAGCACAAACGAAGCGGCGAAACCCGCTTAGGAGAGTAGGACCATGATAGGTCGATATGCATTTTCGATAGTCATCGGCACAGTTGTGACGCTGAGCTTGTTGTTCATCATGCAGCTGCTGATCGTGACCGGTAAGCAGGCGCTGACGGAGCCTCGCGAACGACACAAACTGGAGTTTGTTCGGATCAAGAGGAACGAGAACGTCAATACTCAGGATCTGGTTCCGGAGAAGCCGCCAAAACCGCCGGAAACGCCACCGGAAACGCCGCCGCAGGATCGGGACAACATCGATCCCAACGCACCGAGTATCGATGTCGGCAGGCCGGAGATTTCGGCCAACACCGATATTGGTGGACCGGGTGGCATGAATATCGCTGAAGGCGACTATCTGCCTATCGTACGTGTGGCGCCGGTCTATCCGTCGCGAGCACTGTCACGGGGGCTGGAAGGATTCGTTGACATGTCGTTTACCGTTACGACGACCGGAAGCGTGAAAGATCCGATTGTGCTGCAGTCCACGAGCAGCTTGTTTGAGCGTGCTGCAACTCAGGCGGTACTGAAATTCAAGTACAAGCCTCGTGTTGTCGATGGTATCCCGGTTGAAGTGCCGGGAGTCAAGACACGCATCTCATTCGAACTCGAAGATTAAGGACCACTGATAACCCTCGGCGGGGAATCTATCCAAAAGGATATGTTTGTTATGAAAACGAATCGTGGAATTTCACTAAAAGTATGCGCCTTGTTGTTGGCGGGATCATTAGCCTGTGGAACTGCTGCGGCCCAGGGCAGTGGTCAGGCAGACAAAGACGATGACACCAAGACGAAACAGGCGCAGGCCGTAAGTAAAGAAGTCTATGAGCGCATCCAGAAGGCTCAGGAAATGGTGGATGCCAAAGACTACAACGGAGCGCTGAGGCTGTTGGACGGTCTATACAATCCGGATAAACTGACCGAATACGAGCAAGCTAACGTACTGAATTACATCGGTTTTATTCACTACAATAAAGATGACATGCCGGCGGCAATTCGAACCTACGAAAAGCTGCTGTCTATCCCCAGCCTCGAACCTCAGATGGCGAAACAGGTCACTTTCACGCTGGCACAATTGCAGATGGTGGAAGAGAACTATCCTCGTGCTCTGACGCTGCTGGACAAGTGGTTCACGTTGGAGCCGAATCCGGCTCCCGAGCCATTCATCCTTCGCGCGCAGATTCTTTACAACCTGAATCGTTATGCCGAAATGGTGAAGCCGATTGAGACGGCAATGGATGTCGCTCGCAATCGCAATACACCGGTCAAAGAAGACTGGTGGGGGCTGCTGAATTTCGCCTATTTCCAACAGGAAAACTACGTGAAGGTCCGAGATATCCAGAAGATTTTGCTGGAGACCTGGCCTAAGAAACGTTACTGGAAGTCTCTCGCGGGCGCTTACACGGAGCTCGGCGAGGACGAGAAGTTGATTTACGCTTATGACGCGGCCTACACACAGGGAATGCTGGACAAAGGCACGGAGTTTGTGACGATGGCGCAGTTGTTCCTGCAGGCTGAGGTGCCGTACAAGGCCGCGACGCTGTTGCAGGAGAAAATTGATGCAGGTGTGGTAGAAAAGAACGAAAAGAACTACCGGCTGCTGTCACAGGCCTGGATGCTCGCCATGGAAGACTCCAAGGCAATCCCGGCATTGAAAAAGGCGGCAGACCTGGCGAAGGACGGTGAAGTCGACGCACGACTGGCAAATTCACACCTGAACCTCGCGCAGTATGGCGACTGCGTTACGTCGGCAAGGACGGCGCTGCGCAAGGGCGGACTAAAGAGTGCCGACTACGCTCATATCACCCTCGGCATGTGCCTGTATAACCAGCACAAGTACGTGGAGGCTAAGGAAGCTTTTGACGATGCCGCAAAGACACCGCGGTCGCAACGGACTTCAAGTCAATGGATTGCCGTTATCAATCAGGAAATTGAGCGTAACCGGCAGATTCGATTGGCTGAGCAAGCTGCAGAAAAGAAACGTAAGGAAATTGAGGCACGACGAGCAGAAAGCGCTCGCGCTTAGACCAACGGTTTCCAGCGCGCAGCACTTGCAATAGGTAATCAGGGCGTTGACCGGCAGCGGTCAACGCCCTTACTATTGCGCGCTTTTGAACGACGGAAAATACCCATGCCGAAAATCATTTATTGCACCCCGGACGGAACACGTCACGAAGTTGAGGTCGAGAACGGCTATTCGGTCATGGAGGGCGCTATTAACAATAACATTGGCGGCATAGTCGCCGAATGCGGCGGCGCCTGCGCTTGTGCAACCTGCCACAGCTACATTGATGATGCATGGCTCGGCAAACTTGCGGCCATGGATGACATGGAAGACAGCATGTTGGACGCGGCCTTCGAGCGTAAAGACAACAGCCGACTTACCTGCCAGATAGAA
The DNA here is from genome assembly GCA_942490655.1 of uncultured Gammaproteobacteria bacterium. Taxonomy (GTDB): domain Bacteria; phylum Pseudomonadota; class Gammaproteobacteria; order Steroidobacterales; family Woeseiaceae; genus UBA1847. Next base: position 735,371 of record CALNXZ010000003.1, on the reverse strand, counting down.
GTATCCGAAGAACTCGACGGTCTGATTGTGCATGTTGCCGAAAACGAGTATTAACCAAGAAACCACACAGGAGCGCTCAATATGACGATTGCCACAGGCGAGAAAATGCCATCAGGTGCATTTGGAATCATGACCGACGCCGGACCCGGCGCCATTTCCACGAACGATCTGTTTTCCGGCAAGAAGGTTGTCCTCGTGTCAGTTCCTGGCGCATTTACGCCGACCTGTTCGATGAACCACCTTCCGGGTTTCGTTGAGCAAGCCGCAGCACTGAAAGCCAAGAACGTGGACACTATCGCGTGCATGGCCGTCAACGACGTGTTTGTAATGAACGCCTGGGGCAAAGATCGGGGCGTCGGTGACGATGTTTTGATGTTGGCTGACGGTAATGGAGAGTACGCAGCGGCCCTGGGGCTCGAATTGGACGCGTCAAAATTTGGAATGGGCAAGCGCGGCCAACGATTCGCTATCGTTGTTGACGATGGTGTTGCGACTCACGTCGCTGTTGAAGCACCGGGTCAGTTCGAAGTCAGCAAAGCTGAATCCATCTTAAAAGCCCTTTAATCCAGGGCTTTCGTAAGCTCCGGTATTGCGCTGAACAGATCGGCAACCAGACCGATATCTGCAACCTCGAAAATGGGCGCTTCTTCATCCTTGTTGATCGCAACAATCGTGCCGGCATCCTTGATGCCGGTAAGATGTTGAATCGCGCCCGATATACCAACGGCGATGTACAGGTCAGGCGCAATAATCTTGCCGGTCTGACCGACCTGCAGTTCGTTTGGCACGTATCCGGCATCTACTGCAGCCCGTGATGCCCCGACGCCGGCACCCAGCTTGTCGGCAAGTTTGTAGATCAGCTCAAAGTTTTCTTCGCTGGCCAATGCACGACCGCCTGCCACGACTCTCGCCGCCGTCTGCAGATCCGGTCGGTCACTCGAGGCCGATTCCAATTTGATGAATCGTGTGTGTGCAGGAGTGGGCGCATTACTGTCGACGCTCACAATTTCGGCCGTATTGCCGCTTGCAGCTGCGCTGTAAGAAGCGAGACGAACCGTCGCTACGACAATCGAGCCGGCAGGAGCTTCAACCTTGGCTATGGCGTTACCTGCATAGATGGGCCTCTTGAACGTATGGCTGCCTTCCACGCTCATAATGTCGCTGATCTGATTAACACCCATCATTGCCGCCACCCGCGGCATGAGGTCCTTACCGAAGGTCGATGATGGGCCGAAAATGTGGCTGTAGTCTTTGCCCAATTCGACGATCTGTGGGGCCAGAACTGCCGCAATGGCCTTGTCATTTTCAGGCCGCTCGACTGTCAGGACCCGAGTAACGGATGCGATCTGAGCCGCTTCGGCGGCGAGTGGCGCGGTCTGAGACGCCAGGATCAGAACGTCAATGCTTGCGCCACTGACTGTAGCGGCGCACGCCACAGTTTTTGCCGTACCGGGATTCAGTGCAACGCCGTCATGTTCTGCAATTATCAGGATTTTCGACATCATACGAGTCCTTTGTCTTTCAAAGCGGCAACCAGTGCCGCCACATCATCAACCATGACGCCGCGGGCGCGTTCAGCGGGTGGCTCAACCGACAGGACCGTAATCGCCGGAGCCGAGACCATGCCGAGGTCGGCGATCGCAATTTGTTCCAGCGGCTTCTTCTTGGCTTTCATAATATCCGGCAGCTTGACGTAGCGAGGCTCGTTCAGACGCAGATCAACGGAAATCACCGCCGGCAGGTCAATTTCAACGGTCTCAAGTCCGGCATCAACTTCCCGCGTGACAGTGGCTTTGTCTGACTCGATGGCGATAGCCGATGCGAAAGTCGCCTGTGGCCGGTCCCATATCGCAGCGAGCATCTGGCCGGTCTGGCTATTGTCATTGTCGATCGCCTGTTTACCCAGCAAGACGAGGTCGATACCCTCGCGATCCACGATCGCTTTGAAGGCTCGGGCAATACTGAGAGCATCCGGGCTAATGTCAGCTTCGATCAGTATGGCGCGATCCGCGCCCATGGCCAGACCCGTGCGCAGCTGCTGTTGCGCGTCGACGGTGCCTACCGACATCACGACAACTTCAGAGGCATCACCGCGCTCTTTGATGCGTAACGCTTCTTCAAGCGCAATTTCATCGAAGGGATTGATACTCATTTTGACGCCATCGGTTTCAACGCCTGTGCCGTCATTCCTGACCCGAACACGCACGTTGTAGTCAACGACACGTTTCAAGCCGACAAGAATCTTTTCCACTTCAACACTCCTTTTCCCAAGTGGCGGGTATTGCGAAACTACTGTACTGGCCGCTATTGTCCAATACGTACAGACTGCACACAACATTGATGTGGTGGCAGCGATGAGGGTAAGAACCTATGCAGCGGCAGCAACTTATCAGTCCCGGAGAGCTGGCACAAAAGCTCGACAGTGTGGACTGGCACATTATTGATTGTCGGTTCCATCTCGCGGACGCGGCTCGCGGCAGGCGGGAATACGCCGCCGCTCACATTCCCGGCGCCGTCTTCATGGATCTGAATAAGGACCTCGCGTCGGTGCCCAGTTCGACCAGCGGTCGCCATCCGTTGCCAGAAATCGAAACCATCGCAAGCAGGATAGGCCAGTTGGGGATCAGCAATGCATCGAACGTTGTCGTTTATGACTCCGATAGCGGCGCGATGGCGGCCCGATGCTGGTGGATATTTCGTTGGCTGGGTCATGACAGGGTTCGTTTGCTGGATGGTGGCTTGACGGCATGGGTCGGCGCGCACTTGCCGCTTACTGCCGAGACCCGGTCGGCGGAACCAACGACATTCGTAGCGAAGCCGCGCTACAACTGGGTAATCAGCAGTGACGAGCTTGAAGCGGAATTGGCGATGGCAGATCCGCCCACGTTGATCGATGCAAGAGACGCCGCACGATTCGCTGGCGACAACGAACCCATCGATCCGATCGCTGGGCATATCCCAGGCGCCAGGAATTTGCCTTACACCGAAAGTCTACAGGTGGACGGGCGTTGGAATAGCGGTGTAGCACTTGAATCGCTATGGCGTGAACACCTCGGTGACGATACAACGGCGGCGTGGATCGCCATGTGTGGATCGGGTGTAACAGCCTGTCACCTGGCGCTGTCTGCTGTTACAGCGGGATATGCAGAGCCTCGACTGTACGTCGGATCCTGGAGTGAATGGATCCGCGATGCGGGCCGGCCGAGAGCCACTGGAACGAGCTAAAAGGGGCCAACCTCAGTGCGGGTTTGTTCTAAACTTAACCCGGAAACAGGCTATTTCTGAGGGAGCTTCAGGCTTTTCGCTGCTCTCGGATCCTCGAATATCCCGGCACAAGTAGATTAATGATTATGTTTATAAAACAAATACTTATCGCTTTTTCTTTATGTACTTTAGTAGCTTGTGCGAGTCCAAAATCGGCACCTGAAGCAGCCGAAGCCGATGCCAACAGCGTGCGAACGGATTGCATCTTCAGATCAAGTATCCGAGGATATACCGTCCTTGATGAGTCAAACCTCATCATCGAAGGATCGGGACGCCGCAAATACCATGTCGCACTGCGACAACGCGCCTACGGAATCAGTTCTTCGTGGGGCATCACGTTCGATTCGCCGACAAGCCGGATTTGTGCTGGCTTCAGTGAAGTGGTGTTTGAGGGGCATCTGGAAGGCCAATCGATACGAATAGCGTCGATTCGAGAGCTTAGTCCGGAGGATCACGACGACCTGTTGATCCGATTCGGCAAGAAGGAGCCGGAAATTGAACAAGCACCTGCGCCGGCAGACATTAAAGGCGCAGAGGTAGAAGAGCTGGACACAGCTGACACTGACAACAAGTCAGGCAACTGAGTCATGCAATCCGCAATCTCCGTGCGGACCCGCCCGGCCAACCGCAAGGTTGGCCGGGTTTTTTAAAGAGCGATAAATGGCTGCGCCACTGGAAAAACTTCGAATACTGGACATGAGCCGCGTTCTGGCCGGTCCATGGGCAGCTCAGTTGTTAGGTGACTACGGCGCTGATGTCGTAAAAGTAGAGCGGCCCGGATGTGGCGATGATACGCGTCAGTGGGGGCCACCCTGGCTGGACGAGAACGAGAGCGTGTCGGCCTATTTTTTATCCGCCAATCGCAACAAGCGATCCATCACAATCAATATCGCTACCGAGTCTGGGCAAGCGCTAATCCGTGAACTCGCGGCGACAGCCGACGTACTTCTGGAAAATTACAAAGTCGGCACAATGGCGCGTTACGGCCTCGGACCCGAGACGCTGTTGCAGCTCAACCCCCGCCTTATCTACTGCTCCATATCCGCCTACGGTCAAAGCGGGTCGCGCGCCGGAGAACCCGGATATGATGCGATGATTCAGGCGTCGGCCGGCCTCATGAGTATTACCGGTCCGAAGTCCGGTGGGCCACAGAAAGTTGGCGTCGCAATCAGCGACATCATGGCCGGCATGTATGCGACCACAGCGATTTTGGCAGCCTTGAATGCGCGCTCGGACAGCGGCCTGGGGCAGCACGTCGATGTTCCGCTTTATGACAGCCAGGTTGCCTGGCTTGCCAATCAAAGCATGAATTTCCTCGTCAGCGGACAATTACCGCGACGAATGGGCACAGCGCATCCGAATCTTGTCCCTTACCAGGCCTTCGAAACACGGGATGGCGACCTGATGCTGACCGTTGGTAACGACCGACAGTTTCGCAGTTGTTGCGAGGCCCTCGGCGTAGCAGAGCTCGGCGATGACCCGCGGTTCGACACCATGCGTCAACGAATACTAAACCGGGACCTGCTCATTCCCCTGTTGCAATCGAGTTTGCGGGAGCGGGACACCAGCGAATGGCTGACACGGCTGCTGGAGCATGGTGTGCCGGCTGGCCCCGTAAATGATATCGAAGAGGTACTGACCAATCAGCATGCGCTTGAACGGCAACTAGTGCGACAGATGAAGAGTGGCAACGACACATTGGTACCGACGGTTTCAAACCCTGTGGACTTCTCGGAGACGCCAGTTCGCTACGATCGCGTGCCACCGGCATTAGGCGAACACACGGATGAGATTCTGAGAGAATGGTTGGGTTACTCTGAGGCCAGGATCGAATCGTTGAGGAAACATGCAGCCATCTAAATCTACCGCCGAGCCATTGTTGCGCAGCAAAGTCCTGCAGGATGTCCGTTATGAAATCCGTGGGCAATTGGCAAATCATGCTTTCGAGCTTGAGAAACGCGGCTACGAAATCATTTCGCTGAATATCGGCAACCCCGGCTTGTTCGGCTTTCGTACACCCGAAACCATGCGGCTGGCGATGATCGAGAATCTTGCACAGGCGGAGCCCTACTGCCATCAGAAGGGCATCTTTCCTGCTCGCGAAGCGGTTGTAATGCAACAGCAAAATCGAGGCATTCGGACGGTAACGGCGGACGAAGTATTCATAGGTAATGGCGTCAGCGAACTGATCGACCTGTCTTTACGCGCACTATTAAACCGCGGCGACGAAGTTCTGGTGCCCAGCCCGGATTACCCTCTCTGGAGCGCCGCGGTTGCTCTGAATGGCGGATCGGCCGTGCATTATCGCTGCCTCAGCGACCAGGGCTTCCAGCCGGATATCGGGCACATTGAGAGTCTGATCACACCGCGAACCAAGGCGATTGTTGTCATCAATCCCAACAATCCAAGTGGCGCGGTTTACAGTCGCGAAACCTTGCAACAGATCGTCGCACTCGCGACTAAACATCGCCTGGTTGTGATGGCCGACGAAATCTACGATCAAATGGTGTATGACGATGCCGAATTCGTACCGCTGGCAACCTTGGCGACCGACACTGTATGCCTGACGTTTTCGGGTCTTTCGAAAATTTACCGGGCTTGCGGTTATCGCGTCGGCTGGACCGTGTTCAGTGGCGACCTTGAACGTGCGGAGGATTATATCCATGGCATGGAATTGCTATCCGCGCTCCGACTTTGCAGCAACGTGCCGGGACAATGGGCGGTGCAAACTGCTCTCGGCGGATTCCAGAGCATCCAGCCGCTGGTCACGCCGGGCGGGCGTTTGTATCAATCGAGGCTAGCCATCATCAATCGTGTTGCTGACAGCAAACACCTGCACCTTGAAAAGCCGATGGGCGCAATGTATGCCTTCCTGCGGCTGGACAAACGTTTTGCAGGCAAGCTCGATGATCAGGCATTTGCTCGAGAGCTGCTGGAAAAGCACCATGTATTGGTAGCACCGGGCAGCAGCTTCAATACACCGTATACAGACCACTTTCGAATTACGACACTCCCCGACACGGCCACGATCGACATTGTCTTCGATCGTATTGAGGCCTGCCTGGAGGGCTACGCCTGATCAATGTATAGCTGGCTAGGAGACGCACTCGGCAATTCCGGAACGGTAATCACGGCCAATCGCCGCCTTGTTCGGGCATTGACCGATCAATACGCCGCCAACCAACTGGCCGCAGGCAAACAAGCTTGGTGTAACCCCTCGATAGTTGCCTGGCAGGATTGGCTCGTATTGCTTTCGAACGACGCACTGCATCAGGATGACCTTCCGACCCGTATCAATGCACAGCAAAGCCAACTGCTTTGGGAGCGCTGTCTGCAGCTGGAATCCTGCGACGGACCGCGACTTACGACACTAGTGCGACTGTGCCGAGAGTCACGCCAACGGCTTGCTGACTGGCAGGTGTCGATCCGCGATGTTGCCCGCGCAGCACAATCTGAAGACCACAGATTATTCGCCTCAGTTTTGGGCCGCTATCTCGCTCTGCTGGAGCATGAAAACTGGGTTGATGATGCGGGACTCGGTGCGCTGTTGCTCAAGCTCATCTCGGAACAGAGAATCGAAATTCCCGGTCGCTACACTTTTGTTGGTTTCGATCGAGTTTCGCCGCTCATGGCCTCGGTGCACGAGGCTATCAAAGCAACCGGCGCCGAATTGACGCTACTACCCGCACCGATCACGGAGCAGCCTTTCACGCTGCATAGTTTCGATACCAGTGCCGCAGAAATGCGCTCTTCGGGAGCCTGGGCTCGACGGTGTATCAGCAACAACCCGAATGCCCGCATCGCGATCATTGCAACCAATCTCGAGCAGAATGCGGATGTTATTTCCCGCCAGGTACGCGAAGGTGCGACTCCGGGTTGGCAGCATGGACATCCATCGCTTTTCGATGCCGTCAATATTTCGTACGGGCAACGTCTCGCGGACTTTCCGGCGATCGCCGTTGCTTTGCTGGTATTGCGTTGGTTGGTGGATGAACTGCCATCAAGCGACGTTGGGCTATTGCTGCGATCGCCGCTGCTGGGGGGTGATGAAACCGCCGGTCGCAGCAGACTCGAACTGCGCTTGCGGGAGTTGCCGGATCGACGTTGGACGCCCTCGATGGTCACAGCCGAGTTACGTGGCCAAAATGACACCGAAAAAGTGAGTGACTGGCTGGCAAAGCTTGCAGCCTTCAGTAAGCACCGGCGGGAATTGCCGAAGGCGACCACGCCGGCTGGCTGGGCGATTTTGTTTGACCAGGTACTTCATGCTTTCGTCTGGCCCGGCGCGGCAGCACTCGATAGTGCTGAATTTCAATTGATCAATCGTTGGCGGGAGCTGCTGAACGATTTTGCCCGGCTGGGTCTCGTCAGTTCGACCATGAGCCCACGAGTCGCAATCGGGAGGATCGAAATGATGGCCGGAGAAATCATCTACCAGGCCGAGACTGTCCACGCACAGATACATTTACTCGGTCCGCTCGAGGCATCAGGGCTGCGCTTTGATGCCACCTGGATCACAGGTGCAACCACGGCAAACTGGCCTCCGGCGGGGACGCCGTCCGCGCTGGTTTCCAGGCGATTACAGGAACAACGAGGGATGCCGGATTGCACGCCGGCGAATACTCTGCAACACGCACAACAAATACTTGCTGGCTTGCTGGCATCAGGACAGCACGTCGTCTGCAGTTATGCGTTGCATGAAGACGATGCGGAGCAAACACTGACCGACCTTCTGCCAGCAGCGTCAGAAAGTTCCAGCACAAAATGCGCGGACACTGGACTGTACGCGAGCAGCCTGCTCAACAATGCAGCCACTGAGATGGCCGAGGATCGAGTCCCTTCCGTAGCGGTGGGCGAAAAAATTTCCGGTGGCGCGGGCACGATTCAACGCCAGATCAGCGATCCTGTTGCGGCATTTATCCAAGGGCGAATGGGCGCACGACCAATCAGTCCACAGGCGGTGGGAATTCCCGCCTCGATTCGCGGCAAGCTTATTCATGACGCACTCTACAGTTTGTACTTTGAATTGCCGGCGAGCGATGTCATCCGCGACTGGCAAGGCAAGGAACTGGCGGCTCGTATTGAGGAGGCTGTAAACCAGGCATTTGCAAGACATGAACGCAATACCGATGCTGTACTGCAGCAACTGTACAGGTTGGAACGCATCCGTATCACGGAGCTTTTGCAACAATTCGTCGCGCTGGACGGCAATCGCGGTGAGTTTAAGGTTACCGTCGTGGAAGGAAAATTTGAATTCGTAGCCGGCCTTATTCGATTGCCGCTGCGATTCGATCGAATCGATACTTTCGAAGACGGTCAGATTGCTATTCTGGACTACAAGACCGGAGCGGCAAAACACTTGCTTAGCAAATCCGGAGAAGTCCAGGAAATTCAGTTGTTCGTATATGCGGTTGCCACGCAAGTACCGGTATCGGCACTGACATTGATCAATGTCGACAGCCGTGAAATTTCATTTGATGGAGTAGGGCGAGGATACTCGAATGCCGACATGTGGCCAGACTTGCTGCAACGCGTTAGCGAGCAAATTACGGCCGCTTGCGAAAATCTGTCCGCTGGTGATGTACGCCTAAACATAGAACAGGGCGTGCTGGCAGCGCGGCCCTTAAATCTCCTGACACGTTACACAGAGATGCGTCATACCGATGGATGAGCGCATGCTTCAAGCGGACCATGAAGCGCGATCTGCCGCGCTGGATGTTTCGCGATCTTTCATCATTCAGGCACCGGCAGGCTCAGGTAAGACAGAGTTACTCATTCAACGCTTCCTGAACCTGCTGGCTGTCGTCGCCAATCCCGAAGAAGTCGTAGCGATCACCTTCACACGCAAGGCAGCTGCGGAAATGCAGCTGCGCGTTTTGCAGGCATTACGCCGACGCGACAGCGGGGAGCAGCCGCTTGAAGAGCACGAGCGCAGGACTTACGAATTGGCAGGGCAGGCATTGGCTCGAAGCGAAGCGCTGCAGTGGAACCTGATTGGCAATCCGCGGCGACTGCGTATTCTGACGCTGGATGCGCTAAACGGCTCTATTGCCCGTGCCCGGCCTTTGACCGGTGCCGGTACCGGCGCGCGCCTTGTCGTTGGTGCAGAGCAGAGGGCGGTGTTCAAAGCGGCATCCATTGCGACCCTGGACTGGCTGACAGAAAAGGGCGACCTGCATGAGGCTACTGTCGATGTACTCAGGCACGTCGACAACAACACCTGGTTATATGCTTCTTATCTGTCGCAGATGCTGGCAACGCGCGATCAATGGTTGCCATTTATCGGCAGCGGACGCTTGAGCGATGAAGATGCGATGGTCCTGCGAAAGCGGTTCGAAGAGAGCCTTGAGTTTGCCGTCACCGATCATTTGCAACGAGTTGCTGCGTGTCTCAGTAACGCGGAGTTTGCAGAGCTGCCAGGCTTGTGTGCTTACGCGGCGGAGAATTTGACCAGGGCGGGCTCGAATAACAGTCTTATCGGCCAGCTGGCCGATCTAACGGAACTGCCTCGCGCAGTGCCAGATGAAATTCATCTATGGCAGGGCATTGCGGATCTCTTACTAACGCAACAAGGACAAATACGTAAGCAGGTTGATAAGCGGCAGGGTTTTCCGCCCGATAACAAAGCGAAAAAGGAAGCGATGCTGCGCTTGCTTGAATCATTAGCTGGCAAATCTGAAATGAGCGAAAGTTTGTACGGGGTCGTCAGCCTGCCGCCTGTGCGTTACACCGACGAGCAGTGGCAGGTCCTGCTGGCGCTGTTTCGATTGCTGCCGTTGGCGGTCTTTGAGTTGCAACGGGTTTTCGCGGAACAGGGTATCGCGGATCACATCGAGGTTGCGATGGTGGCGAGCAACACCCTCGGCACCGCAGAGAATCCAGGTGATATCGCCTTGTTGCTCGACTATCAGATCAGACATCTGTTGGTGGATGAGATGCAGGATACTTCAGCGGCGCAATACCGGATGCTGGAGACACTGACAGGAGGTTGGAGTCCAGGCGACGGCCGGAGTCTTTGTTGCGTCGGCGATCCCATGCAGTCGATATACCGATTTCGCAACGCAGAGGTCGGTCAGTTTCTCCTCGCACGGGAGTTCGGCATTGGCCACATACAGCTTGAGGCGCTGTTGCTGCGCCGCAACTTTCGTTCGGGCGAACACCTTGTAAATTGGTTTAACGAAGTCTTTCCCAGCGTACTGGCAGCCAATGATGATCCTTTGCGTGGTGCTGTGTCCTATTCCGAGGCAGTGCCTGTTGAGCACCTGCAGGGGCAAGGTAGTTGTGTCGTGCATCCGATTTACGGGGCAAACGCGGAAGTAGAAGCGCTGGCAGGCTGCAAAATTATTGCTGAAACTCTGGCGCAGAATCCCGACGACGACATGACCGTTCTGGTTCGCGGCCGATCACAATTGCCGCAGTTGCTTGGCGAGTTGCGAAAAAACGGTATCGCTTACAGAGCAGTCGATATAGACCGGCTAACAGATTTGCCAGAAATTATTGACGTACTCGCAATAACCCGAGCGGCTGCCCATCAGGGTGACCGAATTGCCTGGCTGGGATTGTTGCGTGCGCCGTGGATAGGGTTGCAGTGGTCTGACTTGCATGCACTGGTTCGCAACGACACCAAGAGCACTGTGTGGGAACTGTTGCAGGACGAGGTGCGCATTGCCTCCCTGTCGAATGATGCGCAACAGGCCCTGGAGAGGGTGTTCGGTATTCTGGCCAAACTGACGTCGCCGCGACGTTCGCAAAGCCTGCGTGACCTGGTCGAAAGGACCTGGTTTGCGCTGGGAGGCCCGGGAATACTTTCAAACAACTATGCCGTTGAGAATGTCTATCGCTATCTCGAAGTGCTCGCAAGTATTGAACGCGCGGGAACATTGGTAGACGTCGGCGAGCTCGAGTCAACGCTCGATCTGGAGCTGGTATCCAGCAATGAGCCATCGCGGCTGCAGATCATGACGATGCATCGCGCCAAAGGGCTGCAGTTCGATCACGTGCTGTTATACGGCCTCGGGCGACAGCCCGGGCACGGCGACCGGCGCGTCCTGTCCTGGTTCGATTTGCCAGTCAAGCACGGCGCGGAGCGCAAGATTATCAGTCCCGTCGGACCCAGGGCCGAGGTCAGCAATGACCCGGTACATCGCTACATCGAATTGACCGAGGCGGTCAAAGACAAACACGAGCAGGCGCGCTTGCTGTACGTCGCCTGTACGCGCGCGCGAAGGTCTCTGCACATTATGGGCAACACAGCCGTTGCCGCAAATGGCGAGACCATCAAACCGGCAAGAAGCGACAGTCTCCTGCACCTGCTGTGGCCTGCTGTAGCCGCGGAATTCGAGCGGCAATTTGATGTCACAACGATGCGCTCAGCGGAAGGCAACGAGTCCGTATGGGCGACACCGGTACTGAGGCGCTTTGCCGCCCCGTGGGCATTGCCTCCGGTGGAGCTACTCAAAGGCGCCGTCGCACCCGACGACCTCCAGGTGCGAGATAGCGAAGTGGAGTTTTACTGGGTTGGAACGGATGCGCGAATTGCGGGCACCCTTGTGCACCGTTGGCTGCAACTACTGGCTGATGGACGCGTGGAGGAACAGACTCTTGCCCCGCGCATGCAGCCAATTTCTGCGCGCTGGCTGCAGGAAGCCGGCATCGTTGGCGATGCTGCCGCAGCCATCATCGACAGGGTCGTGGACGCCGTAAATGCAACGCTTGCACATGAGAAAGGTCGCTGGGTTGTGCATGGCGAGGGCCATGCGGAGCTCGCATTAACGGGCATGATCGATGGCGAAGTCATCTCGGTTGTGCTCGATAGAGTCCGTATCGCGGAGGATGGAACGCACTGGATCATCGACTACAAGACTAGTTCGCACGAAGGTGGTGACCTCGATGGCTTTCTGCATGCGGAAGTCGAGCGATATGCGGCACAGCTCAAACGCTACGCGACGATTTACACTGCCTGGTCCGGGCAGACGGTCAAATCCGCGTTGTATTTTCCGCTTTTGAAATCATTGGTCGAAGTCGCTAACTAAAGTACGCCTTCGAACCGAATTTCCTGTTGTCCGCGGCTATTCGGGGGTGGCAGGAACTGCAATTGCTGGCGCAGTGCCTGCGGCGTTTCGGGTAAGGCGATGACCTGTCCCGTGAATTGATAAGAGCGATCAGACTTCAACTGAAAGCTCCCGGCCAGATCGAGGACCCTGTCTGTATCCTCAACGCTCGCAGTAATGCCATTATTCTGGGTAAAGAACTCTGCTTTGAAGCCGCCGAGGGACTCACGGTGGATGATGGGCACGATCAGGTTTGCAACTTGCAGCGTGCCATCCGCCGCCGTGGCCATTCCATTCATGACGGTAATGCGCTCGAAAGCCAGGCTGGCGGAACCCTGCAAACCTCGAAGTCCGGCAATTCCTGCGATCAATTCGAGCGGCAGAGCGGCGTTTAGATTCGACAAATTCAGCGCAGCGCCAAATCCCACAGCGATATCTGACTCGATGAATCCGGATACCGGAGTCGCGCTGACCCGATACGATATTTCACCTGTAAAAAGTCGTAATGGGTGCATCTCCCAGCGAAGATCGCGACAGTAGATGCCATTGAACGAAGCCGAGCTCGCGCTGCCGCTCCAAACGCTGCCCTGAATACCGCTTAGCGCCACTGAGTCAGGAAGAAAATAATGAATGGCCACTCGCGCCGGGAACATCAGCGTGAGTCCCAGTAGCAGGACCAGCAAACCAGCGCCGAGCAAACCGCGTTTTGTGCGAATCAAAGTGCTCGCTCCAAAGTGATCGTCGCATTGATACGACCGGAGGCGTTTTGCGAACTAACAGAAAAACTGCCCGCCTGGACGTGCATCGCATACTGGTCGCTAAGCTCGCCGAGCCAAAGCACCAGGTCATCGAACGCGACATTCTCGAACTCAACCCGAATTCCATTGCTGGCGGTCGGCTGACTTCTGCGTCGATACCGATCAAGGCCGCGACCGCTCAGGGTCTGGTCTACGATGATGATAGGCGACTGTTGCGCGCCCGGAACCGGAGCGGCGCGGGATTGCCCGGGAGTCCGGCTGCGTGCTGCTAATGGACCGAGGTCCGCCAGCGAACGCTGCCACGCCTGCACATCACTCTTTAGCAGTGCATGTTTCTTGTCCAGGGGAGACCAGCCCAGGCCGTAGAGCAATGCGATCACAACGACTACAGCGCCCACTCCGACGAAGATTCGCTCGCGCGCTTCCAATGCATCGAACCAGTCTTTCACGACCCTGCCTCTCTGATCTGGATGCGGCCGTTGATTTGTTCGGCTACCTGATCCGTGGATTGTATCGACGCCTGAAATCGTCCGGAGGCGCTAACGGCTTTCTGAATGTTGTCGAGCGTCGAAACATCCGGCGCGGTCAGTCGCAAATCGATTACACCGGCCCGATAACTGATGGCCTCGATTTTCGCAGATGAATTCGCGGCCATCGCTGCGCCCAATTCACGCAGGCCGGGCAGGAAGACGTCAGTGGTGGCTGTACCGCCCAAACTGCGCCGCAAGGAATCAACCAACGCCACGGGATCTGCAATTTCCCGTACGTCATCCGGGCGAATCTGTCGATACTCTGCGGTAAATTGCGCTCGCAGTGCTGTCTCATCCTTTGTCAGGCGATAATAATCGACACCTTTCAAGCCCATTGCGACGATGCCGAGCGACAGTAGCAACGCCGCCGCGACACTCCAGGGTCGAAACAACGCTGCGTATTCCGTTCGCTTGCCATAAGGTCCTTGCAACAAATTGACAGCATGTCCGGCGGCAACCGTAACAGCGAGTTTTGGCAGTACACCGTCGGGAAGCACGTTGACGTCTACACTGTCGAGCTCGCTCCGCAAAGCAATCCAGTCATGCGACAGCTGCTCGTCCTGCTCGCGCGTGCAAAATGAAAGCAGATGTCGGGACTGATCAGCGCTGACACTTTGCGGGTCGCCGATCACTCCCGCCATCACCAGCATGTCGCTGGGCTTCACGCCCTGCATGACAAATTCAGCATTCGCGCCGTCGTTAAACATGATCGTATCTCTATCGACCAACAGCGACAGGGTGCCGGGTATTTTCGCGAGGCCATGATTCTCCGCCGCCAATATTGTCGGCTCTATGCCCGCTTCGTGCAGGCGAGCCAGCCACTCCGACATGGTGTTGTGGGCAACCACGACGACGGGGAGACGACCATTCTCCTGCCGGCCGCCGCTTGCGAAATGCAGGCGCTCGACATCTTCTGCAAGGTTCTCTTCCAGTGCAAACGGCAACGCCGCTCTAATTTTTGATCCGGATCGCGCCGGAATATGGACGGTGGTCGTCAACAATTGCTGCGATGGAACCAACACGATGACAGCGCGATCACCGGCGGCCGCAGCCGCCTGCGCCAGGCTGCCGCTTGCAACATTGCTGCGACGCGCGCCATCGCTGTCGGCCAGAATCCACTCGACATCCTGCTCTTCACCGGCTAGCCGGATTACGACGTATTCTTGCATGCTTAAAGGGTTCCCAGGCTGCGCACGATCGTTGTCACCTCGCCATTCGGCGCTCGCCACAAGACACTGTTGTAGGTAACCCGTACCGTATCAATCTGGACGATGGCCTTCAATTGAAAATAGCTGGTCACATCCGTAATTTGATCAATCGCGCCTTGCTGCGATAACAGTGGCGAGAAAGTTTGGGCGTAGTCCAAGAAGCCGGCTTCCTCGCGCTCCGACATGAGTGATTCAGCCGTTGCATCGTCAATACTGAGATCCAAAGACCTTAGAACGGCGGCAGTCGCCGTATTCACGTTGATAGGGGTGCGGCCGGGCAAGGCCGTTATGTGCGGCAGGAGTATGTCGAAACTCGCCTTGTCCATGCCCTCCAAAGCCGCCAATTCCGAGACATTGACCAGATAGCGGTTGTAGGTCCGGTAGGGCGGGTTGAAGCTGGTATAGATTGAATCCTCCGCACCGTTGGGAATCCCGGCGTCCTGATCAGCGTCTATCCAGTCAGCCGCAAGTCCACCGAATCGTTCGTCGAGACCCAGAATGACGAGTAGGCGCTCGAACTGCGCCAACGCATCCGGCTCAACCTTGCCGTTACGATCGATCAGGTTATTGACGTTAAATCGTCCCTGTAAGTCGGCAATACTTCCCAGCACAGCGCCCTGTACGGAATCGTTGTCGACCGGCAGCCCTGGCAATTCACTGGCCCACAACTCACCGAGGTGATCTGTCTCGCTTTCGAAAAAGTCGTCGCGAAGAATAATTCGTATCCAGCTTTCGGCACCAAGCGCGATCTGCAAACCTTGTTCGTGAAACAACATTACCGTAGTGCGTCGCACATCAAGCGCATTGTCCCAGGCGAGACCGGCCGCCAGAGACCCCGTAAGGGCAGTGATCAGCATCGCCGTTAGCAACGCAACGCCGCGAAAACGTCGCACCAGGATCACGAGGCCACCTCAACAATGCGACGAATTTCGCCTTCGGTTTCGAGCGTCAGAATAATTTCGACCGCACGCGGCCGCAGGCTGTCGCGCGAACCACCGGACAGCCCGTTGGGCGGCCACTCATTCGTCGTTTGTCCATTGTCCAGCAACAGCCGAAACTCGAGGCTTTCGACGCCATCCAGAATCTCGGTTGATATCACGTCATTGGAATAAGTGGCGTCCAGGACGTTGTAATAGAGGCGGAACAGTTTGCCGTCGTTCAATAAGTACACACTGCGCTGCAGAGTACTACGCGGCAGGCCAGCGGGATTGCTCCAGCCGCCGTGCGTCACTGCCAGTGCGAAATCGTTGGCGGGCGATACCATAACTGCCGGCATATAGGTAACGCCGAGTTCATCGCGCACGGGTCGCGGCGCGGCCGAGTTCAGATCATTGCTTAGATAGCGCATGGTTCGTTGTATTGCCTGCAGACGATCCATGCGGAGTGTGAGCATGTCGGCGTTCGCCAATGTCTGCGCCAAGGCCATATACGCCAGTATTGTCAGCACGCCGAAAATCGCCATCGCAACCAATACTTCGATAAGCGTAAAGCCAGCGGAACGTTGTATTTTCATTCCGTCGCTCCCGGGATCTGTGCCAAATTCAGCCACGGGTTGTTGGCCTGTCCGGGCGTGCCGGGCGGACTGACAAAACCGGTTACCGTTCGAACGATGTCATCGCTGCCGGCCAGAGAGACCGCAACGTCGATGCGATAGAGATCATCCACGCCGGTTTCCGACACCACCGCACGCCACGACCAATCCGTATTCGCATACTCAACTTCCCCGTTACTGGCGCCAACGTTAGGAGTTGCGTCTGCCAGGCGTAATTCGGTGATGCGGTTCTGCGCAATCCAGCTGGCGTAGGTTCGATCCTTCATTGTTTGCGCCGCGTCGATCATCTGACTCATGCTCGCGGTTACAGCCGCCAGCGATAGTGCGACGATGGCGAGCGCAACCATCACTTCGATCAACGTAAAGCCGCTGTTCTGCGCACGTTTCAAGAGCTATTCCTCATCTCGATCCGCGATCTCGACCTCGCCGAAAACATCGCCGCGCATCACAACGCGTTCATCATCGAAAGAGCGCCGTATATGCAGCTCAAACGGGTTTGCTTCGCCACTGGAATAGATCAACAGGTGCGGCGCAAAAGGCTTGCTGGTGGCAGACATGTTTTTCTCATCCGGAGCATTGATCTTTGCCGGATCTTCTTCGAGCAATATGCGCTTGTCTTCCAGGAAAAGCTCAAATTCTTCGTCATCGGGCAAAGCCCGAAGTCTCAGAGTGTCATCGCCCGGCACCTCAGCCCATCGGCCGGCCAGCGAGTCGTACTCGACGAAGCGATACGCACCCGTCATCAGCTCTATGCCGAATTCCCGGCTCTGCATCGACGCGTCATCGCGAGCTAGTTCAAACAAAGACACGAAGCGTCGTGCCTCCGTCTGCAACTCGCGATCGTTACCGAGCACGCCGAAGGAAAGCATCGCGATCGAAACTACGGTGCCAACGATGACGATGACGACCAGTACTTCGACCAGCGTAAAGCCAGCTGGAAGACGAGACTTGGATAGGGCCCGCAAGCAGGAAATCTCGCTTACTCTGGGTCCCAATTGCCGATATCAGTATCAAGGCCTTCACCGCCTGGACGGCCATCACGGCCAAGAGTGTAGATATCCACCTCGCCATGATTGCCGGGATTCAGATACTGATAGGGATTGCCCCAGGGATCTTTTGGAAGTCGATCGAGATAGCCGCCAGGCTTCCAGTTCTTCACGTTCGGATCATTGGGCTTATTGACCAGTGCCTCGAGACCCTGTTCGCTGCTCGGGTAAGCAAAGTTGTCGAGCCGATAGAATTTTAATGCCGAGCCTATGTTGCTGATCTCCGCGTTGGCTTTGGTAATTTGCGCGTCATCCACCCGGCCTATGACGTTCGGTGCGACGATGGCGGCCAGAATTCCGATGATAATTACGACCACCATGATCTCGATCAATGTAAAACCGCGCTGGCGATTTGTGCTTGCTTTTTCTTGCCTCACTGGATGTGCTCCGAAACCTGAGATTGACTCACTCTTTGAATAAACGTCAGTATAACAAACATGGGGTTACAGCTATCGAATGGAATCATCGAAAAGACGCCGACGGCGAGTTGGGCAATACCGGCAGCCATCATCGGTTTGTCGGTGCTGGTCATGCTCGGCGGCAGCGTCGCCAGCGAATGGCTGCGTTATGACCGGGTATGGATAGGACAGGGCGAGGTCTGGCGATTGGTGACGGGGCATGTCACGCACTTGGGCTGGTCGCATCTCATGCTCAACAGCGCTGGCTTGCTGTTGGTCTGGTACCTGGTCGGTGGCGCGCAAACCATCCGCAACTGGCTGCGCATTATTGCCATCTCGATTGCGACTATCGACGTCGCTTTCTGGGTGCTGTATCCGGGCCTGCACTGGTACGTCGGAATGTCGGGCTTTTTGCACGGCTTGCTGGCCGCCGGCATCGTATCGCGGTTGCCGCGAATGCAGCCTGAAACGGCGGTACTCCTGACGCTCCTGGTCGCAAAAATTGCCTGGGAGCAGTTTGCAGGTCCGTTACCCGGGTCGGAGACCACCTCCGGCGGGCCCGTCGTGGTCGCAGCGCACCTCTACGGCGCTATAGGCGGCGTGCTGGGGGCAGTACTGGTCCGGATTAGAGTCCGGCCGCAGGCGTCTATATAATGCCCGGCCTGAGACGAACAGTGAGCGGAGACGGTCTTTGAGCATAGCAATGGTATTTCCGGGGCAGGGTTCCCAATCGGTCGGCATGCAGGCTGATCTGGCCGCGGCTTTCCCCGTGGTGCAACAAACCTACGAGGAAGCCAGTGAAGTTCTCAAATACGACCTGTGGGCCCTGGTGCAGGACGGTCCTGCTGAAAAACTCGCCGCAACGACAGTAACGCAACCGGCGATGCTCACGGCTGGAGTAGCGGCGTACCGCGCCTGGCTGGCGGCCGGCGGCTCGATACCGCAGCAGTTCGCTGGGCACAGCCTCGGCGAGTACACGGCTTTGGTCGCTGCCGAATCCGTGAGTTTTAAAGATGCCATGACGGTCGTCATTCGACGCGCACAGCTGATGCAGGATGCCGTACCGGCGGGTGTGGGTGCCATGGCAGCGATAATCGGGCTGGATGACGCAGGCGTCATTGCGGCTTGTGATGAATCATCGAGCATCGGTATCGCCGAACCCGTGAACTTCAATTCCCCGGGGCAAGTGGTCATCGCCGGCCATAAAGAAGCTATCGACAGTGCGATAGCCCGATGCAAAACAGCCGGCGCGCGCATGGCTATGATGTTGCCAGTCAGCGTGCCATCGCATTCCTCACTGATGATCGGTGCGGGTGAAGCGCTCCAGGAGGCGCTGGCGGCAGCTCGGTTCACAACCCCTGCTATAACGGTATTGGCCGCCACCGACGGTAAAGCCTATACAGACAGCGACGATATACGAGCGCGTTTGTCACGCCAGGTTTACAGTCCGGTGCAATGGGTCGCTACCGTGAACGCGATGATCAGCGGTGGCGCAACGAGCTTCGTCGAATGTGGACCCGGCAAAGTACTCGCAGGCCTTTGCCGCCGCATCGACAAAAGCATCCCGGTGAGTTTCGTGGATACGAATGACAGCCTGCAAAAAGCGCTTGGCAACTAATCAATCAACAAGGATCGCCCATGACTAGCATTTACAGCCCGGACACCCTGTCCGGCGAAATCGCCCTCGTGACCGGTGCCTCGCGGGGCATCGGTGCAGCCATCGCCAACGCACTGGCAGCCGCTGGAGCCAGCGTCATCGGCACTGCGACGAGCCAGGGCGGCGCTGACGCCATAACCGCGGCTTTGGCGGGCAAGGGCAGGGGCATCGTATTGAATGTTTCGGATGAAGCATCCGTCGACGCTGCACTCAAGGACATTCAGGACAAAGAGGGCAGCCCGAGCGTCCTCGTCAACAATGCCGGCATCACCAAAGACAATCTCCTGATGCGTATGAAGCAGGAAGAATGGGACGATGTCATCGCAACGAATCTCACTGGCCTGTATCGACTCTGCAAAGGCTGCCTGCGAGGCATGATGAAAGCGAAGAAGGGCCGCATCATAAACATTGCTTCGGTCATTGCCGTCATGGGCAATGCGGGCCAGGCGAACTACGCGGCAACCAAAGCCGGCATGATCGGATTCTCAAAGTCATTGGCACGCGAAATAGGTTCGCGCGGCATCACGGTCAACGTCGTTGCGCCGGGTTTTATCGATACTGATATGACCAAAGTGCTGGCCGACGAACAGCGCGCTGCGATGCTTGCGCAAATCCCGCTGGGGCGGCTCGGCAGCACCGACGACATCGCCGATTCTGTGGTCTTTTTGGCCTCTCCGGCCGGCGCTTACATCACCGGCGAGACCCTGCACGTCAACGGCGGCATGGTGATGGACTGATCGGGTATAGATTGCCTAGGCCGATTCACATACAATGGCCACCGACGAACGAGGCGCCCTGCCAATTATTGATCAAATATCAATGACTTAGAGCGATTTCGAGCGTAACTAAAAGCGGCTATTGAAGCCAATTGCGGCAGGCTGTATCGACAATTTTAGTCTTTTCAGGAGTAATAAAGACGATGAGCAGTATAGAAGAACAAGTTAAAGGCATCGTTGCCGAGCAACTCGGTGTGAAAGAAGACGAAGTAACCAACGACGCTTCATTCGTCGATGATCTTGGCGCTGATTCGCTGGACACCGTCGAACTGGTAATGGCACTGGAAGAGGAATTCGAAACTGAAATTCCTGATGAAGATGCTGAGAAAATTACCACGGTTCAACAGGCGATCGATTTCATCACGGCTCGCCAGGCCAAAGATTAAGATCCCGGGCGCGATGCCAGTCATCGCGCCCGTTCTTATCCGCAAGACACGGCACTCTGCCACTTCAAGACGAAACTACCCTTGAGCAAAAGACGCGTTGTCATTACCGGGATGGGCATCATCTCGCCGGTTGGTAGCAAGCTCGAAGAAGCCTGGTCAAACGTTTGCAAAGGCGTTTCCGGCATCTGTTTGATCGAAGATTTCGATACCAGCAGTTTTCCGACGCGTATCGCCGGTATCGTCAAAGGGTTCGATGTCGACGCCTACCTTTCCCCGAAAGATCAACGCAAGAACGACCCGTTCATCCATTACGGAGTCGCCGCAACGGTTGATGCGATCGCGGATGCCGGCATCGAAATCACTGCAGAAAACGGGCACACCATTGGCATAGCCATGGGCGCAGGCATCGGTGGAATCAAGACCATTGCCGACAATCACAGCAAGATGCTGGAGGGCGGGGCACGCAAGGTATCGCCGTTCTTTATTCCCGGCAGCATCATCAATATGACTTCCGGTCAGGCCAGTATCATGCAGCACATTACAGGACCGAATGTGTCGATCGTCACTGCCTGCGCAACGTCAACGCATTGCATCGGCATGTCCGCCAGATTGATCGAGCACGGCGATGCCGACGTTATGCTGGCCGGTGGTTCGGAATACGCAACGACGCCATTGGCCATGGGCGGATTCTGTGCGGCCAAAGCAATGACGACGCGCAACGATGATCCTACCGGTGCCAGTCGACCGTACGACATCGATCGCGATGGATTCGTCCTGAGCAATGGCGCTGGCTGTGTGGTGCTTGAGGAACTGGAACACGCGAAAGCGCGTGGCGCACGAATTTATGCAGAGGTGATCGGCTTTGGCATGAGCGGCGACGCTTATCACATCACCCTGCCACCTGCCGACGGCGAAGGCGCGCGCAAGTGCATGACCGCGGCGCTCAAGGACGCAGGCATCGATGCGGCGGATGTCGACTACCTGAATGCTCATGGCACGTCCACGCCGGCGGGCGACATCGGCGAAACGAATGGCATTAAACGAGCCTTCGGTGCGGCGGCAAGTCAGTTGGCAGTCAGTTCAACCAAATCGACCACCGGACATTTGCTTGGCGCTGCAGGCGTGGTCGAAGCAATCTTCTGCGCATTGGCAATTCGCGACCAGCTCATCCCGCCGACGATAAACCTGCAGAATCAGGATCCCGCCTGCGACCTGGATTACACGCCGAACGTCGCTCGCGAGGCGAAAGTTCGCACTGCTATTTCCAACTCTTTCGGATTTGGCGGCACGAACGGAAGCCTGATACTCAGAGCATTTGACTGATTCCCTGTCTGGGATCTCGGGACCTGATGAGCTAAGGCGGCTCAATCAGTCCTTCCCGTCACGTTACCCTTACTTGCTGCAAAGCACGGCCAGCGGTGGTGAGCTTGGACGCTTTGATATCCTTCTTGCGTTTCCTGAGGAAAGTCTCGCGCTCAATAGCGATGGGAAACTGAGCGGTCGGTGCGCGGACGAGCACAGTGGTTTCCTTGCCGCACTGGACGCATGGTGGTCCGAAGAGCGAACAGCGAAAGTCAGGAAAGAACTGCCATTCCACGGCGGCTGGTTTCTGTATCTCGGCTACGAACTCGCTGCCGAGATCGAGCCCAGCCTGCACCTGCACGCCGACCCATTGTTGCCCATCGCATTCGCGGTACGCTGTCCTGTGGCAATCATCTACGATCACGAGGCGCTATCCTGTCACCTGGTTTGCGAAGACGAGTACGAGCTCGACGATATCCAGTTGACGGCGGACATTGCTGCACTGCGAGTCGGCGGCGCCGCGACGCCGGTTCGAACTGTGGATGTGTCCGAGGATGATCCCGCGCAGTATCTCAAAGCCGTCATAGCTGCCAAGCACTATATTGAAGAGGGCGACGTTTACCAGGCCAACCTTTCACGACGATGGACTGTCAGGGTTGACGGCGACCTCAGCTCGGAGAATATTTACCAGGCATTGTGCGTCGCGAATCCAGCGCCATTTGCCGGCATTGCGCGTTGGCAGAATACGGCGATCATTTCATCTTCCCCGGAACGGCTGCTGACAGTTCGCGATGGTGTGGTTTCGACGCGGCCGATAGCGGGCACGCGGCCCAGGGGTGCCGATGGCAGAGCTGACAGTGATCTTACGAGTGAGTTGTTCGCGCATCCCAAGGAGCGGGCGGAACACCTCATGCTGATCGACCTTGAACGTAATGACCTGGGCCGAATTTGCAAGGCCGGCACTGTTGAGGTTGACGAGATGATGGTGCTGGAGAGCTACGCACACGTGCATCACATAGTTTCGAACGTACGAGGAATCTTGCGTGATGATGTAACGCCGGGAGCGGCAATCGCTGCTGTTTTTCCAGGTGGCACGATCACCGGCTGTCCGAAAGTTCGCTGCATGGAGATTATTGATGAACTCGAAACCGCGGCGCGAGGCGCGTATACGGGATCTTTCGGCTACCTGAATCGCGACGGCAGCCTTGACCTGAACATCCTGATCCGGACCATGGTGAAATGCGGCAACGAGATTTCATTTCGAGCCGGGGCAGGAATCGTCGCAGACTCAGATCCACAGGCTGAACTGGATGAAGCGCGTGCAAAAGCGAAAGGCATGCTGAGAGTCTTCTCCAATGTCTGAGTGGTTTGACGCACAGGGGAAAGTCGACGTCATTCCAATCGGCGATCGCGGTTTTCAGTACGGCGACGGCCTGTTTGAGACTATCGCAATCCGTGGCAATCAACCGAGACTGTGGGATTACCATCTGCAACGACTGGCAAAAGGCTGTGAGCGCCTGGCAATTCGAATGCCGGCAGCGGCTGAGCTTGCGGAGGGTCTGACGGCCGCGCTGCATCACGATGCATCGGCGAGCGAGCGACGCACCGCGAAGCTGGTCATCACCGCCGGTACCGGGCAACGTGGCTACGGACGTGGCCCTGCCGATACGCCGTCGGTTTTCTTCGGCGTGTTTGCTGCAACGCAGCCAGGCGTGAAGGCCTACCGGGACGGCATCGAAACCGTCATTTGCAAGACTCGCCTGGCTACGCCGTCGGCAACGGCTGGCCTCAAAACGCTAAACAGATTGGAACAGGTCCTTGCACGATCCGAGTTTGCAGCTACCGACGTCTTTGAAGGACTGACATTGGACGACGATGGCAACATCATCTGCGGTACTATGAGCAACCTGTTCGTTGTGCATGGCGACAAGATCTCGACTCCCTCGTTGCAGCATTGCGGAGTAGAGGGCGTCATGCGCAGACACATAATCGCGACCCTGGAAGAGCAGGGTATCCAAACGGGAATTCGATCCATCACACTGGCTAACATGAACGACAGCGACGAATTATTTGTGTGCAACAGCCAGTTTGGCGTGCTGCCGGTGCGGCGCTGCCTGCAAAAACGGTGGTCGGTGGGCAAGGTGACGAAAAACGTCATGGCACTTCTTGCCAACAGCGGTATCGACGAGGACGGTCAATGAACCGACTTCTCCTGTTCTTCGGTGCTGTCCTGCTGGTCGCGATTCTTGGCGTCCTGCTCGTCACGCATCAAACCAATCGTTTCATGGAAACGCCGCTTGCAATACCGGCCGGGGGTCTCGAGTTTGATATCCCCGCCGGCAGCTCATTTTCATCGGTATCCCGGAACATGGTGGCCGCCAAGCTGATAACAAATGATTTCTGGCTACGCGCTCATGTGCGCTGGCACGGCAAGGCTGGTGCAATCCAGGCAGGCCACTACTGGATAGAGAATGGCGCGACGCCCCTGTCACTGCTTGAGCAATTCACGAAAGGTACTGTTCGTCTTTATGACTTTACGCTCGTCGAAGGCTGGAATTACCGCGAGACATTGAAGGCTTTGCAGGCAAACGAGGCCGTGCAAGCCACGATGACGGACGAGGACTGGCCCGCATTGCTGGAGTCGCTGGAGGCGACGCACAGTCATCCGGAGGGCCTTTTCCTGCCGGAAACCTATCGATTTCCTCGCGGCACGACTGACAGGGCCGTACTGGGCCAGGCTTACGCGCTGATGCAGGAAGTGCTTGCAGCCGAGTGGAACGTCCGTAGCGAGGATGCTCCTGTGCAGTCGCCTTATGAGGCCCTCATCCTCGCTTCGATTGTTGAAAAGGAAACTGCTCGAGCGGACGAACGCCCGAGGATAGCCGGCGTGTTCGCGCGGCGAATCCAGCAACGCATGCGGCTGCAGACCGACCCTACCGTCATCTACGGCATTGGTCCTGCGTTTGACGGCAACCTGACGCGCAAGCATTTGACGACGGATACTCCGTACAACACCTACACGCGGCATGGCCTGCCGCCAACGCCGATCGCCATGCCGGGCCGCGCAGCGATCAATGCCGCGCTGAACCCGGCCGCGGGCACCGAATTGTATTTTGTGGCTACCGGCCTCGGCGACGGCAGTCACCGATTTTCGGCGACCAAGGCGGAACACGACGCTGCAGTTGCCCAGTATCTGAGCCAGCTCCGAAAAAACCGTCGAGAGAGCAAGCCCTGATGAAACGAGGACGGTTCATTACGGTTGAAGGCATCGAGGGCGTCGGCAAGTCGAGCAACATCGATACCCTGGTAGGGCACATCGAATCCGCAGGCATCAAGGTGCTGACGACGCGCGAGCCCGGCGGCACGCCCATAGCCGAGGACATACGCAATTTGTTGATGCACCACGGCGACGAATCCATCCCCGAGATTGCGGAGCTCTTAATGATGTTCGCGGCACGTTCGCTGAACGTCAACAACGTCATCCTGCCGGCATTGGAGGCCGGAACCTGGGTAGTCTGTGATCGATTTACCGACTCCAGCCGGGCCTACCAGGGGGGCGGCCGCGGCTTACCCATGGAGGTCATAGACCAGCTCGCCGATTGGGTGCATGGCGAGGTGAATCCTGATGTGACCTTACTTTTGGATGCCCCCGTTGAAATAGGCATGGCCAGGGTCAGTGATCGCGGCACACCCGATCGCATTGAGAGTGAAAAGTTTGAGTTTTTTGAGCGCGTGCGTGAGTGCTATCTCAATCTGGCTGTTCGTGAGCCGGGTCGATTCGTGGTTATCGATACGACCCGGAGCCTCGAGGAGGTGCGCATCGACGTTAGCCGCCTCGCACAGCAACTTCTAAGTAATGTTTAACATTAATAATCTGTCGTAACTATTTGTATTATGGAATTAACTTGGCTAAGTGAGTTTTCGAAGTCCTGGCTGGACTGCACCCGTCAGGGCCGTCAGCCGCATGCTGTAATGCTCATTGGACCGCCGGGGGCAGGCAAGCGTGCCGCTGCCCGCTGGATGGCGGCTCAGCGGTTGCGACCGGACCCTCTCGTTACGCTGCCCAGCCACCCCTATGAGGCCCTGCAGCACGCCGATCTGCGCTGGATTACAACGCCTGAGGACAAGCAATCGATTGGCATCGAACAGATTCGCGCGCTCGTCGGCGAACTGTCTCTCACGAGTTATGAGGGCGCCGGCAAAGTCGCCGTCATCGAACCCGCGAACGGCATGACGGTCAACGCCGCCAACAGTCTGCTGAAAACACTGGAGGAACCGCCCGGCGATACCTTGTTGATACTGGTTGCCGACAGGGTAGGTCATCTGCCAGCGACCATTTTCAGCCGTTGCCAGCGGATAGACTTTCCGGTTCCCTCTGAGGATGTTGCCCTGCATTGGCTGGATCGTGTGCGGCCGGGTGCCGCGTGGATCGATGCTTTGCGCTCCGCGGGGGGTGCGCCATTAGCCGCTCTGCTGGCGCTCGACGCCCTGGATACGAGTACTGCCATGAGCCGCGACCTGCAGGTGCTGGGCAGCGGCAAAGGCTCGGCAATCGAGGTGGCGGCACGCTGGGCGAAACTCGACCCTGGATACGTGCTCAACTGGATGTCGCAACAAATTCGGCTGTCTGTGCTCGCACTTTCTGCAGGCCGAGAACACGCACCCGGGCTCGCAATTGACGATTCTGTGCTGCGCCGCATGGACAGGCGAAATCTGTTCTGCTATTTAGACATAATCAATCGACTGCGGGGTCAGTCCGGCGGATCGTATAACGTGCAGCTGAGCTTCGAAGGCTTGTTGATTGACTGGGCGAATGGACTGAAGGATTGCAGTTTGACGCCCCCCACAGACGGTATGGAACTAATGCTGGCCCACCGTAACTAGAGATTAAGTGCGATATGAGCAAACCTGGACTGCTGACACTAACCATCAAAGACAAGAGCGCGTTGTACCTTGCGTACATGCCTTACGTCATCAATGGCGGACTCTTTATTCCGACCAACAGCTCTTATCGTCTCGGCGACGAAGTTTTTATGCTGCTCAATCTGATGGGCGAGGAAGAAAAGATACCGGTAGCCGGCACGGTAATCTGGATGACACCGAAAGGCGCGCAAGGCAAGCGCACCGCAGGCATAGGCGTCCAGTTCTCGGATCAGGATCAGGGCAACACGCAGAAGAAAATAGAAAACTACCTTGCTGGAGCTCTCGGCGGCGACAAGCCGACGCACACTATGTAGCTAGCTGCTCCGCAACAGCCTCAGGCAGTATCGCGGCTGATTCCGCCTCTCAATACGTAGGCCTGGTAGCCACGTTCGCTCAGGATATAAGCACCCGCTGAACTACGACGTCCCGTATCGCAGCAGACGATGTATTTCTTTTTCGGGTCAAGCGTGTTTATTTTCAGGCGAATAAAATACAGAGGAATATTCAGAGCCTTATCAAGGTGCTGATTCTCGAACTCACTGGGTAACCGCACATCCAGCCATTGTCCTCCGGAGCGAATTAGCTCCTCCGCCTCAGACATCGATACCCAATCAAGCATTGGCTCGTTAAGCAGTTTCTTGAAATCGTCCTTGCCGAGGCGCATCACGGCGCCGTCGCTGCGCATCGTTACCGTCGCATTGCGCTTGGCATCCGATATCAGCGCTTCTTCGCCGAAGGTATCGCCAACCGCGAGTTCAGCCAACTTGATGCCTTCTTTGCTGAGAGGCGTCTCGCGCGTTACCAGCGCGGAGCCGCGAATCAGCACGTAAAAATAGTCGCCCTCAGCGCCTTGCTTCAGGATCACATCGCCAGTGCGGTAGTTGATCTGCTGCATGCGCATGAAAATTGCCTGGATATTGGCAGGCGGAATCTTGTGAAACGCCTTGGTCTGCAACAGCATCGTCATCCAGTCCTCACTGGACTGGTCAGACTTTCCTGCTAGCTCGGAAACCTCATAAGTTCCGGTCTGATCCCAGGTCAGCATGACGTCGAGCAAATCGCTATCGATAGAAATGAACTGCACGCGATCTCTCGCACGTCCTGCAACACGCCGTGGGTACACCGGGGCGATCGGATTCCGCGCTAACTCGCTGCCACCTTCAACCGTACCGATGACCTTGCCCTCATCGAGGAGTTCGAGGGTGCCGGACACGACGTACAGCGTGCGCTTTTCAGTGTCGCCTTCCTTGAACAGCATCTGCCCGGGTGACATTTCTCGAATTTGTACCTTCCGCGCAAGCGCGGCGAGATTGTCTCGCTTCAGTCCGTCTAGCGGAGAAAACCCCCTGAGCAGCTCTGTGCTTACCTGCTCACTAGCCATTGTTCATCCTGTTGTCACTCGAGTTTCGCTCATAGGGCGCAAGAGCCCCGTCTGTGGCGTATTCTACCGTTAATTCAATGACTTCGGATACCGCAGATTGCACGCATCGTGAAGCGGCGCACAGTTTGTTTGCAGGCTCGAAGCCGGATGTGACCCCTGTCACAGGCCAGACCAGCCGGCATGTGGGGCGAATCGCTCACCGTGTGCTTTTGCCAGCTCCTGCAAGCGCGCGAGCAACGCAGCTTTGCCACGTTCTTTCGCGTAATTCAAAGGTCCGCCACGAAAAGGAGCGAATCCCGTGCCGAAAATGACACCTGCATCCAGCAAATCGGCGTCAGCAACAACATTCTCGTGCAAACAGGCAACCGCTTCGTTCACCATCGACAGTACCAGGCGATCCTCGATATCCACGGTCGAATGCGCGGAAGAAGCGCCGCCGCTGCCATTCTTAACGGCCTTGCCATTCTCCCAGCGGTAGTAGCCCTGCCCGGATTTTCGGCCTAACAGACCCTTATCAACCATCGCCTGCAGCGTCGCGGGTACCGGCCGGTCCATGGCCGCTCCCAAAACTTTTGATACATGCAGCGCGACATCAAGCCCGACGCTGTCCGCAAGCTCGACCGGTCCCATGGGCATGCCAAACGCAACAGCGATCCGGTCTATCTCCGCAAGCGCTACGCCTTCCTCCGCCAGGTGCATCGCTTCGCCCATGTAAGGCGCGAGTATTCTGTTGACCACGAAACCGGGTGCGCTGCGGCATTCCAGTGGCAGTTTTGAGATGCCTTTCGTAAATGCAAAACCGATGTCCAGAGCACTCTGATCAGTGTCGTCACAGCGGATGACTTCGACCAAAGGCAGCATTGCCACCGGATTGAAAAAGTGTAAGCCGATGAAGCGCGTCGGCTCGCGCAGCACCGTACGCAACTCTTCCAGTCGAATACTGGATGTATTGGTCGCGAGCAGCGCGCCGGGTTTCATCTTTTCCTGCAGTGACTGGTAGAGCGCCTGCTTGGCTTCCAGATTCTCGTAGATCGCCTCTATCACAAGATCCGCTGAACTGGCGCCGGCGCCTTCAACATCAGAACGCAAGCGTTGCGACGTCTCTGCTCGTTCGCCATCGTCACGCACGCGTTTTTCGAACAATTTGGCGGCGCGCTCCATCGCCGGATCTATGTACTTCTGCTCGCGATCCTGCAAAGTCACCGTGTGACCGCGTAACGCGCACCAGGCCGCAATGTCGCCGCCCATCACACCGGCGCCCACTACGTGCACATGTTTCAAGGCCGCGGACGTTTTGTTTCCCTGGCCCTTCAAACGATTCTGCAAAAAGAAGACCCGGACTAGATTCCTCGACGTACTCGAACACATCAATTCCGCAAAACTGGTGGCTTCCACTTCATAGCCGTTTGACCGCGAGGCGCCATCCGCTACCCAGTTCCTAACCATGGCGTAGGGTGCCGGATAATGATCTTCGCGCGCTTTCCGGCGCACTTGTTTCAATAGCACATTGCCCAAAAGAGGGCGGACCACACCCAGTCCCAGCAGTCGGTCAACGAACGGCGCTCTGCGCCGGGCCGGCGCTGTCTGCAACAGGTTGCTTGCATCGCCGCGCCAGTTTTCCTCGACAGTTATCTTATCCACGAGACCCATCGCTTTAGCCTTCGCTGGCGCAACCGGCGCGCCCGTCAGCATCAGCTGCATGCCGGCACGTACTCCACAGGTCCGGACGGCTCTGACGGTGCCGCCGAATCCCGGGTGCAAACCGAGCTTGACCTCAGGCAGGCCCAGTATTTTCTTGGTGCCGTCGAAGACAATCCTGTAGTCACAGGCCAGCGCCAACTCCAGTCCGCCGCCAAGGCAAAATCCATTGATTACGGCGACCGTCGGGCAATTCAGAGCTGCCATCTTGTCCATCAGCTGCTGCCCGAGCCGTACGACCTCGCGAGCACGCTCTACTGAGTCAATCTTGACGAACTCTTTGATGTCCGCGCCCATCACAAAGCTGCGATCTTTACCCGACCACAGGACCAGGCCCGCCGGCGCCTTGCGGGTCAGCGGATCCAGAACATCATTCAGTTCCAGCAGGACCTCCGAAGAAAGCACATTCACTTTCGCTTCTGCTGCATCCAGGCACAGCCAGAGTACGCCATTGCCGTCTGTCTCAATTTTCCAGTGTTTCATCGTCATCGCGGCTCAAAATCACAAATAATAGGTAAATGGTCGGACAGTCGCACGTTAGGAACTTCAAAACCCGTGACATCGATGCCGTCCTGGTAGAGGACGAAATCCAGTTCCTTGCGCGGCGACCGGCTAGGGTAGGTGGGTAGGCCATCCTTGTTGGCTGACGAGAGGCCAGCGGCCTTCATGAACAGGTAGATCTCGTTCTCGCCCCAAAACGTGTTGAAGTCCCCTGCAACCACCACCGGTTTCTCAGTTCGCATGATCAGGTCGTAAAGGTGTCGCAATTGCAGGTGACGGTGCCGGTATTTCAGCGACAAATGGACCAGAAAAATGGCGTACTCCTCGAGCTCCAATTCGATAATCAGGCGCTTGATGCCGGTATCAAAATAGTGAAACTTTTCGCCATGTACGCGGCGGGCCGCCATGAAAGCATTGCCCTGTTTGCGGACGATCGGCAGCAATTTGTTGAACGAGTTTTGGCCGTACTTCGTTTCGTAGGACGTATTCATGCCGAGGTCCGCTGCCAGCTTCTCGGCCTGGTTGACGTTACGACTGCGTATGGACCCGGTATCCACCTCGATGAGGCCGACGATGTCCGGATCAACTGACTTGATGAACTTGGTGATGTCGGGAAGTACTGCCTGATTTCCAAGCACGTAACCGGCGCCAGGCAGGGGCATGTGCATGCTGGCGCCACCGCCGACGGCGTATCGAATATTGTATAGAAGGAGGCGCATGCGACGCATACGATACCGAAACGGTCTCTACAGCGCTACGCGCGCGTGCGAGGAAGTTTTTCGCTAAACTACGGCCGTCACAGATAGAGGAGCCAGTGGTGTCAGAAAAGAACCCGATTGCGGTCTTCGCGTCCCATGCGTTTGACGAAACCGATGACTACCTGCGCTTGTTTGAATTCCTTGAGAGCGTTGATGGTTTTTACTACATCAATGTAAGCAAGCCGGAAAATGTGCCCGCCGCGGGTGGACTGCAGGCAATCAAGGACGAGTTGATTGAACAGATCAAAGCCTCTGAGGCGGTTTTCGTGCTCTCCAGCGCGTACGAACAACGGCCGGACATTACCAAATTCATCATGGATGTGGCCGAGGTCAACAAGAAAGGCATGATTGCCGTTAAGCCTTTCGGTGTGTCAGCTCAAACGCCTAAGGAGTTACAGGAACGCTGCCAGGAACACATCGAGTGGAACGATCGTGAAATGGCTGACGCGTTGCGCCGCCAGGCACGCGGCGAGGACACAGCGCGATGGGAAGTGCTCGATTTTCCCGGCTTCGACGCGGACGGGCCCACCGATTAGGCCAGTCATTATTGCCCACCGGGGCGCATCCGGCTATTTGCCGGAGCATACCCTGCAAGCCAAGGCGCTCGCGTATAACATGGGTGCCGACTACCTCGAACAGGATGTCGTCGGAACGAAAGACGAACAACTTGTCGTTTTGCATGACATTCACCTCGATCGAGTAACCGACGTCGCGCGGCAGTTCCCGGGCCGTGAACGCAACGATGGACGATTCTACGTTCGCGACTTTACCCTGGCTGAGATTCGAACACTGCGCGTGCACCATCGGACGGAGGCCGACGGGTCCCTGGTCTACCCTAGCCGGCCGCAAACGCGCGGAGAGGAATTTCGCGTGCATACTTTTTCCGAGGAGCTCGAATTCATCGCCGAGTTGCAGGAGAGTTTCGGCCGACCGGTCGGCGTGTATGCAGAAATAAAGAGCCCGGCCTGGCACCGGCAGGACGGCTTTGATATCACGCCAGCCTTCCTCACGGCGCTCAACGAGCAAGGCTACAGCGCACACGCCGACAGGGTCTACGTACAATGCTTTGATGATCAGGAGCTGCTGCGCATTCGCGAGGTACACAATTGCGGCTTAAAACTGGTGCAATTGATTGGTGACAATAGCTGGCATGAGGCTGACACCGACTACGATGAATTGCGAAGCCCTGAGGGTCTCGAGCGACTGGCTCGAACAGTCGACGGGATTGGGCCCTGGGTGAATCACTTGTACCGAGTTCACGCTACTCGTAAGTTCGTCGATACCGGTTTGGTATCGAATGCTCATCGGCAGGGTCTTGCGGTGCATCCCTACACATTTCGGGATGATGATCTGCCACCGGGGTTCGGGAGTTTCGCGGAACTCGTGCGTTTCGCAGTCGACGATTTGTCGATTGACGGATTGTTCACGGACTTTCCGGACATGGCCAAAGATCTGTTGGGGCACACTGAAAATTAGAGAGATTCGCATCGAGCCCCGAGCCGAAGGATTTGCTGGCCGGTTTCAGGCAATGGGCAGTCCCTGCGAAGTGCTGACCGAAGCCGAATCCGCCGAGCAAGCCCAGGTGCTCGCGACATGCGCGGCTGTCGAGGCCTGGCGCGTTGAGGACAAGTACAGCCGCTACATCAAGGGCAATATCATCGATCGGATCAATACAGCGCAGGGCCGGGCGGTGGACGTGGACGGCGAAACCGCCCAGCTACTGGATTTCTCGGTCGAGCTGAACCAACTGAGCGACGGTGCTTTCGACATCACTTCGGGCGTGTTGCGTCGGGCCTGGAGGTTCGACGGCAGCGACAATGTGCCCGCCGCCGGAGAAGTTGAGACTCTGCTCGCGCTGGTCGGCTGGAATAAATGTCATTGGCGATCTCCGGCTCTGAAATTGCCGGCCGGAATGGAAATCGATCTCGGCGGCTTGGGTAAGGAATACGCTGTCGATCGCGCCGTACTTGAATTGCGCGCGATCGGGGACATTCCCTGCCTGGTGAATTTCGGTGGTGACCTCGCGGTGACCGGGCCGCCAACCAGGCGCCGGGCGTGGGGTATCGGTATCGAGGATGTTGATCAAGCCAGGACGAGCAAGCTGATCGAATTGCGACAGGGCGCCATCGCAACCAGCGGGGACGCCCGCCGATAC
This sequence comes from uncultured Gammaproteobacteria bacterium, assembly GCA_942490655.1. Taxonomy (GTDB): domain Bacteria; phylum Pseudomonadota; class Gammaproteobacteria; order Steroidobacterales; family Woeseiaceae; genus UBA1847. The sequence goes on along the minus strand of CALNXZ010000003.1, from coordinate 702,028 downwards.
CTGCTACGCGATGGTGTTCGCTATGGGCATGTGCTTGATCCACGAACCGGTTGGCCGGTAGTAGACGCACCCAGATCGATAACCGTCGCAGCCGACACCTGTACCCAGGCCGGTATGCTGGCCACACTCGCAATGCTCAGGGGACCCACCGCCGAAGAATTTCTCGACGGTCAGGCGGAGCAGTTTTGGTGTCGGCGGCATGGCAGTGATCCGAAAAAAGCCTGAGCGTATGATATTAAGTTATTGTTTTTATAGTAGTTATTGGCGCATTGCCTTTTGAAGTGCGACCCTTTATGGTCAACACAGTCCTGTTTGTGCTTCGCAGGACTGAGAACTCTGTCCTTTATTGAGCACTGAATTCCATTAATCATAATGCGATGTTTGCAGAACTCCCCAACGAACTGATATTTGTCTCGGCAGGCGCGTTCCTGCTTGGCTGGGTACTTGCGACCATAAGCAACCACATTGGCGCTCGATTTCGAGCAAAAAAACGTGATGCTCGCGATGATCGGATTCGCGGACTGGAAGCCGAACTAAGAGTCGCCAAAGCGGAAAGCAGTGACAGGGAAACCGCACGCGAAAAGCTCGAAGAAGAGCTCAAAGAAACATCCAAAGGAATCGAGCGACGTGATAACGTCATTTCCGAACAGCAGGCCAAGATCGAAAAAGTCAGCAAGGACCTCAAAGACTCCGTGGTGAAAACGCGGGAGTTGAGAGCCGAGTTGGCCGAAAGAGCCACGGAAAGTGTGCATGCCGAAGCGAAGATCCGGGAAGTTGAAACCGAGCTCTCGGTCGCTCAGGCATCCACCGATTTGATTGCGACGGGAGTGCTCGATTATTCCTTTAAGCCTGATAACGACGATGCTGACGATGCCGACGACGAGTTGGACGAAGGGCTCGGCAAAATGGGCGAGGCAACCCGCTAGCGCTATTTTGCTCGTCGTTTTCCTGTGCTGCGGTAACGCCTGTTCGACCCGGCAAATCCCCATCAACCTTGAATTTGTTGCGACCTGGAACGGTCAGCCGCTGCTGTGCGGGGGAACCGGCCCACAACTGGCGGATCTACGCTTTTTTGTATCAGAGATCGCACTGATCGATTCAAGCGGCAATGAGCACGAACTGGACCTTGCTGCGGATGGCCAATGGCAGCAGCAAGGCCTGGCGCTTATCGACCTTGAGAGTGGCCTCGACAGCTGTGTGAATGGCAGTCAGGCAACCAACGCCACTGCAACGGGTGTGGCCACAGACACCGACTACGTAGGCTTACGCTTTACCCTCGGCGTGCCTTTCGAACTCAACCATGCCAATCCGCTAACAGCGAGCGCACCGTTGCAGGACGCAGCGATGCACTGGCACTGGCGTTCCGGCTACAAGTTTCTACGCGCGGGAGTAGCGACGGAAACGGATGGCTACTGGCTGCATTTGGGCAGTACCGGATGCGAAGGTACCGTTCAGGACATCACGGCATGTCGAAATCCAAACCGGGTTGTTGTTGATCTACCTGAGTTCTCGCCGATATCACAACAAATCGAGGTGGACCTGTCGGCCTTGTTCATGGGTATCGACCTGAACGATGGCATGCCCGGCGATTGTTCGTCCGGTCCTGCCGAAACAAGCTGTGCAGAGCCTTTCCTTGCACTGGGACTCGGACCCGGTGACCAATCTCAACGTGTTTTTCGAGCCCGTCCTTGAAGCGCATCCTCATTTTTTTCGCGCTGGTCGCAGCAGCGCTTATTGCTGTTTTCTTCTATCGAACCGATGCCGATATGTACGTCTGGCAACTTCGGGAAGGCTATCCGAGGCCCGTCATTCCGGCAGACAACGCGATGAGCAATACGCGAGTTGAGCTCGGTCGCTGGCTGTTTTACGACCGGCGCCTGTCGGGCAACGGCACGATGTCCTGCGCCACCTGTCACTTGCAGTCGCTGGCATTTACCGATGGCCGTCCGACGGCTATCGGCTCCACCGGTGAGGCTCACCCCAGAAACTCGATGAGCCTGGTTAATGTTGCGTATGCAAGTCGTCTAACTTGGGCGAATCCGCTGCTGGCCCGCCTCGAGGATCAGGCACTGATACCGTTGCTGGGCGACCAACCCGTCGAAATGGGCATGGGCGGCCGTGAGGCCGAGATCGGTGCTCTACTGGCGTCGGACGAAAACTACCGGGCGCTCGCTGAAGCAGCGTTCCCGCACGACGAAGACCCACACTCGTTGCTCAACGCAGTACGCTCGATCGCCGCATTCGTACGCTCTATCGTCAGTTTCGAATCGCCTTACGATCGGTATCTCGCGGGCGATACTGAGGCGCTATCGCAGGCAGCAGTGCAGGGTATGGAATTGTTCTTTTCCGAAAGACTGGAGTGTTTTCATTGCCATGGCGGTTTCAATTTTACAGATAGCACGACGCATGAAAACACAGCGGTTGAGCAGGTGGGCTTTCATAACAACGGCCTTTACAACCTGGACGGTAGTGGTGCTTACCCGGCGGACAACACCGGCTTATTTGACATGACGGGCATCGCGCGGGACATGGGGCGATTCAAGGCGCCGTCGCTACGCAACGTTTCATTAACGGCACCCTACATGCACGATGGCAGCATCGCTACGCTGGATGAAGTGCTGCTGCATTACGCTCGCGGCGGACGCCTGACGGGCGAGGGGCCGCATGCGGGCGATGGTCGCTTGAGTCCTTACAAATCTGAATTCGTTACCGGCTTCGATCTCAGTGGCGAGGATCGCGCCCACCTGATCGAGTTCCTGCATGCACTGACGGATTTGTCGGTAACGACTAACGAACGCTGGAAGGATCCGTTCGCACGCTAATCGCAAACCCCGATTTTCTAAAGGCACAGTACAACAGCACAAACCAGACTTGCATCAGCAATGCCGCAATCCACTCAATGCGATTCTCGATGCTGTCCGGACTATCGAATAGCGCTTTTTGCAGCAAGTTTCCGAATCCGAGCAGGAAGGGCGCAGCGCTCACCCAAAGCATTGCCATTCGAAGTGAGAATTTTGGCATGGCGAGACTGATCAACAACTGCGCCAATACTGTTCCGAGAAAATAGAAATAGATGCCGAAGCGGCGCATGAATTCGTAGAACGGCTCTTTGCTACCGAGGAAAGTAACGTACAAAACGAGCGCAGCGGCGCCGACAATACCGCAAGCCAGGGCAAGGTAGCGGCGGCGAGGACGCGGCGCAATTAGGTGCAACCATTCCACAGCGAAATACCACAACATCAGCAAGAAGGCTGCTTGCGGCAACATCACGGCTTTGAACAGTAAACTGCCCGGAAGATAGCGACCCGTTGCGCTGATGGATGTGCAGCCGTCAACTAACGGCATGCAGGATGGCAGAACACCGTTGCGTACGCCGAGCCAGTAAGCAACTGTCACGCCAACGACAGGGGCGATGCCGGCGACCAATGGTAGGACGCGAATCATTCTGCTATACCTTTAGACTCACAAGAAAAACAAGGGGTCGATATGAGCATTATGACATTGTGGCAGCCTATCCTGCTGTCAGCTGTGCTGGTTTTTGTTGCTGGCTCTGTAATCTGGATGGCCATGCCCTGGCACAAGAATGACTGGAGCAAGACGCCTGACGAGGAGGGCGCACGCAAAGCACTTAGCGGCCTGGCACCGGGCCAATACAGTCTCCCGCATTGCCCCGATCAGTCTGCTTTTCAAGATCCGGTATGGCAACAGAAATCCAAGGACGGACCGGTAGCTTTTATTACTGTTGTGCCCTCCGGCTTGCCGGTCATGGGTCCGAAGTTGATCATGATGTTTGTCTACAACCTTCTGGTCGCGATTGTCTGCGCCTATTTCGTCAGCCGCACCGTCGCACCCGGCGCCGATTATCTGGCGATATTCAGGGTCGCCGGTGCCGTGGCATTCGTCGCCTATGGCATGGCCTATGTGCAGGAAAGCGTCTGGTTTGGGCGGCCCTGGTCTGTCACTGCGAAAACCTTCCTGGACGCATTGATCTATTCGCTGCTCACAGGCGGCGCTTTCGGCTGGCTAGCCTGATGATCTGATTCGACTGCCACAGGCTGGCCACATTCTCTCCCCTGGAATGCCAGATCACACCGTTACAACGTGTATGACGGCAACCAGGGGACAGCAATGGATACGAATCGCAGCACGTGGGAATACTGGGCACTATTTTTCGCCGCTCGGGGCAACAGGCAACTGCCCGCTCTTGAGCGTGATTGCGATTACTCTGCATTGCCTGAATCGCTGGCGCGGTCACTCGCCATTTTTCAGTTGGGCGAATCGGGTGGCGGAACTATTGTTCAGCAGGCCTGGCCGAGTAACCTCGACGGGGTTGACGAGTACTACGCCGCCGCGATGGCTCTGTTTGTAGAAGAAGAGCATCGACATGCCAACATACTGGCGATGTGCGTGCGATTGTTAGGTGGCACGCTGATTCGTGACAACTGGACAGCGCGTCTATTCGTCTTTGCCCGCCGCCTGATCGGTCTACGCTTGAAGGTTCTGATACTGCTCGCCGCTGAAGTTGTCGGGCTGTGCTACTACCATCTGATCGCAGCGAAATTGCCTGCGTCGCGCTTGCGTACGCAATTGCTGGAAATCGTTGAGGAGGAGCGCTCGCACCTCTATTTTCACTGCGCCTTCCTGCACAGCCAGGTACGAAAAGCCTGGCAGAAACGCGTTTTCGTGGTTGTATGGCGCAGCGTAATGCTGGCGGCTTCCGTCGTCGTACTGATAGACCATCGTCATGCTATGCGTGACTTGAATATAGCCAAACGCAAGATCCTGGCCCGTTGGAATATCTACCGTGAGTTGGCCGAGACACTGGTCGTAACCGATTACGAGCATCCAATAGAATCGCCGGACGGTGTATCATTCGCCCATCGTTCTGCAATGAGACCCAAGGATGAATCAACCTGCAACACTCAAGGAATGGCTGTCTGAACGCAATGTAGAAAACGTTGAGCTGATCGTTTCGGATATGGCCGGAATCGCCCGCGGAAAAATTCAGCCGACATCGCAGCTTAAAAGCAAGGACATCAAACTTCCGATAGCTATCTTCGCTCAGACGATCGACAACCAGTTTTACATGCCTCGCGAAAATATTGTCGACAGCGACATGTTCCTGCAACCGGATGTTTCTACCGCACGTCTTGTACCGTGGTCATCCGGTACGACGGCAACAGTCATGATGGATTGCTACGACATCAAAGGAAAGATTGTCGAAACTTCGCCGCGCAGGGTGCTTAAGCGAGTGATCGAAAAGTACGAGGCGAGGGGATGGACTCCTGTCGTAGCTCCTGAGGCCGAATTCTATTTGACGAAGTTGGTGTCTGATCCGGATAGCGACAATGAAACCTCCAACGAGGAATTTGCATCGCTTCCTGACGAACACATCGACCCTTACGGAATCGATGGGTTGCACGATCTTGGCCCATTCTTCGACGAACTTGCGAGGTACTGCCAGATTCAGGACATTTTCCTGCAGGGGATTTCTCAGGAGCTGGGTCCTGGGCAGTATGAAGTTAATTTTAAACACGGCCCGCCACTGAAACTCGCGGACGATGTATTTCACTTCAAGCGCACCTTGAAACGTGCCGCCCAGGAACACGGTCTACGCGTTACATTTTTAGCCAAACCGCTCATGAACGGTCCAGGCAGCTCCATGCACATACACCAGAGCGTATACAACGAGCGTAACGAAAATGTGTTCGTCGATTCTGCCGGGGGCAACAGCAAGTTATTCGAGTATTGTCTTGGTGGGCTACAGACCTACCTGAAAGATGCAATTCTGATGTTCGCGCCGTACGCCAATTCCTATCGACGCTTTCTGAATTTTTCGTCGTCGCCGGTTAATCTTGAGTGGGGAGTCGATAACCGCACGGTCGGGCTGCGTGTGCCAATCGCCGATGCAGCGGCAAGGCGAGTTGAAAACCGTTTGCCCGGAAGTGATGTAAATCCCTATTTGGCAATTTCCGCTTCATTGGCTTGCGGCTACCTGGGGATGACCGAAGAGTTGTCGCCGCGGGCGCCTGTCAACGGATCCGCCTACGATCTTCCTTTTGCGCTACATCGGCACCTGTACGAAGCGCTGGATGCATTTCGCGACAGTAAGCCGCTGCGGAGTATTCTTGGCGATGAATTTGTCACTCTTTATTCGATAATTAAAGAAATGGAATACAAAGTGTTTCAATCGCGAATTTCCGATTGGGAACGCAACGAACTAGCACTGATCGTGTAACTCGTAACATTGCAGGAGATACTGGAGATTGCCATGAATGACGATGAATTCAAGGACACAGTAAAGATCCAGGTAACCCGAAAAGTGGGTACCGACAGTCGTGGACGTACGGTATGGACCAAGCCCGTCGAGCCGATCGAGTTGGAGTTGGTCTCGACCGTCATGTTGAAACACATGATGGCGTCGGATGATGATCAACGGAAGGATCGAATCCGCTCAGTAGCGAACAGCGGCGATGGTATTTTGGCGCGTAATACGAGTTCATCGGAGTTTGAAGTTCTGGCCGAGGACGAATTGCTTGAAGCTCTAAAGGCCGCTGACAGAGAACCAGCCGCCAACAAAAACACCGACGCTGCATTGGAGCCGCTAAATGATTCGGGGTCAGGCGGCGAATTGTCTTTGGTGACCACCCAGATGTTGAGAAGGGTCTTGAATAAAGACGCCAAACCGGGCGACACGGACGTAGGTGGGAAGATTGATGAGCTGGGCGGGTTCAATCCCTACGATAAGAGCTAATCCGGATATAGTACTTATTTAACATAATATACATTATGCGCATATATGAAGAAGCACATTGACCGCGAATTCCTCACCATGGGCAAGATGGTGGCTATCTATTGTGCCGCCCACCATGACGCAACAGAATTGTGTTCCGACTGTGCAAGGTTTCTCGATTACGCGGAGGTACGTCTCGAGAAATGCCCCTACGGCGAAGACAAGCCGACGTGCGCCAACTGCCCCGTGCACTGCTACAAGAGCAAGTACCGTGAGCAGGCAAAGAGAATCATGCGCTACGCCGGGCCACGCATGTTACTACGCCACCCGGTACTCACGATTTCGCACTACATTGACGGCCGTCGGCGGGCCAGGCATCCGCGTGAACTGACTCGGGACGAGCGGCTGCGAAAGCCACCCCGTTAGTGCCCCTCGGTCGTGTGCGCGACGGGATACTCAACCCAATACACACCTCTTAGTTCGTCGATTTCGAATCCTGTTGCCTCATCGTCCGGATACAGCGTGTTGATCTGCGCCGCAATGTCGTCGCCCAGATTCGTTCCATGGCAGGCAAGACAAATCGGCTGGATCGCAATCGGTTCGACGTAGCCTTCACGATCGTTTGTTAAAGACACCAACTGTGGTGCGCGATTCCTTTCGTCACTTAGGTACGCCTGCAAAACAGCACCAACCCACTCGGGCGCCTGGTTCTCCGGGTTGCGAAGTCGGTGACTCGTGCGGCCTATTCTTACGCCCTCAACAGAAAGAGAATCCGCTATCGCAGGCGCCTGAACTTTGCAGACACTGATTGCGTTCAATGCCCCCTTCTGCATACCGGCCATCAGCGCTTGTTTGAGCTCCGTTTTCATTGGCTCCAGCAACGCGGCGCCATGCGTTGATTCGGCATTCTCTTTAGCAACGCCGGGAATTACACCGAACATCAGAGCTACGACTAATATGTAAATATTCTTATGCATGGGCCAAAGACTAACAAAGCATCGGTCAGGAATCGCTAGTTAGAAACCGCAATTCAGGGTCCTGAGCGATATAGAAATGAGAGTGGTTTGCAGTCGGGCGCTACACGCGACTGAGCCATGGTGTTAGATTGAGTGCCCCGAAAAGAAGTGTCACCAAACCACTAGCTGGAGATGGGCATTATGAAGATCACCCGATATATCTGGACAGGCTTCGTCGCGCAGACGCTGTTGCTGTCATTTGCAAGCGCTGCGGAACTTAGCGCCATACAGAAAAGAGACATAATTTTTGAGTGCCAGCAACTGGTTACTGACTACGCCTATTATCGCGATTTGCGCGATGCTGACAAATTCGCAGATCTCTTTACCGAAGATGCTCGTATGCAGGCGCGGGGTAAATGGAACGTAGGTCGTCAGGCAATGCGTGATCACGTCAATGGTGACGATATGAATACGGTCAGCTTGCACTTGATGACAACCATCAAGATCATGCCGCTGCATGAAAAGGCAGCGACCGGTGTCAGCTATGTGGCCGTTGCGCACGAAGCCAGAGGTGAAGACGAATCGGCACCCGTGCCGTTGGATGCATTTGTTGTCGTCGGACGATACTTTGACACGTTCAGGCTAACCGACAAAGGCTGGAAAATTTCCGAGCGCGTGTTCAAGCCGACGTTCCGCAAGACAACTCCGGAAACTCACGACTAGCGATATTGCGAACAACGATTACCGACTAATAGTCGGCATAAAACCGCCAACCTACGTTAACGCTCGTAAAACTCGCATCACGGTCGTATTGATCATGTTCGAGAGCCACGAACCATCTCGAAGTGACGTTCCAATGTGCGGCAAGCCCCATGGCTACCTGCCAGGAACTCTGTTCTTCGAAGCCGAACCTGTCGTCGTAAGTAGAGTTTTGAATATCCGACACGCCGAGCTTTAAGTGGATATTCCATCTCGCGTCGGAATCTCGCAGCACGTAGCCGACAAAGATAGACGGTATCTTGTAGTAGATCGACGCAACGTCGGTAATCGCAGGATCGCTATTCCCTATTTCGGCAGCCCCTGCATCGACGTAACCCGCTTCGGCGTACCACTTGGGATGAAAGTAATAACCCAGGCGCAGCTTAAAACCCTCACCCGAGTCATCAATCGTCTGCCAGCCGTTCGACTCACCTTCTGGACTAACCACTGAAACACCCGCGCCTACACTCACGTGGAACTGCGGCTCGCCCGGAGTATCATAATCGGCCCTCGCCCCGCTAACGGGCAGAAGCAATGCAACTGCCAGTATGGGTAGAGCTGGAACCAGGATGCGGCGCGATCGAAACGTCATCGCAATTAATAACATCATTATCGGTAACCACAGCATTGAGCCACCTCCATTGACCGCAGTCTTAAGCGGTTTTGCAAAGTGAACCTGAATGCTGTCGGGTATGCCATCGTTGTCAAAGTCACCATTTTCGTCCTCATCTAGAAATCCATCATTGTCGCTATCAAAATCGATCTGGTCGGTGCGGCCGTCGCCATCTGTATCAGGCGGCACAATGGGTACTCCCCCGCCTGCGGCATCGGGATCGACGCTATCGGCGAGGCCATCAGCGTCTACGTCCACTATGCTGTCGATAACACCATCGCCATTCACGTCAATTGTGGCCGCGATACTGCGCGCACTCTCAGTAAGATCATTCATACCATCACCATCACTATCGGTATCGCGGAAGTCCGCGACACCATCACCATCGGTATCCAGGGGCACCATTCCCGACCCTACGAGGTCTGCAAGTCCGTCGGAGTTGGTGTCGGAAAGGTCATCGAGTAAGCCGTCACGGTCATCATCAAGACTGTTGTCGCCAACGCTCTCGATGCTGTCCGGCAGGCCGTCATTGTCGGAATCCAGGTCGAGACGATCGACGATTCCGTCCATATCGGTATCAACATCAGCGCCGTTGTCCGTCTCGTGGACATCCGCTATGCCATCGTTGTCGTCATCGAGGTCAACGGGATCTGTTACGCCGTCGCCGTCCGAGTCGCGAGAAACGCCGTGGCCGGTATTGTCACCATCCATAACATCTGGCGCGCCATCTCCGTCCACATCGGCGGCGTAAGCCGGGTCGATCTGGCCGTCTCCGTCAACATCGTAGGCCACGGCGGCGCTGCCCTCGATGTCATTCGTTCCATCGTCGTCACTATCGAGGTCGATGTAGTCGGGACCGTCGGTGCCATCGGTGTTCGGCGGTGTGTCGGTAATCGCGCCGTCGTCAACGATGCCATCCACGTTCACATCGTCCAGGCCTCCTTCGCTGACGTCGAGTAGACCGTCATTGTCACTGTCCAGATCGAGATAGTTCGGCACGCCGTCGTTGTCAAAGTCATCTGCAAGCACGGCATCGTCAACGCCATCGCCGTTTAAGTCCGCGCCACCGGTCTGGTCGACATCATAGGTATCGTCGATGCCATCACTGTCAGTGTCGGTACCGCTCGTTTGTCCCTCTTCCATGTCGGAAATACCGTCGTCGTCGCTATCCGGATCGATGTAGTCGGAAAAGCCGTCGCCGTCCGTGTCGATGGGTGGCAAGTTGTCAGCTTCGACGGCATCCGGGATGCTATCGTTGTCGCTGTCCGGGTCCACGTAGTCGGCACTACCGTCGCTATCACTATCGAAGTCGGTCTCCATCGCATCCGGGAGGCCGTCATTGTCACTGTCGAGATCCCGGTAGTTCGGCACTCCATCATCGTCAAAATCGCCCGCTCCTTCTATGGCATCGCCGATACCGTCGCCGTCAGTATCGGTGTCGCGATAGTCCGGCACGCCGTCATTATCGAGGTCCGATGGGGCCAGTACATCGTCAACACCATCCCCGTCCGCGTCCACACCACCGGTCTGGTCGACGTCCATCGCATCATCGATGCCATCGCCATCGATGTCGCTACCGCTTAACGGCGGCACGCGTTGTTCTTCATCTAAATCCCCGATGCCGTCGCCATCAGAGTCTGTGTCCTGGTAGTCAGGTATACCATCGCCATCCGTGTCCCCTGGTCCTTCAACCGCGTCGGGAATACCGTCATTGTCCATATCGAGGTCGATGGTCAGGCTGAAGTTTACGACTTGCATGTTGCCAGCGCCGTCGTCGATCTCTGCAGTGTAGTTATAGGTGCCCTCCGGAATCGCAGTCCCCGGTGTGCAGTACCAGGTGTTCAACGGCGTTGCCGGTGCGACGGTAGCCGTGCACACGACTGCGGCCAACTCATCACGAATGGTGACGACGTTGCCCGCAGGCTCGTCGGTCGTGCCGCTGACCCGCGGCAATGTACTGTTCGTCGTGCCGATTGGATTGACTGTAAGGCTTGGTCGGTCCGGATCGAGTGTAAACACATCGCTCGCGGTTACCGCCGAGTTACCGACTGTGTCATCGACATCCGCGAATATGAAAATCGTGCCACTATTGAGCCCGGAAATATCCGTAGCAGCAGCTGCCCAAACGCCGCCCGTCACAGTTGCAGTGACAATAACGGTGGCATTGAGGCTGTCCCTGAACCTGACCGTGACGACCTGGCCGTCGATAACATCGCTACTACCGCTTACGACAACCGCGTCCTGTTCCTGTTCGTTAACGTACTCATCTCCCCCGCTGCCGTCATCTGTAATTGCGATTAAGGGTGGGGTCGCATCCTTGTCGGATAGATGGCTGGTGTTGCCAACGTTACCCGCCGCATCGGTCTGGCTTGCATCGATTTGCAAAACATCATCACCGTCCGTGATCGCGCCAACGTCGAAGCTGGCCGACCAGCTGCCTCCGGCGCAGTTCGCAGTTCGTGAAGCGGGTGCAGCACCGACGATACCGACAGTGACGTTCCCATCAGCAGCACCGCAGTTGCCACCGACCACGTACGATGTTGCGTTATTCGAGGTTGCGATGGGAGCACTGGTGATACTGACAACCGGCTCTGTCGTGTCGATCGCAATCTCATTGTTGCTCGCATCCGGTGTGCTATTGCCAGCAGCATCTCTGCTCACAACGATCACTTCGTTGATGCCGTTGATATCGGGAGCGAACGTACCGCTGTCCGGTGTTGCTGCAGCTGTATCCAGCAGCCATTGCCCCAAGCCGTTAGCGACGATTGTGTAGGTCGCACCGCCAAAAGTAATCGTGTTTGTCGAGCCGGCTTCCGCCGTACCGGTCACAGTCGGCGTCGGGTTATTGCTCAGCAGCGAGTCAATGGTCGGCGCCACAGGAAATAGGGTGTCGATAACCACTTCGCCGTTCGTTACATCGGTGCTGCTATTGCCGACCCCGTCGGTCACTGTCGCGACGACTTCATTAGCGCCGTTCGCGGTAGGGTTGAAGGCGCCGCTGTCGGGAGTCACAGCGCCCGTATCCAGAGACCACAGTCCAGACCCATCTGCGAGGACCGTGTACATGGCACCGCCGACCGATACGGAGACTGAAGCTCCAACATCCGCTGTTCCGGTGATAACCGGTGTCGTGTCACTGGTGGTCTGTGCGTCAACTGTCGGCGTCCCCGGCGGCGTCGCATCCTTGTCCAACAGCACCGTCGTTGCGTTGCCTGTGTTGCCCCAGGAGTCTGTCTGCCTCGCGTTCAGGACAATCACATTGCTGCCATCGGCGATGGCGGATAAATTGAATCCGCTGGATACCCACGTACCGCTTGAACAAGGCGCAGTCCTTGACGCCGGCGTAGCGCCAGTGATTGACATGGTGACCAACCCATCACCGCTAGTGCAGGTGCCGCTGAGCATGTAGTTATTTACATTCGCTACGACGACCACATCCGATGTGGTAATGGTTAACACCGGGGCGGTCGCGTCGATGAATAATTCGCTGCCGGTATTGTCGCTGGTGCTGTTGCCAGCCGCGTCGGTACTGGTGGCTAATACGTTATTCGTCGCGCTGCCATCAATATTGGGATTAAACGTGCCGACCAGTGGGCTGACGCCTCCGGTATCCAGTGACCACGTACCGCCGGATGTCGCAACCACTTCAAATGTCGCTCCGCCGACGACGATAGTCATCGTTGAAAATGCTTCTGCTGTACCGGACAGCACCGGTGTCGCATCATTCGTTGCGATGATCGTCACTGTTGGCCTGACCGGGGGAAAAAGGTCCTGCGAATTTTCGTCCCTGGTAGTGAAGTGACCCGCGGCGTTGCCATCAAAAGAGAACTGTCGCACCGAAGCGCCATTCGCGGTCTCAAAGGTCAATCGTATGGTTGACGCCGGCTTGAAATCGAGCTCGATCGAAATATTGGTATCACCCGGGTTACCGCTCGCGCCTGAAGTAACCTCGAACTCATCATCGGCGGTGCTTGGGGTGCCCTTATCGAGAGTCACGACAGCGAGGTCCGAGCCGAGCCCGCCGGCTTCAAGCGTGTAATTCGCAACTTGCGACTTCGGTACGCGAACGATTTCCAGGGTTGATGTTCCCGGGATATCGGCGTCGAGGTCCTGGATCAGGGCCTCGGGAATAATCGTAATTGGCGTGCTCGTTCCGGCTGCGAAGAATTTGTAATCGAGGTCAACGATCTGTCCGGACGCACCGTCCAGCCAGACTGCGGCATCGTCACCGTCCGTGGTGAAACTCATGCTGTCGCCAGTCCGGTTATTGCTGATCACTTCGATAACGAGATCAAGACTGGTGCCATTCAGCGTTCCGACATTGCTCCAACGCGCCGTCGTGCCGACTGATCCGGTATCAGCGCCGTTGCCGTCAACAATAACCGGCGAGCCTGTGAAACTCAGGTCAGTTTCGGCGCTTGCCGTAGCGGCAAACACGCACAGCTGCAGGGATGCAGCAACGAGCGCACAGAAACGGCTGCCGACTCCACGACTCAAGGCGATTCTCCATTGTCATGCCGTAATTGGCTGACTATGAAGGAGTTATCGGCAGCGCATCATCTATCCTTGAGGACCCAGTACGCATTCCTGATCCTACCGGGGCCGAGCCACCTCGCCACTTAGTCCGACTTGCAAAACGTCCTCGCCGGACCGATAGCCGGTTCGCCGTTTTCATAAGACGTCGACTGCCAGGTAAAGCACTCAGTATCGTCCGGTTTAAATGTCCAGGTATCGCTGTAGTAGCTGACCGCACCGTCAGGCGCAAAGAACTCGAAATGCCGAATGAAGACATTTTCGTCGACGATTTCAATCACCCCATCGACAAAGCCACCCCTGGCTCCCGATTCGCGAAAACGAAGATGCTTAAACCCGGTGTGCCAGGAAATCATCCCCACACCGGTCTTCTCGGCGACACCGTTAACAATCCGAAAGTCGCCGAAATCGATCCAGGCTTTGTTGGTTCCCCAACTGAAGGTGTCGTAAAAGCCGGAAATGTTGTTTTCGGCCATCCACGCCTTACCCGCCTCGCTAAAATTATCCGGACTTTGGTGCCAGGTGCCGATGAGTTTATCCAGGGTAGCCACCCATTCCGCTGCATCGCCAGATTCCGATTGCAGTTTTTGCAGAACGACATTGGCAACTGGTTCAGGCTCAGAGCTCTCTGGTTGGGATGCGGAGTCCGGCGTGCATGCTGCAACCAGAGTCGTGAGCAAACAAAATGCAATTCTGGTCATCACAACAAGATGGCGGTCGCCAGCCCCAGCACCAGCATGAATCCGCACATATCAGTAATGGTAGTCAGCATCGGCCCCGACGCCACGGCCGGGTCGACTTTCATTCGCTTGAGTATTAGTGGCACCGTTCCGCCGATGCACACAGCTACGACAGTGTTAATCGAGAGTGCGCCCGCGACCACAAGACTAAGCAACACGTCTCCCTTCCAGAGGTACGCGGCGATGCCGAGCAGAATTCCGAGAGACAGACCATTGATCAAGCCGACCACAACTTCTTTTCGCAGTACGCGAAACACGTCACGTGGCCCCGCTGCTCCCAGTGTCAACTCGCGCATACTCACGGCCACTGCCTGATTCCCCGAGCATCCGCTCATATCAGAAACAATCGGCAGGAACACCGCCAAAGCGATTACCGCCGTCAGAGTGTCCTCGTAAACAGCGATAATACTGGCGGCCATGATGTTCAAGAGTATGTTGATGCTCAGCCACGACAGGCGCCGGCGCGAGCGAACCAGGACCGGCATACTGCGCAACTCGTCGCCGCCGACGATACCAGCGGCCTTCAGGCTATCCGCTTCCGCGCGCTCGGTGAGCGCTTCGAGTACCGCCCTGCGGCGAACGATACCCAACAAGTTTCTGCGTTCGTCGACGACCGGAACAGCGGCAATGTCGTGTTCGTCAAAAAACTCCTCAAGCTGTTCCAGATCCGCGTCGGTAGGCACCGTAAGTGCCGGCTTGGTTATGGTGCCGATGGCGATATCGGGATCGCTGAATACGAGGTCACGAATTCGGATAACGCCCTTCAGCTTTTTCTTCTTGACCACAACGTAGATGTAGTGAACGGTGAGGAAGCCGTAGTCGCCCTCCTTCGACGTCAGGTCCAGGAGAACCTCTCTGACCGTTGCGCTCATGGGATAGGACATGAACTCGGTCATCATCATGCCGCCAGCGACATCCGGCGAGAACACGCTCAACTCTCGAATTTCTAGAGCGTCTTCTTCTTCCAGCTGCTCGAGAATCGCATCCGAGTCTTCCTTGTCCATCTCGGCCAGAACGTCAACTCGAAAATCACTGGCCATCTCACCGACGATAGGCGCTACCTTGTCCGCCGGCATGTTTTCAATGAGGTCCGCGACGTGCGTGTCGGGCATTTCCTCGATCAGATTAGCCGCTCGTTCGGCCGAAATCATCGACAGCAGTGTGCGTTGTTCATCAGCCGCCAAGTGAAATACGGCGTACAGCAGGTCGTTGGGATTCAAGGAATCCAGCAACGCTTCCAGCTCGGCACTGGAATCGCTATTGCCCAGCAAAGCTCTAATCTGTTCCCAAGCTACAGTTTCATCATCAGCCACGTTTTTTTCCTTGATCCCCGGCGATTGAATTGGCGCCATTATAGTCTCTTGCTGCACGCAAGCTCTGGCATATTATTGCTGACCTGTGCCGCAGTGGTTTTGTGGCGCGAAAGCGGAATCGTGCAATTACCCGGATCGCAGACTGCTGCACTAACCGAAAAATCGACTCTTTTTTTCTTTTAATAACAATGAGTTAGCTTGGCACTCTTTTTCGCGAAAAAATTCCTTGACTTGGAAATCAAAAACATTACTTTTACGTGAAATTAGGCGGCTACCCTGACGATTCTGTCGTGAGAACGGCCGCGGACCGATGAAGGTCTGCATTCAACTCTGGAAGTTAAGCATGGACGATGATGATCTTTCGTACGACGATGACATGGCAGACGATGACGATCTGGATGACACGGTTGACGAAAACGAGGCGGAAGCCGAGCCAACTGTTGCTACGCAAGGCATAGCGTCCTGGCGTCGAATCGAAATGGCGAAAGAGGATAAATACCTGCAGTCTGTCCTTTCCGACCTTGATGATTATTACGATTTTGAAGAAGTTGATGGCGAAATTGTTGCCAGCTACACCAGCTAGGGATTGCCGGCACCCCACTTGAATCTTATTATTTCACAACGACAAGACACCGTCCGAGTGAGCAACACCGCAACTGATAATTGAGACGAGTAAAGTGAGTAAACGACACTATCACGACGATCAGGACGATGTGGACGAAGAGACTTACGAGGAACTTGGAAGTCGCTTCAGCCGTCTTGGGCCTTCTCATGTGGAAAAACCGCTGAAGAAGCTGCACCAGGAGCGCGAAGATTCTGTTAAGCGCGAAATTGTTCGAAAGCCAAAAAGAGACCGTTTCGAGGAGTAGCTTCAGCCCGGCGGTTAAGGGCTGAGCCAAACGCCGTTCCCGGCGCCCTGCCGGGACGATGGTAAAACGCGTCTTGTTGTTCGTGCTTCCATAGCGCTTCCTTTGATATAGTTCGCGATTCGACAAATCTAAGGAAAACGTCAATGTCGCAAGCTATTGACTCACGCAAGCATGAAACCCACCTAAGCTACCTCAATGAAATGCGAGGCCATGGTGGCGGCGCTTTGACCACCGGCTTGGCGGACGACGTTATCCTCGACTTCCTGCAATCCGGCTATAGCAAACTCGCCCTCGCCATCGAATACGCGTACAGCCGTTTTCTAGAGCTGAAAAAAACACACCCTGAATTCCTGGCTTTGAGTGAGCAGGAACAGATTGCTGCAGCGCACGATGGACTAACCAATTTCTATGCTGTGGATGCCGTTAATCCCTACGTTGCGATCGGCGCGGCCGGGCCGTGGGTGGTTAGCCTGAAGGGTGCCGTTGTCTATGACTGTGGCGGATACGGCATGCTCGGCTTTGGCCACGCGCCAGAAGCCATACTGAAGGCGATGAATCAATCGCACGTGATGGCGAACATCATGACAGCCAGCGTCAGCCAGGTGGACTTCGTCAAGAGTCTTCGACGGGAAGTTGGCCATACCCGGAAAGGCGGTACGCCTTACAATAGTTTCGTTTGCCTGAACAGCGGTTCTGAAGCCATGTCTCTCGCGTCCAGATTCGCGGACATCAACACGAACAAACTGACCAGTGCCGGCGCCAGGTACGACGGATTCGAGGTTTGCGGATTGACTTTGCAAGGCAGTTTTCACGGCCGGACTGACCGCCCTGCTCGCTATTCCGATTCCTCCATGAAGCAATACCGCAAGCACCTGGCGTCATTCAGGGAAGACGATTACCTGTTGAAGGTGGAGCCCAATAACATTGCGGCGCTGGAAACGGTTTTCGCAGAGGCCGACAAAGACAACATTTTTATTGAAGCCTTTTTCATGGAACCTGTGATGGGCGAAGGCAATCCCGGGATGCCGATCACGCCCGAGTTTTATGCGCGGGCAAGGGAACTGACTTTAGAACATGGCTCGATGTTGGTGGTTGATTCCATACAGGCCGGTCTGCGGGCGCATGGCGTGCTCTCGATCGTCGATTATCCGAGCTTTCAGAATCTGCCGGAACCGGACATCGAATCCTATTCGAAAGCGCTTAACGGCGGACAATACCCATTGTCAGTGCTCGCGCTTTCCGATCGCGCCGCAGCGACTTATAAACATGGGCTCTACGGCAACACAATGACTACGAATCCGCGTGCACTGGATGTCGCTATCGCGGTACTGGATTCACTGGGTGCCGAGCGCCGCGAAAACATTCAGACTCGAGGGCGTGATCTGGTCAAGGGCATGAAGGCCCTGATCGCAGAGACGGACGGCGGGATCGTCAGCGCCCAGGGCACTGGTTTGCTGGTGAGCTGCGAACTTCACGAACGATACAAGACCTATGGGGCCAACAGCACGGAGGACTATCTGCGGCGTGTTGGCCTGGGTGTTATTCATGGCGGCAAGCATTCACTGCGTTTCACACCGGTGTTTGACATCAGCGCGAAAGAAGTGGCACTGATATTGGCGCTGGTTAAGGACGCCTTGCTTAGCGGTCCCTTGCAACAGGACAGCTAGTTTCGGTCGCGGCGACTGCAAGCGCAGCAGGCCACGATACCGTACTAATAGGCTTTGCGGCCTCGCGTCAGCACCAACAGGTTGCCGGTGAGTACCAAAGCAAAGCCCACCATAATGGTCGTATCAAGCGCCAGGCCCTCGAATAGCATCGACAGTATCAGGGCCACTACCGGGAACATGACGCTCGCGTATCCGGCCCTGTAGGCACCAATACGGCCAAGCAGGGTCAGGTAGGCGCCGAACGCGATGACGGAACCAAAGACGGTCAGGTAGGCCAATGAAGCAAGGTATTGGAACGACGGATCGAAGCTGAATTCATGACCCTGCACGATGGCTACGGCAGTCGTCATGAGTCCACCGTACAACATACTCCAGGCGTTTGACTGGACCACTGGAAGCTGCTCTTTTTGTGCCGCCTGAGAGGCCATATTGCCAAACGACGCCATCAGCGCACCGACAACCGCCAATACAGAGCCAAAGAACACGCCATCGGATAGCGACACCACCCTGACCTGCGGTCCGAAGAGTATGAATATGCCGCTAATACCAAGCGCCGCGCCCAGAAAAATCCGGCCACTGACCCTGGCACCAAAGAACAGGCGCGAGTTGATGATGTTCATCCACAGCATCGACGAGAAAGCGATCGCTGACAGTGCCGAGGTAATGTAGATCTGGGCGTGGTAGGCAAGAATGTAGTTGAGGCAGAACATCAACAGTCCCATCAGCGCGAACCAATAATGAGACTTACGATTAAAAGAGAGCTTTAAGCCTTTGACTTTACACCAGATAAACAGAATACCGCTGGCGGCCAAATAGCGATAAACGATGGAAACCTCGGGCGCGACAACGCCCAACTGGAACTCAATCGCCAACCAGGTTGAGCCCCAGATCAGGACCGCGACCACATAGAGAAAGGTGTTACTCAGCTGAAAAACTCGCGAACTGGAGGAAGATCTCTGAGCTTAACCGGATAATGCCCTTATGCATAAAATCTTATTGGTACTGCCGATCGTTATTCCCGTCATTTTTTGGGCCGGGTATCACTACCATAAAGACCGGCACCTCCCTGAGCCGGCCCTTAATCTCGCAGTGTGCTTCGGGCTGGGCATGGCGGCCATGGGGCTATCAAAGTTTCTGTACCTTGGCCTCGAACCTCTGGGCTTGCGTTACGATGCACTCGAACTCGGCGCGCAGAACGCGATTTGGCTGCTGGCCTACTCGGTAATGGCGATTGGCCCGATCGAGGAATTCTCGAAGCTGCTGCCCTTCCTGCTGATCGTTATTCGCTTCAAGGCTCTGGACGAGCCGATGGACGGCATAATCTACGCGTCGTTCCTGGCCTTAGGCTACGCCGCGGCAGAAAACTTCTACTATCTGCAATTCCTGACCCCGATGGAGGCCGCCGCGCGGGGCTTTGCGAGTCCGGTGGTTCACATGGTATTCGCCTCGGTCTGGGCGCATTGGATAACGCGAGCACGCCTCGCCCATAAGCCATTGGCCGGCGCGGTGTTGGCGGGATTTTCGTTGGCGGCCCTGCTGCACGGAATTTACGACTTCCTCGTGCTGCTGCAACCGATTGTGGCGCTGCCAATAGCAGCGGCTTTGATAATAGCTATCTGGATCTGGCGGCTGATGGTAATGCGGCACTATGATCGTGGCCGCGAAGGTTCAGGTGACGGACCTTAGCCGCGGTCGTAGGGGTTGTTCTTGTCCTGTGATTTCACCGGCTCTTCGAGGGACAGGCCTCCGAATTCATCGCTGTCCTGAATGAGCTCTGAACAACGCCGCTGAATGTCCGCGAGTTTCAGCGAGACATTCGATTGCGATAGCGGCACGTCGTCGTAATCCTTGCTCATAGTCCTTTCCATGTTAGTCCTGTCTCTGTTTCGCGACAGCCGATATGTCGCAGTATAGAGACAGCCCCGCACCGGAAATGTGAACTGGGTCACACAAATTTTTCGGTAAAAACATCATTTGCCGGTCTTATGTCAGATGCGGATCGCTCGGGCAAAAAAAGGCCGCTCCGGGAGGAGCGGCCTTCTTACAGAGCAATGCCTGTCAGCTGGAAGCCTTGCGAGAAGTTAAGGCTTCAACTTCTCGTACAAAGCAACCAGGATCACAGTGACGGATCCGGCGGCATAAAGGCTACCCAAGCTCCCCATAACACTCGTGATATAGCTACCGACTCCGGGGATGGCGTCCAGGCCACCACTTACGATGGATAACGCAATTGCAGCGACCAGTACACGTTGTCGATCTTCCACAGCGATGAACCACCCGCCGACCGCGCCGAGCACAGCAACTACCATCGCAGCTTCCGGGAAGCCACTCCAAAGTCCCGCAACCACAGCGGCAAGAACTGCAACGATCTGAATGATTTTTCCTACACCCATGAAATTCCCCTTTATGCTTTTGTTGTTATTAGAGTTTTATTATTGTCAGCCACGCCTTAGCTGCGGCCGCAAACAGTCTAGCAGCATTTCAGTAGGATTATTTTATTGTTAATAAACAATAGATTCGGGTGTTTACTTAATCTTCATTCGAGAGAAAAATTGATCAACCTTATCAATATTTAACGACCGCCGAACCCCAGGTAAAGCCGGCGCCGAATGCTGCAAACATCAGCGTGTCACCGCGCTTGATTTTGCCCTCTCGAACGGCCTGATCGAGCGCCAGCGGAATTGAAGCGCCCGAGGTGTTGGCGTGCTCATCAACAGTGGCAATCACCTGCTCCATAGGCATGCCAAGCTTCTTCGCAGCTGCCTTGATAATGCGCATGTTCGCCTGGTGCGGCACGAACCAGTCGATATCGCCAATTTCCCCGTCGAGGTCCGCCATCGTCTCGCGTGCGATCTTGTCAAAGGTCGCCACCGCACGTTTGAAAACCGCATTGCCGTTCATTTCGATAAATGCCTGCCCCGTGCGCGTCTTGTCATAGCCGATAGACACGCCGAAAGGTACCTGCAACAGGTCTTCATACTCGCCATCCGCGTGAATATGGGTGGATAGGATGCCGGGCTTGTCGCTGGCCTGCAGAACGATACAACCTGCACCATCTCCGAACAGGACGGCCGTACCGCGATCCTCCCAATTGGTGATTCGAGACAGCGTCTCTGCACCAATCACGAGAGCTGTCTTCGCCCCGCCCGTCTTGATAAAGCGGTTGCCGATATCGAGGGCATAGACGAAACCGCTGCACGCTGCCTGTACGTCAAACGCCGGACATCCTTTCACGCCCAGTTGCCGTTGAATAATACACGCCGTCGCCGGAAAGATTTTGTCCGGAGTTGTCGTGCCAACGATGATGAGGTCGATGTCGTCCGCGCTTACGCCTGCGTCGGCCATGGCGCGTTCCGCAGCGGCGAGTCCAATCGACGCTGTCGTCTCGCCAGCCGATGCGACGTGTCGTCGCTTGATGCCGGTACGCTCCTGGATCCATTCGTCAGACGTATCCATCGTCTTTTCCAGGTCTTTGTTGGTAACAACCTTTTCCGGAAGAAAACTCCCGATGCCGGCGATGCGCGCGTATGTCATGACTTTTCCTTAATGAATGCCGCAATTTCCCGGATGGTCGGGTAGTCAAATAGATCACTGATATCGAGTTTCCCGGGGTGCTTTTCGTCGATAGCCAACACGATCTCGGTCAGCGTTAACGAACTGACACCCACCTCAAACAGATTGTCGTCAGCTCCGATCCTGCGCTCCTTGGAAAACTCGCGGCAGATGGTCTCAAGTTCGGCAACCAGGGGATCAGCGTCCGCTTCCACCACGACGCTATCCGTTGGGCCCAGCTCGCCGAGAGCAGCATCGAATTCACCATCGAAATAAGCTTGCAGCAGCTTCACTCGCTGCACTTTGCCGCTGGTCGTCTTCGGTATCTTCGCAACGGGTATAACTTTATTGACCTCGAGTCCCGTCTGTTCCCCGATCAGGTCCCGAACCTGTTCGGCGATGGGCCTGAATCCCTCAATCGATTGCCGGTAAAGGATGAAGGCGATCAGTTCCTCGGTCTGCCCGCCCTTGGGCGTCGCGCCTGCGACGACCACTTTGTTCAGGTCGAGATCATCCAGTCGGGCGACGATTTCCTCGATATCGTGCGGGTAGTAATTCTGGCCATTGACGATGATGATGTCTTTCAGGCGACCTGTGATAACCAGCTGCTCGTCAACGAATACGCCGCAATCACCGGTTTGCAGCCAGCCATCGGTCGTAAACAGCTGCGCAGTAGCTGCCGGGTCGCCATAAATACGCTCGGTCACACTGCCACCACGCAATTGAATATTGCCAACCCGCCCCGCGCCCAGGACGCGGTTGCTGTCGTCAGCAATTCGAATTTCAACATCGCGAATGGCTTTGCCGACACGAACAAAACTAACCGCATCGTCATCTTCTGGCGGAACCAACTGATAGGGCTCGCCGATGCGCAGGCTGTGACGATCAACCGTAATGCGTGAATACTCTGAGCCCGGCGCCGGGATCGAAACACCCACTGTCGCCTCTGCAAGGCCATACACGGGGAACATCGCTGTCCGCTTCAGCCCCTGCGGCGCGAGGGCTGTCAGAAACTCCTCGCAAAGCTCCCAGGATATGGGTTCGGCGCCATTCAGTATGAGTTTCACCGCGGACAAATCGAGCTCGTCCAATCCTTTGCGCTGGAACAGCTTGAGGAAGTGCTTGTAGCCAAAGTTCGGCGAACAAAGCTGCGTTGCGCGCAATTCGCTGGCCTTGCTCATCCACAATAGCGGACGTCGCACGAACACGCCGGTGTCCATTACCGCATGATTCATGCCGACGCCAAGCACGCTCAGGTGATAGCCAATGAGGCCCATATCGTGCGTCAGCGGCATCCAGCTCAGGCTTTGGTCGTCCTTCGTCCAGCCACAAGCCTCAATAATTGCGCGAATATTGACGCACAAATTGCGATGCGTCAGCACCACGCCTTTGGGATCGCTGGTCGAGCCGGACGAGTATTGAATGAAAGCAATGTCATCCGGCGTCGACTCATACACCTCTCCGGCCGAAGCGGGCTCTATATCGCTGATCAAGGTGGTTTTGGTCTGCAGCGTTCCTGTCACGTCAGACAGCTGGTTACTGATCGAAAACTCCAGCAGGCGCTCGAGCAGGTCTGACTCGGTAAACAAGGTCGCACGCTCGAGCTGCGTCAATATCCGGAACAGCTTTAAACGGTGCTCATCACTAATACCGACAGCCACAGGTACCGGCACCATACCGCCCAGTACAGCAGCCCAGAAGGCAACGACGAAACTTTCATTCGACTTGCTGAAGATGACAAGCTCGTCACCCGCCACCATGCCACGTGCCTGCAGCGACCCCAGCAATGCCACCGCGCGATCCCAAAGATCGGCAAAACTGATAATGCTTTCGTCGTTTTCGCCATCGATAAAGCGGATTTCGCGGTCCTTGCCACGCGCATCCGCCAGCAGGTCCGTTAAAGTGTTGTATAGCTCCATGCGTCTGTCAGCGTTCCATTGGTTTCATGTAAATATCTTCGGAGGCCCGTAAATTGATGCCGAGTTCCAGTTGCGGTTGCTTTTCGTCGACCAATTGCAGTCGAAATCGTGGCAGCAAGAGGCCTAAGTGAACTTTCATTTCAAGAAAGGAAAAATACTCACCCAGGCAACGGCGCGGCCCGAGTGAAAATGGAAAGAACGGCCGCTCATTCTTGGATAGCTCCGATTCCGCGAAACGATCCGGGTCGAATTGCTCCGGGTTCGGCCAATAATGCGCCGTACGATGCAGTATGAAGGGCGACAAGTAAATATCCGTGTCGGGCGGCACGTCGAAATCGTCCAGATGATCTTCTTCGTGTGATCGGCGCGTAAACAGCCACACCGGCGGGTAGAGCCGCAGTGCCTCTTCAAGTACCTGCTGCGCATACCGCATGTTGGCCAGTGCATCGGCACTGAGCGCCGACACGTTCGGCAGGCACTCCTGCGCTTCGGCAATCAGCTTCTTCTCGACCTCCGGATGCTTCGCCAGCAGGTACCAGACCCAGTTCAGCGTATTAGCCGAGGTCTCGAAGCCTGCGACGATCAGTGTCATGAGCTCATCCAGCAGCTCATTGTCCGAGAACGCCTGTCCGTCCTTGTCGGTTGCTTCCATGTACATGGCCAGAAAATCGAACGTATCATTGCCTTTCTGCGCGCGCCGGTCGGCAATGATGCCTAACAACAGATCCCGCAGGCGCCGCACTTTCATGACAACGCTAAGATCACGGGTCGAGTCCCGGCTCAGGAAGGCAAACGGATTGTCACCTTTCGTTACGATGTGTGTGTGGTAGTCGTCGCCAAAAATGCTGATCAGGATCAGTTCCAGCGCGAAATCGGAGGTTTCGGCCGTGATGTTACAAAGCTCCCCCTTGGTCGCGAGCTCCGCCCAATGCACGGCCCGGCGGTCACAGCATGCGACCATGACGGTCATCAGCCGGTGCACATTCTGGCGACTGAAGGCCGGCTGTATCATGCGGCGCGAACGGCGCCATACGTCACCGTCGCTGACAATCAGTCCGTTGCCGAGCAGCATCTTGACGCGCTCGAAGCCCGGACCCTTGAGATACTTGCTGTGGCGACGCGTCAGGATGCGCCGAACTTCTGCTGCATCGTTGATAAAGTACGCCAGGCGGCCATTTGGGCGGGTCATGCTCACCATGTCGCCGTAGTCGGCCTGCAATTGTTGCAGGGTCGCCAGGGTCTTGGCGTCGATACCCAGAGCAACCGGGTTGGTAGGGCCTGGGGGTATCCGGAGTTTTCGCTGGACGGACGTCATCAGTGGCGGATGCAGCGGTATCGCATTGAAAAAGCAGGCGTAATATTACATTGACCAGCAGAGATTCGATACTGCAAACTCGAGTCTGGCGCGCGCCCGGTCGTCATTCACGACACTAATAACCCAGCGGATACAGGTCTGACATTGAGTAATCTTCCTCGCAAAGACTTCGACGCCATCGAGTCGCGCCGCAGCACAGCGTCCCGTCGCCGCATGAGCAGTGCTCGCCGGCTCTACTACTTTCTGGGACTACCCGTACTGCGTGGCATCATTCGCCTGTTAACGTCGACCTACCGAATTGAGCCCATCATCGGCAGCAATCACATCGACCCCTACATCGGTAGCGGCAAGAACTGCGCGCCCTGCTACTGGCACCAACACCATGTCGTCGGCTCTACCCTGGTTCGCTCCTGGGTGCGACGAGGCTTCAAGGCCTGCTTCCTAGTCTCCGGTTCCGTAGACGGAGAAGTTCCCGAGCGCATCGCTCGCGCCTGGGGCGCCGACGTGATTCGCGGCTCGGCCAATCAAAGCGGTGCCCTGGCACTCCGTGACATGCAGGACAGGATGAAAAATGGCTATTCGATCGTCACGACGGCGGACGGACCGCGTGGCCCAAAGTATGAGTTCAAGATGGGAGCGATCCTGATGGCCAGAATCGCCGGCGTGCCTGTCATCCCGATCGGCTGTGCTGCCGATCGTGCCTGGTACCTCAATCGCTGGGACAATTTCATGGTGCCGAAACCTTTTGCCCGAATTGCTTTGGCCATCGGCGAGCCCTACTCCATTCCGTCCAAAACGCCTCTGGACCAGCTCGAACCGCATCGACAGCACGTTCAGGAAGCAGTCATGTCCCTTATGCGAGACTGTGAGCGTGTCCTTAAAAGCCCTGAGGAGTCCGGCAAATGAGATTGCTTCTATTGCTGTTACTTGCCGCAATCAGCGGGCCTGCGCTGGCAGAGCGTACGCTGGTGCCGCATACCGCACTCTATGACGTCAAAATCTCAATTGTCTCGGGCGAACTCAGCACTGAGCTGCGACGAACCGCAGACGGTTACCTCGCGCACCATGTCGTCCAGGCGACCGGCATGTCCAGGTTGCTGACGCGTGGCACGATGGACGTTACGTCCGAGTTCGGTGGCGATACGGCCGAATTGAAGCCCATTCGTTACCGCGCCGTCGATACTATCGGCGACGATCCCGATCTCGACCTGCGTTTTGACTGGTCAACGAATGAAGTCTCAGGCACGGCGGGCGAAGAGGACGTGTTATTGCAATTGGACGGCGTCGTGCATGACAACGTGTCGATCCAGTATGAACTGATGAGCGACCTGCTAAACGGTCACGCCAGTCAGCAGTACACGCTTTTCGATATCGAAAAACTGCGTATCGCCAACGTGACCAACGCTGGCACCAAAAAAGTAAAAACCAAGGCAGGCACATTTACCGCTGTGGGCATTCAACATCAGAAAGAAGGCTCTTCTCGAACGACGACTTTGTGGTGTGCCGAGGAGCTGGATTATTTGCCGGTCATTATCGAGCAACATCGCGCCGGAAAGCTGAAGTTTCGTGCGACGCTGGAAAAATACACGCCTACCCCAGAATAATCGACAACTGCAGTATCAATAACATCATGCCGGTAACCAACGCAGCGGCCAACAGGCAGGTACCCCAGCGCATGAGCGCGGTTCTGTGTGCGATGCCTGCAAATACCGGCATACCCGGCAAGACGGCCAGGCAGGCCAAAGGGTAAAGCACCACCGCCAGACGCGGATAACGAAACGACCAGGTCTTGAGTTCGCGGTGGCTGGCCATATCTGCGACAAAATGCTTCATAGAGCCGAGCTGATTCGAGGCAATGCGTCGCGCCGACTTGCTGTTCGCGCCGTCATCAACTGCAGCGTCCACCAGGTCATCGTAGTGATCTCGCAACTCGTTAACGGTGCGGTGGGCGTGACGCGGCGTGATGCCGCTTTTTAGCAATTCGTTGGTGAGCGCATTGAAGTCGGGCTCACGCACTGGCCGCCCCATCCAGCGCGGTTGTAATGCCATCCTGGATACGACTCCAGTCACCGCGTAATTTTTCCAGTCGGTCCCGTCCCTTTTTTGTCAGGGAATAATAAACGCGTGTGCGTCCACCTACATCCTTACGTTTGGACTTCAGGGAACCATTCCGCTCCAGGCCATGCAACACCGGGTAGATGACACCCTCGCCGAGCGAGATCGCCTCATTGGTCACTTGCTTGATTGAGCGCACCAGCTCGTAGCCGTACATCTCCTGCTCATTCAGCAGTCTGAGTAACAGCAACTCCGGTACGCCGCTCATAAATGGAGGGTTGCTTTGTGCCATCCGGTGAACATACCTCGAACTAAAAGGTATTTCAAGACTTACTTTGTGGTTCTAGGTATGTATAATACCTCGTAGTTCAAGGCATACCTTCGGCGGGACACCTTAGGAGATGCAATATGTTAAATCGATACGCCACCGCCATCACCAGCGGCACTGTTATGACCTTCGGTCTGCTGTTTGTAATGCAGCTCCTCATTGCCATTCAGCCAGGAGCCCTGGTAGAGCCATCCAGAGGCATTGGCGTTGGCTGGATCAAGTTGAAAATTCCCGAATCGCCTATCGTTCCGCGCGAAGAAATTGTCGACAAAAAGAAACTGACGGAATCGGAACTGCCGCCCGCCAGGCCGGAATCAGGTGGTGGTGAAGTGACGATCAACATTCCCCGTGGCGGCCCTACCCCGCCAACCGGGTATGAGCTTCGCAAGCTCCCGGATATCACCGATGGACCGCTGATTGCACTCGTCAGAGTGTCTCCGGAGTATCCTGCGAAAGCTCGCGCGAACGGCATCGAAGGTTACGTCATCGTGCAATTCGACGTGACCGAGCTGGGCTACGTCGTCAACGTCGAAGTATTGGAGTCTACAAACAAACTGTTCAACCAAGCGGCGATCGCTGCAGCCGGGCGATTCAAGTACAAGGCACGAGTTGTCGACGGTCAGCCATTGCCAAGCTATGGCATTCGCAATCAGTTCACCTTCCACATGGACGAGGAGTAACTACCCCAGGGCGGCGGCTCCGAGGAAGGCCTTTCCTTCCCGCCGGGCTGCCCAAAGGGTCGCCGCCCGTTTTTCACCTCAAGTCTATTTTCGATCGAATAGCTGCTTCTGGACGAAACTGTTCTCCTCACCCTTGGCAATTCGAATGTCGCGAACGAGGACTGCGCCATCATCATCCAGCCACCATGTCTCGAACAGCGTGGCGCCGGACTTATCCAGTGTCTCAACAACAAATTTGTTGCCATCCCAACCTGACACTCGTAAAGCTTCAATAGGTCCAATTTCTACCGCGCGGTTTTCACCGAACGTATATTCCTCAACCACAGATCGGTCATAGCTGATAAACATTCCATATTTCGTCTGTGTCAGCTTGAGCGATGTACCGAATTCAAGAAATACGGGAACAGACGCCCCGGACGGACTTCGTTGTCGTCGCGATTGCTCTTTCCTGCCAGTCGGGATCAGTGCCTCCTGTTCGCCGGTCGCCGGGCGCCTGCTGTTCGACCCGCCGCGCAACTCCCACCTGCCGCTTAAATCTACGCCCTCCGGAACGGCGGCACTCTTAGAAACCAGCACCAAAGGCGCGGCGCAGGCAACGCAAAACAGCAATATCGGTAGAACAATTCGAGGCATTTTCTCAAGAATCCGTGCAGTCATGGGTCAACCAGGAGTTAGAATGCGCGTTAGTAGGGGTATCGATGAACCAATGGAGTTGCCACACATGCGTACCATACACAAGATTCTGATGATTACGAGCCTGCTGCTACCCTTCGCGGCGTCGGCGCAGTCCATTACGGACATCAAGAACATGAGCCCGGACGATAGACGCACTTACCTGCAAAGTATGTCAGACGACGAGCGCAGCACGATGATGGAAAAATGGCGTGCCGAGTTCGACAGTCTGCCGGAAGAAGAACAACAGGCGCTGCGTGCAGAGCGTGCGGATCAACGTGGAACTCGGGAGGGTAAACGTGATCGTGAAGCGATGCGCCAGCGTTGGGACTCGATGTCGGATGAAGAACGCGCGACAGCGAAAGAGCGTTACCAGGCCAGGAGTGCCGAACGTCGACAACGCCTGGAATCCATGAGTGATGAAGAACGCGCCGCTGCGCGTGAAAAACGCGGCGAACGTAAGGGCTCGAAGGGCCAGCGACAACACCGGGACGCCGCCGAACAACCCGAAAGTTAGGGATTTCGAAGTAACGCGGCCAGCGCTTTCTCGAAGGCGCTGGCCGTTTTCGTTTGCACGCGGTCAAGCTGCAGCCACACAGCCAGCGAATTAAGTTCTGTCGCAAGCGATTCTGCTGTGCTTTGTAAATCCGCGCCGGGCTCCAGGTACGCACTTTGAACTCGCAGTATGGATGCCTTGCGATCGGCCTTGAGATCCACCCGTGCGGCAAGCGTGTCTCCTACACGGAAAGGCAGGACGTAATAGCCCCACTTCCTCTTTGCTTCCGGTACATAAATCTCAATGCGATAGTCGAACGCAAACAGTCTTTTCGCCCGTGGGCGAAACCAAACGAGCGGATCGAACGGTGACAGGAGCGACGCGCCGGGGATGCTACGTGGCGATTTAGCGGCATGCGACAAGTAAGCAGGCTCAGACCAACCGTCAACGACGACCGGGTGCAAAGCGCCTTCATCGATCAGTTCCTGCAGTCGCGGTTGCACGTCGCGCGCTGTCATGCGGTAGTAGTCGGCAATATCGTGCGCTGTCGCGACACCGAGCGACGCAGACGCTTTTCTCAGCAACTCACGCTCGGCATCTTCTTTGCGAACAGATACAGATCGATATCGATCATCGATGAGGCGTTCAGGAAGGTCGTAAACGCGTTGAAAGTTCGGCATACGCTGCCGTACGGCGAGTTGCCCGCTCGCGAAATGATGCTCCATCGCGCGACGTGGTATCGAACGGTGCCAGTCCCCCGGTTTTCGTTTCGGCGCCGCGAGCGGCGGTAGGTCGTTGGCTGTGGCTGCCCCACTCTTCCGGATCATTTTGAGGATGTTATCCAGATAGGCACGCCCGTCCGGCAAATCGTGCAAAGGACTGTCTTTCCAGAGTTGATAGTCGCTGCGGCGATGCGCCAGCAACGGCCAGTCGCTGCTCGCGACGACGGACGCTTCATGCGCCCATTGCTCCGTGTGCTCCCCTGATCGGTAGAGAAAATGTTCGAAACGATCGCGGTCGTAAGGGCCCAGTCGCGACCAGATCATCAGGAAGTGAGCCGGGATCAGAACGTTAACGTAGTCGAGCTGCAGTACCGCGATTGCGGCCAAAGCACGACGAAAGTGGCGTACATCGGTCGGCACCCGGGGCCGAACTCGATCGAAGCCCTGCGCAGCCAGTGCAATCCTGCGTGCCTCAGCGGCTGTAACCCGGACCCGTCGTGTCATGCGATGCTAGGCATCATTGACTATCGCGTCGGCCTCTATCTCAACCAGCATTCCGTCGCCGATGAGCCGGGAAACCTCGACCATCGTCGTTGCCGGCGTGACGTTAGCGAATGCTTCCTGATGTGCCTTCGCGATCTCCTGCCATCGCGAAATGTCCGTAACGAACATGCGCGTTCGCACCACGTCTTTGAGGCCACTACCGGCTTCCTCAAGCGCAGAGCCGATGATTTCGATACAACGCCGAGCCTGTAGATACGCATCATCAGGGCCCACCAGTTCACCATCAGCATCTACCGGCGCCGAGCCGGACACGGCGATGTGCGATCCAACGCGAACGGCGCGACAGTATCCGACCAGTGGTTCCCACTTCGTGCCGGTGCGAACTATTCTTTTCTCAGCCATAAAATAGATACCAATATGTAAAATACAACAACAAGAACACTTGCCGGTGCCAGGGTGGCCAGTGCCGGGTCAAGCGCATAAATTCCGATCGGCAAAACGACGACCAACCTGACGAGTTCAAAGCGCGCCGCATGCGGTCGACCTTCATTCAATAAACCCAAAGTGTACAACTGTGTCCACAGCAACAGGCAAGGTACCAGCACCACGCCCGCGCCATGCGCGGCGAACGCCTCAGTGATAAACAAGACAACCACCACGACCACAAAGAACTGCGCCAGCACGTAGCGGCGGCGGCGGACGGGTATCTTCGGATCGAATTTTCGAAACTGAGCAAGATTTACCGGTCGTTTCGGATACTCGGCAGCGACATCAGCAGGACGCCATCCCGTGCGACGAAACCAGATGCCGATCTTGTCCTGCCAGCGGCGCGTTCGCCTCGCGTCGAATAACAGGTAACTGTAGACCTGAAAATTCGCCCAGAATGGATTCCAGTTGGCCAGGGGTTTGCGCACGCCGAAGATCACCGGATCGTCGTCGGATTCTTCGATAAACGTGCCAAACAAGCGATCCCACAGCACGAGTATGCCGCCGTAGTTTTTGTCGATATAACGTTCGTTTTGCGCGTGATGCACGCGATGGTTGGATGGTGTAACGAGAATTCGGTCGAGCACACCCAGGCGACGAATCTGCTGCGTGTGTACCCAGAACTGATAAATGAGGTTCAGCGCACCGACCGTAATCAAGACGTCTGCCGGAAAGCCAATGAGAAACAGGGGCGTATAAAAGATCCAGCTGAATAGAAAACTGCTGCTCGTCTGGCGCAACGCCGTCGACAGGTTGTATTCCTCACTCTGATGATGCACTGCGTGCGCAGCCCAGAGTATTGATACTTCGTGGCCAAGGCGATGGTTCCAGTAGTAGCAGAAATCCCAAAGTACCGCCGCGGTTACCCACAGGAGCACGCCTGTTGCGGAAGCATCAAACCAACTGCGTTGCATGTCGAACAGCGCCAGATTGCTGAGCACCAGACCCCAAATCGTATACTGCAAGAATTTCGTAAAGTAGCCGGTGGATTCGCTCAGGATACCGGCGCTGAGGCTATTGATGGCATCGTTGCCGCGGTAAAAGCCCGTTCCCTTCCAGCGATCGATCGCAAATTCCACGATGAGTGCGAGCAAAAAGAACGGCACTGCAAAGGCGATCAGAGTCATGGCTGCGTGTTAACTACTTTGCAGTTGCGTCAGGAGCCGTACGCAGAGAACTCCGATATAGAAGCAGGCAAAACCACCCAGCAATGTCGCAACGAAATAGGAGAACGAATAAAGAATCTCGTTTTTCTGGAGCATCGTATTCATTTCCATGACCAGCGACGACAGGGTCGTGAAACTCCCGCAGAAGCCGACGGCGAACAGCAGTCGGTACTGATCAGGAACAATACCAGCGGCGTTGAACCAGGCGGTAGTCGCAATCAGTTGTGCAAGCACACCCATGACCAGACAGCCAAGCAGATTTGCCGTCAGTGTTCCCCAGGGAAACTCGACATCGCGTTGCAAAAAGATGTTGAGTCCAAAGCGCGCCATCGCACCAAGGGCCCCGCCGAAGGCGACAAACAAATACGAATAGACAACCAACCGCATCAGGCTGCGTTCAATTCCGCCAGAGCGGCATCGTACTCTCGCTCAAGCTTCAGCACGATTTCCCGTACCGGAAGAATTTCATCGATGTCGCCGACACCCTGCCCGGCCCCCCAGATATTCTTCCAGGCTTTCGCACCGGATTTACTGGCCTTGGCAAAGTCCATTTGCGCCTTCGATCCTTCAGGCAGGTTTTCCGGGTCGAGGCCTGCGTTCGCAATGCTGCCCTTGAGATAGCTGCCATGTATGCCCGTGAACAACGAAGAATAGGCGATATCCGATGCACGGCTCTTTACTATCATCTCTTTGTATTCCGGCACCGCGTTCGCTTCGGCGCTGGCGATAAAACGTGTACCACTGTAAGCAAGATCGGCGCCCATCGCCTTTGCGGCCAAAACATCGCGGCCATTGGTAATGCAACCTGACAGCATGAGGGCGCCGTCAAATTCCTTGCGAATCTCTTTGATCAGAGCAAACGGACTTAAGGGACCAGCGTGACCGCCGGCGCCTGCACAAACAGCAATGATTCCGTCGACGCCCTGGCTGATCGCTTTACGTGCATGACGCAGGCTGATGACGTCATGAAACACGAGTCCACCATAGGAATGTACTGCAGCAACCACATCCTCAGGAGGCCGCAAGCTGGTGATGATGATGGGTACCTCGTGCTCGATGCAGGTCTCGACATCCTCCTGCAAGCGGGTATTGCTGGCATGTACGATTTGGTTGACAGCATAGGGGGCAACTTTTTCATCAGGACGCGACTCCGCATACTCTCCGAGCTCTTCCCTGATCTGCTGCAGCCAGTCTGCAAGCTTTTCCTGAGGCCGGGCATTGAGTGCGGGAAACGATCCGACGATGCCAGCCTTGCATTGCGCTATGACCAGCTCAGGACCCGATACGATAAACATCGGCGCACCGATCAAAGGTAGCCTCAATTTCCCCTGCAACGCTTTCGGTAATGCCATGTTCAGGCCTTCCTGGAATCCATAAAGCTCGCCTCGCAGTCCGCAACGACGACACCGTCAGAAACTCGGCGTGCTTCGCCTTTGAGAATAATCAGGCGACCTTTTTCCTTTTCTATCCAGCCCTTCAACGCAACCGTCTCGCCGACGAATAATGGTTTGCGGTAGCGAATTTCGCATTTGGCGGTATGCGCCCTGCGCCCTTGCTGGTAGAGAACGTTCGCTGTGACATCATCCAATGCCGAGTAAACAATGCCGCCGTGCACGGTATCGTTCCAGCCGACATGATTCTCCGTACCGGTGAATTCGCCGGTACAGGTGTTTCCGTCTACGGTAAATTTGATTTTGAGCCCGATGGGATTTTCTTTTCCACAGGCGAAACACATGTTCGCCGCTTCGATCGGCTCAGACATAGCCAGCTCCGTGTTCAGGGGACTTGTTGGTCGATGACCAGGTCGACAGTTTGCCCACTGTCGGCGCCAACAATCAACGACCCGGACCAATCTCCTGAACTTGCACTGGGACTTCCAGACATCGAAACGCGCGCCACGAGCTCAATCTGCGCAAGTCCTGACAGCAGACGTCCCTGCATCATTGAATTCTTGTCAGTGAGCGAAACCGTGGTTGGCAAATCTGAAAGCCGCAGTGGCACCACTGCTACAGGTGGCGACGGCACCGCCGGATCTCTGGCGATCATGTAGACCGTTGCGTCGGCAGGCATCGCAGCCGTCGCGAGATCCGATAAGCTAAGGTTGATCGTAACGATGGCATCGGCCGGACCTGCTTCGACCGCAGCGACCGGTGGTGGCAATCCACGCCATTCATTGATTTTGCGCTGCAGCAGCTCGCGTATTTCCTCTGGCGCATCCATCGTCAGCAGCGTTTCCCAGCGATCCGCAGCCAGGCTGGTATCACCGCGTTGCGCCGCAGCACCGCCGCCATAGAACAATGCGTTGGCGTTGTGCGGATCCAAGGCCAGGGCGCTCTCGAACAGTCGTGAGGCACGCTCCGTCATTTGCCCGCCCTGTTGCTCCATCAGCACAATGGCAAGCGCAACCATGGTCTCAGGATTCTGGCCGCGCTCGAGTTCAAAGGCCTTTTCGAAAGCGGCAATCGCTTCACCGTGTTCTTTCATGGCCTGGTAAGACCGCCCGAGCATCATCCAGCCTTCCACATCATCGGGCTGTTCTTTGAGCCGCTCAGCCAATGTCAATACGACATCCTCCATGGGGGGACTACTGCCTGCCCCGGATGGAACACCTGGTTGCCCATTGTAATAGTAGAGCGCTGAAGACAGGCCCACCATCGCAACGATAACGGCCGCCACGATCGTCGTGAGTCGACCAGAACTTCGAAACAGAGGCCACACGACAAACGTCAATGCGAGCAAGCACAGCAGAACAAGAATTACCCAGAAGGTCATTACGCCTGCCCCTCGTCATCGATCGGCAATGCCATGCGATGACGGACAACGCGAAAGATGGCGACGCCCGCAAACAGGACAAGGAAAAATGGTGCAATCCACAATGCCAGTGTCTTGCCACTAAAACGGGGACGATAGAGAACGAAATCGCCGTACCTTGTGACTAGGAATTCCGCAATTTCGTCGTCGGATTTGCCTTCGCTCATGAGACGCCGGATCTCACGGCGCAAATCCGCAGCAATAAATGCATTGGAATCCTTGATGTTCTGGTTCTGACAGGTCACACATCGTGTTTCGGCGATGAGACGTTCATAACGCGCCTGCATTTCGGGATCGTCAAACGCTTTACCGGTGTCGATAGCGACTGCCGAGAACGTCAACAAAACGCAGCCCAGAACCAGCACCCAACGCCTGATCATTTCGACAGCTCCGCAATTCGCGGCACGAACTCCTGCTCCCACAACGAACGGGTCATAGGGCCGGTCAATCGATAAACGACCTGTCCCTCGGCATCTATCAAGAATGTTTCGGGCGCGCCGTAAGCACCCCAGTCGATTCCAACACGTCCATCACCATCGAATCCGGACATTACGTAGGGATCGCCCAATTGCTGCAGCCATTGCAAGGCGTCTTCTCGATTGTCGCGCCAATTGATGGCGAAAATCGGAATAGTCTGGTTCTTGTACAACTGCATCAGGAAGCCGTGTTCCGCGCGGCAACCCGCACACCAAGTCGCCCAGATATTGACGAGCGAAATCTGCCCGCGCAATTCGGAGGAACTGAAGTACTGGCTCGGGTCATTAAGCGTTGGCAAATTGAACTCGGGAGCCGGCTTGCCCAGGTATTGCGATGGCAGTACTGACGGATCACTTCTAAGTCCCAGGATCATAATCGGGATGAGTACCAGCGCTGCAATCAATGGCACAAAATAGCGAATCATCGAGCTGCCTTCCGGTAGCGCCTATCGGTGACCGTAACCAGTCCGCCTAAAGCCATGACGAGTGCGCCGAACCAGATGAATCGAATCATCGGCTTGTACTGAATCCGCACACTCCATGCACCGTCGCCGAGCTGATCGCCCAACGCAACGAACAGATCCTTGTTCCAGGTCGCATGGATACCGGCCTCGGTCATGAGGCTCTTCTGCACACGGTATTGCCGTTTCTGCGGTCTGACGGTAGCGATGAACTCGCCGTCCTGACGAATTTCAACGACACCTTCGATCGCCGAATAATTGGGCCCTTCCACGTCGCGCAATTCCCGCATTTCGAACTGCAGTCCGGCGACCTCCAGCGTATCACCCACGCGCATGGCGCGATCGGACTCAACACCAAAAGCAGATACTATGGTTGCGCCGATAACAAACAAGCCCATACCCAGGTGCGCGATCGACATACCGAGGGCTGAGCGCGTAATCGCCGTTGTGCCTTCCTTGCGACGCAAGGAACGTATCGGCTGGATCAGGGAAGTAATCACGATCCACGCAGCCGCACCGCAACCCACGACCAACAACAGACTGACTCGCCCGTAGAAGAAAATAGGCAGAACAACGCCCACGAGGATGGCCGCAATTGCGGGTACACGCAACAGCCGTAGCCAGGGTTCCTTACTCTGTTGCCGCCACGCCGTGTGCATGCCGACACCAAGCAGCAGAAGGAGAGGAATCATCGGCACCATGAAGGCTACCTGGAACCACGGAGGCCCGATAGAAATCTTTCCACCGTTCAGCATCTCGACAATCAATGGTGCCAGTGTTCCCAACAGAACCAAGGTCGCGGCTATAACCAGCAACACATTATTCAGGAGCAGGAATGTTTCGCGCGACAGCGGACTGAAACCCACTGTCGAATCCAGCGCAGGCGCCCGCCACGCGTAGAGGGCTAATGCACCGAGGACCACAAGGGCGAGAAAGCTCAGTATGAAAAAGCCGCGCGTCGGGTCGGTTGCAAACGCGTGCACCGATACAATAATGCCGGAGCGTACCAGGAAGGTACCCAGCAGGCTGAGCGAAAATGCCGTAATCGCGAGCAACAAAGTCCAGCTTTTGAACAGGCCTCTGCGTTCGGTCACGGCCAATGAGTGAATCAGCGCCGTGCCGACGAGCCAGGGCATGAATGAGGCGTTCTCCACCGGATCCCAGAACCACCAGCCACCCCAACCCAGTTCGTAATAGGCCCACCAGCTACCGAGCGCGATGCCCAGCGTCAGGAACAGCCAGGCGACAATGGTCCAGGGCCGCGTCCATCGGGCCCAGTTCTGGTCCAGGTCGCCGCTGATCATGGCCGCAATGGCAAAAGCGTAGGCCACAGCAAACCCGACGTACCCGACATACAGCATCGGCGGATGTATGGCGAGGCCCGGATCCTGCAACAGAGGATTCAGGTCCGCGCCGTCTAGCGCCGCTGGGATCAGGCGATCGAAAGGATTGGAGGTCAACAACGCAAACAACAGGAAACCGACGGACAACAGGCCCAGCACACCGAGAACCCGCGCGATCAGTTGCTCCGGTACATCGCCGCTGAAACGGGCAACAGCCGATGTCCATGCCGCGAGGATCAACAGCCACATGAGCAGC
Source organism: uncultured Gammaproteobacteria bacterium (assembly GCA_942490655.1). Taxonomy (GTDB): domain Bacteria; phylum Pseudomonadota; class Gammaproteobacteria; order Steroidobacterales; family Woeseiaceae; genus UBA1847. The sequence goes on along the minus strand of CALNXZ010000003.1, from coordinate 664,603 downwards.
GAACCTTCATGCGCGCTCCAAACGGCGGACACTTTGTACATGGTTGGCAATGCAAGCTGTGAATGGTTGGCGACGTACAAGACTGAAAAATCGCTCTGCAGGAACGCAGCGATTAGGCAACCAAAAGATATGGCGACAAACAAAAGCTGGCCGTAGGCAGCGTTACGCGCTACCGACATCATCGCCGCGTCGTTACGGTGCGCGCCAATCAATGGCAAAACGCCCTGGCAAGCAGCCAGCGCCAGCGCCAGGATCAGCGCGAAATGTCCTATTTCAGGAATCATCCCTGGTAACACTCCGAGCCGCGGTCCTGCAGTGGCGCCAGCTTGCCCTCGACGTGCTTGGCTAACGACTCCGCGACTTCCGGTGCCATGTAATTCTCATCGTGCTTCGCAAGTATCTTGTCAGCCACGAATACTTTGTCCTCATTCATTCTGCCATGAGCAACAACCCCCTGGCCTTCGCGAAACAGATCCGGCAGTACGCCAGTGTAGGTCACAGCCAGGTCGCAGCGAGTGTCGGTCACCAGGAAACTGACATCCAGTGAGCCCTGTTCACGCTGCACACTGCCATCAACCACCAGGCCACCCACTCTGAAGTTTCTTTCAGCCGGATAGTTGCCCGCAGCGACATCCGAAATCTCGACAAAGAACATCATGTTCTCATCGAACGCGCGCAACGTCAGTGCCGCGGCGATGGCTACGCCGATCACAGCAAGTCCGACGGCCAGCATGCGTTGTTGTCTTGGCTTCATCGTTGTTCCTCAAGCGCCTTGATACGCACTTCAATTTCCCGATATATCCGATTATGGCGCACTCTCGCCCGCCACTCACTGAACACGATCACAATAAGTGCGAGCGCAAAACAACTCCATACGTAAGCGCCGTAGTTACCCATCGCCAATGCGTCCATTAGCGGCCTCCTTCCGGTGTCATAACGAGGTCACGGACCCAGCGCGTGCGTCGCTCGCGATAAAGGACTTCGGTTCGCAACCGCCGCGACAATAAGGCGCCAAAAAGCAAATTGAAGCCAAGTATCATCGCCAGCAAGGGATAAAGCATGTCAGCGTCCATTGCGGGGCCGCCCTTCTTGAAAACGGTCTGGCCCTGGTGCAGCGAACTCCACCATTCGACCGAGTAATGCACGATGACAACGTTGACGACACCCACTAACGCGAGTACGGCACTGGCCTTGTCGGCTTTCGCGGTATCGTCGATCGATGAGCGCAACGCCATGTACCCGAAGTACAGGAACAGCAGTATCAGTTCCGAGGTCAACCGCGGGTCTCCCCATTCCCACCAGGTCCCCCACATTGGGCGTCCCCAGATCGAGCCTGTAACCAACGCCAGAAAAGTGAATGCCGCTCCCAGTGGCGCCGCAGCCGCGCCAACAGCATGTGCGAGCTTCAGGCGCCAGATCAGGCCGATACCGCCACCGACGGCCATGATGACGTATGCCATCATGGACAGGTACGCGGCCGGAACGTGGACGTAAATAATGCGGAATGCATCACCTTGCTGATAATCGGGCGATGCCAGAAAAAGCCCGGCGTACGTGCCATAAGCGATTAGCAGCAAACCCGGAATTGCGAACCAGGGGATAAGCGTTTTCGCGAGGCGGTAAAAATGCGGCGGTGACGCCATCTGGTGAAAAAATTTCCACATAATTTTAGTGTTACTCGTTACTAATACGTAAAGCGGCGCCCGTAGCATACGGCGCCAGAGACAATGCAGCGACCGCATACGCGCCCAGGGCCCAGATACCGGTAGCATAAACTTCGTTACCTGCCGCCAGCGACACCGTGTTGGCGCCCAATAGCAAGACGGGCATTGCCAACGGCAGGATCAGGAGGCTAAGCAAGGCCGTGCCACGATGCAAGCCCACGGTCAGCGCCGCACCGATGGATCCCAGCAGACTGAGGCAGATCGTACCCAGAAACAGGGTCAGCATCAGCACGCCCATGACTCCGGCCGGCATGCGATAGGTCATTGCCAGTAGCGGAGAAATAAGCACCAGCGGTAAACCGCTGATCAGCCAGTGCGCCAAGGTCTTGCCGAGCGCCAACACGGGCAAAGGCTGCGGACTGACTAGCAGTTGATCGAGGCTGCCGTCTTCGTGATCGCCCAGGAATAAGGTGTTGAGCGACAACAATGTCGCAAGCAAGGCGGCAACCCAAAGGACCCCGGGACCACTGAAAACCAGTTGTTCAGGACTCGGGCCCACGGCGAGAGGAAACAGAGTGCAGACCATCGCGAAAAAGAACAGCGGATTCAGGACATCGCCGGGGCGCTTCCCTGCAAGGAGCAGGTCGCGCCGAGTGATGGCGAGCAATCCAACGAAGATTCCGGGCTGGTCGGGAACGCGATCACTCATCTACAGAGCCACCCGTACGATTGGCGCATTGACTTCAATATCCTGATGCGCCGCCATGACACACAGTCCGCCTTGATGAAGATGTTCCTCGGTGACTTCCATCACCAATTTGCGCCCTTCCCGGTCAAGATTGGTGAAAGGCTCGTCCATTAGCCACAATGGCACATCGGCCAGTAGCATTCGCGCCAAAGCAACTCGCCGTTGCTGACCCGCCGACAACGCACGCAATGGCAGTCGTTTGAGTCTTGCGATGCCCAGTCGTTCGCAGACCGTTGCCAGATCGACATCGGCCTGTGGACGCAGAGACGCTTCGAAACGCAGATTCTCGATCAGGTTGAGATCGCCTTTAAGTCCGGTGCGATGCGCCAACCAGACCAGCGCGCCGTGGAACTCCTGACGTTGCCGACCAATGGCAACATCGTTCCAGAATATTTCGCCTTTTTCGAGGCTCAACATTCCCGCGATCGCCCGCATCAGACTGGTCTTGCCACTGCCGTTCTGACCTTCGAGCAGCAATAGCTCGCCGGGATTTAGCGCAAATCCCAGTCCCTGAAACAGACAACTCTCACCGCGTATCAGGGTGAGGTCACGTGCCGATAGCTTTGCAGTCAATACCTTACACTCTGTCGCGAATCGCAGACTCTTGAAGAATCATGCCAAAACATCCTAATCTTTCAAAACATTGCTGCACGAAGATAATGTCAAATCGAATAAAAGATCGTGCGCACAGGACAATACTAGGTTTGCCCGATTTCGGTTTACAAAACTGGAAGTCGAATCGTAGACTGGCCAGTCCGGTGAAAACTTTCAACTCGAAACGACCGGAACCTGACAATACCACTTTAACGCGACTGAATAGTCTGCGGATTATTACTTATGGAACTGCGACAAGCCGGCCTGATACAGCAACCCTTCCGTACTCACGGAAAACCGCTGGCCGTGCACTCGTACAGCTCCAAAGTGGCCGCCATGGAGATGCTGGCCGATACCTGCAGCCACCCGAGCGGCATTGCGCTCCTGCAGGGTCCAACCCTGTCAGGAAAATCGACCCTGATCCGCAGTTTCGTTGAATCGGTCAGCGAGGATTGCTCTGTCGCTCTTATTAACGGCAAGGGACTGAATACCACCAACCTGCTCATTTCCGTCCTCAGGCAGTTCGGTTATGACCTCGACCTCAGTTCGGCCAATGAATTGCTCGGCCTGGTGCGTGTCTTCGCCTTGCAGCAAACGGCATCGCACAAAGCACCTCTGATAATCATCGAAAACACGCATGCGCTCAATCCGAGTGCGCTGCGGGCGCTGTGCGAACTGGCAGAGCTCCGTGTTCGACATACCAGCGCTGTGAAAATGGTATTGGCGAGCGATCGATCGCTGAAGGCGGTCATGGCCACACCGGCGATGGAAGCTATTGCGAAACGCATCGTTCACGACTTTCACCTTCGACCCATGAACCGGGACGAAACACGGTTGTATTTACACAGCAAATTACAGGCGGCCGGCAGTGACTGTCCGGAGTTCGTCTTTCCGGACGAAGTCTGCATGGATATATGGCATGCAGCGGGAGGCTGGCCTGGCATTGTCGACAGAGTTGCACTACTCGCGTTGGCGAAATCCAGTACCTTGCCCGTCTCACTATCTGAGGTCGAGCATCCTGCCTTGCCGTTGGGGACATGGTCAGACGATGGCTCGGCCACTCTGCTGCTTGACGAAATCGTGCCGCCTGCTCCGCCACGCCTGATCGTTACAAATAACGGCAGTGTCTTGAATGAGCTGACTATGGATAAGCCACGAGCGATAATCGGACGCTCAGAACACAACGACATTTCGATCAACAGCCGATTCATCAGCCGCCATCACACCTTATTGGTGCGGCACCAGACGGCGACCTTCCTGATGGACCTCAATAGCACTAACGGGACTTTTGTAAATTCCAAGCGTGTATCCAATCATGTCCTGATGCATGACGACGTCATTACCGTTGGCCATCACCGGGTCAAATTCCATGATCCCTGTGCAACCTCGTATGGGGATCTTGATGGCAAGGAATTTGCTGACACCGTGATCATGAAAACACTGGAAGATATGCGCGCATTGCTTGCTCAGGAAAATACGGCCCTGTTGCCAACCGCGTCAGAAAATCTGCCAACCATTCAGACCTGATTATCGTCGGGCGTAGAACTTCTGTTTGAAATGCTTGCGGCACATCGAGATATAACGATCGTTACCACCGATCTCGACCTGCGACCCTTCAGTAACTGCATTGCCATCGGCATCCAGCCGCAACACCATGGTTGCTTTGCTGCCGCAATGACATATGGCTTTCAGTTCGCTGAGCGTGTCGGACCAGGCAAGCAAGTATTTACTGCCCTCAAAGGGTTCGCCCTGAAAGTCCGTACGCAACCCGTACGCCAACACCGGCACACCCAGTTTGTCTGTCACTTCGCTTAGTTGAAATACCTGATCGCGCGTCAGGAATTGTGCTTCATCGACGAGAATACAATGTAACGGCTCATCGCCGTGTTTCGCAGCGACAATCTCAAGGAGATCGTCGCCTCTCGAAAATACCGTCGCATTGGTCTCGATGCCGATGCGCGAAGTCACTTTGCCGGCGCCGTAACGGTCGTCCAGCAGCGGCGCCATCACAAGCGTGTTCATGCCGCGTTCCCGGTAGTTGTAACTGGACTGCAGCAACGCGGTGGACTTTCCCGCATTCATCGAGGAATAGTAAAAATAGAGTTTGGCCATCGGCGTATTGTGGCATCGCTTAATCGGCGATGCACGACCGAAAGCGGTGCGCTAATTCGGGAGCGTTAGTAAGTTTGCCAGTGATCGGCGAATGCCGCTGCGATTGCCGTTCTCATGACGGCACTTCGAACATTCGTTGGTCAGCCTGTGGCGATCCGAAATCACCTGCGGTACGGGTGTCACCTTGCCGCGGCGCAGGCAGCAACTGCAGATCACGAGATTGCTCAGGCGATTCAACAGGCGGTAATCCACATTGTCTTTTACTGTAGTAGCCATTACAGCTCTCCGCTGCAGCTTGGTGCTGATCGAGTATCTGTTTTGGCATTCGCGGAATGTTTTGACCAGCAAACCCGGTCAGCGGAGTCGAGATCTGTTAACCAGTCGTGGTTTTGTGTGTGATACGCGTCGGATTTTCTGTCAAAGCAGCTTCGGCCGCCAATCCCGTCAGGTAAGCAGCGAATTCCGGATCTTCGCCGAGCAACATGGACGGCAGCTCTTCGCGAAAGTCTTCCCGTGCGCACCACTCTTGCATGAAGTCTTCCCACGACCGCCAGCGACGTGCATCTCTTCCGGACAGATCTGTGTCGTACAGCAACAGGTACGCGCGTTCAAAAATTGCGATCAGCAGTCCAAATATTGCCTGCATGCGCTCGCGCTGCTCGGGATTGAGGTCCATTGTTCTCGTTCTGGATAATAGCCTGAGGTCCGGATTCTCCAGCGCCAGGCGCAGGAAATCCTGATAGCTGCCGGCAACCGCTTCGTAAACCTCTTCTTCTTCCGCCGCTCGTTCTTTGTGCTTTTCATACAGGAACACGGCCATCGCCAGCGGCAGGCCCAATACCGTCACGACGTAGCTCAGCAGCTCCCAAGTGTCGATGTTCATTGATCGATGGATCCCGATTGGTGAAGGCACATCAATGTCGCAAGTGTAGCGAAGCTGGCACCGATAAGGAACGTTGCAGCCGAGCCTGCGTAATCCCAGAAGACGCCCGCAATAACACTCGCTAGCAGCAGCGCCAGACCCGTAACAAAATTGAACAGTCCGAATGCCGATGCACGCAAGGCCTTCGGTGAGTGCCTGGCAACCAGCCTTGCGAATAGACCCTGAGTAATAGCCATGTGCAATCCCCACAGTGCGATGCCTATGAATGTGCTGACGATGTTCGATGAAAATGCGAGCATGAGATCTGCCGACACGAGGGTTACAGCACCTAGCGCCAACAGCCTGCTGTTTGTGAAGTGATCCGAAAGCGCGCCGGCCGGATACGCGCTTATCGCATAGACAAAATTCATGGCGACGAGCACGAGTGGCGCCAGCACGAAAGGCAAGCCATCGGCACTCGCCTTGAGTATCAGGAAGGCCTCACTGAATCGCGCCAAAGTGAAAACAGCGCCAATTACAACGATCGATCGAAAGCTGCTACCCAGATGTTTGATCTCTTTGAATTGTATCGGGGCACGGGCATCGTCAACCTGGCCAGGACTATCTTTCACACCAAACAGGAGGAACAGCACCGCAAGGCCTGCAGGCAAAACGGCAATCCAGAAAACTGCTCGCATATCGCTGGCCAGCACAAACATGAGTACCACTGCCAATAACGGACCCAAAAATGCACCGGCCGTATCCAACGCCTGGCGCAATCCGAAAGCTCTGCCACGGATGGCCTCTGGCGTAACGTCGGCGATCAGGGCGTCACGCGGCGCACCACGAATGCCTTTGCCGATGCGATCGGCAAAACGTGCACCCAACACCAACGCCAGCCCTTCAGCCATCGGAAAGAGGGGTTTGGTCAATGCCGCCAGTCCGTAACCGATCAGGATGAGTGGCTTACGTCGCCGCACTCGATCGGAGATATAACCCGAGAATATTCTTGCTATCGCCGCCGTCGATTCGGCGATTCCATCGACCAGGCCGACAATCGCAACGCTAAGACCGAGGGTGGTGGTCAGGAAAAGTGGTAGCAATGAGTGAACAATCTCCGAAGAAATGTCCATCAGCATGCTGACGAAACCGAGCGCCCAGACAGTTCGAGGAATCGCTGCTGTAACTGAACGACTGGAGGAAGGGTCGGTCATGATCGAATGTTATACGAAACATTGGGAAATAGGATGCCGAAGCGGGCACCGGTTTGCCGTAACAAATACAGTTATTCGCTACGACTTGTCGTCCGGCGACTCGTCTCCTGCCCGGATGCGACGAGCGACCTCAGCGAAGACTTCGGCGAACTCTTCGTCGCTCGCCTCCTGTATGAATTTGAGCGTCGTCTTGATTCGCGCTTTGCGCGGTACAGGCGCATCGCTGCCTGTCGGCGCCTCTTTGTGGCGTTTGTCGTTCTTTTTTTTATCCGCCAATTGGACCTCCTCCGTACATCAATCTAAGCAATTCCGGCTTGCCGTTCAATCGTGACTGGCATGACACGGCTAAAATCCTTGATTCGGTTGGTGTCCGGGGCGGGACTTGAACCCACACACCCTTTCGGATAACGGGTCTTAAGTCGCGGCCTGCGCAGCGCGGGCTGCAGTCTACTGCTATTCACTACAGATGAAAACCAGTATCTAAGCCATTCCTTCAGCAGCCGATGCTGTTGTCTGCAGGGACCAGCGGCGAAGTACTGCAGTCAGATTGCAGTAATTTTGCAGTACCGCCGGACAGGAAAAAGCCACCGGAAGGTGGCTTCGTCAACAATTTGTAGATCGCCTATATTAGCCTGCCTTGCTTGCCGCCCAGATGAGGAACGCGATCACGACTATCCATGCGAACAGGCCGTCGAAGAACCAGTACGCGAGTCCGAATAGCAGCACCTTGCCGAAGTCATCGCCGCTCATAACACACCTCCCGCGAACAACAGCACGACGAAGCCCAGCGCGATCAGTGCGAACGGCAGCAGGATGATCGTTCTCATAACGCACCAAAGAAGTACATCAAGGCCCTCATGAAGGCTACCCCCAGGAATGCGAGCCACACCACCGCGAAGAGCGGCAGCAGCATGAAGTACAATTCGAAATTGAAAAACCTCTTCATGCAGCACCTCCAGACAGTATTAGCGCGATCACGATCAACAATTCAGGACGGACCGCGAGAACGATTGCCGACGTGCAGACGACTGCGACGAAGGTCAGGATCAAGACAGCGATGCCCCGGCTCAAAACGGCGCTCCCACGCGCTTGCAGTAGAAGTTGTTATCGGGCTGAACCCCCTCCTTCTTGCCGGAGAAGTCGAAGTAACCAGCGACCAAGTCTGGGCCGAGGATGATCTGGTAGTCGCTCTCTCCGTCGATCAGCCACCGATAGTCCAGTCCCGTGCGGATGAACATCGCAGGCAGCGGTTTGCCGTGCAGCGTGATGTAGACAGCCTCACCCTCATCGTCACCAATCGGGAGCGACAGGACGATGTCGTCGCCGAAGAGCCTTTCGCAATCGTAACGCGGAATCCCTCCCGCTGCGTCCTGTGCGGCAGCGCGCGCTTCTAAATCGGCCAAAACTTCTTCAAGAACATAGCCGTCCTCTTCGAAACTTGCCTGAGCCGTGCCAGCGCAGAGCGCGACGACTATGATCGATAACACAGCGTAATACAGTTTCCCCATGCCGCTCATCACGGCACCTTCGAAGCAGCGACATCGTCTTCCACCGGTATCGAGCAGATCATCGGGATCACTCGAATTGCTTCGATATGGTCGACCTTCGCGATGATCTTAGAGACACCGTCGTCGGCCTTCGCCTGAGCGCCGATTGTGAAGAACGACGCGAACATGATGGCGAGCGTCACGTAATGAAGTTTGGATTTTCCACCATTATTGCCAGACATTTTGATCTCCTCGTAGATCGATTTGGTAACGCTCGCTCTCGCGTTATCAGCACAATGCCGGGTGGACTCCCTTTTGGTCTTGGCCAATAGCCCCAAATCCCTGTCAATTCCGGTCTGCCGAAGGGTTGGCTCGGCACATCAAGTCGCGTCTCCCATGGAGGAACCCTGGGACACGATATCGAGAGCCGAGGCGGCAAGGTCTGTGCGAGGAAAAACTGAATATCGCGCTACGGAATGCAGTTGAATTGCAATCGCACGAAAGGAAGGCGCACCAGTGCTGGGCCTACAACGGATAATGAAGCGGCGTCGTTATTGGTGCCCGGGGCGGGACTTGAACCCACACACCCTTTCGGATAACGGATTTTAAGTCCGTTGCGTCTACCGATTCCGCCACCCGGGCTGGATCTGGAAAAATGGAGGCTAGGGTCGGAATCGAACCGGCGTACGCGGAGTTGCAGTCCGCTGCATGACCACTCTGCCACCTAGCCCCGGGGTCCTCTGCAGGCGTCGCAGTATACAGCGACTTGCCAAGCAGTCCAGCCCATTTATGCGCATAATGCAGGGATGCAAATTGTCAACCGAACGTCATATCTGTTTGTCGCCTTAGTGCTCGCTGCCTGCACAAAGCCATCTTTACCGGTATTCGACACGCCGCTACCGATATCGGTCCCGAGCGGCGTACCGGCCTACGGACCTCGCTTCGCGGCAGGTGACGATGACAAGCTAATACTGAGCTGGATGGAGCCCGGCGATGCCGGGACGGCGTTGCGCTTCTCGAGCTACGACCAGGGATCCTGGAGCGAGGCAATCACGGCAACCAATGACGAAATGATGTTCGTCAATTGGGCCGATCTTCCGGCCGTCGTACCGGTCGGTTCGAAGGCACTGCTGGCACATTGGTTGAGCTACGTTGAGGATGCGCCGTACGCCTACCAGGTGCTGACTGCCTATTCTGACGATCTGGGGGCCAGCTGGAGCGCAGCAACCAGCCCGCACTCGGACGGCACACCCACTGAACACGGTTTTGTATCCAGCTACGCAGCTGCTGGCGGAACCGGAGTGGTCTGGTTAGACGGTCGCAATACGCCGGACCAGGGCATGACTTTGCGAAGCGCAGTTCTTTCCGCCGGCGGCATTCCGAGCGACGAAACTGTTATTGACGACTGGGTATGCGATTGCTGCCAGACCGACGTCGCAATCACCGACAGTGGGCCGATTGCAATCTATCGCGATCGGACCAGGGATGAAGTTCGCGACATATACATTGCACGCCAACTCGAAGGGCTATGGCAATCAGGCACAGCGATTTCGAATGACGGTTGGGTGATAGCCGGCTGCCCGGTCAATGGACCTGTTATCGACGCGGCAGGGAAACGGGTGGTCGCAGCCTGGTTTACTGCGGCGAACCAAAAGTCCAAGGTGCAATCCGCGATATCAACCAACTCCGGAAAGTCATTCTCCGAGGCTATCGAAATCACCTCCACGAACGCGACGGGTCATGTTGGTGTCGCGCTGATCGATGCGCACTCCTACGCCGTCAGCTGGATGGAAACCGACAAAGATGGCGACTACGTCGTCAAACTTCGCGCGCTCACGAGCGACGGCCAAAAAGGGCCGGTGCGCATAGTCGGACGCACTTCCCTCGCGCAAAATGTGCCACAGTTGATACGGGTGAAAAATAATATGATTCTTGCATGGACCGACGAATTCGATGATGTGAGTAAAGTTGTCTCGATCAAAGTTGCTATTCGCGACTTCTACGAATGATCGTAGCTAGAGATTCCAGGCGTAGCCTATCTTCATAAACAAGCTGCGATCTGAGACCGTCAGTTTACTCAAACTGTCGTCGTCGACGTACTGATCCGAGTACCCCAGAAAAAACACCGTCTGTGGATTGATCTTGTACGAATACAAAAGTTGCCGACCGACATCGTCCGTCTCGGCTTCGATCGGCTCGAAGTACACGTCCTGATTTTGCGATGTGCTTGCCTGCTGCACCGTAAAACGCAAAAAGCTACGCACACTGAATTGCCAGGTCAGCCGCACGTCAAAAACCGATGCATCGAAAATGTCTTCGCCTTGCTTGGTTTCAAGGCTCGCAATCACGCCTTGCAGGCCCAGTAAGAGATTGCGATTGATATTCCAGCTAATGCTCGGCTCAATGACCCGTTGATCGGCAAGACGCGTGTTCGCGTAGTCGATCTGTTCGCCGACTCTGACACCGAGACCCATCGCTAATCCGCGACGCGGCGTCACCTGAGCATAGAGCCCGATGCGCTCCATATCGAAGAGGATGTCGTTTTCCAGCTCCGAAGTCGTTCGGTAGGCTACGTTTATCGATGACTGCAGCGCCCCTTGAACCCTGAACCTCAGGACATTGTCTTTCCTCTTAAACCTGCCGTCCGCCAGATGGGCTATGTGGTACCCGGCTATCAAAGAAATTCTACTCCACCAGTTCGCGGTGCCGCCGTGCCAGACTCTGCCGGCGTCCGCCTCGATGGCATCCTCACCGACTTTCGCCACGAATCCCGAATCCGCCCGGAAACCATCAGACCGCGATGCGTAGCGCAGATTGCCAAACCAATTGCGCGAATCAAATTCGTAAGCCGCCATCGCCGCATCACCTTCAAAAATTCCGATGGGCTGCGAGAATTCAAGTGCAGTGTCAAGCGGGTACTCCGTATCAGACTCCAGGTATTGGGCGGTCAAAGTGTGTTGGTCGCTAATCTTCCAGCGCGCATCGATGCCTGCAACATAGTTGTGATAACCGTCACCATCACGAGCCGTCACTACGCCGCCGACAGATGAGGCCTGACCGAAACCCAGGCTGTACCTGCCGATCATCGTAGTGTTCGGCAGCTCAAGTGTCTCTGAATCGGATTCGAAGGCACCGGGAAATAAGAGATTGGTTTCGGCGTCTTCGACCAGCAACACGCCAAAGGTATGGTCCCCTCGTTTTCCTGTGAGCTTTGCACCAACGTCAGGGCTGCCAATTGATCTCGTAAATACCGCCTGTATCGGCGTCGAAAAATAATTGGCACCTTCAAGGAAGAAGGGTCGTTTCTCCGGATAGAACAAGGCAAAGCGTTCGTTGACGTCCAGTTGTGCTACGTCGGCTTCGACTTGCGAGAAGTCCGGATTAATCGCAAGGTTTGCCGTCAGGTCCGGCGTGATGCCCCAGCGCATACTCAAGCCTGCTTCGGTATTTGTATTTCCCGAAAGCAGCGGCTGGACCCCAGGGTCGTCGCTGGATTCTGTACGGGACGCTGTAATGGTCGGCACAATCTCCAGATCACGGCCCGGTTCGACGTCCTGCAATCCGGACAGCGTGCTGAACTGACACAGGTAGCAATTATTGCCGCGCGCAAACGTGTTATTTGAGAGGGAGTATGTCTTGTCGCGGGGATAGTTGCGGTACAGGTCTATGCCCCAGGTCTTGATGCCATCGCCAGCCGGGAATCGCAGTTGCGTCAGCGGGATTTTCATTTCAACGACATAGCCGTCGCTGCTTATTTGTCCGGCGGCATCCCATATGGCATCCCATGACGAATCTTCCTTGCCGAATTCGCCGCCCTGAATGCTCGACTCATCATAGGTTACGTCCATTTGAACACCGAGAGGTGTAGAGAAGAACTCGACTCCTCTGCGACCGTCATTGTAAGTGTCAATGACGATGCCAACGTAGTCGTCGTCCCAGGCCTTATCGCGATCGCGCAGATAAGCGCGTATCGCAGACGAATCCGGATCGCTTGCCGCAAATCCGATATAGAGATTGACGCCGTCTTCCATGAGATACGCCAGCGTTTTTACCTGCGCCGGCGTGTTTTCGCCGGGCTGTGTCTCATAGATCAGTTCAACTTCTGTCGCATCACGCCAGGCGGCTTCATCCAGCAATCCGTCGACAACAACTATGCCGTCTGTTCGCGATAGTGCAACGTCAACCGCATAGGCGCCAGCACTGCACAAGATGGCCGTCACCAGGACAAAAAAAGTGAATAACGGCATGCGGTTCAATCGCTGCTCCGGAAAAAAGCCAGGAAAATGTGATGGTTGTCCGCGGCGAACGACCGACGGTGATTTATAACAGAAGTAACGATGATACCGATACTCCCTTTAGCCCGTTTGCGCCCGCTGGCAATTATGTCTGCACTTGCGGGCATTGTTGCCCTGATCATCTGTCGTATTGATGTCATCAACGACAAATGGGCGTGGGCCGGTTTGCTGCCGCTGCTAGTCTACTTCGGTACAAGTCTCTATCGAGAGCGGCAAATGATCCTCGCGGATACCGGCAGGGAACGCGAAATCGTCAAGATGGGATTCGTCGTGATGGTCGCTGATCGAGCTGCCCGATTCTGGGCACTGATGTTTTCGACAGTTGCGATCGCCACGGCTATCGTGTCCGTTGCAATCTGGGCCTACCAGGGATATTTGTGCTACCTCGAACAGCGCTGGGTGCCGCTGACCATGCATGGCGTATTCGGCGTACAGTCACTCGGTAGCAGTGAACATTTACAGAGAATTCTGTTCTGGCTCGGCGATACCAATTTCGGTTCAGCTGTATTGATCTGCGGCTTGTTGATCGCAGCGCCACTGGCGGCGATCAGCTGGCGCTCGAATAACAAAGCGAAATTTCGACACAATCAGCTGGCTCATCTAAAACGCCGCTCATAGCCTACACCCAGAGCGCTACTCGGCCTTACTGCACGCGGTGCGGAATGCCTGAAGGAGCTCGTCATTCCCGGCCATCTTTTTTGCGTAGAGCAACTCGTTCGAGCCGCCCTTCGCACGCAGGATTCGCCGCAGCGATCGTCGTTCGGTAGCGGACCAATCCGCTGACTGAACCGCAACGATGTAAGGCGCAATCGCTCGAAGTGCCGAAATCTGCGCTTGCGTCCACGCTTGCGACGTTCGCAAACCAATGCTGCGCTTCAGTTCAGATACGACACGATCCACCGCAGTCTTTCGGTTTGTTGCACAAGCGGATGCCAATGTGCCTGTCGCCAGTCGTGAACTCATTGCCAGCCACTCTTCCTTGAACAGATCTGACTTCCGGCTTCCGGGTAAAGTCAGATGCATGTCAGCACGTACCAACTGCTTGAGTACCTTCTCCGGGCAGCGGTAATCACCGTTACGCTTTCGCTTATCGTCTTCGCGGCTCGCAAGTCGTCGAATCGCCGCGTCCAGTGGTCGGTACCCCAGGCGATAATAGAACCAGAACGCGCCACTACGCAGTGCCTCGCGATTGTCATCCCCGAGTTGAAATGCGTTAGCGACAAATCGCGTACACCCGACCAGCGAGTGATACACGCGCATAACCTGAACCCAAAGAAACGATGCTTCGCTGCCACGGTATTCGTCAAAAATATTAATGCCGGTATTGACCTGCTTGAACAGCACGCTCGCTCCGCCATAGCCTATCGGCACTCCGTTCGACAGTATGAGAAAGCCCATCGTGCACTCGAGCGCGAAGCGATAGTCGGGCAACAGGCCAAAAACCGCGATGCTGATGCCCTCGCCCACGTCGGCCAGATACACCTCTGCAGGATTCGCAAAATTGAAGTGATAGGTTTCTCGGTGCCGAGCGGCGAGCGATGCCATGGCGACATCAAGCAAGACAGACCCCTGCTCCCTGGATAAGCGGGATATCGACTCCACAGGCCTTTGAATCTCCATTTTGACTCGGCGCGGTCGTTTTCGAAATCCATTGCGGGGCTTGATTCGCCCTACGTCGACCGTGCACTTCGATTTGGAGTAATCGTTATCGCCTAGCTCCCAGACCAACGGAATATCCGCCGCGTCGTACAGCTCACGCAGAAATGGACGGAACTTACGATCCTGGAGTTGCGCCAGCAGCCAGTCGAAATCGGTGCCGCTGCAGCCGGAACGCGCCAGATCAAGCCAGTCGCGAGTGCTGACAAAGCCACTGCTAAAGTAGTCATCTTCCGCGGGCTGCAGCAAAACGCTTAGCAATTCGTCCAGCGCCGCAACGTTGTCCACCTCATCCCAGTCGATGGACACGGCGCCCGGTGCGACGCGGGCAAGCCATCGCGCAACATCGTAGGAGTAGCGATAATGAACGACCGTACCGGCGATGCCGCTGTCGGCCAGCTCGAGGCGCATCCTTGCCGACAATCCGGCCACAAGTTGGTGGTAGCCATTGAGTTGATCCGTCGTCTTACGCCACTCTTCGTTGCTTTGCGGGAATGCCCGCTGAAAACACAGCTCCTTGTGCAGGCTCCTGAGCAGGGCTATTGACGGTTTGCGTGGTGGCATCGCTTCGGATGCTAGTTGACGGGCTTCGGCGATCAATAGGTAGATATCGCCGGGCGTCGATGACCAAGAAAAAGGCCGCTCAATGAGCGGCCTAAGTCTTTGATTCTTGGAGCGGGAAACCAGGTTCGAACTGGCGACCTCAACCTTGGCAAGGTTGCGCTCTACCAACTGAGCTATTCCCGCGAAGGGGCGAGATTCTAGCCTTTGACAGGTTTAAGTCAAGACGTAATTGCGCCTTTTCTACGTCGCGCCCTCCTGATCCTTAACAATAAACGGCCAGGCAGCCCGCAGATAGATCAACATCGACCAGATTGTCATGACGGCCGCCATGAGCAACAACCAGAAGCCAACCTGGTAGATCGGGATGCCGAACATGGGGTTGTGATAGACCATGAAGCCAATGCCAAACATCTGCATCGTCGTTTTAATCTTGCCGGCCATTGAGACTTTGACATTGGCCCGCTCGCCGATTGTTGCCATCCATTCGCGCAACGCGGACACAGTGATTTCACGGCCGATAATAATCATCGCGATCACATCTTCAAACCAGCGGGAGTCCGCTTGCACCAGCATAACCAGCAGGATGGAAACCATGAGCTTGTCAGCGACCGGGTCCAGAAACTCGCCGAATCGCGAAGTCTGGCCATAACGTCGTGCGACCCAGCCATCGATCAGGTCAGTCACAGCCGCAATGCCAAATAAAATGGCCGCTAACGGTCGCGCATTGGGCAACGGACTGTAAAAACAGATCACAACGACAGGAATCGCCGCTATACGGAACAGCGTGAGCATGTTTGCAAGATTAAGCTTCAAAGTTCGCCCTGATGGTTGTTTTAGTTGTCGAGATGCAGCGCATTGTATATGTTTTCGGCCAATTTTCGGCTAATACCGTGCACTTCGACGAGATCGTCGATTCCGGCACCGGTCACCCCCTGCAAACCACCGAACTGCCGCAACAATTCCCTGCGCTTTTTCGGACCCAGCCCCGGAATCTCTTCGAGCCGCGACGTCCGGCGCGCTTTTCCGCGTTGCTGCCGGTGTCCCGTGATTGCAAATCGGTGCGCTTCATCACGAATCTGCTGAATCAGCAGCAACGCTGGCGAATCGGCTGCCACCGCAATCGGCCGGGTCTGCCCCGGCCGAAACAACTGCTCCGCACCCGGTCGACGCGAGCGTCCCTTTGCAACACCGACCACTGTGAGCCAATCAAGCTGCAGCTCTGCCAAAACCGTCATTGCCTGCGTGAGCTGCCCCTTGCCGCCATCAACGAACAAGACGTCCGGCATGGGAACCTCGCCTTTTTTTACGCGTACGTAGCGCCGCCGCAAGGCTTCAGACATCGCCGCATAATCGTCTCCGGCCGCCGCGGGACTAAGATTGAAGCGACGGTAATCGCTTTTAAGGGCGCCGTTCGAATTGAACACCACGCAAGACGCAACCGTTGCTTCGCCGGACGTATGGCTTACATCAAAACACTCCAGCCGTTGTGGCGTCTCGTCGAGCTGCAATGCTTCGGCCAATGCCTGAAATTGCCGCTTCAAAGTGGCGTTGCTGGCAACCTTGAGACTCAAACCCTGTTCTGCGTTCGTCTTCGCCATCTGCAGCCAGCGGAGGCGATCGCCGCGGACGCGCGACCGAATCTGCACCTTGTGCCCTACCCGTGCTGTCAATTCCTGCTGCAATAACTCAGCGTCCTCGATCTCGACCTCGGTGATAATTTCTGCCGGCGCGTCGCGACCCAGGTAGTACTGCGCAACAAACGCATTCAGGAGTTTCTGCGTGTCCGTCTCCCCCGGTAAACGCGGGAAATGATCGTGACTGCCGATCACTGAGCCGTTGCGAATAAACAGGATAGTGACGCAATGGATTGCGCTGTTTGACGCGAAACCCAGTACGTCCAGATCAAGCTTGCTCGTGCGACTCACCAGCTGACGAGCTTCGATTTCCTTAAGCTTTGCAATCTGGTCGCGGAAGCGTGCCGCGTGTTCGTAGTCCTTAACAGCGGCGGCCTTCTCCATACGCCTGATAAAGGTATTGACGACCGATTTATTCTTGCCATCGAGAAACAGGATCGCGGCATCGATGTCTTTGGCGTATTGCTCCTCGGATATCAGATTCACACACGGTGCTGTGCATCGCTTGATCTGGTACTGCAGGCATGGCCGCGTCCGATTCCCAAAGTAGCTGTCCGCGCAGTTGCGGATCTGAAACAGCTTTTCGAGTTCGTTGAGTGTTTGCCGTACCGCCGAAGTGCTCGGGTAGGGACCAAAATAGCGTCCCTTGCCGCGCCGCGGGCCGCGATGAAACTTGAGGCGTGGGTAGCGATGTTCGGTCGATGCGTAGATATACGGAAAGCTCTTGTCATCGCGCAGCAGTATGTTGAAACGCGGCTTGTGCTGCTTGATGAGGCTGTATTCGAGGAGTAAAGCCTCCGCTTCTGTGTTCGCCACGGTGACGTCGACGCTGGTGACCAATTCCATCATCGCGGCCGTTTTCGGCGCGTCGTGGGATCGATTGAAATAAGTCGAGACGCGCTTCTTCAGGTCGCGGGCTTTGCCGACGTAGATGACCTTGTGTTTCGCGTCGAGCATACGATACACGCCCGGCCGGTGCGTCAGCGTCCCCAAAAAGGACTTCAGCTCAAATTGCGTGTCGTCACTCACGGTGTCAGTTTTCCAGCAGCTCCCGCGCTTTTGCAAATACGGCGTCGAACATGTCTTCCGTCAGGCGCCGGGTATTCGTGTTGTAGCGACTGCAATGGTAGGAGTCCAGCAACTGAAAATACTCCGCATCGTGCACGTCGCCGTGCGCGAAACGAAACTCAACCTGGCGCATACCGAGCGCTTTGATGATGGCACGGTGCGCGATACCGCCGAGCGCCATGACGACAGAATTTTTTGGCAGTGTACGTAACTCATTTGCCAGAAAGTTGTTGCAGGTGTTGATCTCGGCGCCAACCGGTTTGTTGTCCGGCGGCAAACACTTGACCGCATTCGTTATGCGACAGTTGATGAGTCGCAAGTCATCGTCCGCCGACTCCGAATGATCGCGCGATGCAAAGCCGTGTTTGTGCAACATCTGGTACAGCAGTATGCCGGCATGGTCGCCTGTAAACGGTCGCCCCGTGCGGTTCGCGCCGTGCATGCCCGGTGCAAGTCCGACGATCAGGAAGCGCGCGTCTGCTGCACCAAACGGCGGCACCGGACGACAGTAGTAGTCGGGGTATCGATCGTTGACGTCATCGAGGAAAGTCGCGAGCCTTGGGCAGTCGCGGCAATCCTTGTCGAATACGGCATCGTTCTTCAAGCGCTTCAGTCGCTCATGTGGCGAATGATCGCCTCGCCAAATCCACGCGTGCCGACGAGTGTTGCCCCCGGCACCATCTGGTTCAGTTCCTGCTCCACGTCTTCTTTGCCGTGCGGCTTGTCTTTGCGCTTCGGCTGATGGATAGCCTCGCGCAAGCGCGCCAGATCGAAAGTCAGCTCGCCGTTCGCAATCGTATTCGCAATGCCCTTAATTACCAGATCGGCCGCTTCGTTCCAGCCGATGTAACGCAACATCATCGCCGCCGACAGAATCAGTGAGCCCGGATTCACGCGGTCTTTACCCGCAAAGCCAGGCGCAGTTCCGTGAGTAGCTTCGAATACGCCTATGGTATCCGCGAGGTTCGCACCCGGCGCGATACCGATACCGCCCACCTGTGCAGCCAGCGCGTCAGAAATGTAGTCGCCGTTCAGATTCAATGTCGCGATGACGTCGTACTCTTCCGGCCGCAGCAAGATCTGCTGCAGAAAATTATCGGCAATTACGTCCTTGATGACAATCTCACGACCCGTTTTCGGATTCTTGAACGACAACCAGGGGCCATCGCCGATTTCTTTTGCACCGAACTCGGTGCGCGCAACATCGTATCCCCAGTGGCAAAAGGCGCCCTCGGTAAACTTCATGATGTTGCCTTTGTGCACCAGGGTTACCGACTTCAGGTCACGATCGATGCAATGTTGAATGGCTTTGCGTATCAATCTTTCCGACCCTTCACGCGACACTGGCTTGATGCCGATACCCGAGCTGAGCGGAAAACGAATTTCGGTGACACCGAGTTCTGTCTGCAAAAAGTGGATCAGCTTCTGCACTTCCTCGGAACCGGTGGGGAATTCGATACCCGCGTAGATGTCTTCAGTGTTTTCGCGAAAGACCGTCATGCTGACGAGCTCAGATTGCACCATCGGCGTTTGCACGCCCGGAAAATAGCGTATTGGTCGCACGCAGGCATACAGGTCAAGCGTTTGTCGTATGGCAACGTTCAATGAGCGAATACCACCGCCTGTCGGCGTTGCCAGTGGGCCCTTGATTGAAACCAGGTAGCGGCTGAAAGCATCCAGTGTTTCTTCGGGGAGATACTCGTTCTCTCCGTAGATCTCTGTTGCTTTTTCGCCGGCGTACACCTGCATCCATTTGATCGCACGTTCATCACCGTACGCTAGACTCACGGCGGCATTGACGACGTCGAGCATGACGGGCGTAACATCGACGCCGATGCCGTCGCCTTCGATATAGGGTATGACAGGAAAATTCGGAACGTTGAGGCTGTGATCGGGATTGGCGGTAATACGCGCGCCATCCACGGGCACATTGATATGATCGTAGTGCATGCTTGGTCCAGGGGAGCGGAAAGGCGTGCATTGTACATACCGCCGGGGACCACAAAAAGTGTTGATTCTTCTGAACAAGCCTTTCCGGGTGCTGTGTCAGTTCACAGACCCTGACGGCCGTGTAACGCTGGCGGACTATGTGAAGACGCCCGGCGTGTACGCGGCTGGTCGCCTCGATTTCGACAGCGAAGGCCTGCTGGTGCTAACCGACGACGGTCGATTGCAGGCGCGCATCAGCCAGCCCCGCTCGAAGACGCGGAAACGCTACTGGGCACAAATTGAGGGGGTTGCGAGCGATGCGCAATTGAAATCCCTGGTAGCAGGCGTAACGCTTAAGGACGGTGCGGCACGCGCCATTGCGGCGAAACGAATCGACACGCCCGAAGGTCTCTGGGATCGGGATCCGCCGATACGTCAGCGCAAGTCGGTGGCTGACAGCTGGATAGAGATCACTCTGGCAGAGGGCCGCAACCGACAGGTGCGCCGCATGACGGCCGCGGTTGGCCTGCCCACATTACGGCTCATACGATACTCAGTCGGCCCCTGGACGCTGCACGGCCTCGCTCCGGGCGAAACGCGCGAGACGAGCACAGACGAGGCCTGGCGCTCCCTGACCGAGGCCGACTCGGCGTTACCTTAACTCAGGCTTTCTTGAGGCCCGCGATGCGCATGGCAACTTCCATGGCTTGTTCATAATTGAGGCGCGGATCGACAGTCGATTTGTAGGCATGCGCAAGATCGGCATCCGTCAGGCCACGCGCGCCACCGGTGCACTCGGTAACATTTTCACCGGTCAATTCCAGGTGCACGCCACCCAGTTGACTGCCCATCGACTCATGCACCTTGAAGGCGGACTCCAGCTCCAGAACGATATTGTCAAAGCGGCGTGTTTTCGTACCGTCGGCGGTGCTCTCAGTATTGCCATGCATGGGATCGCATACCCACAGGACCTGCGCGCCCATCTCTTTCACGGTACGGATCATGTCCGGCAGATGATCCTCAACCGATTTGGCACCAAATCGATGTATCAGGGTCAGGCGCCCCGGCTCATTGTTCGGATTCAGCGCATCCACGATGCCCTGCAGCCATTCCCGTGTCATCCCGGGACCAATTTTTACGCCCACAGGATTCGCGATGCCGCGGAAATATTCGATGTGCGCGCCATCCAGTTGTGCCGTTCGCATGCCGATCCACGGAAAATGCGTGGTCAGGTTGTACCAGCGTTTGCGCCGCTCGAGGTAGCGCGTCTGGGCTTGTTCGTAGTGCAGGTGCAGTCCCTCGTGAGCAGCATAAATATCCGCACGTTGCGTCATGTGAAACTGCCGGCCCGACACGGTTTCGAGGAAATCCAGGGAATCGGATATGGAGGACACGATGCTGTGGTATTCGGCCGCGGCTGACGAGTGCCCCACCCAACCGAGATCCCAATACTCAGGATGGTGCAAATCGGCGAATCCGCCGTCGATCAGCGAACGCACAAAGTTCAGTGTCAAAGCCGCGCGCTCGTAGCCGCGCAGAATCATCTGCGGGTCGGGAGTGCGTTCCGCTTCGGTGAAGCCACTGCTGTTGATGAGATCGCCACGAAAGCTCGGCAAGGTCACGCCATCACGGGTTTCGCTGTCTGCGGAACGCGGTTTTGCGTATTGCCCGGCCATACGGCCGACACGGACCACGGGTTTTTTCATCCCGTAAATCATCACCAGGCTCATCTGCAGCAGGATCTTGAGCTTGGCAACGATGTTTTCGGAGGTGCACTCCTCAAAGGTTTCGGCACAGTCGCCGCCTTGCAACACGAACGCTTCGCCACGTTGCGCACTGGCGAAATGTTCCTTAAGTGCATCGACCTCCCAGGACGTCGTGATCGGCGGTAAGCGGCTAAGGTCCGCGACGGCGCGGTCGAGGGCAGCAATGTCCGGGTAAGATGCCTGCTGTGACGCTACTTTCTCCTGCCAACTCGCGGGATGCCAATCAGTTTTCGCTATCGATCTACTCACAATGCCTCGTCTTCTCAGGGGTTCAATGACCCGGGTTTGCCGGTCAATCAGCGCGGACTATGCCACGGGCAGAAGGTCGGCTCAAAAGTTTCTCATGTAATCAAAGGTTTATAAAAGTTAATTGAAGCAACTTCAAAATTAGCTTGAACACCCGGCAAAAGCCTTTGTTTTGTTGACGGTTTTCAATTCTGTTTACGCGCGCCAGAACTGGCAAGCCTGCGACGAGCTTGGCACAATGCGCGCCGACTTAGGAGCAATGCTATGAAAGACATACTTGATCGACTGGGCCTTGGCGCAGTTAACGATGGCACCTGGATCGGTGCGAAATCCAGCGCCGACAAATCCGCCGGCCTCATTGAATCCATCAACCCGGCGACCAACGAAGTCATCGCGAGCGTACGCTCAACAACACCCGCCGAATACGAGAAAGTTGTGGCCGCGGCACAAGCCGCCTTCACCGCATGGCGTGCCGTTCCGGCGCCCGTGCGTGGCGAAGCCGTTCGCCGCATCGGTAATGCGCTGCGCGAACACAAAGACGCGCTCGGCAGCCTCGTTTCCCTGGAGATGGGCAAGATCAAAGCCGAAGGTGACGGCGAAGTACAGGAAATGATCGACATCGCGGATTTCGCGGTCGGTCAGTCGCGAATGCTTTACGGACGCACCATGCACTCCGAACGGCCGCAGCACCGTATGTACGAACAATGGCATCCGCTCGGTATCGTCGGCACGATTTCGGCTTTCAATTTCCCGGTCGCGGTGTATGCCTGGAATTCCTGCATTGCGGCGGTATGTGGCAACGTGAACATCTGGAAACCGTCGCCGAAGACGCCATTGTGCGGCGTTGCCGTGCAAAAAATCATCAGCAATGCCCTCGCCGGCATGGATTTGCCCGACATATTTTTCATGATCAATGACGGCAGCAATGCACTGGCACAGAAGTTCGTCGACGACCCGCGCATCAATATGGTTTCGTTCACGGGATCCTGCGCTGTTGGCCGCCAGGTCAGCGAGCATGTTTCTGCACGCATGGGCAAGTGCCTGCTGGAGCTGGGCGGCAATAACGCCATCATTGTCGACGAGCATGCCAACATGGAGTTGGTCGTACCGGCAATCGTTTTCGGTTCGGTGGGTACCGCAGGACAACGGTGTACCTCCACGCGGCGCATCATCGCGCACAGCTCGCGCTTTGAGGAACTCAAGGAGGCTCTCGTTAAGGCCTACGGTCAGATTCGTATTGGCGATCCATTGAAGCCGGATACGCTGATGGGCCCATTGATCGACGAATCGTCGATTGAACGCGTTCAGGCTGCGTGTAAGGCCGTCAAGGCTGCGGGTGGCGAAGTCCTTTGTGGCGGCGAACGCATAGACGGGCCGGGCAATTTCATTACCCCGGCGATCGCAGTCGCCCGAAATGACTGGGATATCGTGCAATCAGAGACCTTCGGTCCGATTCTTTACCTGATCTCTTTCGAAACGCTGGACGAGGCCATCGCGATGCAAAATGGTGTCGTACAGGGTCTATCGTCGGCGATCTTCACCGATAATCTGCAAAATGCGGAGTACTTCCTGTCCGCGGGCGGCTCCGATTGCGGTATCGCCAACGTCAATATCGGCACCTCAGGCGCCGAGATCGGTGGCGCTTTCGGTGGTGAGAAAGAGACCGGTGGCGGCCGCGAAGCTGGCAGCGACTCGTGGAAAGCCTACATGCGTCGTCAGACCAACACGATTAACTGGGGCAAAGACCTGCCGCTGGCCCAGGGCATCAATTTCGACCTCTAGAAAATCGAATCGAACGCAGTAAAGGACACGATCGCCTTAGCTGCGTTCGAAGCGGTTCTCTGCGCGGTTCTTTTTCACGGCGCCCGCCTCGAAAACCTGCCCGCTCATTGCGATGTAGACGCCGGGATTGGCCACTTGCACGGTAGCGACCGCCATTCCCACATTAAACACGGCATCCGTCGTGCGAAATCGCGCCGGTGTCAGGGCGCCGGTCAGCACGATGGTTTTGCCGGCAATTCCGCTCAAGGCGCTGGCGGTATCCGGCATCGTGTCTGTGCCGTGCGTGATGACGTAGTGTGTCGCGTCGTCGCCCTCAATATAGTCGCGCAAGGCTTTGCGGTCCTTGTCGTCGATTTCCAGGCTATCTTTTTGAAATATCGACACGACGTCGTATTCGAAGTCCACCAGGCCGTCCGTCAGGATGTGTTGCACAACGGAGTCGCCGACTTCGAATTGGCTAAGTGCGTCAAAATAGATCTTGTCGATCGTGCCGCCGGTAGTGATGAAACGTATTTTCATGACGTCCTAGTTTGATTGGGCCGATGCCAGTGGCGGTATTGACACCATTATTTTCGCGCCGCCCAGCTTCGAGGTCTGTATGGACAAATGACCGCCGTAGGACCGCGCAATGTCTTTTACGACGGCAAGACCGATCCCGTGCCCGGGCGCGGATTCGTCCAGTCGTCTGCCTCTTTGCATCAGCACACCGGCCGCCTCCTCCGGTATGCCAGGTCCGTCATCGGATACCGACATCACCAATCCGCTGGCAATGGCATTCGCGGCCAGCGCCGGTACGATCTTGATGCGAACTCTCTTCGTACACCATTTGCAGGCATTGTCGAGCAAATTGCCTGCCAACTCCAGAAAATCCCCGCTGTCGCCGCGAAACTGCAGGCCGGGCTCAACCTTTACATCAAAGACAATATTCTTGTCGTGATAGACCTTTTTCAGGCCGTCGATCAGACGCGTCACTTCTCTCTCGACGCGCACCGATTGCAATACCAGTTTATCCGCGACGGCCGTAGTCGGCTTACGCAACTGGTAACGTACGATCTCATCCATGCGATCAATCTGTTCGTTGAAACGAACACCGAACTCATCAGATTGCTTGTCACCCAGCAGCGCGCGCATCGCAGCCAGTGGAGTCTTCAGGCTGTGCGCAAGATTATCCAGGGTCAATCGATAACGGTCGGATCGCGCTCGCTCGCTGTCGATGAGCACATTCATGTTGCGTGCAACACCGGTCAATTCCGTCGGAAAATGGTCCGAAAGCGATGTGCGACTGCCAGATTCGATTTCACCAATTTCCGTTTCGATTTTTCGCAACGGTTTCATCAGGCTCCGCAGCAATATCGAGAATGCCAGCAACATCGTCAGTGCAACTGCCGCGAACCAACTGAATAGCTGGCGTCGGAATTCCGCAACCTGCGCGTTAAAGGAGCTCATGCTTTCAGCAACCTTGAACACGTACGGCTTCGAACTGCCGTCGTCAAACTCCCAATCGACAGCGAGACTCAGCGTCAACAATGGCGTGCCATCCAGCATCGTCTGTCGAGCAAACAGCTGATTGCCGGTAGTCGAGGTGAGGCCCGCAGGTATTTCTGAGCCCAGTGCCGACTTCGACTGCCACAGCACAGTGCCGTCACTTTTCCGCAGCTCGCCATAAAGACCCGATCCGATCTGGTCGAATCGCGGCTCACGCAGGCGGGTCGGCAAAGCCAGTTCAGAACCACTATCGGGTTCTGCGGCGCCGAGCAAGGCAACCAGCTGTCCGCTGAGGATATCGCGCCGCGCCTGTTCGCCGGCATCGGTGAACGCCGTATCCAGTACAGCGATAGTGGCACCAAAGAAAAACAGCAACAGCACGCTGACGGAAATCAGAAGTCGGCTGCTGAGGGAATGCATTCGGTTTAGTCCGATTGATTCCGCTCCAGCGCGAAGCGATAGCCACGGCCGCGTAGCGTTTCGATAGGCTGAATGATGTTGTCCGGATCCATTTTCTTGCGCAGGCGTCCGATGAACACTTCTATGACATTGCTGTCTCGTTCGAAGTCCTGATCGTACAGTCGATCCGTCAATTCCGCTTTCGAGATTACCTGCCCCGCGCGGACCATCAGATATTCGATAATCTTGTATTCGAAACTCGTGAGTTCGACAGCCTTATCGGCCACTTTCAACTCCTGCCGCGACATGTTCAACGACACCGGACCGGCATCGAGTTGCGATGAAGCCCAGCCACCGCTGCGTCGCAACAATGCATTCACGCGCGCGCCGACTTCTTCGAAATGAAACGGCTTCACAACATAGTCGTCGGCCCCGGCACTCAGGCCATCAACCTTGTCCTCCCAGCGATCGCGCGCCGTGAGGATCAGTATCGGATAAGTCTTACCTTCGGCTCTGACAGCTCGAATAATGTCCAGGCCCGAGACCTCCGGCAGCCCGAGGTCGACGATCGCGAGGTCAATGGGATATTCCTGCGCGCAATACAGACCTTCTTTACCATCCGCTGCCTGTTCGACGGCAAATCCTGACTTGCTAAGGCCCTTAACCAGGGACTCCCGCAAGGTCGCATCGTCTTCAATTACCAGTAGTCTCATGTTCCCGTCCCGGTGGTGGAAAGAAATTAACGGCCATTGACCTTGTAGGTCTTGACCTTGCCATCCTTGGTGAGAACTTTGATGTAGTGCACTTCACGACCACCCTCGATTCGGGTCTCGGCGCTGATGACCTTGTCGCCCGCTTGCAGCGGTATCGATTTGATCGCCTGCTGCAGCGTCATGCCGCCCTGCGTGGCAAACAAGGTGTCGGCGGCGGAATACTGCACATGTTGCTGTTTCAGCGACTCTTCGAGATCGAAAGCCGCAGCTGTCCCCGGCAGGCTGGCTGCCGCGCACAGTATCAACATTGTCAGTACCCATCGCATGCGCCAAGTGTCGTACGAGCGCAAATTGATTGCAACGAAGCGCATCACATCCAGTTCTCTGAACTACCCTGCCGGCCTGACGTCGACCCGCACCCGGATTTTCTGGCCCGGGTCATAGGGCATTTCAGTCATGTACTTCTGGCCGTGGTAACGATAGGTCACCCGATACGCTTTGATGCGTTCTTCCTGGTGGCTGCGATAAACGGTTTCGCAGCGCTCAACCGGGCGGGTATACCCCGCGGTTCCGTACTGCGCCGCGTAATTCTTGCGAACCTTATTGTTACCGATGGCGGCACCGACAACGCCGCCGGCAAAAGTCGCTGCATCATTGCCGCTACCGCTGCCGAACTGGTGGCCGATAACGCCGCCAATAATAGCGCCCAGTATCGTGCCACCCGCGACACTGCCCGGAGGCGGTTCAGCATTGTAATACTGCGTTTCCTCCCAGCATTCCTGCACCGGAGTCTTTACGGTCACAGTATTGACGATCGGCTGAGTTGAAATGACCTGCGCATAATCGTATTTGTCGGCCGCCGATGCGGCACCTGAGATACCGATCAGCATCGCGGCGGATGCCAGAGTTGCGAGATTTCGTTTGGTATTCATGGTCCTGTCCTCGGGTTTCATCACTGGCACTAGCCAGCCTGGGAACAAGATTATGGGAGGGGCAATGAACCGTGCCTGAACGGCTAACCGACGCGCTTCTTGGCCGCGCGCCAAAGCTGATCGAGCGTTTCGATACTGTGCTCCCGGAAATTATCGCCCGCGACCTCTAGTTCGCGCTCCATGTCCCGGAAGCGCCTTTCAAACTTGTAATTTGCGGCGGTCAGGGCCTTTTCCGGGTTCACCTCGAGATGCCGGGCCAGGTTGACGATAGCAAACAACATATCGCCGAACTCCTCCTCCACGTTGGCGGCGTTGCGCGTGCCAACGGCCTCTTCGAGCTCGTTGAGCTCTTCCTCGATCTTGGCGCGAACACCCGAACGATTCGGCCAGTCAAATCCGACGCGACTTGCCCGTTTGCCCAGTTTTTGCGCCCGCATCAACGCCGGCAAACTCTTGGCAACGCCCGCCAGCACGCTCGAATCCCTGGCGCCCGATCGTTCCTGTTCCTTGATCTGCTCCCAGCTGCCCGCCTGCATGCCATCGGCGCGCTCCGCCTCATTGCCGAACACGTGGGGATGCCGTCTGTGCATCTTTTCAGCAATTCCGGCAGCGACATCCTCAAAATTAAACAGACCCGCCTCGTCGGCCATCTGCGCGTGAAAAACCACCTGTAGCAGCAGGTCCCCCAGTTCGTCCCGGAGCCCCTCCATGTCGTCGCGTTCGATAGCATCCGCGACCTCATAGGCTTCCTCGACGGTATACGGCGCGATGCTGCTGAAGTCCTGCTCAAGATCCCAGGCGCAGCCGCTCTGCTTGTCGCGCAGGGCACGCATTACTTCAAGTAATTTCTCTGTACTATTCATATGCTATTGTTTTAACAATCGTTTTCCCAATGACAGTATCATGAAAGCGGTCGCGCCCCAGATGCGTTCGCCCTGCCAACGGAACTCGACCATTGGCACCTTGCGTTCGCCGGCATCCCACTCAGTGTGTTTTGCATTTTCGATGTTCAGCAGGAAAGACAAGGGCACTTCGAAAGTGTATTCGACCTCACTGCGATCGATGATGAGCTCTGCAGTGGGCGACACCAGGCCCACGATCGGGGTCACCGCATAGCCTGTGCTGGTCGGCATCGTCTGCAAATAGCCCAACACCGATACATCGTGCCGGGCGATCCCGACCTCTTCCTCGGTCTCGCGCAACGCCGTTTCTTCAACGTCGACATCGTGCTCCTCCATACCGCCGCCGGGAAAACTCACCTGGCCGGCGTGATGCTTCAGACCGGCAGATCGCTGCGTCAGCAACAATGACAACTCAGTCCCGCGCTCGATGATGGGTACCAGAACCCCGGCCGGCCTCAGCAGCCCGGAGAGCTGCTCCTGGAGAGCCGCCGGCCAGCGCGAACTGCCCGGCGGCATGACGATATCGGCCGGATTTCGCGGCAGTTCTATACCCGCGAGACGTTGTCGAATAAGGCCCGGCGTAACAATTACGTCGTTGTTAATGTTTGATTCCGCCCTCGGTAAGCGCGGCCGGGTCCAGCAAACGATCCAGCTCCTCGTCGGTCAGGTCCGTCATCTCTTTGGCGACGTCCTTCACCGGGCGGCCCTGCTTATAAGCCGCCTTGGCAATCGCAGCGCCCTTTTCATAGCCAATGACCGGGTTCAGCGCCGTAACCAGTATCGGATTGCGATCCAGCGCTGCCGCGATATTGTCGAGATTCACTGTAAATCCGGCGATCGCGCTGTCAGCAAGACTATTGCTGGCATTGGCCAGAATCTCGATGCTTTGCAGCAAGTTATAGGCGACGACGGGCAGCATCACATTGAGCTGAAAATTGCCGGACTGACCGCCAATCGCAATCGTGGCATCGTTACCGATTACCTGTGCACACACCATGGCAACGGCCTCAGGAATCACGGGGTTCACTTTGCCCGGCATGATGCTGGACCCGGGTTGCAGGGCCGGCAGGGCGATTTCGCCTATGCCCGCAAGGGGCCCGGAGTTCATCCAGCGCAGGTCGTTAGCGATTTTCGTGAGGCTGACAGCAAGGACTCGCAACTGCCCTGATGCCTCTACGGCCACATCCTGACTGCTCATTGCAGCGAACTTCGACGCTGCTGCAACAAACGGTACGTCCGTCTTTTCACTCAGTAATACAGCGACCTTATCGCCAAATCGGGAGTGCGCATTGATACCCGTGCCAACGGCCGTGCCGCCCTGTGCCAGTTGCACCAGGCGTTTCATGGTTTCTTTCAGCCGCTCAGCACCCTGATCAATCTGCGCCCGCCAGCCATCCAGTTCCTGCCCCAGAGTTACCGGCATGGCATCCATGAGGTGCGTTCGCCCGGTCTTGACGATATCGCGGGTTTCGTCAGCCTTACTCTCCAATACCTTCGACAAATGCTGCAGCGCCGGTAGCAAGGACTCCTGAATCGACAGCGCCGCACTGACATGCACGCAGGTCGGAATTACGTCATTGCTGCTCTGGCTCATATTGACGTGATCGTTCGGATGCACTTCGGAACCCTTGCGGTCTGTCGCCAGGTGCGCGATCACCTCGTTAGCATTCATGTTGGAGCTCGTTCCCGAACCTGTTTGAAATATGTCGATGGGAAAATGCTGATTGTGCTGCCCGCCGGCCACCTCCAGCGCTGCGCTCTGAATCGCTGCTGCGAGTTCGCTCTTCAAAAGACCCAATTCAGCGTTGGCACCCGCGGCGGCCCATTTGACCAGCCCTAATGCAGAAATAAACTGGCGCGGCATCGGAATGCCGGATATCGGAAAATTTTCGACTGCTCGCTGTGTCTGCGCGCCCCAAAGTGCGTCCTTCGGGACCTTGAGTTCGCCCATGCTGTCTTTCTCGATGCGAAATGCCTTGTCACTCATTGCCTGTCATGCTCCGTACGGTAATTCTTGGGTTCGGTGATACTGAGATCGTGTATGATTCGCGCTTTGCGCGCCGAAGTCTACACTGGTTTTCCACCGATGAAAGTCGGCCGCCCTTGAATTGAATTGCTCATGAAAACATCTTCCATCAAGGCACTTTCACCGATAGACGGTCGCTACGCTGGCAAGGTCCAGGAACTGCGCAACATATTCAGCGAATACGGCCTGATCCGCTACCGGGTACTCGTCGAAATTCGCTGGCTGCAGCGACTGGCCGATGAATCCGACATCCCCGAACTAGCGCCGCTCACATCGGTAATGAAGGATATCCTGAACCACATCGTCGACAATTTTTCGGTCGACGACGCCGAACGTGTGAAAACGATTGAAGCGACAACCAACCACGACGTCAAAGCGGTTGAGTATTTCATTCGTGAAAAACTTGGCAACGGACCGGAAACAGCGTCACTTAAGGATTTCCTGCATTTTGCATGCACTTCCGAAGACATCAACAATCTGTCCTACGCACTGATGCTCAGAGCGGCGCGCGCAGAAGTCCTGATTCCAAAAATGCGCGACCTCCGCGGCAAGCTGAAAAAGCTCGCGCAGGAGAATGCAGGTTTGCCCATGATGTCACGCACCCACGGACAAACCGCCAGCCCGACCACGCTCGGCAAAGAAATTGCAAACGTCGTAGCACGTCTCGACCGCACGCAAAAGCAGTTCGCTGCCACTGAAATCCTCGGTAAGTTCAATGGCGCAGTCGGAAACTACAACGCACACGCCATTGCCTACCCCGATGCAGACTGGCCGGCAATCGCACAGCGTTTTGTCGAATCTTTGGGTATACAGTCCAACCCCTATACCACGCAGATTGAACCGCATGACTGGACGGCCGAGTACGCCCACACCCTGATGCGCTACAACACGATACTGATCGATTTCAGTCGCGATATCTGGGGCTATATTTCGCTAGGCTACTTCAAACAAAAGGTAGCGAAAAACGAGGTTGGTTCATCGACCATGCCGCACAAGGTCAACCCGATCGATTTCGAAAATGCCGAAGGCAATTTTGGCATGGCGAATGCCATGCTCGGTCATTTCTCCGAAAAGCTTCCGATATCTCGTTGGCAGCGTGACCTCACAGACTCGACGGTGCAGCGCAATCTCGGCACGGCAGTCGCACACATCCTGATCGCCCTGCAGTCTCTGGCCAAAGGGATCGACAAACTTGAGGTCAATGCAAGCGCGATCAATGCCGACATTGCAGACGCCTGGGAGGTGTTGGGTGAAGCGGTGCAAACGGTCATGCGTCGCTACAGTATTCCTGAGCCTTATGAAAAGTTGAAAGCGCTCACTCGGGGACAGGCGGTTACTAAGGAGATACTGCAGAAATTCATCAGGACGCTTGATATTCCGGATGAAGAAATCAAACGTCTGCTTGAGTTGACTCCCGAATCGTATATCGGACTCGCCAAAGACCTGGCTAACGACATTTAAGCAGCACCATGATCAGGCTGCCCGGCAAGCTGACAGCTGAAACGTTTCTCGAGCGGCACTGGCAGAAACGCCCGCTGTTCATGCCGCGCGCATTGCCACGCATCCAGCCGGCAATTACACGCAACGAACTCGGATGGCTCGCAACCCTGGATGATGTCGAGTCGCGTTTGGTGTTCGTCGATCGCAGTTCCGGCAAGCCGCACTATCGAGTAGAAACCGGCCCCTTCGACGCGGCCTATCTGCAAACGCTGCCGAAACGTGACTGGAGCCTGCTCATTCACGACGTTGAAAAACACCTGCCAACCATGCGCGAGTTGTTTCGGCACGTGCCGTTCATTCCAGAGTGGCGTATCGATGACCTTATGGTGAGTTTCGCCGCGCCCGGCGGCGGCGTAGGTCCACACCGTGACAATTACGATGTTTTCCTGTGCCAGGGTATCGGCGTCCGCAACTGGCGATTTACGAGCGATGCCATTGCCGATGCCCCCGATGCGAGCGACGACCTCGCCCTGCTCGCTGAGTTCGAAAGTACGGCAGATCACGACACCGTCCAGGGCGACGTCCTGTATCTGCCGCCGGGCGTTGCGCACTGGGGAACCGCCCGGCGCGCCTGCATCACCTATTCTGTCGGCATGCGCGCACCGCAAGCCGATGATCTTGCGCGCTTACTTAAACACGAAATGCCGAACGATACGCGCTTCTATACCGATGCCGATCTGCATGCCGATGAAGCTCTACCGGGATACATTTCGCACCGCGCCACGAAGCGCGCGTTGCGACTGCTGGGCCTCAATGAAGAACACCAGGACGAAGTTTCCGAATCGCTTGGGCGATTTGCCACGCAGCCCAAGGACTGGCTAAGGCCCATCGGCACGAGCGTTGCCGAAGCGAAAAGCTTGCTGGCGTCCCTGCAGCAACTCGGAACGCCTCTCGAGGTTCACGGCATGGCTTTGCTGGCCTTCGACCAGAGAAGAATGTACGTCAACGGCAGCAGCCGGATGCTGCGACCCGAAACGCTTGCACTCATACGGGCAATCTGTGCAGATCGATCGATTTCCGGTGTAACAAACATGGATCGGCCGCAAGCCGAAACCCTGCTGTGGATGCTGCGCCAGGGTGCTTTTGAGATACCTGAGAATTTCTGACCATATGTGAAATCAGGAGCCTCCGGGATAAATCGAACAGACGTCCGCAAAGCAATGTACGACGCGGGATACGAATGATTTTCATCGGGAAATTCTGCGCAAAAACGTGACGCAGTTGGCACAGGGGAATGCACTCGCCCGGTACTATCATGCCCTATGGAACAATTGCGCGAAAAAGGAAAACGCTGGGTTATATCTACCCAGGACGAAATGCGGCAGGCGGCTTTGGAAGTCGTTAGCGAAGCATCTCGCAGAGTATCTATTTTTACGCACGACCTCGAACCCGGCATTTATGACTCGCCGGAATTTCTCGAGATCGTTAAACGCATGGTCCTGTCGCAGGCTTATGCACGCATTCGCGTCCTTATCGCGAACCCGACCCGAGCCGTAAAAAACGGCAACAATTTTGTGCATCTCGGTCGGCGCCTGAATACGTACATTGAGTTTCGACATGTGCGGGAAGATTTACGAACTCACGCAGAAGCATTTTGTATCGCCGACGAAACCGCACTAGTCTATCGACTGCAGGCCAATCGTTGGGAAGGCATCGTCGACACCTACGAACCGGCAGTTGCCAGACTGTACGGCAAGATGTTTGACGAAATTTGGTTGGCCAGCGAAGTAGAAATGGAATTTCGCCAGCTCGGCATCTAGACCCAGGCAAAGGTACACGGATGTATACAACTGATCTGACAGTTTCGGCTGTCGTTGACCTCGATGGCAGATTCCTGCTGGTCGAAGAAATGGCGATGGGACAGAAGGTCCTCTGCCAGCCCGGCGGTCACATTGAAGCCGGTGAAACCCCCGAAGAAGCCGTTGTCCGCGAAACACTGGAAGAAACCGGTTGCGTCGTGGAATGTGGCGAAATCATCGGCATCTACCTCTGGATACACCCGCAGTCCCGGCAGCAGTTTCTGCGCATCGTGTACGAGGCGAAATTCATCTCCTGCGACGAGGAGCAAAAACTTGACGAAGGCATTATTGCGCGTCGCTGGGCGACCTTGCCGGAGCTTGAAGCACGCAAGCCAAAATTGCGGTCACCAGTGGTGCTTCGGTGCCTGAAGGACTATCAGTCCGGAAAGCGTCAAGCGGACGGATTGCTGACCGGCATGCTGCCTTTGCAGCAGAACGTGCACCGGGTGTTGGCAAACGCTGATCTCGTCTAGCTAACGGGTCCGTTTTGAGCTAGCTGCCCATGCGCCAGACTTCGCCCTGGTCTATTGTCCGATCGCGGTGCAACAGTATCCACTCGGCGTTCTCATCCAAAGCCGAACCACCAACCGCTTTCAGGAGCTGTCGCTGTTCGGATGGATCATCCGTGTTATCAAGACGGCGGCGCGCATTGTTGAATAGCCGAAACATAAACTCATACTGCTTGATGAGATCTTTCTCGGCCGTCGCGTAGGCGTATCCCTGTCGTATCGCGTACGCCAGCAGCGTGGTGCCCATGAAAGCCATCATTGGCGCAATCCAACCCTCCGCTATGTACGACCCCGCGGTGACGAATGCGAGCACTACCGAAACGCTGATCATAAGACTGATCTTCCCCAGCATTTCCGTACGGCGATGGCGTTTCAGGCGGTCTTTCAACTTCGCCGCGAAGTAGCCGAGCTGGCCGCTATGATCATCGCCTATCCACTCGCGCAACACGAACTTGAGACCTTTTGAATCCGCTGCCGGGTTGGAATCGTAGCGTGTCCCGGCGACGCGCATCACGTTGCGAATCCAGCCAAGTTCCGGGTCCTGATTCTGCAGAAAGTTATCGTGCGTGAACTTCGATTCGTTCTCATTGGCGACGCCGGCAACCGCCCAGTAAAACTGCACACGGAGACCCTCGGCCAGCGTGCGATAGTCAAGATACTTCCGATGCCACTCGCGTTTCCCTGCAATCCTTTGAGTTACCGCCGATGCGAAGAAGAACAAGAGAAACGCAACCATGTAGTAGGTCCATGTTTCGACGTCCGAATAAAGAATGAACATGAAGCCCATCAGAAACGCCAACACATGCGTTATCCGCAGCGTAAAGAGAACTTTTCGTTGATAGAAAATTGCCAGCCAGTCCGCATTGCAGAACAGTCGGTTGATCTCATCAACGCCGGCCGGAAGCTCGCCGCTTTGTTCAGCGGTAAAGAGAGCGTATTTCTCCGACTCTATTTGCTCCGCGTAGCGACCTGCATCAGCCCCGAAATCGCTGCTACGCTCGAAAATCAGCCGGTGCTGAGCGGGCATTTGCTGGCTTCGCGGATGATGCTCATCATTCGTAAACCAGCAGGCGTCCAATGGCACCAGGCCTTGTTCGGGAGCGCCATCAGGCCGGTCTCGCGAGCAAACAATGTGGTAGACGAGATCGCTCTCGTCGTCGATCAGCATCTGCTGTGTCGTTGCCGTTTTCGACGTGTACCCGGGCATGGTGTCATCGTGATGAAACTTCACGACCTGGCTGGTGCCGCCAAGATCCGTAGAATGCTTGCCATCCCAGATGGCCAACAGAATATGGCAGTGTGCGCACAGAAAGACACCCAACTGCGCGTACTGTCGACTGCGCTCAGTATCGGCAGTTGAAAGCCCTTCAAGAGTATTGCCGCGAGCGACCGGCAACTCCATGAGTTCCGCTGCACGATCACAGAGTTCGTCAAACTCGCGTTTTGATGCAGCGCTCTGGAAATCGTCTGCGTACAGCGTTCTTTGCATGGGCAGTACAACCGAGAGCTCAACGCCGCATTCGATCGCAACCTCCGCGACGAGGCGATCGGCTCCCTCCGCCAGTGCGGACATGACTCGGAGGCGTCGGTTCGGATAGCGCAGCCGGAGATCGTCGAGCAAGTCCCGGACGCGCTGGCGAATGCCTGGTAACTCAGATACCAAGAGATCGCGATGGCCGGTTACGGCGACTACCAAAGGTATTGAAGAAGTATTGCTGTCCAGCTTCAACTCAAACATTCCCGTGTTGCACGCAGGTAGCAGAGATTACCGCAAAAAAAGGGCCCTTGCGGGCCCTTTAGTCTTTGCAATTGGCGGCTCCGGCTGTTGCCGTATCCCCTAACCCCTAACGCCTACTGAACGAAATCAAGAATAGAGTCCGCGTACATGAACTTGATGTTGCCTGCACGCATCTGATGTTCGCCGCGGTAGTTCTCATCCGCTATAGCATCGTAGCTGATGACCCCAGCAAAGTATTCAAACAACTTGATCATGTGCAGCGCTCCGGCATAGTTGCCGCGATCATGCAGGCTGATGGCGATGTTAACCAATCCGTCGAGCGTACGATAACCGACCCGTTGCCAGAATGTTCTGTTCAAAGCTACTTGCGATTCGAGCACGGCAGCCCGCAAGACTTCGAGCTTGTAACGCGTCAAGGCGACAAACGCGTCATGGTTCGCTGCCGGGTTAGTCTCCAGGTCGTAGCCTGCGCCGAAATTTATACTCAGGCCGACTCCCAAGTACGACAAACTCCAGGTCTTACCACGCGAGCTACCGCATTCGAATGTAACCTCACTCAGCGAACCCTCGTACCACCTCGGGTTGTAGTTGGTGCCCATTGTGCTTTCCAGCATTCTCGATGGATCGGTTGTCTGATACGTCACCTTGTCCCGATGTTGTGGATCAAGTTGGTCAAGCAGACTTGAAGGATTGAAAGGTCCGGTGCAGTCGTACCAATTGCCAGGCAGAGCTGTTGAAATCTCATTCTCAATGACTACGGTTCCATCAAGAACTTCGATACCGGACGACTGGACTTCAACCAGCAGGAATTTCGGTGAACCACAGAGATAGGGCGGAATGATAACTTCGTTGTTCATTACACCATCATCTGCGAACAGGACCAGGGGTACCTTGCCACAACGATTCACCAGATCGTCCGTAAACTCGTAAGTTCTGACTCCGATTTCCGAGTCTTGTTGTACAGCTTCGGGCGGCAAACTAACCGCCTGCCCTGCGGTTGTCAGACAACCTGCGCCGGATGCACATTGCTGCGGATCTACCGGAACCGCATTATCAAATTCAACGACGAAACCACCGATGTTGCCAAGTGCCTGTTCATCATTCCAAC
This sequence comes from uncultured Gammaproteobacteria bacterium, assembly GCA_942490655.1. Lineage (GTDB taxonomy): Bacteria > Pseudomonadota > Gammaproteobacteria > Steroidobacterales > Woeseiaceae > UBA1847. Next base: position 627,871 of record CALNXZ010000003.1, on the reverse strand, counting down.
CGAACTCATCACGCAGGCCGATGCCCAAGTACTTTTCCGTCCGCAAATCATTGGGCTCGCCATCCAGCCAGTTCGAGTAAGACGATAGTGGAGCTTCCGCCGTTGAAATCGGGCCTTCCATGTTGACCCACATCCAGCCTTTACCCGGTTCAATTGAACCGTCTATTTGGTGACCACCAATCCACGCTTCGGGTTTCGACAATTTCGAATCTCTGCGCAGAGCGTCGACGAACATATCCTCATCGTAGGCTGTGATGGTCGCGAGATGCCCGGTAACACCGTTGTGTTCCGTAGCACTCGCAAAATCATTCGCAGCCTCCCAGGTTATCCCTTTGGCTGCGTAGACCTGGTAGTGCCGGCCTTCGAAGTCATACGCCTCTCTTAGCTCGGGGCCCGGGCTTGGTGTTGATGTTGCAAGTGCCACTGATTGTGTGATGGCGGCGACAAATAGAAATAGACCTAGGATCATTTTTTGCATTTTAGTTCTCGATTAGTAAGCCGACTCAGCGTTCGTGAACCGCCGCAGTGCTTTATGGTTTTTTCCCCGCGCGATTACTGATTCTTGTTTGGAGGAGTTCGCGCTTTGCTGACACATTACTCTTGCGAAATCAGGACATCAATCGTCGCCACTGGCCAGGTCTTCGTTATGTAAAGTGCCCGGGTCCGACGGACTCTGTGGTTCGACGCGATCAAAAACTCCTACTGCTATATGCGCCCGCCATTTTGCATGGCGCGATACCTGGCGGCCTCCTCCGGCCGGCCCATTTCCTGATAAAGGTTGATAATCCACCGATTTGCGCTAGCGAGGACGTACGGCAGAGTGCCAGCGTCACTGCGGAGCCGGGTGAAACTCTCCAGCAGCAACTTCTCAGCCTCGACGTAGCGCGCCAGTCCGGCGAGTGCGGCGCCTTCAACACTTTCGGCATGGGCTGTTCGCCAATGCTCTGCGCCCAATGACGCCGCAAAACTCGCCCTTGCATCAATGGCAAGCGAGCCCGCCTCTTCAAATCGGCGTGTATCGACTAATAGCGCAGCAAGTTGCGTCATCGTCGCCGCTACATCCGGGTGGCCTTCGCCGAGCAATTGCTTGCGCAGGTTCAGCGAGTCACGCAATAATTGCTCGGCCTCCACGTAGTCCTTGCCCTCCATCAACCACATCGCAAGATTGGTCATGCCGCGCGCCACAGAAGGGTGTTCATTCCCCAACGCACGGCGATACATATCAAGGGATTCCTGTGAGAGTGACCTTGCGGACTTCAGATCGCCTTTCTCGTAGCTAAGGAAAGCCAGGTTGTTCAGCCCCATAGCGACATCTGGATGATCGCTGCCGAGGAGCTTGCGTTGCATATCTATAGCTTCCCGGTACAAGACTTCCGCCTCGTCGAACTTGCCCTGATCATGTAACGCAAAAGCGACGTTGTTCAGGCTCATGGCAATCTCGGGGTGCGAATCGCCAAGCAGAATACGTTTCATCTCGAGTGCTTCTTTGAAGAGTTGCTCCGACTCCGCGTACTCCCCGACCTCACTAACGACGAAGCCCAGGTTATTCAGCGCCTCGGCAAAATCGGGATGTGGTCCGTCATGAAGACTCCGCTGCAGCGCGACGGCTTCACGCAACAAGGTTACAGCGCTGTCGTAATCTCCCTGGTCGTAGCGATTGAGCGCCAGACCCTCCAGACTTTGCGCGACTTCGGAGCTTTGTTCACCGAGCAACTCTCGCTGTAATTCGAGCGCCTCTCGAATCAGCGGTTCGGCCGCCGCAAAATTACCCATCCGACCATGCAGGTCGGCGAGCTCATACATCGTGTGTGCCGTGTCGACATTTTCATTACCAAGCAATTGGCGACGACTCGCTAAAGCATCCTGATATAAGGACAATGCGGGCTCAAACTCGGCTTTAAGCATCAGGACTTCGCCAAGTCGATCCATTGAGCGCGCCACCTCGACATGCAATGCGCCGTACAAAGCAACGCGCTTATCCAACGCGCCTTGCAATAGCGGAACCGCCTGATCGTAAAGCCCAAGGCTGGTATACACCGTTCCCATCGTCTCCATCAGCGCGGCCTGAGTCGCCGGTTGTGTCGTAAGCTCCGACTCAATTCGCTCCGCGCCTTTCTCCATGATCTCGCGGGCGGTAATCGAGTTTCCACGCGCCTCGCTGGGGTCCGACACTTCAAATAGCCCAACCATGAAATCGGTCGTCTGTTTCGCTGTTTCTGCATTGACCTCCGCACGTTCCCGGGCCTGATTCGCAAGGTCACGCTGTTGCGTCGCAAGATACGCTGACCAGCCCGCCAGGACACTGAGCACCGCCAACGCGGCAAAGACTCCGGCCTTCAATCGTTGCACGCGCTTCGCGCTGGCGATTGAAGCGCTGATAAATCCGGATTCGTCCGGAGTGAGTTCGATGTTGTTGTCGAGCAAGGATTCGGCTTCGACGAGCGGCTTGCCAGTCGGCAACAACAGGTCAGCCGGACAGCCGTCCGCTTTCCATCGTTCCGCAGCTGCCGTAATCCGACCGCGTACCCGAAGATTCTCGCGGTTTTGTGCAACCCACTCTTTGACTCTGGGCCAGTGCCACAGCAGCGCTTCGTGAGCTACCGTCACAACAACACCGCCATCGTCTGCGAGTTCGGTGACGAACAGACGATTCTTGACGAAGGTCTCAATCAACTCTCTGCTCTTGCTCGTCCACGCATCGTTCCAGGGCGCACGTTTTCGACCGATCTGTGCATGACCTTCATGCTCTACGCTCACCAGCGCGTTGAGAACTTTGGGAAGCTCCGCCTCGACATCGTCCGGCAGGTCCTTAAAAACGGTTTCGGCACGTTGCGCCAGCGACCCCTCGACGCCGCCAAGATCGCGGTACGCGGCAAGCGTCAGCATGCCGTCTTCAGTGCGCCGCTGATAAAGCTCTTCCAGCGTAAATTGCAGCAGGGGAAGCACTTCGGGATGTTCTGCCGCTGCGTCGCGCAACATGTCGTCGAGGCGTTCGCTGCTAGCGGGATCTTCTTCAAAACGCAGACCGGCGGCACGCGTCGGCAAGCGAATCATCTGCCCTATCTCGCTGGCAGTCGGCGCCATCAGATCGTACTGGCCATCGCCTTCCTTGAGCTCGACGAGCTTGGGCAGGTTAGCGAGTCGCGGATAGAAGTCGCTGCGGAGCGTACCGATAACCCAGACGTGACCACAACGTGCCAGCGCGTCAATAACATCGACAAATGCTTTACGATGTTTCGGCAGGATTTCCTCCTGTGTATACATCTCCTCCATCTGGTCGATGACCAATGCGAGCCGCGCATTGACGTTACCGCCATTCTTCGCCTTTTCCCGAGACAAAGCGCCCTTGATCATGGATGTAGCCGCTTGTGGCGACTCCTTCAGTATCTGTGCCAGCTCCACCGGTCCGGCACCGTCCGATTCGAGCGACGGCAATGCATGCTCACGCAGCAGCGCATTGGCAAGGCCGGCGAAAAGATCGCCGCGCACATCCGTCGGCCGAAATACAGCGCGCCGCCACACGTCGATGCCTTCGATGACACCGGGTCTTGTTAACATAGGCAGCACACCCGCGCGAACCACCGACGATTTTCCGCCACCACTCATACCAAGGACCAGGACAAACGCGCGTCCATCGGCATCCTGGTCGCGCAACGACTGCAAAATGCCGGATACCGCACGTGTACGACCGAAAAACACCGGCGCATGCTCAAACTCGAATGCGGCCAATCCGCGAAACGGGGAGCCTTTCTTCCAGACTGCGCGCGCTTCCGATGTCGACGAAACACTGCCCGGAATCTGCCGGTCGATGAGTCTGCGTAGATGGTTTTCCACCAACAACTCGAAATCGCTGGGTGCTTCGAAGGGGTGGAATGCCGCGACCAAGGTTCCCTCGGCTTTATCGTGAAACCACTTATTCACAAATTCGTCGAGTTTTTTCTTTTGAGCAAGCCTGTCCAGCAACTCCTTTTCATCATCAAGACGGACCGACGGAGGCGCTGTTTTTCGGTATACGAGTAAATCGGGCTTGCCGTTCTTGCGGAAGCCCTCAATGGCTTCTTCGAATTCATACTCGGTGCCGGATTCGAATCGCGTGCCATCCTCGCGAACGAATTGTTTCGGTAACCGGGTTCCGAGGCGAGACCACAATATCGCGATGACAACGTCAGTATCCGACGGCTTGACGATCTGCTGCTGAAAAGTCGATGTTGCAACGAGCGGTTCGTGTTCCCACAACACGGACTCAAGTACGACTTTTCCGATGTACTCGCTCTGTAAGCGTTCAACAACCCGACTTGCGATCGCTCGTTCTTCAAAGACGTCGCCGGGTGACGAAATGAAAAACCGCAGTGTCTTCAATGTTTTACCTTCTTGTTTTTGCAGCATTTTAGTCCAAGCGCGGACTAATTGATATTGCCAGCAAGGTACAAGGGCAATAACGCATCCCTGGCACAGTCAATTTTGATATTCTCGCGCGGGCTTTCCATCCAGGACGATTAGTTTGCAGTATCTGTTTTTTGCGACGTGTGCGATCGCGACGGCGATTGCCAACCCGGTCCTGGCGAGCAACAACTCCGATCATCTGGACGAAGTGATTGTCACAGCATCGCGGCGCCCTGTTGCCTCGACCGAGATATCGGCAGCCGTGAGCCTGATCGAACGAAACGATGTTCTAGTTGCGAAACTCACCACTGATGCGCTGGCGGAAAATATTGGCGTCTTCTTGCAGCAAACCACGCCCGGACAAGGTAGCGCGATCATTCGCGGTCTTAAAGGCTCCGCTATTCTGCACCTGGTGGATGGCATGCCGCTGAGCAACGCGCTGTTTCGAAGTGCCCCGACGCCCTACCTTGCCCTGGTGCCAACCACGGCCGTCGAACGCATCGAAGTTATCCGCGGCACGCCCGCTTCGCTGTACGGCAGCCAGGCGGTAGGCGGCGTTATCCAGGTCGTTTCGCGCGAGCCGGATTTCGATACTGACGAAACGAGCATACGCCGTGACCTGACAATGACATTCGATACGGCCGAGTTGCAACAGTCGATCAAGGGATCTGTTGATTTTGGCAATCGACGAATCGCGGCAATCGTGAGCGGCGAGTATCTCTCTACGGGAGACCGGCGTATCGGTGGCGGAGACCGGATCGCCCCATCCGGGTATTCCTCGAAAGCGGCGCGGATAGCGGTCAGCGTGCATCCAGCTGAAGACAGGTCCTGGTTGTTCGACGTCCAGCTGCTGGAGCAACCCAATACACCGCGTATCGACGAACTGGTTCCGGGTTATGGGCAAACCGTACCGTCCTCCTCCGAGTATTTCTTCACGCCGAATCAACGCTCGTTCGCACACATTCGGCACACGGCCGACAATGCCTTACTTGGACTCGACTGGCGCATCGATGGCGCCTGGCAACGCATCACGGATGACCTCACTACGCGGGATTACGAGGCACCGACGCGACGCTATGAGGACAACCGGAGTGATCTCTACGCGCTGTCGATTAGTGCGACCGGATCGGCAAGCGATATCGCATGGGTATCCGGCATCGACCTGCGTACTGATGAAGTCTTAAGTTCGCGACGCGAGTACGATTTACAAACGATGGCGGAAAGTGAGGTGGATTCGCGATATCCCAGCGGCTCGAGCATCGATGAGATGGCCATTTTCGCCAATCTCGATTGGGCGGCAGCGGATCGTCATCATATCAATGGCGGACTGCGCATCAGTGATGTGCGTATCGACGTGCCTGCTTCTAGTCTCAGCAACGCGGCGTCAATTGATATTCGTCGCCTGAGCGGCGACCTCGGCTGGATCTATTCCTTCAGTGATACCTGGCAGCTCGTCGCCAATGCCGGTTTTGGATTCAGGGCGCCGAACATTGCCGACCTCGGCACATTGGGTAATCGGCCAGGGAACCGTTACAACATTCCGAACCCGAACCTCAATGAAGAACATGCTGAGCAATTCGATTTGGGTGTGCGAAAACAATCGGACACGCTGCAACTCGAACTGATGCTCTACACTTTGAATTTCGACGATCGCATTACCTCGGTGTTGACTGGCAACACAACACTCGACGGGCGCGACATTGTGCAAAGCGTGAATGCCGCGAAGACAGAGATCCGCGGTGCGGAAGCAGGTCTTACCATTGATTTCAGCGACACAGTCCGGGCTCGCGCCGTGTTGAATTACACCTGGGGCAGCGAAACCATCGGCACAGAGAGCGCACAACCGGCCGACCGGATTCCGCCGCTGAGTGGCGAATTGAACCTGGAAGTCGACTTGAATACAGCATGGTCGTGGGAAACCTGGCTGTCGGTTTCAGGTGCACAGGACCGGCTCGGCGATCGTGACGTTCAGGACGTGCGCATCAATCCTGATGGCACGGCGGGCTGGGCGATGGTTGGTACAGCGTTTACCTATCAGCCGAATGGCGTTTGGCATATCCGTATGATGGCCGACAACCTACTGGACAAGCGTTATCGCGTGCACGGCTCCGGGATAGATTCGCCCGGGCGAAACTTCGCGATCAGTCTTCGGTCGCGATGGTAACCGGGTGTTTGCAGGTGTAGGGCGGGCCTTCAATACTGACGGGCGAAATCCCTTGCGGTTCCAGTACTGCAACCAGTGATGGAAAATACCGGTAGTCGAAGTACGGGTAATTCAGGAAGCTGCTCAGTGCCTGTACGTCAAGATCAGCATCGACAATAAGCTGGTGCGCCCGCTCTTTATCGCCGTAGATTACGGTGCCGATAAATCGTGTCGAAGTATCGCCGTTAGCGACATTCAACTTCCGGTAGACCTCTTCAGCCGCTGCAAGATCCCCTTCAGCGCAAGCCTGGCGCAAGCGCATCATATCGATATTCACTTCCGGGAACTCGCCAAGGCGAACAACGTCGATCAGTGGTCGTGCTTCGTCCACCGCACCGCTCCACAATAAAGCCCGGTGCCCCTGGTAGGCGAGGAAAACATGATGCGGAAAACGCCGCATGGCATCGCGTGACATGCTGGCTGCGGTCTCCGTCAAACCAGCAAAAAGCATATTGTTCGTCAGCTCGTTGATGCCCTGAGGATCGTCACTCGTCGTGCGCAGAATCTGCGTCAGGTACTTTTCAGCCGTTGCCCTGTCGCGCAGCACGGCCGTCGCACCGATCAGAGTGGTCAGGACATCGATATCGTAGGGATACTCCGCCAGGTAACGCTCCGCATATCGCAAAGTGTCGCGATAACGCAGTTCATAGGTTGCCTTAACCGCCTGATATTTCATTTTGAGCGTCTGATCGTCGGTCAGGCGTATCGTCGCGTCGATGGTACGTACGAAGTTAGCCATGATTTCGTCAGGCAGATGACCGGAAAGGCCTGAACCAATATTGGTAATTCCGAGTTCGCTCGACCAATAGAGCGCCTGATGGTAATAGGCCGACGCAAAGTTGCTGTCGATGTCAGTTGCACGCTCGTATGAACTATTCGCTCTGGCAAAGTCTTGAACATTGCCCGTTGCTCCAGTTTCGCCTTCCAGCGCCAGGCCCTCAAGGTAGGTCTCGTACGCCGCCACCGACGAGGTCCCGGCCGAAACCATTTTTTTCAGAGCGGCCGGGTCCATCGCTGTTTGCAGGGCTGCAGCAATTTCAAAGGCTACTTCTTCCTGAATGCGGATTATGTCTTCGGGCTTACGATCGAAAGTCTCTGACCACAAATGGAAACCGTCGCTCGCGCGAATCAGCTGCGCCGTCACGCGCAGGCGATCACCACCACGCCGGACGGAGCCTTCGAGTATGTGGGCCACGCCCATCGCCGCGGCTATCGCGGAAATATCCTTGTTCTCGCCCTTGTACTGGAATGACGAGGTGCGCGATGCAACCAGCAAATCCGGCGTTCGCGCAAGTGCGTTGAGGATCTCCTCAGTGAGTCCGTCAGCAAACCATTCCTGTTCCTCGTCCGATGACATGTTGACGAATGGCAAGACGGCGATAGACCGATCCAGCACGATGTCCGCGTCAGGCTCAACGGCGTTGTTGTCATCCCAAACGTAATAGCCGAGAACCAGCACCAGCGCTGCAATGATGACGAAGTCGAGCTTACGGCCCGTGGAATGCGTGACCGATGTTGACGCGTCGACGTCGGCGGTTTTCTTGACGCCCTCTGGCGTGAGTTCGAAGGCCCACGCGAACAACAGCGCGAACGGAAATCCGAGCAACAGCAAACCGGCAAAGGATTTGCCGACCCATGCCGGCGCCTCAAACAGGTCGAACAGAATGTCGGACGCCTGCAAGGCCACCCAGCCCAGCACGATGTAGGCAATACCCACGCGAACAACATTCCTTCGCTTAAGTTCGTCGAACAGTTTACTCACGAATCAGCCTCCCTGGAGCGCGCCTGACAATACCACTTCAGGCCTTTTTCTTCTTCTTTTTCCGCGGCTTAGGCTTCGGTAATTCAGCTTCGGTAACGGCAATCAACTTCGTCAGCCACTCGCCGTCGTCAATCTCGTCACTGATCAGGAAACAGTTCTTGGCACCCGGGTATGGCGGCGCCTCAACGACTTCGCCGATGAAGGCTCGACCGGCTTCCGTTGGCTTGATGAATAGCTGCGTTTCGCAAATCAGGGCGACCACTTTGTCGTGCGAGTACAGCGTATAGCCGCCAAACATGGCGCGAAAACGCATGTCGGCCGACGCACCAATCTGATCGACAACGTACTGCACGAATTCCTTATCACTTGCCATAACCTTGCCCCCTTACAGCCGGCCAACATCGGGATTGAGAATGATACACTGCCGCGCCTATGACCACGGCGCTCGAACAGCAGGTATCCGGCAAGCGAGTCATCCTCGGTTTGTCCGGGGGTGTGGACTCGGCGGTTGCCGCGATATTGCTGCAGCGGGCCGGTGCCGACGTCCACGCACTGCACATGACCAACTGGGAGGACGACGACGGCTACTGCACCGCCGCCGACGATCTGCAGGATGCCCGCAATGTGTGCGAGCAGCTCGGCATACCGCTGCATCCTGTGAACTTCTCGAAGCAGTATCGGGACCAGGTCTTCGCGTATTTCCTTGACGAGTACCGCGCCGGCCGAACACCCAACCCGGACGTACTCTGCAATCGTGAAATCAAGTTCGGCGTCTTTCGCGAGTACGCGAAGCGGCTCGGCGGCGATTTGCTCGCGACCGGCCACTACGCCCGCTCCGCCATCATCGACGGCCACGGTGCCCTCCTAAAGGGCTCTGACCCCTTTAAGGATCAGAGCTATTTTTTGCATGCGGTGAGTGCCGGGGCGCTGGCCGAAACGGTGTTTCCGCTGGGCGATATCCTGAAAGACGAGGTGCGGCAGATGGCGCGCGATGCGGGTATCGCGGTGCATGACAAGAAGGACAGCACGGGTATCTGTTTTATTGGCGAGCGGCCGTTTCGGGAGTTTCTGGCGACCTATTTACCTGCGAATCCGGGTGCTATGCGAACGCCGGGTGGTGAGGTGCTGGGTGAACATCAGGGGCTGATGTACTACACGCTCGGACAGCGCCAGGGACTCGGCATCGGCGGGCGGCAGGACCGTGGCGAAGAACCCTGGTACGTGGTCGGCAAGGATCTCGCAGACAACGCACTCATCGTCGCCCAGGGTGAGCACGAGATGCTGTTCAGCAACTCGCTGATCGCAACGGACGCGAGCTGGATCGGCGCCGCACCTGCCGGACTTCAGGCCGGGCTGCGGTGTACTGCCAAAATTCGCTATCGACAGGCAGATCAGGATTGTGTGGTCAAAGAACTCGATAAGGGCAGGCTCGAGGTGCACTTCGATACTCCCCAGAAAGCCGTCGCACCGGGACAGTTTGTCGTGTTCTACGACGGTGAGCACTGCCTCGGCGGCGCTGTTATCGACGAAATAGCCTGAGCAGGAGCGCGGTCATTTCGCTATAATGCGCCCCCCTGTGGCCGTCTGGCCGCTACGTACAACCCGACTCCGGAGAGACAACATGACGGACAGCTTTGGCGCCCGCAGCGCGCTCAAGATCGATGGCAATCAATATGAAATTTATCGCTTAAGTGCGGTGAAAGAAGGCCACGTCGACCGCCTGCCCTATTCGCTTAAAGTTCTGCTCGAGAACCTCTTGCGTCACGAAGATGGACGCGATGTTACTCGCGACAACATCCTGGCACTGGCCAACTGGGACCCCAAAGCGGCCCCGGATACCGAAATTTCCTTTACGCCGGCGCGCGTCATCCTGCAGGACTTTACGGGCGTACCGGCCGTAGTGGACCTGGCTGCCATGCGCGATGCTGTCGTCAAACTCGGTGGCTCCGCCGCCGATATCAATCCATTGTCACCGGCGGAACTCGTTATCGACCACTCCGTACAGGTCGACAACTACGGCGCAGCGAATGCGCTGGACTTGAATAACAAAATCGAATTCCAGCGTAACAAGGAGCGCTATTCCTTCCTGCGCTGGGGTCAGTCCGCATTTGAGAACTTCCGGGTCGTGCCACCGAACACAGGTATCGTCCACCAGGTCAACCTTGAGTACCTGAGCCGCGTCGTATTCGACGCGGAAAAGAACGGCGTTCGCTCAGCCTATCCAGACACCGTCGTCGGCACCGATTCGCACACAACGATGATCAATGGCCTCGGCATTCTCGGTTGGGGCGTAGGCGGTATCGAAGCGGAAGCCGCCATGCTCGGCCAACCCATAACGATGCTGATTCCGAATGTCATCGGCTTCAAACTGACGGGCAAACTCAAGGAAGGCACGACCGCAACCGACCTCGTATTGACCGTTACCGAAATGCTGCGCAAGAAAGGCGTCGTCGGAAAGTTCGTCGAATTCTTTGGCGACGGCCTCGCGCAACTGCCGTTGGCGGATCGCGCAACGCTCGGCAATATGGCGCCGGAGTTTGGTTCTACTTGCGGTATTTTCCCGATCGACGGCGAGACCATTCGCTACCTCGAACTGTCCGGTCGCAGCAAGGAACAATGCAAGCTTATCGAGACCTATGCCAAAGAACAGGGCATGTGGCGCCATGACGGCGCACCGGATGCGCTGTACAGTGACACGTTGACACTCGAGCTGAGTGATGTAGAACCCAGCATTGCCGGTCCGAAACGTCCGCAGGATCGCATCGCCCTGAGTGCTGCCGCGACGACCTATGCAGGCGTACTCAAAACGACAATTGCCGATCGCAAGAAAGGCGGCAAGGGCACTGCCAAGATCAACGGCAAGGACGAAGAGATTCGTGACGGCGCGATTCTGATCGCCGCTATCACAAGTTGCACCAACACCTCGAATCCAGCCGTCATGCTGGCCGCCGGCCTGGTCGCTCAGAAAGCGGCGGCAAAAGGACTGAAAGCGAAGCCCTGGGTCAAAACCAGCCTCGCGCCCGGTTCGCGCGTGGTGACGGACTATCTCGAGAAATCTGGCCTGCTCGACGACCTCGGCGCGGTCGGCTTTTTCAACGTGGGCTATGGCTGCACAACCTGCATCGGCAATTCCGGTCCGCTCAAACCAGAAATCGCGGCCGCAGTTCAGGACAACGACATTGTTGGTACGAGCGTGCTGTCCGGTAACCGTAACTTCGAAGGCCGCATTCACGCCCTCGTGCAGCACAACTTCCTGGCCTCCCCGCCCCTCGTCGTTGCCTACGCAATCGCGGGCAATATGGATGTCGACCTGTTTAAGGACGCACTCGGCAAGGACCAGGACGGCAAGCCCGTGTACATGAAGGACATCTGGCCGACGCAGGCCGAAGTTCAGGACGCGATCGCCAAGAACATCGACTCCAATATGTTCCAGTCCAGTTATGCCAGCGTTTTCGCAGGTGATGCGAACTGGAAAAACATCGACTCTCCGGAAGGCGAAATCTACACCTGGGACGAGGACTCGACTTACGTCAAGAATCCGCCCTACTTCGAAGGCATGTCGAAAGAGCCCAGTGCCGTTAGTAACATCAAAGGTGCGCGTGCACTCGCACTGCTGGGCGATTCGGTAACCACCGATCACATTTCTCCGGCAGGCAACATCGCCGCCGACAGCCCGGCAGCGAAATACCTTGAAGGCCTCGGCGTAAAACGCAGCGACTTCAATTCCTACGGCTCACGACGCGGCAATCATGAAGTCATGATGCGCGGCACATTTGCCAACATCCGGTTGCGCAATTTGCTGGCGCCCGGCACCGAAGGCGGCTGGACCTGTCATCAACCCAGTGGCGAACAGATGTCGATTTTTGATGCGTCCATCAAGTATCAGGGCGAAGGCACGCCGCTGGTGATCATCGCCGGCAGCGAATACGGCACAGGGTCATCACGCGACTGGGCTGCCAAGGGCACCATACTGCTCGGCGTCAAAGCCGTTATTGCCAAGAGCTTTGAACGCATCCATCGCTCCAACTTGATCGGCATGGGCGTACTGCCCCTGCAGTTCCTCGAGGGAGAGGATGCGACGACGCTGGGACTGACAGGCAAGGAAACTTTCGACATCAGCGGCCAGACCGACGCCAAGGCAAAAACAGTAACGGTTACGGCGACGCCGGATAGTGGCGACGCAATCACGTTCAAGGCGCAGGTACGTATCGATACGCCGAAAGAGCGCGATTACTACGAGAACGGCGGCATCCTGCATTACGTGTTGCGGCAACTCGCGGCGTAGCGCGCCAGGGGGAACAGTGAAAGAGCGATCGGCAAAAAGCATCATCGGGACGAGTCGCTGGGCGAAGGTCATCGGCTGGACGACGGGCGTCGTTGTACTTGTTATGACCGTGCTGGGCATTTATTTTTCGCGTGAACCGGACATCTTCTGGGTAAACCATTCGGCCGATCCGAGCTCGACGATCGTCGGCGTGTCGACCACTGACACCCTGATTCGTGTCGCTGAAACGCTGCTCGACAAGCAAGGCGGATACCTGACGAATGACAAGATGCCGCCGAGCGTTTTTCTCGACAACATTCCAAGCTGGGAGTTAGGGGTTCTGACCCAGGTTCGCGATCTCGCGCGTGTAATGCGCAACGACTACACGCGCAGCCAGTCGCAATCCAAGGAAGATGAAGACATCGCCGCGGGCGAACCACAGTTTTTCTTCAACAATGACTCCTGGATACTTCCAGCAACGGAGTCCGAGTATCGCGATGGCATCGCTTCCTTCATCGACTATCGACAACGACTCGTCGATCGCGATCAGGACACGCAGTTTTATGCGCGGGCTGACAACCTCCGCGAGTGGCTGTCGCAAGTCGAAAAACGCCTCGGCAGCCTGACGCGCAGGCTCGGTAACAGCGTTGTAGCAAACAGAATTAATGACGACCTCGCCGGCGATGCGTCCGCCGAAGCGGCGGCGTCACAACCAGACACTGTGAATGTCCGCACCGGATGGTTTGAGGTCGATAACATTTTCTTCGAGGCGCGTGGCACAGCCTGGGCATTGGTGCATTTTTTCCGCGCCGCCGAATTCGACTTCGAAAAAGTGTTGAGCGACAAGAATGCCGAAGCCAGCGTCCGGCAGATCATTCGCGAACTCGAGGCCAGCCTCGAGCCCTTGCGTTCGCCGATGATCCTGAACGGCGGCGGCTACGGGCTGTTCGCCAACCATTCCCTGGTCATGGCCAACTACCTGGCACGAGCGAACGCCGCCGTGATCAACCTTCGCGAACTACTCGATCAGGGCTGATTGCCGGCCTGCTTGTCCGAAATCAGCAGTCCCGCGACGATGGCGACCAAGGCCATACTCCAGACCACCACGGCGCCTGTGGGCAAATCCAGTCGAAACGACAACAGTATGCCGAACAGGTAAGACAGGGCGCCGACAACATACCCGGCAACCAGTCGATTGCCACGCCGCAGTCCTGTCGTGGCCAAAGCCGGAATGATGAGGCTCGCAAACACGAGGTAGATGCCGACGATTTGCACCGATGCCGTCACAACGACCGCAAACGCGAGATAGAACGCGAGGCCGCTGAAGCGCGATCGAAAAAAGAACCATAGGCAGAGTACGAAGCCGTACAGGATCGCCACAGGCCAGATGGATGACCAGGTCGTCCAGAGTATCTGGCCAACCAGCAATTCCTTCAGGTGCTCACTGCCGTGCGGATTCCCTGCGAGCAACAGGATGCCACCGGTAGCTGCAAGGATAAAAAGGATGCCGATCAGCGGTTCCTGAATCTGCGACCAGCGTTTCTCGGTCCAGTGGAGGCCAATCGCCGCGAGCAAGGCAGCACTTACAGCCGCCAACTCAACTTCCAGTCCGTTCGGGTCCCAGTCCATAGCATGCGCAGCAATAACACCCAGGCCGGCAACCTGCGCGATCGCGAGGTCGATGAAAATGATGCCGCGCTTCAATACCTCCTGGCCCAGCGGCACGTGCGTACTGAGTACGACGAGGCCGGCAACCAACGCTGGGGCTACGATCGTCCAGTCGATCATCCAGTTACTAACGTCCGTCACTCCACAGCTCCCAATAATCGATCGATAATGTCGTCGAAAAGACTGAAAAGATCGGTTGCTCCGTCAGTACCGCCGACCGTCAATGGCAACTCGATGGCGGGGATCCCCGTGCGCTCGGACAGCCACAGCGATGGCTTGCTGTCCTGATACGGCGAACGAACGATGACGTCCGCACCGCGGTTCGCAAAATCCCGGGTCAGCTTGCTGAGATGTGTGGCCGTGGGCGGCAGCCCGGGCACAGCCTCGAGATTTCCGGCTTCTTCAATTCCCAGCCAGTGCTCAAGATAAACCCAGGACTTGTGATGCGTAATTGCACGCTTGCCGCGCAATGGTGCAGCCCTTGTTTCCCAGCCGACAATGGCCTCATTCCACCGCGCAGAAAACTTCGCGTGCCTGTCTTCATAGGTGCCGGCATGCTCTGCATCGAGCTCTGCCAGGCGCTGCGCGACTGCGTCTGCCACTGCCGCGATGTTGTGTGGGTCGGTTTGAATATGCGGATTACCCTGCGGATGGATATCGCCTTGTCCTCGATCGGCGCTGCCGCCGGCATCCAGTCGCAGGACAAAGCGGCTGGCTTCCATATAACCCGGGCTACCCGGCCTCACGTCGGGATTGTTGGCCTTCTGCAGCAGCGCAGGTAACCAACCGATTTCAAGTTGCGCGCCACTGCAAATGACGAGATCCGCCTGGCGCACCTTCGCGATCAGGCTCGGCCGCGCCTGAATATAGTGCGGGTCCTGCAGGGCCGTCGTCGCCGAAAATGCGGTCACGTACTCGCCGCCGAGTTCCTCGGCCAGGGCTGCCCACTCGGGTTCGCAGGCAAAAACGCTGACTTTCGCATGCGCTGCCAGCGGCGCTATCAGTAGAAATACAATGCACAGATATCGCATGATTGCAGCCCTCAAAACGTATGTGCGCCGTGCGCACCAATAGCGTGGATGTACTGCAAGCCCCACTGGTTGTCATCCAGTGCGCCTGTCTCGTCTCTGGTGTATTGCAGTCGCAAACGACTGAACTCGCTGTTCGCCCAGTCTGCCATGATGCTGTAACGACGCGGATCGCTATCCGGCATAGCCAGCAGGCTGCCATCGAACACCGATCCCGGATCATCCGTGGTCAACGTATCGACTCGCGCGCCAAGACGCCATTGCCGGCGGGGTTGATAGACCGCCTGCAAATACCAGCCGGTCTGGTCGACGTCATACTGCTCCGGTGCCAGACCTATACCTTCGTAGGTGCCATTTTCGCTGCGGCGCATAATCTCGCCCTGAACGATGAAATTGCGTTCGCGCCAATTGCCGTTAGGCGCCCATTTCCAGACGAATTGGGCCGTGGTCAGTTGCGAGTCACCGCTAAACACCAAAGGACTGTCCTCATCGCCGGACGGACGTTCCACTGCCGTCGAATCCAGAACTGATACACCGGCCAGCCAGCTGCTGTTTGTGCCGAGGTCGCCACCAAAATTGGCAAACAGACTGTAGCTGCCGAAACCATCATTAGCGCGCCCGGAGGCCGGATAATTGGTGCCACTCAGCACTTCGCCGCCAAGCTCCACATAGAGGTCCGCCGGTGCAATCCAACGTAGCTGCAGGCCATCGTCAACGAGTTGGCCGGCAAGAAAGGCCTGATACGGCAAGGGCTGGTCGGCGAAATCCCAGGTATGCGCGTGCTTGCCATTCAGGTAGCCGATTTTTGAATAAAAGCGGCCAAACCGTGCACCGAAACCACCGGGTAATGCTGTTGCTTCGACCCAGGCCTCTTCCACTTCGACCGCGGCTTCACCGTCTTCAATGGCGATGGCTGCCGTTAGCCAGGCCGTGAATTTGTCATCCACGTTGGCATTCATGATGATTTCAGTTTCGCCGAGACTCAGGCCCTCAGTAATCGGTCCGGCTTCACCGCCGTAAGGAAACCCCTGCACCGCATAGCCGTCCGGGTCGCGGGAGTAGTTCCAGGCGTTCCCGGTAAATACAACGCCGATAGCCGGATTGAAGGCGGCATCACCTCGATCTGTCGCCGCAGGCGTCGGCTGCGGCTCATAAGCCGCCTGCTGTGCATTTTGCTCCGCAACCGCCAGACGCCGCTCGAGATCCGCTATGCGCGCTTCATAATCGCTGCGCAACTGCGTCAATTCGGAACGAAGTTGATCGATGTCGGTGTTCTCGGCCCATGCAGAGGTCGAGAAACTGATAAATAACGCCAGAATGGCGCCCTTGAAAAAGTCGATACGCATCGCATCGCCTCCATACTCAACAAGAAACAGGACGCTGGTATCAGGAATACCAGCGAGTAGCCGGTCTAACTAGGAGAGTTGAGGCGGACCGCGAGAATTCAACGACGAATACGCATCGTCGGGCGCGATGAATGCGGGGTGCTCGCAATCGAAAATTGCAGCGGGTATTGATCGAAGCTCGACCGGACTCGATGAAATCGCGACGGGCGAGTTCGCGTGACTCGAACAGGACACGCAATCGATACCATCACCGGACTCGTGCGTCGACGCATGCAAAGCGAACGCCACGTGGCTGAGTACGAACACGAGCAGCAGGGTTTTCACACAGTGGCGGAAGGCAGCAGTCATTTGCAAGAGAGTATTAACGAATGTTTCGTTATTGACAATGGGTACGGTGGCAAGTTCACATTCTTCATGGTTTATTACATTAACTTAACTTCGTAATTAATTGTTTTAACTCAATAAATACCTACCCATGATGGTATCTTTTTCCAGCTGCTGTTGAGATCCCGGTCGAGGCGTTTGTAATCGGGCTCAAAACTGCCGACGAGCCGCCAGAATCGCAACGAATGGTTCATGTGCCTCGCATGACACAACTCGTGCAGCATGACATAGCGCAAATGAGCCGGCTCAAGAAACATCAGGCAGTAATTGAGACTAATGGTTCCCGAGCTCGAATGGCTGCCCCAACAGGTACGCTGGCCACGGACGTGCATTTTCTTGAAAGACAGGCCGCATAGCGCAGACAGTGAGCGCAGCACAGGCAGGTACTCCAGCTTCGCCTGACTGATTAGCCAGCGCTTCAGTGCCCCGACGCACAGCTTTTCGTCGCTCGTCCGTCCGGACAGGATGAGCCTGTCACCCTTGCGGCGGTAACAAACCGAGCGGGCGTCCTGCTGCGGTTCGTACACGACGACAAATCGACGAGCAACTCCGGGCAGGTCGATGGTATTGGGCAATGCAAAAGGTTCGGGCGGATGCTCCGCCGCAAAATTATCGCGAGCTTTCTTGATCCAGTCGCGGTGCTCCTCAACGAACTCCCGCACCGTTTTCGGCCGGGTGCGCTTCGGCACCACAACTTCGACACGCCCCCTAGGATACACCTTGATTGAAAGCCGTTTTGCCCTGCCGCTTTCGCGCACAGAAAAGCCCGACATCGTGTCGGGCTCATCATCATCTGAAAACAGGGCAAGTTGGTCGGCTGCGTTAAACACAGCCATCATTCTACTTAAATTTAGGGACGATCGCCCTTAAAGCGCACAGCATCAGCCATAGTCATCTTGCCTTCAACGCCGCCCACCTCGGCCGTCTCGCTGATAAAGAGTTCAACTTCCTGTTCGAGCTTGAGCGTGCCTTTAACGCTGGACCCCGGGCCGATGACGATACGCGGCTTGCGATTCTTGTTGTTGCCCCAGCTCCAGCCGCTGCGCTTCTCGACGACCAGGTCGCCTTTAATGACAGAGCCTTCCATCACCTCTACATCGCCACTCACTGTCGAGACATCGCCACCAACTTCAGTTCCGGACAGCTCAATATGGCCATTAACGTTGCTGACGTTGCGGGAAATTCTTGAACCTTTTTCGACCCGGATGCTGCCATTGACGGCTTCGACTTCGCCATCAATCTTGGCCGATTCACCGACCTTGATCGCACCATTCACGGTTGATAAGTCGTCAGCCTGCACATTATCTGCCACACGTACGCCGCCGTTTACGGTCGATGCATCCTCGATGGCCGCACCGGAATCTACGCGGATACTGCCATTGACGGTACTGACGCCGCCCTTTACTACAGCGTTCTCGCCGACGGTGACACTGCCATTCACTGAGCTGGCGCCGTCCGACTTGTCACCGGCCCCGATCTTGATGCTCTTGTTGATTGACGCACCCAAGGCCGGCACCGTCATCAGCATGATGAGCAAGCCAATAGTGAAGGTCGTTTTCGTTAGGTATTTCATCGTAATAGTGCCCCTGCGGCCTGTTTTATGAGTATTAGATACCGCTCGCGTGCAAATGGTTGCAAAACAAGTATTCAGTGGCCGCTGGGTTGCTCATTGGTTACTCTAGTCACATGACGATAGCCCTCGAAGCCCGCAATATCCGCAAACAATATCCGGGTGTCACTGCCGTCGATGGCGTTAGTTTTGCGGTTCGAGAAGGCATATGTTTCGGGCTGCTGGGACCCAATGGCGCAGGTAAAACCACGACGGTCGAAATTATCGAGGGTGTTACCCCGGCCAGCTCAGGTGAGGTCCTTTACTACGGGGAAATCGCGGGCAAAAAGTTCCGGCAGGAAGCCGGTATCCAGTTTCAGAATACGGCCTTGCAGGACTTCATCACGGTACGGGAAACGATCGAGATGTTTCTCTCCCTGTACGAGCACAAAGCGAATATCGACGACATCATCCAGCAATGCTCGCTTGGCGAGCTACTGGACCGTGACAATCGCAAGCTGTCCGGCGGCCAACGGCAACGTCTGCTGTTGGCGATCGCACTTGTGAACCGACCGCGCCTGATCTTTCTTGACGAACCCACCACCGGGCTGGACCCACAGGCGCGGCGAAATTTCTGGGACCTGGTACAGAGCATTCGCGCCGGCGGCGCGACGATATTGCTGACGACGCACTATATGGACGAAGCGCAGGTATTGTGCGATGAAATCGCAATCATGGATGCGGGAAAGATCGTTCGCCAGGGGTCGCCGCAACAGCTGCTGCGCGAACAATACGACGGCCTGATCATAGAATTGCCAATTTCCGACCTCACGGACGATTTGCGCGGCATCGAGCACACGGTTTTCGAGAGCCTGGGCATCATTGAAGTGGTAACGACAGACGTAGGCAAAACACTGCAACAACTCGCGCCGCACGTCAGCAACCTCAATCAAATCAAAATACGGCAGCCAGACCTCGAAGATCTCTTCCTGGACCTGACCGGTCATTCCCTGCGGGCGTAACGACGATGCTGCGACGTATTTACGCTATTTTTCAGGCGCGCAATCGTGAATTTCTACGCGATCGTTCGACGCTGGCGTGGAACCTGGTGCTACCCATCGCCCTGATGTTCGGCCTGTCTTTTGCTTTCGGCAATGATCGAGACGCGTATACGGTCGGCGTATTGCAGGAAGCGAGCGAGATCAACACGGAAGAGCACCCGTTCCTCGCAACCAAGTTCATCCATTTCGTGGCCTACAACGACTTCGAACTCGCTATGCAAAAAGTGTCGCGACACCAACTCGATCTGCTGGTTGAATTCGGTGACGCTCCCAGATACTGGATCAATGCTGAATCGCCCAAGGGCTACTTTGCCGAGATCGTACTGTTGCAATCCCTGTCTCCCGCGCAGGCGCTTATCGAGAAACAGGAAACTACCGGGGCCGCGGTTGGCTATGCCGACTGGCTGTTGCCCGGGATACTCGGCATGAACATGATGTTCAGCTGCCTGTTCGGCGTGGGCTATGTTGTGGTTCGCTATCGAAAAAACGGATTCCTGAAACGCCTGCATGCAACACCGCTCACGTCCCTTGAGTTCATTGTCGCGCAGGTCGCCTCGCGGCTGGTATTGATACTGCTGATAACGACGTTTATTTACACGGGGACACACCTGATACTCGGCACACGCATGGAAGGCAGCTATTTCACGCTTTTCCTGATTGCCCTCGTTGGGGCGATTTCACTGGTCTCTCTTGGCCTCGTCATTTCCGCACGCGTCACCAGTGAGGAACTGGCCGGCGGGCTGCTCAACCTGATCAACTGGCCGATGATGATGTTATCCGGCGTCTGGTTTTCACTCGAAGGCGCGCCGGAAGGTATTCAAATGGCCGCGAAGATATTCCCCCTAACGCACGTCCTGGATGCAGCCCGTTCCGTCATGCTCGACGGGGCGACCATTATCGATGTCGGTCCAGCGCTATTGGCGCTTACGGCAATGAGTGCGGTTTTCTTCGCCCTTGGCGCGAAGGTATTCCGTTGGGGACAATACTAATGGTGCCGATTACGCATGCATGAACTCATCGATATCGGTGCCAATATCGCACACGACAGCTTTGATGATGATCGCGAAGCGATGATGCAGCGCGCCGCTGATGCCGGCGTCACGCGAATTGTTGTCACGGGCAGCAGCGACGAGAGCAACGTTCAGGCCGCAAAACTTGCAGAGCACTCGCCCGGCATACTCTACTCAACCGCCGGTGTGCATCCGCACCATGCATCGGCCTATTCTGACGACAGTGACGCTCTGATACGCGTTCTCGTGCAAAAAGAAGTGGTGGTCGCCGTTGGCGAATGCGGGCTCGACTACTTCCGCAATTTTTCGCCGCGGGAAGCGCAATTGAATGCCTTTCGCAGACAACTCGAAATCGCGAAAGAGACGGGCATGCCAGTGTTCCTGCATCAGCGCGACGCGCACGACGATTTCGTCGAAGTTCTGGAACCAGCGTTGCCCGACCTCGCGAATGCGGTTGCACATTGCTTTACGGGCGAAGCCGAGTCTTTGCGGGAGTACATCGCAATGGGGCTGCACATCGGAATCACAGGTTGGATCTGTGACGAACGCCGCGGCAAACACCTCTACGACATTGCTTCGGCCATCCCCGACGACAAGTTAATGATCGAAACCGATGCGCCGTACCTGCTGCCAAGAACCTTAGCCAACAAACCCAAAAGCCGCCGCAACGAACCGATGTATCTCGCGGAAGTATTGCGCGTGGTTGCCGAGGCTCGCGGACAATCCGAGGCGCACGTTGCGGCCATCAGCAGCGCGAATGCCGAGCGATTTTTCAGGCTGCCGCCGCGAGCAGCTCTCTAGGACGGCTGCATCAGCACTTTGCGATACTGCCCAAGATCGGCTGCTGTATGACAGCAAAACAACACTTCACCGATGACCGTCGTCCCTTCGACGGCCGCTGAGACCGAACGAATGGCAATCTCGCTCGCCTCCTGCATGGGGTAGTTGTAGGCGCCGGTGCTGATTGCAGGAAATGCAATAGACGAAATATTGTGCGCTTCCGCCAGGCCAATGCATGCGCAGTAGCACGAGCGCAGGATCTCCGCCTCTCCGTGCTGACCGCCGCGCCAGACCGGCCCGACTGTGTGAATGATGTGCCTGGCCTGCAAATCGAAACCGGGTGTAATTTTTGCCTTGCCCGACTCGCAGCCACCCAGATGACGGCACGCGTCCAGTAGCTTGGGTCCGGCGGCACGATGGATCGATCCATCCACTCCGCCACCGCCCAGCAGTGATGCATTCGCGGCGTTGACGATCGCATCAACGTGCAGCGTCGTGATGTCAGCGCGTATGGCTCGAAGAGTCGGCATGGTCGCCTAGCCTGAACTGGTACTCAGCGCGGCCTTGCGGATCGTCTCCCAGTAAGGCTTGAAAGCTTCAACCTTGAACCCGGCGGCCTTCTTGTCCGGCTCGCCGAACTCCTTGACCAGTTGGCTCAGATCGGAAACCAGCGACGGAGTCCCTTTCGTAAATTCAGCGCCATCCAAAAACAGGATTCGCCCGGATACGGGCACATCTCGAACGATCTGACGCACTGCCGCGATGCGATCGTACAACGACGGTTGCGGGTTCGAGAAAGTGTAGCGACGTTCCTCACTGATAACCGTCCAGTCTTGCAGTTTGTCGCCGCCAAACACGGTTCCGCTGACCTCTTTGACTTCCAGAATCAGAAGTCCCTGCGATGTCAGGAGTAAATAGTCGATCAGAATTTCACCTTCGTCAGCGCTGGGTATAACCAGGCCGTTGATGCGATCAAAACTGATTTCCGCAAGAGCGTGTTGCAATCCGCCCCTCCGCCCGCGGATAACACGCATAACCAGCCAGCCCAGCAACAGCAGGATGGCCAGCAACGGCAATAACAAGGGATAGGCGTTCGCCTGAAAAAACTCGCTCATGGGCAGGGATTATCCTATGCCCGGCAAGGCAGCGGCAAGCGACTCCAGAGTGGGCTCGATCAATACGGACCGCGTTGGGCGAGACAGAATGTCGGCAAGCTCTGCTGGCAAAGGTATTTTTTCGCCAATCAACGGCTCGACAACCGTTTCAAACTTCGCCGGGTGTGCCGTAGCAACCAGTATCCAATCATGGCCATCGACAAGATCTGCGTCCAGTTTGCGCCAGGCGTGTGTTGCTGTAGCGGTATGTGGGCACGTCGCGAATCCGAACTCGCGAAAATCCTGCTGCATTGCCACTTTGATTTCTTCGTCACTGACGGACAGCACGCCGAGCTGCTGTCGCAACACATCCGCATCGCCGATCAATGCACGCAATCGCTCCATGTTGCTCGGATCGCCAACGTCCATCGCAGATGCCAGCGTCTGCAGGCTGGCGCGCGGCAACCACTCCAGCGACTGGAAATAGTCGGCAATGGTTCTGTTTGCATTCGTTGCCAGGATAATCGGGCCAATCGGCAGTCCCATTTCGCGCGCCATAATGCACGCAGAAGCATTGCCAAGATTGCCTGTGGGAATGATGAAACCGGGCTTGATGCCCGTACGCCGAAAGTGCCGCAAGCTCGCGTCCGCGTAATAGGTGCTTTGCGGTAACAGGCGACCAATATTGATGCTGTTGGCGGAACTGAAGCGATGAGTTTCCGCCAGTGTTTTGTCCGCCAGCGCTGCTTTTACCATGGCCTGGCAGTCATCGAATGCGCCCTGCACTTTCAAGGACAGCACATTATCGCTCCAGCAGCACAGCTGATGCTCCTGTCGCTCCGACACTCGACCCTCGGGAAACAGCACGACAACTCGCATACCCGGCCGTCGATCAAACGCGGCAGCCACCGCGCCGCCGGTATCACCGGAGGTCGCTACCAATATCGTCAGAGGGGTAGCCGCATTCTTCTCGAGACGCGACAGACAGGCCGCGAGGAATCCTGCACCGACATCTTTGAAAGCGGCGGTCGGACCGTGATACAGCTCCAGCAGCGATACTGTTTTGCCGCGGGTTGCTAATTCGGTGACAGGAATTGGAAAGCTGAAGGTTTCTGCCAGAATTCCATCGATGTCATCGAGTAACTCTGAACCCTCAAAGAACGGAGACAGCAATACCCGGGCAACCCCGGGAATCGAATCGACACCTTCAAAATCGGTCAACGTGAAGGTCGGCAGCTGCTCTGGAAGAAACAACCCGCCGTCACTGGCAATACCACTCTGGAGTGCCTCATCGAGACTTACCGGGCCAACGCCGCGAGTACTGAAGTAACGCATATCAGGTTTCGATGCTTGCGCCGGGCGCCGTCATGCTGCTCACCCAGGACTGACATTCTATGCCAACGCCACGACAGGCCTGCTCCATCGCGCTCGCGACATTGCGTGCGTCATTTTCCTTGCACAGAGCAAAAATACTGGGGCCGCTGCCCGCCAAGGTCGAGCCTAACGCACCGGCCTTATAGGCCGCCGTAACCACTTCGTCAAAGCACACGACATTGCCCTTGCGATGCGGCTCGACGACGACATCGCGTAGTGACTTGCCGATCAGTTCGATGTCACTGGATGCGCAGGCGTGAACAAATGCTGCCAGCAATCCCTGCTGGTCCAACCACAGTTTCATGGAGATGGATTTCGGCAACTGACGTCGCGCCTGCGCGGTATTGACCTGCAATTCCGGATGCATGAGCACGACACTGACACCTTTCGGAGTTGGCAAACGGATGATTTTCGGCAACAGAATTTCCGGACTCAAAATCAGGCCGCCGAACAGGCTGGGCGCAACGTTGTCGGTGTGCATACCACCGCTGGCATACTTTTCGCCTTCGAGTGCGAATGGCAATAACTCTTCAATAGCCAGAGGTGTATCCAGTAACGCGTTCGCAGCCACAACACCGGCCACAGCCGATGCGGCAGAACTTCCCATACCCGACTGCAGCGGCACACCTTTGTAGACTGTCAATTCGACGCTGCCCGAATCGCCATGTGCATCCCACAGCGCTTGCGCTGCAATTGAGGCCGTATTTTCCTTCGCGTTCGTCGATAGATACGGATGCAATTCACCATCCAGCCCGCGAACCTCGGCAACCGTCACCTGATCGTTATCGGTACGGCGTGCTGACACACGATCGCCCGCCCCAGCCAATGCGAGCCCCAACATATCGAAACCGACACCAACATTGCCGATCGACGCAGGCGCAAACGCTGTAACTAAATCAGACATAGCCTTCACCGGTGTTGAGGAAGTTCGCAATACGTAGCAGGTCTGCAAATACGCCCGCTGCCGTCACCTCAGGCCCCGCTCCCGGCCCTTGAATGACCAGCGGATTGGCCGAGTATCGTTCTGTTTCGAACTGCACAATATTGTCGGTCAGATTGATGTTGCAGAACGGATGTGATTTATCCACAGCCTCAAGGCCCACGGATGCCTTGCCGCTCGCATCCAGACTCGCAATGTAACGCAGTTGTTTGTTTTGTCTGGCCGCATCGCGATACAAAGATTCGATTTCGCTATCGTACTCCGGCAACCTGGCGAGAAATTCATCCACTGAACAATCCCGCAAAGCCTCAGGCACAAGATTGGTAACCGGGAAATCGCCAATCTCAAGCGGCTGCCCGAGTTCGCGGGCGAGAATAATCAACTTACGAGCGACGTCCATGCCGGACAGGTCATCACGTGGATCGGGTTCCGTATAGCCATTTTCCTTCGCCACGCGGACAATTTCCGAAAAAGGTTTCGAGCCATCGTAGACGTTGAAGAGGTAGGCCAGCGTTCCCGAGAAGATGCCACGTATCGATCGAACTTCGTCACCGGTATAGATCAGGTCGCACAAAGTAGTAATCACCGGCAGCGCTGCACCGACCGTCGTCTCGTAAAAATAGTGCGAGCTGCCCTTGTCGGCGGCCTCTTGTAGCGCCTGGTAACCGGCATAGGGACCGCTAAACGCGCGCTTGTTCGGAGTGATGACGTGTATGCCCCGCGACAACCAGTCAGCGTAACGCGATGAGATCTGCTCGCTCGCAGTGCAATCGATGATGAGTGCGTGTGGCAAATGGTCAGGATTCAGGTGCCGCTCGAACGCATCCAGATCCGCAGCAACCGCCGACTCCTCGAATTCGTCCTGCCAACGAGACAGGTCTACTCTTCGATCCGACAGCAGCATCTTCTGTGATCGCGAAATTGCCCTGACCCGCAAATCAATATTGAAATTCTTCTTCAGTTTTTCGCTTTGCTTGTCGATTTGTCGTAGCAATGCCGTACCAACGGACCCCGGCCCAATGATGCCAATGGACAGTGTCTTTGCTGACAGATAGAAACCGGCGTGCACCGCGCGCAATGCTTTGACGGACTCCGATGTGGCAACAACCGCTGAGATATTCCTTTCCGAGGAGCCCTGAGCAATCGCACGAATATTGATGCCTGCGCGCCCCAGCGTGCCGAAGAACCGGCCCGCGATACCCGGCGTGCCAGCCATGCCGTCGCCAACCACAGCAAGGATGCTTTGCTCTTCACTGATTTCAACGCTTTGAATCTGCCCGCTCTGCAGTTCATCGGCGAAGGCTTCAGTGATGACCATTTTTGCTCGCTCGGCCACATCCTGCGGTACCGCGATACAAATGGAATGCTCCGAACTCGCCTGCGAAATCAGCGTCACAGAGACCCCGGCTCGCTTCAATGATGCGAACAGTCGGTCGGCTGTACCCGGAACGCCGATCATGCCGGAGCCCTCGAGGTTAACGAGCGCCATGCCGCCGATAGCCGTGATGCCTTTGATGTTGGCCGAGGGGACGGATTCGGCCTCGATGCGGCTGCCAGGATGCGCGATGTTGTGACTGTTGCGGATAATGACCGGTATGGCGTTTTTGATCGCCGGGCCCAGCGTCTGCGGATGGATCACTTTCGCACCAAAGTACGCGAGCTCCATCGCTTCGTTGTAAGTCAGACGGTCAATGACTTGCGCTTCCGGTACGCGATTCGGGTCAGCGCTCATCACGCCGTCCACGTCGGTCCAGATACTGAGTTCAACAGCCTGGGTCAAGGCTGCGAATATTGATGCCGAATGGTCGCTGCCATTCCGGCCCAAAGTGGTCTGTAAGCCGTTTTCGTCCGCAGCGATGAAGCCCGTAAAAACGGCAATGCCGGAAAAGTTTGTCGGCAGCGCCTGGGCCATCTTTTGTTCAGAATTTTCCCACAATACGGTTGGACCCAGCTCGGTATCACGCACTGTAATCACTGATCGCGCGTCGACCCAGGCACCGCCGCGTTGCGGCGCCAGCTGCCCGAGTAGCGCCGCCAACAGTCGTGCCGACCAGATTTCCCCGTAGCCGGAAACCACATCCCGGCTGCGTTTCGGTGCCGACTTAACAAGTGCGGCAGCCTGAAGTACATTTAAAATCCCTTCAGCGTCTTTGCTCCACGCGTCGAGAACTTCGACCAGACTCTCGTCAGTCAGCAACGACCTGGCCGTGGACGCATATCGTTCTCCGATCGCGTGCAAGCCGGCTTCGTAGCCGGCGTCGGCCTGCTCAGCCTGTATGGCGAGGTTGATCAGGGCATCCGTCATGCCGCCCATTGCGGAAACAACGACGCCGAGACGAGCCTCGTCGTAAGCTAAAATAATATCGGCAACGCGGCGAAAACAGGCCGCATCGGCGAGGCTGCTGCCGCCAAACTTGTGAATTTTCCAGCGTTTATCCGCCACTTGTCGCTACGTCCTGTGAGCAAAACGGTGCATGATAACGACACCGGGCGACGACGTCGCCTGTTTTATCAGAAACCAAATCACAGGAAGGAAAGTGGTGGGGCGTGAAGGATTTGAACCTTCGACCAGTCGGTTAAAAGCCGAATGCTCTACCACTGAGCTAACGCCCCATCTGGGTTTAGGTGGCGAGAATGCCAACCGAATGCCGGCGGCATGATACCCGATCACCACCAAATTACAAACGCCTTTTCCCCGCCGGATATGGGTCGCTAAACGCTCTCTTCCTGCATACGTTGCAAGCGCTGGCCTGCAAGGCGGGCCGCTGTCGTTTCCGGGTATTCGGTCTGTACGCGAGTTAGCGACTCTCGAGCTGCATCCCACCGTTTCAGTTCGTAGTAGCAATAACCCATCTTAAGCAGTGCATCCGGCACTTTGCGAGAGTTGGGATACTTGCTGATCACAACCTCGAATTGCTGTAGTGCGGTCTGGAACTTCGTGGTCACATAGTAAGTCTCGGCCAGCCAGTATTGAGCATTGTCGGCCCGCTCGCTGCCAGGAAACGTGATCAGAAACTGTTCGAATGCAGTTGCTGCCGGCTCATAACGCTCCGCTTTCAATAATTCCAGAGCGGCCTGGTAGTTATCTCGATCAGAACCATTCGGTACCGGCAGCTGGCCATCCGGTAAGCTGCCCCCGTCCATAACGTTAACGGTCTTGCGCGCTTCCTTGATGGCCACTTCCATCGCCTGGATACGGGTATCGAGGTCGATATACAGCTGCCGCTGGCGCTCGCCGGTCGTTTCTGAACCGTGCTCGAGCTCCTCCAGACGACCTTGCAACTCGTCACCATTACGCTCGAGCGCACTGACCTGTTGCGTCAGGTTGACGAGGCTTTGGCTTTGCATGACACGCTCAATGGTCTGCAGCCGGTCTTCGAGCTCAGTGAGCTTGATCAGCACCGGGTCTTCCTCCGGCGGTACCGGCATGAGGGCGCAGCCACCGACGACCAGCGCGGCCAGGACCGGCCAGACGGAACGTTTCAGTTCTGGCATCGAAATCGAACTAGTTCGTGTACTTGATTTCGACACGGCGATTCTGTGCGTAGTCGCTATCCGAGTTGCCGAAAGCGGCGGGACGCTCTTCACCGAAGCTGACCGTCTGGATTTGCGACGCGTTCACGCCCTGGATCATGAGCATTTGACGGACCGCCTGAGACCGACGCTCGGCGAGACCAATGTTGTACTCACGCGAACCGCGTTCGTCCGCATGACCCTCGAGCCGGACGCCAGCAAACGAGTCCTGATTGAGCGCGATCGCATGCGCGGCGACCAAATCCTGATCCTGCAGCCGAATTTCAGATGAGTCGAACTCGAAATAAATCACCGTTCCGAGTGTCTCGTCGACAGTATCAAAAGGAATTTCTTCGCCGCCGCCCATGCCATAACCATCCGTGCCGGAGGTATCAGCACCGCCCGCGTAGCTCGTATCGGTCATCGGTTCCGGATTCTCGACCGGCGTCTGTTTGCAAGCCGCCAGGAACGCGCCGAGAACAACAATTGCGAAAAGTTTAGAGTAAGACATAGTTGAACCTTCAAAGAATTTAAACGTTAAATATCAAATAGTAGTGAGAGATAGTTAATGTACTATCGTCACTAAAACCTCGGGAACGGCGACCACACCGGCTCGCGTACATCTCCCTTTCCTGTTGCCAATTTCTGCCGTATCAGCCCATCGGCCGAAACGGTCTCAAGAACTCCATCACCGCCCTGACGTGTCGCGTAGATCAGGCTGTCGCTGTTTGGGGCGAAACTTGGGCTTTCGTCCTGCCGCCCGGTAGATAACACCAGCAAATCCTTGCGCTCGAGATTCATCACCGCGATGCGAAAATTGCCGCGATCATTGTGCACGACCGCCAGTCGTGTGCCGTCCGGCGACAATCGTGGCCGCGCATTATAACTCCCTTCGAACGTAATTCGCTCGGGAGTTCCCCCATTTGCGGAAATTCTGTACACCTGCGGGCCACCGCTGCGATCCGAGGTGAAATAAATGAACTTGCCATCGGGTGACCAGCTTCCCTCGGTATCAATGGCCCGGTGCGTCGTCAGGCGAGTAGTTTGCCGCGAAGTAATATCCAGCACATGAATATCCGGGTTGCCGTCTTCCCCACCCAACGTGATCACCAGCTTGCGCCCATCCGGTGAAAATGAAGGTGCACCGTTAATACCCGGCTTGTTCGAGACCTGAAAACGGTTTCCGGAGCGCAATGTCTGGACGAATATCGACGATTTGGCACCTTCAAAGGAAACATAAGCCAGTTGTCGACCGTCGGGCGACCACGCGGGCGACATGATCGGGTCTTTGCTTTCCATGACTTTGTGCTCGTTTTCGCCGTCCTGGTCCGCAACGAATAAGGAATAAAGTCGACTCTTGCCCTGCTGCTCTGCGACCACATAGGCGACCTGCGTACCAAATACGCCTTTAATGCCGGTGAGCTTTTCGTAAATCATGTCAGCCGCACGGTGCGCCGAACTGCGCATCGTGCCCCGCGTCGCGGGCATACGAAAGCCGACGAGTTGGCGGCGTGTAAACGGGTCGAACAACTGAAACTGCAAGGTGTAGGCGTTCTCGCCACTCTGAATGACCTTGCCAACCACAACGGCCTCGACACCCAGTATGGTCCAGTCATCGAAATCGACGTCAGCGCCATCGGTCGGCTTCTGCAGCATGTCGTTCTCTCGCGTCGGCGCAAATCGACCGCTGCGACGCAAATCGTCCTTAATGACCGTTGCGACATCCAGTGGCACCGCCGGTGAACTACCTTGCCAGCCGAAAGGTACGATCGCGACAGGTGTCGGCTGGGCTATGCCCTGTACATCAATCACCAGCTTCTGAGCAGTTGCACTGCCAGCCCAAACAGCCGCCAGGACAAATACGAATGCAGTTTTCTTAAACACGATCACCTCGAGTGGGTCAGTTTTGCGATTCCGGCCTTAAGTTTAACTCTAACAGGGGTCTAAATAGCTCCGGGTTTGAAGGTACCGGCAGTGGTGACGCGCGGCGGATCGCCGCCTCAACGGACCTTTTCACGGCATCGTCGCCGTTACAGCTCAATATATTCACGCCGACAACTTCGCCGCCAGGAATCTGTCGGACACTCACCACACAGACTGTATCGGCTCCGGCACTCGCCGGAACCGACCAATTGCGGCGGATATCCTGCGCAATAGCAAACTGGTAGGCCGCCATAGCCGGCGATGAGTTCTCCGCCAACCTGCGCTGCTCGTCTGTAATCTCCTGTTGTCGCTGCTCGGCTTCCATCTCCTTACGTACGCGCTCGTTTTCCTTGCGCTGACGCTCTTCATCTTCCTTGCGCTTGCGCTCCGCTTCCTGGCGCTCGCGCTCCTTCTTTGCTTCTTCGTCTTTCTTGCGCTGCGCTTCCTCGCGGGTTTTCTTCAATTGTTCAGCTTCTTTCTGCTGCCGCAGCTTTTCCAGCCGCTCTTTCTCGATCAGCGCATCCTGAACGCGTTTCTGTTCTTCCGCCTGCAGCCGCAATTCCTCGCTGTTATCAGGCTCGGGTTCTGGCTCGGGCTCCTCAACGACCGGGTCAGGTTCCGGTGCCTTTACGACTGGCGGAGGCGCAACTTTTGGAATCTCGGTGACCAGTGTCGCCTGGATCGCCATCGGCGTGATAAGCGGCGGCCGTGCAAGGCTGAATGCAACAAACATCGACGAAAACAGCGCAGCGTGCAAAAGCACCGCCATGCTGATCGGAATGAGTTTGTCGCTACGCTGCACCACGTCTACCCTTACTCCGGAACCGGATAGCTATCCAGAGGGTCGGTCACGAAGCCGATGCTCTGCGCACCGCCTTCCTGCAACAACACCATGGCGCCCACTACATTGCCATAGGGCACGGCGCGGTCTGCCTTGACCAGTATCGGCGTATCCGGGCGGTTGCGGAGCACCGCGCCGACGCGCGCTACCACTTCTTTGCCCGATGCCGGCTCATCTTCGTTGTCGCCGACGTTGATATAGAGATTGCCTTCGGTATCGACGCTGAGAATCAAAGGCTGGTGATTGGGCACCTCTTTGATCGGCTCCGAATTCGCTTTGGGCAGCTGGACTTCAATACCTTGCGTCAGCAAGGGTGCCGTCACCATGAAGATCACGAGCAAGACCAGCATCACGTCGATATACGGCACGACATTGATTTCACCCATCAACTTGCGTTTTTTCAGCGAACCTGGCATTTCAGCTCCCCTGTTTAGCGCGCGCGTGGCGTTGCAGAATGCTCGAAAACTCCTCCGAAAAGCCGTCGTAGCGATATTCGAGTCGTATGACTTTGTCTGCGTAGCGGTTGTAGGCAATGACCGCCGGGATAGCCGCGAACAAGCCCATGGCAGTGGCAATCAATGCTTCGGCAATCGGCGGCGCAACCACAGCAAGCGTTGCAGACTGCACATTAGCGAGGCCCATGAACGCGCCCATGATTCCCCACACCGTGCCAAACAGGCCAACATAAGGGCTTGTTGATCCGATGGTCGCCAGTGTCGCGAGACTCTGTTCAACGCGGTCAACTTCGCGCATCTGAGCAACACGCATGGCGCGGCGGCATTCTTCGACGATCTTGTCGGTACTGCTGCCGCCGGCCTGCAATGCACGATTGAACTCGCGAAAACCGGCCTCAAAGATGCTGGACATGCCGATACTGCCGCCCGACGCCCGCGTTGCACTTCGGTACAAAGTATTGAGGTCGCCGCCGGACCAGAAGGCCGCTTCGAATTCGTCCGACGCTTCAGTTGTGCGTCGAATCAGGCGTCGCTTGGTAAAAATGATGCTCCAGGACGCCACGGACGCGGCTATCAGCAGCAGCATGACGATTTGCACGGGGATGCTGGCTTCAAAGAGCAGGTGGATGACTGACATATCTGCGGTCATGATGGGATTTCCTTAATTAAATCTTGCGGTATGCGCTTCGGTTTCATCGTGTCGGCAGTAAGGTACGCGGCCGTAACGCCGCCCTGAATCAACAGGTCACCGTCACTGC
Organism: uncultured Gammaproteobacteria bacterium; assembly: GCA_942490655.1. Taxonomy (GTDB): domain Bacteria; phylum Pseudomonadota; class Gammaproteobacteria; order Steroidobacterales; family Woeseiaceae; genus UBA1847. The sequence goes on along the minus strand of CALNXZ010000003.1, from coordinate 595,535 downwards.
TGTCACGATAGATGTTTTGTTCGATATCGAATGTTGCCCGGCCCAGCCGCCGGAGCCCTGCTGTCACAATCAGCGTGTCGCCCAATCGGGCCGGGATCATAAATTTTGCGTGCGCTTCTGTCACGACTAATATTCGGTTGTCTTCCTTCATCAAAGTAATGTGGTCGACGCCCATGGCTTCCAGCCATTCCGTCCGGGCTCGCTCCATGAAGCGGAAGTAGTTGGCGTAATACACCACGCCCTGCGCATCGGTGTCCTCGTAGTAAACGCGCACTTTCAATTCGAAGGGTTTATTCATCGTTAAAAGGTAATTCTTCGTTTGCAGACGACGTTGGTGGCTTCAGGCCAAAGTGCAGGTAGGCGTTTCGGGTCGCCACGCGACCGCGCGCCGTACGCATCATGAATCCCTGTTGGATCAGATAGGGCTCCAGCACATCCTCGATGGTGCCACGCTCTTCGCCGATCGCCGCAGCGATGCTCTCGATGCCAACCGGACCGCCGTCAAATTTTTCGATAATCGTCTGCAACAGGCGCCTGTCCAGAGCATCAAAGCCGTTAGGGTCTACCTGCAAAACGTCCATCGCCTGTTTCGCAACCGTCCCTGTCACCACACCATCGCCCTTCACTTCCGCAAAATCCCGAACGCGTCGCAACAAGCGGTTTGCGATGCGGGGCGTGCCGCGCGAACGGGTCGCGATCGCCCGCGCACCGGCGTCCTCAATAGGTAGATTCAGGATACCGGCAGAACGTCGCGTAATGCCTTCAAGATCTTCCGAGGAATAGAATTCGAGGCGCTGCACGATGCCGAAGCGATCGCGCAACGGTGAGGTCAATAGGCCCGCACGCGTTGTCGCCCCGACCAGGGTGAATGGTGGCAAGTCCAGCTTGATGGATCGCGCTGCAGGTCCTTCGCCGATCATGATGTCGAGCTGGAAATCTTCGAGCGCCGGATACAACACTTCCTCAACGACCGGACTGAGTCGGTGTATTTCATCAACGAAAAGCACGTCGTTGGGCTCAAGGTTCGTCAGTATCGCTGCCAGGTCACCCGGACGTTCAAGCACAGGGCCGGAAGTCTGCCGCAGCGCTACACCCATTTCATTGGCAATGATATGAGCCAGCGTCGTTTTACCCAAACCCGGCGGTCCAAAAATCAGGACGTGATCCAACGCTTCGCTACGACGGCGGGCCGCCTCGATGAAGACGCTCATCTGTTGATTGACGCTGGGCTGGCCGTGATAGTCCTTAAGGGTCTTTGGACGTATCGCCCGATCAAAGGCCTTATCCTCACTCACCGCTGCCGCACTGCTCAGGCGATCATGTTCGACGTTGCTCACTAGTTCGCCGCCTGTCGTAATGCCAGACGGATAATGTCTTCGGCCGACTTGTCTTCGATATCGAGTTTTGCGATCAGATTGTTCACTTCTTTAGGCTTGTAGCCCAGCGACACCAGCGCATCGACAGCCTCGTTGCGAGCATTGGCCTCTACCGTGAGCGGTGCTGCTCTTCCACCGCCCGGGGCCGCTGCGTCTATGCGATCACGCATTTCTATGATCAGCCGTTCCGCTGTCTTCTTGCCCACCCCGGGAATTTTCGACAGCGACGTCGAATCTTCCAGTTCGACACAACGTCGAAAATCGTTGGTCGACATGGCTGAAAGGATGCCGAGCGCCAGCTTCGCGCCAACACGGTTCACTTTCAGCAGGGTACGAAACATCAAACGCTCATCTTCGCTCGAGAAACCGTAAAGTATCTGCGCATCCTCGCGTACCAGCAGATGCGTGTAGAGAAATACATTCGAGCCTAACGCAGGAAGGTCCAGAAACGTCGATAGCGGCGTTTCCAGCTCATAACCGACGCCACCGCATTCGATCACTACCTGTGGTGCCTGTTTGGCGATGATCAGGCCACGCAGCGAACCGATCATCGGCCGCTCGCGATGGCTTTGCCGCTACCCAGCTGACGCTGAACCCGCCACTGATGTCCATGGCATAAAGCGGTGGCCAACGCGTCAGCGGCATCCGGAGCCGGCACACCATCGAGCGTCAAAATCGAAACAACCATGTGCTGAACCTGCTCCTTGGTAGCCGCGCCCGTACCCACGATCGCCTGCTTGATTTCCCGCGGCGCGTATTCGTGGATCTCAATGCCCAGCGCGAAGGTGGCGCAGATCGCGGCCGAGCGGGCATGCCCGAGCTTTAGTGCGCTACTCGCATTCTTGTGCATGAACACGCTTTCGATCGCGACTATGTCAGGGCGGTACTCGCTGACGATGCCGCCGACCGATACGTAGATCTGTCGCAAGCGGTCGGCGAAGGCGCCGTCGATACTCTTGACGGTACCGCTGGCGACGTAAACCGCCTTGTCCCCGTCAAAATCAACGACGCCAAAACCTGTCAGGCGCGAGCCCGGATCAATACCGAGGATACGTCGTTTGTTGGTCAACTAATTCTCAAGTTCTGCCAGAATGTCTTCGCTGATGTCAGCGTTACTGTAAACCTCCTGGACGTCGTCCAGGTCTTCAAGCACTTCGAGCATTTTGATCATCGATCCGGCTTCATTCGCACCGAGCTCTGCACTGGTCGAAGCACGCATCGTTATTTCGGCATCCTCTGCCGCAAGGCCAGCTTTAAGCATCTCGTCTCGCACACGCTCGAACTCACCGGGCGCAGTCAGAACTTCGATTGAGCCGTCCTTATCGGTGATGACATCTTCGGCACCAGCCTCCAGCGCGGCATCCATAATCTTTTCCTCGTCGCTACCCGCCGGGAACAGCAATTGCCCAACCTGGTTAAACAAGTAGTTGACCGAGCCATCGGCTCCCAGGTTGCCGCCGTATTTGGAAAATGCGTGGCGAACCTCGGCAACGGTCCGGTTGCGGTTGTCCGTCAGGCAATCGACCATGACCGCCGTGCCACCGGGCCCGTAGCCCTCGTAGCGAATTTCCTGGTAGTCCGCACCGTCGACTTCGCCGGCGCCGCGTTTGATCGCCCGATCAATATTGTCCTTCGGCATACTCTGGGCTTTGGCCTTATCGACCGCCAGACGGAGCCTCGGATTCGACAATAGGTCACTGCCGCCCATTTTCGCAGCAACGGTGATCTCGCGAATGAGTTTGGTAAAGATCTTGCCGCGTTTTTTATCCTGGGCGCCCTTGCGGTGCTGGATATTCGCCCATTTACTGTGTCCTGCCATGATGTTCTGCTTTTACTCCGCCCAAGTGCAACTCCGACCAGACAGGCTGGTCGAAACTGCGCGTATGATAACGGGTATTGAGCTAACAGGCACATACGAGAATTTCGACGATGTCAGCGAACGACGCTGAAAATCAGCACGACACGAACACGGCCACCATTAACCTCGCCGAGATTCGAAATTATATTGGCAGCCTGCCGCCGTCGGGCGGCCTGGCGGCGGCCGTCGATGAAGGCGAGAGTATCGCCGCGATTATCGAACCGCTGGGATTGCCGCCCGAAATCGTCGCTGCAGTTTATGTATATCCCCTATTTCGCGACAAATATATTTCCGATAGTAATTTACAAAACAACATCTTACGCGATCTTTCTCGATTTGTTATAGGTATGCAGCAACTTAATCAGTTCTCATTGCCCGAGCACTGGGAACCCGGCGAAGCCCTGGCACAACAGCAATCCGAGGCGCTGCGCAAGATGCTGCTCGCGGTGGTGTCTGATGTTCGCCTCGTACTCGTGCGGCTGGCGGAACAGCTATACCGCCTGCGTGCGGCCAAAGATGCTCCCGCCGGCGTTAAGACATCGCTATCGCTCGAGACGCGGGAAATATACGCCCCACTCGCCAACCGCCTCGGCGTTTGGCAACTGAAGTGGGAACTCGAAGATCTCGCGTTCCGTTATGACGAGCCGCAAACCTATCTAGAGATTGCCAAAGCGCTCAACGAGAAGCGCAACGAGCGGGAAAGTTTTATCGAGGCTGTGATTGCTCTGCTCCGCGAGGAACTGCAGAAAAACGGTATTACCGCGGAAATTTCCGGCCGACCCAAGCACATCTACAGCATTTATCGAAAAATGCAGCGCAAAGATCGTGGCCTCGAGTCACTGCATGATATTCGAGCGGTGAGAATTCTGGTGGCCAATGTCAACGAGTGCTACGCAGCGCTGGGCACGGTGCACAATCTCTGGCCCTATATACCCGGGGAGTTTGACGACTACATCGCGAATCCCAAGGAGAATGATTACCGCTCTTTGCATACCGCGGTAATCGGTCCGCAGGGTAAGACGGTTGAAATTCAGATTCGCTCCGAGGAAATGCACAAGCACGCCGAGCTGGGCGTTGCGGCACACTGGCGCTACAAGGAAGGCGGCGTTACTCCCGCCGCTTTCGATCAAAAAATTCGCTTCCTCAGGAAGCTGCTCCAACCCAGCGATGACGGTGTCGATCTGCTGGACCAGATTCGGGACGATTTCTTCGAAGACCGGGTGTATGCCGTCAGCCCCAAGGGCGATGTCGTCGAATTGCCTGCCGGTGCCACGCCACTGGATTTCGCCTACCACGTACATACCCAGGTCGGGCATCGCTGCCGCGGCGCGAAAATTGATGGTCGTATCGTGCCACTCACCTACCACATTCAGAACGGCGACCAGGTCGAGATTATCACCGGCAAACAATCACATCCAAGTCGCGACTGGTTGAGCCCGAAATCGGGCTATCTTGCAGGATCCCGGTCTCGTGCCAAGGTTCGCAACTGGTTCCGCGCCCAGGATCGTGACCAGCACCTCCGTCAGGGCCGCGAAATCCTTGATCGCGAATTGGCTAGACTATCAATAAGAGATGTCGCGACCGACGATATTGCGAAGAAGCTGAAGCACAAGGACACTGAGGCACTGTGCGTCGCGCTGGGGTCCGGCGATCTGACCTCCGCATCGATCGCAACCGCGCTGCAACATCTGCGTGGTAACGACCCACAGGCACTCAAATTACGGCGTCCGCAAACACGAGCCGAAACCAAGCCGAATTCTGTCGGTGTGGCGGGCATCGGCGACCTGCTCTGCAACTTCGCGCGCTGCTGCCGTCCGGTGCCACCGGAGCGTATCGTCGGGTATATCACCCAGGGACGCGGCGTCAGTATCCATCGGCAGGACTGCGGCAATTTCCTCGGGCTCAAACTGCGCAGTCCGGAGCGCGTGCTGGAAACCAGCTGGGGCGAGTCCGATAAGAGTTCCTATCCGGTGGATCTCACCCTGCATGCCTTCGATCGCAGCGGACTAATACGCGACATTACGAGCGTACTGGCCGATGAAGGTGCCAACGTTTTGGATTTGAGCAGCCACACGGACAAGCAGTCCTTGCAGGTAGTGATGTCTCTCAGTGTGGAAATTCGCGACCTGCCGACCCTGAGTTCCGCGATCAATCGCCTCGAGCAATTGCCGAACATTGTGTCGGTCAGGCGCAAGGCCTGACCGACCAGAGACGCTATTCGGCCGGAGCTACCGGCTTGCGTTTCGCGATATCCGTCGCCAGCGCCATCATTGAGGTCAGATCGGCGAGATTGGACGGAACGACAAAGGTATTGCCCGCCTTCGCCAGATTGCCAAATTGCTGGATGTACTGTTCTGCAATGCGAAGTTGCATGGCGTCCGGTCCGCCCTTGTCGATGACGGCGGCCGCCACCTCTCGCAGTCCCTGAGCCGTTGCCGTGGCGACGGCCAGAATTGCCTCAGCCTCACCCTGCGCTTCATTGATTTGCTGCGTCTTGAACGCCTCGGATTGCTTGATCACGCGTTGCTTGTCGCCCTCCGCCTGGTTGATCTTTGCGTCACGTTCACCTTCTGAGGTCAGAATAACCGCGCGCTTTTCCCGCTCGGCACGCATTTGCTTTTCCATCGCGCTGAGCACGTCGTGTGGCGGATTGATGTTCTTGATCTCATAGCGCAATACTTTCACGCCCCAGGGATCACTGGCTTTATCCAGTTCGGCAACAACGTTCTGATTGATCGTGCCACGTTCCTCAAAGGTGCGATCGAGATCGATCTTGCCGATTTCACTACGCAGGGTTGTTTGTGCGAGCTGCGAAATTGCAAACATGTAGTTGCCAATGCCGTACGACGCACGACTGGGATCGAGGACCTGCATATACAGGACGCCGTCAACACCAACCTGCACGTTGTCTTTGGTGATGCAGACCTGCTCTGCAATATCCGTCGCTTGCTCCTTGAGCGTGTGCTTATAAGCGACCGAATCCAGAAATGGAAACAGAATATGGAAACCCGCGTTGAGGGTCTTATGGTACTTGCCCAGGCGTTGTACGACGAAGGCATTCTGCTGCGGCACAACAATTGCTGTTTTGACCAGAATGATGATCGCAACAAAGGCAATTCCTAATGAAACATAAAGTGATTCCATGACTTACTCCTTTTCGGCAATCATTCCGCTACGACATGCAAGGTCAGGCCATCGACCTTGACCACTTTTGCTCGACCGCCGGCGGGAATAGCTGCGGATCCTGTATTTCGTACTGTCCATTTGCTGCCGCGAAAATCGGTACGCGACTCACCGCCAGCCGCCAGTTCGTCCCGAATATTGAGGGTTTCGCCGGCGATAGACTCGTGAAAATCCGCGGAGTCGCCACCACGGATCTTTTCGTAAAGGCTTTTGCGGAACGTAAAGAACGAAAGCAGAGACAAGGCTGCGAACGCGGTCCATTGCCCCCACTCAGGCAATGCAATGCCAAAAAGCTCAGCAAGTCCGACCAGCGCGGCAGAAAGCCCCAGGAACACCAGGTAGAACTGTGCATCGATCATTAAGAGCTCTGCGCCGAGTATGACTGCTCCGAGTATCATCCAATGCCACCACAACATAGCCCTGCTCCGTTGTTGAATTGTCGCCACTATATCGCGAATCGGCGCGGCGCGGCATATTGAAAGCGCCGCCACCAGCCCCAATATGCGGTAAGATTCCGGGCGCCGCTAACAATCAAAAATAAAGGGGTCCGGCATGCAGGAAATCGTCGCCACTATCAACGGCTACATCTGGAGCGAAGCATTGATCTACCTGTGCCTTGGCGCAGGGCTGTTCTTTTCCATCCTTACCCGTTTTGCACAAGTGCGCCATTTCAAGGAAATGCTGCGGCTGTTGTTCTCCAACAAGGAATCGGACAGGGGCATATCGTCGTTCCAGGCATTGAGCGTGTCGTTGTCGGGACGCGTCGGTACCGGCAACATCGCAGGCGTCGCCGCGGCCATCGGTTTCGGCGGGCCCAGTGCGGTTTTCTGGATGTGGGTCGTGGCCTTCCTCGGCGCCTCGACCGCGTATATTGAATCAACGCTCGGCCAGATATACAAAGAAGTAGATGAAGGCCAGCTGCGCGGCGGCCCGGCCTATTACCTTGAAAAAGCCATGGGCCAGAAATGGTATGCATGGGCATTCGCGATCGCGACGGTAATCGCGACCGGCGCGCTCCTGCCCGGCGTGCAATCCAACAGCATTGGTAATGCGGCCGAACTGGCTTTCGGTGGTTCATCGACCGTGAATTTTCTTGGTGACACGATCACCACCACCAAGCTCGTAACCGCTGTCGCAATAGTCGCCGTTCTTGGCTTTATTATTTTTGGTGGCGTGAAGCGAATTGCGCATTTCACGCAGATCGTCGTGCCCTTCATGGCGCTCGGTTACGTCCTTATGGCTATCGGCGTCATCGTTTATCACATCGGTGATTTGCCGCACATATTCGGCCTGATCATGAAAGACATTTTCACCCCCATGGCAGGCTTCGGTGCCGCCATCGGCTGGGGCGTGAAACGCGGCGTGTATTCGAACGAAGCTGGTCAGGGTACCGGTCCGCATGCTGCAGCGGCAGCTGAGGTCGATCATCCCGCCCAGCAAGGACTCGTACAGGCATTTTCCGTTTACGTTGATACCTTGTTCGTCTGCTCGGCGACCGCCTTCATGATATTGATCACACAGCAATACTACGTGACCGGTGTCGCCGCCGATCTCAGCGGCGGAATGGCCGCAGCCGACGTCGCCGCGAACAGCCCCGCATTCACGCAGATGGCGCTGCAGACTGTCGTCGGCGCTTCGGGTGAAGTGTTTGTCGCCGTTGCCTTGTTTTTCTTCGCTTTCACAACTCTATTGGCCTACTACTACATCGCAGAAACCAACGTCGCGTACATACGGCGAACAATCAAGGTTCCAGGTGCGTCGACCGTATTGAAGTTCGTACTGATGGCCTCGGTATTCTACGGCACCGTTCGCTCTGCCGACCTTGCCTGGGCATTGGGCGATATCGGTGTCGGACTAATGGCCTGGCTGAATATCGTCGGCATACTCATTTTATTCTTTATGGGAAGTCCGGCGATCAGGGCGCTAAAGGACTACGAAAAGCAGATGAAAGCGGGCGTCAAAAAGTACAGCTTCGATCCTGAGGCACTTGGCATCAGAAACGCGGATTTCTGGAAGCGTAGTTAACATCCGAGTGATCCACGCTCCCTCGCCGAAAAGAGAGCTCGTTCGTGCACTGACTTTAGTGCCTGCTGCGGCAGTAATCCTCGCCAACATCATTGGCACCGGCGTGTTCGTCAAAGCACGGGTGATGACCTGCAATGTCGGCAGCCCGGAGATGGTATTGATAGTCTGGCTGGTTGCGGGACTGCTCACCCTCGCCGGCGCTCTGGTCTATGCCGAACTCGGTGCAATGCTGCCGCGATCCGGCGGCGAGCTGCATTTTATCGGCGCTGCATTCGGCAAGCGTTGGGCTTTTCTTTACGGCTGGACGAAGACGGTCGCCCTGGGCGCCTCGGTAGCAGCGGCAGCGATAATTATGGTCGTGTTCCTGAACGACCTGACAGGCGGCAAATTGCCGCCACTCCTGCTGCAGCTATTGCCATTCCTAATCATAGGTGCAGGCACTCTGATCAATTTTGCCAGCGTGCGATCAAGCGGACTTACAGCGACTGTCCTGACGGCGGTAAAAATCGCACTTGTATTGCTCGTGGGCCTCGGTGCCTTTTTGCTCGCAGACGGGTCGTGGGGAAACTACGCAATGAACGGCGCCGCCGGCACTTGCGAAGGCGTTCCGGATAGTGCGCGACTTGGCATGCAGGGGTTCGGGGCGGCTATGCTCGGTGCTCTCTGGGGCTACAACGGCTGGGCGATCATTGCCGCGCTCGGTGCCGAGGTTCGAGATCCCGGGCGGACGCTGCCCCGCGCTCTGATTGGCGCTACCTTACTGGTGATCGTCCTGTACCTGCTCATCAATGCTGCCTACTTCTACGTACTTACGCCGCTTGAAGTGGCCAGCGTTGCCGAATCGTCCTCCGTTGCGAGCGAAGCCGCCTCGCGATTCTTCGGCCCCGGCGTGGCAGCACTGATGTCGGCTGGGCTAATGCTTTCCGCCTTCGGCACAATGCACACCACGCTACTGACTGGGGCCCGAGTTCCGTTTGCACTCGCACGCGGCGGTCTGCTGCCGTCAGGATTGTCGTGGATTTCCGGCAACGGTGTACCGACGGTCGCAGTGCTCGTAATCGGTATCTGGTCTGTGGTGCTCGCGGCAACGGGGACCTTCGACATCCTGACCGACATGTATATCTTCGTGCTCTCGGTGTTCTTTGCCATGGCCACCGCTGCATTGTTCGTTTTGCGACGACGATTGCCGAATGCCAAGCGCCCTTATCGCATCTGGGGATATCCGTTTGTACCCGCGCTGTTCCTGCTCGTCACAATCTACTTGTTGGTCAATACTGTCCTCGCAACGCCAATGCGTGCATTCGGCGGCATTGCTTTGATCGTTGTTGGCCTGCCCTTGTACGAATACTTCACTCGCTACGGTCGTGTGCTGGAGCCGCTGGAATGGACGGAGCTATACGACCGGTAGTGCTATCGAGAAAAACGATGGCATCCTCAAAGTCTGAAGTGTTCGGGGTCCTGTGACCCATGCCACGAATTATCATGAGTTCCGTATTGTTAATGCCTTCGGCAGCATAAGCGCGCGACGCCTGCCGGCACGATCGAAGCGCCTGATCCTCAGAGCCACACAAAAATACGTAGCGATTGGATTTCATGACCTCGATGTCGCGTGGTAGTGTGTCCTGCCATACTTCCACCCCACCAATAAAAAGTCCGCCAGTGAATGTCTGCGCATGGGCGGTTGCCAATCGGCTCGCGACTTTTCCTCCGCCTGAAAAGCCGCTGACGTACAGGCGGTCAGTGTCCACTGAGAAATTTCGTTCCGCGACCAGGATCGCCAGCACCGCAAATAGCATGCGACGCGCGACTACGACCCGGTTACCTGACTGGTTCGCGCTAATCCAGATAAGGTTGTGTTCGTCCAGAACCTTACGCCACTTCCCGGGTAACTCGCCAGACGGTATCGGACTCACGAATACCAGGAGTCCGGGTGGATTGTCGTGTCGGTAGCCCGGTGGAACGTAGACCTCCCAGGTGATCACCTCGTCCGCTGGAATGACAGCTTCGAGCCGAGATGCCGCCTCGCCGAGAAGTTCTGCTGTCGTGAAGGTCGCCGTAAATTCACCCGTCAGCGGCGTTACTGTAGCCGCATGGCTGGAACTGCCAAGCGATAGACAGACGAATGCCATCATTGTGCAGATATGCTGGAATCTCTTCATACAGCGCCTTCGACACGGCTTTTGGATCGTTGTTCAAATTTCGGCCGCTGCCGGCTGATATCATGATGGCCAACGCACGCTTTGGAGTAACCCGATGACCCTTACCCGCATAGTGACCGTTATTGCCTTATTCGCGCTCAGTGGAATATCGGCATGGGCACAAGACGACATCGAGACGATACGATCGAACCGTTTGGATTCCAATGCGGCAATCGCCCGGCATGATGTCGGTGCCATGCAGGCTTTCCTGGACGACGATTTCGTAATCACGATCAGCACTGGTGCAATCCAGCGCAGTCGAAATGAACATGGAGAATCCTTTGCGCTGCACTTTGAACAATTCCCCGACGTCACTTACTTACGAACGCCCATAGAAATAGTTCTCAGCGATGCCTACCCGTTGGCCATCGAGCACGGTAACTGGGTCGGTTCAAGAACCACCAAAAGCGGGAAACTGGAAAACGGCGGACAGTACACGGCGGCGTGGAAAAAGACCGACGGCGAATGGAGAATCTACTCGGAGCTATACGTAGGTCTGTATTGCCATGGGGCCGATTGTTAGGGCGCACGACTGAAGCCAGTACAAAGATTGCGAAGTCCAGCACAGAAGCAGGCCAGTTGGAGCGACGATACTGGTCGAATGATCGAAGCTAACTCGCACTTGCCGGACGACATAGTCAAGGAAAAAGAGATTTCCCGAAGACTCAGTGTGGAATATCGCAAGTCATGGTTCGGTGGCTTAAGAAAGTTTCGCGCTTTACGACAGCAGGCGCCCGGCATTATCGCCGAGTTCGTGCTGGCCGTCGTTATCAGTATTCTTTCCGTGGTGATCCTGTTTCGCAACATAGAGTTCGGCGGACCGATTCAGGAACTCGGGTACACGGTAAAGATTGTCCTGGTCATTGTCGCCTGCTTCTGGATCGCCGGGCGCCTGTGGCGATTAATCGGGCTCGCGAACCGCGATCGCTGCCGTTACATCGTCAGCAACCTATGGAATCTCGCTTTAGGCGGACTGCTCATAGCGAGCTTTGTAATCAAGGTGTTCTACCCTGAGTTTGTGGAATCGCCCTAGCTGAATCTACCGATTCGGATAATTCAGAGCCTTGTTATCGACCGCCAGTGACGCCTCGTGCATGGCTTCCGCCAAACTCGGGTGTGCATGAATGGTGCGTTGGATGTCTTCCGTGCTGGCTGAGAACTCCAGTGCCAGTACCGCTTCGGAAATCAGCTCGCCGGCCATTGGTCCTACGATATGCACGCCCAAGATTTCATCATCGTCCTTTGACGAAATGATCTTGACCATGCCAGCCGTTTGCTCCATGGCCTTGGCACGTCCGCTCGCAGCGAAAGGAAACGAACCGGTCTTGTAGGCTTTACCTGAAGCTTTAACTTCTGCTTCGGTTTGGCCGACCCATGCAATCTCGGGCGCGGTGTAGATGACGGACGGGATGACATCGTAATTCATTTCGGCAATCTCACCCGCGATGAGATCTGCAACCATAACACCCTCTTCCGAACCCTTGTGGGCCAGCATCGGTCCGCGCACGCAATCGCCAACGGCAAACACGCCTTTAACGCGTGTACGACATTCATCGTCCACAACAATGAAGCCGCGCTCATCGAGCTGGATGCCCGCATCGTCCGCGAACAGGTTTGCCGTGTGCGCCTTGCGTCCCACTGCAACGACAAGTTTGTCGACTTCAATGGATTGCGCCCCATCCTTGTCATCATAGGAAACCGCGACACCCTTCTTGCCCGCTTTGGCAGCAGACACTTTGGCGCCGAGTCGAATATCGAGACCCTGCTGTTTGAATTCCTGTGCTGCCACTTTCGCGACATCACGATCGGCCATGAACAGAAACTCGTCCATCGCTTCCAGAACCGTGACTTCGGAGCCCAGTCGTGACCAGACGCTACCGAGCTCCAGCCCTATAACACCGGCACCAACTACACCCAGTCGTTTCGGCACGGCATCGAATTCCAGTGCCCCCCAGGAATCGACAATCTTGTCATCGTCGAATGGAGCAACTCGCAGCTCTATCGGTGAGGAGCCCGAGGCGAGAATCACGTGACCGGCAGTAATTTTTTCGACTTTGCCATCAACAGCAGTGAACTCGACCTGCTTTCCAGCCAGCAGTTTGCCGTGTCCGACCAGACCTTCGATCTTGTTCGCTTTCAACAGTCCGGCAATGCCGCCAGTCAGCTGCCGCACGATTGTGGCACGCCGTTTTTGCATCGTTTCAAGATCCAGCTCGACGCCGCCCGTCTTGATGCCATGCTTTTTGAATTCGTGCTGCGCGCGATGAAACAGTTCGGACGATTCCAGCAATGCCTTCGACGGAATACAACCCGCGTTCAGGCAGGTGCCACCGAAAGCATTCTTGCCGTCCTTGTTCTTCCACTCATCGATACAGGCAACAGTCTTGCCATGTTGTGCTGCACGTATGGCCGCCACATACCCAGCGGGCCCGGCGCCGATTACGACTACGTCGAAACTTCTGCTCATTGTCTTACTGTCCTTGCTGTTCTTGATCTGTCTATGGATGCCGGCTAGACCTGTAGTAGCAGCCGCGCCGGATCCTCGAGTTGCTCTTTAATGGAAACGAGAAACTGCACCGCCTCCTTGCCGTCTATGATGCGGTGATCATAGGTCAGCGCCAGGTACATCATCGGCCGCGCAACGATGTTGCCATCCACGACCATCGCGCGTTGCTGAATAGCATGCATACCCAGAATCGCACTTTGTGGTTGATTCAGGATTGGTGTCGACATCATCGAACCAAACGTACCGCCATTAGTAATGGTGAACGTGCCACCGGTCAGGTCCTCCATGCTGATGGTTCCGGACTGCGCCCTGCCCGCCACATCATTGAGTGCCGCTTCGAAATCCGCAAAGCTCATCTGGTCCACGTCACGCAGTACCGGCACCATCAGGCCGCGATCACTGGAAACTGCAATGCCGATATCAAAGTAATTGTGATAAATGATCTCAGTGCCTTCGACTGAAGCGTTCAGTGCCGGAAACCGTTTCAGCGCTTCAACAGCGGCTTTCGCAAAAAACGACATGAAGCCGAGTCGCACACCGTGCTTCTTCTCAAATGACTCCTTGTAGCGCTTGCGCAACTCCATAACTTCGGTCAAATCGACTTCGTTAAATGTCGTTAACATCGCCGCCGTATGCTGTGCCTCAACCAGACGCTCAGCGATACGGGCTCGAAGGCGCGTCATTGCCACACGTTGTTCCGTCCGCGTATAGCCGCTGACCTGGGCGCCCGATACGCTGGCTGCCTCATCGCCTGGATTAACGTTGGCACCTTCGTCGGATTTGAGAAAATCCATGACGTCGGACTTCGTTATTCGTCCGTCCTTGCCAGTACCGGTAACCATCGTCGCATCAAGATCGTGTTCATCGAGCAAGCGACGCACGGCCGGGCTGGTCTTGACCGGGCCATCCGATTCTTCTTTCGCACTGCTTGCCGTCGCAGCAGGCGCAGATACCTTCTTCGCCGCCGCAGTCACTGCAACCTCGCCTTCTTCGAGTATCGCGAGTACATCGCCTGCCACAACAGTCGCACCATTCTCGACGACAAGTTTCACGATCGTGCCTGATGCCGGAGCGGGAACTTCCAGTACGACCTTGTCGGTTTCCAGATCGACCAGATTTTCGTCACGTGATACGGACTCGCCAGGCGATTTGTGCCAGGCAACCAGTGTCGCATCGCTGACGGACTCCGGCAGGGGCGGAACTTTAATCTCTATGCTCATTTAGTCTTCCGTTTTGTCTTGACAGGTTTAGCGACTTTGCTTGCTTCGGACTTGATGTCCAGCGCAGCGTCCACCAGCGCCTGTTGCTGTAGCAAATGGATTTTGAAAATGCCTGAAGCCGGAGCCGCCGCACTGGGTCGCCCCGCATAATACAGTTCCTGATGACTGTGTAGCCCTTCTTGCAGGCGATGCTTGACCTGGTACCAGGCGCCCTGATTCAGCGGCTCTTCCTGACACCAGATAATTTCTTCGACGTGACTGTATTCCGTGATGAGTTGTGCGTAGTCATCCACCGGGAAGGGATAAAGCTGTTCGATTCGAATCAGGGCGATATCATCGATGCCGTGCGTTTCACGCGCTTCCAGCAAGTCGAAATATACTTTGCCGCTGCACAGCACGAGACGGCGCGTCTTTTTTACGGCAATCGCTTCGATCTCGGGAATAATGCATGCAAACCGGCCACTGGATAGATCGTCGATAGATGACACCGACATCTTGTGACGCAACAAACTTTTGGGGGTCATGACGATCAGTGGCTTTCTGTACGTACGCACCTGTTGCCGGCGAATCATGTGGAACATTTGCGCGGGCGTCGACGGAATACACACTTGAATATTGTGCTCGGCGCAGAGCTGCAGGAATCGCTCTAGTCGGGCAGACGAATGCTCGGGCCCCTGCCCTTCATAGCCGTGCGGCAGGAACATGGTCAGTCCGCACAGACGGCCCCACTTGGCTTCGCCGGAGCTTATGAACTGGTCGATGACGACCTGCGCACCATTGGCAAAATCACCAAACTGCCCCTCCCAGATCACCAGCGTGTTTGGCTCCGTACTGGCATAGCCATACTCGAAACCCAGTACAGCTTCTTCGGAAAGAAAGGAATCGATGACGCGAAACGCGTCGGGCCGGTCAACGACATGATGCAGGGGGGTGTATTCACGATTGTTCAGCTGATTGTGGACCACCGCGTGACGATGAAAGAAGGTGCCGCGACCACTGTCCTGACCCACCAGTCGCACATCGTGTCCATCGGCAATCAGGGATGCATAAGCCATAGTCTCGGCAAAACCCCAGTCCATCTCGGCCTTGCCGGCCAGCATGAGCAGGCGTTGATCGATGATGCGCTGCACACGTCCATGCGGCTTGATATCCGGCGGGATGGTGGTCAATGCAGCACCGAGGCTCGCGACGGTCTTTGGGCTTATCGTGGTGTCGACGACGTCATCCCACTCCGTATTGACGTAGGGTCCCCAGTCGGCAGTGAACTTGTTGCCGATCATTCCGAGCGAGGCCTTCTGGACGTTCTCGCCGCGATCGAGACGATCGCGGTAGTCGTCCTGGAGTTTAACGACGTCTGCGCTGCTGATCACTTCAGTCTTGACCAGGTGCTCCGCGTACAACTCGCGTGTCGTTTTGTGGTCCTTGATTCGCCCGTACATGATTGGCTGCGTCGCGGACGGTTCATCAGCTTCGTTGTGGCCGTGCCGCCGATAACAGACGAGGTCGATGACCACATCCTTTTTGAATTTCTGTCGATAGTTCAATGCCAGCCGCGTCACAAAAATGACTGCCTCAGGATCGTCACCATTGACGTGAAATATTGGCGCCTCGATCATTTTCGCAACGTCGCTGCAATAATCGGTCGAACGCGCGTCTGACGGCCGGCTGGTCGTAAACCCGACCTGGTTATTCACAACGAAATGAATCGTACCGCCCGTCCGGAAGCCGTTAATCTGTGACATCTGGAAAGTTTCAGTTACCACGCCTTGCCCCGAAAACGCAGCGTCACCGTGGATCAGCACAGGCAATACTTCCTGCCTGTCGGTGTCGCCCCGACGCTGTTGTCGGGCACGAACGGAGCCTTCGACGACCGGGTTTACGATTTCAAGATGCGAGGGATTGAACGCAAGCGCAATGTGCACATTGCCACCCGACGTCTTCAGGTCGGCCGAGAATCCCTTGTGGTACTTCACATCGCCGGAGCCTTTCAGCTCCTCGGGATCGTAGTTGCCCTCGAATTCCTCGAACAACTCTTCCGGAGATTTGCCCAGAATATTGACCAGCACGTTGATACGGCCACGATGCGCCATGCCGATCACGATCTCTTCAATACCAGAGGCACCGCCTTGCTGAATGATGTCGTCGAGGGCCGGAATCAGGCTGTCACCACCTTCCAGCGAGAATCGCTTCTGGCCGACATAGCGTGTGTGCAGGTAGCGCTCTATGCCTTCAGCACACGTCAAGCGCTCCAGAATGTAATGCCGCTCGTCATTGCTGAGGGTATCGGTCGACGCTCCGATCTCGAATCGACTTCGCAGCCACAGGCGTTCACGAGCCCGTGAGATATGCGCAAACTCGACACCAATTTTTCCGCAATAGATGGTCCGCAGTAGAGCAAATATATCGCGCAACTTCATACGCTCATTGCTCGGCCCCGCCAGCCCACCTGTATAGAATTCGGTGTCCATATCGGACTCATCGAGTCCCAGGTAATCGAGCTTCAATACGCCGGGTACGCGCCGTTCCATCAATCCCAGGGGATCCAGGTCGGCAATCTGATGGCCGCGCAGGCTGTACACCTGAATGAGCCGGGAAACGGCAGCCTGCTTCTCGCCGCTGGTCGTGGCTTTACCGGCCGCTTTTCCACTTACCAGGCCAATTTTTCGGCCTTCGCGTGACTCCAGGAGCAGTTGTTCGCGAATCGGCGTGTGTGCTATTTCGCTTGCGGAGTCGCCAAAACTCTCAAAATAGTGCCGCCAGGCGCTGCTCACCGAGTCCGGGCGCTCAAGGAATTGCTCGTACAGAGACTCAACGGCAGCCGCGTTGGCGCCGAACAGTGGCGTCGACGCCAGTCGTTCTTTGTGAGAATTACTCATCTTTTCAGGGACTTCTGCGGCCTAAGCAAGCTTGAGTCCGGTGCTTCCTGCAAAGGCTCAAGATAGATTCGCTAGTTTATCGCAAGCTTCCACCAGAAGGAATGAATCGGGGCGACATTTGCGTCACAGCATGTTGAACAGGCTCACCAGCTCGTAACAAACGAGACAAGCGTAGGAAGTGAAAAACAACGTTAGAAAAGCGCCGGTGCGAAAGCGGTTCAGGAAGCGAGCCTTCGCCAGGAACACCAGCACCAGGATGCCGAAGGCTGTCATCGCGAGCTTGGTACTCGTAAAGAGCAGCGTACTGTGCGCCATCACTGCATTCATGACCGGATTGACCTCATTCATGCCAAGTCCGATCAGTTGCAGCGTCAGGAATGCGTCAGCACAGGACAGCAACATCGTCCCGGTCGCGAGAAAGAACAACCATGGGTGATGCCAGTCGAGGAACAGCACGTCGTCGCCAACAGGGCGGCGATGCTCGCGTCGGCGGGACCGCGTGAAGCCAAAGAATACTGTTCGCCAGGTGAATGCACGACGGTCAATCCGGACCCGCTTATCGTTCGCTAATTCAGCTGAATCCATTATTGTTGACATCCTTTTCGTTCTACTTTTTATCCGCTGTCGCCAGCAACAAATACGCGATCAAGTCATCTCTGTCCTGTTGCCGGAACACGCCGCCAAAAGCCATTCGGTTACCCGGCAAAAATTTTCCCGGTTGCGCCAGCCAGGCTTCCAGTGCTGTCGGCGTCCACACAAAATTTGCGTTGCGCATCACGGGTGAATAATCGAATCCGGCCCGTTCGCCGACACCCCTGCCAAAAAATCCAAATAGCGCCGGTCCTATCATGTTGGGGCCGCCCGAATCCAAGCTGTGACAAGCTTTGCAGATCTGCGCCTGATTTGCACCGTTCTTCTGATCGGCGCTCGCATACCGGTCCTGCGCCAGGTAGTCCGATAGCGGCAACGCCGCCTGCTCACCCAGGGTAGCTGCCGTTAACGACACCGTGTTTGTATTCAAAGACTCGGACTCTTTTGACTCACCACCACAGGCAGTGAGACCGATTAGAATTGCAAATAATGCGATTCGCCCTACTTCCCGCGCCAAAGTCCGTCCTCTGGTTAGTTGCCTCGTTAAAATATAGAGCAATTTCTGCGCCACTGCCTCATGGTACTGATTTGGGGTGCTATTTTCCCAATCACTGCATCTCGCCAACGATGTTTTGTATAATTTGCCGACAAAAAAGCAGCGGATGATTGGCAATGAAGGCTTACACAGGCATCACGGCAGACGGCGAGGCAATCTCGTACATCGACAGGAAACGCTGGTTCTGGTTGCTGTCAGTAGTGTTTCCGCTGCAACCTTTTATTGCGATCGGGTTGCACATCAGAACCGGCAACGAAGCGTGGTTCCTGCTGCCGTTTCTTATCAACTATGTCATTTCGCCCGTCCTTGACTGGTTGATCGGTGAAGACACCAACAATCCGCCTGAAGAAGTTGTCATGCAGCTGGATCAGGATCCGTATTACCGTCGACTCACCTACGCAATTGTGCCGCTACACTTTGCCAGCCTGGTTGGGGGCGTCTGGTACGCAACGACAACGCCTTTAAGTTGGTGGGCGTTCCTGCTGTTGGCCCTTTTTGTCGGCTTTACCTCCGGGCTGGCCATTAACACCGCGCATGAACTCGGACACAAGAATTCGAAACTCGAAAAACTGCTGGCGAAAATTGTGTTGGCCGTTCCTGCTTACGGGCATTTCACAATCGAACACAATCGCGGGCACCACAAAACGGTTTCGACATTCAAGGACCCGGCAAGCGCCCGCATGGGTGAAAGCATCTACAAATTCGCATTACGCGAAATACCCGGTGCCTTCAGGGGAGCCTGGAAAATAGAAAGCGACCGATTGAAAAGCCGTGATAAATCGGTCTGGCATCCGAACAATCAGATACTACCGTCGTATGCTTTGACAGCGGCGATGAGTTTGCTGTTCCTGCTCCTGTTTGGCTGGCTCGCCCTTCCCTTTCTGCTCGTGCACAACATGGCCGCGTATTGGCAACTGACCAGCGCCAACTACATCGAGCACTATGGTTTGCTTCGCATTGCCGATGAAAACGGCAAGCTGGAACGCTGCGAACCGCATCACTCCTGGAACAGCAACCATACGTTTAGCAATCTCGCGCTGTTTCACCTCGAGCGCCATTCGGATCACCATTCCCATCCTTTGCGACGCTACCAATCATTACGTCACTTCGACAACCTGCCGCGACTGCCGAACGGTTACTTCGGTATGTATGTGCTCGCCTACATTCCGTGGCTTTGGTACAAGGTGATGGACAAACGCCTGATGGCATTGCCGCATGTGGCAGGTGATATCGATAAGGTCAATATCGACCCTGCGGCCCAATCGTCGATATTTCTTCGCTGGGGCCGCGAAAAGATGGAAGAGCCAACGTACACCAACCTGCCCGTGCTCTGAGCGCTCACCCAAAAATGCCGACTTAGGCCAGTTATCGTTTTAGCGACGCTAGCATCGATCTTCTAGGATCGACCGCATGCACGAGTATCGAATCCCGCGAACTACTTTGGTCGCTGTGCTCACAGCCACGATTGCAGCACTGATCGTGCGATCCTGGATGCAAGTTAGTCTGGTCGACGGCGGCATGCCGCCAGTGATGGCTGCGAACGTATCCTATCTACTCGTTCCACCGCTGTTGCTATTGCTGCTTTTTCCGTTGTGGCGCAGCGAAAGGAAATTCCTGGGATTCCTGTTTCGTCGACGGGCGATGAGCTGCAAGTTAGCCTTGACGGCAATCGCGATTGGCACGCTATTGCAGGCATTGTGGTGGAGTCAGGTTGTCGCCGGCGCGTCATTCGGGCTGTACAAATCCGATAATCCCGATGCCATTGTGGGGCCACTGGTTTCTTACGCTTGTACTTCACCCGCCGCCATCGTTTTGGGGCTGTTGGTTATGGCCGTACTCGTCCCATTAGTCGAAGAAATCACCCATCGCGGGTTCATTCAAACCGCCTTGCAGCAGCAGACCGTCGTCGGCTCGATACTCGTATCAGCAACAGTTTTCGCCATTCTTCATGAACTGACAGTGTGGCCCTTTGCGTTGTTCGCGGGTGTGGTACTCGGCGTGCAATTCTGGGCGACTCAGTCCTTGTGGTCGTCGGCAATCACGCACGCAACTGCAAACGTACTCGTTCAAATCGACCGGCACTGCCTGTCCGTCACCTGGAACCCGCGCCCGGAAAATATTCCAATCTGGTTTCCTGGGCTAATGGGACTAATAATTTTCGCGGCTAGTTTGACCTGCTTGTTGCTGCTGTTACAAAAAATGACTACCGGGGCGCGAGCGATACGCCCCGGTAGTCCAGGATCATAGTGCGTTGGCAACCCGTTCAATAACGTGGGATGTCGCTGCGACCACCCCTTCATAGATATTTATCAAGTCCTGACCTAAAGACTTGGAATCGGTTACGCCACCGATGTCGTTACCACTGCCCGAAGAACAGTCATCCCCGGCACCGGCCACTTGATACATTTCGTTCATTGTCAGTACTCTCATTTTCAATCTCCTTTTGATTTGTTTTGTAGCGCTTCCTGCGCACTTCCAAAGTAGCTCCTCGTGGTCCCAGTCGCTGCACCGATATCCGGGTTTTTCGTCCACTTTTGACATAACCGCGGCAGCCGCATTGCTTGTGAAGCGTCGCACAGTCAAATCCAGCCGCCGGGTATAGGCTTAGGCCTGCAAAGTCGTTTGAGTCACACGGGAACGATAATGAATGTATCAATATCAAGAACAGCGCTACTCGCGCTGGCCCTCGCCTTCTCATCGGCTGCGAGCGCCGACTTCGGCGTCGGCTTCAAGGCCGGCACCCTGGGCTTGGGCGTCGAAGGCCGCTGGGCGCCGCTCCCCTGGCTGGATCTGCGTGCTGGCGCGAATCAGTATGAGTACGATGACACCACGTCGCAGGCCGGCATTAACTACGATGCGACGCTAACGCTGGATACCTACTACCTGACCGGCAACTTTCGCTTTCCGCTCAGCCCGTTTCGCGTGACCGCCGGTGCATTCTCAAATGGCAATGAGGTACTGCTGTTGAGTCAGGACACAGGCGGCGTACCAATAACGATTGGCGGCGCAAGTTTTGATACTGGCGAAATAGGTGCACTCGGCAGCGTCACTTCCTTCGACGATACGGCGCCCTACCTTGGCTTCGGTTACGACTTCGAATTGTTCGGCAAAGTTGGCATGAATTTCGACATTGGCGTGCTGTGGCAGGATGAACCCGAGGTCTATATGTTCGCTACACAGTACGACACGGCTCCGCCTGCAACCCAGGCAGCATTGGACGATGCCTTCCTGGAAGAAATGTCAGAACTCGAAGATGCGTTCAACGACTACAAAGCCTGGCCGGTCTTGTCCCTGTCCTTCGTCTATAACTTTTAGCTGCGACGATCAAGCCACGCCGAGAATGCGATTCCGGCACGCAGGTACTTCAGGCGTTGCCGGGCAAGTGGGAATCTCCCCGACAAGCCGCGAACTATAGCCGGTAAGTCTGGCTCACTCCCGCACCCTATCCAGTCCGCAAGTTGTTTCCCGGTCCACGTAGCGGTATTTACGCCATTGCCGTGATAGCCATAGCCAAAGAAGATACTGTTGTCGCTCTGTAGGCGGCCGAGGGCCGGCACCATGGTCCCGGTCACGCAGATCAGGCCGTGCCAGCGGAAATCGATGTCAACGTCGGACCACTTCGGCCAGATTTTTTTCAGCATTGTTTCGAGACGCCGATACGTCTCCGCCTCTCCTTCGGGATGACCTGTGGTATGCCCCCGGCCACCGAACATGAATCGGCCATCGGGCAGCATTCGAAAATAATTCAGGATACGGCGTGAGTTGATGGATGGATGCTCGGTTATCCAGCCGTAGGCTGCCTTCTCCTCGGCACTGAGTGGTCGCGTAACGATGATCGCGCTGATCACCGGTAAGGTTCGGGCATAGAACTCAGGGATCAATCCCTCGGGCATGAAGCCATTGGTCGCGTACAGAACCCGGCGCGCTTTTAGTGTGCCGCCAGCAGTGCTGATTTGATGCATGCCATCGTCCGATTTCACCCAGGACAATGCCTCGCTGCGATCATGCAACAGGGCACCACGACGGGCCGCTGCATTGGCCAGGCCGCGGCAGTAGCGCAACGGATGCAAACCGAACGTTGGCGTAATGCGAAGTGCGCCATACTGCTCGCTGGAATCGAAGAATTGCTCGCGACATTCTTCGGCACTGTACAGAGTCGCCGAAATGCCGAGCTTTTCCGTCAACAAACGTCGATCCGCTTCCAGACCTTCGAATGCTTTAGGCAGGTGCGCGACCTCAAGCTCGGCGCTACCCTGAACCTCGAAATCAATCGCTTCGCTACGGCCTATCTCGCTGACCAACTCAACGCCTTCGACCTGCGAACGAAAGTACTCGCGAACATTGTCGAGACCGACCATTTTGACCAGCTTTTTGCGTTCAACGCCGACGCCACCGAGGCTACAAAACCCGCCGTTGCGACCAGAGGCTCCCCAGCCAATGTGACCAGCCTCGAGAACGCGCACGTCAATGCTGTAATCGCGCGCGAGATGCAGTGCAGCTGACAAGCCCGTATAGCCGCCCCCAATGATCGCAACATCGCAGCTGTGCTCGCCTTCCAATGGCGATGCGTTTACCGCAACGTCCTTCGCTGTGGCCTCCCAGTAGCTGGGCTGCGGAACAGAATAGCGGTACAGATTGTCGTCATAGAGACGCTTGATCACGTTCGCTACTCGCGCGCGATGCGAAGGATTGCTTCGAGGCTCAGGTCAACGTCGCTAGTCGTCGTCGACCAGTTGCAAACGCTGATACGCATTGCCGTCTTGCCCTGCCAGACCGTGACGCCACACCAACAAGTGCCGTCTTTCTGAACTTCGTCGATGATCCTGCGGTTGGTGGCATCGTCACCAAACGACACCAGCACCTGATTCAGCACGACATCGTTAAGGACTTCCAGGCCGGCCTCGCGAAAACCCGCTGCGAATCGCCTAGCGTTGCTGCAGCATCGATCAATCATGTCGGCCACACCCTGCCTGCCCAGCGACTTGAGTGCCGCCCATACGTCGACACCTCGGGCACGACGCGACAATTCCGGCGTAAAGTCCGACGGGTTGCGAAACCGGGTTTCGGTCATGAGGTACTCGGCGGTAATTGCCATCGCCGACTTGAGCGCCGCCGTGTCGCGTACGAAGGCCACCCCGCTATCGTAAGGAACGTTCAGCCACTTGTGCGCATCCGTGGCCCAGGAATCGGCCGCCGCAAATCCGGAGCATAAATGAGCGCGGTCGGGAGACGCTGCCGCCCACAAGCCGAATGCGCCATCAACATGCACCCACGCACCTTTTGGCTTGATGTGCTCGCAGATACTGCCAACCGGATCGAAAGCGCCGGTATTCACGTTGCCGGCTTGTGTACATACGATTGTTGGCCCGTCGATAGCCGGGAAACGATCAACGTCGATGCGTCCCTGACCATCCACCGGCGCTCGCACGACGCGGTTGCGGCCGAACCCGAGCAGACCCAGGGATTTGAATACCGTGGGGTGCGTTTCCTCGGACACAATCACAGTGACGGGCGGCGCACCAATCAGTCCATCCGCTTCAACATTCCAGCCGATATCTGCATAGACCCTGTGTCGCGCAGCCGCGAGCGCCGTAAAGTTCGCAATCGTTGCGCCGGTGACAAATGACGCCGCTGTGTCTTTAGGCAGACCGAACAAATTGATCATCCAGTCCATCGCGACAAGCTCCAGTGTGGACGTTGCCGGGGTGACCTCGTGCATACCAACGTTTTGATCCCAGGCAGTCGCCAGCCAGTTGGTTGCGACTGTCACCGGCAGAGACCCACCGATGACAAATCCGAAGTACCGCGGGCCCGTCATCATCACCGTTGCGGGCGAGCCAATATCATCAAGCATCGCCAGCACCTGTTCTTCATGAGTGCCGGTATCGGGCATCGGCTCAACAAATTTTGCTGCTGCTGCAACCGCTTCCGGTGACGGCGCCACGCGCCTCGAAACACCGGACTCACGATAGGCAACGCCGCGTTTGGCGGCGTCCATTAGCAGGGTGTGCAGATCGGACTTTTCAGGCATGCGTTTCGCTCTTCCGTTGCACCAGGGCATTTTTTCGGATCATCATCAGCGCGATACAAATAACAATCAGTACGGGTATTGGGATCATCATCAACGTGACCCAACCGAAGAAGTACATGACTGTGCCTGCCAGCAACGACGCAGTCGCCGATGTCCCAAATACCAAAAACTCGTTAACCGCCTGTGCACGGAAACGCTCTGCCATGCTGTAGGTGTACGTCAGCATGGTTGTGCCACCGACAAAAAGGAAATTCCAGCCGACACCAAGCAACAGCAGCGCCCACCAGTAGTGCAATACCGTATGCCCCTGCAGCCCAATAATTGAGGTTCCCAGCAGCACAAATGCGCCCACGAACATGAGGCGAATAACACCGACTTTTTCGATCAGGAATCCCGTGACCAACGACGGCACATACATTCCCAAAACATGGATCTGAATGACCCGGCCAACCTGCTCGACGGAATAGCCGTCGTTAACGTGCATGCTTAACGGTGTCGCCGTCATAACCAGAGTCATCAATCCGTAACCACAAGTCGCGCCCAGCACTGCAACAATAAATACCGGCTGACGAATGATCTCGACCAGGCCACGGTCCGAATGTTCAAGACGGGGTCCGTCGTGACCTCTCGGCGCCACCATCGCGAAAAACAGCAATGCCTGAATAACGAACATAACGGCCAACACCATGAATGTCCCGGCAAATTGAATATCCGCTATCCAGAACTGACCGCGAATCGCGAGCTCCTTGCCGAGAAAGGCCGCGCCGATAGAGCCGACAAGTACCAACGAAATTGCGCGCGGAACGTACCGCGGCTCGACGCTTTCGGCGGCGAAATATCGATACTGCTGCGTGAACGCCATGTTGATACCGAACAACATGACAGCGACGATGTAGACCGAAAAACTCGAATACCGCAGCGCTACAACCGCGAGAATCAGGGCGACGACAGCTGACATCGAAGCCAATGCGCAACCCTTGCGCCGACCGATTCGTTTCATGAGCATGGTTGCCGGGATAGTCATTGCGGCGACGGCGACGACCATCATTGACAGTGGCAATGTCGCAAAAGCTTTGTTGGTCGCAAGGTTGGAACCGATAATCCCACCCAACATCACCATGACGATGGATCCGGACGCCGAAATCAACTGGCAGGCAACAAGAATTCCCAAATTACGAACTTGCATTCGGAGCGCCGTTAAGGATCATGGAGACGCATTCTCACACATTGGAGGCAACGTGGACACTCTCGACATAACGGAAGAAATTCGAATCCCGATGTCCGAGATTCGATTGACGGCGGTTCGCTCGCAAGGTGCCGGTGGCCAGAACGTCAACAAGGTTGCTACGGCAATTCATTTACGTTTCGACGTCCAGGAATGCCTGGCCGTACCCGATCGCATCAAAATGCGACTGAGTCAGCTGTCAGATCATCGCATCAGTAATGACGGGGTCATCGTCATAAAGTCGCAGGCGCACCGAACTCAGGATCGAAACAAACAGGCAGCGTTGAGTCGCCTCGCGGAATTGATTCGCAGTGCCACGCGCGAGAGGAAGCGACGTATAAAAACGAAACCGAGCAAGAGTGCGAAACGAAAACGACTGGACGCCAAGAGTCGACGCGGAAGTTTGAAAAAGTCCCGGCGCAATTTATCGGACGATTAATCGCAAGGATAACTAACTAACGCCGCACTTAACTCGATCACTATCCCAGGCACACCCTTTACTGCGCCAATATCGGGTTATTCCCAGGCGGTTCATCAATGGCATGAAGTCAGGATGTTTACGCAGTTCACGCAATTCCGGGATGAACAACAAGTCCATTTCAAATGCCTCGCCCGGTTGCTCAAGAAGTTCCGCGATTCGCATGGCGCCGCCCACATCACCCAACAACGCTCTCGCCGTCAATTCAACCACGGGGGCTACCTGCCCACGGGCAGACGAGCGATTAATAGCGTCCAACGCGACCGGCGCCTTTTTTGGATCCGCAAACGCATCGAACACAGGCGCTACCCAACTATTGTCAGCACCGGCGGAATCTATCGCGCTGAATGCCAATTCTCGCGCTTTCTCGATTTGCCCGGTTTGAATAAGTATGAACGCATAACTCAATAGATGCGTAGAGCCACTCCAGCCCAAGTCGTTTGCACGAGCGTAGTACTCGAGCGCTTTCTGAGTCTCCATTAGCCATGCGTGTGACATGGCCGTTCGACTATTCAGCACCGGGGAGCTCGGATCAATTTCCAAACCCGCAAGGGATTGAGCCAATGATTCATCGAGACGCCCGACACTGGCTAACATTCGCGAATACCAGTTGAAAGCATTGGAATCGACGACGTCAGCATTAACCGCGCGCAAGAATGCCGTTTCTGAATCTTCCCAACGTTTTTGCTTGTGATATACGTAGCCATAAATCGCCCCGGCTGCATCTGCAATCTTCGGGTCCGCCTTGATCCCGACTTCTATCGTTTCAAGTGCGAGGCGATCCATCTCTTCGGGCGGCGCGCCCCGATAATTCGGCAGCAACGCGTACGCGGTTGCTAACCCCAGGTACGACGGTCCGTATTTTTCATCCAATCGAATGGCTTCCTGAAACAGATCGATTGCGTTTTCCAGGTTGCCCGCATTGCCGCGATTTTCGAGCGCAAACATTCCGCGCATGTAACTATCGTAGGCATCACTGTCCGATGGCCGGCTTTTAATAAGTGTCTGCGCAAATTTCCCGACCAGGTATTCACGAACCCTCCCGGCGACCAACTCCTGCAGTTGGAAAAACTCATCAATACGGCCCTCAACTGCGCCACCATGAATAACTTCACCGTGCCTCGATATTCGATAGCTTATTTTCAGTACGTCTCCACTCTTTTGTATCGCCCCATACAACAGGTTCACGACGCCAAGCAATTTCGCAATTTCATCGTCTTCTTTCTCGTAAGTGAGCCGGCTGTTCTTGACCGCGTAATCAGGTATCCCCTGCAGGGTCGTTAGCAGTTCTTCCTTGAATCCGCGCACGAGATATTCA
This sequence comes from uncultured Gammaproteobacteria bacterium, assembly GCA_942490655.1. Classification (GTDB taxonomy): domain Bacteria; phylum Pseudomonadota; class Gammaproteobacteria; order Steroidobacterales; family Woeseiaceae; genus UBA1847. The sequence continues at coordinate 568,094 of CALNXZ010000003.1, read as the reverse complement.
TCCGAGGCATCACCGCTCAAATTCGCAAAGGGCATCACGGCAATCGATCGAGCCGCCGCTATTGCGGGCAAATCGGGCGTCCGGCCCCAATCCGTAACGGACAGGAGAATTGTCGCAATGAACCCGACGCCAAGGACCCCCGCAACGATCTTCCACAGCCGCGAGCTCGGAGCAGAACTGGCGGTAACCTCAACCTCGCTGGCAGCGACCCCGACCGCAGGCACGTGCAGTTCTACTTTTGGAATCAGTCGGTAGCCTCGTCGCTGCAGAGTCTCGATATATCGATGCGGTTTTTCGCGGTCATCCAGATGGCCACGTAGCTGGGACAGGCAGCGAGCTATCGGTTCATCCGAGGTCGGACGGCCGTCCCAGACTTCATCGATGAGTTCCTGCCGTGTAACGAGGTTGGTGTCGCGTTTGGCCAGAGACAGAAGAACCCCAAATACCTTGGGCTCCGGGCGCTCTTCCTGATCAGCACGACGCAATACGCCCTGCAGCGGCAGTATCTCCCAGTCCCCAAGATTGAAGCCTTCTTTTAATTCTTCTTCGGTCAGCATTCAGCCCGCACTCCGTCGGAACACCGGCAACTCTAGCCTAAATCGCCGTCACACGTACGCAAACCTGCGCCTGAAAACAACAGGCTGGCGGACGCCTCCCTCCCCCTGGCTAAAACAATCCCTCGATACGCCCTTCCTTGTTAACGCGGATGGCGTTGGCGGCAGGTACCCGGGGCAATCCGGGCATGGTCATGATGTCGCCACAAACCACTACGACGAACTCTGCACCGGCAGCCAGACGGATCTCGCGTATCGGTACGACGTGCCCCGAAGGCGCACCCAGCAAATTGGGGTCAGTCGAAAAGCTGTATTGCGTTTTCGCCATACAAACCGGGTAATGCGCAAATCCCTCGCGTTCAAACTTCGCAAACTGGGCGCGAACTTTCTTGTCGGCAATAATGTCCTCCGCACCGTAAATTTCGCGCGCGACGGTCGCAGCTTTATCCCAAAGCGACATGTCATCGTTGTACAAAGTTCGGAACTGAGCAGTACCGCCGTCACAAATCTCAACAACATGATTTGCGAGTTCAGTCGTACCCTTGCCACCATCTGCCCAGTGCGTGCATTTGATCGCCTTCACGTGGAACTGCTTGCAAAAATCTTCAACCAATTTGACCTCGGCATCCGTGTCGGCCGTGAAGTGATTGATTGCGACGGCGACCGGAACGCCAAACTTGCCAAGATTGCGAATATGGCGTTCGAGGTTCTTGCAACCTGCGCTGAGAGCGGTGAGGTTCTCAGTCCCAAGATTTTCTTTCGCAACACCGCCCTGCATTTTGAGCGCTTTGATTGTCGCTACCAGTACCACCGCATCGGGTGACAGACCTGCCTTACGACATTTGATGTTAAAGAATTTTTCCGCGCCGAGATCCGCACCAAAACCCGCTTCCGTAACCACATAGTCCGCCAGCTTGAGTGCTGTCGTGGTTGCAGCAACAGAATTGCAGCCGTGCGCAATGTTCGCAAACGGGCCGCCATGCATGAACGCAGGATTGTTCTCCATTGTCTGCACAAGATTCGGTTGAAATGCATCTTGCAACAATGCCGTCATTGCGCCGTGCGCATTCAGTTCACGCACGGTGACCGGCTCGTCCTGCCGCGTGTAGCCAAGCACGATATTGCCAAGGCGATTTTCGAGGTCCGCGAGATCGGTTGCGAGGCAGAATATGGCCATGACTTCGGACGCGACCGTAATATCGAATCCGGCTTCGCGAACAACACCATTGTGGTAGCCACCTAGTCCGGAGGTTACCGTACGTAAAGCGCGGTCGTTCATGTCGATAACACGCCGCCAGGTAACGCGACGCGGGTCAATGTTCAACTGGTTGTCCCAGTGCATGTGATTGTCGATCAGTGCAGCGAGCAGATTGTTCGCCGCGCCGATCGCATGAAAGTCTCCCGTGAAATGCAGATTGATATCGGTCATCGGCACCACTTGTGCGTAGCCGCCGCCGGCCGCCCCGCCTTTCATGCCGAAACAGGGACCGAGACTCGGTTCTCGCAAACAAATAACGGCGTTCTTGCCGATCAGGTTCAGTCCATCACCCAACCCCACGGTGGTCGTGGTCTTGCCCTCGCCCGCCGGAGTCGGTGAAACAGCTGTAACCAGTATCAGCTTGCCGTCTTTCGCTTTGCCGTTGGCTTTGATGAATTCGGCACTGATCTTCGCCTTATCGTGTCCGTACGGAATCAACGCGTCTACGGGAATCTTGAGTTTCCCGGCGATTTCCTGGATTGGACGGACGTTCGCCGCCTGTGCAATTTCGATATCACTTTTTACTGTCACACAGCACCTGTTGGGTTAGCGCAAAGAACGGCACCGGATTCTAGCGCAAACTTTGACCGGCGACGCATCCGGGATGTTACGGATCACCGCGGCAATGCTCAGGATGGACGAGTACGAAAAACTGCGGAATTTCGACCTATGTCACGAACGTGTCGATGAAATCGACCTATACTCCGGACGTGTCGAAATTTCGGTAGAAAATCGACATATCCTCCGGAAGCGTCGATCCCATCGACACGTACCGGCGATATGTCGATATTTTCCCTCTTTATCGACACGTTCGTGCATCGTGTCGATTGGCTCGACACAAACCAGCGATATGTCGATTTTTCCTCACTTTTTCGACATGTTTCCATTTCGTGTCGATAAGGCCTGACACGCCTCGATCTGCCAGGAGTGCATATAAGTGACTGATTTTAATGCGGAAGTCCCATACAACACACTACCGATGCTGCCCCCGCCCATCGATCAGATCGAAACCACGCAAATCCTCAAACGCTGCATCGAGGCTCGCGTCGCCCTTGCGGAGCTGAAACAAGCCGCTGAATTGATTCCCAACTCCGCTGTACTTGTGAACGCCCTGCCATTGCTTGAGGCTCGCGCAAGTTCCGAGATTGAGAATATCGTCACGACCACCGACAAGCTGTTTGAGTACGCCGATATCGCCGAAGATCGTGCTGACGCCGCCACCAAAGAAGCGCTGCGCTACCGTACAGCCCTGTACGAAGGTACGAAAATGGTGCAACGCCGCATGCTCTCGACCGACATGGCGATCCAGATTTGCAGCACGATCAAAGGGCAGGAGCTGGATATTCGCTCCGACCCCGGAACCACACTAAAGAATCGCATGTCCGGAGAAATCATTTACACGCCGCCGGTCGGCCAGCGCCTGCTGATCGAGAAACTCGATAACTGGGCCGACTTCATGCAAAGCAAAAAGGAAATCGATCCGCTGGTCAGAATGGCAGTTCAACATTATCAATTTGAAGCTATCCATCCGTTTGCCGACGGTAACGGTCGCACCGGACGCATCCTCAACATTCTGTTTCTCGTCGAACACGGACTGCTTGATTCGCCGATACTCTATCTCAGCCGCTACATTATTCAGCACAAGGCCGCCTATTACCGGTTACTGTCGAAAGTGACTCAGGAACAGGACTGGGCGTCCTGGATAATGTTCATACTCGACGGCGTCGAAGAGACCTGCACCTGGACCACGGACAAGATCAAATCCATTCGCGAGCTGATGCAACACACCGGCCAGTTCGTGCAAAAACGGCTACCGAAAATCTACTCCTGGGAGCTGGTTGAAATGCTGTTTCGACAACCGTACTGCCGCATCAGCAACCTCGTTGACAGTGATATCGCCAAACGCCAAACCGCCTCTGTTTACCTGAAACAGTTGTGCGACCTTGGTGTACTTCGGGAGATCAAATCCGGACGTGAAAATATCTTTGTACACCCCAAGTACATAGAACTGTTGAGCGGCGAAGAAAATGTCTGGGTTTACTATTCCGGCGTTGAAACCGACAATGCGGACCTGGGCTGATTGACTCGCTGAGTCAATATCAAACAGAATCCAGTTATTACAGGGCGGGAGCCATCGATTGAGTATCAGCAGTCACCGGCTGTTTCAGCTGTTTAAGTACTTTGTGTACGCATTGCTCACGTTCAATATCTATATGTTCTGGAGCGAGGAAGTGCTCGCCGCCGCGGTGCAGTTTCCCCACGGTGTTCCCGTCTTCGAAGTCATTAACGCTTACGCCGCGACGATAGACACCGCGGCCTGGGTCGTTCTGCTCCTGATGTTCGAGCTCGAAACCTACGTACTCGAAGACCATCACTACAACAGGACAGTTACGTGGTCATTGCATTTAGTCCGAGCGCTTTGCTACACATTTATCGTTTACGCTTTTTATGGCTACATTGTTAATTTGCAGTTCCATTACCATATGGTCCACCTGGCCGGCGTGTCGGATTTATGTACTCTGGCAACCGGCGAGTGGTCTTACGCCATCGATCTCGATGAATACTCCACAATTACAGCGTCCAATTGCGGTACGTTCTCCGATGCCGGGTCTTTTTTTCGATTTGAAACTATGTCGACCGCCGTTGACGCGTCAGGCCTCACCGACATTCGGCTACTGGCCTGGGTGGACACCATCAATGCCGCAGTCTGGTTGCTCATCGTTGTAGTCCTTGAAGTCGATGTCTGGCTACAGGAGCACGATCGCCTGGAGGGAGCCGCACTCAAAACCAGTACCCGGTCCAAGTTTGTACTGTACGGATTGCTGCTGCTGGCCGCGATTTACTGGGGCATCAAGGGCGATTTCATCGACTTCTGGGACGCGTTCCTATGGTTGGTCGCCTTTATTTTCATCGAGCTAAACGTCTTTGAATGGCGCCAGGAAGTCAATGAATCCGCCATTCGGGGAGAAATCAGGACACCATCAGGTAATGGTCACTAATCGATCACAGCACGGTCAGGAGTTTCAGTAGCGCATCGCAGAAGATTCAGTCTCACAAACCACTGACTGGATGAGCGACATGAACTACGACGACCCAATGCTGGATCTGGACCCCGCGACACTCTTACTGGGCCTTGGCTACGCCGCCTTGCTGCTGACAGTCATCGGCTGGGTTGCAACACTCTAAGGGCTGATTTCGAGCTGCGGATCCTTTGCGGCCCGCTCGGCCAGCCCCTCAGACCTGTCCTTGATTTTCAATTGGGCGAGACTCTGATCTGCCGACAGCGACAACAGGTACGGATGCCAGGAGTCATCGACGCTGCGACGGTAGTAACCGGAAATTTCCCAGCCCTGACCTTCAGGATAGATGTAGACCTTGCCGACCTTGCGATTCGGCGAAACAGGGTCGACGATTTCCAGGGCGCCTGCATCGACCACGGCTTGAAGGTGACGGCGAGAGGCCTCGACAACCGACACCTGCAACGCGCGTTCTTCGCGACCGGCAGGGTTGCTGATCCACTGGTAGGCAAACGTCGCTGCCAGCAAACCAATCACTAGTGCGAATACTGTGCGTCCGATGCGATGGTTCATAGTCAGCGACTCCCTGCTCAATCGATGCCGAGATATTTGTGCGTTTGCACGCTGAGGCGCCAGTGTGGATTGCGCTTGCAATAATCGATCGCCTGCCGGGTATTTTCAAGTAACTCCGGGCCGTCCATCGGCTGCAGATAAAAATGCCGGAATGACAGGCTTTCAAATTCTCGTGGCTGCGCGCCCTCTTCAATTTGCGGAAATACCAGCTTCAGCTCGTCACCGAATCGCTGCTCAAGCGGTGCATTGGCTTTAGGACTTACGCATAACCAGTCGATACCGTCCGGCGCTGGGATCGTTCCATTGCTCTCGACGCCAAGCTCGAAGCCCACGTCGTGCAGCGCCTTTATCAATGCGTTATCCAGTTGCAACAATGGTTCGCCGCCGGTACAGACAACATAGGGCTGTCCCTGCTCGCCCGCTTCCCAGCGTTGCAACACTGCGTTTGCGAGGTCCTCGGCGGCATCAAATTTTCCGCCACCCGGCCCATCGACACCCACGAACTGGGTGTCACAGAATCGGCATATCGCCTGCTCGCGGTGCTCCTCCCGCCCAGACCACAAATTGCAGCCTGCAAAACGCAGAAAAACTGCGGGGCGTCCGGTATGCACGCCCTCGCCCTGCAAGGTGTAATACATCTCTTTGACCGAATACGTCATCGTATAACCAGCAAGGGATCGCTGACACCCGCTTCCGCAAAGCCTTTCGCACGCAATTCACAAGCGGCGCAGTGGCCACAGGGAGGGCGTACGCCCTCGTAACAGGTGTGCGTCAGTGCCATCGCGGGCAATGCACCGAGAGCCTGTGCCAGCTCTACAGTCCCTTTCTTGGAAAGATGCATCAAGGGCGTGTGTATTTGCAGCTGGGATTCCATGCCCTTACGCAAGGTCGCCTGCAGAGAATCCAGAGTGTCCTTGCGGCAATCGGGATAGCCGCTGTAATCCGTTTGCGCAACACCAGTCACCAGGTGAGCAATGCCGCGTTGATACGCGAGCGCCGCCGCAAAGGTCAGGAATATCAGGTTGCGCCCCGGGACAAATGTGTTGGGCAACCCTGTATTGGCATCGGTCCCGGCCTGAATACCGATAGCCGCATCAGTAAGTGCGTTTCCGCCGAGTGCTGCGAACGTATCGATCGGCAAAACCAGGTTGGGAATCGCGGCGAAGTCGGCGACCTTCTTCGCGCAGTCCAGTTCGATTCGGTGCCGTTGGCCGTAATCGAAAGTAACGCTCGAAACCGCGGCGTGACCAAACCGTTTAATGGCCCAGTACAGGCAGGTCGTCGAGTCCTGCCCACCCGATAGGACGACCAGCGCCTTGTCATTCATGTCGCTCGATCATCCAGCAGATTCTCCCGGGTCGGGGCCTTCTGGTCGACGAGATAGTCTGCCGTCAAGTCTTCCGAAACCTGCAGCAACTTTTCGGACATCGCGACATCGTCCAGGTGATTGTGGCTGAGAACGGTGACTGGATTGCAGTCTTCAAAATAGGCGCCGCTGGTTCCGGAAAGCGCCGGGTTGCTTGCCAGGTAGCAGGTCGTTGCAGCCCCTTCGGCAATCGTCTTGCCGCGCACCGCCGCAAGCATCTTCAGGCCGAACTGCATGAACGAATTGAGGTGCCTGTCGATCTCCGTATCAATCACTCCCGGATGCAGTGAGTTGCAGGTGATACGCGTTCCGCGCAGGAGTACAGACAGCCGCAAAGAGAATAGAACATTGGCAAGCTTCGAGTGTCCGTATGCCAGCATGTCGCTGTAGTCATTGTTGAAGGCGAGGTCATTGAACAGGATGCCGTCAGTCGGTGCTTCCGTGTAGGCGGTGCGACTGGCGACGACCACTATGCGACCCTGCTCGGCAATAACCAGCCGATCCAGCAACCTGTTTACCAACACGAAATGTCCCAGGTGATTAATGGCGAAGTGTTTTTCTACGCCGTTGATCAGTTGTTTTTCATTACCGCCGCCGAGGTATCCCGCATTGCAAATCAAACTGTCTATGGGCATGCGCATTGCGCGTATGGTCTCCGCGCAATCCACGACGGATTGCAGGTCACCGAGATCAAGACTGAGAGGCGTCGTGACGCCCGTGACACTGCGACAGGCTTCTTCGGCTCGCTGTAAAGACCGGCTGGTGCCGATGACGTACGCACCACGAGCGGCGAGGACGCGCATCGTTTCCAGCCCGATGCCGGAGGTACAGCCAGTGACGACTACCACCTTGCCTGTTAGGTCTATGCCTGCTGTTACTTCCTCAGCAGTAGACTTTTCCGTGAAGTAGCTGCGCGGAATGCCTGCTGTCAGCGCTTTGCTCTCGCCGCAGCCTCCCAGCTGGCTGGCCCCCAGAGTGGCACCGGCGTAGGCAAGAAACTGGCGACGATCAATCGTCATCGGAGCTACCAAACAAAGCGTCGAGGGCGCGCTTCGCTTCATCCGCGGCCGATTTTCGATTCGGATCGAAGGCAGTCTCGCTGGCAATGAACCAGTCACAAAAATTCGGCCTGTCTTTCTCTTTGACATCCTCCGCCCCGTCCTCTCGGCACTGGCGGGTCACTGTCGGATCGAAATGACGGCACATCTTGCACACGTGCAGATCCGCGCTGCATTGCGGACACGCATCACGGCGCGATAGCGGCAATGGAAATGCGGCAAGAGATTCGCCGCAACGATAACAGGCAAGATTATGAGCCACTCCGGCTCCCCTCAAGTTCGGGAAACCGGAGTATAGCGTCTTGTTACGGCAGTTGGCTCGGTACGAATTCGTTCATGACCGCGTCTTTAAGTATGTGCGGCGGCAACATGCCCTGGTCCAGGATGAAGTCGTGAAACGCCTGTTGATCAAAGTGATCGCGGAGCTTGATTTCGGTTTGCGCCCGCAATGACTGCATCTTGTTGTAACCGAAGTAGTAAGCGGTCGCCTGTCCAGGCATGCGATACGTGTATCTTTCCACTTCGTTTTGAGCCCAGCTCTCGCCTATTCCCATGTCGTTCATGATGAGGTTCTTGGCATCCTCCTCGGTGATCAGCCCCAGATTCAACATCGGATCGAGGAACATTCTGCCCGCACGCATCAAGCGGTATTGCAGGCTAATCAGCTGCCCTTCCAAAGGCAGATAAGGCCGCACGATAGCCTCGGCGTACAGGCCCCATCCTTCTACATTGACACTATTGAAAGCAAAAACAGCACGCGTGATCGACACACCCGATTCGACAATGCTAGAGAACTGCATCTCGTGGCCGGGCCGCGCCTCATGCGCCGTCAGGGTCCACGCGCCAGCTTCGTAGGTATCATCGGTTTGCTGCCAGCTGCCATCGTCATTCTGAGTCAGCAGAGGAATCACAAAGAACGGATATTCGCCGGTATTGCCAATCAGGCGCGGTGGCTGCAGATGCGGTGCGGGCTGTGCGGCAGTTTCTGCAGCAGATGCAATTCGAATCCCGGCATTACGCTGCGGCAAGGAAATAATTTTTTCACGCAGAATGATTTCTTCAATGTCCGCAAGCACCGCATTGTAATGATCCAGCAGCTTGTCGCCGTCAATCGCGCCATCGCGCTTCAATAGCCGGATGACCTCACGGTAATCGCTGGTGTCATAACCCTTTTGCGCCGCTATCAAAGGTGCCAGCGCTTGCATCTCACCGCGAATGTCCATGTAGCCTTTTGTTGCCTGCTCAATCAGATCCAGCGGCGCAGCATCCACGCCCCATTGCTTGAGAGCATCCTCGTAGAGATCGACCGGCAACCGGAAGTCCGTGCGTGCTCGCGGCAGTATCTCCGCTTCGACCCAGTCATAGTATTCGCGCAATTGCCCGGCGAGCGTGGCATAACTTTCTTCCCAGCCCTGCAAATCCGTTCCCGCTAACAAATCCTCGATACCGCTGATCATGGTTTCGGCGCGCTGCAGATCCTGTTCGACCTCACCCCGGTAAGGGCCAACCAAACCTTCCACCGCAAAACGTTCTGAGGTGCGGTCCATCGCCAGTTGCGTATACGGTGTGTAGCCGCCCGCGATGCCCGCATACTTTTCGAGCCGGGCGATCGCAGCCGGATATCGGTCACGGGAATTTTGCGGGTCGATGATGCCGCGAATGCCAAAGAATACCGTTTGGCTGATGTTGTAGTACGGCAGCATCTGCTCATAGTTCAAATTTGAACTCGTGATGTTGTCTTCGAGCATCTGGATAAGAATTCCCAGGTCCTGACGCACCTTGCTGTCTGACTCATCTTTCAGGCGCACCCTCAGTTCCGTCAACAGGTCTTCCGTCATTTTTATTGATCGCTCATGGATCCCCGGTCCCAGGTCCGATATTTCTTCATCGAGGCCATCGACACCCAGCTGACCCGCCCCTTCCGGGCTGAGTTTCGCGAGGACATCGAGCACCACCTGCGCGTGCGCATCACTCTTTTCGACCCACGTGGCCGCCAGCGTCACATCGGAATTCGCAATCAGAAATGCAGCAATTAAGCTAAAAGTCAGCAGTTTTCGCATGTAATATTCTCCCCTCTATTCGTCGCATCTTCTTAAGATGCCTGTGCGGCCCAAAAGGATTCAGGTTTGTTGGATTATTTTGAAGATTTTTCGTCCCAACGCAAATTGAGCCCTAATGTATTGGCGGCGGCACTTAGCGCTTGTGCGACGGAGACTTTGCTCCTGAACAGTGAACGTATCGAACAGCGCTTTGGCAGTTACGGCGTTGATGTACTTGCGAGTGAAGCCGGTCTGCGGCGCTCGAGCCTTTACAGCATCGAAGACGAGCAGCGTATCTGTCGGACCTACTCGATCGTTCGTTTTACCGATCACCCGGACAACAGCTACGGTTACGAGCATAAAAAAGTCCTGGCCGGCAACTCCCTGGGCCAGGTTTTCAGGTCCCACGGCTGGAGCCTCCACAAACAGACCTTGCACATAGGTTCATTTCAAATCGACGCCGCAACGTCCGAGGTCGGTGTGCTCATGCAGCTGCACGATGTGCAATCACTAGCGCTGCATGTTTATCAATTATTGCTGGTTAAAAACACGCGAATTTTTGAGTACGCGATGATAATTGAAGCACACCACCCTGATCATCTGTCACCGTCCGACCTACTCAATATTTATCATTACGACGATTCGGAATCGCTGTCGGCCGATGCACTCCTGAAGCTGACCACATTACTCAGGGCGCAAGCCGCATAGCGCCAATTGTCGTACCGATTGAATGAGACTAGACTGTTAGCCTGTCTATCGTGTTACATCGCTGAGGGTCAAGGTATGAAAACCAAGGATTTACTCAAACTGGTTCTGATTGGCGTTTGCCTGACGGGCTTCACGTCGGCCTACGCGCAAACATCCGCGAACGATCAGACGGATGCATGGACGGTTATCGAAGAGCAGTGGGATGCTCAGGAAGACGATGACGAGGATTGGGCAGACGCACTGCTCACCGACGACTTCACAGGCTGGGTGAAAGAATCGCCGGCACCGCGCAGCAAATCGTCGCTCAAGCTGTGGGATCGTGTCAGCGACATGCAGGGCAAGATGGTCGCTCATGAGTTGTATCCATTATCCATAGTCGTAAACGGTGATGTTGCGGTTGCGCACTATCTTTACCGCGGCGCATTTGAGTCCAAAGCCGGAAGCTTGGAACTGCGCAACGGCCGCTATACCGATATCCTTGTCAGGACGGACGACGGGTGGAAATTCCTTGCCTGGCATGGCGGTGCGGACTAGGCTACTTTTAGAAAAAACCGGCGCGGTTAAGGATCAGTTCAGGTAGGGGCACATACACTGGCCCCAATGTGAACAGGTCCGCGCAGCTCAGGACCACCCGGAGGCCGTATGAAATCTCGAACCACTGCAGCTTTGCTCCTTCTTGTACCGGCGACACTTCTGGCGCAGGTACCCGTTGATGACGACGGCAATGCGGTTGGCCGTTACGAGTCACAAGCGGACATTATGTCAATTAGTCAGGATGGTGTGCCGCTACTGTCTTATGCGGAATTGCAGGAACTGGTCGGGCCGGTAGCTCTGTATCCGGATGACTTGCTGGCGATAGTTTTGCCAGCTGCTGCTTATCCTTTGCAAATTGTGGAAGCCGCCCGGTTTCTCGATGCACTCGAATCCGACCCCGGCCTGACACCGGACGAGGATTGGGACGATTCAGTGGTGGCACTGGTCAACTATCCGGAAATTATCGCGCTGCTCAATGAAGATCTCGACTGGACGTTGCGCTTAGGTGAAGCCGTCGTCGCTCAGCAGGCAGACGTGGTTGCCGCTGTCGAAGCATTTCGTGATCGCGCTTATGCTGCCGGAAACTTGCAGAGCGACGACTACCAAACTGTCTCCAATGACAATGGCGTGATAAATATTTCGCCCGTCGCAGACGATGTTATTTATGTGCCGTACTACGAGCCAGCCAAAGTGGTGTACTACCAGCCAACGCCGGCCTATTACTACTATCCGCGGCCCTACCCTGTTTACTATTACCCCTACGCGTCGAATTACAGCTTCAGCTACGGCTATTTTTGGGGCGTAAGCACGGCGTTTACCATCGGCTGGATGTCGGACAGCCTGAATGTTTATCACCACAGCTACTACGGGCATCCGTATTACGGCCACTCCTATTGGAATCACTGGTACTACCGCCATCCGCCGATCAATGTGTACAACACGCATTACGTGAATCATGGCCATGGCCAGAACAACGGACAGGGTAACGACAATCACTATTCGCAGGGTGACCATTGGCAGGCCAGTGAAACTCGACGTCAGTATGTAAGGCGTGAGGGCTATTCGCGAGATCAGTATCACAACGGAGATCGAGGGAAAAACTATTCCAGCGAACAGGGACCTCGAGTTCCGGTCACCTTTCGCGACAGGGGAACGCAGCAGGTGAGTCGCGATGCGCAGGCCCAGGTTAGGTCTACGCGAAACAATGCGAATAGCAACAGCACTGCAAGCGCATACAATCAAAGCCGCGACACCACGCGACAATATGTCTCGGGGCAGTCACGGGAAACGCGTCGCCGGGATGCGAATATTCCTGTGCAAAGCCGAAGCACCCAACAGCGCAATACGTACGTTGCCGAGACCCGCAATACGCAACAACGCAATGCGACTGAAGCACCGGTACGCAATACTCAGCAGCGCAACACGAATGCAGCGTATGGCCGTGATACCCAAGCTCGCTACACTACTGTTGCACCGGCACGTGATACTCGGCGTCAGGAAGCGCCGCGCCAGACTTACCAGACTCCTCCTGCGCAAACGCAACGCGCCCCCGCGCCGCAACAACAGCGTTCGTCAAATTCGCAGCCACGTTCGCAGCCATCAACAAGCTCGAGCCCGGCGCGCAGCCAGGAACGCAGCAGCAGTCAAAGCAGCGGCGCATCCGCCCGATCAGGCAGCAGCTCACGGCAAAGTCGAAGTTCGAATCGCCGGTAATTCAGGCGCCTATGGGTCGACAGACTCGTCGTCGGATTCGCCGTCCAGAGACGCTTCTTTGGTCAATTCCCAGGCCAGAAAGGCAACGCTACCGGCAGCAATGAGTGCAAGAATAACGGCGGCGTAGGGAAGTATGCTTCTCATGTGCGGATGTTAGCACCTCCCTCATTCTGCCGCGTCCCCGGTGCTACCGCCACCCGGCATTCGTCCCGCCTTGCGCAAGGCTTCACGTAAAACGAATTCGATCTGCGCATTCAAACTGCGCAGATCGTCTTTCGCCCAGCGTTGCATCGAGTCCAGTGTCCTGGAATCTACCCGCAACGCGAATGACTTTTTAGTTGCCATTCAGATGCCCGGATCAGGTGTAAAGTGTGCCGGTGTTCAGAACTGGCTGTGCGCTTTCGTCGCTGCATAAAACAACGAGCAGGTTACTCACCATTGCCGCCTTACGCTCTTCGTCGAGTTGCACGATATTGTTCTGCTGCAATTCGCTGAGAGCCAGGTCAACCATGCTTACCGCACCTCGAACGATCAATCTGCGCGCCGCGATGATAGCTGAGGCCTGCTGTCTGCGAAGCATTGCATTAGCGATTTCCGGTGCATACGCAAGATGCGTAATTCGAGCTTCGATAACAGTGACCCCCGCTGTCGTCAGGCGATCCTGTATCTCCTTTACCAAAGCCTCGGCGATTTCTGCCGGGTGGCTGCGCAACGACAGAACCTCTCCGTCATGCGGCTCATACGGGTAGGTGGTACCCAGGTTGCGCAGTGCCGACTCACTCTGAATTTGGACAAAACCGGCGTAATCGTCGACTTCAAACATCGCTTCCGCTGTGTCGAAAACCTTCCAGACAACAACGGCTGCGATTTCGATCGGACTGCCATTGGCATCGTTAACTTTCAGCTTGTTGCTTTCGAAATTTCGGATTCGCGTAGACACGGTCGCCTTGGCGTAAAACGGATTAGCCCACTTTAGCCCCGGGTCTCGCGCCGTCCCGGCATACTTGCCAAACAGTTGCAGCACCTTCGCTTCGTTCGGATGCACCATGAACAGGCCAACCCAGCAAATGACCACCACTAGTGAGGCGATGATGGCAAAAATTATCATCGGAACGGACTGTGCCTTAAGCGCCTGCGCGATGAGGAAGGCGAAAAATAACTGCGCCGCCAGTAACACGACGATCATCAGGTACCCGGACGGTACCGTTCTCTTGATTTCGCGAATCATGTCCTACTCCTTGGTGTTTTTTTGATCAAATTCATTTTGATATCATTTTGATATCGTGCCATTCGAATGTCAAGCTGCGAAACGCGTCGAATCCCGCCATAATCGCGGGATGCACAGATTCCTTGAAGAAATACGACGTCGAAACGTTCATCGCGTCGCCACCACCTACGCCCTGGCAGCATGGATCCTGATTGAAGCGGGATCGGTTCTACTGCCAACTTTCGGCATACCCGAGTCCTTTTTTAAAACCTACGTCATCATCGTTGCGACAGGATTCGTCATAGCGCTGATTCTTTCGTGGGTTTTTGAACTAACGACCGACGGCGTAAAGCTGGAGCGAAATATTGATCGTTCCGCCTACGAACCTGGACGCAGAGTCGGCAAGAATTACCTGATCATAGGGCTGCTCGTTCTCGCGCTCGGCGTCTCGATAACCTTCAATGTAACGGGCGTGCGAGGCGGCGATACCGAGGCGATCGAAGAGACCGCGCACAACTCAGTTGCCGTACTGCCGTTCACAAGCCGCAGTGCGATCGAGGAAAACCGGTTTTTTGCCGACGGCATCCATGAAGACATCCTGACGCGATTGGCCGAGATTAAATCGCTGCGCGTCATTTCCAGGGCGTCGGTCAACGAATACCGAGATATCAACAGAAACCTGCGAAAGATAGGAGAAGATCTCGGTGTGTCGACGATAGTTGTCGGTGCCGTGCAGCGCGTTGACAACCAGGTTCGCATCTCTGTTCAGCTGATCGATGTGAAAACTGATGAACAGATGTGGTCCGCAAGCTACGACCGAAAACTGTCTATCGAAAGCGTGTTCGACCTGCAAACCGAAATTTCATCGCAAATTGCATCGTCGTTGCGTGCCGCGCTGACACCCGAACAGGAAATTCGCCTTGCCAAAATCCCGACGAACAGCATCGAGGCGTATGCGGAATACGTGGTCGGCAGGGAAAACCTGTTGAAACGAAGTTTTGCCACGCTGAATTCTGCCCGCGAGCAATTCGAACACGCCATCGAGCTCGACCCGGAATATGCCCAGGCGCATGCGGCACTGGCGGAAACTGTTTTGGTCATACAATCGAATCACAAATCCATCGCGGCTGATGAGGCGTATTCGATAGCCGCGACGCACATAGACCATGCCCTGCGTATCGACCCGAGTTTACCGATGGCTTATGCGGCTCGTGGACTGTTGGAGATGATGCAATGGGAAGGCACACGTGTGGGCTCGGGCAATATCGCTGCGGCCGCCTCCTTCGATAAGGCGATCGAACTCAATCCCAGCCTGTCCGATGCCTACGTCTGGTTCGCATCATTGCGCTCGTCGGAAGGCGACGTCGAGAAGGCGGTCGATCTGCTAACCATGGCACTGACGCTAGATCCACTCAGTCGCATTCCCTACGTAAACTTACCCAACTTTCTCGCCAGAGAAGGAAGAAACGAGCGAACGACGGAACTGCTGCTACACGCTATCAAAATTTTTCCGGACTGGGAGACGCCGTACGGTTACCTAAGCAATCATATGGCCGGCCTGGGCCGACTGGACGAAGCCATTGCCTGGGGCATACGACAAGCCGAGTTCAGTGAAGACCCAATGATTGGTGGTCGGTTGATGGGCATTTACCAGGACTTTGAAGATGAAGCGCCGATCGCCGCTTTTATCGAGGCATTTCCCACCGATCACCCCGTTTACCCGGTTGGTGAAAGCTACTGGCTCTACACTACCGGCGATTTCGCAGGCGCGCTCGCTGCCATTGAACCGTTCGCAGACAATTCAGCGTTCCCGCTGGAATTCACCTACCCCATCATCATCAGTGCATCCATCCTGACCGGGGATTTCGATCGCGCCTACGAGTATCTTTTGAAAGGCAGTCCGAAACTTGGCGAAGACACTCAAACAGCGGTGGATCAATACAACTTGTACTCCGCGATTTTGCTGGCTTATGTCGAGCAACAGCGCAATCATCCGAAAGCCGCCGCGTTGCTGCTACAACAAGCGGCCCCTGTCGTCCGAAGCGCGCCTCGGCTGGGAATGGCCGGGCACGGAATCCGCGACGTACAATTGCTGACCCTGCAGGGACGCCGCAACGAAGCAATCGAAGCTTTGGCGCAGGCCGTCGCCGAGGGGTTTGTCAGCTCGCGAGCTTTTGATGCCTGGTCTTTCGACGAAGACCCCATCATCGAACCGCTACGAAGTGACGCTCGCTTCAACGAGCTGCGGCAACGAATGCACGAACGGCTTGAAGAAATGCGACAAAATGTTGAGGATGCAAGATCGTCTGGCGACTGGAGCGCCCTGCTCGCCAAGGCGGGATCAGTCTGAAGCCTGCTGCGACGCCTGCAACTTGCCCTCGACCTTGGTTCTGAATCGCGACGCGAGTGGCGCGTCGAGAAAACGACGCAGCGTTTCGGGTTCATGCCGCAACGCGTAATAGAAGCGAAAGATTTCAAGGACCGATACGTTGCCTGAATTGTTGGCGACGTAAGTGACAGGATCGCCCTTCGCGATCTCTCCCCCATTCAGGACTCGAAAGTAGATGCCCGGCCGTTCGGCCTCTCGAAAAATGAGGCCCATACCCGAATCCTGCATTCTGGCGGCAAACGTGTTGCACGGAATGCGCGGTGCCGTTGCCTCCAGGACCACTTCCCCGATCAATAATCGGTCGCCGATGTTCATATCTGCCGGCATACCACGAATCGTCAGGTTTTCGCCGAACAGTCCCGGCGGGTAGTCGCGGCCCGTCTCCTCTGCCCACCAGTCGTAGTCATCTGCGCTGTAGGCGTATATCGCCTGGTCCGGACCACCATGATGTTCGGTATCGACGATAACGTCGCCAGCGAGACCCGACTCTTCTACGGGCACAGGTCCCGACACGGGGTATTTGCAGATGCCAGTGATCAACGACCGGCTGTTGTGACTCAGCGTCTCTTTTCGGCCGACGTTGATACTTTCTATGTACAAAGCTTCCAGCACGCAGCACTCCGTTGCGCCGTGATCGTTGCGGCGATTCTAACCTCTGCTGCCCGGGAAGACACTCAGGTCCGCCCCCACACAACTTCATTGCCCGCTATCGGTCGAGCGGGAATATTCTGTGACAACAATAAAGAACAAACGGCGAAACCGGCGCCTATAAGGAAGACCGCCGTTGGCGAAACGATCCAGACAATTCCGAGCGCTGCTGGCACAACGACCGCCGCAATATGATTAATCGTAAAGGAAACGCCTGCGCTGCTGGCAATGTCTTCGGGACTCGCAATCTTCTGGAAATAGGTATTCATGGCGATGGCGAGGGCAAAGAACATATGGTCAACGACATACAGCCCGGCGCCAAGGTAGGGATTCTCAACGTAGGCATAGGAAACGAACACGATGATCAGGCCCAGATACTCGATCGTGAGAGCCTTGCGCTCTCCGATACGGCCAATCAGCCCGCCGATCTTCTCGGCCCACAACCAGTTAAACAAGTAGTTGATCAGGAATAACAGCGCGACCTGCGATGCCGAATAACCGAATTTTTCCACCATCAGAAATGCAGCAAAAACCACGAAGATCTGCCTACGAGCGCCGGAAAAAAACTGCAGCCCGTAATACAGCCAATAACGTTTCCGCAATACTAGCCGGGTCGTTTGCTCGTATTCGGCTTCGAATCTTGGGAAACCCAGCCACATGAATACGGCAAGGCCGCCGCAGATTCCTCCGCCAAGCACGAACACCCAGACATAGTCGAGAGACAGAAGCTCCAACAGGCACCAGAGCACCGCGTAAACGAGCAGCGAGGTAATCGCGCCAATCGAGATCAGCTTGCCGAAAGCCTGTGGCGCCTCCTGTTTGGTAAACCATTGCAGAGCCAAAGATTGTTTCAACACTTCGAAATAGTGAAAACCGACGGACATCAGGACCGTTGTGCAATACAGTCCAAGCGGTGTCGGAAAGTATCCGGTTAAGGCTACGCCGATGCCTAAAATCGCAAGAGCGATGACGGCGAGTACCTGCTCCCTGAAGATCAACAGCAGGAACACCACCGTAAATGCCAGAAACCCCGGCACTTCCCGCAGGCTTTGCAGTATGCCTATTTCGACACCCGTAAACGCCGCCCGCTCGACCACGAAGTTATTCAGTAACGCAGACCAGGTGCTGAATGCGACCGGCATGGCGACGGACATCAGGATCAAGAGAGTTTTTGGATTTTGCCAGGAGCGTGCTTGCATCGGCGGAGCTTAGAGGCGCAGGTCGAGAGCGTCAATGTTCAAGCAAGGTTCAAAATTTGTTGCAAAATGCGTTACATTTTCGTTTCTTTTGCAATACAATGTGCCGCATGGCAAAAACCAAAGTCTCCACGCTCAATCTGCGCATCGAACCCGGCCTCAAGGAAGCGGTTCGAGAGGCTGCAGCGCGCGAACACCGCAGCGTGGCGAACATGGTTGAAATGCTGATTCGCAGACATTGCGATCAACGTGGCATCACGATTCCGGAACAAAACGACTTTTTCCCGGGGATTTCAAATGGATGAACGACTGTTGCGGGCCATGGTTGCGGCTGGCGCCATCAAGAACATTAATATCATCGCCAGCGGGGCTCGATTTCATATCGAAGCCAAAACGCCGAACGGGGCAATTACCGCGGAGACGCGCAAAGGCAAGGTGAAGACCTGGGTCACCCTGGATGCAGCTGCCCGCTGGGTGCGCAGCCTCGGTATTGGCGCTGCACAGATCAATCTGGCGCACTGGCAACCTGGCCAGCGCGAGTTATCAGTCTAAAGCGCTAGTCTTCGGACTTCGACGACGGCCACTCGCCGCCCAGCGGAAAGGGTCTATCGTCAGTATTGAAGGTCAGGTAGCGGGCGATGCCGTACAGGTAACTTGTTACGCTCTGCCCGGCCTGTTGCACCTGGCGATTCACCTCGCCCGTAAACAATACCCATAAGAACCCGAGCACAACGATCAGGGAACCTGCAGCGAAAGCCACACTGGCCAAAGCACAGCAAATCAGCATGAAGAGGCCACGCAACCAGGTCGCGCCGGATTTCAGGTTCTCTTCGAGCGGATTGCCGGAGCGGTTGTCATCGTCAAAGGCATGATCTGCAGGGGGGTTGTTTTCGTTCATCGCATTGCTCCTTCGCGGGCCTGTGCGTATTGTTACAATCTTCGACATTCCTAACCAGCTAAATATCCCGACATGACCCGATTTTTTATTGCGGTGCTTTGTACCGTCCTCATCGCTGCTTGCAGTCGCACCGAAACCGCAGATACGGGCGCTGAAGCCTTGCGCATCGCGAAACAGAGCATCATCGTCGATACGCACATTGATGTGCCCTACCGACTCGAAAAAAAGCCCGACGACGTCTCGGTAGCCACAGAAAGCGGCGATTTTGATTATCCCCGTGCGATTGCGGGCGGTTTGAATGCACCGTTTATGTCGATCTATACGCCAGCAGCAATGGAAGCATTGGGCAAATCCAGGGAAGTCGCAGACGGCTTGATCGATATCGTCGAGGCCATAGTCGAGCGAGCGCCGGAGAAGTTCGCAATCGCACTCAGCCCGTCTGATATACGCGAACAATTTGCGGCCGGGCTTATTTCATTGCCGCTCGGCATGGAGAATGGCTCACCCGTCGAAGGCGATCTGGCCAATCTTCAATATTTCTACGATCGCGGCATTCGCTACATCACGCTCGCACACAGCTTGTCGAATCACCTGGCCGACTCGTCGTACGACGAGAATCGACAGTGGCATGGGCTGAGCGAGTTTGGCGTGGAAGTCGTCGCCGAAATGAATCGATTGGGCATCATGGTCGATGTCAGTCATATTTCCGACGAGGCATTCTGGCAGGTGATCGAGCTTAGCAATGCACCCGTTATTGCATCACACTCCTCGGCACGGCACTTCACGCCAGGTTTTGAACGCAACATGAATGACGAGATGATCAAGGCCCTCGCCGATAAGGGTGGTGTTGTTCAGATCAATTTCGGATCGAGTTTTATCCTGGCGGAGACGCGCGAATATTCTTCAGCCATGCTGGCGGCAGGCAAAGCGTACGCGCTGCAACATCCAGAGATGTCGGAGACGGATATCTTCCAAAAATACCCAGCTATTTACGCGGTCGAGCATGGCACGATTCCGTTTGCGTCGCTGCATGACGTGCTGAACCATATCGACCATGTCGTAGCCCTGACCAGCATCGACAATGTCGGCATCGGATCAGACTACGATGGCGTCGGCGACTCGCTGCCCACCGGCCTGAAGGACGTCAGTAGCTACCCGAACCTCATCAAAGGCCTGTTGGATCGTGGTTACAGTGAAGCGGACATACAGAAGATTCTGGGCGAGAATCTGCTGCGCGTCTGGCAGGCGGTCGAAGACTACGCGGCTACAACGTCCAGCAAGACGTAGCGTAACAACACTTCGTAGCTGGTCTTGTCGAGCTTCATGCCATCGGGTAATTCGAGCGTATGTATCGGTTCGTCGTCCGCGCTGCGCATGTCCAGAAAGTGCCGGCTGCCCTCTCTGTAGACCTGGTATTTCACGTCGCGGCTGTCGTCGAATTTCAGCAGGACCCGTGTATCGGTCCAGTCGAGTATGGTCGCTCTGTCCATGATCTTCTCCCTTTGGTTCAACGGTCAATTCAAGTGTTGCAAGGGCTGTGCCAGATCAAAGGGGTAACTATTTTTTATTTGTTTATCAATAGATTATGAAACTTTTTTCGAAACCTATGCATGTTGTCGGGCGTCAACATTTGTCAGTTCCTGACGGTGATTTCAGCTAAATCGCGACAAGTGATTGACATAAGTCACAGCGGCCAGAAGAACAATATGGCGGGGACGGATACGACAATGATCAGTATCTCCAGTGGCAACCCCATGCGCCAATAGTCCCCAAAGTGATAACCACCAGGCCCCATGATCAGCGTGTTGTTCTTGTGCCCGATGGGAGTCAGAAATGCGCAGGACGCAGCGACGGCAACGGCCATCAGAAACGGATCGGGGCTCACGTCCAGGCGAGAGGCAATCTCAACGGCGATAGGCGCAGCGATGACGGCCGTCGCTGTGTTGTTCATCACATCTGACAGTGTCATCGTGACTACAACGAGCAATGTCAAAACGACCACCGGCGAATAGCCAAAAGAGATATCGACGATGCCGCCGGCAATGAGTGCTGTGCCGCCGGTGGCCTGCAGGGCGCTGCCGATTGGAATCATGCAACCCAGCAGCACGATAACCGGCCACTCAATCGACGTGTAAACGTCACGAATAGGCACAATATTAAAGAGCACGTACAACGCGGTTGCACAGCCTAGGGCGATCGGCAAGTACACGAACCCGACGCTGGCGATGACGATGGCGGTAGCAAATATGCCGACGGCCCACCAGGCTTTGTCGCGTTGTATTACGCGCTGGCCTCGATCCGCCAGGGGTAACAAGCCCAATCGGTTGTTGATATCGCTGAGGCGATCCTCTGTTGCGAGTAATAGCAGCACGTCACCGGGCTGTAAAACCAGGCTCCGAACGTTCTCGCGAAACCGTTTCCCCTGGCGCGAAACCCCAACCAGCGAAACACCGAACCGGTACAGCATACGCAAAGACCGAACCGAACGACCCGACAACACCGATGACTCAGGCAATACCACTTCATTGAGGACCAGGTCATCGCTATCCAGCTGTGCAGTGCCCTGCCCTACATACTCCAGTTCCAGATTGCCCAGCGCCTCCTCCAAGCTGTCAGGGCTGGCTTCAATAACGAGGCTGTCGCCTTCCTTGATTTCCACGGCCCTGGCTAGACCGGGCATCCGCTGCCCGCGTCGTACCAAGCCTATAATTTCAACGTCACTGCGCAGAGCGGCCTCATCCAGGTCCCGGACTCGCTGCCCAATCGCTGACGACCCCTCCGGCACCCGCACTTCGACGATATAATCCGCGAGATTGAACAGTTCCTTGCCGGCATCGGCGCTTCTTCGATCGCCAGGCAACAAGCGCCACCCTATTAATGCAACGTAGGCGACGCCGACAACCGCGCAGGCCAGACCGACCGGCGCAAAATCGAACATTCGATACGACTCACCCAGGGCATCCCCCCGGAATTCAGCAATCACGATATTCGGCGGCGTTCCGATCAGTGTAATCATGCCGCCCAGAATGGATGCAAACGACAAGGGCATCAAAGTCAAAGCCGGGCTCCGGCCCGCTTTCTTTGCGGCCTGCAGGTCCACGGGCATGAGGAGCGCAAGCGCGGCTACGTTATTCATCAGCGCCGACAATGCGGCTGCGAGGCCGGACATGATCGTGATGTGAGTAGAGAGCTTTCGCGACGCATCAATCAGGTAGCGCGCAATCAATTCTATTGCGCCGGAATTGGACAAACCTCGGCTGATGACAAGGACCAACGCGATGATGACCGTGGCAGGATGGCCGAACCCCGAAAAGGCTTCGTCTTTCGGGACCAGCCCTGTCAACAGGGCGACCAGTAAAGCGACGAAAGCGACCAGGTCGTAACGCCACCGGCCCCAGATCAGAAAGACAAAAACGAAAAACAGCAGCCCGAATAAGGTAATTTGTTCGGCCGTCACGCTCTACAACCTCATCGTTGCGAGCAACGCGATCTCGCCCTTAGTCATCGGACCTTCCTTTGAAAAGGTAGCTCAGCAGAATCGTGCATCCACCCAGCAACACGATGGCCGCCTCAAATTTGAGCAACATGTCGATTGCAGCATCGGTCGACATGACGTCGAAAATGCGCAGGCAGCCGAATACGGCCACAGTAACTATCGCGAAAAATGCTGTTATGACTACAGTTTGTTTCATAGCGCCTCACACAGATACGAGAACGAGCGTTGCTGGCTGCACCGCGCTAGGATACTAGCATGGCCTACCTTATTCTTATCGCGCTCGTGCTGGCCGCCGTGTTGGGGCCCGGACTTTGGGTACAGCATGTACTCAAGAAATACGGCAAGCCCATCGATCGTTACGCTGGTTCGGGCGCCAGCCTCGCACGACACCTGTTGGACGAGCACGGATTGCAATCGGTGCTCGTCGAAGCTACCGATTCCGGTGACCATTACGATCCGATCGCCAAGGTCGTCAGATTGACACCTGACAAACATGACGGACGTTCACTGACTGCGATAACAGTCGCCGCACATGAAGTTGGGCATGCTGTGCAGGATCAGGTTGGCTATCCAGCGCTGAAATGGCGCACTCGCCTCGTCAGGGCCATGAGCGGCATTGAGAAGATCGGTGCCGGCATCCTGGTGCTTTCGCCAATACTGGGTATCGTGACTCGCATCCCGGCCCTCGGCCTCGTGACGTTTCTGGCGGGGCTGATGACCCTGGGGACCTCGGCCATCATCCACGTCATCACACTGCCGACCGAATTCGATGCCAG
The DNA here is from genome assembly GCA_942490655.1 of uncultured Gammaproteobacteria bacterium. GTDB lineage: Bacteria > Pseudomonadota > Gammaproteobacteria > Steroidobacterales > Woeseiaceae > UBA1847. Next base: position 544,664 of record CALNXZ010000003.1, on the reverse strand, counting down.
TTTCAATCGGGCTTTGCCCATGCTCGACAAATACGACATCCTGAAGGCCACTGACCGACCGCATGCGCGGCGGCTCCTGACCGCGGCCGCGCTGACCTATGTCGCTGCATCGTTAATGAGCCTGCTCAACATTGCTCGCTGGATAGCCATACTGCGCCGCTGACGGCCTGAGTTAAGCGTTTGTTTTAGTTGGTCTTATTTTAGACAACTGCATCTCGGCCGGCGGCACCCGTGATTTGACTGGTTTACAGCGCCTCACACTGCTATTATCCGCGCCCGAAAGCCCGTCCACCCTGACACACAGCACTGCACCAGCTGCCAGGAAGCGCCCCATGGACCGGCAAGGAATTACGTGCACCCACCTCGATTTTCTGCCGGGTTCTCGCTTTAAGTAAGGCTACGAGAGCCGCTGATGGCGTGGTGAGAAAGAAAGGTCGGTGCCAGGGAACAACTAACAGAGCTGAAGTATAGAAATGAAAGACCTTAGTACCTACAGAAATATCGGCATTTTCGCCCACGTTGACGCGGGCAAAACGACGACCACAGAACGAATCCTGAAACTGACCGGCAAGATCCACAAGATCGGCGAGGTCCATGACGGTGAAACGACCACCGACTTCATGGATCAGGAGCGGGAGCGCGGCATTACCATTCAGTCCGCTGCAACGAGCTGTGAGTGGAACAAGCACCGCATGAACATCATCGATACCCCGGGGCACGTTGATTTCACGATCGAAGTGTATCGTTCGCTGAAAGTACTCGATGGCGGCATCGGCGTATTCTGTGGGTCCGGCGGCGTTGAGCCGCAATCTGAAACGAACTGGCGTTATGCGAACGACTCAGAAGTCGCCCGCATTATTTTCGTCAACAAGCTCGATCGTATTGGTGCGGACTTCTACATGGTGGTTAAGCAGGTGGAAGAGATTCTGGCTGCGAAACCGGTCGTTATGGTCCTGCCCATCGGTACCGAAGACAAATTCGTCGGTGTTGTTGACCTCATGACCGAAAAGTCCTGGATCTGGAGTGACTCCACTGACCCGATGTCGTACACCATTGGGGATATTCCTGAAGACATGAAGGAACTGGCCGCCGAGTGGCGCGAGAAGCTCGTCGAGACGGCTGTAGAACAGGACGACGCGATGCTGGAGGCCTACCTGGACGGCAACATTCCGTCGGTTGCCGACCTGAAACGCTGCATACGCAAGGGCACGATCGCCCTCGACTTCTTCCCAACCTACTGTGGTTCTGCCTTTAAAAACAAAGGTATACAGAACATACTTAATGGAGTTATTGATTATCTGCCGAACCCAACAGAGGTCACTCCGCAGCCTGAAGTCGACCTTGAGGGTAACCCGACAGGCGGCTTCGCGATCGTCGATCCGGACAAGCCACTGCGCGCATTGGCGTTCAAGATCATGGACGACCGCTACGGCGCACTGACCTTTACCCGTATTTACTCAGGACAGATACAAAAAGGCGACAACGTACTCAATACCTTCACAGGTAAGACCGAACGTATTGGTCGTATCGTGGAAATGCATGCGGAGTCGCGTTCGGAACTCGAGTCTGCCCAGGCTGGCGACATCGTTGCCCTGCTCGGCATGAAGATGACACGAACAGGTCACACGCTGGCAGATCCGGATCACCCGGCGACATTGGAGCCGATGGTATTCCCGGATCCCGTTATCTCCATCGCTATTTCGCCGAAGGACAAGGCCGGCAACGAGAAGATGGGTGTCGCACTGAACAAGATGGTTCAGGAAGACCCTTCATTCCACGTTGCAACGGACGAAGATTCCGGCGAAACGCTGATCAAGGGTATGGGCGAGCTGCACCTGGATATCAAAGTCGACATCCTGCGTCGTACGCACCACGTTGATGTAGAAATGGGCAAGCCGCAGGTGGCTTACCGCGAGACGATCACGCAGCACATCTCAGACACCTACACCCATAAGAAGCAGTCCGGTGGTTCGGGTCAATACGGCAAGATCGAGTATGAAATCGAGCCGGCGGAGCCGAATGCCGGTTACGTGTTCGAGTCCAAGGTGACGGGCGGTAACGTTCCTCGCGAATACTGGAGCGCGATCGAAAAAGCCTTCAAGTCCTGCATGGTAGAAGGCACGATGGCTGGCTACCCGTTGCTCGACGTCAAGTTCACGTTGATGGACGGTGCTTTCCACGCCGTTGACTCTTCGGCACTCGCGTTCGAAATCGCGACCAAGGCGGCCTACCGCCAGTCAATTCCGAAAGCGGGACCGCAGTTGCTGGAACCGATCATGAAAGTCGACGTGTTCTCGCCTGATGACAATGTCGGTGACGTAATCGGCGACTTGAACCGACGTCGTGGCATGATCAAGTCTCAGGATGCGGGCCCCACAGGCGTACGTGTCAAAGCGAATGCGCCGTTGGCCGACATGTTTGGTTACATCGGACATCTGCGTACGCTGACGTCCGGCCGCGGCCAGTTCTCTATGGAGTTCTCACACTACGCGCCCTGTCCGTCGAATGTGTCCGATCAGGTCATTAAGGAAGCAGCAGAAAGAAAAGCGAAGAAGTAAGCTACTTTCGATCGCGCACAATCAGGCCCCTGCTGATGCACTCAGCAGGGGCTTTTTTGTTGCTCGCAAAGCATCAACTACGAAGCATGCAACGGCGGCCCAAATGAAGCCAAAGCAGAATACGTGTGCCGTGCTGAGTGCTTCACCGTAATAAAGACCGATCCCGAATTGCAGCGTCGGCGATAGAAACTGAAAAAATCCGATGGTGATCATCGGCAAGCGTCTGGCAGTGAGTGCAAAACACAACAAAGGTAATGCCGTCACCGGGCCTGCCATCATCAGCCAGAATGTAATTGCGGCATTGCCGCTGGCAAACGCCAATTGCGAAGTAGCGTGCATATAGCCTATCCAGGCCAGCGCAAAAGGCAGCAGCAGCAATGTCTCGATAAACAGGCCCGGCATGCCGCCGATTGCGACCCTCTTCCTGACGGCCGCGTACACTGTAAAAGTCACGGCCAGTGACAGCGCCACCCAGGGAATAACGCCGCCGGAAATCGCGAGTATGAGCACTCCGACAGTTGCAAGCACGACAGCAACCAACTGGTAACGCCGCAATCGTTCGCGAAACAGCCAGACGCCGACCAGCATGTTGGTCAGCGGGTTGATGTAATAGCCGAGGCTGGTTTCCAGTATGCGGCCATCGTGAATCGCCCAGATGTAGATGAACCAGTTAATGCCGATGAACAAAGCAGACAAAGACAACCAGGAGAGCATTGAGGGGTCTGCCAGTGCCCGTCCGACTTCAGGAAACTGGCGACGATAAAGGAGTATCAATGCGCCGAAAGGCACGGCCCAGAGTACGCGGTGTGCAAGAACTTCTGTCGCAGCAACGTCGCGAACCAGTACGAAGTAGACCGGCAGAAAGCCCCACATCAGGTAGGTCGCCAGACCGGCGATTATCCCTTCGCGCGTCCGCGTCTCAACTGTTGTCACTCAGCTAGTCCGCTGACGAATTAACGGGCCGATACAGCAGCCAGGCTTTGAACTGTCGCAAAGTTCGAAAGAACCCCTCCTGCATTACATACAGGGAAGGAATCAGAAACAAAGTGATGATCGTCGCGAAGATGATTCCAAAGCCGATCGAAATTGCCGTTGGAATAATAGCCTGCGCCTGCGGGCTACTTTCGAACATGATGGGCAATAGTCCGGCGGCTGTCGTGAAGGAGGTCAGGATAATGGCTCTGAATCGAGAAACTCCCGCGTCGATGACCGCTTCACGCAGGGGCACCCCCTGAGCTCGCGCCTTATTGATGAAATCAACAAGAATCAGGCTGTCGTTCACAACAACACCGGCAAGCGCGATCAAACCGAACAGAGAGAACATGCTAATTGCGTGGCCCATAACGATGTGCCCGATGATGGCCCCTATGACGCCAAATGGAATTACCGACATGATAATGAACGGTTGGGCATAGGAATGCAGTGGAATCGCAATCAGCGCATAAATCAGGAACATCGCTGCAACCAGCGCGATCATTATCTTGCCCATGAATTCCGCCTGGTCCTGGCTCGATCCCTCAAGGCCATAGCGGACTCCCGGATAACGGGACAGTAACTCCGGTATGAATTCCTCAGACATGGTCCGGATGATTTGCTGCGGCTCAACCAGATCGGGATTCAGGTCCGAAGAGACTGTCACCGTGCGCTCCCGGTTTAAGCGAGAAATTCTCGAATACCCTTTACCGAAAGACACCTCGGCAACCGAATGGAACGGTACCTCCGCCCCGTCCGGCGTGCGGATGCGCATGTTTTCGAGGTCCGCAATAGATCGGCGCTCCTCAATCGGGTAGCGCACCATCACGCGCAACTCGTCTTTGCCGCGCTGGATACGCTGCGCCTCCTCACCGTAAAACGCCTGGCGCACCTGGCGTCCCAACGATGACATGGTTAAACCCAGCGCCTCCGCTTCCGGTTTTATCGTTAGCTTTATTTCATCACTGCCTGAGGTCGATGAATTGGTGATGTCGAATAAGCCTTCGTAACTTGCCAGCTCGCTGGTCAGCTCGTCAGCCGCCGCCTCCAAGGCCTCGTAATGGGAACCGCTGAGTTTAAAACTCAGTGGTGAATCACCGCCGATGTGTCCTGCGGCGCGAAACCTGAGTTCCTTCATACCGGGGATTTCACCGACCGCGTCGCGCCACATTTGCGTGACCTCTTTCATCTCGTACGGGCGATCCTCGGTGAACGGAATCTCCACAAACATCTGTGCACCGGTGTCCCCACGAGTGAATATGCCGATGTTCTGAATTATCGGAAGCGAGTCCGGGTTTTCCTCAACATGCTTTTGGTTAATCTGCAGTAACGCTCCCTCGACTTGTTCGACGGCCGCATCACGCACGTGTGGAGCGGTGCCACTTTGCATGTCCAGGTCGACCTGGATGAAGTCCTGCGCAAAATCCGGAAAGATAACCACTCTTGCGATGCCGCTCGTCATCAAACCAATCGACAGGATCAGAACTGCGCTGAAAATCGCCAGCGTCAAACCGCGATTATCGACCGCTTTTTCCAACCAGGGCTTGTAGTAATTGTGGATGATTTTGTGCAGCCCATGCTGGACATGTCGCTGCAACTTAAGAAACGCGCGTGGTAAGCGCTCGAACCGCCCTATCTGCCGCTGCGGCCGAAAAAGATCCTCTTCATCCACGGGAGCAATGCTCGCGTTTACCAAATGCGCCGGCAGTATCAGTTTCGATTCGACCAATGAAAACGCCAGGCAGAGAATCACCACCAATGCCATTGCCTCAAAGAAAGGCCCGACAACACCGCCAATAAACATCATCGGTGCGAATGCAGCGATCGTCGTCAATACACCGAAAGTCGCGGGTATGGCGACACGATGGGCACCCTGGATGACGTTGTCCAGCGTGTGTCCATCGCGCCGGATCTTGGTGTAAACGCTCTCACCAATGATGATTGCATCGTCGACGACTATCCCCAGGACGATGATAAAACCGAACAAGCTGATCGTGTTTATGGTTACAGGCCAGGCCGGCATTATCCAAAGTGCGCCGAGAAAAGTAATCGGCAAACCAACGATGACCCAAAACGCTACTTTCATTCTCAGGAAAAGAGACAATACGACGAACACCAGGATGGCGCCGGAGATGATGTTGTTCTCCATACGATCCAGGCTGCCCTCAAGGTATTTTGGCAGGTCAATCCAGATGTCCATCTGAATGCCGTCCGGCAAGGTCTTACTTTTTTCGGCAATATAAGCCTTCACTGCTTTTGCCGTTTCTATTTCATTTTGCTGCCCGACTGCGACGACTTGTAATGTCGCCGTCGGCGCACCATTGAATCGCCCATAGCCATCGGTCTCGACGAAACCATCATTGATGGTCGCGATATCTTCGAGCGTTAACCGTGTGCCATCGGGAAATGTCCGAAGAACAAGCGCGCCAAACTCCTTGCCGGTATACACCTGCCCTTTGGTACGCAGGAGAATGTCGCCACCTTGCGTCTTGATCGTCCCACCCGGCATGTCCACGGACGAGTTCTTGATGGCTTGCGACACTTCGCTCATCGTCAACCCGTACTCACGCAGAGTGCGCTCCGACACCTGCACGCTGATTTCGTAGGGACGGTTTGAGAAGTAGATTACTTTGTTGACCGATGGCAGTTGCAGCAACTCATCTCGAATTTCATTGCCAAGCGCTTTGCGTGTCAAATCCGTCAGGTTGCCATTCAGCGCGATCATCAGGACGGGATTGTTAATTTCCTGTTTGTAGATGACGGGCTTTTCCGTCAGCGCCGGAAACGTGGATATCGCATCCACGCGCGTCTTGACGTCGCTGAGTATCTGCGTCATATCCGCGTCCGGATCGACCTCGACCGTCACGACGCCACGGCCTTCGAAGGAGTTCGATCGTATTCTCTTGATCCCCTGAAGATCCTGAATGGCCTCCTCGATCTTGATGACCACCCCTTCCTCGACTTCCTGAGGCGCAGCACCGAGGTACGGCACTTCAATCTGGATCATGTTGAGTTCAATTTCGGGGTTGGTTTCCTTGCGTATGCCGCTCAATGAAATGAGACCTGCAACGATGATCAGGATCATCAGCAGATTTGCTGCTACATGGTTGGCAGCAAACCACGCGATGATGCCCTTTTCTTCGGTTACGCCCGGTAAACGCATGATTATTGATCCGCCTTCTTGGTGCGTACTTTCAAGCCGTCGATGGCCGACTCGAGTACCGTGATCACCACTCGCTCGCCGGGCGATGCGCCATCTGAAACGTAGGCGGATTCGGAATCCGATCGAACAATATCCACGTTACGAATATCAATCTTGTCTTCCGCATCGACAAACACCAGCTCATTGGTGCCGCGCACGATACCGCGCGGAATCTGGATGACGTTTTCAGCGACCGTACCGTCGATGATGGCCGTAACGAATGTTCCTACCGGCAAAGGCACGCCATCGCTGTGCAATTGATAGGGATCTTTAACCCGCGCAACCGCATAGGTGACACGACTCTTTTCATCAACAACGCCTTCGGAACGAACAATTCTCGCGGGCCACTCAACATCCTGGCCTTTTTGTCGCGCTGTGATTCTGACAGCGGGCCCGTGCGCTTCGCCCGAGTTGGCGAGATCAGCGGTTTTTGGCAAATCAATATAGGCAAGGTCGAGGTCCGTCAAAGGCAGCCGGATTTCGGCAAAGTCCGTTGCAAAGACAACGCCAAGTGGTGTCCCGGTGTTTACAAACTCGCCGAGATCCGTATCCCTGCTGCGAACCATACCCTCGTAGGGGACGCGAATATACGTGCGCTCGAGGTTACGCTGGGCACGAACCTGTTCGGCCTTGGCGCTGGCCAAAGCGGCGACGGCTGACGCATATTCCGATTCCGCCCGGTAGCCCTGGCTCTGCAACTTCTTTGCGCCATCGTGCTCAATCTGGCGTTGGGTAACCAACGCTTCCGCCTGCAGCAGCGCGACGTCGTAATTTGTCGAATCGATACGCATCAGAACCTCGCCCGCCTGAAATACGCCGCCGGCGACGAACTTCGGCGATATTTGGCTGATCGTGCCGGATACTTCAGCACTTAAGGTCGTTTCCGTTCTTGGCCGTACCGTGCCCTGGCTGCCGATGGTGAAGTTTGCCGTCATCGCCTCCAGCACCAGGACTTCGACCAGAGGATCCAGATCAAGGCGTTCTTTCTTGGGTGGTTCGGGCCGCATCGAGCTCATGAACAGGACGCCCGCTATGGCGAAAATCAGTATCCCGAGAATGGTAACTATGCGCATGCGTGGTATTTCCCCGTTATTTGGCGTTGCTTGCGTGGCGAGCGCATATTCTGAAGGTTTTCCGGCTCCAGTGCAGACCTTTATCCCGAGCACGATGAATTTGCTGAAAACCGCATGATCAGGTCATCTCGGAGCCATTTTTGTGACATAACTCCCTGAAATCGGACGGCTTAAGACCCAAACTGATCATCCGGTAAGGCCGTCCATGATAAACGGCCGCCACTAGAGCTGATCGGAAGGATATGTACGCACAACACTTTGGTCTAAAGAGGCGTCCGTTTCGCGCCAACGCGTCAGGCACTGACGTATTCGTTGGGCCGCAGATCGCGGGCGTTTTGGCGGGGTTAAAAAAAGCGCTGGTCAACAGTGACGCCATCGTTACTGTCTCCGGCCCTGTCGGCTCCGGAAAGACAACAATCGTAAATCGCGCGCTCGAATCGATCAGCACCAACAGTAAAGTCATTCGTCTGGCCCGCATGCGTCTGGATTGCGAAGATGTATTGGAATTCCTGCTCGATGAGCTCGGCGTGGAAAACAGACCCAATGGCGTCATCCAGAGATTTTCGCTGTTTCGACGGCGCCTGAAGGAACTGGAAGCCAGTGGGACGCGCGTATTTATCGCCGTTGAGGATGCCAGTCATCTCGGCACAGAGACCCTGGCCGAGCTGGAAGCACTGACCGCTGCCGACGGCGGTGATTCCGAGGGCGCGAGTATTGTCCTGATGGGTAATGAAGAGCTGGACCGGTTGTTGCTCGATCCACAACTGGTCCGCGTGAAACAACGCACACGCCATCGTTACTCGGTAGCACCCCTATGCGCGGCGGAAATGCGCGGTTACCTGCGGCATTGTTTTCGACTGGCTGGAGGCGATTTTGAGCGCTTATTCGAGGTCAATGCTGCACCTCTGTTACACCACCTTAGCGACGGTATTTTACGAACCTCAAACAACCTGATCGATTCGGCTATGGCGGCAGCGCACGATCAGGATCTCGACAAAATTTCATCCGAGTTGCTGGCACGAGTTTCCGAAAACGAGTTTGGCCTGAGTGCCTCGGGCTTTGACCTGACCAGCCAACCCCCGGTCCTGCCCGTGCTGAATAATCCGGAGAAAGCGCCGGCACCGGCAACGCCGCCTGCCGCAAAGCCCGCCGAGCCGCCTGCCGCGCAGCCCGCCGCACAGGTCGACGTCGCGCCAGCTATCGTGTTTGCAGATTCTGCACCGGCAGATGAGATTCCAGAGCTTATTCAGGACACCTTGCCGGATCTGGAAATCCTGGCACCCGAGCTTGCCGCATTTGCAACCGAGCCAGAACCGGAACCTGAACCTGAACCTGAAATTGAATCCCAGCCTGAGCTGCCCGCTATACCTGAACTCGCACTCGAAATTGAAGATACGCCTGTAGCGAACCCTAAGCGGGAGCCAATGGTTGACGAAAAGATCGCGGCTGAGACTGACGGCAACGATGTACCCGCCTGGGATCGCGACCCGACGGTTGCCGAACTCCGTCCCGATATCGAAGCACTTGAAGCCGCATTGGCCTTCGGGCACAGCGAAGATCCGGAGCCGGTTGCGGCCAGTCCGGTGCCCGCACCGAAACCGCTGCCGAAAGCGCCAGAAGTACTCCCCGAGATCACTTTGGACCATGCGATCAGCCAACGAATCGCGAACAATTTGATTGATGAGCCCGGCGAAATCAGCGCACCTGTGCCGGAGAAAACCGCAACGCTCGCCGTAAGCGAAAAGCGGCCTGCGCAAAATCCACCGTCAAAGCCGACGCAAAAGGCCGATGTAGAACTTGACAGGATCGCCGCGGAGCTCGCAAAGGCAAAATCGCTCGAAGATGTCGACGACAGAATGGCAGAGACCTTGTTCGGCGACGAAATCAACTTCGTTGCGGCGCAGTTCATGACCAAGCGAGCGAGCGAAGTATCCGCGAACGACGATGACAAGATTAGCGTCGCGGTCAAGGAGAAACCGGTAGTCGTCAATATGGATAGTGACAGCGACAACGATAGCGACGACGACAGTGACGATGCGACCGATTACGAAGTCACTCTCCAGGCAACCCGAAGACTCGACGATGGCGGGATGGACCTCTCCGCGTCGCAACGCCTCAAGACAGTGCGCGCATTGAATGCAGACCTGCATCCGTCCCTGCGCGAAACGAAGCCGATTGCTGCGCCTCCGGCCGTTGAGCCTGAGTCTATCGAAGATCAAATTAACACCTCGATGACGCAGACTCTGAAAGCGCTGAACGTCCGCCCCCCTGTAAATGACGACGATATGGACGATAGCGATACCAAACGGGGCTTCTTTAGCCGTTTCAAGCGACCGTAAGTCCTGCACCTCACCAGAAATTCATTGAGCTGGTGAACAATAATCTGCGATACGTCTTTTTGACACTGCTCTCGCTTTCAGGCAATTTCTCTTTCCGTTCGTTGACGCGACAAATGCCAATTCGCACTGGTAAGGGATGATCAAGTGAAGGATTCGCACACAGAGACGAATTCGTGGTTATACAGAACCGACTCGGAGCCCCAACAACGCTCTGCGGAAGGTCATCTGCCAATAATATTCAGCGCCGCCGGTGCGATCGGAATTTTGCCGTTTATGGTGTTGCGCTATCTGCGCGGCGAGTGGACAGCGGCTCTTGTCGATACCGCGATGATCCTTGGTCTTTTTGCGCTCGGCTACTACGTGCACAAAACACGACGTGTTGCTGTTGCGAGTATTGCTATTGCCTGTATTTGCGTCATTGGCGTCCTGTCAACGGTGTATATCATTGGACCCAACCAAGTTTTCTGGGCCTACCCGGCGCTAATGGCCATCTTCTATCTGGTCCGTCCTCGTATTGCTATTGCACTGGTTACAATTAGCACCGTCGGACTCATTCCCTGCCTGATGGGCAATTTTGACACCCTCACTATGGCCACCGTTCTCATCACGATGGTGGTCATGAGCTCTTTTGCTTTCGGTTTCTCTCTGCTTTCCAATCGTCAGCGACTGCAGCTGGTGCAGTTAGCCACCAAAGATCCGTTGACCGGTGCCGGCAATCGGCGCCATCTGGAAAACAAGCTCAAGGAAGTCATTAATGCACATCGACGTAGCGGCACTACCGCCTCGATGCTGATTCTGGATCTGGATCATTTTAAGAAGGTCAACGACGTGCATGGGCATCGGGTTGGCGATCAGATACTGGTTCGCATCACGGAGATCGTCAACTTGCGAATTCGTGTTACTGACAGTTTGTATCGCATCGGTGGAGAAGAATTCGTCGTTGTGCTGGAAGGACAGGACCTGGAACGCGCCGGACACCTGGCCGAACAACTGCGTACACTGGTCCTCGCGAACGAACTGGTGCCCGACCAGCCAGTGACGATTTCGTTAGGCGTCGCAGAGCTGAGAACCGACGAAAGCGAAGACGACTGGATGCACCGTGCGGATGAAGCACTGTATCGTGCCAAACGGGCCGGCCGAAACGCAACAATGCTTGCCGAATAGTGAGTGTCTAGCCAGGACTCGGCAGCTGTTTCAGCAATTCGGTTTCGATCCTGGCCGCGTCCGGTTCGGTGATACCCAACGACTCTCTTAGCCGATTCAACAAGGCACGCTCCCGATCGGAAATGCCCGCGCCCTCTTGCTGTGCCTCCGCAATGGCTGACTCGTAGACCTGCAGTTTACGAAACGCCGCGTACTCCGGCGTGTCGGTTGTGTTCGGCATCGCGGCGTTGGCAACCCGCTCAGCAAAGCGTTGCAAAGGCGCGAGGAAGAACACGACCAGGGCCGATGCGAGCAGGCCAGCCCAGTTGCCCAGTTCTGACGACAGAAAGCGATCCGCACCTTCCGATATCAGGTAGACAAAGGCGACAAAAATAGCGGCCAGGGTTGATTGCTTGATGGTCCAGCGAATGCGCAGGTCAATGTCAAACAACTGAGTGCGAAGAATGCCGTAGGCGATAAGTGGGATCGCAAACAAGGTGCCAAACGCATAGATGAGATAGAAATATTCGGGTTCCGGCTCCACCATATAAGTGCCGGCCAGTATTGCCCTGATGCCGTCGATGTAAACAAATCCCCAGCAGAGATCCCGAACACCGAACGCAATCACGAATATCAATGCGCGGTCCCGAGCGATGCCGGCCACCGCCGAGCGCCAGGCATGAATTGACACCACGAATGCGAATGCGAACGTTATAGAAAGCATCAGGTATAACAACAAGGCGCTAAACATCAACGGGGCCATTTGGATAGCGACAAAGAAAGCGGCCGCGATGACCCAAAGAGCAGTTCGTGCAGATTTTCTCGCAAACGGCCGCGTAAATTTTGTCTGCAACGCTGAGGCGAGAAAGGGTGGGTACAGTGCGAGCATCACACAGTCACCGAGCGTATGGACGACGAAACAACCTGCCCGCCACAGTGGATGTTCGCTATAGAACGGGTCTGAAAGGCCGAGCACCAGGTCTATATAGCCCGACGTTACGAGCGTTACGCCTTCGACCAGCAGCAGGATCGACAGCTTGCGTGCAACACTGCCACTTGGGCTGAGCCGCCACAGCGCAATTGCCAGCAGAAAACAGGAAACAACGGCGACCATGCCAACGACGCCGATGCCGAAAGCACTACTCAAGGCTTCGACTCTACCCAACGCAACACAATGTCTTCGAGCATCGCCAGTGGCACCGCTCCATTTCCTAACACGACGTCATGAAACTCCCGCAAGTCGAAGCGATCACCCAGATCATGCTCGGCAATGTGGCGTAGCTCCCAAATCTTCAGCTCACCCAGCTTATAGGCGAGCGCCTGACCCGGCCAGGATATGTAACGGTCCACTTCAGCACGAATATTTCCTTCTGACAGGGACGTATTGTTGAAGAAGAAGTCCAGCGCCTGTTGCCGGGTCCATCCCTGTGAATGCATACCGGTATCTACCACCAGGCGACAAGCCCGCCACATTTCATAGCTGAGTCTTCCGAAATTTTCATAAGGCGTTTCATAAACGCCCATCTCGACACCGAGTTTTTCGGAATACAAGCCCCAGCCCTCGCCAAAAGCACTGAAATACAGGCTACGACGAAAGTCCGGAACGCCTTCCAGTTCCTGGGAAAGTGCATTTTGGTGGTGATGGCCCGGCACCGCCTCGTGCAACGTCAGCGCTGGCAATTCATAGAGGGGACGTTGATCCAATGCGTAGGTGTTGATCCAGAACGCGCCACCGTGCCGCGAGGCTGGCGGCGCACCGTAGTACGCGCCGGTCGTGTAGTTAGGTGCGATCTCGTCAGGTACCGGAACTATGCCGTAGGGTTGCCGCGGCAACCTGCCAAAGTATCCGGGCATCACGTAGTCGATACGCTTTGCAATGTAGGCCGCTTCCTTAAGCAATTGCTCTTTGCTGGATGCGTAAAACTGCGGGTCGGTACGCAAGAACCTTCCGAACGCCGCAAAATCACCGTCGAACTCGAGTTCTGCGATAATTGCATCCATCTCCGTACGAATGCGCTGAACTTCGCCCAGGCCTATCTGGTGAATTTCGTTTGCTGTCGTGTTCGTGAGGGTTGTGTAACGCTTGATATTGAACGCGTAGTAGTCGGCACCTCCCTCGAGGTCAGACGCGCCAACCGATACACTGGCTTGATATTCATCGCGCAGGAACGTCGCAAGGGCGGCAAACGCAGGCAGCACCTTGTCGCGTATCACCGCTCGCCCTTGCGCACGGAGTCGCTTCTGCTCGGCCTCGCTCAGCCGAGCACTCATTTCCGCAAATTGTTCGTAGAAACTGCTGTCCTCAGGATTATCTTTGACTTGCGCTTCTATCGTTGGCAGCACGCCATCGATAACAATTTGCGGCAGTACAAACCCACTCGCGACTCCCGCACGCATGTTGGCGATATTTTCGTTGAAGTAGCGCGGAATATCCGACAAGCGGGCGATGTAGTCTTCGTAATCGTCGACGCTCGACATCGCTACGCTGTCGCTGGCCGACAACGCGTTCATGAAGAAGCCGGAAAAGGTATTGAACGGAATTCTCGAGAGGTTCAGTTCGTAGTCGCCGATAGAGTCTTCAAGTACCCATTTGAAGATATCCCGATTGGCTCGGCCCGCTTGGCTCAATGATTCAGCGTCAATGTCAATTACCCGTCGCAAGAAGGCCTGCTCTGCGGCAAGACGCTGCAGCTGACTCTCGCGAGTGTCACTCGGCATGCGATCGTTGTAGTCGTTCACACCGACAGCGGTAGCCAGTGTCGGGCTCTGCGCCAGGGAATAGTCCCAGTGTTCCTCCATGATGGCGTCGAGTTGTTGCTCCGCTGCGGATTTCTCTGCGCATGCAATGGTCGAAAACAGCGTCAGCGCTGACAGCAAGGCAATCGTCTGAATTAGTTTCATTGTAGTTCTCTACTCGGATGGCATCAGCGCTTCGATCCGCGCAGCTTCAAATTCATCACCCGCATTCCAGACCGGCATGTCGTCGGCGTCGGCAATGGCGAGACCCGTCCAGAAACCAAGCAAACCGTCATCAACCATGCCATCGAAATTCCAGCTGGGATCGTACTCATCCGTAGGCTGGTGGTAATCCTCCTCCGTGTGCTTGTTCTGCTGCTCGCGGCCCCATTCGGGCGCGCGATCGACAAAGTCGGTTCCCGCCTTCAGATACATCGCTGGTACACCGATTTTTGCGAAGTTGAACTGGTCGGAACGGTAGAAGTATCCCTTGTCGGCAAACTGATCCGGTTTCACAACACGACTCTGTTCGCTCGCGAAGTCCGTCAGGATCTGGTCAATAGTCGACTTGCCCAAACCAACGTAGGTCACGTCGTGACTGTGTCCCCAGATGTTGACACTATCGTAGTTTATGTTCGCCGCGATTTTTCCGCGTGGAAAGGTTGGATTGTTCGCATAGTATTCAGAGCCAAGCAGCCCTTGCTCCTCAGCACCGACGAACGCAAACAGGACAGAGCGACGCGGCGCTACCGGCAACGCTGTCATCGCTCTGGCAATTGCCAGCGTCAACGCCATGCCGCTGCCGTTGTCTCTTGCCCCGTTATAGATGGCGTCGCCATCGGCGTTCGGTGTGCCGATACCGAGATGATCGTGGTGTGCAGAGTAAATGACGACCTCGTCGCTGAGTTCCGGATCACTGCCTGGCAAAAGTCCCAACACATTGCCCGTGGTCACACGGGTTAGTTCATTGGCAAACGCAATCGAGGTCCTTATGCCCAGCGGAACCGGCTTGAAATCGCGGTTGTAGGCCTGCTCGCGTAGCGTATCCAGATCCATACCCGCCATTGCGACCAACTCGCGCGCCGAGTCTTCGGTAACCCAGCCCTTGATCAGGCTACGCGGCTCGTCGCCGGCCGGCAGTTCAAACTGCACTCCGGTCCAGGATGTCTGCACGACCTGAAAGGGATAGCCCGCTGACGGCGAGGTGTGGATGATGATCGCACCGGCAGCGCCCTGCCGCGCAGCGCTCAGGTACTTGTAATCCCACCGTCCGTACCAAAGCCGGGTTTCGCCACCGAACAACTCAGGATCCCAGTCAGGATCGTTGTTCATCATCACGAGAACCTTGCCTTTGAGATCGATGCCTTTGTAGTCATCCCATTCGAATTCGGGTGCCTGTATCCCATAGCCAACGAAAACCAGTTCGGCGTCGCTAATTGCGGATTGCGGTTCCTGCACACCGCTACCAACAATGAACTGATCCCATTGTTTCAGTGTGAGCGATTTGTCTGCAGCGTCGAAGGTCCAGCTCGCCGGTTGCGTCGAGTTGATGCCGACCAGATCGAAAGGCTGATCCCAGCCTCCGTCAGCAGCGCCAGGTTGCAGACCCAATGCTGCCATTTGTTCTGCCAGATACTTCCTTGCAGCATCATCACCGCGGGTACCCGGGCCACGTCCTTCGTACCGGTCGTCGGAAATTTCCTTGACGATTTCACGCATATACTCGCCTTCGATCTGCTGCGCTGCAGCAAGCTGGCCGCTCGCAGAATCCGGCTCCGACGATTGCGGCTCGGGTACCTCTTTGCCACAGCCAAACAACAGGCTACTCAGGGCGACAATTGCCAACGCTACGAGATTCTTCACTATTAAAGCTCCAGATTTTTAGTTGAGTTTTTCTTCGAGGAAATTTTTCATGGCCAGCCAGGATCGCCGATCGGCAGCTGAGTTATACACAGTGCCGCGTTGCCTGTCGTTGGCGGCCGGATTGGTGAACGCATGCAGCGTATGGCCATAGCCGTGAATCTGCCAGTCGGCGCCGAGTGCCGTCAGCTCCTTGCTGAGACTGATTACGGCCTCCGGTGTGGCCATCGGATCATCCCAGCCGTGCAAAACAAGAATGCTGGCGGCGACCTTGTTATCGGCCGCGTTAGCGGGCGCTGTAAACAGGCCGTGGAAGCTAACTACGCCGCGGACCGGTGCGCCGATCCGCGCCAAATCGAGAACGCCTAGCCCACCGAAACAGAATCCGATCGCAGCGGTTCTGGATGCGTCCACCTGCGGCTGTTGTGTCAATGTCTGAAGAGAAAGGGAGAGTCGTTGCTGCAACAACGACCTGTCGGCCAATAGCGCTTCCATGTTGGCACGTGCAGCGATGTCATCACATCCAAGCTGTGATGCGCCATACACATCTGCGGCGAAGGCCACGTAGCCGAGGTTTGCGAGCTCTCTTGCCTTGCCCTCCTCGAACGGCGTGCGACCGCGGATCGTGTGACAAACAAGGACGCCTGGCCTCGGACCCTTATGGGCATCATCCCAAACCAGCATACCCTCGAATTTTGTTTTGCCATCGCCGTATTCAATCAGGCGCGATTGTACGCTCAAAACGTCCCCCTGCGATGTTGGCCATGCTAGCGACGGCGTACGACGAAGACCTCGTAACGACCGTTAGGACCGATGTACCAGGAGGCGACAGTGCTCGTGATGCTGACGATGATGGCGCCGAAAAGGGCTGACCAGAACCCGGCAACCTGGAAGTTGTCGAGCATTGCGGCAACAAAACCGAACATCGCGGCATTCAGGATGAATATGAACAGGCCCAGAGTGATGATTGTGATTGGAATGGTGATTATCAGTAGCAGCGGTCGCACCACCGCGTTGACCAATCCCAGCAGCAACGCGGCCAGTACGAAATTGAAGGTACCGTCGATCCAGACGCCGGGAACGAGCCGGTCTGCCAGGAACAATCCCAGCATGATAATCAGAGTGCGGACAATGATGCCTTGCATGGCGCCATTATGGCACTAAAAACGAACCATAATCACTCCCTCAACACAGAGGATTGCGACTGTGCCCGGAAGGCACTATCGTACGCAACTCCAAAGCGCCCGTAGCTCAGTCGGATAGAGCACCAGATTCCTAATTTGGGGGCCACAGGTTCGAATCCTGTCGGGCGCGCCACTCCCTCCCCTAAAGGGGTCAGAGCCCTTTTCGAAAAAAGGGCTCTGACCCCTTTAGGGGGGAGCGAGGTGAGTGGTTAATTGGGTTCGCCGGTTTCCATCGGCAGTTCCGGGTGGGCGGCCCATTCGGTCATGGATCCGTGATAGACAGCGACTTTAGGTACGCCGAGCATTATTAATGCCAGGGCGTCGAGACTTGCGGCCACACCACCGCCGCAATAGGTAATCGCGCTATCACCTGCCAGTGCCCTGGCAGCATCGAAAACCTCATGCAATTTGGCTTTCGGCAGCACCGTATGCGTGTTCGGATCGACTAACAGATCGCAATCGACGTTGACACTCCCGGCGATCCTGCCCGCTCTCTGAAACCGCTTTACGCTGCCATTGTGTTCAGCGGTATTCAGACCGTTGATGATCGTAGTCTTTTCGTCGGCAATTGCCGCCAGAACCTGCTCCTTGGTCGCCATTAGTTCCGGGCGTTTTCTGACCGTCAGTTTGCCACGCGGGTAGCTCGCAGCTTGGGACGAAACGGCTCTCTTTTCCGCTGTCCATTTCCGCCAACCACCATCCAGTACCGCAGCATCCACACCGCACACCCGTAGCATCCACCAGACACAAGCCGCCCACGCGTTACTCGAACGGTCGTAAAGCACGATTTTGCTGCCATCGCCTATTCCGCGGGATTCCATTGCTTCTGCAAAATCATCCAACGGGCACATCAAAGGCACCGCCGGCGAACACCTTGGGCCGAGGTCGGACAAGAGATCGATAAATGCACTACCCGGAATGTGGGACGCTTCCCAAGCGGCTCGGCCGTTGGAGTATTTACGAGCGCCCTGATCACTAATTTCCATCATCACAGAACAATCCAGAATTCGAAGATTTGGGTCTTCAAGATGCTCTGCGAGCCAGTGGGTATCGACCAGCGGCCGCGGCATTTCTCTTTGTTTCGTTTCTGTCATACAAACACGTCCAATCGCTTAGGTTACGCAGTCATTTCACTAACCGTCTTCCCGCGGCGGCAATCCCGTGCTACAGCAGCCCGCTAACTGCAAGAATCGCGTCATATCGCGGTTCGCCACGCAAGGCTCGGATCTCAGGAGCACAAAACAGAAATCTTGTCTGCCCGGCAGCCGATCGCTTCTCGAAACGACTTTCAAGCAAGTTGACCGCTCTGTCCCGCTCACCCAGTATCAGTGCGGCCGTAGTCGCCGCTTCGAGGCCGCGATTCCGCTCCTCCAATTCATCGATCGCGCGGCGCGCCCTCTCGGACTTACCAACAATGGCGAGGATATCGGCGAAGTAGGCTTCCGTTCCCCACAGTTGCGCCAGTTCATCGACATAAGACAGCGCCTTCTCGTGGTTTCCGAGGCGAGCATGAGATTGCGCAATCTGGTAGCGAACTCCTTCTTCATCTTCGTCGAAACTCACAACTAAGGCATCCTCATCGTATATGATCTCGGCATACTGGCCCGCGCAATACATCGTCTGTGTCAACTGCGCTTTTACGACAAGTGACACCGGGTAAGTCTGCAGGGCTGATCGATAAGCCGCAACGGCTTCATCAAATCGACCTAATGACGTAAGCGTGATTGCCGTACCCCAGCCCTGGGGGCCGCCCAATCGATCGGCTTCGCCGTAAGCGGCCAGAGACCCTTCGAAGTCTCCCTCGACCCAAAGTATGTAGCCCATCGACCAGTGGGCCTCGGCATTTTCCGGATCGCGTTGTAACGCCTCTGTGATGTAGCGGCGAGACGTTTGAAACTTTTCGTTATCCGAACCACCAAATGACCAAAAATGGTAGAGCTGGCCGAGCTTGACGAACGGTGGCAACCAGTCAGGGTCCACCTCCAAAGCCGCATTAAATTTTGCGGCCGCCCTCTCGAAGATATCATCCGACAGATCGAAGCCGTTTTTCAATTCGTTGAACAAGAACAGCCCATCGTAATACAGGTCCAGAGCCTCTATCGATGCTGGCGCTTTGGGCGCATTGCGTGGCGTCAGTCGTAATTGCAGCGAATCCGTCACCAAGCTCGCAATGCTTTCCTGCAGTTTAAAAACATTATCAGCATCAACAACTTCCTCGTAATTCCTGGACCAGAGATGGGCATCCGACACTGCATCTATCAACTGGGCCGTGACTCGAATCGTGTCGCCGGACCGCCGCACACTGCCTTCGAGTATGTAGCCGACCTTCAGTTGTGCCGCGATATCCGTAACCGGCAATGCGCTGCCCTTGAATGCAAATGACGAGGTACGGGAAATGACTCGCAGGCCGTCGGTTGTCGTGAGCGAATTCAACAACTCTTCGGTCAGCCCGTCGGCAAAGTGTTCCTGCTCGGCGACATCAGATAGATTCAGGAATGGCAGAACTGCGATTGACACTTTTTCCGAACGGCTGTCGGCGATGTCTACACTCTCTGTACGTGACTCTTGAGCGATTTCACTGATGTCAGCGACGGAATAGAATCGATCGTAGACGATCAGGCCAATGGCAACGACAAGGAATAGGATGAACGCGAATTCGTACTTTAGCGTTGCACTGCCGCTCAGTTCCCCCTCTGTCGCACTTCGCGTACGCCGGACTCCATCAGGCGTGAGCTCGTACGCCCAAGCGAGAAAGACGGCAATCGGGAAACCCAACAGTAGAACCAGGAGGATTAAACTCGTAGCCCGCTGAGGGAGACTCAAAGCCGGCACCACGACGTCCGCAATCTGCAGCAGCACCCAGGCCGCAACGGCGTATGCGGTACCAACCTTGTATACCTTCCTTCGACGAAGCTCCGCGAAAAATGACATGACAGGCCACCCAACTCCCGGGCCAAAATGCGACTACAGGATCGCCGATTCGCGGCAGGTAAGCAACCGACTGATACGCTCAGCCAGGCATCAACCGTCTTCCCGCGGCGGCAATCCCGTGTGCTGCGACAATGCCCTGCCCTTGCGAATCCGCTTCTCGTGAGCCGCCTGCGTGTTCTTCCGGCGCGCCGAGTCATGAACTCTGCTGCCACGCGGTTGCACCAATGGTACGAGTTTGTCTTTCCCTGGTCCGATCAGGTGCCCGAGCTTCAATTCTCTCAGTGCGTCGCGAATCAGCGGCCAATTCTTCGGATCGTGGTAACGCAGTAGTGCTTTGTGCAAGCGCCTCTTTTCGGGACTCTTAACAATTTCGACGTCATCGCTTTTATACGTCACTTTGCGCAGCGGGTTCTTGCCCGAGTGATACATTGCCGTAGCCGTCGCCATCGGCGACGGGTAAAACGCCTGCACCTGGTCCGCACGGAAGTTATTCTTTTTTAGCCACAGCGCCAGACTCACCATGTCTTCGTCGGTGGTGCCCGGGTGCGCCGCGATAAAATACGGAATCAGGTACTGCTCTTTCCCGGCCTCTTTCGTAAACTGTTCAAACAACTCCTTGAACTTGTCGTAGGCGCCGATACCCGGCTTCATCATTTTGTCGAGTGGACCTTGCTCCGTGTGCTCCGGCGCAATCTTCAGGTAACCACCAACGTGATGAGTCACCAGTTCCTTTACGTACTCCGGGTCCTTCACGGCAAGGTCATAGCGCAGGCCTGATGCAATTAGCACTTTCTTTACGCCAGGCAATGCGCGGGCTTTGCGGTATAGACCGGTTAACGACGAATGATCAGTATTCAAGTTGCTGCAGACGTCGGGAAATACGCAGCTCGGCAAGCGACAGGCCGCTTCAATTTTGCGGCTCTTGCAAGCCAGTCGATACATGTTTGCTGTTGGCCCGCCAAGATCCGAAATGACGCCCGTGAATCCTGGCACCTTATCGCGAATCTTTTCGATCTCTTCAAGGATCGATTCCTCAGAACGGTTCTGGATGATGCGACCTTCGTGTTCGGTGATCGAACAGAAGGTGCAGCCACCGAAGCAGCCGCGCATGATATTCACGGAGAAGCGAATCATTTCGTAAGCGGGGATGCGTGCATCCCCATACTCCGTATGCGGCACTCGCGTAAACGGCATACCAAAAACGTAATCCATTTCCTCGGTGCTTAGCGGCAAGGCGGGCGGATTCAGCCAGAGGTCTCGTCCATCATGTGCCTGCACGAGTGCGCGCGCGTTGCCTGGATTGGTCTCAAGATGCAGCACACGATTTGCATGTGCATACAAAACCGCATCGTTGCGGACTTTCTCGAACGACGGCAATCGAATCACCGTACGACTGCGATTGCGCTTTGCATCAGGAACGAAGCGCAAAACATTGCCTTCATCTTGCGGCTCGCTCTGCTTAGTCGCGCAGGCCTCGCTGTCCTGTGTGTTGACGTACGGACTGACTATCTGGTCTATGCGACCGGGTCGGTCAACCCGTGTTGAATCAATTTCCCACCAGCCGTCCGGCTTATCGTTGCGAACAAACGCCGTGCCGCGCACATCCGTAATATCGCTGACACTCTCGCCGCGCGCGAGACGATGGGACAGCTCAACGATTGCCCGTTCGGCATTTCCATAAACCAGGATATCGGCGCTGGCATCGAGCAATATCGAACGCCGCACACTGCCCTGCCAGTAATCGAAATGTGCGATCCGCCGTAGAGAGGCTTCGATACCTCCAAGTACAACTGGCACATCTTTGTAGGCTTCTTTACAACGTTGTGAATACACCAGTGAACAACGATCGGGACGCTTGCCGCCAACACCACCTGGTGTATAGGCATCATCGTTCCTGACCTTTTTGTCCGCCGTGTAGCGGTTGATCATTGAGTCCATATTGCCGGCCGCGACACCGAAATAGAGATTTGGTTTGCCTAGCTTTTGGAACGCATCTTTCGACTGCCAGTCCGGCTGCGCGATCATGCCAACACGAAAACCGTTGGCCTCCAGCAAGCGGCCGATGATGGCCATGCCGAATGACGGATGGTCTACGTAGGCATCGCCGGTAACAATGATGATGTCGCAGGAATCCCAGCCCAGAGCATCCATTTCCACACGTGACATTGGCAGCTCAGGTGCTGTGCCATAGCATTCGGCCCAGTACTTGTCATAACTGTAGAGTGAGGTGGCAGGTGCGGGCATGGGTCTGTATCGGTCAATGGGGCGGCAATGATAACCGTTCCGGGCGGCGGATACTTCCCGCAAGAACCATTCTTCAGCTTGCAATTGCGCCGCGTTGGGCTGATTCTTTGCCGCTGCAGCCCCCTCAAAGTCTGACGAGGCAACCACTTGCGCCTGATACGCCTGCTCAAGAAAGATCTCGCCAGGGAAATCTCTGGCTGGGTCGACAAGGACCTGATTTCGATAGCTCAGGCGACCTCGATCTGCCGCCTCTATGGCATCGACTACGATTCGATCAACTCCCACGCCGGCGGATACCGGGTACTTGTTGCCCTGGGCTATCTCTTTCTGGGGCTGTCGCTAATTACCTTGCTCAGCGCCAACTGGGATGACATACCCCGCGCCTTGCGCATGGGCGGATTGCTGGCCATTACCGTCGGAACGCATGCGCTGGCGCTCAAACATTATTTCGCCCAGAAAGAATCCAGTGCCGTCGGATTGTTTTTTCTCGGTAACCTTTTTTACGGTGCGTCGATTATTCTGATCGCACAAATTTATCACCTTGGCGAGCACATGCCCGACGGCGTGTTCTGGTGGGCGCTCGGCAGCCTGCCGTTTGGCGTGCTGTTGCTGAATACCTGGTTAACGCTGTTCAGCTGCCTACTCGCCCTGTTGTGGTTTTTCATGGAGTACAGCCTGGGCTTTAGCGCGACACTGTTTCCCCTGTTTATCGCAGCAGGCACTTACGTCCTGGTCAAGAGTCGTCCCAGCGCACTGCTCTTTTTGACTACGGCCATCAGTATCGGTTTTTGGATCGAAGTGTCGCTGTCCGCGATCTGGACCGGCGATCGACACGGATTTGACCTGCACGCCGAACATGTATTCGTGAGTTGCGCGTTGTTCATTTTTGCCTACGCTTTCAGCCAGTGGTTGAACTCGCGCGACAGCACGAAAGCACAGGACTACGGCGTTTTGCTGTCGCTCTGGACTTTGCGATTTGGCCTCATCGTCATGCTGGTGATGAGCTATGAAGGACCGTGGGAGGAACTCATTCGTGCCGATTGGGATCATCAGGCGTCGATGTGGCTAAGCGTTATCACGCTCCTGAGTGTTTCGTTGTGGCTGGCATCGCTGACCCAAACTCTGCAGATCGTCGCACCCATCGCCGTATTTTTCAGCCTGTCGATGGTCGCGGTTATTATGTCGGACGATAGTAGCAACGGCGTAATTTTTCAGATCCTCTATAACCTCGCCCTCGTCGGCTCGGCGGTCTGGCTGATTCTGAGTGGAATCAAGAGTGGCGTTTCTCACTACTTTTTTCTCGGCGTCGCAACCATACTGCTTACCGCGCTCATGAGATACATCGACCTGATCGGCGAGTATGTCGGCGGCGCCATACTGTTCATGGTGTTCGCTGCCCTGCTATTGGCCGCAGCACGTTACTGGAAAACGCAGCAGCCTGTGGGGAGCGAATCATGAACCGCTCGAAAATTGGTATCGGCCTCGGTATTGCAATAATTCTGCAGGTCTTTTTGCTGGTCGGAATGCTGGCGAAAGCGGCTCTGCCGTTGTGGACCGGTACGGAAGTTCGTGTACGAACCATTCCAGTCGACCCGCGATCATTGTTTCGCGGCAACTACGCACGACTGAATTACGGTTTCGGCACACTGCCCGCCGATGTTCCGATCGACCCCGATAAACTCGCTACCGGCGTCGTCGTATACGTAAATTTGCAGATCGCAGACGACGGATTGTACGGCTACGCAGGAGCAACTCTCGAAAGGCCCGAGAATGGTATCTATTTGCGCGGCCGGATTGCGAGTAACTATTCGCCCCACCAGGTCCTGTACGGCATTGAGGCCTACTTTGCTCCGAAGCAGAAAGCACTCCAACTAGAGTATGAACTGCGTAGCAGTGCAGTTGCCGTTCTGATGGTCTCCAGCAGCGGACAGGCCGCACTTAAGGACATAGTCACAGATGCAGAAGAACGCTAGATTGAAATCCACCCGGAGTGGCCGAATCGCCGCGCCGGTATACGTTCGAGAACCGCTGTTCGTGCGCCTGTGCATCGGCTTTGTCGATAACCTGACAACCATCCTTCGCACCACATTCGTCGTCGGTGCCTTCATGCCTCTCGTTGATGGCGGCGGTCCGGGACTCTGTTGACTAGTGTTCTGTCACTGCCAGCTCGGTAGTCATAGTGGCATTTACGACCGCCCCGTTCACCGCAAATACCTGCAGAATCTCGAAACACCAGACGCTTGCTCCTGGTTGCACAACGGTCGCAATAGTTTGCAGCTCCGTGCCCTCCTCCGTGGCATTCGAGTCCGAGCCCAGCTTTACAACTGCGAGCTCTTCGAAACCGGGTGGTAAGTCGTCCTCACCTATCAGCGTTGCAAAAGTTTCTTCCGCCGTCGTCCCTACCTCAATGAGCTCGTCGTCCATTTTGAATATCAGCATTTCGGCAAACGCTCCTGAATAGGTGTTGCCCTCAGCCGGGAAATTCGTGTTTTCCGTTGGTACGGTCTGTGAAAAGGCCAAAGACGCACTCAATGTCAGTGCTTCTGCATCTTTGCCCGCGTTGGTGTAACGCCGCATAACGATGTTGGACGTGCCGGTCCGCACGGCAGGCATACTCATTGCGACCGTATTGAACTCAGCAGTACCGGTAAGGTTTGTCAGTTGCACGCCGCCTCTGGCCTCGCCAAATGCAGGATCTGCCATATGCGCGTGCGCCGTCAGCTCACCTTTTTGGCCACCGGCAGCCGACATTTCCTGTCGGCCGAACGAATCGCAAACCGTTGCTCCGGCAATACAATGCCGGAATGACAGGTAAGTAGAAGTTGCAGCCTGCACCTGATCCGCACGCGCCGCATAAGATGCGGCCAGCAGTATCGTAAAAAGCAGTACCATCATTTTACTGCGATTCATTCGTCAAGCTCCCCGGTCCGACGCCAGGTATATGACCGACGCGCAATCCATACGTTGTTTTCTATATCAAAGCTCTGCGTTACATGAGTGTCTTGATCCGGAAACTCGCTAATGTGACCGGTGCGATTCGTGCGTCCATCCGCCGTAAAAAAAGTCTGATCCGATTTCGTCGTGGCGCCTTCCTGCCACGCTGTGCCGACGCCAACAGTGCCGCCCCAACCAAACTGCTCCAGCACAGCGACTCCGTGTGCCGGATGCCAGTATTGACGGAACTCCCAGAAATTTGCCGTTTCCTTGCCATCCTGAATGCCAAACAGTCTGCCGCTCATGCTCGTGCCACCAAAAGACGACGTCCATTCTGTACCGTAGGCATCGTAAGGTTCCTGCTCACTCTTGTACTCAGAATTGTCAGTGATCCAGCGCCCCGAAGCGGCGGTCAACGTTGCAATTTCCTGCAGGAACCACTCAGGCGCAACACGTGAAGAAGCCGCTTCCGCAGAGAAGGTTGATTGCGAAACCGCCAGCAACAAGACAAAACACGCAACAAGGTTTTTCATCAACGAAGCTCCTGACTTGTTTTAGTCTACGACCAAACTAGCTTTTACTCTGCGCCATTACACCAAGTATCTCAGCCATCGGTGCCAATTGCTTTTCGTAGTTGCGCCACTTGCCGACAGATGACTGGTAGAGATTTTCTCGCACCTGAACTGCGCTCGCAGTCGTTGCCGCGACGTCATTCTCATAAAACCGCAAACAATTCTCTTCCCATGAAAGCCCGCAATAGCTCAACAGGTTCTGCACTACCGGTTTCGGATCAGTAACCAGATCTTCGTATTTGACAACGTGCATGACGTCCGGCATCACCGCCTGCCAATGGTCGATGAGTTGCTGGTAAGCCCGATAGTAGGTAGCGAGCTCGGTCTGATCATAGGAAAATGGATAAATGTCTTCGAACAGTGTCTTGTACACGGCGTAGCAGGTATCCATCGGATCACGTTTGAGCAATACGATTTTGGCCTTGGGCAGTGCAAGGTGAATTAGACCGGCGTATAGAAAGTTCAACGGCAGTTTGTCGACAAAGTGCGCCGTTCGTCCGGCGCGCGATCGAGTTGCCGCAATGTAGTCAACGCCGAGTTCTTCAAAGTTGATGCGACGCGAGATGCCAACGAGATCGGCGGGGGCATTCGGCTTTTCACCATCGACTTTTTGACAATGCTTAACCATCTCCGTCGAAAATATTCGCAACTCTCCGGCCGACGTGACGACTGAGTGACTCGCAAGTATGCGCTCGACCAACGTAGTTCCCGTACGCGGCATGCCTATAACGAATATCGGTTCCGCGTTGATATGACCCTGGATGCGGCCGTTAAAGACACTTTTTTCATAGACCTCGCAAACCCGCGCCATCGAGTCGAGATCCTTTTGCAATGTGTATTCAAGGCCCGTGCGGCGCAGCGACGATCCTTCCGCCAAAAACTCGAAGGCGCGCTCATACTCGCCGATGTCTTCAAGTTCTTTCGCCAGGGCATAACAGACGCGCAGACGTTTACGCGTGTCCCCCGCTGCCCGACCATGCGCTTGC
The DNA here is from genome assembly GCA_942490655.1 of uncultured Gammaproteobacteria bacterium. Lineage (GTDB taxonomy): Bacteria > Pseudomonadota > Gammaproteobacteria > Steroidobacterales > Woeseiaceae > UBA1847. The sequence continues at coordinate 517,930 of CALNXZ010000003.1, read as the reverse complement.
TCTAAACCGGCAATATTGTTGCTGTCCGCTGTCTGGGTTCTTAAACCTGCGCGCAACAGGTGCGCGTCTTCATCGTCGGGACTCAATTCCAGGCATCGGGCGATCGCAGTCTCTGCAGCATCCATGTCACCGAGAAAGCGGTGCACGGCCGCGACGTTATAGTGGTGGCGGCCATCGTCGGGCTCCAGCTCCGCCGCGCGGGCGTACTGGCGCAGCGCCTCCGGATACAGGCCGAGCCTTGAAAGGGCCAGACCGAAGTCGGCCGCCAGTCTTGCCCTCTCGAACTGATGGCTCGCCAATTGTTTCGATGTCGCCGTCGCTGCCTCGGTATTGCCCGACGCGCCCAGGCACTTGATGCGCTGCAGCAACCACTCCGGTTTTCCGGGCGATAAGTGCAATGCCCGGTCAATCGCACGCACACCCAGCAACGGCTGATTCACCATCATGGCGAGATGACTCGCGGTGTACCAACCTGATTCGTAACCGGGGAATTGCATGTTCAGCTGATCGCAGGCTTCCATCGCCTCGCGCAATTGGCCGCTATTTACCAAACCGTGAACAAGGGCTTCCTGTTTCGCAGCAGTCGTCATTACCGAACTGTATAGGAGTTGGTGAAAACAAAAAACCGGGCCGTAGCCCGGTTCCTTGCTCTCTTCCAGGGGACCCTAGAAGTCGTATTTCAATGTAAGGCCAATGGTTCTTGGCGTTGCAATGTATTCACGTTGATTGTTGCCGTAGTAGTTTTCGAACGTTCCGGTATCCGTACTCATGTAAGAGCTCGGGTAATTGCCGGTGACCGCAGGGTCGTCACCGAGATTCTTGACCCACAACGCGGCGGACCAGTTCTCGTTGCTGAGTGTTGCGGAAGCGTTCCAGATCGAGAATCCGGAGAATGCCGCTTGCAAGCTCCCCTCCGTGACCGAGTTGATGGAATCCGACTGATAGTAATACCCAAGCCGTGATGTCAGATTCAGACCATTCGACATATCGAGGCTGTGCCGCAAGGTTGCGGTAGCTGTGTTTTCAGCCGTACCGGGAAGCCTGTGGCCATCGGTTGCTGTCACACCGCCGGTTTGCGGATTGATCAGGTCAGCCGTCAACTCAGCATCGACGTGTCCGTACCCCAAATCGAGTTGCAGATTGTCCGATAACAATATCTGCGCCTCCAGTTCGACGCCGGTTGTGCTGGCCGATTCGCCATTCTGCGCCATGAAGAATCCCCACCACGTGGACGCCGTGTTGAGCTGTGGATCGCTCCAGTCGACATAGTAGATGTCGGCTGAATAACGCATCCGCTCCGTCGTTCCCTTCAGGCCGATTTCGAAGTTCTCGACGGTATCCGCCTTGTAGAACATTACCGTTTCCGGATTCAGCTCAGCGAAAAAGCCTGTCGACGGAATGGCGTTCGCACCACCGCGGCGGAAACCCTCCGAGTAGGTGAAATAGGTCATCGTTGAGTCATTGATGTCCCAGGCCAGGTTGAACTTCATCTGGACGTCGTCCTCTTTCTGCGACGGGAAGTTGTTGAACGGCACTTCAACACCCTCAAACAGCGGGAAGTCCATCGCGGTGTCGTTGGTCAGCTCGTTGTCGAACCAGCGCGCACCCACCGTCACGTGCCAATCGTCCGCAACGTGCCAGGTCACCTCACCGTACAGCGCCAGATCCGTAAAGTTTTCACGACGAATGTAATAGAAGTCAATTTCACTAAGCGGTGCACCCATCCACCACTGGCCGCTGTCCGGGCACGCGGCGCCCAGTGCGGTGCAGGCATCGCCGTATTCATTCAGACCCAGCAGGTAGCTGAAGTTATCCACTTCACGATCCTGGTCCATGTAGTACGCGCCGACAGTCCAGTCGATATTGCTGTCCGAATCATTCGATACCAGGCGGAATTCCTGTACGAAGGCCTCCTCGTCGAAGCCGGCGCTGACATGCGCTACGGGTCGTGGGTTACCCGGGTACAGAATATCGAACCAGTTCGCGAAACCGCCGCGATCGGTTACCCAAAGGCTGGTGTTATCCCGCCACCCGTCGCCCTCGTGCGTGTAAGAACTCGTACTCGAGGTCATAGTCGCAAAGCCGAGGTTCCATTCGAGATCAAGACTGACCAACTCAGCTTCTCGTACGGATGGCTCCAGCATCGTCGATCCGCTTTGGTCGCTGCTGTTGTACACGTTGCCGTTGTAGTCGGAGCCAATCGTGATCGTGCGGCGACCGCCGATCTCGTCATCCTGCATCTGGTAATTCAGCTGGATATCCAGGTCATCGTTAGGCTGGAATCGCAGTGACGCGCGTGCGTAGGTGATGTCGACATCATCAACATCCTTCTGCGATTCATAGCAGGAGCCATTGAAGGCGAGTTCGGAGTCGGTCAGGCTTGCATCATTAACGCTGAGGCACTGGCCAGAATCGCTCATCACGACAGGTTTGCCGTCCTGCATCTGGTAAAGATTCACATAATCGATAACGCCGTCATTCTGCACGGTACCGGCGGACAGGCGAAACGCCGCCGTGTCGCTGAGAGGCACGTTCAGGACGATATCCGCACCAACATTGTCGCCGTCGGATCCTTCTGTCTGTCCATAGGTCACTGCGACGCTGGCATCAAATTCCGAGGCGTCCGGCCGATTCATCAGGTAACGCACGGTGCCGCCGAGCGCACCCGACCCGTAGAGCGTTCCCTGTGGGCCGCGCAGCACCTCAACGCGATCAATGTCTTTCAACAGGAAATTTGCGAACAGGGGCGTTTCATCAACGTAGGTCGCCACCGGGGATACCGACGACAAGCCGATATCGCCGTTAGCGCCGTTATCGACGTTAATGCCGCGGATAATCAAGCTGTTGACGTGACCGGAATTACGGTAACCGCGATCGATAACGGACACACCCGCGATGGTTCTCATGAGATCCGACGTATCGACGATATTCTGCGCGGCGATTTCGTCACCCTGCACGGCCGATATGTTGTACGGAATGTCCTGAATGTTCTGTTCACGACGGCTGGCGGTAACCACGATTTCGTCGAGAGTCCCGGCACTCGCGCTATCAGACTGCGCCTGGACCGCTGGAGCCAGGGTGCCTGCCAGGATGCCACTCATGGCGGCGAACAGTGGTTTCCTGATGAAAGGTACGTTGCTATTCATGCGTTTATCTCCCCCTGCTCGGCGAGCAAGATTTGTTTCAAATTAGCGTATTGGCCCGATGTTCCGTAGGTCCAGATGAGTTATTACGATGGATCCAGAGCGTCAGAATACCGACCTCACCGGCCCTCGCCCTGGGCGGGCATTCGCAGCTCTCCCAACGCTCGCAGCGCTTCAGAATCGGCTCCCTGCTGAAATTGCGGAAAGCTCAACTCGGTGTCTCGAAAGCTCTTCAAGGGCTGACCCAGGTTCTGCCAACCGCAGTTTCTTACATCATGTAAATAATCAAGATCAAGCTTTAATGGTATGATTTCTCTAGTTTTTCCTGCCTGATAAATCACCTCACCGCCGGGTCCGGCGACGAGGCTTTCGCCGACGCCCATCGTGCCTGCGAGATTCACATCGAAGAAATAGCACTGATTCTGTGCGGCGTGCGCCCGGATCATCGCCTTTTCCACATCGCGCTCGATGGAGCTCGTCAAATTAGGATGCAGAATGACTTCGGCCCCTTGCCAGATCAGCGCCCGAACCGCCTCCGGAAACCACATGTCGTAGCAAATAAGGACGCCGAAACGGCCAATTCCGGGCACATCGAATACCGTATGTTGCGTCCCGGGCGTGATCCCCTTCTCGTAAGGGGTCCAGGGAAACAACTTGCGATGCCGCGCCACGACCGTACCTTGCGGCGAGATTACGGGGGCCGTGTTGTAGAGCCGATCACCGTCCGTTTCCAGCAGTGATCCTGGCAACAGCCAGATCTTGTGGCGTTTCGCGACGTCCTGGAAGCGCTGCTCGCGAGGGCCTGGCATGGCTTCGGCATACTTCGGGTGGGTGCCGCAGGCCACGAGCTCAGGGCAGACCACCATGTCCAGCCACGGATACCGGCGTACAACCGCATCGATCTCGCGAATAACAAGATCGACATTGTCTGTGTTGGGCACTTCGAGCTGCAGCCCGGCGATGCCAAACGTCGTCATGTGAGTTGATTCCCCATGGCGACGGACATTAGCGGGGAAACGCTAGCGCTGATAGGTCCAGATAAAATCTATCTGTAGATCCAGATGGCCCGATCTAGGGTGGGTTTGGAGCGACCGATCGGTCCGCGAGCCGGATGAAAGCGGAATCCACGATCTGCTGGTCATCGTTGAAGAACTTGACCTTGTCCCCGTCAATAACGATGAAGTACGTCTTTTCTTCGCCGTAGACCCAACGATCCCAGCGTCGTAAGAATCGATCGCCGTCCACTCGCCATCGGCCCGAATCGTGATCTTCGTTCGCGAATCCGCGTTGCCCTGTCATCGACCCGTCCGGGTGGTAGATGATCGTGCAGGGCCACCCGTTGACCTCCCGATACAGCAAGGTAGCCCCGGACATTGCGCTGTCGAGCGCCGCTCCCGTGAGCCAGTTGCCGGACGATGAGCTCAGATGCTCGACCTGCCCTTTGGCGATTTCGCGAATCACGCCAACGAGCCGTTCTACGCCAGGTCGAATCTTGTCGACCACCAGGCTCGTCACGCCCATGCGAAAGCAGTTTTCCGCTTGTTCCTTGTTCGCATAGTAGCGGCTGACCGGTTCGATCAGTACGCCATGACGCTCGGCTTCCACGGCAAGGTTAGCGACGTCGAAATCGTCCGGCGTTCGCACCCAGTAAGTTGTGCCACCCACTTCAGGCGAAATCTCCATCGGTATGCCACGCACGTTGTTCAAAGCGCGTCGCAACGCCGTGCGCCGCTCGCGAAGTACCCGACCGAGCCGCAACATCAAAGCATCGTAATGCCCCAGCGACAGAAAGAAGGCCGCGGCGCGCTGGTTATTAAGCGGTGGATGGCCAAGCACGCTGTGTCGCAAACGACGCGCACGCTCAATGAATTCGGCATTCGCGACAATGAATCCCAAACGCACACCCGGCGCCAACACGTTTGAGAAACTGGCGACGTAGATTACCCGTCCGTCAGTATCCATGCTCCGCAGTGCGGGCAACGGATGGTCCATGTAGCTGGTTTCACATTCGTAATCGTCTTCGATGATGACGAAATTGTCGTTGTGAGCCGCATCCATGAGCGCTTGCCGACGCTCCAGTGGCATCGTAACGGCCGTCGGTATCTGGTGACTGGGCGTCACATAGACCACATCCGCGTCAGCAATTTTGTCGGCGACCAGCAAACCGCTGTCGTCTACCGGCTGCGGCAGGATCGTCGCGCCGCGCCGGCGCAGGAGGTTGCGCATGACAAAATTGCCGGGCTCTTCAATGGCCACCGTGGTCTTGTCATCAGCCACGAGCTGGCTGATCAGGAAAAGACTGTTCTGCGTCCCCATCGTGATCAGTATCTGGTCGGTTCGTGCCTGAATTCCACGCCGTGTCAGGATCTTGGTGCGGATCTCATCCAGTAACATCGGATCATCCGCGTCGCCGCTACCGGTGGACCATTCGACCACATCGGCAACGCTGAGAGACAAGCGGCTCGCTTCCCGCCATTCCGCGAGTGGAAACAGGGTCGAGTCGAATTTTCCGTCTATGAACGGAAATGGGTAGCGGCTCCAGTTGGGCAGTTGGTCGCTGCCTTCGCCCGGTAGACGCTTCGCATAGTCCTGCAGTATCCAGGGAGCCGCAAAAGCCCGCCCGGCAACGGAAGCTTTGCTCGCCGCGCCGACCCGCGATTCCAGCATTTTCTCGTTGACGAAGATGCCGCTGCGCTGCCTGCTGACCAGATAACCGTCGGCAATGAGCTGCTGGTACGCTGCAATCACCGTATTGCGCGCGACATCGAGTTGTTCCGAGAGTTTGCGACTGGAAGGTAGTTTCATGCCCGGCGGAAAGGCGCCGTTAATGATGCCCTCAACAAACTTCTGACGAATCTGATTCTGCAAATTCATCGGATTGTCGGAATCTATGTATATGATTGCGCCCTGCACGGGCGAAAGATAACTCAAAGTGACCACAAGCATGAAATACGAAATAAGAGACGCGTTACCCGGGGACTGCGAATCCATTGCAAACTACAACTCGCGCATGGCCGAGGAGACTGAGGGACGCGCATTGGATCCGGACGTCATTGGTCCGGGTGTCGCGCGTCTATTGGGCAATGCCAGCCGAGGGCGTTACTGGGTGGCGGAAATGAATGAACAGATCGTGGGTCAGATCATGGTGACCTATGAATGGAGCGACTGGCGTAACGGCGCACTGTGGTGGATACAAAGCGTCTACGTCCATCCCGAGCATCGGCGCTGCGGCGTCTTTACGGCCCTTTACCGGCACGTTGAAGCACTCGCGCGTGCCAACGACGCGCGGGGGCTGCGGCTGTACGTTGAAGAGAACAACCAGCACGCGCAGAAAACCTACGCTGCTTTGGGTATGGTGAACCCAAATTATCGCGTGATGGAAGCGATCTTCGGAGACACTCAATGCTGAAAACCGGCGCGAAAGCCCCAGAATTTGTGCTCAACAATCACGACGGCGTGGAAACCTCACTGTCCGACCTGCTGCAGAATGGCCCGCTGATCCTGTATTTTTATCCGGCTGACTTCACCCCGGGATGCACCAAAGAAGCCTGCTCCATTCGCGACATTCACAACGATATTCAATCTGTTGGATTGCAGGTTGCCGGCGTCAGTCCCCAGGATGAAGCCAGCCACAGGCGCTTTCGCGAAGAACATCAATTGCCATTCATGCTCCTGAGCGACCCCGAGAAGGTGGCAATCAAGATGTACGACGTCGATGGACCCTTCGGTGTTGGCGTACGACGTGCGACATTCCTGATCGGCCAGGGACGCACAATTAATGATGCGATCATGGCCGACGTTCGTATCGGGCGGCACGATGAATTCATCAGGAAAGCGGTCATACTTCGCGAGACCGCGGGCCTTAAGTCACACTAGTCGCCCTGCACTGTGATGATGACGCGCCTCGCATGCGGCGCAAAACGATGCTCCCAGAGATAAATGCCCTGCCAGGTTCCGAGCGCACAGCTGCCTTCCGAGACCGGCAGATTCAGGTCCGTCTGTGTGAGTACGCTGCGTACGTGCGCAGACATGTCGTCCGGGCCTTCTGCCGTATGCGTAAACATCGGGTCGCCGTCACGCACCTGCCGTGACATGAAGGTCTCCAGATCCCTCAGCACCGCCGGATCGGCGTTTTCGCTGAGCATGAGGGAGGCGCTGGTATGGCAAATGAATACGTGGCACATACCAGTCCGGATACCCGAGTCGGCCACGATTTTCTGCACAGCGGCGGTCAGGTCGTAGGTTCCCCGACCTTGGGTTTCGATCCGCAATTCGTCACGCGCAATCACTCGGAAGGAAGGTACGGCGTCCCGTAACGCAAGCGGATGGTCTTCGTCTTTCCGAACCACGGAATGGTAACGATGTAAATATTGTCGTATTCATCGTCCTGAATCTCCGGCACTTTCTTGCTGGCACCCATATTGCCGATCAATGCCGGGACTGTATTGCTGTGGCCGACGACCAGGATGATTTGTCCCTTATGCTTACGCACAATCTCATCCATGACCGTCTCGGTATTGGACGCGTCGTAAGACATGATAGGCAGGTCCAGCAGAGCGGCTATCGGCTGCGCTGTTTCTTCGGTGCGCCGATAAGAGGTCGAGTAGATCGCATCAACGCCTTTGCCCTTGACGACATCGGCATCAACAAGCTGGCGAGCCAATTCGGCTGCACGCGACCGGCCGGCCTCGCTCAGGCTCGGGTCGTCCTCTGGCTGCACTTCTTTTTCAGCGTGACGGACAAATATGACGGTCGTCGTAGCCTGCGATTCGAAGAACCACGCAAGGCCGACTGCGATAGCCACATAAATTACGATCACCTGAAGGCGGCGACGCCGTCGGTGCCGTCGTCGATCGGTTTCTGACTGGGTTTTGGACATGGGGTGCGACTTTACTCGTCCCTACGCTCATCGGCAACGACCCGATACTCCCCTTCTATGACGCCACCCGCGGATTTGTTGCGCCCGGATTGGCCCCCTGCCGGCGTTGAGCCCTGCAGCTGCCGCTTGAACCACCACACCCGGATGCCGATGATCGCGGCCATGACCAGTACGATACTGCCGAGCACGACGAAGGCAAAGAATCCCAATACGATGGATACGCTGATCGCCAGTACGCCGACAATGACAACAAGAACATTCGCGATCGGATTGCCCGCCACGAAGCCACGGTTAAATGAGGAATGCTTCAATTCGAAGTCCTTGTGTAAAAACCTTCAAACCAGGATACCCAGGTCTCGCCACCGTCATCTGAGTGCTCAAAGAACTGACGCACCCGGCCGTCTTCCAAAGGCGTCCAGAGGCCGCGAAATGGTTTTGTCGTGTCGGACCCGACAGTGTGCAAGGTTCCTACCAGCCGCATACCTTCCTCCGTTAGCCCGCCCCGAATATTAATCTGGGTACCACTGGCGTCATTCCATACCTGCACCCACTCGCCGGCTATCTTGTCGAAGTAGTTGATGCTTTCACCACCGCCGCCACCGGCGCTGGTCCATTTTTCCTGAAGAAAACAACCGCGTTGCTCGCGCGTGATCGAATTGCTGCCGGCGGGTTGGCCGCCGGCCACATGAACATCCCACTCGCCTATCCAGAAATCAAACTCACGAAATTTCGGATCGTGCTCGCAGGGATACGCCGCTTTTTCCAAATTCGCAGTCAATTCGTCGTACGCGTCATTGCCAGCCATGCTGCCCAGTATGGGGTCATTCTTGATGAAGGCAACCGCTGTGAACCCGCCGTCGACAAGGCTCTGCAAACCCTCGATCGCGGCATCGACGTCACCTTGCAACACATCAATGCGTACGCGTTCAACGCCTATCTGCAAACTATTGAAGCCCTGCTGCTCGGCCTCTGCCAGGGCGCCGAGTGCTGTGTCATAACGCCCGGCGTGGCGCGCGCTGACAGCCAGGCGCACCCAGGCCGTTGTGTCTTCAGGATGATCAACGACGATGGCTGCGTAGGCGTCGGCGGCCAGAGGCCATTGTTCGGCCGCATAGAGTGCCGCAGCATCTTCGTTCGCAAAGGTCGATGTAGGCGATATTAATACTAGTAATATCAATAATTTATAATACTTTATTAAAATTGACATCATATACTCCGCAAACGCTTCAGAATCATATGACCAGCAAATCGACAGGACATTCAAACAAAGTTTATCAATCCTGAGCACAACAGGTTGAATCCTCCCGACACTGCAAGCACAATGCGCACCCGTTCGACCCGACACGGAGAGGTGGCAGAGCGGTTGAATGCACCGGTCTTGAAAACCGGCAAGGGTTTGTAGCCCTTCGTGGGTTCAAATCCCACCCTCTCCGCCAACTTCCGAAAGCCCCTCCATAATGAGGGGCTTTTTTTTGCGCCGTGGTAGAATCCGGCAATCTGAAACGCAAGGAGCTGTACCCATGCAGGACAATACCCGTTCATTGGCTCCCGTATCGAGTCTCGCCGTCGAGGCACGATCGGAATTTATCTGGAAATGCTATGCGCACGTAATCGGAGCGATTCTGGCGTTCGCCGCTGTTGAGGCCTACCTGATCAGTTCCGGAATCGCGATGAACATCGCACCTGCGATGGTTAACAACTGGTTCATGACGCTTGGCGCCTTCATGCTGGTTGGCTGGGGCGCATCACATGTCGCACATCGTCTTGAGTCCACGGCAGCGCAATACGCCGCATTTGCAGCGCTCGTTGTTGCGCAAGCTATTATTTTCTCCCCGGCGATATTGGTTGCTCAGATGACACAACCGGGTGTTATCGAGAGTGCCGCTGGCGTCACGTTGCTCGGCTCGGTAGGACTGGTCGCGACCGCGATGATTACTCGTAAGGACTTCTCATTCCTGCGCGGCATCATGATCTGGGTCGGAATGCTGGCACTGGTCGGCATCGTGTCGTCACTGATATTCGGCTTTCAACTGGGAACCTGGTTCTCCGTCGCGATGATCGGATTTGCCGGCGCCGCGGTTCTTTATGACACATCCAACATCATGCACCACTACCCGCAAGATCGTTACGTCGCGGCCGCCATGGCCCTGTTCGCATCGATCGCAATGATGTTCTGGTATGTATTGCGACTGTTCATGAGCCGCGACTAGATTAGATCGTTAATCTAAAGGGGTCAGAGCCCTTTGGGCTCTGACCCCTTTTTTTTATGAGACGCCAAAGGGCTCTGACCCCTTTTCTTATGACTTGGTGATGACTTCGACACCCGCCATGTAGGGCTTGAGAACGGCGGGTACGCGGATGCTGCCGTCGTCATTCTGATAATTCTCCATCACGGCGATCAGCGCTCTGCCGGCGGCGACGCCGGAACCGTTCAGGGTATGAATCAATTCGGGCTTGCCGGTATCCGGGTTGCGTCGCCGCGCCAGCATGCGCCGCGCCTGGAAATCGTTGTAATTGCTACAGGAAGAAATTTCCCGGTATTTTTTCTGCCCGGGCAACCAGACTTCGATGTCGTAGGTCTTGGTCGATCCGAATCCGACGTCACCGGCGCATAACGCCATTACCCGGTACGGCAACTCGAGCTTTTGCAAAATAACTTCAGCGTGCCCGGTCAATGTCTCCAGTGCGGCCGCCGAATCTTCTGCGGCAACAAAGTGCACGAGCTCAACCTTTTCGAACTGGTGTTGCCGAATCATGCCGCGCGTGTCCTGTCCGTAGGACCCCGCCTCAGATCGAAAACACGGTGTATGCGCGACGTAATGTTTCGGCAACTCGCCAGCCTCGAAAATCACGTCTTTCGCAAGATTGGTGACGGGTACTTCGGCCGTTGGAATCAGGTAGAACGGTGTCTCTGTTTCTGTCTTGAATAAATCTTCTTCAAACTTCGGCAACTGGCCGGTACCCACCAGCGCCTGTGCCTGTACCAGGTAAGGCACATAGGTCTCTTCATAACCGTGTTCTTCGGTATGCGTGTCCAGCATGAGCTGAATCAGTGCACGCTGCATCCGCGCCAGTGGGCCCTTCATTACCGTAAATCGAGACCCGGAAATTCTGCTCGCGGCCTCGAAGTCGATCATGCCGAGGCCTTCACCGAGTTCGATATGATCGCGCGCCGAAAATTGCAGGTCTGCAGGCGTTCCCCAACCGCGGACTTCGACATTGTCGTTCTCGTCTCTGCCCCTGGGTACGCTCGCGTCGAGCAAATTCGGCAGATCCAGTTCTATGTCGCGGAGCTGAGTCTGCACTTCCTGCAGTGCAGCCTCGCCCTTTGCCAGGCGCTCACGAAGATCCTCAACGGCCGCTAATAAAGGTGCTATGTCTTCGCCCTGTGCCTTTGCTTTGCCGATGCTCTTGGCACTCGCATTGCGTTCAGCCTGCAGTTGCTCAGTTTCCATCTGCAGCGACTTACGTTGCTCTTCGAGGGCCAGGTACTTATCGGCATCAAATGTGTAGCCACGCAAGGCCAGATTGGCAGCGACATCGGCTGTGGACTGACGGAGTAATTTCGGGTCTATCATGAGTCTTAATTCTTTTGTCGGGTTTGCTGTTTTCGATTACGGCGCTCGATTTCTTCAAGCTTCTCGCGAATTCGGATCTCCATGCCGCGAGGCACGGGATGATAATACTTCACCGGGCTCATGTCGTCCGGAAAGTAATTTTCACCCACCGCGTAGCCATCTTCTTCATCATGCGCATAACGATAATCAGCACCGTAGCCGAGATCTTTCATGAGGCCCGTTGGCGCATTGCGCAGATGCAGCGGCACTTCCAGGGACCCCCGAGCTCGTGCATCTTCCATCGCTGCCTTCGAGGCCATATAGACCGCATTGCTCTTGGGCGCACAAGCGAGATACACAACCGCATGTGCGATCGCCAGCTCGCCCTCCGGGCTGCCGAGTCGCTCCTGCGCTTCCCAGGCGTTAAGCGTAATCTGCAGGCCGCGTGGATCGGCATTACCAATGTCTTCTGACGCCACCCGAATCAGTCGCCGCGCGATGTACAGCGGATCACAACCACCGTCCAGCATGCGCATTAACCAGTACAAAGCCGCATCCGGGTCGGTGCCGCGTATGGATTTATGCAGCGCCGATATCTGGTCGTAGAAATACTCGCCTTGCTTGTCGAAACGCCCGCGCTTACCCGACGCGACCTCCGCGACAATCGCATCACTGATATCGCCATCGTCGGCAAGGTCTGCCGCCAACTCCAGCAGATTCAACGCACGACGGGCGTCACCATCAGCAGCCGTTGCAATTAGCCTGCGCGATTCCTCGCTCAATGAAAACCGACCAGCCAGCCCCCGCTCCACGTCCGTCAACGCGCGAAGTAACACTGCTTCGAGATCCTCTACCTGCAAGTTCTTGAGGACGTAAACCCGAGCGCGCGACAACAATGCGTTGTTCAGTTCGAACGACGGATTCTCTGTGGTCGCCCCAATAAAGGTGAGCGTCCCGTTTTCAACGAATGGCAGAAACGCATCCTGTTGCGATTTGTTGAAACGGTGAACTTCGTCCAGGAACAGAACCGTCGTTCGATTGCTCATTTGCCGGTACTGTTCTGCTTCGGCGACGGCAGCTCGTACATCTTTCACTCCGGCCATCACCGCTGAAAGCGCAATAAAATGCGAGTCGGTGGTTGCGGCTATCATGCGCGCCAGTGTCGTCTTGCCGGTACCGGGTGGCCCCCAGAACACCATCGAATGTGCACGGCCCTGTGTGATCGCGCGTTGCAAGGGCTTGCCTTCCGCCAGCAGGTGACGCTGGCCATGAAATTCCGACAGTGTGCCCGGTCGCATGCGATCAGCCAGCGGACGTTCGTGGTCGATTTCCGATGTGAAAAGGTCAGTCACTGCGGCGTTGTTCGAGGAACGTTTCGACTTGCAGGCACCACCCTCCGATGCCGGCCACCGCGATCAACAGACCCACGACTATGCCGACAGCATCCGCGGCTACGTCGAACAACTCGGCCGTGCGATAGCTCACCATACGCTGACATACCTCGATGAGGAGCCCAAAAGCCAGCAAGCCGATGGCGACGCGCCAGTACGACTCGCGTCGATAGAGGCCGCAAAACCAGAGGGTCAGGATCAGAAATGCGATGCCGTGCGCCCATTTGTCGATACCTCGGAACCATGTCCAGGCCTGCGACTTGCTGTCGAAGAACCAAATGGCGGGCATCAACGTTGCGGCGAGTACCAACAGCAGCAGAATCAGGCTGGCCAATTGCCAACGCCCTGCGTAGCGCAACGGCAGCATCAGGGCTCTGCGTTTTCGATGATAGCCGGACTTCCCACAAGATCAACGTCCGGCGGAACAGCAAATTCAAAGCGGTCAGCATCGATAGGTTCATTGACCTTAATGTCGTGCAAACCGATGAAAGTTATCTGATCGAGGTTGTCAAAAAACACCATGCGTCGCAGCTGCCCCTCCATGAAGCCGAGCACAACCGCATCGAATCCGCTGCCGGTATCTTTCGGCTCCAGTCGGACCCACGTCGTGAACTCCTCAATGTCGGTACCGGCGAAATTGAATTGTTCCAGCGCGTTCTCAGATCCGCCGAGCAACAGTGCCGGTGTATTTGCCAGCGCTTCACCCTGAGGTTTTACGGTGACCTGCTCCAGATCGAGATCGTAACTCCAGATATTGACACCATCCGCCACCAGCCACTGCTCGTAAGGTTCAGTGTAGGACCAACGAAACCGTTTCGGTCGCTCGATCTCGAGCGTGCCGCTGGTGCGCTCAATGATGCTGCCTTTCGAGTCCTGCAACGATTGCTCAAATCTCGCTTCGAAAGTGATTACCTCAGTCAGGAAGTTGTCGACCAGCTGCATGCCCGGATCAACATTGCCTGACTGTGCATGGGCCCCGTGAGCCACCAGCACGAATAGCATCAATAATGAAAAGCGTTTAATCATTTTCTCCCGGTGTCGGCACCAAAATTTCCCGCATGCCATTCGATTGCAATGGTCCGACCATACCGGCCGCCTCCATTGCTTCGACCATTCTCGCAGCGCGGTTGTAGCCAATTTTCAGCCGTCGCTGCACGCCCGAAATCGATGCCTTACGCGTCTCCAGGACGACCTGAACCGCCTGATCGTAAAGCGCATCCTGTTCCGAATCTTCGTAGTCGCCGGGCTTATCAATTCCGGTCAGACCGGGAGTTGGACTCGACGGACCGTCCAGAATTTCATCGATATAGCGTGGTGTGCCACTTTGTTTCAGATGCCGGACTACCGCATGCACTTCGTTGTCGCTTACAAATGCGCCGTGAACACGAACCGGCAGCGAGGTACCGGGTGGCAAATACAGCATGTCGCCGTGTCCGAGCAGGTTCTCAGCGCCCATTTGATCAAGAATCGTTCGTGAATCGACCTTGGCGGATACCTGGAAAGCAATACGCGTCGGCACGTTTGCTTTGATCAGGCCGGTGATGACATCAACCGACGGCCGCTGCGTCGCAAGTATCATATGAATACCGGATGCGCGCGCTTTTTGCGCCAACCGCGCAATCAGCTCTTCGACCTTTTTGCCGACGATCATCATCATGTCGGCAAGCTCATCGATGATGACAACGATAAATGGCAGTGGCTGTAAAGTTGGATGCTCAATCGGCTTGTCTTCGTCAAACAGGTCCGGCGGCCTGAAGGTCGGATCCTTAATCGGTTTACCGGCTTCAATGGCATCACGAACCTTGCGGTTGTAGCCGCCAATGTTGCGCACGCCCAACGCGGACATCACCTGGTAACGCCGATCCATTTCGGCGACGCACCAGCGCAATGAGTTGGCTGCATCCTTCATGTCGGTAACCACGGGTGCCAGCAGGTGAGGAATGCCCTCGTACACCGACAGCTCCAGCATTTTCGGATCGATCATTATCAAACGCACGTGTTCCGGCTGCGTCTTATAAAGAATGCTAAGCACCATGGCGTTTATACCAACAGACTTACCGGACCCGGTCGTGCCGGCAATCAACAGGTGTGGCATACGCGCCAGATCGACAACCACGGAATTGCCGCCGATATCCTTACCCAGCGCCAGCGTAATCGGTGATGCGAGATTTTCGTAAGCGCGTGATTTCAATATCTCGCCCAGGGTCACGAGCTGACGATTCTCATTCGGAATTTCCAGACCGACGAAGGATTTTCCGGGGATGACTTCAACGATACGCACACTGACAACGGACAATGAGCGCGCAAGATCCTTGGACAAATTCGAAATCTGGCTGACTTTCACGCCCGGCGCAGGATCGAGCTCGAATCGCGTGATTACCGGTCCGGGTGAAACCGACTTCACTTCAACATCGATGTTGAAGTCTTTCAGTTTGAGTTCGACCAGGCGGGACATCGCCTCCAGGGAATCCTCGGAGTAGCCGGACTTTTGCTCGGGCGGGTCGTCCAGCAAGGACAACGGTGGCAGCTCACCGGCAGCCGGCGGCTCGAACAACGGTACCTGGCGTTCTTTTTCAGCACGCTCACTGGGCTCGAGTGGCGCAAGCGCGGGTTCGATTCTGGGTTTGACGCGATTGGCCTTGAGTCGCTTCTCAACCTTCAGGATGTCCTGTCGTGCGGCTGCGCTGCGACGCCCTTCCGCCTTGTCGCGCAACTCGCCTAGCTTGACGCGGGCCTTCTCGAAGCCCACCAGGCACCAATGGCCGATTCGATCCATGACGCGAATCCAGGAGATACCGAGAAACAGCGAGACCGATGCGATCCAAAGGCAGAACAAGAGCACGCTGGCGCCCAGCAATTTCATGACGCCCGCCAGCCATTCTCCGAGAGCCTGGCCGATGATGCCGCCAGCCGTCTCATTGAAACCGGCCGGAGAGAAGTGCAGCGTCGCCAGCGCACAACTCGTGACGAGCGTGGCCACAAATCCCGCAAAGCGCAGTCCGAAATCCAGCCGGGTCAGTTCGATCTGTGTCTTTTGCTCGCGATACAGCATCCAGCCGAGAAAGAAGACCATGACAGTGAACAGATAGGCGGGTCGGCCAAATCCGGTGAACAGCAAGTCGGCCAGCCACGCGCCAACCCGACCGACGCCGTTGCTGACAATATCGCTGGAAGTGGTCTGAAAGGGTCCCGGATCGCCCGTATCGTAGGTGATCAGTGCGAACCAGAGGATCAGCGCCAGCGCGCCGAATACATACAGCGCACCCTCACGCAATGCCCTGTGCACCTGTAAAGACAGGCGGGATTCTGCTCGCTTGGATTTCGTGGCTATTGCCATAAGGATTCTGTTTTTCCTACACTAAACCGATAAACTTCAATTCCGCATACAGCTTGCCCGCATCATAGTGCTTGATAGTTGCCCCTTGAAAGTTTGCTCGGGGAACACAATCAAAGCCTTCTGCGGGCAAATCTGTGCTTCATCATTATTTCGGACAAATTATACATGAGTGACTTGAAACATTGCCGGGTTCTGATACTGGGCTCCGGGCCCGCTGGCTACGCAGCCGCGGTCTATGCAGCGCGCGCAAACCTCAATCCGGTCATGGTCACCGGGATGGAGCAAGGCGGCCAGCTAATGACAACCACCGATGTCGACAACTGGCCAGGCGACGTCGAAGGGCTGCAGGGGCCGGCCCTGATGGAGCGCATGTTGCGTCATGCGCAGCGCTTCAACACGGAAGTCATCAATGATCATATACATACAGCCGATCTGTCGAAGCGGCCGTTCAGACTCGTTGGCGATTACGCCACTTACACCTGTGATGCGCTGATTATTTCCACCGGAGCGACCGCAATGTATCTCGGACTGCCGTCCGAAGAGGCTTACAAGGGACGAGGCGTATCGGCCTGCGCTACCTGCGACGGCTTTTTCTATCGAGGCAAGCCGGTCGCTGTAATCGGTGGTGGCAATACGGCAGTGGAAGAAGCGCTGTACCTGAGCAATATCGCCTCCAAGGTCACGCTGGTGCATCGCCGCGATGAATTGCGCGCCGAGAAAATACTCCAGGATCATCTTTTCGAGAAAGAACGCGACGGCAATATCGAGATTCGCTGGGATCACACACTTGATGAAGTACTGGGTGACGACGCAGGCGTCAATGGGATTCGTGTTCTTAGCACTAAGGACAACACGCCAAGCGACCTCGAGGTCGATGGCGTATTCATTGCAATTGGTCACAAACCCAATACCAGCCTGTTTGATGGGCAACTGGACATGAAGAACGGCTACATCGTTGTGAAATCCGGCATTGCGGGCGATGCGACCGCGACCAGCGTACCCGGCGTGTTCGCCGCAGGGGACGTCGCCGACCAGGTGTATCGGCAGGCGATCACCTCTGCAGGCGCGGGTTGTATGGCGGCACTGGATGCTGAGAAATATATCGATGCACTTGAGGATCAGCCTGCTGCGGATGATGCCGCGGCCTAGTGATTGAGGTGCCCTTGTGAAGGTCACCGTTCACGACAGTATGTCCGGTATCGCCCGTGACGACTGGAATCGACTGGCCGGTGATGACTACCCTTTTTTGCGCCACGAATTCCTAACGCTGGCCGAGCAGACGGGGTGCGTATCACCGGAACAAGGCTGGTCGCCACGCCATCTGACGCTTGCAGATGGCAGCGGTGAGCTTCGGGCGGCCATGCCGCTGTACGAGAAAAGTCACTCCTGGGGCGAATTCGTATTCGACTGGGCATGGGCCAATGCCTATGAGCAAGCGGGACTGAAGTACTACCCGAAACTCGTGTCTGCCGTGCCGTTCACCCCGGCGCCGAGTCGGCGCCTGTTGCTGCGTGATCCGGATGACAGGGAAGCGGCTACAGCGCTGTTGCAGGCAGCCGTGAGCCTGGCATCCGAGACCGACTGTTCCTCCTTACACGTCTTGTTTCCCTCTGTCGTTGATCTACCGCACCTGCAAGAAGCAGGATTCCTGATTCGCAAAGACTGTCAGTTTCACTGGCACAACAACGACTACCGCAGTTTTGACGACTTCCTCGCGACCTTCACTTCCGTAAAGCGCAAGAAGGCCCGTCGTGACCGACGCCGGGTTGCAGAAAGTGGTATCCGCTTCCGACGGCTTCACGGCGCAGCAATTGATGCGAATACCTGGGCGGTCGTCTACCAGCTCATCAGTCACACTTTCAAGGTTCGAGGTGCCCTGCCGTACTACAACGAGGCCTTTTTCGTCGGACTCAGCGCAGAACTCGCGGACAATATTCTGGCGATACTTGCAGAGATAGATGGTGAGACCGTTGCCGCCGCCGTTTTTTTCGAGAGCGATACCCATCTATATGGTCGCTATTGGGGCAGCAACGGCCATTATGACGCGCTGCATTTTGAAACCTGTTACTACCAGGGCATCGACTACTGCATCGAATCGGGTAAACAGGTGTTTGAGCCCGGCACTCAGGGTGAGCATAAAATCAGTCGCGGTTTCTCGCCGATATCGACCTGGTCTTCACATTGGTTGGCTCATCCTCAGTTTGCCGATGCAATCGAGCGCTATCTGGACGAGGAAGGCAAACATGTCGATCGCTATATTGACGCGATTGACTCGCACACTCCTTACAAAAAGCCCGCGATTAAGTCGTGACTAATTCCCGCGTCGTGTGGCTCAGCCCCGAAGATCCACCCAACCGATTCCCGGCAGTGACCGCTGCCTTAATCGAGCCCGATGGTTTGCTGGCTGCGGGCGGTGATCTCAGTGAGGAACGATTGCTATACGCCTACCGGCACGGAATTTTTCCCTGGTATGAAGAAGGACAACCCCTGCTCTGGTGGTCACCCGATCCCCGCTGCGTATTTATGGCAGGCGACTATCATGTTTCACGGCGCATGCAGCGAGAATGTCGCCGTTCAATAGCGGAACTACGCTTCAACACAGCCTTTTCACAAGTCATGAGTGAATGTGCGGGTCCAAGACGATCACAACAGGGCACGTGGATCACGTCGGCCATGCAACGCGCGTATTGTGACCTGCATGACCGTGGTTGGGCTCATTCCATTGAAGTGTGGCAATCCGGAAAGCTGATCGGTGGCCTCTATGGTCTGGCCATCGGCACGGCCTTTTTTGGCGAATCGATGTTCAGCTTACAAGCCAATGCGTCCAAGATCGCCCTCCGCTATGTCGCCGGCCTCCTCGACAGCGGCGCGCTCACGATGCTCGATTGCCAGGTCGTATCAAGTCATTTGACCAGCCTCGGCGCGCGAATTATTCCTCGTGCCGAGTTTGTACGTAAGCTCGAAAGCGCCTGCGACGAAGCCGAAGTGTTCGCAAACTGGCCCGACTCACCGTTGCCCGTCGCGGAAATGCCATTCACTTAATTGGTATGCCGCATTGCATTAGCAGCGGTGTTTCTGCACAATTCGGCGGCCTTTAAGCACTAGAGAGAAGTAAATCCCTTGGCGAAAGAAGAAGCCATACAGATGGAAGGCGTCGTTAACGAGACGCTGCCCAACACGACTTTTCGAGTTGAACTCGAGAACGGTCATATTGTGACTGCGCATATCTCAGGAAAAATGCGCAAGAACTACATTCGTATTCTGACGGGCGACAAAGTCACCGTCGAGCTGACTCCCTACGACCTCAGCAAGGGCCGCATCGTCTACCGCGGTCGTTAATTCCCCGGCAAGTGCTCAAGTTCCTTGAGTACCGGTTCAGATTTCAACTGCAGATTGTCGTCCTTGCCTACGACGATTTTTACGTGCCCGCCTTTCGCGAGACTGCCGAATAGCAGCTCCTCGGCGAGCGGCCGCTTAATCTGTTCCTGAATAATTCGCGCCATCGGGCGAGCACCCATCAAAGGATCGTAGCCACGCTTGGCGATCCAGTCGCGCGCCGCGTCATTGAGCTCAAGAGTGACGTTATTGTCGCCGAGCTTCGCTTCCAACTCGACCACGAGTTTGTCGACCACCCGCCGAACGGAGTGGATGTCCAGCGATGCAAACTGGATGATTGCGTCGAGGCGATTGCGAAATTCCGGTGAGAACTTCTTCTTGATGACTGACATGCCGTCAGAACTGTGATCCTGCTGCGTGAAGCCAACCGAGGCACGGCTCATCTCTTCCGCTCCCGCATTGGTCGTCATCACCAGGATGACGTTGCGAAAATCGGCTTTCCGGCCGTTATTGTCGGTCAGCGTGCCATGGTCCATCACTTGCAGTAACAGGTTGAAAACCTCAGGATGTGCCTTCTCTATTTCATCAAGTAAAACAATAGCATGTGGGTTTTTGCTCACAGCTTCCGTTAACAAGCCGCCCTGATCAAAACCGACGTATCCGGGGGGCGCGCCGATCAAACGAGACACGGTATGACGTTCCATGTATTCGGACATATCGAAACGCAGCAGCTCAACGCCCATCAACATGGACAACTGGCGCGTGACCTCTGTCTTGCCAACGCCCGTCGGCCCTGCGAACAAAAACGCGCCGATAGGCTTTTCTTCGTCGCGAAGTCCTGAGCGAGACATCTTGATCGCGCCACTCAGAGCTTCAATGGCCTTGTCCTGCCCGAAAATTGTCAACTTGAGATCACGATCCATGGTGCGCAGCGCATCCCTGTCGGACGTCGACACGCTTTTCTCCGGAATCCGCGCCATCTTGGCAACGATCGCTTCGACCATGCGGACCGTCACACGCTTGCCGCGCTCGGCGGCGGGCTTGAGCCGCAAATTCGCACCGGCCTCGTCCATCACATCGATGGCCTTGTCGGGCAGGTGGCGATCATTGATATGTCGAGCGGACAATTTAGCAGCCGCTTCAAGCGCCGGATTGTCGTATTTCACGCCGTGGTGCTCTTCGAAACGAGATTTCAGGCCCTTCAGGATGGCCACCGTTTCATCGACACTCGGCTCCGGAACGTCGATCTTCTGGAAGCGCCGTGCCAGCGCATGGTCTTTCTCGAAGATGCCACGGTATTCCGTGTAGGTCGTCGAGCCGATGCAACGGATATCACCATTGGCCAATACCGGCTTAATCAGGTTACTCGCGTCCATAACACCGCCGGAAGCGGCACCTGCGCCAATAACTGTATGAATTTCATCAATAAAAAGAATAGCGCCCGGATCGTCGCGAACTTCCGAGATGACGCCCTTCAAGCGCTTCTCGAAGTCGCCGCGGTACTTGGTACCGGCGATCAGCGTGCCCATATCGAGCGCGTAAATTGTACTGTCAGAAAGCACCTCAGGAACGCGTTCTTCAACAATCATGCGCGCCAGACCCTCGGCCAGGGCAGTCTTGCCCACGCCGGCCTCACCCACATACAACGGATTGTTCTTCCGTCGACGGCACAGGATCTGCACGGTGCGCTCGATTTCCAGCTCACGACCGATGAGCGGGTCTATCTTGCCCTGCTGGGCAAGCTCATTCAGGTTGATGGCGTATTTCTTCAACGGCGACAATTCCGCCTCTGCCTCCGCCTCAAGCTGAGGTTCGGCGCCCTCGCTCGCAGCCTCGCCAGGCACCTGCGGCAGACCGTGCGAGATGAAATTCACAACATCGAGCCGCGAGATATCCTGCAAACTCAGGAAATAGACGGCCTGTGACTGTTTCTCCGAGAATATCGCGACCAGGACGTTGCTGCCGGTAACTTCTTTCTTGCCACTGGACTGCACGTGAAACACCGCACGTTGCAACACACGTTGAAAACCGAGGGTGGGCTGCACTTCTGTCACATCTTCTTCGGGCAACCTTGGCGTTTGCTCATCGACACACTCCGTCAGTTGCCGACGCAATTCAGGAATATTTGAATCGCAGGCTTTGAGAATTTCATGAACCGACGGGATATCCAACAGGGCCAGCAATAAATGCTCGACCGTCATGAATTCATGGCGATAGTCTCGCGCCCTCTGAAAGGCTTCATTCAGACAGAATTCGAGTTCAGCGCTCAACATTTTCGGGCCTCGCTATCCATTCAGGACTCTTCCATCGTACACAACAGCGGGTGCTGATGCTGATTCGCAATTGTCATAACCTGCGCCACCTTGGTTTCGGCGATTTCATAGTTGAAAACGCCGCAAATCCCTTTGCCCTTGGTATGCACCTCAAGCATTACCTGCGTTGCACGTGTGCGTTGCATACCAAATACGGACTCCAGGATATCCACGACGAATTCCATAGGCGTAAAATCGTCGTTGATCAGGACGACCCTGTACAAGGGCGGCGGTTTGACTTTCGGTTGCGCCTCGGCGACATCCAGATCAAACGCATCACGCCTTTCCGTGTTACTTCGTCGTTCACTCATAAAACTGTCGTGTGGGCCATTTTTCGCTTAAAAGTCAATAATCTGCTTGTTCGTGCTGCAGTTCAACCCGTATCATCAGGTCGCTACGTTAGTAGCCAGACAAGAACTATTTAATAGCTTCGTTGAATATGATTTCAAGAGCCAATTGGGCAGGTATTGCAAATATAGACGGTGCAACCGTCAACAGGGTTTTACCGCCCATCGTAAATCTGTTGCTCGTCGTTGTGATCGCCTGGCAGGTCGCGAAAATGATCTGGATGCTCGTCCCGGGTAGTGCAGTCGGCGGCACGGTTATCGCGCCGGTAATTCTGTCGAATCCGGTGCAAAGCTCAACAGACGGTCCGGATGTTGCTGCGATTGCAGATTCGCACATCTTCGGTGTCGCCGATGCTGAGTCAGCCACTCCGGTATTGATAGTCGCCCCGGAAGACGATCTTCCGGACACACGCATCAACCTGACGCTCAATGGCACGGTAGCGTCTGAAATTCCGCGCTATTCTGTGGCGATCATTTCAGACGGCGGAAAGGATCAGGAGGTTTACGTTATCGGAGAATCGGTGGGCAACAACGCGACCTTGCATGCGATCTACGCTGATCGTGTCGTGTTGAACGAAAAAGGCGTGCTTACCAGCCTCAAATTGCCGCGCGAGTTCAAAGACGATCCGATGAGCAGTGTGCGACGTGAAACAACGACCACGCGGCAGAGTTTCGACGACACACAAAGTATCCAGGCAGTCGTTACGCAGAATCTGACCCGGCTGACGGACGTCATCCGCCCTACGCCCTATCGCGTAGGTGGAGAGCAGGTTGGTTTTCGCGTCTATCCTGGACGCGACCGCAAACAGTTCGAGGCGCTCGGGCTAAAGTCCGGCGATGTCATTACGGATATCGACGGGCAATCACTGTCTGACGCCAGTCAGGCCATGCAAATATTCCAATCGCTAGGCTCAGCCGAGGAAGTGACCGTCACATTGGATCGGGATGGCCAAATTGAAAACCTGACTCTGAGAACCAGCCAACTCGATCTCAGCGACGAGCAAACACAATGAAAAAGATGACAACAATGAAATTTTGGCCGCTTGCAGTTTTGTGCGTCGTGCTCACATCGCCGTTGCTGACTACATCGTATGCCCAGGATGCCGGAATCACACTGAACTGGAAGGACGCGGATATTCGCATCGTCGTCGAAGCGGTCAGTGAAGCCACCGGCAAGAATTTTATTCTTGATCCGCGTGTTACCGGCAAGGTGAATTTGCTGTCGGCCGAGCCGATGAGCAAAGACGCGTTTTACGAAGCGTTTCTGTCTATTCTGCAGGTGCACGGATACGTAGCGATTGAGAGCGGCAATCTGATCAAGATCCTGCCCGATGCGACAGCTCGACAATTTCCAATGCCCTCCAGCGCGGGTGCTGCCGCAGGTCCGGATGACATGGCCACCCAGGTCATCCAGGTCCACAACGTCGGCGCTGCGCAGCTGGTGCCGATACTGCGCCCATTGATCCCTCAATACGGACACATGGTGGCGCATTCGGGCTCGAACATGCTGATCATTTCGGATCGCGCGGCGAACCTCGCAAGAATGGTCAGCATCATTCGGCGCATTGATCTGGCCAGCGACGATGATATCGAAGTCATAGCGATGCAAAACGCTTCCGCAACGGAAATCGTCCGCATCATGACAGCGCTGACGCAAACGCAGCGCGCAGATGATGCGCCCGTCACGACGAGCCTGGTCGCTGACCCGCGAACGAACAGCGTCCTGATCGGTGGCGACAAAGCTGATCGTCTGCGACTACGCACTTTGATTACACATCTTGATACGCCGCTCGAAGATGGCGGCGATACACAGGTTCGTTACCTGCGTTATGCCGATGCCGAAGAACTCGCGGGTAAACTGCAATCGCACTTCGCCGGTCAGGCCGCTGCGCAAGGTGCGGCAGCCCAGGGTTCCGCGGATAGCGTCACCGTCTGGGCGGACACACAGACCAATGCGCTCATCATGAATGCGCCACCAAAAATGATGCGTTCACTGACGCAAATTGTGGACCGACTGGACATCCGTCGCGCGCAGGTTCTGGTTGAAGCAATCATCGTTGAAATCATTGCGGACAAGAATAATCAGTTCGGTGTTTCCTGGGCAATTCGTGGCGGGGAAGGCAACGAGCCACTTGCTGTCACCAACTTTCCGGACTTTCCGGGTGTCGTGCAACTGGCCGGCGCGGTGGAAGGTGGCGCGGGTGCCGCCAACCTGATCGGCAATGGCATCACCATGGGTGTTGGCCGAATTTCAGATACCGGTGTCAGTTTTGCGGCGATCCTGAATGCCGTGCAGGGTGATGCCAACACAAATATTATTTCCACACCCTCTATCGTTACGACGGACAATGAAGAGGCAACACTGAATGTCGGTCAGGAAGTACCGTTCGTCACGGGCTCGTACAGCAACTCAGCTGTCGCCGGCGGCTCAGTGAATCCATTTCAGACTATCAACCGCGAACAAGTGGGCGTCAAACTTTCAATTACGCCGAAGATCAACGACGGCAACTCGATGGTGCTGAAGATATCCCAGGAAATTTCGAATATTGCGCAATCGGCGGCCGGCGCGGTGGACCTGATCACCAACCAGCGCACTGTAGAAACTACTGTAATTGTTGACGACGGTGAAATTCTCGTTCTCGGCGGGCTGATCGAAGACGTACTGCTGGAAAGCGATCAATCGGTACCGGTACTTGGCGGTATTCCCTTGCTGGGTGCCCTCTTTCGCTCCAGCACGACTGAGAAGAAAAAGGTGAATCTGATGATTTTCATCCGCGCCGAGATCATGCGCGATTCTGCCGATACTGCTTTCCAGACCAATGCGAAATACAACATGATTCGAGGTCTTCAGGAAACTAACAATGCTGAACCCATTCGATTGATGCCGAATGAACAACGACCGGATATACCACCGTTGACCCAGGAACAGCTTGATAGAATTGAACGCACTGAAAGTCCGGATGATGGAAGCGAATAGCGAAATCACTTTGGCAGTAGAGGACAGCCCGGCGAAAGCGCCGCGTCGTGCCCTGCCGTTTTCGTTTGCGAAGCGCCACGGCGTTTTGATTCGGGAAATTACTGGCGATAAAGGTGACGCTGTTTATCGCAATGGTGCGTCCCCTTTGAGTCTGGTCGAAGCGCGGCGATTTGCCGGGGTCCCGTTAACACTCTCTCGTGTCTCCGCGGAGGTCTTTGATCTGCTGCTGCGCCAGTCGTATGAACAGGACTCTACCAACGCGGCACAGATGGTCGATGGCCTCGATGAGGATTTCGATCTGTCACAGGTTGCGCAGCAACTCGAGCCTTCGGACTTGCTGGACAGCAACGACGACGCCCCAATCATTCGATTCATCAATGCAGTACTCACCGAGGCAGTCAAAGAGAACGCGTCGGATGTGCACATCGAAACCTACGAAAATAGGCTGGGCGTCCGGTTTCGAATTGACGGAGTATTGCGCGAAATATTACAGACTCGTCGCGCACTCGCACCACTGGTCGTGTCGAGAATCAAAGTGATGTCGCGCTTGGATATTGCCGAGAAACGCTTACCCCAGGACGGTCGAATTTCCCTGAAAGTCGCTGGCCGTGCGGTCGACGTTCGTGTATCCACCATGCCCTCCGGTCACGGCGAACGGGTTGTACTGCGACTGCTCGACAAACAGGCCGGACGCCTGAATCTGGAGAAGCTGGGCATGGACGAGACCGCAACGGCCTCCATGGACCGACTGATCCACAAACCGCATGGCATTATTCTTGTCACCGGACCAACCGGTTCGGGTAAGACAACGACGCTGTACGCCGCACTGGAACGTATCAACGACAATAGTCGGAACATCATGACTGTCGAAGACCCAATTGAGTATCTGATCGACGGCATCGGGCAGACACAGGTCAATACGAAAGTGGAGATGACTTTCGCACGTGGCTTACGCGCTATTCTGCGCCAGGACCCGGACGTTGTGATGGTCGGCGAAATTCGCGACCTCGAGACGGCAGAGATCGCCGTCCAGGCCAGTTTGACCGGCCATCTCGTGCTATCCACATTGCACACCAATACAGCCAGCGGCGCCGTTACCCGTTTGCGGGATATGGGCGTAGCGCCGTATCTGTTGTCGTCCAGTCTCATCGGTGTCCTTGCACAGCGCCTGGTCCGCGTTCTGGACGATGAAACGAAGATTCCTTACACCGCATCCGATTACGAATGCGAAGTCCTTGGCGTCGATCCGTCAGACCCTCCGACGCTCTACAAGCCAGGAGCTGGCGGCAACCGCGGTTTCGTTGGTCGCACCGGCATTTACGAATTGATCACGCTCGATGACCGTATGCGGGAAATGATCCACGAAGGAATCAGTGAACATGAGTTCGAGCGTTATGCACGAAACAGCAGTCCCAGTATTCGAGCCGACGGGCGCCGCCAGGTTTTGTTAGGCACGACGACAGTCGATGAAGTATTGCGCGTCACTCGCGAAGACTAGGCTGAAGACATGGGTGCGTTCGAATACGTTGCGATGGACAAGTCCGGCAAGCAAGCCAAAGGCTTACTTGAAGGTGATACCCCGCGCCATGTCAGGCAAGTACTTCGCGATCGCGGTTTGCTACCGGTAGAAATCACGGAAGTCGCACAGAAAGAAGCGCGCCGGCAGTCGACCTTTTCACTGCGCAGAGGCATGTCCGCTGCGGAACTCGCGCTGATTACCCGGCAACTGGCTTCCCTGTCGCAATCCGGCATGCCACTCGAAGAATCCCTGCTCGCGGTCTCGCAACAAAACGACAATCCCCGCACCCAGAGCATCTTGCTCGGCGTACGCGCGAAAGTCATGGAGGGCTATACGCTGGCCGACGGACTCGGCGAATTTCCTCAGGCTTTTCCGGAGCTGTACCGGGCGACCGTCGCCGCCGGCGAACAATCCGGCCATCTGGACGTGGTACTTGAGCGCCTGGCCGACTACACCGAGTCTCGCCAGGAGCTGCGCCAGCACATTACCAATGCCATGGTTTACCCGGTTGCCCTGATCGTCATGGCTATCGGTATTATCAGTTTCATGCTCGCGACCGTCGTACCAAAAATCGTCGGCGTCTTTCAAAGTACTCACGCCGAATTACCAGGGCTCACGCGCGGACTGATCGCCACCAGCGACTTTTTACGGGATTTCTGGCCCGCCATTATCGTTGGCCTTGCAGCATTTGCTTATGGCGTCTGGTGGTTATTGCAACAAGCAGGTCCGCGGCGCAGTTACCACCGGTTTTTGCTGCGCATGCCCATCAGCGGTCGCCTGGTGAGAGGCATCAACACGGCGCGGTTTACGCGAACGCTCAGTATTCTTGCCGGTAGCGGTGTACCGATACTTGAGGCATTCAAGATTTCAGCCGAGGTTATCGAGAACCTGCCGATGCGGGATGCCGTCACCGAGGCGACCATTCGTGTTCGCGAAGGCGGATCCATCAGTAAATCGCTGGCCGCCAGCAGGCTGTTTCCGCCGATGATGATCCACCTGATTTCCAGTGGCGAAGCCGGTGGACGACTGGAAGAAATGCTGGACCGTGCGGCGACGGGACAGGAACGGGAAGTCAATGGCCTTATCGCCACATTACTTGGTATATTGCAGCCCTTGGTGATTGTATTAATGGGTGGCGTTGTGTTGACTATCGTACTGGCAATATTGCTGCCCATTTTTGAGATCAACAACCTTATTCGTTAATATTTTTGGTCAGCTTATGGCTGAACTATTTTTCAGACGAGGTACGCGATGACCGGTAAGATTACCGACGAAACTCCCGAAGATGACGATCTGTCTGACGACCTATCCGACGACGAGGTCGACGACGATGGCGATGACGGTGACGATGACGACCTGCTTCTGGGCGACGACGATGGTTTTGCCGACACCATAGTAGAAGCGAGCGTTGACGCTTTGTTTGCCAGAATTGAATTGACCGATGCTGAAGAAGCGGCGCGGAAACGGCACGCGCGCAAACGACTTGAAGAATTGCGCGAGCTCAAGATGATTGAGCTGGACGACACCTTCAATTTTGACCTGGATAGCGACTAGACGGTGTTACCGAAAATCCCTTGAGCTTACGCTGAGCTCTCCGAGCATTTCGCTGTGATCGAACAGCTGCTGCGCGATGACGTGAATCACCTTCCCTTCGATCTGCAATTCTCCGGCGATACCCAGCAGGCGCGCACTCAATAATTCCGACCTGAACTCCTCGGCAACCTTCTTCCAGACGATCAGGTTGATATACCCGCTCTCGTCTTCCAGCGTCACAAACGTGACACCACTCGCGGTCCCGGGACGCTGCTTGGTGATGACCAACCCGGCCACGTAGAGGCTCTGGCCATTCTGCATGTTGCAAAGCTGCCCGGCCGTCACATAATGGTAACGATCCAGGTGACGGCGCAGCAGGCACAGCGGATGTCTCTCGAGCGTTAAGCCGGTGCTCTGATAATCGGCAACGATATTCTGGCCCTCAGTCGGTTTCTTCAGGAGCGGCGCTGCTTCATAGCGCTCGACCGAGTGGAACAAGGGCAGCGGCTTCTCAGCTCCTGCAACCGCCCAACGCGCTTTATGCCGGTCACCCGACAACACGCGCAATGCGCCCGATGTCGCAAGCACACCCAGCTCACGCCGATCCAGCGCTGCTCTTTCCATCAAACCCTGCACCTCCTCGTAACAACCGTCATCACGTGCGCCAACAATTCTTTCTCCAGCGCTCTCGGAGAGCCCCTTAACCATGCGCAAACCGAGTCGCAAAACGGCAGCACCCTCCTCCCCGGCCTCCAGGCTGCAGTCCCAGTGACTGACATTGACATCAACCGCTCGTACGTCGACACCGTGGCGACGAAGGTCCTGCACCAACTGTGAGGCCGAGTAAAAGCCCATGGGCTGGCTGTTCAATAAGGCACACGTAAATGCAGCCGGCGTATGGCACTTCAGCCAGCACGAGACATAAACGAGTAAAGCAAAACTCGCAGAGTGCGATTCCGGAAAACCGTATTCGCCAAAGCCTTCAATCTGACGAAATATCTGGCGCGCAAACTCCTCCGCATAGCCGCGCTCACGCATGCCGTTAATCAGTTTATCCTCGAACGGACCCAGTCCGCCGCGGCGTTTCCACGCGGCCATCGCACGCCGCAAACGGTCTGCCTCACCCGGCGTAAAACCGGCCGCCACCACCGCCAGTTGCATGACCTGCTCCTGAAAAATCGGCACGCCCAAAGTCCGTTGCAAAACACCCTTCACTTCCTCACTGGGATAGTCGACGGCCTCCTCACCGTTACGTCGCCGCAAATAGGGATGCACCATGTCGCCCTGGATCGGGCCCGGGCGAATGATCGCGACCTCAATAACAAGATCGTAGTAACAACGCGGCTTGAGGCGCGGCAACATTGCCATCTGCGCACGCGACTCAATCTGGAATACGCCCATCGTGTCGCCGGCACAAATCATGTCGTACACCAGCGGGTCTTCGGCCGGCACACTCGCCAGCGTGTAGTCCCGTCCATCGAAGTCACGAATCAAATCAAAACTGCGCCGGATCGCTGTCAACATACCCAGTCCCAGCACATCGACTTTCAGCAGCCCCATGTCTTCGAGATCGTTTTTCTCCCACTGGATAACCGTACGCTCCGGCATCGTCGCGTTCTCGACCGGCACAAGTTCATAGAGCGGCGCATTGGAAATCACAAAACCACCGACGTGCTGCGAAAGGTGCCGTGGAAACCCTATGAGTTCCCGAACCAGGTACAACAGCCGGCGGATAATCGGGCTGTCGGGATTAAGACCGGCCTCAAGGATACGACTGTCGTCCACTGTGCGACCGTCCCACCACTGCATCGACCGTGACAGGCGGCTGATCTGCAGATCACTCAGGCCCAGCACTTTTCCAACATCGCGCAATGCGCTGCGCGGACGATAGGTGATAACCGTCGCCGCAAGAGCAGCCCGTTCGCGTCCGTACTTGCCATAGATGTACTGGATAACTTCTTCGCGACGTTCATGCTCGAAGTCCACATCGATGTCCGGTGGCTCATTACGTTCTTTCGAAATAAAGCGTTCTACAAGTACGGCCATGCGCCCGGGATCGACTTCCGTGATACCCAAACAAAAACACACGGCGGAATTTGCTGCCGAACCCCGCCCCTGGCAGAGGATGTTTTTTGAGCGGGCAAAAGCGACGATATCTTCCACTGTCAGAAAATACGATTCGTATTCAAGATCGGCGATCAGTTGTAACTCGTGCTCCACCAGTGTGATCACTTTGACCGGAGCACCTCCCGGCCAGCGGCGTCGCATGCCTGCCTCGGTGAGTTTGCGCAGATAAGTCCCCGCGGTTTCACCGTCGGGAACCAGTTCATTCGGGTATTCGTAGCAAAGCTCGTGCAGAGAAAAATTTAAGCGATCGGCTATTCGCGCAGACTCCTCGAGCAACTCCGTCGGATAGGCATGTGCCAGTACAGCAAGCGAACGCAAGTGCCGCTCGCCGTTGGAGTGCAATGCAAATCCGGCTTTATCCACGGTGGTACGCAGTCGAATCGCGGTTACAGCATCCTGCAATATACGGCGTGCGCGTATATGCATATGAACATCGCCACTCGCGACCAGTGGCAGCTTCAGGCGCCGGCTTTCTTCACGCAAGCGCTCGAGTTGCTCTCGCTGCCGCCCGTCCGTCATCAATTCAACCGCGATCCAGAGGCGGTCACGAAACGTTTCCCGTATCCAGTGATCTTCAACATCCAGCCGCAGGTCCTTGTCCGGGACCCATAACACGAGACACCCGGGCAATCCGCCTTCAAAATCCAGCCGTGTCAGTTCGTAACTGCCCTTCGCCGCTGCACGCCGTGCGTTGCTGATCAGCTGGCACAGCGCCGCATAACCGCTCTTGTTCTGGACCAGCACCACGAGTTTTCGACCACTGCGTAATCGCAATTCGGAACCGACGATCAATTTTTTGAGCCCAGCCTCCCTGGCAGCGGCGTGCGCCCGCACGATACCGGACATCGAGCATTCATCGGTGATGGCAAGCGCTTCATAACCGAGTGCTGCTGCAGTCTCTACGAGTTCCTCCGGATGGGAAGCACCGCGCAGAAACGTAAAGTTACTCAGCGCGTGTAACTCGGCATAGCGCACAGTCATCCGAAGATGCCGTGCAGATACCAGTTCGGCTTTCGCTGCCGGTTACGAAACACCCACAAACGCATGCCCGCGCCACTTAACGCCGTGTAGTAATCACGGGAGACGCTGCACTCATCCCACCAGCCCGTCTCGAGCCTTTCGGGACCGTCCAGCAGTATCAACCGACATCCCTTGTGCAATGGATAGCCACTATCCACCGGTAACAAGGCCGGCTCCGGCAACATCCATAACGGCCGTTGCGTGTCAGCGATCATCGTCAAGGTGGTGGCAGACCAGTCTGACAAAGGATTTCGCGCACACCAGGCATATTCGGGCCGATGCTCAGCAACCATCGTCAGTGCATTCACCGAATGCCCCCCAATACGGGCCACGAGACGTTCTGCAAGCTGTGCGATGGAATAGCGGTGTTTTTGTTTTTCAGCTTGGTGTGAAAAGCAAAGTCGCGCTGTCTCAGCCTGCAGCGACTGCGATAAACCGCTGCGTAAACGCACGGCGATAACAGCTTCAGGCAGCAGCAAAGCCTCGAAACGAATCCTGAGCAGTTCAAACCAGCGACTCGCCGAGCGGTCAGCCTGCGCTGCACCCAGGCGCAACTCCGTCGCTGCACTTTTGAGATGAAAAAAACTAAAACACAATCCTTGTGTACCAAGCTGACGTGCCAATAAAAATTGTTCGTGAGATAACAACAACTCACGGCAGATGTTGAGCAATAACTCGCGATCGGATTGTTCCTCGGTCATCTCGTAATCGGCACAGAAACGTTCGGGGGCCCGCCAGGAATCACGAGGATCCGGCAAATGCCCGAGAGCACGATCAAGATCAAGCAAACGTTCTGCACCAAAACGGCGTGCAAAACCTTCGCGCGGCAGACGCAGACAATCGCCAATCGTGGTGACACCCATACCGGTCAGCGATTCGCACTGGCCCGCAGGCCAGCGCAGGCAAGCGAGTGGTAACTGGCGTAAGGCAGGACCCAGATTTTCTGTCGCACGAATACAAGCCTTGCGCCCGGCCCTCGCCAGCCAGGTTGCGGCGAGCGGGGTGGGCGCGATAGCCACCGCCGCCGAAAAACCCAGTGTGCCCAGCTCCCTCGCAATCGTCTGTCTCAGGCTGCGCAGTCCTCCGAACAGATTCAGGCTGCCAGCAATTTCCAGCAACAACAGGTCCTTGCCGGCAATGCTGACGAAGGAAGAAAAACGCTCCAGCCAGCTGGCAAGCCGCTCGAGCACCTGTTGTTCGCGAACCGGACTGCGCTCTTCGAGTTTCAGCGTTGGCAACAAAGCCAACGCCGCGTTAGCCGACAGTCCCGCCGTAATGCCCGCCGACAACGCTGTCCCATCCGCCAGCAGCACCCGGTGGATGCCGTGCTGTTCTTCGACGATGGCCAGCGCTTCGCCGGAAGAACGACACGCCTCCAGCGGCAGCTGTGGCAAATAAATACAAAACCATAAACGTCGCACCAACTTTGGTGCGATCGACGCGCGTTTTGCGGGCGCTGCGAGTTCCGCGAAGGGCAGGACCTGCTGTCTTGCAGAGGGAGTCGTGTTGTCCCGTGCTACAACGGGCGATTTCCGAGCCCGGGACACAGCTAAAACAGATCGTTCAGAACAGTCGGGCGTCCACCACGACTCTTGAGGATATGAACACGCGTGCCCTGCCCGGTGAACTGTAACTCCAGGCGCAGGGCCGCCGCTGAGGGTTGCTGGCGTGCCGCGAGTGGCCGAAACGCAATCGCCCAGCTGTGTCCTTGCTCTGCGGCAAGTTGCAGACGCCGGCTGGCCTGATCATCGAGCTTGTCCGGCCACAACAATACGGCGGCACAGGTACCCGACGACAAGGCCTGCTCGGCCGACCACAACAGCTCGCTGTCATCTTTCGGTCGAATGATGAGCATGCGCGACAGATCGATGCCGTACTGCTGCAATGCCGGTGCATAGGGTTGGAAGGGAGGAGCTACCCAGGCTATCCAGCCCGGTTCTGTGTACTCGCCCGTGTAAGCCGGTGTTTCTTCAGCACTGAGTTGTGCGAGTGCCGGCATCAACAATCGCAGTTCACCAATGCCGTACTGCCCAATCAGAATTTCAGTCAGTGCTCCCAGTGGCCAGCCACCTCCGGGCAGACAGCGATCCAGTTTGGGATAACCACTCGCGAGTCCCGACTGAGCACCGTGATGGCTGCTGCCCCGCCAGATGCGCGGGTTCTCGAGTAATTTCTCCAGGCTCATTGCAAAGGCTCATCAGTGCAGTAACAAACCATCGCGTATCACACCGACGACAACGCCTTCGATAACCAATGCCTGTGTTTTCAAGTCCACAATGATCGGCTCAAACTCTTCGTTTTCCGGCAACAGCGATACGAGCGATCCGGTTTGCCGGTAACGCTTCACGGTCACCTCATCGTCCAGACGTGCAACGATGATCTGTCGGCTGCGAACCTCGGAGGTGCGATGCACGGCCACAAGATCACCATCGAGTATGCCGGCATTTTTCATACTCATGCCCTGCACACGCAAAAGATAATGCGGTTTGGGCCTGAACAACTGCGGATCAATTCGGTAATGCGTTTCAATATGTTCTTCCGCGAGGATCGGACTGCCCGCTGCAACCCGGCCCACCAGCGGTAAACCGATCTGCTCACGCAAAGAGTCTTTCAGCTGTATGCCACGTGATGCGCCTGGAACGAGATCCAGCACGCCCTTGCGTTGCAGGGCTCGCAAATGTTCTTCAGCCGCGTTGGCGGACTTGAAACCCAGCTCCTGGGCAATTTCTGCACGCGTTGGAGGCATGCCGGTTTCGCAGATAACATCTTGGATCAATTCGAGAATTTGCTTTTGTCTAGGGGTTAGTTCGCGCATTTGAGCAGTTCCTGTATGTATGCACAGTATGCTGGGATTATATACAGTACTTCGAACAGTGCAAGCCCCTTTATGAGGCGTCTGACAATTCCTCCGCGGACACCTGATTTGCAGATTACGGAGCGCGGCCTGGCGGAAAATAAATAGCAATAAAACGGTTAACTCATTGCAGCGGGGTTCCGTTTAGTAAATAATGCGCCTGCTTTTCTTTCCAACTATTGAAGGGATCTTCCAAATGAAAAAAACCACACTCCGAATAAGCGGACTTGCACTCATTGTTATGATGGCTGCTGGTTGCGCAACGGGTCTGGACGACGTTAAAGCTACAGCTGATCGTGCTGCCGCTGATGCCGCTGCCGCAGCTTCTGCTGCTGAAGCTGCACGTGCTGCTGCTGATCGCGCTGGTAAAGCTGCTGCAGCTGCACAAGGTACAGCTGACAAGGCTTTAGCTGCTGCAACGGCTGCTCAGGCTTGCTGTGATGCGAACCGTGAAAGCATGGAACGTATGTTCAAGAAATCGATGTCCAAGTAGTCTTAAAGACTTCAGACAACATCTATCAAAACGCCGCGCTAGTCGCGGCGTTTTTTATGCCCGCTCCAACCGTCTCCGGAATGCCGTTTGAACGTTTGACCATTGCCTCGATGATGTCCCAGTCAATCTGACCGGGTTTCACAGCTGTCGCGGTGATGAATTGTTCGGTGACGTGCGTTAACGGATTCTTGCTGACAACATCCGCCTGCGGAATCTCGACGTCCGCATCAAGTTTTTCGATCTGTTCCGCTGACGCCTGTACCGGCGGCTGTGCAACTTCCAGCAAGGGATGCACTTCAGCAACCAAAGCGTCTCCATCCCAGCCAATTTTCACGGGCACATCAATAATACGAACTCGCGTCTTTACGCTGACCTGCTCGAACAAAAACTCGATGTCCTCGGGAAACATTCGAATGCAGCCATGCGACACGCGCATACCGACGCCAGCAGGCTTGTTGGTCCCGTGTATCAGATAACCCGGTATGTCCAAACGTAATGCCCGAGTGCCCAGTGGATTCGCTGGCCCCGGTGGCACGATCCTCGGCAGCGGATCTCCGGCGGCAGCGTGTTCGTCGCGAACCGATTGCGGTGGATACCAGGCCGGATTTTTCGCCATCGCCGTAATGCTGGTTAAACCCAAAGGCGTTTCCCAATCCATGCGGCCAATACTGATGGGATAGGTATGAACCTTGGCGGTCTCACCCGGTTTTGCCTGCGGAAAATAGTACATACGGTATTCGGCAAGATTCAGAATCAGACCGGTACGCGGCCCGGGAGGCAATACGAATCGATTCGGGAGAATAACTTCTGTGCCTTCGCCGGGCACCCAGACATTGACTTTGGGATTGGCGAGCACAAGATCCTGATAACCGAGACCATAGCGTTGGGCGATGTCAACCAGGGTATCGTCAAACGTCGCGACGATGGTCGATATCTCGCCGATGACATCGTGACCTTCCGGTGGCAAATCGTAGACCGCAGCATGGCCAGGTGCCATGGCCGCGATCGCCGAGATAGCCGTTGCGATAATAAGTATGCGTTGCATCATTGCCCTGCTTCATCCCCATCGATGACTTCAATTTCAGATTCCGCAGCCAGTAGCCACTCCTGCAGTGCTTCGCTTTCAAGCAATCGGTGTGGATAGTGGACGGCAGATTCCGGGAGATTGATGCCATAGGTCCGAAAACGCAATACCACAGGCGCAAACATCGCATCGGCAACCGAAAACTTGCCGAACAGCCACCCTCCCTGGTCGCCGTACTGCCGGTAGCATTCCGACCAGATCGCGATGACGCGGTCGATGTCCGCACCCAGCTCGTCCGGCAACAGCACCTTGCGCCCCATAGCGCGGCAATTCATGGGCATACAGGAGCGTAAGGTCGTAAATCCGGAATGCATTTCCGCTGAGACGGCGCGCGCGCGCGCTCGAGCGGCGCTGTCTGCCGGCCACAGGCCTTTCTCGGGCCAGCGCTCGGCCACGGTTTCGGCGATGGCCAGCGTGTCCCATACAGTAAGGTCATCAAGCTTGAGTATCGGCACACGCCCTGCCGACGAAAACGCCGCTATTTCTCGCTTCGTGTCCGGCGTATCCAGAGCGATCCGATGCTCTTCAAAGGGTATACCCGCCTCCCGGAGCAACAACCAGGAGCGCAAAGACCAGGAGGAATAGTTCTTGTTACCGATAATTAGTTGGATTTTCATAACACCGCCTCTCGCTGCGCATATGGTAAACCATCGCGCATTGACCGACATAGGGATTTCCCGGTAGCCTGCCGCCATGTCCATGAAAATCTCTTTCGAGCTTTCCGATCGTGACTTGAATTTCTTCCGCAAGGCGCTGAAGCAATCGCGCGAAGCAGTGCGTGACGCCGAAGAGTCAGAAATCATCGAAGCCGTCACGGATGTACTCAACGAGATTCGCCAAAACGAACCCTTACCTGACTTCGTTGGCAAACGTATCCCGCAGCTTGAGTCGTTCATCAGCATGTTGACGGACGATGAGTGGCAGTTGCCGGGAGCGGACAGAGAACGATTGCTGGCAACCTTCGTCTACTTCGCCGATCCAGAAGATATTCTGGCGGACAACATCCCCGTTATCGGTTATCTCGACGATGTCATTATCATCGAACTCGTGGTGCGCGAATTGCATCACGTACGCGTTGCCTATGATGACTTCTGCCAGTTTCGTGATGAGTTTGATAAAAAGAACGGCAAGAAATTCGACGCGGTCGTACGGCGTGATCGCATTGATCGCCGTCGACAGAAGTTACACCAGCGTATGCAACGCCGTTCGGCACAACAAAAGAAAAGCAGACTCTGGTGACAACGCCGCGTGTTGGCGTCAGAGACGCATCAATACGGATCCCCAGGTAAAGCCGCCACCGAAAGCTTCCATCAGAATTAACTGACCGCGCTTTACCCTGCCATCCCGTATACCGACATCGAGCGCCATCGGTACCGACGCCGCCGAGGTGTTGCCGTGGTCCTGAACAGTCAGGATGACTTTTTCCATCGGCATGTCCAGACGTTTCGCCATCGCCTGGATGATTCGAATGTTCGCCTGATGCGGCACCAGCCAGTCGAGTTCTTCTTTCGTAACCCCGGCATCGTCCAGAGTTTGCGTCGCAATGTTGCCTAGCGTCTTTACGGCAACTTTAAAGACCTCATTGCCGGACATGATGATTTTCGCATCGGCAGTACCGGCCGTCGCCAGATCATTGGACACACCGACCGGGTAATAAAGCAAGTCCTTGTACTGCCCATCGGCGCCGAGATGACAGGATATGATTCCCGGCTCATCCGACGGTTGCAAGATCACTGCGCCGGCGCCGTCGCCGAACAAGACACAGGTATTACGATCCGACCAATCGACCAGCCTGGTGATGCTTTCCGCACCCAGCACCAACGCACACTTTGCCTCACCCGCCTTGATGAATTTGTCGGCTGTCGTTAGCGCATAAATAAACCCGGTGCATGCCGCTTCGAGACTGAATGCTGTGCAGGCGGGTATGCCAAGCTTGTGTTGGATAATGGTGGAAATATTCGGAAATATAAGGTCGGGCGTTGTCGTACCGGTGATGACCATATCAATGTCAGCAGCATCGATCCCGGCATCCTTGATCGCGATTTTCGCGGCTTCTATGCACATGTCGGAGGTCGTCTGACCTTCTGCGCAAATATGTCGTCGCTCCACGCCAGTGCGAGTACGTATCCACTCATCCGACGTATCCACCATCTTTTCCAGGTCGGCGTTCGTCATGATGCGTTCGGGAAGATAGCGACCCGTTCCGACGATGCGCGAATACGTCATGCGATTTCCTTTCTCAACATAGTGCCGATTTGCTGTGGAAGCTGATTTCTGACTTCAACAATCGCCGTATCGATCGCGTGTTGAAAGGCGACCGCATCGGCGCTGCCGTGGCTCTTGATCACAATACCATTTAGGCCTACCAGAGTCGCTCCATTGTAATGTCGTGAATCCATTTCCTTTGCCAAGCCCTTGAGCACATGGCTCGCGAAAATCGCCTGCAGTTTGGAAAACCAATTGCGGGTAAAAGAACGTTTCAGGAAATGGTGCACGAGCCCCACGGCACCCTCAATAGTTTTGAGTGCAACATTACCTGTGAATCCGTCGGTCACGACGACATCGGCTTTACCGGAGAACAGGTCATTGCCTTCGATAAAGCCAACGTAATTCAGGGTACTCGCACTCAACAAAGCAGCAGCGGCCCGAACAGTTTCGTGCCCTTTCATATCTTCGACGCCAATGTTGAGCAATGCGATTCTTGGCTCCGCTATTCCGACAATATCGGAGCTGACGATAGAACCCATCATCGCGTATTGAAAAAGCTGCTCGGCGCTGGCTTCCGTATTTGCACCAAGATCGAGCATGTGCAAAGAACCACCTTTGGCCGGCAATTCTGCGATGAAAGCCGGCCGATCTATGCCCGGCAGCGTCTTCAATACAAACTTCGCCGTCGCCATCAACGCCCCGGTATTTCCAGAACTTACGCAAGCATCCGCGTCGCCATCTTTAAGCAGATTGATCGCGACTCGCATCGAGGAGTCTTTCTTTTTGCGCAGCGCGTCTGCAGGCGGCTCCGCCATCTCAACGATTTCGGAGGCGTGTACGATTTGCAGTCTTGGATTGTCGCCGACGATGCGCTTTACGAGACCTTGCAGCTCGGCCTGATCGCCTACCAACCGCAATTCGATTTTGCGGTATTTCTTAAGGGTAGCGGCAGCCGCGTGCACGACAACCTCAGCACCGAGGTCGCCGCTCATCGCATCCAGGGAAATGGTTGAGTGTGATCCCACTAAATGTCAGGCCGGAAATGCCAACCGGCCGGAACAGGGAATACTTACTCTACGTCTTCGATCTCAGGTTGCTTCACAACCTGGACACCGCGGTAGAAACCGTCGGGGGTTACACAATGACGCAGATGAGTTTCACCTGACGTCGGGTCTACAGACAATGCCTGCCCCTTGAGCTTGTCGTGTGAACGACGCATGCCTCGGGTCGAAGGTGTCCTGCGACTTTTTTGAACGGCCATAACTTTCTCCAATTTGACCCGGGGCTTATTCCGGATCTGATTCTTTCTGTGTCATTTGCGAACGCAAATCCGCAAAGGGTCTTTTCAATTCCGTAACATCCTCGACCACCGAGGATTTGGTCGGCGAAAATGCTTTGCATTCTGCTAATCTGTCATGCATTGCCGAGTACGGCAGCGCCATGATCAGCAATTCTTCAACTATGTCCTGCGGCCGCAATGCTGGCTTGTCGAGCTCCCAGACTTCGTACGCGTCGTAGCCGTCCACTTCCTGCTCCGCGTCGAGCAGCAACAATTTCGGCCGCACGCTGAGACTAAGCTGAAACGGTTCCAGGCATCGCTGGCAAACCGCGTCGATACTCGTCGTTGCGCTGCCCGATACTATCGGTACCCGTCCGGCTTCGTCCACGAATCCAAACTGCAGCCGACCGCTTACTTTGGCCTCGCGCCAACCCGACGGAATTCTGGCCGGCTCAAGCGCAGCCAAATCCGCCTCGACAATTGCTGCAAGCCCTTCGAACAAGTCTATTTTCTCATTAAATTCAATGACTTGTCCGACTGATGCAAATTCAGCAGCAGTACGGCGATCTCGCAGAGGATTGCCCATGGCGCGCGCATCATAAGGACCCGGACCGCTGCTGTCAAAACATAGTCGGCGGCCCGGCCGACAAAAGCGTCGGCGAGCGCCCACAAACCCGGTAAACTGAGCCATACCTTACTTAACAGCATGATTTGTTTATGCAAAATCCATCAGCACCCACCATCATTCTGGCCTCATCGTCCCCCTACCGGCGTGGATTGCTGGATCGTTTTCTCGATAGCTACGAGACGGTTTCTCCGGAAGTTGACGAGTCCAATGTCGACGGTCTTGCGCCGGCCGATC
Organism: uncultured Gammaproteobacteria bacterium; assembly: GCA_942490655.1. Taxonomy (GTDB): domain Bacteria; phylum Pseudomonadota; class Gammaproteobacteria; order Steroidobacterales; family Woeseiaceae; genus UBA1847. The sequence continues at coordinate 477,672 of CALNXZ010000003.1, read as the reverse complement.
TGGCGACTCACCTCGCCCGCAAGAAGGCGGAAGCCGTTGCCAGCAACGCCCGGGACGCATTGGTTATCGGCGCGGACCAGCTCGCAGTACTCGACGACAAGGTACTCGGTAAGCCCGGAGACCACCAAAGGGCCGTTGAGCAATTGCTCGCCGCCTCTGGCAAGTCCGTCACGTTTCTCACCGCCGTTTGTATTCTCGACCCCATCGGCCGCTCGCGATTCGAACACACGGACAAAACCACGGTGCAGTTTCGGCGCTTTGACCGGCGTCTCGCCGATGCTTATCTGCGCCACGACCAGCCCTACGATTGTGCCGGAAGCTTCAAGCTGGAAGGGGCCGGCTTTGTACTTTTCGATTCCGTTAATTCCAATGATCCGACAGCCCTGATCGGCTTGCCCATGATCTGGGTCGCCGATCGGCTGCTGCAACTGGACTACTTGCTGCCGTAGCTATTTGCGACGCCTGGCCAAACCTGTCCCGGTCGACAGGAATTGCTCGAGGTCCTCGGCCAACGGCGCCGTGAAATGCAGGTCATTGCCGCTATCATCCGCAAATGCGATCGACTGCGCATGCAGGAACAACCGCGTCAGTCCCGACTGCTTCGCTTTACGATTGGCGTCGTCGTCGCCGTAACGCTCGTCACCGACAATGGGATGTTCAAGATAGTCCAGATGCACCCGAATCTGGTGAGTGCGACCGGTTAGCGGCGCGCACAACAACAGGCTGTAAGGACCGTAATTGCGCGACAAACTTACCTTAGTCTGGGCGGCTTTTCCGGCCTTGCCGCTCACCACAACATGACGCTCACCGTCTCTGCGATGCTGCACATGCAACGGCGCATCGATCAATTGCTCGCCGAGCTGCCAATGTCCCACCACCAGCGCGAGGTAGTTCTTCTCAACCTTGCCCTCGCGAAAACGCGCGTGCAGATCACGCAACGCGCTACGGCGTTTCGCCATGACCAGGCAGCCTGAGGTCTCACGATCGATGCGATGCACCAGCGCCAGCTCTTTCAAATCCGGGCGCGCGTGACGCAACAACTCAATGACCCCGTGGCTAATGCCGCTGCCACCGTGCACGGCAATCCCGGTCGGTTTGTTGATTACGAGCAGGCGTTTGTCTTCGTATAACACTCGCTCCAGCATGTCTGTCGCCATTTTCTCGGATGGCGGTGCGCCTTCAGCGCGGACTCGCGCCGGGGGAATACGAACCTCGTCGCCTTCCATCAATTTGTGTTCTGCTTTTACGCGACCACCGTTTACTCGTACTTCGCCACGACGCAATAAATTGTAAACGCGCCCTTTCGGAACACCGGGTAATTCAGTTCGCAAGAAATTGTCGATTCTCTGCCCGGCTCGCTCAGCGTCGATAGACACCTTGCGAACACCGGTCTTGGTCGTGCCGGGGGATTCCTGCTGTTTTGCCCTGTGGGGCGGCTTTTCTTGCATGATCAATAGCTTGAAGTAGGGTTGCGGTGTGCTATATTACCGCCCTGTGACGCTCCGGCATACCGGCGCTCACACCCCAAATGACTTTTTTGGTCCCGCGATCTGCGAGACCTGATTCCAGAAGGCAGCAACTCCGGATCCCGGACTGCGCCGAAGCGGCAGAGCCGCAGGGAAATCATGCTGATTTTATTATGGGTGCTGACGACAATGCGTCAGACTCAAAACGAAATGACAGGCCTAATAGTTGGCGCAATCCGGCGCCGCGTTCGTTTGCATGACTTCCCCTCTGCCCGTCCAGCGCACTCCTCCGTATTGCTGTCCTCACTTACACAAGTAGGACAACATGAAACGAATGCTAATCAATGCAACTCAGGAAGAAGAGTTGCGCATGGCGATGGTCGACGGCCAGCGTCTTTACGATCTCAATATCGAAGCCCCGGCTAGCGAACGCCGAAAAGCCAACATCTATAAAGGTAAAATTACGCGCATCGAGCCCAGCCTCGAGGCCGCCTTTGTCGATTACGGCGCAAGTCGCCACGGCTTCCTGCCGCTAAAAGAAATTTCCAGCGAGTACTACGTCAAGGAAAGCAAGGCTGGCAACAAACCCAACATAAAAGACCTGCTCCGAGAAGGTCAGGACATCGTTGTCCAGGTTGACAAAGAGGAGCGCGGCAACAAAGGCGCGGCTCTGACAACCTTTGTCAGCCTCGCAGGACGCTTCGTGGTATTGAAGCCGAACAAAGATCGATCAGGTGGCGTCTCGCGCCGCATTACGGGTGAAGACCGTGACCTTGCGCGAAAGGCGCTGAATGAGATCGACCTTCCCGACAATATGAGCGTCATCCTGCGAACAGCCGGCATCGACCGCGGCGCCGACGAATTGTCCTGGGACCTGCAAAACCTCATGACTGTCTGGACTGCGATTCTGAACGTCGTCCTGGAACGCCCGTCACCCTTCCTGCTGTATCGGGAAAGTGACTCGGTTGTGCGCGCTTTGCGCGATTACCTGACCGAAGACATTGGCGAAATATTGATCGACGACGAAGCTACCTACAAGGAAGCTTATGAACACGTCGAACAGACGATGCCGCAGAACCTCAAACGCTTAAAACACTACGTCGATCCGGTGCCACTGTTCACACGATTCCAGATCGAGTCACAGATTGAGTCCGCATTTGCGCACGACGTTTCCTTGCCGTCGGGCGGTAGCATCGTCATTGATCACACCGAAGCGCTGGTCTCCATCGACATTAACTCGGCACGTGCGACCAAAGGCGGCGATATCGAGGCAACCGCATTAAACACGAACCTTGAAGCGGCTGACGAAATTGGCCGTCAATTGCGCATCCGCGATCTTGGCGGTCTCATCGTCATCGACTTCATTGACATGGGTCCGCAAAAACACCAGCGCGATGTCGAAAATCGACTTCGTGATGCAGTTAGCCAGGACCGCGCCCGGGTACAGATCGGCAAGATCAGTCGTTTCGGGCTGCTCGAAATGTCCCGGCAGCGTTTGCGCCCATCGATTGGCGAGTCCGCTTACAAGACCTGCCCGCGATGCACGGGCTTTGGCACCATACGCGGCACAGAATCGCTGGCTTTGGCTATCCTGCGCATCATCGGCGAAGAAGCGCGCAAGGAACGTACAGCCAAAGTGATCGCGCAGTTGCCGGTCGAAGTAGCGACTTATCTTCTGAACGAAAAACGAGACTGGGTGCAAAACCTCGAAGACCGGCATGCCACCCAGGTGGTACTGGTCGCGAATTCGCATCTTGAAACGCCGCATTACGATGTGCGCAGAGTGCGCGACGATCAAACGGATTTACCGGAAAACTCCGGTGCCAGCTTCACGCTGGTGCACGCCCCGGTAGAGCCGGAGTCACCGCAAGCGATACTTGAACGCAAAGGTGTTGAGCTCGCGGCGGTCGGCACGCTGAAACCGTCAACGCCCGCACCGCAGCCACCCAAGCCCGTTGAACCGAGCCTGTGGTCCAGGATTATGGCCTTTTTTGCCAGCGACGACGATGATAAGAAATCGCGCAAGAAAAGCGACAAGAGCGCTAAAGCCACTCGTGGAAAACGAACAACGCAACAGGATCGTCAACGCAGTGATTCGCGTTCCCGCAGCGACGGACGACCGAAGAAACGCAAGACCTCCGGCAAGAAATCAAAAACGGCCAATCCAAAGAACCGCGGGCAGCAGAGCAGCGACACCGAGCAAAAGTCGCCGAACGCGCAAGCGCAGGCCGATGGCCAAACCCCTGATGACGGCAATACGGCGCCGAAGAAAAAACGCAGTCGTCGCAGTCGCGGTGGACGCCGGCGTCGGCGCAGTGGTGCCGATCAGGCAGCAACGGACCAGCCGCAGAACAACGATGCTGCCGCGAAAGAGCAACAGCCGAATGCGGCTAAACCACAGGACGACCCAGCTCAGCAGGAAGGCACAACGGACGGCGCTGCTAAAAAGAAGCGCAAGCCACGGCGCCGCACTCCGAAAGCCGCCGAGTCGAAGGCAGCATCCGATGCGCCGTCGCAAACGCCACAGGCAGATGGGGCGGGTTCATCCGTAAAGGAAGATGCGAAATCCACGGTTGAGACGAAGCCCACTGCTACGCCGAAACCCGCAACGGAAGCCAAGCCGGTGACTGTTGCCGAGCCGAAGCCGGTAGCGGATGCAAAGCCCGTAGCGGCGCCCGAGCCAAAGCCTGCAGCTAAGGAAAGCCCAGCACCCAAGCCGGAGCCTAAGCCTGAACCGAAGCCGGAACCGAAGCCCGAACCGAAGCCGGAGCCTAAGCCTGAACCGAAGCCTGAACCGAAGCCTGAACCTAAGCCTGAACCGAAGCCTGAACCGAAGCCTGAACCGAAGCCTGCGGCCGAGACAAAACCGCAGCCTGCTGCGGAACCCAAACCGGCAGCAAAACCGGTCGCAGAGGCTAAGCACGCCGTGGTCGAGGCTGCGAAGCCTGCAACGCGGCTCCTGCCGTGGGATGAAAGCTAGGGTGAATTAGGAGAGCGTCTCGAGCAGGCCTCGGGACGCTGCTTCCACAAGGTCCAGTACGCGCTCGAAACCTGCAGCGCCACCGTAATAGGGATCAGGGACTTCCGTTTCATCGACCGCCGCGTAGCTCAGGAACAGCCGTATTTTGTGCTGCTGTTCTTCGGCTGCCTGCTCGAGCAGCCGCTGTCGATTGTCCTCATCCATCGCGATGATGTAGTCGAACTTTTGAAAGTCTTCGTCACTAACGCGTCGTGCCCGGATATCCGCTAGCGACATACCTCGACGCTCGGCAGCAGCAACTGCTCGACGATCGGGTGGCTCGCCAACGTGATAAGCGTGTGTGCCCGCCGAATCGATCACGATCCGGTCGCTCATGCCCGCCTCGTTAACCAAATGCCGGAAAACACCCTCGGCTGTCGGCGATCGACAGATATTGCCCATGCAGACGAATAGCACGGAGTACGCACTCTTTTGCTCAGTCATGCAGAAAATCTTTCCATGTAGTGAATGCTTTTATGCAACCTGCCTCACAATTCGGCAGGCTACTGACCCTCTGGCGCCTGCCAAAGTTCGATCTTGTTACCGTCCGGGTCCATGACCCAACCGAACTTGCCGAATTCGGACTCCTCCACCTTGTCAACGACATCGCAACCTTCCTCTCTCAGAACGGCCAGCAAAGCATGCAGGTCTTCGACCCGGTAGTTGATCATGAAACTCGACTTGCTCGGCGCAAAGTAGTCGTTATCTTTTGCGAACGGACTCCACACGGTCGTGCCCGTGCCGGACGGGTTGTCTTTCGAGGCCCAGCGAAACGCATAGCCACCCCATTCCTCGACATCGATGCCGAGATGCGTCTTGTACCAATCCCCGAGTTTCTTGGGATCAGAGGCTTTAAAAAAGATACCTCCTATTCCTGTTACACGTTTCATTTTGGATACTCCCTGAATGGTTCGTGACTTGAAAACACGCTGGCTAAAGCCTTCGCATTACCCGGCTTGCAGGTAGATGTAACTGAACGCCAGCATACCGACTAACGCCAGTATCGTTGCCAGTTTTCTCGCAACTCGCCGAAACTTGATCGAGGATGCTGATTTGAATCTGGCCTCGATGTCCGCGTGTTGCTGAAGAAATTGTTCGACCGTTTCCTTTGCCGCCTTTAGTCCCAGCGCACGGGCGTCGCGAGTGAGCTTGATAGCATCCACGAAGCGTCCCTCTTCCAAAGCTGCGATTGCCTGCGGCGGTATTTCGTAGCTCGTGAGATCTGCACGCGGTCGACTGAACCGAGACACTCCGTTGGGGTTTCGCAAATAGGCCTCTACTGCATGCTTGGCATCTTTAAGGCTTAGCCCCGTTTGTTCACGAGTTACTTTGACGGCTTCGATGAGCTGGCCGCGTGTTGCGAGCTGTTTCGCCGCCGCCGGAATGTCGTGCTCGCTCATCGTCACTGCTACTCCCTTTCAGGCGACTTTGTGATGTTCTTCACCATGAGAATCGCATCGCCCGTGTATTGAATCAAGGGATGCGGGACGATGGTGACTCGACGTCGCTCCACAAAGCCGATTCTCTCATACAAGCGCTTCGCGCCTTCGTTTTGTTCGAAAACAATCAGACCGATCTTATCGAGCCCCTGGACGCGTGCATGATTTTCAGCCATCGCCAAAAGTTGTTTGCCGAAACCACGGTTCCGGTATTGGGGGAAAACCGCCATATCAAAGATGAAGTAGCAACCTTCTTCCTGCAGCTGGCTATACGGAGCGAGGATCGGATCGCTCTCTTCGCACCGCTGATCGCTGCGTACCGAATAAGCGCAAAGCATTCCGGCCACGTTGCCTAGCTCTTCAAGGACCGTGCAGTTTTTGTAGCTGAAATCGGCGTCGCCTCTTTCGTAGCCTCTCTGACCGGCTGCCAGCAGCTGCTCTCCCGGTTCCGCAAACCGGGACCAGGTGTAGTCCGCGACACCGCTGGACGCGATGCTGTACAGGGTCGTTACCAACGCCGAGTCTTCCCTGCGTGCCGCCCGAAAGCGGCGCGTGCCTGCCGGAGAGCGCATCAGGCGCGAGTAAGCTGCTCGCAGGAGCGCACGCGAATAGAGCTTGTGAAAACGCAGTAGGAGGTCGAAGCCGAAACCCAAGCTCGCGTTGCCGGAGTCCTTGTCGACGATGGGGACCACTGCCGACCCGAAATACAGTCGGGTACCGTGATTGTCAGCGGCCGGCGCCGTCATGAACCACGAGCGGGTGCGGCCTCGGAAATCAGCAAGCAGCAATTGGCTGGTGTTGCGAGCCTCGACATTCCAGGCGGCAAAAGACTGCAAATTGCCATCGGCCAGCTCCCTCGCCTCCTTGTCCGAGGACGGCCGTGCCACCAGCAGAGCGAGAATCAGCCGTTCGAGCCGAAACAGGGCTGTGGTGTAAAACGCGGCAATGAAGTCGGCATGCGTAACGGCCGCTGCGATTTCGGTGACATAACAATCGGTATAGGCGCCCGCATCCAGATACCGGCGCAGCAGTGCTTCGTCGGGCAGTCGCCCTGCTCGGATGACCCCAATGAGATCGTCGGGCTGATGCTCGCTCACTAGCTCCTCCTAAAGTTCTGTATCTTATGGTGAAATCAGCCCCGAACCAGCAGGTTTTTTCGCTCTATGCGGATCGCAAAAGCCGCAAAAACCGCGTAGGCTCGGGGGGTATCCACAATTAGTGCTTCTTTTTAGGGGGTTAGAAATGAGTGCAAGCAAATATCACCGGGGTCTACTCGGTGTCGTCGCAGCAACCTTGGTCGCACCTGCCATTGCGCAAGAGGCCGGCATCAGTTTTATTGAAGAGATTGTCGTTACCTCAACCAAGCAGTCAAAGACACTGCAGGAAGTACCGCTCGCCGTATCCGTAGTTGGTGCTGAAGAAATCAAGCTGGCACAAGTTAATGACATTAAGGACCTGCAGTTCATGGTGCCGTCATTGCGCGTGACGCAGCTGCAGTCCAGCGGCAACACGAACTTCGTTATCCGTGGATTTGGTAACGGCGCTAACAACGCTGGTATCGAACCCTCCGTCGGCGTATTTGTCGATGGCGTCTATCGATCACGCACCGCCTCCGCACTCTCCGACCTGCCAAACCTCGAGCGCGTCGAAGTATTGCGCGGCCCGCAAAGCACGCTGTTCGGAAAAAATGCTTCCGCCGGCGTCATCAGCGTAATAACGGCGAAGCCCAGCCTGGATGACACATCCGGCTCTGTGTCGCTGACCGTTGGTGACTACAACCAGGTCATCGTGAAGGGTGATGTCAACGGACCTCTGTCCGAAACCGTGGCCTTCAGCCTTTCCGGTTCGTACAACGAACGCGACGGCTATTACGACAATCTTGCCGGTGGCGCTGCCCTCGGCGAACAGAATCGTTATGGTCTGAGAGGCCAGCTGCTGTTTGCTCCGACCGACGCTCTCGAGATTCGCCTGATTGCGGATTACGATGATTTCGATGAGGCCTGTTGCGGTGTTGCCAACCTGGAGGACGGTCCCACAGGAAACGCGATTCGCGCCCTTGGCGGTAACTTCGTGGCGGAGGCGCCGTTTGCGTATCAGGGCTATTACGACTTCACGCCCGTCAATCAGTTCGAGACCAGCGGCACGTCGCTGCAATTCGATTACGACTTCAATGATTCGGTAACACTGACGTCGATCACGGCGTTCCGTAATTTGTCGCGCTTTGACAATGTCGACGTTGACTTCACGAGTGCGCAATTACTCGACCCGAGTACAGCCAACCGTACCGAGACGGATATTGACACCTTCACGCAGGAGTTCCGCCTCGCCGGTGCAACGGACTCGCTGGACTGGATGTTGGGTGCCTACCTGTTCGATGAAGACGTTAAACAACGAACGGGCATCCTGTACGGAACGGCGTTCCGTCCCTACGGCGACATCCTGACCGGCGGTGTACCGGGTAACTCAGCACTGAACCTGATTGAAGCGGGCTTGATGTTGCCAACCGGAACGCTACTGGGTGCAGGTCAGGGCCTGATTGAAGATTCCACGATGGACAACCAGGCGCTCTCGCTATTTGCTCAGATTGATATCGACCTCGGCGATCGCGCAACGCTGACGTTGGGTGCCAACTACACCGAAGACGAGAAGGACGTAACCTTTGACTCAACGGCGACGGACGTATTCTCAATGCTCGACATGGTGCAGGTTGGCGGCGGCCTCATTTACCAGGGTGCGTATCAACAAGCAATCGCGGGTGGTGCAACGCCTGCACAAGCCGCCGCAATCGCGGCAGCCGCCGCCGCCGCACTGGCGCCCGTGCCATGCTCGCCGACCAATCCGCCACCAGCGTGCAACCAGCTGCTCGCATTGCAGCCCCTGCAGTTCCTGCCGCCGAACGTGGACTTCCCGAACTCCGTCGAGCCCGGCAACACCAAAGACGACGCGACGACCTACACCGTTCGTCTCGCCTTTGACATCAACGACGATGTCAATATTTACGCGAGCGCAGGCACGGGTTTCAAAGCTTCGTCCTGGAACCTGTCGCGCGACTCACGTCCTTTCCCGGCCGATCAGGCTGCCATTGAAGCTGCCGGCCTCAATGTGCCGAACCTGACTTACACCAGTCGTTATGCCGGACCTGAAGACTCAACCGTGTACGAAATCGGACTGAAAGGCAGCTGGGAAACAATCGCGCTCAACCTCGCGATCTTCGACCAGGAAATCGAGGGCTTCCAGTCCAACATCTTCACCGGAACCGGCTTTAATCTCGCCAATGCCGGCAAGCAATCGACCACCGGTGTCGAAGTCGATATTCGCTGGCAACCGACGGATTCTTTCCAGGGCACGCTGGCAGCGACTTTCCTCGATCCTCTCTACGATTCGTTCACGCTTGCACAAGGCGTCGATGGACCGACCGATCTTAGCGGCACGAAACCGCCGGGCATTCATGACGTCAGCATGACCGCATCCGGCCGCTATAACTTCAACGTCGGCAACGCATTGGCCTATGTCCGAGTCGAATACATCTACGAAGACGAGGTTCAGGTTATTGAAAATACGCCTGCGAGCATCGCGTCACGCGAAGTCAACACTTTCAACGCCAGTGCCGGATTGTCCTGGGACAATGGCCTGGAGTTGATGTTGTGGGGACGTAATATCAACAATGATGAGTACCTGTTGAGCGCATTCCCGGCGGTTGCTCAGGCCGGCAGCTATTCAGGCTACCCGAACCAGCCGCGAACCTACGGTTTAACGCTGCGCAAGTACTTCGACTAGCCAGGTTTAGCTACAGAGAAACAGAAACGGGCTCCGCGAGGAGCCCGTTTTTTTTGCGTGAAACTTAGCGCGGAATTTCGGCCGCGACGCGACGCAAATCGTCGACCGTATCGACACCAATGCCCGGTCGCTCTGCAGGCACACCGACGACGATTGTCATGCCCAAGGACATTGCGCGTAGTTGTTCAAGTTGTTCGCACACTTCGAGGTCTGACGGTTCCGTGACGACCAGGCGCCGCAATACACCGCAACGATAAGCGTAGATGCCATGATGGTGTAGTGCTGCACCGATTGCCCGTTCCTTGTTCTCGGCATCGCGCGCATGTGGAATCGCAGCACGACTAAAATAGATGGCGTGATCGTTCACATCGCGAATGACTTTCACGCAATTCGGGCTGGCGAAATCCTGCGCGTTCAGGAACGCCGATGCCAGCGTTGCGATATCCGCCGCTGCGTCATCCAGCAATGCCGCACATTGATCGATTAGCTTCGCTGGCATTGCCGGCTCATCGCCCTGCAAATTGACTACGACCTGATCGTCTTCCCAGTCCAACAAGTCCGCAACTTCCGCGATTCGTTCGGTACCGGATTCGTGATGATCGCCGGTCATACACACCGTCGCACCAAAGGCCTCGGCCACGTCGGCAATACGATCGTCGTCCGTAGCAATGACGACTTCCGACGCCCTGCTTTCCATCGCGCGGTCATAGACATGTTCAATCATGGCTTTGCCATTGATCGCAAGCAGCGGCTTTCCGGGCAACCTCGTCGATGCGTAACGTGCGGGAATAACGACAACGAAACCGCTCATAGTCGCTTACCGCAAGATTGCAAACGTCGTTCAATAGCGTCGATAAAAGCGCCCGCCTTCGTGGCATCCATCGTCAAATCCACAGGAACGTACCAATACTTGTCAGAAAGATTGCGACCGAGTTTAACGGCATCCTTCTCGGTCATGAAGACATTAAAGTCATCGCCAAATTTGAGGTCCGCTGCCGCTATCGCCGCATGGTCCCGAAAACTGTGTTCCAGTACCTGGATACCGTTGCTGCGCAGTAAATCAAAAAAGCGTTTTGGATTGCCGATACCCGCGACAGCATGCACGGTCGTGTCACGAAAACCCTGCAGTGGCCGAGCCAGCGAACCGTTCACGCGACTCGCATCCTGTGCCAGTAATTCAAACTCGGTCGCGTCGACCAATTCCGTAACGCCATTCACCAGTACCTGGTCGACACGCTCGAGCCTCAGAGGAGCTTCACGAAGTGGACCGGCCGGCAACAAGCGGCCATTACCCAATCCGCGCTCGCCATCGATGACGCAAATTTCGTAGTCGCGCTGTAAACGCAGGTGCTGCAGTCCGTCGTCGGCAATGATGACGTCCACGCCATCATCCACGAGCATGGAGGCTGCCCTGACGCGATTCGAATCGACCGCAACCGGACAGCGACCGCGACGTGCCAGCAACACCGGCTCATCACCGACAACAGCAGCATCACTATCGATATCCACCCGCATCGACGTGCCCGATTTGCTGCCACCGTAACCACGACTCGCAATGCCGGGTGAGTAACCCCTGGCACGTAGCTGCTCCACGAGCCAAATGACCGTGGGCGTCTTGCCCGTGCCGCCAGCGGTGATATTGCCGACGACTATGACCGGTACCTGTGCCTTGTGTGTGCGGATGATTCCGTGCCGATACAGGGAAGCGCGTACGGCCAACAGCAGCCAATAGAGGCCACTCAACGGCATTAACACCCAGCCGGACTTCGCGCCTTCATACCAGACCCTGTGTATCCATCGGTAGGTCATGCTCATGGCAGGACTATGCCTCGCTGAATTGCATGCGATACAGCGCCGCGTAATGACCGTCCAGCGCCACCAGCTCGGCATGCGTGCCGGACTCTACGATTCGACCGGCATCGAGAACGATAATGCAGTCCGCTTTCTCGACGGTGGATAAGCGATGCGCGATAACCAGGGTTGTTCGGTCTTTCATCAATACGTTCAGCGCATCCTGTATGCGGCGCTCCGAGTGCGTATCCAGCGAGGACGTTGCCTCGTCGAGTATCAGCACCGGAGCGTTCTTCAACAACGCTCGGCCGATCGCAATGCGTTGTCGCTGGCCGCCTGACAACAATACGCCACGATCGCCTACCATCGTCTCCAGCCCGTCCGGCAACTCATTGGTGAAGTCGAGCACATGTGCCGCCTCAGCGGCATTCATCAACTCCTCATCCGAATGCGACTTCAGCTGTCCGTAGGCCAGGTTGTTACGTATCGTGTCATTGAACAGTACGACGTCCTGACTGACGAGGCTGATGTTGTTACGTAAGCTCCGCAACGTAAAATCGCGAATCGAGATGTCGTCGATCAGAATATCGCCAGAGCTCAACTCATAGAACCGCGGCAGCAAACTCACTAACGTCGACTTGCCGCTGCCCGAATGCCCGACGATCGCAAGCGTTTTGCCAGCGCCGACGGAAACACTGACATTCGCGATAACGGCATCGCCGCCATCAGCGTAAGCAAACCCGACGTCGTCAAAACGAACCCGGCCCCGGACTCGATCGATGTCGTGGGTTCCCGTATCAGTTTCGTCCATTTCATCGATAATTCTGAACAGACTGTCCGCACCGGCAACGCCGCGCTGCAGTGTGGCGTTGACGTTCGTAATGCGGCGCACAGGCTGCAGCATGAGCATCATTGCCGAGAAAAAGGAAATAAACTGGCCCGGCGAAAGTACACCTTCAATAGACTGCTTGCCGGCCATGAAGATCACCAGCGCAATACCGAAACCGAACACAACCTGAGTAACCGCAACTCCCATCGAACGAACTCGTATGAGTTTGAGGTTCTGCTTGCGATTGCCTTCATCGACCGCCGCCAATCGGTCGCGCTCGTATTCGTAACCGCCAAACGCTTTGACGACCGAATTGCCACGTATGATTTCATCAGTGACCTGCGTTACCGCGCCAACTGAGTCCTGTATGCGGCCGCTGTAACGTCGAAATGCGATGCCGAGCAACCACACGAGGGTACCGACGATTGGAAACAAAACGGCAACGAACACCGTTAGTGTGGGACTGTGATACAGCATCACACCGATAGCCGCGATAACCGTCAATATGTCGCGTACCGCTATTGTTACGACACTGGTCACCGACTCGGCAACCATTTCCACGTTGTACGTCAGTTTCGACAACAAGGGTCCTGCCGCTTGCCCGTCAAAAAACTTGATCGGCAAAGTTAGAAACTTGTTGAAAACCTGGCGACGCAAGTCGCTGATGACGCTGCGTCCGATCCACCCGAGCGACGCCTCCGTCGCGAAACCTGTCAATCCGCGGAGAATAAAAATGCCCATGAATGCCAGCGGAATCCAGCGGCCGGACTCAACCTGTTTGGCGACCAGGGTATCGTCCATCAGCGGCTGCAGCAGGTACACGAGACTCGCCTCGACAGCAGCAGTAGCCGCCATACTGACCACAGCGATGAAGCCGATCAGCTTGTGTGGCGTGACATAGCTCCACAATCGGCTATACACCACTCGAACCTGAGGATCGATACGCTTGCTCACCGGGACAGCAATCCCGTGCTACTCGACCGGATCATTGACGGTCGCGATACTGATTTGTGTGAATCCGAGGCGCCCGGCAACGTCCATCGCCGTGACTACGTGTTGATGCCTGGCATCGGCGTCGGCGCTGATCGTCAGGGGCAGCTTGTTATTGCCAGCCGAAATTTTTTGCAGAGCGTTACGAATTGTCTCGGGGCGGTTGTTGATCAGCTCGCGTCCGTTGATGAGGTAGGTTCCGGTCGCCGTGATCATGATGTCAATCTGCTCGGGCGGCTCCTCGACGACGGTCGAACTTTCCGCCTGTGGCAAACTGATATTGATTTGCGACTGTTTCACGAAGCTGGTGGAGACCATGAAGAAGATCAAAAGCAACAGCACGACATCGATCAATGATGTCAGATTCACTTCCGGCTGCGCTTTCGATCGCAGGCTAAGTCTCATTTGCGGCCCTTCTCACTCCGTCGATGCAGTGCCTCGACGAGTTTGATGGCTTCCTTTTCCATTTCCACGACCAGCGTGTCGACACGCGTCCGGTAATAGCGATAACCGATCAGGGCGGGAATAGCGACAGTCAATCCGGCGGCCGTCGTAATCAGTGCTTCGGCAATACCGCCGGCAAGGATGGTTGGATTGCCGACACCGTGCGTCGTAATCGCCGTGAATACCTTGACCATGCCAATCACCGTGCCGAGGAGGCCCAGCAATGGACTGATCGCGGCAACCGTGCCGAGAGTCTCCAGGTAGCGCTCCAGTTCGTGCACCACGTGGCGGCCGGTATCTTCGATGGAATCCTTGAGTACGACGCGATCCCGGTCGCGATTGATCAGGCCGGCTGCCAGTATCTGTCCGAGCGGCGAACCCTGATGCAGGGTCTGGATCTGCTTCTGATCCAGCTGGTCCTTTTTGACCCATCCCCACACTTTGCTCGTGAGGTCCTCCGGGATGACGCGCTTTTGCTGCAGCGTCCAGAATCGCTCGAGAATGATGCCCATGGCAATGATGGCGCACAGGATGATGGGCAACATCAACCAGCCGCCGGATTTGACTATCTCAACCATAACAACCTGAACCCGGGAGGAAAAAGGAAATATACAGTGACAGCGCAGAAAATTCTCGCTAATGCTCGCCCGAATCGTGCCAGAAACGTTGCCGACGCAGCCGCTCCCGGCGAAGTCGACTAATACCCCCGTTCGCACACATCCTGAAACCAATCGCGCCCGAGCTGGCGGTATCCAGCACGTCTGCTCCGCTACCCAGCCAACGCTGGGTAACGCGTTCTTTCGGAAACCCCCAGCGGTTGCCATAACCGGTCGATACGATGGCGTAATCGGGCGCGAGCTGGTTGACCAATGGCGGGCTGGACGATGTAAGGCTGCCATGATGTGGGATCAACACGACGTCGGCTTTAGAGAGAGCCTCGCGTGCCAGCAAACTCGCCTCGGCAGCAGTCTCGATATCGCCGGTCAGCAGCATTCTGTGCTGACCGGCAGCAACCGCCAGCACACACGAAGCATTGTTGCCCGAAAAACCGGCGTCGCCCGGTGGATGCAGAATCTCAAATGCAATGCCATCGGCATACCAGAACTGACCCTCGCGGCAGGCTTGTGCGCTGAGTCCGTCGTCGGCGAGTGCTTCGCCAGCGAGGATTTGATCGATCCCGATGTCGCGAATCATCGCTGCAACACCGCCGGCGTGATCATCATCCGCATGCGACACGACCAGCCAGTCCACCCGACTGATGCCTCGATGGCGCAGGAACGGCACTACGAATTGTTCCGCAGCACTACCGCCATCGCGATAGCTGGCACCAGTATCGAAAACCAGTGTGTGCTGGCGGCTTTGGACGACAACGGCCAGGCCCTGCCCTACATCCAGCACCTGTGCATCAATGCATGCTCGCGGCGGACCCGCCGGCTTGTGCAGCAATAACGCAATGACGGCCAGAGGCGCGATCCAGCGTCCGGGCCAGCCACGCGGCAAAATGACCCACAACGCGGGGAGGAAGATGATGCACAGGATTACGCTGTCGAAACCGTCAATTCCGGCCACGACGGTATCCGCGACGGGCAGCGCTGCAAGCCAGCCGATCAGGCGCTCCAGCATACTCACACTCACTGCGGACCATCGCAGCAGCGCGCTGCCAGCCGCGCCCCACACCGGATCGACGAGCATGCTGGCCAGCGTTAATGGCACCGTCACAAGACTGAACACCGGTACGGCCAGCAGGTTCGCGACCGGGGCAAGCAAAGCCACACGCTGAAACAGCAGGATCGTCAGCGGCATGAGACCGAGCAACAGTCCCATCTGCATGTCTACGAGCTGACTGACGAGCACAGTTGGCTTGCGGAGCATCGCCGGTCCCTGCCAGGACCGAGTGAAGGTGCGTGCCAATCCAAGCAGTAACGCAACCGCCGCAAAAGATAGCTTGAAGCCCGGCAACATGATGGCAACCGGATCGATCACGAACAGGGCTATCGCCGCCAATGCCACAATGCGGCCGGGCGCGATTTGCCGGCGATAGAGCATGGCGCACGCCGCCAGCGCCAGCATGAGCGTTGCACGCTGAGCTGGCACGGCGAAACCGGACACGCAGGCGTAGATGGCCGCCATTATGAGGCCGGCGATCGTTGCCTGATCGACGTGATTGCCGCGCAAGCGTAAGCCGCCGCACAGGAGTACGAATACGGTGAATGTGGCGGCGGCAGCCAGTCCGATATGCAATCCGGAGATCGCCATCAGGTGGCTGGTGCCGGTTTTGGCGTAGCGATCCCAGTCTGCGCGGCTCAACATATGCCGTGTCCCGACAGCGATCGCCGCAAGTACCGCCGCAGTCGCGCTGTCCACTCCCGCGGCGCGATGCACGAAACTGCGCCGATAGTCATCAATCGCTGACAGATCATTTTTCGCGAGCAGCCGATTCCGCGAACCGCTGACAACATAGCCGCTGGCCAGCAATTTTTCTCGAAACATCCAGTCTTCAAGACTGAAAAGGCCCGGGTTGCTGTTGCCACGCGGTCGCCTCAAGCGCACTTCGAGTTCCCAGATTTCGCCGATCTCGGGTACCTGGGGCGCGTCAAACCAGGACAGACGCGACCGTGGCGGAATCCTGGCATCGTCAATGGCTTCGATCACGAAGGAGACCGAGCTGCCTGCACGTTTTGGAAAATCGACAACACGTGCCACCGTGATCATGCTGTCGCCGGCAAATTTAGGATCCAGACGGGCATCGGTGATGTCGCTGGCTGCCTGCATGAACAGAACATATCCGAGCGCAAAAAAAGTGACAGTGCGCACACGTCGCACGAAAAAAATCAGAATCAGCGCAACAAATAGCAGTTTGCACTGGTCCGAGTTAAGTAGAAGCCTGCTATGCTGCGCCGCGAAACCGCCGGCAAGCAGCAGCAGGCAGATTCGAATGATTGTTGACGTTTTTGTTAGCACCCTCCATCAAAACCGGGCCACCCGTCGATGCCAAGGCGCTTTTTCAGGAAATTTGCGTTCAAACGCCACCACGTGACCAAGCAGTGGTTCATGACGCCGTTTCAGCACATGCTGCACGACCAGCGCCTATGGGGCATTAGCCGAAGGACAGTCGTGCCGGCATTCGCAATCGGTCTTTTCGTGTGCTTCATGCCGACGCCCGGCCACACCCTGATGGCGGCGCTTCTGGCGCTGGGATTTCGGATCAATATTCCGGTAGCTGCGCTGACGACCTGGGTATCCAATCCGGTAACGATGGGGCCCATGTATTACTTCGCGTATCGGTTAGGCCACAAGCTGCTCGACACCCCGCTGCAGAACTTCCAGTTCGAGATGTCGTGGGACTGGGTGTCACACACTTTCGTGACGATCTGGCAACCGATGTTGCTGGGCTGCTTCATCCTCGGCGTGTTCGCGGCCGTTGTAGGCTATTTCACCCTGGACTGGTTCTGGCGATCGTCGATCACCGATTACAAATTGCGCAAACGAGACAACCGCCGGGAACGCGAATCCTAGCTGTAGGGACGTAGCGTACCGTCTTCGAGAACGAGGATCCGATCCATCCGTTCCGCGATCGAATGATCGTGCGTCACGATGACCAGGCTCGTTTGCATCTCCTGGTTGAGCTCGAGCATCAGATTCAGGACGTGTGCGCCGTTTCCGGAGTCAAGATTGCCGGTCGGTTCATCCGCCAGTACCAGTTGTGGCCGCGTAATCAATGCACGCGCGACCGCCGCGCGCTGACGTTCCCCGCCCGACAGTTCTCCGGGCTTGTGCGTGAGCCGCTCACCGAGGCCGACACGGCCCAACAATTCCCGCGCCTTAAGAAGCGCCTCAGTTTTGGACTCGCCTCGAATCATCAGCGGCATGGCGACGTTTTCCTCGGCCGTAAATTCATGCAGGAGGTGGTGAAACTGGTAAACAAAGCCGACGTTGCGATTGCGCAGATCGCCTTTAGTCGATTCATCGCTGCCGTGCATTGCCTCGCCGTTAATAAACACTTCGCCTTCACTGGGTTCGTCGAGCCCACCCATGATCTGCAGCAGGGTTGTCTTGCCCGAACCTGAAGTACCGATGATGGCAACGCGTTCCGCCGGCTGCACCACGAGATCAACGCCGTGCAGTACGACCAGCGTTGATTTTCCTTCGTTGAATCGTCTGACGACGCCGCGGCAGTCCAGTACAGGATTAGTCATATCGTAATGCCTCAGCCGGAGCTGTCTTGGCAGCTACCCAGGCAGGATAGAGGGTTGAAATCAATGCGAGCACCAATGCTATGGTCGCGACCAAAAGCACATCGCTCCATTTAAGGTCGGATGGCAGATCACTGATAAAGTAGACATCGGCCGCGAGAAACTTGATGCCAAGCACGGCCTCGAAAAATCCGATGATGGACTCGAGATTGAGCGCCAGCAATATGCCAAGTCCGACACCCGTCAGCGTACCGACGACCCCGATGATGGTGCCCTGCGTCACGAATATTTTCAGGATGCTCATAGGGCGTGCGCCGATGGTACGTAGTATCGCGATGTCGGATTGTTTGTCTTTCACAACCATCACCAGCGTCGAGACGATGTTGAAAGCAGCTACCGCAATCACCATCAATAAAATCACGAACAGGATGGACTTGGTAATCTGGATGGAGCGGAAAAAGTTTACGTGGCGACGCGTCCAGTCGCTGACAAGTACAAGGTCCGATCCTTGTATGGCGACTTCGCGGACGATCTCGGGTGCCGCGTAAATTTCCTCGACCTTGAGCCGCAAGCCACTGACTGCATCCCGCAGCCGATAGAGTTTTTGCGCGTCACGAATATTGATAAAGGCGAGTCGCCGATCAAATTCATACATGCCAACCCGATACAGGCCACTCACTGTAAATCGTTTGGTCCTCGGCATGACACCGGCAGGCGTAACGATACCATCGGCCAGTATGACCGTGACCTTATCGCCAAGCCCGACCTGCAGCGCATCGGCCAGTTCCACACCGAGAACAATATTGAAGTCGCCTGGCGTCAATTCATCAAGACTGCCGGCGCGCATGACGCCGCCCACACCGGAAACCGCGGACTCCAGCGGCGGATCAATACCACGCAACTCGGAGCCACTCAGCTGCATTTCGAACACCAGCAAAGCTTGCCCATCGACGTACGGAGCGGTGGCTGAAACTCTGTCATTTTTCTCTGCAATATCAATGAGTTCTAACGTATTCGTCAAACTTCCCTCAGTACCTTCGATGACCGCATGGGCGGTCATTGCCAGCAGCCGGTCCTTGAGCTCGCGCTCGAATCCGTTGACAACCGACATGACAACGATCAGGACCATGACCGCAATTGCGATACCCAGCATCGAAATCGCAGAGATCAGGGACACGAAACCGTTACTGCTACGCGAGCGCACATAGCGATTGCCGATCCAGTATTCGTAGGCTTTAGCCATGGCTGATTACTCGTACCGCAATGCAGCCGCCGGATTAACCAGCGCCGCGCGACGTGCGGGATACAGGGTTGCCAGGGACGTCAAAACAAAAGCCGAGATAGCGATCACCAGCACATCCTGTAATTCGAGCTCGGACGGGATATCGGTGACGTAGTACACGTCGCCCGGCATGATCTGAAATCCGAAAAACTGCTCAAGTACGGGTACCACCGTTGGTACATTGATCGCGAGCAGCACGCCCAGCAGCACACCGATGGCCACCCCTGCCCAGCCGATGACAGCACCCTGTACAAAAAACACCCTGACGACACCCGCAGGCCCCATACCCAGAGTACGCAGTACGGCAATATCGTTGGTTTTGTCCGTCACCACCATGACCAGGCTCGCGACAATATTGAAGGCGGCGACGCCGATGATCAGCGACAGGATTAACGACATCATCATTTTCTCAATGCGAATGGCGCGAAAGTAGCTGCCGTTCTCGATGGTCCAGTCGCTGCTCGAATAGTCATTGCCCAGCGCGGTCTGCAGCGATTTCGCGATGGTAGGCGCAGCCATAACGTCATCGGCCCGAAAACGCACAGAGCCGACCGCCGTGCCGAAATCGAGTATCTCGGCAACATCCTCAATATGCACCAAAGCGAGCACCGCATCGTGATCCTGCAGTCCGGCCTCGAATACGCCGCGCGTGGTAAAGCGCTCGAGTACCGGTACCAGGGTGCCATCACCAACGGGTTTGGGCACCAGCAGAATGACAGCATCACCGATTTTCGCGCCGAGATCGTAGGCCAGCATCCGTCCGAGAATGATGCCACGTGCCCCCGGCTGCAGGACGTCCAGACCGCCCTCGACCATGTTGATCGTATCGCCCGACAGGGCCTGCTCGTACCCCGGCTCAATGCCGTGTACTGCGACAGCGACCAGCTCCCTGCCAGACTGGATCATGCCTTCCATCTGGATGAATGGAGCGGCGGCTTTGACGCCCGGCTCAGCCGCAACCTGTTCGACCAGCGAACGCCACTGCTCTGTTCGCCCATCGGCAGCTGCAACCGATCCGTGCGCAGACATGCTCAATAACCGACTGCGCAATTCCCCTTCGAAGCCGTTCATGACGGACAGAATTACGATCAACGCCGCCACGCCCAGCGCTATCCCAAGCAGGGATATGAGCGTGATAAAGGATACGAATCGGGTGCGCCGCTTAGCCCTCAAATAGCGCAGCCCGATGAAGAGTTCGACAGGATTTAGCATCGGCTCGCATTAAACCACATTCAACGACTTGTGACGCAGTTCGCATAGGGTAAAGCTACGAGCGGTGATATAGTCCTGTGAGTGACTATGGGAGTAGTACCAATGACCAAACTGCGAATCGTATCCGCAATCGCATTGCTCTTCGCCTTTGGCGCAATGGCGAGTGCTGAAACCGTGAATATCGCCGGCGCGACGGCAGGATCGGATCAAAACCGTCCGACTCGCGGCATGACCCAGGCGAGCGTTGAGTCTCGTTATGGCAGTCCGGTTGACGTTAAGGCCGCTGTGGGCGAGCCGCCGATTACGCGTTGGGAATACGCAAACTTCGTCGTATTTTTCGAATATGACAGGGTGATACACGCGGTTTTGAAGCGCTAGTCAGACTGCAGCGGCAAAAATAGCAAGGCCCGGGCCGGAAACGACCCGGGTTTTTTTTTGACTGTGTAATAATCGCGTCCCGAAAACTAAAACGACCGAATTTCACCGTGATCGACCCGCTGCTCATTTCCCGAACGCTGACGCTGCCACAGGCCGGTGACGATTCCGCCTGGGGTCGCCTGATTGGCGCCAGCGCATCGCTGGCCGCGGCCGAGCTGGCACAACAACTCGCGACCAGCAGTCGACGCCCCTTGCTGTTACTGGCAGAAGATCCACGCCATGCAGACCAACTCGAAGCGGAGATTCGATTTTTCACGGGTAACTCCATTCCGGTAGAACATTTCGTTGAATGGGAAACCCTGCCCTGGGACAGTTTCTCGCCGCACCAGGACATTATTTCCGAACGCTTGCGTGTACTGGCAGCGCTACCGAAAACATCCGGCAGCATCATCATTGCGACCGTCGGTATCCTGCACCAGCGCCTGCCCCCACTGGACTACGTCGCGGCGCGTTCCCTGGCGCTTAACAGTGGCCAACGACTGCCACGAGAGGAATTCACGGCCTCTCTGGTGGCGGCCGGATACCTGCGCGTACCACAGGTCTCCGAGCACGGCGAATTCGCGGTCAGAGGCTCATTGATCGACATCTTCGCCATGGGCAGCGACGCACCGGTGCGCATCGACTTCTTTGACGATGAAATCGAGTCCCTGCGTTATTTCTCGCCGGAAACCCAGCTATCGGGCGAAAAAGTCGACAAGGTTCGGGTACTCCCGGCCAGGGAAGTGCCACTGGATGCCGATGCCATCACGCGGTTTCGACACAGTTACCGCGAGCGCTTTGAAGGCCAGCCCGGTGCCTCACGCGTTTATCGTGAAATTTCAGATGGAATCGCACACGGCGGCATCGAGTACTTCCTGCCGTTGTTCTTCGACTCGACCGCAACCTTTGCCGACTACCTGCCGGGAAACTGTGTCGTGCTGGTTCCGGACTCGCTGGATTCGTTGCTGCAGCAATTTTGGTCTGAAGCCAGGGAACGATTTGCACTGTGCAGCCTGGATCCCGAGCGCCCGGTGCTGAGCCCGGAAGAAACGTTCATAGAACCTGAGAAGATCTCATCCCGACTCGGTGCGTTTTCGTGCATACAATATTCGGCGCAGACTTTAGGCGGCAAGGCCATCAATTACGACACACGCATGCCGCCGGCTATGAAAATCGAAGCACGATACGAAGATGCCGCGGCGGCACTCGTCAATTTCCTGCAAACCTTCGAAGGTCGCGTACTGTTCAGTGCCGATTCGCCCGGTCGACGCGAGCAATTGCACGACCTGATGTCGGGACGCGGCCTTGACCTTGCGCGTGTTGACGGCTGGCAATCGTTCTGCGAAGACAGTCACCGTATTGGTGTCACGATTGCGCCAGTCGACAATGGCGTGCTATTGCCGTCCGCCGGTATCGCGATCATCAGCGAGCAACAGCTATTCGGCGAACGCACCAAGACGCACCGCCGCAAGCGTCGCAGTGACCGCGATCCCGAGTCCATCATTCGTCAGCTCAATGACCTCGATGAGGGCTCGCCGGTAGTGCACGCGGAATACGGCGTGGGACGGTACCTCGGGTTGATTACCCTCGATGTCGGCGGTATCAAGGCCGAATTCCTGCATTTGCAATACGCGGATGGCGACAAGCTGTACGTGCCGGTGCACGCGCTGGAACTGATTTCGCGTTACACCGGTGCGTCACCCGAGAACGCTCCCCTGCACCGTCTGGGTAGCGACCAATGGGAGAAGGCACGCAAACGTGCCATCAAGAAGATTCGCGATGTCGCTGCAGAGTTGCTCGATATCTATGCGCGACGAGCGGCACGTCCGGGCCATCGCTTTCATTGGCCTGAAAATGACTACCGTTCATTTGAGTCCGGCTTTCCGTTCGAACTCACTGAGGACCAGGCACAAACCATCGATGAGGTCCTCAAGGACCTAGCCTCCGATCGACCGATGGATCGCGTCGTTTGCGGCGACGTTGGCTTCGGCAAAACCGAGGTCGCGTTGCGCGCGACTTTCGCGGCGGTTCACGGCGGCAAGCAGGTTGCCGTGCTCGTACCCACCACATTGCTTGCACAACAACACGGACAAACCTTTCGCGATCGATTTGCGGACTGGCCTGTTCGGGTCGAAGTGTTATCGAGATTCCAAAGCGCCAAGGAAGTAAAAGACATCGTCAAAGGGCTGCAATCCGGAGCCGTCGACGTGGTGATCGGCACCCACAGACTGTTGGGTCACACCAGGGACTTTCACGACATCGGACTTATCATCGTTGACGAGGAACATCGTTTCGGCGTACGCCACAAGGAAGCGATCAAATCGCTGCGCAGCGACATCGATGTGCTGACGCTGACTGCGACGCCGATACCGCGCACACTGAACATGGCCTTCGGCGGCATCCGCGAAATGTCTTTGATCACCACGCCACCGGCCGAGCGTCTTGCGGTCAAGACTTTCGTATCGGAATGGAACGACGTCGTTATTCGCGAAGCATGCCTGCGGGAAATCAAGCGCGGCGGCCAGGTGTACTTCATACACAACCGGGTCGAAGACATCGCGCGCATCGAGCAACAGCTGCAGAAGCTGGTCCCCGAAGCGAAGATTCGTATCGGACACGGGCAGATGCGCGAACGAGACCTCGAGCAGGTCATGCTGGATTTCTACCACCGCCGCTTCAACGTTTTGCTGTGCACGACGATTGTCGAAAGCGGGCTCGATGTGCCGACGGCCAACACGATTATTATCAATCGTGCCGATCGATTCGGGCTGGCTCAGCTACATCAGTTGCGCGGCCGCGTCGGACGCTCGCATCATCGCGCCTACGCCTATCTCGTGGCCCCACCCAAAGCCGCGATGACCGCCGACGCTGTCAAGCGACTCGAGGCCATCGATTCGCTGGAAGATCTCGGCTCGGGATTCACGCTCGCGACTCACGATCTCGAAATTCGCGGCGCCGGCGAATTGCTCGGTGACACGCAAAGCGGGCAAATACAGGAAATCGGTTTTTCTTTGTACACGGAACTTCTGGGCCGCGCCGTAGCTTCGTTAAAGTCGGGCAAGGAACCTGATCTCGACGCGCCGCTGGATACCGGTGTGGATATTAACCTGCACGTTCCTGCGCTATTGCCGGACGATTACGTTCCCGACGTGCACTTGCGATTGATGCTTTACAAACGGATCTCGGCAACTGAGAACGCCGAAGACCTGCGCGAGCTGCAGGTCGAACTCATCGATCGCTTCGGCCTGTTACCTGACGCGACGAAAAACTTCCTGCGCATCGCTACAATCAAGAAATCCGCGCTACAGCTTGGCGTGGAGAAAATCGACGCGGCCGACAAGGGCGGCTACCTGGTTTTCGCCGCTGAAAGTCATATTGACCCTGTCGCCCTCGTGCAATTAGTGCAAAATGACAGCCGTCGGTACCGTTTGCAGGGCTCTCACCGCCTGCAGATTACGGCCGACCTGGTCGATGTCGAGCGACGCTTCAGCATGATCGAGAATCTCATGCGTGACCTCGCGCCCACAAACCGCTAACAGGACGAATGCCAGCATGAAAATTTGGGTTTCACTTAGCGCGCTGCTGCCGCTGCTCACAGCCGCCGCCTTAGCGCAGGATAGCCTCGAGACCGGGGAGCCCGACGAAATACCGCGCTATACTGTTGAAATAATTGTATTTTCCTATGACCAGAATGTATCAGCCGGGAGCGAAGTATTTGTCCCCGACGAGCCCCCGCCGGTGGAAGAATTCGCGGAGGAAGAGCTTGTGAGCGAGGTGATTCTCGAGTCGATCCCCGAGTTTGTCCCGGCGGAGCCGGAAGAGCTAGTCGAAGATCCCACGAGAAAGTTTGAACTTACGATGTTGCCGGAAGAAGAGTTCACCTTGCTGAATATCGCCGAACACCTCGAGCGACTCGATGCCTATCAACCGCTGCTGCATTTTGGCTGGACCCAGGCCACCTACCCGGAAGAAGACACCGAGGCACGTCCGCTGAGCTTTTTCGTCACGCCACCGCCGGGGCTGGAAGGCGATGTCAGGTTGTATCTGAGTCGCTATTTGCATCTCGCCGTCAGTCTACAGCTGGCCGCGCCTGTCGAGAGCGCCGTTGACGTCCCCTATCGCAGCGATGCCTACGAGGACTCTAACTCACCCGTCATGAACTACCCGGTTTATTACCGCATCAAAGAAGATCGGATTTTCAAGAATGGCGATTTGCGCTATTTCGATCATCCGAAGTTCGGCGTATTGGCCAAAATCACGCGCGCCGAAAATGTACCGAACGAAACCGCTGTCGGTTACGAGACCGAGCTACTTGGCGAGGGCGACTAGGTCCTGCAGAAAAGTCTTCGCATCGCGTTCTTCTTTACTGACATCCGCAACAACAACCGTGTAGGAAACCGTCACAAATTTTGAGGAATTCGAGCGCGGATGATGCAAGCCGAGCTCGCGCACCGCCGTCGAGATTCGATGCGCAAAATCACGTACGCCATCTTCATCCGAAGCGTGTGACAGAACGACGAAGCGCTGCCCATCGGGGCGCGCCGCAACATCACTCGCGCGCCGCAGGCAACGCCGAATCGCCTGCCCAACCCGGCGCAAACACGAATCGGTCGCGTGTCGTCCGAAGACTTCCAGATAGGCTTCGAAATCATTCAGCGTAAAGGTCACCAGCGACAGCTTGCCGCGTTCGCGCTCCGCAACCGCCCAGTCGTGCGCGAACATGTCTGCAAATGCCGGCCCGTTAAGGAGCCCCGTTACGGGATCGTCCCGTGACAGGTCGCGAATTCGGCGCTTGGCCTTCAACAGAGCATGATGCACATCCGCGCCGGCGGCCGTACCGGCACCGGACCCTGTACGCCAGTAGGCAAGGTAGTATCTCGCCATGTCCTCTTTCGCCAAACGCAATGGGCGCAGGGTCAGAAGATACTCGCGGCCGTTCGATTCGACGGGGAAGCTGGCCTCCTCCATGGTGCGAATGGTCTCGCTCACCTCGATGGCAAGTTCACGACCCGCGATTGCCTCGAGCACATCGGCGAAGGGTCGTTTCAACACCGGCGCATCCGCAATTGCCGCGAACGCGGGATTCACGAGAACCACCGGCCAATCCGGCTGATCAACTCGAAACAGCAGCAAAGCCTCAGACGTCGCAGCTATGACCTGTTCAAGGATCTCGCGATGGACCGGTTTCACCTCAGGCATTCAGTTGCAACTCCGGTCGCTCACTCCAACCTGCAAATATCGCGTTCGCTTGCTGCCACTCATCACTTAGCAAAAGTGATTCACGCAGCACCTGACCCGTACCGTGCAGTCGTGCCAACCGCACCAGCGACAAGGGATTGGAATAATCATTCAACGCAGCGACAGCACGCAGTGCCTTATCGCGATCGTTGCATACAAGGATCATGTCGCAACCTGCCGCCAGCGACAGGCGCGCACGTTCCGGCATCGTGCCGTAGCTGTTAGTGGCCTTCATACTCAGGTCATCGCAAAACACAGCACCACCGAATCCGAGGCGCGCGCGCAGTTCCCGTTGAATCCAGTACTCTGAAAACCCTGCCGGCAGTTCGTCAATTTCCTGGTACACAATGTGCGCCAACATCACGCCGGCAACCACTCCGGTATTCATCATGCGTTCATAGGGCCGCATGTCGTCAAGGATCAATCCGTACTCTCGGCGATCGACGGGCAGACGCAAGTGCGAATCGGCCAGTACCGCACCGTGTCCCGGAAAATGCTTCGCGACGGCCGCCATGCCGGCGCTGCGCAAACCACGCGAAAACGCTTCAGCCAATTCGGCGACGGCATCCGGCTTGCGATGAAATGAGCGATTGCCAATGATCTCACTAACGCCCCAATCGAGATCCACGCAGGGTGCAAAACAAAGGTCGATGCCGGCAGCGCGCAATTCCGAAGCAATCAGCCAACCTGCCTGACGCGCAACTTTTAGTCCCGAGTCGCGGTCCCTGTCGAACTCTCGGCCGATGTCACGCATCGGCGGAATGGCGGTGAATCCTTCGCGAAAACGCTGCACCCGGCCGCCTTCGTGATCGACGGCAATGATCAGGGGCGGACTGCGAAGCGCGCGAATATCGCTCACCAGATCGGTAACCTGTTCTACGGATTCAAAATTGCGGGAGAACAGGATGACACCGCCAACGGCAGGCTCCCGTAACAAGTCACGATCTGCCGGACTCAAGGCGAGACCTTCTATGTCGAGCATCACGGGTCCTAATGACATGCGTCGCGCCTTCGCTACTTACTTTCGCCGAAATACGGCGATGGATTCTACATGGGCCGTGTGCGGGAACATATCGATGATTCCCGCAGATTCCAGAATATAGCCTTGCTCATGCACCAGTATTCCGGCGTCGCGCGCCAGCGTCCCCGGATGGCACGAAACATAGACAATACGCTCAGGATTCAACTGGCGCATGCGGGCAACGATCTCTGCAGCACCGCTGCGCGCGGGATCGAGCAGGACGCGATCCCAGCCCGCCTTAAGCCAGGACTCACTGCCATCGATTTTATTCAGGTCGGCGACACGGAATTCGACGTTCTGCAGAGCGTTCCTGGCGGCATTTTCTGCAGCCCGATAGACGAGACTCTTCTCGCCTTCGATACCAAGCACGGTTGCGGAGCGCCGCGCCAGGGGCAAAGAGAAATTACCAATACCGCAATACAGATCCAACACACGGTGGTGAGCCTCCGGCTGCAAATGCTCGATCGCAAAATGCACCATACGTTGATTGATGTCGCTGTTTACCTGGACGAAATCCACGGGTTCGAAATCTATCCTGATATCAAAGTCCGGCAGCGTGTAATGCAAAGACTCGGCTGCGCTTACCGGATAAATCATCGCGACCGTATCCAGACCACCGGTCTGCAGATAGATGCGGCAATCGTTTTTCTCACCAAACTCGACCAGTCGTTGCTGGTCGGCTTCGCTCGGGGCGTCCAGTACCCGGAATACCAGCGCTATAGCGTTCTCAGCGACAGCCACTTCGATCTGCGGCAAGCGCGCGCGAATCGACAAGGCCGCAATCAACTCGCTGAGCGGGTCTATCCAGCCGGCCAGTGGCTCAGCAAGTACCTCACACCGATGCATATCGGTAATGAATGGCGCGTGCCGCTCACGAAATCCGACCAGTACCCGGCCTTTGGCCGGAACGTCCTTTACTGCGAGGCGCGCCCGGCGACGGTATGCCCAGGTGGGTCCCTGCATAGGCTCCAGCCAGGTCTCAGGTACAACCTTTGCTATGCGTTGTAAATTATCCCGCAGTGATTGGTCTTTGATTGCACGCTGATAATCGGCGTCGACGTGCTGCAAAGCGCAGCCGCCACAGCTCCCAAAAGCCGCGCATTTCGCATCGATGCGATCAGCAGACGCCACTTCGACTCTTAGCAGTTCCGCCTCATCGTAGTTGCGATGCGATTTGCGGCGTATGAACTCCACCGTTTCGCCTGGCAATGCGCCGGCGACGAACACTTTCTTGCCATTGATCGTCGTGATACCACGGCCATCGTGCGCTGCGGATTCTATGGTCGCCGTTTCCGGCACTCGTTGTTTTTTTCTGCCCATGCGAGGATCCCTACGTGGCCCAGGCTAGTAGAAACTCGTTCAGGTGGGGCCGATCCATGCTCTTCAGGGTCGCTCTGACAAGCTCGTATTCCCGGTCCAAAGCCACCGGGTCAAGATTTCCCCGCATGAATTCGAATCGCAGGAAACACAGCCAGGTGTTGAGTACATCGGTCTCGCAATAGTCACGAATCTGGCGAATGCCGCCGTCCTGAAAGGTGTCCCAGACTTTGTCGCCACTCATGCCCAGCTTGCCGGGAAATCCCAGCAGTACCGCCATCTGGTCGAGACTGGCACGCCCGCGCGGCTGATAGGCTGCCAGTACGTCCATCAGGTCTACATGGCGCCAGTGAAAGCGACTCAGGTAATTGTTCCACTTGAATTCGCGATCATGATCGCCCATTTCCCAGTAACGCGGTGCCTGAATGCCGTGCTTCATTGCCCGGTAGTGCAGTACGGGCAAGTCGAAGCCGCTGCCATTCCAGGAAACCAGGTCCGGAGAGTATTTTTCAATGCCGTCGAAAAAGCGCCGCACAATCTCTGCTTCATCCGCGTCCTCGTCACCGAGTGTCCAGACCTTAAACGTGTCTGCCGTGCGAAAACTTACCGAGATCGCGACGATGCGTTGCAGGTGCAAAGGCAAAAAATCGGACCCGGTCTGTTGCTGGCGTTGAAACATCATCGCCGTTGCAACGTCCGCGTCCGACAAGCCGTCGAGATTCCAAAAGCGTCGGCCAAACTCGACGTCCGGTACGGTTTCTATATCAAATGAAAAACAATGCACGCTCTATCTTCCCGACTTGCTAATCGTTATCCGCGGTTTCGACGACCGCAAACGCCATGACGAGACCGGCGTCATCGGTGAGGCTGACATGCCCCTTGCCGATGCCGAGCTCATCACATACTTTTTGACCACGCTCGGACCAGATTATCAGTGGCCGACCCCACGGGCTGCTCGTAATACCCACATCCCGCAGCCACACACCGTGTGCGAATCCGGTACCCATCGCTTTGACCGTCGCTTCCTTGCCCGCGAATCGCATCGCAAGAAAACGCGCCGGCTGTTTTGTCTTTCGAAATAACTGCATTTCCTCGTCCATCAATATGCGACGTGCAAAATGCTCACCAAAGCGCGCCCAGGTGGATTCCATGCGCGACATTTCCACAATGTCAGTGCCGACGCCGTAAATCATGCCTGCCGCGCCGCATCCATCAGGCGTTTCATTTCACTGACCGCTTCGGCAAGGCCATCGAATACCGCACGAGCAACAATGGCGTGACCAATATTGAGTTCAACAATTTCCGGTATGGCCGCGATCGCCGCAACATTACGGTAGTGCAACCCATGGCCCGCATTAACAACGAGGCCAAGGCTTTCGCCGTACTTCGCCGCAACAGCGATGCGCTGCAGTTCGGCCGCCTCGGCTTCGCCGCTGGCTTCCGCGTAGGCGCCTGTATGCAATTCAACCACCGGTGCGCCGGCAGCGACCGCCGCATCCAGTTGCTCCATATCGGGATCGATAAACAGTGAAGCGCGAATACCGTTGGCAGCAAGACGTTCGCAGGCCGATGTCACTTTCCGCAACTGCGCTTTGACATCCAGGCCACCCTCCGTGGTTAATTCCTCGCGTTTCTCGGGAACCAGGCAAACGTCCCTCGGCTGCACCTGAAACGCGATCTCCAGCATTTCATCGTTGACCGCCACTTCGAGATTCATGTGGGTGCGCATGACCTTATTGATCGCATGAAGGTCTGCGTCCTGAATATGCCGCCGGTCTTCTCGCAAGTGCACAGTAATACTGTCCGCGCCCGCACGTTCAACCATAGTCACAGCATCCGCGGGGCGCGGGTAAGTCGTGCCCCGCACCTGCCTTAGTGTCGCGACGTGGTCGATGTTCACACCCAGTAGTAATGGCTTGCCGTTGTTCACTGCTCTGACCCTTTGCTCTTCAGAGCTGCGATTCTACCGCGATGCACTTCCATCAGCACCTTGCGACTCTTGAGTTCCTTGCCGCCAAGGTGAAAACCAATGATTTCTCGCAACAAGCGGTTGGCTGCGCGCAGAACGTCCGGGTCGTCAAAGCGCTGCGCGCCAATGCTCGACAATACCTGGCCAGGGAATACCAATGCCCCAGCAGAGCGTTCGACACGGACCGGGCCCTGCTCCATGCGATATTCATAGAGTTGCTCATCATCAAGAGGGGCGTGGCTCGCGAACTCGTGACTCAGATTGACGGCGTAACCGAGCAGACTGAGAAATTCGAGCTCAAATGAGCGCAGGCATACCGCAATCCTGTCCGTGGTCACCAGCGCTTTCAGGACCTCTTCGTACAACCTGAATATGTCGGGCTGCGGATCGTAGCGGTGCAGAAAGTGCAGCATTAACTCGTTGACATAGTAGGCCGACAGCATGGCATCGCCGACCATGCCTGCCGGCGGTCCGGCCGCTTCGGCGCCCGTCAATGTTCCGAGTTCCGACTTGGCGACCCACGACACGCGTAACGGCAGAAACGGGCGCAGGATGCCGGCCAACCTGGACTTAGAGCCTCGGCTGCCGCGCGCGACCAACGCGACCTTGCCATAATCGTGCGTCACGACGTCGAGGATCTGGCTCGAGTCGCGAAACGGACGGCGATGCAGGATGTAGGCCGATTGCTGCTGCACTCGCCGTTCGGAACTCATGATCGCTGCATGGACCTAGTTCGACTCGTAACCGAGATTCATCAGGTCTTTTTCATTGTCAGCCCAGTTCGATTTGACCTTGACGAACAACTCCAGGTGTACCGGCCGACCGAGATGCTTCGCAATATCGAGGCGTGCTGAGCGACCAACCTTCTTCAGAACGCCGCCATTCTTGCCGATCGCAATGCCCTTTTGACTGTCTCGCTCAACCCAGATGATGGCGCTGATTGCGATGCCTCGTTCTTCCCGAACCAGACGTTCTATCTGCACTGTGAGTCCATACGGCATTTCCTGATGCAGCTGCAAAGTCAGCTTTTCGCGAATAATTTCTGCGACATGAAAGTCCTCATTTCGATCCGTATACATGTCCTCCGGAAACAAGGGCGGCGACTCCGGCAAGTAGGCTGGAATCATGTCCATCAGTAGTTTGAGGTTGTCATTCTTCATCGCAGAAATTGGCACGACTTCGGCGAAATCAAAGCGCGAGGAAACCGCTCCGAGGCTATCTAGCAACTTTTCCTTCGGGTGTACTTTGTCGACCTTGTTGAGCAATGCGATAACCGGAGATCGAGCGGTCTTCAGGCGCTCAAGTACATCGTCATCCTCCTCCGTCCAGCGTGTCGCGTCGCTGACGAACAAAACCAGATCGGCGTCCGTCAGGGCGCTTGCGGCCGTGCGATTCATCATGCGGTTCATCGCTTTGCCGGATTTCCGGTGCAAACCCGGTGTATCCACAAAAATGATCTGCTGTGTCGCGGCCGTGTGTACCGCGAGGATACGATGCCGGGTGGTCTGCGGCTTCGCGGTAACGATACTGACCTTGCGTCCCATGAGAGCATTGATCAGGGTTGATTTGCCAACGTTCGGGCGACCGATGACGGCCACCAGTCCGCAGCGATAATCGTCAGGAATATTCATTCCCCGCTCCCCAGTATCTCAAGCATTTTCCTGGCCGCTTTTTGTTCGGCTTTACGCCGCGTGGTCGATTCGCCGTTGGAGACAATCGACATTTCTGTGACAGTGCACGTCACGGTAAAGCGTTGTTCATGATCCTCACCGGACACCTCGAGCAAGGCGTAATCCGGTATCGACATCTTCCGCCCCTGCAGCCACTCCTGCAAACGCGTCTTCGGGTCTCTGAGTTCCTTGATGTCCGGCAGGTCAGCGTAGCGCCGCGCGTACACACGGTCTATTACCCGCTTGCTCGCATCGTAGCCGCTGTCGAGAAATACCGCACCAAAGATCGCTTCCAGCGCGTCCGCCAATATGGACTCGCGGCGATGGCCACCCGTCTTTTGCTCGCCACCACCCAGTATCAGGTGTTCGCCAAGACCTAATTCCGAGGCGATTTTCGCGAGCGTGGCATCCTTGACCAGCAACGCACGAAGTTTACTCAGATCGCCTTCCGCTGCATCCGGATACGCGTGATATACCGCGTCCGACACAACGAAGTCGAGAACCGCATCGCCGAGGAATTCGAGTCGTTCGTTATTGCGATTGTTTGCACTTCTGTGGGTTAACGCCTGCTGAAACAGCTCCACGTTCTGAAACCGATAACTCAGCGTCTTTTCCAGCCAGCTCTCGGCTTTCTTCAATGGAATCGCTCTTTGCTAACCAGGGTCGCTCACCCCGGCGAATTATCTGCGTACTAATTCTCGTTTTTCGAAGTCCACGAGGAAATGAATGTTGCCAATAAACGGAGCTTTGTGAGAATAGATCGCCGCGACTTCGAGACCACCGTCTACTTTTTTCACCGTTACATCCCGTGCAGTGATCTCACCAACATTCTCGATATCAAATCGACGCGAAATTGAGGCACGTACTGCCGCAGTGGTGGCGTTCTTGCCGTCAAATTCCTTGTGTACGCCGGTTACAACTCCAGCAACCTTGACGTAGTTCAAATACACCGGCGTCAGGCGAATCCCGGCAAATCCGAAGATGCCGATAAAGCTGACGAGTATCATCAGACCGAGCGTTGTCATACCTGCCTGGCGGCGCCTTGCGCCTGGCTTTGCAGGTGAAAAAGTGGACTGTTTGGCGTACATGCTGATCTCTCCGACTTACCGCGTGGCATTTAACAATATCGTGCCAGCGTAGCTCGATTCTAGCGGCGAAATCAGTGACTGGCACCACATTATTCGATTTTCGTGCCGATCCTGCCCCAATCGGGCATCTCACCCGGTATGAAGTGCATCCAGACGCGGACGGCTTCGCCAACCAGGTATTTTTCGGGGATGAAGCCAATAAATCGACTGTCTTTGCTCTGGTCACGGTTATCGCCCATCACGAAGTACTCGCCGTCCGGCACGATGTACATCCCGTCTTTTTTCGAATATCCCGGGGTGTGTATTAGTGTTTTGTGAATCTTACCGTCGAGATTTTCCACATAGACCGGTGCGTGCTGGAACACCTCGCCGTTCGCAGCCAAGTCTACAGACACACCGTTGATCGTCAGGCGTTGACGCTCGTAGAAGACTTCATCCCCAGGGAGGCCAATTACGCGCTTGATGTAGTTAATGCTCGGATCGGACGGCAGCCGAAAAACGATCACGTCACCGCGTGCGGGCTGGCCGGTTTCGATGATCTTCGTCTCGGTCACTGGCAGGCGTAATCCGTAGCTGTATTTCTTGACGAATATGAAGTCGCCATCGACCAGCGTTGGCTTCATCGAGCCGGACGGAATGCGGAACGGCTCAAATACGAAAGAGCGAATGACCAACACGAAAATCAGCACGGGAAAGAACGAACGCGAATACTCCACCAGCGTCAGCATCCAGCTCGGCGCAGTGCGACTGTCCTGCTCAGCTGTTTTCCAAACCAGCTTGTCAATCGCCATCACCACACCGGAAACCGCCGTCAGGATAGTCAAAATCAAGGCGAGGTTAAGACTCAAAATATTTACTCACTTATCAACACGTAATACCGCCAGGAATGCTTCCTGCGGAATTTCTACGGAACCAATTTGTTTCATACGTTTTTTGCCTGCTTTTTGCTTCTCGAGCAGCTTACGTTTTCGAGAGACGTCACCGCCATAACACTTCGCGGTCACGTTCTTGCGCAATGCTTTGACGGTGCTGCGTGCAATGATCTGGCTACCAATTGCAGCCTGAATTGCTACGTCAAACATCTGCCGTGGAATCAGTTCGCGCATTTTCTCGACCAGGTCGCGGCCGCGCGCTCTGACGTTCTCATGATGTACGATAATTGAAAGTTCGTCGACCCTGTCTTTATTGATCAGGACGTCGAGGCGCACCAACTCCGCCTCCTGAAAACGTTCAAATTGATAGTCGAAGGAAGCGAAACCCCGGCTTACGGATTTCAATCTGTCGAAGAAATCGAGCACGACCTCCGCCAAGGGCATTTCGTAAACCAATGAAACCTGGCCGCCCAGATAGCGCATTTGCTTTTGCACACCACGCTTGTCGATACATAGCTTGATGACCGCACCCAGGTGTTTTTCGGGCACCAGTATGTTTGCGGCAATAATCGGTTCACGGAGCTCCAGAATATCGTTCGACGGCGGCAGTTTTGACGGGTTGTCGACATGCAGGATTTCGCCGCTCTTGTTGACGACCTCGAAAATAACCGTCGGTGCCGTCGTAATCAGATCGATGTCGTACTCGCGTTCGATACGCTCCTGAACGATTTCCATGTGCAGCATGCCCAGGAAGCCACAGCGAAAACCGAATCCTAGCGCCGCTGAAGATTCGGGCTCGAAATGCAGAGCCGCGTCATTCAGACGCAGCTTTTGCAGGGCTTCGCGAAAGCCTTCGTAATCGTCTGAACTGATTGGAAACAGACCTGCGAATACCCGCGGTTGCACTTGCTTGAATCCCGGCAGGGGCTTTTCGCAGGGGCGATGCGTTGAGGTCAGCGTATCTCCTACCGGCGCGCCAAAAATATCTTTAATACCGGCGATAACAAATCCGACCTCACCGGTTTGCAGACTGTCGCGCTCCAGCATCTTCGGTGTAAACACGCCGACTTTGTCAGCCCCATAGCTGATTCCTGTGGACATGACCGTGAACTTGCTGCGCTTGGTGAGACTGCCATTCATCACCCGCACCAACGACACCACGCCAACGTAGTTGTCGAACCAGGAATCGATGATGAGCGCCTGAAGCGGGCCGTCGGGATCACCTACCGGTGGTGGAATCAGTTCCACGATCTGCTCCAGCAGCTCCGCAACGCCCACACCGGTTTTGGCGCTGACATGGATCGCTTTATGCGCGTCGATACCAATGATGTCCTCGATCTCGGCAATGACTTTCGCAGGATCGGCAGCTGGCAAGTCGATCTTATTCAACACCGGCATAACTTCGAGGTTCAGATCGATCGCCGTCATGCAGTTGGCAACACTTTGTGCTTCCACGCCTTGTGCCGCATCGACGACCAGCAAAGCACCTTCGCAGGCGGCGAGTGAACGCGATACCTCATAGGAAAAATCGACGTGTCCTGGCGTATCAATGAAATTCAGCTGATAGCTCTCGCCCGACTTGCTGACATAGTTCAAAGACACGCTTTGCGCCTTAATCGTGATGCCCCGCTCTCGTTCGATGTCCATGGAGTCGAGCACCTGCTCCGCCATTTCCCGGTCGCTCAGACCGCCGCACATTTGGATAAAGCGGTCGGCGAGCGTCGACTTGCCGTGATCAATATGGGCGATGATCGAAAAGTTGCGGATGTGCTTCATAATCGGGGTTTTGGTGCCGTAGGCTGTACGCTGGCCAGCCCAACGCAGCGGCGAAGTATACCGATTTCACCTCGCAAGTCCCGCATGTTATTCGTGATTTTCGGGCAATCGGGCCAGGAACCTGCGGACCGCGCCGTAGTCCAGCGGATACGCAGTGATCAGTTCGCCGGCGTACTCTACGACCGGAACACGAGTGTCATATTTTTCGCGCCACTCCGGTCGCGAATCGATATCGCACATCTCGATATCGACACGGCCACGGATCAGCGGTAGCAGCTCTTCTAACATGATCTCGCACAAGTGGCAGCCCGCACGGGAGTAGTACTGGATAATGAACATTCAGTTGCTCGCAGAGGACAGGCGGGCGACGACCACGGGTGTGAATTCGCGCAGGCAATGGCTGCTTCGGACGCGCAGTCTGGCCAGTCCGATCCCCGCTACGAGACCAACCAATGCCGCAAACGCCGCCATGCTGTCGTCAAGACCCAGCAATAACGCAACCAGTGCCGCCAGCACGCCCCCCGACAGGGGGTAACCGTAGACGATCACCGCCGCCCGCAGCAGGTGCTGCGGCTGCAGCAAAACGCTGACACGATCACCACGGTGGATGTCCAGATCGTCAGCTACCCTGGCGCTCACGCGGCGCTCCGCCGACTGGCTGCCGAGCAACCCGGCACCGCATCCCTTCCCCGCCTTGCATCGCTCACAGGCAAGCTCCGCTGTGACTTCGACAATCGCGACCACGCCCAACGGGTCATCGGAAATGGATACAACCTGGCCTTCGGGATTCATCATGGCGCGAGTTTACAGGATAGTTCCGGTGCTGCGTGCCTGGACTTGACGCGAGTTTCGCGTCAGAGCGGCCGCATCGTTGTGGCGATTTGCTCAACCGTTGCAGCAGGAACTTCGCCGATCGCGGTTACTTCAAAAGCACCGCGCACAACGCTGTAGGAATTGGAACCGCCGACCCGTGCGGGCCCGGCCAGCAACTCGCCGCTGCTACCGGCAATGAATACGGATACATTGGCGAGGCCATCACTGAACAGTATGTGCATCACGACCTCATCGGATCCCGCCATCGTTTCTTCGTGCGTGGAGATGGCTTCGAAACCGGCAGGCAGTTGGTCGCTGACCCAACGAGTGTCGACCTTGGTTCCCGCATGCCCCGAGGTTTGCTGCAGCCAGGTAAAGTTTTCGGTGATGTACGACGGCTCGAGTGCGCTCGCATGAATCTCCTGATTAATCGTGATTTCGGCAAACTTGACTTGCTCGATTGCGACACCTTCATTGATCAACCGGGTCTGCAGCGGGAAGCCGGTTTCGGTGTCCAGCCAGATCTGGTGCCCATAACGATAGGCATCGTGTGGCCGGATCGCCAGTTTGAGTGCGTCCCGTCCCGCAACTCTTTCGTTGCCCACAATCACGATGTCATATTCATTACCGAAGCGCAGATCACTGTTTGGCAATGTCGAAAACAGAGTCGATTGGTTATTCCACTCTTCGACCAGGACTGACTTGCGATCCGGCAGGATGCAATGCACTTCGTTGCCGATGCGGATAATTTCCATACCGTCGCCTTCCTGGGCGACGACTTTTTCGCGGATCACGCCATCTTTAACAGTATGTACAACCTTGAGTGCCTCAGCCGTGCCGTCCTGCATTCGAATGACCGTGCCTTCGTAGCTGGTTGTCTGCACAGCCGCTGCCATTCGATCCAGCCAGTCCTGCGGATCCCGCTCGGCGATCGCCGTTGCGGAGAGCGCCACCAGCACCATGACAGCTGATAGCCGCTTTGCAGTGCTGACAGAATATGTGCTCATTAAGGTTGTGACGCCGCCGCGTTGTCGTCCCCGGCCGGGTCGTCAGTCTCGCTTTGCTCGAGGTCCTGATCAGCCTCCGGAAACTCCACCAGCTCCTCGCTGAATCGCAGCGTAACAACCCGCGAGTTCACACCGTTGGCGCCGTATTCAGATGAGGTTTCTGCATGATTGAGGAAAAACTGCCGCTGCCGCTCCTGCGCGGCATCCAGTGCCGGCACGCTGTCGCTGGCAAATGGCACTGGCGCTGTAACTTGCGGCTCCTCGATGGCACTATTCTGCAGCGCAAGTATGCCGATCAGTGCCACCGTCGCAGCGATCGCTGCACCCGCCAACGGGCGCGTCACCCACGATGCGCGGACAACATCCTTCAGCGCGCTCGCATCCAGCGGGCGCTCATCGATTTCTGCTGCGACCCGCTCGTGCAGGCGATCTGCGCCCGCCAGGCCGGATTCGCCGCGAATCAATCGACCGATAGCCATGTACTCGGCGACGTCGCGTCGCAGTTCTGCATCCTGGCTCATGCGGCGTAGCAGCAGTTCTGCTTCATTTTCCGGCAGCTCACCGTCGACAAACGCGGACAACTGCATTTTTATTGCATCATTCATACTTCACCCTGCACGAGGCCATCGGCCTCCTTAACGTATCAGTGATCCAACCTTTTTCGCGATCGCATCACGCGCCCTGAATATTCTTGATCGCACGGTACCAACAGGGCACTCCATCGTTTGTGCGATTTCCTCGTAACTCATTCCTTCCAGCTCGCGCAGAACTATCGCCGTTCTCAGGTCCTCGGGCAATGCTGCGATCGCTCGCTCCACCGTTTCTTCCAGCTCGTTCCTGAGCGTAACTCCTTCCGGAGTGTCCGTTTCTCTGAGATTGGCATGCAGGTCGAAATGTTCGGGGTCCTGCAAATCAATCTCAACATCCATTGGCCGTCGCCGCTGTGCTGCGAGATGATTCTTCGCCGTGTTCACAGCGATTCGATACATCCAGGTGTAAAACGCACTATCGCCACGAAATCGTGGCAAAGCCCGGTAGGCCTTGATAAAAGCCTCCTGAGAAATATCCAGCGCCAGATCAGGGTCCCGCACATACCGCATTACCAGGTTGACGATCTTGTGCTGATATTTCAGCACTAACAGGTCGAATGCGCCCTTATCGCCCTTCTGGACTCGTTCGACCAGCTTCTGGTCGGATGCCTGGTTGGACATACTAGGGGTGCCCTGTCAGGCTGCGAACCCGTTCGACGCCATACAAGCACTCGACACCGGGATAGACCGGCAGATGAGCGATTAGTTCTCGAATTTGGGCCTTATTCATCTTAATTCTGTGACACCGTTCCCTGTGCTCGGATGCGCGCGAACGTGGCCAGGCTGCCATGTCGCCGCAAGCCTGACTGAATCGTCGTTTTTGTTGCCTCGCCGGCATGTTAGCAGCTTCGCTGCTAGGCACCAACGTGTCGCCAGATCACCTGCAAACGCCGCCAGTCCCTGCAGGAACGAGCGTCGCCGCGCAGCAGCTCGATGTGCAGTGCACCGCTGCTGCGTCGCACCCGCAACCAGGCGAATCGCTGCAAGACGATGCTGCCGCTTTGCAGCTCGCCAGGGAGCCATTCCCGGTCGCGATTCTGCAGCTCAATCTCGCCGCCCGGCCGAATACGCAGGGCAATACAGTCGTCAAACCCACGTAGCGCCCGGCGCAGCTCACAGTAGCCGAGGCCCAGCCAGACCAGGCTAGCTACGCTGCGTACGCCGGTGCCGAGGTTCATGGTCAAAATCAGGACCAAACCGGCAGCGATGAGCAGCCGCGCCGAGGTCAGGACGACGATGCGTAACCAGGGATCAGGCGTCAGGCTTGCTGAGTATGCGTTCGATGACATCGGCGACCGCCTTGGAATCGGGCTTGTGCCGTTGCAATAAGTAGCCATTCAGCTCCGGATCCGGAAGCTCCAAAACTTGCCGAAACACGGCCTTTTCGCCGTCATCTGCCACCGGGTAGCGCTTTTCGAGATAGCGGACCAGTAATTCATCGAGTTCGCGCATGCCACGTCGACATTGCCAGCGCAGTCTCGATTCTTCACTCATGGAGCGTCCTTGACCGTTGACTGCCGCGCTGTCAGTACTTGCGCTCAACCATCATTTTCTTGGTCTCGGCGATAGCCTTCGCCGGATTCAGGCCTTTCGGGCAGGTCTGGGTGCAATTCATGATGGTGTGACATCGATAGAGCCGGAACGGGTCCTCAAGCTCGTCGAGACGTTCGCCGGTGGCATCGTCACGGCTATCGACCAGCCAACGATAGGAGGCCAGCAACGCAGCCGGGCCGAGGTATCGATCGCTGTTCCACCAGTAACTCGGGCAGCTGGTCGAACAGCAGGCACACAATATGCACGCGGCCGGTTCGTTGATGCGCTCCTGATCTTCTTTGCTTTGCAGCCTTTCCTGATCCGGCGGTGGCGGCGTGCGCGATTGCAACCAGGGCTTGATCGATGCGTATTGCGCGTAGAAATTGGTGAGGTCAGTTACCAGGTCTTTAACGACCGGCATATGCGGCAACGGATATATTTTGATATCGCCCCGGACTTCATCGTTCGCGCGCGTGCAGGCCAGCGTGTTGCCGCCGTCGATGTTCATCGCGCAGGATCCGCAAATGCCCTCCCGACAGGAACGCCGAAATGTCAGCGTCGGGTCAATCTCGTTCTTGATCTTGATCAATGCATCCAGAACCATCGGACCGCAGTTATCCATATCCACATCGTAAGTATCCACACGCGGATTCTCATCGCCGCAGGGATCGTATCGATACACGGCAAATTTTCGCACGTTGCTGACACCCGCAGCCGCTGGGAAGTGCTTGCCCTTAACAATTCGTGAGTTCTTTGGAAGTCTGAATTCAGCCACTATAAAAAATCCTGGGTTTAGTAAACGCGTGCTTTCGGTTCGACGTAATCGACTTCGTCCGTCAGGGTATGCTGGTGTACCGGGCGATAGTCGAAAGAGACTTTGCCGCTGTCGTCGACCCAGGTCAGCGTGTGTTTCATCCAGTTCTCGTCGTCTCTGTCCGGGTAATCCTCACGCGCATGCGCACCGCGACTCTCCTGTCGATTCGCCGCAGACTCTATCGTCGCAGCCGCATTGAGCAACAGATTCTCGAGTTCCATCGTTTCCACAAGATCGGTATTCCAGATCATGGAACGGTCGGTTACTCCGACATCACTGAAGCTTGCGAACGTTTCACGCAACAGGTGAACGCCCTTGTTGAGCGTCTCGCCGGTACGAAAAACCGCCGCATGCCCCTGCATGACTTTTTGCATCTGCAGGCGAATCTCCGCCGTGGGACGACTGCCTTTCGCGTTACGCAGTTTGTCGATTCTGGCGACGCTGTCCTGGCCAGCATCGGCAGCCAGGACCTTGTGACGCGCTCCGGGCGTCATGGTCTCGGCACAAAAATGCGCCGCAGCACGACCAAACACGACCAGGTCCAACAAGGAGTTTGAGCCCAGGCGGTTAGCGCCGTGCACGGAAACACAGGCCGCTTCACCGACTGCCATTAAACCCTGCACCACCACTTCGGGGTCAGAGCCCTTTTTGGTCAGCACCTGGCCGTTGTAGTTCGCCGGTATGCCGCCCATGTTGTAGTGCACAGTGGGCAGCACAGGAATGGGTTCTTTGGTGACGTCAACGCCCGCGAAAATTCGCGCCGACTCCGCGATACCGGGCAGGCGCTCGTCGATGACTTCCGGCCCCAGGTGTTCAAGATGCAGATGTATATGGTCCGCATCCGGACCCACTCCGCGGCCCTCATTAATTTCAATCGTCATTGAGCGACTGACCACGTCACGCGACGCAAGATCTTTCGCGTTCGGCGCATAACGTTCCATGAAGCGTTCACCATCCGAATTCGTCAGGTAACCACCCTCACCGCGCACACCTTCGGTGATCAAACACCCGGCGCCATAAATTCCGGTCGGGTGAAATTGCACGAACTCCATGTCCTGCACCGGCAAACCCGCACGTAACACCATGGCGCTGCCATCGCCGGTACACGTGTGTGCCGAGGTGCAGGAGAAATAGGCCCGACCGTAACCGCCTGTTGCAAGTATCACCTGGTGTGAACGAAAACGGTGCAAACGACCTGTAGCCAGATCGATCGCAACGACGCCGCGGCAAACACCGTCTTCCATGATCAGGTCGACGGCGAAGTATTCGATAAAAAACTCTGCATCGTGTTTCAGCGATTGCTGATACAGCGTGTGCAGCATGGCATGACCGGTACGATCGGCTGCAGCGCAGGTGCGCTGCGCGGTGCCTTCGCCATAGCGCGTTGTCATGCCGCCGAAAGGTCGCTGATAAATTTTGCCTTCTTCGGTGCGCGAAAAAGGCACACCGTAGTGCTCG
Source organism: uncultured Gammaproteobacteria bacterium (assembly GCA_942490655.1). GTDB lineage: Bacteria > Pseudomonadota > Gammaproteobacteria > Steroidobacterales > Woeseiaceae > UBA1847. The sequence goes on along the minus strand of CALNXZ010000003.1, from coordinate 435,647 downwards.
AGTTCGATGACTGCGTCCGGCGCTTCCTTGCACATGTACTCAATCGCGTCCTGGTCACCGAGCCAGTCGGAGCCTTTCACTGTGTCGTACATGTGCCAGCGCCAGTCGTCCTCCCCCATGTTGCCCAGCGCGGCGCTGATGCCGCCCTGCGCCGCCACTGTATGGCTTCGAGTTGGAAACACCTTGGTTACGCAGGCTGTTTTGAATCCGGCTTCCGCAAGCCCGAAAGTCGCGCGCAATCCGGCGCCACCGGCACCGATAACGACCACGTCATAACTATGATCAATAAATTCGTAGTCGCTCATGCGCCAAATCCAATCTTCAATATTGCGTATACCGCAGCAGCCGCGAGCACCGTGTGCACGAAGCGCGAAAAAATCAATGCGACGAATTTGACGCCCGCACTGTGTACGTAGTCCTCTACGACCACCTGGACGCCGAGGTAGGAATGCCAGGCCAGCGTTATCGTCAGCAGTAATAACATGACGCCATTCAGCGGTTGCGCGATTGCCGACAGCACCGCGGCATGACTGAAATCGGTGGTGACGAAGAGACAGCACATGAAACAGCCGCCCAACAATGCGAGCGCCATGCCGGAGATACGCTGCCCGAAGAAATGACCCGTACCGTCCTTGGCACTGCCGTGCCCGAGTACCTTACCCAGTGGCGTGCGCAGACTCATGTTCGCAACACCCAAAAGGCCGCTGTCAGAACAACGGCGAGCACCAGGACGAACCAAGCTGAGGCGTTCGCCTGACGTTTCTCGAAACCGAAACCGGCATCCCAGACCAGGTGCCGGATGCCATTCGACAGATGAAAAAAGAACGCGAAACTCCAGCCGATCAGGCACACGCGACCCGGCACAGTATCAAGGGCCGAGAGGAGCAGTGAGTAGGACGCTGCACCGGTCGCCGCGCTGAACAGCCACGCGACCAGCACGATAAAGCCGACACTCAATGCCAGACCTGTCGCTCGATGCAGGATCGACAGTGTCATGGTGATCGGCCAGCGATAGATGGAGAGGTGCGGCGACAGTGGCCTGTCGTTATTGCTCATGGAGTCTCTTCTGCTTGTCTGCAATTGCCAAAAAGTTGGCGGCATTATCCTTAAAAATCGACACAGCGTCCTGCTTTTTCCCAATCGCCATAGCGTGTGGGATCCAGTCCGCCGCGACCTCCGACCTCTTTGGGCGGCAAGTCCTCTGTCGGCGGGTTATTATTCGTGTCGGCTGTATCAGAATCAGCCTTGTTTTTCGGATCGTCGCTGCTCATGGCAAGAGTATGCCAGAGGCATCGGGATGCTGCAGTACCGCTAGCGAGACAGAGAATCATGCATGCAATTTGTACTATCCAGGTGATCGGGCCCGATGCAGAGGCTTTTCTGCAGGGACAACTGAGCAATGACCTGAAACGACTGGCGACGGAAGCTGAGATTCTGGCCGCCTGGTGTAACGCGAAAGGCCGGGTCATCTGGTTTGGCACCGTGCATCCCATCGACGGCGGATTCGGCCTGTCAGCGCCCACAGAAACCGCAAATGACATCGTTACCCGGCTCACCACTTACCGATTTCGCTCGAAAGTCGACATTGCCCTCGTTGATGAGGGCGCGACGGTCGGTGCGAACTTCCTCATCGAGTATGGATATCCCTTCATCGGTGCCGAGCAAATGGAACAATTTACGCCCCACATGCTGAATTTTGACCTGCTGGACGCCATCAGTTTCGACAAAGGCTGCTATACAGGTCAGGAAATTGTCGCCAGAACGCATTACAAGGGCGCCACCAAACGCCGCACGCTGAGATTCGAAAGCAGCGTGCCGGTCAAGGTCGGCGACAAAATCACGCTGGAAGGCCGGGAAATCGGCGATGTCCTTAATGTAGCCGGCAATAATTTGCTGGCAGTGGTGCCGTCGGACAAGTCGAACGAGGACTTACGCGTCGGTGCAGCGTCGCTAAAGACGATTCCTTTGCCGTATTTGACCTGAGGTCCGACTAGTCGAATACTTCCGGTCGCATATGCGGGAACAACAGCACATCCCGGATCGACGCTGAATCCGTCAACAACATCACCAGCCGATCGATGCCGATGCCAATTCCGGCCGTCGGTGGCATACCAAATTCGAGCGCGCGTATGTAATCGTGATCGTAGGCCATGGCCTCGTCGTCGCCGGCTGCCTTGTTCTCGACCTGTTCGCGAAAACGCTCGGCCTGATCCTCGGGATCGTTGAGCTCCGAGAAGCCGTTCGCAATTTCACGGCCGGCAATAAAGAATTCAAAGCGGTCGGAGACAAACGGATCTTCGTCATTTTTGCGCGACAAGGGCGAGACTTCGGTTGGGTAGTGCGTAACAAACGTGGGCTCGCGCAAATGCTCTTCGCCCGTCGCGTCGAAAATCTCGATCTGCAATTTTCCGGCGCCGTAATTGTCATGGACCGCAACGCCGATCTTTTCGCAGTATTTTACAAGGTAATCCCGGTCGCGAATTTTCGACATATCGAATTCCGGGTTGTATATCCGCACCGCGTCTTCAACGGTGATTCGTTTGAATGGCTGGCCGAAATCGAACTCCTCGCCCTGGTAGCGAACTTTCGTCGTACCGAGAATCGCTTCCGCCATGCCGTGCAGCATGGCTTCAGTCATATCGATCCAATCGGCGTAGGTAGCGTAAGCCCGATACGCCTCCATCATCGTGAATTCCGGATTGTGCTGCGTCGACACACCTTCGTTACGGAAATTTCGATTGATCTCATAGACCCGATCAAAGCCGCCGACGATCAGGCGTTTCAGATTCAGTTCCGGCGCGATTCGCATGTAGAGCTGCATGTCGAGCGCATTGTGATGCGTCGTAAAGGGGCGCGCATTAGCGCCACCCGCCAGCGTTTGCATCATGGGCGTTTCGACTTCCATGAAATCGGCGGCCTCAAGGAAGGAGCGCATGTAAGTAATGATTTGCGAACGCGTCCGAAAAACATTGCGGCTGGATTCATTGATAATCAAATCCACGTAGCGCTGCCGGTAGCGCGTTTCCTGATCGGACAGGCCGTGCCATTTTTCGGGTAGCGGCCGCAGTGATTTTGTCAGCAGTCGTACTTCATCGACGAGGACAGTCAACTCACCTTTCTGCGTTCGAAACAGCTCGCCCGTCGCACCGACAATATCGCCGACGTCCCACTTCTTGAAGGCCTGATAGACGCCTTCCGGCAAGTGATCGCGCTCGAGTCGCAGCTGAATGACGCCGGAACGATCCTGCAGCCCGACAAAGCTCGCCTTGCCCATGACGTTCTTGCGCATCATGCGACCTGATACCGAGACCTTCACATGCTCTTCGCGCAGCGCCTCGTCTTCATGCGACTCGAAAGTCTGATGCAGCTGTCCTGCCAACGCATTGCGGCGAAAATCATTCGGAAAGGCATTGCCCGTCTCGCGCAAGGCATCGAGCTTGCTGCGACGTTCGGCAATGAGCTTGTTTTCGTCTTTTTCTTCAGTCACGAGTTCTTACAATCCCTGTTTCAAGCTGGCTTCGATGAAGGCGTCAAGGCCTCCATCCAGTACGACTTGAGTGTTACCGGTTTCGACCCCTGTACGCAAATCCTTGATGCGACTCTGGTCGAGTACGTAGTTTCGGATCTGGCTACCCCAGCCGACATCCGCCTTGCTTTCTTCCACAATCGAAGCGGCTCTTTTTCGCTCCTGCATCTCGAGCTCGTACAACTTCGCCTTGAGCTGGTTCATCGCGGTGGCTTTGTTCTTGTGCTGCGACCGGTCGTTCTGGCATTGCACGACGGTATTAGTGGGCAGATGCGTAATGCGCACGGCAGATTCTGTGCGGTTGACGTGCTGGCCACCGGCGCCGCTCGCACGGTAAACGTCGATGCGCAGATCCGACGGATCGATCTCAATGTCGATGTCATCGTCAATTTCAGGCGAAACAAAAACCGATGCGAACGAGGTGTGTCTGCGATTGCCCGAATCAAAGGGTGACTTCCTCACCAGCCGGTGCACGCCGGTTTCCGTACGCAACCAGCCGTAGCTGTATTCGCCGACAATGTGGATCGTGGCACTCTTGATGCCCGCAACCTCGCCTTCGGAAGCTTCGATGACTTCGGCCTTGTAGTCATGCGCCTCCGCCCAGCGCAGATACATGCGCAGGATCATCTCGGCCCAGTCCTGCGCTTCAGTTCCGCCGGCACCCGCCTGGATGTCGAGGTAAGCGTTGTTGGTATCCATCTCGCCCGAAAACATGCGCCGGAACTCAAGGCCCGCGACGATATCTTCGAATTTGCCAACATCCGCTTCGACTTCGCCGACCGTGCTGGCGTCGTCCTCGTCGACGGCCATCGCCAACAGCTCGGCGGCATCCGACAATCCGGACGACAGCGCATCGAGATTGGTGACGACCTGCTCCAGTCGCGCTCGCTCCTGGCCGAGTGCCTGAGCTCGATCCGGCTCATCCCAAACGTCCGGCTGCTCGAGCTCGCGCTCGACTTCAGTCAGTCTTTCTGCCTTGGTCTCGTAGTCAAAGATACCTCCTCAACGCATCAGTGCGTTCGGTCAGGTCGACTATCGATAGTTTGATGTGGCTGGTTTCCATCTGGCTGGCTACTGCTGATATGGCGGAAAGGGGCGCGATCTTAGCATGCGGAGCCGCCCTGCAAAGGCGCAATTTGCTCGACGATCAGCTGCGCGTTTTCGACACCGCGAAATTCGTTCACATCGAGTGTGTAAGCCAGTTGCACAACGCCGCGATACACATCGCCTGCCTGATTGAATGCAATCGCATCGACGACGTTGCCGCCGTCCGCCGAGCGCACCTTCATTTTCAAGTGATTTTCGCCGACTGTGCGTTGTTCAACCACATTGAAATCACCGCTCCACATCGGCTCGGGAAACGCCGATCCCCAGGGGCCGGCGTCGCGCAATGATCGGGCAAAGCTGAGGCTAAGCGCTGTCTGTGGCAATGCGCCATCGGTGACGATCGCACCACTGAAATCCGCTTGCGGATAGAGGCGCCGCATTTGCTGGTCAGCCAGGTGCTTGAATTCATCCAGCGCAGATTCGGCAATCGTCAGACCCGCCGCCATGGCATGGCCGCCGAACTTTTCGATCAGGCCCGGCCTGACGCTTGAGACCGCCTCCAGCAGGTCCCGAATATGCACGCCCTGTATGGATCGGGCCGAACCCTTCAAAAACTGCTCGTCCTCACGTGCAAACGCGATGACCGGGCGATGGCAGCGATCCTTTACGCGCGCGGCAATCAAGCCGACAACGCCCTGATGCCAGGAAGGGTCATAAACGCAGACGCAATCCGGCCAGCGTTGTTCGCACATTTTGTCGACGTAACGAAACGCCTGTTCGCGCATCGTCGCTTCAATGTCGCGACGCTCGCCGTTGATCTGATTCAAAATTCGCGCATAGTCGTTGGCCGTATCTGCACTGTCTGTCAACAAGCATTCAATACCGATGGATATGTCTTCGAGGCGGCCTGCCGCATTGATACGCGGACCGACGGCAAATCCAAGGTCGGTACTCACGCAACGCGCCAGGGTACGACCCGCGATCTTCAATAACGCCTCGATACCGGGCACGGCCTGTCCACCACGCAATCGCATCAGACCTTGCTGCACCAACACGCGATTGTTGTGATCCAGCGGCACGACGTCCGCAACCGTACCAAGAGCAACCAGGTCCAGGTAACGGGCCGGAATTTTCGCGGCGCCGCTCTGGCCTGCGTCTTCCAGCATGCGGCCGATGCGAGCCATCAGGTAGAACGCGACCCCAACACCGGCAAGATTGCGGCTCGGGAAGCGGCTGCCAGCGAGATTCGGATTCACGATCACCGCGGCTGCGGGCAGCTCGCTGCCCGGCAAGTGGTGGTCTGTTACGAGCACGGGAATACCAAGGTCGTTGGCCCGCGCGACACCGCTTACACTCGACACTCCGTTATCAACCGTAATCAACAACTGCGGCGAACGCTTTGCGGCAACATCGACAATTTCGGGCGTAAGACCGTAGCCATATTCGAAACGATTCGGCACCAGGTACTCGACGTCCTTGAAGCCGAACTCGCGAAGACAACGCAAAACCAGTGCCGTGCTGGTCGCACCGTCGACATCGAAGTCGCCAATGACTGTAATGGGAGCGTCGCGCTTGGCAATGACCAGAGCGGCGGCGGCATCGATGTTCTCGAGCGCGCTTACGGGCGCGAGTCGTGCAAGGCTGTAATCGAGGTCGTCAGCGGACGTCAGGCCACGCATGGCAAACAGTCGCGCGTGCAAGGGGTCGATACTGCCAAGATTCTCAAGTACCGACGGCTTTGGCGCCGGTCGGCAAACAACGGGTCGCAGGTTTTTCACTCGTCGGCCGCCGTGTCAAGCAAACGCGAACCGCGGCGCCATACTCGTACCGAATGCGAACGCCGCACATAAGCGTGCAAGCCATCGCGGAACAACAACGTGAGGTTGCTGAGCCGCCCCGACCTGAGTGCCGCCTGCAAATCCACAAGGCAGCTCTCCAGCAATTCCGGACTGTCGTCAAACTCCGGCGTCTCCGCGACAAACCCGGCAACGGACCTCTCAAGACACTCGGCAATCGACCCTGGCCAGGGCTCACTGACGGCGGTTGCCGAGTGCCAATAGCCACGCAGCAGCCCATCGTCAGAAAAGAGCGGTGGCTGCGGTCGCGTTATTTTCGTTGGCGCCGTTCCGCCGCCCCACAGCCACAAGGAATTTGCGGGCAGCTGACCAACTGCCTCGCGTTCAAGATTGGCTTCGTGATCGTGCAAGGCCATCTCGATTTCGCTGAGCAACGCGCGGTGCGTTGCGGCGCTTGGGCCGGCCGGAAGAAATTCATCCGGATTTTGCTGATCGACCACATACGCTGGCAACGTGGCAGTGGCGATCGGCCGATTCGAACTCAGGTAGCAGCAACTTCCCAACTGCAGAAAACCGTATTTCTTGTCACCGGCCAATGTCAGCTGCAGATGATCGATCAATGCCCTCAAGTGACCTGTGTCCATGCCGCTCCGCCGCAGCGTATGCAGGCAAAGATGATCGAGGCGCGGCTCCAAGTAGACAGGATCCGCGGCAGCAATCCAGCTGGTCGGACGTTCACCGGTCTGCCCCCACATCCTGAGTGCCGCCAAACCATCGTCCGGATACGGTAGACCGATCTCCTGCACAACCCTTGCCAGCAGCTCTTTGGGCCCGGGCTCATCAGTCAGGTTCGATTGCGCAAGCCAGGTTTTCAGGTCGACGTTTTGCAGGCGGCCATTGCCCACCGGGGGCAGCACGACGATTGCCGCGTTTTTGTCATATGATGCGATCATTGGTGGCGCAGATGGTAAGGGAAGCGCGCGTGAAATTCACAAGAGAATTACCCGGCACACTCACTGTACAAAGCGTCGGCGAGGACGGCATTCGCGTCAGTAATCGCTGGTGGTCGGAGACTATCGCGCTGACACCGGAGGAAATTCTAAAGGGATGGGTGTCCGTGCCTGTTGCAGAACTCGCTGTGGATCATTTCAGAGAATTGCTCGCCGGCGCACCGGAATTGGTCATTGTGGGCACCGGGGCGAAGAGCGAGTTTCCACCACGCGAGCTGATGTTCGCCTTCGCGCGCCGAGGTGTCGGTCTGGAAGTGATGGATACGGCCGCTGCGGCGAGAACATTCAATGTGCTTGCCGGTGAAGGCCGCCGTGTCGCGGCTGTGTTGTACGCTGCCTAGTCCAGAATATGGTCGCCCGATATGCCGTCATTTTCCATCATGTCGCGCAGGTTCTTGAGCGCATCGAGCTGAATCTGCCTGACACGCTCGCGAGTTACGCCGATGTCGTTGCCTATTTGTTCCAAAGTCGCGCGTCGATGTCCGTGCAATCCGAAACGCCTTTCCACGACCGCTCTTTGCTTTTCATTGAGCCCGTAAACGCAGTGATCGATAATTTCATGTACCACCGCCTGTTGCGCGCAGTGCGAAGGCTCCGCATCACGCTTGGCAGGCAACAGATTAACCGCTTCCTCTCCTGACTCGTCCGCCGGCCCTACTCGTAATGTCACGCGCTGGTGCAACCCCAGCAGGTACTCAACCTCTTCGGCATCACGCTGCAAATGATTTGCGATCTCAGCGGTTGTCGGCACGCGCTCGCCGTCCTGTCGCAATTGGCGCGCCGCGCGCAGGCAGGCATTGAGATCCTTGATGATGTGTATCGGCAGGCGCACGGTGCGCGACTGATTCATGATCGCCCGCTCGATATTCTGCCGTATCCACCAGGTCGCGTAAGTTGAAAATCGAAAGCCTCTTTCCGGATCGAACTTCTGCACGGCGTGGATCAGCCCGAGATTGCCTTCTTCAATCAGGTCGAGCAGCGGCAAGCCGCGATGCAGGTAGCGTTTCGATATTTTGACGACCAACCGCAGGTTGCTTTCTATCATGCGCTGCCGCGCTGCTTCGTCGCCCAGTCGCGCCAGGCGCGAGTAGCGTCGTTCTTCTTCGGCATTCAGGAGTGGCGCGACACCGATTTCGCCCAGGTATTGCCGCGTCGGATCCAGCAGTTGTCCCATCACATTCCCCTCAGCAGGCATAACCGCATGGGGTCGTCAGGTGATTACAGCTGGTCGGGTTATCTCGCTGACAAATATTGTCGCGGGTTAACCGGCTGGCCGTTGCGCCTGATCTCAAAATGCAGCCGCGCCTTGCGTTCCGGTCCCTCACCCATGGTCGCTATTTTCTGGCCTTTCTTGATGTCATCACCTTCTTTGACCAGCAGCGACGCGTTATACCCGTAGGCACTCAGGTAGGTGTCGTTGTGTTTGAGAATAATAAGCTGGCCGTAGCCGATCAGTCCACTGCCCGCATAGATCACGCGACCGGACGCTGCGGCATAGATAGGCTGGCCTTCCTTGCCGTTGATCAAAACGCCGGTACCGGTGCCGGGTTTTGCGCCAAACTCAATATCGATCCTGCCCGCTGTCGGCCAGGACCAGTTGGGGGCAGGCAACGCCGGAATGGACGGCAAGGGGCGCGACTCCCGGGCTGTCGAGCCGCTGGATGAAGAACCGCTGGTCGCCGCGCCGCTGGACGCACTCGTTGCTGGACGGCTGCTACCTGCCGGACCGGTCAGTTTCAGAACCTGGCCGGGATAAATCAGTGCGCCGTCGCCGAGACGATTCCAGCGCGCAAGATCGTCCGTATTCTTGCCGTAGCGCCAGGCTATGGAAAAAAGTGTTTCACCTTTGCGAACGATGTGCGTCTGCGAAGTATCCTGCCAGCTGGACTGGCTGCCACAGGCCGACATTAGCAACAGGACCAGCAAAGCGGTTGTGAGACGAAATGTCATTGTCCTCGCATCATAAACAACGCTATTGCGACGGCTGTAATCGCCGCGACGGTCCAACCGATACGTTCTACGTGCTTGCGCAGTCCATCCTCAAATGCCTGGCCACCCGCTTTGACGAGCCCGGCCACGAGAAAAAATCGCCCGGCACGGCCGATCAATGAGGCGACAAAGAATCCTGGCAAGTTCAAAACCGCCACACCGGCGGCAATCGTGAACACTTTGTAGGGAATGGGCGAGAATCCGGCGACGAAAACGATCCAGACGCCGTAGTCATCGAACCAGGCGCGGCTGGTCTGGTAGGCCTCCCAGTAGTGCGAGGTCCTTAGCCAAGGCTCAATGACATCGAACAATCCGTAGCCAATTGCGTAGCCGATCAGGCCACCCAGAACCGAACACAGGGTCGCGATCGTTGCGAGGCGCAGCCAGCGATCGCGTGCTGCCAGCACCATGGGTGCCAGCATGACGTCGACAGGAATCGGGAAAAAAGACGACTCCGCAACGCTCAGCGCGGCGAGGTAGCGTTCCGCATATTGATGCCGCGACCAGAGCAGGACGCGCTCGTACATCGGCGCGAATAGTGTCATGAGGCGGCGGGAACGACTGAATTTATGATGACGATCATTTTAAGTTTTATTCATTAATCATTGTTTTTTAACAAATTATACGCCGTGAACTAAGGGCACGAAACTCACTGCCCCCAATGAGACCTGCTCGAATCGATCCGGGTGATTGACGACCATCACGAGCTCCTGATGGCCCTTGGGGCCGACCGGAATGATCAGGCGGCCACCCGGAGCAAGTTGTTCAAGGAGTTTTTGCGGCATTGAGGATGCAGCCGCGGTGACGATGATGCCATCGTAGGGGCCGTATTTTGGCCAGCCTTCCCAGCCGTCACCGGGACGAAACTCGACGTTGTAAATATCAAGGTCGCGCAAGCGTTGACGCGTTTTGGTGAGCAGCTCGCGTTTGCGTTCGACGGTGTAGATCTTCTTCACGAGCGGCGCGAGAACCGCGGTCTGGTAGCCACAACCCGTGCCGATTTCGAGGACATTGCTCCCCTCGAAGCCCACCAGCAACGCTTCGGTCATACGGGCAACGATGTACGGCTGGCTGATCGTCTGACCAAGACCGATAGGCAGCGCCGTATCCTCGTAGGCCCGGCTCGCCAGTGCTTCATCAACGAACAGGTGGCGCGGTACATTGCGGATCTGGTTCAACACCGGCGTCGAACGTATCCCCTGCTCCATCAGTCGCTTAACGAGACGGTCGCGCGTGCGCGCCGAGGTCATGCCGATGCCCTGCCGCGTCGATGACATCTACTCCGAGCCCAGCCAGTCTGCGAGGTTCTCTAGTGCGTCCTTGCGCGTCAGATCCACTATCAGCGGCGTAACAGAGGCATAGCCCTGTTCGATAGCGCTGAAATCCGTACCCTCGCCGGCATCCTGCCCGGCACCGGCGGGGCCGACCCAGTAAATTGGCCGACCGTAGGGGTCTGTGTCCTTCAAAATGGGCTCGGATTTGTGGCGAAAGCCAAGGCGCGTCGCCTTAACACCTTTGAGTTGCTCGAAAGCGAGATCAGGCACGTTCAGATTGAGCACAACATTCGCGGCGAGCGGCGCCCTGTCGATCTTGCGCACCAGGTCTGCCGCGACCCGCCCCGCCGTCTCGAAGTGTATGAGCGTATTGCCAACCAATGATACGGCGATCGTCGGCAAACCGAGGAAGCGCCCTTCCATCGCTGCAGCTACCGTACCGGAGTAAATCACGTCGTCACCCAGGTTTGCGCCATGATTGATGCCGGAAACCACCAAATCCGGTTCGAAGTCGAGGAACCCGGTGAGCGCCAGATGCACGCAGTCTGAGGGTGTGCCATCGACCGAATAGCGATTCGGCCCCACCTCGGAAACTCTGAGGGGCACACTCAGGGTCAGTGAGTTGCTCGCGGCCGAGCGATTTCTGTCCGGAGCCACCACAACGACTTCGGCGACCTCTTCGAGGGCCGCCGCGAGTGTGATGATGCCGGTAGCGAGATAGCCGTCGTCGTTACTTACAAGGATTTTCATTTTGTTTCGAACGAGTCGGCTCGCGATTGGCTGTTGGTCTGAAAGATCGCGCTCACTATACTCAATGTTTACCGCACACCATAGTCTCAAAGACAGACCCGTGAACGACGAAGACAAAGCCGCATTTCGAAAAGCCATGTCGGGCGCCAAACCCCTCAAGGCCGACGTACGTGCACCGCTGCACAAAATTAAACCTAAGCCGCGGGCCAGATTCCGGCGCGCGGACGAAACGGCGGTGCTGAGCGAAAGCCTTGAAGACGAAATCGACACGGTCGAGCACGAATCCGGAGGAGCGCTACGCTTCCACCGGCAACACGTCGGCCGCCGCACAATGCGCAAGCTGAGTCGCGGCGGTTACAGCGTACAGGCGGAAATCGATTTGCACGGTATGACGCTCGCGGAAGCCCGGCCTCGGTTGCGCGAATTCATCCAGTATTGCGCGCAACAGGATCGCCTGTGTGTCCGAATAGTGCATGGCAAGGGACTGGGATCCGGCGAACGCGGCCCGGTATTAAAGAGCGCCGTTAACGCCTGGCTGCGGCGCTGGGATAATGTGCTGGCATTCGTCTCTACGCGCCAGGTTGATGGCGGCACCGGCGCCGTTTACGTACTGCTGCAGCGCAACGGAACGCGATGACAATCAGGCGATAACACCGAACAGCCGGCCAACGGCGGCCGTCAGCGCCATCGCGATCACGCCCCAGAATGTAACCCGCAATGCGCCAGTCGTGATGGCAGCGCCACCCACATAAGCGGCAAGGCCGCCGAGAGCGGCAAGAAATACCAGCGATGAGGCCGCCACCGCCGGAATCAGCTGCGGGCCCGATATACACCACGCCACCAAGAGTGGCAGGGCCGCGCCGCCGGTGAACGTTACGGCCGAAGAAAATGCCGCCTGCGCCGGTTGCGCGCTAACAATCTCCGAAATTCCGATTTCATCGCGCGCATGCGCACCGAGGGCATCGTGCTCCATCAGTTGCTCGGCCACGGTCATCGCGAGGGCGCTGTCCAGTCCGCGGCTTTCGTAAATTTCCGCGAGCTCAATTTTCTCGAGCTCATAGTTGCGCTCCAGGGATCGCCGCTCAATCTCCAGATCGGCGTTCTCGGTGTCAGCCTGAGAACTGACAGAGACGTATTCGCCAGCCGCCATCGACATCGCACCGGCTACGAGACCGGCAACACCGGCCAGCAGGATATTGTCATGCGTCGCGCTCGCTGCCGCTACGCCGATAATAAGACTGGCCGTGGAAACGATGCCGTCATTGGCACCGAGCACTGCGGCTCGCAGCCACCCTATGCGGTGCACCCGATGTGGTTCATGATGAGTCAAGCTGGGCCTCTTCAGAATGGTTGTGGTCAGAAATCTCGACGATGTCGGCGAGCTCGCGTATCACTGACGTGGCGTATGCGCCGCGAGTCAAACCGAAATTGAGCGTCAAACTATCCTCGTCGCCCTGCCACTGCAAGTCGAGTACTCGCAACCGCAGGCTTCTCCGCGCTGGACTGACTCTGGCTTTGACCAGCGCTGTTATCCAGTTGTCGTGACCGGGTGGAGCGGATTCCGCAATGACACCGTCACCCCACAGCGGCGCCGTCGGATGGATATCAAGCTCACTGCAGCGTTTGTGCAGTTCATCATCCGGCTCATCAACGGCAAATACGCTGCCAGAACCATCAAGATTTGCGATGTCACCTGCAACGAGCGTGTCCCAGGAATGATTGCGCACGCGAGCCGCAAGCATTTCATTGAACAGGTAGGAGCGGGCACTGGATATCGCCAGGCTACGCTTGTGTCGCGGCAGACGTCGGCCCGCTGCCCACTGATCGGCCAAAGCCACATTGCCACCGCCCCGACCAAAACGCTGCTCACCGAAATAGTTCGGCACCCCCGCATCGCGTATCGCCCGAAGTCGCCCCCCAAAGGGGTCAGAGCCCTTTGCAAAGGGCTCTGACCCCTTTGGGGGGCTGCGCAGGACGATGCGGAAGCGATTGGTCTTGTGCGCGCCGCGGCGCAGCTTTCTTGCGTTGCGGTTGACTTCCAGGATGCGCACGCCCGCAAGCTGCAGGCCGGACCAGTCGGGTTGATGCCAGCGCGGTACGCTGAACCATTGCCGGGTGACGGCGTTACGATCTTTGAGGCCGGCGTAGCCGACTTCTTTTGCCGCCACGCCCGCGAAAGTCGCGAGTTGCCGCGACAACCATTCCGTGTTGACGCCGGTTTTCTCTGCGAACAGATAATCGTGCTCGCCGCCGCCCGAAAGCTCGAAACCGAGTTCTTCAGTGACATCGAAATCTTCAGGTCGGTGGCGCAGGGTCGCCACCAGCAGCGTTTGCCCGTGCGCTCGGGGCCAGTCAGGCAACGGCATGTCTGGAGTTAACCGGTGGTGTCGATTACGGGAACGACCTGGTAAAAGGTTTCGTGCTTGCCGATCATGCCGAGGTCCGTACGCGCGCGCTCTTCCGCCGCGTCAACACCCTGCTTGAGATTGACCACTTCGGCATCCAGCGCCGCATTGCGTGCACGTAAGGTCTCATTGAGAGCGCGTTGATCTGCGACTGCCGAGCGTAACTTGAGGGTCTTCTGATAACCGTCGTCGGAAAACCACAGCGCCGTCTGCAGACCGAGCCCGGCAATGGCGAGTACCACTAATAGCCAGCGTGAACTGAACAACAAATTATCCCCAATTCCAATCCCAACAACGCTACGCGGTCACTTTGACCGAAAACGCCTCGCGGGCCGCATACCCTGCATCTGCACCCAGCTCTTCTTCTATTCGCAGCAGTTGGTTGTACTTCGCAACTCGATCCGACCGGGACAGGGAGCCGGTCTTGATCTGCGTCGCTGTAGTGCCTACTGCGATGTCGGCAATCGTGCTGTCCGAGGTTTCCCCCGAGCGGTGCGAGATTACCGCGCTAAACCCGGCTGCGTCTGCCATAGCAATCGCATCAAGAGTTTCGCTTAAGGTACCGATTTGGTTAGGTTTTATCAATATGGAATTGGCTATTTTTTCATCGATGCCGCGCCGCAATATGGCGGTATTGGTGACGAAAAGGTCATCGCCAACGAGCTGGATACGGTCGCCTATGGCATCCGTGAGCAGGCGCCAGCCGTCCCAGTCGCTCTCATCCATGCCATCTTCGATGGTGATGATCGGGTAGGCATCGGCGAGTTCAGCGAGATAAGCGCAAAATCCGGACGCATCAAACTCCCGGCCTTCGGACTCGAGATGGTAAACACCGTTCTTGTAAAACTCCGAGCTCGCCACGTCGAGTCCCAGCAGGATTTCCTTACCAGCACTGAAACCGGCTTTTTCGATCGCCGTCATGATGGTATCGAGGGCGGCGCGATTCGACGGCAGATCCGGTGCGAAACCGCCTTCGTCACCCACAGCCGTGTTCAGCCCCTGGCCGTTCAGAACGCTTTTCAGGCTGTGAAAAATTTCAGCGCCATAGCGCAATGCCTCGCGAAAATTCGGTGCACCGACCGGAAGAATCATGAACTCCTGAATATCAACACTGTTATTCGCGTGTGCACCGCCATTGATAATATTCATCATGGGCACGGGCATCGTCGTGTTACTACCGAGGTGACGGAACAATGACATTTTCTTCGAGACCGCTTCGGCTTTCGCAGCTGCCAGCGAAATGGCCAGCAACGCGTTTGCGCCGAGGCGACTTTTGTTCGGCGTACCGTCGAGATCGATCATGCATTGATCGAGCGCTCGTTGATCTGCGAAATCCTTGCCGAGCAACGCCTTCTGCAGCTCGCCGTTAACGTTAGCGACGGCTTTCTGCACACCCTTGCCAAGGTAACGCGACTTGTCACCATCGCGCAGTTCTACGGCTTCGCGGGTACCGGTTGAGGCACCGGATGGGACACCGGCGCGCGCCGTACTGCCGTCTGCCAGGGTGACATCCGCTTCCACCGTCGGGTTGCCGCGTGAGTCGAGAATTTCTCGGCCACGAATTTCATTGATCCTGATCATTATTACTCCGGGTTTGGGACCCCGAGGCCGTAGTCTGCTTCGAGGTAGGGGCTACTTTTGACGCTGTGATCGATCGTCATCAGCATCTCAAGTAGCTGTTTCATTTTATCCAGCGGCCATGCGTTCGGACCGTCACTAAGCGCCTTCGCAGGATCGGGGTGCGTCTCCATGAAGAAGCCGGCGACACCCGCTGCGGCCGCCGCGCGCGCCAGCACAGGGATAAACTCGCGCCGACCGCCGGATGACGATCCCTGCCCGCCCGGCAATTGTACCGAGTGCGTGGCGTCGAATACGACCGGCGCTCCGGTGCCGCGCATCACGGCGAGGCTGCGCATGTCGGAAACCAGGTTGTTGTAACCGAAGCTGAAACCACGCTCGCAGACCATGATGTTTTTATTCCCCGTCGATTTTGCTTTGTCGACGACATTCTGCATTTCCCAGGGCGACAAAAACTGCCCCTTCTTGATGTTCACGGGCAGACCCGTAGCCGCAGTGCGCAGTATAAAGTTGGTTTGGCGACACAGAAATGCCGGCGTCTGCAGCACGTCGACCACATCCGCCACTTCATCCATCGGCGTGTCTTCATGCACGTCCGTCAGCACGGCAAGACCGAGCTGCTTCTTAACCTCACTCAATATCCGCAGGCCCTCTTCCATACCAGGACCGCGAAAGCCATCGCGCGAACTGCGGTTGGCCTTGTCAAACGAGGACTTGTATATGAACGGGATACCGAGTTCCGCTGTGATTTCCTTGAGCGTGCCCGCCGTGTCCAGCGTCATTTGCTCACTTTCAACCACGCAGGTTCCGGCGATCAGAAATAAAGGCCGGTCATTACCGACTTCGAAGCCACACAGCTTCATGCTTCTGCAGCCTCGGGCAACGCACCTGCACTGTGTTGCCGCACAGCGCTGATAAAACTCTTGAACAGCGGGTGCCCGTCACGAGGATTCGATGTAAATTCCGGGTGAAACTGGCTCGCAAGGAAAAACGGATGGTCAGGAATCTCAACCATTTCGACCAGGTCATCGATGGATAGCCCCGTAAATTTCAATCCCGCTTTCGACAACTGCTCGCGATAATTGTTGTTTACCTCATAGCGATGTCGATGGCGTTCGATAATCTCAGTACTGCCATAGCTTTTCGCCGCCAGCGAGTCTGCCTGCAGACTGACCGCCTGAGCCCCGAGACGCATAGTGCCACCCATGGCCGACTGCTCGTCGCGCTGCTCTCGGTCGCCTGTCTGGTCCTGCCACTCGGTAATCAATGCGATAACCGGGTGCGGCGTGTCCTTGTTGAACTCGGTGCTCATCGCGCCCTTTAGTCCGGCGAGATTGCGTGCGGCTTCGATCACCGCAACCTGCATGCCGAGGCAAATACCGAGATAGGGAATTCCATTTTCACGGGCATATTGGACAGTGAGGATCTTGCCTTCGATACCACGATCACCAAAGCCGCCGGGCACGACGATGCCGTCCATACCTTTCAGGCTCTCGCCCCCGTGTTCTTCAATATCGCGCGATTCAATAAAGTGTATGCGAACCCGCGTGCGCGTATGGATGCCACCGTGTTGCAAGGCTTCGACCAGAGAAATATAGGAATCCTTAAGATCCATGTATTTCCCTACCAGCGCGACGTTCACTTCGGCGGTCGGGTTTTGCTTGGCATCGACGATCGCGTCCCACTCGTGCAGGTCAGCTTCCGGCAGATCGAGTCCGAGCTGCTTCGCGACAATTTCATCGAAACCCTGATCGTGCATCATCGCGGGGATCTTATAGAGGTCGTCCGCGTCCCAGGCCGAAATGACGGCCTTTTCCTGCACGTTCGTAAACAGCGCAATTTTCTTGCGCTCTTCAGACGGTAACGGCTTCTCGGATCGACACACCAGTATGTCCGGCTGGATGCCGATCGAGCGCAACTCTTTAACCGAGTGCTGCGTCGGTTTGGTTTTGATTTCTGACGATGTCGAGATGTACGGCACCAGAGTCAGGTGCACATAGACGACCCGATCATGACCCAACTCAACGCCCATCTGGCGGATCGCCTCAAGAAACGGCAGGGATTCGATGTCGCCTACGGTTCCGCCGATCTCAACGAGGCAAATGTCGGCGTCGCCGGCGCCCTTTTGGATGCCCTGCTTGATTTCATCAGTGATGTGCGGGATGACCTGCACGGTCGCACCCAGGTAGTCGCCGCGGCGCTCCTTGCCGATCACACTCTCGTAAATTCGACCGGTCGTGTAGTTGCTGTGCCGTCCGCCCTTCGCGGTGCGTACGAATCGCTCGTAGTGACCGAGGTCCAGGTCGGTTTCCGTACCGTCGTGCGTGACGAATACTTCACCGTGCTGAAACGGACTCATGGTGCCTGGATCGACGTTAATGTAAGGATCCAGCTTGATCATGCTGATCGTTAATCCGCGCGCTTCGAGTATCGCGCCGAGGCATGCCGAGGTGATTCCCTTCCCTAAGGATGAAACCACGCCGCCAGTGATAAATACGTACGATGTCATGTATGAATCCGTGGTTAATGGCGCATTGCAAATCGTCAAATATTTGCTGGAAGCGAGAAACAAGAAAGGGCTGGAGCAAAAGCGTTTGGCCAACCCTGAGGTTAACCGGATGCTTTCTTCCAACCCTTCGAATTCCACGCCGTCGTTGGACTAGAGACGGTGTTAGACCTTATCAGGCAGCCCCTGCTAATGCAATGCAGGCCGGTCGATCCAGCGTACCGCCACGCCGGGTTCCGCGCGGGCGGCGGCGGCGATCCAGAGGTCGCCGACAGCAACTAATTGTTCGCCGGAGTACAACAGCGGTAAACGATTACGCATCCAGGGCACGATGCCCTCCTCCTGCAACAATTTCTTCAGTTTTCGCGTGGGTGTTTCTGCGGAAAGCTGAATTTCTTCGCCGCCCTCACGCGGCCTGACAGACAAGCCCGCATCGACCAGTGCCTGAGACACACCAGGACCGTTCTCAGGCTGTAGCTGCAGGCGGCCAAGCCCTGCGCCAAGCTCATGTTCCTCCCCGACGATGTCCGCCGCTGCAATTGCGTCGGCTAACTCCATCGGCATCAGATACAGACCGTTGCGATAGCGACGCACCGCAGCTCCCGGCCAGCTCACCAAAGGTTGTGCGTCAACCCGTGCTGGAATAACCTCGTTGAGGACGCGCTCAAGCTGGCTTGCCGTCGGTGTCGACAGGCCCAGCGTACGCAGAGCGTAACGAATCACATTGCGCTGCCGACCCGGCGATAGTTTGAGCAGCTCATTGATGGCCATTCGTTGCGGGCGCGATCCCAGCGCCTTGAGATCCAGCTCAGCGAGTTCCACCAGCAACTGCGACGCCTCGCCGGCATGACCCGCACTGCGCTGCAGGCGCACTGCGATATCGGGCCAGCGCGAGGCCAGCGCCGGCAGGATCTCGTGGCGCAGAAAATTGCGGTCGTAACGACGGTCTGTATTGGTCGGATCTTCCACCCAGGGTAACTTGTGCAGGGTCGCGTAGGCCAGGAGGTCGCTGCGATCGACATCCAGCATCGGCCGCACCAGCCAACCGGGCCCGAAGCGACGAATGTCACCAATGCCGGCGACGCCAGCCGGTCCGCTGCCGCGTATCAGATTCAATAACAGTGTTTCTGCCTGATCATCGCGATGATGTGCACTGAGCAGCCAGTCGCCGCTCTGGAGCGCGGCGCCCAGGGCCGAATATCGTGCGTCCCGGGCCGCCGCTTCCGGCCCTTTGCCCGCATCCGCCTGCACATTGACATTGAGTGATTGAAAGCCGACGCCCAGCGCGGCTGCGAATAGTGAGCAATGCTTTTGCCAGGCTGCAGAATCTGCCTGTAAACCGTGATCAATGTGTATCGCGAGGATGGCAACGTCCGCGTTCGCCTGCAGAGCCGCAACGGCATGCAGCATCACCGTTGAATCCAGACCACCGCTGTATGCAACGACGAATCGCCTTGGCCTGCCGGCAATTTCTTCGAGCGACTTGATCTGCTCCGCGAGTTTCGCGGCGGTGAAGGTCACGCTGTTTTGTACTGGCCGAAGCTCGCAATTCGCTGTTGACGATTCTTGAGCAATTGCTCCACGGGCAACTTGGTCAATTCATCCAGGCTGCTTAGTAACGCGTTGCGAATGACTTCCGCCATGCCTTTAGGATTGCGGTGGGCACCGCCCAGCGGTTCGGTCAGTACTTCGTCGACCAGGCCGAAGTCATCCAGGCTGGTTGCGGTGATACGCATCGCCTGAGCCGCTTCTTCAGCCTTGTCCGCACTCTTCCACAGTATCGACGCACAGCCTTCCGGCGAAATCACCGAGTAGACGCTGTATTGCAGCATCAACAGTTTGTCGCCAACACCGATTGCCAAGGCACCGCCGGAGCCACCTTCACCGATGACCACGCAGATGATCGGCGTGCGCAAACCCGCCATCAGGTACAAGCTGCTGGCAATGGCCTCGCTTTGTCCCCGTTCCTCGGCGCCAACACCGGGGTAAGCGCCCGGCGTGTCAATAAAAGTCACTATCGGCATGGAAAATTTTTCGGCCAGGCGCATCAGCCGCTGCGCTTTTCGGTAACCTTCGGGGCTCGGCATGCCGTAATTACGACGCACACGCTCTTTGGTGTCCCGCCCTTTCTGGTGACCGATGAACATGACCGCATGGCCATCAAGACGCCCGACGCCGCCGACTATCGCGGGGTCGTCCGCGTACATGCGATCGCCGTGCAATTCCTGAAAATCCGGCACGATCATGGACAAGTAGTCCTGCGTATACGGCCGTGATTCGTGCCGCGCCACACGCGCAACCTGCCACGGCGTGAGTTTCGCGAATATGCTTTTTGTCATCGACGCGCTTTTTTCTTTGAGGCGCGC
The DNA here is from genome assembly GCA_942490655.1 of uncultured Gammaproteobacteria bacterium. GTDB lineage: Bacteria > Pseudomonadota > Gammaproteobacteria > Steroidobacterales > Woeseiaceae > UBA1847. The sequence continues at coordinate 415,400 of CALNXZ010000003.1, read as the reverse complement.
CACTTCTTCGTTGATGTTGACTTCGGAATCGTCGCCAACATAACGCAGCTCATCGATCTTCGCCTCGAGCTCGGCGATCGGTTGCTCAAAATCCAGAAATTTAGAATCCATATCTTGTTTTTATCGGTCCTGGGTTCTTAACCCTACATGATTTCGCGCCCTGGGGCGTACAGCAATCGGACATTATTATTGCCCAGCAACTCCGTCAACTTATCGCGCAGTTCGCGACTGGGTCGCACGGCCCACTCCGGGCCCAGAGACAGCCGCGCCGCGGCTTTGTCGCCAATATAGCGTACCGAGACATCACAATTCCCTTCCCGAAACGGCAACAATAAATCGTGCAGTTTGACCAGCAGGCCATCCCCCTGACCATTCGGTGCGAGGCTCAGTACCATGCTCTTTGCGCGCGACTCGATGACGCGATCGATATGCAGGACATTCTTCACATTAACGGTCCAGCTGCCCATGAAATCGTCGTAACGCAAGCCGCCCGTGACGACCACGATTTCATCCTTCACGAGCAGGTGTCGGAATTCCTGGAATGCCTCGCTAAAGAGACTGACCTCCATACGCGCTGTGTCGTCGTCCAGCACCACGCTAACGCGGTTGCCGCGTTTGCGCACATCCATGATCAATCCCGCGACAGTGACCTCACGCTGCGCCTGTGCGTAGCGACGTTCACCCTTGTTCGTTTGCGGTGCCGGTTCGCTGATGATGTCGCCCAATCTGCCGTCCGCCAGATACCTTGCGTCATTGCGCACGGCATCAAATGGATGTCCCGTCAGGTACAGCCCAAGTGCTTCTTTCTCGGCGTTGAGCAGCAAATGTTCCTGCCACTCGGCCAACTGCACGGGCGCATCCTTTACGAGTTCTACCGGTGCTGCAGCGAGTCCGAACATGTCATTCTGACCGGCCGCCGCTGCTTTCGCTTCCTGGTCGGCACCGCGCAGGGCCTCAGGCACCTGGTGCATCATGCTGCGCCGCGATTCGCCAAAGCTGTCCATGGCTCCGGATTTGACCATGGCCTCCAGTGCACGGCGGTTAATTTTTTCATGATCGACGCGCCTGCAAAAATCGTGCAGGCCGTCGTATTTACCGTTGCGCTCACGCTCGGCGATCAGGGAATCAACCGCGGAGTGGCCGACGCCTTTAATCGCGCCCAAGCCGTACAATATCGACTCATTATCCGACACACTGAATTGGTAAGCCGACCTGTTGATGTCAGGGGCCAGCAACTTGAGGCCCAGCTGCCGGCAATCGTCTTTCAGCGTAACCAGACGATCGGTGTTTTGCAGATCGGCGCTCATGACCGCCGCCATAAATGCGCCCGGGTAGTGCGCTTTGAGATAGGCCGTCTGATAGGACAGGACCGCATACGCGGCCGAATGCGATTTATTGAATCCGTAGCCGGCGAATTTTTCCATGAGATCGAAGATGTGCGTCGCCGTCCTGTCGGCAACACCGCGCTCTGTCGCACCTTTGACGAAAATTTCTCGTTGCTCGGCCATCTCTTCGGCTTTCTTTTTGCCCATCGCCCGGCGCAACAGGTCAGCACCACCGAGGGTGTAACCCGCCAGCACCTGTGCGATTTGCATCACCTGCTCCTGATACAGGATGACGCCATAGGTTTCCTCGAGTACCGGTTTTAACTCGGGATGCAGGTAGTCGATATCCGCTTTATTGGTCGCGTGCTTGCGCGTAATGAAGTCATCCACCATGCCCGACTGCAATGGGCCCGGTCGAAACAGGGCAACCAATGCTACGAGGTCATCGAACTGATCCGGCCGCAGTCGCTTAATAAGGTCGCGCATTCCGTTCGACTCAAGCTGAAATACGGCCGCCGTCCGCGTGCTGCGCAGGAGTTGAAAGGTCTTGGGGTCATTCTCCGGAATTCGTTTGATCGAAAAGCGATTACCGGGATTCGTTTCGTTAATTATCTGCACGGCCCAATCGATGATGGTCAGTGTCTTCAGACCGAGGAAATCGAATTTCACCAGACCGACCGCTTCGACGTCGTCCTTGTCGAGCTGAGTAACGACGTTGGTGCCGCCTTCCTCGCAGTACAAGGGAGCAAAATCCGTCAGCGGCCCCGGAGATATGACCACGCCGCCAGCGTGCTTGCCCGCGTTTCTGACCAGACCCTCAAGCGACTTCGCCAGATCGATAATCGCGGCGACCTCCTCGTCATCACGGTACATCGTTGCCAGCTCTTCAGAATCCTCCAGCGCCTTGTCAAGCGTGATACCAATTTCGAAGGGCACCTGCTTCGCGATGCGATCAACAAATCCGTAGGGCTGCCCCAGTATCCGCCCGGTATCACGGATAACCGCTTTCGCGGCCATCGTGCCGAAGGTAATAATCTGCGACACGCGTTCCCGGCCGTAACGTTCCGCTACGTAATCGATGACGCGATCGCGGCCCTCCATACAGAAATCTATATCGAAGTCGGGCATGGATACACGTTCGGGATTTAAGAATCGCTCGAACAGCAGGATGTGTTGCAGTGGGTCGAGATCGGTAATGCCGAGCACCCAGGCGACCAGCGAACCGGCGCCGGAACCACGACCCGGCCCAACCGGAACGCCGTTTTGCCGCGCCCAGCGTATGAAATCCGCAACGATCAGGAAGTAGCCCGGAAATCCCATGGATTGAATAACGCCGAGCTCGATCTTCAGCCGTTCATGGTAAGGCGCCGCAACGGCATCGCGTTCTTTGGCCGCGATGTTTTCGAATTCAAACTTTTCGGCGAGGGCAGCGCGGAGACCCTTCTGCGCCTCCTGTTCCAGGAACTCAGCCTCAGTCTGTCCCTCCGGCACCGGAAATTCGGGTAGCACACTGCCACCCAGCTGCAAGTCCAGGTTACAGCGCCGCGCAATTTCAACGGTGTTCTGCAGAGCCGATGGAATGTCGGCGAACAGTTCAGCCATTTCCTGCGGCGACCGCAGGTACTGCTTGTCACTGTAGATTCTTGGGCGATCGACATCCGCAAGGCCGCGACCGTCGTGAATGCAAACTCTGGCCTCGTGCGACTCGTAGCCATCGCTGTCAAGAAAGCGAACATCGTTGCTCGCGACAACCGCGACTTTGTATTCTGCCGCCAGCAGCAGACTCTGCCGAATGAGCTCTTCCTCGTTAGCGCGTTCTGTCCGTATCAGTTCGAGATAGTAGCGATCGCCGAACACGCTCAGCCAGTGCTGCAGTAATTCCGGAGCGAGGGCATCATTGCCACCGACCAATGCACGACCGATATCCCCTTGCCGCCCGCCGGACAATGCCAACAGGCCCGCACAGGTCTCCCTGGTCAGCCAATCACGGCTCACCATCGGTTCGCCTCGAACCTGCCCCTCGATATAACTGCGTGTGATCAGTTTGGAAAGGTTGCGGTAACCATCGTTGTTTTGCACTAACAGCAGCAAGGTAAACGGGTGATGGGGGTCGTCGTTATTGGCAATCCGCAGGTCGACGCCGATGATGGGTTTGACACCCGCCGCAATCGCCTTCTTATAGAACTTCACAAGACCGAATAAATTGTTCTGGTCTGTCAGCGCCACCGCCGGCATTTTGTCGCTCGCACAACGTTCAACCAGTTGCGGAATTCGGACAGTGCTATCGACGAGCGAGTATTCGCTGTGCACGTGCAGATGTACAAAACCTGCACTCATCAGGACACCGCTCTGACGGGAGCGAAGGTATGTCGATGTTCACAGCAGGGACCGAATTCGCGCAAGCGCTCACGATGCACCTCTGTGCCATAGCCTTTGTGACGAGCAAATTCATAACACGGATGTATCTTATCGAGCGCCACCATCATTCGATCCCGCGTGGTCTTGGCAATGATAGAAGCCGCGCTGATCGACGCAACAGTGTCATCGCCGCCCACTATGGCCTCCCCTGCGAGCGTCCTTTTTTCGAAGCGAAGATCCGGCAGACGATTGCCGTCCACCAGGACTCGATCGGGCATTACCGCCAGACCCAGAATTGCGCGTCGCATCGCCAACAGGGTCGCGGCCAGGATATTGATCGCATCGATCTCTGCCGGATCAGCCCAGGCTACGGACCAGGCCAGTGCATGACGTCGGATCTCTATGGCGAGCTCGTCGCGCCGCTTTGCCGTCAGCTTCTTGGAATCCGCCAGCCCGTGCACCGGCGCGCGCGGGTCCAGCACGACGGCCGCAGCAACCACAGGACCCGCAAGCGGGCCGCGACCGGCTTCGTCGACGCCAGCCATGAGGCCGTCCAGTTCGAATAGTTTTGCCTGCTGCATTTCCCGACTATTGGTTTGCCAGCTCGATCACTGCGTCGGCTGCTCGCTGGTCAGTATTTTGTGCCAGCTCGACCCGCAGTCTAGCAAATCTGTCGCTGATCATTTGCCTCCTGTCCGGGTCATCGAGCAATTCGATCACCTCCTGAGCGATGCCCTCAGGCCGCGCGTTATGCTGCATGAATTCCGGCACGAGCGGTGGCTCCATGAGCAGGTTTGGCAGCGTGAAATGCGTCAGCTTCAGAAACTTCAGGCCGACGACAATCGCATAAGTGATACGCCCCAGGCGATAGGCCGCAACGGTCGGTTTCCCGAGCAACGCCGACTCCAGCGCGGCCGTTCCCGAGGCCAGCAAAACGACGTCGGCTGCGATCATCGCACGCTCGGAATCGCCGTCCAGCAAAACGAACCTGTCAGCCAGCCCGGCGGCGGCGATATGCGCCTCGATCGCCGGGCGCAATGCCGGACGCGCAATCGGCGTTACGAACTGAACATCTTTTCTGGAGGCAGCAATTCTGGCAGCCGCTGCGACCAGGATTTCACCCAGCATCCTGATCTCGCTTGCGCGGCTACCGGGCAGAACTGCGATGACTTCAGTCGCCGTAAGACCCAGCGCTTTGCGGCTCGCATCCCGGTCTATGACGGCGGGAATACTGTCCGCCCGAGGATGCCCGACAAACCGGGCATCAACATTTTCCGCTGCATACAGCGCTTCTTCAAACGGCAACAGGCAAAGCACGCGATCCGCGGCGGCTTTAACAGTTTTGATTCTGCCGGGACGCCAGGCCCAGATCGAAGGGCTGACGTATTGCACTGTCTTGATGCCGGAGGCACGCAACCTTTTCTCGAGGCCGAGGTTAAAGTCCGGTGCGTCGATACCGACGAAGACATCCGGTGGCGCCTGCTGCCAGCGCTTTACCAGACTGCTGCGCAGACGCAGCAGGCGTGGCAAATGCGCCAATGGTTCAACCAGGCCGAACACGGCCAGGGCATCGGACGCTTCCCACTGCTCGCAACCAGCTGCCAACATTTTCGGACCGGCAACCCCTTCGAATGTAGCCTCGGGATTGCAGCTGCGGATCGCGATTATCAGTCCAGCACCCAGAACATCGCCGGATGACTCGCCAGCAACCAGACCGATCTTCATCGGCGCAGCAATTAGCGGACGATGCCGCGTTCAGTCGAACGCAGTGACTCAAGAAATGGCAGCAACTCCGGCTGCTCCGCCACTACTGCCTCTATTTCTACGATGGCTTCCTCGAGCTTGAGACCCTTGCGGTAAACGAGGCGATAGGCGTTTTTGATATTGCGAATCTGTGCGCTCGAAAAATCACGACGCTTTAATCCTTCGCTGTTTATGCCTTTAGGGATCGCGGGCTGACCCGATACCAGCGTATACGCCGGGACATCGCGGTTGGCGCCCGCGTACATACCTAAAAATGCATGCGCACCCACCTTACAAAACTGATGCACGCCACTAAAGCCACCGCAGATCACCCAGTCTCCAATGTGAACGTGTCCGGCAAGTGTCGTGTTGTTGGCCAGAATTGTCTTGTTTCCGACGACGCAGTCGTGCGCGATATGGCAGTACGCCATGATCCAGTTGTCGTCGCCGAGCAGGGTTTCGCCGATGTCTTGAGTCGTACCTCGGCTGATCGTGCAAAACTCACGAATCGTATTTCGGTCACCAACGATCAGTCGTGTCGGCTCGTCTTTATACTTCTTGTCCTGCGGATCGTCCCCGATGGACGCAAATTGGTAGATATGATTGTCTTTGCCAATGATAGTCGGACCGTTAATGACAACGTGACTATCGATTTTTGTGCCACTACCGATCTCGACGTGATCCCCTATTACCGAATACGGCCCGACTTCCACGTCATCCGCGATTTTCGCCTTATCCGAAATTATGGCTGTTGCATGAATCATTTTTCGAGTTTCTTCACTCTGTCATTCAACGCTCCGAGACGCCGGAAACGCGCGAGTTGTTTAGCCCACGATTTCGCAGTGTCAGCCGGGAAACTGGCGGCATAGGCACCCGGTTCGGTCACGTCTTTGGAAAGGAAGGTCTTCGCCATCACGACGACATCGTCGCACACATTGATATGACCGACGGCACCTGATTTGCCGGCAAACATACAGCGCTTTCCTATCGTCGTACTGCCGGCAATGCCGGTCATGCCGGCCAACGCAGTATGCTCACCAATATGAACGTTGTGGGCTATCTGGCACAAATTGTCGATACGAACTCCGTTATCGAGGATGGTATCGCCGATGGCGCCGCAATCGATGGTGGTATTGGCACCGACTTCTACGTCATTACCCATCAACACGCCGCCGAGCTGCGGCACCTTCACCCAGCCCTCCGGTGTCATCGCGTTACCGAAGCCATCGGCACCGATGACGGCCCCGGGGTGAACGATGCATCGCGCGCCCATCCTGACTCTCTTTACGATCGTCACGTTGGCGATAAACCGGCAATGGTTGCCAATAGAACAATCGTCACCGATGACCGTTCCGGGCCCCACATAGCAGCCTTCACCTATGGTTGTGCGTTCGCCGACGATTACGCCGGCTGCAATGTGTGCAGAATTCGCTACACGGGCCGTAGCGGCTATCGTCGCCGTTGCGTGCACGCCCGGCGAATACTGCGTCTCCGGACAAAGCAGAGCGGCCATACGCGCATAGGTAGCATAGGGATTGTCGCTGATGAGCGCAGCGACCGGGCAAGCCGCGGCGTCCCCTCGTCGCAGTATAACGGCGGCTGCCTTCGAGCCAGACAACAGGCTCTTATACGTCGGGCTGGAAAGAAAACTTAGCGACTCAGAGTTCGCGTCCTGCAAGGACGCGACTCCATTGACGATCACTTCCGGATCGCCGATCAACTCGCAACCAAACCTGGCAGCAAGTTCTCCGAGACTGATCGGCACGCGAGTCGCCTGACGCCAGCTTAGCGGTTTGCAGCTTCGTAGTTAGCGATTACAGCATTCAGTACTGCTTCAGTAATGTTGACCGTACTACTAACGTACAGAACACCGTCGCCAACAATGAGGTCGTAGTTTTCTGCCTTGGCATATTCCTGAACTTCTTTCAGGATTGAGCGCTGCAATACACCGAACTCTTCATTCTGACGCAGATTGCTGTCTTCCTGATACTCAGTACGCATGCGTTCAAAATCACGACTCAGATCACGCAGATTTTTCTCTGCATTACGACGCTCGGTCTCGCCCATAACGGCAAGATCCTTCTGAACTTTCGCTTGCAGATCTTCGATCTCTTTTTGCTTGGCAACAATCTGGCGCTCGCGGGGTGCGAACTCTTCGCGCAATGCATCCATTACTGCTTTCGTCTGCGGAGCACGCTCTACAACTGCCTGCAAACTGACTACGCCGATTTTCGCGTCTTGCGCCGATGCCGGCATCGCGAAAGCGAAAACCAGTGCAACGCCAACTACTGCTTTGATCAACTGCTTATTCATTAAACTCATGTACTCCATTCCTTAAAACGCTTGTCCAATGGAGAACTGGAATCTTTCCAGTTCATCTCCGTAATACCTATCGTTACCTTTGTACTCGTTAAGCGGATACGCATAACTAAAGCGGAACAACCCAAGTGGCGCGAGCCACTGCACACCAATACCGATTGACGTGCGCAATTCATCAAAGTCCGGTTTGTACTCGATCGGGCTACCCAACTTATCGGTAAAACTGACCTCGCCCGTGTTGAACACGTTACCAACATCGTAAAAGAGGCTCGCTCTTGCCTGGCTGGAGAACTTTTCAGGCAGCGGGATTATAAGCTCAAGCTGGCTTGCCGCCAACACGTTGCCGCCATAGGGTCGCCCAAAAGTATCCCGGGGTCCAAGATAGGACTCCTTGAAGCCGCGCACCGACTGCGGTCCACCACCGTAGAATTGCTTGTAGGGTGGCAAGGCGGTGGTATCGCCCAATGCCTCGCCCATGCCCAATTCCGCGTTGAACGAAATGACCCATTTCGGTGTGATCGGGAAGTATTTCGTAAAATTGTAACGTAGCTGAAAATACTCAACATCGCTGCCTGGAACCGTCACGCCCAGGAACACGGACTGGCGCATACCGCGCGTTGCAAACAATGAGCGGTTACGGCTGTCGTAAGACCAGCCACCGATCATCTCCAGAGTGTCAAACGCCGTTCCCGAGATCGTCAGACCATTACCGACGTCTTCGACGAAAGGGTTACCGTTATTGTCAACCCAATCCTGGGCCTGCTGCGTACTGTTTGCTGACGAAATCAACTCTGAATGCTGGAAGGTCATACCAAAAGACAGGCGCTGGTATTCGGATATTGGATATCCGTAATCAACCGTAGCGCCAGCGCTGGTCGTCGAAAAATCGGAAGCGGCCGACGTGTACTGAGTAATATCGCGGTAGTTAAGACCCAAAGTCCTATGTACACCGTCCATGGTTCGATAGGGGTCGGTGTGCGAAATACTGTACAGCTTCTGGTATTTACCAGAGTTCAGTTCGAGGGCGACGCGATCACCGGAGCCCATGAGGTTAGTGTGTACGACACTACCGTTCAGCATGAACTTCTGAGATTCCGAATAACCGATACCGCCGGAGAACTGTCCCGGCATGCTGTAATCCAGATCGAAATCGATGTCGACAAGGTCAGGGCTTCCTGGCACAGGCGTCATACGGTAGTCGACACCCGGTTCAACATACGGTAAACGCTGTAACAGTATTTTTGAGCGATCCATCAGGGAATTCGACAGATACGAACCTTCCATCTGCCGAATCTCGCGGCGCAATACTTCATCTTCAACTTCGTTGATGCCGTGGAAATTAATGTTGCGTACGTAGACACGGCTCTCCGGGTTCACAAAAAAGGTAACCGTTACTTTCTTGTTCTCACGATCAAGCTCCGGGACAGGCTCAATCTCGGCGTTCGCGTAACCTTCTGCGCCGAGCAAGAACTTCATACGGTCGGCGGACGCCGTAAGCGCGGCCTGATTAAATATCGACCCCGGCTGCGCCATAATCTGAGCACGCAGGAACGATTCCGGTATAACCATCTCGCCGACGACCTTCACGTCGTTAATCTCGTATACGTCACCTTCACGAATGTTGATCGTTACGAAAATATCTTTCTTATTCGGAGAGATCGCTACCTGCGTGGACTCAACCCGATAGTCCGCGTAACCGCGGTCCATGTAATACGACTTCAGTATCTCAAGGTCGCCTTCCAGTGCCTCTTTCGCGTAGCGGTCATCCTGGCGGATCCAGGACAACCAGTTTGCTGTGTCGAGTGTAAAGTCCTCGCGTATGTCCTTTTCATCGAAAGTGTCATTGCCGACAATGTTGACCTGGCGGATCTTCGCGCGATCGCCCTCTTTGACGGATATCTTGATCTGCACAGTGTTGTTTGGGCGGTCTAAAACAAGAGTATTGATTTCGACGCCGTACTTGCCACGATCGTAGTACTGCTCGCGCAGGAACATCTCAACATTGTCGAGTACGGAACGATCGAAAGTGCGGCCACGCGCCAGACCAACGCCGCGCAAAGACTCCATAAGATCCGGTGTCTTGATGTCCTTATTGCCGTCAATCGTAAAACTTTCGATCGATGGGCGTTCCTTAACAACAATGATCAGGGTGTCGCCGGAGCGGCGCATTTCAATATCGTCAAACAGGTCCTGCCCGTACAAAGCCCGAATGGCCTCACCAATACGCACACTATCGATTGTGTCACCGACATTAATCGGCAGATAGTTGAACACCGTACCTTCAGAAATACGCTGCAACCCCTCAACGCGCATGTCCTTGACGACAAAGTCGCCGGCAGCCATGGCCGTGAGTGGCAGCAACGCCAACAAACTGAATAGGGTATTTCTCATCTGCAATACGTTCCGTAGTTTCGGGCCAGCGATGCGGCTAGCCGAAGATTCTTGCTATGTCGTTATAGAAGGCGAAGCTCATTAGCAGTAGCAACGCGAGTATGCCAACTTGTTGACCAATTATCTGCGTGCGTTCAGCGAGCGGCGCTCCCTTCAGCGCTTCAAGCACCTGGTAGACAATCTGGCCACCGTCCAGCACAGGCACCGGCAACAAGTTCAATACACCCAGGCTGATGCTGATTACCGCGAGTATGCCGACGAAGTATCGCCAACCCCGCTCGGCCGACTCACCTGCGATCTGCGCGATGTTTATGGGCCCGCTGATATTCTTGATCGACACATCACCGGTCACCATCCTGCCCAGCATTTCGACAGTAAAAACAGTCGACATCCAGGTGCGCTGCACCGCAGCGCTCAGAGACTCCAACGGTGTGTAGATGAGTCGCTGGTAATAGGCATCAGTGCCATCCGTCGTCCAACCGACGCCCAGATAGCCTGTTGTTTCGCCATCAACAACACGCTCACCGATGCGAACATCGAGCGCATCTGCACGCCCGTTTCTGACGTATTCAATACTCACTTCCTGACCGGCACGTGGCTGCACGGCAACCCGCAAATCATCAAAATTCCGGATCGCAATGCCAGCAATGCGGGTGATGCGATCGCCGATTTCGAGTCCGCTATTCAAGGCAGCACCATCGTCGGGCAATTCTGCAATCACTGCCGGCGGTTGCCAGGGCACGAATCCGAGCCCATCAAAAAGTACACCAGGTTCGGTCAGTCGAGTTTTGTCACTGCCGACATCGAGTGTCGCGACACGCTGACGGCCGTCACTGTCCTCGAGGGTCAGTGGTAGCCGGCCATCGTCGACCATTTCGCCCAGCATGGCGACCAGAGTCGCTTCCCATTGATTGACGTCCTGATCACCAACTCGCAGTATTTTGTCGCCAAATTCCAGGCCCGCCTGGTCTGCGTAGGAGTTTTCAGTAACGACGCCAACCGCGGGCGTCACAACCATAATGCCGCCGGCCATTAATACCCAGTACGCGAGGACGGCAAAAAAGAAATTGAACGCAGGTCCTGCGAGCAACACCGCAATGCGAGCGGGAATCGGTCTTTGGTCGAACGCCCGCCCTTCGTCCTCGGGCTCTACGACGCAATCGCGACTGTCCAGAAATTTCACATAGCCGCCCAACGGAATCGATGAGATACAGTATTCAGTCTGGTCTTTACCGCCCTTGTGTATCCAGATCGGCTTCCCGAAACCGATCGAGAAACGCAATACCTTCATCCCGCTCCAGCGCCCGACGATGTAGTGCCCGTACTCGTGTACAGCAACGAGGATGCTGATCAACGCAACGAAGGCGAAAAGATTGGTCAGGAAACTAGTCATCAATGTGTACCTGTTGGACCACTAGTGGACTGGCAGGGATTGCGGCAGTTCCCGCAAACTCAGCCAACACACTAGGCTGGCAAGCCTGAATGTCGGCTGAACACGTCATACCAACAGCCCCAGCCAACCGATACCCAGCGCAAATAGCGGTGCCGCCGATGCAATACTGTCGACGCGATCGAGAATGCCACCGTGCCCCGGAAACAACTGGCCGCTATCCTTCACCCCTGCGGTTCGCTTAAACATACTGACCGTCAGGTCTCCGACAATGGATAAGGCGGCAACGGCCAGGCAAAACGGCAGCAAGACGGCAACATTGAGGCCGGAATATTTTCCGAAAGCCAGCGCAAGCAGCAGCACCATCAATAGCCCTCCAAAAACACCCTCCCATGTCTTACCCGGGCTGATGCTGGGAGCCAGCTTGACGCGACCAAAGAATTTTCCTGCAAAGAACGCCCCCATGTCAGCGGCCCACACGATCACCAGCGCGAACAGCAGCATCTCGGCAGACAGGCTGTAGAGGAGTAGCAATGCCACAAACATCGGGACCAGAACCAACGCACCGCAAAGCCAGCGTACCGCCATCGGAATCGGCGTCGGGAAAAAGAATATCCAAATGAAAGCGATGAACCACCAGATGCAGGCGAGTTGCAACACCAGCGCACTGTATTCGGGGACAACAAAATATATCGTCCCCATCAAAGCCGCTATAAATGCAACATAGATATAGCGGGTGGCGCCGACCGATATATTGAGAAACCCCGCCCATTCCCAGGCGCCGACCAGTATCAGCAAAGCGACAAAACATTTCGCGATCGTCGCCGGCACGGCGAATAGCACCGTGCCCAGTATGACCAATGAAACCACCGCTGTGATGAAACGTGTTCTAAGCATCAAACAGACTCCACCTGATCGCCTGTGTGCCCGAAGCGACGCTGCTTCCCGCCGTAGTTGCTAAGAGCCCGGTCAAATACGGACGCGTCGAATTCGGGCCACAGGACGTCCGTAAACCAAAGTTCCGAATACGCGAGATTCCACAACAGGAAGTTGCTGATACGTTGCTCGCCACCGGTACGAATTAACAGGTCCGGATCCGGCAAGCCGGCCAGCGCAAGTTCCGCAGCAAAACTGGTGTCATTGATCTCGTCGATTTGTAATGTTCCGGCGGCAGCTTGCCTTGCGATCGCCTTGGTGGCCTCAATGATGTCCCAGCGCCCGCCATAGGCCATCGCAACCGACAAAGTGAGACCGGTGTTGTTGGCCGTCTTTTGCTCGGCCTGGCCAATCTTGCCTCTCAATCCGGGTGACAACTGGCTCAGCGCACCGACAAATTTCAACTTCACATTACTACGATGCAACTCGTCCAATTCCCGTCGCAAGGCCTCAACAAACAGACTCATCAGGGAACTGACCTCTTCTTCGGGTCTGGACCAGTTTTCGCTGCTAAATGCGAACAGCGTCAGGAACTTTACACCGCGCTCTGCAGCTGTTTCTACCGAGGCCCGCACCGACTTCACGCCAGCGCGATGTCCAGCACGACGTGGCTTGCCTTTGGCTTTCGCCCAGCGACCATTGCCATCCATGATGATCGCAACATGCCGTGGGACATTGCTGTCCGTGACGGGCTTAGGCGAATGTGCAGACACGAATACCAGAGCGCATATAAGGAGTGAACTCCTTATATCTCCATGAGTTCGGACTCTTTGTCCGCCAGTACCTTGTCGATCTCGGCAACGTACTTGTCCGTTATGTTCTGGATCTCGGTCTCCGCACGCCGTTCGTCGTCTTCGCCGATCATTTTTTCTTTGAGCAGTTCCTTGGCGTCGTTCAGAGCGTCGCGGCGAACATTGCGAATGGATATGCGGCCGCCTTCAGCTTCATTGCGCACGACGCGAATCATGTCTTTACGCCGCTCTTCGGTCAGTGCCGGCAAGGGCACTCGGATAACCGTTCCGGCGGTCGCGGGATTAAGCCCCAGGTCCGATGTCATGATCGCTTTCTCGATCGGCTGCACCATGTCCTTTTCCCAGGGCGTCACAACCAGCGTACGCGAATCTTCAATACCGACATTCGAAACCTGATTCAGCGGCACCTGGCTGCCGTAGTACTCGACCGTAATATGGTCCAGCAAACTTGTATGTGCCCTGCCGGTTCGAATCTTGGTCATTTCCTGCTGCAAGGAAAGCACGCTTTTTGCCATGCGACTGGCGGCGTCTTTTTTGATTTCATCCAACACGATTAGTCAATCCTCATATAGTTTCTGGTGTCCGATTCAGGCAGTTACCAAAGTGCCGATCTCTTCACCTGACATTGCCTGTATCAATGCGTCCTTTTTCGTCAGGTCGAAAATGCGTAAAGGTATTTTATTGTCACGGCACATAACAATCGCCGTCGCGTCCATAACCAGAAGCTTGTCCGCCAGCACCTGATCATACGACACAGTCTCAAAACGCTTCGCGTCGGGATTCGCCTTCGGGTCGGCGTCGTAAACGCCATCCACTTTGGTCGCTTTGAGCAGCACATCAGCACCAATCTCGATCGCGCGCAAGCTGGCGGCGGTATCCGTCGTAAAAAACGGGTTGCCGGTTCCGGCAGCAAGAATAACGACCCGGCCTTTTTCGAGGTGGCGTACGGCGCGTCTTCGAATGTAGTCCTCGCAGACTTCATTAATACGCAACGCAGACATCACCCGCGCGTACACATTCATGGATTCCAGCGCATCCTGAATCGCCAGGGCGTTCATCACAGTGGCAAGCATGCCCATGTAATCGCCGGTGACGCGATCCATGCCGGATCTCGCAAGACCAGCGCCGCGGAAAATATTGCCGCCGCCGATCACGATTGCGATCTCTACACCGGCCTGACGCACCGTCGCAACCTCGCCGGCAATACGCTGAATGACGCTGGGCTCTATGCCGTAATCCAGGTCCCCCATCAATGCTTCACCGCTGAGTTTCAGCAGGACGCGACGATACTGAAGCGGATTGTCACTCATAGATTACCCTTTCGATTGCAGACGAAACTCTGGCCTCAGCGGCCGTAGATTCTAGCCTATTCCCCCGGAGAGGTCCTTACTAAAATCAATGGTTTAAGAGCAAAACCTGACCTTAGCTGCTTTTCTTCGAGTCTTCGATCTGCTTCCTGACCTCGTCCGCAAAATTCTCGACTTTCTTCTCGATCCCTGCGCCAACTTCGAAGCGAATGAAGGAAGACACGCTGGCATTTGCCGCTGTGAGCAGTTTGCCGACGGTTTGGTCCGGATCTTTGACGAATGGCTGACCGACCAAAGTAACTTCTTTCAGGAACTTTGCGACTCGACCAACGACCATCTTCTCAACAATTTCAGGTGGCTTGCCGGATTCTGCGGCTTGTTCAGAGTAGATTCGACGTTCACTCTCGAGCGTATCCGCCGATACACCACTTTCATCGACACACATCGGATTGGTTGCCGCGATGTGCATGGCAAGATCTCGAGCCAGATCTTCGTCACCGCCTGTCAGAGCGACTACAACGCCGATACGAGCACCGTGCGAATAATAGGCAATAGGACCGTCGTGTTCGAGAATTGCGATTCGACGTACCGATATTTTCTCGCCGACCTTGCTGATGAGGTCGGTACGCGCTGTTTCGACAGAGCGGCCATCAGCAAGCTTCGTGTCCGCCAGCGCGGCGACATCCGTCGTGCCGGAAGCCAATGCTGCTGCCGCAACCGCATTCGCGAATGCCAGGAAATTGTCATCCTTGGCAACGAAATCGGTTTCCGAATTGACTTCGGCAATTACGGCCTTGTTGCCTTCGTGATGAATGATGACGGTGCCATCAGCAGCGACCCTGCCTGCTTTCTTGTCCGCTTTCGCCTGACCTGAAATGCGTAAGGCTTCCGCCGCCGCGTCCATATCACCAGCGGTTTCAACGAGCGCTTTCTTGCACTCCATCATCCCCGCACCCGTACGCTCACGAAGGTCTTTCACCATTGCTGCAGTGACAGACATAACTTACTCCCCGCCCTTGTCAGCTGCGTCGGTCTTCTTGGCAACTTTCTTGGTGGTCTTCTTGGCGACTTTCTTGGTGGCCTTTTTAGCAACTTTCTTGGTGGCTTTTTTGGCGACCTTCTTGTCGTCCTCGGCCGCGGGTTTCGCATCCGCCGCAGCAGGCTTCGCAGCTACCTTGGCGGCTGGCTTGTCTGCGTCAGCAGCAGGCTTTGCTTCTTTCTCATCAGCCTTCTCTTCAACCTTGGCGTCAGATTCGTCCTCGACCTTTTTCTTGACGGTCACTTTCTTGGTGACCACCTTCTTCTTGACTGGTTTCTTGCCGGACGTCTTCTTCTTGCCACGGGCCTTCTTCACATTGCCGTCGGCATCCAGCTCGACGAAATCATCGTCGCCCAGGGCCACCTCAGGCAGGGAAGCCTTGCCGTCCAGAACCGCATCGGCAATCAGTCCCGCATACAGTTCAATAGCGCGCATCGCGTCGTCGTTGCCGGGGATCACGTAGTCCACCCCT
Organism: uncultured Gammaproteobacteria bacterium; assembly: GCA_942490655.1. GTDB lineage: Bacteria > Pseudomonadota > Gammaproteobacteria > Steroidobacterales > Woeseiaceae > UBA1847. Next base: position 399,368 of record CALNXZ010000003.1, on the reverse strand, counting down.
TCAGGCGAGCAATTCGTATCAACGACAGCCACAACCGGAATACCCAGCTTCTGCGCTTCGCGGATAGCAATATCTTCGTGATCGACATCAATGACGAACAGGGCATCAGGAACGTTGCGCATCTCCTTGATACCGCCAAGGCTGCGCTCCAGCTTCTCCTGTTCGCGAGAAAGTCCGAGTACTTCTTTTTTCGTAAGACCGTCAAATGAGCCGTCTTCGGCCATTTGCTCGAGCGTCATAAGGCGCTTTACGGACTGACGTATAGTTTTATAGTTGGTGAGCATACCGCCCAGCCAGCGCTGACTGACGAAAGGCATGTCGCAACGTTTGGCGTGTGTTTGCATCGCCTCACGCGCCGCGCGCTTGGTGCCAACGAACAGAACCTTGCCGCCGTCGGCGACGACACCTTTAACAAAAGCAGCAGCTTCTCGCGCCAGCGGCAAGCTTTTCTCAAGGTTGATGATGTGTATCTTGTTACGATCGCCAAAGATGTAGGGTGACATCTTCGGGTTCCAGTAACGGGTCTGATGACCAAAATGCACGCCAGCCTCTAGCATCTGGCGCATGGTTACGTCTGCCATATCGATTTCTCCGGGTTAGGCCTCCGCGATACCCCATCCTGCAACCCCTTTTTTGACAGGGCACCCAGCAGAATGTGTCGGTATGCGTGTGAAGTTTTTGCTCCAGGCAGCAACTAGTTGCTACAAGGGCGCGCGCTTTATACCATAGCCGGCTGCGCCCAACAACGCGGAAAGCAAAGATTTTTATCTCCCACCCCCAAAGGGGTCAGAGCCCTTTTCATAAAAAGGGCTCTGACCCCTTTGTAGAGGATCCGGTATGGCTGTCAAGATCAAAACGCCCGAACAGCAGGCGAAAATGCGTGTCGCCGGCCGGCTCGCTGCCGAGGTGCTGGATATGATCGGCGATTATGTCAAGCCCGGTGTGACTACCGGTGAGCTCGACCAGCTGTGCCACGACTACATCACCGGTGTTCAGGGCGCCATCCCCGCACCCCTCAATTACCGTGGTTTTCCGAAATCGATTTGTACCTCGGTCAACCACGTGGTCTGCCATGGAATCCCGGGCGACAAGACGCTGAAGAACGGTGACGCAATCAACATTGACGTCACCGTAATCAAGGACGGCTTTCACGGTGATACCAGCCGCATGTTTTTTGCCGGCAAGCCCAGCATCCAGGCGCAACGACTGTCGGAAATTGCTTTTGAAAGCATGTGGTTAGGCATTCGGGAGCTGGCCCCCGGCAAGCATCTCGGCGATATCGGTGCCGCCGTACAGGAAAACGTCGAAAAGCACCATTTCTCCGTCGTACGCGAGTATTGCGGTCACGGCATCGGCGAGGTGTTTCATGAAGATCCGCAGGTTTTGCACTACGGCAAGCGGGATACGGGCCTCGAGCTGCGGGAAGGCATGGTCCTCACTGTCGAACCAATGATTAATGCCGGTAAGGCCAACGTGAAGCTACTGCCCGATGGCTGGACGGTCGTCACCAAGGACCACAGCTTGTCCGCGCAATGGGAACACACCTGCCTGATCACCGCGACGGGCTTCGAAGTGCTCACACTCGGCGCGGGCGATCGTTGAAGATCGTTGTTGATAATAATCGTTGAATAAACAATGAGTTATACTGCAATTCGTGAGTCTCTGGCGAGCGCCGGCGAGGACCTGAACGCGCGCTTCGAAGCCGGCGAGTCGGTGGTCGACCTCGTGCATGCACGATCGGCGCTGATCGATGATTTGCTGGTCCGCCTGTGGAACGATCACACCCTGCACTGCGATGCCGCGCTGGTGGCCGTCGGTGGTTATGGCCGCGGTGAACTGCATCCGGGGTCCGACGTCGATGTCATGATTCTCATGCCGGAGTCCCTGCCGAAAGCGGGCGAGGAATCCGTAGCGGCCTTTATCACCTCGCTGTGGGACGTTGGCCTCGAAATCGGCCATAGCGTGCGCAACGTGGCGCAATGCTTTGAGGAAGCCAGCGCTGACCTGACCATCGCGACGACGCTGATGGAGGCACGCCTGCTGGCGGGGCCCGAATCGCTGTTCCTGGAAATGCAGGCCGTGATTGAGCCCGACCGGATGTGGCCGTCGAACGTGTTTTTCGAGGAAAAGCGCAAGGAACAGATCGCCCGTCACCACCTCTACCACGACACCGCGTACAACCTTGAACCGAATGTCAAAGGCAGCCCGGGCGGCCTGCGCGACATCCAGATGATCGGCTGGGTCGCGAAACGGCATTTCGGCGCCACGACGCTCGCGGAGCTCGTCGCGCATAAATTCCTCACCAAGGGCCAGTTGAAGCGCCTGCAGGAAGGCGAACAGTTTCTGTGGCGCATCCGTTACGCGCTGCACACTCTGACCGGGCGTCGCGAAGACCGCCTGCTGTTCGACTACCAGATTCGACTGGCGAAGATGCTGGGCTACGAGGACGCCACTTACACGCTCGCGGTCGAGCAGCTCATGCAGCGCTATTACCGTACGGTCATGGAGCTCAGCCGGCTCAACGAAATGCTGTTGCAGCAATTCGAAGAAGCCATACTCATGGACCCGAATGCGCCCACAGAACCCTTGAATGCGCGCTTCCAGATCAAGAATGGCTTTTTGCAAACGGTCGACGACAAGGTATTCAAGCGCGACCCGTCGGCCATGCTGGAGCTGTTCCTGCTGTTGCAACAGAATCCGGAATTGCGTGGCGTCAGCGCGTACACCGTCGGCTCGGTCAAGCGCCACCTGCACCTGATTGACGACGAGTTTCGACAGAATCCGCGCAATCATCGACTGTTCCTGAATATTCTGCGCGCGTCGGAGGGCGTTACTCACGAGTTACGCCGTATGAATCTCTACGGCGTGCTGGGTCTGTACATCCCCGCCTTCGGTCGCATCGTCGGGCGCATGCAGTACGACCTGTTTCATGCCTACACAGTTGATGAACACACGCTATTTGTCGTCAGCAATTTACGGCGCTTCGCGCTGCAACGCTTCAACGACGAGTTTCCGCATTGCAGTGAAGTCATGCAGTCGCTGGACAAGCCGGAGATTGCTTATCTCGGCGGCCTGTTCCACGACATTGCCAAAGGGCGTGGCGGTGACCACTCTGAGCTCGGCGCTGTGGATGCCGAAGCGTTTTGTCTTGAACACGGGCTTAGCAAATACGAGGCAGGCACGGTTGCCTGGCTGGTTCGCCACCACCTGATCCTGTCCACGACAGCGCAAAAGAAAGACCTGGGTGATCCCGAAGTCATCAACGAATTCGCCGTCGCCGTAGGTGATTCTGTGCGCCTCGACTATCTCTACGTCCTCACGGTCGCCGATGTACGGGGTACAGATCCGAAACTCTGGAATTCCTGGAAGGCACAACTTTTCCGCGATCTTTATGAACTCACCAAGCAAGCATTGCGACGCGGCCTCGAAAACCCGATAGAAAGCGAACAGCTGATCGAGGACAAGCAGAGTAAGGCACGCATGTACCTTGAGCAAGCGGGCGTCAGCGCCGACAAGCTGGAGGAAGTGTGGAAGCTGTTCAATGACAACTACTTCCTGCGTTATCGCAGCTCCGAAATCGCCTGGCACACCGAGTGGTTGTGCGACTCGGACATGACCAACGTGGGCCTGGTGGACGTTCGCCGCCGACGTACCGGCGATGGCGTCGAAGCTGCGCTACTGACGCCGCAAACGCAACGCACTTTTGCTCACGCGACGGCGGTGCTCGATGAACTCGGGCTGACTATCGTGGATGCCCGCATCGTGCCGCTGGACAATGGCAAGAGTATCGACACTTACGTCTTCATGGAACCGGACAAACGGGTCGATATCGACGAAGAACGAATTAACAAGATTCGACGTGCGTTGACGCGTATCCTGACCGCAAGCGACGAATCAGTGGCCAAAGTAACTCGTGCCGTCACGCGCCAGGCGCGCATGTTCAAGACGCCGACTCGTGTGGACTTCAGTCCGGGTATTGCCGACGGCCAAACCGTTTTCGAACTGGTTACGGCCGACAGACCCGGGCTACTGAGCAAGGTCGGGCAGGTTTTCGTGCAACAGGGCATCTATATCACCTCGGCCAAGATCATGACGATCGGTGAACGCGCCGAGGATGTGTTTTATATTACTGACCTTTCAGGACAACCACTTTCGAACGCGGCGCTGGATAAACTGGCCGACGCGTTGCGAGAATCACTGGACTCTTCCTCTAAATAGCACTGGATACGAGCGACATGCAGGATCTGGAAACCAGGATTGAACACGCATTCGAACAACGCTCCGCCGGATTCGACGATCGCGACTCTGTGCAAGCGGCGGTAGAGGACGCTATCGCCCTGCTCGACTCGGGCAAAGCGCGCGTTGCTGAAAAGCGCGGCTCTGAATGGCATGTTAATCAGTGGCTCAAGAAAGCCGTCCTGCTGAGCTTTCGCCTCAGCGACAACAAGCTGATGGAAAGCGGCCACACGCGCTATTACGACAAGGTTGCGTTGAAGTATGCCGACTACAGCCAACAGCAGTTCGCAGCGGATCGCGTTCGTGTCGTTCCCAACGCAGTCGTTCGGCGCGGTGCTTACGTTGCACCGGACGTTGTTCTGATGCCGAGCTACACGAATATTGGTGCATATATCGACAGCGGCACGATGGTGGACACCTGGGCCACCGTCGGTAGTTGCGCGCAAATCGGCAAGAACGTGCACCTGTCCGGCGGTGTGGGCATCGGTGGAGTGCTGGAGCCCGTACAGGCCGGGCCAACCATCATTGAAGACGATTGCTTCATCGGCGCACGCTCGGAAGTCGTCGAAGGCGTCGTCATCGAACAGGGATCAGTTATCTCGATGGGTGTATACCTCGGCCAAAGTACTCGAATTTATAACCGTGAGAGCGGCGAAATAAGTTATGGTCGGGTTCCCGCGGGATCGGTGGTTGTTGCGGGGAATTTGCCGTCTGATGATGGCAAGTACTCTCTCTATTGCGCTGTCATCGTCAAACAGGTCGATGCCAAGACGCGCGCAAAAACCGGTTTAAACGAACTACTGAGGAATCTGGACTAAGCAATCATGTTGACCGTATTTGGCATCCGCAGTTGCGACACGTGCAGGAAGGCGCGCAAATTCTTCGCGGAAAATGATATCGAGTTTCGATTTCACGACGTGCGCGATGACGGCCTCGACATCCAGATGCTCGAACGCTGGTCCGCCAGAATTGACTGGACGAAGCTGCTCAACAAGCAGAGCCTTACCTGGCGAAAAATACCCGAAGTTGATCGAGGTGGCATGACGAAGAACCGCGCACTGGCACTTATGATCGACAATCCAACACTGGTGAAGCGACCCGTCCTGGAATCGGACGCCTTCATCGCCGTAGGGTTCTCTGAAAAACGCTTTTCCGAATTCTGGAAGAATACTTACTAGGCGAGTCGGACAGTGTTTCAGCAGACAGAACTATACTGTCTCACCCAATTCGTCCCGTGATGTAGTCTTCCGTGAGTTTGTGATGCGGATTAGTGAAGACCTTGTCCGTATCATCGACTTCCACGAGGTAGCCGAGATGAAAGTAGGCGACCCGCCGCGACACTCGTGCGGCCTGCTGCATTGAGTGTGTAACGATAACGATCGCATAGCGCTCGCAAAGTTCGTCCATAAGGTCTTCGATACGCGCCGTAGCAATTGGATCCAGCGCAGAGCATGGCTCGTCCATAAGGATAACTTCCGGATTTACGGCAATCGTTCGTGCAATGCAGAGCCGTTGCTGTTGTCCACCGGACAAGCTCGTTCCCGGATCATCCAGCCTGTCTTTGACTTCCTTGAGCAATCCGGCACGCTCAAGGCTAACGTGAACGATGTCGTCAAGTTCAGCCCTGTCGCCCGCGAGACCGTGTATCCGCGGGCCGTAGGCGACGTTGTCGTAAATGCTCTTTGGGAACGGATTGGGCTTTTGGAAAACCATACCCACGCGCGCGCGCAGCACAACCGGATCCAGAGTTTTGTCGTATATATCTCTACCATCCAGGCTGATGTTGCCAGTGACTCGCGCCGATTCGATGGTGTCATTCATGCGATTGAGGCAACGCAGGAACGTTGATTTTCCGCAGCCCGACGGACCAATCAGCGCGACAACCTCCTTCTTCCCTATTTCCAGGGTGACGTTTTTTATCGCGTGATTGTCGCCGTAATGAACGTTTACATTCTCCGCAACCATAAATGGATTTTTGCAGCGTACATTGCCCACAGTTTCGCGGCCCAACTCCACTTCCTGTTCGTGGTAATTCGGAACAGCGCTCGTGCGTGAGGCACTCATATTTTTTTTTGCCGGAGTTTCTGTCATTTCGCCAACTTTATGGTGGTAGGCCGATTTTCTGCTCGCAACTACCATCTGCGTTCCATCCGACGGCGTAGTATAACCGCCGACAGGTTCATCAGCAGTAAGAATGCGAGCAAAACGATAATTGCTGCCGATGTGCGTTCGGCGAAAGCACGCTCCGGGCTATCCGCCCAAAGATATATCTGTACGGGCAATGCCGTTGACGGATCAGTAAACCCGCCTGGGACATCGACGATGAAGGCAATCATCCCGATCATCAGCAACGGCGCAGACTCGCCGAGTGCCCGACTCATCCCGATAATGGCACCGGTCAGCATGCCCGGCATCGCCAACGGCATGACGTGATGAAACACCACCTGCATTTTGGAGGCGCCGAGTCCCATCGCCGCCTCTCGAATCGACGGCGGTACGGCCTTGATCGCGGCGCGCGACGCAATAATGATAACTGGCAGCGTCAGCAACGCCAGGACCAAACCGCCGACCAACGGCGCGGACCGTGGCAAGCCCATCCAGTTGATAAAGACGGCCAGCCCGAGCAGTCCGAAGACAATCGACGGTACTGCGGCCAGATTATTGATATTGACTTCCACAAGGTCAGACCAACGATTTTTCGGAGCAAACTCTTCAAGGTAGATTGCCGCCGCAACGCCAATCGGAAAAGACAAAGCGATCGTCACGACCAGCATGAAGAACGATCCCATCATGGCGCCTCTGATGCCGGCCAACTCGGGTTCTCGCGAATCACCATTCGTAAACAGGGCCCTGTTAAACCGCAAGTCGACACGCCCCGCCTTGTCCAGCTCCTGAATCCAGTTGATTTGCTGATCCGAGAGGTTTCTCAGGCTCGCATCGACTGAGGCATCGATATTGCCTTTCATCAGCATATCGACGATTGCGGATGCAGGTACCCATATCTCTTGTGTTGTGCCGATCAAAGCCATATCGCCGGCGACCAGGTCACGCACTTGAAATCCCGCGCCGACGCTCAGCAGGCGACTCAGCTCACGGCGATCACTGCGGCTGGTGATTTCCGAAAAGTTGTTTTGCAGTGCCTTTCTCAGCATGCCGTCAAAATCCGCGTATGCGAGATCCGGTTGACCGTCCGGTGCGATGAGTTCCTCGGCCAGCTCAACTTCCAGTAGCAAATAAGTCTGTTGAAAGGCGGACGAGCCCTTGCCTATCAGGGTGAAAAAGAAGACGCCGAGAAACATGATGCCGATCGCTGTGGCAAATCCACCCGACGCACGAAAAATCCTTTCCCTGCGCTTGCGCCGCGACAATCCTGCTTCGACCTTGTCTTTGCTCGTCATTTCACTGGCCATGCCTGCAGCCCCTATTCATACTGTTCGCGATATTTTCGAACGGTGTACAGTCCGACAATATTCAGCAGGAGAGTAACGACAAATAACATCAATCCGAGTGCGAAAGCTGCCAGTGTCTTTGCGCTGTCGAACTCCTGGTCGCCGACCAGCAAAGTGACTATCTGCACAGTCACGGTTGTCACAGCCGAAAACGGATTGGCCGTCAGATTGGCAGCAAGGCCAGCTGCCATAACAACAATCATGGTTTCGCCGATTGCCCTCGACACTGCCAGGAGAATGCCACCGACAATTCCGGGCAAGGCGGCCGGCAGTATAACCTTGGTCATCGTCTCGGAACGTGTGGAACCCAGCCCGAGTGCGCCATCACGCATTGCTGAGGGTACTGCGTTAATTGCGTCGTCGGTCAGTGATGAGACGAGTGGGATGATCATGATGCCCATCACCAGCCCCGCCGCCAACGCACTTTCGGAGGCCACTTCGAATCCGGACGCCTCACCGACGCGCCGCACCCACGGTGCCACGGTCAACGCTGCAAAAAAGCCGTAAACGACCGTAGGTATGCCCGCCAGTATTTCCAGCAATGGTTTAGCAATACCGCGAACACGAGTGCTTGAATACTCTGCAAGGTAGATCGCGGTCATAAGTCCAACCGGAACCGCGACGATCATGGCTATGGTCGTAATCAACATCGTACCGGCAAACAGCGGTACCGCACCGAAACTCCCGGAGGAGCCCACCTGGTCAGCCCTGATTGCCGTTTGCGGGCTCCACGTCGTTCCGAACAGGAAATCGCTGACGGGCACTTTCTGGAAAAACACGATCGCTTCGAACAAGACCGAAAGTACGATCCCGACGGTCGTGAATACAGCAATGCTTGAGGCTGCGATCAGCGCCCAGCGAACCACGGATTCAACCTTGTTGCGTGCTCGGAGATCCGGGTGAATTCGCCGCCACGCAAGCGCTCCACCGAGTGCTGCGAGGCCCACGACTAACACGGAAAGCAGTTGCCTGCTGGTCGCATGGTATTCATTGTACAAATCTGCGGCGCGTTGAAAATCGTCGTCCAATGCCTTGCTAACGACGTCACCAGTCGCCAGATTCTGGATATTGTTGACCAGCAAATTGAGTTCGCCGGCCGGCAGTTCCTGCAGTGCGGTCGGCAGGCTATTCACAACCAATGCCGTAATGATTCCAGGCTCCGCCAGGATCCAGCTTGACAACAACGCCAGCGGCGGCAAGACGCACCATATTGAAACGAAATACCCGTGGTAGCCCGGCAGCGAATGCAATCCCTTGCCTTTGCCGGGGCCACCCACAACGGCAAGAGATCGACTGCGTCCGACGTAAAACGCAGCGATACTCAGGAAACCCATCAACAATAGAAGAGTGGTACTTTGCATTTGTCTTTTTTGCCCGCTCTACGAACCGGCGATCTTACTACTGACTGGGCAGCTTTAGGGAAGTCAGGTTGAGCGCATCAGCCGCCACCTGTCGTCGTTCGTCGTCAGGCATGGGGATCAGGCCACGATCGGACAAATAACCTTCTTCACCCCATGCTCGTTCGCTTGTGAATTCACGAAGAAAACCGCGCAGCCCCGGTATAACATCGACGTGCGCCTTCTTCACATAGAAGAACAAGGGCCGGGACACCGGGTAGCTGCCATCTGAAATCGCGTCAAAAGTCGGCGCAACACCGTCCACCGGTGCGCCTTTGACCGTTTCCCGGTTTTGATCAAGGAAACTGAATCCGAAAATGCCGAAGGCATGTGGATTTGCCTGCAATTTCTGCACAATCAGGTTGTCATTCTCTCCAGCTTCGACAAAAGCGCCGTCTTCTCTGACCGTATGGCAGATTGACTTGTACTCATTCTCGTCTGTTTTCTTCAGCTCTTTGATCCACGCTACCGAACTACACCCGCCTTCCATCGCGAGTTCGACAAACGCGTCGCGAGTACCGGATGTCGGCGGCGGGCCGAGAACCTCAATCTTGATGGCCGGCAATTCCGGATTCACATCCGCCCATGTGATGTAGGGATTTTCAACAAGGTCGCCATCTTTCTCGCCAGGCACCATTTTCGCCAAGGCCAAAAACAAGTCGCGACGACTCAGATCCAATGCCGTTGAATTCAAAGCATTTGCGATGACGATACCGTCGTAGCCGATTTTGACTTCAACAATCTCGGTGACTCCGTTCTTCGCGCAAGTCACGATTTCGGACTCCTTGATAGCGCGCGACGAATTTGCGATGTCGGGATAGTCAACTCCTACGCCGTCGCAGAACAGCTTCAACCCACCACCGGATCCGGTGGATTCGATTTTCGGCGTCTTGAATTCGCTGCCTCGTCCAAATCGCTCGGCGACAACAGTGGCAAAGGGATAGACTGTCGACGAACCGACAACGTAGACATAGTTCCGTCCCGATTGCGCGAACGCACTAGCGGACAAGGTCAAGCCGACGATGCCGAATGACAGAATGGTGAGAAACTTGCGCTTGATAATCACTGAAGATACTCCGGATTGATTCATGGACAGCGCAAAGGATAGCCACGAATTGTTACCGAATTGTTGCAATCCCGCATGCTGTCTTTCGCTGAGCAATCTCTTGCGCTTTTGTTATATTTTTCAGATACCTATGATACCGTCCGTTGCCTATGAGTGAACTCACTACCCACGCGGAAATTGACCTGTTGTGCCAGTTGGTGCGATGCGCATCGATTACCCCGGACGACGCCGGATGCCAGGCCATCCTGATCGCGCGCCTCAGGGCTCTGGGCTTCGAGTGCGAAGTCCTGACTTTTGGCGACGTCACCAATCTTTGGGCACGCCGTGGCAAGGCATCGCCGGTATTGTGTTTTGCGGGACACACGGATGTTGTGCCGCCGGGCGATATTGACGCCTGGGGCAGCGATCCCTTCGAACCGACCTTTAAAGACGGCTGCATCTACGGCCGTGGTGCGGCGGATATGAAAAGCGGCCTCGCTTCGATCGTTGTCGCTATTGAGCAGTTTCTTACCGACAATCCGGCGCACAATGGCAGCCTCGCCCTGCTGATTACAAGCGACGAGGAGGGTCGTGCCCGTGACGGCACGCTGCAGGTCATGAAAACTTTGAATGCGCGAGGAGAAACGATCGACTGGTGCGTCATCGGCGAACCTTCAAGCGAAAAAACCATCGGCGACCTGGTGCGCATTGGACGTCGCGGTTCTCTGAGCGGCATGTTGACCGTCAATGGCATTCAGGGACATGTGGCCTATCCCCAGCTGGCGGTGAATCCGATCCGAAAATTTGCACCGGTGCTTGCCGAACTGCATACGATCGAATGGGACAAAGGCAACGAGTACTTTCCGCCCACGAGTTTCCAGGTGGTCGAAATTCAGAGCGGAATGGGCGCTCCCAACGTGACGCCTGCAACACTTTCGGCGCGCTTCAACTTCCGTTACTCAACGGAATGGAGCCATGAATCACTGCAGCAGCGCGTCCACGAACTGATCGATGCGCATGACATTGATTACCAACTCCGCTGGCATCTTTCGGGAGAACCCTTTCTGACCCGGCCCGGACAACTCATTGATGCCGTGGTGGCCTCGGTCGTCGAGCACACCGGAGTGGCGCCTGAGTTATCTACGGGTGGCGGCACTTCGGATGGACGGTTTATTTCGCCGGCTGGCGTAGATGTCGTCGAGCTCGGTCCGGTGAATGCTTCGATTCACAAGCTGGACGAACACGTGCGAGTGGATGATGTCATCCAGTTGACGAGCATGTACCGACGCATCATGGAACTAATGCTTTAACGGCGAATATTATTCCAGACGCCGACTACGCCCAGTCCCAGCAAACCGATAACCACCCAGGTCGGCATCGACAATCCGAGCAATCGCCACACGACTTCCGCGCACTCACCGGAACCCTTGAATATCATGCCCAGGGCATCCCCCAACGGAAAGTTTTCGACCATGTACTCGAAACCCGGGCCGCAAGACGGTACTTCACTTGGCGGCAGGTTCTGTAATCGCACATGCCAGCCTGCTACGCCGACACCGCTCATGGCGACAAGCGCAATCAAAGCGCCGTAAATCCGGCCACTCGTTGCGCCACCATTGTGAAGTGCCGCAACCAGGAAGATGAACCCGAGCAGTATGACGGCGATCCGCTGAAGGATGCACAACGGACAAGGATCAAGCAGCAACACATGTTGCGCAAACAAGGCAAAACCCATCATGCCGGCACACGCCAGCGCCCCCAGAAAATTAAGGATGCGTTTGTTCGGTAGATTCATGGCGATTCTAGTTGGTTGGAATATCGGCTGCGTCAGAAATCCCAGTATGACGTACATCCCTGCCCTGCACCATATAGATGACGTACTCGCAAATATTCTTTGCGTGATCGCCGATGCGTTCCAGCGCGCGCGCAGCCCAGGTGACATTCATTACGCGTTTTATTTCGCGTGGGTCTTCCATCATGAATGTGATGCATTGGCGCTGAATCGATTCGTATTCGCGGTCGACTTCCTTGTCTTCGCGAACAACTTTAAACGCTTCGTCGACATCCAGCCTCGCGAATGCGTTCATCGCATCACGGACCATGTGAGAGACGTGTGTTCCCAGCGTTTTCAACTCGTAATACGAATCCGAGGGACGATCCATCGCTGCCAGCTTTGACGCCAGGAAACCGATTTTTTCTGCCTCGTCACCGATTCTCTCCAAGTCGGTTATGGTCTTGATAACGGCGACGATCAGGCGAAGGTCCCCAGCCGCCGGTCCCCGCATCGCGAGTATCCGGCCACACTCTTCATCGATATTGACTTCCAGTTCGTTAACCTTGTAGTCGTCATTGGCGACTTTCAGGCCAAGCTCACTGTCACCTGTCACCAACGCACTGATTGCGTGCGTCAGCTGAGATTCCACCAGCCCTCCCATGGAGAGAACCATGTTCCTCAGGTTTTCAATATCGTTATTGAAACGTTTAGAGATGTGGCCAGACAAGTCGGAAGCTTCCATTGTTACTCCATTCGAGCATATCAGTTGAACTTGAATTCTATATCAAGTTGGACGCGACTATAGTCACGTTCGGTTCCCTGAAACTCATTCACTTTATTGACAAACAGGGTGCCGCCGAGCGCAATCTTCTTCGATATCGCGTATTTCGCATTCAGTATGTGACCAGCGGAATCCGTACCGCCACCACCAAAGTCCGAATCGTTGAAGGTACCGATCATGGAATCAGCCTCCATGTCCGCGTACACGTAATTGATTTCCAGGTCGCCTTCATCTTTCGCCGATCCAAGAGTCAAGCCAAACGCGTAAGCCGTGTCCTCGATACTCACTTCGCCATTTTGGGTAGCATGTGCAAAAACAGTGAGTGGCCATGCCCCAATCTTTGTGTCGAGCTGCGCAAACAGCTCCGTGTTCCTGTACTCGTAGACATAGGTTCCAAGCGGCAGCGTGGTACCCAACAAGTCCACGCTATTGCCTTTGGGGCGGCCGTTGTAGAAGGGCAAATTGCCAATCGTATTGGTATAGGCAAAATAGCCGACGCCAGCAGTAAGCCCGGTCTCCTCACCAATCGGAAACTTCATCCCAGCCTGGGCGGCATACAACAATGTATCGTCACCCACCGCGCGCTGTTCAATGGAAAATCCGCCCGCCGTGCCGAAGAACATGCCGGACTTGTAGGTTAATGCAAGGCCTTCAGGGTTCAGGTCACTGTCCCACACCAGTGGCACACCGCCAGCCCGGAAAAGTGGATTCTTCATTTTGCCGCCATAAAAATTCAGCGCATCGCTGATCTTCCACTCGACGTATGCCTGATCAATACCGATGTCCTTGGTCGAGAATCCGCCGTCGAATGTCTGGTTAGTCGACACGGGGTCGCCACCACCGCTGGCGAGCCGTAAGACGAAATTCACATCATCGCTGACATTGGCCGTGAAGCCGAAACGTGTACGAAACCTCATGCGTTCGACACCTTCAACACCATCAAGATCGATCGTTTCATAGCGAAGCCTTACGTCGCCTTTGAATGCGATTCGGTCTACCCAGCTCTCGTCGTCCGCGAAAGCCATCGGGGACAGAAACAACGTTGCGGACAATAACACTGCGGACTTATATAGTTTCATTGATAAAATTCCTTGCATCCATCGCCTTGCGGCGTCATCAAACTGTCACACTACAGAATTATGCGCGTCACATTAGGCACGCGAGGTTGCCTTTATATGACGGTAATGTTGCAGTTTCATGACAAGGAAAGAGAATTGGCGCTCGCCACTCGCTCGGCGGGAAATACGCAGTGAAACCGGCTGCCCTCGCCGGGTGTGCTGCTAATCTCCAGCTGAGCGTTGTGACGCGTCAAAGCGTGCTTCACGATGGCAAGACCCAGCCCAACACCGCCTGCATCGCGACTGCGGCCTCGGTCTACGCGAAAAAACCGCTCGGTCAGATGCGGTAGGTGCTCGGCCTGAATCCCCTGGCCGGTGTCTTCAACCGCCAGGATCGCGCCGGCAGCGTCGGAACGCCAGATCAGTTTGACCTGCCCATCGGGCGGCGTATGGCGCAACGCATTGGACAGCAAATTGACGACTATGGATTCAATCTCCGCCTGATTTCCAAACAATTGCAGCGTCGGTTCCGACAAAACAACAATGCTTGCGACCTTGCCCTGGTTCTCAAATGTCGTTTTCACGTCTGACAGCAACTGCGAAACATCGACCACCTGATCCGTGCGCGCCACATCGGAACTTTCCAGTCGAGAAAGCTCCATCAGTTCACCGAGTATCTGTTTCATGCGCAGCGACTGGCTGCGCATCTGCTGTACGGGCTTGACCCAGCGCGATGGCAGCTCGCCGTCATCCGCCAGTGAGTCGAGATAGCCGCTGATTACCGTAAGCGGCGAACGCAATTCATGCGAGGCATTGGCAACAAAATCCCGGCGCATTTTGGCCAGCCGTATACGATCAGTAATGTTGCGAACAATGAGCAGCTTCTGGTCGGCCCCGTATGGCACAACACGGCAATTCAGCCATTCGCCGTCGTGAACCGGGGACTGAATTTCCACGGACCCATCAGTATCGCCATCGTTGAGATTGTTATCACCATTATTGATCAGTGCCGCCAATTCCGGGTCCCTGAGGATATTGTCAATTCGCTGACCTCTGTCCTTCTTGCGCTTCAGGCCGACGAGATCGCTGACCGCGCGGTTGCAGCTGATGATCTCGTTATTGGCATCCAGAATCACAGCCCCATCGGGCATGGCATCGGTCGACTTTCTGACTTCTCTGAGCAAACGCCGGTAGCTCGCTTTACGACGAGCCGCGCGCTGCCGCTCGAATCGAAACCGGGAAAATATTTGCGCCCACAGTCCCTCGCCCTGGCGGAAGTCGTCGAAGTTATCCGTTCGCAGTGCCCTTTCAAAACTCAGCAGTTGCCGAACCTGCCAGGCCAACGCAAGCAGAGCGGCGACCAGCAGGCCCCATACGGTCACTCCGTAGAGCCAGCCAATTAGCGCGCCGGCTGCCAAGAACAGCACAAGGTTGATGACGAATTTTCTGGATGACAACGACATGCGCAACTACTTGTCTCGCGTGGAAAAACGATAACCGCTGCCACGCACCGTCTGGATGTATTTATCAGCGTCGGAACCCGACAAGGCCTTGCGCAAGCGTCGTACGTGAACGTCAACGGTTCGCTCATCGACATACACATTGGCGCCCCAGACACGATCGAGTAGTTGTGCACGGCTGTAGACACGATCCGGATGCGTCATGAAAAACTCGAGCAAACGGTATTCGGTGGGCCCCAGCTTTGCTGCTACGCCGGCGTTCGTGACGCGCTGGCCGGGGATGTCCAGTTCGAGCAGGCCCAGAGTCAGCAGTTCCTCATCACCACCCTTGGTGCGACGCAACACGGCCTGAATCCGGGCAATCAGCTCACGCGGTGAAAACGGCTTCGTGATGTAATCATCGGCGCCGCTGTCGAGCCCGGAAACTTTATCGTGCTCCTCCGCTCGCGCAGTGAGCATGATGATCGAGAGATCCGGATAGTCCTTGTCACGCTTCAACATACGCGTCAGTTCGAGTCCGCTCATATCGGGGAGCATCCAGTCGATCAATGCGATTGCCGGTCTTTCGTTCGCCAGCAATGCGCGGGCCGCCCGACAATCCTCAGCTTCAAGAACACTGAATCCGGCTCGTGAGAGATGGAAGGCAACCATCTCGCGTATGGCCAGTTCGTCTTCCACAATTAGTACTTTTGTTGCGGTCATGCCCGATCAACAACCTGGGTAGTTGGTGCAGTTGTGCATTTGAACAGCGCTATGTTACAGAACTGTTACGGTCTCTGCGGTGTCGGCTTCTCGGCAACCTTGTGACGCAAATAGGCTGGTTGTATCCCGGCCGGTTGGATCGCGGCGGACAAATCTGACAAGGCAAGCAAAAAACTGGCCCGTGGGTACTGCACTGTCGGCGGCCCTGCCAGAGCTGCCTTGTTCACGGCGAATAGGCCGGGGTATCGCTGCCAGCCTTCCCCGGCAGCCAGCGTCCTGTGTCGCTCACTGCCTGACAACTCTGCGATGACTCCTTCCGCCTGCAGGCGCTCGTCGCAAATCGCCCGCGGCAGGTCATCCGTGCCACGCTCATACAGGCCGAGATAGACCTCGTGCAAGTGTGCGTCCTGGGCGACTGCAACGATTTTTGCATCCGTGGTGTCCATGACTTCTGCCGCAATCGCCGCCAGCGACGAAATGGGTATGATCCTGAGGCCTGCGCCAAAGGCCAGGCCCTGTGCAACCGAAGCCGCAATTCGCATGCCGATGAATGAGCCGGGTCCGTTGCCGAGCACAATGGCGTCCAGGTCCGTGAGGGACACGCCCGCCTCGTCCAACACTTCCCGAATCATCGGCATCAGTAGTCGAGTGTGCTCGCGTGCCTGTTCTTCATGACGCTCAAGAATGTCGTTACCCACTCGAAGTGCGACCGTGCAGGCCAGTGAGGATGTATCTATGGCCAGGCGCTTCACGCTACTTTTCCTTTGCGTTCATGATACGCGAGGAAACTCGACACTTCGTTGAGAGCCGCAGTGGATGGCATCGGCAGAAGACACTGCAGGAACATTTTTCCGTAGCCCTTGCCGGTAATCCTCGGATCGCACAGCACTACGACGCCGAAATCTGTCTGATCGCGCAGCAAACGTCCCGCGCCCTGTTTTAATGACAGCGCCGCCATCGGTAACTGATGCTCCATGAAGCCGTTGACACCCTGGCGGCGCAAGTACTCGAGCCGCGCCATCATGAGCGGGTCTCCAGGGGACGCGAACGGCAGCTTGTCGATCGCAACAATGCTTAAGGCGGGCCCACGCACATCGACTCCTTCCCAAAAACTGCCCGTGCCCAGCAGCACCGCGTCGCCGATTTGCCGGAAGCGTCGCAGCAAATCATCGCGCGGTGCATCGCCCTGCACGAGCAGGTCGCGACCGTTCAGCGCGGACTTGTGCGACTTGAACCACTGCTTCGCGTTATTCAAAGCACGGTGGCTCGTGAAAAGGCAGAACATGCCGCCGGCGGTAAAATCCAGCAGCGGCGTGACAGCCTCCAGCATCGCAACCGTATGCCCCTGGTCTGATGGCTGCGGCATGCCTGGCGGCAAATACACCAGGCCATTCTGATCGAGTGAAAAAGGACTTGGGAAGATCAGTCCAGCGACGCCTGCCAGGCCCATTCGTGAACCAAAATGTGAAAAGTCCTCGCCCACCGCGAGCGTCGCCGAGGTGAATATCCATGACTGAAAACCGTTATCAATCAATCCCCTAAGTTTGTCGGATACGTCCAGCGGAGTGACATTCAGGCGCAGGCTGCGCGGCGAGATTTCGATCCAGCGCAGCCCATCCCAGGCATCCTCACTGCAGAGGATCCCGAGTCGCTCTGCCACACTCAGGAGCTGGTCATGCAATTTCTCTAGCTCGACGGACGCATCTGCAAGCTCGGCCAGCGCGCCAACCACTGCATGGATAGCGTGCGCCAGGGCATCAAGTGGTTCTCTGAGCGCCGTCATGAATTCGCTGAGTTCATGACGCCCCTCGCTCCGCGGTGCTTCCGCGCGCAGATTTCGAATCGCGGTTTGCAGCACGTCGATGCGCCGATTCAATTCGGGTTGTGAAAACGACAAGGTCGCCGATCTTGCTTCTTCCACCAGTCGTTCGATTTCACGGCTGCCAAGTGAAACGCCAAAAAACTGTACGGCCAGATCCGGAACCTGATGCGCCTCATCAAGAATAATCGCTTCGGCGCCCGGCAGAAATTCAACGAAACCCTCTTCTTTCATCGCCAGATCGGCAAGCAGCAGGTGATGGTTCACGACGACGAGGTCCGCTTCCTGTGCCGCCTTGCGTGCCTTTGCAACGTGGCAACGAGCGTATTCCGGGCACTTCTGTCCCAGGCAGTTATCGGCGGTCGATGTCACCAACGGCCACACCGGCGAGTCCTCCGCCACCTCGATCAGTTCGGCTTTGTCGCCGCTCCTTGTGCGGTGACGCCATTCGCGCACTTCATTGAGATCGCTTTGCAGGGTCGACGCCGGATCCGTGACCTGATCCAGTCGATGCAGGCAAAGATAATTGGCGCGACCCTTGAGCAGGGCCGTCGAGACAGGTCGGCCTATTGCTTTGGTCACTAGCGGCAGATCGCGGTGATACAGCTGGTCCTGCAGGGACTTCGTGCCGGTACTTATAATGGTCTTGCGGCCACTCATGAGGGCGGGTATCAGGTAGGCAAACGTCTTGCCGGTGCCGGTGCCGGCTTCAACAACGAGTTTGTCTCGATTGGCGATCGCCTCGGCAACGGCTTCGGCCATCCAGCCCTGTCCGGCACGCGGCGTAAAACCGGGCAGCAGGTCCTTGAGCGGGCTTTGCTCGCCAAAAAAGTCAGTCAGAGTGGGCACGGGGGGCAAGAATACAGGGTTCCATACGGAGATTGCATACTGCTTTTTGGTCGCGGATCAGTATAATGCCGCGCAGACAGTCACATCCGAAACTTTCTGCACGTTGGCGGGCATTGCGCCGGCGACAGGCAGACCTAAAACTATCAGAGTACTCCGAATGACGACGACATTGTCGGCACTGCAATCCTGGGTAGACCAGACGGCTAGCTTTACCAATCCCGATTCCATCCACTGGTGCACCGGGTCCGATTCCGAATACGAGCAGATGATCCAGACGATGCTCACGGACGGCACGCTCGTGAAACTCAACGAAGAGCGCTACCCGAACTGCTACCTGCACCGGTCGGACCCCGAGGATGTCGCACGGGTTGAACACCTGACCTTCGTTTGTACGGCTGAGGAAGAAGACGCCGGACCGAATAATCACTGGATGAAGCCGGCCGACGGTCATGCCCGGGTCGACGCCCTGTTTGCTGACTGCATGCGCGGACGTACGATGTATGTCATCCCCTATTGCATGGGCCCGATCGACTCTCCGTATGCGCGCCTTGGCGTCGAAATAACGGACAGCCCGTATGTCGTTGTCAACATGAAACTGATGACGCGCATGGGTAAGAATGCACTGGAACGTATTGAAAAATCTGGACTTTTTGTCCGTGGATTACATTCAACAGGCGATCTCAGCATCGACCGCCGCCTCATCATGCATTTTCCTGGCGAACTGCTGATCAAGAGCATCGGCTCCGGCTACGGCGGCAACGCCCTGCTCGGAAAAAAATGTCACGCACTCCGGATCGCAAGCTACCAGGCGCGCCAGGAGGGCTGGTTGGCCGAACATATGCTGATTGTCGGTCTCGAAAGTCCGACCGGCGAAACGCATTACATCGCCTGCGCGTTCCCGTCCGCCTGTGGCAAAACCAACCTCGCCATGCTGATTCCGCCGGATTCAATGCCCGGATGGAAAGTCTGGACGCTGGGAGACGATATCGCCTGGATGCACTTGGGTGACGACGGTCAGTTGCGCGCCATCAATCCGGAATCCGGCTACTTTGGCGTTGTGCCCGGCACCAATGAGAGCACCAACAAGAACGCCTACGACATGATCCAGCACGATGCGATCTTTACCAACGTCGCAGTCACGGCTGATAACGAACCGTGGTGGGAAGGCAAAGAAGACGGCACGCCGGCCATCGACTGGCAAGGACGGGATTACGATCCGGCCAACGGCAAAGCGGCACATCCCAATTCGCGCTTCACCGTCGCCGCAAGCAACAACGCGAGCTATTCCTCACTGGCCGAAGCACCGGAAGGTGTACCGATTTCAGCAATAGTCTTCGGCGGCCGGCGCAAACAGCTGGCGCCGCTGGTCTATGAGGCGAAGAGCTGGGAACACGGCGTGCTGGTAGGCGCTGGCGTTGCCTCAGAAACGACGGCCGCCAATATCGGCGAAGTTGGCGTCGTGCGCCGCGACCCGATGGCAATGAAACCGTTCTGTGGCTACAACTTCGCCGATTACTGGTCGCACTGGCTGTCCTTCGCCGAACGCGGCGGCAAGCTGCCGAAAATATTCCACGTCAACTGGTTCCGGCAAAATGCCAAGGGTGAATTCCTCTGGCCCGGCTTCGGCGAGAACCTGCGCGTCCTGAACTGGATTATCGACCGCTGCGAGGATCGCGTTGCAGCGAAAGAAACGCCGATCGGCTACCTGCCCTACCCGAAAGATATCAACACGGCAGACCTCGACATCAGCGCCGAAGCGATCGAAACCCTGACCTCAATCGATCCCGACCAGTGGAAAGCAGAATTGAAGTCCGTCGGTGAGTATCTCGATTCCTACGGCGACCGACTGCCTGAGGCGCTACGGCAACAGCAGCAAAAAATCGCTGCAGAGTTATCCTGAAAATACGCGCATGACTTGAACGGCCAGGGCCGGCACGTCCAACCCTGCGCCTCGAAGTGAAGCAGCGGTTGGACGTGCCGGCCCTGGCCGTTCGATCAGCGTGAGATTTTACTCGATGGTCTTGAAGTAGATCGCCAAAGAAGACCCAGGCTCCTCAGCCCGCCCCAGTCCGATCGTGCCTTCTCCGCCCAATTCGGTGGAATCGCGTCGCACCAGGACTTCCTGTCCTTGCACGTCCTGAATAAAAGTACCGTTGGTACTCTGATCAATGAGCACAAACTTGCCGCGTCGCATCTCGATCTTGGCGTGAATTCGAGATATCAAATTTCCTTTTACAACCACGTCATTGTCGTCCGCGCGCCCCAGATTGATGCTTTTCTTGCGATCTGAAACTTCTACAGTCGAGTTCTTGAAATTCAGCAGTAAACGCGATGCCTTACGGCCCTTGGTCTCCCACTCGAGCGTTGGCAGCATGCTGGTCGCTTCGTCGGGTTGCCAGATCAGTTCGAACAGCGCCACCTCATCCAGGCGGCCGCGCACCGTCGCCACATCAATTTGCCGCGTCTGGTTGCGTAACTCAGGGCTCATGTTTTCAACGGTAAACCCGGAAATAACGATCTGTCTCGATTTTGCTTGCGAGGTCATGCGGTTCGCTGTGTGTACAGCAGCGCCAAAGATATCGTTTTGCTCCTGCACGACCGGACCGTAGTGGCAGCCGATACGAATTGATACCGGGATACCGTCCTCTTTCTTGCCTTCGGCGGATATCCGGGTTTGCATCATCACTGACGCGCCCATGGCTTCATCCACGGTCTCAAACGTCGCCATGATTTCGTCACCAATGGTCTTGATAACGGTGCCATTGAACTGGTACGTAGCGTCTTTCATGATGTCGAGACAAACAGCGACCGTCTCGCTGGCCTTGGTATCGCCGAACTTGTCGTACAGCTGTGTACTGCCGACAACGTCAGCAAACACAATGGCTACTTCAAGATCTTTTGCCATAACACGGCCCATAAGTTAACGCGCCAAACGATTAATAATACTACTATTTTTCGGCGATGATGTAAGCGATCCATGCCAGATCCGCGACGCCGTTCTCAGAGGGTGTGAATTCACCGTTGCCATCACCGTCTTCATCTTCACCTTCCCAATAAACCGTGGCTTTTCTGAAGCCTGCCTCGAGCAACAGCTCCCGAATTTCCGGTGCGGACCACAATCGCCACTCGTAAGTAAACGCTTTCTTGATCTTGGAGCCATCCTTGAAGTGAAAATGGATGTGGCAGCGTATGAAATTGGTAATTGGGTTAAATTTCGCCTGGTGCCAGACGTAGGAAAAACCGTGTTTCTTGTGCTTGGTCTTTTCCTTGGTCTCTTCCTGCGCTTCCGGGCCACCAAACAGGTCGCAAAAGAAGACACCGTCGTCTTTCAACGCGGCGTGCGCCTTCTCAAAATAGTTGCGGAGTGCATCGCGCGTGTCAAAAATGAAATAACTGAAATTAAAGGCGACCAGCAGGTCGACTTTGGGCGTGTCGACGGTCAAAACATTGGATTCGATCAGCCGCACACGTGCCTGAGCTTCCGCCGCCAATTTACTGACGCGATTTTTTCGGCCCCACTCCAGCACGGAAGGATCGATATCAACGCCAATGGCCTGGTACTCGATGCCCTGCCGGACCCACTGGCAAGAGGCGCTGGCGGTCCCGCAAAAATCTTCCCGCAGCAAATACGCCGTGCGCCCCGTCAACGACTTGAACGTCGCTTGCATGAACTCGATTTCATGCTCGACATTCTGCACTGACAGCTCGTAGAGCTCGTGTATATCGGCCGTATCTGCCGATTTCTGAACTGGGTTCGCAGTTTTGAGGCTCATAACAAATACTGTGTCCTGTTGCGTGTTTGTAAAGCGATGGGGCCGTGCATTGTAGCGGCGCGATTCCCAATAGGCCATTAATTCGATTTCCGCAGACTGATGTCAGCCGAAACAGCGTAAGTAACAACCACAATAACCAATATTGGGTCGCGGGAGCAGTATGGTCTGTGCTGCGTAGTCCTGCCCTGGCTATGGCTTAGCGCAGAAACAAGGACGTATCTGGCACACGGCAAGGCAGACGACCAGCTGAACGCATTCAGCCTAAGGGAGTGTTGTTATGCCCGCTCACGAGACCTTCTACGATGTAATGCGACGGCACGGTATCACGCGCCGGAGCTTCCTTAAATTTTGTAGCCTGACAGCAGCCGGCCTTGGACTCGCGCCCGAGTTCGCCGGTCGAATTGCTCACGCACTCGAAACCAAGCCGCGCACGCCCGTAATCTGGCTGCATGGCCTGGAGTGCACCTGCTGCACCGAGTCCTTCATACGCTCCGGCAGCCCGCTCGCCAGTGACGTGGTGTTGTCGATGATCTCACTTGATTACGACGACACACTGATGGCCGCAGCCGGTCACCAGGCCGAAGAACTGTTGCAGCAAACCGTCGAGAAGTACGACGGGCAGTACATACTCGCTTGCGAGGGCAATCCGCCGCTCAATGAAGATGGCATGTATTGCATCCAGGCCGGAAAACCCTACGTTGAAAAACTGCGCTACATGGCCGATCACTGCAAGGCCATTATCGCCTGGGGCTCCTGCGCCTCCTGGGGTTGTGTGCAGGCAGCGCATCCCAATCCGACACGCGCGACGCCGATACACAAAGTCATACTCGACAAACCGATCGTCAAAGTGCCGGGTTGTCCACCGATCGCAGAGGTTATGACAGGAGTCATTACCTACATGATCGCTTTCGGCGAGTTGCCGCCTCTGGATCGCCAGGGCCGGCCGAAGATGTTCTACGGACAGCGCCTGCATGATAAGTGCTACCGGCGCCCGCATTTCGATGCGGGTCAGTTCGTCGAAAAGTTCGACGACGAAGGCGCCCGCAAAGGCTATTGCCTTTACAAAGTCGGGTGCAAGGGGCCAACCACCTACAACGCCTGTTCGACCATCGAGTGGAACGGTGGCCTGTCATGGCCTGTGAAATCCGGCCACGGCTGCCTCGGCTGCGCAGAAGACAACTTCTGGGATAAGGGCAGCTTCTACAGTCCGGTCAGCAGCCTTAATGTCATGGGCAATGTAGAGGCAACGGCAAACAAGATCGGCGGCACGCTCGCCGGTGCTGCGGCCATCGGCGTCGCAGCCCACGCAGCGGCGACCGTCGTACAAAGAGCCACGGCGAAAAAACCGCGTGCGTCCGAGGAGATAAACAATGGCTAGTGTAATGACACCAAACGGCTTCGATCTCGACAACAGCGGTCAACGCATCGTCGTCGATCCGGTCTGCCGCATCGAGGGACACCTGCGCATAGAAGTCAACCTCGATGAAAACAACGTGATTCGAAATGCTGTTTCTACGGGCAACATGTGGCGCGGCCTCGAAGTGATTCTGCAGGGGCGTGACCCGCGTGACGCCTGGGCATTCACCGAGCGTATCTGCGGTGTGTGTACAGGTGTTCACGCGCTTCAGTCCGTGCGCGCGGTCGAGGATGCATTGAAGATCGACATCCCAACCAACGCCAACCACATTCGCAACCTGATGATGCTTGCACAGTACACGCAGGATCACATCGTGCACTTCTATCACCTGCATGCACTCGACTGGGTCGATGTCGTCAGTGCATTGAGTGCAGACCCGAAGGCCACCTCGGATTTACAGCAATCCATCAGCCCCTGGCCGAATTCGTCGCCAGGCTATTTCAGCAACGTGCAAAACAAACTGAAACGATTCGTCGAGTCCGGGCAACTTGGCATCTTCGCCAACGCGTACTGGGGAAGCCCCGCCTACAAGCTGCCGCCGGAAGCCAATCTCATGGCAACGACGCACTACCTGGAAGCGCTCGACTTCCAAAAAGAAATCGTCAAGATTCACACGATATTCGGCGGCCGCAATCCGCATCCGAACTGGGTCGTCGGCGGCATGCCCTGCTCTATCAATGTGGACGACGCCGGTGCTGTTGGTGCCGTAAACATGGTCTGGCTCAACATGGTAAGGGATATCATCGAGCAGTCGATCGCATTCACGGACCAGGTTTACCTGCCGGATCTCAAAGCAATCGCCAGCTTCTACAAAGACTGGGGCGCAATTGGCGGCGGACTCTCCGGAAAGAACGTAATGGCCTACGGTGAATTCCCGGCCATTGCCAATAACCACACCAACGACAGCCTGATGTTGCCGCAGGGCGCAATTCTCAACGGCGATCTCAGCACTGTGTATGACGTTGACGTTCGTGATCCGGAGCAGATACAGGAGTTTGTTGCGCACTCCTGGTACCAGTATTCCGACGAAAATGTCGGGCTGCACCCCTTCGACGGCATCACCGAGCCGAAGTTTGAACTCGGCCCGAATACCAAGGGCACCAAGACCAACATCGAGAATCTTGATGAAGGCGGCAAGTACTCCTGGCTCAAGGCACCACGCTGGAAAGGCCATGCCATGGAAGTCGGACCGCTGGCTCGTTACCTGGTCGCCTATGCGCGCGGTCGGGAAGACATTCAGAACCAGGTGAACGGACTACTTGAGGAACTGAACCTGCCAATTACCGCGTTGTTCTCAACGCTGGGCCGAACAGCGGCTCGCGGTCTGGAAAGCTCCTGGGCAGCGCACAAAATGCGCGACGTCTATGGCGAACTGATGGCCAATCTGAAAACCGGCGACACAAAGACCGCCAATATGGACAAGTTCGATCCGTCAACCTGGGAAGCGGATGTCAAAGGCGTTGGTTATGGCGAGGCCCCGCGCGGTGCGCTGGGACACTGGATTCATATCAAGGACACGAAGATAAAGAACTATCAGTGCGTCGTACCGACGACATGGAACGCTTCGCCGCGTGATCCCGAGGGCAATATTGGTGCCTACGAGGCAGCGCTTTTAGGCACACCGATGGCGAACGCCGAACAACCGTTGGAAATACTACGAACCATTCACAGCTTTGACCCTTGCGTGGCGTGTTCGACACATATCATGTCTGACGACGGCAGAGAATTAAGCACGGTCAAAGTGCGCTAAGGAGACGGATATGGCAACCATCATCAGCGACGGCCAAAAACTTCCTGGCCCGATCTATGTGTTTAGCTTGCCGGTACGAATCTGGCACTGGCTGCACGCGCTCTCAATAGCGACGCTCATCGTGACGGGTTACCTGATCGCCGTTCCGCTGGCGTCGCTGGACGGTGAGGCCAGCGACCATTTTCTGATGGGTACATTGCGACTCGTGCATTTTGTTTCCGCATTCGTCTTTGCGATCGGACTGTTTGTGCGCATTTACCTCGCAATTGTTGGCAACGAATATTCGCGAGAATTGTTCGTTATTCCTGTCTGGAAAGGCAGCTACTGGAAAGAACTCTGGCACGAGGTGAAATTCTATAGCTTCGTCACCAAAAAGACCGGCAAGAACATCGGCCACAATCCGCTGGCGCAAATGGCCATGTGGATATTCAACGTCGTTCTTGGCCTGTTCATGGTGTGCACCGGGTTCGCTTTGTACAGCCAGGGCACGGGCGCCGGAAGCTGGGCCGACCAGATGTTCGGCTGGGTGTTCGTGCTCGTACCCAGCTCACAGACCATCCGCATGTGGCACCTGTTCGGCATGTGGCTGATGCTGCTCTTCGTCATCATTCATATGTACATGGCAATACGCGCCGATTTCGCGTCACGACAAAATGGCGTGAGCGCGATGATCAACGGCTGGCGAACCTTCAAGGACGACGGACCACGCGATCCGCAGTAGCGGCTGGCGCCGTAGGGAGACAGAGCTATGAGCAGCGCGACAAGCAGCATCGCAGACGGCGATCCCGGTGCGTATGACACGCTGATACTCGGTATCGGCAACATCCTCTGGGCCGATGAAGGTTTTGGCATACGTGCCGTCGAGGCGCTGCATGCGAAGTATGCATTCGCCGATAATGTGCGTGTCATTGATGGCGGTACGCAGGGCATTTTTTTATTGCCCTGGGTACGAAACGCGAAACGCCTGTTGATTTTCGATGCCGTTGATTTCGATCTCAAGCCCGGCACTTTGAAACTCATCCGTGGCAACGAAGTACCGCGCTTCATGGGCGCGAAAAAAATGAGCATGCACCAGACCGGCTTCCAGGAAGTGCTGTCATCGGCTGACCTCGCGGGTGAGCTGCCCGAGGAACTCGTCCTCGTTGGCGTGCAACCGGAACTGTTTGACGATTACGGTGGCAGTTTGCGCGACTGCGTGCGTAACGTTGTGCCAGCGGCGATCTCCGCGGCGCTTGAAGTACTCGAAGAATGGGGCGTGCAGGCCGAAGTACGTGCTACCGCACCGTCCGGCAGCGACCTCGTCAGCCCTGGAGAACTGGACATACAGGGTTATGAACAGGGACGCCCTCTACACAGCGGAGAAGTACGATGACCAACACACTCATAGACCGGTTAATGACGGAATTCCACTACCCGGAAATTACGCTCGACAACCATGATGCCTTTGTCCAGCAACCTGGCCTGAATGTGCTGTTCTTCCCCGGCGACCCGGAAACCGTCAAGGACGCAACCGATGTTGCTGTGGTACTGCCCGAGCTCGTCGCAGCGTTCGAAAACAAGTTCGACCCGGGCGTTGTCGCCGATACTTTTGGCGCCGGCATGAAACTGAAGCGGCAATACGGCTTCAGCCATTACCCGGCGCTGGTGTTTGTTCGTGATGGTGAATACGTGGACGCCATCACGCGCATTCAGGATTGGGTCGAGTACCTGTCGAAAATCGAAACATTCTTTACCGCCCCGGTGCGTCGCGCGCCGGGCTTCAGTATTCCCGTCGTTGCAGGGTAATTTACTATGAATATCAATAATATACCGGTGCGCGTGGTCGGCCCGGGCAGTCAGCAAGGCAAGCTCGGTGAGGGCCCAAGCTACATCGACATGCCGAGAGATATGGCGCGATACGATGCACCGCTGATGCCCGGCCCGGAGGAAGTACAGCATCTGGGCGGCGCCCGGGAGGCGATGACCTGGCTGCGCACCGCATTGGCGGAGTGCCACGCGACGCAGCGCAGACAACTCGCTGACCTGACGCAGGTCGACGACGACAGTCGCAAGCTCATCAATCAGATACTCGGCGAAGGTGAAGTGAGCATCAGTTACGACGGTACCCCGCGCGCGCAGGTACAGGAATCCGTACTCGCGGGAATCTGGCGAACTTTTTATTACGATGACGAAGAGAAGATCGCGATCGACTTGCTGGAGGTTGCGGATGTACCGCATCTCGTTGGCGCGCAACCCGAAAAGACGCGACCCATTGACACGACGCCGTCGTCATTGGACGTGCCGAACGCCTTGCCGATACTCGTCGAACTTGAAGATCGTCGCCAGAAATTTGCAGCGGACGGCGGGACACATTCAATCAATCTCACTTTGCTGCCATTGTCGCAGGCGGAGCTTGAATTCATCGACGAACGCCTGGGACGAGGACCGGTAGACGTGCTGTCGCGTGCCTATGGAAAATGTGAAGTGATCAGCACAAAAAGCGCCAATGTCTGGTGGGTGCGCTATTTCAATTCGATGGGAACGCTGATTCTCAACACGCTCGAAATTACCGACGTTCCGCAAGTTGTTGTCGCCGCTGCTGAAGACATACGCGATTCTGCAAGCCGTCTGAACGAGATTCTGCAACCCTACTGGCCGGACAGCGCATGAATCGCCTTCCCGACGATGCAAAGCTCGAATGCCGGATATGCTGGTACATGTACGATCCGGAGGTCGGTGACAGCACCGAACAGATTCCTGCCGGAACACCCTTCCTCGAATTGCCCGGACACTGGCGTTGCCCGCAATGCGATTCGGGGCCAGACGCTTTCCTGCCCGTGAGCAATTGAGATGCATCAGCAGGCAGCAATTGGCAGCGACACGCTCGTTGAACGATTCAAGTTCATTCAGCAAACGAAAATGCAGGGCCTGCCGTTCCTCAATCAGGCACTCGCTGTCGAGGCCGTCGAATTTCGTGAACTCGGAAGACACAGGCTCGGCGTATTGATAACGCCGTGGTTCATGAACCTGGTATTGCTGCCAGCTGTGGATATCAGTTCGAGGTTTGCAACGGGCAGCAAAATTTCCGTACGCCTGCCGTCTGGCCCTGTTGAGTTCACCGCCGCGTGCGATGCAGAAATCGGCACCTTTTTGACTGCCGTCTTGTTCAGCTCCATAGGTGACATACCCGATCAGGATACGGCCCGCGAAGTCGCCCAGGAAGTGATGCGGGAAGTGTTAAACAAAACGCACGGCCAGAAGACTTTCAGTCGTCGCAATTTGTTCACGCGCGCTGAGTTCTCCAATGCATGAGCTTTCAGTCTGCCTGTCACTGCTGCAACAGTTGGAAACCATTGCCAGGCAAAACGATGCGGCGACCGTCGATCAGGTATTTCTGAAAGTCGGCCCGCTGTCCGGCGTAGAACCCGATCTGCTGCGCAAAGCCTACCCGCTTGCGGTGGCCGGTACCGTTGCCGAAAAAGCGGAGTTGTTCATCGAATACGGCGAAATCGTTGTTAAATGCACTGAATGCGGCGCCGAATCAGCGGCTAAGCCCAATCGCCTGCTGTGTGCGGCTTGTGGCGATTATCGAACGCGCCTGATTGGTGGCGACGAAATGATACTGGAGCGCGTCGAACTGACGCCCCGCAAACAGAAGGTAGACGATCTGATGACCTCAGCCGGTTGATGCCTGCCCCGGGCGCGACGCCAGCCAGCGCAGCATGATTGGCGTCGCGATGGTGGTGACCAATGCCATCATCACAATCGCCGAAAACAGGCTCGCGATAATCGCCGGAATGGGTTGCGGTTGCAGGAACAATCCTGCTTCGAGCGCAACGCCGGCGACGATCAGTTCCACCGCACCGCGACCGCTCATGCCAAAACCGACCATCATCGACTCACGTCGTGACAGACCCAGCCAATAGGCCGGCAGCCCGGCGCCGATAATCTTACTGATGAATGCGATCAGGATTAGCACGACGACGAAACCCGGCGCCTGGCCGATGCCATCAAAATCCAGATGCAGTCCTATGGAGACAAAAAAGATCGGGCCAAGAAAACCGGATGTAATACCCGACATCTGCTGTTCGACCCGTTTGTACACCGGCACAGCAACAACCTTCGGGTGAAAAAACATACCGGCGATAAACGCACCCAGGATGAAATGCAGCCCCATCATTTCTGCGAACACCGCGTACGCGAGTGCAGCGATCAGCAACATGCTGAAATCGACTTCCGGGAAGTGCAGGTTGCGAAGATACTTGCCAACCAATGGAAAGACGAAGAATCCGACCGGGATAGTCACGGCGAAAAATAACGCGGCCTTGCCCAGCAACCAGAACACGTGCTCCGGCTGAAATGACCCGGAGGCGCCTTCACTGAGGGCGGCCAGCATCAGCGCGAGGAGAAACAGGCTCAGCAAGTCGTCCCAAAGCGCTGCGGCGACGACGGTCTTGCCGACTTCGGAATCGAGCATCCCAAGATCCATAAAAATGCGTACGGCAACGGGTACCGCGGTAATGGCGAGGGCTGTACCAAGAAACAGGCTCTGCACCAGCTTGATCGGTGATTCCGGCAGTACCGTGAGCCCCAAGGTAAAACCCGCTGCGAGCGGGACCAGCATGCCGCCCAACGCGATGACGATGGCCAGCTTCGACGTGCGGGCGAATTCCAGCGGTTCCATGCGGATGCCGGCCAGTAACATCAGGAAGAACATACCCAGGCTGACGAGCGACGTGTAGCTTTCGCTTTCGCAGGCCGACGTCAGCAGCGTCAGCGGATCATAAGAGCGACGCAGCAACACACCGAGAGCCACGCCGGCAATCAACTCACCGACAATTGCCGGTAGCCTGACCCGTTCCGCAAGTTCCGCAAAAACGCGGGTTAAGACGAGTAAGGTGAGAATGAGATAGAGAATTTCCACGCCGATTGGCTCTGTTAACAGATTCGCGGCAGCGGGTCGTCCTCGAGTTCTTCGAGGAAGCGCTCCCCGCCGAGCGCCGTTTCGAGTATGACGCGCGTGCCTGTGGCAGTAATTCGGCCGACGCGTGCCGCGTCACGGCCTTCCGGCAACTCACGCCAGAGTTTCAATGCGCGATTACACTGATCCTCGGCGATGACGGCAAGCACCCGCCCTTCACAAGCCAGGTAAAACGGATCATAGCCAAGCATGTCGCATACCGACTGCACCTGCTCCTTGACCGGGATCGTTGCTTCGAAGCGCACACCAAAACCCGTAGAGCGATGAATCTCATGCGCAATGGAGGCGATCCCACCGCGTGTTGGATCACGCATAAATCGCAAGCCGTCCAGGGCAAGCAAGGGCTCGGTTAATCCCATCACCGGGCCGGCATCGGAAACAAGGTCGCCGCGGAGTCCGAATTCCTCTCGCGCCAACATGACGGCCGTACCATGATCGCCGACCGACCCACTGATGATGATCACATCGCCTTTTCGAATGTTGCTCATTGACGGTATGACGCCGGGCAAACGAACACCAACCCCGGTCGTTGCAAGGTACAATCCACCGCCCTCGCCGCGCCTGACAACTTTGGTGTCGCCTGCGCAAATCCTGACGCCGGATTCCCTCGCCGCCAAAGCGAGACTCGCAATGATTCGGTCCAACATGGCAATCTCGAACCCTTCTTCAATGAAAGCGTTCAATGTCAGAAACATCGGTCGCGCGCCTGCTACCGCGAGATCGTTGGTCGTGCCGTGTACAGCGAGCGAACCTATGTCGCCGCCCGGGAATTCCAGCGGCTGCACCGTGAAACCGTCCGTCGTAATCAGGACACCGCCCTTCCCCAGTTCAATCTGCACGGCATCCGCCTCAACATTGATCTCCGACTCGCCGAAATGTTTTGCAAACACCTCAACGATGAGTTCGCGCATGAAGCGGCCACCATTTCCGTGTGCCAGCGAAATTAAGGTGTCATCCATCTGTTTTTACTCCCGACTCGCGTGCCGCAACTTCCGCAATCTGGCCGAAGCTGAGTGCCGCGTCGTTACAAGGCAACTTGCGCGGCAAATGTACGTCAAAACCATTGTTTGTCAGGAGGTCGACGGCCAGTGACGCCAGAAAATTGTTCTGAAACACGCCACCGGTCAGTCCGATGCGATCCACCGGGTGCAGAGACCTCGCGACCATCGCCTGATCGAGAATTACGGCAGCAAGACTGCAATGAAAAATTTCTGCTCGCAGCGCCGGAGGCATCGCATCGTCAGTCAACACTGGCAACAAGGGCGCCCAGTCCGTTCGATATATGCCATTGCCGTCCTCGGCCAGCGGCAAGTCCAGCGGCGTTTGTCGCGAACGACACATCGACTCGAGCTGCATCGGACCTTGCGCCTCATGACTGACAATCGGAAGGTCGCAAATGATTGCCGCTGCTGCATCAAACAGCCGTCCAGCGGCGCTGCTGGCCGGGCTATTCAAGCCCATCGTCCATGCAGATCGTGCAAGTCCGTCGGGGTCCGGCACCTTGTTCCAGTCCTGCCCACACTCCCAAAAGAGTGCTGCAGCACTGCGCCAGGGCGCGCGTCCGGATAAATTGCCGCCCGGCAATCGAAATGGCCGAAAACTTGCGAAGCGTCGCCAGTCGCCTGCCCCGCCAAGCAAGGCTTCACCGCCCCAAAGCGATCCGTCCTCGCCGAAGCCAACACCGTCCCAGGTGAATACCAGCCAGTGCTGGTCGCCGCCCAGTTCCGCGGTCAGCGCCGACGCGTGCGCCTGATGATGAAATACAGCGCTAAATGGCAGGCCCTGTCGCCGTGCCCAGCGATGTGTCGTATATCCCGGGTGCGCGTCGCCTACGACACGTTGGATGCGAACGCCGTAGAGTGCCTGAAGGTCGTCGATCACCTGCTCGAACACCTGAAAACTTCTTGGATTATCCATCTCGCCGATGTGCGGCGAGACGACCGCACGGTCGTCCCATCCCAGCGCGACCGTGCCCTTCATGTGACCGCCGACCGCAAGTATGGGCTCGGCCAATTGCCAGGGCAGCTCCATCTCACAGGGTGCAGAGCCGCGCCCCATGCGAATAGGACGAACCTCACCTGCAATCGTGCGGCACACCGGATCGTCGGCGGGTCTGACGATCGGCCGATCGTGGTGCAGAAAAGCGTCGGCAATGCCGGACAATCGCTGCGAGGTTTCGTCGTTTTCAGTCAGTACCGGTTCGCCGCTGATATTGCCGGACGTCGCAACCACCGGCCCGCCGAAATCGGTAAGCAACAGATCGTGCAACGGACTGTAGGGTAGAAAGACGCCAATCTCGCCGAGGCCCGGCGCAACGTTTTCTGCCAGTCGATAGGGAGCTCGCTTCGGCAACAACATGATGGGTCGCGACGGACTTCGCAAATACTCGGCTTCCGCGCTGGTCAATACGACGGCGCGGCGAACGGCATTCAGGCCATCTCTGCCTTTCATTGGAAACATCACTGCCAGCGGTTTGTGCGGACGGTGTTTTCGTTGCCGGAGTTTTTCAACGGCAAGCTCGTTGCGGGCATCGCACATGAGGTGGTAGCCACCAATGCCTTTCACCGCAACGATTTCGCCGGAGCGCAAGCGGGACAAAGCCAGTTCGATTTCAGAATCTGCGTCGCCGAACTCCGAGTAGCCGCCTTTCTCGAAATTCAGCCCAGGCCCGCAAACCGGACAGGCAATGGGTTCAGCATGAAAACGTCGGTCGAGGGGATTCTCATATTCGGCGCGACACTCCGTGCAAAGTTCGAAGCTCGCCATACTGGTGTTTTCGCGATCGTAGGGCAGCGATCGGATCAGCGTGTAGCGCGGGCCACACTGGGTGCAATTGATGAAGGGGTAGCGATAACGTCGATCTTCGGGGTCGTTCATTTCGTGCCGACAATCGTCACACATGAAGTTGTCCGCCGGCACGTATATCCGGGCGTTGGCATCGGCCGCACTTGGTACGATTTGGAACCCTTCGAAGAACACCTCGTCTACCGGTGTTGATTTCGAAATACTCGGGCGCGCCAGAGGCGGCGCTTGCTTAATCAGGTCGAAGTGAAACTTTCGCAACGACGCCGGCGAGCCGCATGCCACGATATCGACTTCACCCAATCGGTTTTGGACGTAGCCCGTGAGCTTATGCTGGTGTGCCAATCGATAAACGAAAGGACGAAAACCGACGCCCTGAACGTGGCCGGTCAGCGTGATTTGCGTACCGCTAGGCATTTGCCTTCTCTTGGCGACGCCCCTCCCAGAGATTTTCCCGGTAACCGGAGGACCACCAGATTCTGCAGGCGCCCTCGTCCGAAACCATGCACGGCCCGATAGGTTTTCGCGGCGTGCACGCAAGGCCGTAAAGCCGGCACTGATTCGGGTAAACCTTGCCGAGTACCACGCGCGCGCAATCGCAGCCCGGAGGCATTTCTCCAACCCGCTTGCGTGACTCGTCGGCGTAAGAACGAAACACTCGTCGTGCATCGTGCGCGGCGTATTTTTCTCGCAGTCGATACCCGGAGCTGGGAATCACACCGACACCACGCCAGTTGGCGTCATACACTTCCATGACGTCATCAAGCTGCTGACGCGCGCGTGTATTGCCTCCCGGCCGTACGACTTCGGGGTAGCAGTTGTCGAGCGCCCTGCGGCCGCTCTTTAGCTGCTCCAGGACCGAATACATGGCCGCCAGCAAGGTATCTGCCCGGAACCCCGCAACAGCAGCCGGCAATCCATGCTTGTCGACCACGAATTGCCATTCCTCCGCGCCCATCACCGTCGAAACATGGCCGGGCGCAATCAGCGCATCAAATCCAGGTGTTTCGGACTCCAGCAACATAGCGACCGCCGGCCAGGTCAGTCGACCTGACAGCAGCACCAGCAAATTGTCCGGCGCACCCTGCGACAGCATGGCCGCTACCGGTGCTGTCGTTGTTTCAAATCCGGCAGCAAAGAAAATGACGGTACGGGCAGGATCACTGTTTGCAATTCTGACCGCCTCGGTTGGTGACGCGATCGGGCGAATATCGGCACCTGCCGCTTTCGCCTGCTCAAGCGAGCGTGGCTCCCGTTTCGGGGCATTGACTGGCACGCGCAACATGTCGCCGAAGGCGACCAGCGTAATGTCCTCGTGCAGGGCCAGCTGAATAGCCTCGTACACATCTTCTTCCGGGCAAATACAAACGGGGCAACCGGGACCGGGAATCAGTTCGATGTTCTTGGGCAGCGCCGTTCGCAAACCGGCTACTGAGATAGAACGTTCGTGGCCGCCGCAAACATTCATGATGCGAACGGGCTTCGCGATGTCGAGATCGCGCAGCGCCTGTAACCATTGCGCCGCGTCTTTCATCACGCTTTTCCCTGATCCAGCCAGTCCAGCCAACGCGGCATTCCGGCGCCGGTTTTAGCGGACAATTCGAACACGGGTGCCTGGCTCGCCAGTTGCCGCAGGCAGCGTTCCGCGACGGCCGGGTCGAAATCGCCGAGGACAGGCAGCAAGTCGGATTTGGTCACTAGCACTAAATCGGCCGCTCGGAACATCACCGGGTATTTCGCTGGTTTGTCGTGACCCTCCGGCGTCGACAGCAAAGCCACGTTGAGATGTTGGCCCAGGTCGAAACTGGCGGGGCAAACGAGATTACCGACATTTTCGATGAACAGGATATCGATGTCCTGCAAATCCATATCGTGCAGCGCGCCGTGCACCATGTGCGCGTCCAGGTGACAGGCGCTGCCTGTGGTGATCTGTACGGCAGGAACCCCTTTGGCGCGAATGCGCTCCGCATCATTCTCAGTCTCAAGGTCGCCTTCGATAACAGCGACTTTGTGTCGGCCCGACAAAGCCTCGATCGTCGCCTCGAGCAACGCTGTCTTGCCCGCACCCGGTGAGGACATCAGGTTGATTGCCAGTACACCGTGCTCATCGAAGTGTTCACGATTGTGCGCAGCTTGATGATCATTCTCGTCGAGCAGGCCTTTCAGCACCACCACCGACTGATGTACCTGGCTATCGGCATGAGTAACATTGCATCCGCAGGTTCCACACATCACAACGCTCCTAAGCTGAGTTTTCGGCAGCCATCATTTCGTCGAACAGTTGCCACGACTCGGCAGCTTCATTCTCGGAGACTTTCTGGATGGCATATCCGACGTGCACGAGGACGTGGTCGCCGACCTTGATGCTGTCATCCTGCAACATAAACAGGCTGACCTCGCGCTCAATGCCACGCGCCTCACAGACGCACAAATAGCCGTCGATCGCAGAAATTTTCATCGGTACTGCAAGGCACATAGTGGTTACCTCTGCATCGATAATAGGCCTTGAAATCAAGTAGTAACCTACGTAATTACGCCTATTTCACTAGCGTCATGGTCGGACTATCTTAGTCTTGCAGGGAGTTGCGTCTGAGCGATTCCAATGGCAGGAGAAGTTACGATGCGAATGATAATTGCGATGATTCTTTGGGTTGGAACGGCGAACACGGCATTCGCGCATACCGAAGACGGTCCCTTGTTTGGAGCGCTGGTGCATCAGCTGTTTGGTTCACACCATTTGCTCTTTACCGTCGCGCTAGTCGCCCTGGTTTTTTATCTAGGCCGCCTCTGGCATCGCCGCGATCGCGCTTAGCAGGACTTCGGGCCCAGCGCCTTGCAGATGGGCGTGCTGGCTCAAATAACGGCGCCACGCCCGCGCGCCAGGCTGACCTGCATACAGACCCAGCATGTGCCGGGTCACTCGACCCAACGGCTCTCCCGCCTCCAACACAGATTCGATGTAGGGCAGCATACGTGCCACGATGTCGTTTCGATGCGGTAAGGCCCACTCTGGATTAAAGTGCTGTTCCAGTTCCGCGAGAAAAAACGGCTGGTGATAGGCTTGCCGTCCGATCATCGCGCCGTCCACGTGTTCTAAAACCGCGTCGACCTGGGCCGTGTCTTCGACGCCACCGTTAATCACAATTTCGAGTTGTGGAAAGTCGCGCTTTAGCCGATAGACGCGTTCGTAATTCAAAGGCGGTATGGAACGATTCTCTTTCGGGCTCAAGCCATCGAGTATGGCTTTGCGCGCGTGGACGATGAACTTCCGACAACCTGCGTCGACCAGGCGCTGAATGAATTCAATGAAGAAAGTGTAACTGTCGCGATCGTCGATACCGATACGCGTTTTTACAGTGATCGGTCTATCGGTTTCCGCCAACATTCTGCGATAACAGTCGGCAACAATATCCGGCCTCGCCATGAGGCAGGCGCCGAATTGACCGCTTTGCACTTTGTCACTCGGGCAACCGACATTAATATTGATCTCGTCATAGCCGTAGGCATGCGCTTTCGCTGTCGCGCTAGCCATCAGCGATGGATCACTGCCGCCCAGCTGCAACGCGACAGGATGCTCGTCTGCATTGAATTTTAAGAATCGATCAGCATCGCCGTGATGAATAGCGGCGGCTGTGACCATCTCCGTGTACAACAAGGCGGTTGGACTTAAGAGCCGCATAAAATAACGGCAATGGCGATCAGTCCAGTCCATCATTGGAGCGACTGAGATAGTTGAACGCATTTGCATGTCAGCACTTTTGGTCATATTCTACTTTTAAATCAACAAGTTATTGTTAACTATTTTGTACTGATTTTGTACCCATTGTCACCTGTTTAGTGTGACATTTAGCGCATGTCGCACCGATGTCGCACCTGAAATGGGGCTCATGTCGCACCAAAATCAGCAGATTTGAGAGTACAACATGGCCACAATCAAAACCCGTCAACGAAAGGACGGCAGTCTAGCGTATCTCAGCGAAGTCCGAGTCAAACGCAACGGCAGGATTGTTCACAGAGAATCCAAGACGTTTGATCGCCGCACTCAAGCCAAAGCCTGGGCAGAGTCCCGAGAAAAGAAATTTGCAAAAAACGTTCCAGCAGCAAAGCCGTCGCTGAACTTGACTAAGACTACATTGCGCAAGGTACTCGCAAAATATCGCGAGGATGTCTCTGAAGTACGCCCGATGGGCCGCAGCAAGACGAGCAATATTCGATTTCTTGAAAAGTGTGAGATTGCCAGGATGACTGCCTGCGAGATCAGGTCATCCGACATCATCGCCCACGTTCGGTCGCGACGGCGAAGCGGCGCTGGCCCCTCCACTGCCAACAACGACATTGTTTGGCTACGAGTAATCTTGAGGTATGCGCGCGCCGCCTGGGACCTCCCTTTTGATCTTTCCATAATTGACGATGCCAGCGAAGTACTCAAGGCCGAAAAACTAATTTCGAAAGCGAAAAGCCGCTCTCGACGGCCCACAGCAGACGAACTCGATGCCCTGACCGGGTTTTTCGAGCGCCGCGACAAGCGACGATCTAACATGCCGATGAATGACATCATGTGGTTTGCGATTCATTCCGCACGCCGCCAAGCCGAGATCACCGACCTCCTTTTCAGCGACAACGATCCAGAATCGCAAACCGGCGCTGTCCGAGACCTCAAACATCCCACGGAGCGGGATCGAGTCCGGCGCTTCAAATACACGCCGGAGGCGTGGGATATAGTCTGTCGCCAAA
The DNA here is from genome assembly GCA_942490655.1 of uncultured Gammaproteobacteria bacterium. Lineage (GTDB taxonomy): Bacteria > Pseudomonadota > Gammaproteobacteria > Steroidobacterales > Woeseiaceae > UBA1847. The sequence goes on along the minus strand of CALNXZ010000003.1, from coordinate 361,362 downwards.
TACACGACAACAACAGGGCCTTTCCATTCGAACCGCGATCGGTCGGCAGCGCCTTTCGGCAAGCCTGCAAGCTCCTCGACATACATAACCTGCATTTTCACGACTTACGGCATGAAGCAACCAGTCGACTATTTGAAGCAGGTTACTCTATTGTCGAAGTGCAACAATTTACACTGCACGACAGTTGGGGAACGTTGAGCCGGTATACGCATTTGCGGCCGGAAGCGATCAAAATTCGCACGGTGTAACGACTGTCTCTTCATCGCACCAAGTCCTCCCGTGGAACAGCTGATCGAAAACTATCGCGCTCAGAAAACCATGAATTCGATGAATGTCGAACCTGGAAACGCCAAGTTCAAAGTTAGGGTATTGAGTCGTAACTTTTTGTAATCATTGAAATGCCGTTGGGGCGCTCGTTGCGTAGATTGCCCGACAATGTACAACGACGCAGTACCAAAGCACGCAGCGGTCCCCAAATCATCACAGAAAAGTGATGTGCCTGAATTATCACGACGAAAAATTACCCGGCCTTTAGCGGTTATCGCCCCCACCAAAAACTCGTACTCGCGGCGAGATCCGTACTGTCTAGTTGCTCCGTTGAACCTCGTGCATTTCCTGCCATGCGCCTCGGACGACACGGACAGCTGAGCGCAGAAAAACGATCAGCAGCACAACTGCGGCGACAAGATCAGGCCAACCCGAATGAAATACCCATACCGCCAGCGCCGCTCCAATGACAACGAATCCTTCCGTCACGTCATTGCGCGAGCATTCCCACGCCGAAGACATGTTGACATCGCCATGGCGGTACGGCGTCAACAATCGAAGGCAGACGACGTTTGCCCCGAGGTTCAGAAGGGCGGCAGCTCCCATCGTTTCGAATATCGGTGTTTCGGGGTGAAGCGCGCGCCAGGCAATTTGGACTGCAACTGCGATCGCAGCCGCTGAAATCATAAACCCCTTAAAGAGCGCCACTTTCGCTTTGGCCGTGTTCGCTGCGCCAATAACCGCCAGGCTCAACACGTAGGTCAAAGAGTCGCCAAGATTGTCCAGCGCGCCAGACAATAATGAGGACGAGCCGCTGAGCACCGCTGCAACGACCATCATAATGAAGGTCACTACATTGACTATGAGCACCACCATCAGCACTCTTCGCTGACGCGCTTGCAATGCGCCTATATCGATGGTGCCTTCGCAGCAGGAATCACTCACCCACGTTAATCCGGCGATTGGAAGTTCTATCCGCAAGCATCTTAGCCAGCTTCAATCCGCGACCAGCTTGATCCGTCATGGGAAGCGTTTGCTCAGGACAATGCACAGCGATGCACTTCGACAGTTGCGTGAACAATGTTCAGTTCATCCGGAATTTTCGACTTGTAATGATTCGGAGACCTAGGCTCGTCCGAAACAATGGCAATCTCAGCCGCATAAATGTTGTGCCCGATGCCCCAAATGTGCAAATCAGAGATGCGATCAGTTGACGAGTCTTCTATCGCGTTCCTTAGGGACTGATCGAAATCATCATGGGCCTTTCGGTCCAGCAAGACCTTCGCTGAATCACGAATTAGTCCGTACGACCAACGGGTGACAAGAGCTGCGCCGACTATGCCCATTAGGGGGTCCATCCAGACTGCGCCTGCGTACTTGCCAGCAATCAGCGCGACGATCGCCAGGACAGAAGTCAGGGCATCTGCCAATACGTGCAAATATGCCGCCCGCAAATTATGGTCATGATGGTGAGTATGACTGTGCCCCGTCTCGTAATGATGCGGTGTGGACGCCAAAACCCATGCGCTGACGCCATTCACCACGAGACCGATTAAGGCAACCAATATGGCTTGATCAAACGAAATCACAACCGGATTTAATAGGCGGTCCGCGCTTTCCGTCACCATTACTACGGCGAATCCCAGCAACAGTACCGCGCTCGCGAATCCTGCAAGGCTGTTGACCTTTCCAGTGCCGAAAGTGAATCTACTATCCGCCGCAAACCGTCTCGCCAGGACATATGCAAGCACTGTGATTCCCAATGCGGTCGCATGGGATGCCATATGCAAGCCGTCGGCGAGCAATGCCATGGATCCATACGCCAGACCCGCGACAATCTCGACAACCATCATTATCGCTGTAAGCGAAACGATCAGAAGCGTGCGTTTCTCGCCAGCTCTAACCTGATCCTGCTCAAAAACATGCTCATGTTGCCAACGTTTTAGGTCATGAGTGTGCATAGTGTCGTTCCTTAGAAGTTATTCCTCGATAGCATCTTATTATCGTTTCACGGCGTCTGCGCATCGCAGTGACGTACAAATTAGCCTGTAATCTCGAAGCAGGCCTGAATCTCACTGACAAATATCCAACCAGCGTCCGGTTTACCAGTTCTGCCGTGTTCACGTATCAGCGAGATAGCTTCCGCAGTACTCGATTCGTTGTCGCAAACCAGCTCCAGCTTGACCTCTGTGATGACCTTTTGCCCTATCTCAACTGAATATTGTTGCTCTTTGTTGTCCATTGCGCGCAGTAGTCCCTGCACATCAATCACGCTGATGTTGCGATAACCAGCCGAAGACAGCGCGCTGACGACATCCGCGATACGGTTTCGGTGCACAAACGCCTTAATTTCACTCGTTTTCATGACAGGCTTTCCTTTCGAGTTTCGGACCACTCGTAGATGACAGGGAGTAGGATCAAAGTGAGCAGCGTTGACGTGATAAGACCACCGACAACAACGGACGCTAATGGCCGTTGGGTTTCGGCGCCGACGCCTGATGACAGCAACATTGGGACCAAACCGAGAATCGCGACACTGGCGGTCATTAGAACTGGACGTAATCGAAGTTCGGCGCCTTTCCGCACCGCCTCGGAAACAGAGAATCCCTTCTCGCGCAACTCGTTGATGAAGCTGACCAAGACAATGCCATTCAACATCGCGACACCGAAAACGGCGATGAACCCTATTGCCGATGGCACGGACACGTATTGCCCGCTGACAAACAAGGCAAAACTTCCGCCAATTGTTGCGAACGGAACGTTGGCGATAATCATCGTAGCGAATTTGGTGGAGTTGAATGCCGTGTACAACAGGACGAAGATAAGAAAGATTGTTAACGGCACAATCACCGATAATCGCTTCAGCGCTCGTTGCTGATTTTCGAACGCACCGCCCCACTCAATCCAGTAACCCGCGGGCAAATCGACGTCCGCCTCGATGGCGGCATTTGCGTCGCTGACGAATCCATCAATATCTCGGCCACGAACGTCCATTTGAATAACCGCATAACGCTGCAGCTGCTCGCGACGGATGAACGAATACCCCTCGGCCACGGTTACGTCCGCAACGGCGGACAACGGCACGATTGCCCCGGACCCTGCGCGAATGGGGATTTGACTGATCGCCTGCACCGAAGCCTTGGATGCGTCGGCAATACGCGCTGTTATATCGAAGCGACGGACGCCGTCAATCAAAGTTGATACCGGCTCGTTACCAATACCAGTGCGCACTACCGATAATACGTCATCAGCATTCAGGCCATAGCGCGCTAGCTGTGCGCGATTGACCTCGATCCGAATTTGCGGCTTGCCGACATTGGCCTCCAGTGAGAGATCGGCAACGCCCTCGACACCTGCGATTGCGTTTTTGATCTCTTCGCTGAGGTTGTCCAGTTGTTCCAGGTCCTCCCCATATATCTTGATTGCAAGGGTTGCTCGGACACCAGAGATTAGCTCTTCCACTCGCATCTGAATTGGCTGAGTGAAAGCGACCACCGCGGTTGGCACAACCAGCTCCAATTCCTCGCGCATTTGATCCGCGAGCTCCGGCACAGTACGTTTTTCAGGCCATTCGTCCTCGGGGTTCAGCTCAGTGTAAATCTCCATGTAATTCACATCAGCTGTTTCGCCTTTTTCGGCACGCCCGATCATTGCGACCGTTGTTTTGACCTCGGGATATTTGGTCAGCGCGTTCTCTATATCTTTCGAGATCTTTATGGATTGCTCGAGGGACGCTGACGGAATAGACGTCACCCGCCACATGATCGAACCCTCCTGCAGTGTCGGCATGAATTCCTTGCCAAGAAACGGAAACAGCATGAGGCTGACAGCCAGCAGGCCAACGGCAGAACCTACGACTATCTTTTTGTTGGAAAGTGACCACTCGAGCAGTGGAAGGTACCGGCTCTTGATTACTCGAACCAGAATCGTGTCACGCTCTTCTTTAGGCTTGAGTATCAATGCCGCGAACACCGGAATCACGGTCAAAGTCAAGACCAGAGAGCCCGCCATCGCGTAGCTGATGGCGAAGGCCATCGGCTTAAAGAGCTTCCCTTCGAGACCCTCCAGCGCGAACAACGGCACGAACACAACAATGATAATTATGATGGCGAACGCGATCGGATTCGCGACCTCACGAGCGGCCGCGAGAACCGCGCTACTGCGATCAACGGCTTCACCCTTTTTGAGCCGCTCAGCCATTATTCGAAACGCGTTCTCGACCATGACGACGGCGCCGTCGACCATCATGCCAATACCGACTGCCAAGCCAGCCAATGACATCAGGTTTGCGGAAAGGCCCGCCTGCTCCATGAAGATGAACGCAATGAGCATGGCCAGAGGCAATGCCGCAATAACGACCAGTGCCGAACGAAAATCCCCCAGGAACAAGAACAAGACGATGGCGACAAGGATTGAACCTTCCACCAATGCCTTCACGGCCGTACTCACAGCCTTGTCCACCAGGTCCGTGCGTTCGTAGACTGGCCGCAATACGACGCCCTCGGGCAGGGCTTCATTAACGATCTTTACCTTTTCTTTCACTGCAGAGACGACGTTGGCCGCGTTTTCGCCAATGCGTGATAGAGCCATTCCGAGCACGACTTCCTTACCGTCGCGGGTGACCGCTCCGAATCGCAGTGCCGGGCCTTGTTCGATTTTGGCGACATCCCGCAGGTACACGGGCGTGCCGTCCTCGACTTTGATGACCATCGTGCCAATGTCCGCTTCGTTCGCAACCAAACCAAGACCGCGGACCAGATATTGCTCCGACCCCTGATTGATGTATTGGCCTCCAACCTGCCGGTTATTGGCCTCAATAACTTCCATTACGTCTTTAAAGGTAAGGTCGAATTTGATCAGGCTGAGCGGATCGATAATTACCTGGTATTGCCGCTCCTGGCCGCCCCAGGACATGACGTCATCAACGCCCGACGCGGTACGTAACATTAACCGGACCGTCCAGTCGTGCAAGGTCCGCAAGTCCATATCCGTAATGGCCGCGTTCAGCTTTTCATCTGCGCGTTCCAGCGTGTACCAGAAGACCTGCCCCAATCCAGACGTGTTGGGTCCCATCTCTGGCGTGCCATAGCCCTCCGGGATTCGATCACCAACTTCCTGCAAGCGCTCCATGACGAGGCGACGCGCAAAATAGATGTCCATGTCGTCGTCGAAATAGACCGCAACGTAAGACAAACCGAACAAACTGACCGATCGAATCTCCTGCACCTTGGGCAAACCCGCCATGCCGGATTCAATCGGGAATGTCAGCAGTTGCTCAACGTCTTCGGCCGCCAGACCTGGCGACTCTGTGTAAATGTTTACTTGCGCAGGCGTAACGTCCGGAAAGGCATCAATCGGCACCGTATAGATGGCACGCCAACCTAAGAAAGCTACAACGCCAAAGGCAATAAGCACCAGAAACTTGTACCTCAGTGAGGCCTCAACTAATCGATTTAGCATGGTCGCCCCCTAGTGCGCGTGGCCTTCGCCAAGCGAAGATTTCAGTAGTAGTGACTTGATGTGGAATACACCGGAGACGGCAAGCTCATCGCCATCATTCAAGCCGCTTCGAATTTCCGTCCAACCACCAGACGACATACCCGTCTCAACCGTTTGCGGATGAAATTCATGGCCCTCCTCAAGTAGGAATACCGTGGGCACGCCTTTTATCAGCGTGATCGCCTCGCTTGGGACGGCCAGCACTGTGGGTCCTTCGCCAGTGCTGATCTCGGCCTCGACAAATTGGCCCGGATGCAAATGATCATCGGTGTTATCGACTTCAATTCGCAGCCCCTGGCGGCGTGTAATCTCGTCGAGCTGATGGTGAAGTTGCACTACGTGGCCATTGATCCAATGACCCTCGCCATGCGCGATCCGTGCAGGTGCGCCAACTTCAAACTCGGTCAAGTCGCTCGGAACAGTGCTTGCCTCGACCCATAGTGTCGTCTCATCACTGATGCTGAAGAGCACGCGTCCCGGATCAATCAACTCGCCCACAATGAAGTTATCACTGAGGATAGTCCCCTGCTGTGGCGCAAGAAGATCAAACTCACCCGTCGCCAAAGCGGCAGCATTCGAGGCCAACAAGCGCGCTGCCTGGTCTGCCGTCATGCCATAAGCCAATATTTTCGACAAAGCTTGTCGCCGGGCGATTTCTGCCTCGATGAAGCGGCGTTCCGAAACGGCTCCTTTGCCCAACTCACGAACACGCTGCCATTCTCGATCGGCGATAACGTATTCACCTTGCGCCGCAGCCATTTCAACACTCGAAAGCGTCACCAATGGTTGGCCGCTTTCGACAATATTGCCCAGTTGGACATGCCGCGATATAACTTGCGCTGAGATTCGTGTCGTAACACTGGCGGACTTGTAGGCGTTGATGACTACTTCAGCCGGCATCTTCACCAGACCGCTGAGGCCGCGCCTTCCGGCATTGCCTGTTGTTATTCCGGCGGCCAGTCGTTCGTCGGCCGTCATCTCAACGACACTGCCTCCTTCTTCCTCGTGGCCGTGTTCGTCTTCCTCGGCAATCGATAGCCCGCTGAGGGCGAGGACCCCTAGAGCGAGAGAGAGTTTCAAAACATTCATTGCAAAATTCCTTTTTTCGGTCAGGCCGGTTCGATGACTCATGAACTCGTGCCCAACCAGTGTTCAATTTGTCCTGACGCAGTCATCCACTCAAACCACGCACGCCACATGGCGCTCCGCAGCTCGAGCGCGCTCTCGCCGGTATCCAGTGTCTGCTTGAGTTGTACAAGGTAGTCGGTGGTGCTTATTTCACCGGCTTCCCATAGTCGTCGCAGCAAATCTCCCTGACTTTGAAGGCTGAGATCGCCCGTCTTGCTCCAGTCCTGCCACGCCTTTTGTGCGATTTCGTAGCGGTCCTTTGCGCCCAGGAAGCGCGTGTAAGCACGTCGAGACACATCGGACAGAACTTGCTTTGATTGGCTATATTCTGCGCTCGCGGCCGCTACTTCGTGTCTGTAACTATTTCGCACAGCCAATGGGACTGTCACGCTTATTCCTACCAGGGTCTCGTCATCTTCTTTGCCGCCGCGCAATGTAAACGTCGGGTCCACGCGGCGTTCGCGTTCGCGTAGTGCTACGCGCGCCTGGGCAGCCTCCGACAGAAGTTGCGCGACGCGGACCTGTGGCAAAGCCATGACAAGGTCTTGTGCTGCCTCGGCCGACTTAGCCAACAGCGGTAGCTGAGATCCAATTTCTGGCCAGCGAGTCTCCGGAGTGTTGGAAACCAAGTTCATCACCGCTTGCTTAGCCTCCGCAACGCCTGCAGCAGCCGTCGCTTGCTGCATTCTCGCCTGCACAAATGCGAGTACCGCAAGATCCAGTTCGATCTGACTGATGTCCCCAGTATCAAAACGACGTTCGGATATGGCGGCGAACTCCTGCATCGCCTTTACGCGCTCGGCGGCGAGTGCGCTACGCTCTGTTTCAGTCTGGAAACTGGCAAGCGCCGTGAGCAAATCGACTGAAACCTGCCAGCGAACAGAGGTGTATTCGGCCTCAACCGATCGACGCTCTGCGTCGGCCACAGTCATCCGGGCACGCCGCTTTCCTCCCCAATCGAATGTTTGGCTTAGCCCCAGCGTTCTGGTCTTCGCCTCGGCGTCTTCCGCCTCCAATTCAAGTTCAGGGTTATAGAGTGGTCGGCCTGCAGCCGCTTCGTAGGCCCAACTGGCATCGAGTGCCGCGCGCGCGGCGTTGACCGTCGGATTGGCATCGACAATCTGGCGAACAAACGTCGCCAGATCGTCATTGCCAGAAACATTGGTCGATTGCTCCGCATTCTCGGCGGCGAACGCCGCGGCGAGCGGAACCATTAGTATCAGGAACGCCAACGCATTGGCGATCCCTCGGGATTTCGTAGACATTGAATCAGTCCTAGAATAGCTTTACACGGCACCGGCCGACTGTGCCGGCTGGCGGGAAAACGATAGATCAGGACTTATGCGTTGGGTGGGGGCGTGGGTGGAGCAGTTGTGCGTGTACGTGCCTGTACCGGAATCGGCGGCCCGAAGTATTGATACGTAGGCAAGCTTGGGGCTGAAAACTGGGCGGTCAGGGCAACAACATGCGCGTGGCAAAAATGCTCACAGGCTTCGCTTTCATGGTCGCTTCCATCTGAATCCGGAAACCACTCTGCGCCCGCCTCATCAGCGTGGGCATGGTGCGACTGGTGAAAGCTAGTTTCATCGACAGAATCCGCAAAGCCTTCCATGCTCACGAAGAGCAAAGACACGATCACAAGCCTGAGGACCCAGTTATGCATTGGCGCAGCCTAACTCTATATTCCACACGAGATCAATTCTCAGTTCACAATTTCGGACGAATTCGACCGGCTTCCCACCGATCAATTGGATGCAATGGCCCAACAGGACAGTAATGTTCTTTAGTCGGAGCGCCTGTGATGCGCGAATAAAGATCGTGGAATGCCCGCATCTCACATCCCGGCGTGCCGATAACGGCAGCAAGAATGAACGCAATACCTAAATGGGACAAGAGGTAGAGTTCCCAGCCGTATTGTTCGACCGACAGGACCTGGCCTCGGCAGCAAACCAGCATCGTCAAGTTTTAGGTCGGTTGTCGCCATCTATTTACGGACAACAAGAGCTGCCCTCCTGGATTGGCGGACACTTCACATCACCGTAAGAACAATACACGCAACAATCGCCAGCGAGTGGCTTGAGCACTGTTTTGCAGTTCTGGCATTCGTAGAAGAACTGGCACGCATTGGTTGACATAAGATCTCTCGACTGGTGCCCACATTCCGGGCACTTCAGAGTCGAGTAAGGCTCGAACGATTGTTGGGCCTCGTTCACTGATCGTCCATTACTGAGGCGGGAAAGCCAACGTCTGTAGACGCGTTGCCAATATCGCTTGCAGTCGCCATGCTGGAATCAAAGGTTACAGTGGCCGCATTTGACTCAAAATCAACCTTTACTTCCTTCACACCATCAACTCGTTCCATCGCTTTTCGAACTGATATTGGGCACGTCGCACAGGTCATATTTTCGACTGCGAATTTGACCGTTGTTTCATTGTCTGGTTCAGCACCCAGACTACTTGTTGAAAAACTGGCGAGGACCAACAAGGCCAGAACCGGTAAAGACCTTTTCATAATCTTCTCCTTAGTAAAATAGCGGCGCCCATAGATCAACACTCAATGCCAAAGCAACTAATAATGTTGCAATCCAGAGTGCAGTCTTGACAACCAGATTCGATGTCGGCGTTGCGCAATAAGATCCATCGGCGCAGTCCGCCCTTGATTTTCCGTAGATCTGCCAAAAGCCAAGGCCAAGAAACGAAAGAGTCACAATCACGAAAATGGGTTGGTAGGCTTTGAGTGCGGTCAGGTTGCCTATCCACGATCCGCTCGCGCCCAGGGTTATCAATACCAATGGCCCAATACAGCACGAGGAAGCAAGCACCGCACCGATAACACTGCCAGTGGCAGCAACGCTGTGTTTTCGATCCCCGCGCAATGCAACATCGTCGTTCAAAGTGAGCCGTCTCCAATTGACATACGTTTTCAGCGTCCTACTATGGGACCTGTAGTAACTACAGGTTCAAGGAAAAATGTCATGAAATTGGGCAAGACGGAACTGTCCCGCGGCGCATTGGCCATGCAGAGCGGCGTGAACAGCGAAACTATCCGCTATTACGAGAAAATTGGCTTGATGCCGGACCCAATACGCAGTTCTGGCGGCCACCGAATTTACGAACAACCACACTTGAAAAGGCTGTCGTTTATCCGGCGAACTCGTGAATTGGGTTTCACGCTTGAGGAAATTCGTGGCCTGTTGGGTCTTGTAGACGGTGGCGATTACACTTGTGCCGAGGTACGAAATCGGACATTGAGTCACTTGGATGACGTGGCGCAAAAAGTTCGTGACCTTCAAAAAATGCAGCGCACGCTCAAGTCAATGGTTTCAAAGTGCGATGGTGGCCTCGTTCCCGACTGCCCGATTGTGGATGAACTATTTTCTGAAATCCGCTAGACATTTGCCGTACACCGTTCTGCCCAAGATGGCTTCGGCTGTCTGACCATGCGGTTACTAATCAGGGCCTCCTCCAAACTAGGCTGCTGCGTACAGTAAGGCCTTGCGGGTCACTTTCGGTGCCGAATATCGTCGGGTCAGAAACCGACTAGAGGCACTGTGCCAGCGCCGACCTCGTCCGGTGGCCACTGTCCAATCGGTCTAAGGCGTAATCGGTTGCGGATAAAACCGTACGTTCTGCAAAAATACGGTAAGAAGGGCGCGTTCGTCTGTCGCCCCTCTCGCACGCCCGGAAATTGTGACCAAATCGGTTACACCGTCGAGATTCATATCCAAAGTGGCAGACAATTCAGACTGTCCCAGCCCTTGATAGCACTTCGGCCCGCGTACGTGCGCGAATGAGTCATTCTGCCCCTGCATCAACAAATGCGTAATATTCGCTAAGTCGCAAAAAATGAGGTCATTCTTTTGATCATCGTTCAAATCGACAATTGACACATCACTGAGAAACGACGCACCAGTGGGGTCAGAATAGATAATCGCCTTGGTCAACGAGCCGTCCGCATTTTGATACGCAATGCTAACGTCATACGCATCAACAATGACGAGGTCATTTCGAGTATCGCCATTAATGTCATCCGCAGTGACGCCGGGTCGCCGCAAACCTGAGTTTACGAAAACGTTCTCTTGCGCCAGCGAACCGTCGGGCTGCACTATCATTGTTACGACAGCATCATCGTAGAACGTAGAGATACCGGACAGACTCAGTATGGCATCCGCCCGCCCGTCGCCATTGATATCTCCGAAAGCTGCTCTCTGAATCCGATGGTTGTTCAATGTCGTCATCGTCGGCGAATCGAACGTGCCGCTCGTGTTCTGTAGCCAAACAACAATCGCATCATCGCAGGGATGCACGGCATAAATGTCCAGTCGACCATTTCCATCGATATCGGCGAAAGCGATGTCAGTTGGCCCGCCGACAGACACGCATCCCGAGTCTGGATAGTTAAGTATCACCGGACTCGCCAACGTATTGTCAGGATTCTGGTAGAAAATCGATACTCCGGATACTCCGTCTTGGGCTGTGTTTAAGATATCCGTCAATCCGTCACCATCGACATCGCCCAGGGATAGTTCGCCGGCTCCTGCCGCGATTTCCGGGCCTGGCACCATCCCCTCATCTGTGGAAAGCAGAACAAGAATCCGTTCGTCCCCTGTCGTTCCTATGCGAAGCACAAGATCCTGGTCGCCGTCGCCTTCGAAGTCGGCTTTCCGAACGTCATAAGCATTCGCATTGCCGGCTAATTCGATTGCCGATTCAAATATTGGCGGGCCGACCGCCAGAGTGATCTCTGCACTTGCATTGGGTGCACCCGCAAGCTCAGACCCGCTGGACATCCGAATCTCGTCCAAGCCCTCGACCGCCGAATTGGAATATATTGATGACAGATTACCTGTCGGCGAAAAACTCTGAAGGCCGAAGCCGGTTCGAAACCAGTTAGGCGCGACTTGCCTGTAAGGCCAATTAATAGCTGACCTTCCATCGACTAGCGTTGGAATATTAGCGATGATCGGCAACGCAACTTCGAGGCCGCCAGTACGATCATCGTCCGAATCGGGGACACCGGACGGCGCATGGCGCACCATGAGGGCAACCTCACTTGCCGAGATTCCGTCGGTAGCTCGAAGCCCAAAAACGTAATCCCCCGGGATGTCGGGTGTGAACTCAAATATCGGCGCGGACGCTACCGAATCAACCGATACCAGGCTTTGCGCAGGCTTGGCGATTATTCGCCACTCGAAGGTCAGCCAATCGCCGTCATCATCATGACTGAACAGCGCGTGTATTCTTGCCGGCGTTTCTGATTTGGTCGCACGCCGATTGCCGGCATTTGCGATCGGGCCGGGAAACACAGAGGACTCGACGACTGTTTCACCAGACAGTTCGGGCCAGGTAAATCGCCGCGCTGCTTCCGGCGATCCGTCCCCATCCAAATCCATAATGAGTGACACGAACGCGAAAGAAATTGGCAGGACATGGGTCGCCGGCCCGTCCGACAACAATTGGATGCCACCGCCAGCACCGCCCACCAGGTAACCGGCCGTCTCTTGAAAACCAAGATCTGCTATTGGGCCCAATGGTGAAAAGCCGATTCCGCCTTCGTTAAAGTCAAAGACCGAACCAGAAATCTCAACGGCCGGGCGTTCATTTCCGTTGACCAGCTCCGCCGAGAATCGGACCTCTGCGTTTTCGAAGAAGAGACTGTCGCCGCCCGGACTATCTGTGACAATAATGTTCGCCGTAAATGCGTTCGAATTCACGCCGGTTATTCGAAGTACGCCATGAAACGTTGTGCTGAAGCTACCCTGCGTAAATGTCAGGTTGTCGAACTCAAGGCTTCCCGGCCCTGCAAATGAATAATCCAGACCCGATGCCGGTCCCGATTCGGGCCTGAAACGCTGCAGATAACGACCGTCAACAACTACATCCGGATCATCCGAAAAATCATGAAATACGGCTTGAACATAGCCGCGACCATTGCTGTCTATTTCGGTACTTAGATCAACTGTGCCGCTGAACATGCCAACGTTCGTCGCTTCGTTCTTGATCGCGCCGGGTGGCGGATCAACCCAAAACGTTTCCAGCAATTCCGTTACAGCACGTAGCTGAAAGGCCCTGTAAGCAAGTTGCCCGGCGTTCGACTGAGTAACGGTAATCGAGTCGCGATTCCCGGAGTAGCTTATTACCGGCGCCGCCGGCTCCACGATGGGCGGTGGCGCTGGTGGCCCCGGCGTGGCAGTACCCGGCGACGATCCTCCGCCGCCGCCGCCGCACCCCGAGCATATCGCCATGAGGATAAGCCCACTTGAAGTTACAAAATTGAATCGTCTTTTCACAAACCATCCATCTTGATTTCTTGATCAAACTACATTTCTGACAGCATACATCAACACTGTCCCCAGCTGCTGTGGGCCTTCGGTGGACAATTGGAATGATTCCAGACATCCGACGCTTTCGGCGATGAAGCGACGGCTTTACTTGGGCTCGCCACGCACTTTTTCAGCCGACAACTTGGCTCGTCACCGGGTCATTCTCCAAGCATTTGGATGCGATGCAAGCTGTGGTGCGGGAGTTCTGCGGGACCCAGGTTTTGCGACGACCCCGGGCAGCATTTCGTAAGTTTCACGTCTGGCATAGCGTGCTCGATACATCGATGGAAAATCCGTGTGTCCATGTCAGGCACTGGCCAGGGATGGCCGGTTTGCAGCCGGGTGCTTTAGCTTCCTGATTTTTTATTCCGCTCAGTCCATCTAGTATGCTGTAGTCCAGAATGATAAGGCGCGGTTATGGCGCGATATGCTCCCGCGGTGTGTGCGCCGGTTCACGTTTTCTTGAGGCTAATGCTATGTAGGCCAAGTAATTGATATCTGGCCTATTGACCATACTATACCTAGGTAGATATATTGCTTTCGCTGGTTATCCACAAAGATGCTGGTGCCGACATAACGGGTATCCGTAAGGATGATCCGAACACGGCTCGGCGGATCGCAGCGCTTGTTATTGAGTTGAAGGGTGATCAGGACCTATTAGGTCGCCTGACACAGAAAGATTACGGGGCATATAGATCCGAGGAATTTCACGTCGACAAATGGGTAATGGAACAGAGAAACGACCGCAACCTTTGGCGCGTGAAATTGTGGGACCTGGAGGACCAAGGGATTCAGTATCGAATCGTTTATGCCTTCCAACCTGAACTGAAACGCTACGCAATTTTGGCCGTCGCGCCGAGAGATTTTGACTATGACGAAAAGCACCCTCTTACTGAAAGAATCCGAATCGCCTACGACGCACTTTGAAAACGTTGTTGACTTTCGGCCACCAATTACAGAAACCGATCGCGCGGTTGTGGTCGAAATGCTCGCGCCTGCTCCAGAAAATATTCCGGATGGCTTTCTGTCGATCGATGAATTCGAAAAGGACTTTGTCGCTGGATTTGATTCAGAGCCAGACGGACGTGCCGAACTGGCTAAGGGCCGCAAATGGGTTGCAGATAAATTTTACGGTGAAGATGGCGAGACGATTCGCTCGTTGCGCCTTCATAAAGGTATGTCGCAAGTCGACTTGGCGGAGTTGTTGGGCACAAGTCAGTCTCATATTGCCCGAGTTGAAAGCGGATCTGAGAATCCACTATTGGCGACGTGCAGACGGTTGTGCAATGCACTTGAAATCGACATGAATACCTTGGACAACGCTATGAAACTCCAGGAAGCGATCCGTGAGGCTAATATCAAGTGATCAATCGCTATATCGATGCTACGTATTGCGATGATATTCGTCACGAGAACACCGGAAAGATGATTCTTGTCGGGGTCTACTCCTCGACAATGTATGTTGCTTCTTATCCGACAACCTTGCCCAAACTCTGCATATCAATTAGGGCGGTCACGCCGGCTGACACTCCATTCGAGAAAGTAGTCATGCGTATATATCGAGATGAGGAGTTACTACTTGAAGTGCCCGCTGATCCTGACAGGCTAATGGTCAATTCCTTGGAAGATGCTAAATCAAGTGGATCGAATACTGGCGTGCAGGCATTGCAGTTCTTGGCGACAATTTCGCCGTTTCAACTAACCAATGACTGCGTGATCAGAGTCAAGGCTGAGACGGAAAGCGAAGAACTTCGTTGTCCTGTACTCAAGGTCGAGCAAGCACAGTCACCATCAAGCGAATAATTTCGTCCGGGACGTTAGGCTTTGATCGTCCAGCCAACCCGCGTCCGCTCCGGTCAGTGCCGACAAGACGGCCATCGACGAACCCATACGTGTCGATCACATGGCAACTATCTAGGCTGCCTCTTCAGCAGCAATCCCGGGCTTAGATCGCCGTTTCGGCGAAATGCGTGATTGGGGCGAAACCCCACCGGCTGCTGAAAGGGTTGTCGAACGATTCTATGCAGCACATCGGCTACTACGAACCAAGGTTGATGCATAGCCAGTCAACGATTGTTGACGGCAAGTCAATTGAGTCGCACGTTCGCGCCCTGTTGTCAGTCACGTTACGTGGACTTGAAGTCAAGTCCGCTTGACCGAGTCGTCGAATCTGGACAGGGCGTCAAAGGCCTTTGACACCCGGTCTAGGTGGTCAGGGGAGCTCCTATCGAGGATTCGAACATGGACCACCTGTCAAACAAGATTCGCGAATACCGATTCAGGAATAGCGAGATGACGCAAAAGCAGCTGGCCGAACGCGTAGGCGTCAGCCGGCAAACGATGAACGCAATCGAAAACTGCCGACACGCGCCGACGGTTGCTGTAGCGATCCGGATTGCTGATGTATTTCATATATCGGTCGACCGGCTGTTCGACCTCGAATATAACGGCAAGCCAGCGCGTTGTGAGCAAGCAGCCAGGATCGCAGTTGATCGATCGCAAGCCACAACTGAGAAGCCGATCGAAATCGAACGCAGACACGAACCGGTAGAAAAGGAGGCTGTGCGTCGGGTCAACCTGGCGGACCTGCGCAACGTCATCGGATCCTGATGCGTCCAGTAGTTATCCCGAGGATTCGCTCGATGCTCCAGTCAGAGCCTCGCATCGGCTCCTCCAGACGTGGGCCGCCGATGCCGTACGTCTGAGCTTATCCACAGCGTCAACCGTTGACGCTGTGGATACTTTGCTCTTGCTCGATCGCCGCGTCACTACCAGTGCGAAGCGCTGTAGTGACGCGGCGATCGAAGCGCTCAACCATGCGGTCTGCACCCGCACACTCTGACATTCTCGACGCATTATGGTTCTTTTCCGGGAGCGCACGCGATCGATATCGATGATTGGGTGTTTACAGTGTAAACACCGCTCTCCCTGTGGATAACATCGCGTCGCTCCGAAAACCACGACACGGGTTGAACGGGTGTTTTCTTTCTTCGCTCCGTCCCCTTCGCTAGCGTATCCCCCACTATCCGCAGCCGCAGCGGACAAAGCGGCGACCCATGCGCCGAAGGCGTTTCATCAACCACAACTCATAGGAGGTACTCATCACTCGCAAATTGCTACAGCCCTCGGGCTGACTGGTAGCCAACTGCTGATCTTTACAAAGACGGCAGACGGACCTGATTACGGCTTCAGGCTGTAAGGGACTGGTGTCCCACGACCATTATCCGAACTTTGTTCGGACTTTGTATTCCTGAATGGATGCAAAGCGGTCATCTAAACTCACCAACGAGAACGATTGCACCGTGAAAAACCTGAACTACCAGCTAAAGCAGCTCTGCAAAAACAACCGGGATGGCAGCTACGGAACACAAAATGGACGATCGAGGATGCTCAACATGATGGCCGACCAATTGGCTTCGCTGGGTTATCGCAACATGAAAGCGAATTCACTCAAGCCCAAACATGTCATCGCGCTGACAAAACTTTGGAATACGCAGGGCATCAGCATCGGCAGCCAGAAGAATCGTTTATCCACCTTGCGCTGGTGGGCAAAGAAAGTCGGCAAGCAGAATGTGGTCGCCAAGAACAACACTGCCTACGGCATCGGATCCCGAACATTCGTCGCGAATCAATCGAGGTCCCAGGCACTGGATCTGTACAAGCTTACGAAAATATCGGATCCGAGAACCAGGCTAAGCCTGAGACTACAGGCCGCGTTCGGTCTTCGACGCGAAGAGGCCATCAAGTTTCGGCCTCGCTACGCCATCCAGGAGGATTACATCAGATTGAAATCAAGTTGGTGCAAGGGCGGCAGAGCTCGAACCATACCGATCACCAACGACGATCAACGAAAGGTACTGGCCGACGTTGACGCTTACGTCAAAGGCGGCTCACTCATTCCTTCTTCACTGAACTACGCCCAGCAGTTGCATCGGTACGAAGGCCAGACCTTACGCGCTGGGTTCTCCAAACTGCACGGTTTGCGTCACGGCTATGCGCAACAGCGCTTCAAGACGCTGGCCGGATTCTCCTGCCCGGCCAACGGCGGGCCGACGTCGAAGGAGCTCACCACCGAACAGCGCGCGCTCAATGAAAAAGCGCGCGCCACGATCAGTGCCGAGCTCGGCCACAGCCGTGAATCCATCACGGCCGTTTACCTCGGCCGGTAGTCGGGCACCAACGATGAATCCAACCTACTTCGGACTACTGGCAGAATTCGGCGAGTCCGAAATCCCGTTGGAGCGCGTCTGCGAAAAGTACTTCGGTCTGTCGACACCTAAGGCAAAACGCCGTGCATGCCTTCAGCAACTTCCCATTCCGGCCTATCGAGCCGGTTCCCAGAAATCGCCATGGCTGGTTAGTGCAATTGATCTCGCACAACACATCGATGACAAACGCGCCGTTGCCGCTCGGCATTGGGCGAATATGAAATAGCGCATCCTACCGGCGACATTTGCGCAAATTGGACAAAGCATGTCGCACTCCAGGCCGGTGCGACATGAAAAAATCGCTGTTCACAACTAATTGAATCAGAAGGTACTTTTCGAAAACGATGTCCCTGCTCCATCATGGGAGCGATCGACACTTTCGTGGATAAAGAGTTACTTACCATTTTCACTTATCGCAATTGACCGACTAACTTTCTACTTCGGTAGCAGCAGAAATCGTTACCTTCATCCGAACTTCACCATTCTCATCGGCCCCGACAGCCTGGGGACGGCCCTGCATTATGCGTCTTTCGAGACCAGCATCAGTCGCGAGAATCGCGGCCCGGACGTTGGCAGCTCGCGCATTGGCCAGCGCCACCAATTCTTCTTCTGTCAGTGACTGATGATCAATGAGCTGACGCCGCAACTCCGACGAGTATGCCACTTCATCGAATTGTTCGTCAGCTCCCTGTTGACCGTCGGCGCTCGGCACTGACGTAAAACGAATGCGAAGTTCCGCAAGTGCAGCCGGCGCATCATTGGCGATACCCGATTCGCCAAAAAGCTTTTCCAGCACTCGCTTACGTTGCTGCGCGTACATCGCATCATCACTTCCGTCGACCGCGGACTTGGCAATTCGTTCGTCGACAATCCGGTCTAACTGATCGGTACGAATTGCGAGTCCATCGATTTCTCGATCAACAGCACCACGAATATTGAGACCGAGTTTAGGGCGCAGCGAGAGGGCCTCGGCAAGCTTGGCGGCCTTTTCCATTTCCGGCGGCGTCAGGTCCGCACGCCCGGCAATAAAACTGATGTATTCCAGATCACTCGATTCTGCGCCAACAAGCCTACCCAGCAAAGCGAACGGCGATGCGGCGATCTTGACGATCAGGTTTCCAAAGGCCTTCAATACGACGCGACCGTATCTGAATTCCGGGTCGTCGACATTGCCGCGCACTGGAAGATCGATATCGATTTTGCCGTCCGCGTCTTTGAGCAGCGCGACAGCCAGGCCCAGGGGCAAGCTCATCGCACCCGGGTGCTCTACCTTTTCTCCCAGCTCGAAGTCACGGAGGACGATCTTGTTCTCACCTACGAGTTCGCTGGCCGTCACCTTGTAACCGAGACTCACGTCCAGTTTTCCGCCGGCGATCTCGCGTCCGGCGAAGGGAATCGTGTAGGCAGAGAACTTTGGCATTTCGACATTCTGGAATACGAGAGCTAGGTCAGTATTCAGCGCCGGATCCAGTGGCGTGACAATGCCGGTCAAACGAACGAAACCGAACTCGTCAACCTTGCCTTCCAGCGAGACTTGCGAGGGCTCGGCGCTCGTGGTCGCAATGGTCGTAATGTCGCCGTTCAGCCCGGCGATCTTCGCGACGAATGGCAGTGGCAGTGAGTTGTCCTCAAAATCCGCTGCAGCATTCGCAATCACGACGCGCCCGATCGTAACCGCCATGCCAGCGGAAGCGACTTCGGTTTTGGCGGCAGGTTCTCGATCAACTACCGCCTCGTCGTCTTGCTCTTCCTGTTCGATGTCACCGCCCTTTTCGACGCGGCCAAGATTCACACTCCCATCGGCGGCGATCAGTATGTCGGCGTAAGGGCCATCGAATTTCAATTCAGAGATGTCCAGTCGGTTCTTGCTCATGCTCAACGCCACCTTGCCAGCGCTAAACCGGTCCCAGCTCCCAAGTCGCGACCCTTCATCGGTTTCGGTAATCAGAAATTCAACAATCTCAAGATTGCCGTTGATCTGCAGGGGATCTTCGGCCGAACTTCTCAGATGACCGCCGAAATTCATGTTGCCCGAATCGAAACTCACGTCCGCCAGTGACTTGATGTAGGGCTGGGCCCATGCCAGCGAGAATCGATCGACATTCACGTCGACATCGATCATTGGTGCGGGCAAGGCCGATACGGTGCCATCCAGTTTCAACGTGCCTCCGGATCCGGCGAGCAGGGAAATTGTCGTTGGAAAGCTGGCGTCGGGCTCACTGGTGATACCGGTGATTTCAAGGTCGAGCGACTCAATACCGATGTCGGCGGCCGGCTGAACGTGACGATCCTCAAGGCCGAATGCCATGCGGTCAATCGTCAGCCGGTCCAGCGACACATGCCATCCAACCGCAGGCTCGGTCGCTTCAGGCGCACCTTGAGCACGAACGTCGGGATCCGTCGAACCCGGTGCCGGCGACTTGCGCCGCAGTATGTTGAGCACTCCGGACTCGTCGCGGTAAAGGCTGACCAAACCATCCGAGAACGCCAGAGAGCCAATCGATGCCTGTCGCTCCGGCCAGCGGAACATACCGCCACCGAGCGCTGCAGACTGCAGCCGGAGCACTTCCCGGTCGTCTGATTCGTCGTTCCCTGTCGCCGCTGAAAATGTCCCTACAAGTACATCGCTGAGCTGCAAATTGAAATTGTCGACGCGCGCCTCGAAGCCGCCGTCCGCGACGGAAGCCACACGATAGTCAAGCTCCACGTCAGCAATTCCATTGATGAAATCAAAGCCAATTTCGTGCCGTAGATAGGAGGACATTAGCGGGAAATGCGAGCCCTTGATTGACGCATGCCCTTCCGATTGCAGCGGATTCAATTGCAAATTTCCGCTCCAGCTCAAGGTACCTTCGGTCTCGGTCGTAATGACAACGTCCTGCTGGCCAGCTTGATCCGGCAAGGTATTGAGATTCGCGATCTTGATGTTGACGGGCCCGAAGCGCGCCGTTACAGAATCGACAGGCACTTCGTCACTCCAGCTTACGACGCTTTGGTTAACCGAAAAATCGAAAACAAAAAGTCGAATCGGCGAGGATTCTTCTGCTGCCGGCTTGGTCGCCTCATTCTTTGACTGTGCAGCAAGGAAAGCGACATTTAACGCGCCGCTGCCGTCGCGAGCAATAAACAGGTTCGGCGAATCCACACGAAACTCATCGAATGTGAGCGCCCAGCGGAACAGCGAACTCAACTGGAAATTGAGATAGATCTGATTGATGCGAGCGAATGGCGCGTCGTTCGGATCATCGAGTTCCAGGTTGTCGATCCGCAAACTCAGGACAAAGGGATTGATTGCCACTTTTCCGAGACGCAATTCGGCGTTGAGATTCGTGCGCACGGCCTCGATTGCATTCTTCTTAACGAGCCACGGTGCCAGAAAGAATCCGAGCAAAGCGTACAGGACCAGGACTGATACCACCGAACCAAGCGCCTTGCGGTTGCGAATGACGAAACCTTTCAGCCTTTGTGCAGGGCCGCTTGTTGCTATTTTCATTTGCGATCACCCATAGATGTCTGTGCAGGTCGTTAGACCTTCATATTATTCCGGCGTACCCAGCCGCTCACAATCGTAAGTCCGCTCGATTGTTTTCAGCGTGGCTGCAGCTCCGTGGTTCCAGAAATCGATGCCATCGCCTTTGTACCGCGCCCCGGACGCCGTGCGTTCACGTTGCAGTATATGGTCCTCGCGGCCAATCGAAATCTGCACAGTTTCCGGCCCGAGGAATCGGAGTTCGAAGTCGTGGCCGCCAGGGCAGGAAAATTGTGCTGTAAGTTCGGCCGGTTTGTCTGCCGGAGTCCTTTCCGATTGCTCGATCCGGATGAATTTGAGGCGACGATTTCCCTGCGCATCGAACAGCTGCAGCCACAGGTCGTCCTGGACTTCGATTCGTTCAGCCTCAAGCAGAGCATCCAGGAAGCGTTGTTCCTGATTCATAATTGCCGGAACGCAGGCGCGCCGACTACTGCCTACTTCCGACAACGAGAAATGCCCGTCAGCACGCGTTACGCTGCCGAAGTAGCGATTGCAGCCCGTCGAACCCGATACCCGCCCATCGCTCCCAAATTCGATCGTTGCAACGCTGTTGTCGATGATACCCCCCTGATCGATGTCTTCCGCTTGCCACGCGCTCCCCCGGAGTTCTATCGCAGGCGCCGCTTGTTCGGTAGAACAGCCCGCCAAGGTCAACACGATTAACGCCAGCAGGATGGTCGACTCGGGCAGGCTCATCTGTGTTCTCCTTAGCTGGAAATTTGCCGAGCGCTCAATTGCATCTGCTTCCGCGATACAGGTCCCTCCCAAATTATAGTGGGCGCAATCTCCGCGCCTTGAACAAGATACAGACCTCCCGTATTGTCCGTCTACTCAGGAGCCTAAACGGTATCGGACATCAGCAGCCTATGATTCAGCGCTTTGCCACAATTGTAATAATCCTTGTGCTGGTTGCGCCCTCTTGTTCTCCTGTGGCAACCGATCCGATGCCCTCCTGGCGAGACGCCGAAGCGAAGCGTGCGATCATCGATTTTGTAACTGCGGTAACTGATACAGACAGCAAGGATTTTGTCCCGGCCGCCGAACGCATCGCAACTTTCGACAACGACGGCACCTTGTGGTCCGAACAACCGATGTATTTCCAGCTCGCTTTCGCAGTGGACCGCGTCAAAGCACTCGCACCACAGCACCCGGAGTGGACTACCCAAGAACCATTTGCAGCGTTGCTTCGCGATGACATGAAAGCGGCGCTCGCAGGTGGAGAAAAAGCGATACTTGAAATTGTCATGGCAACGCACGCGGGCATGACAACCGAAGCATTCGACCAACAGGTTCGCGAATGGATCGCGACCGCAAAGCACCCGCAGACCGGCAAGCACTATGACGAGATGACTTACCAGCCCATGGTCGAGCTGCTGGATTTCTTGCGCGCGAATGGATTCAAAACCTGGATCGTTTCAGGCGGTGGCATTGATTTCATGCGGTCCTGGGCGGAAGTCGCCTACGGTATTCCTCCGGAACAGGTGATTGGCAGTTCCGGTGCCTCCCAATTCGAAATGCGAGGCGATACACCGGTCATCGTCAAGCTGCCGCAGCTTGAATTCATCGACGATAAGGAAGGCAAGCCGCTCGCCATCAACAGGTTCATTGGTCGACGTCCGATTGCAGCTTTCGGTAATTCGGATGGTGATCTGCAGATGCTGCAGTACGTTGCAGCCGGTACCGGTCGGCGACTTGCAGCGATCGTACACCATGATGACGCGGAGCGAGAGTACGCTTACGACAGGCAATCTCACATTGGCAGGCTGGACCGGGCTCTGGATGAAGCCGAGGTTAACGGTTGGACTGTAATTAGTATGAAACACGACTGGAATACAATCTTTACAAAACATTAAACGCAGAGTTGGAGCGAATATGATGAAACCGAAAAGCACCAGGGTGACCTCAATGATCACGCGAGCGATATTTTTTACATTGCTGTTCTCATTCGCCGCGCACGCGCAGCAAGAGGCAGCGGACGCACCGAAGAAACCGAACATTCTTGTCCTCTGGGGTGACGATATCGGTACCTGGAATATCAGTCACAACAATCGTGGAATGATGGGGTACCAGACACCCAACATCGATCGCGTTGCCAACGAAGGCATTGCGTTTACTGACTACTACGCGCAACAGAGCTGTACCGCAGGGCGCGCCGCATTTATCGGTGGATCTGTTCCGGTGCGCAGCGGCATGACCAAAGTGGGCCTGCCGGGCGCTGAAGAGGGCTGGCAAAAGACCGACGTCACGATGGCGACCGTACTCAAAGGTCAGGGCTATTCGACCGGGCAGTTCGGCAAGAACCACCAGGGCGATCGCGACGAACACCTGCCCACCATGCACGGCTTCGACGAATTTCTCGGCAACCTCTACCACCTGAATGCGGAAGAAGAGCCTGAGAATGAGGATTACCCACGTGACATGGTGCTTGCCAATGGCAAGACTTTCATAGACCAGTTCGGACCACGTGGCGTCATGCATTCCTGGGCGGATGGCAAGGGCGGCCAGCGTATCGAAGATACCGGTCCACTGACGAAAAAACGCATGGAAACCATCGACGAGGAAACTTCCGAGCGAGCGATGGCTTTTATCCGGGAACAACAGGCAGCCGGTAAACCCTGGTTTGTCTGGTGGAACGGCACACGCATGCACTTCCGTACTCACGTCAAGGAAGAGCATCGAGGCATATCCGGGCAGGATGAATATTCCGATGGCATGGTCGAGCACGACATGGCCGTCGGCAAATTCCTCGCACTCCTCGACGAACTCGGCATCGCTGACGACACATTGGTGATGTACTCGACAGACAACGGTCCGCATTACAACACCTGGCCGGATGCCGGCACGACGCCGTTCCGTAGTGAGAAAAATTCTAACTGGGAAGGCGCGTACCGCGTGCCGGCTTTTGTCCGTTGGCCCGGACATTTCCCGGCGAACGTCACCCTTAATGGCATCGTCGCGCACGAAGACTGGCTAACAACCTTTGCCGCGGTAGCTGGCGATACTGACGTCAAGGAACGTTTGTTGAAAGGCACAAAAATCAACGGCCGCAAGTACCGCAACCATCTCGATGGTTACAACATGCTCGATTACCTGAGCGGCAAAACGAACGAGTCGCCGCGCAAGGAATTCTGGTACGTCAATGACGATGGAGAGGTCGTGGCGGCGCGCTACAACGATTGGAAAGTCGTGTTCCTGGAAAACCGCGGTGAAGCGTTTGGCGTCTGGCGTGAACCCTTCGTCGAGTTGCGCACACCGCTACTGTTCAACCTGCGCCGTGATCCGTTCGAAAAAGCGCAGCACAACGCAAATACCTACGACGACTGGTTCCTGGATCGGCCCTTCGTGATAGCGCCCATTCAGGCCCTGGCTTCGAAATTCCTGATATCCATGAAGGAATACCCGCCGAGCCAGACACCAGGCTCCTTCAACCTGAGCAAAGTCGAGGAACAGATAAAGAACAGCATGCGCGGGCGTTGATGCCGACAAACGCGTGAATCATCGAGTGCGAGGGAAATCCAGGGATGCTGATCTTGCGAAACTGGATTGACCTCGCCTTGATGTTGCTTGCTGTCAGTCAGCGGCTTGCTGACAGCCTGTGAGCTCCGATGCATATTGCTCGCGCCGCTCGACTCGCCGCGCCTGAGCAAGCTGGTACCCGACAAAATACTTATAAATACTGCTCACGTACCCCACGGTTTCCGCACCTATTCGCCGCGCAGCGATGATTTCAACATTGTTGAACCACCGATTCCGATCGTAACCATTTGCCGCTGCCTCATCGCGGAGGCTGGCCACTCTCGCAGGTCCGGCATTATAAGCCGCCAGTGCAAAGAACCATTGATTCAGGGGATCGACACCGTCCGAGAAATAGCGGTCCGCCAGAAAACGCAGGTACTTGGCTCCGGCGTGAATATTATTGTCGACGTCGTCCACGCTCTCAATACCCACGTTGCGGTCCGCCGCGGTGGACGGCTTGATCTGCATGATGCCAACTGCGCCCGCCGGGCTAAGGCGATCCTGGCGTAACCCGGATTCCTGAAAGCCCTGACCCGCGAGCATCAACCAGTCGAAGTCGTACATGTCCGCGTAGAGCTGCAGTGGCTTGACCAGTTCCGGGTACTTTTCGATGGCCTCGACGGTGCCCGCGCAGCGGACCCGGCTGGCCTTCGATAGATAGCGGTTGAAAATATCGTTGCCAACCAGTGTGCCTTTCCCGTACTTGCGCAGGAATCGCTCCAGCAGTGCGGACAGCTCCGTGCTCGTCGTACGAACAGCCCACGCGATCTCGCCGCCTTCGTTGATGACCAGGTCATCGCGAATTCGCAGGTTCGGAAAAATTCCCGCCCAGAACCGGGCTTTGTAGTCGTCCATAACAGTCATCGAGATCATGCCAGCGTTTAACATCTCGAGAATATCTTCTGCTTCGAGATTCTCGTTGGCCTTGATGATGATGGGTGGCGACTTCCCCTGCTCTTCCAGGCGACGGGCAAGCGACAACAGATGCTCGTAATAGCTGCTCGACTCCCTGACAACGATTTCCAGGCCCGACAGATCGTCAATCGTCCGCAGCTCAGGAGACGACGGGCCTGTTACCACGACCTCGTTGATATCCCTGAGTAGAGGGCGCGTGAACGTAACATCATCGCTGCGCGCCGCCGTAATCGTCAGATCCGCCGCGACCACATCGGCATTTCCTTCCAGCAAACTTGTCAGGAGATGTTCGCGTCCCATTGGGATGGGCACAATATAAACGCGAACATGACGTCGTTCCAATTCATCGTTGAGAAAATCCTCAAGGTGCCGCAGCATTTCGATAATCGCGCCGCGCGGTTTGCCTTGTTCGTAATAAAACTGATAACCACCAAACGGTACGACAACGCGAATCGCACGGCGCTCGATCATCCCCGTCAGGTCGCCATCCCAGGGATGCCATAGCCGCTCGAACTCTTCGGGTAGAATGTCCGAAAATTCTGCCACGACCCCGCTTTCGTCGAGTGACTCAGTATCCGAAGCAACCTCTGCAACATCTGCCGCGGGCGTCGCCGGACTTGCCACGATGTATGCACTCGTTGCCAGTAGCAGAGCGACAAGCACAATCAGATAAGCCGGATTTAGGCGCTTCGATGTCATAAAGGGTGACTCATTGACACACTGTCTCATTGACGCACGGCCCGTGATTGTAACGCAACGCTCGACCGTTCTCGAAGCTGGCTGCCACATGACGATGATTAGGCTGGCGACCGTGAAATACCGGTCTAATGGGTATAGACTTTGTTGTCCCAAAGCTACGGCAGGGAACTCATGGCCCACTTCTCGAAATGGGTTGCAGAGGCTCATCGACGGCACGTCTTTCGCGTCGCCGGCCTCTACATTGTCGGCTCGTGGGTCTTGTTGCAGGTCGCTGACCTGGCCTTTGAATCCTTTGATGTACCTGTCGCCGCGATGCGCCTCGTCTGGTTTGCCCTGATCGCGTGCTTTCCACTTGCCCTGATCTGGGGCTGGCGTTACGACATCACCAGCAACGGCATCGTCCGAACAGCACCTGCTGTTGATGCGAAACCCGGTGCCAGCGAATTGGGCAAGCCCGATGTACTGATTATTACTACGCTCATCGCCATCGTCCTGTTCGTCATCGGCGGAATTGCGTTTGAAATTCAGCGCCTCCCGCAATCGACAGAAGATCGTTACGTCCTAAATCGAAACATTCTTTCCACGATTGCCGTTCTGCCGTTAGCCAACCTGTCAGGCGACAATGATCAGAATTACCTGTCTGCCGGCATGCATGATGCCCTCATCACAAGCCTTGCAAAAATCGCGTCCTTCCGCGTCATTTCACGCACATCTACATTGCGTGTATCAGAAAAACTGTCGCTTCCTGAGATTGCTGAGCGCCTTGGTGCCGATAAGATCATCGAAGGTTCAGTAACGCGTGAGGATGACAATGTACGCATCATCGTGCAGCTCATCGATGCGAAAACTGACGAGCACCTCTGGACCGAGAATTACGTTCGAAAGTTCGAGAGCTTGCTGTCTTTGCAGAACGAGATGGCCACGTCCATCGCGAGCGCCGTACAGGTGCGCCTGACGCCGACGGAATTGCGCCGGCTGGAATCGCGAGGCGATATCGACCCGGATACCTACGATGCGTATTTGCGTGGCATGTACAAGATCCGGCGTGAGACCGGCCAAGGCATGCGGGATGGAATGCAGATACTGACCGATGCCGTTGAGAACGATCCGACCAGCGCTCTTGCCTGGGCGGGCCTCGCTCATGCGTACAGCGAGTTGGGTCACAGTCCGTTTCCGGAAGAAGGCGCATACCCACGCGCTAAAGCGGCGGCCGACAGGGCGCTGGAACTGGATCCGGATCTTGCGGAGGCGCACCTGGCAGTCGCCATGTACAAGATCTACTACGAGTGGGACTTCGTCGGTGGCGAAGAAACGCTGGCGCAAGCTATTTCGATCAACCCCAGCCTTGTGAGTGCCCACTACCATCTTGCCTGGCTGCTCGAGCTGCTGGGTCGCGATGAGGACGCGATACGCATCGGCGAGCTGACCAAGACTCTGGATCCGCTGTCACCGTTCTACAGTGGCTGGCTCGCGGAGCAATACCGCGATGCTCGCATGTACGACAAGGCAATTGCGGAGGCACTAGCCACCTTGCAGCTTCGCAAAAACTATCCGGTTGGTTTGATGGTCCTCGGCCAAACCTACCTGGATCTCGGACGCATCGACGAGGCTCTCGAGCAGCACGAAAAATTGCGCAGCAACTACTATTGGTCCTTTACCCTCGCGACGACACTCGGCAGCGCAGGCCGCATCGACGAAGCAATCGAGTTATCTCGAAAATACGAAAAGAACAAACTTGCGGCGCTTGTCATGGTCATGATTTATTCCTCAGTCGGCGACCACGACACCGCGTATCGCTACCTGCTTGAATGCCGGGATCTGAAGATTCCGTGGTACCCCTGGTTGCTCAAGTGGTTTCCGCAGACCCGCGGCATGCAACAGGACCCGCGCGTACTCGCTCTCGCCGCCGAAATAGGACTCTGACAGCGTTCACTGTTTTTCCTCCGTTCGCGACGTACACTTGCGATATCTCTACATCTGTCGCCGGAGAGCGCACAATGAATTTGGGCAATGGAGTTACTGGTATTCGCTGGGCAATTGCCGCGGTCGTTTTGGGTCTGACGACCTCGGTGGCAGCACAAAACAACGAGTTTCGTTTTGAAATCACGCCTTATGCCGGCTACCGAATGGGTGGCAGTTTCGACGAAGAGAATGGCAGCGGTCGCGTCGACTTCAATGACTCAAGTGCCGAAGGCATCGCCTTCAATATCTTCGCCAATCCCGATGGTCAGTATGAAATCCTTTACGCCCACCAAAGCACCAACGCAGACACCCAGGGGTTCTTCGACAACGATCCGACGATCGATATTGATATTCAGTACTTTCAGCTTGGCGGTACTTACCTGTTTGAGGGCAACAACACCCGACCGTTTATCGCCATGACCCTCGGCGTAACCGAGATTGACCCGGCACTTGCCGATACGGATTCCGAGCGATTCTTCTCGGCCTCCTTCGGTGCTGGCGTCCAGATCAACGCCAGAAGCCGTTTCGGATTGCGGCTCGAAGCACGCGTTTTCACGACCTTCACGGACGGAGAAAGCCAGATTTTTTGCAGCAGTGTCGGTGGTGCCGGTGCCTGCCTGATACAGTTTGACTCAAGCCTGGTGACCCAGTGGGAGACGCGCGCTGGCTTGGTATTTCGCTTCTAGAGCTGGCCTTTTATGGGTAGTATCCGCACGAAACCAGCAATGAAGCGTTGCGTCCACGTGGATTTCGGTTCTTTGTCATAAATGACTTCACGACCGTCTTCGAAACCGCGCCAGCGTAGCTTGCCATCATCGTTCAGGAACAGTTCGTAGGTTTGCGACTCGAACGCCGCATCAATGTTTTCGCCAAACATCTCGCCCATCTTCGTAGATTCAATAATGACGCCGGACTCCGTATTGAGATTGGCGGATCGGGGATCAAAATTGAATGAGCCGATGAACATGGATTTCCGATCAACAAGAAATGCCTTGGTGTGCAGCGTGGCTTTCGCACCACTGGCAGCGACGATTTCCGAGCCCTTGATGTCTGCGTCCGGCCGCACTTCGTAAATGCGTACTCCGGCTTCCAACAGGGGCTTGCGAGAAGGCGCATAACCGCCATGCACGGTGATTTGATTGTTGGCAGCCAGCGAATTCGTAACGATGATTACATTGACGCCACGAGCCTGCAGCTCGGCAAAGAACTCAGTACCTTGTTTTTTCGGTACGAAATAGGGAGAAACGACGATTAACTCTTTTTCTGCAGACTGCAATGCCTCGATGAGTGGCTTGGTGATGGCAACCGACGGACCCGTCTCCGAACGTATGCCTTTGTCGGGTGAGTCATATACCAACTTATAGGGCGCCCATTCGAAAAAGCCACTGTCCGCGGACAGGAATTCAAGTGCTGTCGCCGATACCGCTTCCGCATACCGGGTTTGCATAACCTGTTCGTGCGCCGCCGCCAGCCTTTGCCGGACTTTGACTAGCTCCGCTGCAGAGTCTTCCGGCATCTTCGCAAACGCCGGCACCGGCAGCGCTGTCTCGTGATTCCAGAAACTGTCGAACATATTGGACACTTCGTGCGCCACCTGGCCAATGCCGACTACATCCAGGTCACCGAATTTTGCGTCTTCGCGCGCACCGAAGTATTCATCCGCAATATTGCGTCCGCCGACGATCGTTATCCTGTTATCGACCGTAAAAGTCTTCGTGTGCATGCGCCGGTTTACGCGAGCTAGATCGGTCAAGCCACTCCAGACCTTGCCTGCCGCACCGCGATTGAACGGATTGAAAATGCGGATTTCTATATTCGGATGCGAGTCGAGGCCAGCCATGCCAGCGTCATACCCTTTCGTGAATACGTCGTCGACCAGCAGTCGGACGCGAACCCCACGATCGGCAGCCTTCAACAGCGCCCCCAGGAATGCCTTCCCGGCGGTATCCGATTTAATGAGGTAATACTGTGTGTCAATCGAATGCTCGGCTTTGTCCGCCAACACCAGCCTGGCCGCCAAGGCATCTATGCCGTCCGGTAAAGGATGGAAACCTGAGCCGCCATCCGACGAAGACTCCGCCAGCTGTTCGGTCCGATCTGCCAGGTAACTATCGTCGGTATCAACGATTACCGTCGACTCGACACGTGGATAGTCGAAATCGATGCTGGCGCAGCCGCTTAACGTTGCAAGAAATATCGCAACCAGGAGTTGACGGTCCACAACTTTCATACGAATCATCCTAAGGATTGGTTTAGCTTGTATTCTATCTGTGGCTAGTCTTGCTGCCAAACCTCGACGCGCTCGCCACTCACGTCTTCAATGATAATGTCGCCGACCTTGCAGGGCACGACGTTATTCGTTTCCTCGCAAGACATGAGGTTCGCAAGTCGCTCGTTGTGGTTTTCGTTCACTGCGGTACGCCTTGCGGCCTCGTCACCCGGTGACCGCCAACCGACGGTGCCTTTGTGCGCTGCGTTGATCTCGTCCAGGCTCGCGTAACTTTGAATCTCGGCGCCCGAGGGAGCGCAACCCGATTTCTGACGATTGACGATGACATAGTCGAGCTCGCTCTTGCTCGCGATAAGTTGCTCGAGCGCATAGTTGCAATCTGCCTGGCTCAGAAACTGCAATTCGAACTGCTGTTCCTGGCAGACCGTCTTACCTGCGGGCGCGACGCACTCCGCCAGCGTAAGAACGAATACTTGTATCCATGATGTGTCCATCGCATCACTCCTCTACTTTTGATCCGCGTAAAACATAGGACCGCCCCGCGAGGCCGGAAATCCGTAGCCGTAAACATAAACCACGTCGATGTCACTGGAACGTTGCGCAATGCCCTCTTCCAGTATTTTTCGACCTTCATCCACCAGCGACGATATCAGGCGATCGACAATCTCTTCATCCGAAATCGTCCGCCGGGCAATGCTGAACTCCTGCGCTGCTACGAGGATCAACTTGTCAACCAGAGGATCCGGTGTCGGCGCACGGTTCTCGTCATACGCATAAAACCCTGCACCCGACTTCTGCCCCAATCGGCCCGCCTCGACCAGGAGATCCGGGACTCGAAAGGATTTCGGATCGCCTTTCTGGTCATCGGGTAATGCCTCACGCGCTTTATAACCGACGTCGAGTCCCGCAAGATCAAACACGCGCAACGGTCCCATTGCCATACCCCAGTTTTCCATCGCAGTATCAATTTGCTGTGGCGATGCTCCTTCGAGCAGCAGCAGCTGGACGGTCTTGCCGTAGGGGTTCAACATTCTGTTGCCGATAAAGCCGTAGCAAACACCGGAAACGACTGCGACTTTGCGAATTTTTTTGGCCAGTGTCATCACCGTCGCGAGCACTTCGTCCGACGTTTTTTCGCCGCGCACGACTTCGAGGAGTTTCATAATGTGTGCAGGGCTGAAAAAATGCATGCCAACGATATCCTGTGGTCGCTGGGTTGCCGCAGCGATGGCATCGACGTCCTGATAGGACGTGTTCGTCGCGAGGATCGCGCCAGGCTTACAAACCGCATCAAGCTGCATGAAAATTTTCTTTTTCAGGTCCGGATCTTCGAACACCGCCTCGACCACCAAATCGACGCTGCTAAGGTCCGCATAATCCGTCGACCCGGAAATCAGGCTTCGACAATGCTTTGCTTCAGCTTCACTCAATTTGCCGCGCTTGACGCTACCGGCGTAATTTTTCTCAATGATGCTGAGGCCACGCTGCAACGCCTCATCCGTAACTTCAATCATCGTTACGGCAATACCGGCGTTTGCGAAGCTCATCGCGATGCCGCCACCCATCGTTCCACCGCCGATGACACCTACGCTAGCGACCTTGCGCTGCGGCGTGTCCTTCGATAATCCTTCAACCTTCGACGCCTGCCGTTCCGCAA
The DNA here is from genome assembly GCA_942490655.1 of uncultured Gammaproteobacteria bacterium. GTDB lineage: Bacteria > Pseudomonadota > Gammaproteobacteria > Steroidobacterales > Woeseiaceae > UBA1847. The sequence goes on along the minus strand of CALNXZ010000003.1, from coordinate 329,426 downwards.
AGAAAATGTGGCGCATACCGGCCGATTGCGAGCTATTCAGGCAATCCATGAATGCCTGTCGCTCCACCAACACGCCTTGCTCGTAAGGCATTTTCGTAGCCGCTTCGACGGCAGCTACGATGCGCTCCGGCGCGATCTGCCCGCGGGCACGTTTCGCTACCGCGGCACGGTAGGCCTCGAATAACGACGCATCGTGTTCGGGAGCCGGCAATTCGCTGCTCTTTCGCACCGGTGCGCCATCGGCGACCAAGCTGTTTGCAAAGGACACCGCACCGCTACGCAAATCGCCGTCGATGATTTTGTCGATCAAGCCGATGGTCGCAGCGTCAGCAGCCGTTATCGGCGCCCCACTCGTAATCAGGTCGAGCGACGCTTTGATGCCTGCCAGCCGAGGAGTTCTCTGTGTTCCGCCGGCACCCGGTAATAGTCCGAGATGGACTTCCGGAAACCCGACCTTCGCCGAACCTATGGCACATCGGTAGTGCGCCGCCAATGCTGATTCGAGGCCTCCGCCGAGTGCCGTGCCGTGCAACGCCGCAATAACGGGCTTTGTGGATGCCTCGATCGCATCGAGAACGTCAGGAAGGCCGGGCGCTTTGAACGGTTTGCCGAATTCGGTGATATCCGCACCCGCAATAAAGGTGCTGCCCTCGCAGCAGATCACTACAGCGCGCGATGCATCGCCTTGCGCGGCGCTGATTGCATCCATCAAGCCCTGGCGTACGGCGTGGGACAGTGCGTTAACCGGCGGATTATTAACGGTAATTACGCCGATATTGCCTTCGAGCACGTAATGAACAGGTGATGACATCTTGTTTCCTTTTTTTGTAGCGGCGTAGGCTATAATGCGCGCATGTACCGACAACTGACAGACCAGGCCGAGCGCTATCTACGCTCTCTTTATGGTCAGGACGATATCGCAGGAGAGCTGAAACGCAAGCTGGCCGATCTTATGGCCTGCGGCGAAGCCAATGCGGATGCGGCCTGCCGCGCCCTGAAACTAAGCCGTCGTACCCTGCAACGTCGCCTGAAAGCCGAGAAGACCAGCTTTCAGAAGGTGCTTCAGGAAGTTCGCGCAGTGCTTGCTGTTTCGTACCTGAGCGATGCAAGACTCAAATCCCTCGAGATTGCCATGTTGCTTGGTTACTCGAATATCAGCACGTTTACGACCGCGTTCAAATCCTGGTACGACCTGCCGCCGGCTGAATACCGACAGAAGTTCCTCGGCGTCTAACTCGCTTTTCGAATCTCTCCCGCTTTTTCGCGAATAATGTCGCCGATGACGGCGAGCCCTTCTGCGAGCAGTTTTTCACCGATGGTCAGTGGTGGCAGGAAGCGAATGACATTGCCTCGAGCACCGCAGGTCAACATGATGACTCCACGTTGCAGCGCTTCCGCCGCGACCGCTTTGGTCAGGTCTGCCGCTGGGCTGTCAGCGTCCCTGTTGTTGACGAGCTCGATTGCGCTCATGGCACCGTTAATCCTGATATCACCAATGCACGATGTCTCTTTCTGCAGCTTTTCGGCCCACTTGCCGATCTGGGCGCCGATGTTCATTGCCTGATTGCAGAGACCTTCTTTCTCGATGACCTCCAGTACGGCAAGGCCCGCCGCACAACCGACGGGCGAGCCGCCGAAGGTTCCGCCAAGACCACCCGGCTCTGTCGAATCCATGATTTCAGCTTTGCCGACGACACCGGACAAAGGAAAGCCGCCGGCAATACCCTTGGCCATCGTCATGAGATCGGCTTCGACGCCGGCGTGTTCCATTGCGAACATCTTGCCGGTACGAGCAAATCCGGTCTGAACCTCATCGGCGATCATTACGATGCCGTGTTGATCACAGATCTTTCGAATCTCTTGCAGGAAAGCGTGCGGTGCCGCATAGAAGCCACCCTCGCCCTGTATCGGCTCGATAATGATCGCTGCGACACGCTCCGGCTCCAGGTCGGCTTTGAACAGCCTGTCCAGTGCCGCCAGCGAATCCTCGCTCGAGATTCCGTGATACCCGATCGGAAACGGAATGTGAAAAACCTCGGCCGGAAAGGGCCCAAATCCCTTCTTATAGGGAACGACTTTTCCGGTAAGCGCCATCGCCATCATCGTGCGACCGTGGAAAGCGCCGGAAAATGCAATGACCGCAGAACGCCGCGTATGTCGCCTGGCGATTTTTACCGAATTCTCAACCGCCTCGGCACCGGTCGTCAGAAACAGGGCTTTCTTCGGTGTTTTGCCCGGCGCTAGTTTGCAAAGTCGCTCGGCCAGCTTGACGTAAACGTCGTAGGGAGCAACCTGAAAACACGTGTGGCTGAAGCGCTGCAACTGCGCCTGAACGGCGGCAATGATGTCAGGGTGATTGTGTCCGGTATTGCAAACGGCAATACCCATCGCCAGGTCGATGTAGCGTTTGCCTTCGACATCCCAGATTTCGGCATTCCTCGCTTTGTCGGCAAAGATGCGTGTCTGGATACCTACACCCTGCGGTGTGACTGCATCGCGTATCGCTTGCAGTTCCGAATTTGTTGCCACCTGTGTTTCTCCATAAATATCAGTAATTTGGGCGCCGACCACGGACACGGCGTCGCGCGTCCGGATGGCTATTGTCGCATCCCCACCGCCCTCCTCGTCAATGCCCGATTTGGACAAGCCGAAATGCACGAATTGCGTTATCATGCGCGGCTCGTTTCAGGAGGACCGAAATGCTTAACAAACTGCAGTTCTACATTGATGGCCAATGGGTTGACCCGGTTGAGCCACGCACTATGGACGTCGTCAATCCGGCCACTGAAGAAGTGTACGGCTGCATAAGCATAGGCTCCGCTGCCGACGTGGATAAAGCGGTCGCCGCAGCGACGCGGGCGTTCGAAACATTTTCTACGACCAGCCGCGAACAACGCATAGAGCTGCTGCAAAGCATCCTGGACGTGTTCGTGCGTCGAGCCGATGAGGTGGCTGAAGCGATCATGGACGAAATGGGTGCGCCCTGGGGGTTGGCGAAACACGCGCAGGCCGCGAGTGGCACACAACACATCTCAGCGGCACTGAAAGCCCTGAAGAGCTACGAATTTGAAGAAAAAATCGGCTCGACGATGATCGTCAAGGAGCCCATCGGGGTTTGTGGACTCATTACGCCGTGGAACTGGCCGATGAACCAGATCGCCGTCAAAGTTGCGCCGGCGATTGCCGCAGGCTGCACGATGGTATTGAAACCGAGCGAGATCGCCCCCTTTGACGCCATCATTTTTGCAGAGATACTGCATGAAGCCGGCGTACCCGCCGGTGTATTCAATCTCATCAACGGTGACGGACCGGGCGTTGGCACAGCATTGAGCCAGCATCCAGGCATCGCGATGGTGTCATTCACCGGCTCCACCCGCGCCGGTGTACTGGTCGCTCAAAATGCAGCGCCGAGCGTCAAGCGCGTCGCGCAGGAACTTGGCGGCAAGTCGGCAAACATTATTCTCGACGACGCAGACCTCGAACAGGCCGTCGCGGACGGTACCTCGGGCATGTTCGAGAATACGGGTCAATCCTGTGACGCACCCTCTCGTATGCTCGTGCCAAGAGACAGGATGGAAGAAGCCGCAGCCATTGCAGCCAAAGTCGCTGCAGCGACCGCGGTCGGCAATCCGCGCGAGAAAGGCACACGCGTCGGACCCGTCGTTTCGGAACTGCAATGGAACAAGATTCAGGGCCTCATTCAAAAAGGTATCGACGAAGGCGCAACTCTGGTTGCGGGCGGTACCGGGCGACCGGATGGACTGGGCAAAGGCTATTTCGTGAAACCAACCGTGTTCGCGAATGTCAACAATCAAATGACGATTGCACGTGAAGAAATTTTCGGGCCCGTATTGTCGATCATCCCTTACGACGATGAGGACGAAGCCATTCGTATCGCCAATGACACGCCGTATGGTCTGTCCGGGTACGTTTCGTCAGGCAATCTTGAGAGGGCACGACGAGTTGCATCGCGTATGCGTACCGGCATGGTGCACATCAATGGCGCTGACCTCGAAGCACTGGCACCTTTCGGCGGCTACAAGCAGTCCGGTAACGGTCGTGAATGGGGTGCGCATGGCATGGATGAATTTTTGGAGGTCAAGTCGGTTTACGGCTACGACGAGTGAAGGTATTGATGAAACGGATTGCACTATTTCTGACGCTTGCCGCGGCACTGGTGTTGACCGCCTGCGGCGGTGAATCGAAACTTCCGACAGCGACCGGCAAAGCCAGCGTTCGTGCTGTCAATGCGATGGAAGGTTCCTCAGAGCTCGTATTCCTCATCGAGGAGCGCGTAATTGGCAATCTGACCTATCGATCTGCGACCGCGCTTTCCGGCTGGGATGATCTTGAATACACCTTTAATTTCGATACCTACTTTCCCGGAGATACAGAGACGACTCGCATCGCAAGCGAGCACATCGATATCGTCGCTGGCCAGGAATACACGCTGGTAATTAGTGGCACGCTTGGAAATCCGTCGGTGGCAGTCTGGGATACCGAAAAACGTAAGTTTGTCGCTGGTGATACTGTTTTCCAGGTCCGTTTCTCACAGAATGCCAACTACTTCACTGCTCCGGTCGATTATTACTTTGCTCCTGCCGGGGTCGCCCCGGTCATCGGAGAAGCCGTCGCCAGCCTGTCTTTCGGCGATGTCGCTCCCGCAATTGATTTCGAAGCGGGGTCTTACGTACTGACAATTACGGCAGCAAACGATCCTGCTGACATTAAGTTTACGTCCGACGAGACCAGCTTCGCCGCTCAGGCGGATCTGATTATTTCGCCTTTTGATGCATCCGCCAATGACATTGCGGAATTCACAGTGCACGTGTACGGACCCGCTGGCGGAACAGACCGACTGACGGACAGCAGCCTGCCCGCCAGCGTCGAGTTCCTGCATGCAGCAATGGACCTGGGCACATCCGATATTTACGACGACGAGACCTTGCTTTCACAAGTGCTCGCCGATCACGCCTTTATGGACCTGTCGCCCGAAATATCGATCACTCCCGGCGTGAATACATTTCGTTATGTGCCTGCCGGCGGAACGACCGCAGTCACATTGGAGGGTGAACTGACCGCCGCCGCGGGAGTCCGCTATCGATTTATTTCAGGCGGTGTCAGCGGAGCATTTGTAACCGCGATCACCGTTGCGGATCGGCAGCCCGTCGATACCGCTGCCAAAGTAGCGTTCTTTCAGACCTCCAATACCTACGATTTCCTGAATCTATACCTTGTCACCCAGGGCGAAACGATCGAGGGTAAATCGCCTTCCCGCACAGGGTACCCATCGCTGGTAACCGGCCCGACTGTGGGTGTCGTGCCCGGCAACTATGACGCCTACGTGACAGAATTCGGCAGCACCGTAGTCCGGGCAGGCCCAGTGAGCGTAAGCCTCGCAATTGGGGATGTGGTCGAGCTCATAGCATTCGATACCGCGGATCCGGAAGTATTGAACCTACAGCTGTTCGCCGCGCCTTAAACACAAGCTGAGCTTCGCCTAAGATGCGGTAGCTGCATCCACATAAGCCGCACGGTCATTCGCCGCTTCGTCGGCGTCCGAAAGATTCTTGGCATCGTACATCGCACCGTCGGCAACACTTAGCAAGTGCCACAATTCTTCGCCGTGCTTGGGCATTAGCGCAATGCCAACGCTGGCGCTGCATCGAATTTCCTGCCCCTGGATGATGTACGCCTCAGAGGCCGCTTGCACCAGGCGCTCAGCGATGTGCTGAACGTCTTCAACCGGCACGCCCGGAAGTACGATCGCAAATTCATCGCCCCCCAAACGTCCAAGAATGTCCTCCGGTCGGAGGCAGAACTCGAGGCGATGACCGAATGCTTTTAGCAGTGCGTCGCCGGCCTGATGACCGAAACGATCGTTGATTGACTTGAACTGATTCAGGTCAAGATACAACACTGCGCCAACACTGCTACGCTGTATGCAGGCCGCTCCCTCCTGATCGAAGCCGCGCCGATTCAAAATTCCCGTCAATGGATCTCGCAATGCGTCGGCGAGCATCTTGTCTTCATTGCGCTTACGTTGCGTAATGTCGATCAAGGTAACGGAAAAGTCCTCGCCCACCGGTTCGCAAACAATTCGCAGCCAGTTCTCGCCGCGCTCCGATTCCGTTGCGACCTCAAAGCTTGTCTGCGTTGTCGCCCGCTTGCCACTGTCAAAATGACTCCTGAGCTTTTCCGGATTTATTTGCGTCATCTTATCCAGAGGCATGCCAACGAGCGTGCCGAGGTCGGCTCCTGCGAATGTCTCCGCCGCGCGGTTCGCGAATACGCAGCGGAACTTCTTATCTGTATCATTCTGGTCACGCGCGAACCGTAAAATCCCATTCGATGAAGTTTCGATCAGCGTGCGTATCAAGTGTTCGCTTTCTGCCAGCTGGCTCAACGCCGTGCGCCGCTCGGTGACATCGCGGCAAACGACAACCATGCCAATATTCTGGCCTTTGCCACCGGTCAGCGGGCCGACACTCACTTCGTAAATATTGTTGGTGTCCATGCTGAGGGTTTGCGTGAGATCAAGATCCTTTGCCTGCTCGAGAATCGCACGTGCCTCCGGAAAGTCTTCCCAAAGCTTGCGCCCAATCAGATCTTTTTCTTCACCTTCCAACAGTTGCTGCGCTGCCTTGTTGGCACAAATAATACACTGCTCATTATCGACCACGAATATAGGATCGCGAACATGATCAAACAGCGTCTGATATGCGAGCGGACTAAATTCCTGCACGCGCATTTTCAGACTTGCATAGGCGAAGAACGGAAATACAAACGCGAGCGATATCGATGTAAACGGAAACTGCGGCGGTCCCATGCCAAGAAACGTGTTTGCAATACTGATAGCGAACGGCAATAACGCACAGGTCAACAGCATGGAAAGGGTTTTGCGATGCGCCGGCGCGATACTGGGCAAACGACTGATGAGTGCGATCGCGGAAAAGGCGAACAGTCCATAAGTGAACGGGGCATATACCACGCGATACCAGTAGTGATCCGTCACATCCGAGTGGCTAATTCCACTCGCTGTTTCGTTAGCGACCCAGATTATATTGTGCATGGAATTGGTCAAGGCCAATGCGGTTGTCACCATCGGCACGATGCTGAGCATCACGATTACAAGTGCACTGGGCGGACCGACCGTATATTCGCGATAGATGGAGTAAAAGACTATGGGAATAAATCCGGCGGAGAAAAAGCTCAGAGTCCGGCCTATGGAGTAGTAAGTGGTGCTGCTTGCGTCATAAGAGAAAGCCGAACCCGCCAACATCCCCGCTATCAGGAACAGGAAGAAGCTGACTGTGCTGTTCGCATACTGCGGCCCCGAGCGTGAAACACGCACAGCGAGCGCCGCATATGCAACCGCGATGATCGCCAGGAATGGCGCAACTAAAGGGCTAAGCAATGACATACTGCAATGCTATCGGGCTACGGGGCTACATAATGCGACCTGTGCCGCATTCCGAATACCGGAGTGTGTATCCGGTCACATTTCGAGGCCTTCAGCCGTATCCTCGATCAGGGTATCGACCACGGCCTTCAAGCTGTCCGCAACACTGGCGCCGGAGGCTAGCTCAAGCTCGTAGTCTTTCAACTGGCGGTGTGCACTCGTGCCCCGCGACAAAATTCGCCGGACATCGGCGAGCTCTTTCTCGCAGCCTAAGGCTTCAGCATCTTCCGCGACCAGCGTCAGCAAGTCGTCCATCAGATCCGCAAACGGTACAACCATACCTTTGGCGAGATCGATCATGCCCTCGTCAAAACTGTAGCGCATTGCCCGCCAGCGGTTTTCGCGAATCAGCATTGGCGTGTAGATGCGCCAGCGCTGATTTCGGGTGCGCAGCCGATACAACATACGCAGTATGCAAACCAGCAACGAGGTTAGTGCAACAGTGTCGTCCAGACGCGTGCAAACATCCATGATGCGCGTTTCCAGAGTCGGAAAACGTGCGCTTGGGCGCAAGTCCCACCAGATACGCGTAGAGTCCTCAATCAGACCCGCATCCATCAGCACGTTGATATGCCGCTGGTATTCTGCCCAGCTTGCGAAGCGCTCCGGCAGTCCGGTGCGAGGGAGCGCATCGAAGACCGTCAGTCGATAACTTTTCAGGCCAGTATCCCGGCCGCTCCAGAATGGCGATGAACAGGATAAGGCCAGCAGGTGCGGAAGAAAGTAGGACAGCTGATTCATCAGATCAATACGCAACTCGTCGTCATCAATGCCAACATGAACATGCATACCGCAGATCATCAGACGCCTTGCAGCACCTTGCATTTCCAGCGTCAATTCGTCGTAGCGATCTTTCTTGGTGTGTTTTTGTTCGGTCCAGCTTGAGAAGGGATGTGTCGAGGCGGCAATGGGAGCGAGTCCATGACGTGCGGCCACCTGGATAATGTTGCTGCGGAGTCGCGCCAGATCCTGTCGGGCTTCCTGCACGTTATTACAGACTTTCGTGCCGATCTCGATTTGTGAGCGCAGTAACTCAGATGTTACCTGGGTCCCGCATTTTTCTTCTGCTTCGGCCATCAGCGTGGCCGGCGGATCGATCACGAGCGCACGTGTTTCCTTATCGACCAGTAGATATTCTTCTTCAACGCCGATTGTGAATGTCGGTTCGCTTCCTCTCATCGCTGGATCCCATTTCTGCTAATCGTTGTGGAATAGATTCAATGATTTTGTGCATTAGTTCCGCGATGATCTCCACGCCTTCGTCGCCGTCGATCAGGTCCTGACGAACCTCAATACCGACATGTGGCAACGATCTCGTTTCTGCGTGATGATCGATCGTGAAATCCTGCGGCGCTTTGCCGGAGTACGGTTCGTTGTCGCCAACCTTGTAACCCGCAGCTCGCAGGTCATGAAGAAATATATCGCGCAATCGCGCGTCAGTATCCCAAAGAACGCCGAACTCCCAGGGTCGCGCCTCACCATTCATGACCGGCGTAAAACTGTGTATCGCGATAAAAGCGGGACCTGTAGCCAGGTCATGGAGTCGCTGCACCTGTCGATCCACGGCATCGTGATAAGGGCGATAAATTGCCTCAGCTCGCAAGTCCTTATCGGCCTGACGAAGACTCCGGTTGCCTGGAATAACGGTACCGTCGCCGTACTCGAGGAATGCGCTGGGATCCATCAACTGGCGATTGCAATCGACGATCAAACGCGAATACTGCGCAAGCACGGCGGTCACACCCAGGCTCGCAGCCAGTTTTTCGGTCAGCGGACCGGCGCCGATATCGACGGCAAGGTGACAACGCCGGGCGAATGGATCGAGCCCCATATCGCCCAGAACCGACGGAAACCGACAGCTGGCGTGATCGCAGACCAGCAATATTGGTAATGCGGACAGGGGGTTAAGGACCTGGAATGGGCCGGGCTCGTCAGCACAAAGCAGCTGCGGAGATGGTTCAGGGGGATTTTTGGTCGTGCTACTGGTTGCCATGCGCAGAGTTTACCGGATCGCAGGCGCGACGCCACTGCTGCTGGCGGTGGCTTTCACCTACGCCAGCAACTGACCCGCGGCTTTTCCCCAGGGCTCAAAGGACTGCACTGATGCAGGCCTCGCGATGTAATAGCCCTGAGCAAACTCGATCCCCAGCGCCCCCAGCTTATCGAGCACCTTCTTGGTCTCCACGCGTTCCGCGATTGTCTCTATACCCATGGCATGACCGACCGAACTGATAGCGATGACCATGCTTTCGTCCACGGCATCTTCCGCAACGTTGCGAATAAACTGGCCGTCAATTTTCAGGTAGTCAACCGGCAGGTTCTTTAGGTAAGTAAAGGACGACAAACCGCTACCAAAGTCATCCAGCGAGAACTTGCAGCCAAGTTTCTTCAATGTCTGCATAAAATGTACGACTCGCGACAGATTTGAAATCGCGGCGGTTTCTGTAATCTCAAAGCAGATCGCGCCTCTGGGAAGCTTCTGCCGTTTGAGTTCATCGATAACAAACTCAAGGAAACGATCCTCACTGAGTGAAGTGCCTGAGAGGTTAATGGCCAGCGTATAACGAGCTTCACCATCCTCGTTACGATCCGCGAGCTCCGTCAGTGCCTCATGGATCACCCAGCGGTCCAGAGTCGACATCAGGTTGTAGCGTTCCGCGGCCGGAATGAACTGATCAGGGCCTACAAGCTCACCCTTCTCGTCGCGCATCCTCAGGAGAAGTTCATAGTGACCGCGACATTTTCCTTCGCGCTGACCGATGCCGATGATGGGCTGGAAGAACAATTCCAGTCGGTCCTCTTCGACTGCACTCGTAATCCGCGATACCCATTTCATTTCCTCGTGGCGAAGTGAGGCGTCACTGTCCTTGTAAAGGTGGATCTGGTTGCGACCCATATCCTTGGCTGAATAGCACGCAACGTCGGCAGAACTCATGACGCTTGCCACGTCCGCGTTCTCACCTGTGACGATCACGATACCGATGGAACAGCGCATCGTCGTGAAAGACTCTTTCCACTCGAAGCGATAGCCCTCGATAGACTGACGAATATCTTCCGCGACTGTGATGGCTCGCTCTTCGTTGCAACGCTCGAGCAGAATTCCGAACTCATCCCCGCCCAGTCTGGCGAGCAAATCTGTGGAGCGGATCTTGCCTTGAATTTGCTCGGACAATTGTCGTAGCAATGCATCACCGGCGGTGTGCCCGAATGTATCGTTGACGACCTTGAACTGATCAAGATCCACGTACAGGAGTGCATGCGTCTGTTCGCTATCGCCGCGCGTCTTATCCAGTGTAGCGACAAGTCGATTCTCGAACTCTCGACGGTTAATGAGGCCAGTCAGCGTGTCGTGTGAGGCCTGATAGCTCAACTGCCGGAACAGCCGGGACTCTTTGCTGACATCATGGAACACCATCACTGAACCGATAATATTGCCGATACGGTCGCGAATGGGTGCCGCCGAATCCTGTATCGGCACCTCATCGCCGTTCCTTGTGATCAACACCGAGTTTTCTGCGAGTGTTATTACGCGGCCTTCCTTAAGGCAACGAACGACCGGATTCTCAACCGTCGCGCGAGTGTGCTCATTGACGATCATCATGATGTCGACGACCGGTGAATTGCGGGCGCTGCGCATATCCCAGCCTGTCAGATCCTGGGCAACCGGATTGATGTAGTCGACATTGCCATCTGCATCGGTCGTGATGACGCCGTCACCGATGGATTGCAGCGTGACCTGTGCGCGTTCCTTTTCCTCGAAGATTCGAGTTTCGGCTCTCTTACGCTCAGTAATATCGGTGATGGTGCCCTCGTGAGCCACGATAGTGCCATTCTCATCCCTGATCGCGCGGGAGTTTTCCAGTACGACAATTTGCACGCCGTCTTTGCGACGCAAACGGTATTCGAAGTTTTTTACGACGCCTTGTGCCTCAAGGCGCGCAAACACCCTTTCGCGGTCTATCGGATTGACATACAGCACGGTCGTCTTGCCCGCTGACTTCATATCCTCAACACTGTCGTAACCCAGCATTTCAACCAGCGCAGGGTTCGCAGCGATAATCTCGCCGTCACGCGAGGCGATGTACACGCCGTCAACTACGTTCTCGAACAAACCGCGATAACGCGATTCACTGCTGCGCAGCTTGTCCTCGTCCTGCTGGCGCTTGATAGCAATTCCTGCCAGTCGAGCCATACCACTGAGCTTGTCAAGTTCGTCGGTCGTCGGAGCGCGCGACTCATCGAGATAAGCGTCCAGTGTACCGACCACCTGCCCAGTCGCGCCGTATATCAGGAATGACCAGGCCGCCTTGATTCCAACTTGCGCGGCCAGCTTGTGCTTGGTCCGCCAAGCGGTGTCCTGGTCGATGCTCTTGGTGACGCGATCCTGCGTGTGATAAACCGCCGCACCGCAAGTAAGGCTGTCGGCTTCGATCTTGACAAAGTCGAGGCTCAGTTTGAATTTCTCGGGCAAGCTCGGTGCCTGTTCAAGCGACAGCATCTGGCTGCTGGCGTCGAGCAGCATGATAGCGGCCCTGATGTCGCTGCCCAATTTTTCAACGAAACGACAAATTGCGCGCAGCGTCTGATCATGCGGCGTACTTGAGGCAATCATTTCCAGAACTTTGCTTTGCGCGTACGACAGCGCCTCTGCACGCTTGCGTTCCGTGATGTCGGTAATGCTGACACGAATGAGGCGTCGTTCATCGGACGGCAATTGACTGAAACGTACTTCGCAGGGGAACTCCCGCGCATTTGAATCCTGATGGGTCCATTCGAAAATCGGGTGTTCACCATTGAAAACGCGGTCCACATAGCCACGCCGAATGCCGAAGGAAGGCGTGCCATCGGGCTGCATTTTCGGGCTGATTGCCTCCGGGCCGACGGCCAGCAATCGGGCGCGGGAGAGGTTGAACAACATGCAGGCCTTGTCGTTGGCGTCGGTGAATAGATTCTGGTCAACGTCAAAGACAATGATTGCTTCCGGCGCATTTTCAACAAGCGCGCGATAACGCCCTTCGTTTTCACGCAAGGCGCTTTCGGACAATTTGCGATCAGTAACATCACGCAGGCTGATGACGTGCATCTCGCCCGCGGGCGTCGCGAGCACGCTGGCGTTCACCTCAGCCACGAAACGCTCGCCGTCGGCGCGCAAGGCATGCAACTCGCCGTCAACGAGATCAATACTCGTATCCTCGAGATTCGACATGTAGGGCGCTAGAAATTCGCCGATGAGCCGATCTTTGGCATCGGGCAGGATGTTCGAAATCGCCGCGCCGATGATTTCTTCTTTCGTCAATTTGAAATAGCGCGTGCAGACTTTGTTGCAATTGCGAATGACACCGTCCGCCGAAACAGACAACAGCGCTTCGGTGACACTGTCAAAAATGGCTTCTATGGGCGCGGCGGCATGGGACTGCGTGGTGGCCTGGAGCGACTGCGTGATAGTCGCCTCCATTTGGTCATAGTGCTGGTCGATCAATGACAGGAGCTCGACGAAATCGGGCTTGGTAATGCCGGATGCGTCTGTAGCAGCCCTGATCTTGTCTCGTAAGTCCTTTTGCATTGGCCATGCGTCCTGCAACTTGACCAATGACTCTAGTTATACGGTGAAAAACTATCTGTGATGCAAATTCAATTTTGGAAAATATTTTGGGAAAAAATTCCCTTTTATGGAATCAGGGGCGCCAGCCCTTTCATGCAGGGCTATTCGCTGGTCAAAACCCGCGCCGCTTCGCCATTCTCGGCCTCTTCCAGCTCGCCGTGCTCCTGCATTTCGCGAGGGGCTGAGCCCACCTGGATGGGTATGGACGTCACTGTGGCGACGGTGCCGTCGTCGGTCACGTACGACGCGCTGACATTGAGGTAAAAACGCCCTTCCCGCTGCGGGATCACGGTAACCCTTTGCCGGAATGCATTTTCGTTGTCGGCAACGTCCATTTGCACCGTAGCGGGCTGCGATTCTGCAAACATCATCGATGTTGCATCGTTAATGCGATAGTCGAGCTTTACCGGGCGAGGCTCCACCATCGACGTTACACGAAGGTCAATCGCGACCGGGCTGCCGATGATCGGTGTACCGACGATGCGGTAGCTGATGGCATAAGGCGAACCGGGTTTGGCGACGGTGCCGTCATAGCGGTCTTCGCTCACCTTGGCTTTGGTCTCCGGCGCTGTTTCGTTCTGGACAGTCTGTTGGTCACTGCCGCATGCGCTAACAGCAAGAATCGACAATACGAGGAGCACGCTGGGTTTCAAACCGGTCATTTCATTCACCTGTGTTATGAGCGCTCTAACGGCTCACTGCTACATCAAAACAAACTTGCGTCGGAAAGCCTGCGGCGCGAGTGACATCGACGTGTCGCCACTCTTGCAGGCGCAATACATAGGTACCGGCGCCAATGCTTGGCGTCGTAAAGACCTCGGTGGCATTGCCGTCGCTGGTACTATTGGCAAATGCGAACCACCACTGCGGCCCGCGATGCAGGAACAGGTCGGGATCACTATCGTCGCGCGGCGGCGCGTCACCCGTGGTCGTCGTCGCTACCGGTGCCGGATTGGCTGTCGCTGTAATCGTGTAACTGTCGGTATTGGTCGTCGTAAATCGAAAATGACGAAACATGCCGAACTTGTTCTCACTGTCATCCTCTTCGAAGTCCGCAAAATAGTCATTATTCAAACAGACATTAATCGGCGCGGCATCGATAACCAACTCCGTGTACGGTGGGATCACGTCGCGACCCAGCGGATAGCTTGTGTTGACCGGCGCCGTGGATTGACCGTCGCCCCAAATGTCTACGCCTGCGGCAGTATCAACATTGACCCGATTAAGTTGGCCGTCAACAAAAGCCTGATCGGCAAGGTCGAGCATGGGCCGCAGTCCGGCCGCGAAACTAAACAGTGTTGTAAATGCGTTAACGTTATTCTGCGGGCCGACCATCGTGTCGTAAATGGGTTTAAAACCTATAGATCCCAAGTCTTGGCCGCCGTCAGTGCCGGTATCCCACAGGTCGTAGATGAACTTGCCGACGGTCAATTCATTAAACCACCCGACCAGTCCATAATTCTGCGATTCCCAGTTGATGCCGAAGCCGCTGGTTAGCAGGTTCGGGCCACTGGTATCGCAGTACAACGGGTCCTGCAAGGCAATGGCCGCCAGCGCGCTGGCGAATCCCTCTCCAAACGCGACTCGCGGGTCCAGAGGAGTGCCGATGAAGTGATTGCCGCCAAAACTGTCGGAGCGTGAAAATTTGTCTTCGAAATAATGGCCCCACTCATGGATCGACACGTGGTCGTCAAATTCTTCCGTGTCGACGTTCGCATCGCCAAGCATGTACAAGCCGCTGTTGGTGTAAAACGTCGATGACAGTTCGCCGGCATCGATGTCCGTCGGGCTGGTCAATGTGTTGTTAATACTCCAGTAGACATCCAGATCCGGAAATACCGCCGTGCTGTCAACGTCGGTCACCATCGTCATGGCATCCAGCACCGCATCGAGAATGGCGAATGGCGCGGCGGCTCTCGCACCCGTGTAAGAAGTCCCGCTCCAGCCAGTGCGGGCAACGAAGTCGTTGCCGCTGCTGTCCGAGACACCCGTGTTGAATTGCGGCCAGCGAACAATATAGATCGGCCGTTGCGTTAACGGTGAACCCGTATTTGACGTGTTGTCGCGAACCTCGACGTTCCATGTCGCCGGTGCACCGTCGAGCAACGCGGCTCGCGCCTGCACCTGCACGTCCAGATTCGCGTCGATATTGGCAAAGGAATACGAGCCATCGATACCGGATACGGTCGTATCGATAACCATCGCCGGATTCGTCGCATCCACAAGCTCAACGGTCACCCGTCGTATCGGCCTGGGCTCCGGGTTGTTCAGATTGAGGCCATTACAGTTGTTATTCGGATTCACCCACTCAAAACTCAGACTGCCGGAAACGACGACAGCGCTCAGCGTCTCCTGAATCGTGATAACCACGGTATCGGTGCTGTTGTCCGTGCCATCATCAACCGTTAGTTGAAACGTCAGGACTTCGGGCGTAGCCGCAGCGACATCCGGAGACGTGAAACTGGGCGACGCGATGCTCGAGTCCGACAGGACAACATTCTGACCACCGGTCTGCAGCCATGCGTAGGTGAACACATCGAGATCCGGATCCGTTGATGCGGTGCCGTCCAGAGTAACTGTCGACAACTCGATGCGCGTTCGATCCGGTCCTGCGTTCGCCACGGGTGGTGAATTAATGCCCAATCCCACATCACGAACGACGATGTTGACCGTGTCCGAAGCGCTCGCCGTGCCATCATTTACCGTCAGTCGAAAGGTCATCGTATGCGGCGTGTTGACGGCAGTTACATCGGGCGCAGTAATACTTGCCTGAGCCGAAGAGCTGTCGTTAATCGTGACCACTGTGCCGGCCGTTTGCGTCCAGGCGTAAGTCAACGTAGTTCCGGCATCCGGGTCCGACGACGCGCTGCCATCTATGGTGACCGCCGCGAATTCGTCCACAGTCTGATCGGTACCGGCCGCTGCGGCCGGCGAACGATTGCTCGTTCCGCCGGACGAATCGTCCGATCCACCGCTGCTGCAAGCTGACATCGCCAGGGTGACGACAATTAGCGTCGCTATTTTCCCCGGCATTACCGAATTCATCATTTTCATCGTTTCGCCCAAGACCAATTTGATATTACCTGCGAAAGCTGAACACGAACATAACCGCAGGCGTCCGATATTTGCGACAATTCAAAACTCCGGATCACGGATTAGAGTGCGATCCAGGTCCGTATTCCGCCTGCCAGTATTGTTAAACTTTGGCCCCTTAAAAAGCTTACGGTTCACAATTCCGGCGGAAACACTCAGATATTGGTAAAATTTCTATGAAAAACAACAAGATACTTCTAACCGGTGGTGCTGGATATATCGGCAGCCACGTGCTGGCGGTCGTCGGTAAAGCCAATGGCAGCCCGCTCGAGATCCGGGAAGAAGACCGGCGTGCCGGCGACCCGCCAGAGCTTATTGCCGTTGCAGACCGTATTCGCAAGACTCTGGGCTGGACACCGAAACATGACGACCTTGATACTATCGTTCAAACCAGTCTCGCCTGGGAACGTAAAATCGCGGCCCGCGACCCCGGCGCCTACTGGGCAACATAGACCACCATAATGAGATTTCCCCGCCCACGATCACTAAACGGACTGATACTGGTCGGCTTCGGCCTGGTCGCATTACCGTTGTTGATTGCCGTGATCTGGGCACTCGTCAATCTGGATCGTGTCGCGGAACAAAGCGAGCAACTGGTGTTTACAGGCGTCGCGGCGGCTGAAAACAATCGCCGCATGAATGAGCAATTGAGTTCACTTGAACGGGTTGCTCGCCAATACCAGGTGCTCCGAAATCCGGCCAGCCTGCAGCTCATGTCACAGGACCTGCAGACTTTCGAGACGCTGTTGAACTCGATGGCACCGCTAGCCGCCGAAGTAAACGCGACCGAACTCGCGGATTCCCTCGCCACTGACGCACACGCAATCATTGGCAATCTTTCAAACCCGAACGCGAACGACGCCACGCTCAATGCCGCCATCGCGCAGTTCGCACCATTACGGCAAAACCTCTCCCTGCTGACCAACCAACTGACCGCGCATGTCGACGCGAAATTGTCAGTCCTGCAGGAAACAGCCCGAACGGCGCAGCGCGTGTCCGCCTGGCAGGTTGCCGCGTTGGTGCCGGGCACCTTGATCCTGATCCTGATTTTCACATTGCTGGTCGCGCGCCCTATTCGTCAGATTGACCGTGCTATCGGACAACTGGGCGCGAGCGGATTTTCCAAACCCATTCAAATAAAAGGTCCGACCGATCTGCAACGACTGGGCCGGCAGCTGGAATGGCTGCGCCTGCGGCTACTCGAGCTCGCTCAGGAAAAGAATAAATTCCTGCGGCATATGTCGCACGAATTGAAAACGCCACTCGCGAATATCCGTGAAGGTACGGAGCTGCTCCTGGATGGATCCGTCGGCGAGCTCGAAAATCCGCAGCGAGAAGTCACCGACATCTTGCGCATGAACGGGCTGAAACTGCAGCAGCTGATCGAAAACCTGTTGAGCTTCAGCGCCTGGCAGGCCAAGAGCGAGGTTTTGACGCTGTCCGACTTCGAGCTTAGAAAGCAGGTCATTTCCATTGCGCGAGCGCAACGCCTGGCCCTGAAAGCGGCCAATATCCAGCTGAAACTGGAAGTTGATGACATTATTGTGAACGCGGATCAGGATAAAATTCGCACTGTGTTGGATAATCTCCTGTCGAACGCGGTCAAATTCACGCCGCGTGGCGGACTGATAACGATACGGGCCAATCGATTGCCAAGCGGCTTCATATTGGAATTCGGTGACACCGGACCCGGCATACCGGAGGAAGAGCGCCCTCGAATATTTGATGCTTTCTTCCAGGGCAAGCGTAAGCAGGGTGGACAGGTCGGTGGCACCGGTATCGGATTGTCGGTGGTGCTGGAATGTATCCAGGCGCACAACGGTTCCGTCGAATTGATTAACTCAGATGAGTTTTCAGGAGCGCATTTCAGGATTCACATTCCACAGAAACGCGAAATAGGGCAACAGAGACTGGCAGCACATGGCTAAGTTTGCACTGACAACGAGAACTCGAAAATTCGCGGTGGCCGCACTGGCCGCTGCGGTGCTGTCAGGCTGTGGTCAAACGTCGGACTGGATCAAGGGCAGAATCGATTCGAGCTCAGAAGAACCCGAACTCCTCGGCGCGCCGGAGATCGAGATCTATATCGCCGAACTCGGCCGAATAGCGAGTGGTGATCCTGCGGCGCAGGCGGAAATCTACGCGGACGCAGCGGCGGCAGCGCAGCTGACACCGAGCGCGTCGACGAATTTGCGCTTCGGGCTGGTGCTTGCGATACCCGGACATCCGGAGTCAAATCCTGAGCTCGCGCAAAGCATACTTCGCGAAGTGCTCGCGCAGACCATACTGCTGACACCGGCAGAGATTTCGCTGGCCGTCATTCATCTCAACAGCGTTGAGCGGCAGATTGTCAGCAATTATGAAATAGAACGGCTGCGCACTTCATCGTCGCGCGCCGCTCAATCTCAGCAGGAGGCTGCCAGTCAAAGGCTGAGCGCCGTGGAAGCGGAGAATCGGCGCCTGCAGCAGGAACTGCGGGAAGCGGAGCAGAAGCTCGAAGCGATCACCTCGATCGAACGCTCGATCCGCGAGCAGGAATGATCTAATCTGTGCCAACTTAAGCATTGGTGCGACATAACCCAACATGGCCAACAAGAAATCAGACAGTAGCGGCAAAATCCTCCTCGTCGACGACGATCCGGGATTACTGCGCCTGCTGAGCATCCGGCTGCGCGCCGAAGGTTACGACGTTGAGGCCGTGGAATCAGCGCATAACGCGCTCGCGGTCCTGAACCGTTTCAGCCCGGACCTGGTGATCACCGACCTGCGTATGGACAAGATGGACGGTATCGGTCTGCTGAAGGAATTGCAGACGCGCTCCCCGGGGCTGCGCGTCGTCATCATCACGGCACACGGCACGATACCGGACGCCGTCACGGCGACTCAGCACGGCGCTTTCGGCTTTCTCACGAAGCCCATCGACAAAGATGAACTCATGACGCTGGTTGAGCGCGCCCTGAAAGTCTCGGGCTCGGTCGATGTCGATGAGGATTGGGCGTCCGCAATCATTACGCGCAATCAGGCGATGAAAGAAGTGATGCAGCAAGCCAAGATGGTTGCGGCGACTGACGCACGCGTTTTGATCACTGGCGAAAGCGGCACGGGCAAGGAACTGCTCGCGCAAGCAATACACAAGGCCAGCGATCGACGCAATAAGCCCTTCGTTGCCATCAACTGCAGTGCGATGGCGGAAAACCTGCTCGAGTCCGAATTATTCGGTCACGAAAAAGGTGCCTTTACGGGCGCCACTCGCAGTCACGACGGCCTGTTCCAGGCAGCCGAAGGCGGCACTTTGATGCTCGACGAGATCGGCGACATGCCGATGCGATTGCAGGTGAAGTTACTGCGCGTATTGCAGGAGAGTCAGGTCCGTCCGGTCGGCAGTACGGACGCACGAGATATTGATGTACGAGTGATTTCGGCTACGCACAGGGACCTGCAGGAACTCATGGGGCAAGGTCGCTTTCGCGAAGATCTGTACTACCGCCTGAACGTCGTCAATATCCGTCTGCCAACGCTGGACGATCGCCGCGAAGACATTCCGATGTTGGTCGCGCATTTCTTGCAGCAGATCTCGCGAGAGTCAGACCAGGAAAGAAAAGTGTATGCGCCGGAGGCCGTCGAGATGCTGGTCACGGCGGAATGGCCCGGCAACGTGCGCCAGCTGTATAACGTCGTTCGGCAGAACGTCGCACTGTCGCGTTCGCCGGTCATCAGCGGTGAAATGGTGCAACAGTCGCTGGGCGAACATGCCAGCAAGCTGGCATCGTTTACCGATGCGCGAGACGAATTTACACGCAATTACCTGTCGCAGATCCTGCAAATAACGATGGGCAATGTGAGCCAGGCGGCACGCCTCGCAAAACGCAATCGTACGGATTTCTACAAGTTGCTCGCGCGCCACGAACTGAACCCGGACGCGTTCAAGAGCCGCTAGGAAGCTGATTTTACCTTCGGCGCGCAACAATCGTGGCGATAATAGCTGTCGCTGGAATCGTAATCATTGCCGCGATAGCGGCAGTGACACCGGGATTGCCGAAAGTCACGTTCGAGTCAGGGAACAGCTGCTCGCCGCTGAAGAACAGAGCGAAGTGTATGGCCAGTGCGGCGACCGACCCCAGCCAGACCAAAGATATTGGCAAGCGGCGAAACAAGATACCGAGCAGCAACGGTATTGCTGTCGCAGCCGCCAGACCGTAAACACCCACCTGCCCAAATATGCCCAACAATCTGGGCGGCTGCAGATTTATCAGGAACGCAGCGATTGCGATAACAACGAGGACTACGTGGCTCACCTTCATCGCGAAGGCCATTTGTTGCTCTTCGTTGAGCCGGGCGCGTCGACGCTCGCCGATGACGTTCAACACCAAATCATTGGCCGTGATTGTCGATAACGATACCAACAGTCCATCCAGCGTGGACATGGCCGCCGCCAGCAAGACGATCCCCACAAACGTGAACACGGCCTCCGGGAATATCGTCTTCAGGTACATGGTCATGACCAGGTCCTGCCGAAACTGTCCGCTTGCTGTGTCGATCAGTGCTTCAGCGGGCACCACCAGGTGCGCGTAAAAACCAACCGTACCGAGCAACTGAAACAGTATGAAAACAACGGCGAAAACGAGCAGGTATTGTTTGACCGCGCGATCGTCCTTTACGTACAGCGCCTTGGTGAGAATGTGTGGCTGGCAAACGACGATGGCGCCGACAATGAACCCCGCAACGTAAATGGAAAATACGTCGTTGAACAGTTTTCCGCTTTCATTGATCGGCGCAACAAGATTCGCATCTATCGCGTGTAAAGCCTCGATCGTCGAGCCGGGCTGCTGATACGCCACCCACACGCAGGACGCCAGCACAGCCAGCGTCACGATGATCATCAAACTTCCCTGCAGCAGATTGGTCAATACGTGGGCGTAGGTGCCACCGATGAAAACGTAGCCGGTAACAAACGTCAGCGTAATCGCGAGAGCGGCGGCATTGGAGATCCCGAGCAGAGACTGCATAACGATAGAGATTCCGCCAACCAGTAATACGACGAACGCGAACGACAGCAGATTGAGTATTGAGAAGAACAACGCAAAACTTCGTGACTCGTAGCGTTTCCCGATCCAGTCCGGAATTGTCAGTGCGCTGTGCTCGGCACCGATACGGCGAAATCGGAAAGACAGGATCGACAGCATGGCGATGAAACTGATCGCGACCGCTATGACAAAATGAAAGTAGGCGCTGAACCCGTCGACGTAGATGAAGCCGGGATTAATTATAAAAGTCGATGCTGATGACACACTGGCGGCGAGAATGATGCCGACGACGACGGGGTTCATGGCACGGTCGCCGACGGCAAACGTGCCGAATCCCGTCGTCTTACGAAATCCCAGCCAACCGAGCCACGCCGTCCCTGCCAGGTAGGCGATAAACAACGCCCATGCGAGTGTCAAAGAGTCCGTCCGGCGAGAGCGTCCAGCGTTGCTTTGATGACTTTGATCTGAGCGCCGTCTTTTGTTGCGTAGTCCTCGCCTGTGTACCCCCACCAGTCCCAGCAACCGTTCGGATTCATCGGCGCAATCTTGCTGCTCGCGACCTGCGGATACAGTACCAACAAAGCGTTGGCGTCTGCCCATTCGTTAAAACCGGCACCCGTCGCAAAGGCGTCACCAAGGTACGCCGACGATTGCACACAACCGTGCAGTGCGACGTGAACACCGCAGGCCTGCCCTGCTGCGCAGGCCGCCGGAACGTACAAAAACGCTTGCTCCAGCATCTCTGCAGAATCGAAGCCGGGTTGCTCGATAGTCTGCAGCGGGCCGACGGCCGCGGCCCGCGAATTCAATTCACCGTGCAGGGATGTGAGGACTTCACCTGCGGTGTCGTAGTCGCAGGCGTTCAGGAATGGCGCACCGAAAGTATCGCAAGGCGGACCGGAAGCCAGCGTTGCCAGTCCGTGAACAACCGCAATGTCGGTGACGAGCGTAACGGCGTCCGCGGCTACGAACTCGTTGTAGAACGCGACAGCGGCAACGGATGCGTCCTGATGTACAACGGTATCCAGCGCGCCGTGAAATACCCACACATGATCGTCTTCGAGGTTCGCGAGCTCATCGAGCTTGCCGGCTTTCGCTGCTGATTGTGCATACTCCGTCAATCCCGAAAGACCCAGATCGCCGCCTTTCATGCAGGGTCCGAGCACGCGAGTAAGCGCGCCCATTGCACAATAGTAAGGACCGCCAGCGATGATCGCCGCGCCATTGAACACCGACGAATGGGCGAGGTGCACCTGACCCGCCATGTACGCTCCCGATGAAACACCGGAGATGCTGATGCGGCTGGCATCAATGTTGTAGCTGCCGGCACTATTGCTTGTTTCTACTGTTTCGCCATTGCACGCCATCAGGACCAGCAACAACACAGGCAAAAATTTGAACATCAGGCCACCTTTTCGATGAATGCATCTATTGCCGACAGACACTCAGGTTCGTCGAGCAATGGGACGTGGCCACGGTCGGCCACAGGAACCACAGTGAGATCCGGTTTCGCTGCTTGCATTTTGTCGATGATGCCAGCTGACAAAATATCGGACAGTGTTCCCCAAAGCAGGGTCACAGGAATATCGCGAAGCGCAGAAAACAATTGCCACGGATCCCCTTTTTGTGGCCCGACTTCGCGAATCGCGCGACCAATATTCGGGTCCATATCGAGGCGCGGTATTTCGTTCTCGATCTCGCGATACCCACGTCGCGCCAATCGCATGAAGTCGTCATCGTCCAGACCCAACAAACAGTGACCGTAGATTTCTTTGGCTTGATTCGCGGCCTCACCCCAGGACTTAACGGGTGTTAATCTACCGGTGTATTCCTGAATTCTGGCGAGACCCACCGGGTCAATCTCAGGACCAATGTCGTTCATCACAACACCCGCCAGGCGATTGGCCTGTTGTGACGCCATCACCATGGCGCAAAGACCGCCCAGCGACGTTCCGACGACAATGACGCGATGGATATTAAGCAGATCAAGCAAGGTCCAGACATCAGCGACGTAAGTCTTTGGATGGTAGTTTTGCCAGTTCGGGTCGTAGTCGGAGTAGCCGCGGCCACGGAAGTCGATGGTGAGTACGCGCCGCCTGTTCGACAGGTGAAACGCAAGATCCTCAAAATCGCGACTATTTCGCGTCAGCCCCGGCAGGCAAATGATGGGCGTACCTTCGTTCTGACTACCGAAATCCCGGTAGTAGATGTTGAGCCCGTCACTGCTCTTGTAAAAGTGGGTATTGGCGACAGCACTCAAGTCAGGGTCCTCAGAATTCCAAACTGTCAAAATCTTTACGCAACTCGCGTTTCAATACTTTGCCGTTCGGATTGCGCGGCAATTCATTAACGAAAACCGTTGCTGCAATCCGTTGCTGCTTGCCCAGTCGACCGTTCGACCATGCGGTCAGTTCATCGGCGTCGATGCTGTGGCCATCGGCGAGCACAACAACAGCCAATGGCGTCTCGCCCCATTTCTTGCTCGCAACGCCGACCACCGCAACTTCGTGCACCGCTACATGCTCGATCATGACCGCTTCAATGTCGGCCGGATAAATATTCTGGCCGCCGGACAGAATCATGTCCTTTTTACGATCAACGAGATAGAGAAAACCATCCTTGTCGAATTTTCCGACATCGCCTGTGCGCAACCAGCGCTCGCCGGAGGGGTGCACCCAGGTCGCCTCCTCATCCGCCGCCGCATTCGCATGATAGCCGGCCATCATGAAGCGGCTTCGCCCCACAATCTCGCCGGCCCCGCCAACGGGCAGCTCGTTGCCATCTTCGTCGATGACTGCGAGATACTGCCCCGGGCA
Organism: uncultured Gammaproteobacteria bacterium; assembly: GCA_942490655.1. GTDB lineage: Bacteria > Pseudomonadota > Gammaproteobacteria > Steroidobacterales > Woeseiaceae > UBA1847. The sequence goes on along the minus strand of CALNXZ010000003.1, from coordinate 305,429 downwards.
GGCTCGGCCCACGGATTCGACCTTTTCAAGCATGACTTCCGGACTCAGTATCGTGACGAGACCTTCCGTCAGACCGTAGAGCTCGATGAAACTGCCCGGCATGCGCGCAACGATATCCTGCTTGATCGCGACCGCGAGTGGCGAGCCGCAACACATATAGGCGTCGAGGCTCGACAAATCGTAATCAGCGAAACTCTCGTGTTCAAGTAGCTTCTGGAACTGCAATGGCACCATTACAGCGTGCGTAACTTTTTCCCGTTCTATGAGTTCGAGGCACTGCGTGACATCGAAACGACGCTGCACCACCATCGTGCCGCCTGCGAAAATCGTCGCCAGCATCGCCACCCAACTGATGTTGGAAAACAAGCCGAGGTTCAACAGGGTGCGCGCGCCCGAGTGGTAGCGCAAAGCGACCGCCATGTCGGATGCCCAGGCGGCGCGGCCAGAGTGATCGTGCACGATGCCTTTTGGCAAGCCCGTCGTGCCGGAGCTGTAAATAATATTGCACTCGTCGTGGGCCTGGATGTTGACGGCGCATGCGGCCTTGTCCGCCGCATCTCGACACTGATGATAGTCGTGCCAGCCTGTCCCAACCGGATTGACGCCGATCAGTCGCTTCAAGACTTCATCACCTAGCCGATTGCGCAGCCCTTCAATTCGAGCGATGTGTTCACCGGACGCAATGATGGCTTTTGCTTCGGAATTTGCAGTCATCACTGCGACAGCGTCATCGGTGATGGAACAATTCAGTGGCACGGCACAGAAACCGCCACGAATGATGCCGAACATGGCTTCGACCATTTCGTAGCGGTTCGTCATGAGCACAACGACACGATCACCGTGCTTGAGACCGAGCGTACGAAGCGCATTGGCGACTTGCCGCGTACCGACACCGAACTCGGCCCAGCTAACCACCGTTTCGCCGTCAATTACGGCATCTTTGCTCGAGCAAGACGCCTCGTTAACGGCCATAATGTCCGGAATTAATAACGGCTTTGGCGAGAACCATGCCATCGCAACGACCCCCTGTCCCTTGCGACTCGCCCATTGCAGAGCGGACGAAGTATTTCAACGATCGTTGAATACTAGTTGAACGAGTGTTGAAATTCAAATATGGTGACGGCGCAATGACGAATGACAAACAATCCACTCGAGAACGCATCCTGGATGCCGCCGAAGAGCTATTTGCCCATAAAGGTTACGAAGGCGTTTCTGTCCGGCAAATCATGTCCAAGGCCGAAGCTGACGTCTCACTGGCCTACTACCATTTCAAATCAAAGCGCGATCTGTTTGACGAGATCATGCTGCGCCGCGTTGAAATTCTTAACGACATCCGATTGAAGGCACTGGAAGCTGTCGAAGAACGGCACCCTGACGATGCGCCGTCGGTCGAAGAGATCATCGACGCATTCACGCACCCGTTACTGGACCTGTTGGCCAGGGAGCACGAACAGTGGAAATATTATTTTCAACTGATCGCCCAGATCAATAACTCGGCCGACTTTGGCGGCGAATTGATGACCCGCTATTTCGACCCCCTCGTCCGGCGATTCATCGAAGCGCTCAGAAAGGCCCTGCCCGACTGTACCGACGCTGACCTTTACTGGAGCTACCATTTCCTGTCCGGCGCCCTGACGCTGACCTTTGCCGAGACAGGTCGCATCGACAACCTGTCGGGTGGCACCGTGAAATCGTCGGACATGGCCAGCGTCGTCGAGCGCATGCCGGCCTTCCTTGCAGCCGGTTTCGAGCGCCTTTGCCGAAAATAACGGCATTTGCATTTCAACAGTCGTTGAATTAATCTCCCTTCAACGTTCGTTGAACTGATTGGGCGCCCTGCCCACCTGATTCCTGGGGGATTCAAATGCAAACCACTTTAAAATCAATAAGCTATGCTTCTTTTATGAGTGTAGCTGTCGGCTGTTTCGCGCTGTTCGCCTCGCCCGCCATGGCGCAGACCGAAGCAGGTGCCAAAGCCTCTCTCGATGAAGTGACCGTTACGGCCCGCCGTCGGGAAGAGTCGCTGCGCGAGGTACCGATCGCCGTATCGGCCTATTCCGGCGACATGCTCGAGGAAATCGGTGCGGTCGATGTGACCGCGCTCAGCAATTACACCCCGAACGTCAACCTCGAGGTTTCCAGGGCCACTAATACAACCCTGACCGCCTACATTCGCGGTATCGGCCAGCAGGACCCGGTCGCGGGCTGGGAAGGCGGTGTCGGTATCTATCTCGACGATGTCTACCTGGCACGCCCGCAGGGCACCGTGTTTGATATTTATGATGTTGAGCGGATCGAAGTTCTGCGTGGACCACAAGGCACTTTGTACGGCCGCAACACCATCGGCGGTGCGGTTCGTTACGTGACGAAGCGCCTGTCCGACGAAACTGAGTTCCGCGTCAAAGCAGCACTAGGTACCTACAACCAGGCCGACCTCATTGTTAGTGGTAGCACAGCAGTGACCGACTCTTTCCGCATCGGCGGCAGCATCGCAACGTTCAACCACGACGGTTGGGGCGACAATCTTTTTACGGGCGAAGAAAACGCCGATAAAGAGATCATGGCCTATCGTGTGACCATGGAATGGGAGCCGAGCGACAACCTGTTTGTGCGACTCCACGGCGATTACAGCCAGGACGATTCCAGTTCAAGGCAGGGCCATCGACTGTTGCCATCGAATACCGGCGAACCCGTACTGCCGGATGTTTTTGATACGCGTGCCGGCATCTCGACCTACCCATCTTCCACAGGCGGATTGAGTCCTGAAACAACACAAGGCGGCGCTACGCTGGATATCGCATGGGACATCAGCGACAGCCTGCAGCTGAAGTCGATCACATCGAGCCGTTCGGACTACTCAGAGAGTTGGATCGACTTCGACAACCTGCCAGCCAACACGTTTGACGCGCCGGTAATCTATGACAATGAGCAGTTCAGCCAGGAGTTTCAGTTCACCTATTCTGGCGATCGGTTGTCGGCAATCTTCGGCGTATACTATCTCGACGCCAATGCGTTCGACGCTTTCGACGTGATCTTCAACGGAGCCCTGACACCCTTTACGCTCGGCGATTACGACACGAACGCGCTGGCGGGTTTCTTTGACGTCACTTACGACCTCAACGATCAATGGAACGTGTCAATCGGCGGCCGTTACACCGAGGATGAGCGTACAGCGTACGTTGTACGTGAAACCTTCCTCGGCCTGGGCTCGCCTTACTTCGGCAATAGCAGTGCCATATCCCTGACGCCGACAACCCCTTATGTACCGGAGTTCAACGGCAGCCGGACGGACAGCGAATTTACGCCCCGCGTAAGCGTCGGTTACGCACCGTCCGACACACATAATCTCTACCTGTCCTACAGCGAGGGATTCAAGGGCGGCGGTTTCGATCCGCGTGGCGCTTATAACGTCGCGGCGACACGCGAAGGTTTTGCACCGGAATCTGTCGAGTCCATTGAAATCGGTGCGAAATCTGTGTGGGCCGATGGCAAGTTCGTTACTAATATTGCTGCCTTCACGATGGACTACACGGACGTGCAGGTTCCAGGTTCCATCCTGTTGGACACCGACAACGACGGCCAGCCGGACGGATTCGCCGGTAAGGTCACCAACGCCGGTAAAGCGGAAGTCAGTGGCTTCGAAATTGAAGCGGTGGCGAATCTGACCGATGAACTTACAGCAACGCTTGCGCTGGGTATCATTGATGCCGAATACACGGAATGGCTGGAAGCCAGCATAGATCCGGGCACCGGAGCACCTATTCTGATTGACGTTTCCAGCTCACGCGTGTTCCAAAACACGCCGGATACGACCGCCAATTTCCGGCTTCGTTACGAGACGCCTGTTGCGTCCGGAAACTTCGCCGTGCTGGGCAGCGTTTCCTACAGAAGTGAGTCGCATCAGTTCGAGATCCCGAATGCGCTCGTCGATCAGGGTTCGTTTTCTTTAATTGACCTGAGCTTTGTCTGGACGTCTGGCGATGGCAAGTATGAAGCCGGTGCGCACTTCAGGAATCTGACCGATGAAGAATACATCGCCGCGTCGTACGATTTCGGAACAGTGAATAACTCGGTGATTGGCTTCTACGGGCCGCCGCGTACGATTACGGGCTCGCTCGCCATTAATTTCAAGTAGATCGGTTCTGGCTCTTCCCCCCACTCAATGGGCCAGCACAACCTGGGCCGCCTCTCGAGGCGGCCTTTTTATTGGCCGGACTGTTCCGCTTTCTTGGAATAGGAATCCGAACTCATGCCGTATTTGTTGAGCAGGTCATAGAGCGTGGGCCGAGTAATGCCGAGTAGCTCCGCGGCTTTCGAAATATTGCCATAGCACTTGGTGAGCGCGACGCGGATCGCTTTCGATTCGGCGTTCTGTCGTACTTCGCGAAGATTGAGTGACTCGCCCTCGTCCTCGCCGCCAGAAATACCCAGGTCGGCTGCCGTAACCATCTTGCCATCGGCCATGATGACGGCGCCTTTGATTTTGTTTTCCAGTTCGCGAACGTTGCCAGGCCAGGTGTAGGCCTCAATAGCGGTGATCGCGTCGTCGGCGAAACCGTTAATCGCACGTTTTTGTTGTTTGCAGTACTTCTGCAATAACGTCCGCGCAAGTATCAGGCGGCCTTCTTCACGGTCTCGGAACGGTGGAATGTTGATCGTGATTTCACTGACACGATAATAGAGGTCATCGCGGAACAGACCTTCTTTGATGAGCTGCTCAGGATTTTGATTGGTGGCGCAAACGACTCGAACGTCCACCGGAATTTCCTGACGCCCGCCAACGCGCTCGATGACACGTTCTTGCAAGAACCGCAGCATCTTCGCCTGCAAGGCAATCGGCATATCGCCGATCTCGTCGAGAAACAGGGTGCCGCCGTCAGCGAGTTCGACTTTGCCGATGGATTGCTTGTGCGCGCCCGTGAACGAGCCCTTCTCGTGCCCGAAGAGTTCGGACTCGAGCAGGTTTTCCGGAATCGCTGCACAGTTGATTGCGACGAAGTTCTTGTCTGCACGTGGACTAAGTCGATGCAGTGCCCTCGACAGTAATTCCTTACCGGTACCGCTTTCACCCAGCAACAAGGTCGTTACATCTGTGGGCGCAACCTTTTCGATCATGCGACACACGGCAAGCATGCCTTCACTGGCAGCGACGATGCCATCGAGCGGTGATTCGTTGACCTGATTCTGCAGCCGGCGGTTTTCAGTCTCGAGCTCTGAAATATTGAAGGCCCGATCGACGAGCAGTTTCAGCGTATCGGTATCAACCGGCTTTTCGTAAAAATCGTAAGCGCCCAGCGCGACAGCGGTGAGTGCGTTTTCCTGATCACCATTGCCGGTGACGACAATCACCTTCGTATGCGGTGCCAGCTTGAGCGTCTCCGTCAGAGTCGCGAGCCCTTCCTCCACACCTTCCGGCTTGGGCGGCAAACCGAGATCCTGCAGGACGACGGCCGGCTCATTGCGGCGTAGCTCGGCGATCGCGGCCTCGCGGTTCTCGGCCGTGCACACCTCGTAGCCCTCAAAACACCATTTGAGCTGGTTCAGGAGACCGGGGTCGTCCTCCACAATCAGAAGTTTTCGGGCTAGTTCGCTCATAGCCCCCGATAATGACACGAAGGTCGGGCAGTTGGCAGCAGGCAGTTCACAGCCGCCAATGTGAATTGAGGTGACAGCACCGACAACTCGCTAGAGCGTTCGGGCGCTTGCGACAATGCCGCCATCGACGGGAATCACTGCACCGGAAACATAAGCACCGGCCTTAGACGCGAGATAAATAGCAACACCGGCCATGTCGGCGGCTTCGCCCCAACGCTTCAAGGGCACATTGCGGGTAATTTCATCGCCAAAGGCCTCCTGGATTCCAGCCGTCATTTTGCTCGGGAACGGCCCGGGCGCAATCGCGTTGGCAGTGATGTTTCGCTCCGCCAGATGCGACGCCAGCGTTCGTGTCAGGTGATGCATAGCCGCCTTACTGGGACCGTAGGAATAGGTACCCAGCTTGTTGACGTTGAGACCGTCGATCGACCCGACGTTGATGATGCGGGCAGGATCCTCGGCCGACGCGGCGGCCTCCAGCAATGGCAACAATGCCTGCGTCAGGAAAAACGGACCCTTGACGTTGATATCCATCACCTTGTCCCAGCCGGCCTCAGGAAATTCGGCGATGGCCGCACCCCAACTTGCGCCGGCGTTGTTCACCAGGATGTCGAGGCGCTGCTCGCGGGAGCGGATTTCTTCGGCCAGAGCCTGAATACCTTCCATCGTCGACAGGTCTGCAGGAATTGAGATGCATTCGCCCTGCTTCGACAGGCGTTTCGCTGTCGCATCGCAAGCATCGGCTTTGCGCGCCGAAATGTAAGTCTTCACCCCGTTCGCGACATAGCCTTCGGCGATCATCTCGCCGATACCGCGTGAACCACCCGTCACCAGAGCGACCTTGCCGCTGACATCAAATAGATTTTTCATGCGCCGCAGTCTAGCAAAGGAATGAATTAAAGGGTGTGGCCCGGTAGAATGCCCGAAAACCAGAATTAGGGGCCACCATGAAACATCTGAACCTCGCTGCCGTGCTGTTCGCACTGGCCGTTACACCCGTATTTGCCGCCGATGAAGAAAAGCCCGACCCCGGCTTCAATGAAGCCACCTTTAAGGGCCTCGAGTTTCGCAGCATTGGTCCGGCGTTCATGTCCGGACGTATCGCGGACATCGCCATCCACCCCGAACGGCAAAGCACCTGGTACGTTGGTGTAGGCAGCGGTGGCGTCTGGAAGACCGACAACCGCGGAACGACCTGGGAGCCGATATTCGACAATGAAGACTCCTACTCTATCGGCAGCATAACCATCGACCCGAATAACCCAAGCACAATCTGGGTCGGCACCGGCGAGAATGTGTCTGGGCGCCACGTAGGTTACGGCTCAGGATTGTTCAGGAGCCGCGACGCCGGTCAAAGCTGGGAAAAGATGGGACTGGAAAAGTCCGAACGCATCGGCATGATCCGCATCGACCCGCGCGATTCGAACATCCTGTTTGTCGCCGCACAAGGACCGCTGTGGTCCGGCGGTGGCGAGCGTGGCTTGTTTAAGTCCACTGACGGCGGCCAGAACTGGCGAAAAGTGCTCGGCGATGGTTTGGGCAATACCGCGATTGACGTTCAATACACGGGCGTCTCGGAAGTCCATATGGATCCGCGTAACCCGGACGTGATGTATGCCGTAAGCTGGCAGCGCTTGCGTAACGTTGCCGCACTGATGGACGGCGGACCGGGCACCGGCATCCACAAATCCGAAGACGGCGGCGAGACCTGGCGTGAACTCAGCAAGGGTCTGCCCGAGGAAAGCTTCGGCAAGACTGGCCTTGCCATATCACCGCAGAATCCGGACGTGATTTACGCGACGATCGAAGTCGCGAACCGCAAAGGCGGCTTTTATCGTTCGGCTGACGGCGGCGAATCCTGGGAAAAGAAGAACGAATACCTCTCGAGCGGCACCGGCCCGCACTACTACCAGGAGATCTTCGCGAGCCCGCACCAGTTCGATCGCGTGTACCAGATGGACGTGCAGATGCATGTCACGAACGACGGCGGCACGACGTTCACCAATCTGAGGCACGAAAGCAAACATTCCGATCATCACGCGATGGCTTTCGATCACAACGACGAAGACTATCTGCTGGTCGGTGTTGATGGCGGTATTTACGAGACCTATGACTTGGGCAAAACCTGGCGCTTTGCGGCAAACCTGCCGATCACGCAGTTCTACAAGGTAGCGGTCGACTATGACGAGCCGTTTTACAACGTTTATGGCGGCACGCAGGACAACAACAGCCAGGGCGGACCGTCGCGCACGAAAGATGCTTCGGGAATTTCAAACGCGGACTGGTTTGTCACGATGTTCGGCGACGGCCACCAGTCTGCCGTGGACCCGAACAACCCGGACATCATTTACGCGCAGTGGCAGCAAGGTAACCTGACGCGTTACGACCGCAAGACAGGCGAAGCCGTCTATATTCGTCCGCAGCCTGCCGAGGGCGAGCCGTCCGAACGCTACAACTGGGACTCACCGATCCTGATCAGCCCGCACAACTCAAAGACGCTGTACTTCGGCACACAGCGCGTCTGGAAGAGCGATGATTACGGCGACAGCTGGACGGCGATCAGCGGCGATATTACGCGTAACGAGAACCGCCATGAGCAGCCCATCATGGGGCGCACCTGGAGCTACGATGCCGCATGGGACCTGTACGCGATGTCGATGTTCAATACCGTCACGTCGCTGTCGGAGTCGCCACTGGTTCCAGGACTCGTGTACGCGGGTACTGACGATGGTCTCATCCAGATAACCGAAGACAACGGCCAGACCTGGCGCAAGATTGACAAGCTGCCGGGCGTACCCGATCGCTTTTTCGTGAATGACATTAAGGCCGACTTGCACGAGGCGAATACGGTTTACGTCGTTGTAGACGACCACAAGAAAGGCGACTTTTCGCCGTACATTTTGAAGAGCGAAAATCGCGGCCGGACCTGGAAGAGCATCGCCAGCAACCTGCCGGAACGTCATGTGCTGTGGCGGGTCGTACAGGATCACGTGAAACCGGGCCTGATGTTCCTTGGTACCGAGTTTGGCGTGTTTTTCACGGTGAATGGCGGCGGCGAATGGACCAAGTTGAAAGGCGGCAGCCCGAATATTCCGTTCCGCGACCTCGTTATCCAGACCCGCGAGAACGATCTCGTTGGCGCGACGTTTGGACGCAGCTTCTACATTCTTGACGACTACTCAGCCCTGCGCAGCGTGACGACCGACATGCTGAAAGAAGACGCAACACTGTTCCCGGTACGCAAGACACGTTGGTACGTGCCAACGCGCCGCTTAGGCTGCGGCGAAGCGCAGTGCACGAGCAGCCAGGGTGACAGCTATTACGTCGCAGCAAACCCGGACTTTGGCGCCAACTTTACGTACTACCTGCCAAAGGCACTGCAAACGAGCCAACAGGCACGACGTGAATCCGAGAAAGAGCTCGAAGCCGAGAATAAGAACGTCAAGTTCGCAGGATTGGACAAGGCGATCGACGAGCAGCGCGAGGACGCCCCGGCGATCGTGTTCACCGTCCGGAATGCCAATGGCGAGGTGGTACGGCACATCGAGGGCCCGGCAGAAGCCGGCTTCCATCGCATAGCCTGGAACCTCCGCTACCCTGCCCTCAACGCCTGGGTACCGGCTGTTGAAGGCGAGGAGCGTGAAGAAGGCGCAGGCGTGCTGGTGGTACCGGGGACCTTCTCAGTATCGATGCAGCAGCGGGTTGATGGCGTGCTGTCGGACCTTAAGCAATCCCAGGATTTCGAGGTGGTTTCGATTCGTGAACCCACCCTGCCCGGCAGTACGCAGGAACAGCGGGTCGTGTTCGAGAGTCAGGTGGATGAGCTGGGACGAGCGGCCGATGGCACGGTCAATGCCATCGATCGGGTCAGCGCTGAGCTGGATGCGGTCAAAGAGACGTTGGTCCGGTCGCGAGCCGATACGTCCTTGTATGAGATCGCGGACTCCATACAGGAACGCATGCTGGCTCAACGCGACCGGCTGGCGAAGAACGACATCGAAGCTATCTACCAGGAATCGTCGGACGTAACGCTGGGCGAACGCCTGTGGCATGCACGTTTCGACGCCAGTTCATCGGCTTACGGACCGACGCCCCTGCAGAGAGAGTCCTACGCCATCGGCAGGCGTTTGTATGACGACGTAGTGCAACGCTTAGGGGTACTGATCGACGGTGAATACGAGGCGCTTAAGCAGGCTTTGGATTTGGCTGACGCGCCCTGGACGCCGGGCCGCGGAGTGCAATAAGGCCCGTGTCTCGGTTTGTACGTAATGCTATTGACAATCATTCTCATTTGCGTTTGAATGCTTTCAACGCGAAAAGAATGAGCTGCCATGTACGTTTGCATCTGCAATGCCATTACCGACAAACAGATCCGCAAAGCTGCGGAGTCCGGGATTGAAGACCTGTGGACCCTGCAACGAGAACTGGGTGTCGCGGCCGGCTGTGGGTCTTGTCTTGAGGTAGCATCGGCCATTCTGAATGAGAGTGTGCGGTCTCGAAAAGTCGCTGAACCCGTGCTCTACTCTCCGGCGATGGCCTGATGTTTAATAGTTAGAGCCATCCAGCCGAATTAATTAAGCCCCGCTACGCGGGGCTTTTTTATTACAATTACGAATTACCCCAAACACCTCAAACTTCGGAGCAATCTATGAAAGGCGACGCAACCGTCATCCAGCACCTCAACAAAGTGCTGAAAAACGAACTCACGGCGATCAATCAATATTTCCTGCACGCGAAGATGCTCAAAGACTGGGGGCTCGGCAAGCTTAGCGAATACGAGCACCACGAATCGATCGACGAGATGAAGCACGCGGATAAACTGATCGACCGCATTCTGTTCCTGGAGGGGCTGCCGAATCTGCAGGACCTGGGGAAACTCAGGATCGGCGAGGACGTGCCGGAGATGCTGAAGTGCGACCTCGAAATGGAATTGGACGGGCTTGGGGATCTGAAGGCTGCTATTGCTTATTGCGAATCGCACAAAGACTACGTCTCGCGTGAGTTGTTTGCGTCGATTCTTGAATCAGAGGAAGAGCATGTCGATTGGCTGGAGACGCAGATTGGGTTGATTGCGAAGGTGGGGTTGGAGAATTATTTGCAGTCGCAGGTTTGATCAGTCACTTGCGACTGCAATGAACTCTTGGCCTGACAGCGCCGAATGCTTCGTCGTCAAACGCTCAAGGAATTACCTTTGTCGCAGTTCCGGACTGGCGACTTTCAATACCCGCGGCATTGAAGGATGTCGCCACAAATTCGTAGGTCCCCGGGGACAGGCTCTCAACAAGATAGGTGGTTACACTCGGATTGTTGATCGTCGCAGAATTCGGGTAATTGCCTGATGTCGTGCCCCAATAGATTTTGTAGCCGGCGAGATCAGTCAACTGCGTGCCGTCTTCATTCTGTGTCGGCGCCGTCCAGCTCAAAGTTGCGGAGCCCAGGCTGACCGCGTCGACAGTAATTGAAAACGATGGCAACGAAACACTAGCCTGTCCGTCAGATACGGATATGACAATGTTCGAGTAGACACCTACGTCTCCCGCAGTGGGGGTCCCACGCAAACGCCCGGTCGTACTATTGAAGCTGGCCCAGGTCGGCATTCCGGATATCGAGAATGTTAATGCGTCACCGTCGGCATCGGTCGCGCCTGGCGTAAACGAATAGCTCTCGCCCGTCATAACAGTTGCCGCCGGCGTACCTGAAATCTGCGGTGCCGTATTCACGGTAACGGCATCCACTGAAATCGAGAACGGCGCGAGCGTGTCGCTGGCTTGGCCATCAGATACTGAAATTGAAATATTTGAGTATCCGCCAACGTGATTCGCCATGGGCATGCCACTGAGGTGGCCGTTAGATGTATCGAAGCTCGCCCAGGACGGTCGATTCGTAATTGAGAATGTCAATGCGTCGCCGTCAGCATCGGATGCCGTTGGCGTGAACGAGTAGACCTGACCTACACTTACATTCGTTGCGGCGGAGCCAGCAATCTCTGGCGCCGAATTTCCTGCGGCAACGGTAATTGAAAATGCCATCAAGTTCGTGGTGAACTCACCATCCGTTACACCGATGACGATATTCGCGTGTGTACCAATATCACCTGTTAGTGGTGTGCCGGATAGTTGCCCTGTCGACGACTCAAAACTGGTCCATGAAGGCTTGCCGGAAATCAGAAACGTGAGAGGATCACCTTCTGGGTCTGATCCTGTAGGTAGGAATGAATAGGGGTTTCCGACTTGTGCTGATGTCACCGGATTGCCCTGTATGTTCGGCGCAAGATTGAGCGCATCAAGATCGCCGCCCGTCCTCGCAATGCTATTGACGAGATCGATTGTCGCCGCGTCGGCACTCGCAATCATGCCCAAGGCATTTTGCAAAATTATTCGATAGTTGGCGGGAAATACGACGCGCACAAGTGCTGCGTTTTGCCCAACCTGCAGGCTCGATACGATCGTGTGCAATTGACGAATAGCCGGATCAGGATCAATCGCAAAGGCGGCAGCGAGGCCGACTCTGGCCTTTGCAATCATTGGCGACGTAACCGGTAGCTCTTCCAGCGATTTGGTCGCAGAAGGCAGGATGCTATCAATCGCAGCTTGCATCGCAGCAGTCGCTTCGTTGTCGCCGACGAACAGTTCATTTGCCATAGACTCCAGCAACACTTGCGCACCGACTATAGTGGACACAGCGGCCGCCCGCGGATTTACCGCTCCAACACCTATTCCGTCTACAACACCGTCAGGCAAGTCCGCTGCGAGGTCATTGACAATGCTATCGGCGCTGCTGGCAAATCCTGCGCCTTGTAGTAGATCGCGCGTTCTCTTGATGAATTCTGCAAGCGTTTCCGACCCTTTGACAATTTCGGCGATATTGTCGCCGTCAATGCGCGTTTCCATAGGACCTGTTGCAGCAAGACCGTCGAGCCCGAAATTCAAAGCCGATGAAACAATTTCCTGCGCATCTACCAGGTTGGTCGATGTTCCGCCACCGTTCAGGTTCTGCGCGAGCGCAACGCTGACCGTCGTAAACGGGCTTACATTGGCAACGCTGGCGCTTCCGGAGTTGATTGCCGCTCCTTTCAACATGAATTCCGGCGGCTGATTGGTTACAAGATCGGTGCCACCCGTCGCCTGAATTGACAGCGGGTAGTCTGAGTCCAGGGCGGTCAACTCGATGTTATAGCTGGCGTTCGAGTCGCTTTGAAATTCCGCAAGTATCTCGCCCGAACTACTGACGACGCGCATGTTTGCTCCGACCACAGGACCATCACCTACGCTGCCGCTAAGCTCGATACGGTTGCTTTCTTGGTCGTTAACAAGACTGCTGTCATTCTCGTCTGAAAGACAGCCACTGAGAATGGCCGCGAAACCGATCGCCGTTGCGGACGTGCGCATCCATTTGCGACGAGGATGATTTTTCATGGTTCTGCTCCTGCCTGTTCCCAGGCGAGCAAACCAATCGATACGTAGAGTCTATGAAGAGACGCTTCTGCACTCAAATCAGAAATCGAGTACAGGCTGGCCGCATTAGATGCAAACTGGCAACCCCGCTGTCATAGGCTCCTGCCCTTAGACTGGTGGCTTTGCGTCTCAATCTTTCGATTGATTTGCCTTTATTCAGTTATTTGGTAATCGGCGTCAGATGACGTCCTTGTCATTCAAAGTTGGATTCGAGATTAGACGTTAGCACTTTGAAATCGGAAAAGAACCTGTCGAAAAAAAGCGACAATATTGTTATGTCGAATGGGCTTTTACCAAAGCAGCAACGTATTCGCCAATTGCCAACGTAGCTGTTAGGCCCGGGGATTCGATGCCGAAGAGATTCACTAATCCTTTCACGCCGTGAATCGTCTCACCTTGAATGACGAAGTCGTGAGGCATCTCACTTGGGCCACTAAGCTTGGGCCGGATGCCGGTATAACCGGGCGTCAATTTCGAAATGTCCAGCCCCGGGAAATAGTTGCAAATGGATTCCGCAAATCGATCGAACCGGCTTGCATCGAACTCGTAGTCGATCGTAGCAATCCAGTCTACGTCTGGCCCAAATCGCGCTGAGCCGCCCATGTCGTTCGTAGCGTGTACGCCGAGCCCGCCGTCCGTCGGCAATGGGTAGACCAGATGTTGGAACGGCGATTTTCCCTGGTAGGCAAAATAATGGCCCTTTGCGTATCGAACCTTGCCGATCGCGGCCGGGTTAAGTCCATTGATAGACCGCGCCACCGACTCAGCAAACAGGCCACCGGAGTTGACCAGCGTTTTGCATTCGATCTCATCGTCCGCGCTTTCCATTTGCAAGCGGAAGCCGCCCTGTGTAACGGAAGCGCTTTTCAATCGGCTGCGAGTCAGGAGGACACCGTTGTGCGCCTCAATATCCGCCAGCAAGGCCATCATGAGCGAATGGGAATCTACGATGCCGGTTGACGGCGACAACAACCCGCAGTGTCCGATGACGGCTGGCTCGAGTTTCTGGATCTCGTCTCCGTCTACCCATCGCAAATCCGTTACGCCATTCTTTGTCGCTTGCACTTGTATCGCGAGGAGTCTTTCCCGCTCGGTCTTATCCGACGCGATGATGAGCTTGCCTATCTTATTGAACGGTACATGGTGCCGTTCGCAATAGTCGTACAGCATCGCCCTACCCTTCACGCAAAGTGTTGCTTTAAACGACCCCTCGGGATAATAGAGACCTGCATGTATGACTTCGGAATTGCGGCTGCTGGTGTGCATGCCGATTTCGGATTCAGCTTCCAGTACGATGACTTCACGCCCTGCAAGCGCAAGTGCGCGTGCGACGGCGAGTCCGACAACTCCCGCGCCTACTACTACGCAATCCAGTTGATCAGTCATTGCTGTGTTGTGCCTGCGACTAGGCCTCGGCAGCTGCTATACGTTGGAGGACAAACTCTATTGCAGCATCCAATCGTGTCAAAGTTCTGTCGCGCCCGACAAGCCAGACGGTCGTGTCTATCGGCGGCGAAACAGGTCCGCCGGTTACGGCAACCCTTAAGGGCTGGCCCAACTTACCCATGTTCAACTCGAAGCTCGCAGCGACATCTTCAATCGCCCTGGCGATACCTTCTTTGGTCCATTCAGGCAGAGCGGCCAGTACATCGCGGATTCGTTTCAAAGGCTCGAGCACTACTGGCCGGAGATTTTTTTTGGCCGCGTTTGCGTCGATTTCTGTGAAGTCTTCATAACAGTAACGCACGCTCTCCGCCATGATTGACAACGTCGTGGCTCTTTCCCGGAAGCCGTCCGCGACAATGTCCGGTGCTGGTCCAGCATCTGGATTAAGGCCCGCCTTTTTTAGGTACGGCAACAGCGCATTGCCAAGTCGTTCTGAAGGTGCCGCTATGATGTGCTGCTGATTGAGCCACAGGAGCTTGTCCGGATTGAACGACGACGCGGACTGGTTGACATCGGACACGTCGAAGAACTCGATCATCTCGTCAATGCTGAAGACTTCCTGATCACCGTGTGACCAACCCAGTCTTACCAAATAGTTGAGCATAGCCTCTGGTAGATAACCCTGATCTCGATAATCCCGAATATCGACGGCACCATGTCGCTTCGAGAGCTTCGCACCATCCGGTCCCAGGATCATCGGCAAATGCGCGTAAGCAGGTAACTCGGCCCCAAGAGCCGCTAACATATTCATCTGCCGCGGTGTGTTATTGAGGTGGTCATCGCCTCGAATTACGTGCGAAATCTTCATGTCAAAATCATCAACGACGACGGCAAAATTGTAAGTTGGCGTGCCGTTCGAGCGAGCGATAATGAGGTCATCGAGTTCCGAGTTCTGAAAAACGACCGTCCCTCTGACCAAATCTTTGACCGTAACTTCACCTTCTTTGGGGTTCTTGAATCTCACAACGGGAGGTACTCCGTCGCGCTGCCCATGGCCGTCGCGACACTTGCCGTTGTAACGGGTCTTTTCACCACGACCCATTTGCTCCGCTCTGAGTTGTTCAAGTTCGGCTTTCGAGCAATAACAGTGGTACGCCTTCCCCTGCTCTAGCCAATCACCAATCACACTTTCGTAGCGCTGAAATCGTTTCGTTTGAAAATACGGCCCTTCGTCGACGTCCAGTCCCAACCATTTCATGCCGTCGGTTATTGCGTCGACATTTTCCGGCGTTGAACGCTCAAGGTCCGTATCCTCGATTCGCAGAACAAATTGTCCGTCGTGGTGACGAGCATATAACCAGGAGAACAAGGCCGTGCGAACACTGCCAAGATGAAGAACGCCTGTCGGACTGGGTGCAAATCGAGTGCGGATTGTCATTGTATGTATTGAGTCTCGGAAAAATTGGCGAAGTTTAGCAGACCCTTACCAAGACTCTAGAACGGCTGTTGCCAAACACCGACAGTCGCTTTCTTGATTTATGTCAAAAGCTTACAGAAACAAGTTAAATTTGCGCAACGAAAACCGTCTGGTTTTGGCGACAAAATCTGGGCTCTGGCCAACCAAAAAACCGAGCCCTGATCTCAAGATGCGAAATAAACCATTGTTTTATATTGATAACTCTTATCTGGTACAAATATTGCGTTATTATTGCATTGCGTGTCCGACTCATGGAGTGCGCCGTAGTGCAAGACTAGTAATGCGACTTGCTTCACGATTTTTGACTGCCACACTTCTTGATCGTGTCCATTTCGTTGTTGCGATTACGAAACTAGGCAATACTCGAGTCCTGAAACGGCAAACCTGCTGAAAGGCAGGGACGCAAAGCTACCCGTCTACGGAATTTACTAGGACAGCGGGGCTACCAGAAGCTCGATCGGCAATAACTGATCGACGTAATTTCGGGTATCCCGTGCCTACCTAGTGCTCCAGGACCTAAACGAACAGGCCACAAACTGGACCACTGATGAAAACTCGAGTATTGACCTACATCAATTTCACCGCCCTGGCGATTACTCTGCTGCTTACAGGATGCTTGAGCGACGGTGACAGCGACACACAACTCGCCAACCCCGCTCCCAACCCAGGTGGCACCGTCAACCGGGCGCCAACAATTAGTGGCAACCCTGCTAGCGCTGTGAAGATCGGCGACACTTATTCCTTCACGCCGACCGCCACCGATCTGGACGGTGACCCGCTGACTTTCAGCATCGGGAACAAACCAAGCTGGGCCAGTTTTGACTCCGCTACGGGCAGACTCTCCGGCACCCCGACACTGGCCAATGTTGGCCAATACGCGAGCGTCCAGATTTCGGTTTCAGATGGTGCAGCAACGGCAAGCCTGTCCGCCTTTGCGGTCGACGTCACTCAGACGGCAACTGCGTCGACTACGTTGTCATGGACCGCACCAACTCAAAACGAGGACGGGTCGACATTGAGCGACCTGGCCGGCTACAAGATCTACTACGGCGTATCGTCCGGAAACTATTCGAATGAAATTCTCATTACAAATCCCAGCGTCACAACTTATGTTGTAGACAATCTGACGGCGGACACCTATTTCTTCTCAGCCACTGCTTTTAATGCTGCGGGGACTGAGAGCCGTTTTTCGACTGAGGTGATGAAGGCAGTAAACTAGCGTCAACGCTGCGCGCCCGACGCGGCCACCTTAACCACGCGGCCACCTTAACCACGCGGCCACCTTAACCGAAACTCGAGTTAAGGTGGCGTCCCCAAGGGGATTCGAACCCCTGTTGCCGCCGTGAAAGGGCAGTGTCCTAGGCCTCTAGACGATGGGGACTAAGAAAGTCATTCCGTTGGACTTGGTGGAGCTAGGCGGGATCGAACCGCCGACCTCTTGCATGCCATGCAAGCGCTCTCCCAGCTGAGCTATAGCCCCAGCGGAAGGCGGGACTCTACGGACCTCAGACATGACTGTCAAGAATCCCGGACACGTTTACAAAGCACCAATGAAATCATCGAACCACTGCGGGCGAATAGGCGTTGTCAAGAAAGAGCGCGGCTTCACCGGTCCCGTCCGCTCTGCTAATCCAGACATTCGTTACGGCTGGCGACGACCTGTCCGGAACCGAATAAATAACATGCTCATTATCCAGCCACTCGAGCTGGTCATCGATGCTCCGCTCGTCGGCTAGCGCGACATCCTGCCCGTCGCCAAGTCGAAGTACACGTATATCCCACCCTACCTCTCCCAGCCCTGTTTTTCGGCGTTTGTAGGCAACCCGCGTGCCATCGGGCGAGACGGATGGGCACTCCACTTGATCATGAATCACAGTAACGGTGCGCGATGGAATGTCGCCTTTCACGAGGTGGTGCTCACCGGCGCTCGAGAGGGTCGCGTAGAATCCCTGTTTGTCCGGTAGAAATGTCACGCCCCAGAAATTCGAGTCCGCCCGGGAAATCGTCTCCCCTCCAAGTATGACCGTAAAAGCCTCAAGATCGGCAATGGTTGTTAAGGAGACCAGATCATAAAGCACCGTCTGCGTGGAGAAATCCACCGAATCGTAGCCATGGCCGGTCACGAATACAGTGGACGCTGCGAATTGACCGTCCGAGGAGACCCGCGTGCGGCTGGGCGCACCGCCCAGTGGGAACTCGCCGAGCACCTCGTGTTTCAATGTATCGAACACATAGGCGGTGTAGGTTGTCACCACGCCACGATCAGCAGACAGACAAAGTCCCCTCCCGCCCGACGCATGAACGGCATCGCAGGAAAGGTCCGGGTGAAATTTGGTTGGGATTGCTACGTTGTCGACGAACGCCAGTCGGCCGTAGTTTGGTCCCATGCCCGTGTAGCGAAAATACAGGCGTTCGGCATTCAGCCGCTGATGCAGTTGCACGTGTCCCGATTTCGATTCGCCAAGTTCAGACACCCCATGCAGGCGTGTCCAAATGACGATCAGCACTATGCCGGCGAGGCAAACCGCACAGATAACAGCGAACAGGAAAATGGCGCGTCGGTCAGGCATGTCTGAATCGGAACAACACATGATGTGAAATAACAATCGTCAACACGCAAAGCAAGGCGAATACGGCCAGCGCAAAATCTACGCCTCCACTTTGCCATAGCCAGCCAAACGTCAGTGACGATACAAACCTGCCAAGCCCAACTCCCGTAAGTAGCAATGCAAGGCCGGCCGCGCGGTGCCCGGTGGGGATTAGCTGACTGGCCATGGCCATCAGAATGCCCTCGGTCGCGGCGTAAAACAGGCCGAGCAACACTATGCATGCCGCCGACTCCATCCCGGACACGGACGGCGACAACAGCAACAGGGTGTAGATCACTACAAGCAGGCAATAGCCAATGATGAACATCCGTTGCAAGCCAAAGCGATCCGCCAGCTTGCCGGCAGAAACGGCAAAAAGCATGAACGTGGCCGCCGTAGCAACGTAGAACAGGGGTATGTAGCCAAATCCGATATCACTTTTCTCCTGGATGAGCACATACAGGAAAGCGTCACTGACCGTGCACATAGCCAACAAGGTGCCGCAAACCAGAAGCGCAATGAACCCAGGCATTCGCACAGTCGCACCGAAGGAGAGACGGGATGTATCAGCGGATTCAGGCACATGGACGGTACGCGGTACGAATAGCCACAATGCGGCAACTCCTGTAATCGCTACCAGAAAACTGACCAGCCAGAGCCCGGTATAGCTGTTGCTGCCGACAAACAGTAGAAATGTGAATGCGACAACAGGCCCTAGCAAAGCACCGGCGGAATCCATCGCCCGGTGAACACCAAATGCTAGGCCCAGACTATGCTTCGAGGTACTGAGAGAGATCATTGCATCCCGGGGAGCCGTCCGGATACCTTTGCCGAGTCGATCGAGGCCGACAGCCACCATGATACCTGTCCAGGTTCCGCCGGCCGCAATAAGAAGCAACTTGCAAAGCGCCGAAAGGCTATATCCCGCAGCCGCGGCCGCCTTGTGGCGACGTGCACGATCCGCCGCGATGCCGACGACGATGGCGATCAGAGCAACGGATAGCCCGTTATATACACCGTCCACTGCGCCAAACTGGACGGGGCTCAGCCGCAGATAGCTGAAGAGATACACTGGCAGGACACTGGTTACCATTTCCGAAGAGATGTCAGTGAGAAAGCTGGTCAATCCCAGCGCCCAGACCGTCGGGCTGATTTCGGAGCGGATATTGCGCAGCCCAGAGCCAGCTGCAATCGCACGGAGTCGCACGATCAGATCGTTTTGATACATCTATCCGGTCTCCGATTGGACGTGAAGCCACGGCCTGGCATTTTCCCGCCAGCCTAACGTCCGAAGTCGCGGCCAAAGGACAGGAAGTACTCATTGGCGTCGAAGGGATTGACGCCACCAGTGCGGCGAATCTGATTGAAAGACAGAGTCAATCGCATATTGCGCGCCAGCAAGCGCGAAAGTGAAAAACTGACGGTTTGATCTTCGTTCTTGTCGCCCCGGTCGACGAAATCCTGAATCCACAGTTGCGCAGCTAATTCAGCGCGCCAGTGTCGCGCAAAGTCTCGCGATCCCGAGACTTCGAAAATGGTGGAGTCGCTGTCGTATGTCGCGTCTACTTCAAAACGGTCTTGCACCAAAGAAACGGTTGCACGGAAGGCACCCAGCGCACTGTCCACATGGAAACTCATACTTCCTCCGTCGCGCACCAACGGATTCGTCGTGGGGACTATGCCCTGCTCACGATTGTCTGTCGTCCTGGCCACGCTGGCGAGGCCGCCAAGATCGCCGGGGCAACCGACGGCGACGCCGGCATCTGCAAACGCGCTGCCGGCATCTGTAATCTCCCGGCCAGCACAAATCTCGACCCGAGAGCGTGCCCCCACCGCGCGTTTCCATAAAATGCGCCCGACTGTGACCGGATCTGCTTCCTGGCCATTGACTTCGACTTGCCCACGCCCAATGCTCGCAAAAGCTTCGCCTGACGCCAGTTCGCGCTGATACTCGAGCGAGACCGACGCGATATCGTGGGTCTGAGAATCAAGGTCGTACTCAATTTCTCGTGCCTCGACAGCGAGGGTCAATTGCGTGATGGGATCGATACGGCGTTCGAGCCCCAAACGGGCAGCCGTTGATCGGCCGTCCAGATCCTTCGTCACTTCAAAGCTTTGGTCGGAAACCGTACCGCCAACCTGAAGTAGGGTACGCTGACCCAGCGGCAGGGTAAACTGCGGGCCGGTCGAGAACGACGTTGTGTTTTGGCGGTTTGATGGGCCTATTGCGCCAAAAGAGTCGATGCGCACCTGACCATAGCCCGCTCGAAAATCCCACTGGACTCGGTCGGGCACTGCATGAAGCTCGAGCACGCCGTCAACGGATCCCAGCACCTCGTGGTCGTCACCCGAGAGCTCGTCGGCGCCATACTTCCGGTATTCAATGTCGCCGGCAACGGCGGCGCGCAACCAACGCCGATCCGTACGACCGGCGAATCCGACCGCGAGCCTGCCGATGTCTGACTGCAGCTCAGTGGCGTCGCGATTCAGGTTGTCGGTCTGCCCGAGGCCAATTTCGATTTTCCCTTCAGGTGCAGAGCGCTCTTCCTGCGCGAACGCAAGCGGAGCGACCAGGCACAACACGAGAAAAATGCTTGCCGGTGCGAACGCATTGCGGTCGTTGGGATTGCGAATATTACTGTTCAGGCAATGATGGCACGTCACCGTAGTCTCCGTAGTAGCCATAGCTTTCGGACAGGTCCGCGCCAGACGTCTGGTTGAGCACGCAATTGATCGCCTTTTCCGGATCAAGCTTTTCCAGCGCAGCCAGCACGGCTTGCTGTGGCGTGCTGTCTGCCCGAACGACCATCAGAATTTGCCCTACCTGGGACGCCAAAGCGACCGCCTCCGTTGTGAGCAAGAGCGGCGACGAATCGAAAACGATCAGGCGACCGGTATCGGCCGACGAAAGACTCATGCAAAGTTCTGTCATCCTTCGACTGGCAAGCAGCTCGCTAGCATGGGCATCGTGGGCACCGGCCGGCAGCAGAGACAATCCGGGAATGTCCGTCGGCATGACAAAGTCCTCGAATGCAAGCTCTGGATCACGCAGCAGGTCCATTAACCCCGCCTCGCCCTCGGCTGAGAACAGCCGGGTCAGGTGGGGCTTGCTGGAGTCCGCATCGACAAGGACGACGCTCCAGTCGCGTTCACGCGCGATGCTCAGACACAAATTGACAGACGTGAAGGTCTTACCTTCGCCGGACAATGCAGATGCCGCCATGAGGAGATTGCCCTGTGGCAGGACGGATCGTTGACTCGGGTCGGCATTTCGCAGCAGTGGCCGTTTGATTGCCCTGTATTGCTCCGCCAATCGACGTTCATCCGCACCGGGCGCCAACAAGCCGTTCGCGCGCAGTTGGCTGTGATCGAAGACGACGCTGTGACCACCATACTCGTGTTCACGATGTACAACTTTCGCCAACCTTTTCGGCGGCACGGTGGTGGCTTGCGACTTGGTGGCCTGCGACTTGGATATCGCACGCATCTCCTGGAGCGCATCCTGAATCTTGCTCATCCTGCATCGCCTGTCAGTGAATGTATCCCTGGACCGACGAGTTCGAACAAGGCGAAGCCACCGATTAACAGGATAAGGCTGGCGGTGGCGATCGAGAACGAAAGCATCGCGGCGCGCCGCTGTCCAGCCAGTCGCGGATCTACAAACCCGCTCACTGTGCCGACTACCGGCAGGCCGCTGAGATCGCGCAATGCCCGGGCGCTCGTTATGACCGGCCGCATCTGTGCCAGCATGTAGCTTAGGCCTGCGCCGCCAGCCAGGGCGGCGACAAGGACGCCTGCCAGCAGCAATAATCGCCGCGGGGCGACAGGCTCGATGTCTGCCCGAGGTGGATTCAACACACGAAATTCGACCTGATCGGTCGCCGAAGCCTGTTGCGACAGCTGTTGCGTCTCACGGCTTTGAATGACGGCCTGATACTGATCGTAAATGACATCGTAATCGCGATTAAGTCGCGCGAGCTCGGCTTCCACACCAGGCACCTCGTCGATCAGCGCGCGCAGATCGTCCAGACGTAGTTCGCGGTCGCGCAGATCAGCTTCGAGCGTCGCAACCTCAACATCGACTTCGTTCATCGCGATCTGCACGGCCTGGTAGACCGGATTAGTACCGAGCGTCGAGATCTGCTGATCGGAATCTGCAACACCCAATGCCCGCAACTGTTCGGCGCGTTGAGCCTCAAGTCGTTCCAGGGACTCGCCCAGTGCGATTACTTCCGGATGGCGCTCGGTGTATTGGAGTAACAGACGATCAAGCTCAGCGCGTTGATTACGAATTCTTGCGTCAATGCTGTTCGGCGCCGGCTCCCGCGACAATGCCGGATCCTCGATCGCCAGGGGTGATTCGCGGTTTATCTGTTGCTCAAGACGCTGCCGTCGGGATTGTGCCAGCCGCAAGTCGCGGCGTGTTTGCTCGATAGCCTCCTGCTCACGCTGGATGCGTTCAAAGTAATTGCCCTCTGTACCCGGCAGCCTGTCCGAGTTGGCCCGCTGGAATTCGGCGCGCGCCCTCTCCGCCTGTTCAAGGCGCGCCTCGTACTCAGCAATTCGGTCATCGAGGAACCGCTCTGCCATTTCCGCACCGTCGCGGTTCGCCCCAAGCGTGTCCTCGATCAACGAATCCAGCAACGTGCGTACTACGCCGACCGCGACCTCCGGATACTTGTCACGGAAGCTGATGGTGAAAATATTGCTCACCCCTGATTGGGCAGCGCGGTCCGTAGGCGACGCGTCTATTACAATTGTCTCGGCCAGCCTTTGCAGGACCTTCTCACGGTCCCCGATACTCATCGCTGCCGAGTCGAGTCCGTTCTCGGCGGCGACACGCCGCAGGTAATCGCGACTGAGCAACGCTTGTCTGACGTACGCCAGATGCATCGCTACATCGGGTGCCACGATGCGATCGCTTAGCAGTGGACGCAGCTCAGAATCTGTATCGACGTAGACGCGGGCCGATGCCTGATAGATATCGGGCAACCACGCAACCACGCCCAGGCCGACTATGCCGATACCCCAAGCCATTGCGACCGCGTGCCAGCGAAACCGCCACGCGCTTCTTAATTCTTCCGTCAATTGTCGAATCAAGGTGTTCATGGTTGCGGCCGCTTCAGAAAACTGCCTCTGGAATGATCACGATATCGCCCGGCCGCATGTCGATGTTTTCTTCAATCCGCCCTTTGTTCACAAGGTCTTCGACGCGCACGCGGAACTCTTCACTTGATCCGTCAACCACTCGCACAAGTCGGCCACGATTGCCTGCAGCGAACCTCGTGAGACCACCGACCTCCATCATAACGTCGAGGAGTGTCATTCGTTCGCGAAAAGGTACGGAACCGGGCTCCGTAACCTGCCCAAGGACCCGGATCTGGCTACCGAAAGTACCAACGAAGTCCTGGACGATGACGTTGACCTCGGGCGAGCGCAGATATTCAGACAAAACAACCTGCATTTCTGCAGCAAGTTGCGTCGGCGTTTTTCCAACGGCCACCAAATCGTCGATCAACGGCGTCGATACGCGTCCATCGGGCCGCACAGGAACAATTACGGAAAGGTCTGGCTGACCCCACACGAAAACTTTTAGCGTGTCCCCGGGACCGATCAAATATTCACCGGTCTCGGAGGCCGAAGCTGCGGAAGCCGGATCAGGGCGCGGCAGTGAGCTGCTGCAAGCAGCCAGACAAATAATCACCGGCACGAGCCAGCAGGACCAACTAATAGGAAATCTCATGGAACTAATGCACCCTCCGCCGGAATCGACTCGAAGAGTCGCTCTGCATCCGCACGTTCGTCGAAACCACTTTCTTCGATCAATAGCCGCGCTAACATCTCACGCGCGCGGGCCGATTGTCCACCAGCAACCAGTGCCTTAGCCAAATGGTAGCGGAAATCCGTCGCTTGCGGAGCTAGCGCTACTGCCTGGGACAACTTCTCAATGGCAAGCTTTTCGTTTCCCTGGGCCAAAAGAATCCAGCCGAAAGTATCAAGCACGGCTGCGTTATCGGGCCCCACCTCGTTCGCGCGCTCAGCAAAAGACCGCGCATCCGGGTCACCGACCTCCTGCGCAACCCATGCCGCATTGTTGAGTGCGACCAGGTTTTCGGAATCAACCTGCAACACAGCTTTGTATGCCTCCAGTGCTTCTTGCATGCGCCCGGCAGCCTGCAACATTACGGCGCGCATCAATCTGGCCGGAACGTGACCGGGATAGTCGGCCAGCCAAGCCTCATTGACTTCCCGAGCTTCGACCGACCGACCCGCTAGGCGCAAAGCGTGGATTTGATGTGCCAGGATAGGCCAAGTTGGCTGCCGCTCGAAGGCCGACGCCAGACTCTTGCTTGCAGGAACATATCTGCGAGCCGCCATGAACGCTTTGCCTTCGAGTAGGTAACCCCCGGCCTGTGACGGGAAGTCCACTTTGAGGTCAGTTGCGACAAACAACGCTCGCTCGGCGTTACCGCTCTGGAGCTCCGCATCGCCGAGCGCCAACCGAATTGAGTAAGACCCTGGCGCGACTTCAAGAACCCGCAAGAGCAAGTCACGCGCGGCAACGGCCTGCCCGTTTGCAAGTCGGGCACGCGCAAGCGCCAGCGTTACGCCCAAGCGGTCCGGAAGCAACTGCGCAGCACGCTCAAGCAACGCCACTGCCTCCCCTGTTCGGCCTTCGGCCAGCGCGACGATGCCGCTCAGTGCGACAACTTCCGGATTGCCCGGCGCCGCTTCGGCAGCCGTCTCGAGATGACTCTTTGCTTCGGTAACATTTCCCTTGCGCAGTTGGATTTGGACGAGGGCGAGTCGCGGAACTTCCGACGTCGTGTATTGGGTAGCGCGTTTGAAAAGGTCCGCCGCTTCATCCAGCGCGCCGCGACTTGCCATGAGTTGTGCGAGCCCCGCGATCACCTGAGCGTTTCCCGGTTGTTGCCGGATCGTTTGTTGCAACATTAATTCGGCTTCGTTCTGACGGCCTTCTTGTACTAACGAGGCTACGACAAACAACCGCGCTGTCGCAGTAGTCGTTTCGAATTCGGCGGCACGTTCGAATAATTTGCGAGCGCGCCCGGTCTCGCCATTGAGCTGGTAGTGAATCGCGACGGAAGTGAGCACTCGCGGATCATCCGGGTAGTCCGCAACCAGTTCCTCAGCAATGGCCGCAGTGGAAGCCAATTCCCCTCGGCGGCTTTCCGCAAATAGTCGTAACAAGCTCGCTTCGAGCGCGTGCGAGTCATCGCCGAACGAGGCCGTCAACATACTCGACGCTTCCACATCACGACCTGTAGCAAGATACGCACGCGCGAGCTGCAGTTTTAGAAGCTCATTGGTCGGATCCAATGCCGCGGCCTGCTCAAGGTACAACAAGCCCTGCTCCGTATCGCCGGACAGCACGCTGGCTATGCCGCTCAGCAGGCCAATCTGCGAATCCTCGGCAGCGGTATCTTGAACGGACAGTAGCGCGTCGAGAGCCGCGCCAGGACGTTGCTGGCGTAATCGCGTCTCTGCAAGCAACTTGGCCGCAGCCGGGTCGCGCGGGGACACCGCGAGGACACGCAAGAACTGCTGCTCGGCCTGACCAATATTGCCGAGAGCAAGCTGAATCGCACCGAGCAACGAACGATACTGGATCGTCTCCGGAGATGCGTTGACCAAAGGCTGTATCAGCGCGGCAGCTTCGTCATACTGCCCGAGTCGAAACTTGACCAGCCCTTGATAGTAAGAGGTTGATTGCACCTGAGGTGCCTGTTCCGCGAGACGCGCAGCAACGGCTTCGGCCGCGCCGAGATCGTTGCGTGCGAGATGTACCTGCACGAGCCCGAGCAAGCTCAGGATTTCCCGGAGGTCCAACGATGCCTCACGGTACAAGTCTGCCGCACGCTGCAACTCCTCTGCTGCTTCAGTCAGCCGGTCGGTGCGCGCAAGCAGCTCGGCAAGCGCGATACGCACGCGCGCATCTTTCGGTGCGACGAGCTTTGCCTGCTCGATCAATTCGAAGGCTTTTGCTGATTCGCCGCGGGCGAAGGCAATCTGCGCTCGAGCCGTCAGCGCTCGTGCTCCGCCATCTCCGACTCGTTGCGTTTCCGAAAGCGAGCGTTCGGCCTCGGATACACGGTCCTCGGCAAGCAGCGCTTCCGCCCGCAGCGTCCAATACAGCGGTTCGTTGGCCAGCGCGGGTTCAGCCGCGTCCAAAAGTTCCAATGCTTCGTCGATTTGCCCGAGCCCAACATGGGCCTCAGCCAACCTGAGCGCGATGGAATCGCTCGGAGCGCCTAATTCCCAAGCGTAGTTAAACTCAGCGGATGCATTCGTGTAGTCGCCGAGCAGCAATGCGATGTCACCGCGAAGCTCGCGAGCGCGGATATTGTTGGGCTCAAGCTGCAAGACATAGTTAAGTCGCAAAGCAGCATCTTCGTAGTTGCCGGCCGAAAAACTGGTGGCCGCTGCGTTGAGTTCCATTTCCGGATCCGGCCGCTCGCATGCCGCCATGCTTATCAATGCCACGCACAATAACCAGGCACCGCCAGCTCCGCGGCAGCATATTCGATTATCCATCCTCACCTAATCCGACATCCGTTCAAGTTGTGTAAACGTATCATCCCGCGGCGCACACTAACTTGCAGTACATCGCAAAACAATCGTCGATTCTCGCGTATCAATTCCCGCGTTCGTTGCGCCCTGCGTTCGTATCGCAACAGCGTCGGGATAATTTACGATCGCAACTCACTGCTGCCACGTTAAGGTAAATTCGTAACGCGTCGGGCTGCGTATGCCCTTAGCTTTGTTAATGGCAACAGAACAATGGCGAGATTCTTGCATAACTTCTGCGGGGAAGTAAGAAAAAGCGAATTCGTGAAATGATTGCGATCAAATACGTGCGTGAGACTCCGGCCATCACGAAAGTGAGGCTCTTTTCGTTATTGCTGCTGGCGGCGGTAATCTTTGTGGTCGGGCCACGGCCCGCCAATGCGCAGGCAAATATCGATGGCGTGTGGTCGCCGGTTGCCGATTGGCCCCTCATCGCAGTCCATGCGGCAATAACGCCGGACGGTCGCGTGCTGACGTATGGCACTGATGGCGCCGGTAAACAGACCGGCTATTTCATCTACGACATCTGGGATCCTTCCGCGGGCCTCGAGGGCGGGCACTTTACGCTCAATAACATGACGCTGACAGACATTTTCTGCAGCTCCCAGGTCATCCTGCCGCAATCCGAAGAAATCCTGATCGCCGGTGGCGATAACTGGACGGGCACCGGCACGACGAACACTGGCAACAACAACAGCAATCTTTTCGACTGGAGCGACAACACGCTAGCCCGGTCGAACAATATGAACCGGGCCCGATGGTATTCCTCTGCAACCGTACTTATTGATGGCTCAATTTATATCCAGGGTGGATCGAGCGGCGCAGACCGTCCCGAAGTCCGCGAAGACAATGGGACGTTTCGTCTCCTGACGAACGCGGCAACCAATGGCTATGCAGCGCTGTTCCCACGCAACTTTCTTGCGCCCGACGGCCGCGTCTTCGGCTATGACACGAATGGTAAGATGTACTTCGTCAGCACAGGAGGGACGGGGTCGATAGCCGCCGTCGGACAATTCCCATCGGCCAATGCCGGCTGGACCTCCGGCGCGGCAATGTTTCGACCCGGACAGATTCTGCAGACCGGCGGCAACTCGAACGGCGCTATCGTTATCGATATCAACGGACCGCAGCCTACAGTCACCGCGACGCAATCTGCGTCGACACACCGTCAGTGGGTGAGCGCCACCGTTTTGCCGGATGGCAAGGTCCTCGCCACCGGTGGTAGCCAGGTTGCAAATACTCTTACGGGCGTCAACAACAGCGCCGAGATTTGGGACCCTGCCACCGGACAGTGGCGCCGGGGTTCTGACGGAGCGCTTGCGCGCTTGTATCATTCATCTGCGTTGCTGCTTCCGGACGCGACTGTGCTGATCGCCGGTGGCGGTGCGCCGGGTCCGCTCAACAACACGAATGCAGAAATCTACTACCCGCCCTACTTATTCGATGTAGACGGCCAGCCAGCGCTACGACCTC
Source organism: uncultured Gammaproteobacteria bacterium (assembly GCA_942490655.1). Lineage (GTDB taxonomy): Bacteria > Pseudomonadota > Gammaproteobacteria > Steroidobacterales > Woeseiaceae > UBA1847. Next base: position 276,867 of record CALNXZ010000003.1, on the reverse strand, counting down.
AGATCCTCAATGCACCCTCATCTGCCGACGTTGGCGACGTGTTGACTATCGAAGTCGACTCCGCCGTCAGCCGTGTCACGATCGTCAAATCAGGATCAGTCACGCACAGCGTAAATATGGACCAACGCTTCATCGAGTTGCCGTTCACATCTGCGCCGGGTCTGGTCTATGCTGAACTGCCCTCACGCACGACCGACACACCGCCGGGCTTCTATCACGTTTTCGTATTCAACGATGCCGGCGTTCCTGCCAAAGCTTCAATGCTCAAGATTAACGTCGATTCGACGCCGAATACGGCCGTCGACTACACGCCGACAATCGGCGGCGGCGGCGGGGCGCCGTTTCAGCTCGCTTGCGACAGCGACCAGGTGCTGGTCGGCATCCATGGACGTTTCGCAACTTACGTTAATCAGGTGGGGCCGCAGTGCGTCGCAATTGACCAGTTCGGTCGCTGGATCGGCGATCCGGTCACCAAACCCGTGACGGGCACGACAACAAGCGGCACAAGTTTCGACAAGCTCTGCCCGCGCGATTCGGCGATGAGCGGTTTCCGCGGTCAGTCGGCGCAGTACGTCGACCAGATCGAAATCGAGTGCCGCGCACTGACACCGAGTGGCGGACTCACAGGCTCTGGCCAATTTCTCGGCGCGGTCGGCGGTCCAAACGGAACACCGCAGGCGCTGTCAAGTTGTGGCACCGGCAATCCGGTTTACGCGCTTTATGGCCGATCCGGTGGCTGGCTCGATGCATTCGGCGTCCAGTGCCGACCGGGCGCTATCACGCCGATCGCAACGAATTCCTCGCCCGTCATTGTCAACCCGGGTGCGCAAACAAGCGTCGTGGGTATCGCTGTGGATCTGCAATTACAGGCGTCCGACGGCGACAATGATCCGCTCACCTTCGATGTGCTGGGATTGCCGCCCGGGCTATCAACGAGCACGCAGGGACGCATTTCAGGAACACCGACAGCTGCCGGCAATTTCAGCGTTTCAGTAACAGTCAGCGACGGCACGGAATCGAGGACAATCTCATTCGAATGGCTGGTAGAACAGGTTGAAGCGCTTGCCGTCGAGCCTATGACTTCGCAACCGCCCAGTCCCGTTGACACGCTGCTTGCGTTTGCAGCGACGGCGCACGGCGGCGTCAATGTGCGCTACAAGTGGCAATTCGGTGATGGCTCGCCTGAGACGCCCTACTCGGCCTCGCCGTCTATCGAACATGCCTACATGAGCCCGGGTATTTATTTTATCACTCTGACTGCCACCGACGATCTTGGTGTGCCTTCAACGCAATCCTTTGCGCAAACAATCCATTTACCGCTTACAGAGTTTTCCCCACGCAATTCTACGAACGTCGCTTACGAAGTAACCGGCGGCGGCGCTCGAATTTGGGCGGTCAATCAGGACAACGATACTGTCAGCGTATTCGATGCGGCGACGAATACTCGCCTTACTGAAATCGCAGTTGGGTCTGCGCCGCGTACTGTGGCTGTTGCGCCGAATGGTGCGGTATGGATCACGAACAAACGTGACTCGAGCATCAGTATTGTGAACCCCACGACATTAGGCGTTGCTCTGACGGTCCTCTTACCGAGCGGCACAGCACCCTATGGTCTTGTGTTTTCCCCCGTCGCGAACCAGGCCTTCGTCGTCCTCGAAGGCAACGGCGAGCTCGTGGTCCTCGATGCAACGAACGGCGACGTCTTAGACACAGTCGATGTCGGCGAACACGCGCGTCATGTATCGATCGACAGTACCGGCACAACTTTGTATGTCTCGCGTTTCATCACGCCACCGCAACCGGGCGAAGATTCCGGCATCATCTCGACCGAAATCGGCGGCATTCCCGTCGGCGGTGAAGTGTTGGTTCTCGACGCGAATACGCTTACCCCAACCAGCACAGTTGTCCTCCGCCATGGCGACAAGCCTGATGCTGAAAACCAGGGCAGCGGTGTGCCGAACTATCTTGGCGCGGTTGCCATTTCTCCCGATGGTGTGACGGCAACGGTTCCGTCCAAGCAGGACAACATCGGCCGCGGAACGCTGCGGAGCGGCGCCAATCTCAACTTTCAAAACACGGTTCGCGCTATCAGCTCGCGGATCGATCTCGCCGTGGCAACAGAGGACTACGGTCGCCGTATCGATCACGACGACGCTAGTCTTGCCAGTGCCGTTGCTTACGATCCCTATGGCATCTACATGTTTGTCGCACTTGAAACGAGCCGCGAGATCGCCGTTGTCGATGCGCACGGTGGCTTCGAGATGTTTCGTTTTGATGTCGGCCGCGCACCGCAGGGTCTGGTCGTATCGCCGGACGGCAAACGTCTGTATGTCAGCAACTTCATGGATCGAACGATTGATATCCTTGACCTAACAGACCTCGTGAACGCCGGACAATGGAACGTCACCAAAATCTCAACGGTTGCGAGCGTCGTGACCGAAAAGCTCGAACCGACGGTACTGCTCGGCAAACAGCTGTTCTACGACGCGAGAGATACGCGTCTCGCGCGGGATCGCTACATGAGCTGCGCGTCCTGCCACAACGACGGCGGCTACGACGGCCGGGTTTGGGACCTGACAGGCATGGGCGAAGGCCTGCGAAATACGATTAGCTTGCAAGGTACCGCGGCAGCGCATGGCCCATTGCACTGGAGCCAGAACTTCGATGAGGTCCAGGACTTTGAAGGGCAGATTCGGGCACTTGCCGGCGGTACGGGCCTCATGTCCAACAGCGCCTTCCTGGTCGGAACACGTAGCGAACCTCTCGGTGATCCGAAAGCGGGCGTCAGTTCGGATCTTGATGCGCTGGCCGCCTATGTCGCTAGCTTGGATGAATTCCCTGTGACCCCGTATCGGGACACCGATGGGTCTCTTACGGTCGCAGGCGAAGCCGGCCGCGCGGTGTTTATGCGCGAAAACTGTGCGGGTTGCCACGCTGATACGTCATTCACCGACAGCGCGGCTGGAAATCTGCGCGACATCGGCACCATGAAGGCGGCTAGCGGAATGCGGCTCGGCGGGCAACTCGACGGCATCGATACGCCGACGCTTCGCGCAGTGTGGCACACGCCACCGTACTTGCACGATGGATCGGCCGGGACGCTTGCCGAAGCTGTCGCAGCACACGCTGGCGTCGCACTCGATGCCAGCGACATGTCCGAGCTCGTTGAATACCTGAAACAGATCGACGCGGATGAGATCATCGCGCCACAGTCGACATTGTATGAAAGCATTTGGGATTCTACGGCGACGCCGACCATCCTCGCCGCGGCTGACTCCGCGGTGCAGGTTGGCGTGAAGTTTCGCGCATCGGTTGACGGCGCCGTGACCGGCGTCCGGTTTTACAAAGGACCGGGCAACACCGGAACACATGTCGGATCCCTTTGGAGCGCCTCGGGAAGTCGCTTGGCATCGGCCGTGTTCACCAACGAAACTGAAACGGGTTGGCAGCAGGTCGATTTCGACGTTCCTGTCCCTGTTGTCGCCGGGACTGTCTATATTGCCTCGTACCATGCGCCAAACGGGAACTACTCGGCGGACATCGACTACTTCAAAGACAGCGGCGTGACACAAGGATCCTTGTATCTGCTCAAAGACGGCGAGACTGGCGGCAACGGTGTTTATGCTTACGGCACGGCAGGCACTTACCCCGCAGCAAGCTTCCGGTCGGCCAACTACTGGGTCGATGTTGTTTTCACGGCTGGCGAGATCCAGCCACCCAGTGATACGCAAGCACCGACGGTGTCTTCGTATTCCCCTGCAAATGGCGTTTCAAATGCCAGCCTGTCTGCGACTGTTACGGCAACGTTCAGCGAGGCCATGGACCCGGCGACAATCAACCCGACAACGTTCGAACTGCGTGATGCCGCCAACGCCATAGTGCCCGGCGCCGTGGGCTACGACGTCGCGACTCGCACAGTGACGCTGACACCGAACGCAGCACTGACGCCCGAATCAACCTATACAGCGACGGTGCGTGGTGGCACCAGCGACCCGCGTGCGAAAGACCTCGCCGCCAACGCACTAGCGGCCAATGTGTCCTGGTCCTTCACGACAAGCGCCGACGTCGCTTGCCCGTGCACTGGCTGGGACGGCGGAGCCACGCCGGCGATGGCCTCGGCGCCGGATTCGAATGCTGTTGAACTCGGCGTGAAATTCCGCGTTGACGTTGACGGCTCAGTGACAGGGATTCGCTTTTACAAGGGTGCCGGCAACTCCGGTGAGCATGTCGGTAATCTATGGAGCACGTCGGGTGAGTTATTGGCAACTGCGATCTTCACCAACGAGACTTCGACCGGTTGGCAACAAGTCAACTTCAGTACCCCCGTGACGATCGCCGCCGATACGGTCTACGTTGCTTCCTACCACGCGCCTAACGGTCACTATTCCGCAAACAGCGCGTACTTTTCTGCCAACGGTGTTGACAATGGTGTGTTGCACCTGCTGCAAAACGGCGAAAGTGGCGGCAACGGCCTTTACGCTTACAGTACGTCCAGCGTTTTCCCAACCCAGAGCTACAATTCGAGCAACTACTGGGTAGATGTCGTATTCGACGACAACGCAGGCGAACCGCCTGTCGACGACGTAGCACCGGCTGTGCTGTCCCATACTCCCGCGACCGATGCGTCGAACGTAGCGCCGAACACGAACGTGACCGTGACTTTCGATGAAGCGATCGATCCGACCAGCATCGGCCCGAACACTTTCGAACTGCGTGATGCATCCAATCAACTGGTTCCGGCTGCCGTCAACTACAATGCAGCAAGCCGTACTGTGATGCTGAATCCCGGCACCGACCTCGCGGAGTCTGCAAGCTATATAATGACGCTGCGCGGCGGCGCGGTGGACCCGCGTATTAAGGACCTCGCCGGCAATGCGCTTGCCAGTGACATCGTATGGTCATTTACAACGGCCGCCGGGATCGCTTGCCCCTGCAGCGCCTGGGATGACACTGCCGTTCCACAATTCGCTACCGTACCGGATTCCAGCGCCGTCGAGCTTGGCGTGAAGTTCCGTGTTGAAGTCGATGGTTTTATCACCGGCGTGCGGTTCTATAAAGGCCCTGGCAATACCGGGCAGCATGTCGGCAACCTCTGGTCCGCGTCCGGCGAACTTCTGGCTAGTGCCATCTTCGCGAACGAAACGACATCGGGCTGGCAGGAAGTAACCTTCTCCGCTCCCGTTTCGGTCACGGCTGGCACGGTCTACGTTGCGTCGTATCACGCTCCAAATGGCAATTACTCAGCGGACGCTGCGTACTTTGTCGATGACGGTGTCGACAGTGCCGCACTGCGGCTCCTGAGGAACGGCGAAAGCGGCGGAAATGGTGTCTATGCTTACGATACGGTGAGTACTTTCCCGACTTACAGCTATAACGGAAACAACTATTGGGTCGACGTGGTATTCGTAAATTGAAGCGACATGTACGGCACACGATGTCCATTTTCGCGATCAGCCTTTTGCTGATTTCTCCGTTGTGGATTGTCGACGACGCGTGGGGCGAGCTGCCGAGTTTGGATCGCGTCCGTGTGTTGCCGTCGCCCGTTGCCATAGAGGACATCGAGTTAACAAATCAGCACGGTGAGCCCTTGCGACTCAGTACCTTGCACGGCCGAGTTGCTTTCGTGTTGTTTGGCTTCACCAACTGCCCGGACGTTTGCCCGCTCGCAATGCAGCGCATGCGGGATCTACACGTAAGCGGCGAAGTCGACCTTGAGAACGTCGCGTACGTGTTGATCAGCGTCGACGGCGAACGCGATACGCCGGCGCAAATGAAGGCGTTTCTTGACAAGTATTCGGCCGACTTTGTTGGACTCACCGGCGATCCCGACATCGTGCGGAAGATCGCCTCGCAATTTTCTGCGCCTTTTTTCAAAGGGCACATGGATCACGGAGGACACTACGATGTGACCCACTCGCCGCAAATCTTTCTCCTGGATCAGCAAGGCCGTCTGCGCGCCGAGCTCTACAATGCATCCCTCGAATCCATGGTCGGCGTCGTCAATGCATTGCTCACCGAAGACCTCTAACCTCGAGGACACACGGTGTCGACTTTTTTTACAGCTTCGGCTGGGGAACCGGCTGACTGACTAGGAATTGGCTTGCAAAGGTGAGCACCTACCCTGTTTCGCCGCAAGTTTTTCCGGACTGGCATGGTTTCTGCAAGCATTCCTTTATGGGCAATGCGGTTGATCGGCGCCGCGATAAAAAGCCGGGGAACATGGAGTTCAAAATAGAATGACGCAGGCGACCGAAATTCGGGCGACCTCAAAGCTACCCGTATGGATATGGGGTGCTGTGGGTGTCCTCGCCGTAGCAGTTTGGCTGGGCCATGATCTGCGAAATGCCGCTGATAATCGCAGCGCGGCTACACCGCGTGCTGCGTTTGATGGCGGCGCCCTTCCCGCGTCTCATATTCAACACGCTTCTCTCCCAAGACCGTTTCCGCCTGGTGTCACTGCATCCGCTTCGTCGCTGAATGTTATTAACGGCAACCACATCGTTGGCAGCGCGGGTGCCGACGGTATGCTCCGAGTCAGCGTCGAGGGCGAACAGCGTATTTCCGCAATGGCGCACCACGGCCTGCCCGTAACGGCTTTGGCCTTTTCAAGTGACGGCCGAACCGCTGTGAGCGGCGGCGGCGACAGCGAGCTTCGCGTGTGGGACTTGCGCTCACAAACCGAGCGCCTTAGCTTGCGTGGTCACGAACACCCGGTTACCGCAGTGGCTGTCAGCGCAAATGCGACCACGTATGCAAGCGCTGCTCAAGAAACCCGAATCATGGTGTGGGATGCGTCGACGGGCAAGCTGAGAGCCGTGCTTTCTGGCCATACTGACTTCGTCAACGACGTCGCATTCGCCGGCGAAGATCGACTCGCGAGTGCCGGAGCCGACGGCAAGATCTTAGTATGGGATGTCGGCGCTGGTTCGATCCAGCGAACATTACTGGGAGACGGGGCTGCGGTCAGCAAACTTGCTTTTGGTGCTGATGGCAAAACACTGGTAAGCGGCACCGACGACGGCAGTGTCGTCATCTGGAACGCCGCAACCGGCCGTGAGCAACACCGACTCGATACCCACCGGACGAAGATTTCGGCGCTCGCGCTCAACGCCAGTGGCACGCGACTGGCAACCGCTTCGGCTGACAATCAGGTCGCGCTCTGGGACTCATCCTCGGGTGAATTGCTTACACGGTTCGCCGGGCCGGATGCCTCCGTCGCATCGCTGTCATTTGATGCCGCTGGAAACCTGCTTATCGGCGGATCCAGCGGTTCACTCGCACAATGGAATCCAGGCCGATGAACGGCATTGTATTTATGGATCACTTCGCAAATCAGTTCCTATTGAGGCCAATTAGATGAGTCATAGAGTTAACAAGCTGGTCCGCTGCACTGCAGCTATCGTCTTGAGTGTTATTGCGCTCGGGCTCAGCCAGCTCGCGGCCGCCCAGTCGGTCCCCGATCAGGGACCTGGCGGACCGATACTCGTCATCAATTCGCCCACATCGCCTAACGGCGCGTTCTACGCCGAAGTCCTGCGCAATGAGGGTTTCAATGAATTCGCCGTCGAAAATATCGCCAACGTAACGGCAGGCACTCTGCAAGCTTACGATGTCGTGATTCTGGCAGAAATGCCGCTCGTGTCCGGCCAGATCCAGATGCTGACGAACTGGGTCAATGCCGGAGGCAACTTGATCGCAATGCGACCAGCCCCGGGTCTGGCCAGCTTGCTCGGCATCACTATCGCCGGCTCGCCGGTGCAGAACGGCTATTTACTGGTCAACACCGCTGCAAACACGCCGGGCTACGGAATCGTCGGTGAATCCATTCAATATTTTGGGACTGCGGACCGTTACACACTCGCTGGGGCCACTGAAGTCGCACGCCTGTTCAGCGATGCCAGCACGCCGACCAGCAGTTCAGCCATCACCTTGCGGAACGTCGGTACAGCCGGCGGCCAGGCCGTAGGATTCGCCTACAATCTCGCGACCTCACTGGTCTATGCCCGGCAGGGAAACCCGGCCTGGGACAACCAGGAGCGGGACGGATTTGCGCCGATACGGTCCGACGACCTTTATTTCGGCAATTCTGCGAGTGACCCTCAGCCGGACTGGGTGAATCTCGACAAGGCAGGCATTCCGCAGGCCGATGAACAGCAGAGGCTACTCGCCAAGCTGATCCAGCATGTGAACAAGGACCGCAAACCGCTGCCGCGTTTCTGGTACTTCCCACGCGATGAGAAGGCAGTCATCGTGATGACAGGTGACGACCACGCGAATAATGGAACACAAGGTCGTTTCGACCAGTTCAATGCACTGAGCCCTGCCGGTTGTTCCGTGGCGGATTGGGAATGTGTGCGCGGCACCTCTTATATCTATCCTGATACGCCGCTCAGCAGTACAAACGCAACCGCCTACGCCGCTCAAGGTTTTGAGGTCGGCCTGCACCTCAGTACCAGTTGCGCAGATTACACGCCAGCAAGCCTCGATGCGTTCTACAGCCAGCAGATTTCTCAGTTCGAGGCCGCGTTCCCTGGCTTGCCACCGCTCACAACCCAACGTCATCACTGCATCGCGTGGAGTGACTGGGCGACGGGCGCCAAGGTGCAACACGCATACGGGATGCGCCTCGACACGACCTACTATTTCTGGCCCGCAAGCTGGGTTCAGAATCGACCCGGGTTCATGACCGGGTCTGCGATGCCTATGCGATTTGCCGATCTTGATGGCTCGCTCATTGATGTTTATCAGGCCGCCACTCAATTAACTGATGAGTCTGGCCAAGCCTACCCGTACACGGTAAACGAGTTGCTTGACTGGGCATTGGGTGCAGAAGGCTACTACGGCGCATTCACGGCGAACATGCATACCGATGTCGCGCAGATACCGCAAAACGATGCGATCGTGAACTCCGCACTAGCTCGGGGCGTACCGGTTATCACGTCGGACCAGCTCCTGGTCTGGCTGGACGGCCGCAATGCGTCATCATTTGGTGCCGTGAGCCGCACCGGAAATACTGTCCACTTCAGCGTGAACAAGGCGCAGGCGGCCAATGGGCTTCGTGGGTATATCCCGTTGCGTGATGCGACCGGCGAAGTTGTGAGCATTAATCGAGATGGCACGAACGTCTCGTTCTTGCCGCAAGTAATCAAGGGCGAAGAACAGGCCTTCTTTGATGCCCAGAGCGGAAATTACGTCGTAACGTACCAGGCTGATACGACGCCCCCCTCAGTCGTGGCAACTGAACCGGCCGCAGGCAGTATCGACGTCAGTCGATTTACGCCTGCGAGCGCCGATTTAAGCGAATCCGTTGACCCAACGACTGTGTCGGCCGCAACCGTCGAGATGCGAGATTCGCGCGGTGTACTGGTAGCAACCGACGTTTCTTATGAAGCCAATGAACGGCGAATTAACGTCGAGACATCGGGGCTGCTACTGAATCAAAGCACAACCTATACAGTAACGATAAAAGGCGGCAGCACGGGCGTTCGCGATTTGTTCGGCAACGCGCTCACGAACGATTACTCCTGGAGTTTCACGACCAATGATGGTCCTGACTGTCCGTGCAACGGCTTCGCTGCGTCGGATACGCCGCTGATTCCCGCTGAGAGCGACACTGCATCGACTGAGCTAGGAGTGAAGTTCACGGTTGACCTGGATGGCTATATATCTGGCATACGTTTTTACAAAGGCGCAGGAAACAACGGACCACACACCGGAAGTCTTTGGAATGAGGGCGGAGAACTGCTGGCGACAGCATTGTTTACAAATGAGACATCGAGCGGCTGGCAACAAGTCGACTTTGACGCGCCGATTGCGGTAGCGGCAGGTACTGTCTATGTAGCGTCGTACCATGCGCCTAATGGTCGCTATGCGTCCGACGAGGGTTACTTCGCAGCCGGCGTCGATTCCGGCCCGGTAAATTTGCTGCAGGACGGCGCCAGCGGCCCGAATGGTGTTTACATCTACAGTTCGGGAACGAGCTATCCCAGCGAGTCTTTCCAGGCTACCAATTACTGGGTCGATGTTGTCTACTCCTATTTCTTGCCCGATGACACGACGCCTCCTGCCGTTGTTTCGGTTAGTCCTCCTTCAGCTGCTACCGACGTCGGTTTCGCCACGTCTGTAACTGCGACTTTTAGTGAGGCCATGAATTCGAGCTCCATCTCGGGAAGCACGATTCAGCTTCGCGCACCCAATAGCACCATCGTCCCTACGACTGTATTTTTCGACGCCGGCGCCCGTACTACGACCCTCGTTCCGAATGCGCCTCTTACAGCATCAACTACGTATACGGCAAGTATTCAGGGCGGACCTGGCGGCGTGATAGATCTCGCAGGAAACCCTCTTCCGGCCGATTATCTGTGGTCGTTTACGACTGCGGTGCCTGATACAAGCGCACCAACGATAACGAGTGTCTCGCCACCGAATGGCAGCACTGACGTAGCGAGCGTTGTCGCGGTCACTGCGACCTTCAGCGAGGCGCTCAATACGTCTACAGTTAACGGTTCGACATTTGAATTGCGTGATTCAACGGGCGGACTCGTCCCATCGTCCATCGCGTACAACGCCGAACAAAATCAAGCCAGCCTGACAGCGTCGGCCGCGCTCGCCCCGCTCGAAACTTATTCAGCCACCGTTCGGGGTGGCTCGTCGGGCGTCCTCGATCTGGGCAGCAATGGGCTGGCAGGGGATGTCAGCTGGACATTCACAACCGGTAACACGACCGCCTACAGCGCCTGGAGTCCGGACGTAGTTCCGGCGATTCCGTCCCAGAGCGATCCCGGCGCGGTCGAACTGGGTGTGAAATTTACCGTTGATATTCCGGGTGCGGTCACAGGAATCCGGTTCTACAAGGGCACGGCGAACACCGGGACACATGTTGGCAGCCTGTGGAGCGCCAACGGAAACCAGCTCGCGAGCGCTGTATTTACGAACGAGACGGCCAGTGGTTGGCAGCAGGTTGATTTCACGACCTCGGTACAAGTCAATCCCGGAACCGTATACGTCGCGTCCTATCATGCACCGAACGGCGGGTACGCATTGAACTCCGGCTATTTCGCCAACAGCGGCGTTGAATCAGGCCCCGTGAACCTGCTCCAGGACGGCGTCAGCGGTGGCAACGGCGTGTACGTTTACGCGTCAAACAGTCAGTTCCCGGCATCGTCGTGGCAAGCGTCGAACTATTGGGTAGACCTCGTCTTCGCGACGAGCTTTTCCGATTCGACACCACCGACCGTCACCAGCGTTGCGCCCGCCGATGGTAGCGGATCGGTATCAACCTCGGCGTCGATCTCTTCAGTGTTTGATGAAGCCATCGATCCAGCAACAGTTTCGCAATCGTCGTTCGAACTGACCGATGCATTCGGGGCGACAGTGCCGGTTTCCGTCGCTTATGCCGAAAGTACCTTCACTGCGACTTTCACGCCGGTTGCATCTCTTGACCCGGCGCAAACGTATACAGCCCGACTGCAAAGTGGCGCGGCCGGCATTCGTGATCTCGCCGGCAACACGCTGTCAGCAGATTACATTTGGACGTTCACGACAAGCAGCACCGAGACGTTTTCTGCCTGGGACACGAGCGCTACACCGACAACGACTTCGGAAAACGACCCTAATGGCGTTGAACTCGGTGTTAAGTTCACCGTTGATACGGCGGGCACCATTACCGGTCTGAAGTTCTACAAAGGCGTCGGAAATACAGGAAGCCACATCGGCAATCTCTGGGCACCTGGCGGTCAATTGTTAGGCAGTGCCGTTTTCAACAACGAAACAGCCAGCGGATGGCAACAGGTGAGCTTTTCCGCGCCGGTGCCAGTCAACCCGGGCACGGTCTACGTCGCATCGTATTACGCTCCAAATGGAAATTACTCCGTCGATGCCGGGTATTTCGCGAACAGCGGCGTCGACGCCGGCCCGGTTAATTTGCTTCAGGATGGGGTCAGTGGGGGCAACGGCGTGTATGCCTACGGCTCGACGTCGTCGTTCCCATCCTCTTCATGGAATGCCAGCAATTATTGGGTCGATGTGGTCTATGCGGCCGGGGCTCCGGGAGGAGGCGGACCGACTGTGGTCAGTACTTCTCCGATTGATGGCAGTAGCGGCGTTTTCACTACGTCGTCGGTGAGCGCGGTCTTTAACGATGATATCGATGGCTCGACCGTAACGGGCGCGACCTTTGAACTTCGCGAATCGGGGGGTACTCTGGTTCCGGCCAATGTGAGCTATTCAGCTGGGTCGAGGACCGCCCTCCTCACGCCAAGCGTTTTGCTTGCCCCAACACAGACATATACTGCGACGTTGCCGGGCGGCTCTAACGGAATTCTGAATCTTGCCGGAACCCCGATGGCGGCCGATTACACCTGGTCATTCACCACGACTGGGGATCAGGAACAATCCGTCTGGAATAGCGGGACTGTGCCGCCTGTGCCCTCTGAAAACGACCCCAACGCTGTGGAACTCGGTGTCAAATTTACGGTCGATGCGGCGGGCGCCATCACAGGCATCCGGTTCTACAAGGGTACGGGAAACACCGGCACGCACATTGGTAATTTGTGGACGAGCAGCGGGCAACCACTGGCAAGCGCCCAGTTCGCAGGCGAGACGTCGAGCGGCTGGCAGCAGGTAGACTTCAGCTCGCCCGTACTTGTATCGCCCGGCACTGTCTACGTCGCGTCCTATCACGCACCGAATGGCAACTATGCTTCATCGTCAGGCTACTTTGCCAGTAGCGGTGTGGATGCCGGACCGATCAACATGTTGCAGGACGGAGTGAGCGGTGGAAACGGCGTTTACACTTACAGTGCAACGAGCACGTTCCCGACTTCGTCGTGGCAAGCGAGCAACTACTGGGTCGATGTCATTTACTCGACGGACACATCAGACAATACGGCCCCGACAGTAAGCAGCGTGCAGCCGGCCAATGGCAGCTTCGATGTCAGCGCCTCGACATCCGTTGTCGCGCGATTCAGCGAGGCGGTGAGCACGTCGTCAGTGTCGAACTCATCCTTTGAACTGCTCGACGCTGGCGGTGTTGCGGTACCAGCAACTGTGTCATATGACGCAGGATTGATGACGGCGGCTCTCGACCCCGTCAATTCGCTGGAGCTAGCCGGCAGCTATACAGCAATCGTCCGTGGCGGAAGTACTGGCGTGCGCGATCTCGCGGACAATCCGATGGCAAACGACTACGCCTGGACGTTTACGGTGGAAGCAACTGCTGGCGCATGCACGAGCGCGCCGAATGCAATTGTTGCGGAAAACTGCTTGCAAGGTAACCCGGCCTCCGAATGGGATATTTCCGGTGTCGGTGACCCCTCAATTCAGGGATTCGCTACGGAGATCAGCGTTGACCAGGGCGAATCGGTGTCGTTCAAGATCGATACGGATGCCGCTGCCTACACGCTGGACATCTATCGCCTAGGATACTATGGCGGTCTTGGCGCTCGTAAGGTCGCAACGATTACACCATCGACAGCGCTACCGCAAAACCAGCCCGCCTGCCTCAACGATCCGACTACCGGATTGATCGATTGCGGCAACTGGGGCGTCTCCGCGTCCTGGCAGGTGCCGACCGACGCAACGTCCGGCATCTATATCGCAAGGCCGGAGCGATCCGACGATGGGGGCGCGAGCCATATCGTGTTCATCGTGCGTGACGACAACAGTACGTCAGATCTGTTATTCCAGACCGCCGACACGACCTGGCAAGCGTACAACAGCTGGGGCGGCAATAGTCTCTATGTTGGCGCACCAGCGGGTCGTGCTTACAAAGTCAGCTACAACCGTCCATTCAATACGCGTAGCGTTGCCAATGGGCAGGATTGGCTGTTCAACGCCGAGTATCCGATGGTTCGGTGGCTCGAAGCCAACGGCTATGACATCAGCTATACGACCGGCGTCGACAGCGACAGACGGGGTGGTCTCATTCAAAACCACCGTACCTTCCTGTCCGTAGGCCACGATGAGTACTGGTCCGGTCCGCAGCGAGACAATGTCGAAATCGCTCGGGATTCGGGCGTGAACCTCGCGTTCTTCAGTGGCAACGAAATCTTCTGGAAGACGCGCTGGGAACCTGCCATAGACGGTTCCGGCCAGGCATATCGAACATTGGTGACGTACAAGGAAACCATTGCGAACGGCCATATCGATCCGCAAAGCCCGCCGACATGGACAGGCACCTGGCGCGACATGCGCTTCAGTCCTCCAGCCGACGGCGGCCGTCCGGAAAATGGGTTGACCGGCACCATGTTCAAGGTGAACGCTGGAACGTCAGCAATTCGCGTCCCGGAGGAAGACGGCAAGATGCGCTTCTGGCGCAACACGAGCATCGCCAACCTCTCACCGGGAACATTTGCTACTTTGGCTAACTCGACACTGGGATACGAATGGGATACCGATGAAGACAATGGCTTCCGCCCGGCGGGACTCATTCGACTATCCACAACCACCGAGCAAGATGTCGACATACTCCTGGATTACGGTTCGTCTTATGGGCCTGGATCGGCAACGCATCATTTGACTCTCTACAAGGACGCGAGTGGTGCGCTGGTGTTTGGTGCCGGTACGATTCAGTGGCCGTGGGGGCTGGATAGCAACCACGATCGCGGCGGCAGTGGCGTGCCGGATGTCCGGATGCAGCAAGCGACGGTGAACCTGTTGGCGGATATGTCCGCCCAGCCAGTCACGTTACAGCCTGGCCTCGTTTCGGCTTCTGCGTCCTCGGATAGCACGCCACCATCGTCGGCCATCGCGTCGCCTGCCAATGGCGCCAATGTTTCGGTGGGAAGCCCGGTCACGATCAGCGGCACAGCCACTGACATCGGAGGTGTTGTCGGCGCCGTTGAGGTGTCGACAGACGGCGGAACGCGTTGGCATCCGGCGGTAGGTCGTGCGAATTGGAGCTACACCTGGACACCTTCGAGCAGCGGGCCCGTGACCATTCGTAGCCGCGCCGCCGACGACAGCGGCAATCTTGAGGCACCCGGAGCGGCTATTTCTGTGACAGTCAACTAACTCGGGACGCTGAAAGGCGCTAGAATCCAAACTGTAGTTGCCGGGGGCCAATCGACTTAGCGCTGATTGGCCCCCGTTTACAAACGATGTGAATAACAGGAGGTAAGTTCATGCCCGTAGCGGAATCGGTAAAACTAGGCAAGGATGTCAAAATTTTTCAGCCTGATCTCGTCAACCTGTACGGCTGTGCGATTGGTGATGATACAAAAATTGGCGCGTTCGTCGAGATACAAAAGAACGCGACGATCGGCGCGCGTTGCAAGATTTCCTCGCATACCTTTGTTTGCGAGGGCGTTTCGATCGAGGACGAAGTGTTTGTCGGTCACGGCGTCATGTTCATAAATGATCGCTTCCCTCGCGCCGCAAATGCGGATGGCTCCCTGCAAACCGAGGCAGATTGGAGCGTGGAAACCACAACGATTCGGCGGACGGCGTCGATCGGATCCAATGCAACGATCGTGGCGGGAGTAACGATCGGTGTCGGTGCCCTCGTCGGCGCTGGAGCTGTTGTGACGAAAGATGTTCCTGACTACGCCATTGTTGCCGGTGTGCCTGCCCGCGTCATTGGCGATGTGCGCAAGAAATCCTGATTGGCGGGCATCGAAGTGCTCGCGACTAAACAAGACAAGGGACCATCGGACCGCTCGACGGAGCCGCAACCGCTCCTGATTTTCCCATGCAATGGCAATGCTATCGAAGCACTCGACTGCCTGGGCCCGGACTACCGCTTCGTAGGATTCGTCGACGACACGCCCGAAAAGCAGCGTGATGGCGCTTTTGGTCACGCCGTCTTCCCGCGCACCGCGTTGGACGAACACGCATCCTGCGAAATTCTCGCTGTGCCAGGCAGCCCGACGTCTTACACTGCGCGCAGACAAGTGATCGACGGCCTTGGCGTAGACAGCGGCCGCTATGCACGGGTGATTCACCCGTCAGCTCAGATCTCTAAAAACGCAACGATCGGCTATAATGTACTTATCATGGCTGGTGTTGTTGTCACGAGTAATGCCGTCATCGGCAATCATGTTTGCCTCTTGCCTAATACCGTCGTGCACCATGATTCGAAAGTCGGCGACTGGTCTTTGGTCGGCGCCAATGTCGCGATTGCCGGCGGGGTCGATATTGGTGCGAACGCCTTCATTGGAAGCGGCAGCAGTATCACTAACGGCGTCCGGATTGGCGAGCGAGCACTAATCGGGCTGGGAAGTACCGTGATCCGCAATATCCCGGCTGATGCTGTTGCTGCCGGAAATCCGGCGCGCATACTCCGGTAACCGATGGTCGCTTCAAGCTCATCTGTCGAACTGAAAAAATCAAGCGTTCCCGCGTTGAGTACGTGGGGCCAAGGCGTTCTGTTGCTGCTAGTAGCAATCGGCATCTATTTCCAAACCTGGGTCGATATCTGGCCCTACTGGGAAAATAAGAACGCGACCTACACGCACGGGACACTAGTTGCACTGGTCACTCTATGGCTGACATGGCGAACGCGAATCGAGGTAAATAAATTTGAGCCGAAGCCCAGCATGCGGGCGGTGCCGGTCGTCCTCTTGCTCTCTGCTTTATGGGTACTCGCGGAACGGGCCAACGTCTTCATCGTGTACGCTACGCTCTGGCCACTCCTCGCGTTCGTGATACTTTGGGCCGGGTTGGGATTGAAAGCCGCTTCCCGTTTCGCCTTTCCTCTTAGCTTCTTGTATTTCGCTATTCCGATCTGGGACTACCTGAAACCTCCTCTACAGGCCATTACTTCCACCATGGCGGGACTGTTGACCGGTGTCTTCGGGATACCTGCGGCATTTGATGGTCCCTACGTAACCTTGCCAACGGGAACGATATTCATAGCCGAAGACTGCAGTGGCGCGCATTTCCTGGCGGTCGCCCTGGCTGTCGGCGTATTGGCCGGCGTGCTGCGCCGTGACGTTCTGCACACGCGAATCCTGATATTGGTCATCGCAGGCTTGCTCAGCATGGCCTTTAACTGGTTGCGCATTTTGCTCATCGTGCTCGCCTATCAGCACCCGGACTTGAAGGGCGCTTTTGAGACGATGGGACACCTCACGTTTGGCTGGTGGGTGTTCGCGCTGGACCTGGTCGTCTTCGGACTGGTCTTACGTTTCGTACCTCGCGCAGCAGATGAGAAAATGGAGACTCGATCGCCAGATCCGACAACACCAATCCGATGGAAAAACAGCGCTGGGTTGTCGATCGCAACTTTTGCCGCCGCCCTACTTCCTGCTATCGCATGGACTTTGCCCCAGTTCGATACTTATCCCATCGAAACACCCAACGCAGAATTACAAATATCCACAGCGGAAATTGATCTCAATGCGCCTGATCTGGTTTGGAGTCCACACTTTCCAGGGGCAGCCTGGGAGCATCGCTACGCGATCCAGACTGCCAGCGGGAACACGGTAGAAATATACAGCAACCAATATCACGAACAATCTCAGGGCAGCGAACTCATATCTCGTGGGTCGCACTTGTTTGATCCATTGTATTTTGCGTCAGGTTCATCAAGCATTGTCGAACTGCGAGACTCAAATGGCCAACCGATATCAGCACACCGCGAAATATTGAATGATGGCTCGGGGACATCGTGGACAACCGTTTACACCTACCTGATTGATAATGAGTCGGTTACAGGCAGCCATAATGTTCAGCTAAAGGCAGCTCTTCGATCGACGTATTCCCGAACGACAGCCGGAGTGCTTGCCGTAGCTGCGCAATGCGCTGAAGAATGCAAGGCCCGATATTCGGATGTAGAAAACACATTTATTCTCGCATTCGAGGCCTACCGGGCAAGCGTCAGAGAATAAATAGGACTGCGGCGAAAGTGATCACAGGTACAGCAACCGGCGCGATAACCTGGCGGAGCAGTACCCGCCCCAGTCGGACCCGGAAAGTGTGACGCACGTCACAGTTCTCGCTGTGTCGGCATAGAACGACAGGTCGATTGAATCCTTGCACCATTGAACTTCCTCGAAGCCGCGCTGCGGGTTCGTCGGCACCGCAACGACGGGAGTTCACGGATGACCTCAATACGTAGCTTGATACTGGCCACGATGACTTCGGCCATCCTTTTCGCCACAGCCCCTTCCCAGGCTGATGGCCTCAGCGCTATCGTTAACGGCAAATCCTTCCATGTAGGCGCCGTTGAAGACTGGAACGAGAACAATTATGGTTTCGGACTTGAGTACGAGTTTGCGAGCGAATCTCGGTGGAGATGGAAGGTCATGGCCAACGGCTTCGTGGATAGTGTTGATAACATGTCCTACATGGCCGGCGGCGGACTACATCGGCGGATCTGGGACACCGAACGGTTTAACGATTTCCACGTCGACATCGGACTTAATGCATTTCTTATGACCCGCGAGGACGTGAACGATAGCCGGCCGTTTCCGGGCGCGTTGCCTAGCCTGAGTATAGGCAATCGATACTTCGGCGCAAATCTCACATACCTGCCTCGTAAGGCCGTGGAACTTATGTACCAGTCTGACGATGTCGATAGAGGAATCACTGGCATCGTCTTTCTCCAGCTTAGGTTGAACGCAGAACTCTTTGGCGCAGGGAACTAGTGTGGCTACGTCGCAATTGAACGAATGCCGCGTCTTTGGAGATCGCTCAAATTAGAAAAGATTTTCTACGGATCCGTCCGAAGATCCGTTGGTGGTCGCGGTACCTTTCCCGATGACATCGGTCCAATGTAGGACGTCGCGATGACCAAGTTATCGTACCACTTGTCGTTTCGCTGACTGGATCTCTGGCCGCCGTTCTCAAGCTGAATCTGATCGATTCTCACCGAACTTACATCGCGAAACCGAATGTTTTGCCAGTCTGCGATTAGGTCTCCGTCCTGCCAGACCGCAACCCTTCCGTCTCGAACTCCAGGTGTGTTCAGCTGGACGAGCACCTCATAACAAATCCACTCACCCCTGTTCGGGGCAACATTGGGGCGTGCAACGAAGTTAGGACCAAACGACTGAGAGCCGTTGGTGACCCTGCCGTCCGCATACCAGTGCTCTCCGTATACATCGTCCTGTTCGGGGTGATAAACGTACGCATGCGTGTAGCCAGGTTCCGGTTCTGCATCCCACTTTGAATTCTCGATGTTTACCAGGAAAAAATCCGTGCCATCCGGACGTTGGCCCGGGCCAATATAGTTTCCAGAGATCCGGAGTCCATTGTGTGCCGAATTGACGCCGCTGTAGTCCGGCTGGTATCGACCATAGACCCGCATAAACAACACATCCTGTTCGGTTGGCAAATCGCGAACGATGGCGTTCGATACTTCGTTGCCGGTCGATGGCATTCGCATCCGCAGCGACTGGGATCCGCTGAAGAAGATTGATGAATCAAAGAACAAATTCGATCCTTGATAATAGTTATCGTAATTGCCAGAACCTGAAAGTTGATTCGTCGAGGAATAACTTTCGAAACTATCTGCGAACAGGACGTTTGGATGAGACTCTATATTGGCATCGTTCGGATATGATGCCGCTATTCCCGTGCTGCCTTCTGGCAATGCCGGCGGAGTTTGTGCTAACGCATCCAAAGTGAATGCCGATAGCAAACTGAACAGACTACCTGCAATGAAAAAGTTGGCGAGTTTCATTTTTGAAGATCTCCGGAGTAATACAATTGCTGATTGTGCCGCTTTGCAAGCTACCGCCATTCCCAAATGCTTTACATTGTGCGGGGCGATATCGCCACGTCGTAGCAAGCCCAGAGTGACCGTACCCGGGCTAAGATATCTGTGATGCGCCATACCATACTTAATTGTCAGGCATAGTTGTGACACAGTTCACATTAGTTTTCACCCTGTCGCCAAAATCCGACAGGCTAGGGTATAGACACCTCGCTTTGAACGTCTTCTAATGTCAGCTTAGGATGAGCGTGGCGTCGTGTCGTACGACGCTCTTCTGAACGGCCTTCGAAACGGCCTTCGAAACGGCAAAATTGGCAATATGGTGAGGAGATTGACAAGATGAGCTCGAAACACATGAGAGTCTCGGCGGTTGCAACGTTAAGTCTAATATACGCGATCGGGCAAGCATCGATGGCGGCAACCATCAATGCCGCTAACTGCAACTCCTCCGCCGTACAGAGCGCCATATCGAATGCGCAAGCCGGTGATACTGTGGCCGTCCCGGCCGGCAACTGCTCGTGGAGCTCATTCACAATACCAGGCGGCATTCATGTTCGCGGCGCAGGCACGGGCGTTACCAATGTGACGGTCAGCGGCACCGTGACTATCAACAAACATTCTTCGAGGAGCGTTGAACTCAGTGGCTTTTCTTTCTCCAAGAATGGTGGCGGCAACTCCGCAAAAATGTTCCGAGTGACCGGGTCTTGGCAGTCCGAGCCACCGCTGATACACGACAACGAATTTACCGTAAATGATGCCGCGATTTTTCGATATGAAACCAACGGTGGCGTTATTTATAACAACATCTTCCGCGGCGGGTTCGACGATTCGGCAATTCAGCACAAGATTGATAATGATAATCAGTCCTGGTCGACCGCAGACACCATGGGCACGCGAGACAGCACCGGGAAACGCAATCTTTACGTTGAAGATAATGTCTTTGAAGGAATGGTCAATCAGGCGACGGACTTCGACGATGCCGCTCGCGTAGTATTTCGATACAACACACTTAATCATTCGTCGTTCAACAGTCACGGTCTAGCGACATCGCCGATTGGCGTTCGGCACTACGAGATCTACAACAACACCTTCGCCTATCCAAACGGAAATGTTAATCAGAGTTGGCACATCTGGCTTCGCGGAGGTACCGGGGTCATATTCAACAACGATGTAGACGACATCAACGGCTCTCAGTGGGGAAACAAGCGCGAGCTGCTCATGTCCGTTCGTGCAGCTGTCGATGGTGGCGTTGGCGGTTGTTGCCGAAGCTGGGCCTGCGATCATCAAGTTGGCCAAAATCACGATGGAAGTGGGCAGTTCCTGGACACACTTACTATTTGGGGAAACACCGGAACACTCGCGCACGGTTTGAATGACGGCTGGTCGAACAGTTGCGGTCAAAACATGAATGACTACCTGCAGAGTGGCCGAGACTTCGTCTTCGCGGCGAATGCAAAGAGCGGCTATGCGGCTTACATTTATCCTCACCCACTGAGGATTGATGTCGTTCGCCCAATGGAGCCGCAAGATCTTACGATCGTCGAACCGTGACATAACTCTGATCAAATTTCGCCGCAGTTGGCGTAGAATATGTCCATCAAGGATTTCAATCGGACACTTCTATGAAAATCACTGTCGTTGGTGGCGGCCGTATGGGATTGCCGCTCGCCTGCGTATTCGGCAAGCGCGGCGCATTCGTGACAGTTGCGGACGTCGATGCCAATCTGGTGGAGTCTATCAATGCTGGCGATTGCCCTTACGAGGAACCCGGGCTCTTTGAGCTCATGCGCGATCTCCATGCTACAGGAAGGCTGAACGCGACGACCGATACATCTGCGGCAGCCGCGAATTCCGATGCTATCGTCATCATCGTCCCGGCCCATTTGACTGACGACCGCGAGATCGATTTCAGTGTCCTTCGCGCCGCTTCCGCCGATGTCGGTCGCGGGATCCGGCCTGGGTCGCTGGTCGTCTATGAGACAACAGTCAGTATTGGTGGCACGAGGCGCGAATTGATGCCTGTCCTGGAGAAGCACAGCGGACTTGTAGCTGGACGTGACTTTTCTGTCGCCTACTCTCCGGAACGGGTCAAGGCCAATCTCGTACTATCGCGACTGGAGTCCGTTCCCAAGGTCGTCGGCGGCCTGGATGCCCTTTCCCGCGAGAGGGTTATACACCTCTACTCAAAGTATTTGGGCGCAGAAGTCGACGACGTCGGCACTCTGGAAGCGGCAGAGTCGACGAAGCTTCTGGGCATGCTCTATCGCGACGTAAATATCGCCCTTGCCAACGAGCTGGCTGCATTTTGCGAGTTGGCCGGCGTCGACTTTGATCGAATCAGATCCGCCGCCAATAAAGACGGCGAAGCAAATTTACTCGTCCCAGGCATCGGCGTTGGCGGCCATTGCACGCCCGTTTACCCTTACTTTCTAACGCGGGAATCGCGCCGCCTCGGCTTCACGCAACGAATCTCGGAAGCCGCTCGCGAAATTAATGACGGCCAGCCGGCCCGCCAGCTGGATCGAGTCGAGACGTATTGGGCCCCTCTCGCTGGCCGAAGAGTCCATATCCTGGGCCTGGGATTCCGGCCCGGCGTCAAAGTCGACACGCTGAGCCCCGCCTACGATCTGCGGGATGATTTGGTACGTCGGGGTGCGAAGACTACGCTTGAGGACCCGTACTACAATACATCTGAGATTAAATCGTGCGGATTTGCGAGCGGATCGACCGAGGGCGCAAAGGTCGTTGTGCTCAATACAGCACACAGTGAATTTGCGGATCCCGACTTCCAGCGCTGGCGATCTGAAGGGGTTGAAGTTGTCCTCGATGGTCGAAACCATTGGAACCAGGAAGAAGCCGAAGCCGCCGGCCTGCTCTACTTCGGTATCGGTCGACCTTCGTCCGCAGAGCACGATGAGGATGGAGTATCAGCCAGCTCGGAAACCAGCTCAAGATAGATTTTTTTGTGCTCGCTCCAGCAATGTGCGCGGCCGAAACGTTCGGTTGCCTGCTCGGCTAGGCTTTGACGAGTCTCCGGCCGCTCGTACAGATCGATGAGGGCATTCGCCAGTGATTCATGATCCTCGGCCTCGAAAAAGCGCACCATCGTCTCATCGAAGTATCGACAGATCGTCCCGGTGGCCGGAACGACACAGGGAATGCCCAGGCTGACGTACTCAAGCAGTTTGGTCGGCAACATGATATCGGTGCCATCGGAGAGCCGCAGCGGGATGAGGCCCACGTCGGCATCGGCCAGCAACGTGGGAATAGTTTCGACAGGTACGTAACCGTCGCTGAAGGTAACACGATCCTGAACGCCCAGCTCGTCACGCAATTTCAGCAACGGTTCCCGTTCTTCCCCAGCGCCTATGATCCGAAGTTCGAGCGCGGGAATCCGGTCACCAATTTCAGCAACTGCTTGCAAAGCAATATCGAGCCCAAGGCGGCGCGCGAGCGTGCCATGATAGACAAGCACGTAGGGATCAGACTTTGGCTTCTTCTGCTGGCGCACCAAAGGTGAAAAGATCCGTTCGTCCGGCAGGTTCATAAGCACTCGGATCTTCTTTTCCGGTATACCCCTTGCAGCCAGAATCGACTTCAGACGTTCCTCTACCGTCAGCACTGCGCTGGCCATACGACCGGCCCACCTTTCCTGTACGCGTAACAGGCGAACAAGCCAGTGATCCGCGCCCGCCGCAAACTTTTCGGCAAAGAGCTCGGGCATCAAATCGTGAACGTCGTGGATGACCGGTGTCCCCAGCATTCGCGGCAAACAAGTCGCGAAAACCAGGAAATCCGGCATGTTGTTGATATGAATAAGTCGATACCGCTTGGGTCGTATCGAAACATGCAAGAAAAGCGCGACGAAGAAAACCAGGTAATCCAGTATGTATGCCGACGAAGACGTGCGCCGGTCATTCAGCCTAAGGACCTTGACGACGTGCACTCCTTCGATCGTTTCCCTGTCCGGCTCGTTCGGCTGCCGCGATGCGAGAAATGTAACGTCATAGCCGGCTCCCGCCAGCGCCTCTGCTTCACGCTTGACGCGGGGATCTCGCCGATAGTTCGTGTAGGCTGCCATCAGTACTTTGGGTTTCATCTGACTCTCACTAAAATCCTGAAAAGCTCGGGTAATTGGCCGCGCGCTGCCGCCAGAACTCGTTGATCGTTCGCCCGTCCGTTGCCAATCCGTCTGTAGACTTGACGTGCTCTACGAGCCGCCAGAACAAATCGCCATAGCCTGGGTCTCGCGAATTACCGAATACGATCGGGTGCCAGACAACCGATACACTGCCGCGCTTCTGGCGCAGTTCATCGAGTGAGTTCGCAATTGCAGACCAGGCGTCATAGGATCGCAGACCCATATAGCTGCGCAGCGTTACGTCCATAAGAAACAGGCTGATCTCAACAACGTTGTATGGCCGGTCCTTTTCGAAGTTCCACGGAAAGTACGGGAAAGAGAATCCGGCGCGCGGCCCGGTGCGATCGGGAAACCCCATGGACATATCGTATTGGATACCGCACCTCTCCTGAATATCGAACAGGGCATCATAGTCGAACGACAAAAAATGCTGCCGTGAGCCCAGTGGGCGTCCGAGCCGCTCACTCAGAAGCTCGACCTCCTCTGCATACCACACCGGGTTTTCGGTCGATCGATAGCTGCCATGGAGACACAGTTCGAAGTCGTTTTCAGTTATGACGCGAAGGTAGTCACGCGTACGGTCGTGCTCAATATGATAGTTGACGTCGACCGGATGACGATGCCCAACCGCTACCTGGTAAGACGCCTGCACTCCCAGTACTTTTTCCCTGGCGATCATCTCCGGTAGGCAGCCATAGGGATCTCGGCCCGAAATGATTGCTTTTGACAGCCCGACGCCTGCACGTATGGCCTCCGCCGGACTGCGCTCCCGGAGCAGATGACGCGCCAAGGTTTTCACACCCTGCTTCAGAATATCCAACTGATTCGCCGGTATGAAGTCCACGTCGTGAGACAGTACGACGGCGTAGTCTCCGCCATGTGGCCACTCCTGCCTGCACCACTCAGACACGTTCGCACGCTCACAACACGCATTCAGCTCGAGACGCAGTACATCGAGGTACATATCAACCACGTCTTGCGGGATACCGAGTCGTTTAAATACGCTTTCCGAATACAGTCCTCGACTATCTTCCCCACGAGCATCGTGCCTTTCGGCCCAGGAACTTAAGAACCAGAATGCATTCGCAAAGAGGTCAACTCGAATCCTGCAGGTCTCCTGCGCTTGCAATACACCTCCTGGCAGGACGTTCGGGAGACCGGCAACAGTATCGGCGACAGGCGGACATTCATCTTCACACAAAGAACGCCAGGCCGGCGATCGGTAGGGCACGTACACACATCGCTCCGAGGCGCCCTCGAATTCAGCCCGTTCCGCATACAGCAGCCATGGACCATCGGGCGGCGGATATGCCGAATAGTTGACGGGTACACCCAGCGCGCAGAGCAACGAATCGATAACATATCGAACGCGAGGTAAATCCCGGTCAGCGCATCGAACAACGGTAGTAAGTGATCGGGGCACGGTAGGCTACCGGACTTTCCGAAATTGACTAACGGGCACCCTGTCCTTAAGCGGGGATACAACTTTTGACCCCAAGCGTCCAGTTTCACTAACCGTATCGCGCTCCGGGATATTAATTACAATTAGATGAAATATAGTCCACAGCAAATGTACGCCCTTAAACGTCGCCTCCGTATAATTGTGCGAAAGAATCGCAATCAAAAAGGCGAGGCGAATTCGAGAAAATTCAAAGCTAGAATTGGACGTAAGCCCTGCGGCTGCTTTTCGAAACGTCGAAATGACCAAAGCAATAAACAAGAATAATCCGATGAAGCCAAGATTGAGGTAGATTTCAATATACCCATTGTGCGCCTGGTTCGGCTGCCACCACCACTTGGCTGACATCCAGTCCAGTCGAGACCCGAGCCAGAAACTTTCGAATCCCATTCCCGACATTGGCCTTGCCTGGAGCGCGATCGCATCCTTCCAAAGTTCGGTCCTGTCCGTCAACGTCGGGTCCCGACCAAGCATCGTTACGATCTCGTTGTAAACATCGAACGATAGATCGATCGTAATGACAATTCCGGCAAAAACGATCAAATACTTTCCGAGATGACGCCGACTCACGAAACGAGATCCAAGTCCGACCAGTGTTGCGGAACCTATGATCAAAGTCGCTACGGACGTCGAACTACCAGCCAGCGTAAGTAAGTAGGCAATGATTCCAAGGAAAAGCAGGCTCAGCAGCGTTTCGTTTCGACGGTGCAACGTGTCGTGTATTTGCCGCCCGGAAATCAGCGACCAGAAGAAAAACAAGCCGAAAATCATGCAAACATAGCCGAGGTCATTCTTCGTAAGCATGACGCCGCTGAAATAGCCCGCACCCGTCCACGGATCGAATGCACGTCCGTATTCCGGCAGATACTTGATGAACAGCACAGATAACGGTAATAGCACGAATGCCCCGCGCTTCATCACGATTCGAAACGATTTCATAGGTTCCGGATCTGTGAGCACGATCATCGCCATGACCGGGTGCCCAAGTGTTTTTATCCAGCGTTTCAATGCAATAAATGGGAAGTCGGACCAGACGATTGAAATGAACCCAAATACGAGCAAAGCGATCAGCCAGATATTCTGCTGCCACAATTGGCTTACAAAGACTTTGCGCCGCAGCAGGACTGCGAATCCCGCAAGGATCATTACTCCGAAGAAGATCGCATCCAATGGGCTACCGTCAGCGACGTTGGCAACGGCGGCAGGATTACCCAGCTGCAACCATTGCGACGGAAAGCGCGACCCGGTAATGACAATCCATACAATGGGAAGCCACAGCGCGAAATTACTTCCCCGATTGCCGCGGATGTCCCACACGAATAGTGCGACTATAAAGAGAAATGTCAGGGATGTTGCTAACGAAGCTGACATTCGACTTGTGCCCCAGCTGCCGTGACGTTTTTAATCAAAACACGTTCTATACTATCCAAAGTTAATATCGAATTTATTTCGCGCAGGTAGTTACGTCGACCGGAAATATGATCGGTCGCAATGCGTGGAACCACTTTTCGATTCCACCATGGCTGACTGCCGCACGCTGCCCGCTTCGCCGCATGCTCGATGACATCGACAAGCTCGTCTTTGAACCAACGACGGTAAGGCAGGAATTTGTGCAAACCCAGAAGCCCGGAGCGCTCTAATAATGGCCTACATGAGTCAAGTATCGCCAGGTTCGGTGGCAAGCCTTCCTTGTCCCAATAGTCCAGCTTGAAACTGAATTTGCAAAACAGCCTGCGCGCCGCATCCAGTGGCGTCTGTTGCCCGCAAGAAAAGCCCAGGTCGGTCGGCGCCTTACCGAGTTGCTTATGTCCGGAAGAAATCAGGCGTAGAGCCGCAGCCGGTGAATGGCGAGATAAGTCTGGCGCCTGAAACGCAAGCTTTACCAGCGAGTTGTCCAGATAGGGTGTACGAAGAGTCAACTGCGAGCGCGCGGTAGCAAGTGGCCCAAAGAGGTGAGATGGTATCTCATCAAAGACGGCACTGGTCAGTGCGTGCCCCTGCGTGCGGACAGCTATCGCGCCATCAACGTTCGAGACGAAGTCGCCATTAACGAGTTCATCAGTCAGAGACAATGGCTTCAGCGTTGACATGCTCCTGAGTACTTCGCTGCCGAAATTTCCCGTCAATCGAACAGGCGCTAGCGATCGAGCCATCTCACTAAAGAACAGTTCATGCGCGCTGAGAGCGCTGGCGCAACCGTCGGAGATAAATATGCTGCGGTCCAAATATTTCTGGAATTCGGATACGAAGTGATCGTCAATTCTGAGCGTTCGATGCGAATAGCCGAGATGATTTGCAATATCCCGGCCGATCCTGACGTCGAGCGTGTCGCCGGACGCAGCACCATAGGTATAGCAAGCCAGATTCGGTACTGGCCTGCTAAGACAAGCCAGTATCATTCGTGTATCGAGACCGCCGGTGATCGAAAATCCTATATCGGATTCCGCTTGTGCGTATTGGGGTATTACCGACCTCGCTGTTTCGACAAACGCTGACTCGAACTGATCCTCGGTCAGCGGTTCAAGGCACTCCCACTCCGTTGGATCGAAATACGTTTGGCGCGCTGCAACCCCACCCGAATCGAATGCCCACAGTGACGCTCCAGCGAGCCGCGAGATACCTTTGAAAAGCGTCCGTGTACCTCGACAACTGCCGAACGCAAGAAATTCTGCGACGCCGTCCGGATCGAATACCCGAAGTTCCGGGAGCACCGCCAGAAGCGCCTTCGCCTCGCTGGCGAAATAGAGCAGGCCATCAACCTGATGATAGTAAATGCGTTCCGATGCATACCGGTCAACGAAAAGGAGTGCGCGCCGAGCTTTCGAATCCAGCAACATGCCACTGAACAAGCCGTTCAGGTCGCCAACGAAGGACGGGCCATTTTGTCGATAGGCGTCCAGCAAATAGTCCATAGCATTGGTCGATGCCGACATACCGAAGCACTCACCGGCAAACGCGAGGTCAATTCCATCGCCCGATGACCCGGAAGCATGGCTGGCAAACGAATCCGGATGTACGACCCAGCCTACACAGGCATGACACGAAGGAACAAGACGGATCTGGTCGACATAGGTAGGCTCATGTCCCATGATCGCGATCATTCGGGCGACCACGGATTCCGTGTCAACCGCTACACTCCTTCCGATGACTCCGGCAATTCCCGGCAATTTTCCTACCTCGATTGTTCTGCCGTTTCCGGCGAGCTTGAATTATGGGTATCGGGCGCTATACCAACGGTTCCGAAAGTCCTTCAGTCGATGCCTGACGGTGGGCGGGACCATGTTTCGGAGTCCGCGGTGCGCACCAATGTTGAGGGCAAGTCGCCCCTTTTGCGTTAATGCAACAAAGTATCTCGGCGCCTCGATCTTCTGAAAACCGCAACGTCGTTTGAATTCCGACAGCGAGTCGTCACTCCAGTACCAATAGACCAGCTGCTCGTGCCCCTGCTGGATCGCGAGCTCGACCGATTTGGCAATCAAGGCATTGTTCGTTGCCTTGTCCCGGTGATGAATACTCGACAGAATTTGGCCAAGGAGTGAAAATCTTCCCGCATCTCCAAGCATGACGAAGCCGATCATCTCGCCTTCGTAATAGGCACCGATCATTCGCTCACGATGGACGTAGCGCGAAAACTGCTTTTTGATCGTGTCGCGATCTTTGCCGTAATGCCAGAAAGGTCTGCCCTGTCTGACGCGTTCCTCGTTGAAGATGCCCGCCATTCCTGCAACGAATTCATCGTCGTAGTCGATCTCCCGAACCTCGACGCCGCGCTTTTCAGACTTGCGAATCGTGGTTCGAAGTCTGGCCTTGATGGTCTCGTTCCACCAGGTCTCATAGGTACTCAACGGCAGTATGGCGAGCTCATCAAAATCGTGAAAGTGCTCATGCACGGGCTCTACGTCTGGAGGGCGCTGCCAAAAAGTGAAAATATCCGCGGCCGGGGCGGTGGGCCCTCGCAGCGCCTCGATGACCGCTGCCGGATCGCGAACATCCTCATACCAGTCGTCTTCGAGACTGACAGTTCGCACCAGCCCTTCTGTCATCGAGTAGATTTGATCCCCGATCTCGAAACAACGGATTTGAGTTGGAACACCCTTTACGAGGGATTCCCTCAGGTGAATCTCACCGCATTCCAGGTTGGATCGTTCTTTCTTGTTCATCAGCTCATCTCTCGCCAGAGAGCTGCCGTCGTCCACCGAACAAACCGCGTAGTCGCGCCATCTGCTCGGCACGATGAAAGCGCATCAACTCGTCGGAAATCGGTCGATCCACGCGCCTGATCCAGCACGAAAAATAACCGAGCAACAAACCAAGACCGCCAACAAAATACGGCTTCTTCGTCATCTGGAACGTGCCCCGGAATAGCTGCCATAGTGGATGACCGCCGAGAAAATAGTCTTTCTTGCCGTAGTGGATTCGCGCACCCATCACACTGGTACCCGCGGTACCCATCGGTCGATGATGGCGAAAAACCCGCTCGGAATAAGATCGGGTCTCCCATCCTTTCATTCTTGCTGTGGTCACGGCAATCCAGTCTATGCCTCCGCCCCGATTCGGAACATAGCCGCCGATTTCCTCGAAACACTCCCGCCTGAAGATCTGGCACTGCCCGTTAACGTGCTGCGGATTGATGTAGCTGTCGCGGAAGCTGTGAAACTCCCCCTCGGTGTAGTCTGTTCCAGCAACTCCCAGTACTGAATTAGCCAAGAATCGCTTCAATAGAAACTCCATATAGTCGGCACCGAACGATACGTCGCCATCGATATTTCCAATGACATCGTACTCCAACTCGCGGACACGCTCGTAACCAGCATTGAAAGCCTCGACCTTCGCCGCAAAGTGCCGTTCCTGTCGCGGCGGTCTCTCGATCAACTCTATCCAATCATGATCTGCTAAATATCGCCGCACTATCTCACCAGTGTCGTCGCTCGAACCGTCGCTTACGATAACCCAGCGCTGTGGGAGTATGGTCTGCGAAATGACTGACTTGATCGTCTTTTCGATATCCGCCGCCTCATTATGGGCCGGTGTAACAAGAACATAACGCAAGGTCATGACGATTCTACCTCGTAAACCGCACGTGTAATCTCGGCAACTCTGGTCCAGGAATGGCGTTCGCGTGCGGCTTCGGCAATAGCAGTACGCCGTTTATGTAATTTCTTGTAGAGTTTACTTTCGGCGTAGCGCGAAATCATCGATGCCAACGCGTCGGTGTCGCAAGGTTCGCAGACATAGCCCGTTTCGCCCGCGACGATCTCTTCGCCGAGCGAACCAACGTCGGTGGCCAAAACCGGCAGTCCGAAGCTGTAGGCAAGGAACGGCACGCCACTCTGAAATATCTGAACATACGGAACAACCAGTGCGTCGGCCGCCTTAAAATAGACCTCGATATCCTGATCCGGTATATGCTCAATTCGGCACATTACCTGATCCTGACAATCCATTTCGGACAAAGCGCCTTTAATTGATCGCCAATAGTCCTCGCTGCCACGCTTGACCTTGCCGGCGATAACCAGCCGGGCGCGAGGCAAGCGTCGACAGATGGTCGGAAACGCATCAACGAGATAGCGCAAACCTTTGTACGGAGCAATCTGGCCGAAGAACAGCAATACCAGTTCATCGCTTTCAATTCCGAGTCGATCTCTTGCCTGTGTCTTGGATAGCTCTGTTCGCGGAGAGGTGTCATTCAGTCCAAACGGAATGACAGAAATCTTCTCGTTCGGTACCGCAAATTCCTTGTGAAGTTCCGAACGCATTTTTTCAGTATGAACAAAGAGGTGGCTACTGAGTCGGTATTGGATCGCCAAGGTCTTTCGGTTGAGCCAGTTATCATGTCCATCACGCTTTGCAGCATTGACGTTGTGCGCTGTCAGAACCACTGTTTTGCCACACAGCCGATAGAATAGCATCAGCAAAGTCCGGTCGAAGAGTTCGAACTTGTTGTTCCAAAGAATGTGGAAAACGCGCGCACGGGTTCGGACCGCATAGACGACGAGCCGGAAGTAATATCTGCTCAAACGAAAGACCTTTTTGGTAATCGCCGCATCCTCAGATTGATCACCTCGAAGGTTCAGAAACCGGATGTTTTGATTACGCCTCAAATCCGCCCCGTCAAGCGCATCGCTACCAACGAATTCGACACTCACGTCCGCCGCCGCCAGCGACATTGCCAGACCATGTGCGTACGAGCGATCGTCGCCACCGGTCAGCAATCCGACAAGCGGGCCGTTCCCGTCGCTTATCCCTTTGTCGTAACTCGGAGCCCTCACGTGTTAGGTCCCTTCAACGCTTGACGACTGCTCAAGCTGAGCGAGAACCGCATCGAGCACAACGTTCATCGAAATAGCCGTGGTAGCAGCGGGATCGAGGCCACGTTGATAGAAGAAGTCTTCGAGACGCGGCGAGACAACTTTTCGCAGCAATCCATAGTCGTCGATTTCCCATGGGCTCGTACAGTTGAAGATCGTTACGCACGGCACGTTCAATCCTAGTGCTAGATGCATCGGAAGACTGTCACCACTCACGAGGCAGCGGTGGCCCTGGATGTCGCCCAGGTGTTCGCGGAGCGTTGGTCGAGTCGGCAGTATATTAACGGACAGTCCACGCTGCTCGAGTTCGTCCTTGAGTTCGGCATAAAACGCCCAGTTTTTCATCGGCCAGACGGCGCCTGCCACGGGTGCCATCGCGACATCACCCGAGAGATCCGTCGTCGTTGCCGCTGGCAGACAATAGGGTTCGCCATCAAAACGGTATCCGAGACCTTCGAAGATCAGGTCCTGGTAGGTGCGTCGGTTTTGCAGCTTGAGCTCATCCGCACGCTTACGTCCGTGTACGCTCAATAAACTCATGTCGAACCAGCCACCGGCATCATCGGTATACCGCACGGTCTGACCATCATCCGTGTATGCGCCGAAAAGTCGCGTATGCCGTGTTTCTTTGGCAAAGTTCGCGACGTCGAGCTCGTCCTCAAGATTGATGACCAGCTCGTAGCTACGATCGAGCGCCTGATTTCGGTCCTCCCAGCTCAAACATCGCAGTTCGCCACCGGTCTCCGGCAACAACGAGCGGTTGCCAGCTGCAGTAATCCACGTCACCGGTTTCGGCAAGCAATGCAACAGTGACGTCGTCCGGACCACGTCTCCAGTCGCACCAAGTTTTAGTACCAGTACACTCATTTCACACCCACTCCCTGGGAAGACGGCCACTTCTGGACGCGCAGCCACTGTTCGAAAACGATCAGACTAAACAACAATTTGTGGTTATCATTTCGGCCGACGCGATGCTCCTCGAGCAAGCGTCCCACCGCGGCTCGATCGAGATAGCTGAACATCAGAGACTCGCTATCGAGCAACGTATCACCCAGCCCACCGGATAAAGAATTCTTGAGCCATTGATCAACAACGTTTACCGCGAATCCGCGCTTCTTTCTGCGCAGTATTTCCTGGGGAAGAAACTTTTCACAAACGCGGCGATGAAGCCACTT
Organism: uncultured Gammaproteobacteria bacterium; assembly: GCA_942490655.1. Taxonomy (GTDB): domain Bacteria; phylum Pseudomonadota; class Gammaproteobacteria; order Steroidobacterales; family Woeseiaceae; genus UBA1847. Next base: position 244,127 of record CALNXZ010000003.1, on the reverse strand, counting down.
TCTCTGGCCCCATCGAACTTTAAACGATGCAGGCAGTCGCTGCGCATACTCGATGACTTCACGATCGAGATACGGTACGCGCACTTCCAGACTGTGCGCCATCGAGAGCTTGTCCGCATACATCAGTAGTTCGTCGGGCAGCGACGATCGTAGCTCAAGTAGCTGGAAGCCACCCAGGTCGTCGGTGAATTGCATCGCAGGCTCTATCTCACTCCAAAAACCCACAACCGACTCCCCGGCTCCATCGGGCAGTCGACCGGGCTGGAAAAGGCCGTCGATTACGTCGCCAGGCATGATCGAAAATACGTTTTGATAGCGCTGCATTTGATCATCGATACCCAGTGAATGGACACCACGCTTCAAAGACTCGTTGCGGGGGAGCTTCTCGACACCTGCCTCGACACCCCTGCGAAGCCACGCGGGAAGGCAACGCCATTGCTGCCCATATTGAACGCCGAGATGCCGCGTATAGCCGCCGAACAGTTCATCGGGCCCCTGCCCGACCAACGCGACCTTGACGTCCTCGCGAGCGCGACCGCACACGAAGTACATCGGTACTATCGAGGAAGCGGCGATGGGTTCCTCCAGCGTCTCGACAATACCCGGCAGCTCACGCTCGAATATCGACTGGTCAAGCAGCACCGGAATATTGCGTGCCCCGAACAGCGAGGCGCTCTCAGCCGCATCTGATAGCTCATCATCATCATAAGCGGACTTTCCGTAGCCAACGGTATAGGTCGGCCAGTCATCGCCACAGAGGCTCATCAATCCAAGTAGCAGGCCGGAATCCATACCACCACTCAAAAGCAGACCTACCGGCACATCACTCAGGAGATGCCGCTTCAGCGCTCGCTTGTAGATATCCAGCAACTCCTCCGTTGCCTCGGCGTCGGTTTTCGGCTTTTCGAACGGCCGCGGCACGAAGTTGTACCAACGTCGAATCTGAAACCCGCTCTCGTCGATGATGGCCATCGTGCCCGGCGCGAGTTTCCGTATCCCTGAGTACATGGTCAGCGGCGACGGCGTATACCGATACCGGAGGAACAGGTTCAGAGCCGTCACGTCCACTTCCGGCTGCTCGCCCAGCCCGGCCACGACCGCCCGCAGCTCAGACCCGAACACGATCGTGCCATCTTCCACCTTGTAGTAGACCAGCTTGATGCCGGCGGCATCCCTGGCGAGTATCAGGCGGCGGTGACGGACGTCCCAGAGCGCGATACCGAACATGCCGTTGAGATGATCGAACACGTCAGCGCCCCACTGTTTGTAGCCGTGAACGATGACTTCGGTATCCGATCGCGTGCGAAATACATGCCCGAAGCCTTCCAGTTCCGCCTTCAGCTCCGGGAAGTTGTAAATCTCACCATTGAAGGCGACCCATACAGTCTCTTCGGCATCGGACATCGGTTGATGACCGCCCTCGAGATCGATGATGGACAGTCGACGGAACCCGAGGCCCAGGTCGCCGTCAAAATGGAAGCCTTCATCGTCCGGCCCGCGGTGCGCGATCGATGCGGCCATCGCGCGAACGCGTTCGGCAGGCACCGGGCTCTGGCGTCCAAAATTGTACTGTCCACAAATCCCGCACATATCGGTGTCAGGCGTCCGTATCTGTGGCGACGTTGCCATCGCTGTTCGTGTTCATTGGCATCAGCATACAAAGAGCTCGAAACAGCTGCGACTGTGCCCAGCGATGCATCGGAACGTTATCCCACCCGAACCGCAGCCGCCTCGCGCGGAACGAACCATCGGACTTCTGCCAGTGGTTCAAAAGATCTGAAAGAGCGGTTCCGAGTCGTTCGTCGAGCATCGGAAAGCGACCGGGCAGAAGGCTGCAGAGGTTGAAGCATTCCGCGTAGTCGTAGAGTTCCCGCTCGTAAACCGTCAGTCTGGGGGCCTTTGAAAACGGTCGAGGCAAGCCGTCGTCGTCGAAAAGGTTCTTCACATAGTAGTCGACACCGGCAGCAATGGCGGCGGTACAGCGGGGATCGCCTGTTTGCCGTTCGATTTTCGCCAATGCTTTCAGCACGAAACAGGTATGGAAATGATCGACGAAATCCCTGGCGCCGTCCACAGCATAGGGCCAGGACCCGTCCGACTGCTGACAATCGAGCACGAAATTCAGGTTTCGGCCCGCCGCCTCACGATAGTCCTTCCGATCAAAACGAATTGAGGCAGACGTCAACAGGAAGGCACGATAGGCGCTCGCGTTCACGACCCCGAAAACCTTATCGACCGGATTATAGCCAGCAGAGGCAGAGTGTTCTGATATCTCCTGATCAGAAATATCATGGAAAGCATGTTCAGCGATCGACTCCATTATTTTAAGCCAGCGTTCGTCGCCATCGATTTCATACACGCCTTCAAAAGCTTCGTAGACGTAAGGCGTCGTTGTAATCAGCGGCATTCCGGTCTGCATAACCCCTGTACGGGTTACCCAGTCGAATGGATACCCCCAACAGTAGTTCTGATATCCGGGGCTGCGTGATGCTATAAGCGCTTCAAGAAACTGTCTCGCCTGATCCAGGTAGTTTTCCTGACCGGTAACGTCGGCAAGCCGTGCGAAACCCATCGCATAATGCGCATCTGCGATCGGAAATCGCAGTCGATAACCGAACAGCCGCCGCGCTTCTGGGACAAAAGCCTCGCTGAAGATCATCGGAGCGACCGCGAAAATACCCAGCATGCGATGTCGATAATAGAGTGCTTTGGCGCGTCGCCCGAAAGGACCCGCAAAATAGCTCTGGTGATCGTACGACGTTGGCCCGTAGTGATCCAGCCAATCTACGAAGCGATCGACGGTCGCGGGCAAACCTGATTGTTCAATGTTCTCCATATTTTCGCCCGATGTTGACGCCGGAATGGCGGTCAACCGGTCGACAGCAAATTGTCGAAATAGGCTATCGTACGCTGCAGCCCCTCTTTCAACGCGATGGTCGGCTCCCATCCGAGGTGCTCACGCGCTTTTTCGATATTCGGCTGACGTTGCCGCGGATCATCAACGGGCAATGGCTTCTTGACGATTTTCGACGTTGATCCAGTGAGCTCGATCACCTGCTCGGCGAGCTCTTTGATTGTGAATTCATCGGGATTCCCCAGATTGATCGGGCCGGTTATTTTCGGATCGCTGTTCATCAACCTCATCAAGCCATCGACCAGGTCGTCCACGAAACAAAATGAGCGAGACTGTTGGCCATCGCCATAGATTGTTATTGCCTCACCCTTGAGTGCCTGCACGATAAAGTTCGAGACTACTCGCCCATCGTTCGGATGCATTCTCGGCCCGTAGGTGTTGAAGATTCGCGCAACCTTGATTCCCAAGCCGACCTGTCGGTGGTAGTCAAAAAACAGTGTCTCCGCACAACGCTTGCCTTCGTCATAGCAGGCTCGCGGCCCGATCGGATTGACGTTGCCCCAGTAGGACTCCACTTGCGGATGGATCGCCGGGTCACCGTAGACTTCGGACGTTGATGCTTGAAGAATTGGAATGCGAAGACGTTTAGCGAGACCGAGCATGTTGATGGCACCATGCACACTGACCTTGGTCGTCTGTATCGGGTCATTTTGGTAGTGAATTGGCGATGCAGGACAAGCTAGGTTGTAAATCTGGTCAACTTCAAGATACAAAGGGAACGTGACATCATGCCGAATGATCTCGAAGTAGGGGTTATCGATCAGGTGGGCGACGTTTCGCTTCGAACCGGTGTAGAAATTGTCCACACAAAGCACCTCGTGCCCTTGCCCTAGAAGCTCCTCACATAAGTGTGAGCCGATGAAGCCGGCACCGCCGGTTACGAGGATGCAGAGTTTGTTGTCTTCTTTCATAGTCGTTCCGCCACAATTGTTCCAATATTCGCGAATCTTCTTCGCACAGTGCGTCGTTTCAACGCTCTCCATTCACAAGCAATAGTCGCTCGAAACGTCCGCGAAGAAGGGCCTTGGTATTCCGCCAGTTCGTTATCGTTTTTCTTGTAAATTTCTTCCCCGCTACCGCTTCTAGCGGCCGGTACTTCCAACCTACGTCAGGTTGCTCCAGATCAAAACCCAACCGATCTTTGGCTAATATTCTCAGCTGTTGGTAGTACTTTTCGTCGTAACCGTAAAAATACTGAAGAAATACCTGTAAATACTCTCGTGATGCGGCGCGCGTACGTTCAGAATCCTCGAGTTTCAATAGATGCTCTACAGAGAGTGTCAACGAAAGCACCAGTGATTGCAGGCTGTCTTCTCTCGTCTCCATGTTCCAGTTCAGGCTGCCTACCGTGCCGATTCGGTAGTAGCATCGTGCTTCCTCCGAAAACCTGACCCCGTTGGAATTTCCCACGACGCGACATACATACTCGCCATCATCGTCGCCTGAACGCGCCAGCCTATCGTCCCAGGGTCCGGCCAACTCTGTCAGTTTACGGCTGACAAGCCATACTGCCGGATTCATCCATACGTTGTCCGCAAACTTGGTCACAATCCATTCGATTGCGCCGAGATCCTTCCAAAGCGTATCTCGAATAAACCTGGTGCGTTTCGCGTCGAAGAAGAACTTACCCCACGAACAGGTCTGAAATGTAAGCGACGTCGCTCCGCTATCCGCACCCAGGAGCTGAGTGCTGATTTTTTCCGGGTGCAACAAGTCGTCTGCATCGAGCCATTGAATATAGTCGCCTTGCGCGAGACTGAACGCGGTATTGCGTGCTGCCGGCGCGCCCCCGTTTTCCTGTCTGACGACCTTGACGGACTTGGACTCGAAGCGCTTTGCAACTTCGAAAGTACGATCCGGCGAACCGTCATCCACGATGATGATCTCTTTTCGAGACCAGGTCTGATTCTGCGCGCTGCGTATGGTTTCCTCAACGAACGCTTCCGCCTTGTACGCCGGAATAAGTATTGAAACGAGGTCAGACATATTTTTCTCTTCGATACTCAATCATATAAAGATTTCGCTTCACTATTTGACGATACGGTCGCGGGAAGGCGTCAAGAATCGACGTTCTCGAAAGTAAATTGCAGTTGTCCGCACTATTTCTCTAATGTTTCGAGTACCAGCCCGGTCGCTTACTGCATCCCGATAGTATCCTGCCAGCAGTCCGCTCACGCCGGTCAGCGAGAATCGCTCAGTCACAAACTGCCTCGCATACTCTCCGCCGGACTCTCGGGCATCGCGGCTCGTCGCTAACTTTCGCAGGTGAGTGGCGAGCTGTTCGTTACCGCAGTCTCCGCTGCCATGGCCAAATATTCCATGATAGAAAAACCAGTCTCCGGTCGCCGAGCTTAAGGGATCACTGAAACCGTTCTCGCCAACCACAACGACGGGCTTTCCGAATGCTGCGCCGCGCAGTGCCGAACCTCCCATTCCCACAACGATATCGGCAGCGTCATAGGCGCCGCGTGGATCGTGCAACTCACCCGCGAACACAACGGCCTCCCGTCCCAGTAATTCGTTAACCCTGGTGGCTTCCGTTTCAAGCGCTGCTCGTGCCTGGCCGCTCCCGACGATTACAAATTTAACCGGCAGCTCAGCACCGATTTGGCCGATCGCAGATATCGTTCTACCAAGACTCTCTGCCTTCAAGTGGTGCGAAAGCCTCGAGACCGTCACGACTACGATATCGCCATGTCCCAGACCAAATCGCGCGCGAAACTCCTCGGCATTCGCCATTCCGGGCGCATTCGCGTCGATATCCACCGGCGGTACGAGTAGCCGTGCGCGCCGATAGCCACGCTCTTCTGCCTTGTCCCGAACCTCCGGCGTTCCAAAGGTTACAGGAATCGATCTCGGCAGAATCCGGGTCAGGACCATCATCATGTCGGTGACTATCATCGGCACGCCGAACGGCAGGTGCAGCCCGTAATATGCTTCGAGACATTGCCACCAGTCCCAGGCGTGCACGAGATCCGCGCCTTCGCGCCGAACCAACGATCGAAGCGCCGACATTCGGCGCATCGAAGGATGAAATCTGGCATCCGGAGCAGCCTCGAACCGCAGGCCTCGCTCAATGACCAACTCTTGCGCCGGACCGGGTGTTGCAAACAGGATCGGTTCGACACCATGGTCATCCCGCAGACGCGTGGCGAGATCAATGGCATTTATTTGTGTGCCGCCGATCTCCAGCCGATGTGCAAATACGATGACTTTCATGTTTTGACGCCCCGCTCAGCACCCAGCAAGCGAAGTAAAGCGCGTAACGGGCCCGGCAGCCGATCGGGAGCAAACAAACCGGCGAGAGATCGAACGGAATACAAGCCACTGACGATGAACATAACGGCGCCCACCACGAATGCCTGCCATGCTGTCAGTAATTCGGCTATCGCCAATACGCCTGCCGTCAGTGCCAGATAACCTATCCCAAGCCGAGCATTGGTTCGTGTCCAGCGAAAACCGGTCAGGCGATTGACAATCGGAAATATCATCAGGCAGTGAAACACGTAGGAAAGAAAAAACGCGATGCCAACACCTATGAGCCCGAAACTCGTGACACAGACCCACGACAACAGCACGTTCACGACCGCCCAAGCGAGTTCGGTCAGGAAAAATATCGTTTGGCGCCCCTGCGCTACAATAATGTAGCCGATCGGCCAAGTGATGACCCGCAGAGCCATGCCGAAGCAAATCCAGTGCAGCATCCCGGCCGCCGCGACGAAATCCGATGAATAAAAGAGCATCAGCAATATCGCACTCCCACCCAACGTCGCTGCAATACCTGGTCCTGCGAGCAGCAAGCTGACATGCGTTTGCTCGTTGACCAGTCGATTGACTTTTGCATGGTCAGAAATACTGGCGCTCAGTCGCGGATAAAAGTCCGCCCCCATCGCCTGTAGAATTGTCCCGACGTACATGCCACCCAATGCCCATGCCGCCTGGTAGTATCCCGCTGCCTCCAGGCCTTCGTAGCGAATAACCATGATTCGAACGACGTACGATGCGCCAAGCATCAGGAACGCGCTGGCCATGAAAGCGAAACCGAGCTTGACCAGATCGATGCCTTCGCGCCGAAACGCAATTTCCTCTGGCGCCTGCAGACCAATTCTCGACGGCCGGCTGTACCACCATGAGACCGCCAGCGCGACCGCGGCAATGCCGACAACCGCATGCGCCACGGCATCCTGACCAAGGAAATTGACCAGCAGTACGGCCACCACGGCGCCGCCGACGGCGCCGACCACCCCAAGCATCGCAAGGTCCTGGATTCGCCGCAGCCCTTGAATAAGCGCCGACTGACCTCCGGTGACAACCTTGCAAAAGACCATCAGAGATACGAGTGCGATTCCAGCGGCGTACGATCGATCGCCGAATGTGAGTTCCGATATTTGGGGTGACGCCAATGCGACGACGATTGCTCCGGCCAAACCCAACAGCACGGAGAACCGCTTGACAACAAAAGCGGTGCTAGCGATGCGTTTGTTGTCGCCAGTACCAACAGCCACCGCAATCTGCCTTACGCCGCTTCGATCGACGCCGAGTCCGGCTATGCCGGCTGCCAGATCGCCGATCGACATGAATACCGACATGAGACCAAAGCCGGCGGGCCCCAGGAGGACGGCAAGAATCTTCGTCCTGACAATGCTGACGAGAAGAATCAATACCTGAGATCCCCCAATCAATGCCGACGATTTCAGTATCTGGCCGTGTGAGGAACCCTCCGTATTATCGGTCGGATCGGAATGCATGAGGAAAGTCGACGCAGAGCATTATCACTCGCTGTGTCGAGATTGACTCTACGACCCGGTAGCCGATTTGGGATCCGTCTTTAGACCCCGGTCAAACCGACGGCGCGGGGCTTTCGCCTGCCGTCGATCATCGGAATCTCGTTGCACGTACACGACCTCACCCATGGCAGCCATCGAATCCGTGGCTGCTTCGATCAGCTCGACCACGCGCAGGCCCAGTTTTCCATCCGTCATCGGTGTTTTCTTGTTGCGGATGCAATCGGCGAAGTGTTCGCCTTCGACACGCAGGGCTTCTGTCCCGACCAGCTTCGGCGCCCACATGTCACCGGTACGGTAACCGACACGCATCTCCTGGATCTGCGCCTCATCCTCAGTAAAGCTGACGCCTTTGTCGTAAACTTTTATCTTTTCGCTCGGTTCCAGATCATCATAGACGATCATCTTTTTGTTGCCGCCGATCAAGATATTCCGCACCTTCACAGGCGCAAGCCAGCTCACGTTTAGGTGAGCAATAGCTCCCGAGTCATAGTACAAAGTGATGTAAGCAAGATTCTCCGGCGTATCCGGGAAGTGATTGATACCACTTGCCGAAACCGCGACAGGATGCTCGCCGAGCAGATAGTCGAGTATAGAAAAGTCATGCACTGCGAGATCCGAAATTACGCTGACGTCGCGCTGGAAGAGCCCAAGATTGATTCGCGTCGAGTCGTAATACAGAACGTCGCCAAGATCGCCGCCTTTGACGATTTCTCCGATCTTTCGGACAGCGCCTGTATAGATGAATGTGTGGTCGACCAGCAATGCCAGTCCGCGCTTTTCCGCCTCGGCAACGAGTTGGCGTGCCTGATCCGATGTTTCAGTCATCGGCTTCTCGATCCACAGATGCTTGCCTGCTTTGAGAGCGGCCAGACCGAGAGTGAAATGCGTACTTACCGGAGTTGCGACGGCGATCGCGTCGATGCTGGGATCCTCAAGCAGATCCTGGTAGCGCGTCGTCGTCCGCACGGCCGGAAACCGCTTGCTTACGATTTCGAGTTTCCCGGGATCGAGATCCGAAACGGCGACGAGATTGAGGCCCGGTGTCTCCGCAAAATTTCGTACGAGGTTAGGTCCCCAGTATCCGTATCCAATCACAGCAATATTTACCACAGCAGTTCTCCCTATATATTCGAAATGAAGTCCGTTTCTTGAAACTAAGCCACGCTTCCGGCGACTTGCGGAATGTCGATCGCAAGCTGAATCGCTTTTTCCAACGCCTCAGCTATTTTTGATTGTTCACCAGCCGTCAAGCCAGGATATAGCGGCAGCACGATACATTGATCTTGCGCCACCTCTGATTGTCGTAAGTCATCCGCGTTCACACGATCCGCGTATGCGGCTTCCCGGTGACTGCACATGATGCCGCGCCGCGTGCTGATCTCCGCATTCAGCATTGCCTGCATCACTTCACGCTGGTCGCAAGCGTCAGGCAAGCGCACGCAATAGCTCTGCCAATTGCTTCGCGCCCATTCGGGCTCATGGGGAAGCTCAAGGTCGGGTAGGTGTTCCAGCAAAGAGGCGTACTGATCGGCCAGTTCGCGACGCTCCGCGATAATACCGGGAAGCTGTTGCAGCTGGACACGCCCTACTGCTGCCTGGATGTCCGTCATGCGATAGTTGTATCCGATCGTCGGGTACGATTCGAAGATGACCTTGTTCGATCCGTGCCGCACAGTGTCCGGCACGCTCATCCCGTGTTGGCGCAGCAGGCGAAACTTCGCGTCCCAATCTGCGTTTGCCGTAGTAATCATGCCTCCGTCACCGGTACTCATGACCTTGCGCGGGTGGAACGAGTAGCAGGCCACATCGCCGTGCGGACGGCCAATCTTTTCCCATTGCTCGTTCCAAAGGATCTCGCTACCGATGGCACAGGCCGCGTCTTCAACAACCGGCAATTTATGACGTCGAGCGACCGCAACAATGCCTTTCAAATCGCACGGCATCCCCATCTGGTGTACACACAGGATGGCACGCGTGCGATCCGTAATGGCCGACTCGATGAGACGCGGGTCCATATTGAAGGTATCGGGCTGAATGTCGATGAAAACGGGCGTCGCGCCGCAGTAGTGCACGGCATTCGCCGTCGCAATAAACGAGTGGCTGACCGTGATGACTTCGTCACCCGGCTGTACCCCGGCCGCCAATAGCGCCAGATGCAAAGCCGTCGTGCAATTGGACACGGCGCACGCGTAAGGCGCACCGACATAGTCCGCGAACTCGCGCTCGAAAGCGGCGACTTCCGGTCCCTGGGTAATCCACCCACTCAGGATCACGCGACGCGCGGCATCGGCCTCGGCTTCGCCCATCACTGGTTTGGCTATCGGTATCATGCTTCCACTGCCTCGGTACGGGTCTGCTGCCACCATTTCACGAGGCGACGAAGTCCTTCCTCGAGTGATACGTCTGCACGAAAGTCGAGCAGTCGCTCCGCCTTAGTCGTATCCGCAAGACGTCGCGACACTGGGTTCACGCTGCGTTCCTCGGCAAACTCGATGTGGAGATCCGAATTCATGATCTTGAGCAAGGTATCCGCAAGATCCCGAAGACTGGTTTCCTCGCCACGAGCGACATTGAAAACCTCGCCCGATACGTCAGATGCGAGAGCCAGAACATTGGCCCGGGCTACGTCATCGATATAGACGAAATCCATCGTCTGCAAACCATCGCCAAAGATGATCGGCGGTTGTCCGGCGGCTATTCTTTCCATCCAGCGGATCAGGACCTCGGTATATTTGCCGTGTATGTCCATCCGGGGCCCGTAGACATTGAAGTAGCGCAAGGCAACAAACGGCAAGTCATACATCGATTTGTAAGAGCGCAATAGACCCTCGAGCATGATTTTGCTCGCGCCATACCAGGTTTCGTCGTTGTAAGGATGATGGTCCTCACGGGTCGGAAATTCCTCGGCAAGTCCGTATATGGACGCAGAGGACGCGGCAACAACCTTTTCGACGCCAGCACGGCGCGCCTCGTCCACCACATTAAATGTCCCGGCGCACATGGTCTCGAACGCTTCCCGAGGTTCTGCCGCGCAGGCCGTGATGCGCAATGCCGCCATATGGATCACAGCATTCACGCCTTGCAGTGCGTCCCTGACGGCGTTCACGTCACGAATGTCACCGCGGACGAGCTTGACCCGCTTATCAGCGAGCGCGGCACTAACATTGCTCAGCGATCCTCGCGTCAGATTGTCGAGGATAACGATCTGTGCCGGCGAGTAGTCAGCAAGGATCTGGTCTATCGTGCTCGAGCCGATCAGACCGCAGCCGCCCGTTACGAGAAGTTTTGCGCCATCAATCTTCATTCAATACTCTGTCAGTCAGCGCCGTCACAGCGAATTACTACCAAGACTGTCTTGAAGAGTATCTTGATATCCAGCCACAAAGACCAGTTTCGTATGTACCGCAAGTCCAGTCGAACCATTTCATCGAAGGTGGTTTTGCTTCTCCCTTCCACCTGCCATAAGCCCGTGATACCGGGTCGGACTTCCTGCAATCGGCGCATATGCCAGGACAGATAGTTCTCGATCTCGTAGGGCAATGGTGGGCGCGGGCCAACGAGGCTCATCTCACCCTTCAGCACGTTAAAAAGTTGCGGCAACTCGTCAATGCTCGTGCGACGGATGATTCGGCCGACAGAGGTAATCCTCGTATCCGACCGCAACTTGTAAACAGGTTGGTCGGCATCACCTTCGTTAATCTGTTCATGACGACCCTGAATGAGATTCTTGACGTACTCACGATGGATCGTGTCGTCATTGCCGCAGCGCATTGAGCGAAACTTGTAGAATGAAAAAGGCTTTCCATCGCGTCCTATGCGCAGCTGCCTAAAAATGATGGGGCCCGGCGATGTCAGTTTCACAGCCAGCGCGGTCAAAAGCATTATTGGCGAGGCAAGGATCAGCAAAACAATTGAACCGACAACATCTATCGCGCGCTTGACGCCAAACGACAATGTATTTTTTCGCAGCGACGATGGTGCCGACGCCTGCCTGGATTCGATTTTCGCTATCGCGTCGGCAAGTAGCGTTTCGAAGTTTGCATCAGAGTAGGTTGCGAACTGCACGTTGGCAGCTGGAGTGTTCGTTCTGCTGACAATCAGCTTTGAAAACGCTTCGGCTGCCTTAGCCTCAGAATACGGCAACAGAAATGCCACAACACTGGCGCCGAGGCGGCCGATCACATCGGTCTCGCGCATGCCGAGACTCAGGTCAGTCACGATGTCGCGCTGGTCAAACTCATCGAGTTCACCATTGTCGGCGAATCGCATGACGACCAGCGACAACGGCGCCCGCGATCGATCCGCACGACGCTTTTCACGTTGCAGCTGCATCAGGAAATGGTCACGGGACAACACATCACCGCCGCCACTGGGGTGGGGCATGATGTCGATCCGTGTCGGATCTGGCCTTAGGGACGCAGAGTCGCCCCCGCTGGCCAGGTCCGAGCCCGTGGTCTGGTATGCAGTCTTGCTCATTCCCTCGCCTTCTTATTCTCTAGCTAGTTTGCAAGTCCAGATTTCCAATTAAGACATTCAACGATCAACCGACCGCCGAAGTTCGCGCGGTAGCGGACATCAATGCATCCGCCACGGCTGTTGTTTGCGCCTCCGTGAGTTCCGGAAACATCGGCAAGGACAATACCTGGTCCGCCGCCGCTTCAGAATGCGGGAACTGGCCCTTCTTATAGCCCAGATCTGCGTGCGCAGGTAGCAGGTGCACCGGCGTCGGATAGTGGATACCGGATTGTACACCCTGTGCCTGCAGGGCGTCCTGCAACACCTGACGGTTCGACGTACGTATCGCGTAAATATGGTACACGTGCCGGTTATGCGGCAACGCTACAGGTGTCGGATAGTCGCTGCCAGCCAGCAACTCATTGTATCGTGATGCCGCTGCGCGACGACCTTCGGTCCATGATTCGAGGTATTTAAGCTTCACTCGAAGAACAGCGCCCTGGATGCCTTCCAGCCGGAAATTGTAGCCCTTGAGCACATGCTGGTACTTCTGCTCGGCGCCCCAGTCGCGGAGCATACGAATCTTTCGAGCATATTCGGGGTTATCGGTGACCACCATGCCACCCTCGCCGTAGGCGCCCAGGTTCTTGCCCGGATAGAAGCTGAAGCAGGCCATGTCTCCCAGACTACCAACTCGCCGACCCTTGTACTCGGCGGCGTGCGCCTGGGCAGCGTCCTCAATGACAACAAGATTGTGTTTGCGCGCGATCTCGACGATCGGGTCCATATCGGCGGCCTGACCATAAAGATGAACGGGCAGAATTGCCTTGGTGCGCGGCGTAATGGCAGCTTCAATCTGCTCGGGATCCATCGTGAAGGTAACCGGATCGATATCTACAAATACCGGTGTCGCACCGGTGTAGCAGATGGCCGCAACTGTCGCGACAAAGGTATGCGGCACGGTGATGACCTCATCGCCGGGCCCAATATCCGCCGCGAGCAAAGCAAGGTGCAGCGCGCTCGTGCCAGTGTTGACTCCAATACCAATCTTAGCGCCAGAGAATGCCGCAAATTCTTCCTCGAACTTCACGACTTCGCTTCCGAGCGTGAACTGACAGGAATCGAGCACACCCTGAATGGCGGCATTAACTTCGTTCTTGATGCCAGCGTATTGGGCCTTAAGGTCAACAAATGGAATCACAATTATTTCCTCTGAGTATTTTAGAATCGACAAAAAGCCCGGCGGGCAATTATTTAGTCCAGGCAATATCGGCGAAGTATAAGGCTGACAATGTTACAAATCCGCTAACACGCGCACAGATTCATTGTTCCGCTTGCTCGTGGAACCCAAATTCGCGCCCGTGTCAGGCCCTATTGTCGTCGCCAGAATTTGCCCGTCTTGAATAAGGACTGCAAGTTCGGTGCCAGCTGCGTACATTCGATATCGTTGGGTGTGGAAATCGCGTGTCTGTATTCCAGGAATGTGAACCCGCTCACATTTTGGCGAACTTCCTAGCCTCTCAATCGCCCCAACTACAACCCCGACCAAGCCGCAAATCCACACGATGTAAGAAATACCGACATTCCTACAAGTAACGCCACTTCCAGATCGGATTTCAAGGCCAGCAGTCAAGCAAACGCCGCTTGACACTATCGCATCAAGCGGCGGGCAGGATTTCTAGAGTATTGAGTGTAGCTTAAGCTGTGACGGCACTGAATTCAGGACGTCCAACCGGTCGGCGCCGTGTCGCGAACCACAGTGCCAGTAGCCCAACGATAAGTAGTGCAGCAGTGCCCGGCTCAGGAACCGCGGCGTATCGTGTAATCGTCGCTGATACGGTCGTGGTATTGCCGATTCCGAACTCGAACAGGTTCTCGAAGGAAACTCCCAGGAACGACCCGTCATCCAGAACAATCGCCTCAGGTTGTATCCAGTTCAGGTAGCCGCCGTTGATTACGAACAAGAACGAAGCGAACCCACCAAAGCCGTTAGCTCCGATCGCGTCTACGTCTGGCGCTGCGAGCGCCAGGGTTGCATCCACGGCAACGTGCGCGCCGCCAATAAATGCTCCGACCATGATATCGATGAAATCAAACGTGTAGGAACCACCAATCGCGAGCTCGGCCTCCGCGCCCTCAAGACCCTCAGAGAGAGAGACATCGATGAAACAGCCGATACAAGTCGAGGACGTGATGTTTGCGGTCACGCTCGAACCGATCGCTGTCGGATCGACCATTATGGATGAAGCGTTAGCTGAGCCAAATGCGAATAGGCCAGCTGCAACAATTCCAAGGTATTTACGCATGGGTTTGGTTTCCTCGATCCAAGTTAAAGTTATCTGCTTCATGTGTTGCAATGATAATGCCAGCATAGAAAATCACTTAATTATCAGAATGTTATAATCTTCCGAGCATTCGAATGATTTTACTGGTGTAAATTAGTTCGACAGTCTCAGGGCAAGATGGCGCAGCGCGCGCCATATCAGGCAACACACGGGAGCGTTATGGTAATTGCGGTTCCCTCGCCCGGTTGGCTCTCGACGCTGAGATCGCCGCCTATTGAACGCACTGTTTCACGCAGCTGGTAGGCACCGATGCCCATGCCATCCGCACCTTTTGTGCTGTCGAAGGGTCGGAACAGACGATTTCTGACGAAAGCAAGGTCCATACCCCGACCTGAATCGCGGATGATGATGTCCGCAGTCGAGTCCGCTACCACGAGCTCCAGGAAGATCTCACCGTCCTGATCAGTCGCATCCTGAGCGTTCCGGACAGCGTGCCCAATTGCCATTTGCAGCCGTTCGCGATCCGCACGAATAAATACAGGAGAGTCGGGGCAGCGGACTCTTGGCGATGGCTTTCTGTCCGAGCATTCGGAGGCAACTGTATACAAGAGCTTGGACAGTTCGACGCGCTGCCGCGGTTCAACGAGCGGGCGTTGCTGCAAGTAACGAAGCACGCGGCGCAGTCGCCGTACCCCGGCCTTGATCGTTTCGATCGCATCGTCGATGAACTCCGGATTCCGCTTATGCTTTTCGGCGTTATCAACCACCAGCGACTGTTGCGCAATGGCGTTCTTGAGATCGTGCATGACAAAGGCCGTGAATCGGTTATAAGCCTCGAACTGCCGTGCCTCGGCGAGCTTCTCGCTCGCCCGCGCTTGAACCAGGAAGCTCGCCACCTGTTTGCCAGCCGTCTTGAGAAGATCGTGATCCTCGTAATTCAAGGCGAATTTGGATTCGAGGCGTCGCAGCGCCGCGTAACCGATTAGCTCGTTCTCGTGCTGCAGTGGGATCAAAAGATCGGCCCCGGGTAATGTTGCCCTAATAGTCTCGGTATCAACGCCGACATATTTTTCGGGATTCCGCTGAACATCTCTAAGGTCGATCACCCAACCTTTTTCGGTAAGAAATGCGACAAACGGATTCGTTGCCGAGATCGTGCGTTCATCCAGTGGTTCGTCCCAAGCGGCAACTGCTGTGAACTGATTAGTCTCAGAATCGCGGAACCAAAGCTGGCCGGATTCTGCGGGAACAATCTGCGCCAGCGATTTGATCGCGCGCTTGTCGAGCGATAGATCGAGCGATTCATCTGTCATTGTCTCGATTAAACGTAGCCACTCTTCGCGATAATCGAACTTTGGCTCCATCAGGTGCTTCTTCAGCAGCACGGCTATCTGCGCACGTACACTGTTCGACATCGCAAAAACGACCATTGCCAGCAAGCCAATGGAGAACAAGGCGACACGGACGGCCGGGGCCCAACGCCCCGCCACATCCCCGGCCATCGATGCGACAGTGAAAAACACAACAAGTACGACGACCGCTGCAGCTGTCGATATGGCGAAATAGCTTATTTTCCGAGAGACGAAAAGCCCCCATCCGCCTGTTGGCAGCTTCGAAACTCCATGCGCCAGCAACAAGGTTGCAGCTATCGTGAAATAGCCGCGGACCAGCCACATTGACGAGTCCGGGAGCTCCCCGAATACCGCCGGTGCAAACAGAAATGCGTCGTAGGCAAGAATCGCTGCCAGCGCCGTCACAATGTGACGCAGCGCCGGCCGCTGACGCGGGCGGCTGTTTCGGTAGATCTGTTCGAGAATGATCAAACCGACGATCGACACGGCAACCTGGCCGGCGCCGAGGACAATTAAAGCTGGGGCCGCATTACCGGATATTTCGAGGTAGGCCGTTACACCCAATGCCGCAAGCAACGCCAGGGCGCAGGCACCGAGGCCGCTCCAACGAATGAAACTCACCGCCGGACTCGCGACGGAGCCCCGCAGTAACATGGCGAGGAAACCCATCCAGGCCGCGTCGTAAAATAACTCGGAGAACAGGACGAGGTCCGGGTCTCGGTGCGAGACGAACTGTGCGGAAAGGACACCCCACGCAATGCCGGCAATCGCTGGCAAGTACAGGAAACTGCCGGGTCCCCTTGTACGTAAGGGACCTGCCAACGCATACAGTAGGGCCACGAATCCCAGCGTAGCGAGATAGTAAGCCCAGACCGTATCGTTACTCAGCAAAACGTAGTGTTGTCGTGCAGCCAAAGGACAGTCATTACAACATACTCGCAGCAGGCAGGACTACAGCGTAGGTCTGCAATTCACTGCTTGTCTTCCAGTATGGCGAGTACTTCCTGTGTCTTGCGTTGCAATGTCTCACTGTCGCCACGGCTCTCAACATTCAACCGCACCACCGGCTCCGTATTCGACATGCGGATATTGAACCGCCAATCAGCAAACTCAAAACTGTAGCCATCAGTATCATCGACATCGAGGGCCTTGGTGGCGTAAGTGTCATGGAGCTTTTTTAAAGTCGCTGTCGCGTCTACAACCTTGCGATTAATCTCCCCACTTGCCGGATACATGGCCATCCGCTGTCCGACCAACTCAGAAAGTGACTTCCCCGTCACTGAAATCAACTCCGCAACCAACAGCCACGGAATCATGCCGCTATCGGCATAGGAAAAATCTCGAAAGTAGTGATGCGCACTCATCTCGCCGCCGTAGGCCGCGTCAACCTCACGCATCTTCTCTTTGATAAAGGAGTGACCGGACTTGCTCTTGACCGCCTCGCCACCTGCGGCCTCGACAATGTCCAGCGTGTTCCAGGTCATGCGCGGATCGTGGACGATCTTCGCACCCGGGTTCTTGGCGATAATACTCTCGGCGAGCAGTCCGACAATGTAATAGCCCTCAATGAAGGTGCCCCTCTCATCGAACAGGAAACAGCGATCGAAATCGCCGTCCCACGCTATGCCCATATCAGCTTTGTTCTTGACAACCGCCTGGGCAGTAACAGCCTGGTTCTCCTCTAGCATCGGATTGGGAATGCCGTTTGGAAACGTGCCATCCGGTTCGTTGTGAACTTTGATCAATTTGAATGGCAAGTGTGCTTCGAGCCCATCGGACGCTATGCCTGCACAACCGTTGCCGGGGTTCACTACGAGTTTCAAAGATTCTAGCTTGGCAGCATCGACGTAACCCAATATGTGCTGAATGTAGGCATCGAATATGTCGACACTCTTGCGTTTTCCGCCCGAGGCGAGCGCCCGTTCGTCGGCCTCAGCCAATACACGAATATCGGCGAGCCCGGTATCCGCGCTGATAGGACGAGCCTCTTCCCGCACGAGCTTCAACCCATTGTAATCGGCAGGATTGTGACTCGCCGTGACCATGATGCCGCCGTCAGCCTTTAGGTGACTCGTCGCAAAGTAGACCATCTCCGTGCCGCACAGGCCGATGTCCAGGACCACGATGCCAGCGTCGGTCAGCCCCTTGATGACGGCGTCTGCAAACTCGCCGCTCGTGAGGCGCATATCGCGGCCAACAACGACTGTTTTCGCATCCAGGAAAGCACCCGTCGCGTTGCCAATGCGATAGCAAATATCGGCGTTGAGTTGGTTCGGTATCTGCCCACGGATGTCGTAGGCTTTGAAACAATCTATTGAAATCGGCATGTCAGGTCCGCCCCCGTCCTATCGCGTAATACTGTAATCCAAGTCCCTCCACCGTTTCCGGCTCGTACAGATTCCGGCCATCAAAAATGACTCCATCCACAAGTTTATCTTTCAAAACAGCAAAGTCTGGACTTCGAAACTCCTGCCATTCAGTGATGATCACGAGCACATCCGCGCCCTCAAGAGCTCCGTAGGCCGTATCGCAAAGCTCCAATTCTTTCTTATCGGGATACAGCCGAGCCGCCTCCTCCATCGCTTCCGGGTCGTAGGCCCGCACTTCGGCACCAGCCTCCCAGAGTGACTCCATGATCACACGACTCGGCGCGTCCCGCATGTCATCGGTGCTGGGCTTGAACGAAAGCCCCCACATGGCGATCGTCTTGCCCTGCAACTTGCCTCCGTAGTGCGCCCGCATTTTCTCGAACACGCGTTGCTTTTGACGCAGGTTGACCTCTTCCACAGCCTTCAGCAGCGTCGCGTCGTACCCCGAATCGGTTGCTGATTTCGCCAGCGCCTGGACATCTTTCGGGAAACACGAGCCGCCGTACCCGGCACCCGGGTAGATGAAGTGATAACCGATACGCGGATCGGAGCCGATGCCGAGACGAACATTTTCAATGTCGGCGCCAAAACGCTCTGCCAGATTGGCCAACTCGTTCATGAAACTGATTTTGGTGGCCAGCATCGCGTTTGCCGCGTACTTCGTAAGTTCAGCTGATCGAATATCCATGCTGATTAGGCGATCGTGACTTCGATTGAATGGCTCGTACAACGACCGGAGCAATTCAGCAGTCCTCGGATTGTCCGTACCGACGATAATGCGGTCCGGCTTCATAAAGTCGCCAATGGCGGCCCCTTCCTTCAAAAACTCAGGGTTTGAAACCACGTCGAACTCAACCGACTTGCCACGCGCCGCCAGCGCCTTCTGAACCTCGGCTTTAACCTTGTCCGCCGTACCCACCGGCACCGTCGACTTATCGACAATGACCCGGTACTCATCCATGTGCTCGCCGATCGCCTTAGCCACCGCCAAAACGTGCTTAAGGTCCGCAGAGCCATCTTCGTCCGGTGGGGTTCCCACGGATATGAACTGAAACAAGCCGTGACTGACGGCCTTTTGGACGTCGGTGGTGAATTCGAGGCGGCCGGACTTCCGGTTGCGGGCGATGTAGGCCTCAAGGCCCGGCTCGTAGATTGGCACTTCGCCATTGTTCAGGCGCTCAATTTTGCCTTCATCGATGTCGTAGCAGACAACGTGGTTGCCCATCTCGGCCATGCAGGCACCTGTTACAAGGCCGACATAGCCGGAGCCGAAGATAGTTAGTTTCATATGGACTCGAGTGTTGGAATTGGAAAGGCGGGATTATACAGAACGGACCCCTTTAATCCCGTGAACGAGGCACACTTACGTGATCATTCCCCGCAGCATGCGCCGAAGATTTTCGCGCCATTGCTCCGGGCGCAAATCCAGCGCCGCCCAAGTTGCGGAGCAATCCATGACGGTATACCTGGGTCTCGGCGTTGGTGTCGGATAGTCCTCCGTAGTAATCGCGACAATCGGAACCTGTTTATCCAGCAAGCCGAGGGACAGCGCCTCCTCCTGTATCGCGACAGCAAATTCGTACCAGCTGCATTCGCCAGCATCAGTCCAATGGAAGACGCCGCTGACTTCGGGCGCGCCAGCGAACGCCCAAAGCGCAGTAGCGAGCGATCCCGCCAAGGTTGGTGTTCCACGTTGATCCGCTACGACGCTCAGGCTATCTCGCTCCGCCATCAGCCGTAGCATCGTCTTCACGAAATTTCCGCCGTTAGCTCCATACAACCAGGCTGTGCGCACGATGACCGCATTGTCCGGCATCGCGTCCAATACCGCGACCTCACCGGCACGCTTGCTGCGTCCATAAACGTTCAATGGATTGGTTGCCGCGTCGGGCGAATACGGAATCGACGCTTTCCCGTCGAATACGTAGTCGGTGGAAATGTGAATCAGACGGGCGCCGACATCGCGAGCCGCAGCGGCGACGCAGCCCGGGCCTTGGGCGTTAACCGCGGCAGCAAGCGCGGCTTCAGATTCAGCTTTGTCGACGGCCGTATAGGCCGCCGCATTGATAATGACGGCTGGTTTCAGCTTGCGGCATACGGCCATCAGCCCGTCAGCGTCACTAATATCGAGTTCAGGCAGATCCAGCCCGATAAACTTCGCCGAGTCGGGGGCAGTTTCAGCCAACGCATGTCCCAGCTGACCCTTGCAACCGAGTACCAGCGTTTTCATTCGTAAGTATCAGCGTCTTTTAGGTACGGCGCAGCAAGGTCTTTGTCAGAAATCGCTGCCAACCGTCCACCCGACAACGGCCAGTCAATACCAATATCCGGGTCGTCCCATCGAATCGAACGTTCGAATTCCGGCGCATAGTAGTCCGTGCACTTGTACTCGACAGAGGCCATTTCGCTGAGCACCAGAAAGCCATGCGCAAATCCCGGTGGGATCCAAAATTGATGTTTATTGTCTGCGGATAGAACCTGACCAACCCACCGACCAAAATGCGGCGACGATCGCCGGAGGTCAACAGCAACGTCGAAGACTTCGCCAGAAACGACCTTGACGAGCTTTCCTTGCGGCTGCTGAATTTGGTAGTGCAGGCCACGCAATGTACCCACTGTGGATTGGCTGAAATTGTCCTGTTTGAAGTTTGCCTCAATACCAGCGTCATGGAAGCGATCTTCTCGCCAGGTTTCCATGAAGTAGCCGCGTTCATCGTTGTGCGCGTTAGGGACGATACAAATTACACCGGGCAGATCAGTCTGGATGAACTTCATCAGTCAAACTCGTCGCAAAACACGAAATTATACAGGGGTAAGCCGCGATTAAGTTATTTCGGTCGTCCTGGGAATTCGATGACGCGATCAGGAGCAGACTCCCCACCGGACGCTGCCTTGCGCAGCCAGACCAGATCATCGATGCCATTCTGCGGGTCATATTCTTTTACAGCCGTCAATAGGATGGTCCTGGCCCTATTGTAATCGAGGACTTGCGACGCTTGCTTCAGCTCGTCAAGCAACTCAATCAGCACCGGCGTCGTCAGGCAATCCTCGTCAGCCCGCATGATTCTTGGATGCTCGGTGCCCGTTACATTTGAGCCGATCAGCAGCTCCTCATAGAGTTTCTCGGCCGGGCGCAATCCAACGAATTCAATATCAATATCACCATCCGGATGCTCTGCATCCCTGACCGTCATTCCCATCAAGTTGATCATACGATGTGCAAGATCCAATATTCTTACAGGCTCGCCCATATCCAGTACGAATACGTCGCCGCCCTCGGCCATCGATCCCGCCTGAATTACTAGTTGCGCTGCCTCCGGGATCGTCATGAAATAGCGGATAATATCGCGGTGGGTAACAGTGACGGGGCCGCCGTTCTCGATCTGTTCCTTGAACAGCGGGACCACAGACCCGGACGATTCCAGTACGTTGCCGAATCGAACCATACTGAGCTTTGTTGACTCAGAACTTGTATTCAGCGCCTGCAGGATCAGTTCCGCGAACCTCTTTGTCGCGCCCATGACATTGGTTGGATTCACTGCTTTGTCCGTCGAAATCAGAACGAACGACTCAACACCCACGTCGATAGCTGCACGTGCGGTGTATAGAGTTCCAAAGACGTTATTGTGAATACCCTCAAAAAGGTTTTGCTCTACTATCGGAACATGCTTGTAGGCCGCAGCGTGATAGACCGTTTGGACGTTGAACGTCTTCAATACTTCGCGAACACGGTGCTCGTGATGGACAGAACCGAGGAGCGCGACAATGTCACATTTGATCTTCTTCTTTAGTGCCAGATGTCGAACTTTCCTCTCGATCGCGTAGAGTGCCGCTTCAGACAACTCGAACAGGACTAGTCGCGATGGCTTCAAACGCAGTATTTGGGCGCAAAGCTCGGAGCCAATCGAACCCCCTGCACCTGTCACCAGGACAACCTTGTCCTTGATGCACGCGTCCAATAATTTCAAATTAGGGGGTACTGAATTCCTTCCGAGCAGGTCTTCAACATCTACATCCTTGATGTCGTCGACGCGCGCCTTGCCTGAAACAATATCTTTGATATCGGGCATAGTCTGCACGCGAACCGGGAACTCCGACAGTCGCCGCAGTACCTGGCGGCGGTGTCGACGTGACGCACTTGGCATGGCCAATAACACGCCAGTGGCACCTGTGTCTGACACCAGCTGCTCCAGGCGATCCGGCGAATGCACGGTCAAACCATGTATACGTCTTCCGTGCTTTTCCGGTTTATCATCCACAATAGCCACCGGCAGATAGTCATCGCCGCCCGTCAGAGCCGTGACCAACTGTGCGCCGCCGCGTCCTGCACCGTAAACGATAACCGATTCGCGATTCACGTTGCGACGACTCAGGAACATTCTTGCAGAAAGCCTTCCGCCGACAACCAGAATCAATGCGAACGCCCAGAAAATGATGCCGACACGAATTGGGGCGCTCAGAACGCCAACGCTGCCGCCGACTGACATGACAATGGCGGTCACGAGGAAGGTCGCCTTCAGTCCTACAGAAACTAATGACAGCCCGATGTAACGAACGATCGACGCGTACATTCCGAATGCCCAATGGACGGGTATCGCGAAAAGTACCGCCGAGCCTGCGATGAACAAGACAGGAAAGCTGAATTCCGTTGTGCCGTAAACGATCCAGAATGACATTATCGCACTAGCCAGATACGACAGAATATCGGCTGCGATCATTGAAGCTTGTTTACTTTTTCTCGATAAGGTGAGGAGTCGACTACGTATAGACTGAGAATAATGGTCAACTAAACTTTCATTAGTGTTTTTATTGATCTTATTGGATTGATTCACTACATAAGAGCCTGTTAGTCGACCTTAATGCGGGCCAAAATTGGGCAAATTTTACCAAATACGATGCCCGCCTGCCAGTACCAATGCATCGGCAAAAAGTGCCCATCAAATATACAACGATGGTCTGTGCATTTGGTTGATAAGAAACTACTAGTCAGTTGCAGCATGCAACACTTTGCAAACGGCCGATACGACGTCATCCATATCCGATTGACTGAGTGTGGGATGCACTGGAAGCATAATACTAGTTTCGCCCAACTCACGCGCGACCGGCAAAACGGTCTGCCCGTCCTGACCGATAGCCTTCTCAAGATAGATCTCCGGGCAGGAGCCCGACCATCCGGGAACACCCTCCGCTTGCAGGGCGGCGAGAATGCGATCACGACTCCAGTCACTCTTGAGTAGCTCCGACCGAACAAACGCATAATATTTGTAGTAACTGTGATGGACGTTCTCTGGGGGAACGGTAAGCCGCAACCCGTCGATGTCTTTGAATGCTTCATTCATCAAATGAGCATTGGCCCGTCGCAGTTCAACCCACCGCTCAAGTTTGCGAAGCTGTAAACGTCCTATCGCCGCTTGGATCTCGGTGAGTCGCCAATTGCTTCCAATGCCTTCGTGCAGCCAGCGAAATCCCGGTGGATGATCTGACGCATGAACTCGTTCCCAGGATTTCCCGTGATCCTTGAATGACCAGGCTTCAGACCAGTATTTTTCGTTGCTAGTAAGCAACATGCCGCCTTCGCCACCAGTCGTCATGATTTTGTCTTGGCAAAATGAAAATGCGGACAAATCGCCAAACGAACCAACAATGCGACCATCAATCCGAGCCCCATGCGCCTGCGCGCAGTCTTCAATTACGAACAGGTTGTAGCGATGCGCAAGATCCATGATCCCTGGCATGTCACAAGGCCAGCCTGCCAAGTGCACCGCGATGATCGCTTTCGTCCGCTCTGTGACGGCCGACTCTATGTTGGTGGTCGTAATGTTTTGACTGTTTTCGTCGACCTCTACAAAAACAGGCGTCGCACCAGCAAGCACGATGCAGCTGGCGGAAGCAAAGTAACTTCTCGGTGTGACAATGACTTCATCACCTTTGCCGATACCCAGGACTCGTAGTGCCAGCTCCAGTGCCAACGTGCCGTTGGCAAGTGCTACACCGTGCCCCACACCGTGATAATCGGCGAACTCCCTCTCAAATTGTCGGCACTCATCTCCCGTCCAATAGTTGACTCTGCCTGATCGCAAAACTTGATCGGCCGCAGCAATTTCTTCCTCGTCATAGTATGGCCAGGGTGAAAGCGCCGTACTTCGAATAGGTGCACCGCCGTCCACGGCAAGTCTGGTCATCGACTTTCTAACGCCCCAATGCTTGAACTGTGTTCCGCGATTGGTCGGGCCGGGTTACCTACGACCGTAACGCCGGAAGGCACATCCCGGGTAACAACGGCGCCCATGCCAACAGTAGCGCCGCGGCCAATCAGCAAAGGCGCTCCGGAACTGCCTTGTCGAAGGATGGCGCCGGCGCCAATATAAGCGTGATCCTCGATGACGACATTGCCATTGCATTGGACGCCTGGCGCGAAGGTCACGAAATCACCGATTCTGCAATCGTGCTCAACATAGCTATACAGGTTTGCATGGAAAAACATTCCAATCTGGGTATTCGACGCGATTGTGACGAATGGGCTTAATAACGCGCCCTGGTCGATCTTGACGTCATCCATAACGACGACGTTGGCGGCCCGAATCGGCCACGGAACAACCTGGTCGGCGATACACTTTTCGGCAAGCTTTGCACGAACTTTGCCATCTGCAATAGCGATTGCTATGAAACGCTCGATTGCCGCCTCATCCATGAATTCGTCGTACGAGAGAACCCGATGGTCGTTGATGATTCGCTCGACAGGTCCATCGTCAACGAAAATCAAACAGCTTGGATCAACGCCTTGGGCCACCAATTGCTCGCGCGCAACCGGCATTATGCTGCGTCCACACCCTGATGCGCCGTAAACGGCGTACAAGCGGGAAATCAAGGATCACCTGTGGTATTGGATCCAGTGAATTTTGGCATGGTCGCTTCCCCTTCCGCCGCAATGCCGTCGCGTCTAAAGACTTGCAGTATCGTTAGAAACACAATTTTTGTGTCCAGCCAGAAAGACCGATTGTCAACATACCAGACATCAAGCGCAAGTCGATCAACCCAGGAAAGGCTGTTGCGGCCATTTACCTGCGCCCAGCCGGTGATACCGGGCAACACCTCATGTCGGCGCAATTGTTCAGCAGAATACAGAGGCAGATATTCCATTAACAGTGGTCGCGGCCCTATGAGGCTCATGTCGCCGCGAAGAACATTCCACAGCTCCGGAAGTTCATCAAGACTGGTGGAACGCAACAAGCGTCCAAAGCGCGTCAGCCTGTCCGCGTCTGTCACGTCCGGACCGTTCCCACAGCTATCATCAAGCATTGTGCGAAATTTCACCAGGACGAAAGGCTTACCATATAATCCTAAGCGCTGCTGGCGAAAGAAAATCGGACTGCCTAGGTGCCATCGAACTAGAATGGCCATCACTGCCATAAGAGGCAGGCACAACAACAGAGTTATTAGAGATAATACAAAATCGATCAATCGCTTCATAACAACCCACAAACGATGGCGCACGATTTCGTGCGAATTCTCAGATTCAGCAATTTAAATAGTAACTTCGGCAATACTTGGGTCGAAACTTTCTGCGACCGAATAAAGGGCGACGAGAATTTCAAGCACTGCAATTATACTCGAATTGTCGACTTCTCGATTGCTCATTGGGTTCTACCTACTGCAACCTGCAGCTCAATCGCGTTGACACAATGAAATATCGACAAGAAATTGATGGATTGAGGGCACTCGCAGTTATCCCTGTCATTCTTTTTCACACAGGGTCAACCTTGTTCAGCGGCGGCTATGTTGGCGTTGATGTCTTCTTCGTGATAAGTGGCTATTTAATATCTCAAATCGTCCTCTCCGAGATTTACACCGGTAAATTTTCCATACTAGGCTTTTACGAGCGCCGGGCTCGACGGATATTGCCCGCGCTGTTCTTACTGCTAATCGTGGTCACGCCAATATCATGGCTTGTCATGATGCCGCATCAACTTAAGGACTACTCGCAAAGCCTGGTCGCTGTCTCTCTTTTTTCTGCCAATGTCCTTTTCTGGCTCGAAAGTGGCTATTTCGAGCTGGCTTCTGAACTCAAGCCCTTGCTGCATACATGGAGCCTCGCAGTTGAGGAACAGTTCTATCTCATATTTCCGCTCGTCGTACTAATCATAGTCCGATTCTTACGAAAAGCACTCCTGGCCATCTTCATATTGGTCTTCATCCTAAGCTTGGGACTGGCTGAGTCTCTTGCTGCTTCCTCGCCGGATGCCAATTTCTACTTACCCTTTAGCCGAGCGTGGGAACTTGTTTGCGGATCGATAACTGCCATGTATGTCGCTCGTTATGGTCTTCCAAATAGTCGCTATTCCAATGTTCTTTGCCTTTTCGGCACTGGCGCGATTCTATTTTCCATTTTTGGATTGGACGAAACTACCGCTTTTCCAGGCTTTCACGGTATTCCGACCGTAATCGGCACCGCTTTGATCATCCTTTTTTCAAATCAAAACGTCATAGTGGGCAGATTCCTCTCGCTTAAGTGCAATATCGTGATCGGTCGAATGAGCTACAGCCTATATTTGTGGCACTTTGCGGCATTCGCTTTGGCGCGTCTATCCCTTAACTCAGAACCCAGCCCGCCCTTTTATGCGGCCATGATTGGTGTGATCCTGTTGATCTCATACTTGAGCTATCGATTCATAGAAACGCCTTTCCGGGACAAGGAGAAGTTTGGTCGAGCCTCGATCTTTGGCATGTCTGTGTGTGGAATCATGATGTTTGCAGCGATTGGCTATTTTGGCCACAAAAGCAATGGTTTTCTTGAATACAAACTCGCGCAAATTCCAGAAAGCCGACAGCATCTTCTCCTTGATATTCAAGAAGCGAGAGATGCTCGGGCGGTCGTGTGGCAGCCAATTCTACGTCAGGCTGCGCGGCCATTTGACAAGAAAAAGAAAACGGCCGTCCTAATTCTCGGTGATTCTGTTTCAGAAGATCTATTGGTTGCCTTGTCAATCGACAAGGAGAATTTTGGTGACTTCAGTTTCAGGCGGCTCAGCCTGGATGACACGTGCATGAAATACTTGTTTCATTCTCGTCGAGCTTCGTCGACGTGCAGAAGCGAGATTCTCGCCATAGAGAACAGCGGCCTCAGGGGCGAAGCAGATCTTGTTTTGGTCGCAGCTTTATGGCAACAACACACCGTCCAGAACATCACTGAGCTTGTACGCTATTTCGATCGGGCAGGAACCAAGCTAGCCGTTTTTGGTTCCGCAAACTTCAATGATGTCGCCTCGTTGTCATATCAAATAGCGCAACAGGATATTCCGAAAGACGATTGGGGCAGATTCTTTGCAGCAAATAAAAGGGAAGACTGGAACCGGCAAAACCAAAGACTCCGATTGGTTCTTTCTGAAACAGATGCGACGTACATATCGAAATATGACGCCTTCTGCAATGGCGTTTCGGCAATAGAAGAATGCGAGGTCCTTACCGATAGTGGCGACCCGCTGATATACGACACAGGCCACCTAACTGTTGCGGGAGCACACTTTTTAAGTGTCAGAGCCAAGGAGCTCAACTGGTTGTCCCAGTAAACTCCATTTAGTTTTGCTTAGAGTGCCTCAAGGTGCGCTTCTTGGAGTACACGACATAAATTTGTCGCGAGCAGATCTCGATCAAATCGATTCCTGGCAAGATTGCGCGCAGCGATCCCTGCCCGCTCCATCCATTCGCTGTTGCTCAGCACACAAACAATATCTCGGGCGGCTTCATCGATATCTGTCGCGCTTATGATCAATCCGGCGCCCGCTTCCTTTGCCAATATCGATTGCCAGCCTGGGAAGTTATTTGCTACGGGCTTACCCGCCGCCAAAGAATCGAAGAACTTATTCTGTACGGCATCGCGCCATACAATCTCCGGTCCTGTAAACAGCGCCAATGTCATATCGGAAGCCGAAACCCATTTAGCAGTGTCAATCTTGGACATCTGCCCTAAGAGGAACAGATTTTTCTCTAGCACGCCCATCTTAACCGCAAGACGCTGAATTCGTTGAAACTCCCGCCCACTACCGACTGCTGCGATCCGAATCTCAGGACGCAAACGGCCGATCGCTTCTGCCAGATGAACCAAATAGTCCATTCCATTGACCAGGCCGAAAGTTCCGGTGAAGACGATCAGTTGACGGTTCCCTAACCAACTGTGTTGATCGCGCGGGTTTTCGTCCGTGTTCTTGATCGAAAACAGGTCCAGATCGCATCCATTGGGAATAACCGAAATTTTATCTGCCGGATATCCACCGGCTGCAATTTCGTCCCGCATTCCGGGCGCCAAGGCAACGATCCGAGTAGCATTTCTATAAGCGAATCTCTCTAGCCATTTTGCCGCGCCTTTCATGACGGGATTTCTAATCGCGCCGATTGCTATGGGCACGGCAGGCCAAAGGTCCCTAACTTCGAATACCATCGGAATCTTACAACGGCGCGACGCATACACAGCCGGAATCGCAATCGTAAGTGGGGTACTTGTTGCAAAAACGACGTCGCCACGCAACGCTATCGCCATGCTGGCAGCACGCCATGCGAATTTTAGAAACGCGAGAATTCGTCGCCCATAACCCATCGAGTTGCTATAAGGAACAGCTGTCCAATGCACACGTATCCCGGCCTCGACAGATTCTCGCCAACCAGACCCAACTGACTCGGCCGATTGGTCGCTTGTAATCATATGCACCTCATGACCAGCCGCAACCAAACGACGTGCCATCTCATATGATCGCGAGCCACCAACCATTTCTGGTGTAACAAAATACTGGTGCAGATATACGATTCGCATTATTTCGAGTGCTCAATCTTATGGAAGAACTTCTTAATCGTTTCTGCAACGTATTTGATCATTTCCTCAGACATCTCCGGAAATATTGGCAACGATAATATTCGCTGCTGATTTCGTGCCGCCATTGGAATCGAGTCCGGGCCGATGCCCAAATATTCGTAAGCCTTCAGCAACGGAAGGGCCGTCGGATAATGTATAGCTGATTGGATTTCATGCGCGGCCAAGAATGACTTCAGCTGATCCCGGTAACTGGTATCAATAACGTATAGATGGTAAACGTGTTTCGCTTCAGATCGAACGGGTGGTAACCGCAAATCGCCGACTCCTGCGAGCAGCTGATCATATAGAGCAGCGACTGCCCTGCGTGACTTTGTCCATTCGTCGATATGGCGGAGCTTTGTCGTTAGCAACGCCGCCTGAATCCCATCCATGCGACTGTTTATGCCTTCCATTTCGTGCTCGTGTTTAATCAAGGCCCCGTGGTTCGCGAACATTCTGCATCGTCGGGCAAGTTCGTCGTCGTTCGTAATGATGGCGCCCGCGTCTCCCCAAGCACCGAGATTTTTTCCCGGGTAAAAGCTGAAAGTTGCGACATCACCGAACGTCCCGACACGTTTGCCCTGCCACTCAGCAAAATGCGCCTGCGCGCAATCTTCAATCAGCCGCAGTTCGTGAGCAGAACAAATCTCCGAAATTCGCGTCATTTGGGCTGGCTGGCCGTACAAGTGCACCGGAATAACCGCGCGCGTTCTGGGGGTAATAGCCTGTTCCAGTAAATCGACATCAATAAGGTAGTGCTCATCAACATCGACAAACACGGGCTTGGCGCCTGTTTGAGAAATAGTCTCGGAAGTCGAAATCCAGCTTGCCGCGGTCGTAATAACTTCATCACCGGGCCCAATTCCAAGCATTCGCAATGCGATGTAAATTGCGTCTGTACCGTTTGCGCAGGCTATACAATGACCAACCCCATATTTCATTGCATAATTCTGCTCGAACTCTTTGACAGGCTTGCCACCGATAAAAGCGGTTTTCGCAATTACTCCTGCCAAAGCCGAGTCGAATTCCTCCTTGTGGGCGGCGTATTGCGCGTTAAGATCCACGAAAGGCACTTTCATCAATTTACTCCGAGAACATGCGGAAAACTTGAGCGGGGTTGCCCGCGTAAACACCCGGCACCAGAATATCCTTCGTGACCACCGATCCTGCTCCGATAACAGTTCCGTCAACAATGCTCACTGGGAGAATTGTCGCATTTGAGCCAATGGAAACGTGACTTCCGATTCGTGTCGACTTCCACTTCGATTGATCCCCGCAAGCAGGGCCACCATCTTCGAACAGATCGTTGATAAAGACGACGCCGTGACCGATAAAGCACTCGTCGCCGATAGATACTTTTTCGCAAATAAACGAATGCGACTGGACTCGACAGTTTTTACCTATGGTCACGTCTTTCTGGATTTCGGTAAATGGTCCAACAAAACTACCAGATCCTATGTCGCAACCGTAAATATTCACAGGTTGTACGATCGTCACGTTTTCGCCGAAAGTTACGTCAACTATCTGGCTGTCATATTGCTTCGGTCTGTTTTCTATGGTCAAGGAAATGTCCCCGTCAACCTTTTTTGTCCCAACTTGCATTTACGAGGCACGAAGCGCATCGACACCTCTCGACCGGTCTCTATCGACTCGTAAATAGCTGATACCAATTCGAGACTACGACGACCTTCAAGCCCATCCACCAACTGTGGTCGCTCGGTCATAATGCAATCAACGACATGCTGATAATAAGCCTGGTGGCCAAAGCCATAAACATTTGGTGGATTGACGGAGAATTTGGCAAGTACCTCGTCATCCTCTGGAATTGACTCTTCAAATCGCCAAACCTTCATCTCGTTCACTGCAAAGCCCCCGATTTCTACGGTACCGTTTTCACCAAGAAGCGAAATCGATCCTTCGAGATCAGTCGGTCGTGCGGCAGTTGTGGCTTCGATGACACCAATCGCACCGGAACGAAACTTCAAAACCACGATTGCAGTATCTTCTGTCTCAATGTCCGCGAGCGCCGTCGTCGCTTTCGCAAATACGGACTCGACGTCTCCCATCATCCATTCGAGCAAATCGACGTGATGGCTCGCCTGATTGGTCAATACTCCGCCATCCAGCGCCCAGGTTCCACGCCACTCATCCTGGTCATAGTAGTCCTGGCGTCTACACCACCGCACGCGCACTGTACCAAGCGTTAATTTGCCGAATCTACCAGCCACAAGTGCTTCGCGCATTTTTACTATAGGAACGTTGAACCGATTCTGTTTTACGACAAATAGCCGGATTCCATTTTGATCACATGCACGAATCATTCGGTCAGCATCATCGAGAGTCAGTGCCATCGGTTTTTCTACAACAATGTGCTTCCCATAGGGCGCCAAAGCGATTGCGTGCTCAGCGTGTAGGCCACTCTCAGTTAATACGACAACGACATCCAGTTTCACCTGGTCCATCATCTCGTGCATATCCTTAAACCACGGAACACCAAATGGCTTCGCAGTCGCTTCAGCCTTTCCAGGCACAATATCGCAAACAGCGGCAAGACCAGCCCCTGCGATTTGACCATTTCCAAGCAACTCAGAGTGCCGTTTCGCAATCCTGCCGCATCCAACGAGACCTATTTTCAACATTATTCGAATCTTCCCTTGATTTTTCGGAGCCCCAAAAACAACTTACGCAGCGGTGTTCGCCGACTGTGATATGACCGATTGATAGATTGAAATGAATTGCTCGCTAATCGAGTCGAGACTCATATTTCGGACGTACTTGCGAAGATCCTGTGGCATTTCGCCATTCAGTACGTTGCATATGTTATCGGCTAGCACTTCAGCATCCGCCGGGCAAACTCGGCAACATTGCTCAGCACGCGATATTTCCTTCAAATCACCAACGTCCGTCGCAACAAACGGCACATTGCATGCAAGGGCCTCCTTGATTGAGTTCGGCCATCCTTCGTTATCCGAAGTACAAATCACTAGGTCACATGCTGCCACAAAAACCGGGATTTCTTCGTGTGGAAGTTTGGTTGCGATTCTCAATCGCAAATTGCCGAGCCGCGCTTGAGCAATATCAAATGCCTGTTTTGCCAGTTCGAATCTCTTTATTGGGTTTCCCAAATCACGAGCGTTGAACAAAACCCACCTTTCATCGTTATCTGGAAAACCGAGTTGAAATCTGGCAATGCGTTTGTCCAATGGAACAAAACGGGACAAATCGACCGGAGATGGTACTACCTCGAGTTTATCGGCGGGTACGAAATCGGACAGTTCAGTCGAAATCCTGTTTGAGACCGGGGTAACGAAATCGAAACCGCCGATTGAAGCTCTTGTCAGCATCGAAGCGAGTCTCGTATGAATATTCAGGAAATTCATCGACGATCGGTGCACCTGCCAATCACTCCCCCTGATAGTCAAGACCTTTGGAACTCCATACGCGGCAGCTGTAACAACTGCACATGCCGAACCGTACTGCGCATGAACGATGTCAAAATCAGGCGCCATTTCACGAATTCGCTTTCGTGCCCGAAGTATCTGGGAAACGGAACGCAAGTTGCCCACGTACTCAAGTTGCAGATCAATTCCGCGCGCACGAATGCCCCTCGCGGTCGTATGAACGAAAACCCCGCTACCCTGAATGTCAGGATCAAAATTATGAGTCCATAGAACGCGCATTGGTAGCTCAAGCTCCGCCTTTCATGCCGGCCTTCGGCAGCGAACCTCAATGCCATTGCCGCCCTTTGCAACGACAATACTCTCGGCCCCAAGCCTAGAGAGAGTTCGATGTAATTGCGACCCAGTTCGCAGGCGTTTGTAGTAATCCGTAAGGCCGTCATGAGTATCCAATAGTGCCCATTCGTACTGCTGTTGGTCGTTGAGCTCCGGTATCGTGTGGTAGTAAGTTGCAAGCGGCGATATCCGCGAAAGTAGAACCTGAGCCAAGCGCGAATGCTTAGCGGCCCTATGTAGCGGGAAAAAAATGTTCGTAATCTTCTCGGTGACCGCCATTCCTTTTTCAGCCGGAAGGCGCTTTAGAATGGGTCGCAGGAGATTTGCACTGATCTTGGTATAGCGTGACAGCATGTGCGTGTAGTGATCGATCACGAGGGAACCGCCAGGCTTGACCTGCTCATAGAGACTGGCAATTGTCCGCTCCGGATCCTCTGTATGTTGAACAACGCCAAGACACACGACCACATCGTACTGCTGCACCGCAAACGGCAACGCATTAATATCGCACTGAATAACTCTGCGTCGTTCTGACTGAGGGAAATTTTCCTGGTTCGGCTCAACCGCTGAGCTGAGGTCAGTTGAAGTGACCGCAGCCGCGGAAAAACCGAGCAAGATCTCAGTAAACCTGCCCGCACCGCAACCCGCCTCCAGTACTTGCATACGATCATTCTGACCGAGCCTCTCTACAAGATCACTGCCAAGGCACCGATACAGTCTGTCCCTCGATATAGTAATCCCGGAATGTGAGTCAAGTTGCGTCGAACGAAAGTGTTTCCATTGCTCGCCAAAGGCATCTGCGTAGTTGCTTTCTGATTCCACGACGCGAGGAATACTCAGCCGAACTGCATACATGTGGCCACCACTACAACCAAGCGACTCGTCAGATATCTCCGTTAGGGGCAGTCCGTCTTCAGGGCACAATAATTGCGGAAAGTTTTCGATTGTTCTGGATGGCACGAGGGCTACGCTTTCTCAGTAATGTCGATATCGGTTCTGTTGGCCCACACGAGGAAATTCAATATTTTCCAGAGCATTGGGGAGTGATTCTGCTTGCCGGAGCATGTTCGTGCGAACAGATCCTCTACATACTGCACGTCCAATATACCGGGCCTCTTTCGCGCGAACGCGGCAAGACTATCGAAAAACAATGATTTAAGCGACGTTTGGAGCCAATATCCATACGGAACCTGAAACCCCCTCTTCGGCCCGAACAGTATGTCGTCCGGAACAATCCCTTTCAGGGACTGTTTTAGTAGCCATTTTTTTCTACCAAATGGCATTTTCCGGCCGCCCGGTAATTGTACAAGGTAGCTCACCAGGTCGTCGTCAAGAAAAGGAACCCTGACTTCGATACTCGCTGCCATGGTCGACCTATCGACCTTTTCCAGGTAGGTGTTCGGTAGGATGATTGACATATCAACCAACGACATCTGATTCCCGATGTCCTGATCCCTGAATTCCGCCTGCATCTCCCGGTAGCGAGCGAACGGGTCCCCGGCGCCGATGATTCGTTGCGACAACGCGGGTGAAAAGACTTTCGAAGGACGGGAATCGCGATTTTCGGGCGTCAGGAGCAACGCCATGGTCGAGCTCAAATCTTTAGCCGCAAATGCATGGAGGTAGCGTTGGATCCGATAGTGCATTACCGACTTCGGCGAATATTTCTGAATGTGCTCAAGTAACCTGGCAATAGGGTTTAAGAGCCGATAGTAGTTTAGTGTGGCATAGCGTCGATAGCCGCCGAACACCTCATCACCGCCATCACCCTGCAATACCACTTTGGTCTGCCCGCGCAACTGAGCCGCCATCAGATACAAAGGGATGTTGGCCGCGTCAGAAAATGGCATGTCATGGTGATCGATCATTTTTTCGACCAATCCGCCTATATCGCCGCCACCAATCTGGACTTCATGATGCTCTGTGCCATACAACTCGGCGACACGTTTCGCCTTCGGCAGCTCTCCACCATCGGGTGCAAAATCGAATCCCGCAGAATAGGTTGCCAGCCGGCCCGGGTAATGGCGCGATGCGAATGCCGCAATTGCGCTGGAATCAATTCCTCCGGACAAAAACACGCCGACCGGCACGTCGCTCACTAGTTGACGACGAATCGCTTGCTCAATGAGCCGTCGTGTTTCGGTGACGGCTTCTTTTCTGCTGATATGTTTACGTTCTGTTGTTGCGGCTTGCTTGAGCGACCAATAGATTCCGATTTCATACTTGAATGACTTGACGTCAATTTCGAAATATTGGCCTGGCAATAGTTGCCTTACCCCGTCATAAAGAGTGCGTCCACCCAGTGGGTTTCCGTAGTAGAGCCACTCATGCAAAGCAGATAACTCGATTGTTGGCGACGCAGTGTCAAACTTGGATATTGCCTTTATCTCAGACGCAAAAATCAAATCTTCCGAGTCAACTTTATAGTAGAGCGGCTTGATACCGAATCGATCCCTTACAAGCCACACCTTTTGTTCCAGCCTGTCGTACAACGCGAACGCGAACATGCCATTGAGCTCTCGGAAAGATTCAGCTCCCAGCTTTGCGAACAACCTCAAAACAACTTCTGTATCCGAATGAGACCGCAAGTTGTCCAAGTTGTATCGTGCCGCCAACTCTCTGAAGTTGTAGACCTCGCCGTTATAGGAAATGACAAAGCGCTCATCCGCAGATTTCATAGGCTGGCTACCGGCCTCGCTCAGGTCCAAAATACTCAATCGAGTATGACCCAGCCAAACATTGCTTTCTTCATATTGCCCTTGCGCATCCGGGCCTCGATGTCTCAATGCCTCCAATGCTTGCGCGCGATGCTCGGCCGTACTCGAAATCTGCCGGGATGCCCTGGAAACAAAACCCACAATTCCGCACATCTAATTTTGTCCATCCGTGACTTTTGCCGGATCAGCTGGAAGCATTACATTCAGGTATTCTGCGGCGACATTTTTCATTGCAAAATCCTTTGCTCTTTGGGTCAGGTCTGGCTCTTGGTTTGCTTCAAGTGTGTTTAAGATTGCCTCGGCCATCACCTCAGCATTACGTATCGGGACCAGCGTGCCCCATCGCCCGTTTTCAAGCACCTCAGCAGACCCGCCCGCGCAATCAGTGCTGACGATGGCTGTATTACAGGCAAGCGCTTGCAACAGTGCATTCGGGCAGCCTTCGGTCAGTGACGAGCTCACGAATACCGCAGCGGCCTTGAGCCACGGAAACGGATTGCTCACAAACCCTGGGAGATAAACGTCTGGCTTCAAGCCCAGATCGTCAATCAAGGATTCAAGTGCGTATCGGTCTGGCCCTTCGCCGAGAATCACCAACCGGCATTCCCTTGTTTTTCGGACAATCGCAAAAGCCCGTATCAATGTCGGGAAATCCTTTAACACGGCAAGACTGCCTATAGAAACAACTACAGGTGGTTCGTTAGAGCCAGCCCAAGAATGTTCAACGAGCTCGCCGCTCAGTTTCCTGATCCCTTCAAGATCCAGCGGGTTGTATATAACACGTAGCTTATGAAACGGAATCCCGAGAGAATCGGAAAGATCCTCACTGGCGGCCTTGGAATTGGCGATGATCATGTCTGCGAAAGGATAGAGAACTCTAATAACCTGCAACATAAACCATCGGCGAACCGACTGGTCCTCGCGATAAACGGCGGTGGGAACAGATCGCACAGACACAACAATTCGCGTTTTGGTTCGCGCAAGAATTCCTGCCAGAATTGCGACAGTATTCGCATGGTCAAGAGCGGAAATCATAACTTCAGGTTGGGAAACACGAAGATATTTGATTAGCTTTCGCAACGACCTTTTTGCGCTGGTCGTGGCAAGATCAACCACACGTATTTCCGCGGCGACCTCGTCAAGATACGGACCTTTGGTTGAGGGCAGGACAATGTCCACCAGAAAGCCCAGACCACAAAAACAATTCGCCAGTTGAACAAAAACACGCTCGGCGCCGCCCCCCTCAAGCGACGGAATAAAAATGGCAATTCTACGAATGGCCACTAGTTATTTTCTATGTTTCGAAGAAGAGTCACACGTCCTCGATACTTGAAAGCCATGCCTGAAACATCAGTATTTGCCAAATCCTATCGCCGCTCAATGACGTCCCATTCAAGTGCTGCATCCATTCTCGTCGTACCATGCGGGCGTTCAGGAACCCCTGCTGAACCAACCGCTCATTGGAAAGAAGATCCTCTGCCCAGTCTCGAAGTGGGCCTCTTATCCATTGACCAACAGGTACCCCAAAACCCATTTTCGGTCGATTCATCAACACATCCGGTACGTGTTTTCGAAGTACTTGCTTAAGAATCCATTTGCCTTCACTTTGTCGTATCTTCATATGCATCGGCAATCGCCAGGCAAACTCAACAACGCGATGATCCAGCATCGGAACGCGCGTCTCCAGACTAACTGCCATCGCAGCACGATCCACTTTAGCCAGAATGTCGTCAGGCAGGTAGCCCATCGCATCTGAATACATCATGTCACTATAGTCATTGCCATCAAGAACGGGAGAATTCGGAATGGCAGCAAGTGACTGCAGAGCCCCGCCTCCCAGAACAAGATTATGAGCATCTTGCCTTTGCAGAGTATGGTATTGGTAGCATTCGTAGACATCGCTTGCGGATGTATACGATGCCAGTTTTCCCAGTTTTCGCCCGAAGTCCGAATCACCGCATAGCTGCGAGGTTGTACGCAATCCAAAGTGAATCGAACTACGCGAGAATTTTGGAAAACTATTGATCAAGTTCCATATTTCTGTAGTGCGATGATACCGTTTGTAACCCCCAAATAACTCATCGCCGCCATCTCCGGACAACGACACGGTGACATGTTGTCGTGCGAGCTGGGAAACCAGTAATGTCGGAATCGCCGAGCTGTCCCCAAAGGGTTCGTCGTAGATCTGCGGTAACGATGGAATAACATCCATAGCCTCACTTGAAGTGACAAAGAGCTCCGTATGGACTGTCCCGAGGTGGCGGGCTACAGCTTCAGCATGGACCGCCTCATTGTAGCTGTCTTCTTCAAAGCCTATAGTGAACGTCTTCGCGGGGCGTGATGACTGCTCCTGCATGAGTGCAGTAATGGTCGTAGAATCAATACCACCCGACAAAAAGGATCCTAGCGGTACGTCAGCGACGCTTTGCAGAGACACTGCTTCTTTTAGCAGCGACTCGAGCTCTGAAATAGCCTCACTATCAGTGCCCTCGAAAGGTTGTGCCAAACCGCGTTTTGCGACATCTCGCAAAGACCAGTACGTTCTGGGTTCAGTACAGGCTCCGGCTAAATCCTGTGTGCTGAGTTGTAAATAGGTACCGGGTGGCAGTTTGAAGGTGTTTTTGTA
Source organism: uncultured Gammaproteobacteria bacterium (assembly GCA_942490655.1). Lineage (GTDB taxonomy): Bacteria > Pseudomonadota > Gammaproteobacteria > Steroidobacterales > Woeseiaceae > UBA1847. The sequence goes on along the minus strand of CALNXZ010000003.1, from coordinate 206,045 downwards.
TATCGAATGGGGCGCCTCGATGTAGCCACGGCGCATGAACATCACCAATACATCGCGATCGATTTGAGTATCAAAATTCGGATGTGAACGGAGAGCACCTAACTCGGAGCCAAAAATAAACGTTCCTTTCTGCCAACCATAGTAGAGCGGTTTTTCGCCAAGCCGGTCGCGAGCCAAGGTCAGCTTTCGCTCCTCTCTGTCCCACAAAACAAGCGCAAACATACCGACACAAATATTCAGTGCCGACTCTATGCCCCATCTGTCGATAGCCGCGAGCAATGTTTCGGTGTCAGAGTGGCCACGCCAGCTTTGCGAAGGTTTGTGACAATCGAGTTCGCCTCTGATCTGAAGATGATTGTAGATCTCACCGTTTAACGCGATCACGTACCGCCCAGACCCGGACACCATGGGCTGATCGCCTGCTGCGGACAAATCCAGAACTGCCAGGCGCCGGTGACCAATTGCGATTCCCGATTCCGCATCGAGCCACGACCCCTCGTTATCTGGCCCACGATGGGACAGACGAGCTGACATCTTTTTAACGATTCCCTCTGCAGCAGGTGTCGAGAAGCCAGAGCTTCGATAAAAGCCTGCTAGCCCGCACATTTTTCTTGTCTGAGAGACAGCTCATGGCAGCCAAGACTTGTGTTTTCATTGGCTTTGATGACTGAAAAGCCGCGGGAACTGAAATACCGCACAAGCACGTCCAATTTGGCGAACTCAAAGGGAAAACCACCTACCCAGTCAACCATGTCGTGTTTTCCGCTCATGCCACGTTCTCTTCTATCCCGTAGCAAAGGACCAATCGCCGCCATTGGTTGGAGTTTGATCGTGTATTTTAGGATCACGATTAGGCGGGTGACTGTGGAAATGAGGAACACATAGATTGACCGTAGAAACTTCGGTAGCCTGTTATAGAATAATTTTATAAACCACCAAAAGTGCGACTTCCAACCCTGATCATTATAAATGGCAATAAACAGCTTTCCGTCTTCGCCTCCGATACGATCTATCACATTCTCAATTCCAAGCCACATTGCCCCAGTGTGATGCAAGACTCCCCAGCTGTAGACAATGTCGAATTTCCCCAGCCCCTCAAGATATTTCCGATCCAGTGCAGAGCCACGCTCGACCTTCCATTGGTTGTCATCACGAAAATAGCGTCGCTTCAATTCCATCGTACAAGCCACCGACTGAGGGTCGTAATCAAATGAAGTGACGTTGGCGCCAAGGCGGCGCGCTGCGAGACTTGAAAGTCCCGAGCCACTCCCAATGTCGAGAAATCGGCAACCATCCAGTCGATCGACTTGCAGATACTCCTGCAGCGAAGCCATTGATGCTTCAATACGACTTTCATCGAGTAGTGAAAGAAAGCTTGCCCAATTGTCGCCGAAGGCAAACCTGTCCCTTTCGTCATTGCTGTCATTTGTGCTCAAAGCCGGTTCCCTTTCCCAAACTCACTTGCATATTGCGGTCGCCCATGCTCTGGAACAAGACACCGCTCCCACATAGCCATTAATCTATCTTGCTGAAATCGTTCCCGAACCTTTGTCGCCTCGTTTCCAAGGCGGCGTCGAAGATCTGGCTTCGACATTAATTCCGTCATTGCAGCTGCCAAAGCATCGACATCCTCGATCGGCACCAAGACCCCATTCACGCCGTCGTCAATGATTGATGCCGGACCGGAACATATGGTACTGAGCACGGGCGCGCCCATTGCCATACTTTCCAGGATCACATTTCCGAATGCTTCACTGCGAGACGGCGCCACAACCAGCCCTGCTCGAGCCATCCACAACTCGACATCGCTAACCAGACCAAGAAACTCAACGCTGTCGGCCATTTTCAAACGATTCCGCAAATCCACCAATTCTGCCTTATTGCGACCGTCGCCTGCGATAACGAGTCGCCACCCTGGAAATTGCGGCAAAACAGCGGCGAATGCCTGCAACAAGATGTCGAAACCCTTCTCCCGTTTCAGGCGCCCCACCCCGAGCACAATTGACTCTCTCTCGATATCCGATATCGGCAGTTCTCGAATTCCGTTTGGAATAACCTCCACCGCCGTGCGGCATTCTTTCTCAATCCATTTGGCCGTATCCGCATTGAGTGCCGTGACAGCGTCGGCTTGGGAATAAAGCAATTTTCGGAGTATTCGCCAATGCGCCGACAGCGTGTACAACCATGGCTCGTTTGCATCGCCAGTCGCACGATACTGACAACCGCGTTCCGACACAACCAGACGCAAATCCAATCCCCAGGCCGCCAAGATCGTCATGACATTCGGAACATCGATAAAGCTAAGCACTGCGTCCGGCTGCGACAACTTCAGTAGACGGCGAAGTTTCGTCAATCGTGTAACAAGAGATCGAGCCCTTGCAAAAATCCGGTCTGCATTTCTATCCGAATCAAGCCACTCTCGATTGACGCCTGGCGCCAAAGAATAAAAGTCGCGGCTCTCCGGGCCAGCCATTGTCACGACAGTGACGCGCCAGCCCTTAGCATTCCAATAATTCGCCATATCCGACAAAGCGCGTTCAGCGCCACCTGCCTCAAGAGAACCTGTTACTAAGACGACTGTGGGATTGCCGGGACGATCGGTCATATTAATCGCGGACTTTTTGTGCGTCACGCATAGATTCCCGCATTGCGTTGCCGGATTAGACTCGCGCTAATCGCTATGAAGGCCAGGAATGAAGAGCTGTAATATTGAATTCCCGAAAATGATATGGACAGGTAACAAATCAAACCAGCGAACAACAACGGGAACAGATTGTCTTGGCTCTCACGACGCGCAGAATACAGACGAAAAGCTATGGAAACGAAGATAGCGTAGTAGAGAAAAAAACCAATCAACCCGGAATTATATAAGATATCAACGTATGTTGAATGCGAAGTAATCCCGAATTGAGATCGAAACGCCTCCGGCCCGTTGCCAAAAACCGGGTTTTGCAGCCATCCGTCCAGTCCATCTGCACGCCATTCATTTCTGCGCCCCATCGAGCCATATCCCGAGACATCATCTCGTGCTTGCAGTACTTGAAGCCCCACAAGTACTCGAGCATAGCCACGCTGCAGCATTTCCATTAGCAGGGTGCTAGTCACCAGGTAGTACGTTAGAAGCCCTGTGACTGCGATTAGCAGCGTCGCGTAACGACGGAGTATCCGAAATACGTTTCTCGTGTACAACACGCTGGCCCCGATGGCGCCAAACAGAATCCCGAGGTTACTCTTAATCGAGGTTGTCATTACGATATGCAACAAAATCACCGCTGCAACAGCCAAGATCCCGATACGCGACTGAACGCCGAGGCCAGCTAACATGACAATGACCAGTCCGAATAAATACATTGAAGCAATTGCGTTATACGAAAAGTCAGACGGATAAGAAAATGGAAATCCTGTCGTGGCCGTATAGGTTGCTGCACCTAGAAGAAATCCGCCGAGCATACCGAGTAGCACTGTCTGCGAATCGTGATAAGCGATTAGCGAGCTGAATAGAACCATTGCCAAGACGCAGCTCGCTGCCGGGACAATGGTATTCATCGAAAGTCTGGTATCCGGAGCCCAAAGTAACTGGACGAGCATGTAGCAAAAGAAGACGGCGTAAATGACGACCTCTCGACAAATAAGGACTTTCTGGTATCTCATCAAGTGCAATAGGATGAGTACAGCGAACACCACGGCCAAGCGCGCCGAATGAAACGATTCGATAAATGCGGTCACGGTCAGGGCAAATGTTGCCACACCGGATATTGTGAATGAACTGAGTCGACCCAAGCTCTTGATAGCAGAAATCGCCGCATCGGAGGGCTCGTGAAAAGTAGGCGTTTCAACCAGCATATTCTTCACTCCGGGGCACCTAAGCAATTCACGCGTTTTCCGCCACGCTAGTCAAATGTCGTCGAAGCTCATCAAATATCGCAACGTAGTTGCTTATCCCATCAGCGTCGATCGGTCGAGTCCAATCATTGTGGCATGCCACGAAAAACGGCGCCAAGAATGACGCATACGCACTTACGATGTCCTGCCGATCCGGGGATTTTGATACCAATTTTTCCCGAATTAGCGCCGGGAAATCATGGATTGCTCCAATTCTTGAAGCAGTCGGGAAAACGGTAACCGGAGAATCGCCGAGCATTATTGTTGGCTTGCCGATGAGCGCCGCTTCAAGGCCGATTGTACCTTGAATTGCGACAACCAGATCAGCGCGCTCTATAAAACTTCTGGCTTCCGCGCTTGGCGTGACTAAGTCCACGCCGGGTAATTTTCGCATGTTGTCAAGTTGCTGACTTGAATAATTGGACACATCACTTTTATGAATCTTGACCATGAGGCGATGTGTCGGAGGCAATGATCGAGAAATCTGTTCAATAACCCACAATTGATTGCTGTAAAAAGGCGCCCAGACGTCAATGCTCGACTCAGGCTGCAAATGAAGACCGAAAAAGACGTAAGGAGTATCGGGCGGGGCATCTATCGTCTCGATGCGGGCGAGAGCCGACCTCGCAGAGTTGGCTCGCCGACGAACGTCAATTGCGGATAAAACACTGTGGCCGCTTCGGTATTCGATAAATCGCAGAAACTCTCGCCGTTTCGATTTTTGAATCGTCTTGACCAGCGCCGAAACCTGAATCGGAAGGAATCTCATCGCCTTCCATATTGTCAATGGAGACGGTGCAATATATGCCGGAGCAACAATTTGTCTTGCTTCAAACTCTTGAAGGCACTTTTCAGCAAGAGCAGTTCGCGTTGCCAAGTCCGTAGGATTCAGATGTACCCTCGACCCGGGATTCATTTGGTCACAAAAACAAGCCATCCCCGAGGGGATGACGCTAAAATTAAGCGCGAACCAGGGGATGTTCATTTTCTTGGCCGTAGCCATCGCAATGCCACTATGAAGGGCATCAAACCCCCCAATAATCACAGACGGTCTTACCTCATCAAACAGAACAGCAAATCTTTCGGCAAGAAAGGTGGCGTACATCAGTCCATCGGCATGATCTAGCTTAGACACTACCCTGTCGCCCATAATCATGTTGTTGATGGTCGGGACACCATCCTTTTCCAACGATGCCAGCAACGCATGATCAGGCGCGGGCATGGTCTGCCTTTCGGATTCGAAAACAAAGTGAATGTTCGTGCGGCCAGGCATACCTGGCCAATTCTCCGATGTGTACTTCGGATGCGCTATGCACGAAAACGAATTGGCGCTCCTGTCGTCGACTCGGCTCCAGAGCTTCTCGACAGTGGAATGGCCCCAACCTACAACCAGTATACGAATACCACCATCGTGATCGATCGGAACTCGAGTTTTACTCACCAATCATGTCCCAGTCCATCGGTGTGCCACGTTTCACCGCTCGACTAAGCTTTCTACCGAGCAATGCATCATAATGCTTAGGCGCCAAGCCGTGTCCCGGTCGAATTATCCGCATGTTATCGGCAGTCAATACATCCCCTGCCTGCATGTCTGAAGCAATATAGAGCGAGCGCCTGAATGCCAGCGAATTCTTCTCTGCATCGCGCGGGCCATATTTAACGCCGCCCAAAGACTGCCAAGCACGTTCAGTTTCAACAACCAGCGACGTCAATTCGTCCGGCTCAAGAGAAAACGCACTGTCGACACCACCATCCCCCCGATTCAGCGTGAAATGTTTCTCAATAACCGTCGCTCCGTGTGCCACCGCAGCGATAGAACAACCAACGCCCATCGTGTGATCGGATAGCCCTACTTCACAGCCAAACATTGTGCGCAAGTGCGGAATTGTAAGCACGTTGCTATTCTCCGGTGTCGCTGGATACGTACTCGTACACTTTAGTAAAACTAATTCGTCACAACCCGCACTTCTTGCCGTACTTACTGCTGTTTCAATTTCGCTGATAGTCGCCATACCGGTTGAAATAATCATAGGTTTCCCGGTTGCCGCGACGCGCCGAATCAGTGGCAAATGCACGATCTCGAAGGACGCGATCTTGTACGCCGGGACATCCAGATTTTCGAGAAAATCGACGGCCGTCTCATCGAAAGGGCTGCTAAAGCACATCAGACCCAACTCATTTGCGCGTCGCATTATCGGTTCGTGCCAATCCCAAGGCGTATGAGCAAGCTTGTAGAGATCGTACAAGTTTTCGCCGAACCACAAACTTCCCTTGTCGTGAATGGAAAATTCGCCACCCTCAATGTTGAGGGTCATCGTGTCGGCAGTATAGGTTTGTAGCTTGATTGCGTGTGCGCCCGTGGCCGCTGCTGCATCCACGATTTCCAAGGCCCGATCTAACGACTGATTATGGTTACCGGACATTTCTGCGATAATAAATGGCGAATGGCCTAAGCCTATTTCACGCTTCGCAATACGAATTCTGTTTTGAGTATTCATAGCAATTACGATTTCCTCAGTATGACGGTAAAACGCACACCTCTGTATTCAAAGAAACACGGATAACGATCTGGATCGGCAACACGAAGAAGGTCAAATTGCTCCGCGATCGTTTTATCCGGATCCAGTTCGCTGTCTACCGCCGTACGCTTTCTAAAATAGGTAGCATGGGTATCATCCTGAGGGCGTGGTTGGATCGTCGCTTTACGCTCGACCGCAAAATCCATGAGTTGGAAAGTGACACGAAATAGCTTCGAATTGATTTCGTCAAAAAGCTCATCTCCGCGAAGGTGTATGCTTTCCTGGTGCCAGATCAAACCGCTATCGACTTCATCTTCCGCTTCAAGAAGCGTCACAGGAATAGTGTTTTCCCCCTCAAGGATTTGCCAAATATGCGGCGACCAACCACGACCTTCAGGTACCGCGCTGGCGTGAATAACCAGGGTGTGCCCGAATCTGTCCCGCACCTCGGATTTGATCAATTCGCTGCATGATATTAGAAAGAGAATATCACCGCGGTCTAGCTCTTTACTCGAATTTACAAGCGATATGTCGTGCTCGACTGACCGTTTCGCCACCCATCGCTCAAGATGAGCGTATACCGGATGCTCAACGCTCGAACTTAGGATCGATATTTTCATAGACATCTCATTGCTGAAAGAACTCTATCGGTCCCGTTGCCATCAACCAACGTCATGCTATTCAGGCCCATTGCGACTGTATCTGAAAATCTAGCCAAACTGTTCTCGATAGCATCAACGATCAATTCTTCGGTGACCTCATTTGATACGCCCAAATAGAATTGGTAACCATGGTTCGCAAGCGTTTGCGAAAGCAGCTCTTGATTCTCGGCAACAGCAATTGTGATCGATGGAAGGCCAAGACAGCATCTTTCCCAACTTGTGGCGCCGCCTGCCCCAATTGCAAGGTCCGCACGCAGCATCAGTTCAGAAATTCGCTCAGTGTATTGCCTTAGCACGACGCCGGGTAATTCGCTCACAAAAAGCTCGATTTCCTTCCGATTGGGATTCGACAGCCCGACGAGCACATCAACCGCCAAATCTTTGGCCTTGAGCTCGCTGATAGCGCGCAATACTTTCATCGTTTCATTCGTTGGGTCGCTTCCGCCGAAGAAGACAAATATTCGTTGCAAATGATTGCTACGCTGAACTCTCAGTCTGGCGTCGGCGAATTCCGGTCGAAGCAACGCAAAATGTGGCCCCGCCAAGACATTGCTGTTCTCCGGAACAAGATTCAAATATCGAGTCTCCATATCGTCGTACAGGTTTTGATCAAGCAATACTTCACAGTCATGAACGCGGTTCGCAAGGTCGTCAATAACCATGATGCTTCTGGCGATTGAGCGCACTGAAGACTCGAAATTGTAATCCAAATCGTAATGATCCACGACGAACCAGTCGCATTTCATCTCTCCAATCTGATCTTCGCTATAGACGGGAAAGTTTAATCGCTCGATTTCCGCGATCATATCCCCGGGAAGTTTCCGGCAGATAAACGCAACTTCGAAATCGTACTTACGCATCTTCTCGGCCAAGGTTAAACAACGAAAAACGTGACCAGTACCGATCGCCGTAGACGCATCAGCCCGAAATACAACTTTCATCCCGATATCCAACAGCCACCGATCACCGCGCCCTCGACCAAAACATACTTCCGTATAGCAACGCGTGGAAAACGAGCAGTTTTCAACTGGGACTTCAATGAGCAAACCAAGGTTTTCAACTTGCGCGACCGAGCATAGTTACAGCTTAAGGAGGAAGGTGCTTCGACCATCTATTCTATATCGTCAGCTTTCTCCAGAACGAACCAGGTCAAATCGTCCAGAGGAAATACCGGGTCGCGACGCCAAACAAAGCCATAGTCAAGCATTCGCATGTTTGGATATATATCCAGCATCTCACCAGCAAAATCTCTCTTGAAGAGTTTGCCCTTATGGCTGCGACACTCAACTTCGACCGCTGTTGGATTGTAATACTCGGCAATTAAGATATATCTATTGCTAGACCGATAAAGCGACTCATAGACCTTCGGCAAGAGCTTTGGATCTATATGGATCAACACGCCCTTTAACAACGATACGTCCCAGGTGTTGGGCTCGCAGAAATCCAGAATCGAACCGCAGTGTATCTTATTCACACCTCCCCATTGCCCAAGTTTTTGGACCGCGCTCTCATTGATTTCGATCGCGTCCAATTTCATATGCGGGCGCAAGCGACTGATAGCTCGCAAGTTGAGGCCGATATTTGAACCGAACTCGATCAACGAATTCGCGTTCGGACAGCTAGCTAGCATTTTGGAAAAAAGCGCTACATTGCAGGCGACGGTTTCAACGCTGTCATTGCGCTCGACATATTTGTCCCCAAACTCGCCAGCCCAAAATTCTTCTTGGTCAGTTTTAAATTCGTGAGCCATTACTCTATTCCGTTCTGGTTGTGCGTGACGGTACTCATTGCTTACTAATGCCCAAGTAGGTTGCCATAGACTCCGCTCGTAGCCAGTCGGCCTCGGTGTCGATATCTTGAACTCGCCATCTCGGTACAATGACTACGGTAGATTTTTCATCAAATATCTTGGCGTTTCTCAGCCACGTATGTGCGGAACCCCAATAGAACTGCCCGGCGTCGTGGAGGACTTCGCTCAGGTCTTGGGATCGCTCGCTGAAATTTTCGGGAAAAAGCATTTTCAATCCGTTTTGTTCATTTTTTGTAAATGACCTCAAAACTGGAGCCGAGAATGTTGTTGCAGAAAATACGTACTGCCAACCCCCCGTTTGCAAGACTTCTAACGCTCGCCTCATGTCTTCGGCTTCAACGAATGGCGCGGTCGCGTAAATGCAGCAGACCTCCGACACTGGTAAATTGGAGTCCTCTAGCCAATTGATAGCATGAGCCACGACCGCCGTCGTGCCCGTGTAGTCATCTGATAAATCAGCCGGGCGTTCGAAAGGAACTTCAGCGCCATATTTCTGAGCGATATGAGATATCTCATCATTGTCGGTGGAAACGATAATTCGATCAAACAAGCCACTCCGTTTCGCACAACCTATCGAATGGGCGATCATTGGTTTACCTGCGAATTCGCGAATATTCTTGCGTGGAATACGCTTACTACCGCCGCGCGCTGGAATCACCGCAACTTTCAAAGGATATCCCTCAATGTTCGAATAACGTCATCCTGCTGTTGGTCGGTCAGCGTTGGATAAAGCGGCAGCGTGATCGCCAATTGTCCGTGCGCTTCCGCCTCAGGGAATTGACCTGCGGAAAACCCGAGCTCCCTATAGTAGGGCTGCAGGTGCACAGGGATATAGTGAAGATTAACGCCGATACCTGCTTGCCGAAGCCCATCAAAAACCTGCCTGTGATCCTCGGCGGATGTTCCACGATCCAATCGCACAACATAGAGATGAAACGCTGATCGATTTCCTTCCCGCACCGTGGGTAACTGCAACGGTAAGTCCTTCAGACCAGTATCGTATCGTCGAGCAAGATCATTGCGGCGTTCTACGTACGCACTAACCCTGCTGAACTGACTCAATCCCAATGCAGCGTGCAAATCAGTCATGCGGTAGTTGAACCCAAGCATTTGCTGTTCGTAGTACCACTTCGCGGCTTCATCACCATTGGGAAGGAGAGCTGGATCACGCGTCACGCCGTGGCTTCGTAGCATGGACATTCTCCTTGCTAGCGCTTCATCGTTCGTGAGTGCCATCCCACCCTCGCCGCTGGTTATGATTTTGACGGGATGAAAACTGAATATTGTGATGTCTGACCACCGACAGCTACCAACGGGCTCGTCATTTCTGGACGCACCAATCGAATGCGACGCGTCTTCCAATACTTTGAATCCGTACTCCAGAGACAAAGACCAGATTTCTTCTTGATCGGTCGGCTGGCCAGCGAAATGGACCGGAACGACTACGTTGGGTAGGCGACCATTCTTACGGGCTCGTTCGAGTTTTTCACGAAGTCCGGGCACGCTCATGTTCCAGGTATCCGGATCAATGTCGACAAAATCAACATCCGCTCCACAATAGCGTCCACAATTAGCAGAAGCGACAAACGTATTCGGCACTGTCCAGAGTAAGTCGTCTTTGCCTAGCTGCAACGCCAGACAAGCAATATGTAGTGCCGAAGTCGCGCTATTGACGGCGATGGCATTTTTGACATTGACGCCCTTGGCTATGGCCTGCTCGAAACGTGGGACCATCGGCCCCTGAGTAAGAAAGTCCGAACGTAAGACCTCCACGACCGCATCAATATCGGCCTGGAGAATATCCTGGCGACCGTACGGGATCACTTGACTTGCGCAGTATCATTCATAGACGCAATTTCGTCTATTGTAAGGAAATGAGCGTTTGTTCCGGAATTGAACTCAAATCCTGCCCTTACGGGAGAACCTTTTTCTCCAAGCCCATTCACAGAAAAATCCACCGGGCCAATAAATGAGATGGTCGGCTTAATAACAAAGTGATCATCGAATTCAAGGGTAAGGTGTGAGTCGTCCGCCGGACACATGACTTCATGAAATTTCTCGCCCGGGCGTATGCCAATGATTTTGTGCGGCAATCCGGGTGCCATCGCTTTCGCCAGGTCAACTACTTTCAATGAGGGAATCTTGGGGACGAAAATCTCACCGCCGTGCATACGCTCAAAATTCTTAAGAACGAAATCAACACCCTGTTGCAGGGTTATCCAAAATCGCGTCATCGCGGCATCAGTTATAGGAAGATGATCGCATCCGCTCGCAATCTGTTTGCGGAAAAACGGCACAACGGAACCACGCGAACCTACCACGTTGCCGTATCGAACTGCGGCAAACCTGGTTCGGTGCGCGCCTGCAAAATTGTTTGCCGCGACAAACAACTTGTCGGAAACGAGTTTGGTGGCACCATACAAATTGATCGGATTCGCTGCTTTATCCGTCGACAGCGCAATCACCTTTTCAACATTATTCGCAAGCGCTGCCCGGATAACGTTTTCTGCGCCATGGATATTAGTCTTGATACACTCCATTGGATTGTACTCGGCCGCCGGAACTTGCTTGAGAGCCGCCGCATGAATTACAAAATCCACCCCACTCATGGCTTCAACCAGACGATCTCGATCCCGAACATCGCCGATGAAATATCGCATGCATTTGCCATGGAACTCCTGCTGCATCTCGAATTGTTTTAGTTCGTCGCGCGAATAGATGACCACCCTCTTTGGCTGGTAACGCTCCAAAATAGTCTTGACGTAATGGCGGCCGAATGAACCGGTGCCGCCAGTAATCAAGATAGATTTGTTATTGAACATGCTGCCCGTCGTCCCTTAGTCAATTGTCGTTGCGTTTACCATACTTCGAAAACTACTGCTCGCCGCAACTAGTTGCTCGTAAGTGCCCTGCGCAACTACCTGCCCATGCTCCAGTTCAACTATGGAATCGCAATGTTGCACGGTCGTGAGACGATGAGCAATCAAGAGAACGGTGAGATCGCGATCGAGCCCCTCGATGGCATCAATCACCGACTGCTCTGTAGCATTATCGAGCGCACTTGTCGCTTCATCCAGCACCAGCACGCTGGCTTGTTTATACAGCGCTCGAGCGATGCCAATGCGTTGCCGTTGGCCGCCGGATAATCGTACGCCCCGTTCTCCTACAATCGCGTCATATCCCATTGGACCGCTTTCAATGAAATCGGCGATCTGCGCTTGGCGCGCCGCCGTCCTTAACCGAACCTGATCTATGTCGTCACGGCGCACACCAAGCGCGATATTCTCAGCCACCGAACAGTCCGCCAAGAAGATGCTCTGCGGAACATGGGCGATGGACCTTTGCCACGCCCTGATACGATCGCCGCAAATCGGCTGCCCATCAACAAGAAGCCTCCCTTCGCTAGGCAACAGCAAGCCCATAAGAAGATCCAGCAAGGTGCTCTTACCACTGCCTGTAATACCAACAAATCCCATCCGGGACCCTTTGCGAATTGTCAGATCAAAGTCGCTCAGTACCCATGGACCATCACTGCTATAGCGGAACCCCACCTTTTCGAAACAGATCGACTCTCGAAATGGCAGCGGCGTTGGCATCGGTTTTGTCAGCTCCGGCGGCAACGGTTGATCCAGTAGCGCAATCGCGTCGGCGAATGACGCGTGATTGCCTCCAATGCTTGTCCATGAGGCGTAGCCTTGTTGCATGACTGGCAGCATGCGCTGCGCGCCGAGCGCAAGTGCCCCGAGTAGTGGCAGGGCTGCAGCTATCCCACCGGCTTGGCGGCTGAGACTTAAGGCCAATGTTGCGATTAGCACCATACCAAGCGCTTCCATCACAAAACGTGGGCTCTGGCCGATAAATACGTTCTCGCCTTGTGCAATCCGCCATCGCCAATCGGCCACTCGGTATACTTCACAATAGACTGGTTGAGTACCATCCAAAAGTACATCACGAATACCGCCTAAGCCTTCTTGAAGCGCCTTGACGACCTGAGTTTGTTCCTGGGCAATAAGCTGACTGTTACGCCGCAACCGTCGTCTCGCCAACCACGTTATCAGGCCATAGCAGCTGCCAAAACCTGCAGTCGCGACGATCGCGACGACTGGGTCTATGACTATCAGGGCAAGCATTATGGCTGCCAGCAATACTGTTGAACTGATCAGCGTCAACAAAGGCAAAATAACACCCAGCGTTGTACTTCCTATTTTGCCAGTGATGCCACTAATCATCTCGCTACTACTACGAGCCACATGAACCTGGTAGGGCTGATAGAGCGTCCGTCGATACACTTCTAAGCTCAGCTCTGCGCCACTAGCAAACGTCAATCGAGTACTAAGCCATGAAACCAGAATGCGCATGGCTCCGGCGACGAGTGCAGTCAAAGCAAACGTGACCGTCAGAGGTAGAACCAATTGATCGGCCGAAGTAATTCCCCAGTACTCTGCAAGCTCCGCCACTATTTGGTACTGAAACACAGTGTCGGGAGCAGACAGAACAACAATAAAGGGCAGGACGGCACCCAGACTAACGACTTCCGCGAATGCGCTAATCAGCATTAACCCCAATAACAGCAAGCATTGACGACGCCGATGATTGCCGAGATGGAACCATAGACGCGCCAATAGAAATCGAAGAGGTGGTCGGCTCACTAACTTGGCTTCGGCAACTCTGTGACTCTGACTTGTCGAATCAGTCTAATTGCGAATGCGACGAAAACTCCAACGAAAAACCCCAGGGTGCCACCTGACAGCAGAATCAACTTGCGCCGGGGTTTTGTTCGAATTTCGGGCGCGACAGCCGGATCTACAATCGTAAATGCATAATCGGCCCGAGCATTTGCAAGCATGACCGTTTTGGTCTCCGCCTCGACCAAGTTGTACATCACGCCCTGGAGCGCAACCACTGTAGTCTGCTCGATTTGATGCTTGAGGTACTCAATATTGCGTTCTGACTCATCACGGGCACGAGTGCGAATAATATCATTGGCAAGCGTCACATACTCATTCGCCCAGCGCGCCGCGATAACAGGATCAACCCATTCGATCGACACTGTCGTAATGCCGACTGCATCATTCTCGTTTATTGATAGGACCAGCTCACGAAAATGCTTCACCGCACGCCACAAAGTCGGTACGTCCCCTTCATTAGATGCAAGCTCCGACAAATAGTCACTGCGCGTGATGAACTCTTCTGCCAGGCGTCGCGATTTCAGAATCGCCTGTGCATCCCTCCCTTGACCGCCTTGCTTGAGGTCCACGCCAACGAGACCACCTAGCTGACCAGCTAAGGACGCGGCGCTGCCAATGCCTGCGTCACCAGCCCTGGTAATTGCTACCTCGGCGCGGTAGATTTCGGTTGCTGAGAATGCAATGTAGATTGACGCAAGCACGAACAAGATCATGGTTGTCAAAACGATTAGTTTCGAATTCCACAGCACGCGCAGAAACGCGATGAGGTCTAGTTCGTCGTTACGAAGTACTTGCGTTGTTGTTTTCACCCGATATTCCTGAACCATTGCGCCGCCGGGCGTGATTGTATCTGAATAGCCCGGCTCCCGCCTTGCGACGAAATTCGTAGTAGCCGTTGCCCTAAACTTTCGATCGACTGACCCACGCTCTAAGAATTAATGCCTGCGGCGATTCACTGATTGCTCAATTGCTGAAAGTCTTAACCGCCGCCACCGCGATCGCGCCCTGATACAAGATTTGCGTCACATTGCCCCAGAACGTCAGCGGCCGCATCCTGTCCGTATCCAATGGAACGACAATCGTATCGCCTGGACGAATCTCGACACCGCCTCGGTGGCCGAGCCACTTCGAACGATTCCCTGCCACCACCGCGCCGTTGGCTCGAACGACATAGATCAGTTTCTTGTCCGCGCGACGCGTCAAACCGCCACTCAGTTCAATGTACTCATCACGTGACAGGCCATCCCTGAAAAGGTGAGACGTACTTTGTTGAGTCTCGCCGAGCACCGATACAACTTGCGACTTGGCCGGCACGAGCAGCGTGTCACCATCCTGCAATTCGATCGCAGCAGCATCCGTGTTCTTGAGGTCTGTTGACCCTGAGACATTGACAACGAGGCGACCAACCGCCTCAGTATTTCGCAATTGATCCAACAACACGCGGCCCGTAGAAAGGGTCTCTGACCCACCCTCCGCCGCCGACTGCAGTGACAAGGTTCCGAGGTCGGCCTCCATTCGGCGCGCGAGATTCTCAATTTGTTGCTGTTCCTGTTCTTTCAAACTCTTTCGCAAGAACACGACGCCTTCCAAAAAAGCACCTTCGGCAAACCCGCCTGCTCTTCGAATTACCTCCGCCAGCGTCTCGCCACGGCGCACCCTGTAAGCTCCCGGAAACATGACCTCACCTTCCAGGGTAACGGTCCACGTATTGTCCCAGTCCGGCAAACGGTTAATGATCAGATAGTCATGTTCGCGCAGTGCAAGGTCGGCCGACTCAACACCGCGACGTATGGCATCCAGGTCGACTTTAACAATTTCGATATCACGACCCGTCCCGTTGCCGACGGAATATCGTGTCAGTTCCGCCTCCAGACCATACGCGGCTTCGCGGAGATTGCCGCCGGCACGAACCAGATCGCTGATTCGCATACTTGCTTCCAGCGGGTACGTTCCTGGCGCACGCACATAACCAGATATCTGGACTCTTCGAATCGGAGCGTCAATAGTGGACTGGAGACTTAACTCCTCCAACAAGGGCTCAACAACTCGCTGCCGACCGAGTGCCAGACTGAACACGTTTACAGTATCTCCCGACTGCAGAATAATATCGTCGGCGGATCCCGGTACCATCAATGCGGCCGAAAGTCTTGCAGAAAGAGCCTCTATCGGCGTTCCTCTCTTGCTTTCACGGCGAACAAGGACGTATTCCATATCCGCGCCGGGCTTTAGCTCTTCGCTCGAATTGATTAAGTCGCTCAAACGCATTTCTGGTCGCCAGGGATAACTTCCAGGCCGATGCACATGACCAGCCAGAGTAACGGCATTGTCTACCTCCGGCAGTATTTCAGGAACTAACAGAGTATCGCCCGTTCGCACCCCAATCCCATTGGCTGACGCGCTGGCAAGGTCCACCGACAGGACAGTTCTCTCGCCATTTTCTTCAATTCGTTCCAGCCGTGCGCCACCGGCAAAAGCCGAAGGTTTCAATCCGCCAGCCAAGGCAACCAAATCGGCCGCGGTGGTTCGTGACTTAACTTCATATATCGCGGGTCGATTCACGGCACCGCCGACAGCGACCGTCTTGCCAATGGGAGGGACAAAAATGACATCGCCAGGCTGCAAGCGACTATTGGCGGACGTGTCACCACGAATCAGCAAGTCATAGGCGTCGAGAGTGGATACAACCCGTCCGTCTCTTTTTAACTGAATGTTTCGAAGAGAGCCTATGGTGCTGACGCCGCCGCTTCTGTAAATCGCGCCGCTTATGGTCGCTAAACCACTAACGACATACGAACCCGGTTCGTTTACATCGCCCAATACGAAAACTCGAATGGTTCGAAGCTGACCCATAGTCACGCTGACCTGAGTTCCAATCAGCATCTGCCGGACACGATCATTCAGGTCCTTGCGAAACTCCGAAAATGGTAACCCTGCAACCGTTATCGGCCCGATCTCCGGCAAGTTCAAGACTCCGTCCCGGGAAACCTCAAATTCATAGATCCCGTTGACGTTTCCAAACAACTGCACCCGGACCGTGTCGCCGGGGCCCAATACATAGTCAGGAGGGACGGGGCCGCTTGCAGGTGCATCGAATGTCGTTTCCCGCGGCTCAAAAACATCGTAACCAAATGGCTCCAATGCTTCGACGCCAATCGGTTTCTGGCCCAGTATTCGAGCATCAATTTCGAAGATTGACAGGCTTGGCTCAGCCCTCAGCCGGCGATTGATATCAGCTTCCGACATTCCCAGCAACGGAATCAACTCAAGGCCCTGTAAAGACAGAACGCCTGACTCGTCAAGAACAAACAGATGATTGCCTATTAACCTCTGGAGAATCGCATCTTCCGAGATTATCCGTTGTTGATCAGCATCCAGCTCCGCAGGAAGCAAGAAATTGATAACAACGCGGCTACGTGCCTGAGCAACGACGTCGAGCATCCCGCCGACAGAATCTAAATCGTCCGACGGCGGCGACTCTGAAACGGCTTCGTTGATCGATTGTTGTGTAGGCAGCTTGGACTGTTGCGGATCAAGCTGGCGCATCGCATCCATTGCCTGCTGCCGTTGAGCTGGCGGCAATGAATTCAGCATCTGCTGCTGCGCGGGCGATAATTGTATGCCTTGCGCCGAGGCAACAGAGCCCATCAAAGTCAAAATCGCCATCGCGGCAAGAGCCGTAGTCTGCGAGTTTCTAATGAGGTTAAGCCTTTGAATCAATTGGAACTCCATTGAATAAATGCGGTGACGTCCGACTCTGTAACGTCAGTCGCCTCATCGTCGAGTTGGCTGTAGCCGAGTCCGGCATACAGGCGCCCGAAGCGCGTCTTGCGATCGTGAGATATCTGCAGATCTATTTGTTCTTGCGGCGTCGGCGTCAGCGTATGGCGGACGTTTGGCTGACCCAGGCGATTGATTTCCATATAGCGTATTGAAACATTCCAGCTATGACCGGCCGATTGTACCAGCGTTGAACCCAATGAGTACGAACGGGAATCGCCGTCGGTCCCGTGTCCAATCGCACGGCCCTGATAGCGGTATCCGGTGTTATAGATGTGATGCTCATACGCACAGTAGAGCCGTACGTCGCCGAAGCCGAATCGCCCATCGCGACAGGTCGTATCCGACAATTCGAAATGTGTGCGATGACTGCTCTCCCCAACTTCGCCCCAATATTCCAGCCCAATCTGTCGCAGCCACGCGCCAACCGGTCCGCAACCTTCGCAATTATCTTCGCCTATCCATTGGGCATACACGGCGACAGGAATCTGCTTCGGCAAGGACCAGCGAACATCAATGCCTCCGAGCTGATTACCGGGTTCTTCCTCTCGCGTGACATCGGAACCGACATTGTCGTATCCCAGCAGCAAATCAACGAAGGTTTCGAGATCACACGGCCGCCCATCCCCACACCACTGCGCCGTCCGGGAAAGCCCGATCTCCAACCCACGCAACGGCCGAAAACTGCCCCGCATGCCAAACAACCAGGCGTCGTTGACCACCCGCTCATCATCCAGCAGCCCCATAAAACTCGTAAACGTCCACGGCCCCATCCAGCTCAGCCATTTGGTCTCAAACGGCACGCTGTTATTCCTTTGTATAGCAACACCTGGCGTTGGCCTCGAATTTGTGGACAAAATCAGGCTGCCATCCCGGCCCGGCCCCCACCATCGATCCTGCCAGCCGGCCGTCAGCATCCAGTTCCCCAGGGCAACGCCAAGGTAGGTGCCGTCCGGCCTGAATTCGTCACCATCAAGCGGATTTGCAACGTAGGTTGCCGCGAGATTCACTGAAAATCGCTCGCCAAGCCAGCTGAGTTGAGCCTTCGCTTCACCCTCGTCACGCGGCGTATTTTCGAAAGTACGGACGATGCGCGGGTTGTAGGAACCGGAAATCCCGACCCCAACGTTGATGGAATCAATATCGAGTTCCCACCGTAGCCGATCCCTGACGCGGCTCAGTACGAGACCGATGGTGGTCGTTGGCGCCTGATATTCGACATCATCTAACGCGGCCCGCAGGTCACCAGCCGCCAGCGGCCATGCCGTCAGCGGAATATTGATGACACCGCTGTCGTTGAGATACTCGAGGTCATGCCGGAGCTGCATATCGCCGGGCCCCAGTACCGGGCTGGCCGCCGCGGTCAATAGCAGGCAGTGGCTCAGAACGATTCCAAGCCATATTTGGGCGAAATTTGGCATGCCGCGATTGTGGCCTAATCAGGCCGCGGGATCGAGACCTTTTGCTAATCAGTCATCCGCAACGGCATCGATCACCGCAGCGGCTGTGCTGGCCGCCTCACCGGACGCTTCAGGAGCATTGACCTGCAATACGGACTTCAGAATTTCCAGTTTGAAGGACTCTGAGTAGTGGTAGCGAAACGAACCGGACTCGAATCCCTGGTTCGATGCGCGCAGGAAATTTGATAACAACTCGGTCAGACCATCGATCGCCTTGTCGTCAACGGCCGGTGCCTCCGCTACCGTCGCGACCTTGGGCTCCGCGAGAACTTCCTCTACCGGCGCGGCAACCGCTGCTGGTACTGGCCCTGGCATTGGCACGTCCGGCTCTACCGGGGCGGGTTTTTCCAGAACCTCCGGCGCGGTCTTAATTGCAGCGGGCTGCTGCGATACGGTCTGCATCGCCGCATAACTAACGTGCGATACCTCTCGTTCACGGAACCGCATGTTCACCTTCGACAACTGCTCCGTGTCGAATTCGACACCCGCGGCCATATCAAAAGCAGCTGCAAGATCGCCACCAAAGAATTCATCGGCGATGGCCTGAGCCTGTGCGAACACATTCTGAATCGCCGCCATCTCCGCGTCATTCAGGTCGCCTTTCACACTCAGCACGCTGCGTGTGCGACTCGAAACATCTACCTGCGTTTCGGTCGAGACTTTATCACTCTCAGTCACCGCTACATCCGTTGCCGACATCTTCTCGGCGCGGCGCAGGTCGAGACGAACGACGTCCCCTTCCTGGGTACGAATTTTGATGGTCGAACGTTGCCGCAGGCTGGTGTCCACCGACATCACCGACGTCGATGACACGACATTACGAGCTGCGTCCTTGTCCATTGCATCGAGCCCTTTACCGACAAGGCTCATAGTCTCGTCGACCGACTCACTATTGTTGTCGCCCAGGGTCTCACGAACGCCGCTTGCCGCTTGCTCCACCTTGCTGCGCAATGAGACCAGCGTTTTGCTGGCCTCAACAGGAGACCGTTCGACGAGTTGCTTAGCCGCACTCAAAGTGTCGTCCGCGACAGCTTCCGGAGTATCGTCTCCAGCGTTGGCGGCATAAGCCGGTAAGGAAGCTGAAAAGCTCAAACGAAACGATGCCGAAAATACCTGGCGCATTTCCTGGCGCAGGATGTCCGAACCTTTGCTGTGTTTATGATGACGTGCACGACGATCGTGATCGTGCCCATCGTGGTGATGCGACTTCAGGTGCATGGACGACTTGCCATGCAGCTTGCCGGTTGACGTCGCTGCGCCGCCGTACGACGACTCGCCTACCCCGAATCCACCTATTCCGCTAATTTCCATTCGCCCTTCCTCAATGCCGCTTATGTAAAACCTTCGTGCAAAATAGCTATCGGCGAATGGATGGAAATCTTTAGCGGCCGGCGAATACCTCACACATGTTTGGAAACCAGGCCACCCAGCGGCCGGATAAATCGCAAGGTGACGAACGCAACCCCGACGAGGCGCAGCTTCTGCCAGCCTTTACGCTCAACAGTGCAATTCGTTACCGTGGCGACCGCGTCCAGAACCTCGCTGACGATTCTGACGTACTGCCCCTCATTGAGCTCATGCTGGGTTACAAAACGCAGTCCATTCGGTGAAATGTCTTTCGTGTGTGCTCCGAATCCCTGGACCTGTCGTGCATGCGTGAAATAGGTGATCGCCTGCGTCTTGTACACGCGCTCTATGGCGCGCTTCCCGGTTGCTTCGAATCGTTGCGGTACGATGGGCCAGAGCGGGCTGTCACAGCTGCGGCAGGCAGCGTCTTTCTCAATGTTCTTACCGTGCCCATGCGATGCATCGCAGAACACGCACTCGATCAGGGGATTTCGGGGCCGAATCGTTGCAACTGGGGGCGCGGCGGCCGGACTATTCTCCGGCGCGAAATTCAGCGTCTGGCTTGTGAACAGGAAATGCGCATCGTACTCGGCGCGCCGATTCTCATCGCTCAAAATGGCGTACGCTTCATTGATGGCCGCAGCGACCGCCGCATCGCCGCCGAGATCCGGGTGACGCTTGAGTTTTTGCATCAAGGTCCGGTAACTCGCCCGAATTATCTCCGCCGGCGCGTCATGACTCACATGGAGTACGGCGTAATAATCACTCTTGTTAGTAGCCACAGCCTTCGATGCCTATTCTGAGTATCCATGCTGCCGAGGCAACACGCGATCACCGCGCGAGTCGGGTGGCGAGTGACTGAACACCGTCTTTTTGCCGATCTCCCAGCATTGCCGTCTGTTGCAATGCCTCTGCATCAATACCGAGAAAATTCGACCAGTATTTGAGGCTGTCACGCTGCTCTTCTTCGAGCTCGGTATTGCCAACAGCCGTCACACCAGCTGCAACCAAAGCACAAAGTCGTTCCTCACATTGCGAACTCGGATTTGCCCTGAATTGATAGGCCGCCACCATCGGCGCCGGCAGTGACCAGGCGCGCGCCAGTTCTGCGGTCATCGATTTGTGATTGGAACCGAGCTCATCTTCCAGCAAGCCCGCCAGCGCATTCGGCTCGCGGCGCTCGTTGTGTTTGTCCAGCGCCAATCCGGTGCGTACCGGGTCGATATGCGCAAGTGCCATCAGCCCAAGGTTGTGGCAAAGGCCTGTCGTGTAGGCAAGATCGCGTTCCGCATCGTCCGCCAGTTTGTCCAGTGCCGCCATCTTCTTGCAGGTTTCTGCGACCGCCAGGGATTTCAGCCAGAATCGTTCTGCATCGAAATGCGGGCATTTTTTGCTATCAAAAGATTGCTGTACGGCCATTGCCAGGACCAGCGAACGAACCGTATCAACACCGAGCACGCGTGAGATCGCGGAACCGATATCGTTGACCGGCTCTGAGAGCCCGAAGTACGCCGAATTCGCAAGGCCAAGCAGCTTCGCGCAGATTCCCGCATCGTTTTCCACCACGTCTGCAACTTTTTTCGCGTCAATGAATTCATCGCCAAAACAAGTCAATATTTTTTGCGCCGTTGCGGGTAACGGCGGAAGCGCGTGAATTGACATTGCGAAGCGTGCCGAGGTTTCTGTCGTGTCTATTGCAGCGGTCATGTATTTCCCTCAACCGGTCATTATCTGGACGATGCCCGACTTATCTTGCG
The DNA here is from genome assembly GCA_942490655.1 of uncultured Gammaproteobacteria bacterium. Classification (GTDB taxonomy): domain Bacteria; phylum Pseudomonadota; class Gammaproteobacteria; order Steroidobacterales; family Woeseiaceae; genus UBA1847. The sequence continues at coordinate 184,143 of CALNXZ010000003.1, read as the reverse complement.
AGCTATCGTTTCTTGGAAATTGTGGTGCGAAAACGAACGGCTTCGCTATCGCAAATCCCTGCACGTAATCAGCGCCCAGTTCGCGAACGATCTGCAGGATTTCATCGCTCTCAACAAACTCTGCAACGGTCTTCATATCCAGCGCATGGGCTATATCAATAATCGATTTCACGAAAATTCTATCCGTAGGATCGTGCATCAGTTCGCGAATGAAACTGCCGTCAATCTTGACAAAGTCCACCGGCAGTTTCTTGAGATAACCAAACGAAGACAGTCCGCTACCGAAGTCGTCCAGCGCGAACTGGCAGCCCATTTCCCGAAGTGACATCATCAGCTCACTGGCCTCGGAGATGCTCCTGATGACTGCCGTTTCCGTGATCTCAAAATTGATGGTGCCGCGCGGTAACGGCGAGCGCATAACAGCGCCTTTTAGAAACTCGGCAAATCGCCGGTCGCCAACACTGCTACCCGACAGGTTTATCCAGTATTTGCGGTCGGTTGCTTCAAAAGCATGATGCACAAAAAGCATGTTGAAGAGACTCGTAATGAGCCACTTGTCGAGCTCCACGCTCATGCCATAGCGTTCCGCCGCAGGCAGGAATGCACCCGGCGGAATCAGCTTGCGGGTTTCCGGATCGCGCAAGCGCAACAGTATTTCCATACTTTCCGGTTCGTCGACATTGTCGGTGGCTGATTTGATTGGCTGGCCATAAATCGCGAAGCGATTATTGTCCATAGCTTCTCGCAGACGCTGCACCCAACGCACCTGGCCCCGATGCACGCGTGCCGAGTCTTCGTCACCGGACACCATATGGACCCGATTGCGACCGGCCTCCTTGGCGGCGTAGCAAGCGGCATCCGCCAACTGCTGCAATTCGCTGATATCACCAACGTTTGGATCGATCGGGATACCACCGATGCTGACGCCTATGCGGTAGGTCTCAACGCCCCAACGGAAGCGAAAGCTCTCGATGCTCGCCCGTATGGACTCCGCAATACGTACCGCAACGTCCGTCGGGCATTCCCAGAGTATGATGCCGAACTCATCACCGCCCAGGCGACCCACAATATCGTTGTTACGAACGCTATCCAACAGGGTCTCACTGACAGCGCGCAACAATTCATCACCCGCCGTGTGCCCTGACGTATCGTTGACGACCTTGAACTGATCGAGGTCCATAAACATCAGGAAGCTCTTTTTGCGTCCCTCATTGGCGTTGTTCCAGGCCCGCTCCAACTGGGTTTCGAATGCGCGACGATTCAACAAACCGGTCAGTTCGTCATAGCTCGCCTGATACTCGAGTTGCACTGTCAGTTGCAGTGATTCCGTGATGTCCTGAATTTGCAGCACGCAATACAAGAACTTCCCGGTATCGGAGCGCACGCTGGAGAGGTTCACAACGGTGTGCAGTTCGGTACCGTCAGGGCCGAGGCAATCCAGCCTTTCGTCCAGTTTGTCGTCAGTGGAGTCAACGAGTTTCGCGCACTGTTCTTTGAAGCGCTCGTGATGTCCTTCGCTAACCAACTGCAGAAACTTCACGGGGGGTAGTTTGTCCGCACCCGGCCAGAACATTGCGATCAGTGCGGGGTTGGCATCAAACAGGTTGCCCTCGGCATCCAGCAATCCCATGCCGATGGGTGCATTCTCAAAAGCGCGTCGAAAGCGCGTTTCCAATTCGGCCCTGGCACCGATTTCGGCCGAGAGGCGCTCGTTGCTCACCAGCAGTTTCTGTCGGGCGTGCTCGATCGATTGCGTGCGCTCCTCAACCTGCGCCATGAGCGTCGTATTCAGCCATTTGATTTTTCGAGTTCGGTACGTCATGAACGCGTACAAACCCATGATACCGACAACTAACAGAGCAAACAGGAACCAGGGTTGCTGCCAAAAGAACGGCAGCACCGTAAAGCGATGGCTCGCGACCTGCTCGCTCCATGCTCCTCCTGGATGCCTCGCGCGCACCACGAACTCGTACGAGCCGGGCGGGATTCGCGGATAGCTGACTGAACGGCTGGTTGTCGGTGAGCCCCACTTCTGATCGATGCCGTCCAGCTTATAGCTGTATTGCATGCCGTGAGGGTTGAGTAACGAAATAGCAGCGAACTCGACGCGCGCGCCGAGTTCTTTGGGTTCGATCTCTTCCCGGTCGAGAATCTGACGACCGCTAAGCTGGCTTTCTACACGCACGATTTTTGGATTGGGCGTGTAATCACCCGGCATAGGCAACGCTGTATCCATGCGCGTTGCACCGTCGACGGTGCCAACCCACAGGCACCCGGTCGAATCGATAAATGAGCTGTGCACATTGGTTTCGAGACCGGTGAAGCCCGTTTGCTGGTTGTAGTGCACCACCCCAGAAACGCCCGGCACCAACTGATACAGTCCCTGCTCCCCACCAACGACCAAGGTACCGTTAGCCAGCGGCTCAACCAGGTAGACCGTCTGGTCCGAAAATGGCGTTACGTCACCGTAGTCGGTGAAACGATTATTCTCAAAGCGGTACAGGCCACCCTCTTCCGTGGCTATCCAGCCGGCATTGGGGCCGGTCAGGTTAATGTGGTTAAACAGTCGCTTGGGCAAGCCAGCGGCCGCGTCCATCGGGACCTCAACATACTCACCATCGTCACCCGGTTCGAGCCGGACGTACTCGTAAGCAGTTGCGTCACTCCCGGTGCCGATAATCGCCTGGTCGAAACCCCCTAGTTTGTTTGGCGTCAGCTTAACGAGTCCGACTTCATCTGCGCCGTACCAGACGCCGCCATCACTCGAAACATCAAGCGTGTAGACGGACGTTTCGTCCGGCACCTCAAATCGAGTGAGCATCTCTGTATCTGGCTGGTAGCGGTAGACACCATTGCGAATGGTTGAATACCAGACTGAGTCTTCAGCACCGAGGGCGATGTCCAGAATCTCGACATCAGCAGACTTCTCAACATGTGTACCTGACATGCTATCGACGTCGAAGTAATACAGACCGTGGCCGGTAATTCCGACCCACAGCCCTCCCTTACCGTCCGCTACGACATCGCGAACCGTGCCGGCCGGAATGCCGTATTCGCTGCCAACGATGACCAGTGACTCGTCTTTATCGCGTAACAAGAGCTTTGATTCAGTACCGAACCAGAACCGGCCCTGCCGATCTTCGGCAACCGTCCAAACGGTTTCAGAATCGAATTCCGTCAGCAGGCGGAAGTGCCGGAAGCGATCACCCAGGAAACGTATCAGCCGCGATCCGCTGGCCATCCAGAGTGAGTCTTCCCGGTCGATAAATATTGAGGTGACGTCATCGAACCCGGTGTACTTTCGCAAGTCGTCGCCGATAGACGCGGACAAGGGATCACTGCCATCAAAGCGAAACAGTTCTTTGCGCGTCGCGACCCAGACCATACCGTCGCCGTTGGTGACGATGCTGACAATAGAGTTATCGGAATCTATCGCCACCAGCCTGTTGAACTGCCCTTCGCTCCAGGTACCCACGTTGCCGACCGTGTCGGTGACCCACATGGTACCGGTGGCGTCCGCATGGATGTTTCGAATGTCCTCAAGCAATAGTTCGAGTTTCGGTTTGCCACTGAGATCAAGTCGATAAAGACCGGTAGTCGACTCAACCAGAATGTCATCGCCGTGCACCGCAATGTCGGTGATTCCCGTAGTCTTGTCACCGACCAGCCACTTGATACCAAAGCGTTCTTCGATAGTTGAAATCTCAACCACACCAACGCCATCTATGACCGCCAAATTGCGCTTGCCGATGACCTCAATGTCGAGAACCGGCTTGATCATCTCGTCGGGGGGTTCAATGCTGTGCACGACGCGCGCGCCGTGCAAAATCGTGATGCTGCCACGTGCGTCACCGACCCAAACGGAGTTGGTATCGCTAACGTGCAGGGCGGTCAGTGAATTGTTCGGCAAGCCATCGGCAATGGTGTATTGATCGAAGTCTTTGCCATCGTAACGATTGAGGCCGCGTGCTGTCGCGAACCAGAGATAGCCAGCCTGATCCTGACCGATGTCAATGACGTTGGATTGCGTCAGTCCGTCAAGGACCGTGTAAAACCGAAACGGGGCCTCCGCGGTGCCATTGGCCGAGTATGCCGACGTTGCCAATAGCAACGTCAACAGCGGCAGGACACAAATGCGCAAGAGTATTCCCAGCTTCACACCGATAACTCACAAGAAAAATTGCTGACAACTAGAGAATCGGCCGTTTTGGCCCAATCTTTAGGTCTTCGGACGCGAAATTGTGAAATTGCGACGCAGAACGCGGCCCCGGTCCAACCCGGTATTGAATCCGGCGGCACTATCGTACTAATGTAGGCCCGATTGCCTACAGGAGAGCCGCGTGTCAGCTGAGGAACAAACCCGATTCTTGCAAGAACTCGCCGAAGATCTCAATTCGAAGAATATTCAATTGCCTTCATTTTCAGATGTTGTGATCGGTATCCGTACCGCGCTCGAGGACCCCAGCTGCAGCTCCGAACGCCTGGCCGACGTTGTCCGCACCGACCCCGTACTGGTTGCCAAGTTGCTAATGGCAGCCAACTCCGCATTTCACAACCGCGCCGGGATCGAAATTGTGGATCTCAATCTGGCCATTAGCCGACTCGGCTTCGAAGTCGTTCGAAATACCGCCATCACGCTCGCAGTCGCGCAGATATTCGAGGCATCTGAACACAAGGATCTCAAGTTCGCGATCAAAGAAATCTGGCGTAGTAGCGTGGCGCTGGCTTCGATGAGCTTTGTTATCGCGCGTCACGCAGGCAACGTTAATCCTGACAGTGCCTATCTTTGCGGCCTGCTACACGAGATCGGCAAGCTGTACATCCTCACCAAGGCCAGAAACTATCCCAAACTGATGGGCGACGAAGCGTCACTCCGCACACTTCAGGATCAGTGGTATGCAAGTGTGGGCAAATCAATTATCGAGGCCTGGGGTTTTTCGAATGACATCGCTGAGTCGCTCGACACTGAGGAATATCTCGTGCAGAACGACAGCTCACCCGCCACTATGGTGGACGTTGTTTTCCTGGCAAAACTGGTGCTGGAAGAGCCCGACGAAATGGCCTCGGACAATGATTTTCAAGGTCCCGCCGGCAAGCTCAACCTGAGCGCGGACGCGCTGCCCTCCATTCAGGAGGCTTACGGACTGCACGCGCAGTCTATGGCAAGGTCCGCGACTAAATAGGCTGCGTCCCGCGGGAACCGAAGTTCCCGGCAGGACGCAATTTTCTATTGACGGAACTTTCTATTGGCGGAACGCGACGTCGTAGCGTGTATCGATCGCGTAGGCCGTCTGCGAATTGTGTGCCTGGATGCTGCCGCTGAACGGTACGCCATCGTCGCCACGCGACTCGAGGATTTGCGCGATGTCGCCCGGAATCTCACCGAAGACGATATTGTGACCGCTCAGGTTATAGATATTGAGGTCGAGCCCCATCAGGCCACCGAAAGAGTTGCTTGGCTGTTGATAACTGGCAGCGGTGTTGTTGACCGGCCCGGCAATGAGCCCGGCGCCGCGCAGGTGCTTCCACACTTTGCGTGACTCGGACGCATTGTTCGTGGAATTCCAGCCACCGGCTATGTTGCCGTCGCCATTACCATTGTCGGAAGCACGCCAGGTGCCCGAAAATCGCGTGGATGCCGCAGGATCATCGCCAGGTAAAGAGCCGTAGCGATCCTGGTAGGCGTAAATCGCGGCAGAAACGCCAGAAAAATCATTCTCGATGCGCTTGATCTTGGCATTCGTGATCATCTCTCTGCCCTTCAGGACACCGCCGAGCAAGAGCCCAATAATGACCAGAACGATGGCGATTTCGACCAGCGTAAAACCCGATTGTCTGTGTTTGTTGAACGATTGCATATTCACGTCGATGCCTCACTGTATTGGTTAAATCTCGGGCCAACGCAGGACTTATAGTCCGATCGCTGACCTCTCCTAGCTAGGGTATCGGCAGCCGGCACCCAGGCTTTAGCCTTTTGCTGTGCTATTTTCAGGGCAAATGCCCGGCCTCAACGAGTCGTCCATAGAGTTGGTTCGGGGCGACCCACAACAACAGGTCGTCGAACTCGCTACCCGCGAGTCCACTCTTGCCGCGGACCACGAAGACTTCATCCGCGGCTACCCGGTAGGTTGTCCCGGAGGCGCCGCCGCCGAGGTTGGCGCCCACATTCTCGACCTGGTCTGCCGAAGTAAACGTGGACCAGTCCTGTCCCAGCGAATAGACGACCGCCGGAGACTGTTGCGTCAATGTCACATTGTTGCTGGCGCACGCAGTCGCTGTTGAGCCACTGGCCGTTGAGCACACCGTCAGTTCCGGCTGCAGGAGTGCAATGGTGACTGCACTCAACTGGCCGGGCGTAACAAAGTCCCACGATCCATCAGTATTTGCATCACTGGCTGAAACGCTGTAACGAAACGGTGATCCCCACGGATCCAGCAACAAATTATCGTCGTTTCGCTGCCCATTGAGATCTAGGGTCGTCGCCGGAACGAATCCGTGTTGCTCCGAACAGCCGGCGCCGGCAGGGGCTGCGAAACCATCGCTAGCCGGCGTTGCTGGACAGGGAATGTAGCCGTTCACTATGGCAAAACCCTCGATGGCACTCTGTATCGTTTGCAGCTGTTCCAGGCCGTCGCGAATTCGGGCGTTCTCACGTTGCACCGAGAGGGGCATCATCAGACCGCCCAATAGCAGACCCATTACCAGTACCACGATCGCCAGTTCGACCAGTGTGAATCCTTGTTGCTTTTGCCTAGTCATTGTTTAGCACTCCGTAACGAGCAATTGATCGTCGATACAAAAAAGCAGGTCGTTAAATACGCCGCTCGCCGTCCCGGACACGTAGTTCGCGGCAACACTGTCACCGGGAATATTGGCCGCGTTCTGGCTTTCCAGGTAATTAGCCGCACTGCCTTTGGTATCGACGTCCAGCGGCGGCGCATTTCTGACCTGCCCGCTAGCTGTCAGTCGAGTTCCCGAAAACAGCAACACGGCCGCGTACTGGCCGCCACCGTTAACCGTGATGCAGCTGCTGCAGGTACTCGGTACGCTCGCCACAGGCGCAAACGATTCGGCCACGGCGAGAAAAAAGTGGTCTTTCCAGTTTTGCCATCGGGCGAATTGTTGCGGCGTCCAGTCCGGCACCGCTGCCGGGTTGCAGTTGCTCAGCACCCTTGTGATGGGGTTGCCGGTATCTGCATTGCTGTCGTCGGCAAGGTCCGGCAGCCGACCTGAAAGAAAGCCGTTGTTGGCGTCATCGTAGGCGCTGTTCGGACGATAGTCTGTCAAGGTGACCGGCGCCGGCCACGGTAGACGACGGTCCGTAGCGCCGCCAGGATTGTTTCTGCCATAGTCCGCGACACAAGCAGCGGCGGCCAGGCCCAGACTGCGCATGTTCGAAAGGAAGTCATCTCGATTAACAATGCGGCGCTCAATGTCTGCGCGCGTGATGGTTACGTATCGGTCATTGTGATTCTCGTCAACACCCGGCACTGCCCCGAGCAGTTCCAGCGCATCCGCCGTGCCCGACAAGAGGGAATTGGCAATGCCACTGCCCGAGTCCGTATCCAGAAAACTACCCGGATTGGCGCCATAGGCGCAGTCGCTGTTTGCGCCGATGCCTGATCGTGATTGAGTCGACAGCGGCTGCATGGCGGCAAGCACCATGGCTACCGGACGATCTTCCGGGTTCAAGCCTTCCGTTACGACACCGGCATCCAGGTCAAAAACCTGCAGTTGACCATTGCTGTCCGTGTTTATCATCGACGCCGTAGCGACGCCGGCGTCTTTATAAGATCCGGAAACTACGTACCAAAGGCAGCTCGATGCACCGTCCTTGAGGGGCGCGATACCCAGTGTGCGCCACGGCAACAATCCCAAGACCGAAACTCCGGACGCACCGCAAGCCGTATCGTGCGCTTCGCCATCCAGAAACGCGCCAGTCGCGTCAATGTCAGGACACGGCAGGCTGTGCGAACGCAATACACTCACATCGCTATTCAAAACGGCAAAATCGATCAGCGCGTCGCGCGCTGCGGCCAGCGCCTGCTGCGTCTCAGTCAACTGGCGTACTTTGAGGTCGTTGCGATTGATTCCGGCAAGCAGCACAGTCGATAGCGCAAGGATTACCGCGAGCATCATCAACAGCAACGCGGCACCATCCTGACGACGTGAAGTGAAGCTAGTCGTTCTCATTCCCGGCCTCAGCGTCATCCGCGACTTCACTTCGAGTCACCTTAACCTGTCCGGGAAACTCAACCGAGGTAGCGTTTTTCATCACAACGAAATCGCCGTTTGAATAGACCTTTGCCCGGCCATTGCTGCTGACGATATAGCCTGCCGCATCTTTGTTCTGTTTGCGTTTCCCGGAGGCGCCGGCATTGCTCGCTGTACCTGAACTGCCACGATTACGGTCGATAGCCTGACGCTTATCGGGACTGAAAAAAACCTTGCCAATGCTGACATCGGCGAGCGACTCATAGATTCCTTCGTCATCGGATGCGATCGAGCCCTGTGGCGCGAACAGTGACAACATCACGACAGAAAACACTGCGGCGACTTTGGACAGCCTCTTTTTCATATCGTGTCTCCAATAACATCCGACGTCATCACGCTGAATACCTGCAGCCCGCACTTGGCAACGAGATTCGGACTGGCCGCATCACTGCTGGCTTCCGAAACGTTCGCGATTTCGCAACGATCCACTTTGATCAGCCCCGGCGCCTGTTTCTGCAGCCGGTCAAAAAACCGCAATAAATCGATTTCATGCAGCAAGCCCATCTCGAGTTGCATATTGCTCACCCGAATCTGAATATTTTCGCTGCCGAGCATTGATGGAAATGGCGCAACGACACCTTGCTGTGGCTCTATGGCATAGGTCATCCGCGGCAGATCAAGGCCTTCCAATGCCATCCGCATGGTTTCAACCCAGTCCAGGCGACTTTCACGACCGATAAAACCCAGGTCATAAAACGTTTGGTAGCGGCGATGATAGCGATCGATGATACGGCGTTGCTCGACCAGTGCATCGTAGTCATCGTGAACCGTTTCGTGATTTTCGATGAGCTCAACGTACAGCTCCACACGATTCGCGTGCATCCAGATTGCAACGCCGAGCGCGATGACGGCCACCAGCATGCAAATGCCGGGTCGCAACGCGTGGCGAAGAATGAACGACCATTCGAGATCAAGTCGCTTCATCATTCGTCCTCACCGGGTTGGCAGCCTTAGGCACCGCGTAAGACACGCGTATCTTGAATCGAGCCAATCGCTCGCCACTGGCATTACCAATCTCGCCCGAAACAGCCGCGCTGGTATTTGTTTCGAAGGGATACTCTATAGCGCGTGACTCCGAAAACCCGGACTTGGCGGCCAGGTCTGCGGCGAGTTCGTCAATTCGCGAAAACGCACGTCGCATGTCGCCATCGAATGCCACCAACTCTGCGGTGAGAACCGCACTCACGGCGGATGTCTCGGGAACCGCAACCGGCGTCGGCTCGTTGCCGCGTCGACGCGGTTCTGCTACTTGCTGTGCTGCGGTCTCGGTCGACCAGCTCAGCTCGCGCAGTTGCATATCCGGATAGTCGCCCAACACTGCGCCAAGTTGATTCATTACCCACGGCGCCGGTACGCGATTCGCCAGCAGGTAATCTCCGGTATCAACAGTAAGCTGCATCTCGTAGGAGTCGGCTTTGATAGGATCGAATTTCTCGTTCTCCCGTCGATAGGTCTCCGCGAGAAATTCAACCTGCGACTGAATTTCGGTTATCCGATTTTCCATTACCCAAACATCGCTCATTAAGGCCGCCGCAAGTATCGAACAAACTGCGCCGACCAGGACGGCGCTGCCAATCAATGCATTACTGATCTTGCTCATTATCCAGTAACGGTTTTCGCCGGAGCCGGCATAGCTATGTTTCGGTGTACTTCTTAATAACGCCGCAACAAACACATCCTCGAAATGGTCAGTGCCAGCGAGCTTCCGGCAACCAAGCTTTCGTGCCGCAACAGCGGGTTCAACAATGTGGTAATCAATGGCGCTGTTTTTGTCCGACAGTGCGTTGATCTTTCTCGCCGTTTCGCTATCGGCGACCACGCAAACATCAAGCGGTTCGAGATTGCCGAGCAACCGGGTCCGCTCAAGGTAACGGCGACTTCGCAGGGTTTCTGTAACGATAAACTGAGCGTAGTCTTTCGCCTCGATGCCGGGACCGTGAGAAAGCCGTGCACTTCGAAGCGCACCTTTTTGCATAAAGACCTGGCGAACTTTCTTACCCTGGTGTGGCGCCACAAACATGAAGTTATCCTTACCAGGGAGCAACTTCCTGACCATGTCGGGTGACATCATTGGCACTGAATAGATGCCGGCCAACGGTGTCTTGTAGCGCAGGATCGTCTGCAGCCAGGGGTCGATTAGTTCGTGATTCGAAATTCCGCTGTACAGCACGTTGTATTCGTCATCGTCGTTAGCCACCTTGCCCTGCAAGACAGCAGCGCGATACGGTGTTCTGCGAAATTTTCTTTCGCTGCGACGATCCAACAGAATGGCGCGATCACGGGCACCCAGTTTAGGAATAGTATCCAGGGCGAACTCTTCTTCGATGACGTCGAGCAGCATTGCGCTGGTGATACTCGGTTGCGCGATCAGGTAGCGATCAAACTCCTGCAGACCCTTGTCGTCGTCCGAAAACTCCGTGACCTGCCTGACCGAACCCTCCGCGAGCTTATAAACCCGGAGCGAGCCCTGTGTGATATAGAAAACACGCTGCGCCATTACACTAAATCCCGATGCTGCTGATGGTTTCGTAAATCGGACCGAGCACCGACACCATGATCCAACCCATAATCGCGCCCAGCACGACTGTCATTGCCGGTTCGATCATCGCTTTAAGACGATCAATCGATTCGGTAACTTCACGGTCGTAGAAGTAGCTGACATTGGTCAGAGCATTATCAAGCAGTCCGGTGGACTCGCCCATGCGCACCATACGAACGACGAGTGGCGGAAACATTTTCGTGGCGTCGATGCTGGCACTGAGTGCCTTACCGTCAGCGATGCCGGATGCAATTTCCTGTACCCCTTTGCGGATTACTGCATTGCCAACGATATCCTCACTAATCTTTAGCGACGCGAGAACGTCCAGGCCGGAGCTGTAGCAAAGCGCGAAGTAGCTGGCGAATCGACTGAGTATGACCTTCGACATTATCGGCCCGATGTACCAGGCTCTGAGCTTCCAGCCATCGACGATGTAACGAAACGGCTCACTGCGCCGCGCCTGGAATTTGATTGCCATAACAATCACACCGGGTAGCGGTACCGCCCACCACCAGTGGCCGGTCAGGAAATTTGAGAATGCGATCAACGCCCGCGTGTGGATGGGAAGTTCCTGCCCCATTTCTTTGATGAAATCGACCATCTGCGGAACGACGTACAACATCATGAAAAGCATGACGGCGAGTACTACAACGCCGACGAACGCCGGATACAGGATCACTGTTTTGGCCTTGGCCATCAGCTCGTCCTGCCACTTCAGCGACTCGGTCAGTTTCTTCAGGACGTCCGGCAGCTCACCGGACTCCTCACCCACATGGATCAGGTTTACAAAGACATTGTCGAATACCTGCGGCACCTCAGCGAGGGCCTGTGACATAGTCTTACCGGACTCCACGGCGCCAATAACATTGCTGATCACTTCGCTGAACGCCGGATTGTCAACGCTGTCACGCAGGTCGGTGAAGGCTTCAAGTATTGGCAGACCCGCTCGCGTCATCTGTTCCATGTGGAAACAGAAGCCGATCAACTCCTTTCGACTCACCTTGCCGTTGCGAGCGAAGAAACCCCGACCCTTCTCGACACAGCGCAACATTTCGATGCCGGACTGCCGCAGTTGCGCTTCCAGCACGTGCTCGTTGCTGGCCTCAAGGTTGCCCTCGACAATCACGCCGTTCGCGTCTACCGCCCTGTAATTGAACGAAGGCATCGTGTCAGCCCACCCTGGCCGTCAGGTCAACAACTCGAGAAATTTCCGAGAGGCTGGTCGTGCCCGCCAGCACGTGGCGAATGCCGTCTTCTGTCAGGTCCTTGAAGCCCGATGCAATCGCAGCCTCGTGCATTTCTTTGCGCGTCGCGGAGCGCGCGATCATTTCATCGAGTTCCCGATTCATCTTCAAAACCTCGATAACCGCGAGTCGGCCCTTGAAGCCGAGAAAACCGCAGGCCTCGCAGGCGCCTTCGCGATACAGCAATACCGGCTTGGTGCTCTTTATTCCAAGCAATGTTCTTTCGGTCTCGTCGGGTGCGTGCGCCTGTTTGCAGTGGCGACAAAGGCGACGGACCAGTCGTTGCGCCACAATGCCGATAATGTTGCCGGCCATGATTTGCGGTTTGACGCCAATATCGATCAGGCGCGGCATCGCACCAAGCGCCGAGTTGGTGTGCAACGTCGAGAACACCTGGTGCCCGGTCATCGCCGCGCGAAATGCCATTTCGGCCGTCTCCTCGTCACGAATTTCGCCCACCAGAATGATGTCCGGGTCCTGGCGCATCATCGATCGAATACCGTTGGCAAAATCCAGTTTTGCGGCCTCATTCAAAGAGGTCTGGCGAATCATCGGCATTGGATACTCCACCGGATCTTCCAGAGTCATGATGTTCACAGTCTCGTCGTTGCGATAGTTCAGCATCGAATACAGCGTGGTGGTCTTGCCGCTGCCCGTCGGACCGGTCACGAGGATAATTCCTTCCGGCCTCGCCATCATGACTTGCAGGGAAGTCAGCGTTTCCGGGACGAGATTCAGCTTTTCCAGGGGCACAATACCCTTGCGCCGATCGAGAACTCGAAGCACAAAGTTTTCGCCATGAGTTGTCTGTTGTGACGCAACGCGAAAATCAATCTTTCGACCCGCCAACGTGAGGCCGATTCGTCCATCCTGTGGCGCCCGAGTCTCGGCGATGTTCATCTTCGCCATGACTTTAAGACGCACCACCATTCCCGGCCAATAGCTGCGATGCAGCGCCATAACCTGTCGTAACACACCGTCAATTCTGTAACGAACCCGGAGAAATCCGGCTTCGGGTTCCAGATGGATATCAGAGGCATCCTTTTTCACGGCATCCGCAAGAATGGCGTCCACGAGGCGAATCAGCGGATGGCTGTACTCTTCGCTCTCAACCACCATGCTGAGATTGTCGATTTCGCCGGTGTCGATTTCGCGCAGGATTCCCTGAATGGACAATTCGTACTGGTAGAACTGTTCGATTGCCGCTTCAATTTCTGCTTCGCCGGCAACCAGGGTCGAGATACCGATGCCACTACCGAGTGTTGCGGCGACCTGGTCAATTGCGACGACGTTTTGAGTGTCGGACATTGCCAGGGTCAGAACTTTTTCGTTCTTGTCGAAGTTGATCGGCAGCATGCTGTAGCGGCGCGCGATGTTCTTCGGCACCATCTTTAACGCATCAGGGTCGGGTATCGCCTTCGACAAGTCGATGGCCTCATGACCAAGGGACTCGCCGAGCGTATCGCGGAGTACGCCTTCGCTAATCAGACCGAGTCGGACCAGAATACGTCCCAGCGGCTCGTCACAACGTGACTGCTCTTTGAGCGCGATCTGCAACTGGTCTTCACCGATGAGACCCGCAGCAATCAGCCGTTCACCCAGTGGCAAGCTGGGTTCTTTGACAACCAGCGTTCGTACCGTTGTTGTGCTCATTCAGGAACCTCCGGGTCTGCCACTGGTCCCGCAGAATCAAGAAAGGGAAAGCGCACGATGGCGGCACTGGTCGGCGAGGGTCGATCGTTGCGAAACTCTCCAGCGGATTCCGAATACTGAAGTTCGAGCATCGTCAGTCCATCACGCCCTAATTCAGAACTTCGAAACAGCGCCCACGATGTGGCCGCCAGCAGCGCCGCCGTCACACAGATTGCAGGTGCAAACTTCGCCAGCGCCGGTAGCCCTGGCTGCGATGGCCGAACATCCGGGATGGAACTTTCTTCGTCGCTGGTTCGTTTCGACTGCGGCGGCCTTACTGGCTGCAGCGGTTCGTCAAAGTCCGCATCCTGCAATGGCTCGTCGTATGCGGCATCGAAATTCAATGCGGCATCCGTGGTGGTCTCATACAGAGCCAACTCTTCGAGCGACGCAGCCTCTTCGGGCGATGCTGTCTCGTCAGGTAATGCTGTTTCTTCTAAAGCAACAGGGTCATTTGCCGTCGTTTCAAATTCGGCATCTGTCGTATCAAAGCTACCCGAGTCTGACAAAGACCGGCTCTGCCGACTGTTGTGCGCCTGACGGAGCGCATCCACTAATAGACTCTTCATATCGGGCTCCGATCTAACGATATTCGACTTTGCTGATTGCCTGCTGTTGCTCCGAGACGTCGTAGTAGTCTGACAGTCGAGCCGCGGCATCCGACTGCACACCGTTCTCGACGATCGTCGGTTTCAGAAATATCACGAGTTCCGTCTTTACAATTTGGTCACTGCTGTAGGAGAACAATTTGCCGAGTTTTGGAATTCTCGACAGGCCCGGGATGCCATCCTGCGAGCTCTCATGCTCGTTCTGCATCAAGCCACCGAGTACGACAGTCCGTCCGTTCTGCACTTGCAGCAATGACTCAATCTCGCGAACCTGGATTTCCGGAATCAGGTTATCGAACTCCGAGCCGGCCAGACGCGGTGCAGGATCAGCTGCATAGCCGGTGATACGGCTTATCGTCGGTCGCACATTGAGACTGACGAACCCAGAGGAGCTGATCTGCGGCGTAACGCTCAGCACCAGACCTACCGGCACCGTATGCACTTCACTGGTGTACGTACGACGCTCCGGTATGTCGGCCGTCGCCTCGCGGATATCGAGTTCGATCGTAAAGTAGACGTTCTCGTTGACCACTTTTAACAATGCCGTTTGATTATTCAGGGCCATAATCTTCGGGCTTGACAGCACCTTGGTATCACCGAACTGCTGCAGCAAGCGCACGGTCGCGGAGATATTGCCGCCATTGGGATCGTCATCGTTGTAACCGAGCGAGAAAACGGGTGGAACATTGAGCGCGGAGCCCAGCATCTGGCTACGCAGTGACGCGCCGTTGTTTTCCAGTCCACCGTTAGCGGAAATACGCTGCCAATCGACGCCGGCCTGATAGTTGTCACTCAGGCGAACTTCGACGATCGTCATTTCGATCAGCACCTGTCGCTGCGAGTTCACGGTTACTCTGTCCAGATGCTCCTGAACCTCGGACTGCTGCTTCTGGTTGCCGTAAACGGTGACTATGCCCGCCATACCATTGATGATCACCGGATCACCGTCCACCGGCGAGGAACTCTCACTACCCTGAGCATTGTTCCTGACAATCGCTTCGAGACTCTCTTCCAGCGCTATCCAAAAATCGTTTTTGGAGACATTTTTTACGGTCGTCTTGGAAAGATTTCCTGCTGCGTCACCCTGAGAGCTGCTTTCCTCTCCGACGGTGCCGCCAGAGGTTGCGATTTCAGTTGCAACGCCAACTTCCCCCTCGCTATTTCTCGACACATTCACATAGTCGACCATGTAGTTGTGCCAATAGGGAACATCGTCACGCATTACGAGGTTGTTGCCGCGGAGTTGAAAGCGAAGGCCCGCCTGCTCAGCTACGCGATCGAGAATTTCACGCAGCGGACGATTAACGGCGTTCAGCGTAACTGACCTCCTGGTCACACCTTGCATGTCTAACTCAAGCCCGGCATCACGAGCGAGCGAGAACAGCAAATCCACTGCGGGCACGTCCTTTACCACAACTGTGTAAGTTGCGACCGGCGGTGCAGGTACTGGCTCAGGAATTGGTTGTGGCTTTTGCACCAGCGGCGCAGGCTGCGGCACCGGCTCGTCGTCACCAACCATGTGGCCCGCAGAAAAGTCGACGGTGGGTTGCCCGGCGCAGGCGCTGAGTATCAGGCAGACGGTAGCCGTCAGCCATCGGTTAGCAGATCGGTATGCAATTACTTTATCGCTCAACATCCCTGGGCCCTTTGATAGGTTGGTTACATGTACCCAATGGTTATCGCGACTTCAGGGAAATTCTTTAGCCTCACTGCCGCCTGCTCAAGAAAGGACCAGACTCGCCGCTACTGTGTGAACAACGTATGCGTGGGTAGATTCGTGAACAGACCAGTTACAACGAGCGCTGGATATCAAGTCGATCGCGGCGAAAACAGCCTGCGCAGTAACGTCTTCAGGGTGCTGGAAACCGCCGGCAAGGGGGACGTCGCCAGCAAGATCGTCGATATCTGCCTCATCGCCCTGATCGCCGCCAGCGTGATCGCCGTCGTGCTTGAGTCAATACCGGCATTCGAAGCACGCTATCGGACAAAACTCCAGATCTTCGAAATAATAACCGTGGCAGCGTTCTCGGTTGAGTACTTCCTGCGCCTCTGGTGCTCCGTTGAGTTGAGTCCGGAGACAATGCGGCATCCTCTCAAGGCTCGCTTGCGATACGCAGTTTCCGCTTATGCAGTCATCGACCTGCTCGCTGTCCTGCCCTACTACCTGCTGCAGCTCGGCCTGTTTGGCGCTATGGATATGAGGTTCTTGCGTTGCGTAAGGTTGCTTCGCATTCTGAAGCTAACCCGCTACTCGGCGGCGCTGGACATGATCTTCAAAACGTTCCGCGAGAACGCAAAGGCGCTGGCCGCTGCCTTCCTGATTCTGTTTACAGTCATGCTATTGGCGGCGACCGGAATGTATTACTTCGAACGCGAATCACAGCCTGTGGACTTTGGCAGCATCCCCGCATCGATGTGGTGGGCATTTGCTACTCTGACCACAGTCGGATACGGCGATGTCACACCGATAACCGTCGGCGGCAAAGTTTTTGGTGCACTGATCACCGTTGTTGGACTCGGCATGGTCGCATTGCCAACCGGTATTCTCGCCTCCGGCTACAGTCGGCTAATGGACGAAAACGCTGCGAGCTACAGACGGAAAGCCGATGAGGCCTACGAAGATGGCATCTTGAGCGATCAGGAGAAAAACGATCTCGAATCGATGCGAATTGGACTCGGCCTGAGTGAACACACTGCGAGCCAGATTCTTGATGCCAGACGGGTTCAACACATGCTCAAACGATCATCTGATTCGAGTTTCTGCCCGCATTGTCGACAATCGCTACCGTAGCGCCGACGCCGCACGACTTTACCGGGCCGATGTGTCCGGAGTCCTCGGATCGAACTCAGTTATTTGGCGAGCAGCTCTCGAATGCAAAGCAAGTAATGACGAGCGCCATTGTAGAGGACTTCCGAGCTGCGCAGTTCCACGGGAAAACTGCGATAGTCGAGGCCGAGCGCAGTGACTCTTGTCGGTCGACCATAACTCGCAGCATCAAATTTCGCCGGTGCTTCGTCGACTTGCGACGCATCCGGGTTGACCGCAGTGGCCGTGCGAAAGAAAGTAGCCGCCGACAGTCCCTCGAGCCCCTGCGGTGATTCGCCGAACATGTCGCCAGCGATGGCGTTGGTGCGACTTACCTTACCCTGATCACTAACCAGGAATATTGCGTCAAAAGACACGTCGAGCAATGGCAGCTGTTGCGCATCAATTCGGACCAGCGGCTGACCCGAGCTTGAAAGTCGGTGCTTCCGAGACCAGAGGCGAGCCAGTGCTGCCTTGATCCGGGCCGCACTTGAGGTTTCTGGGCGTAGCTCGCGATACGCTACGGACTTGGGGTTAGACATAGTTTGAGCCTATTCTTTAGTTTTCTGACGCAGCAAACGTCGATGTATCGATTTCGTAGCGCTTGATTTTTTCGACCAGCGTCGTGCGACCAACGCCGAGCCGTTCTGCGGCGTGCTGCACAACGCCGTGCACCTCAGCCAATGCCTGGCAGATAATGTCCTTCTCAATGTTCGCCAGATAACCTTTCATGTCGATGCCTTCAGTTGGCAAAGTGACACGGCCCGCAGCGGTGGCGGGCTGGATGCTGTGGCTCAGAATCTCCGGCAACTGCGGCGCTTTCGCTTCGCGCTGCACTATGGGCCAGGGCAAATCGCTGGCGACAACATTGCCATTCGGTTTGATCACCGCCAGGCGCTCGACCAGATTCGCAAGCTCCCGCACATTGCCGGACCAACTGTAGTTTTGCAGTGCGGCCATAGCGTCATCGGCAATTCGTACAGACACGCCCTGCTCGCTGTTAACTCTCCGCACGAACTCCTCAACCAGCAGAGGGATGTCCTCAGAGCGCTGACTGAGAGGCGTGATTTCGATTGGGAATACGCTCAAACGGTAGTAGAGGTCTTCACGAAAATCGCCCGCTACTATACGTTCCGGCAAATCGCGATGCGTCGCTGCGACCAGCCGCACGTCCACCGGTATGCTGGCGTTTCCACCGACCCGTTCGATTACTCGCTCTTCGAGCACACGCAGCAACTTCACTTGCATCAGGGTTGGCATGTCGCCAATTTCATCAAGAAAAAACGTACCGCCTTTTGCCTGTTCGAAGCGGCCTTCACGCGCGACAACTGCGCCTGTAAATGCACCACGCTCGTGACCAAAAAGCTCACTCTCAAGCAAACTCTCCGGGATGGCACCACAATTGACAGCAACAAACGGGCCTTTGCGCCCTGACTGTTCGTGGATTTGTCGGGCAACAACTTCCTTGCCCGTGCCCGACTCGCCAGTGATTAACACGGTAGCCATTGTCGGCGCGACCTGCGAGATGAGCTTGCGCACTCTTTCGGAATCGACACTTGCCCCTATGAATGTGCTGCCCGCTGACCGCAGCTCTATATGCCGGGACCGGCTATGTGCCGCACGAATTTCGTCGAGCACGTCACTAAGCGCATCCAGCCGTACCGGAAACGCCAGCGAATGCAGCCGCGCCCAGGGATAATCGTTGCCTAGATCTTTACTCTGCATGAGAAATCAGACGCCTTCGTGCAACAGGACGATCGGTGTATTGGGATCGAGGTCTCCAACGTCACCGACCACGGCGCGCACTTCGACGTTGGCAAGATCAGAACCGATGAACACGGCACCCAGTCGTTGGTTTCCAAGGCGCTCGCGCCACTCGCCGGGCGTTGCGGTGCGAATTTCCGGCTCGTCCATGAACTCGATGAGCTCCTTCAGATTGTTTGCGGCCGTCAGAGTGTGGTTAATCACCATGATCACACCGCCTGACTCCTGCTTTCGTTCCATTCAATGCACCTGTGAGTCGCATCCGACCCGCTACCCGGTCCCCGGAGCTCAACCCGCTGTTTCGCAAGCCATTGTTTCTGTTGAGCCCAATGCAAGGATAATTGCAGGATGTGTGCCAATAATTGACGGTCTTATGAATAATCTATTTTATATTTATAAAACAATGGCTTATACCTCCTCCTGGGGTAGGGGCACGGCCGCCGGAGCCCGCCGTGGCCACGAAACCCACCACCAAACCACGAAATAGCGTGGCCCGCGAAGTCCGCGTATACTGGCGCGGATCTGGACTTTTGGGACCACTTGCGGCAAGCGCAACGATGTTAGAGACGAATAGCTCGAATAAATTATCAGTCGTCGCCTCGTTCGACGGTCTGGTCAGCGAGATCGCACTACGCCTGCTACGCGTGCGATCGCACAACATCGATAGCGAGATTTACCGATCCTTAATGCGCATCGCTGAGCACTATCGCGTCGACAGAATCGACATGCGCAAATTCAGCGAGGATCGTTCGGTCGCCAAATTGTTGAACTGGTGGCTGCGCGATGAAGCCATAGGCATGTCATCCGATATCCGAAATGACCAGATACCCTGGGTCACCGCCCGGATCTTCCGAGGTGAGGCGGTTCGTATAGAGAGTCTCGCGGACTTGCCCGCGGAAGCCGTGGCCGGCCGTGCAATGATGGAACGCGACGGCGTCCGTGCCATCATGATCGTACCGACCAGTGTCGCGAATAATTTGTACGGAGCGCTACTCTTCGCCAACTATGAAGAACGTGAGTGGCCCGATGAATTTGTGAGCGAGTTGACCTTGCTGGGGGACGCACTGGCCGCCGCCTACGAGCGGGCGCAGAGCCACAGCTCCTTGTGGATGAGTGAAACGCGTTTGCGCGCCGTGCTTGAGAACCAAACAGACTTTATTTTCCGCTGGCTGCCGGATGGTATTCGAACATGGGTCAATGACAAGTATTGCAGTTTCCTCGGTGAGTCCCGCGAGTTATTGATCGGCACAAATTTCCTGACGCAACTAGAGCCCGCACATCGGCAAGGAATACTCGACGCAGTATCGGCCATGACCGCGGACAACCCGACGAGTACCGATGAAGTTCAGGTGACGTTGCCGTCCGGCGAAATCGGCTGGCAGCGGTGGACTGACAAAGGGATTTTTGATGAGGCTGGGAATCTGATCGAAATTCAGTCGGTCGGACGCGATGTTTCCGATCGAATGCACGCCGAAATGGCGCTGGTTGAGAGCGAATCCCGCTATCGCAATTTGGTCGAAAACACGACTGACTGGATCTGGGAAATGAACCTGGATCTCGAGCGCACTTACAGCAATCGCCAATTGGAAGTGATTCTTGGCTACACCTCCGATGAATTGCAAGAACTGCCGCACGCGCAGCTAATCTATCCTGATGACCGGATCGCGGTTGCAGAAAAATTGGCGGACCTGATTGAAAGAAAGTCGAGTTGGGATGATTGGGTAATACGCTACCAACACAAAGATGGCAGCTGCCGCTATCTGGAAAGTAAAGCGAAACCTGTGTTCGATAACGATGGCAACCTATGTTGCTTTCGCGGCATCGATCGAGACATTACCGACGACGTATTATCCAAACAAGTCATTGCAAGAAACGAGCAAAAATACCGCACAGTTGTCGAGTCCGCCAACGATGCAATCTGGCTGTTTGACGGCGAGCGATTTACCGATTGTAACGACATGACATTGCAAATTCTGCAGTGCCGACGCGACCAGATCGTTGGCAAAGAGCCCTGGGCAATTTCGCCGGAATTTCAGCCCGATGGCACCTCGTCGAAGGAACTGGCAGGCGCCGTGGTGGCAGACGCCATGCAAGGAATTCCGCGCCGATTTGAATGGGTACATCTGCGACCTGACGGCACCGAAGTGGAGATGGAAATTTCATTGACGCCCATCGAAACCACCCACGATGGTTCCCGAATACTGGCTGTCGGACGGGATATCTCGGAATACAAGCGAGCACGACGAAAAATCGAGCATCGGGCGAACTTCCAGAGTCTCCTGGCGGAGCTTTCGACAGAGTTGGCGACTTCCAATGCACTGGAAGTTATCGAGAAAATCGACCGTTTTCTTCCCGGGATCGGCGACCGGTACGGATTGTCCGGCATTGCACTATGGTGGATTTCGGACGGCATCACGAAAGCGTTGGGCCGCGCGACCGGCTGGCGAAGTGAACAGGACAGTCCACTCGGACATTCGGATGGTGCCGACCGAAATGACGCACCGTGGCTGGTATCCGAGTTGGCCATGAACAATTCGGTGATGATTGACGCAGCGAACTATTGGCCGGCTGCGGCAAGCGCTGATCGTGCGAGTTTTGAGAATTGGGGCGTTTCCAAGTTACTCGCTTTCCCGGCGCAAGTTCGAGAAAGGGTGGTTGGTGCTTGCATCATGGTCCGCTCGAGCTCGCAGAACTGGAGCACCGAGGATATTCAGGAACTGAGGCTCTTAGGCAGTACGATTACGGGCGCATATGCGCGGTGCTGGGCTGTCGAGGAAATGTCGCGTCGCGAACAGGACCTGGCGCGCTCACAGGAAATCGCCCAGGTCGGTAATTTTTCTATCGTCTATGACACGCCACAATCGGGATTTTCGCTGGCGGGTCGCGTCGAGGCGTCCAGTCAGTGCCGCAATCTCTTCGGTTTCGCCGCAGGCGAAGAAACGGTCGCACTGGCGGTCGAACGAATCCACCCGGACGATCGCGAGCGCGTATTACGAACCATAGACAAAGGTTTTTCCGCCAGCGCTCGGGGACAACAGGCCTATCGGTTGGTGAGACCGGATGGCACAACCATCCACGTCAATGTTCGCTCCGAATTCGACCGCGATAAAAGTGGCCGCGTAATCCGGTTTTTTGGCGTTGCTCATGACGTGACCAAACAGGTTGAGTCCAACAAGAAGATCGAAAACGCACTGACAGAAATCAATAAACTAAAAGACCAGCTGCAGGAGGAGAACGTATTCCTGCGTGAAGAAATCAGGGCGGCACATGGCTTTGACAAGATCGTTGGCGATAGTCGTGCGCTGAACGAAGCTTTAAGACTGGCGGAGAAAGTTGCACCCACTGATCTCAGCGTGTTGATACTCGGCGAAACCGGAACGGGCAAAGAGCTGATTGCGCGGGCAGTACATCGCTTGAGCGGACGCAAAGACAAAACAATGGTGAGTGTAAATTGCGCGGCCCTTTCCAAGGACCTGATCGAAAGCGAACTGTTCGGCCATGAAAAAGGTGCGTTCACCGGCGCTCACACACAGCGTAAAGGGCGCTTCGAAATTGCTGACGGCGGTACGCTGTTTCTCGACGAAATCGGAGAGCTGCCCGGAGAATTGCAGGCAAAACTGCTACGCGTACTGCAGGACGGCAATTTTGAACGCCTGGGTGGCACCGAGACACTGAGCGTTGACGTGCGCCTCATTGCAGCAACAAACAAGAACCTCATGCGTGCAGTGAATACCGGTGAGTTTCGGGCTGATTTGTACTACAGAATAAGCAACTTTCCCGTCAAGTTGCCGCCCTTGCGTGACCGCGTCGAAGATATACCACTGCTTGCGGAGTTCCTGGTGCGAAAGCATGCAAGACGCATGAGCAAGGAGATACAGTCCATATCGGCGAGAACTCTCCGCTATCTGAGCAATCGGGAATGGCCGGGGAACGTGCGCGAACTTGAAGGCTTAATTCAGCGCGCCTTGATCTCTACGACCGGCCCGGTCCTCGACTATGTTGAATTGCAGGAAGCTGAACCTGAATCCCCGCGCCTAGACGCGAGCGTTGCCGCCCCTACTCCAACCGATTTAAGAGATGCCGAGCGCTTGCACATACTGAACGTACTCACGAGCACTCAATGGGTTATTGAAGGAAAGAATGGCGCGGCGAAGAAGATGGGCATTCCGCCGAGTACGCTACGATCGCTAATGGAACGACTCCGGATCAAGCGGCCGCAATAGCACGCGGTGCGAAATACCTCAAAGAGCTTCGTGCAACATGACTATCGGCGTATTGGGGTCGAGGCCACCAACATCATCCACCACAGTTCGCACCTCCATGTCGCTGAGGTCGGAGCCAATAAAAACCGCACCCAGACGTCGGTCACCCAAACACTCACGCCACTCGCCGGGGGTTGCCGAACGAACCTCGGGCTCATCCAGGAACTCGATGAGTTCCTTGAGATTGTCGGCCGCGGTCAGTGTGTGATTGATCACCATGATCACACCGCCTGATACCTGCTTCTGTGCCATGAAATTCCTTTAAAGGAGCCTCGTTTCCGTTCGTTGTTCCATTGCAAGCCTGTTTCCTGGCGGACCCACTGGGCTTGTTACAAATGGCCCATATATGGGGATTAGGCACGTTTTCACGCCGATTGTCACCTTTTTGTCGCCAAGTAGCGACAGCCGGTTTTGGCGTTCCGTCCATAAAGAAAACTGCCAAACGGCCGATGTCATCTGTATCCGCAGCCTCAATGACTGAGATACGCCTATGGACCTCGTTTCGCGCATTACCGGCACACCCAGAAAACCCAACAGCTCCCGATCGGCCGCCCCGCCGGACGATCTGGTCGACGGTGCGCTCGACACCCTGAGCAATCTGATCAGAGTTCTTGGTAACGAATCCTTTCCGCTCGAAAGCGATCTTGACGCGGCGGTATTTCCAAAAATCTGCGATGAGTTCGCGTGTCACGTCGAAAATGGGGCCGCGGTCACCTCGCACGATATCCCCGCCTCTGTTGACGGCCGCCGCGAGTGGTCTCGCATCCGTCGCTTTCTAGCCGATCGTCGCCACGCAGAAAAAAAGTTTGTTACGGACCGATTGCACGGCTATCGCGGACTGGTCGACGACCTGGTCACCGGTCTGCGCGACATCGGCCTGCGCGACCAGGACACTGAATCCAGTATTCGCGAAAGCATAAAAGCCATGCAGGATGCGATCGGTAGCGGCGCGCTGCCTCAGATTAAGGAAGCGCTGTCGCTAACGGTTTCTCAGGTCAACGAGACTTTTTCGAAACAGAAACTCGACTACGAAAAGCAACTTCGCGAACTCAATGAACGCATGTCCAGTCTTCGACAGGATCTGGTCGCGGCGCGCGAAGAAATGAAACGAGACTCGCTGACCGAAGCCTATAATCGGGGCGCCTTTGACTCCGGCATCGTGCAAAGCCTGAACATGCACTTCATTCTGCAACAGCCGGTCACGCTGCTGATGATCGATCTGGATGAATTCAAGGCAGTCAATGACAACCACGGCCATGCCGCCGGCGATGCGGTGCTAAGAGCAGTCGGTGAATGCCTGGCGAGGTCATTCATACGCAAGAACGACCTGGTGGCGCGCTATGGCGGCGATGAATTCGCAGTCATTCTGCCCGACACGAACGCGCAGCAATGCCTGAGCCTGATCGAACGATTCATCAAAATGGTACGTGCAATCGAGGTGCCGACTGAATCTGACAGTATTCGGGTCAGCTGCTCTGTTGGTTACACGCAAGCTGCAGCGGATGACACCGTCGAAAGCTTTGTGAATCGTGCAGACCGGGCGTTGTACCAGGCGAAAAAGCTAGGGCGTGACCAAAGCGCCTACATCGCCGCCAACGCAGCAAATATCGGCCACTGAGACTAAAGCAACAGCGCGCCCTGCCGATAAAACCAGTAGTAGCGTTTTTTGCCTGATCCCAGGCCACGGAGGAATAGACTTTGGATTTGGCGACACTAATCGGTCTGATTGGCGCATTCGGAATCGTGCTGTCATCCATACTGCTGGGAGGCTCAGCGGGAACGTTCGTTAATACGCCGTCCCTGCTGGTGGTTCTGGGCGGAACCGTGCTCGTTACGATGATGAAATTCAGCCTCGGCAAATTCGCAGGCGCTGCCTCTATCGCCGTAAAAGCGTTTCTGCACAAACCATCAAGTCCGGAAGATTTGATCCAGGAATCCGTTGAGTTGGCGAAGGCGGCTCGCCAGGGTGGTCTGCTCGCGCTCGAAGATCGGGAGATCGCCGACGAGTTCATGAAAACCGGCCTGGGCCTGTTGATCGACGGGCACCCCGCCGATACCGTACGCACAATGCTGCAAAAGGATCTGAATCAGACTCTGAAGCGGCATTCGGACGGACAGGACATCTTCAAGGCTATTGGCGACGTTGGTCCTGCGATGGGAATGATCGGAACCCTGATCGGTCTCGTGCAGATGTTGTCCAATATGGATGACCCCAAACAGATCGGTCCTGCAATGGCCGTCGCGTTGCTGACGACACTCTACGGCGCGATCCTCGCGAACATGTTCGCTATTCCCATTGCCGACAAACTGGCCGTGCGCAGCGCTGAGGAATATAACAGCAAATCCCTGATTATCGATGCGCTGTTAAGCATTCAGGGTGGCCAGAATCCACGCATCATTGCGAGCATGCTGGAAGCCTACCTGCCGCGATCCAAACGTACCGAGGAGGACGGCGAGTCCTGATCGGACTCCGCCGCGAACAGCATGTCTGATGGGCCACCACAAAAAGCCGAGAGCGCCGGCGTCCCTGCCTGGGTCATGACCTTTGCTGACCTGATGACGCTGCTGATGTGCTTCTTCGTACTGCTGCTGGCGTTTTCCGAAATGGATGCTGCAAAATTCAAGCAGCTATCCGGCTCGATGAAAGATGCGTTCGGCGTCCAGGCGGAAATCGAAGTTCGTACCATCCCCAAGGGCACCAGCGTCGTCGCTCAAGAATTCAGTCCGGGCACACCCGAGCCGACCGCCATTCCACAGGTACGTCAATTTACCATTGACTCCAATCGCAATTCCCTCGACGCACTGGAACGAGAAGCCAAAGATCTTGAGGACACACGCGAACACGCGCGGCGATTACGTCTCGCGTTAAAGCAGGAAATCGAGAACGGCAGCGTTTCCATACAAACGGAAGGTATGAAGGTCATCGTCCACATCATGGAAAATGCCTCCTTCGATTCTGGCCTGGCTGACGTTCGACCGTCCTTTATGCCCGCCTTGAAGAAAATAGCGGATCTCATCGACAACAATAGCGGTGATGTAACAATCTCCGGCCACACCGATAACGTGCCCATTTCCAATGAACGCTTTCGTTCCAACTGGGACCTCTCAACCTCGCGCGCAGTGTCGGTCGCTCACGAACTGCTGCGGCCGCTAACGTTGGATGCGAGCCACATAATGGTTACCGGGCACGCGGATACTCGACCGCGAGCACCCAATGACACGGATGAAAACCGCGCCAAGAACCGACGTGTCGATATCAGCATCGTTCGTGGTGGCGATATCGACCAGTATCGCACTGTGAGCATCGCCGCTGCTGAGAGCGGACTCGACAGCCAAGTGGATGAACAACTATGACCAATAGCCTCGAAAACAGAAGGTCCTTTCGCGTCAGCGAATCGGTCTATCTACGCTTTGAAAAAATTACCGAAGATGAATACCTCGCCGGCATCGAACAGCGCAAGCTTCGCCTCGGCATCGACGATGGCGCGCACTCTGCTCTCGCTGACATTGAATCGCGACTGAGCGAAGCGATGTACCTGCTAAAAGGCGAACATGGCGCCGTGGGGCGCTGCATCAAGCTGCTCAATGACAAACTGAACTTTGCGATTGAGCAATTGCCAGGCATTCGCCAGAGCAAGAAAAGCCTGGCTGGTGAGACACCGCAAACCTGCGACGTGGCTGCGGATGGGCTGGTATTTTCCTGCAAAGATCCTCTGCAGATTGGTGACAAGCTGCACTTGCGCTTTCTGCTGGCGTCGGACAGTCGCTATATAGAAACCTTTTGCCAGGTTGTTCGTCTGGTCGACCCGCCGAGCGACAACGTGCCAGGCCTGAAGTTTGGAATAGCCGTCGAATTTGTCAATCTGCCGCGGGCGCAGCGCGAAATCCTGATCCAACACATGTTCAACCTCGAATCGCAGACGCTGAGAATGCGTCGTTTAGAACTCGAATCGGCACAGGACGAGCTTTAATTATTCAAGCCAGCGACTGCTGCATGGTCTGCAGCTTGTCACGGTATGAGGCCATGACTTTGGCGGCCGCGTCTTTGCCCATGCCCAACTTCTGACATGACAGGTCCTCTTTGAACAGCTCCTGCAGCTTCTCCTCGGCGCCACCCAACATGATTTTGGCAACCACCATGACGTCGACGAGGTTGGCGGGCGCTTCAGCATCGTGGTTCGCGTAGCTGGCCGGATCTGTCGACTCAACGACTTCTTCCGGGAATCCCCATGACTCGACGATGCTCTTGGTGATCTGCGGATTCCATTCCTTCATCACCGCTTTGAGCGACTCCGGACTACCCAGCAGCTCCGGAAACTCCTCGGCTTTGGTCAATATGTAGAGATTGCCCACTTCATGCATCAAGCCACACAGGAAGGCAGTCTCCTGATTCAACCGGCGGTCCAGCGCCGCAATTGCGAACGCCATGCTCGACAGCTTCATGCCACGCGCCCACACAGCCTTTTGATATTGAGCGGACTTCTTGTGCTTTTCTGAGCCGTACAGTTGCTTCATCGCGAGGGACATGGCAGCACTTCGTACGACTTCAAAACCAAGGCGTCCTATAGCACCGTCCAGCGTATCAATCTTGACGTTGGCACGATTGTAGAAAGCCGAGTTCGCGAATACGAACAACTTCGAGACCAGCACGGGATCAACACTAACCGCCTGACTTACACGACCGAAATCGCAGTCCTCGCTACTGAGCAGCTTACGGATCTTCATCACGACATCGGGCAGCGATGGCAATGAAATGTCACCATTGTCAAGCTCAAGCGCCAGCAGACTTACGAACCTGAATTGATCTTCCTGCTTCATAACTTAATTTGTCCCGGTAGATTGTAGTTGTGCCTGGCCGTGCAGCTTTCGCATTAGATGTGCCTCACCAATATTCAGGCCGCAACTCTTTGTGAGCTCCTCGATACTCGCACCCTGACGTGCCATGCGCACGGCGTTCTCGATTGGCGTTACGCGCTCAACAGACGGAATGGATACCGGCGCGCCTTTTTTGATTTCCATGATCTTGATGGATCTTTGCAGTTCGCCAACCTTCTGTTCGAGCCGCTGCGTAATTCGCATTTGCTCGCTCGGGCCATCGTCGTTTTCATCAGAGATCGACGTCCCCGTCGGACTGGCCCAGAATTCTTCAATCTGCTTGCAGCGATTATCAAATCGCGCAAAGCAATAACAGGCGATCGCCAGCATTACGGCGTTCGAAACAATCAACAGGTAAATATAGTGCGCTTCCAGAGTAATCATCACACGTGCTCATCAATGGTTGGTTTATCGTTGTCATGGTTGTCATCGGCATCCGGCTTCTGCTGCTCCTTTTTCTGGCGCTCACTCGGCTTGCGGTCTTTATTTGACGGCTGTACCGGTCGAAGCGGATACGGCGGTGCTATATGCCGAATGCCTGAGATGTTATCTGCCATGACGTGTCTCCTTTTTTACCAGCGATCCGCGGCGGCACGCAATCGCATGATCGCCTGACCGTGAATCTGGCAAACGCGGGATTCTGAAACATCCAATACCGCGCCTATTTCTTTAAGGTTGAGTTCCCGTTCGTAGTACAGCGACAGGACCAGCCGTTCGCGCTCGGGCAATTGCTCGATGGAGCCCGCCAGCTGTTCCCGAAACTGCTCCTGGTAAAGCTCCTGATCCGGCAGCGGTGCTTCCGACGTGGGCGGCCTGCGTTGCAAGGTCGGCTCCTCCAGAGTTTCCTCAAAGCTGAAGAGTCGGCTGGTCGCGCTATCTGCGAGGATTTTGTGGTATTCCTCGATCGGCACGCCCATACGTTCCGCAATCTGCTCTGCCGAGGCTGCTTTTCCTGTTTCACCTTCAATCGAATTGATCGCTTTAGTAACCCGTCGATACTTGTGATGCACCGACCTCGGCGTCCAGTCGTGCTTACGAATATCGTCGAGCATCGCTCCTCGAATTCTGATGCCGGCGTAGGTTTCGAAACTTGCACCCTTGGACGCGTCAAAATTGCTCGCCGCCTCCAGCAGTCCGACCATTCCCGACTGCAGCAAATCGTTAACATCCACGGTGGATGGAAGTCGAGCGGCCAGGTGGTAAGCGATTCTGCTGACCAGCTCAGCGTGCTGAGTGACCAGGTCGGTACTCGAATATTCTCTGTCTGTAGCTATGTTGGCGTAACCGATCATGCGACTTTACCTCGCGTGGATGCACCTGCTGACAACAGCCGCTCAAAGAAAAACTCAATGCCACCGCTCGGCTCTCTTGCGGCGGGTAACGCATCGATCGTCGCGGCGATCTCTTTAAACGCTGCGCCGGATGCACTGTGTGGATACGCCTCGACGACGGCGCGTTGTTCCTGCACGGCCATTACGAGATAACGGTCATGCGGTACGTCTCCGGCATGGCGCAACACAACATCCAGAAAATTATCCGTAACACGAGAAAGTTTCTGGAATAGATGTTTGCCGTCACCGGCCCTGCGACTCTGATTCGTCACGACATGGAAGCGGGTGATACCGTAGTTCTGACTGAATACCTTGATCAGAGCGTAGGCGTCGGTAAGCGATGCTGGTTCGTCACACACCACAACGACCGGGTGCTGGGCTGCCTGCACAAAGCGGGCAACACTCCGTGAAATCCCGGCTGCTGTATCCACAACCATGACTTCCGGCTGTGCGGTCAGTTCGCTAAACGCCTGAATAATTCCGACCTGCGACGCAGCTGGCAGGTCGGTCATCGAAAACGTGCCCGACGACGCCGGCACAATTCGTATGTTTCCGGGACCCCGCAGCATAGTGTCTGCCAGGTCTGCCTCACCGGATACCACGTGCGACAGATTGAATTTCGGTTGCAGTCCAAGCAACACGTCGACATTTGCCAGGCTCAGATCAGCGTCAAGCAGACAGGTATCACGACCTCGTTCACCCATCGCTATCGCCAGGTTTGTCGCAACGTTGGTTTTGCCAACGCCTCCCTTGCCGCTGCAAACTGCGACTACTTTTGCCGGCTTGCGTTGCATCATGCGTTGCAGATTCGATCCTTGTGTTTTATTAGGCATTTGCAGCACTCAGTTGTGAATAGTTTTCAGCCATGGTTCTTTCGTCGATGCCGACGCGACTCGATTCGATACAATCAACCGCCTGATTGACCAGCCACAACTTCTTGCGTGCAGCTGGATGCAGATCTTCCGGGACGCGTTGTCCGTCAGTGAAGAATGCCGCCGGCAAGTCATGACGGATCAGCGTACTCATGACGCAACCGAGCTGAGCGGCTTCGTCGATCTTGGTCACGATGCAACCTTCAAGCGGTACACGACTGAATTCGCGGACAGTCTCATCAAGAGCCGCTTCCTGCGCTCCTGCCGACAAGGTCAGGAAGAACCGTACGCGGTCTGCATTGCGGCCATACGCGGCCAGCTGACTTGAGAGATCCCTGTCACGCTGACTGCGACCCTCGGTGTCGATCAAAACGAGCTTCTTGTTTCGCAGCTGATGCAGTGTTGTCGACAGTTCGTCGAAGTTACTGGCCGAATAGACTTTCGCACCTATGATGTTCGCAAATGCGGCCAGGTGTTCTTTTGCGCCTATGCGATAGGAATCGGCACAAACCAGCGCGATGTCATCGGACCAGTTCTGCATTGCGTAGTGTGCAGCGATCTTGGCGATGGTCGTGGTCTTGCCCACTCCTGTCGGCCCGATCAGAGCGAATGTTCCACCGTCCTGCAGTACGTTGCTGTCCACCACGGGCAGGAGTTTCGCGAGCTCCGCCAAAGGAGTACTCCAAAGGTTCTTGATATCCTTCATCGGTGCCAGACGATTGACAAGAATATTGGCGACGTCCGGTGCGAGACCTAATCGCGCCATATTTCTCAGCAACTGCGCCCGCATCGGGAAGCGCCGCGCACCGTCTTTCCATACCAGGCCGGACAGTTGCGTTTCCAGCAGGCTGTGCATTGACGCGATCTCCGAGCGCATTTCACGGATAGCCAGATCGTTGCCGGCCGCGACCGCCAGTTCATCGAGGCGCGGTATCGGTGCTGGTGCGATGTCGGCAGATACAACCTCTATCTGCCGCGGTGCGGCTTCGACATCGTCTTCAGCAAGCTTCAACAAAGCATCGCCGTTGATCTTGGTTTCGACGTCAGGCGCAACACCCAATGCGTGCCGCACGAGCGCTTCGTCGTAGTCAATGGCAGCGATTACCTCGATGCCATCTTCGACGCGTCGGTTCGAGAGGATTACGGCATCCGGCCCTTGATCCTCTCGTACCCGGCGCAATACGTTGCGCATATCCTTGTCCAAATACCGTTTAATTTTCACGATCGTTCCTCATTCATTTGCTCGCTCGTTTCTTTTCTCTACAACCCTTGCTCTGCACTCTTCATCTCTTCACTGCCGCTAGCTCACCGCGGCAATCATCTGTATTCGTTTGTCGTCCGGAATCTCGTTGTAAGCCAGTACATGCAGGTTGCGAATGTTGCGCATCATGCGCGACATCCACGGCCTGACCAGCGGTCCTACGAGCAGCACCGCTGGCTCACCCGCGATCTCCTGGCTCTGCGCTTTGTCGCTCAATGTTCGATGCAGTCGTTCCACGATGGCCGGCTCCAGTCCGATACTTCCGTTCTCTTTAGCTGATTCATTCAAGATTCGTTCCAACTCTGGGTCCAGGGTCAAAACGGGTAGCTCAGCCCGCGTCCCTGCTACGTTGTGGACGATCGAGCGACCCAGAGAAACGCGCACGGCGGCCGATAAAACGTCGGGATCCTGACTCCGCGAGCCGTGTTCCGCCAAAGTTTCGGCGATTTTGCGGATGTTCTTCAGGCGTATGCCCTCCTCCAGCAAATTCTGCAAAACGCGGGTCACAACGCTCATTGGCAGTAGCTTCGGCGTCAATTCCTCGACCAGTTTCGGCGATACCGTGGCCAGCCGGTCCATCAGTTGTTGGCACTCCTCATGCCCCAGCAGCTCGTGCGCGTTTGTCTGCAATAACTGACTCAGGTGTGTCGCGACTACCGTTGCCGGATCCACGACCGTATAGCCGAGCATCTGTGCTTCTTCGCGTTGTGTTGGCCCTATCCACACCGCTTCGAGTCCGAAGGCAGGATCCTGCGTTGCAATGCCTTCCAGCTTGCCGAACACCTGTCCTGGATTAATTGCAAGATCCTTGTCGATGTGGATCTCGCCCTCGCCGATGGATACACCCGCCAATGAAATTCTGTAAGCGTTCGGTTGCAGGTCGAGGTTGTCGCGGATATGTACCGGGGAGACCAGGAAACCCAGCTCTTCGGTCAGCTTCTTGCGCACGCCTTTGATCCTGGCGACCAGCGGGCCCTTACGCTGCGAATCGACGAGTGGAATAAGTCGGTAACCGACTTCAAGGCCGATCAGATCGACAGGATCGACATCGTGCCAGCTCAGATCCGGCAACGCGGCGTCCAGATCAGTTTTCGGGGCCTCCGGTTTGTCGGGAATTCTGTTGCGTTTCGCGATGTGCCTCGCAAACAGTATGCAACCACCGGCCAGCGACAGAAACGCGAAATTTGGCATACCCGGAATCACACCAAGAGTGCCGAGAATTGCGCCTGTAACCAGCAACGTCCGTGGCTCATTGAACAATTGGGCGGTCACTTGCTGGCGCATGTCCTGAGACTTCGAGACGCGCGTAACGATGATGGCAACAGCCGTGGACAGGAGCAGCGATGGAATCTGTGCGACGAGTCCGTCACCAATCGTTAACAAGGTGTAGTTGTGAACGGCCGCACTAAAGGACAGGTCATGTTGCGCCGTGCCAATAATCAGGCCACCGACTATATTGATAAAGAGAATCAGGATGCCGGCAATGGCATCACCTCGAATAAATTTGCTGGAGCCATCCATTGAGCCGTAGAAATCGGCTTCCTCACCGATTTCCTGGCGGCGTCTGCGCGCCTCTTCCTGGTCGATAACGCCAGCATTCAAATCGGCGTCGATAGCCATTTGCTTACCCGGCATCGCATCCAGGGTGAACCGTGCCGACACCTCCGAAACGCGCCCTGCACCTTTTGTCACCACAACAAAGTTGATGATCACAAGTATCGCGAAAATCACGAGACCAACTGCGTAGTTTCCGCCAACAACGAATTCACCGAAAGCTTCGATGACCTTGCCGGCAGCAGCCGTACCACTGTGGCCGTTCAATAACACGACGCGGGTAGACGCTATGTTCAACGCAAGGCGCAGCAAAGTCACAACCAGCAATATGGTCGGGAAAACACCGAAATCGAGGGGTCGTTTGACGTACACCGTCGTCAGCAGAATCGCCAGCGACAAAGCAATGTTGAACGTAAAGAAGGCGTCAAGCGCGAACGCTGGCAGCGGGATCATCATCATGGCCAGCATGGCCAACATCAGTATTGGAAGACCCAGACCCTGAATGATCTCCGCCGAGTAACCGTTATTCGTATTTGTTGCCATCAATTTTTACTCATCGCGCTTTATAGGGGCCGGTGAAATCGTCTTCGTTGATGACAGGAACGGGAGCCTTAGGCCGCTTCTGTCCGGGACGCAGTCTTGTTTTGAGCTGGAAGATGTAGGCGAGAACCTGTGCCACAGCGGTATACAGCGCAGCTGGTATCTCATCGCCAATGTCCGTAGTCCTGAACAGCACGCGCGCCAACGGCGGCGCCGAGAACAAGGGAATACGATGCTCAGTGGCGACTTCACGAATCCGCTGTGCGACGAGATCCTTGCCTTTGGCAATGACCCGCGGTGCACCGGACCTGGCTTCGTCGTATTTCAGTGCAACAGCAAAGTGCGTCGGGTTTGTAATGACGACATCGGCAGTCGGCAGCTCCTGCATCATTCGCCGTGTCGCAATCTGTTGCTGCATGGCGCGAATTCGCGACTTAACTTCCGGCCGCCCTTCTGTTTCCTTGAATTCATCTCGTATCTGCTGCTTCGTCATTCGCAGCTTTTTCTGGTATTGCATCAGCTGAAACGGGACATCGACGGCAGCGATAACGATGAGTCCACAGCTAACAACCAATAAGGAAATACCGCAGATTCTGATGGCCTCCTGGATGGCCGACTCGATAGGCTGACGACCGAGCGAAAGGAGGTTTTCAGCACTCCACCACAGCCAGAACACAGCAATCACGGCAACCAGCGAAAATTTCGCGATGGCCTTAATCAGTTCATTGACGGCATTAGCGCTGAATATTCGCTTCAGTCCCTTCAGCGGGCTGAGTCTCTCGAACTTGAAATTGGCAGCCTGCAAACTAAATGACCAGCCGCCGATCAGGATTGCGCTGGAAAATACCGCACACAGAAGAACGATACCGAGCGGCACAAGACTGAGTATTCCGCGCATGCCGATTTCGGCGAATGCCGGTGCAAGGTGGCCAGGATCGAACAGCAATTCGCGTTCGATCGTAAAACCTTCGGCGAAAGCCTCAAGCAAATCGCGACCCATAGGGCCTGCCAGCAGGATCAGAGCCCCGGCACCCGACAGCATGACACCAGTCATGGTCAACTCGCGCGAGCGGGGGACGTCGCCTTTTTTGCGGGCGTCCTCACGGCGCTTCGGAGTCGCCTCTTCGGTCCTGTCCTGTTGTTGTGTTTCTTCGGCCATTCCTCTATCTCTGGGCTATTGCACAGCTAGGGCTGCAGCATGTCCGAAAGTGCTGAAATCGAGAGCGTCAGGAAGTTCGATACGTTTTCGACCAGCACGCCCAAGTTGAGAAAAATGACCGCGAATCCCAATAACATCGCGACCGG
Source organism: uncultured Gammaproteobacteria bacterium (assembly GCA_942490655.1). Classification (GTDB taxonomy): domain Bacteria; phylum Pseudomonadota; class Gammaproteobacteria; order Steroidobacterales; family Woeseiaceae; genus UBA1847. Next base: position 149,216 of record CALNXZ010000003.1, on the reverse strand, counting down.
AAATCCAACCGCGAAGAGGTTCAGAGTCGGTGCTGCCCGGCTCATTACGCCAAAAGAAAGATTCACTACCAGCAGCGCTGTAATCGCCGGTAGCGCGATCTTGAGCCCGAAAACGAACAGGTTGCTGCTCCACGCCAGCAGGTCCGCAACGATTGGCAGCGTCAGGCCCTCGCCCGTCAGCGGCATCAAGTGAAAGCTTTTGGAGAGCAGGAGTATCATCTCCAGGTGACCTTCCAGAGCCAGAAAGATCAACATTCCCAGCAGCAGGAACAACTGGCCCAATACCGGAACGCTGACACCCCGCACTCTGTCCATAAACACGGCGAAGCCCAGACCCATGCTCATGCCGATCACCTGCCCACCAAGCGCGATCGCGTCGAAGACAAGCTGCACTAAGAATCCCATCGCGACGCCAATTCCGATCTCCTGAATCACCATGACCAGACCCGCCACACTCAACACCTCCGGCGTCGCCATAGTCGGCACGGTCGGCGCTATGACTATCGTCAATGCTATGGTCAATAGAATTCGCACTCGCATCGGTACGAAACTGCTGCCAACCAATGGCATCACCATTACGAAGGCGCCGATCCGCACGAAAGGCCACACATAGATCGAAAGCATCTCGAGGAGTGGTGCAATTGGAATTTCGATATTCATCTGTTTTTTTCACTAACATTTCTCAGTCCTCTCTCAACTCATGAGATCAGGGAAGGAATCTGCTCCATTAGCTGTCGCGTGTAGCTGACGATTACGCCAAGCATCCAGGGGCCCGCCAGCACCAGTGCCAACACCATCACCAGCAACTTGGGAATGAAGCTCAAGGTCATTTCATTGATCTGGGTCGCCGCCTGGAACATGCCAACGAACAGGCCTACAGCCAGGGCTGACAACAACAGCGGTGACGAGATCAGCATGGTTACCCACAGCGCCTGTTGTCCTAATGTAATTACGGTTTCCGGTGTCATCATCGTCTCCTAGGTATAGAAGCTCGAAGCGAGCGTACCGAGCAGCAACGCCCATCCGTCCACCATCACGAACAACATGATTTTGAAGGGCAGCGATATCAACATTGGTGACAGCATCATCATGCCCATCGACATCAGCACGCTGGATACAACGAGGTCGATGACAAGAAAGGGAATGAAGATCAGGAATCCGATCTGGAATGCCGTCTTCAATTCGCTCACCATGAAACTCGGCACCAGTATGGACAGCGATGTTTGTTCCACTGATACGATGTCGGTGCCGGAGATCTCGGCAAACAATTGCAGATCGCTCTCGCGAGTCTGCGACAACATGAACTGACGCAGCGGCTCTATGCCACGCTGCAATGCCTCAGTCGCGGAGATTTGATCATCGATGTAGGGTTGCGCTGCAACCTGATTGATCTCGTCAATCACCGGAGACATGATGAAGAACGTCAGGAACAGGGAAATGCCCAGCAATACCTGATTGGGCGGCGTTTGTGCCGTCCCCAGTGCCTGCCGCAGTATCGATAAGACGATGATGATGCGAATGAACGGACTTGTTGACAGAAGTATCGCCGGCAACAGCGTCAGGAGCGTCATCAGCACCAGTATCTGAATACTGAGCGAGTAGCTTTGACCGTCCGTCGCCTGTTGCGCCAATGCGAGAGGCGCAACCTGCGCGTCCGCAGTGCCGCTGCTCACAAGCAAGATGATTGCCAGTAGCAACCACTTCATTGCCGAATCTCCTTCACTGCCGCCCGCAGGCGCTCTGCGAAGCCGAGCTTCACGGGTACTTCGCTCGCGGTAACCAGCGGTGATTCGAAAACATGCAGCGTTTGCACCGAAGTGGAAGTCATGCCGATCAACAACTGTTGGTCGGCCACCTCAACAACGATCAATCGTTCCTTGGCGCCAAGTGCGCGTGTCGCGACCACCTTGATCAGGTCGCTCGCGCCACTGCCAACCAGACGCGAACGCGAATAGAACCAACCGAGAATCAGTATGGCCGCAACTACGATAAGCATACTCACGCCCATGCCAAGCAGCTCACCGCCGCCGACGACGGGTGCGATCGCGCCCGCAGCTGCATCGGGCTGCTCCGCAATGTTTGTGGACTGAATCGTCATAGAAAGGCGCACCGCTAGTTCAGCTTCTCAACGCGTTCTATTGGCGTAACAACGTCCAGCAGGCGAACACCGTATTGATCGTCGACGATGACAATCTCACCGTTCGCGATCAGCGTACCGTTCACCAGCACTTCCATGGGCGCGCCTGCCGCCTGATCCAGTGAGATCACTGAGCCTTCCACCAGCGACACCAGGTCCCGGATTGAAATATCAGTTGACCCAACGCGCAGTGTGACCTCAACCGGGATATCCAGAACCAGGTCCAGATTGACATCCTTACCACTCGCGTCCTTCATTGCCCGGCCCGCACTCAATTGGTCGGGAGCATACTGGGCCTTGTCCGCAGCCTGACTGCTTTCGTCGCCCGTTTGAGGTGTCTCGTTTTCCATTTTTTGCGCTCTTCCTTTTACTTTCTGTTTGCCGACTCAGCCCCGACTTCGGGTTCGAGCCAATGTTTGGTTTCGATTGCATGACGGCCGCCGTGCACGCCAAATCGACCTTCAAGAATGGGCCTGCGCCGAGCGAACACCATGCTCGACTGGGGATCGCCAATGGGCACGATGTCCCCGGGTTTGAGGTTCGCGACGTCTCGAACCGACATCTTCGTTTTGCCAACGCTCGACGAAATATTGACGACAGAGTCGACCACCCGCGAACGCAATGCGCGCTCCCAACGTGCATCCTGAGCCGCATCCCGATCGCGTCTTTGGCCATCGAATACAGGTAGCAACGATGACACTGTCGGTATCGGCCAGATAATGTGAAATGTCTTAGCCTTCTCACCGACCGTAAGTTCGAATTCCGCAGCAATGATTTCGTCGTTGCCATCGATGCAATCGATGACACCTGAGTTCAGATGAGCGCCTATTAACTCCGGCTTGAACTCAGCGATCGGCTGCCAGACCTCACCGGTGACTGCGATGACCGCGTTACAGAACAGGTTGGCAACAGTGATTTCGCCCGGAGTAAAAAAGTCAGCGCCCTGGCGCGCAGGATCATTGCCTACGCCGCCGTAAAAAGTTTCGACCAGAATCTCGACCAAATCGGATTCCAGATTGAGCAATGCGGAGCCATTGAGCGGCTTCGGCGCGAATTCCATTACCAGTGACAATCCATCGAACTGCTCACCGAACTCCGCGTAGGTGCAGGTTTTAACGTGATTGAAGACCACCGCCGTTTCAACGTTCAAGAGCAGTTCAATCTGCTTGGCGATACGACCCGCGAACTGTCGGTTGAGACTCTGCAATCGTGGATAGCTGTCCGTTTCAATGCGGCATCGCGGCGCGATTTCGAACGCAGACACGCGCGCGTAGCCTGGACCTGTGCTGGAATGCACTTCAACTTCACCGCTCGAAATACCTTCCAGCAACGCGCTTTTTTCGTCGTCTGTGAGTACCGGATCATTGGGGGTCGCTTCGGTCATCATCGGCGCCTATTGAATGATCAGCGCAGTGAAGTACAAGGCTTCAGCACCAGGTTCGCCGACTTGCTCGACCATTATTCCCTGAATGACTTCAAGCCCGTCGGCGAGCATCTTTTCTTTCCCTTCCCGGGTCGACACTTCGCCGTAATTTGCGCTGCTGTAGAGCAAGATCAAGGCATTGCGAATGACGGGCGTGTGCTCACGTATGGCATTCGAGACGTTCAGGTCACGCGTCATCACTTCCATGGTGATCTGCATGAAATGCGAATCACCCAGCGCGTCCTTGAAGTTGACGACCAGCGGCGGATGCAGACTGGTATAGAGGGCCGGTCCCTTCTTCGCCTCCGTCTCCTCGGTAGCGGCGTCTTCAGCAACGATTTCCTCGTCGCTGAAGAAAGTCTTGCCGGCAAACAACCCGCCGGCAACCAGCACCAGCGCGACCACACCAAGAATAATTTTCTTCTTCATGCCGCCGCCCGCGGCCGCCGCGGCAATTTCAGTCTCGTTCACTTGTTCTTCAGCCATCACCAGCTCCCATAAGTACTACCAGGGATGATGCAAGTGCCGTGCCAAACTTAGTGATATGCTAGTTTTATTATATTTTTCCGTGACTTATGCGTCGAATCCAGGGGCGCCGCCAAGCCGGATTTGCGTCGGGTTTTTGACGCATCAGGCGAAGGTATCGATCAGGCCGTCGATGCTGACGGATTTTCGGCGCACGGGGATATCGCTGTCAGTCAGCGACTCCGACGAGTCACCACCGCTCAGGCTATTCGCGGTCGGGTTTGCGCGGCCATTGCGGGCATCGCCCTCGGAGGTGCCACGGTCACTAACGCTGGCCTGTCCCAGCGACAAGCCGGACTCTGCGAGCATTTCGCGCAGTCTGGGCAATGCCTGCTCGATGGCCTCGCGCGTTACCGCATGCTGCGCATGAAACGTAACGTTTGCAGTGCCGTCGTCGATACTGAGTTGCACGCGCAGTGGCCCGAGATCAGCTGGCGTCAGACGAATGTCCGCTGTCTTGATCTGGTTGCCCGCGAGCATCATCACTCGCTCGCCAAGTTTTTCACCCCAGGCGTTGTCACGAACCGGCGTTCCGATAAGCGCCGACAATGTGTCGTCGCGAGTCAATGCTGTGTTGGCCGAAAACTGCGACAAGGTCGCCGCAATGTGTGTCGGCGTCGCCGCTACCGGCGCTTTGGCTCCGGGGACCCGAGTATCCGCCTGACGCACCGTATCGAGTGTCGATGCGGCTCGAACCGGCGGTGCCACGACAGGAATATCCTGCAGGGCCGTATCGCCGTCAGCTACCGGTATGGCCGCTGTCGTACCCTCAACAGCAACCTGCGTTGACTTGTAGTGGGTCGCGTTGATTGCGTTCGCGATGGCCGGCCCGGTTTCAGCTTTTGCTGCAATCCACTCCGGGTTCTCAGCCCTTGTTGGCCGCACGGGCCGGAGCAGTTCGACAGGTGGTAACGGCTTCTCGTTCGCCGGCGAAGTTTCAGCACTTTCACCTGGGACGGGTGTTGCCAAAACCGGTTTCGGCAGTTCGGACCCGCCCTGTGGCAACCAGCTGACCAGAGGCGGAGCATCTGCCTGTTGGTCCGCCAGCGGATACTCGACGTTCAGATCCACTTCGATATCGGTAAGCTGCAACTCATCCGACGGCGCGACAATGCCGACGTCCAGCGGCTCCCGCTGTGCCGGTAAATGGGCCAGCACCGCTGTGACCGGCAAGTTTTTGCCGTCAACCGGCAACAGGTCGCCACTGCCCAAGTCTGCTGACACAGCAATCGGCTCTGGCATTTCGGCAAGCTCGGAAAACGAAACCTGGGTCTCCAAATAGGCCATAAAATCCGAATCACCTTCCGCACGCGTGTCGCCACCTGCATCCATTGAAGGTGTAAGCGTGGGCGTAAGCAGATTCAAACTCGCAAACATAGAAATTCCTTTATCGAATGGTTGGACCTTAATGTATTAGTAGCAAGATGCATGCCAATCATCAGCGGCCTCGAGGCTTCAGTATCGAATCAACCGCGTTAGGCAGGTCATCCATGAGCTTTTGCTCGAGGCGTGCCAGGTAGATCGCATCGCGGTGCATCGACTTATCGAGTATGCGTTGCAGCGAGTCCAGCTTCTGCCGTTTTGCCAGCCAGCGTTTGCGATGCGACTCGAGGTTTTGTTCGCCTTGTTTCACCAGGTGCTGTTGCGATGTGACGGCCTGGTCGAGGCGATGCAGGAACATGTGAAAGTCCTTCCAGTGTGCTGCAGAAGCTCCGGCAGTCGCGGGGTTCTTGTTTGCATAGTGTTGGCGGTAAGAACTGAGCTCCCCCAGCTTCGCCAGCTGCTGATCAAGTTTCTGTTGCGATCGACCCGCTTGCTCGCCAAAACGCCGCTCTTCTGCAGCCGCAAGGGATACAACCTTGCCTATTTTCTCTGTCCGCCGTTTCATGTTGTTGCATCATCCTCAGCATCTACTGCGTCAAAAAGCACGCGCAACTGACGCAAACTCGTCTTTGCGTCGATTTTCGCGCCCTCCTGCTGGCGCAGAAACTCCGTGATCGCCGGCCACAACGCGATCGCTTCATCAAGCTGTGGATTGGAACCCGCCTGGTAAGCGCCGACGGACACGAGATCCCGATTCTCCTGATAGGTCGCATAAACCTGGCGAAATCTGGACACCAGCTTCTTCTGGCTCGGCGTTACGAATTGATTCATGGCACGACTGACCGACGACTCGATATCAACTGCAGGGTAAATGCCTGCGTCTGCCATGCTGCGTGACAGTACGATGTGGCCGTCAAGAATGGCTCGAGCCGCATCGACGATCGGATCGTTCGGATCGTCGCCTTCGGCCAATACGGTGTAGATGGCCGTGATTGAGCCACTGCCCTCTGCACCGTTGCCGGCACGCTCAACCAGTTGCGGCAACTTTGCGAACACCGACGGCGGGTAACCTTTGGTTGCAGGAGGTTCACCAATCGCCAACGCGATTTCTCGTTGCGCCTGCGCAAACCGGGTTAAGGAGTCCATTAACAGCAGGACATTCTTGCCCTGATCGCGGAAATGCTCGGCAATTGCCGTTGTGAGCCAGGCTCCGTTCAGCCGCATCAGTGGCGTATCGTCAGCAGGTGTCGCGACGACGACCGAGCGCTTCAGACCCTCGCTCCCGAGCGAATTTTCGATAAATTCCTTTACTTCGCGACCTCGTTCTCCAACGAGACCCACTACGATCACGTCGGCTTCGGTGTTTCGAGTCATCATGCTCAACAGCACGCTCTTGCCGACACCACTGCCGGCAAACAAGCCCAATCGTTGCCCGCGGCCAACCGACAACAGCGAATTGATCGAGCGCACGCCGACATCCAGTTGCGTGCGTATTGCTTGGCGCTGCAAGGGATTAATTGTTTTGCCCATCAGTGGCACGGCATGTCCACGTTTCGGTGGTTTGCCGCCGTCGAGGGGATTGCCACGGCCGTCAAGAACGCGGCCGAGAAGATCATCTCCCACGTTCGCCGCCGGCGTACCGGCCATCGGTATTACGCGAGCATTCGGAACGACGCCGCGCATATCGCCAACCGGCATGAGAAACAGGCGCTCGCCTGAGAATCCTACGACTTCGGTCTCGACATGGCGGCCGTCGTCGGTAACGACATCGCAGCGACCGCCCAATGCCGCATGACAGCCCTCTGCCTCCATCGCGAGGCCGACGGTACGTCGCAGTACACCTTCCACTACCGGTGCAGGCGAACCATCGAAAGCCCTGTCGACGAATGCGCCCAGCCGCAACGTGCGCTCCAGGTTGCGATCCGGATCCGGTCCCGCAAGAACGGTATTGCTTGCCTCACTCATCGGTCGCGCTCATCGCCGAGGCAACGGCTGATGACAGCATGCAATCGCGATTCCGCGCTGGCATCGATCTGTGAGCTATCGGTCGTTACGCGACAGCCTCCGCGGCTACAAAGTGGGTCTTCCACAATTTGCCAGGCTTGTTCTCCGCTGGCGGACTTTAAGGTCTCCCGCACCAAAGCCGCATCGTCCGGGTGCAGATGCACCTGGATATTTCGGCTCGTAATCGGCAGTGCCTGCAGGGCCTCCCGCACAACACCAATGACGTGGCTGGGGTCGACCTTGATTTCTCGTCGAAACAGCTGCTTCAGGAGCGCAATCGACAATTCAACGAGCTGCTTTTCGACCGACTCATCCAGTTCGTCCAAGGGTTTACTCAAAGCGCGAAGCAGCTCGTCATAGCGCGCTGCACGTCGCTGAATTTCTTGCTGACCCGCTGCCAGGCCTTCTGCGTGGCCATTCTTCCAGGCCTCGTCGTAGGCATCTTTCTGCAGTTCCTGCAAACGACCCGCGGTCAGATAGCCCTTGCCATCCGAGCCATCGATTGCCGGGACCGACCAGGTCTGCGCTTGTTTGGCGACCGCTTCCTCAGACATATTCGTCGCCACCGCGACCGAGGTTAATGTCACCCGAGTCAGCCAAACGGCGCGCGACGTCAAGAATCTCCTTCTGTGCTGCCTCAACATCGCTCAGCTTCATGGGTCCCTTCGCGTCCATGTCCTCGCGCAGCAAAGTCGCCGCACGCTTCGACATGTTGCCGAGAATCTTGTCGCTGATTTCCGGGTCACAACCTTTCAGTGCAACCACCAGCAGATCGTTCGAGATTTCGCGCAACAGGGCCTGGATGCCACGGTCATCAACCATCAACAGCGTATCGAATACGAACATCATGTCTTCTATGCGTTGCGAAAGTTCCTCGTTGCGTTCCTTTATCTCCAGTAACAATTGCTCACCGCGTTCCGGCTTCAGCGCGTTTACGATGCTGGCGGCCACCTTGTCGCCACCCACTTTTCGCGTTGCACCACGACCGGCGACTGCCGATTTGTTCGCAATAAGACTTTCGATTTCAGCCAGAGCGCTCTGCTGGATATCCGTTAACCGGGCAACTCGCATGACGATTTCAGAGCGCAACTCGGCGGGCAGCTTTTCGATGACTTCAGCAGCTTGCCCGCTCTCAAGGAACGCCAGCACTATCGCTATGATCTGCGGATGCTCATCCTGAATGATGTCCACTACCTCGCGGGAACTCATCCATTTGAGCGCGTCCAGCCCTTTTGCGTCGTCACCGCTGACAATACGCTCGATGAATGCATTCGCTTTCGTCGCGCCGAAAGCATTGCCGAGTAGCTTGCGCACGTAGTTTTCAGTGTCGACACCCAGCGCAGTCTGATCTTCAACATCAATGATAAAGATATCGAGTACACGATCCGCATCGTTGCGACTGACGCTCTTCAGCGACGCCATTGCAGTGCCCAGCTTCTGTACCTCATCGGTGCCCATAAACTTGAGAACTTCCGCTGCTTCATCCTCGCCCAAGGTCATCAGCAGGAGCGCAGCCTTTTCAGTACCGTTCATCTGTTTGCCGACGTCATTCATCAGCGGTTACCCACTTTTTGACAACCTGAGCAACACGCGCGGGATCATGTCCGGTAATTTTTTTCGCAGCCGCAACCTTCTCGTCGTAATTGGGTAGCGCCACCTGACCACCGCCGCCCGCAAGCTGTGCCGTGCCATAGCCTCCGGAGTAGTTTCCTCCACCCGGAATGAATTCACCGGACAAGGCAGAGCCACCGGAAACAACACCGCGCAACATGGGTCGTACGACGCCGAACGCAATCGCTAGCACCACCAGGGCGCCTAGCAACTGCTTCGCCGAATCGCGAAACACCGGCGTCTCCCAGATTGCGGGAGGCTCGACTTCAACAGCGGCCTCAACGGCCAGGAACGCTTCGCTCAGCACGACGACCGTGTCACCGCGCGCTTCGCTGAACCCGACCGCTTCTTTAACCAGCGACGTGTATCGTGCAATATCTGCATCGCTGACTGCGGCTTCGGTCGACTCTTTCGTCAATGGCGAGTCATCAACAAGGACTGCAACCGACAATCTTCGGACAGCTCCGGACTGCGGCCTCGTGTGCCGGATGGTTCGGTCCACTTCGTAATTTCGTACGCTGCTGCGGGACGTATTCAAAGGCTCGGCAACGACGCTTTCGGCAGCATCTCCCGTACCATTTTCGGCCTCCGCCACCTGCTCCTGCACAGCGGCTTCAACCGGCGGTTGATTGCTCAGAGCGCCCGGAATGCCACCGGCGAGGAGTCCTGAACCGCTGGTCTTGTCTTCGTTAACCTGTTCACTGCGCACGACGGAACGAGCCGGATCGAAAGATTCGCTGGTTTCTTCGACGTAGGTGTAATCAATGTCGGCGACAACTTCTGCGCGGACTCGGCCGCGGCCTAACAGCGGTGTTAGTAGGTCTTCGATACGACGTTTGTAGGTCTCTTCAAGTTGCCGCGAATATTTGAATTGCGTCGCCGCGATGGCATCTACCGGTTGGTCGGTTCTGGTGCTCAGTAATCGACCGCTTTGGTCAATGAGCGTTACGTCGCTGGCAATCAGGTTCGGCACGCTGGAGGCGACGAGATGTACGATCGCAGATGCCTGATCGGATTCAAGCTCGCGACCACGATATAAATGTAGAAGCACGGACGCACTTGCACGCTTGCGCTCACGTATGAATGCCGTCTCCTTCGGCAATGCCAGGTGCACTCGCGCCTCGCTGACTGCCCCCAACGATGAAATCGTTCTTGCCAGTTCTGCTTCAAGTGCATGCTGGTAACGCGCATTCTCCATAAACTGACTGACGCCAAAGCTGGATTGCTCCTGCATGCTGCCCATGCCGGCTGACGCACTTTGCGGAAGGCCTTGAGTCGCCAATTGCATGCGAGCATTGCGGACGCTCGACTCTGGCACGAGGACCGTACCGTCGGCGCTCAGTTTGTATTCAATCTCCGAGGCTTTGAGTGCTTCCACAACTTGTGCGGCCTCCGATGTATCGAGGTCTCCGTACAAAGGTGTAAAGGCAGGTGATTGTGACCACAAAACGACAGCGAAACCCGCTGCAACGGCTGCGGCTACACCGACCAACAATACGACCTGGCGAACCGCGGGAATTCTTAACACGCCATTCAGACTAAGCTGACTTGCCGGCCCGACCGACGATTCTATTAGGGTTCCGTTATCCATGAGTTCTCACACGTTCCTTGACTTTCGATGACTACGACTAATGCGACCTAAACCGGCATATTCATAATGTCCTGATACGCCGTAACCAGTTTATTTCTTACTTCCGTCACTGCACGAAATGAAAGATCAGCTTTCTGCGTCGCGATCATCACTTCGGCGAGACTCTTGTTGCTCGTACCGTTTTCAAAACCGGCCTTGAGGCTCGCCGATTCGCTTTGCGTTGCATTCACCGCGTCCAGCGAGGACTTGAGCAGAGACCCAAAGTCCGGGCGCGACGGCTCGATACTGGTTGGTTGTATCGGTTGCAAATCCCGACCCAACGTTCGAATCTGGCTCAGTAACTGCGTTGCACTGATTTCATTCATGAACTTTCTCCCGGGATGGCGATCCCTTCCGCACGCATACGTGCCAATTTGTAGCGCAACGATCGAGCGCTGATTCCCAGTGCATCGGCAACCTCACTGCGTTTGCCATCATGCGCCTGCAATGCGGCGGCGATGAGTTGAAACTCACGATCTTTGAGCCCCTCGCCCAGTTCTGTCTCGGCGAGCTGCGTGTTCTTCCCTACTTCGAAAGCGAGATCCGATGCTGTCAACTCTGAGCCGCTGTGCAGAATGAGCGAGCGTTGAATGAGGTTTTCCAGTTCCCGAACGTTGCCTGGCCAATGGTGATCAAGTAACGCCTGTTTCGCGCATGCGGAAAAATTTACGGCGTGGTCACCGTGACGTCGCAAAGTCATTTCAGCCAGCGGCAGTATGTCGCCACGCCGCTCACATAGCGCCGGGATATGCAGAGGAAACACATTGAGGCGGTAGTACAGATCCTCGCGAAACTTTCCATCCGCGACGTATTGCCGAAGATCGCGATTGGTTGTTGCGAGTACGCGAACATCCAGTGGAATCACTTTGCGGCCGCCAATACGTTCAACCTCTTTTTCCTGAATGACGCGCAGCAACTTGGCCTGCAGGCCTATGTCCATCTCTGAAATTTCGTCCAACAGCAAAGTGCCGCTGGTTGCCTGTTCGAATTTGCCAGGATGGGCTGCAGTCGATCCTGTAAAAGCGCCCTTCTCGTAGCCGAACAGAACAGCCTCAAGCATCGTCTCCGGAATAGCCGCACAGTTGATAGCGACAAACGGTGCGTCTTTGCGTGCCGATTGATCGTGAATGTATCTTGCGAATACTTCTTTGCCACAGCCGCTAGGGCCACTGATGGTTACAGTGACATCAGTAGCCGCGACGCGCTTTGCAATCTGCAGCATTTGTAAGGTCGAAGGATCCGCCGCGACCGGTGAGTTTTCTGCGGGCGATGGCTTGATGTATTTGCTTACGATGGCTTTCAGCTCATCGGGACTGAACGGCTTGACCAGGTAGTCGGAGGCGCCGCGACGCATGACATCGACTGCGTTTGCGATAGTGCCATGTGCTGTCATCAGAACAGCCGGCAAAGTGGGATGTGATTCTCGTATCTTGCCCAGCAAGGTAAGACCATCCATCGGCTCCATGCGCCAATCGCTAACAACCAGGCCTACGGACGAACTATCGAGAATCTCCAGTGCCCGGTTGCCATTATCTGCAGTCAGAACCGGCTGATCATCGCTCGACAAGGTGTCGAATAGCGCCTCGCGAAGATTCGCGTCATCCTCAACGATTAATACAGCCGGCATAGTCATGTGCAATTGCTCCGCGGTGCTTCTTCGGGCAACGAGATTGTGAAGCTGGTACCGAGACCTGAGGTATTGACCGTGACGGTACCGTCGTGGGCCGTCACTACGGCCTTCACGACCGACAGTCCCAAACCGGTACCTTGTGGACGGGTTGTGAAAAAGGCTTCGAACAGCCGCGGCTGGACCTCTTCCGGAATCCCGGGGCCGTCATCCGTCACACACAGGAAAATATTGTCCCGGTATCGATAACCGTGCAGCAGGATATTGACGCCGCAGTCCGAAGTCTGATCGGCATTCATGATGAGATTTATCAACGCGCCCTTGATCGCGTCTCGGTTGGCGGCAACGCACATGTCAGGTTCCGCAACGCTGACCGTCAAGGTCGTGTTTGCAGACAGCTGCCCTTCAATACTTTCGCGAACGTCGTTTAGCAGTGCAGGTACGTTGATTCTTGCGTGCTCTGCCTTCGCACCCGCCGCAAAACCCAGCATGTCATTTACCATGCGCTTGACGTCGCCCAAGCCCGTCAATATCTTGCCGGCAACTCGCGCCTGCTTGGGCGTGTCTGTATCGAGCTGACCCGCATACAAAATCGCTGAGGCCAAAGGTGTGCGCACCTGATGTGCGAATTCCGCTGTCATTTCGCCAATCATCGTCAGGCGCTCATTACGCTGACGAAGTTCGGATATGCGACGACTTTCGGTGATATCCGAAAGCAACAGTACTTCGCCGGACTCCGTCTTCAGCGGCCGGCGTGACAAACTCAGCCAGCGCCCATCGCGCAGTTCTATGTTGCCGTCTTCGCTGCCGCCGTCTGATACTTCGCGCGCAACGATCGATGCCCAGGAGCAACCGATCAAAGGCTGATTCAGCAGGCTGCTCGCTTCGCTATTCTGTTGTCGCACAACGCCACGCTGATCCAGAACGAGTATGGCGCCCGGCAGGGTCTCCAGCAGCTCCGACAATCGGCGGCCAATCTTTTCCTTCTTAAGCAATTCCTGAAGTCGGGCAGACTGCTCGCGCTCCAGTTGCAGGGTTAGCGCCGCAACGGTGTCCTGCAAATCGCGATACGACTCTTCGAGTAATTCAGACTGATGGCTGAATACCTCGAATGCATCATGCAATTGCTGCGCATTGGCGCTATGCCCGTGCTGCACATTGATTGACGTTGCTGCCAAAATGGCACTCCTGCCGCTAGTAGTTACTGTCTACCTAAGCAAATGCAAGTTGTATGCCAAAGTCGATTTTTGTTATTTATCAACCGGTTACGCGGTTTCAATGTGCCAAAATGCGCGTCAATTTTCTGACTATGCGAGGTTGGCGACGGGAAATCGTCACTGTTGAGCGGGGGATAGTCGAGGGACGCACGGGAGCGCGGTCCCGAAATCGCTACACAGCGATATTGTACTTGCCGATCTTTTCGACCAGGGTCGTGCGCCGCATGCTCAAGAGCCGCGCCGCCTTGGCGATAACGCCGTCGGTCGCCTGCATGGCCTGACCGATCAGGTCCTGCTCTACGTTCTGCAGATGTTCTTTCAGGTTCGCCTGCGTCAAGCGCATTGCTTCGGCCACACAGTTGGTCTCTGCGATCGGGCCGTGCTCGACATTGCGGTATTTTGCCGGCAGGTCGTCGACGTCAATAGAGCCTTCCGGCTTGATGATCGCCAAGCGCTCAACCAGGTTGCTGAGTTCGCGAATATTGCCGGGCCACGGGTAGTTCGCAAGGACTTTTACGGCTTCCGGGCTCACGCGAAGTTCGCCCCTGGCATCCGCACTGTGGGAAACGAACAGCTCGTCCAGCAACTGTGGCAGGTCCGAAGTACGCTTGTACAGCGGCGGCATTTCGATTGGAAAAACATTCAGTCGGTAGAACAAGTCTTCGCGGAACTCGCCATCCAGAACGGCCTGCGGCAGATCACGATGCGTCGCTGCAACGATTCGGACATTGCAGCTTCTGATTTTTCCGCTGCCTACTCGCTCAAAAGTACGTTCCTGCAATACGCGCAGCAGCTTCACTTGCATGGGCAGACTCATGTCACCGATTTCGTCAAGAAACAGGGTGCCACCTTCCGCCAGTTCGAAACGGCCGGTACGGGCAGAAATGGCGCCCGTAAATGCGCCCTTTTCGTGGCCGAAAAGCTCACTTTCCAGCAGTTCGGCCGGGATTGCGCCGCAATTGATGGGGACGAAGGGCTTGTCTGCCCGATCTGACAATTCGTGGATGGTCCTTGCGACCAGCTCTTTTCCGGTGCCGGACTGTCCTGTGATCAACACATTGGTATTAAAGTCCGCGACCTGCTCAATCAGATGGCGTACGTCGCGAATTGAACTCGAGCTACCGGTCAATCGCTGGCGTCGCTCCTGGCCCTGGTATCGCTCGGCACGCTGCATAAGGCGCAACAGTTGCGAACGGCGCAAGGGCAAATCCAGCGTCCAGCTGCAACCGTCCGCCAATTCAGGATAAGCGTCGATCGCCTCGGGAAAACAAACAAAAGGAACATTGCTGTGGCTGGCGCGATAATCACTCGCTGCTTTGCCAAATTCGCTGTCGCGGCCCAGGTTGCCCAGCACCACTGCAATGTCGTTGCAGGCCGAAAGCGCAGAAAATTCGCGGTCTTTGCCCGCAATGACAGGATCGTAGTTGAGGTAACGCAGGCGACGAGAAAAATCCGTGGCGCGCTGACTGTCAGCGTCCAGAATAAGCACTTGTCCAAGATTTGCCTGCTGCGCGTTCATGCGGCCCCTTTAAATGGCTTATGTAAAGCCGTTCGACTGAGGCCAGCATAATTCAACATAACGACGATATTTGTGACCAGAGTCTCAAATACGGACGAATTCCGACTAGGCGGGCACGGCTCCCGAACTTCGCGGTTGGCCATACGCCAGTGTCGCCGCCTGCCCGCGACGTATTCCTGACAGCTTGCCGGTCACGTCACCGCGCGAAACCAGCGCGACCGTGCGCAAACGTTCCAGGCGATCGCTGGCTACGACGACCACGGCTCGGCGTTCGATTTCCGGAATATCCAGAACCACACTCCGCAGCTTCTGCGCCAAACCTTCTACGCGACTCCACTCGCCTTCATCAGCGAGCGCTTCCATGCGACCGACCAGTTCCAGAGCGACTTTCGCTGGATCGGGCCTGACGGTTGCTTGATCTGCGGCCATACTATTCTCCTGACTAGTTTTCCATCGGCGTTGCAGCTGCCAATACTGCCGGATCTTCAGCTATTGCATCCCATGCTTCCTTGAGCTCACGCATCAGACCCGTCACTTCATCCAGTATTGCCAGATCATTGTTCAAATTCGCTTCTAACAAACGCCGCATCATGTACGCGTACAGCGCATCGAAGTTCTCCGACATTCTTTTGTCGGCTTTGTGATTCAGACTCGCTTGCAGTCCATTGATCACACTGATCGCGTCACCGATGGCACGGCCTTTTTTCTCAACCTGACCATGCTCCATATAACCGCGTGCGAAGTTAATGCGATTGATCACGTGCTCCATCAGCGTTTGGATTAGGCGATGTGGCGATGCGTCATCCAGCGCAATTGCCGTGCCGATCTGCTTATACTGTTTGAGTGCGTTGCTACCGCTAGCTGCGTACATTCTTGAGTCCTTTAGATTCTAATTGCTATTGGCGCGACTAACGCCTGGCAAATTCGCCAGTTGCTGGTTGAGGAAATTGCTGGTTGATGACAATTGCGCCAGTAGGGAATCCAGCGCATTAAACTGTTTCAGTAGCCGTGTCTCGAGAGACGCGAGACGGTCGTTGAGCGCTTCGCGGTCGTCGCTGATACCCTCAATCTGTGCCTTCAAACCCTGCGTCCGCGACTCAAGGATACCGTCAGACTCCAGAAAGCCGCTCGCCAGATCATGCAGGCGAGTGGCAAACCCGTCTGTCGTCGCAAACAGCTGCCCAAACTTGACGAAATCTTCCGACAAGACGTCGCTCAAGCGTGCGTCGTTAACCGTCAGCTGACCGTTCAGCTGCACCTCGATGCCCACGTCGCTCAACCTCGAGAAATTGGCGTCTATGTCGACAACGGCCGTGCTCAGCTCGCGTCGAATCTGGTCGCGAATGCCGCGGATCGTCGAATCGCCCAGCAACGGAGCGCCCTCGTCGCTTTCAGAATTGTAAGCAGTCAGCGAATCGATCATTGTTATCAACTCGTTGTAACTCTTGACGAAATCATTGACCAGCGTCTTGGTGGAGTTCAGGTCATTCTCAACTTTGAGTGACTCGCTTTGACCGCCGCTGTCGTCAAGTACTGAAATCGTTACACCCTGAACCGCGCTGGTGAAAGTGTTGCTCGAACTCATGACATCCAGCCCGTCGATGCGAATCAGCGCATCCTGTGCCGGGATTGATTCGGTCATAGAGACGAGACTGTTAGCTGGGTCGTATTCCAGCGCCGCCAGCCCGCCGTCTCCACCTGCCTGAGTAATTGTGATGCTATTGCTCGCCCCGGTGCCATCGGCCGTCAATATCAAATAGCTACCGGCGTCAGCGTTCACTATGGTCGCCGATACGCCTGGATTAAACTTGGAGGCATTGATCGCGTCACGAATTCCGGACAGCGTGTTGTTCTCAGCCGGAATATCAAGAATCATTCTTGACGCACCAACGTCAATGGTTAACGAACCGATACCGACAACAGCATTCTCGTCAGAGAACGCGCCGGATGTCAGTTTTTGCGAGCTTGCCGTTTGCACGACTTCAACGGAGTAATTGGCAGGTACAGCATTCGTTCCTGCGCTGACCGTAAAGACGTCCGGATTCCCCGAGGTCGCTTTGCGGGCAAGAAATTTGTCGAGCGACTTCATCCCGTCGAGTTTGTCGCGAACGGCGGACAATGCCGACTTCAGGCTACCGAAAGCGGACAGTTTTCCCTGTGCCCGAACTTCTTTAAGCCCCAATCTGGTGTCCAACGGCTGACCCTCCGCAGCGACTAGTTGCTGAACGATTCCGCCTATGTCCAGGCCGGATCCTATTCCTGATGAAACAATACTTGGCATAACTCAATCTCTATTTGCGGTCATTGCGTTAGTGAGGGATCTACAGAGTCTTGAGTTACAAGAACCGTGCCAGATCCTTTAAATCTGCCATAGCTAAAATCTAAACCTGGTCGTCGTAAAGCCTGAGCGCGACTTCACCCAGGTCTGATACGTAGGTTTTCGCGTTCTCTGGCGGAATTTGTCGAATAATTTCGCCGGTTTCACTGTCAAGTACCTGAATGACGGATCGACCACTTTCCATGTCCACTTGAAATCGCAGATCGCGTCCTATCGATTGACTGACGATATTGAGCTGACGGGCAAGGCCCTCCAGGTCAGGCTTTTCCGGCGCCGGCAATTGTTTGCCGGAACTGGACTCGGCAGTCACCGTTTGCGCCGTCTCAGGCGCTGGCTTCAGCACTGCGAAGGTACCTGTACCTGTTAGTGCGGAGATTGGTCTAATCTCTTGAAAAGACATGTTATTTCTCCTGTCCTACAAAGTCCCTGAGAAAGGCGGCCTCCATGCCGCCTTCCCCAGGGGTTCATCTACTTGCTTACTGCAGCAGGCTCAATGCGAGCTGTGGCTGAGCATTCGCCTGTGACAGTACGGCGACGCCGGCCTGTTGCAGGATCTGTGCTTTTGTCAGTGCTGCGGTTTCCGCTGCGAAGTCGGCATCCTGAATACGGCTGCGTGATGCAGACAGGTTTTCAGATACGGCTTGCAGGTTGGCAATGGTTGACTCGAAACGGTTCTGGATAGCACCGAAGCTGGAGCGAAGGTCGCTCACGACGGTGAGAGCAGAGTCGATTCGGTTCATGGCTGCTTCAGCGTTGGCAACACTCAGTACGTCAACACCTTCCAGCGTGCCGGCGTCCTTAGCGATGGTTGCTGCCTGACCGATGTCGGCGAACTGGCCTGTCATCGTGATGTTGTCAGCCGCGGACATTGTGACCGTACCGCGCTGGACCAACTCGGATGATGCGGCAATGCCGGTACCGGTAGCTAAGGTACCCAAAGTGACCGCTTCGACAACATTCGTATTGCGCCCGTCAACTGACGTAAAAGTCAGGTTTGTGCCGCTTACCGAAGCCGAAACACCCGTCTGAGATGAGTACAGATTGACCTGGGCTGCAACATCAGACGCGGTCAGTGATGCACCGATAGCAACGTTTCCGGCGCCGCTGTATATATCAGTGCCGTTAATGCTGAGAGCATAGGTTGTTGCTGTGGTGGCACTGGAGCCGTCGATCGTCACGAATGCACCGGTGTGGCTGTTTGCAGCAGTAGCCGTCAGACCCGCAACACTGGCGTTATTGATCGCGCGAACTTTTGCATAGGCGCTATCAGCTTCCTGACCATTTTGCGAACCTGCAACCGACGCTGCAACACTGACTGCCGCGCCCGTACCTACAGCGATCGTGAGTCCGTTGTCGGTCAAAGCGTTACCCGTAACTGCAGTGCCTGTAGCACTTGCTATCTGGCCAATCTGGCTGGATCGCATACCCGTTGTCAGGTTAACCGCAATCGTCTCACCGACGTTTGCGCCAACCTGGAACTGAGCACTGCCGAACGTACCATCAAGAACCTTGCGGCCGTTGAAAGACGTCTGGCTGGCGATACGCTCAACTTCTGCGATACGCTGTTGTACTTCAGCGTTCAAAGCAGAACGGTCAGAACCGGAGTTCGTCGCGTTAGCTGACTGTACTGCCAGCTCACGAATGCGCTGCAGGTTATTGGTCAACTCGCCAAGTGCACTTTCCGCGGTTTGCGCCAACGAAATGCCGTCTGAAGCATTTCGGACTGCCTGGTTGATGCCACGGATTTGTGTGGTGAAGCGCTCGGAAATTGCGAGACCTGCCGCATCATCCTTTGCACTATTGATTCGCAGGCCAGTAGACAGCCGTTCCAGAGACTGATTTAGCAAACCTTGCGAACGATTCAAATTACGTTGTGCATTAAGCGAAGCAACGTTGGTATTAATCGTCTGTGCCATTTTAATAACTCCTAAGTATCTAATAGTCCGGTCTGCTAAAGCGCCGGAAATGATTGACGGTCGTAAAACCCACTATTAACCATCGTACGGTAGGGTTATCGGTCGATAGCACAGGACCTTTAGGCGTTTTTTTCAATGACAGATAAATGGCCCGAATGAGCGCTGTCACCTGTTTCGCAAACTTTAGCGTCGATTCGTGGAAGTGTGACGCAGGCCGCGAAAACTTTTCGTTGTACTAAAAGTAATTAAATAAAGACAACGATTGCGTGCGAATAAAAGACTGCTGTGCGGCCTCAAGCGTCGTTGCCTCAATACTCAGTCGTGACAGTGCGGCGGCATAATCCAGATCTTCAATACTCGCGAGCGTCTCCTGATAGGACAGCGCGAAAGCACTATTATTGTCTTGCTGACTCTCGATCGCAGACAGCCTTGCGCCAACGCGAGTACGTACGTCCAGCACGTTGCCAATTGCCTGATCGATATTCTGCAGGCTCGAATTGACGCCACTATTCAGAAACGCCGAAGACCGCTCATCGTTTACGACAGTCTCTACTGACGAGACCAGTTGCTCGATAGATGAAAAGATATCCTGGTTGCGGCTCGGTGCGACAACAAACTCATCGGCCGCCTGCGCTTGTCCATTGAGTGACAATTCAATGCCATTGAACGCAATCGTATCGCCAGGTTGATGACTACCCGTGGATACAACAACGGCTGAAGAATTCAATACTTCGTAGTTACTAGTGTCGATGAAGCGAATCGTGTATTGATCCGGCACCCAGGCAGTCGGATCTGTCAGCGTGCCAGCCCCTGTAACGCCGGTCCCGGTGTTGCTTGCAGCGGGCGTACTGGAGAAAACACCATTGCCGTTACGTATCGCGAAAAATACTGCGGCTCCTGAGTCACCATCCGCGATCTGTCGCCCTTCACCGATCTGGATGAAACGCTGATTCTGATCGCCATTGTAGGTATACGACGATCCCGTTCGCGTTACCGGCTGGCTGCTCTCGGAATTGCCGGCGAACAGGAATGCCCCGCCACCGTCTTTCTGATTGGCAATCTGCACCAGTTGATCCAGCTGCTGTCGCATTTCAACGGCGATCTGCTGTCGAGATTCGTTGCTCTGGGTCGCATTGTTTGCCTGCAGCGCAAGCTCGCGAACACGTTGCAACACATTGTTGACAGAATTCAGCGCCGACTCTTCTTGCGACAGGCGGTTGGTTGCAATACCTGAATTGCGGTCAAATTGACCCAGTCGCCCGATCGACTCACGAATTTGCAGCGCGCGAGACGCCGCAATCGGATCGTCCGACGGTGTCAGTATGCGGCGACCCGTCGATATCTGTCGCTGCGTGTGATCCAGAGCAGACTGCAAGCGCTGCATGGCACTAAGACCGTGCGAATATGCGCCGCTGGTTGAAACTCTCATACTATCTCCTGGTGGCGCTTAGCAAACTCTCAAACAGAGTGGCAGCCACACTCACGACCTGCGCGACAGCCTGATAAGCCTGCTGAAATTTGATCAGATTTGCCGCTTCCTCATCCAGGTTAACGGCCGATGTCGCCAAAACTGCATCTTCTGCGTTAGTCAACACGACACCCTGCGCTTCCAGATTCGACTGAATTTGGTGCGTTGTTGCACCTACGCCGGAAACCAGTTGACCGTAGTTCTGATTAATACTTATCGTCCCGCCGTCCAGGATACCGACAGACTGAATATCGGACATCAAGAGGGCGTTGGCGTTGTTTCCGGACGCACCATAGTTCGCTTCAATGGTGAATTGGTCACCGCTCTGTGGCGCGCCGCTGACGGATATTGAGCTGCCGTTCACGATGATGGGTGCGCCATCGGTGTAGGCAAAACTGCCGGCACCGTTGACGCTGTAAGTACTGGGACTGGTAAATTCGATCAGGGCGCTGCTCAGTAGCGCAGGATCGGTCGGGTCAACGACGGACGCGGGACTGACAATAGCACTACCGGTATTGTTTAATGACGCGGCGCTCCGAGTCGGTGCAGCCAGGGCGATCGCGCGTGGATCCGTAAGTACGCTCCTTATCGTACTGGCCGCATTATGGCCGGTTCGCAGCAGCAACCCATCGCCGGCAGCGGGTGCGCCGCCGACAACAATGCTGATGCCGTCACCTACGAACGGGTCCAGTGCCGTACCGCTACCGGTCATCGGGACAGGCGTATTGCTGCCGGAACGCGTCAGGCTATACGCAGCTCCGTCAAACCGCAGAATATAATCGGCACCGGTTAGAGCACCGAGATCACTGACGCTTGCAGTCGCGACTCCGCTGCCTGTATTTCGCGATGACGTCAGCACGGTGGGCGCCGCGACGGTGAACAAGTCACCGCCAAGGTTGCCACGCAAATCCATGCCAGCTGCATGCTGGTCATTCATACTGGTCGCAAATGCGATCGCTGTTTGCCCGAGTGACTGTCTTGCCGGATCGAGTATCGCGGCACGAAACTCGAGTAATCCGCCCAGATTGCCCCCCGTCGAGTTCGTGTCCAGAGGAGTGCTTCCGGACGCCCCCTGATAGGTAACCGTCATTTGCGTCCGATCGTATTCGGAGCCGCTAACACCGAGTTGACGAGCGTTGCCACCGAGTACCAGCGATTGTCCGGAACCGATAAAGACACTCATCGTTCCATCGTCCTGAATGTTGGTCGAAACCGCAACCTGCGCCGATAATTGCAAAACAAGATTGTCGCGCTCGTCCAGCAGATCATTCGGCGCCTGGCCGGTGCCATTCGAAAGCGCAATCTTGTCGTTTACGGCGGCAATCGACGTCGCCAGCCGGTTGATGTCATTGACTGACAACGACACGCGGTTGTTCACTTCACCTTCCAGTTCCTTCAAGCGACTATCCAGCGAGTTAAAGCGCGCGGCCAATCCCTGTGCCTCGCCAATCAACGCCTGGCGAGTCGGTATTGAGGATGGATCGTTACCGAGATCCTGCATCGAATTGAAGTAGGACTGCAGGCCTGAGTTGAGACCGGTATCGGCATCTGCCAGCAATACGTCGATTCGACTCGACAGGTTGCTCAATGCATTGAATCGCGAGTATCCGGTGGTCGAGGTACGCAGCTGCTCGGTTTGCATCGCGTCATACATACGTTCAATGGATGCTATCTGGGTACCCGAGCCTATGTAGCCGACGCCACTGCCTACGCCAGGGCGTGCCGTAAAATTTGCAACCTGGCGGCTGTATCCCGGTGTGTTTGCGTTGGCAATGTTATGACCGGTAATGTCGAGCGCACTTTGAAATGCACGCATACCGCTCAAACTCGTATTTAGTATTCCTGCCATGTCAGTTTCCTGCTCTTAGTTCTGCCATCGCACGACGCATCGTCGGGCTAGCCAGAACGTTGTTGATCTTCTCTGCGTAATCTGGATCGGTTGCATAACCACTTTCCTGCAGCGCGTGCGCAAACCCCGCGGTGTCAGAACCATGATCGCGAACATCGCCGTAACGCGGATTGTCGGCCAGTAGTTGCGCGTAGTCGGAAAACGCCGCCGCAACGCCGTCGTAAGCACGAAAACGCGCGTTCTGCGGACGCGGTACGCCGTTCTCAAATTCCAGAGTTTTGCGAGTCACCTGTTCCCCCTGCCAACCCGCGCTGCTCTTGATGCCGAACAGGTTGAAACTGCTCTCGCCGCCATTCCCCGCCATGACGTGTTGTCCCCAGCCGGTTTCAAGCGCGGCCTGCGCAACAATCGCCTCTGGCGCGACGTTCAGCTGCTTCGCCGTTCGTTCCGCATGCGGCCAAATGTCGCGCGCAAATGTCTCTGCATCAGCCCAGACTGGCTTCGACGGTTGCGGCACGCGGTTGCGTGTAATGGGGTAGCTCGCATCCGGACGGCTCAGCTTGCTGGCTTCTGCTCCACCGAGCTGGCGCACCAGCATGTCGGCCAGTCCGACACCTTTGCCGCTCGACATTTCAACGGCGAGCTGCTGGTCCATCATGTCCTGATACATTTCCTGCCCATCGTTATCGCCGAACAGCGGATCGCCCAATGAGGCATCACGCATGGACTTCAGCATTGTTTGCAGGAACAGCGCCTCAAACTGCTCAGCGACCTCACGCAAAGCTGCCGGGTCATTTTGCCCGGCCGCTCTTCGCAAATCGGTGAATTGCGTATAATCTGTGATCGACGACGTCATAGTCCGGTGAGTTGTCCTAAATGATGACCAGTTCGGCGCGCAGAGCGCCTGCTTGTTTAAGCGCCTCGAGAATTGCGACGAGGTCACCGGGCGCGGCGCCGACACGGTTCACTGCCTGCACAATCTCATCCAGGCTCGTACCCGGTTCGAACAGGAACATGCTGGCATCTTCCTGGGTAATGGAAACATCGGACACCGGCATGGCGACAGTCCTGCCAGCATCGCTGAACGGGGCAATTGGCTGGCTGACAAACGGGCGCTCACCAATCGTAACCACCAGGGATCCGTGCGAGACGGCGGCCGGAGTAACACGAACGTTTGAACCTATGACGACGGTCCCGGTACGGGAATTCACTATCACCCGCGCCTGCACTTCACCTGGCTCGACTTCGAGGTTCTCCAGAGCCGATACGAATGCCGTGCGATGTGCAATGTTCACGGGGGCACGAACTGCAACCGATACCGCATCCAGCGACTGCGCCGTGCCATCGCCCATCGTTTGATTGATCTGTTCAGCGAGGCGCATGGAGGTCGTAAAGTCCGGCACATTGAGATTCAGCACGATCGCTTCTTGCGTCAGGAAATCACTCGGAACAGCTCGCTCCACGGTTGCCCCGTTCGGAATACGACCGGCGCTGGGAATGTTCACGGTGACTTTCGATCCGTCAGCGCCGGATGCACCGAAGCCACCGACAACAAGGTTGCCTTGTGCGATCGCATAGACGTTGCCATCCGCACCGCGCATAGGTGCCATCAGCAGGCTGCCGCCTCGTAAACTTTTCGCGTTACCAATAGAGGCAACGGTGATATCAATTTTCTGGCCTGGCTTCGCAAACGCCGGCAACTCGGCATGAATCGTAACCGCGGCCACATTCTTGAGTTGCATTCGGGTTCCCGGCGGCACAGTGACACCGAACTGCGTCAGCATGTTGATGATGCCCTGCACGGTGAACGGCGTTTGCGTGGTCTGGTCACCGCTGCCGTCGAGGCCGACGACCAAACCGTAACCAACCAGCTGGTTCTCGCGAACGCCGGCGACACTCGCCAGATCTTTTACGCGATCGGCGTAGGCCTGTTCAGTCAGGAATGCCCCCGCCAGCAACATCACGAGAACAAATCGTTTCATGGCACGGCGAGTTTTGTAGTTGGTATGCATGAGTATTTTCCCGTCTAGTACGGATAGAAGACCGAGTTAAAGAACCTTGAGATCAGTCCCATTTTGTTCGCCGCTGCAAGTACGCCTTTGCTGCTGTAGGTGATCTGTGCATCGGCAATGCGTGTCGAAAGCAGTGAGTTGTCCGGCTCGATATCATCCGGACGGATAACTCCCGAGAGACGAATGAACTCCTGTCCCTGATTCAGCGTCACCCATTTTTCACCACTGATGCGCAGATTGCCGTTTTGAAGGCGCTCCAGAACCGTCACTGTAATGTCGCCGGTCAGGCTATTGCTTTGGCTGCTGGCGCCCTTGCCGCTGAAGTCCGTGGTGCCGCTGAGCGAGCCGTCCAGCAATGGCGCGCCGTTATGCGTTATCGGCGCACCGAATATTGATGGATTCGTCAGCGCAACGTCTGATGACTTGCCGGTACTTGTCTGCGAATTCTTGGACGCGTTGGTGTTTTCGTAAAGCCTGACAGTCAATATATCGCCCACGCGTGCAGCCTTGCGATCCTCCCAGAGGCGTATCTCGGAACCGGCTGTGTAGATTGTTCCAGGTGGTGCTTCCTGGAGCACCGGTGGAACAGCCAGTTGCGGTCTGTACGGCTCCTGCAGGGCGCGCCTTTCAGCGCAGGCCGACTGCAGCAATACAGCAAGCAGCAACAGTGAAAATTTCGTTGTATTAGTCATATCTCTACTCTTACAAGTTGTTGTTGAGGTACTGCATCATCTGGTCACTGGTCGAAATCGCCTTGGAGTTCATCTCGTAAGCGCGTTGCGTTTCGATCATGTTTACGAGCTCAGAAACAACATTGACGTTGGAACCTTCGAGAGCGCCCTGGTTGATGGAACCAATACCATTGAGTCCAGGCGTACCCGGTTGTGCGGCGCCACTGGCGGCGGTCTCGATGTAAAGATTTTCACCAATGGGCTGCAGGCCCACGGGGTTAATGAAATCAGCAACTTCCAGGGAACCAATCTGCGTCGGTGTGGGGTCGCCGGCGATTTTCACAGAGACCACACCGTCAACACCGATGGTGACGCTTTGCGCCGCGTCCGGAATGGTGATGCCCGGTTGTACGACGTAGCCACTGGAGTTGACGATTTCGCCTTCCGCATTCATCTGGAACGTGCCGTCCCGCGTATAGGCAATTTCTCCATCCGGTTTCAGGACCTGGAAGAAGCCTCGCCCGCTGATCGCGACATCCATCGCGTTGCCTGTTTGCAGGAGACTGCCCTGAGTAAAGAGTTTTTCCGTCGCAACTACGCGCACGCCCGTGCCGAGGTTCATGCCGGACGGTAAGATCGTGTCCTGCGAGGATTGGCCGCCGGACTGACGGATGTTCTGGTACAACAAGTCCTCGAAAACAGCCCGGTCCTGTTTGAATCCGGTGGTGTTAACGTTAGCCAAATTGTTGGATACGACCGCCATACGCGTCTGTTGTGCGTCAAGACCGGTTTTCGCTACCCACAGTCCCTTGTTCATTTCTTTCTCCTCGTCCTCGCCTCGGCCTAGCCGAGCCTCATCATGGTTGCTGCGGCATCCGCATTTTCTTCAGATGATTTGATGACATTAATTTGCATTTCGTATTGCCGCGCCAGCTCGATCATGTTGACGAGCGTCTTAGCGACGTTCACATTGCTTTGTTCGAGAGCACCGGCAATCAGCGTTACGCTGGCGTCGGCATCGGCATCACCGCCATTTCTTGTATGCAACAAGCCGTCCGCCCCTTTTTCGAGATTCTGTATCTCAGGCTTCACGAGCTTGATACGGTCGACGATGGCGAGTGTTTCCGGTCCCTGACCTAAGGGTTGTATCGACAGGGTGCCGTCGCTACCGATCAGCAGGCTGCTGTTCGGCGGTATTGCGACCGGACCGCCATCACCAATGACAAGGTGCCCGGCGCCGGTGGCAAGCAATCCACCTGCCTCTACGTGCAGGTTCCCGGCGCGTGTGTATGCCTCACTGCCATCCGGTGCCTGTACTGCAATATAGCCACTGCCATTCACTGCAATATCAAGACTACGACCGGTCGTACTCAATGGACCCTGAGTCAAATCTGTGCCGTAGGATTCGACCACGGCGTTGATTCGAGCATCAACGCCAGGTCCTTCAATCGGTACCGAACTGAATGAATGCAGGTCAGCCCTGAACCCTGTCGTCGACACGTTGGCCAGATTGTTACTGTTGATGGATTGGGCGTACTCAGTTTGTCGAGCCCCCGTCATCGCCAGATAAATCATTTCGTCCATAGTCAGTGCTCAGCTTTGTTTCAGTCGGCGTTAACGGATGTTGATGACGGTTTGAGTAATGGTGTCGGCTGTCGAGATCATCTGCGCATTCGCCTGGAAGTTGCGTTGCGCGGTAATCATCTGTACCAGCTGCGCCGTCAGATCGACGTTCGATGCCTCGAGTGCACCGGACTGAATATTGCCGAAGGATGCCGTTCCTGCTTCTCCAAGCAACGCGTCACCGGATTGGAAAGATTCTCCCCAGGTGGTATCGCCCAGCTGCTGCAAACCTTGAGGGTTGACGAAGTTGGCGAGTGCCAGCTTGCCGAGCGAAGTGGACTGCCCATTTGTGAAGCGAGCAAATACAACGCCCTCAGAGTCGACGCTGACGCCGGTCAGGCGGCCCGTCGTGAAGCCATCCTGTGACAATGAATTCACACCGAAATTGTCACCAAACTGAGTCGCCGCGCTGAAATCCAGCGACATCGTGATTGGGCTGGCACCGGTACCGGGGTTGAACGGAGCCAACGCCATCAGGCCACCGGCCGGAGAAAGTAAGCTACCGTCCGGATTGAAAACCACCGGAGTAGAGCCGGCCAGCGGTGCGCCGTTGACCTCTACTTGAGTATTCCAGGTGTTCGGTGCGGCATCTTTGATGAAGTAAACCGTCGCCGTGTGTGCCGCGCCCAGGGTGTCGTACACGGTGACCGACGTCGTGTGATTGAAACTGCTCGGGTCGGTCGGGTCGAACACGGGATTTGCCGGTAATGGCGCATCCGCCGGCAGGTTAATACCGAAGCTGGCCCGCGTAGTTGCTGACGGCGGGTTGGCGCCAATCGTCAACTGCAGGTCCTGTGGTGTACCCGTATTAAACAGACCATTGCCTGCATACGGATACGCCTGCAATCGGGATCCCTGCGCGTTCACGATATTGCCCGCGTTGTCCACACCGAAAGCACCGGACCTCGTGTAGCTGCGGGCACCGTTGTCGCTGATGACAAAGAAGCCTTCTCCTCCTATTGCAAGATCCAGCGCGTTGTCCGTGAAATCGATGTTTCCCTGAGTGAATTGTTGTGCGATAGCCGAAAGGCGTACGCCACTTCCGGATGCGCTCGAACTAACACTCTGCGTGCCGACGGCGAAAACCTCAGAGAACTGAGCCCGCGACATTTTGAAACCCGTGGTATTAACGTTCGCGACGTTGTTTGCTGTGACGCCGAGGTCGGCTGACGCTGCATTAAGGCCGCTAAGTGCTATTGCGAATGGCATGTTGTTACTCCTGCATTAAAACTGTTTTGTTGTGTTAAGCGTCTGCTGACGCTATCCAATAATTTGATATATCTGCCCTAGCGGCATGCGTTGACCACCTTCGAGATTCAGCGACATTCCGCCACCAAACTGACCCAGCGTGACGCTCTGGATTCTTGCTTCGATGACGGTGGCTGCGCTTTCGGTATTACCACCGCGACTAACGCGCGCGGAGACCTGGTATTGACCGCTCGCCGCACGATCGCCAGTGGACGTAATGCCGTCCCAGTTAAAATTCGTCAGTCCCGGCGGTTGTTGACCAAGATTCAGGCGTTGGACGAGAGCCCCGGTTTGATCGGTGATGTCGATTTGTACATTCGAAGCACTGGAATCAAGTTCGATCGCACCATTCAGTGTGCCGCTATCGCCGAGATAGCCGACATTTGCCACTGCCAGGACGGAATGCCCTACCAGACCAGCGGCCTGCAGGGCCTGGTTGTCCTGCATCGACCCCGACAAGCCGGTGAACGAACTATTGAGTGAATCAATTCCGCTGACGGTGCTGAACTGTGCGAGCTGCCCCAGGAATTCACCGTTATCCATGGGTTCAAACGGATCCTGATTTTTAAATTGCGTGATCATCAGCGTCAGGAAATCCTCCTGGCCAAGATCGCCGCGTGCTGCCTGCTGCGGTCTTGGCGCGAAGGCCTGTAAGTCATCTATGGGTGCGATGGTTGTCATAGCAGTTCTCTGGGTTCGTATTAGCGGCCGAGTGAAAGGGTCTGCATGAGCAGATCTTTGGTCGTATTGACCATTTCGATATTGTTCTTGTAAGAACGCGAGGCAGAGATCATGTTGACCATCTCCTCCACGGTATTGACGTTGCTGGCATAGACGTTGCCGTCCGCATCAGCGTCCGGGTTATCCGGCTGATACAGCTTCTGCAGAGGCGACGAACTTTCAACGATGCCGTCCAGACGAACGCCGGCAACGCCGGATTGATCCGCCAAGGTCTGACTAAACGTCGAAAACACCGGTTGTCGAGACCGGTAGACCTTGTCGGGATCACCGTTGACGCTACCGGCGTTCGCAAGGTTGCTTGCGGTGACGTTCATGCGTACGGACTGCGCGTTCATCGCGCTGCCGGCCACGTCAAAGACATTAAGCAGGGACATTAGTCACCTCCACGTAAAGCGAATCGAATCGAACGTATCTGGCCATCGAGAAACGCCAGGCTGGCGCGGTAGTGCAAAGCGTTTTCAGCGAACTTGGATTGCTCAACGTCAGTCTCTACGGTGTTGCCATCCAGCGTTGGCTGGTGCGGAACCCGATACTGCATCCGAGTCGTCAAATCCGACTGACCACTGCCCTGCCTGTGCAGTGCGCTGGTCTCCGTCATGCTGATGGTCTCGTGGCGTGCAGATTTCATAGCCGCGCCAAAGTCAAAGTCACGCGCCTTGTAGTTAGGCGTATCGGCGTTGGCAATATTGGATGCCAACACCTGGTTTCGAAGTGCTCGAAACTTCAGTGACTGCTCGTGCTGCGC
The DNA here is from genome assembly GCA_942490655.1 of uncultured Gammaproteobacteria bacterium. Taxonomy (GTDB): domain Bacteria; phylum Pseudomonadota; class Gammaproteobacteria; order Steroidobacterales; family Woeseiaceae; genus UBA1847. The sequence goes on along the minus strand of CALNXZ010000003.1, from coordinate 119,589 downwards.
TATTGCGGGTATGTCCATGATGTGTACCTGGTCTGTTTTCCAAATTGCGGTTCCTGCTAGTGGGCTATGCAACAGCCGTGCCAATTCGAAAAAAGTGCGCGCTAAGGTCCGTTGGCTAAAGGTCCTGGCATGACGGCCGATAACCGAACCGGGAGGCACCGTCGACCGGAGCGGCAACAATCTGCCGCGCCAGCGGCAACTATCTGCAGCCCTGCGAAAGTGCCGGAAAACACTAGGAAACAAGCGAAAGTCCGCAATTGGCACGGCAATTGCAGCGTCTTAGATAGCGGTCGTAAGGAATGTGCGGCCAATTTGATAGCCACTACGCTCAAACTGTTGCGTTGCAAGGCCCAACCAGCAAAAGGCAATTGCCCGATGTCGATCTACATGCAAAAGAGAACGCCGGAATTCGTCGAGAAATTGACGGTGGCGCCAAATGTGCGACGCCAACCTGGCGCACAGCGACGCTCGACGCCGCTCTGTCTCTTACCGCTATTACTGACCCTGATCGCTCCAGGCAGCCCGGCCCAGACGCCGGATTGGCAGCCGGTCGAGGAGATCGCCGCAGCCGCCGAGGCCTTTCTCAAGGCCCGAACGGGCGTTTTTGCCGGCAATACCACGGTACAAGCCCGCAACATCGATCCTCGTCAACGCCTTGCTCTGTGCGATCAGGCGCTCGACGGTTTCCTGCGCAGTGGCACAGAAATCAAGGCACGAACGATCGTCGGCGTACGTTGTAGTGGCAGCAAGCCCTGGAAGGTTTACGTACCCGTTGACGTTATCGTCACTGAAACGGTGCTGATCGCCCGCAAGACCCTGAATAAGGGCCACGTATTGACGGCGGCCGATATTATTGAAGAAGCCCGAGACGTGTCTCGTCTTCGCAACGGCTACATGAGCGATCCGGCAAATGCTGTCGGGCAACGCCTGAAAACACAGCTCATTGCCGGAAAGATAGTGGTGCCGACGATGTTTGAGGTGGAAATCGCCGTCCGGCGGGGCCAAACGGTAACTTTGACCGCTGGCAGCGGCGATTTCAGCATCGCCATGACGGGCACGGCACTCATGAACGGTGCGATTAATCAGAGGATCCGGGTCGAGAACACCCACTCAGGCCGCGTCGTTGAAGGCATCGTGCGGTCTCGCGAACACGTCGAGGTACTGACAAGCTCGAATAAAGATTTTTTTCACGCTGAGCCTAAAGTATCGGGGCAACCCGCCGATACCCACCTCAGCAACAATGATAGTTGAGGATTTTACGTTATGACAAACAGGATCGGTCCGATGGATCAGGGTATTTTGGGGAAGATTGGCACCAAGGTTGATGAGACATCAACAGGCAAGAACGTGTCTCCTCATTCGTCCGCGGCGCAAAAGTCTGCGGCACAACCCTCATCAACCAGTGACACCGTAAATCTGACCAGCAGCGCCAAGCTACTTGAGCAACTGGACAATACTTTGAAATCCTTGCCGGCGGTTAACGCCGAACGCGTCAGCGAGATTAAGGGCGCAATCGAAAGCGGCAACTACGAAATCGATTCCCAGGCGATCGCGGACGCAATGATTCGTTTGGACCGCTCTTTCGGCGAATAAACATGTCATCCCTATCCCCCTCAGACATTCGAGCCCAGATCGTTGAAATTCTCAACGAGACGGTCTACTTCGCGCTGGCCCTGAAAGAAATCCTTGAGGACGAGCGCAAAGCCTTGAAATTGCAGGATATGGATAACATCGTCGCCGCAGTAGACAGCAAAAGCGACTGCGTTCGGTCACTGCAGCGGCTGGACGAGAAACGCATCGCGTTTTGTTCAGCGCACGGCTACGCACCGGGGCCGGATCAAATGCCAAACCTGATCGACGCCTGCGACGACGGCGATCTCATTAGTAATCGTTGGGAACACCTGATGATCATCGCTGCTGAGAGCAGCGCCATTAACATGACGAACGGCGCGATCATTCGCGTCCGCCAACAGCAATTTGAATCAAGTCTATCTTTACTCCGCGGCGTGATGCCCGGATTCAATACCTACGGCCGACATGGCGGTGATTCAGGTGACCTAGGTCGCCAGTCTCTCGCCGAGGCTTAAGCTGCATTTTGACGTAAGGAAACCGAGCTATGTTGATTGTGAGCCGACGCGATGCTGAGTCTATTTTGATCCGACCTGGTGAAGGCATCGATACATCGATGACACTTGCTGATCTGTTTCAGAATGGTCCCATTGAAATTACGATTTTTACGTCCGACAACATCCGCGTAAAAATGGGCGTCCAGGCTCCTGAACAACTTTCGATCTGGCGCAAGAACAATCCTGTAGCCGCCTGAGCCCCGTAACGGCTTAGCGAGCAACAGCAATAGCGGCAGCCAGGCTCCTGGCTGCCCGCTCCCGTTATTTTGTCACATTGTGAACAGAATCACGCTCCCGTTGTCGGGAATTCCCTACAGTTCACTCCTCACTTTATTGCGAGAAACCGCTTTATAAACCTGATATGTAATGAAACATAAGGATGGATAAGGAATGAACCTTAACAAACTGCTATTAACCTCTACGGTCGGGCTTGGCCTGCTGTTTTCGCAATTCGCTGCAGCCGACTCGGATCTTCAGTTCGGTGGTGGCGCGACTGCATCAGCCAGTCTCGATTTTCGCATCACGATACCCCAGTTCGTCTTCTTTCAGGTCGGCACACTAGCCAGCGTCGACCGAGTCGATTGGGATCTGACCGGATCGCAACCCGGCCAAGGATCTGCTCTGCCAGCAACGGGCGGTGTCGGTGACGGTGTTGACGGCGTGCTCAACATTACGTTGATCACTAACGCGGCTACGGTCACGATCGCCTCTAACACCGGCGGTGGTAACCTGATCGACGGCGGCAACACGATTCCGTTTTCCGAAATCACCGTTGTTGACGGCGGGACGATCGCTGCGCCGGACTTCGACACTAGCACCGTGATTCCGACAGGTGGCGTATACAACCAGACCGACAGCTGGACATACACCTACGACGACACGAACAACTATGCTTCAGGCGTGTATAACGGTACGTCAGTTTACACAGCCGCTACACCTTAAGCGCTTGGAAACTACCCCGGGCAGGCAATATGTCATAGTATTGCCTGCCCGGGTTTTTTGTTGATGATGCGCTTGAATCGCTTCGCTATTTTTCTGATTTTTTGCCTGCTGCCCGCGCTTGCGAGTGCGCTGCAAGTGCAAATCGGTTATACCACCCCCTTCGTCTACATCCAGATTGGACACGGTACTTACGACGTGTTCGGACTGTTCGGGCCACCGACAGGTCAGGTCGATGAAGTCTCGTTCAGCTTTCCGCCCGGCGTACTTCCCGGTGACGGAACACCTATCGTCGGCACACCTGAAATGCCCGTTGCCGTTCTCGGCTACAGAGGCGGCAATCGCGCCCGATTTACGGTCACTATGAATTCTTCAGTACCGCTCGTGAACGGCAGTGGTGACACACTACCCATGAACGAAATCAGCTGGACAACACGCGACGGAGACATCGCGGGCGGCCGATTCAATCAGGGCGGGGCACAAACCTTTTTCAGTATGAATATTACCTACTCACAAGGACGGGGCGTGATCGACTACCTGACGTTTCGTTACGACAACGATACGGTGTATCCGGCCGGCACTTACACGGGCCGCGTCGTCTACACGATTGCGCAATTATGAAGTCGTTATTCGCACTTGCTTTCGGATTACTGACACTGCTTGCCAGTCCGGCAGTGCTTGCACAGCGCGTCGTGCTGGATGACTCCCTGTCGCCCCGGCAGAACTTCTCTCTGGAACTGAAATGGGGTCCGCAGGACGTCCAGCAAGCGCTGGGTGCAATGTTTTCGGGTCAGAATTCTGCGTTACCGCCGGTGTCCGGTTACCTGGGCGGCGTCGAAGTCCGACTGGACACGCGGGAGTTCGTTGGTCAACGCGTCCGAATCTTTTTAGCAGTTCCTGCCAGTATTGCGGGTGACACCAGCGCCGGTACGCTTGAGATCGCATGGCAGGCGCGCGGCATATTTGCGTCCGGCAGCGCAAGCCCGGGGCAGGCTGCACTTATTTTTGAAGGCCTGCTCGAAGAACCGATCGTTAGCGGCACCTTCGATTTCGCGATTACAGCGGCTAGCGCCGGCGTTGCCGATTCATTCAGTTTTGAGCTTACTTATGAACTTGAAGTTATCAATTAACGCCGGTCTGTTCGGCGTTGTCCTGGCACTTACTTCCGGCGCCGCGTTGGCACAAGGATTCAGCGCCGGAATCGCGCCGTCCAAATTCGAGCTGCGAGCCAAGCCCGGCGATGTAATACGTGACACGGTCCTGATCATGAATGCCGGCGACAAGAGCGCCGGATATGCCCTGCGAACCGCCGATTGGAATATCACCGAAACACAGGGCCTCGAGTACATCGAGGATGACCTGGTGGAAGGCAGTTGCCGTCCCTGGGTCAAACTCGAAAGACGCGACCTTACTATTCGACCGAGTGGCCAGAAGCGCTATCGATTCGAAATTCACGTACCTGAAGACGCACCGGCAGGATTGTGTAAATTTGCACTGCTTGTGGAGCCAGCGGCTCCCGCCATGGCATCTACCGGTGGCGATCAACCGATACGCTTCCCGGTCCTCGGCCGCTATGCCGTCATTGTTTACGTAACCATTGGCGACGCGAAAGCCGACGTTGAATTCGCGGGTCTGGGACGCGGCGAGATGGGTGGTTTATCACTGCCGACGCTCAAGTTGCACAATAACGGCAATACGTTTGACCGTGTTTACGGACGCATAACCGCAACCGATGCTCTGGGAGAACGCTTTGTTCTCGTAGCGTCGACGTTTCCAGTACTACCAAATCACAGTGAGGAAATCCTGCTGGTACCGGAAGCTGCTGAGAATGGCCAGACGGCCAATGTTGTTATGCAGCTCCCGCTGCAGCTAAAAGGTACTTTCGAAATCGGTGGTCAGCGCTTTGCGGTCGAAGAGCAATTCGACTAGCGGAAAAATACTTAGTAGATTGCGGCAATCGTCTCGTCGAGGCGCACTACCGCGAAGTTCACCTCGCCGTAGCGCCTGAGCCCGACGTCGATCATCTGCGGCGTTTCATCACGCAGCCCCCAAGGCAGTGGCAATTCTTCGACCGCAAGTGCGACATAGTGAGAGCCCGCACGAACGGGTTCGAACAGGTATCTGCCCAGCGAATCAGTTCTGGTTTCGTAACGACCATCGAGTAACACGACTGCACCGACGACCGGAGCCTCATTAGGCTGGCGTATGTAGTCGCCATTTTCATCGTAGAACACTTCGCCCTGAATGCGTGCCGTACCGATGCCGTCGCCGCCACCAATCGCCTGTATCGGTTGACCGCTGGCTTTGCCGTAACCGATCGTCAGCCAAAACGTATTGCCGCTGGTCTCATTGTCGACCATAGGTGTGGGCGGCGGCAGGTTGGTGGCGGGATCAAATTGGGCAGAGTTGCGACTCATGACTAAGGACGCGAACCAGTTCGGTGCAAAATTCCAGAGAAAATCCGCATTGGCGCTGATGCCGTCGTGCGATGTTGTCTGGTCGCTGCTATTGCTGAAGTAGCTGGCATTCAAGCCCCAGGACAGGTTGTCGCCCAGGTTCAGGCGAAAATTAACGTTGGCCTCTCGTTCGTGAGTCGTGAATAGCGCCGATTCTTCTTCTGCTACCCGAATCTCTGTCGACAAGCGCATGCTTTGCGGCATACGCCAGTCCTGGCTTACCAGAATTCCGAGCGTTCGGCGCAAATCGACATACAGCCCCCGATCGGTCTCACCAAAAAAGTATTCCACGCGACTGGTGCCGAGCGGTGAGCGATAGTAGGCATAGTTGTTCAGGTACCAGGTCAGGTTTTCGTCGCCCTGACCGTCATCGAGACTGCGACTGCCCACAGTACCCGAGGTGCCCAGGCTCAGATTCCGAGTCAGGCGAAAGTTGCCATTGAAGTAAGCATTGTGGATTTCGGAACTGCCCAACAGGCTGGAACCAATGCCGGTCTTAATGTAGTCATAGCCGAGAGCAAGGTTGTACGAGTCGGTCCGCATATCGGCACGGACGTAGGCACCGAACTCGTCATTGGCTATCGGTTTGTCCATCCATGCGAGATTCGAATCCAGCATATACGCTCCGAGGCGCATGCGCGTATTGTTGTCGAAAATGCGTTCAGCATCAGCCCATGCACCGAAGTTTGAATCGTCGTCCGCCAGCAGGCTGAGGTCCAGGAAGTTGGTCCGCTCCGCATTGTTGATGCCTACTGCAGTAAGCAGACTGGTGTGCTCGCGAATAAATTCATTGCCGCTGTACGACACAAGCTTTCCGATAGCCGAGACCTGCGGTGTTATGTCTCGCTTGAAAGAGCCACCGAATAGGGTACCGCCATCCTCTTCAAATTGATTCAATGCAACGCCGACTACCTGTCCGGTACGCCCGGCAAACAACTGAGCATTGCTTGTAGGATCCTGAACATCGCTGGTGAATCCCAGCAAAGGTGAACTGGGCAGGTTTACTCGATACCCGCCATCCAGATGATCGCTGGTCAAAGTACGATGGTGGCCGAGCGTATTGTTCATAAGCCAGGTATCGGAGATTGGCAGAAAGCTTTGCCGCACCGTGACCATCGCCTGAGTACTGTCACGCTGATCGATGGTGAATTGACGATCGATGTTGCTTAGGACGAGATCGGCTTCAAGCAGTCCCAGGCGCATGGTTTCGCGGCGCCATCGAATACGAGCACCCTGCTCCATTTCATCGCCAAAGCTGCTGGTATCGTTTTTATAAACAGTGAGTTCGGTAGAAAAGAAACGCCGACCAATGCGGTTTTCATCTTCCTCGGAGTACATGTCGTCGGGCAACGAATCGCTGTCCAGGAGGTAGACATCCTGATACGCATTGCGGGTATCAATCGAATCCGATTCCAGCGCCGAATTCTCGGAATTCGAGCCAGCGTCGGCCGCGCCGGCCTCGGAATGGCCGACGAAAGTGAGCAGGCAAAGGAGCGCCGGTAGAAGCCCGAATCCCTTCATTGATTCATCGTTTTTCCACATAAACTGCAATGTCTACGGGCGCAAATACAGCCCAACCCGGCAAGCTTATGGAAAATAGCGCTTTGTTTGTGTGAGGTAGCTAACGTTTTTAGCCAACAGTGCCGACCTTGGCTCAAATGAGTGTTCGCGGGCCTTTGCGCTCGCAACACCACTCTCCTCAAATTGACCTACTTCACATAAAGTCGCCTTGCGAACTGATAACCTGCCCGACTATTGGCTAGCAATGACGCTGGCGCGCGTGAGACCGCAGAATGAACGTAGGCCTGTTTCGACTGACCACACTATTGCTGATTCTTGCTTTCGGGGCGGAAGCCCGGGCGCAGACAGGCGATTGGTATGTCGCGCCTTCCTTAGTTTTCAATCAAAGCGATGAATACCGGGCAACCGAGGACGCGCTGTCGGGCTTGCAGATTGCCGGCGGCCGGGATATGACCGATCACCTGTCACTCGAGGCCCTCGTCGGTTATTCGGACCTGACCGGACTCTGCGATCCTGGCGATTGTTATCCCGATCAAAAACTCGTGGACCTTAGTGCCCACGTGCTCGCTTTCCTGAACCGCGACGCTGCGCTGGCACCCTATGTGCTCGCCGGCGTCGGCTACCTTGGCGTCAGTTCCGATTCGGGACCGCAATTTGTAAGAGAGGCTGGCGACGGCGGCGGCACGATGTCGCTGGGACTCGGTATCAAATGGCGCTTGCGCCAGGGCAGCTTTTCGCTGCGACTCGAGCAGCGCGTGCGCATGGTCTTTGACACCGAAAATCTGACCGACAACATGACACTACTGGGTATCCAATACGACATCGGCAGAAAACCTGTAGTAAAAGCTGTAGCGGACGAGAGCTTCCGCTACGTTCCCGAAAAGGACAGTGACTTTGACCGCGTCAGCGACTCCAGAGACCAGTGCCCGGATACGCCCGCCGGCGTACCGGTCAATCGACAGGGCTGTGCGCTGGATAGCGACATGGACGGAGTTACTACGGACAAGGACCGCTGCCCGGGAACTCGGCGAGGCGCCGAAGTCGATGAATTCGGCTGCGCGTATGACGACGACAAGGACGGCATCCCGGATCATCGTGACAGCTGTCTCGGCACCCGACCTGGCGTGAAAACCGACATTAAAGGTTGCGAAATCAGAGACATCATCAGTTTGCCGGGCGTCAATTTCGAGACAGGACTTGACGTGGTGATCGCCGGTACCGAGTACCTGATCAAGGAAGCTGCAGACACATTGATCAAACATCCGGATCTGCAGATAGAGGTCGCAGGTCATTCTGACAACGTCGGCGATCCGACCGCCAACGAAGGACTATCCGAGCGTCGTGCGAAAACGGTCCGCGAGTTTCTGATTCGTTACGGCGTGGATGCGGATCGGCTGACCTATAAAGGCTACGGCGAGTCTATGCCGATGGCTGATAATGACACCGAAGATGGCAGAGCCCTGAATCGTCGCGTCGAATTGCGACTGGTCAGTCGCTAGCCCACGCAGCCAGACCTAATAAGAACTTCGCCATTGCAGATAGAAACGGGTTTCAGAAGGCGAATCGCCACTAACGATATCGTCAATCTGTTCGTGGCCTACCCCGAGATCAATGACACCAAAGGAAAATGCACGGCTGTGTGAAATGTCGAGGCTCACTATTTCCTGGGGCGTCGGTGTTAGCGCGTGCTGAATGTCATAAGCACCACCCCGGTTCACATCACCGTAGCGAAGCAAGGCACGCCACTGCGTGTCAGTATCATCGACCATTAGCCATCCTGCAGACACCAGGCGCGCGTCGTTGTCGGCGCCATGTCCAATGATTCGACCACGGTAGGTATAGCCGCTGGCATAAATCGACTGGCGGTAGCCGCAATTAAAAAGGTCTTCTTTAACAAAGTCACAACTGGTTCCGGCCAGTTCGGCGAACCAACGGTACGACCATTTGTCTTTGAGGTATCCCGAGCCTTCTAGTCCGAGCTGTATGAGATAACGACTTGGAAAACCACCCGCCTCATCTTCACCAATAAACTGCCCGTACAGGGCTACAGGTACCTTGATGAACGACGGCGACCAGCGAAAATCGACGCCGGCCATTTGATTGCCCGGCTCGTTCTCAGGATCGATACCGGCGTCACCATTATTGTCCCGGCCAAAAAACAAATCGGCGAATGTACTTAAGTCACAGGGCCGGCCATCGCCGCACCACTGCGCCGATCGTGAAAGTCCGATCTCCAGCGAGGGCAGCGGGCGAAAGTTGAACCGCATACCGAAGAATTTCGCGTTCGGAACAGCGCGCTCTTCTTCCAATTGCCCGAACAGGACACTGAGATCCCAGGGCCCGAGCCAGCTTAGCCATTTCGTTTCGAATGCATCCGTGAACACCCGGTCGATGGTTAATGATGGTATGGGCCGTGCATTGTTGGACAGAATCACACTGCCGTCCCAGCCAGGACCCCACCATCGCGGCTGCGTACTTGCCGCGACCGACCAGTTGCCAGCAACGGCACCGATGAAGCTGTCATCGGCACGGAATTCCGCACTGTCCTGATCGGAATTGACAGCCTGTGCATTGAGATCGATGCTAAACCAGTCCTCGATCCAGCTTACACCAACACCGAGCTCACCCTTCCCTCTCGGCGTATCCTGAAACGATCGAATGCGAGTGACATTGTTGGCCGCGGCGACTTTGGCGTTGAATGTGACCGCACCGGTTCGGGTCTGCCAGTTGCCGCGCTCACGCACGCGCGCAAGCGCATCCGCGACACCCGGCGACAGGGACAAAATGTCCGCGTCGCGAATATCGTCGAGTAGCGGTCCCCAGGCAAGTGGCCAGGTCGACGTCGGCCCCTTGATGACTCCCGCATCGGCAAGCTGCTGAATATCATGGCGTAGCGCCATATCGCCGGCAGCTACGTGAGGCGCCGCCAATACAATCGATGACGTCAAAACCGCTAAGGCAGCGAGTACAATTTTTGATGTGATTCGCATACTGCGGAAGATCGCTCCTGGCCCAAGCGAAGACTGATAACGGCGGGCGGCTCTTACAGTTTCAGAGCGGCCAGTTTCTTGCCCAACTCTACGCCCCACTGATCAAATGAATTGATACCCCAAATTACACCCTCGACAAAAACCTTGTGCTCATACAGCGCGATGAGCTGGCCGAGGACCTGGGGCGTCAGGGTCTTGTAATGAATCGTGTTGCTGGGTTTGTTTCCCGCATGTACGCGATACGGCTCGATGCCGTCATCCGTCGTGCCATCCATCAACGCTTCAGCCTGCGCCTCACAATTGGCCGTGGCGAGCTGCGACGACTCCGACAGCAAAAAGTCCACGGGTACCAGTCGCGTACCCTGATGCAGCAGTTGGTAAAACGAGTGCTGCGCGTTGTTGCCTGCTTCGCCCCAGATGATCATGCCGGTATCGCAGCGCACTCTCTTGCCATCCATGCGTACGCTCTTGCCGCTCGACTCCATCTGCAGTTGCTGCAGGTAGGCCGGGAAGCGGTCGAGACGATTATCGTAGGGCAGGACCGCCTGAGTTTGTGCACCGAAAAAATTGTTGTACCAGATGCCAATGAGCGCCAGCAGCACCGGCATGTTCTCATCCATCGCCGACTGACGAAAATGTTGATCCATCCTGCGGCCGCCTGCGAGGATGGCTTTGAAGACATCCATGCCGACGACAAGTGCAAGCGACAGGCCGACAGCTGACCACAACGAATAGCGGCCGCCAACCCAATCCCAGAATCCGAATCGAAAGTCAGTACGAATACCGAAGTCGTCCATCGCTGCATGATTGGTGGATGCGGCGACGAAATGGTATTGCACAGCCACGGCGTCCAGGCGATCAATTACCCAGGCCCGCGCCGTTTTGGCATTTGTCATCGTCTCCAGCGTCGTGAATGTCTTCGAACAAATCACGAACAGGGTCGTTTCCGGATCCAGCTCTTTGGTCAGGTCTTCAAGTTGCGTGCCGTCCACGTTCGAAACGCCGTGAAACCGCATGCCGTCTTTCCAGTAAGGGCGTAGCGCGCGACTGGCCATCACGGGGCCGAGATCCGAACCGCCAATACCAATATTGACGATGTCGGTCAGTCTCTTGCCTGTGCTGCCCTTGATCTTGCCGCTTTGCACGTCATCAACGAAGGACTCCATCTTCGTCAACACCTCCCAGACTTCGGTAATTCCTGGCGTCTTGTGTGCCACCGCGTCGGCAATTTTCGCGCGTAGGGCAACGTGTAGAACCGCACGACCTTCCGTCTTGTTAATCGTCTCGCCCGCGAACATTGCCTTGATTGCCGCCGGCACATCGGCCTGCTTCGCAAGCTGCGTCAGCAGTTTTCTCGTCGTGTTGTTGATGTGGTTTTTGGAATAGTCGAGAGTGAGATCGTCCGTCTTAAGCGCGAAATTCAGCGCGCGCTTCTTATCGCGTGAAAAAAGTTCCCGCAATGTGTACGCACCCATGTCCGAAGCGTGGTGATCAGCGAGCTTCTTCCAGGCCGGCAAATCAGTCGGATAGCGTGCGGAAAGTTTTCTACTTGTGTATGCGCTGGCCACTTAGTGTCCGAGTTCGATCTTGTAAAACTCAAGATACCACTCGACGAAGCTTTTCACACCGACTTCTATCGGCGTGCTCGGCTGATAGCCAACGTCGGTCGCAAGATCACTTGTGTCCGCCCAGGTATCCGGCACATCACCTGCTTGCAAGGGCAGCAGATTCATCTCGGCCTTTCTTCCGAGCACTTTTTCGATTGCGCCAATATAGTCCATCAATTCAACCGGCTGCTGATTGCCGATATTGTATATTCGGTACGGCGCCCGGCTCGTACCCGGGTCCGGTTTTGCCGCATCCCAGTCTTCATTCGGTTGCGCGGTGTGATCCATCGTTCGCACGACGCCTTCCACGATGTCGTCCACGTAAGTGAAGTCGCGGCGATGTTTGCCGTAATTGAAAACATCGATGGGCTTACCTTCGATGATGTTTTTTGTGAACATGAACAAAGCCATGTCCGGGCGGCCATAGGGACCGTACACCGTAAAAAATCGCAAGCCTGTTGTTGGCAACTGGTAGAGATTCGAGTAGGTGTGACACATTAGTTCATTGGCTTTTTTAGTCGCACCGTACAGGGCCAATGGATGGTCAACGTTCTGGTGTATCGAAAACGGCATCGTTGTGTTCGCGCCGTAAACCGAGCTTGAGGACGCATAGGCCAGGTGTTGCACATTATTGTGACGACAACCTTCGAGTATGTGCAGCGTGCCAACGATATTACTACTGATATACGAGTGTGGATTCTCTATCGAGTAGCGAACACCGGCTTGTGCCGCAAGATGCACAACCTTGTCGAATTTTTCCGCCGCGAACAGCGCTTCAATGGCCTCGCGATCGGCCAGGTCGATACGATGCATCGAGAAGTTCTTGTAAGCGGCCAGCACGCTCGCCCGCGACTCTTTCAGATTGACGTCGTAGTAATCGTTGAAGTTGTCAAGGCCGACGACGGTATCGCCGCGCTCGAGCAATTTCTTCGAGGTGTGGAAACCGATGAAGCCGGCGGCACCTGTTACCAATATCTTCATTTCATCGCCCTGAGTTTACAGCCGGTCGTCAACCTGATCGGCAGGGAGCACGTACTTGATGTCATACAACACCGAGGTGTCTTTGCAGAAAGCCCGAATCCCTGCCGCACCGAGCGCGCGAAACTCATTGTGCGCCACCGCGATAATCACGCCATCATACGCCCCTTTCTGCGGCTCTTGGACAAGGTCCAGGTCGTATTCGTGTTTGGCTTCCGCCGCGTCGCACCAGGGGTCGTGGACGTCGACGTTCGCGCCGTAAGTTGTCAACTCACTGACGATATCAACCACTTTGGTGTTGCGAACGTCCGGGCAATTCTCTTTGAATGCGAGACCCAGAATGAGGATCTTTGCGCCAGAAGGCGCAATGCTCTTCTTCAGCATCAGTTTTACGACTTGCGACGATACATACAGCGCCATGTTGTCGTTGATACGACGTCCGGCCAGTATCATCTGCGGGTGATAGCCCAACTGCTGCGCTTTGTAAGTCAGGTAATACGGATCAACGCCGATACAGTGCCCGCCAACCAGACCAGGTCGGAACGGCAGGAAATTCCACTTCGTGCCAGCGGCGAGCAAAACTTCTTCTGTATCGATGCCTACACGATCAAAAATCATCGCAAGTTCATTGACCAGGGCGATATTTACATCGCGCTGAGTGTTCTCAATGACTTTCGCCGCCTCCGCCACTTTGATGCTCGATGCCCTATGCGTTCCGGCCGTGATAATTGATGCGTACACCGAGTTAATGAAGTCCGCTGACTCTTTCGTCGAACCCGACGTAACCTTCAAAATCGATGGCAGGCGATGTTCTTTATCGCCAGGATTAATGCGTTCAGGACTGTAGCCAACAAAGAAATCTTTGTTCATCTTCAGGCCCGATTCCTGCTCGAGAAACGGTACGCAAAAATCTTCTGTGGCTCCTGGGTAAACCGTCGACTCGTAAACGACAATGTCGCCTTTAGTTATAACGCGCCCCAGAATCTTGCTCGCAGACTTTAGCGGCGTCAGCAACGGGCGATTGCTGCCGCTAATCGGCGTAGGCACCGTGACGATATAGAAGTTGCAGGCACCCAGCTCGGCAGTGTCCGACGTCAACGTTAGCTTTATTGCTTCGCCCAATTCCTCGGGCGAACACTCAAGCGTCAAATCCACGCCTTTTTTGAGCTCGGCAATGCGATCGGCCTTGATATCGAACCCAACGGTTGGATAGAGCTTGCCGAACTCAACCGCGAGCGGCAGGCCGACATAACCCAAGCCGACAACGCCAATGCGAATTCTACTAATATCAAAGGACATTTCAGGTCTCGTCAGGAATTCCGGGCTCTGGATATCACATCCGGAGCCCTGAATCACGGCATTGGTTCTCAGCGTTCAGAAAATGCGGGGCATGTACCAAAGTGCCAACAGACCCGTAATACTCATCGTGATTGTATACGGCAATGCCATGACTACCATCCGTCCGTATGACAAGCGAATCAGTGGCGCGAGCGCCGACGTCAGAAGAAACAGGAACGCGGCCTGACCGTTCGGTGTTGCAACCGACGGGATATTGGTACCTGTATTGATGGCTACGGCCAGCGCGTCAAAATGTTCGCGGCTCAGTTGCCCTGCCAGAAACATTTTCTCAACCTCACCGATGTAGACCGTCGCTACGAACACGTTGTCGCTAATCATTGACAGAACACCATTCGCACCATAGAACAGCGCTTCCTGTAAGCGACCGTCGTAGGTCATCACCCAATTTATGACGGGTGTGAACAGATGTTGGTGTTCGATCACGGCGACGATCGCAAAGAACACGACCAACAATGCCGTGAACGGCAGCGCCTCTTCAAATGCGTGGCCGATGCGATGCTCCTCGGTGATGCCGTTGAATGCTGTCGCGAGCACAATGACCATCAAACCGACGATACCGGGTGCAGCCAGACCAAAACCGAGCGCAATGATCAGCAGCAGCGCCACGACTCCCTGCACGGCGATAACGGCAATATCCGATTTGCTGCGTCTCGCCGTCATTTCGTTGTCGTATTCCTCAAGAACTTCTCGAACTTTGGGCGACAGTTGTGCGCCATAGCCAAAACTCTTGGTCACTTCCAGCATGACGCAGGTAAGTAGACCAACGACCAGCACAGGCATGGAGATGTGCGCCATCTTCAGGAAGAACTCAACGAACGACCAATCCATGATTTCGGCGATCAGCAAATTCTGCGGTTCGCCGACCATCGTTGTAACACCGCCGAGAGCCGTGCCAACCGCGCCGTGCATCATCAGGCTGCGCAGAAACGCGCGGAAATCTGCGAGATCGCCGCGGTGCAGTTCGTGGACCTCGTCGTCACTGCCGTGATCGTGGCTGTGCCCGTGCTGTTTGCCGGATGCCACTTTGTGGTAAACGCCGTAGAAACCGACCGCAACGGTGATAATGACGGCAGTCACCGTCAGCGCATCGAGAAACGCGGACAGAAAGGCCGCAGCGAACGAAAATAATACGGACAGCAAGATTTTCGAGCGCACGCCCAACAGAATTTTCGTGAAAATATACAGCAGCATTTCGCGCAGGAAATAGATGCCGGCGACCATGAACATGAGCAGCATGATGACTTCGAAATTCTTCTCAGCCTCATGCAGTACGTTTTCCGGCGAGGCGAGGCCCATGAGGATGGCCTGCACAGCCAATAGTCCGCCCGGCTGCAGGGGATAGCATTTCAAGGCCATGGCCAACGTGAAGATAAATTCACCGACCAAAACCCAGCCGGCCAGATACGGATCGATCAACGCCAGCACCGGGTTCGCAACGAGGAAACCGATGATGGTCAGTTTGTACCAATCCGGAGAATTGCCTAAAAAGTTTGAGCGCAATGCCGATGCCATCGTATGGACCATACTGTTTTAATCCTTGTTTTCAGTGTGTTCGCGAAAATGAACGCCTGATTCTAGTCAATATCCCAGACGCACGCACCGGATTTGCGGATCTTTTCGAGCATCGCCTCGTGCGCAGCCACCTCTATCGCACTGGCGCGGATCACGGGCAGGTCGTCCGCTTTCACCAAATCCGAGATTTCACCTTCAATATCGGCGGAGCTGTTGCCTTCCGGATTGGCATGATGACCCAGTACATCATCGTCGAGCAGCATCGCGGTCTGGCCACCGGTCATCGCGAGATACACGTTCGCGAGCAGTTCGGAATCGATTAGCGCGCCGTGCACGTCGCGCTTGGTTGCGTCCACTTCGTATCGTTTGCACAGCGCGTCGAGGCTATTGCGCTGTCCCGGGTGCATTTCACGAGCGAGTGTCAAAGTATCGAGCACCGACGCATGGTCCTCGATTTTCGGCGCCTTGTGTTTCATGCGCGTGAGCTCATGCTCGAGGAAGCCAACGTCGAAACTCGCGTTGTGAATGATCAGCTGCGCGTCTTTAATGAACGCCAGGAATTCATCAACGATCTCAGGAAACCGGGGGGCGGTCTCGAGATCAGCCCGACTTATGCCGTGTACGCGTTCAGCGCCTTCGTCGATATCGCGGTCGGGGTTCAGAAAACGGTGAAATTCGCGGCCTGTGAGGCGACGGTTGACCAGCTCGAGACAACCAATTTCGATGACGCGGTGACCCTGGGCCGCAGAGAGGCCTGTAGTTTCTGTGTCCAGTACGACCTGTCTCATGAATGCTTGCCCTGCATCTCGTCGATACCCTGGTTCGCCAGGGCGTCGGCCGCCTCGTTACCCGGATTTCCGTCATGGCCTTTCACCCAGCGCCATTCTACCTCATGGTGACCAACCGCTACATCAAGCGCCTGCCAGAGGTCCTGGTTTTTCACGGGCTTCCTGGCCGCCGTTTTCCAGCCGCGCTTCTTCCAGTTGGGCATCCATTCCCGGATGCCATCCATGACGTATTTGGAGTCGGTGTGCAGCACGACCCGGCTGTGGCTCTTGAGCGCGTTCAACGCCTCGATGGCCGCAGTCAGCTCCATGCGATTGTTGGTGGTTTCGGGATCGCCGCCGTGCATCGTTTTCTCATGCTTGCCGGCGATCAGCAGCACGCCCCAGCCGCCCGGACCGGGATTCCCCCTGCAAGCGCCGTCAGTGTAGATGTGTATGGAATTAACGGAGGTCTTGGTCAAAACGGATTCGGGAGACTCGGGTTGAAGGTTCGGCGAGCCCGCCAACGACCTTCGGTTGACGTCGCCAGAGCGGTCGAACCGGGGTCAGAGTATTGACTCGTTTCTGCGCCGAGAGCATATAGCAAGCTGACAGCTCCGGCCACCAGGCCTGTCCGCGCATCTCCCAAGGACCCGAATCGGCCACTTTACTGCGCGGCAGCGGCCAACGAAAAAAATACCGCATCGAGCCCTGAATACGCATATCGAGCAGCTGCAGCCAGTCTTTGAGTCGCCGCTCGGAAATCAGGTGATCAGCGCCTGGCGGAATACCCGCGCCCGGGATCAATCTGCGCAATCCCCACAAACCGCCGGGCTTGAACCCCAGGATGATCACCCGCCCGTCGCGTCGCAACACTCGGTCAACTTCGCGCAGTATCGCGTGTGGCCGATCGCTGTAATCCAGTGTGTGCGGCATCAGGATAGCGTCGATCGAATCGGTCTCAATTGGCAGCTGATGCAAATTACCAATGGCCGACGGCTCGCCAAACTGCGTCTCATCGATTAACAGGCAGCGCTGAGTACGCGTGAAACGCGTGAACGTGCGGTTTTCGCCCCACAGGCCGAGTTGCAGGCAGTGTTCGCCGAAAACGCCGTCCAGCGCCTCCTCGACGACCCGGATTTCCTGCCGCAAGAGCGCATTGCCGAGGGGCGTCTGCAGCCAGTCCTGGGTGATTCGTGAACGATCTACTTGCACAAGTTTTCTGCCTCAGTACGATTGCCCGATGTCCGATCCAAACACAGCGCTACGGGCGCCATTATTACAGATAGTCTGGCAGAGAATCTCGGCCCTCGGTGCCCTCTCTGTCACCTTTTTGCTATTCGGCTACGCCCCCGCTCTCGCGGCCCCCTTACTGTTGACGGGCCCTTCGACCTATGTTGACCCGGATCGGCTGGCAGTGACGGCTCCGGAATTGACGCTGATTTCGCCCGTCGAGGGTATCAATCTCGCGTCGTCTCCGGTCGGAGTTGACGATGTCATTGCCCGGCTGCAGCGCGGATTTCGGCTGCAATACGTAGATAATCATCGCACCGAGGCCGAGAAGAACTGGTTTGCGCGGCATCCGGACTATCTCGAGCGCGTGTTCACGCGAGCGCAACGTTACCTGCCGTATATCGTCGCAGAACTCGAGCGTCGCGACCTGCCGCTGGAGCTGGCGTTGTTGCCGATCGTCGAGAGCGCCTACGACCCGTTCGCTTACTCGCACGGTCGCGCGGCCGGCCTCTGGCAAATGATCCCGGGTACCGCAAAACGATTTGGCGTTAAGCAGAACTGGTGGTACGACGGCCGTCGTGACGTAGTGGATTCGACACGCGCGGCGCTCGACTACCTGGAATACCTGTATGAATTTAATGACGGTGACTGGCTGAACGCGATCGCGTCCTACAACTCGGGCGAAGGCAACGTACGTCGCGCCGTGCGCAACAACACGAAAGCGAACAAGCCGATCGATTTCTGGAATCTGCGCCTACCGACAGAGACGAGCATGTACGTGCCGAAGTTGCTGGCACTGGTCGAGATCGTCGCAGATCCCGAGAAATACAACGTGACACTGCCGTTGGTCGTGGATGAGCCGCAGTTTGTCGTAACTGACATCGGAGGCCAATTGGACCTCGCGTTGGCGGCAGAGCTGGCTGGCGTCGATGTCGATACGGTTTATCAGTACAACCCAGGTTATAACCGCTGGTCCACGGACCCGACCGGGCCGCACAGCCTGGTGATGCCAGTCGCCGTCGCTGAGCAGTTTATTGCCGCTCTGGACGAAGTGCCCAAGTCGGAGCGCGTGCGCTGGCAACGGCATAAAGTGGCCAATGGTCAGGCAATTTCGCAGATTGCAGAAAAATACAACACGACCGTGGCAACGATACGCTCGGCAAACAATCTCAAGAGCAACACGATACGCGCCGGGGACTACCTGCTGATCCCGGTTGCCACCAAACCACTCAGTGCCTACAGCAAAAGCGCGGATGCGCGACTGGCCGTCACACAGAATCGAACCCGCGACGGCAACAAGGTCGAACATATCGTGGCGAATGGCGAGTCTTTCTGGTCTATCGGTCAGCGCTACAAAGTTACGACACGCGAACTCGCCGCGTGGAACGGCATGGCACCACGCGACACACTGTCAGTGGGCAAGAAGCTGGTGGTTTGGACGGATGCGACGAGTGCATCAATCGCGGCACCGAGGACCTCGCCAACGCAGGCACCGGGCAACACCACCCGCAAACTGAATTACACGGTGCGCAGCGGAGATTCCCTGTATCTGATCGCCCGCAAATTCCGCGTCGGTATCGATCAGATCGCGCGCTGGAACAATATCGACAAGGACAAGCTCTTGCGGCCGGGACAGAAGCTCACGATGTACGTGGACGTGACCGCACAATCCAGCTAAACCTTGGCGACTTCGTGGGTTAGAATACCCGCCACCAATCAATACGGGACAAGCATATGGGCTTCATGGCCGGCAAGAAGGCACTGATTGTGGGTGTCGCAAGTGATCGTTCTATCGCCACCGGTATCGCCGAGGCATTTGCCCGCGAAGGCTGCGAGATCGCATTTACCTATCAGAACGAGAAGCTGCTCAGCCGCGTGCAAAAGCTGGCCGAGCGCCTCGGCCAGAATTCAGACCTGCTGTTCCCTTGCGACGTGACCTCGGACGACGAAATCGCCGCGGTTTTCGCGAGCCTCGGCAAGCATTGGGACGGACTCGACATCCTCGTCCATTCCGTCGGTTTTGCGCCGCGCGAGCAGCTTGAGGGCGGCTTTGTCGAATCCATCACCCGCGAAGGTTTCGCCATCTCTCATGATATTTCGGCCTACAGCCTCGCAGCACTGGCGAAAGCCGGACTACCGATGATGCAGGGGCGTAATGGCTCGATTTTGACGCTAACCTACAATGCTGCGACCCAGGTTGTACCGAATTACAACGTCATGGGCCTCGCCAAGGCCAGCCTCGAGTCCTGTGTGCGCTTCCTCGCTGCCGATCTCGGGCCCAAGGGCATACGGGTCAATGCGATCTCTGCAGGCGCCATCAAGACGCTGGCCGCGGCTGGCATTTCCGGCTTTCGCAAGATGCTGAACTACGCTGAGAAGGCATCACCTTTGCGCCGCACGGTATCCATCGAGGAAGTCGGGAATACGGCGGCATTCCTGTGCTCCGACCTCGCAAGCGGTATTACGGGCGAGACCACCTTCGTGGACGCCGGCGCCAACATCATGGGCATGGTCTTCGACGAAGACTAAGCCGCGACCTTGGTTTCCTCACCTTCCAGGCGGGCAATGATCGTTGCGCAACAGATATCGCCCCAGATATTGATGCTCGTACGGCACATATCGAGGATGCGATCGAAGACCATCAACACGCCGATGGCCTCTACCGGCAAACCAATCGCGCCGAGGATGATGGCGATAGCCACCAGCGACGCAGATGGAACCCCGGCAACGCCGATGGACGTCATCAAGGCGATCGTCACGATCGTGAATTGCACACCGAAAGTCAGTTCCAGCCCGTAGGCTTGCGCCAGGAACAATGCCGCCGCGCATTCGTACAAGGCAGTGCCGTTCATATTGACCGTCGCACCCAATGGCAGCACGAAACTCGATATCTTGTTGGAGACACCGATCTTGTCCTCAACGCATTCAATCGTCACCGGCAGTGTGGCGGATGATGAGGCGGTCGAGAACGCTGTCAGCATCGCCTGGGACGCACCTATAATCGTCTTAACCGGGTTTACACGACCCACGAATCGCAGCAGCAACGGCAAAGTCACGAGTGCATGCAGCGCCAGGGCAACCAGTACAGCAATGGCGAACACCGCCAACGGCCCCGCGGCCTTGAGCCCCGCTTCGGCAATCACACCACCCACCAGGCCGAATACGCCAATTGGAGCGAATTTCATGATCCACTCGGTCATCTTCATCATGACGTGAAAAACGCCATTCCAGAATTTGAACAAGGGTTCCGCAAAATCATGCGGCAGATGCGTCATGAAATAGCCAAACAGGATCGCGAAGAAGATCAGGCCCAGCATCTGCCCTTCCGCAGCAGCAAGAACGACGTTCTCAGGGATCATGCGCAGGAATATTTCGGCCACGTCGCCGGCGTCTTTGTCGCCAACCTTCGCCGCCACTTCCTCGGCAGTTGCGGTGAAGGCCAGTTCTTCGCGTGCGGGTTCGCCATCCGCGTTGTATCCGGGTCCGATCGCATTGATGACGAACAGACCGACAAGAATGGCGGCAAGCGTCGTCGCCGCGTAAAAGATCAGCGTCTTGCCACCGAGCGCACCGAGGTTTCCGCCGGACCCTATGCCGGCAACGCCGACGATAATTGACGACGTAATCAGCGGCACGATGATCATCTTCAGCGCGTTCAGGAACAGCTTACCGATGTAGCCAAATATCACGATGTAATCGACACCGAAAATTCCGGGCTCGATATTGCTGCTACTGCGATATTCGAAAATGACCGATCCAGCGATACCCGCCAGAATAATTGCGATCAGTATTTGCCAGTGCAATGCCAGCTTGCGCATGAATCCCCCGTTACGGCTGAGCCGTAGTCGTGTTTTTCTTATTCAGGCAAGCTTACTGGAACAGGTCTTGTGCGGCTAGCGCGTCCTCGTTGATGATGACTTCCGCATTGGCCCGCAACTCCTGTACAAAGGCAACAAAATCGCCGACCCCGTACTGGTCAACCAACTGCGTCCGACCCGCATCGCGTTCAGCGAGCGGTATACTCTCAGGCGCCCCTGGAATAACGGCATCCAGGCTATAGACTGTGTAACCGCCTGCCTCGTTGCGGGCACTGCCCAGGGTCGGTTTGCCCTGCATCGGCTTGATTGCCGTAAACACTTCGATCGCCAGAAACTGATCCGAATCTTCCGCATTGCGCGTCATCATCGACGTGACGGGCGCGTCGGCTCCTACCGATTCGGCCGCAGCCGCGAACGCAGCACCGGCTTCAATTGCATCCAGCATCTGCTGCGCACGACTCGCCATCAGGTTTTCAGACTGCTGGTTCGTCAGTGTTTCGACGATCTGAGCACGAACGTTGACTAGCGTGTCGCGAGTCGCCGGTTGATGACCGGACACCGAAAATACCAGCGTGCGATTCGCGTCGAGCTCAACAATTTCTGACAAACGTGCGCCGCTCAATACGACCGGATCGAAAATCGCGTCAACCGCGGTCGCGATGCCGCCGAAGGGCTCCGCACTATCGCGTGCGAACCCAGGGGCGCTCTGAACATCGACACCGATTGCATCGGCAACAGTGCGAATGTCAGTCGCGTCAAACAGAGCATCCGAAAGCTTTCTCTCAAGTGCCAGAAAAAGGCCCTCTGCTTCCTGTTCCTGCAATTCCGTCAACAGAGATGCCTGAACTTGCTCATAAGGTAATGGGCCCGATTCCAGAATCTTGTCGAGACGAACGATGTGATAACCGAAATCACCTTTGACCGGACCACGAACTTCGCCCTCGTTCATTGAAAAAACGACATCGGCGAGTGCATCCGGCAACTGCGCGCGTGTCAGTGCTCCAAGATCGCCGCCAATATCGGACGACATGCTGTCTTTTGAAAACTGACGCGCAAGGTCTGCGAACATTTCACCGGAGTTCACTCGGGTGATCATCTCGTCTGCGACAACTTTGGCGCCTGCTTCATCACCGTCAAAAAGAATAAGGATGTGCCGTGCCTGCCGCTGTTCGTCCTGCTGGTAACGATCTTTGTTAAGTTCGTAGTATTCGCGCAGCTCTTCATCCGTCACGCTGACCTCGGCCGCAACTGAATCGCGGCGAATTTCGACATAGTCAACGTCAGCCGTCTCGGGCAGGCTGTACATCGTCGGGTTCTCGTCATAAAAAGCGCTAACCATCTCATCACTTACGACGATCTCAGCCGCGACCAGATCCGGACTGATGGTGGCCGTCGTAACGACCCGGTTTTCGAATGCCAGGTTCAGGAAGCGACGGTAACTCGACGGCGGCAATACCGCAGAGCCACGTATGGCTCGCTGCAATTGTGCACGACGCAGGGACTGCCGCTGTGATGCTTCGAACTGCGCCGGCGTCATGCCCACGCCCTCCAGAACCGCGATGTAGGTCGCACGATCGAAACGACCGTCTAGCTGAAACTCCGGAAACTGGTGCACGATTTCGGTGAGTTGCTGATCAGAAATCTTGAACCCCGCTTCGTCGAGGTAGTTATCAATGACCTGCTGCTGAATCATTTGCTCAAGAATATTGCTGCGCAGTTGCAAGCGGTATTCGTCGGGCAGCGCGGCGTACTGTGGGTTTTCCTGAACCGCGTCACGATACGCCAATTCAAACTGGTTGATACCGATATCAGTGCCGTCGACTTTGGCAGCATAGCTGGAGCCGATCGTGGTGAAGTTGGCACCACCAACGAATACGAAGGACAGTGCGATTGTACCAAGCACCACAAGTGCAACCTTGCCCGTTAAGTTGTCGCGAATATTTTGCAGCATAATTTAAGTGTCTTGTGTGTTAGCGAAGCGTCGAAGACTCGAAATTCTAAAAAAAATCCCGTGCCCCCGCTACAGGGACCCGGGATTTTAATGTTGGCGGAGCGGACGGGACTCGAACCCGCGACCCCCGGCGTGACAGGCCGGTATTCTAACCAACTGAACTACCGCTCCAAATTTTGGTGGGTGCTGACGGGATCGAACCGCCGACCCTCGCCTTGTAAGGGCGATGCTCTACCAGCTGAGCTAAGCACCCAGTTCTGGATCAAAGATACTGGATTAAAAAAACAGGACATGAAAAAGCCCGTAAGAACGGGCTCTTCCGTACCCTGTACCCCCGTGGGGCGCGCTAGTTTACGGCATCCTTCAGGCCTTTGCCAGCCTTAAATCCCGGGACATTGCTCGCCTTGATTTGGATGGTTTCACCGGTCCGCGGGTTGCGTCCCGAGCGTGCCGCACGAGCTTTGACCGAGAACGTTCCGAATCCAACGAGTGATACTGAACCGCCGTTGGCAAGCGTGCCCTGGATGCTATCGAGTACCGCGTCAACCGCCTTGGTTGCATCAGCGCGTGACAATCCTGCTGCACCCGCAACCGAGTCTATGAGTTCGCCTTTATTCATACTATTCACCCTTGCAGATTGATTAATGAAATGGCCGTCTGCCCAGCGAGTGTCCGTATCGGCGCAATCCGCTGAACCGTCGAAAGTGGCTCCGTGCACCCACTAACAACTACGGGGCTTATACCAACTGACATATAGAGCGTCAAATATCCTTTAACCACGCGGCTTCCAGCGCCTTAGTGCGGGCGCACCGTATCGTCCGTTTTTTGCTCTTCAGCCGGTGTTTTGGCTTCGGTTTTCGGCTCGCTATTCGGCGTCTCCGGCAAGGGCATCCGGACCAGCGCATGCTCCATGACCTGGTCGATCCACTTCACTGGAACTATCGTCAGCTTGTCTTTGATGTTCTTCGGTATTTCGGCAAGGTCTTTTTCGTTCTCTTCGGGGATCAGGACCCTCTCTATGCCCCCTCTGTGTGCCGCAAGCAGCTTCTCTTTCAGCCCTCCAATGGGCAGAACCTCGCCGCGCAGCGTGATCTCTCCGGTCATGGCTACGTCGCTCCTGACCGGGACCTTGGTCAAAGCCGACACCAGCGCAGTACACATGCCAACTCCCGCACTCGGTCCGTCCTTGGGCGTAGCTCCTTCAGGCACGTGAATGTGCACATCCACCTTCTGATGGAAATCCTCTGCGATGCCCAATATGGCTGCCCGACTGCGGACTACCGTCATCGCCGCCTGAATGGACTCCGTCATCACTTCACCCAATTGGCCGGTGTGTGTCAGCTTGCCCTTACCGGGCACAACGGCCGCCTCGATCGTCAGCAGCTCGCCGCCAACCTCGGTCCAGGCCAGACCTGTCACCTGCCCGACCTGATCTTTCTCTTCAGCCTTGCCGAAGCGATGTCGACGCACTCCGAGGTACTTTTCCATACTTCTCGGCGTGACCAGGACACGCTCCTTACGCGGTTTCAATAGCAGGGACTTCACAACCTTGCGGCAAATCTTGGAAATCTCGCGCTCGAGGTTACGAACACCGGCTTCACGGGTGTAATGCTGGATAATGTCGCGTACCGAGCCTTCCGTGATGGTGAGCTCCTTTTTCTTTAAACCGTTTTCCTTGAGCTGCTTCGGCACCAGGTATTTGAGCGCAATGTTGGTCTTTTCATCCTCGGTGTAGCCGGGAATTCGAATGACTTCCATGCGATCCAGCAATGGCGCCGGAATATTCAGGCTGTTCGCTGTACAGACGAACATGACATCCGAGAGATCAAAATCGACCTCCAGGTAGTGATCGGCAAACGTGGAGTTCTGCTCCGGATCGAGCACTTCCAACAGCGCTGACGACGGATCACCGCGAAAATCCATCGCCATCTTGTCGACTTCATCAAGCAGGAACAACGGATTGCGCACACCCGTCTTGGACAGGTTTTGCACGATCTTGCCAGGCATCGAGCCAATGTAAGTACGGCGATGGCCACGAATTTCAGCCTCGTCACGTACACCGCCCAGCGACATACGGACGAATTTGCGATTGGTCGATCGAGCGATGCTTTGGCCGAGGGAGGTCTTGCCGACACCGGGGGGACCCACCAGACAAAGTATCGGACCTTTGAGACGCTTCACTCGCTGCTGTACCGCCAAATACTCAAGGATGCGTTCCTTAACCTTCTCCAGACCATAATGATCAGCCTCGAGGACCTCCTCGGCCTTCTTAAGGTTCTTGAACACCTTGCTGCGTTTCTTCCAGGGCGCCTTGAGCAACCAGTCTATGTAGTTGCGGACCACCGTTGCTTCGGCGGACATCGGCGACATTAGTTTCAGTTTGTTGAGTTCGGAGACGGCCTTGTCGCGGGCCTCGTCCGTCATGCCTGCCTTGTCGATTTTCGCTTCAAGGTCGGCCAGCTCGTTGGGGACATCATCCATTTCGCCGAGTTCTTTCTGAATCGCTTTCATTTGCTCATTCAGGTAGTACTCGCGCTGGCTCTTTTCCATCTGGTTCTTGACGCGGCCGCGTATGCGCTTCTCGATCTGTAGCACATCGATCTCGCCTTCGATAATGCCGAGCACCTGCTCAAGGCGGCTCTTCACATCCTGAATTTCGAGGATGCGCTGCTTCTCCGACAGTTTCAGGGCCATATGCGCCGCTACCGTGTCAGCAAGGCGCCCTGGCTCGTCGATGCCGCTCAGTGAGGTCAACACCTCGGGTGGCACTTTCTTGTTCAGTTTCACATAGGCTTCGAACTGAGAAATGATCGAGCGCACGAGTACATCAATCTCGCGTTCGTCGTGACGATCATCTTCATTCAGCAAGGTGATTTCGGCCGAAAAATGGTCTTCGACGTTGATGCGATCAACCAGCGCCCGTTCACCGCCCTCGACCAGTACTTTGACCGTGCCATCCGGGAGCTTGAGCAGCTGCAGTATCGTGGCCAGTGTACCAACTTCATATAAATCAGAAGGTTGCGGATCATCCGTGTCGGCCGTTTTTTGCGCTACCAGCAGTATGCGTTTGCCGAACTGCATGGCCTTGTCGAGCGCCACGATCGATTTCTGGCGCCCAACGAACAGCGGGATAACCATGTGCGGGTAGACAACAACGTCGCGCAGGGGCAGCACAGGCACGCCGGATGAATCATCGATTACAGACTCGTCCTCCGCCAGGTCCATAGATGAGATCAGGTCTTTTTCTGGCAGGTCGTTTTCAGACACCGTGGATAACCTCTAGTAAGAATTAACAATACGACAAACTGGTAGTGTTGTGCGGCCAATTCGTCGCAATTCAAGCTTCGGTATTCGATGTCTTTTATGCGCCGTCCGATCCTGTGGGTCTCGGCGGATGCTCAATATTTACCGTTGGCGATTCGTCTGACTCGTAAATGACGTAAGGTGGGTTCTCGCCGGAGACCACAGCCTCGTCAACGACAACCTTCTTCGCATTCTCGGCCGACGGCAGGTCATACATCGTATCGAGCAGTACGTTCTCAAGAATGGTGCGCAAACCGCGAGCGCCTGTCTTGCGTTCCATCGCCCTCGTGGCCACTGCCCGCAACGCGTCGTCACGAAACTCCAGATCCACGCCTTCCATCTCGAACAACTTCCGGTACTGCTTGGTCAGCGCGTTCTTCGGCTCGAGCAGAATTTGAATGAGGGCCTCCTCATCCAGTTCTTCAAGCGTCGCCACAACCGGCAGGCGGCCGACGAATTCCGGAATCAGCCCGAAGCGAATCAGATCTTCCGGTTCCACGTCGTGCAGCAACTCGCCAATATTCTTTTCCTGGTCCTTCGACTTGACGTCCGCCACGAATCCGATGCCGGACTTCGACGAGCGGTTTTGAATGATTTTTTCAAGGCCGGCAAACGCGCCACCGCAAATAAACAGTATGTTGCCGGTATCGACCTGCAGGAACTCCTGCTGCGGATGCTTGCGTCCGCCCTGCGGCGGTACGGAAGCGATCGTGCCTTCGATCAGTTTGAGGAGCGCCTGCTGTACACCTTCGCCCGACACGTCCCGCGTGATTGACGGGTTATCGGATTTGCGTGAGATCTTGTCGATTTCGTCGATGTAGACGATACCGGTCTGCGCTTTTTCGACATCGTAGTCGCACTTTTGCAGCAACTTCTGAATGATGTTCTCGACATCCTCACCGACGTAACCGGCTTCCGTAAGGGTCGTCGCATCAGCGATCGTAAAGGGCACATTCAATAAGCGGGCAAGTGTCTCGGCCAGCAGTGTCTTGCCACAACCAGTCGGGCCAATCAGGAGAATATTGCTCTTCGCGAGTTCGATGTCGTCCTTGGAACGTTCGTTCTGGCGACTGTTGAGGCGTTTGTAATGGTTGTAGACCGCGACCGCGAGTACTCGTTTTGCCCGCGCCTGCCCGATAACGTACTCATCGAGTACGGCATTGATTTCATGAGGTTTTGGCAGCTTGTCGTGGCTGGTCTCACCGGTATCCTCGAGTTCCTCGCGGATAATGTCATTGCAAAGTTCTACGCACTCGTCACAAATAAAGACGGACGGGCCCGCGATGAGCTTACGAACTTCGTGCTGGGATTTGCCGCAAAAAGAACAATAAAGGAGTTTGCCGTCCTCGTTCTTACCGCGGGATTCATCGCTCATACTGATTGCCTTAGTGACGAAAATACCAGGCAAATCAAACTGCCTGTAACGTTGGGGGAGTAGTTTACATGGGCGCTATCAAGGTTCAAAGTCACAGGTCACATAAGTCGACAATGACCTTGTAAGCTCTTGATATTTAAGCGATCAACTCTCGGATTTGTCGCCCAAAGCCTGGCGCGAGGCCAGTACCGTATCGATTAGCCCGTATTCCACGGCCGCTTCGGCGCCCATGAAGTTGTCACGCTCCAGATCCCGTTCGACCTTCTTGACGTCCTGACCGGTGTGTTTGGCCATGATTTCATTCAAGCGGCGTTTCAGGGCGATGACCTCTTCAGCGTGGATGCTGATATCGGTTACCTGACCCTGATATCCAGCACTCGGCTGATGCACCATAATCCGTGAATGCGGCAATGCGTAACGTTTTCCCTTGGTGCCACCGGCCAACAACAGGGCGCCCATACTGGCCGCCTGGCCGATACAAATCGTTGAAACGTCGCAGTTGATGAACTGCATCGTGTCATAGACCGCAAGACCCGAAGACACCACACCACCCGGTGAGTTGATATACACATGGATATCTTTGTTCGGATTCTCGGACTCAAGGTACAGCAGCTGCGCGACGACCAGATTCGCCATATGGTCTTCTACCGGTCCGACGATGAATATGAGTCGGTCCTTCAACAGCCTGGAATAGATGTCGTAGGCGCGTTCGCCGCGAGCCGTTTGCTCGACGACCATAGGTACCAGGTTCAGTGCGGTTGGGCTCATAGTGTTACTTTCCGTCGTCTGTCGTTGTTTATCGTGGTTTCCCAAGTGTCTCACGAAGCCGCTACCTTCATGAACTCCTTGAACGCGATCTTTTTTGCTTTGGTCGTGCCGTGTTCGGCGATCCAGTCGATCGCCTGTTGCTCGACTACCATGGGCTCGAGTTGCTGCAAGACCTGCGGGTTGCTCATGTACATGTTGATCATGTCGTCAGCTTCTTCGTAGCCGGCGCAAAGTTCCTCAACGCGAGCCCGCATCATGGTCTCATCGACTTTGAGCTCCTTGTCGACGATGACCTGCCGGAGTAGCAGGCCCAGCGCCACGCGCTTCTCGGCCGGCTTGGCAAAGTTGGCCAGCGGTGGTGCCTGGCCTTCATCTTCGATGCCCATACGGCGCATTGCCTCGCGCTGCAGCGTATGCATTTCCTGATGTTTGAGCGTGTGCGGGATCTCCAGCGGATTGGCTGCGAGCAGTGCATCCATCACCTGCTCCCGCAAACTCGACTTCACTTTCTGCGCCGCTTCGCGCTCCATGTTCTCGCGAACATCCGCCATAAATCCCTGCAGGCCGCCTTCGGTTACGCCAAAGGATTCAGCAAACTCATCGTTCAACTCAGGCAGAACCTCTGCCTCGACGCTGTGCACGGTGACTTTGAAGTCTGCCTTTTTACCAGCAAGATCCTCCGCGTGATATTCCTTCGGGAACTTGACCTTGAATGTCGTTTCCTCTCCCGCCTTGACACCGGACAGGCCCTTTTCGAAATCAGGCAGCATCTGTCCTGCCCCCAGTTCAACCGGGTAATTCTTGGCTTCGCCGCCTGGAAAAAGCTCGCCCTTAAGGCTGCCTTCGAAATCGATAGTGACGCGATCACCGTCTGTGCTCTTGCGATCAACTTTTTGCCAACTCGCTTTCTGCTTGCGCAGTTTGGTCAGCATATCGTCGATGTCATCATCACCGATCGTGACTTCGGGTTTCTCGATCTTGATCTTTTCGAGATCCTTGAGCGTAACCACAGGCATGATTTCAAAGGTTGCAACGTACGCGAAGGTCTTGCCGTTCTCGTTTTCGGTTTCGATCTTCGGCCCGCCGGCGGGATTCAGCTTTTCACGGGTGACGGCTTCTGAATAGCTCTTTTGCAGAACCTCGTTGAGCACCTCTTCCCGGACCTGCTTACCGTAACGCTGCCTTACGACTTTGGGCGGCACTTTGCCCGGGCGAAACCCCTTGATCTTGGCGGTTCGACCGACGGACTTCAGGCGCGTATCTACTTGTTGTTCGATTGGCGCGATAGGTAACTCAACGCGCATGCGGCGCTCCAGAGTACCTGTCGTTTCGACAGTGACATCCATACTATTTATTCTCTATCAATTAATGACTTGGTTGATTTGGACTTGGTGCGAAAGGAGAGACTCGAACTCTCACGGGTTACCCCACTGGTACCTAAAACCAGCGCGTCTACCAATTCCGCCACATTCGCACGAACGTGCGACTCATAACACCCGCACAACCTGCCCAGCCGGGCATTATACAGGGACAAAGTTCGCGATTGGAAGCCGCGCCGATATCAGGCCAAAAAGCGGAAGCGATCGGCCAGTTTGGCGTCCAGGCTATGTTTGCGCCCTGCGTGAACGGCCGCCAATACGATGAAAATCATGAACCAGATCGAATCGTGATTCTGTGCGTCGAAAAAGCCCTGCCCCTTCGTGAACCAGAACGCAGCAACCATCAGGGCTCCGGCCGCCGCCGCATAGCGGGTCGCCAGACCGACGATCAGCGCTGCCCCGATCAGGAATTCCCCCCAGGAAACCAGAAACGCGAAAATACCCGTATTCGGCAGCACCACCGACTCGAGGAACGGCCGCATGAAGCCATAACACTTTTCGAGATTACCGGTGACGAATCCGGTCAATCCCTGGGCAAAATTCGGGTTGGTGACCTTGCCATAGCCGTATTGGACAAAGAACACGCCTGTGTAAACACGCAGCAAGGTTATCGGCCAATGATGCACGACTTTCTTGGTAGTGAATTCGTTAAGGCTGGACATCAACGTCCTCCCGTTGGCTGCTCAATACTGGAATCATACAGTGGTTGCTGCAATTTCCCCATTGGCTAATCAGCCGTCGATGCTTACTATGGGGCCATGACCGATGATACGAAAGATCTCCCCGAGCACCACGGCATGAACGTATCGAGCCTGCGCCGTTCTGCGACAGGCTTTGTGCTGGATCGGGAGGATTTGGCCGATGATCCGATTGTTCAATTTGAAGGCTGGTTTCGTCATGCCTGCGACACTGTCCCGATGGACCCGAACGCGGTGTCCCTGTCGACCATAGATAGCCGGAATCGGCCAACGAGCCGCACCGTGTTATTGAAGTACTTCGACGAAAAGGGTTTTGTCTTCTTTACCAACTACGACAGCAAGAAGGCCGTACATATTGAGGCCAATCCCAACGTTGCGCTGCTGTTTTTCTGGTCGGACGCCGCACGGCAGGTAAGGATCCGTGGCCAGGCGGTACGAATCCCGGGCAGCGAAACACTCAAGTATTTTGTTTCACGGCCTCGAGGCAGCCAGATCGGCGCCTGGGTGTCGGCGCAAAGCAGTGTGATCTCGTCTCGTTCATTGCTTGAAAGCAAGTTTCAGGAAATGAAAGACAAGTTCAGTAACAAAGAAATACCACTGCCGTCATTCTGGGGCGGCTATCGTGTCGTGCCTGAAGAAGTTGAATTCTGGCAAGGCCGTCGCAACCGACTGCACGACCGCTTTCAATACACGAAGCAGGACGACGGCAGCTGGGCGATAGCCAGACTGGCGCCATAGTTAGCAGGGTTTCATTAACGCCGACGCCTGCCAGCCCGACCCCGACGACCCGCAATAACTACCGGCGCCGGCTTATCCGGCACAGGCGGCAGTTCGGGTAGCTCCGCCTGTTCGACGAATCCGGCTTTCACCAAATCACGCATCGCCGCGTCGATCGCCGGATCGGTTTCAATAGGCTCGTATTTCGCAAGGCGGGTTTCGACTTCGGCACAAGCGCGTTCGTGGAGCTCCATCGAACCGCCCTCCTGCCAGGTCTCGCGATTTAATCGGTCAATTACCGGCTGCGTGAGATACAGCTCATTGGGCCAATGCTTAAGCGTATGCGGCGAAGTAATGAGATGGTCTTCGCGCATCAGCTGGTCGACGAGATCCTGTGTGGGCAAATCATCGAGCGGCTTGATCTCTTTCACGAAATGCAAAGCCTGGCCGCAAACCTCGTTGTCAAATACGAGTTTCGGCAAGCTGAAGGTCAATACAAAATCGAGCATGCCCGGCCCGGAAACCGAATTCACACCTGCGATCGCTGCGAGTAGCGCACTGCTGAACGTTTCGCCGCCCGCCTGTGCATCGAGCAATTTGCCGTCGCTCAGTGCCATATAGGCTTGCGTCGGCAGATTCAAAGACTTCGCGATCTGCACATAGGCAACATTGAGGTGCTGCGCTTCAATGGCGGCCATCGGTGAACTTGCCGCCTTCATGTGGAACGTCGCTGGCGCACCCCCAAACAATACCGGTGTTCCCGGCCGCGCAATCTGCGCCATCGTCAGTCCGGTCAGTACGTCAACGCAATGAAACACGAGTGCACCCACCAGTGTGACCGGTGCGATGAGGCCCATGAGCGTAACCGGCACGATTTCGACAGGGATACCGGCATCCGCGCAATCGAGCAGGTTTTGGCAGGAGTCTTCACCGTAGCGAAAATTGCCGGTCGCCGTGATGGTAAAAATCGACATAGGTTTCTTGATCAAATCGGCGCGATCACTGCGAAACATTTGCATCATCTGAACCATGCGCGACACACCGTGCTCGCTGAATGCGCCCGACACGACCGGTTTCTTCGATGTGGTCAGCGTCATGTACAAACGCCAGGCATCTGAAACCTGCGATTCAATGTCCTTGTTGGTGGAAAACGCAGTCGCGAGGTAGGCGATGTTTTCCAGCCCGTCGCAGAGACGCGCGTACTCGATGAAGTCGGTTGAGTTGCTGAGACGCGTAACACCTGTGCGGTGATCGAGAATTTTCAGTCCACTTGAACCTGGCACGTAGTGAACATTGTTACCGCCAATCTCCGCATGCGGGTCGCCATCTCGATTGAATAAGGTAAAAGTCTTCGGTGTGCTGGCAATAGCCGCATCAACAACATCGGGCGTAAACAATATACGCTTGCCGCTGGCATCGAGCTTCAGCCCACTGGCTAACAATCGCTCGCGCATGCCTGCGCCGCGAATTTCCATGCCCGTCTCGGACATGATGCGCTTCGCTTCAGTCAGGATTTCCTGCACGAGTTCGTCGGATAAAACACTGAGTTTTGGTCGCATAATTCTTATCGCTCTAGTTGTTACCGAGTTCCAGTTTTCGCCTTGCTACGTAGTCGGCCAGGGCTTCGTCAATCGCCGCATCAAGCGCGGGCTGCTGGTACTCTGTTAGGAGTTGTTTCCATATAAAGTTGGCACGTTTGGCGGCGTCTATGCTGCCCGCCTCTTGCCAGGCTTCGAAATTCTGTCGGTTCGAGACGATCGGTGTATAGAACGCAGATTCGTATCGCGCCAGAGTGTGGCTCGTCCCGAAGTGATGACCGCCCGGCCCGACTTCTGCAATCGCATCCAACGCAAGCTCATCATCATTCATAACAATAGGCCGCAAATACTCGGCCATCATCTGCAACATTTCGGCGTCGATGATTAGTTTCTCGAACGACGCTGTCAGTCCGCCTTCTAGCCAGCCGGCCGCATGGTTGACGAGATGGGCGCCGCCCATAATCGCTCCCCACAAAGACATCTGGCTTTCGTAGGCGGATTGCGCATCCACGCAATTGGATACCGTGGTATTGCTCGAGCGATACGGCAGACCGAGGCGCCGCGCAATCTGCCCGCTCGCCTGTGCCGCCTTCGTGTACTCCGGCGTGCCGAGCGCCGGCGAGCCACTGCGCATGTCAACGTTGGATGCGAAACATCCGTACATCACGGGCGCGCCAGGTCGCACCATTTGCGCGTACGTGACGACGGCCAGCACCTCCGCCGTCTGTTGCACGAGCGTGCCCGCGATCGTTGCCGGACTCATGGAACCTGCCAGTGTGAACGGCGTGATACAACACACTTGGCCCGCTCCCGCGAGCTCCTGCACGGCTTCAGTCATCGGGATGTCGAGCTGCATCGGCGAATTCGTATTGATGATGGCGAGCAGTGCCGGGTTGCGCATCAGTTCTGCCCGAGTGGTTGCCAGCGCAATGCACGCCATCTCGATGGAATCGATCGTGCGTTGCCTGCCCAGCGCATAGGACTGGCAATTCTTGTCGGTCAGTCGGTGTTGCGCAAGATACAGATCGAGGTGCCGTGTTTCTGCCGGCAGGTCCATGGACTCGAAGGCTCCGCCGCCTTCCTGGTGAACGATATTCAGGCTCTGTATCAATCTGAGATAGTCGCACATTTCCGCGTAGGTACCGGGCCGTCGCCCTTTGTCGAGATCGCTGCAAAATGCCGGCCCACCGACAGAAACAAAAACGACATTATTGCCACCGATATGCAGATTTCGATCCGGGTTTCTCGCCTGCAATCCGAACGCCGACGGCGCCAATGCCAGCTTCTCCCGAACCAGGTTGCGATCGAAGCGAACCATCATGGTGTCGTCATTGACATCCGCACCACCGCGGACCAACTGCTCGCGACTACCGGGTTCGAGAAATCGCATGCCCTGATTCTCGAGCACAGTAAAAGCACTATCTATGATGCGCTCGACCTGATCGTCGGCAATGACATCGGTAGCGCCATAGGGATTGACGATCTCGCGCCAGGGCAGCTGCTGAATCGTATTGGCAACTCGTTTTTCTCTGTGGCTACGTCGCGTCATGTCGTATCGTCACTGCAGGTCCGTCAAAAATTGCCGCCGCCATTGCTCCGCCTTTTCAACCTGGTTGAAGCAATAGATATGGTGGCCCTGAATATTGAGCTTGGCATCGGCGAGAGTCGGCGCAAGATCGTACAGCAGGTCATCCGGCCTGTACTCTTTGTTACGCAGCATCCGCGCTGCGATCTTGCCGTGGTTCTTCAGATAGCGCAGAGAGTTACCCACTCCGATTCTGAGCGACGTTGTCATTAGTGTACCCCGGTCCGAGACACTCGGCAGACCCAGCCAGACCGGGAGGGTAATGCCTGCTTCGCGTACCTCACGAACCCAGGAACTAATGATCGTGGCATCGAAACACATTTGTGTGACGATGTAGTTGGAAAACTCTTGCTTTCCAGCTAGCTCTTCGAGCAACAACTCCTTGCTCACCGCGGGATGTCCTTCCGGATGTGCGGCCACGCCAATGTCATCGAAACGATGCTCGAACTCGGCTATGTCGCGCAACAGATCGAGTGCCTTTCCGTACTTGCCTGCCGGCCTGGTCGCATCGCCACCCGGTACGAAAAGGCTGACGATAGGCATGTCGTTGAGGCGCGCCAGAATTTCGCGCAGGTGTGCCTCGTCTCTGACCATTTTTGCCGCGATATGTGGCACGACCCTGAATCCTCGAGCGGCGATACGCTGCGACATGTCCAGAGTGACATCGATCCCCTTGCTTGGAGAACAGGTAACCGCAACATAAGAACCCGGCTCAAGCACATCGAGCTTCTCTTCAATCGTGTCGGTTGGAAATATTTCCATGTAGGCATCGTGGACCGATTTGGCCAGCGCCAGCCGTTCCGCTTCGGACAACGGTAGTTTCATTTCGCTTTGCGCGCTCCGCGTCGACCGCGTCGTATCGGGCGTGGACTCGACTCCGAGGCGCCGCCCGGAATCGCCATCGACGCAACGAAGTGCTCCTGGAAGCGAGCTTCGATCGCAGTTTCGATCTTCTCGACCTTACGCACCTCAGATTCAACCAACGCTCTTGACTGCCTGTCTAGCAACGCGATTCTCGCGCCGGTCCCCGCGCCATTGCCGGCCGATGAAACCTGCAAAAGGTCGCACTCCGGTATCAGTCCCAGCACCATCGCGTACTTAACATCAATATGCGCGCCAAACGCGCCGGCCAGACGTATTCGATCCACGCGCTCCACTCCGTAACGCTCCATCAGCAGCTTGGCACCGGCATGCAACGCCGCTTTCGCAAGCTGAATGGCGCGCACATCGTTTTGGGTTACACGGATATCCTGCTGACCTGCATGCAATACGTAAGCAAAGGTTCGCCCATCCGGGACAACACGCGACGATACGGTGCTCTCATGATTTCGTATTTTGCCGTCGTGGCTCAGTACACCCGCCAGTACCATCTCTGCGACGACTTCAATAATGCCGGAGCCACAAATTCCCGTGACGCCCGTTTTTTGCGTTGCTGCTTCGAACGCCGGATCGTCCGACCACAAATCACAGCCGATCACTTTGAACCTCGGTTCCAGGGTCTTCCTGTCGATTCGAACGCGTTCGATTGCTCCGGGGGCTGCACGCTGGCCCGAACTGATCTGCGCACCCTCAAACGCGGGGCCAGTAGGACTCGATGCGGCCAGCATACGTTTCTTGTTACCGAGCAGTAGCTCGGCATTCGTACCAACGTCGACGATCAACGACACGTCATCGCGTTCAAACGGCGCTTCGGCCAGCAACACGCCCGCCGCATCGGCACCAACGTGGCCCGCGATACACGGCAGCGCGTAAACGTGCCCGCCTGGATTAATATTGATGGCGATCATCGATGCCAGAACGTCAACGCTGTTGTCGGTCACCAACGCGAACGGTGCTGTACCCAGTTCGACAGGGTTTAGTCCCAGCACCAGGTGTTGCATGATCGGATTGCCAACCACTGTCATTTCCACGATATCCGTCGTTTCGACTTCTGCCGCTGCCGCAACGTCGAGCACCAGTTCGTTAATCGCTTTGCGTACGGAGGAAATCAGGTCTTTCTCGCCGCCCGCGTTCATCATGATGTATGAGACTCGACTCATGAGATCTTCGCCATAACGAATTTGCGGATTCATCACACCGGCGCTCGCCAACACCTCACCACTGGTCAGGTCGCACAGATGCGCAGCGATGGTTGTCGAGCCCACATCGACGGCCATGCCGAGCAATTTTTCCTTAAGCCCCGGCCAGACGGCGATGACGCGTTCGCCATGTCTAACCGCGACTGTCACCTGCCGCTTGCCCGCCTTCAAAGCCGCCTGTAAATCCTGCGATGCGCACAATTCCGTGGACAGATTCGACATCTGCCATTGTTCGTCGAGTGCTTGCAGCAATCGTTCCTGATCACCCATTGCCGCGTGCATATCAGGCTCGGCAACGTCAACAAAGTAGGCGTGCACGACGGGGTCAATCGTGATGTCGTGCGCTTCGTGCGGTTTGCGTACAACCTGCTGATGGACTTGTGAGCTTGCCGGAACGTCAATCACGACGTCGCTCTGCAACAAGGCCTGGCAACTCAACCGCCGCCCGCTGGCGAGACCACGACGAGTATCGAAGCGCTGCTCCGATTCTGCAGCTGGCGTCACGCTGGCCTCGGTCGAGGAAATACCGTGCTTGGAGAACTCACCTTCGGCGACTTCGATCTGGCAGCGTCCACAAATTGCGCGCCCACCGCACACCGAATCGATATCAACACCCAAACTGCGCGCTGCGCTCAAAACCGGCGTCAACAACGGAAACCGGCCACGCTTGCCTGACGGCATAAACACGACCAATGCATCTTGTTGAGTTTTATCGCCCATCGACTGTGTCAGCTGCGGCCACGACTGCGACCACCGCGACGACCCCGTCGCTCACGGGTCTCGGCATTCGGATCGCGGTTGACGGAAATCCAGTTTGCACATTCGGGATCGTGACCCATAACGACATCAGCGCCGCGCACGGATTGCATGATTTCCGCATGCAGTGGGTTCGTTATCGCCGAAGTCATGCCGCTCGAGATGGCCATGCTAATGAACGCTGTGTTCAGGCCATTGCGATTGGGCAGGCCGAAGCTCAGGTTTGACGCGCCGCAGGTCGTGTTGACCTTTAGCTCGTCGCGCAAGCGCTGCACGAGCGCCATCACCTGCCGACCCGCCGTATTGATCGCGCCGATCGGCATGACCAGCGGATCGACTACGACGTCGCTGGCGGGTATGCCGTAATCCTGTGCGCGCTCGACGATCTTCTTCGCCACATTGAAGCGCACGTTGATGTCTTCAGAGATGCCACTGTCATCATTTGATATGGCGATCACTGCACAGCCGTATTTCTTGACCAGCGGCAACACAGCTTCGAGGCGCTCTTCCTCGCCGGTCACGGAGTTCAGCAGTGCCTTGCCTTCGTAAACAGCGAGACCGGCCTCAAGCGCCGCAACGATGGACGAATCGATACACAGCGGCACATCAGTAATGGACTGCACCAACTGGATGGATTTCGCGAGTATCGCGGGTTCGTCAGCCAGCGGAATGCCGGCGTTGACATCAAGGATATGCGCACCCGCGGCTACCTGGGCCAGTGCATCGGCCTCGACGCGGCTGTAGTCACCGTTTTTCATTTCCTCCGCCAATAATTTGCGGCCGGTCGGATTGATGCGCTCACCGATGACTCTGAACGGTTGCTCAAAACCGATCACAACCTCTTTCGTCCGAGAACTGATTACCGTATTGGTCATGTTGCGGTGCCTTTTTCCTGTGCGCGTTGCTTCGCGACATCGATTAAACCGCCTGCCTTAACGACAGCCTCGAGAAATTCTTCATCAAACTGCGCTTCCAGATCCGCGACCCGCGCGATGACAGCCGCTTCCAGATCACCGTCGAGTTCCTCCGCCACTCTTCGCCAGTCCTCAAGATAGGCGTCACTCGATCCGCGCCCGGCACGCATCGCCGCGCGATCAATCGCCTTGGCAAATCGTGGCGCCAATTCTTTCTTGAAACTGTTCGTGCGACCCGCGCGGCCAAGCACCTGGGCAGGAATGTCCCGCCAATAAATACAGATCAACTTCGCCATAGCACAGACTGCTCCTTCAATTTTCCTGTCACAGGACCCAGCCCTGTGTGTTTGTGAACATACTCGAGCCCAAGAAACTCAGCATGCGTTTGCGCGGCCGCCGCAAGTTCCGGCGACGCTGATTGCGACAAATAGACCAGGCGACGGTAGTTACCAAAATAGGCTGACATCAATTCCGGATGTTTGTCGAGACCCAGGCCAACCTTCACCAGACGATCGAAATGTCGCGTCAGAAAGTCTGTAAGGTAAAAGGTCCCGGGCTCTTCGTCCGCGAGATCCATAAACGTTTTCGTGCCACTGAAGAATTCATAGCAATGTGCGCCCGGCAAACGCTCAATTCCGAACTCGGCCAGGGTCTTGTCCAGCAATCCACCCGTACCGCAATCGGCGTACGCCACAAATATCACCTCATACTCGGACTGGTATTTCCTGATTTCGTCCCTGACCGCCGCAGGAATTTTCTCCGGTCGATTGTGCAGCTCCGCAGGCAGGCACTGGATGCGAATGTGCTGCCAGGCGTTCAGCCGCTTGATTTCGACCAGCTCTTTGGCGAGCGCGCCGCAGGCGATTAGAAGTACGCTTTCTTGCATCAACCTGTCGCCGTGAGCGCCACAGCAACTATCAGGAGGCGCGCTGTTTGAGTACGAGTTTCTTGGCGACTTCCACGGCTGTGGCCGCATCCCGGCAATAGGCGTCCGCACCTACAGCCTGGCCAAACTCTTCATTCAAGGGCGCGCCCCCGACCATGACGATGTAATCGTCGCGAATACCCTGCTCGATCAGCGCATCAACAACCACCTTCATATACGGCATGGTCGTCGTGAGCAGCGCAGACATGCCGAGTATGTTCGGGCGATGCTCTTTGAGCGCTGCGAGGTAGGTGTCAACGTCGGTATTGATGCCGAGATCAACGACTTCGAATCCGGCGCCTTCCATCATCATACCGACAAGGTTTTTGCCGATATCATGAATGTCGCCTTTGACCGTGCCGATGACGAGTTTGCCAACCGGCTCGGCACCCGTTGAAGTGAGTATCGGTTTCAATAGCGCCATACCGGCTTTCATGGAATTGGCAGCCAGCAGGACCTCGGGCACAAACAGTATGCCGTCACGAAAATCGATGCCAACGATAGTCATGCCGGCGACCAATGCTTCATCCAGCACTTTCTTGGCTTCCCAGCCGCGATCGAGAAGTATCTGTGTACCTTCGGCGATCTCTTCGGCCAACCCATCGTAAAGATCGTCAAACATTTGCTCGACCAGCTCTTCGTCAGAAAGCTCGGACAGAATGATTTCATCGTTATTATCTTGCGACATAGTTTTGCGCTACCGGGTTAGTGATTACCAACGGCCGTTTCCGGCCTTCATGTCCTCCGGTCGCAACCGGATGGGGAAGTTATCCCGAATGCGTTTGTCTGCATCAGGATGAATATAACTTGGATAGTAGTCTTTGAGCATGTCACGAACACGCACATGCGCCTGCTCATACAAGGTCTTGCATCCTGCATCCACCCAGGCGCCCGGCGTCAGGCGATCAGCAACTTCCGGGTACAGGAATTCGGTGTTCATCAGTTCCAGGGTCTGCGCGCTGCCGAGATAATGCCCTGCCCCCTCGACCGTGTTCTTGATGACGTCGTAAGACAATGTTTCGTCGTTGACCTCGATGCCTCGCAGTATCCGTTGCACATTGCCGAGCATGTCATTGTCGATGATCATGCCTTCGAATGACTGACCGATCAGGCTGCCAACGATACCCGGGTAGGCCGCAATGAGGTTCGCACCTGAAAGCGCGGCGGACAACATTGTGAGTCCTTTTTCGTAACCCGCCTGCACGTCGACGGTCTTGGAGTCCGTCATGCCGGCACCGACGCTGGTTGTGAAACCGAAGTGGTTGCAGAGTTGCGCCGTCGCGGCTGTTATCAGAGCTTCTTCGCCGCTACCACCTGAAAACGCGCCCGTCCGGAGATCGGAAATAAACGGCCACATACCGAAATTGATCGGTGTACCGGGACGCACGAGATTGACGACGCACATGCAAGCGAGCGTTTCGGCAAAACACTGCGCCAGCGTTCCGGCCAGCGCCGCCGGCGAGGTGGCTCCCGCCTGTGGCGCGACCGCGATATCGGCGACAAGGCCCAATTCGGCAACTTTCACCAGCACTTCAGCGTTCTCCTCGCCAAATCGCAACGGCGAGACGATAGGACATCCGCCGAAGGTGCAAAACGGTCTCTCAAGAAACGCGCCTTCTTTGCCGAGGTACATATCGAACAGCGAGATGATCGGTTCGATGTGGTCCACAACCGCGATGCCGAGTGCGAAAGACTTGTTCGTGCCGGCGAGTTCGGCATAGGCAATATTGAGGTCATGCACATACACATCACCGCTGTATTCCGCAGCGATGAAAGGCTGGCCGAAGTTGTGTATGTGCTCGAGTTGATCGGCGAGCCGCGCCGCATCATAAAGATCGGTCAGCTTTGTCGGCCGAAATTTCTGCGTTTCGTAATCAAGCACCGTAACCGCTTCCCCGGACGTGCAGAACAAGACCTTCTCGGCGCCGACGGTGAGGTCATTGGCAGAGTTCGGTGCATACAGCGGATATTCTTTAGGAGAAATTGCGATCAGGTCTTCGACCAGCGCACGCGGAAAACACAGTCGACCCTTGTCGTTGAGCAGGCAGCCTTTCGGCAATGCGTAGTGCAGTATCTCGGGTATCGGCTCACCGATGCCGATGTTTTCAAGAATATCCAGAGCCGTCGCATAGATACGCTGGATGTCGGCGTCACTGAGCGGGCGATACTGTCCGCCGCTCTGCCCCGGGCGAACGGCACTCGCAGCAGAGGACGTCGCTTTGACGGCCCTGCGTGCAGCGCTGCCGCCTCGTCGTGTGCGAGTAGCTCGTTTTCGCATATCGGCTCTGGGGTTATTAACTATTGAATTAAAAGGAATTTTACTTGATCACATCCCGTCTCAGCCAGCCCCGATTCCACAATGTGGAACTCGCTCCCACGATCTGGGTGTTTTTCTGTATTCGGTCAAGTACTTAGATGCAATCCCGGACTTAATGTGAAGTCGATTGCCTAATGCCGACGGTCTCATCGTATAGTTCATGCATGCGAATTCTGACGCTAACTCTTCTGGTAGCGACTGCCGCGTCGGCCTGTACGAGCGGCGGCAGTGACACCGCTCCGACACAGCCGCCGGTGCCAACATTATCGATTGCCGATGCCGTCGTCATTGAAGGCAATAGCGGCACAACTTCGCTGGACTTTCGAGTCACACTTTCCGGCAGCAGTACGTCAAATGTCAGCGTTTCCTGGGCGACGAGCAACGCAAGCGCGATCGCGGGCAGCGACTACACAGCGGCCAACGGTACGCTGACCATTACTCCCCCGAATACCTCCGGCACGATTTCGATCACCGTCCTCGGCGACACCAGCGCAGAACCCGATGAAACGCTGAACGTTGCGCTGAGCGGCGCTAACGGCGCAACCGTCGTTGATGGTGGCGCCGTTGGCACGATACAAAACGATGACGCGGCGGTCGTGTACGGACTTGACGCAAGACCGGACAACCAGACCTGCGTGGCACCGCCACGACCAGGCGCAGCAACCAGCGTTGCCGTACAAGAAGCGTTTCCGGGGCTGTCGTTCAGCTCGCCAACCAAACTGCTTCTGGAGCCGGTCGCCAATCCACGCTGGTTCGTATTGCAAAAATCAGGGCAAGTCCGCGTTTTCGATCCGGACAATGCGCCCAGCAGCGTGACGACCTATTTGGACATTTCAGGTGTCGTGAACGCATCCGGCGAAGGTGGACTGCTCGGCATGGCGTTCCATCCGAACTATCCTGCGACACCGGAAATCTTTCTTTCTTACACACGCGACACATCGCCAATGCGATCTGTGATTACTCGTGTGGTATTGAACAATGTCACGACACCCAGCCCCATCAGCGCAGGGTCCGTTGAGAACGAAGTTATAACCATCCATCAGTTCGCCAGTAACCACAACGGCGGCGATATTGCTTTCGGCGCAGATGGATTGTTGTACATCGGGCTCGGCGACGGTGGTGGTGGCGGAGATCCGCAAGAGACCGGGCAGAACACGACGAACTTGCTGGGCTCGTTCCTGCGCGTGGATGCAACGAACGCGGCGATTACCTATCCCGGCAATGCCTATGTGATTCCGGGCGGCGCTACTGGCAATCCCTTTGCCGGCCAGCCCAAGTGCGGCCCGACACTCAATAACCCGAACAACTGCCCCGAAATTTTCGCCTGGGGCGTACGCAACCCCTGGCGCTGGTCATTTGACTCTGCCACCGGGCTACTGTGGGCGGGTGATGTTGGCCAAAGCGCAAGGGAAGAAATCGATATCATCGTACGCGGCAATAACTATGGCTGGAGTTGTCGTGAAGGCTTTATTGCCTTCCCCGCCACCGGCTGCAACGCAACTTACACCGATCCGGTGTACGACTATCCGCGCAGCGAGGGTTACTCCGTTACGGGTGGCATGGTGTATCGCGGCTCGGCCATTGGCGGTCGCGTCGGCGAATACATCTACGCGGATTACGGTTCAGGGCGTATCTGGGCGCTGCGCTCCGATGGTTCTGGCGGCTATACCAACGAACTGTTGTCGGACGAAACTGGCGGTCCGGTTGCTTTCGCCGCCGATGCCGACGGCGAGATCTACTACGCGAACATAGACAATGGGCGAATCTACCAGCTGGTACCCGGCGCCGGCGGTGGGGCTGGCAACACGATTCCCGACCTGCTTTCGAATACCGGTTGCGTCGATCCAGCGGACGTTACCCAACCGTACGCAGGCCTGCTTCCTTACGACATCAATGCGAGTTTCTGGTCTGACGGCGCCAGCAAGTCGCGTTTCCTCGGACTGCCCAATGGCACGACCCTGTCGATCAATGGCGAAAACGACTGGCAGCTGCCGCCGGGCACCGTAATCGTCAAAAACTTCCTCTTGAATGGCAACCTCGTCGAAACTCGCCACCTGATGCGTCATCCGGACGGCGTTTGGGCGGGTTACACCTACGAATGGAATCCAGCGCAAACCGAAGCGACCCGAGTGGTTGGCGGTAAGACAGTCAGTATATCCGGCCAGGATTGGGTGTTCCCCAGCGAAGCGCAATGCGAGCAGTGTCATACCAGCGCTGCGGGTGCCGCAC
Organism: uncultured Gammaproteobacteria bacterium; assembly: GCA_942490655.1. GTDB lineage: Bacteria > Pseudomonadota > Gammaproteobacteria > Steroidobacterales > Woeseiaceae > UBA1847. The sequence continues at coordinate 75,753 of CALNXZ010000003.1, read as the reverse complement.
TCGGGCCGGAGACGGCACAGTTGAATCGGGATTTCACGTATCCAAGTACCGGTCGTACTGACAACCAGCTGACGACACTGGATCACATCATGATGTTCTCGGCGCCGTTAGCTGGAACGCCAGCCACCCTTCCAGCGCTTGCCGATCCCATGGACACGGGCGCTGACCTCAACGATCGTGCGCGCGCTTACCTGCACACAAACTGTGCCAACTGTCATCGTCCCGGTGGTGGAACGCCGGTGGATATCGATCTGCGTTATGCGACGAGTTTGCAGGCGACAAGCGCGTGCGATGTTGCGCCGCAGGCAGGAGATCTTGGCCTCGTGAACGCGCGCATTATCGCACCCGGCGCTGCGGCAAGTTCAGTGCTGGTCGAACGGGTTAACCAGCGCGACACAATGAGTATTGGCATGCCACCGTTGGGATCGACCATTGTCGACACTGACGGCGTGAACCTGCTGACGAACTGGGTGAATGGCCTGACAGGCTGTTTGTAGCGGAAAGTGGTGGGCCCTCGGGGGCTCGAACCCCGGACCAAGAGATTAAGAGTCTCCTGCTCTACCAACTGAGCTAAAGGCCCACTAGAAGAAAATGGGGTGGACGATGGGGCTCGAACCCACGACGACCGGCATCACAAGCCGGGGCTCTACCAACTGAGCTACGCCCACCACTGTATTTTCAATTTCCAACTATACGCCATATGGCGCGCCCGGCAGGACTCGAACCTGCAACAACCGGATTAGAAATCCGGTGCTCTATCCGATTGAGCTACGGGCGCAGTCAAAACGGCCGTTCTGCCAAGCAGGAAAATCGGATGGTCGGGGCAGGGTGATTCGAACACCCGACCCTCTGCTCCCAAAGCAGATGCGCTACCAGGCTGCGCCATGCCCCGACATTGGATTTTCCGCCACGCGAGTCTCGCCGGAGCCAGACTTTACGCGGGGTGCGATCATACGGCTGCGTGGAATGGCAATCAAGCGTTTGGGCAAGGTATATTCCCCACTCCTACTCTGTCATAAGTTCCGGAAAACTGATGAAAAAGACTCTGCTACTGCTGCTGATCGCACTGTCCTCAACGCTTGCCTGTGCCGAGGACAAGGTACCTGCCCATCCCCATGTCCTGGTCGAAACGACGGAAGGTAACTTCAAACTCGAACTCGACGGCGCTGCAGCGCCTTTGACTGTTGCGCATTTTCTCGAACTGGTCGACGCGGGATTCTACGACGGTACAGTCTTTCATCGCATCATTCCGGGCTTCATGGCTCAGGGCGGGGGCTACACCCCAGGCTTCAAGCTCAAGGAAAGCGGCGAAACAATCCCCAATGAATCCGGCAACGGCCTGAGTAATTTGCGCGGTTCGATTGCGATGGCCCGTACCAGCGATCCACACTCTGCGAATTCACAGTTCTTTATCAACGTCGCCAACAACGTCGGTCAGGACGCGAACTCACCAAATCTGGATCCACAAAAGAATACGGTGCGAGGACGCTGGGGTTACGCTGTATTCGGTTTTGTCTTCGAAGGGATGGACGTCGTCGACAAGATTGTGAATGCGCCCTCTGCGACCAATGGCCCGAGCGGCGCTCCAGCGCCGGTTATCCCCATCGTGATCAAGAAAATGTCGCGCGTCACCTATAACTAGCATGACAACGCTGTTCATTTCAGATCTGCACCTCGCGGCGGACCATCCTGAAATCGGTGAGCAATTCCTGAGTTTCCTCAGCGGCGAAGCGCGTGAATCAGAATCACTCTACATACTGGGCGATCTGTTCGACGCGTGGCTGGGTGACGACGACCCCAATCCCTACTACCACGCAATGAAGCTTGGGTTGCGAGCATTGGCTGATACCGGTGTGCCGGTGTACTTCATGCACGGCAATCGCGATTTCACAATCGCCCAGGACTTCGCCACCGAGACCGGCGTTACGATACTCAATGATCCCACTGTGGTTGATCTATATGGCGAGCCCGTGCTTCTGAGTCATGGCGACGCCCTGTGCACCGACGATGTGCAATACCAGCAGATACGTGCGATGACACGCAACCCGGAATGGTTGGCCATGATGCTGGCAAAATCGCTGCAGGAACGCATTGCTTTTGCTGTGCAGGCACGGGAAGAAAGCAAAGCGCGTGGCGAATCTCTGAGCGATGAGATCATGGATGTCAATCAGGCCGCTGTAATCGCACTGCTCCGCGAGTACGGCGTCAGCACGCTGCTACACGGACACACGCACAGACCCGCCGTGCACACGGTGGATCTGGGCGATCGCAAAGCCACGCGAATCGTGCTCGGTGACTGGTACGAGCAAGGCAGTGTGGTGCGCTGGAATGTCGACGGCCCAAGGCTTGAGACCCTGCCCCGCCATTAAGGTGGCGGTCCTGAATGGAAGCGAAAATCGGTGTCAGGTTCTGTAATCAACCTGGCTTCCAGCACTTTGAGTTCATCCAGTCGCTGCTCAATTTCCTGCTCGCCTGCTGCGCATTCGGATTTGGCAAAGGCTATGTAGTGTTCAAAGTGTCGCGCTTCCGACGCTAACAACCCGTTGTAGAATTTCGCCAAATTATCCGGGAGTCGCGGTGCGATTCTTGCGAATCGCTCGCAGGAACGCGCCTCGATCAATGCACCGATAAGCAACAGGTCCAACAGCTTATGCGGTTCATCCGGCCTCGCAGCGTCGCGCAATCCACCGGCATAACGTGAGGCCGTGAGGCGTTGAAATGGAATGTTCATGTCATCCATGATCGAGCGAACTTGCTCGAAATGTCGCAATTCTTCGCGTGCCAGGCGTGACATCCGTTGCGCCAGCTTGCTGCGATCCGGGTACCGATACAGAAAGCCAAGCGCAGTTGATGCCGCTTTCAGTTCGCAGTTCGCATGATCCAGCAACATTTCCGGTAGCCGTTGACTGGCCGTCTCTAGCCAGGCCTCCGGAGTCGCCGTATCGAGAAACGTTACTATGCTCTCCGGAACATGCACAGCTACAGCCACTCTTCGACCTCCGTTGCCGATTGCAGGCGGTCGCGAGGCAGTTTTGCCAACATCATATTAATCAATGACTGGTACTTCGACAGTCTTGGCGGCAGCAATGGCACAGGCGCACGAGCGTGTTTATAGATTATCCCCATCGCCGAACCCGCTTTGAACGGCTTATCACCCGTCAGCATCTCGAAAAAGATTATGCCCAAACTGTAGATGTCGCTGCGCTCATCGACATCGCTGCCGTGCCCTTGCTCCGGACTCATGTAATAAGGGGTACCGAAAATTTCCCCTTTGTCCGTGATCGCCATTTCCAACTTGGCGCCTTTCGCCAGACCAAAGTCGATCAGCGCAATTGAACCGTCTTTGCGCAACATGATATTTCCTGGCTTCAGATCGCGGTGCAGCACGCGTTTCTGATGCACCGCCGCCAGGGCGCTCGAAATCTGGCGCAGATAATCAACCGCCTCCCGTTCACTCAGATCGTTCTCCATCTTCTGCCGGAGGTCACCACCATCGAGATACTCCATCGCGATATGCGCATGCGTGTCACTAACGCCGAGGTCGTAGATCTTCACGATGTTCGGATGATCCATATCGGCGATGGTTTCGTATTCCTGCAGGAATCGGTCAAACACACCAACTCCGTCGACGTGCTCCTGAGTCTGACGAAGCACTTTCAACACGACCTTCATGTGCGTCGACTCACGCTCTGCAAGATACACACCCGAGTGTTCTGTTGAACCCAGCCGCCGCAGGAATCGATAACCTTTTATCAAGGGGTGGATACCCGTGCGCATGTCGCCGACAAAAAGGGAGGACGTCGATGCGATGCGTTGATTGGCTGCCAGCACATCGCTGACACTGACGATCAGCGAATCGTGGCTGATGTGTTCACGCATGAAGTGCGCGTCCGGATGCAGATCCGCCGCCGCTTGTTCATCATCCTCGGTCCCGAAGTAAATAACAGGCGGGAAATTCTTGCGCTGCACAAACCTGGCCAGGACCTCAACACCATCACGGTCCTCGCCATGTTGGCTGCCCAGCAGAATGACATCGTTGCCGGCGCCACCAAATTCATCGGGCAAGTGTCCTGCCGCGGTCGGATCGTACGCGGAGATGATGGCATCGGGCCAGTGGGTAGTAACGTGGTGCATGAGCAAGCTGCGAAAATCTGCCTGCTCGTCAATTATCATGAAGCGGATGCTCATAACGAGTCGCCCCAACAGCAGCGTTTAAAAAGCGACGACGTTGGACTCCTGCTCGTGCGGAGTCTCACGCTTTTGTTTGGCGGCATCATTGCGACGTTCTTCGAGGTCCAGCAAATAGCCATCGGTGACATCTCCGGTCACATATTCTCCCGAGAAACAGGAAGTATCAAATTGTGTGATATCCGAGTTGTCGTGGCGGACGGATCGAATCAGGCCGTGCAGATCCTGATAGATCAGGCGATCAGCGCCGATAATTTCCTGAATCTCGTCTATGGTGTGGCCATTGGCGACCAGCTCGCTGGCGGCCGGCATGTCAATGCCGTAAACGTTCGGATAGCGAACAGGTGGCGCGGCCGACGCGAAGTATACCTTCCTCGCACCCGCTTCTCGGGCCAGCTTGATGATCTGTTTGGAAGTCGTGCCTCGCACTATTGAGTCGTCGACGAGCAGCACATTCTTGTTACGAAATTCGAGGTCAATTGCGTTGAGCTTGCGACGCACTGATTTTTTGCGCTCCTCCTGACCGGGCATGATGAAGGTGCGACCGATATAGCGGTTCTTGATAAATCCTTCGCGATACTTCACGCCCAGGTGATACGCAACCTGCAAAGCAGAGGTTCTACTGGTATCGGGGATCGGGATAACAACATCGATGTCATGGTCAGGAAATTCGCGAACAATTTTTCCAGCGAGTTCTTCACCCATGCGCAAGCGCGCTTTGTAGACTGACAGATTGTCCAATATCGAATCCGGCCGCGCGAAGTACACGTACTCAAATATGCACGGCGTGTGCTCTGCCCGCTGCGGATACTCGTGGCAATGAATCGCACCGCTATTTTCGATGATGACGCATTCGCCCGGGTTAAGGTCGCGCACTCGCGAGTACTGCAGAATATCGAGCGCAACGCTTTCGGAGGCAACCATGTAATTCTTGCGACCAAGGCCTTGCTTCTCGCCCAGTACCAGTGGACGAATACCGTGTGGATCCCGGAACGCAACCACGCCGAAACCGACGATCAACGCAACGACAGCATATCCGCCTTTACAGCGGGCATGCAGTGCATCAATTGCATCGAAGACATTTGCTGTTGTCAGCTGGCCTTTCACTCGCACCTGCAGTTCATGCGCGAAGACATTCAGCAATACCTCGGAATCCGAGTTCGTACTCAAATGGCGGCGATCTTCACCGATCAGGAGCGCCGCGAGTTCGGCATAGTTGGTCAGGTTGCCGTTGTGGGCAAGGCAAATTCCATAAGGCGAATTCACATAGAAGGGCTGCGCCTCTGACGATCGCGATCCTCCGGCCGTCGGGTAGCGGACGTGGCCGATACCGACCTGGCCTGCCAGGCTCATCATGTGGCGGCTGTGAAACACGTCTCTGACGAGACCGTTGCCTTTGCGCTGTTTTAGTCCGAGCTCGTCGCTCCAGGTAACGATGCCGGCCGCGTCCTGTCCGCGATGCTGCAGCACAGTCAGGGCATCGTACAAAGCCTGATTAACAGGTTCAGCGCTAACAATTCCTACCACACCGCACATAGTTTCTCTCTACAGTCCTATCGGAAGGTCGACGGGCAACTCGTCCGCAACTTCGTCCGGGATTATCAGTTCATAGCCCTTAGGCGCAAAGACCTTGATCCAGTCCGCAACCACTTCGAAATGCGGCAGCAACCGAGACTTCTGCCACCATCCATCATTACTAAATCCGGAAAACTGTCCGGCGATGACAAACACCGCGACCAGCAGTACACCCCGAACGATACCGAAAACCGAACCCAGAAAGCGGTCAAGACCACTGAGCACTGACAGGCGCACAAGCTTTGAAAGGCCCCATCCCAGTAGTCCGCCGACAGACAGGATCAGTGTGAAAACCAGCACACGGCCAAACCATGTCTGCAGTTCCACTGAGCTCAACCACTTTTCGGACACTCCGCCGGCGACAGGACCAAAATACAATGCGCCCCAGATGGCGACGATGAGCGTCGCGATCGAGAAAGCCTCTTTGATGAAGCCCCGCACGAATCCCATCACGATGGACGCCACCAGCGCTGTGGCAATAATGATGTCGATTATCGGCATCCGGCTGTCGTCTCAGTTCGCCAGGGACAAGAATGGAACCGGATTCTAGCAGATCATCAGGGATGCGGTACCACTTGTCCCTTATGACCTACTTTCAGTAATCGCGCTGCCATCGCTTCCGCGCTTTCACGGTCCTTTTGCGGGCCAATCCGTACGCGATGCAAAGCACCGGTGTCGGTTTTCAATTGACTCAGGAACGCAGCGTAGCCCTGCTTTCTCAGGTCTGCAGCGAGTTTTTCGGCATTCTCCTTGTTCGAAAAACTGCCCAGCTGCACGGCCCACATCCCCGTGCTCGAGGCGCTGGGTGGCGGCGTGGTTTTGACCTCTGGCGGGGCAGCCGTAACCTCGGCTTGCGCCTGCTCCTGTTCAACACGGACGGGAGCCGGCTCCGGCTGAATTTTCACAGTCTCCGGCGCGCTCGTCTCTGGCTCCTTAATAACCGCGGCTTTAGGGCTGTCATTAGTAGCGGCATTGCTGGCAACCGGCACTGGCTCCGATCGTTCCCGCTCCAGAACTACGGTCTTGATGTCCTGCCCTTCCTGACCAGGCAGTAACACTCGCTCTGACACGGTTTCGCTACTCTCAGACGGGCCATCCAGGAAAATGGGGACGACCAATACTACGAAAACGACCAGTACACAGGCGCCAATAATGCGTTCTTTCAATGCTCTTTCCATCATGGTTTAGGTTAGGAATCCGCTGTCAGTTGCTTGATTACCGGGCCCACAGTAAAGAACGACCCGGTAACCAGTATTCTGTCATTTTCTGCGGCAAAGCGCCGGGCAAATTCGATCGCTGCGCCGGGCGTTTCGGCCACGAGGCAGGCTTTGCCGCTCAAAGTGGCAATCTGCCGTCCGAGCTCATCCGCTGGCAGCGCGCGGGGACTGTCGGCGGTAATCGCAATCCAGCGGTCAACCCATTGCGTCAATGGTTCGATCACGCCGGCGACATCCTTGTCCTTCAGGATTCCTGCGATCGCGATCAACTCCGCCGGCGACTCCATGGTCTGCAAGGTAGCCGCCAGCACGCCCGCCGCTGCCGGGTTGTGAGCGACATCGAATAACCACGTTTTGCCATCGACGGACAGCTTCTGCAGGCGCCCGGGTACGGACAATCCGGGCAGAACCCGGTTCACCCGTTCCGAATCCAGACCATCCCCCAGACCCGCGGTGTCCAGCAGCGCCAATACAGCCGCCGCGTTGTGTACCTGGAAGTCGCCGAGCAGGCCAGGTTTTCGTAACGCGCGAAGCTCTCTGTTCGGCCCGCGCCAGGTCCACTCACTGCTACCGATACCGAAGACCTCAAAATGCTGCCCGGCGAGCAGGAGCTCCGCGCCAATCTCGCTGGCAATCCGGGATATCGCTTGCGGGGCTTTGTGGCCAGCAAACACAGCCGGAATGCCCGCGCGCATGACGCCGGCTTTCTCGACCGCAATGGTCTCAACGTCGTGCCCCAGCCAATCACAGTGGTCCAGTGAGACATTGGTAATCAGACAGGCGTCGGGCTCGATGGCATTGGTCGCATCCAGCCGGCCTCCCATGCCTACCTCCAGTATCCATACATCAAGTTCCGCGGCGGCAAAAATATCCACCGCAGCGAGCGTGCCAAATTCGAAGTACGTTAGTTCGACATCGCCACGTGCTGCTTCAACCCGCTTGAAGGACGCAATGATCTCGGCATCACTCGCCGCAACGCCGTTGACGACAATACGCTCGTTGTACTTGATGATATGCGGTGAAGTGTAAGCTCCCGTGCGTTTACCGCTCGAACGCAAGAGCGCATCTGCCATAGCAACGCTGGATCCTTTGCCGTTGGTTCCGGCAATGATCAGGACCTTATCGGGGCGCGGCAGATTGAGCCGGCTCAGTACATCCAGTACACGATCGAGGCCCAGGTTGATTTCACTCGGCGACAGTGTCTCGAGCCATGCCAGCCACTGGGACAAAGGCGCACCGGAAGGAAGCATGATTGAGGCTACTGCGCTGGCAGAGGGCTCGGGCGACCGTCGAACTTGGCAAGCAATTCGCCGATTTCGTCGCGCAATTGACGACGATCAATGATCATGTCGATCGCGCCGTGATCCAATAGAAACTCGCTGCGCTGGAACCCTTCGGGCAGTCGTTCTCTGACAGTCTGTTCGATGACCCGCGGGCCTGCGAATCCGATCAGCGCGTTAGGCTCCGCAATATTGACATCACCCAGCATCGCGAGACTTGCCGAAACGCCACCTGTGGTCGGGTCAGTGAGTACTGAAACGTAAGGGACTTTCTTGCCGCCGAGCAAGGCCAATGCTGCAGACGTCTTCGCCATCTGCAGCAATGAGAACAACGCCTCCTGCATACGTGCGCCGCCGCTGGCAGAAAACGAAATCAAGGGCATTTTATTTTCGGCCGCGTGATTCGCAGCGCGAGCGAATCGTTCGCCGACGACCGAGCCCATGGAGCCACCCATGAAGGAGAATTCGAAAGCGCAGACAACAACAGGCCTGCCGTGCAAAGTACCCGTGACACTCACGAGCGCGTCTTTCTCACCGGTGCTCTTCTGCGCAGCAACGATGCGGTCCCGGTAACGCTTGCTGTCTTTGAACTTTAGCGGATCTTCCGGCTCAAGATTGGCCGACAATTCCGTCTGCGAATCGCGATCCAGAAAATACTCGAGGCGCTTGCGCGCGCCGATACGCATGTGGTGATCGCATTTCGGACACACCTGAAGATTGCGCTCCAGTTCGTTGCGATACAGCTGCGCGTCACAACGCGCGCACTTAATCCACACGCCTTCCGGCACGGACTTTGTTCGGTTTTCGGTGCTGATGCGCGACGGCATCAATTTTTCGAACCAGCTCATGATGCCATGATATCCGTATAGCCTGGGGACAGCTAGGGCTGCGGTATGTCAGCTGCTTCGGGATAGTCAACTGACACCAGTGTCAGCCCATGCGGCGGCGCAGCAATCCCGCCTTTTTTTCGGTCCCTGCTCTCGAGTATGTCGGCTATCCAACGTACAGGTCGCTCGCCCTCACCCACCGCGACCAGCGCGCCGGTTATGTTGCGGACCATGTGTTGCAGGAAAGCATTGGCCGATATCTCCAGCGTGATCCAATCTCCATGACGCTCAACGATGGATTTCGTGACCTCACGTTGTGCCGTATTTGCGCGACAGCCCGCCGCTCGAAATGCCGAAAAATCGTGTTCGCCCAGCAACAATTGGGCGGCCTCGTGCATGCGCGCGGCGTCCAGGGGCTGATACACCCACCAGGCTCGGTGCCGATGCAAAGCTGATCGCTCCAGGCGATTGAGTATGCGGTAGCGGTAGTTTCTGGCAGTCGCCGAGAATCGTGCGTGAAAGTCATCGTCAACATGGCGAGCCCACATGACGCTGACATCGTCCGGCAAATTGCTGTTGGCGCCAAGCAGCCAGCCACGATTGTCACGCACACTGGGTGTATCGAAATGAACGACCTGGCCGGTAGCATGGACGCCGGTATCGGTGCGCCCGGCGCAGGTGACTTCGACCGCATGATCGGCGACACGGCTGAGTGCTTCTTCGACGCGTTGTTGCACGCCGAGACCACTGTTCTGGCGTTGCCAGCCATTGTACGCGGTGCCGTCGTACTCGATGCCTAGCGCAATGCGCATCTTGAATTAGCTGGGAAGAGAATCCAGCAGCCGCTGAGCCTGTTGCTTCTGCGCGTTGTCGCCCTCGTCCAGAACTTCTTCGAGAATACTGCGCGCACCTGCCGGGTCGCCCATATCGACGTAAGCGCGCGCCAGATCCAGCTTGGTGCCCACTTCGGTCATGGTACGTGCTTCGTGTAAATCGCTGCTCATGTCGTCGGGGCCCAATGACATGGTTGGCACTTCCGCCGTTTCGTCGCGCAATTTCGGACGCGGCTGTTCCACGGTTGCGTCGTCACGGCGTTGCTCGACCGTGTCGCCGATTTCGCTTACCTGCAATGCCGCCGTCAGATCGTCAAGATCCAGGTCAACATCCGTTCTCGCAAGTGCCGGTGCTTCCGCGGTCGAGTCGAGATCCAAATCGCCCGAGAAGGCTTCCGGCGGCAGCGCTTCTGTCTTTGCAAAATCGAAATTGTCGTCATCATCCAGCGGCGCCAACAGGGTTTCGGCATCATCAGAATCCGGTGCCAGCATTGTGGCATCAAGGTCGTCCAGTTCATTGAGTAAGCCTGTCGCGGTGTCGACAGCCATATCGCCGCTGAGCACCTGCGTGTGCCCGGTAGCGTCCAGCAGATCTTCATCGACATTCAGTTCGTCCGGATCGATCTCGTGCTCGGCGTTCACCATCGGGTTTTGGCCGGTTTCATCAGCAGCGAGTCGCATCCCCGAGTCTTCCAGGTCGCTCAGGTCCAGTCCTTCGAGGTAGCCCGTGGAATCGGGGTCCAGACCGCGTTGAACACCTGTGGCATCCGGATCAATCTGAGGGTTACGGCCAGTCACATCCGCAAGATCAGCGAGCGCCTCGTTAATGCCGGTATCATCTGACAGTTCTTCATTCTGGCCGGTGATATCCAGATCAAGGTCATCCAGATTGATCTCAGAAGTCTCGTCGCCATCGTGTCCGCTGTCCGAGAGCGCATCGAATAGCGAGTCGTCCAGTGAAGGCAGTTCAGACGTACTGTCCCCAAATCCGGCAAATTGTTCTTCTATAGTCGGCGTCGATATCGTCGGCGACGGCATTTCCGCAGTCGCTTCGGTCATTGACGATTCCAGAGTGGGCGTTTCCGCGGTGACGTCGAAATCTATGTCGCTTTGCTCGTTCGACTCGTCGAAATCGAAGTCGACGCCGTCTTCCGAATCATCGTCTGAGCCGAGATCGATAACCTCCGACTCGCCCGTCGCATCGGCGCCGAAGTCCATATCAAGCGCACCGGCGTCGTCGCCGGCCTCATCAAATGAGAGGTCAACCGCTTTGGTTGCCCCAACGACTTCAGCGCCCGCGAACATCTCGTCATCCGCAGCAATCTGCTGTCCCATAATGACAATCTTGTCCCAATCGGCGCTGTCCGAGTCACCAATGGCCGATTTGAGGCGCGCCGCAGAGTCTACGAATGCATCCCGGTTACCCCATACGAAATAGATTTCGCACATTTTGGACATCAGCGATTTGTCGCCGGGATCCGTTTCCAGGGCACCACTGATCAGATCCGCAGCCTGGTCGTACAAGCCGTAGGCCATATGAAAATCCGCTTCAGCAATCGGGTCGGTCTGGTCAAGATTGACCGCCGTTTCGCTGCTGAAGGTATCTTCAAGCGACCCGAATGCGCCTGACGATTCGCTGAAACTGGACGCCGGCGCTTCGATTGTGTCTTCGAGGATGGGATGTACACCCGAGTCCTGCTCAACAACTACAAACGCCTCTTCCGGGCTCGGCGCCTGCATGGTCGAAGTGGCCGAAATCGCACCGACCGCCGGCTCGTCAGAGTCCAGCCTGTCCCAGGGGCGCTCGAGGTCATCGCCGTCGTCGGCATCGCGACCGCGCTTCATGAACCAGATCAAGCCACCGGCGACCAGAATCAGGGCGCCAATTATGATGCCCCATGCCGCCAGAAAATCGATTGCCTTATCTACAAATCCTTTGTCGCTAGACGAGGATGTCGTCACTATATTCGTTGGCACGGTGGTCGTCGTATCCACCGTTGTATCAGCAGTGTCATCAACGTCATCAGCTATAAGGTCTTCACCGTCACCTGAGATGACATCGTCGACCACCGTATCGTCACCGACCACCTCATCGACAAACACGCTATCCGGCTGCTCAACTACCGGCGGTTCGTAAACCTCACCCCGGATGTTCGCGAGTTCCTGCCGCAGGGCAGCGAGCTCGTTATCTCGAACCTCAATCAGAGATTGCCGATTCGGGACATCGGCCGCTTCAAGTTCGGCGATGCGGTTTTGAACTTCCTGCTCGCGCGATAAAGGCTCGAAGCTGGACGCGTCGTCCGCGTAATCACCGCTAGCGTCTTCGTCATCCGGCGGAACCAGCGTCAGGCTGGGACGAGTGCTCGGCGCTTCGGGGGCTGTGTAGCCGGCAGCACCACCCCAGGCGCTGTGCTGACGCTGTACCTCACCGATTGCGGTACCGCGGTCGATCCGGAAAACTTCGTCTGCACTGGGAATTCGCAGGCTCGCACCCGCACGTAACACGTTGATATTGCCGCCAAATGCCTCTCGATTCGCTTCGAAAATGGCGAGCATGGTCTGACTCATGGTCAGCCGTGTGTCGGGACGCAATCGCGACGCAAGTCCCCACAAGGTGTCACCCTTTCGTACCTCGACATCACCGCCGCTGGTCGTGCCGTATTGCGCGTCGTCGGCAGGTACCTGCGGCTCGGAGCGCGGGGCCGATTCGTAATTCGATTCCGTTTCGCCGGCATTACTGCTGCGAGCGGGCTGCGACGGCAGCGGTGTGGTTCGAGCTTGTTGCGGCGCCGAAGCCTGGCTGGGTTGACTGGGCTGGCTGGGCTGACGCTCGATAGTGCCACCATCGCTGGGCGTGCTGCGTGTGGGGGCTGCGATCGCCGGCGCTGGTTGCGTGGTTGGCGCGGCATAGGTCGGCGGATCCAGCAACACAGTGTATTCACGCAATAAACGACCGCTGGACCAGGTTGCTTCAACAAGGAAGGTCAGGAAGGGTTCTGTAATGGGTGATCGCGACCGGATCTGCACGACACTGCCGCCAGCGCCGCCGTTCACTACATTAAATTCAATGCCCTGTAAGTAGAAAGGACGATCAATTCCGTAACGAGTAAAGGTCTCGGCGGAAGCCAGTGCCACTTTGAGGTCGTTGAGTTCCTCGGGGCTGGCGGACAACAACACGATTTCCGCACGCAATGGTTCATTCAGCACCGAGTCCAGTTTGATGTCGCCGAGCCCGATAGCCCAAACCTCGCTCCACAGCAGGCAAACCATCCATAGAAAGAGATGAGTGAAGCGTCGCGACATAATGTATTTCTCCAAACCCCAAAAAGCCCCGTATTCGACATCCAGTCTGGGGCCGTTCACTGCCACTGGACTATAGCTTATAGATACTTTTTTGCCAATATTTCAGCAATTTGGACACTATTTAGCGCCGCGCCCTTACGTATGTTATCAGCCACCACCCAGAGGTTTAATCCGCGTGGGTGAGAGATGTCCTCCCGGATCCGACCAACAAAAACCGGATCCCGACCGGAGCTCTCTGTGACCGCCGTCGGATACATTCCCGGTTGCACTCCGTCCAGTACTTCGACGCCGGGCGATTTTGACAATAATTTGCACGCTTCGGCCGCAGAAATCTTGTCGCGTGTCTCAATATGGACAGCTTCTGAGTGACCAAAAAACGCCGGAATCCGCACCGCAGTCGGATTGACCAGTATTTCGGCATCATCAAGAATCTTTCGCGTTTCCCACACCATCTTCATTTCTTCTTTGGTGTAGCGGTTGTCCTGAAACACGTCGATGTGCGGAATTGCATTGAACGCGATCTGTTTGACGCCATCTTTGAGCTCGAGCGGGCGTCCGTTAAGCAATGCACTGGTCTGCCGCACCAGCTCTTCCACAGCGCGGCGACCTGCGCCGGAAACTGCCTGGTAAGTACACACGTTGATGCGCGTAATGCCGACCGCGTCGTAGATCGGCTTGAGGGCCACGACCATTTGTATCGTTGAGCAATTCGGGTTCGCGATTATGCCGCGATTCTTGTATTCGGCAATGGCTTCCGGATTAACCTCAGGCACCACCAGCGGAATATCGTCGTCATAACGAAAATGCGAAGTATTGTCGACCACCACGCAGCCGGCGGCCGCTGCCTTTGGCGCATACTCCTCGGAAACCGAACCCCCTGCGGAAAACAGGCCAATCTGCACTTTCGAAAAATCGAAATCAGCGAGGTCCTGTACCTGCAGGTGTCCGTTCGCAAACGACACCTGATTGCCCGCCGAGCGGTCGCTCGCCAGTGCATACACTTTTCCATAGGGGAATTTTCGCGTGCTGAGGATATCGAGCAACGCCTCGCCTACAGCACCAGTCGCTCCTACGACAGCAACATCAAAACGGTCTGCCAACTTAAATCTCCGGTGTAGCCGATTTTACATCGGCATTTTGTGCGCGATTGCGCAGGTAGTGATCGATGATAACCAGGGCAACCATCGCCTCGGCTATCGGTGTCGCACGCAATCCAACGCAGGGGTCGTGCCGTCCGGTGGTGACGATCTCGGTATCCTTGCCCGAGCGATCAATGGTTTTGCCCGGCTTTGAAATACTCGATGTCGGTTTCAACGCAAGGCTTGCGAGTAGGTCCTGTCCGGATGAAATTCCGCCGAGCGTGCCACCGGCATCGTTCTTGCTGAAGCCACTCGCCGACATTTCATCGCGGTGCTCGCTGCCTCGCTGGCTAACGGCCGCAAAACCTGCGCCCAACTCGACGCCTTTCACCGCATTGATACTCATCAATGCATGGGCGATATCAGCCTCGAGTTTATCGAAGACCGGTTCGCCAAGTCCCGGCGGTACATTTGTGGCCAGGACACTGATCTTGGCACCGATTGAATCGCCCTCGGCCCTGAGTTCGTCCATGAAGGTGTCGAGTTCATCGATGCGGGCGGGATCGGCACAAAAGAAGGCATTGTCATCAATGCCCTCGAAATCTCTGGCCTCGAGCTTGATCGGGCCGAGCTGCGACAGGTAGCCGCGAACTTCAACACCGAGACGCTCTTTCAGGTACTTTTTCGCGATAGCGCCCGCTGCGACGCGCATGGCGGTTTCGCGCGCTGACGATCGGCCGCCACCGCGATAATCCCGGATTCCGTATTTCTGTTGATACGTGTAATCCGCGTGCCCAGGCCTGAACTTGTCTTTGATATCACCGTAGTCTTTCGACCGCTGGTCGGTATTTTCGATCAGGAGGCCTATCGGTGTCCCGGTTGTCCTGCCTTCGAAAACACCCGACAGAATCTTCACCTGGTCCGGCTCGTTACGCTGTGTTGTATGGCGATTGCGGCCAGGGCGGCGGCGATCCAGGTCGCCCTGAATGTCCGCTTCCGACAATTCCATTCCGGGTGGGCAGCCGTCAACAACACAGCCCAGCGCCGGCCCATGGCTTTCGCCGAAAGTTGTAACCGTAAAAATCAGCCCAAATGTATTACCAGACACCGCTAATACCCTTGTAAGTCGTCTTTGGTCAGCAAAAACACGCCGGCCCCACCCTCGGAAAATTCGAGCCAGACAAACGCCACCTCGGGGTACGCTTTTTCGAGTGCGGCCTGACTGTTCCCTACCTCACAGACGAGTATTCCACTGTCTGTAAGGAATCGCGAGGCATCTTGCAAAATCTTGTGCACCGATTCCAGTCCGTCATCGCCCGCTGCCAAGCCCAGTTTGGGCTCGTGATGATACTCGCCAGGCATCGACTCGAGGTCCGGCTGGTCAACATACGGGGGGTTACTCACGATCAGGTCGTACTTCTTGCCACCCAACGCGGCGAAGAAATCTGACTGCACCGGCGTAACGCGATGTTGCAGACCATGGCGCTCTATATTAATAACGGCCACCTGTAACGCATCCTGAGAAATATCGACAGCGTCGACGCTCGCATGCGGAAATGCATGCGCGATCGCAATTGCGATACAGCCACTGCCCGTTCCCAGGTCCACGGCCGCCTCGACCGAGTCGGCATCGAGCCAGGGCGAAAAACGCGCATTGATCAATTCGGCAATTGGACTCCGCGGCACGAGTACGCGCTCATCGACATAGAATTCATGCCCGGCGAAGAAGGCCTGCCTGATGAGATAGGCGAGTGGCACCCGCTCCTCGATGCGTCGCTGTGCCAGTTGCAGGATTTCAGCAGCTGCTGCGTCGTCGACAGTATTGGCGTAAACGCCAGGTGCCGCGTCATGCGAAAGCTCCAGGCCGGCAAATACCAGCCAGGCCGCTTCGTCGAAGGGATTGTCTGTGCCGTGGCCATACCACAGCGAAGCGCCATCAAAGCGCTCTGCGATAGTCTGTATAAGTTGCTCAACATTCATAGGCGACGGCGAATCTATCACGCTGCCGCACCAACTGCCTGTAGAATTGCCGCTTCCTCATCGATTACGACCAGATAACGAATACTATGAGTTTCAAAAATATCTTCATCGCCATTGTGCTCGGTAGCGCGCTAGCGGCTGGCATATTCGTCGCCGCGACGCTAAGCAAACCCGCTGAGTTGCGATCCGCGTTTGCCGTACCAAGCCCGCAGGCATTGCCCGATTTCACGCTATACGACCAACACGGCAACACAGTCACTGCGGACTCCTTTCGTGGCCAGTGGGACATGCTCTTCTTTGGCTTTACCCACTGCCCCGATGTTTGCCCTACGACGCTACAAATTCTGGCGAATGCGAAACGCGAACTTGAGAACGCCGAAGTGGAGTCTGTGCCACGCATCGTGCTGGTCAGTGTCGATCCGGAGCGCGACACGCAAGCGCTCATGGGGCGGTACGTGGACTACTTTGGTGCAGGGAATCTTGGCGTCCGCGGGGATCCCGACGAACTTGCAAAGCTCACGACGGCGCTGGGAATATATTTCGAGAAGATCCCAACGGACGACGACAACTACAACGTCAACCATACTGCAGCCGTTCTGATTGTGAATCCCGACGGCGAGTTCTCTGCGTTGTTCAGCGCCCCGCACGAGGCAGCAAACTTCGTACATGACATGCCAATACTGATGGGCGGACACTGATGCAATATTTGCGCTTATGGCTACTTTGCATGACGCTCATTCTGCTTTCAGCCTGCAACAACGCTTCCGGCCCCTCGCTGGTTGCGAGCGACATCGTCATCAATGAGCCGCTCCCCGGTCACGCGATGAGTGCGGGCTACCTGACACTCAGCAATCTGTCCAGCGACCCGGTCCGAGTCACCCGCGTTACGAGCCCGCAGTTTGAGGCTGTTGAGATACACGAATCCTTACTGCGAGACGGCATAGCCAGCATGCAACGCGTTGCGGAATTATCGATTGCGGCAAAATCAGGAGTCTCGTTACAGCCGGGCGGCAAACACCTGATGCTGATGCGTCCGATTGGGGCAGCAAAGAGTGTCTCATTAAACTTCTACAACGACGAAACATTGCTACTTAGCGTGCAAGCGTCAATTAAACAGAGGAACAACTGATGCTGGCTGCCTTGTTTGTCGGATTGCAGTACCTGTTGCCACAACACCTGCTGACAACGCTGATCTGGCACATAGCTCGAATTCGCCAGGTTTCGATCAAGAATTTTCTGATCACGCGATTTGTTGGCTTGTATAACGTCGCGGTTGATGAGGTGGCACTGACGGTGCCCGACGATTTTGCTACTTTTAACGACTTCTTCGTACGCGAGCTTCAGGCGGATGCGCGGCCGATAGATGTTGATAAACACAGCGTCGTGTCGCCTGTCGATGGAACCGTCAGCATTGCCTCTGCCATTCGACATGACAGCATTATCCAGGCAAAGGGAATCGAGTACTCGCTGACGGATTTATTGGCGACGGACACTGAGCAAGGCAATGCCTACATCGATGGCAATTTCGCGACTATCTATCTCGCTCCTTACAATTACCACCGCGTACATGCACCGTTGGATGGCGAACTGGTTGCCGCTCGATATGTGCCTGGCGATCTTTTTAGCGTTAACGATGCCACGGTTGCACGCGTGCCCGGCCTGTTCCGGCGTAACGAACGACTTGTCATGCACTTCCAAACCTCGCGCGGTCCGGCGTGTCTGATTTTTGTTGGTGCGCTCAACGTGGGCAGCATTTCTACTCCGTGGTGCGGCGAACTGCGCCCACGCAAACGCGGCGTCGTCGATGCGCTCGACCTCACGCGTTACCCGACTACTGTAAAGAAGGGTGATCTGCTCGGCTGGTTCAACATGGGTTCGACGGTCATCCTGTTGTCACCCCCTGGCGTCTACGCGTGGGATGACACTTTGCGCACGGGCGCAACCGTTCGTGTTGGCGAGGCTATCGGTCATAGCAAATCACAGCCGTGACCAGCTGGCGGCCGACTTCAGGACCCGAATCCGCACGACGTCGAGCAGCCATGCTGCGGCGCCTGCGCGAGCATTTCGAGCACAGCGCCGTACTGGAAGTTGCCACACCCGCGTTGAGTCCTGCCGCGGCGAGTGATGTTCAGATCGAAAGCCTGGAAGTCCGCAGCGAACTCACTCGTGCGCCGCTATTCCTGCATACCTCACCCGAGTTCTGCATGAAACGGCTTTTGGCATCCGGCTATCCGGACATCTACTCCATCTGCCGTGTGTATCGCGATGGCGAAGCCGGCCGCCGGCACCAACCAGAATTTACGATGGTCGAGTGGTATCGGCTGGATTTTCAACTCGACGCTATTATCAAAGATGCTTTGCAGACAATCGCCGTAGCGCTGCACGACCCGGCAATTGCAACCAAGGCGGTCGTTAGCGACTATCGCGAAGTATTTACTCGTGCACTGGAACTTGACCCCATGACGGCAACCATCGAAGAGCTTGCCGATGCTGCCAATGCCGACAGCGACCTGCGTGCGGCTCTAGGGAATGAACGAGATGGCTGGCTCGACCTCCTGTTAAGCACGCGAATAGCGCCACAATTTTCGCGAGATCGACCGACAGTCATTCGTCATTACCCTGCTTCACAGTCCGCGCTTGCGCGGATCTGCCCGACCGATGCGAGCGTCGCCGATCGCTTTGAGGTATTCATCGGGCCGCTGGAAATCGCCAATGGCTATGTGGAGCTGACCGATGCCACTGTCCAATCGGCGCGCATGACAGATGACCTTGCCACACGGGCGCAGCGGGGTCAGCGCGTTCGGCCGCACGACAAAAACCTGATCGCCGCATTGCAGAGCGGCTTACCGCCGTCCGCAGGTGTCGCTATGGGACTTGAGCGCCTGCAAATGGTGCATGACAAAACCGATGATATTCGCGATGTTATCCCTTTCCTGTTTGAGGACCGAAATGACTAATCCCGACTACGCCATGCTTGATTCACAACTGCGAGCTTTGCTCGACGGTGAATCCGATGCGCTCGCCAGCGCCAGCAACTTTGTCGCGCTGCTGAAGAACGACATGGAAAGTGTCAACTGGCTGGGCATCTATGTGCTGCGCGGCGAGGAACTTGTGCTCGGGCCCTTCCAGGGTAAACCGGCATGTGTACATATTCCGCTCGGCGCCGGCGTTTGTGGAACGGCCGCCGCAAGTCGCAGCACTCAACGCATTGCGGACGTACACGAATTCGAAGGTCACATAGTCTGCGATGCTGAATCACGATCCGAGATTGTTGTGCCGCTTATTACCAACGGCAAACTGATCGGAGTGCTCGATATAGACAGCCCGATTGCCGATCGTTTTAGCGAGATCGACCAACAGGGTATTGAACGTTTGTGCGCGACGTTTTGTGAATTGCAAAGTCAACGCAAACAGTTTATTTGACGCGAGAAACGTATTCTCTCGATCGTGTATCAACGCGAATGACTTCATTTTGATCAACGAACAAAGGTACTCGCACCACAGCGCCGGTAGACAGAGTCGCCGGTTTGACGCCACCGCCCGAAGTATCGCCCTTTAGCCCTGGATCCGTTTCAACAATCTCGAGCTCGACAAAGTTTGGCGGCGCGACAAGCAAGGGTGAATCGTTCCACAACGTAACCATGCAAACATCACCGTCCGAGATCCAGTCTACGGCATCGCCCATAGCGGATTGGTCCGCCGCATATTGCTCAAACGTATCGGGCAACATGAAATGCCAGAACTCACCGTCCGCATACAGGTATTGCATATCGGTGTCTCTCACGTCCGCTGCTTCGACAGTGTCTCCGGACTTGAAGGTCTTGTCGATCGTCTTGCCGGTCTTAAGGTTCTTAATACGCACTCGGTTGAATGCCTGACCCTTGCCCGGTTTTACGAATTCATTCTCAACGATCAGGAAAGGATTGCCGTCGAGGATAATACGCAGTCCCGATTTGAATTCGCTGGTGTTGTAACTGGCCATAATTTTCGCTCTGTTCTGGGTTCCGCCGGATGGCGGCGAGGCGCAATCATACTAGACTCTGGCGGCTAAACCAGACGTATTTTCGGCCCTGATAGCGGCCAAATGAGACTAAAATTTGATGCAGGTCACGGTTTTGAGGTCCCGACGGCGACGCCGGCTCGCACAGTGCTTAGACTGCTTGCACGGTTTACAAAATACGGAAATCAGCGGAAGACCGCGTTGCCAGGATCAAGGATTTGAACGGGCACCAAAGCATCTCCATTGCCGTTCTGACGGATAATCAGGACGATGTCGAAATCATTAACGGCACCTTGCGCGACGCGGGTCATGCGGCGCGCTGCCATTGGATTTCCAATCCCGACAAGCTTGCCAATACTCTGGCCGCCGAGAACGTTGAACTATTAATTCTGAATTGCGACCGCTACAAAGACTCCATCCGCCAGGTCATTAAGCAGAAGGACTGTTACAACCCCGAAGTTCCTCTCATCGCAATGCAGGAAACCGCAGATGAATCCAGCATTCAGGATGCTATGCAGGCAGGCGCCTGCGATCTGGTCTCGATCTCATTAAAGAAACGCTTGCAGTCTGTGGTCACACGCGAACTTCGGGCACTCCGAGTCGAACGCGCTCTGAACTCGACATTGCAATCAGCAACGGCATACAAACGTCAGCTAAAAGATCATATGGAATCATCGAGCAGCTCGATCGCTCTGATTCAGGAAGGCATCTTTATGGACGTCAACGATGCCTGGATGAAGAAATTCAAAGCCAAAGACAGGGACGAGCTCGTCGGTATTCCGGTCATGGATACTTTCGAGGCGGAGAGTCAGGCCGCGCTAAAAGGCGCCTTGATCGCAACCATTGAAGGCAAATGGGCAAAGAATGAAAAGCTGATCGTCAAGTCGCGAGTTGACGTCGGTGACAGTAACGAGGTGCATCTGGAATTTCGACGGTTCGATCTGGACGACGGACCTTGCGTTCAGATTCGCATAGCACCACAGCTCAAGGTGGCAGAAGAGCCAACCAAGCTGGTTCACGACGCCTTAAAACGCGACCCGACAACCTTGTTGTTTCACCGTGCACAATTCATCGAAAGAATTTCCAAGCGATTAAAAAGCAAACCGTCGCAAGGAACGCATTGCCTGGTATATATCAAGCCGGACAGGTTCACCGAAGTGCACAAGAAGATCGGCACCCTGAATTCTGAAGAAGTGCTAGCGCAGCTTGCCGAACTGGTCCGCAAGCGTCTGCACCCTCGCGATATTGCCGGACGCTTTGAAGGTACATCGTTAATGGTTCTGCTGGAGCGCGGTTCTGCGCGCGATGCTCAGGTATGGGGCAAGCAAATCTGCGACCTGATCGCGAAACATACATTCGAGGTTGAGGATCGATCAGCAAACATGACCTGTACGGTCGGCGCCTGCGCCGTGAGTGAGGTGTTCGGCAGTCTTGAAGAATTCATTGCGGCCACCATTGCCGCGCACAAACTCGGCAAGGACTCCGGCGGAAATACCTCGTTCCTCGACGAGAGCGCCGACGAAGACACCAAGCAGCGCGAGTTTGATGCAATCTGGGTGAAACACCTGAAGGCCGCATTGATGGAAGGTCGGTTCCGCCTCGCGCAACTGCCAATCGCCGGGCTGCGCAGCGACTCAGTGAAGATGTACGATCTCTTGGTACGCATGATCGACGAACAGGGTAAATCGGTCCTGCCATCGGAATTCCTGCCCGCCGCAGCACGCAACAACATGATGAAGAATATCGACCGCTGGATGCTGCAATCCGCCGTAGAATTCTGCAACAAGAATAGCGCTGATCGAGTATTCGTGCGTATGTCGAGACAGTCTGTGACCGACAACACGACTGCCGCATGGTTGGAACAAAAGCTCGATGCTCACGAGTTCGATTGCTCACGGCTTGTCATTCAGATTCCTGAGCGCGATGCCGCAAAACACATCAAACAAACCCAGGCACTGGTGAAACACGCACGCAAGATCGGCATCGGCTTCGCACTCGAACATTACGGTGTGGATCAGGATCGTTTCCAGATACTGGACATATTGAAACCCGATTACATCAAACTCGATGGCGAATTAATGCACACGCTCATGACGGACTCGGGTTTGCAGGCGGCTGTGAGCAACGTCGTCAAGGCCGCGCAGGAGCGCAAGATAAAGACAATCGCAGAGCGCGTTGAGAGCGCAAATTCGATGGCCGTACTGTTTCAACTCGGCCTCGACTTCATGCAAGGACATTATGTCCATGAACCTGAAGTCGTCCTCGAGGAAGCCGAAGTCGTGGCAAGCAGCACTTTGGCGCAGCTAACGGCCGCGCACGCGGTATAGCCGATTTTACGTGCGCAACAAAAGTGTGACGCAGGTCACACTCTGTTTAAGGAACTACCCGCTAACGCCCCACACGCCTCAAAACCTAAAATAGACACCCATCCGACAATCGAATATCGCGGAGTGAGTGACAGTGAAAAACGGATCAAGCAGAAACATTCGAGCCAACCGTAGCCTGCCAGCACTATTCGCTGTTGGCAGCAGCCTGGCCGCTATCCCTGCAGGTGCACTCGAACTCGGGGACCTCACGGTACACTCGCGCCTCGGTCAACCCTTGCGCGCCAGCATTGCTTACGCGCTCGCGCCGACGGAACAGATTGCAGACTATTGCGTCAAGCTACGACCCGGCGCATCGCTTAGTGGCTTGCCCGGATTCGGTGAAGCAAGCATCAGCGTTGCGAACGGCGTCATCATGCTGGTCGGTCGAACGCCGGTCCGTGAACCGATGGTCTCCGCACACGTAGTTATCAACTGCCCTTATTCCGCAAACCTCAGTCGCGAATACCTGGCGTTTATCGATCCGTTGGATTCAAGCTACGAACAGACGAGTGTTACTCAGCAGGCCGAGGCTTTCGCCGAATCCATGATGGACCCAGTAGCTGCCACTCCAGCCGCGGTAAGCCGACCCACTGCGAAAACCGTTGTCCAGCCGATACAAACGGACATCAGCAAGGGATCGCGTTACCAGGTACAGCGCGGAGAGTCGCTTTCGGAAATCGCCCAACGTATCGACAATCGTTCGATCGGTTTGTGGCCTGCCGTTAACGCGATCTTCGCCGCAAATCCGGACGCCTTTATCAACAATGATCCCAATCAACTCAAAGCCGGTAGCTGGCTGACCATTCCGAATCTCAACGGCCCCGCTACCGAAGTTGCACCGGCGACTATTGTTGATTCGTCGCTTGAGTCTGTAGCCGTAGAGTCGATGGCCGATACGATCGACGCAGCCTACACCAGCGCAGAGCCCGTTGCTGTCGAAGCCCTGGTTGATGCTGCTCCTGTCGAAGTCATACTTGATGACTTGACGGAGCCAGACCTCGTTGGCGACGACCTGCAACCTGGCGACATAATTCTCGACACGCAATTGCCGGCGCCAACAACGGCTTCCGCATCGCCAAACGTCCCAACCGCAATCATTATCAGCAACAGCGTCGAGACCGAAAATGAATCATCGCTGTCCTGGCTCGCTTGGCTGGCCGGCAGCGGTATCGCTCTGATCCTGGGACTGATGATGTTCGGTCGCCGATTCCGAGCAACACCGGAAACTGCGCCCGACGCAACCGAGCAGCTGAATCGACGTCGATTCAGTGATACGCAAACGACAGACACCGAAAATATTGACGCCATCGGAGTCGACTACGACATCAGCGACGAGTCACCAACTCAGGAAAATCTGGTGCTTGATGCGGACCTCATCATCGGCACGGGCCTCACGTCCGGCTCTGAGTCCGAATCCGATATTTCTCAGGACTTTGGGTACGCCGCGGCTACCGATCTTGATATTGAACTGCCCTTTGAGCCACTTGCCAGCGTTGATGAAAAAACCGACATGCTACCGCCACTAAGAACGGATGAGCATTCGATACTCGACAGCGAAATCCTTCCGGATGACGATGACTACGACATGTCCGTGATCGTTGACGCAACCAAGATTCCGCATACGGACGAAATTACTGAGCGCGACTTGAAAGCGGTCGAAGTGGACCTTGATGATGAGTCAATGATTACACCGCACTACACTATCAACAAACAGGTCGACTACGAGGTGCTGGAGCAGGACTACGAAGATGAGTTGACCGCCACGCAGGCGTTGAATTCAGAAATCGCCAAGGTTGCCGCTGAACTCGCCGCGCGGCTCGACGGCAAAGCAGACGACGATGAAACCAAAGCGCTGCCGCTGGCAACGGTGACCGAACTCGATATCACGGCACAAATGCGGGCTCGAAACGACGAGATTTCCGATCTGGACGATACCGGCGTCAACGAAGAAATCACCGTCAATACGGCGGCCGATGATGAAACCGTTGAAATGCCCTACGAGAAAAAGAAGGCCAGGTAACTATTCGGCGCTGGTTAGCCGTTCAACCTTGCGCCAACCTTGCGGTAACAGGCTGCCACGCAATGCGCGGTCGCCGTAATAGTCGTCAACGTCATTCCACTTAATAGTCATCACACGAGTGCCTGTGTGCACTTGCAAGCTGCCATTTTCCGGAACGACCGCCGCCGCCACCATCGTCTCGCCACCGCTCTTGTACTTTTTGCCCGGAATATTGATGAGCTTATTGCCCTTGCCTTTGGCAAGTTCAGGTAGCTCGTCCATCTCGAAAAACAGCAGGCGCCCGATCGAACTCACTGCAGCGATCAGACACTCCGTACCTGCCGGTACCGGCGAGGGAACGACGGCTCTGCCGCCGGCAGGCACTCGCAGCACCGCCTTGCCGGCGCGGTTACGAGTGACAAGATCACCGAGGCTTGCGATAAATCCGTATCCTGCATCGCTCGCAAGTAAATATTTTTGCTCGCTCTCGCCGATCATCGCACCGCAAAAAACCGCGCCATCGGGTGGCTTGAATCGGCTCGACAGAGGTTCACCCTGCCCTCGCGCCGACGGCAGCGTGCCGGAAACAACACTATAAATTCGGCCGGTGCTATCGATAAACATTGCGAGCTGATTGCTGCGGCCTTTTGCCGCGGCAAGGTAAGTATCGCCCGAACGGTAGTTGAGCGTTCCGGGATCTATTTCGTGACCTTTGGCGGCGCGGGCATAGCCGGCTTGCGACAACACCACCGTAACCGGTTCACTCACGACCAACTGCGTTTCGTCCAGCGCCTGCGCAGCTTCGCGTTGCACTATCTGCGTGCGCCGTGTGTCACCATAAGCTTGTGCATCTTCAAGAATTTCCTTCTTGATCAGCGTCTTGAGTCTCGCCGCGCTGCCCAGCGTCTTCTCCAGGACCTTGCGCTCTTCATTCAGTTCGTCCTGCTCACCCCGGATCTTCATTTCCTCCAGTTTGGCGAGAAAACGTAAGCGCAGATTGAGAATCGCTTCTGCCTGGATGTCCGACAACTTGAAGCACTTCATCAGAACAGGCTTCGGCTCGTCCTCTTTACGAATGATCGCGATGACCTCATCAATACTGAGGTAGGCCAGCAACAGGCCATCAAGGATGTGCAAGCGATCGGTAACGATTTGCAAACGATGCTGCAGTCGATTGGTGACCGTGTCCTTGCGAAAGCTCAGCCATTCCTTGAGCATCTCGAGCAAATTGAACAGGCGCGGGCGACCATCGAGCCCAATGACGTTCATATTGACGCGAACGGTGCGCTCCAGCGAAGTCGTGGAAAACAGGTGTGACATCAGCTGGTCAACATCGACGCCACGTTTCTTGCTGATTACGAGGCGCACGGGCTCCTCGTGATCGGATTCGTCGCGCAAGTCGTCAACCTGCGGCAGTTTCTTGGCGCGCATTTGCGTAGCGATCTGTTCCAGCAACTTCGCACCGGAAATCTGGTGCGGCAATGACGTAATGACTATATCGCTGCCTTCCAACTTGAAGGACGCGCGCAGGCGCAGGGTGCCGCCGCCGGTCTCGTAGATTTCCTTGATATCAGCCGCAGGTGAAACCAGCTCACCACCGGTCGGATAGTCCGGTCCCTTGATGTGTTTCATCAGCTGGCTAACGGTCGCTTTCGGCTCGTCGATCAGGTGTACCAGCGCACTGGCCACTTCGTTGAGATTGTGAGGAGGAACGTCAGTCGACATGCCCACAGCAATACCCGTCGTTCCATTCAGCAGCAGATTCGGCAGGCGCGCCGGGAGAACCACCGGTTCCTTGAGCGTGCCATCGAAGTTCGGTGACCAATCCACCGTTCCCTGGTCGAGTTCCTGCAACAGGCTCTTCGCATACGGAGTAAGCCGGGACTCCGTGTATCGCATCGCCGCAAATGATTTCGGGTCGTCGGTCGAACCCCAGTTGCCCTGGCCGAGAACGATCGGGTAGCGATACGAAAAATCCTGCGCCATGAGCACCATTGCCTCATAACAGGCGGAATCACCGTGCGGATGAAACTTGCCGATCACATCGCCTACTGTCCTTGCGGACTTCTTAGGTTTCGACGTAGCCGACAAGCCCAGTTCGCTCATCGCATAAATGATGCGCCGCTGTACGGGCTTCAGTCCGTCGCCAATCTGCGGCAACGCGCGATCCAGTATCACGTACATCGAATAATCGAGATAGGCCTGTTCGGTATAGTCCTTGAGCGCCTGTTGCTCGACACCTTCCAGGTTCAGACTGTTTTGCATATCACTCATACCTCGGCGAGATTGCCTTTCGATTCCAGCCAAACACGGCGATCTTTGGCACGCTTTTTCGCAAGCAGCATATCCATCATCTGATCCGTCTTGTCGCGCGCGTTGACGGTCAGCTGTACAAGGCGCCGCGTGTCGCGGTGCATCGTTGTTTCGCGCAACTGGTCGGGATCCATTTCACCAAGACCCTTGAAGCGTGTAACAGAGACTTTGCCTTTCTTTTTCTCAGCCTCAATTCTGTCCAAAATGCCCTTGCGCTCGCCTTCATCCAATGCGTAATAGACTTCTTTGCCCACATCGACGCGGTACAGCGGCGGCATAGCAACGTAAATATGGCCGGCCAGAATCAGCTCTCGGAAATGCCGCAGAAATAGCGCACACAACAAGGTCGCAATGTGCAGACCGTCGGAGTCGGCGTCCGCAAGTATGCAGACCTTGTGGTATCTCAGGCCGCTGATATCGGTACTGCCCGGGTCGACCCCGAGCGCCACAGAGATATCGTGGACTTCCGCAGACGCCAGGATTTCACCTGTTTCCACTTCCCAGGTATTCAGAATTTTTCCGCGCAGCGGCATGATCGCCTGCGTGTTGCGATCTCGGGCCTGTTTAGCCGAGCCGCCCGCCGAGTCGCCCTCGACCAGGAACAGTTCACACAACTCCGGTTCCTGCGAGCGACAGTCTGCGAGTTTTCCCGGCAGCGCCGGTCCGGACACAATTTTCTTGCGCACGACCGTCTTCGCGGCCTTCAGCCGCCGCTGGGCTTTGGAAATCGCCAGCAACGCGATCTGGTCACCCGTCTCCGGGTGTTGGTTCAGCCACAGCGAAAAATTGTCCTTAATAATGCCAGCGACGAAGGCCGCGGACTCGCGGGACGACAGCCGTTCTTTGGTCTGCCCGGAGAATTGCGGATCCTCGAGTTTGACACTAAGTACGAAACTGAGCCCGTCCCAGACATCTTCCGGTGCGATCGCAACAGCACGCGGCAACAAACTGCGGAACTCACAGAATTCGCGAAGCGCATTGGTCAAACCGGTTCGCAACCCGTTTACGTGAGTGCCGCCCTGTGGCGTCGGAATCAGATTTACGTAACTTTCGGTAACGCTCTGACCGCCGTCTGTGGTCCAGACCAGCGCCCAGTCCACTGTTTCATTGTTGCCTTTGACGCTGCCGGAGAATGGCGTGGAAGGTAGGGTCTCGCCGCCACCAATCTCCTCTAACAGGTATTCTTCCAGTCCACCGGTATAGCGCCACTCAATCTGCTCTTTGGGGTGCTCGATCGTCAGCGCAACGGTGATTCCCGGACAAAGTACGGCTTTCGCGCGCAAGGCATGTTTCAGATTATTGATGGAAAACTTGGCCGAATCGAAGTACTTCTCATCCGGCCAGAATCGAATTGTGGTGCCCGTATTGGCTTTGCCTACCGTCCCCACAACCTCCAGCTTGCCGCGCTTTTCGCCGCCGGCAAAACTCATGTTGTATTCTTTGCCACCGCGTCGAATCCAGACTTCGAGGTTTTTCGACAGCGCGTTGACGACAGAAACGCCAACGCCGTGCAGACCACCCGAATACTGGTAGTTTTCGTTTGAGAATTTTCCACCGGCATGCAGTCGAGTGAGGATGAGTTCCACACCCGGAATCTTCTCCACCGGGTGTTTATCCACAGGCATGCCCCGACCATCGTCAGAAACCTGCAGCGAGCCATCTTTAAATATGACGACCTCAAGTTTCTTGCAATGTCCGGCGAGCGCTTCATCGATGCTGTTATCGATGACTTCATGTGCCAGATGATTTGGCCGAGTGGTGTCGGTGTACATGCCCGGCCGGCGCCGCACAGGCTCCAGCCCACTTAGGACTTCGATGTCCGCAGCGTCGTATCGTTTGCTCATCGATTAACCAGATGTTTGCCCGGCGGCAGTTTAGCCTGAATGACTATTGCGTGCACTCGCAATATTGAGTCACTTAAGATCGTTTATCAGCGACCTGCGGATGTTGTCCGCAACAGGGCAAACTTCGACTGTATAGCTATCATGATCGATGCCGGCTATGAGTGACGCGCCCGACTTTAATGCCGCCGACTGCTCGGGCGGAAACTCGAAACGCATGAAATGCACCGCTGATGTCTTGTGCGCGTCGGAACGCTCCAGATCTTCGTCCGATATGGCGTATATGCGGTCGAAGTCCTCGACCTGGACATACACCCTGTTCTCGACCCCCACCAATCGCTCGAGCATCTGCTGACGCTCGTCAACGTCCGGGAACTCGATCATAAACGTTGCTTTCCAGTTTGAGCCATCCGGAATCAGCGGGTTGTAAGCGTCGAGCTCCTCATTAATTCCTGCGGACTCGAAAATGCGCTCGATGCGCAGCATTTCCTGTACCTGGTATTGAATGGTCAGTCGATCTTCGAAATACAACGCAGCATCGGTGCCGAGATCGAGGCGACGGTTCTTCTTGTGCGCCATGACTCGCTCGCGGAAAGCAGGCCTCTCCTCCGCATATCGCTCCAGGCTCATCAAGTCTTTGCGCTCTAGTTTCTGCATATCAGATCCCGTATGCCATGCGCAGCAAGCTCATCGGATTGTTCGCCTTGTGATCAGGCACTTCGTCCGCTATCTGCTCTGCGGCCATCGGGCAATCGCTCACAAAGTGATCAGCCTCACTGCGTTTGACTTTGTTCGCGACAGGCAACGCAATCTTTTTGGAAATTTCGTGAAATTCTTTTTTGACAGCATAGGTGCCGTCGTGCCCTGAACAGCGTTCGATAGCCTCGACCTCGGTATCCGGTACCAGCTGCAGGATATCGCGGGTCTTGAGGCCGATATTCTGCACGCGCAGGTGGCAAGGCACCTGGTAAGAAACCTTGCCCAGCGAGATCGCGAATTCGGTATTCAGTTCACCGTCTTTGTGTCGCAACATCAGGTACTCGAAGGGGTCGTACATCGCGTCGCGAACTTTGGCGACATCCGGGTCGTCCGGGAACATCAGCGGCAGTTCCTGCTTGAACATCAGCGTGCAGGATGGGATCGGCGTTACGATATCCCAGCCGTCGTCGACCATCGCGGCCAGGATGGGGATATTGGTTTCCTTGGCTTTCGCCACCGCTTCAAGATCGCCGAGTTCGAGTTTCGGCATGCCACAGCAAACTTCTTTCTCCGCCAAAGCCATCGCTATGCCGTTGTGTTCGAACACCGCGACCAGGTCTTCATCGATGGCAGGGTGATTGCGATTGCCGTAACAGGTCGTGTACAGCACGACTTTGCCGCGTGTATTGGCAGTCGGCTGAATGTCGACAGGATTCGCATTCTCGAGTCGGCCAAGACGCTTGCGAGCTGTTTTCGAATAGTAGGGAGGCACAGCTGCCTTGTGGTGCACGCCTAAAGTCGCCTCGAGTATCTTGCGTCCCGCTTTGCTGCGGTTTGTGGCATTCACAATGTCGACAACGACAGGGATGCCCGCAAGTTTCCCGACGGTGTCAGTGGCGCTCAGAATTTTGTCCCGAACGGGTGCGCCCTCTTTCCTGAATCGCGCTGCTTTTGCGCGCAGCATCAAATGCGGGAAGTCGACATTCCATTCGTGCGGCGGCACGTAGGGACACTTTGACATGTAACACATGTCGCAGAGGTAGCAGTGATCGACCACCTCCCAATAAACCTTTTTGGGAACGCCGTCGACCTCCATCGTTTCCGATTCGTCGACCGCGTCGAACAAAGTCGGAAACGCATTGCACAGATTGAAGCAGCGACGGCAGCCATGACAGATATCGAAGACACGCTCAAGCTCCTCAAAAAGAGGCGCTTCGTCGTAAAATTCTTCAGACTGCCAGTCGAGTGGGTGCCGGGTTGGCGCCTCAAGACTGCCCTCGCGTCTTCCCTTAGACAAACAACGCTACTTGGGCTGATTAATTATCAAGCGTGTCGAGCGCTTTCTGGAAACGGTTGGCGTGCGAACGCTCCGCCTTCGCCAGCGTCTCAAACCAATCCGCGATCTCGTCAAAGCCTTCGCTACGTGCGGTTTTCGCCATGCCCGGGTACATATCCGTGTACTCGTGAGTTTCGCCGGCGATCGCCGCTTTGAGATTGGCAGAGGTCGGACCTATCGGCAGGCCCGTCGCCGGATCACCCGTCTCTTCCAGGTACTCCAGGTGACCGTGCGCGTGCCCGGTTTCGCCTTCGGCCGTGGAACGAAAAACGGCGGCAACATCGTTGTAGCCTTCGACATCCGCTTTGGCCGCAAAATACAGGTAACGTCGGTTCGCCTGCGACTCGCCGGCGAAAGCATCTTTCAGGTTCTGTTCGGTCTTGCTGTCTTTTAGTGACATTTTTGGTCCTCTCGGGTGAGAATCATTCCCAATTAGAACGATTCTAAGAAGTAGCAACTCTAGTGCGCACTCCCGGCACTGTCAACCGGGGGGATATTGACCTCCGGTAGGCCCGCCTGTAGCTTAGCGACGCGCTAATCCGAGGATGAAATCATGGCCGCCGCAAAGAAAATTGATCTCGAAAAATCGTTGGCTGAGCTCGAAGAACTCGTTGAAGAGCTCGAATCAGGCGACCTGCCACTCGAGACCGCTATGAAGAAATTCGAAGACGGCATCAAACTCACGCGCGGTTGTCAGACTGCGCTCAAGGAAGCCGAACAGAAAGTTCAGATACTGCTGAAGAGTGCCGGTGGCGAAGAACTCGACAGCTTTGAAATCGACGACGACGCGTGATGCAGAATCAGTTATTGCGCGGACATCAATTCCATCAGCGCAATGACAGTTGATTCCACGCCTGCGGTTACCGCAGGTTCCGGCGAAATCTTGAATAACGGTGAATGATGGCTAGGCACGAGCTCGCCGCCGGCCGCTTCAATGTCAAAGGCTTCCTGGGGTGTTCCGCCAACGGCCCAATAAACGCTGGTAATCGCCGGATCAACGGTGAAGAAAGGGAAGTCTTCGGCACCCATACCTTTGGTCGGGATGTCGACCACCCGGGTGTCGCCCATATTCTCGTTCCAGGCCTGCTTCAAGCGCCGCGCCAGTACCGGGTCGTTGATCGTCGGTGGCACGCTTTCGTTCGAGACGATGACTTCCGGTAGTTTGTCTTCCGGTAATCCCGCAACGCGGCCCATATTCACAGCGATGCGTTCGATACCGCTCAGCAAGAGCTCGCGGGTTTCGACGCTCGTATTTCTGACTGTCAGTTGCAGGTGAGCTTCGTCCGAGATGATGTTGTGTTTCGTGCCGGCGTGAAAAGACCCGACCGTGACAACGCCCGGATCTCGCGGTGACAGCTCTCGCGCAACCAGGGTCTGCAGCGCAAGCACAATCTGACTGCCCAGCACGATAGGATCTTTTCCGCGATGCGGACTCGCCCCATGCGCACCAACGCCGTGAATAATAATGTCGACTGTATCGGCCCCGGCGTAGGGACTTCCTTCCGAAATATTGACTTTGCCGGCAACGTCGCTGGACGAGACATGAAACGCCAGGGCATAGTCGGGTGTGCCAAAACGGCCCCAGATATCGTCATCGCGCATCGCCTGAGCGCCCAGCACGCGCTCTTCTGCGGGTTGCACAACCAGCATCAGAGTGCCATTCCATTTGTCCTTATGCGCAACCATATGCCGAGCAGTGCCGACGAGGCTCGTAATATGCACGTCGTGGCCGCAGGCATGCATGGTGTAAACCATGTTGCCGGTGATGGGATCTTTCTGTTGTGCGCGTGAGGCGTTCTCGAGTCCGGATTTTTCTTCCACCGGCAGCCCATCCATATCGGCGCGCATCATCACCAACGGTCCGTCGCCGTTCTTCATGATCGCAACGATGCCGGTGCCACCGACACCCTCAGTGACTTCGAAGCCAGCCAGGCTGAGTTCCAGCGCCATGCGCCGCGCCGTTTCGTTTTCTATCGTCGAGAGCTCGGGATTACGATGAAAGTGGTCGAACAGACCGGCGAGGTATTCGTCGTAGTCTTTCTTGACGGCATCGCCAAGCTCGCTACCGAAAGCGGAACAGGAAATGAGTATGGCTGTCAGACCGAGTATTCGCTTCAACATGAGAGACCCCTCGAATTATTCAGTGGGCCAGTGTAGCGATTATTGGAGGAGCTTGCCTAGGGTGAATGAATCAGGGCTCAGGTGTTCGCGCCGCCGGCACCCTGCAATCGTGTAATCAGCGATCTCAGGAAGACTTTATTGAATCGCAGCTGGCAGGCCGAGGACACCTGCTCCATGAGCGTTGAACTAACGCGAAGTATCGTCACCTGGCCATCGGCCTGGATGGATGCCTGGCGCCTCGCGCCGCGCACGTAACTGGTTTCACCAAAGCAGTCACCGTTGCCGAGCTTGCCAAGACTCTTGCCATTGGCCTGCACGAGCACGGATCCGGCAACGATAATGTAGAAGCGATCATCGACCTCACCTTCGCGAACAATGTCTTCACCGTCCTGATACTCGTGCCAGTCAGACGCTCGCAGTACTTCCCAGATTTCAGCGTGTGAAAACTCGTGAAAGAAGGTGAGTGTGCGTAACAGGTCGAAATGTTCCTGGTTATCCAGGCTGTCGTACTTCTGCCGCAGGTCCTTATAGACACGCGTTAGTTCCGCGGCCATGGCATTTCCGGTAACAAGGCGCTTGTTCGGTTCTTTCTGCATCGTCGTCATGACAACGCGTTCGAGTTCCTCAGGCAGATCATCCCGGTAGGTGTGTATCGGCGGCGGTGTTGCATAGACAATCTGGTGCAACAGCTTTGAAAGATTGTCAGCACGGAAAGGACGGAACCCCGTCAACAACTCGTACATGACAGCGCCCAGAGAATACAGATCCGATCTCGGCGTCAGCTCTTCTGACTGCACCTGCTCCGGCGACATGTAGCTCGGACTGCCTGCAATACCTTCAATGCGGGATACTTCTGAATCACTGACTATCGCAATACCGAAATCAATGATGCGTACATCGTTGTCTGTCGTCAGCATGACGTTGGACGGTTTGATATCGCGATGTATGACACCCCGGCCGTGTGCGTAATGCAGCGCCTTCGCGCACTTGTAAATGATTTCTACAACGTCATCGACACGTAGCAGATTATCCGGTCGGCAATAAGCGGCTAAAGTACGAGCACCCTGTATGTGCTCAGTAACGACATAGTAGGAGCCGTCTTCTTCGCCAGCGTCGTAGATAGGCATGATGTTCGGATGCTGCAGCATGCCGACCATGTGCGCTTCGTTAAAGAACATTTTTCGAGCAACGCGGGCGCGCTCGGCATCGGAATCTTCTTCGGTGTTGTAAACCTTGATCGCGACGTCGCGACGGTAATACGGGTCATGAGACAGGTAGACTACCCCGGTGCTGCCTTTACCGATTTTGTTGATAATGACGTACTTACCGATCTTCTCGGGCACATCTTTGGCGCGCTTGATGTTGCTGATGTTGCTGGCCATGTTGTCTCAATCGTTTATGACATCAGCCACCCGTACAAACCCAATAAAATTGCGGCGTACAACGCGGCTGCGAGGTCATCCAGCATAATTCCGACGCCACCGCGCATTCTGTGATCCAGGTCTCTAATCGGCCAGGGTTTTACAATATCCATGACGCGAAAAAGAACAAATGCAAGTACCCAACCTGCGACAGTAAACGGCGCCGCCAACAAGGTAAGGTACATGCCGACGATCTCATCCCAGACGATGCCACCGTGATCATGGACGCCGATGCGCTTTGCGCTTTCACCGCAGATCCAGATTCCAGCGAGTGTCATCGCGACGGCGACACCCAATTGAACATAAAGTCCGAAATCGACGGTCAGCCAGAACAGCAATACGCCCGGCAGTGAACCGAAAGTGCCCGGCGCGAAAGGAGCAAGACCCGTACCAAAGCCAAAAGCCAGGATGTGTACCGGGTCTTTGAGGACGGTTCGAGCCAGATTGTCGGGCGCCTGAGTCATTGGAAGTGACGGTAACCGCTGTCGTCGACTTGCACAATCTCGTTGTTCAACCGACAGATGAGTTCGGTCGACGCTGTGACTATCCCTATGGCGGTAATTGCATCGATGCCTGCAACCGCATCCGCGGCGGCTGTAAAGCAAAGTTCGTAGTCATCCCCGCCGGTTAGTGCGAAGCGTAAACATTCGTCCGCATCGAATTTTTCGCGCAATGCACTGGAAACCGGCAGCTTGCCGAGGTCAATCTCGCCACCAACGCCACTGGCCGTCAGCAGTTTCCGGAGGTCACCCAGCAGACCGTCGGAGACGTCTATGGCGGCACTCGCCCGACCTGACAGCCGCTTGCCGGTTTCAATGCGCGCAGTCGGGCGCAGAAATCGCTGCCGCAAATAAACATCCTGTTCACCCTCTTGCAATAAGCGCAAGCCGGCCGCCGCGTCGCCTACTGTGCCGGTTACAAAAATTGCGTTGCCCACTTGCGCACCGCTGCGCAACAACGCGGTGCCCGCGTCAACTTCACCGGTTATGGACACTGTCACGGTAATGACCGGACCGCTGGTCGTATCGCCGCCGACCAACGCAAGCGTGTGCTCGTCGGCGGCTGCGAATAGACCCGCTGCAAATGATTCGACCCATTCTATACGTGCATCCGGAAGCGTTAGTGCCAAGGTCATCCAGCGTGGCCTCGCACCCATCGCGGCAATGTCGGACAGATTCACGGCCACGGCGCGCCACGCGATATCAGCCGGGTTCGTGTCGGGGGGGAAATGCACGCCTTCGACCAGGGTATCGATAACCTGCACCTGGTGTTTTTCGGGATTCGGGATGAGCACTGCGCCGTCATCGCCTATGCCAACTTCGACGCCTGACGAGTGTCGTTGGCGGTCAAAGTATCGGCGTATCAGCTCGAACTCGTCCACGAGGGATTAACGCTTCGCCCTGGTCTCTGTTTCTCGGTAAGACTTCGCGGCCAGGTCAAGGCAGGCATTGACGTATTTGTGACCTTCGATTGAAGCGAACCGTTTGGCGAGATTCACGGCTTCATTGATGACGACGCGATACGGAATATCGATTTGCGATTCAAGTTCGTAAACACCAATGAGCAGGATGGCGAGCTCAACCGGATCCAGCTGCTCCAGCGGTCGATCGATTAACGCATCAATCTTCTTCTCGAGTTCATCCTGAGACTTGCTGATCGCGGGAAACTGCTCATCAAAGTAAGCCTTGTCCACTCGCTCATAGGCAGCTTGCTCGTGAAACTGTGCCACTAACTCCGACGTCGAATGGCCGGCTATTTGCTTTTGGTACAAAGCCTGAACCATAAGCTCGCGCGCGCGCGTCCGGGCCCCGGCACCCTTTGATTTCGATTCACTCATTAATCTATGCGACGCAGCAAATTGACCATCTCGATGACGGCCAGAGTCGCTTCTTCGCCTTTGTTGCCGGCTTTGGTGCCGGCACGCTCTATCGCCTGCTCGATCGTATTGACGGTCAGCACACCGTTACCGATGGGAATACCATGTTTACTCGATGCGGCATTGATGCCTTTGACGCATTCGCCCGCAACGTAATCAAAGTGAGGTGTCCCGCCACGAATGACAGCACCCAGCGCGATGATGCCGTCAAACCGCCGGGTCGCCGCCACTTTTTCGACAGCGATCGGCATTTCGAATGCACCAGGAACGCGCACGATTTCAATGTCGCCGTCATTGGCACCGTGTTGCCTGAGGCAATGCAGTGACCCTTTGATCAATGACTCAACGACAAATTCGTTAAATCGCGCCGCAACGATCGCGAAGCGCGCATCGCGAATAATGACATCACCTTGTGTGGTCTTAATTTTGTTCATACTGGGCGGCTACTCTGAGACGTATTCCGTGATTTCGAGATCAAATCCGGAAATCGCATACATTTGCTTAGGCGCTGATAATACACGGATTTTGCTAAGACCGAGGTCGCGCAGTATCTGCGCACCAATACCGTAGGTACGAAGGACCTCATCACCCGAGCGGCGTTTTTCAAGATCGTCACGTTGCTGACCCAGCGACTCGACAGAATCCATGAGTTTGCGCGATGTTTCCTGATCGCGCAGCAATACGACGACGCCTACCTCTTCCTCGGCGATACGCTTTACCGCATTGCGGAGCGGCCATCCCAGCGAGGGACTTTGCACACCAATGACGTCGCCGAGCGTGTCCTGTATGTGTACACGAACGAGCGGCGCGTCGACGCTTGTAAGATCACCTTTCACGAGCGCGACGTGCACTGCGCGGTTGACGTGATCGTCATAGCAATAGAGGTTTAATTCGCCGTGCTCAGTCTGCACCAATTCCTTGCCGATGCGCTCAACGTTTTGCTCGTTGTCCAGTCGATACCGAATGAGGTCTGCGATCGTGCCGATCTTAATGCCGTGCTGCTTCGCGAACTTCTCGAGATCCGGACGGCGCGCCATGCTGCCGTCTTCTTTCAGAATTTCAACGATTGCGGCCGCCGGTTCGAGACCAGCGAGTCTTGCCAGGTCGCAACCCGCCTCCGTGTGACCTGCGCGAGTCAATACACCACCGGGTTGCGCCATAACCGGAAAAATATGGCCGGGCTGACTCAGGTGCTCAGGTCTTGCCGCGGACGAGACGGCCGTCTGGATGGTGTGCGCTCGATCGTGCGCCGAAATACCCGTGGTAATCCCTTCAGCGGCTTCAATCGATAATGTGAAGTTGGTCGCATGACGTTGGTCGGTATCGCTGACCATCAAC
Organism: uncultured Gammaproteobacteria bacterium; assembly: GCA_942490655.1. GTDB lineage: Bacteria > Pseudomonadota > Gammaproteobacteria > Steroidobacterales > Woeseiaceae > UBA1847. The sequence goes on along the minus strand of CALNXZ010000003.1, from coordinate 38,161 downwards.
GGCAGTCGCAGTTGCTTGCAGCGCTCTCTTGAAAGCGTGAGGCAGACGAGTCCACGCCCGTGCGTCGCCATGTAGTTAATGTCCTCGGGCCGCACCTTCTCCGCCGCCATGATGAGGTCACCCTCGTTTTCGCGGTGTTCATCGTCGACCATGATGACCATCTTGCCTTCCTTGATATCCGCAATGATGTCTACGATCTTCGCAAACGGTCGCTCAATCGCGCTTGGATGGGGTGTGGTGTTATCGGGCATAGCCGTGTGCCTTTAGAAAATCGAGAGAGAGTGTGTCGCTATCCTTGCTCAGCAGGCGCTCGAGATAACGCGCCAGCAAATCAACTTCAACGTTAACGGAAGTGCCAACCACGTAGTCGCCAATGATTGTGACTTCCGCGGTGTGCGGAATGATATTCAATTCGAAGCGGTTACCCGATACTTCGTTGATGGTAAGGCTGACGCCGTCAATGCAGACCGATCCTTTCTTTGCGACATAGTGTGCATAGGCCGTTGGGATTTCGACCGCCAGGCGAACCGAACGAGCATCGGCATCGCGCGAGGTTACTTTGCCGACACAGTCGACGTGTCCACTCACCAAATGTCCACCCAGTCTTTCGCCGAGACTGATTGCGGGTTCGAGATTCACGGCGGACCCAACATCCAGTTCGCCGAGTGCTGTCACATCAAGTGTCTCCAAGGACACGTCAGTATCGAAGCCCTGCTCGTGCAGCGCAACCGCCGTGAGGCATACGCCGTTAACAGCGATACTTTCGCCGATCTCGTAGTCTGCAAACGGCAATCCGTCTGACGCAACGCTTAGGCGTACATCGCCGCCCCGCTGCTCCATAACGGTGATCAATCCCCTGGCTTTGATTATTCCGGTAAACATCGTGCCTTCAGTCAGTCGCGTCCAGAAAGAGTCGCCGTGATTCGAGTGTCGCTGCCGATACGGCGAATATCAGTGATAGTAAGCGATTTGCGATCGGCCAACGACGTCATGGACGGTGTCGTCACCATGCCCATCGTCTGACTACCCAGGATATGCGGCGCCTGATAGACCACGAGCTCATCGACCAGCCCTTGCTCAAGCAAGTGTCCCGCCAGCCCTGGCCCTGTTTCGACCAGCACATCATTGATCCCTCGCGCGGCCAGCTCCTTAAGTACCGCGTCCACGTCCACTCGGTGTTCTATTGCCGGAAAAGACATGACCTCGGCATTGCTATTCTTGAAATTGCGCGCATCCGGCTTGCCGACGCAGCAGATCAGTGTCTTGCCGGGCAATGCCAGCATCGACGCAGCCAAAGGCATTCTCAACCTGCTATCGATAACCACGCGAATGGGTTGCAGGCCACCGGTATCGATATCGGCCGCGCGCACATTGAGGGACGGATCATCGGCAAGTACGGTCCCGATGCCCGTCATCACGGCCCCGCATCGGGCACGCAAGCGCTGCACATCGGCACGCGCCGCAGCGCCCGTGATCCATTGGCTTTCACCGCTGTGCATCGCCATCGCACCGTCGATGCTCGCGGCCAGCTTGAGACATACGAATGGCCTTCGCTGACCAATCCGTTGCAGAAACCCGCGATTTAATCGCGCCGCCGCGGATTGCATGAGGCCCACGTCGACGCTGATACCGGCATCGGCGAGTGCATTCAGTCCTTGCGTCTCGGCGCTGGAAAATGGGTCCTTCATGGCAGCGATAACTTTTTTGACGCCCGCGCCAATGAGTGCGTCGCTGCAGGGCGGCGTTTTGCCGTGATGCGCGCAGGGCTCGAGCGTCACGTACGCGACGGCCCCACGAGCACGGTCGGCGGCCTGCCGCAGTGCATGCACTTCGGCATGCGCCTCACCGGTTTTGGCATGAAACCCTTCACCGACGATTTCACCGTCACTTACCAGTACGCAACCAACCATCGGATTCGGATGGGCTGTATAGCGGCCACGTTCAGCAAGGCGTAATGCGCGTGCCATGTAGCGACTATCCTCTGCAGTGAATTCAGACATGACAGCGCTATTTCTTTTTCGGCTCTTTGTCGAAGAGTTCCGGTAACAACGACATTTGCTCGCGACTCGCAGCCGTTTCCGAAATTTTCTGCAAGCGCCTGATCTCGTCCTCGAACTCGGTGATGTCCTGGAAGCGTCGGTACACGGATGCGAAGCGAACGTATGCAACCTCATCAAGCTCATGCAATTCCTGCATGACGAGATCGCCAACAAGACGCGAAGGAACTTCACGTTCACCCATCGTCCGCAATGCATGGGTTACGCGACCAATCGCCTGCTCGAGTTCATCACTCGGCACCGGCCGCTTTTCGAGCGCCCGGATCATGCTGTTGCGAATTTTGTTCTCGTCGAATGGCTGGCGGCTGTTGTCGTTCTTTATCAGGCGCGGCATGACGAGTTCGGCGGACTCAAAAGTCGTGAAGCGCTCGTTGCAGTCCAGGCACTGGCGACGCCGGCGTATTTGCCGGCCATCGCCCGCGAGACGCGAGTCGATTACCTTGGTTTCTTCATGACTGCAAAACGGACAATGCATTTATTCTCGCGATCAGGCGTATACGGGGAATCGTGCACACAGCTCGAGTACCTGCTTTTTCACGCGCTCGATCGTCTCCTCGCTGTCAAGATCGTCCAGTATATCCGCTATCCAGCCAGTGAGCTGACGCGTTTCTTCGGTGCCGAAGCCGCGGGTTGTGATGGCGGGTGTGCCCAGGCGCAGGCCACTGGTTACGAAAGGTGATTGTGGGTCGTTAGGCACGGCGTTCTTGTTTACCGTAATGAAGGCACGACTCAGGGCGGCGTCAGCATCCTTACCGGTAATACCCTTCGCAATCAGGCTGACCAACATCAGGTGATTTTCCGTTCCTCCCGAGATGATCGGGAAGCCACGTTCGGCAAGAACTGCCGCCATCACTTTCGCGTTTTTTACAACCTTACCCTGGTACTCCTTGAATTCCGGTTGCAGTGCTTCCTTCAAAGCGATCGCTTTGCCGGCGATCACGTGCATCAAGGGACCGCCCTGTGTGCCCGGGAAGACCAGCGAATTGAATTTCTTCGTCAACTTGTCGTTGGCGCGCGCCAGGATCAAGCCACCACGAGGCCCTCGCAAGGTCTTGTGCGTCGTGGTTGTGCAGACATCTGCGTGTGGAATGGGATTCGGGTAATGGCCCGTCGCAACGAGGCCCGCGACGTGCGCCATATCAACGAATAGATAGGCGCCGACGCTGTCGGCAATCTTGCGAAATCGAGCCCAGTCTGCAACCTGAGAATACGCCGAGAATCCGGCAACGATCATTTTTGGCTTGTGCTCGGTTGCCAGCGCCTGAACCTGGTCGTAGTCGATCAAACCGGTTTCTGCGACCAGCCCATATTGGATGGCGTTGAAGAGTTTGCCCGAAAAATTGACGCTCGAACCGTGCGTCAGGTGCCCGCCTTCGGCGAGACTCATGCCGAGTATGGTATCGCCGGGCTCAACCAGCGCGTGATAGACCGCGGCATTCGCTTGTGAACCGGAATGCGGTTGCACATTGGCATAGTCCGCGCCGAACAACTGCTTCGCGCGTTCGATCGCCAGCGTCTCCACGTCATCGACGTATTCACAACCGCCGTAATAGCGCTTGCCGGGGTAACCTTCAGCGTACTTGTTCGTGAGCTTGGAGCCCTGCGCCTGCATGACCAGGGGGCTCGTATAGTTCTCGGACGCAATCAGTTCGATGTGCTCTTCCTGGCGCTGGCTTTCCTGGGCCAGAGCCTTGGCTACTTCCGGGTCAAAGTCTTCGATAGTCGTCGCTGGGTCGAACATGGGCACTCCGCTCAAGACAGGCGCTTTATTGGGCGCCAAAAGACGGCGATAGTACCTGTTTAACGGGGCCGATGGCAGCCGGATTGTACCTAGCGGGTCTCAACCAAAGACTGCACAACGCGGGTCCACGCTCGCGCGAGGTTGCGGCGGTTATAACCACCCCCTCCCGTAGCAATGATTCGCCCCTCACAGTGCTTATCCGCGAGCCGGCAAAGGCTGGCTGCGGCCGTTGCATGGGCCTCTTCGGTCCAGCAAAGGTGGGTAATCGGATCGCCTTCCAGGCTGTCCGCGCCGCACTGCATCAGGATGAACTCGGGCTTCTGGGCTTCGATGTACTCCTCAACCCGCTTCCAGGCGGGGTGAAAATCGGCATCGTCCGCACCCGGTGGCAGCGGGATATTGAGCTTGGTACCCAGCGCCCGGCCTTTGCCGGTCTCTTCCGCGGCACCGGTGCCCGGATACAAATGGCGCCCGTCCTCGTGGATATCCGCAAAAATCAGGTCGGGATCGTCCTCAAAACCATAAAAAACGCCATCACCGTGGTGCGCATCGATATCGACATAGGCGATTCGGGTCAGCCCGTATTGCTTGCGCAGATACTCCGCGGCGATACCGCAGTCATTAAAAACGCAAAATCCTGCAGCCCGATTGCGCGCGGCGTGATGTAAGCCGGCGATGGGTACGAATGCGCGCTTGTAATTGCCGTGCATAATTTCATCGACAGCCGCCAACACAGCGCCAACAACAGCCGACGCGGCATCGTAAATGCCCGGGACTACCGGCGTGTCGCCGTCATCCAGCCAGCCCTTGCCCTCCGCTGACATGATCGACACTTTTTCGATGTAGTCCGGCGTATGGAACAATGCCAGTTCATCAACAAGCGCCATGCGCGGGTGACCGTATTCGATCGAGTCGCCCAGACCCGCTTCAGCCAGCTCAGCGTGAAAGACATCATGTCGGTCGGTACCAAAAGGATGCGGGTCGCCAAAGCCATAGGCCGCAATCTCCGTCCCTCGGTAAACAATCACCCTTTCGCTCATAGACGCACCAGGGAGACTCTGATCAATTCGCATCGCACACGTTGCTGTCAAGGCGTCTGCCGCGCGACGTGTGCGATGCGAATTGATCAGAGTCTCTCTAAGTTGTTTTAATGCGTAGCAGCATACCCGATAATGCCCGCTCATCAACAACTGGTAAGACCATGGCTCAGTTCATCTACACAATGAATCGCGTGGCGAAAGTCGTGCCGCCGAAACGCTACATCATTCGCGACATCTCGCTGTCTTTTTTCCCCGGTGCCAAAATCGGCGTTCTGGGCCTGAATGGCTCCGGCAAGTCGACTTTGTTGCGCATCATGGCCGGTCTCGACACCGAGATCGACGGCGAAGCGCGACCGCAGCCAGGGATCAAGATCGGCTTCCTGGAACAGGAGCCGGACCTCGACCCGAACAAGGATGTGCGCGGCAATGTCGAGGAAGGTCTCGGCGAAACGATCGAATTGCTGAATCGATTCAATGCCATCAGCGACAAGTTTGCTGAGCCGATGGACGATGACGAAATGAATGCCCTGCTCGAGGAGCAAGGCAAGTTGCAGGACGCTATCGATGCAACGGGCGGCTGGGAAGTTGACCGCAAGCTGGAAGTAGCGGCCGATGCGCTGCGCCTGCCGCCCTGGGATGCCGATGTCACGAAGTTGTCCGGTGGTGAACGGCGCCGGGTTGCGTTGTGCCGCTTGCTGTTGTCGCAGCCCGACATGCTGTTGCTGGATGAGCCGACTAACCACCTCGACGCGGAGTCGGTTGCATGGCTGGAGCGCTTCCTGCACGACTATCCGAGCACGGTCATTGCAGTTACCCATGATCGTTACTTCCTCGACAACGTTGCCGGCTGGATACTGGAACTGGACCGCGGACACGGCATACCCTGGGAAGGCAATTACTCGTCCTGGCTGGAGCAGAAGCAGGACCGGCTCAAGAATGAAGAAGCTTCCGAAAAAGCGCGCCAGAAAGCGATGGCTACCGAATTGGAATGGGTGCGCAGCAATCCGAAAGGCCGGCAAGCGAAATCGAAAGCTCGCCTGCGGCAATTCGATGAAATTTCCTCGGTGCAGTATCAGAAGCAAAACGAGACCAATGAGATCTACATTCCCCCCGGTCCTCGCCTCGGTGATGTCGTACTTGAAGTTAATGACCTCAAGAAAGGCTTCGGCGAAAAGCTGCTGATTGACGGACTTAGTTTTCAACTTCCGCCCGGAGGCATTGTTGGTGTTATCGGACCTAACGGTGCGGGTAAGACCACGATGTTCCGCATGATCACCGGTGAAGAAAAAGCCGACTCTGGCACACTTAGACTCGGCGACACGGTGCAGCTCGCAAGCGTCGATCAGTCACGCGACAGCCTCAATGACGACAATACCGTGTGGGAGGAAATTTCGGACGGACTTGATTTGATTCAGGTTGGCAATTACGAAACCTCGTCAAGAGCCTATGTCGGCCGCTTCAACTTCCGTGGCCAGGATCAGCAGAAAAAGATCGGCGTGTTGTCGGGCGGTGAACGCAACCGCGTGCATTTGGCCAAGATGCTGCGCGCTGGCGGCAACCTGCTGTTGCTCGACGAACCCACCAACGATCTCGATGTAGAAACCTTGCGTGCGCTCGAAGAAGCGCTACTCGAGTTTCCGGGGTCCGCCATAGTGATCTCGCATGACCGCTGGTTCCTGGATCGCATTGCGACCCACATACTCGCTTTCGAAGGCAACAGCGAAGTTGTCTGGTTTGCCGGTAACTACGCCGACTACGAGGAAGATCGCAAACGCAGACTGGGTGCCGATGCAGCAAGCCCGCATCGAATCAAGTATAAGAGACTGGACGCCTAAGGCCGCCTGGAGAACCGACGATGAACCTGTTGCTAACGATTAGTTCGGTCCTCAGCGTCATCGCTATCTACTTTGTGTTTTCGATGGCGCGCCACGCCCGTCACCGGCGACCCGTACGGGCAACGCGTTCGCTCGCCGGCGGTGTTGTCTGCGGTTGCGCGGGTGCCGCAAGCATCATGCTCGCCTTCAGCTATTACGGTTACGAACGACTGATCAACGAACAGGTCGTCGGCTCCATCAAGTTTTCGGAATCGGCACCTGGAGACTTTGTCGCGCGCGTAATGATCGATGGCGAGACGGACGAGATGTATCGCTTGCTCGGCAACGAGTGGCAGATGGATGCGCGGGTTGTGATCTGGAAACCACCGGCGACTCTGCTCGGCCTCGACCCTATATACCAGCTCGACCGTATCAGTGGACGCTACTCAAACGTCGATGAAGAGACCTCGAAAGAACGGACAGTCTATGCCTTGTCAGAACCCGTGACACTCGACGTTTGGCAGTTCGCACGCAAGTATCCGCAGTTACTGCCGGGTGTTGACGCGCAATACGGCACTGCCACGTATTTGCCGATGGCGCACGGCGCGATTTACGAAGTTAAAATGACGCGTACAGGTCTTATCGCACGACCTGTGAATGAGGCGGCCGTACAAGCCGTTGGCGATTGGAAGTGAAGTATTGCCGGATTATGTCAAGCTACGATAGCGGCGAAGATTTCTTGGTGCATACTGGAAGTCGCTGATTAGATTAAAGAAACTGTCGCCTATGAGCGACAGGCCAAAACAGCAAAGTCAGGGCGAAATGACGATCGTTTTAGATAAGGATCAGGGAAAAACAGGTGGCTTCGAGGAACGTATCGGCCTCGAATGCCCGTATTGTGGCGTCTATGCGCACATGAGTCCGCAGTCCGTTCCGGATGCGGCATCCCTGCTCCGCGACAAACCAAAACAAGTTGGCATTGTCTACCAGTGCGACGCCTGTCATGCACCCGTTTTCTTGCGGTTTGCGGTGCGTGAGTATTCGGAAAATCGCGTCGAACTGCTCAGGAACTTTGTCGAACTCGAAAGGCCGAAGGAACGATTCGCATTTTCCTATTTGCCGAAGCACACGGAAGTTCTGTTTCGCGAAGCGCTCGCCTGCTACTCCGGCAACAACTTCAACGCATTTGCGTCGATGTGCCGGCGTGCGTCGAGTAGCTCTTTCCTTGCATTAGGGGAAGGCGGAAAGCTGCGAGCATTTGAAGAAGTGATGGTCGCGCAGGACATCGCCGGCATCGATGACGAGACATTCGCACCGATCAAGGCTGTACTGTTTGGTTCCGGGCAGGACGAAGACCTGCCGCTGTTGAATCGTGCCCAGGCCGGCATACTCCTCGAGGTGCTGAAAGACCTGTTCTACCAGTGTTTCGTGCGCCACGGAAAACTGACCCGTGCCATCAAAGTTCGGCAGTTTTTTGTATCTGAGGAAAACAGTAAGCTTCAGTCGGCTTGAAACGAAATCGAGTGAATGCTTTCTATCGGGTGCACGTCTACGCGGTTTGCATCAATGTCGAACAAGAACACCCATTGCGCGGTAGTGCCCAACAGCATAACGGACCGGCTGAGTTTGTCGTTGGAATATTCTACGTTCACCATATCTCCCTTGCCCTCGTGCGTATCCTTCGCCTGTCCGATCGCATAGGCATAAATGAACAAAAGAATCATAAAGATAACCACAAAGTTATTCGTCAACCGATACTTCGGTGACCCGTACCAGGCAATCCAGCGACGCGGTGATCGCCGCTGCACTCGACGGCTCATTGCATTGTCTGCGACAACTGCTGCGACGGCGATCAGGACCAGGCCCCACGTAAACGGTTCCTTGAGCGAAGCGAGCAGAAAATCGCCGACGTGAGCGTAGTTGAAAACATTGATGCCGAATTTCCCGAGGTAGGCCCAGGAATAGAACATGCCTATTGTCGACGCTGCAACATAAAGCGCGGAAACAAGTAGCGCGGGGTGCTTTTGCAACAACAGGAGTATCCACCTTGGCTCGGTTTGTTGCTTGTTCATACGCTCAACCTATCGCCAATCGTGCGTTTCTGAACATTCGCATCCAGGGCCCGTCTTCCCCCCAGTTGTCGGGGTGCCAGGAGTTATGGCGGGTCATCGCGACGCGCTCCGGATGCGGCATCATGATCGTTACGCGACCATCCTCATTACTCAGGCCACAAATACCATCGCCCGAACCGTTAGGGTTCGCCGGGTAGGTGTCGGCCACGTTGCCGTAGTTATCGACGTAGCGCAGCGCGATTGTGTAAGACGATGTGTAGCGTGCCGTGTCGTCGGCGAATACGGCCCTGCCTTCGCCGTGCGAAGTTGCAATGGGTATTCGCGACCCGGCCATGTCCTGCAAAAACAGGGAAGGGCTCTCCACCACTTCCACGAGACTCAGGCGCGCCTCGAACTGCTCGGACTGGTTGCGCAGGAACCGCGGCCAGTTATCCGCGCCGGGAATCAACTCGCGCAAGTGCGACAGCATCTGACAACCGTTACAAACACCGAGTGCAAATGTATCGCCGCGCCCGAAGAAAGCTGCGAACTGGTCGCGAGTTCGGTTGTGATAGAGAATCGATTTCGCCCAGCCGCCGCCCGCTCCCAGCACATCACCGAATGAAAATCCGCCGCAAGCGACGACGCCCTGATATCCGTCGAGTGTTTCGCGACCGCTCAGCAGATCGCTCATGTGCACATCGACCGCGGCAAACCCGGCATGCATGAATGCCGCTGCCATTTCATACTGGCTATTGACGCCCTGCTCGCGAAGTATCGCAACGCTAGGCTTGCCGGCACCGCGCACAACACGAGAAATATCGTCTGCAGGATCAAAACTCAGTTTGGCACTGAGTCCAGGGTCATTGTCGTCCAGAATGCGATCAAATTCCTGTTTAGCCGTCGTCGGATTGTCACGCAGCTCCTGTATCCGATAGCTCATCTCGGACCACTCACGCTGCATCGTCACGCGATCCAGTTCCAGCACGACTTCCTCTTCGTTATGGATCGTGAGCTTCGCGCTTCCGCCGACCCGACCGATCGCGTTGGCGACAACGCCGTGTCGATCGAGCACCATCTGCACCTGCGTCAGCTTGGCTTTCTCAACCTGCACGACGGCGCCTATCTCTTCGTTGAAGAGTTGCCGGATCAGGTCAACGCGCGAGCCGCTCAGAGACAGCGACACGCCGATGCGACTTGCGAATATCATTTCAGCAACGGTGGCTAATAATCCACCGTCGCTGCGATCGTGATAAGCCAGCAACATGCCACGTGCATTCATTTCCTGAATTGCGGCGAAGAATCCCATCAGTTGCTGCGGGTCGTCGAGGTCCGGTGTGCGTCCACCGCTGCGTCGATAGGACTGCAGCAAACAGGAGCCACCCATACGGTTGGCGCCCTTGCCCAGATCAAATTGCAGCAGGTAACTTGGCGCTTCGGTCTTCTTAAGCTCCGGCGTCAGGTGCCGAGTAACGTCCATCACGGGCGCAAAGGCGGTAACGATGAGCGACACCGGCGCAACCACCTGGTAGTCGTGGTCACCTTCCGTCCAGCTTGTGCGCATCGACATCGAGTCCTTGCCAACCGGAATCGCCACTCCAATTTCGCGGCACAATTCGTCACCAACCGCTTTGACCGCGTCGAACAGATTCGCGTCTTCGCCCGGATGCCCTGCCGCGGCCATCCAATTGGCCGACAGGCGAACCTTGCTTAGGTCTTCGATCGGTGCCGCAGCGATATTGGTAATCGACTCAGCAACCGCCATACGCCCGGAAGCAGCGGCGTTTGTGGATGCGAGTGGCGTACGCTCACCGATCGCCATGGCCTCACCCGAAATGCTGTTGTATCCCGATGACGTAATTGCGACGTCGCTCACCGGCACCTGCCACGGGCCGATCAATTGATCACGCGCACTGAGGCCGCCGACCGTGCGATCGCCGATATGAATCAGGAATGACTTGTCCGCGACGGCCGGAAAGCGCAGCACACGCAGCACGGCATCGCGTAGTTCAATGCCGTTCAAGTCGAGTTCGTTGTCCGGCAACGGAAGGCGCTGTACATCGCGCTCCATTTTCGGCGGATTGCCGAGCAACATTTGCATTGGCATATCAACGACCCGGTTGCCAAAATCGCGATCGTTGACGACCAGATTGCCGTCATCGGTCAAGGTACCGATTACGGAAACGGGGCAGCGCTCACGTTCACAGAGGGCACGAAACTCATCGATACGTTCGTTGCTGACCAGCAGCACGTAACGCTCCTGCGCCTCGTTGCACCAAATGCCCATGGGGGACATGCCAGGTTCCGCGTTAGCGATATCCCGCAACTCGATTTCTGCGCCGTGCTTGCTGTGATCGACGGCTTCGGGCACGGCGTTGGATAGCCCACCAGCACCGACATCGTGTATCAGCAGGATCGGATTGTCGTTGCCCATCGACCAACAGCGATCAATCACTTCCTGCGCACGACGCTCAATTTCCGGATTACCGCGCTGCACGGATGCGAAATCGAGATCTTCGCTCGACGCGCCGCTAGCCAGCGATGACGCCGCACCGCCACCAAGGCCGATCAACATGGCCGGCCCGCCGATAACGACGACCTTCGAGCCCACGGCTACCTCTTTCTTTTTCGCGTGCTCTTCGCGGACATTGCCGACACCGCCAGCGATCATTATCGGTTTGTGGTAGCCACGAATTTCATTCTCGGGCAGGCCCGGCAAATGACTTTCGTAAGTACGAAAATAACCCGCGAGATTCGGTCGGCCAAATTCATTGTTAAACGCCGCACCGCCGATAGGCCCTTCAATCATGATCTCGAGCGGCGTCGCCATGCGGTCCGGGTGCGGAAAATCGTCTTCCCAGGGTTGTGCGTAGCCGGGAATACGAAGGTGCGATACGGTAAACCCTGTCAGTCCGGCCTTGGGCTTGGCACCCAGTCCGGTGGCGCCCTCGTCGCGGATCTCGCCGCCTGAACCGGTCGCCGCACCCGGAAACGGCGAGATCGCCGTTGGGTGATTGTGCGTTTCCACCTTCATGAGTATGTGGATCGGTTCATCGACATAAGTGAATTGCCGATCGTCCGGCGTCGCGATCAGGCGCTCGCCATTGCTGCCTTCTATGACGGCGGCATTGTCGCTGTAGGCCGATATGACACCCTGCGGTGTCTTTTCCGTGGTCGACTTGATCATGCCAAACAGGCGCTTGTCCTGTTGCTCGCCGTCGATCGTCCAGCTCGCGTTGAAAATTTTGTGGCGACAGTGCTCGGAATTGGCCTGCGCGAACATCATGAGCTCAGCATCCGTAGGATCGCGTGACAGCTTCTCGTAGTTCTTGACGAGATAGTCGATCTCGTCGTCGCTCAATGCCAAGCCGAGCTCAGCGTTCGCGGTGATCAGTGCACCGCGCCCTTCTTTAGCAAGCGGTATTACCACGACCGGCGCCGGCACGTGCGCGGCAAACAGCGCCTCGACCTCGCCAGCACTGCCAAACACCGCTTCCGTCATCCGATCATGCACTAAAGGGGTCAGAGCCCTTTCGGCGCCGGCCTCCACTTTGCCCGCGAATTTCACGGCGTAGCAGATGCCCCTTTCGATGCGATCGACGGCATCGATATCGCAGGCTCTGGCGATATCCGTCGCTTTTGAGGACCAGGGAGAAATGGTGCCGGGTCGCGGCACGACATAAAGAAGTCTGGACGTTTTCGGCAGCTTGCTCGGCCGATCTCCCGACAGCAGCAAGGCGTCGAGATGGGAGCTTTCCTCAGCAGATAATTTCCTGTTCGTCGCAACGAAATAGACGTAACAAGTTTGTAACGATTCGACACGATCGTCGGCGCCCTTCAGAGAGCGAACTAATTTGGCAACACGAAATTTCGAGAGTGCCGGTTGCCCGGGCAATTCAAGCATAGTCACTGGGGGGTCCAGGAGGAAAACGGAATAATACTAGCCCTTATCACCCGGCGTATACACCGGCATTGGGAACTGCGCGACGTTGCCGCCTTCGAACTTGCTGATCTTGCTGATGCCCTGCTTGTCGACTTCGTCAATGCGAATGACGGCGTGCATCGGCAAATAGGTTCGCTTCACGTTTTCGAACTCGGTCTTGATCTTTTCTTCAGACGGATCAACGACGACGGTGGTCCGTTCGCCGAACACGAGCTCCTCGACGGCAACGAAGCCAAACAAATCGCCATGAGCGACGCTACGTGCGTATACCTCATAGACCTGGCCCTGACACATGAAGACGACTTTGAAGAGCTTTTTCTTGGACATTTGCTGATGCTATTGCCGGAGGGCGCGTAGTTTACCCAAAACCGTCGCAGAGGGTGCGGTTTTGGCTGATCGACTGCATTTGACCGTATTTGGTATATTTGGACCACACTGTTATGCAGGTCACGCCCGATTATGTGAACTATTCGGCAGCCTAACGCCTTGTTTCGCTGCAGAATTCGTCCATTACACCGGATCGGATTCCAGAATGGCGCTTGAACTCAAAATTGTCAGCGAACATGCGGACATCGTTGGCGACGATGCAGTCCGCGAATTTCATGAAAGCGGCGGCACGATCGGTCGATCTTTGCACAACGACTGGATACTTCCCGACCCTGATCGCTTCATCTCCGGGCGCCACGCGACCATCGATTTCAAAGGCGGGATGTACTACCTGGCGGATGTCAGCAGCAACGGCGTGTACATCAACGGCGATATGGAACCCATAGGCAAGGGCAACCCTCGACGGTTGTTTAACGGCGATCGACTCCGCATGGGCGACTTTGAGTTTGAGGTCAGCATTGATTCCGGCGAAAGCCTGGTCATGCCACTCGACGAAGAGCCTTCTGTCGCGCCGGACAATATTGAACAGTTTGTCGATGAGGATTCACTGCGCACTGGAATGCAGTTGCTGGCCGAAGAAGAAATAACGGGCGACGATGTATTCGAGTCGGCACTGTTTGGCGGAAGCAAAAAGAAGCAGCCGAAAAAGCCGGCTGACATACCTGATGCTATCGATCAGCACATTGACGTTCCTGCCAGCACCTCGAAGCCGGAGGGCTCGACGCTCGGCGTATCCGCCGAAGACTTATTCGACTCATTCCTTGACGGCCTGGGCATCAGTCGCGTTGAACTGCACCCGTCGGTCAACCGACCGGAGATGATGCTCACTGCGGGCCAGGTTCTCAGGGAGTTTGTCAAAGGCGTTACAGCGCTGCTTGCGAGCCGCGCGAACCTCAAGAATGCGTTTAGACTGGACCAAACGACCGTATTGCCGCGGCACAACAATCCGATGAAATTTTCGGACAATACCAACGACCTGCTAAAACAATTGCTGGTCGGCACGGAAGGTGAGTATCTTGGCGCCAGGGACTCGATCCGTGAGGTCTGTCGTGACCTGATCAATCACCAGAATGCGTTTCTTGACGCGATGAACAGTGCCTTTATCGAATTTGCAGATCGATTCGACCCGGAAGAGTTGCAGGAAGGTTTTGATCGCACCATGGGCAAGAAGTTGTTCGGCTTCATGAACAACACGAAGTATTGGCAGTTGTATCGCGATCTGTACCCCATCATGACCGAAAAAGGTGGCGGTCGATTCCCGCAAATGTTCGGCGAAGAATTTGTTAAAGCCTACGAGCGACAAGTAGCCGAGTACTTGCGATTTGACCGCGACAGCATGGCAGCAACAGGCAAATTCAAAGCCGACGAGCAGGCGGCAGAACCCGACTTAATGAAAACGCAGAAACTCGTGCAACGGCAAGCAGTCAGCGATAGCGAACCTGACGAATCGCTACCCGTTGAATCTGCGTTTGAAGATGGCGACGTGATCGAGCCTGTCTCCGATTCCGGCGTCAGCGAAATTGATCAAAGTTTTATCGACGCCCTCGAGGACTCAATGTCCGAAGAAATCTCCAAAGACCAGCTCAAGGCCGGACGCTGATCTATTTGGAGCGGTTCTGACGGTTCGCGATAAGGTCGTCAACCACCGACGGATCCGCCAGCGTCGATGTATCGCCAAGATTGCCGAAATCATCTGCGGCAACCTTACGCAGAATTCGCCGCATGATTTTTCCCGAGCGAGTTTTCGGTAGCCCTGGCGCCCATTGCAACAAATCCGGCTTGGCGATCGGTCCAATTTCCTTGCGCACCCACTGCTGCAGTTCCGCTCTGAGTTCATCACTGCTTTTTACACCGCCCATCAACGTGACGTAGGCGTAAATCCCCTGCCCTTTGATATCGTGCGGATAGCCAACGACAGCCGCTTCGGCCACGTCCTTGTGAGCAACCAGTGCACTCTCAACTTCAGCCGTTCCCATGCGATGGCCCGAAACGTTCAGCACATCGTCGACGCGACCTGTAATCCAGTAATAGCCGTCCTCGTCGCGGCGCGCGCCATCACCGGTGAAGTAACTGCCATCGAAGGTCGAAAAATAAGTTTCGATAAAGCGCTGATGATCACCGTATATTGTTCGCATCTGCCCGGGCCAGCTATCGGTAATTATCAGAACTCCCTCGGTCGCACCGTCCAGAATTGTGCCCTCGGCATCGACGATCGCAGGCATCACCCCGAACATGGGCCGGGTCGCTGAGCCAGGTTTTAGTGGCGTCGCACCCGGCAACGGGCTGATCAGGATGCCGCCGGTCTCTGTTTGCCACCAGGTATCAACTATCGGACAACGCTCCTCGCCGACGACCCGGTAATACCATTCCCAGGCTTCCGGATTGATCGGCTCGCCCACTGAACCAAGCAGGCGCAAGCTCTTGCGGGAGGTCTTCTTAACCGGCCCCTCGCCATCCCGCATTAGCGCACGTATCGCCGTCGGTGCGGTGTAACAAATGTTGACCTTATGCTTGTCGCAAACCTCCCAGAAGCGCGAGGTCGTCGGGTAATTGGGCACGCCTTCGAACATCAGGGAAGTCGCGCCGTTAGCCAGCGGACCATAGACGATGTAGCTGTGTCCGGTTACCCAGCCAACATCGGCAGTACACCAGTAGATGTCGCCGGGTTTGTAATCAAATACGTATTCATGCGTCATCGCCGCATAGACAAGATAACCACCGGTCGTGTGCAACACGCCTTTCGGCTTGCCCGTAGAACCCGAGGTGTAGAGAATAAACAGAGGATCCTCTGCGCCCATTTCCTCACACGGGCAATCCGCATCCACCTGCTCGTCGAGCTCATGCAACCAGGCGTCGCGCCCTTCAACCCAGTCAATGTCTTTGCCGGTATTTCGAACAACGAGAACCCTCTTCAGCGTCGTTACTTCGTCACGCCTGGCGGCTGCATCAACATTGTCCTTCAGCGGCACACCTTTGCCGCCGCGCAAGCCTTCGTCTGCCGTAATGACGATATTCGATTCGCAATCATGGATACGTCCGGCGAGCGCATCGGGCGAGAAGCCCCCAAAAACGACCGAGTGGATGGCACCAATGCGGGCACAGGCAAGCATCGAGATTGCCGCTTCCGGAATCATCGGCATGTAGATGGTGATCCGGTCACCTTTTTTGGCGCCCAGCGCTTTCAATGCATTCGCGAATTTGCATACGCGTTCATGCAGTTCGGCATAGGTAATTTTGAGATCACGATTCGGGTCGTCGCCTTCCCAGATGATGGCTACGTCATCAGCTTTTGCCGGCAAATGTCGGTCGACACAGTTGTAACAAACATTGAGCGTGCCATCCTCGAACCAGCGGATATGCAGATCGTCCTTCGCAAAACTGACATCCTTCACTTTACTGAACGGTTTGATCCAGTCCAGGCGCTGCGCCTCGTCCGCCCAGAATGCCTCGTTGTCTTTGACGGAGCGCGCGTACATTTTTTCGTACTTCGCCGCATCGATCAGAGTGCGTTTCCTGGTGGCTTCGGGAACCGGGTATAGTTTCGTATCCATTGTGCTTAAGCCCTTATTTTTTTGTGTACGCAGCCATATCCAGCATGCGTTTTGCCTGTGCGAGATGCGGCCTGTCGATCATCTTGCCATCCATACCGAGAGTGCCCGCCCCGGGATTCGCGGCAAACAACTCGACGATCCGAGTTGCGTGCTGCAGCTCTTTCGCTGTGGGTACAAATGCCTGGTTAATCGTTTCAATCTGTGCCGGGTGTATCGCCAACATTCCGGAGAACCCATCCCGCCGGGCATTTGCCGCATATCGTCGCAATCCATCGCCGTCTTTGTAATCAGTGTAAACCGTATCGAAAGCAGCAACTTCCGCAGCGCTCGCCGCCAACAGGCAAAATGAACGTGCCATTTCATACGTTGGCAACCATTCGCCCCTGGCATCGCGATTCGTAGCAGCACCGAGCGCCGCGCTGAGATCCTCGGCGCCCCAGGAAAGACCAGCCAAACGTGTTGTTGCAGCAATGTAGGTGTTCAGCGTGAACAAAGCCTCGGGATGTTCGGTGCATAAGGGCAAAATCTTCGTGCTGCCAGCTTCGATCTCATACCGCGATTCCAATGTGGAGATTCGCTTGTCCAACTCGATTGCCGCTGCTGCGCTGCGGGGTTTCGGCAGTACGATGCCGGCCGGCGCGGACGACATGACGGCTTTGAGATCGGCGAACGCATCGTCAGTATCCATCGGGTTGATACGTACCCAGACGTTCTCTTTGCCCGACAGGAATTCACGCGCGAGTATCCGGGCATCCGGTCGAGCATCCGCGGCAACGGAGTCTTCAAGATCCAGTATCAGCGCATCCGCTCCCGCTTCCAGTGCTTTGTTAAGCTTGCGCTCGCTGTCCGCCGGGACGAAAAGAAAACTGCGGATCATTTGGGCTTACGCAGCATGAGCGCAGTACGCTTGCATTCCCCGACGAGTTCATCGTTCTGGTTGTAGGCGCGATGCGCGAAGATCACGATACCGTTGTCGGGTCGGGACTTGCTGTCGCGCAACTCCAGCACTTCCGTTTGGATGTGCAAAGTGTCACCACAAAATAGCGGCTTCGGAAAACGAACTTCGTCCCATCCGAGATTCGCCACTGTAGTTCCGTGCGTCGTATCGTTTACAGAAATTCCAACCATGAAGCTCAGAGTCAGGCAACTGTTCACCAGCGGTTTGCCAAACTCGGTATGCTTCATGTACTCCGCGTCGAGGTGCAATGCCGCGGGATTGTGTGTCATGGTGGTCATGAGCACATTGTCAGTTTCTGTGATCGTCCGACGAATAGAATGATCGAAGATCTGACCCGGCGAAAATTCCTCAAAATACAATCCAGGCATGTTTGACTCTGGCGCTGCTTTCGGACTCACCATTGTGCCAGCCTGGCGGACATCATTACAGCGTCAGGCATAATCTTCGAGCAACACAATCTGATGCGACTCGTCAGGAAGCGTTTTTTGACGCCCTTTTATCGCTGCGCTCGGCACGCCGAATTGAGTCAACGATCAGCTGTTTCGCCTTTTCGGCGCCGTACCAGTCACCAATGCGCACCCATTTCCCGGGCTCAAGATCCTTGTAGTGCTCGAAGAAGTGTTCGACCTGCTGCATCGTAATATCAGGAAGGTCGGTGTGTTCCATAACGTGATCGTAGCGCTTGGTCAACTTATGCGACGGCACAGCTATGATTTTCTCATCCTGACCCGCGTTGTCTTCCATGATCAACACACCGACAGGCCGGACATTGATAACGCAACCAGGGACCAGCTCACGCGTATTCACGACGAGCACGTCGATAGGATCGCCGTCCTCGGACAGCGTATGCGGCACAAAGCCGTAGTTACCGGGGTAAGACATTGGCGTATACAGGAAGCGATCAACCACCAGCGTGCCGGCCTCTTTGTCCATCTCGTATTTGATCGGCTGGCCGCCCAACGGGACCTCAATAATGACGTTGACGTCCTCCGGTGGATTGGTACCGATGGAAATGGCATTTATTCGCATTGCAATGTCCCTGAGAAGAAAGTGGTTACGTTACAGCATGTGCAAATTGCGGTCACTTATTCTTGATAGTCATTGCATCGGCTGAATGCGCGCCGTAGGCTGAATTCATGTTTCCTTAGGCTTAGCTTGTATCCGATGGTATTTTGGGGACGCAATACAAAAGTCAGACTCTGGACCGGTGGGTTCACCCACCAACCGTCGGTCGATCCTCCGTGGCTCCTTAAATCACTATCGGTAGTAGCCATGTTGTCTGTAATCGGGACGCTACTGTTTACGGTATCGCTGGGCGTTGGTCTGGGCGCGGAGCCGTCGCTGGAAGACGGAATCTATATTGCAATTCTGCATTTCGTGTTGCCGCTCGGCGTCACCTACACGGTTACAACAAACAGCTCTTACAGTCGCTTGCTTATCCTTGCTTACTTTCTGGCGCTCTACGTATCGATTATCCAGGGCAAGGGATACCTGGGCAATCTGGATTGGGACGCCGAGCTAATGGCCGCAGGGTCAACCGCAATATTTGCCACTATCGTTCTGTGGTTATTCGTCAGCCCTAAAATGCGCTTTTACTATGCGTTGATTTCGGGACAACCCATGTCGGCCGAGCTAGAGGCCAAAGCGGCAACTTTCATGGATGCTTCAAAGCTGAGCCCCAGGTTGCGAGTCGTCGTTGACTGGTTTGCCGACTACCTTGAAACCATCGTACTCCTTGGATTCATCGCAGTGTGCGTCTATGCCCTCCGCTCGACGGGAGTCTAGGCCCCGATGCATGCAGCAACACCTCGAGTCGATAATTGAACGAATCCCGCTTGAAAAACGTCGCTGGATTAATAGGAATCGTCGTATTGGTCGCATCATTGGTTCTCGTCGGCCTGTGTATGCAACAGCCGGCCACGACGCCGTCCATGCCGGACCCGCTGCAGGCTGGGTGGAACGGCGAGCCCGTCTGCGAACTCTTGCTGGATGTCCCATCACAGCGGATTCTGCGTTGCGAGTTCCCCGCGGGCGTCGGACATGAGCGCCATTTTCATGCACCTCATTTCGGCTACGCCATCTCCGGTGGCAAGGTACGAATGACCGACAGCGACGGCGTCCGCGAACTTGAGCTATCGACAGGAAGCAGCTACTCGAGCGACGGCGTGGCCTGGCACGAAGTCCTGAATATCGGGAACACCACCGTCACCTATCTCATCGTTGAGCCCAAATAGCCTGCAACTCCGTCGTTTTTTTTTGCCCCGAACCTTTGTAAACCGCTATGCTGGCAGCCATGACGCACGAACCGGCAAAGCGCTACCACTCCATAGACAACCTGCGCGCAGCTATGATTTCAGTTGTGATGTTCGGTCACGCTTTGCTGCCGTACGTGACGGTGCCGCGGCGCTTCAAAGATCCCGAGACGCATCCGGCCTTCGACGTCATAGCGATATTCCTCTACAGCTTTGCAATGCCGGTGTTTTTCGTGACAGCGGGTTTTGCCGCTGCACTGCTATACCAGCGACGCGGTGCGTGGGGCGTTGCCCGCAGTCGGTTTCAGACGATCTTCCTGCCCTTGCTTGCGGCGTATCTACTGCTTTCGCCGCTGACCCGCGGTGCTTACCAGTTTGCCACTGCGGTCTCGACGTCGGGATCCATCGAGGCAGGGATCGCCGTGCTGCAGGTCGGAAACTGGATCCGGTGGGGACCGGCCTATCATCTTTGGTTCCTCGTCTCGCTGTTACTTTTTACGGCGCTGGCCATAGGCCTCAGAGCGGGACTGGTCCGGATTATCGGTAGCCGGGTGTCACAGGTCTTGCTGATGACACGGCGAGTCTTTACCAGTCGCTGGCGATCCGCCGTGATGGCCGTGATTGCCGCCGCTACCATGGTGCCTGCTTACGCGCTGGCCGAAGGCGGTGTCTCGGCCTTGACCATGCAGCTAACCGGGTTCGCTTATTTCGTATTCGGCTGGCTTATTTACCTGAATCGCGATTTGCTGCCGACGCTGCGTCAGGGCGCCTGGCGGGAGTTCGTAGTTGCAATAATGGTTTTGCCCTTCGCCGCGTGGTCGACGCGCGAGAGGCTGTTTGCGCCGGAAGAAGCGGATCTGATGGTCGGGGCGATTGCTGGAATCAGCAATTGCATACTCGCCTCTTGTATGACCGTTGGCCTGCTGGGCGTCTTTCAAGGCCGTCTCGACAGGCGCCCGTCGGCGCTTGGCCAGTACGTCAGCGATGCATCCTATTGGATCTACCTCATCCACCTCCCCTTGCTCATCTTTGTTGCCGGAGCACTTTCTCCTCTGCCGGTGTCCGCGCTGGCGAAATACCTGCTCACTGTCGCCCTGGTCGTCCCTGTCGTGTTTGCTACCTATCACTTCTGTGTACGCTTTACGCGTTTTGGCGGTTTCCTGAAAGGGCGCAAGGTCGATACGTCTTCGCAGCCGGTTACGCGAACTCAGTAGGAAATCTCCTCGCATGCATAGACCACATCGCATGACCGCGTGCGCATTTGCTTACGGCCTCCTGGCACTATTTAGCGACGCAACGTTTGCCGACACCGACCTGGCAAGCGACAAACTCGCTGCGGCAGCTCTCGACAATCGGTCACGACTGCTTTTCGATGGTGAGAGGTTTTCGGGGCCTGCCTGGGATCAGCTACTGGCAGCGGCGCAAGACTCGCAGTTCTTCCTGATCGGGGAAGAACACGGCATCGCTGAAAATCCGCAATTGGTTGCACAGTTATTTACAACGCTGGTAGCGGATGGCTACGAAAACCTTGTGATCGAGATTTCGCCACCCGCTGCCCGGCTATTGGACGCTGCGGCGAAAGCCGATGGCATCGAGGGTATTCGCGATCTTTTCGCGTCACCCGGCGGCGAGTCTGCGTTCTTCGGTATGCGTGAAGAAGCAGAACTCATTGCGGCAGCCCGAGGTGCTGTGCCGGATGCCGCCGAAGTCCTATGGGGTGTCGACTACGAAGTCGCCAGTGACAGGCCCTTACTTCGCGAGCTGCAGACCATGGATCGGCCGGCGAGCAGCGACGAACCGCTGGATCGATTAATCGCGGCATCTGACACTTCGTGGGCCAAGTACGAAGAAACCGGTAGTCCGCAGTATATCTTTAGCTTCTCTGGCGATCCGGCGCTGGTTGTCGCCGTCAGGGATGCGTGGCCTGACCCGGGTGTCGCGGCCCTAGAAATACTCGACACGCTGCAAACAACACTGGAGATCAATCAATCCTGGGTGCAAGGTCGCGGGTGGGATTCGAACGTCCAGCGAGCCGCCTTCTTGCGATCGAATTTTCTCCGTCACTGGCGAGGCACAAAACAGTCCGATAGCACATCAAAAGTCATGGTCAAACTCGGTGGCAACCACGTCGTGCGCGGACGCAATATGGTCGGTACTTTCGACATCGGGTCTCTGGTGCCCGAAATTGCGGCCGCTGAAGGCAGTCGTAGTTTCTCGATTCTTGTCTTGCCGGGACCGGGGTCAATGGTCGCCGTCCTCAATCCCAGCTCGTGGAGCTACGAGGCTGCGCCGGCTAAGGACAGCTACGCCAAGGGCCTGGAAATACTGACTGACGCGGCTTACGCCGACGAGTTTACGTTGCTCGATTTGAGGCCGCTGCGTGCTACTGCCAGGCAAAACGTTGATCAGTACGGCGCTGAAGTCATCCGTACCGTGCACGGCTTCGACATGCTGCTGGTCATGTCAGGATCGACGGCGTCGTCGGAACTGGAGCACGACTGAGCCGCATTGCTGTCAGTCCCGTGCCGTGACCGAATCGCGGGCGAAATTCGAGGTCTCCCGACCTATTCTCCTAATTGCCTTCACATTTCAGTCTCAATCTGCGACTAAGATACAAACTGCTACCCAGGACGACGGCTGTGCCGAAGACATTTACCACGGCGCCTGCCGTATTATGGGTGAGCATCTGATTTGTGCGTGTAATCAACCCATCGAAAATGCCCAAAATGCGATTCTCTATTACACAAAAACTGGTCCTCGCCTTCCTTGGCCTGACGATCTTCGTACTGTTCGCCAGCCTCGGCCTCAGCCGCTGGAGCTTTGAGCGCGGATTTCGGGACTACGTTAGCGACCGCGAACAAGTCCGGCTGGAAGTCGTACGGGATGTGCTCGCCATCGAGTACCGGAGGTCCGGCGGCAGTTGGGAATCGACTACTCAGCATCGTTTCGAAGAGCTGATTTCGAGCACTTTTCCGCCTCGCCGGGAGCAAGATGCCGCTGGGCAGTCGAGTGAACTGCCCGGACAGCCGCCACCAGGGCCTCCGCCGCGTCGCGGCGGTCCGCCGGACGAACGTCCGCCGCCCAACGAATGGGGCGACCGGCACGGTCCTCCACCACGCCCGGGTGGTCCGCAAGACGACCGTCTACCACCCAACGAAGCAGCCGCCCCCCCCGGTCCGCCAACCGCGTTGTATGACATGAACGGCTGGTTCGTAGCAGGTTCCGAACTGGACGGTCCGGACGCCGAGCTGTTTCGTATGCCTATCTCTGTTGCCGGCAAGTCAGTCGGCGAACTAAGAAGCACGCTGCGGCTCGAAAGCAACTCGCCCCAGGACGTCGCGTTCGCAGAGCAACAAGTCAACACCGGCTGGACTATCGGCATCGTTGCCTCGATCCTCGCCGCGGCCTTGTCGATAGCTCTGGCTCGAGGCCTGCTCGCACCGGTCCGGCGCATGGTCGCGGACGTCTCCCGACTATCCAGCGGGGACTATTCGGCACGCCTCGCGGAGACCCGCAACGACGAGCTGGGCCAACTCATGGCCGATCTGGATCACCTTGGACAAACGCTCGAAAAAGATCGCTCGGCGCGTCAGCGCTGGCTGGCGGATATCTCGCATGAACTGAGGACACCGCTCACCGTGCTGGCAGGAGAACTCGAAGCTTTGAAAGACGGCGTGCGTAATTTCGACACGGACCAATTGACCTCACTCGATCAGGAAGTTCGACGCCTGCGATTTCTGATTGAAGATCTTCATGAACTGTCTGTTTCCGACGTCGGCGGGCTCAGATATACGTTTTCGCCGCTGGATCTCGGAGTATGCCTCGAGTCCGTAATCGGTGCCGCGCGTAAACGGGCAAGGGACATCGGCCTCGAGCTCGAAGTAAGAAGCGTCGAGTCCGCAACCGTCAATGGGGACATCAATCGAATCGACCAGCTATTGCAAAATCTTCTGGAAAATTCGATCGCCTATACGGACGCGCCCGGACGTATCGAAGTTTCGATCTCACTGTCGAACAACTCCGTAATCATCGAGGTGAACGACACGGCCCCAGGAGCCAGTGAGGACGAATGTGAGCGCCTCTTCGAGCCTCTGTACCGCCGTGAAGCTTCCCGATGCCGGCGCACGGGAGGAACAGGGCTGGGCCTGGCGATCTGCAAAAATATCGTCGAAGCACATCGAGGTACGATTGCGGCTTCGCCCTCCTCGCTGGGCGGCCTCTCGGTACGCGTCGTGATTCCCGCGGCCAGCGAGGCGCCGGAATGAGCAACGAAGAAATCATCGTCGTCGAGGACGAAGTAAAAATCGCCCGCTTGCTGTCCGACTATCTGCAACGTGAGGAATACCGGGTTACCATCCTCAGCGAAGGAACTCACGCTGTAGAAAAAATTCAGGCGAAACAACCCGCATTCGTAATTCTTGATCTGATGCTACCGGGCAAAGACGGCCTGACGATCTGCAAAGAAGTACGCAAGTTTTCAGACGTGCCGATAATGATGCTTACGGCGAGGGTCGAGGAAATCGATCGCCTGATCGGTCTGGAGCTTGGCGCCGACGACTATGTTTGCAAACCGTTCAGCCCACGTGAAGTTGTAGCGCGAGTGAAGATCATCCTGCGCCGTAGCCAGGCATCGCCCGCTAAGACTCTTGAAAATGAAATACGATACCGAAACGTTTCCTTATACATAGATCGTTTCACATGCGAAGTCGACGGTCAGCCTGTCGAGCTAACGCCTGTCGAGTTTCGAATGCTGAAAGCCCTGATGTCATCTCCGGGTCGAGTCTATTCCCGGGATAACCTGATGGCGCTGGCCTATGAAGACCGGCGCATCGTCAGCGACCGCACCATCGACACCCACGTCAAAAACCTGCGCAAGAAACTGTCACTGATCACGGCGGGTGAAGGCCTAATCCACTCAATATACGGCGTCGGCTACAAGATCGAGTGATTCAAAGCCCTGCGGCTACAACGCTCGCTGCAGCGAGCAGTGCGACGAGAATTCCGCTCCATTCTCCTCAAAATCTCCACGGTTCCTGCACCGCTGCTCCTTGCTCGCCTGCAACACTGTGAGCATTCCAGAACTGGCAAAGAGCAAACATGAAAATCAAGGCTGTATTTACACTAATCTCGACTTCACTCATCTTCGTCTTATTTTCTGCGTGCAGCGGTGGTACTGGCAGCAACAGTGACATTAATAGTGACGCTGGAAGTTCTCCCGCCGTCACAGTGAATGACGCGGATTTCGAGGCTACCGACTGGACCGAAGCGACCCACAGCAAAAATGTCGACCCGAATTATGCTGAGGTATTCGACGATACGATCGTCAAGCGTTTTGATTTCGTCGTCACCGCCGATCGCTGGCAGAGCATGCTGGATGACATGACCGCGACCTATGGTGAATTCGGTCGACCGTCAGGTCCGGGATTAATTGACACCAACGAGGACCCGATTTTTGTTCCGGCCGATATCTACTACAACGGAACCCAATGGTACCGGGCTGGCATTCGCTTCAAGGGAAACTCGAGCCTGCAAACCAGCTGGCAACAGGGAATCCTGAAGCTGTCCTTCAAACTCGATTTTGATGAGTTTGAAGATGACTATCCGCAGATCGACAATCAACGCTTCTACGGCTTCAAAAAATTCAGCCTGAAAAATAATTACGACGACCGATCAATGTTGCGAGAGAAAGTTGCTGCAGATGTATTCAGGAAAGCCGGCGTGCCCGTATCACATACAGCTTTCTATACACTCTACGTTGACCACGGCAATGGCCCTGAGTACTTCGGACTTTACACGTTGGTGGAAGAAGTCGATGGTGAGGTACTCGATACACAGTTCTCCAACGGCGATGGAAACCTGTACAAGCCTGAAGAGGGCGGCGCAAGTTTTGAAGAGGGATCTTTTGCCGAAGAATACTTCGAAAAGAAAACCAACGAGGATGAGGCAGACTGGTCCGATATCCTGGCGCTGTTTTCCGCTCTGCACGACGATACCGCCACTACCGATCCCGCGACCTGGAGAGCAAACCTGGAGTCAGTCTTTGATGTCGATGGGTTCTTAAAGTACCTGGCCGTCAATGGCATCGTTCAAAACTGGGATACCTACGGGATCATGCCTCACAACTACTACCTGTATAACAACCCGGACACATCGACGCTCACCTGGGTTCCCTGGGACAACAATGAAGCACTGCAGGTCGGCAAGATGGGTGGCGCGCTCGCGCTGGACTTTGCGAACATGCAAGCGAACCGCTGGCCTCTCATAGAGAATCTGTATGCCGATGAAATCTACAAGGCACAGTATGACTACTATCTCCTGGAGGTCATCGGGTATGCGTTTGAGACCACCACCACCCGGATGCTCTACGACACCTATGCCGCATTGGTCGAACCGTATGCTACGACGGAAGTGGCCGGTTACTCCTTCCTGAATAACCCCAACGACTTCTACAACGCCGTCACCGCACTGAAAGCGCATGCCAGCAGCCGAGATACGGCCGTTGATACCTACTTGAGCGGGCAATAGCCTGACAGTCCCGAGATTGGCAACACTGACTCTCGCGGTCTACCGATCCCCCAAAGCGCTTCAATGCGCAACTCCCCTCTCCCCGCCTCGTGCGGGGAGCTTTTTATTTAGAGCGATACAATCATGAAAACTACAAGCATTCTGATATTTGTGGCAATGACTGCCGCCTTAGTCACAATAGCCGGCTGCGCCTCGCCGAAGCAGGCACCGCGCGAACAGGTGAATCGATTTGACCTGGATGGTGACGGCTATCTGACGCGCGAAGAGTATTCCGCCAGTACCCTGAGCAGGGCTATGGATTTTGATTCCCTGGATACTGACAGCGATGGGCTGCTAAGCCGACGTGAGCTTGAATTTCGGGCCGGGTCTGGCGGGCGCGAGCCACGCGGTGGCAAACGGCCCGGAGGCAGTCAGGAATTTGCGTAGCACCTGCGCTGCTAATTTCCGCTTTCAACTGCCCCAATATCCCCTAAGACGTTCGCAGGCCTGGGGTTACCCAGTTGATCGGTAGGCAGCGGAGCCACTGCGAGACTCTCCTCGAAGAGTTGTATTGAGATAGCCCCAAAATCACTTCGACCCAGACCAAAAAGCAGAGTCCAAACATCGTCGTTCAAGCGTGCCGGTCCCAAACCGGTGATCTGATCCACGTTGACCCCGGCAATCTCGTTCGCGAGCGCCGAATTGAGATGATGCCAAAACTCAATGTATGCATGGTTGTAGTCAAATTGCGGCCACGTCTGCGCCGGACCACACCAGTACGCCTGTTCAATAGTATCTACGGTGAGGCTGTCGCAATTGAAGTAGTTCTGAAATCCTGCGGTGTCCGGATCAATATCTGACAGGAAACCCTGAAAATGGGTTCTGAACTCACTCTCGAAATCGGGTTGTCCGTAAACATCCCGCAATTGATTCAGCATCAACCCAAGAAGGAGGGGATTTTTGCCTTCCGATTGCTGCCCATTCAACTCACCCAGAATCTCAATGACATTGTAGTTTCCGCTGGGAAGCCGATTGAGCGCATTGCCCATGGGCTCGTAATAAAGCACCGCGGCGGGATCGGCTTCAACGCCGGCGGAATCAATGAATGCAGACAACGTTGCAGTGCCGATTACATCACCTATTAGCACGCCATCCTGATCGTCCACTTTCGGATAATGCTTGCGCGACAACGAAGCCCAGCCTGGCTCACCGATTGGCGCCAGTATCTGGCTGAAATCGATGACCCCGATCCGGTTATAACCCATGCTGCGAAATTCGAAGACCGATCCCGTAAAAATATCATGCGAATAGACGTTACCGATTGTGTAGCCACCAGGACCGATACCGTCGATCTCGTGAACAGTATTCCCCACGACAATCGAGTGACCAATAATCATATCTTCCACAGCGTGGGCGTTGCCGATAGTCGCAGCAATGCCGCCCGCCATATTTTGTTTGTACAACTCATTGGTCCGCGGCCTTCCGAACACCTGGTTTTCAGCAATGGTGCTGCCCTGAACCTGCATGTAACCGTTGGACATATAGAGACCGCCGCCGCGCCAGTAGCCAATATTCAACAGGTCAAACAGAAAGGGTGGAAGTGCGGGCGGTTCAACAAGGTTTCTGGCGATCGTGCTGTTGTCGACATGAATTCTCGTGGACATTCCGATGCCGCCGCCATCCGAGTACACACCGGCACCGTAGGCGAAAAGGCCCGTAATTCGGTTCTCGGTGATCACTGACTGACTAATCGAGGATACATTGACGCCGGTATCACGCCCGCCGACGGAGAACACGCCTCCTCCGGCCGCCCCTCCTCCATAAACCGTGTTACCGCTGACGATACAATTGTCCATCACGACCGTGTCGGCATAGACACCACCGCCGTAGGCACCTCCATCGCGAGACGTATCTGCATCGTCACCCAGCGCATGATTATCGTAAATAGCGCAGTCGACCAAGGTCGCGACTCCCCATACAGCGACTCCTGCACCTCTTGCGAGTGTAGACGTCTGATTATCATCCGGGTGCTGGCCGATATTGGCTGCCACATCAAAAACACTGTTGCCTCCCGTGATATCGACATTCGTCAGGGTAAGGTTTCCCGACACCGCGATAACCCTTGCCAATTCTGCGCCGTCCCAGTTCACAGTGATGCCATCGGGAAGTCCGGACGCGTCGATAACAACGTTTTTGTCGGCGAAGAGCGCCGATCTTCCGTAGTCCCGGTCGTAGTAGCCAACGAGATAGGAGATATTGTTCGCGTCGTCAAAGCCCATAACTTCGCCGGTGAGCACAGTGTGTTCGGCTCCGACTGCGATCAGATTGATCGTACTGTCGTTGAGAGCTGGGTCGAAAGTGATCCTCTGGCCAGACGCCGCGGTCGCGATAGCAGACCGAAGCGTAACCGTGCCAACCGGCGGCGACGCATCGTCCAGCAGGCTATTGACGACGATTTCAGGTAGCCCGGACCCATCTTCTTCGCCAGCGCCACCTCCACAAGCGGAGAGCCCTGCAAGCATTAACAAGGAAAACACTGCAATTCCGGCGATTCGACAGAAACCGTACTCAGTACACCGTTGACGTATCATTGCAAATCTCCAATTGACCTGGTCCGCCCTTGCCCTACGCGCTTAGTGGCAGAGTTTGAGCCTATGTTCGTTTTTTCATTAGCGATATCCGTGCTTTCCGGTGGCGCTACGATAGCCGAAAAGGGGGCAAAAGGACGGCAACTGGGATTGTCATTCTCCTACCCCCACACTTGATCGGTTCAGCCAAGTATGGGGACCTACGGACTACGAAAATTGTCTTGCAGCCGCGTTGTTTGATCTTTATCGGTCAGGTTGCGTTGCGCAATCGCTGGACCCTGTGTCCCGACACGACGAACTGGTAGCCCGCGGCATCGATCAGCCGGTCCATCGCTTCGTGTTCGCCGTAAGCGGGCCCGCCTCGTGACACAAACGTGCGCACCGCATGCCCGAGTTCTAACTGCATTGTACGTTGCGAACCCAGAACCTCTGCTTCGCGCTCATTCTGACTCATAGGCGCAATCTCTTCATGACTCAGCGCGTGACTCGCTACGACGTGTGTACGATCGAGATCGCGTAGTTCCTCCCAGCTCAGAGCATAACGTCCGTCGTCGTAATCCCTGCTTTCGATGCCAATACCGTGCGCCATTGCATAGTCGAGCTGGTCTGCTGGCGCGGCTTCGATAAATCCCGTGATGACGAAAAACCATCCGGTCAGCCCATACCGTTCGAGCATCGGACGCACGATGTCGTAGCCGTTACGATAACCCTCGTAGAACGCCAGGATTACACCGGGTCGATCCTTGTGCCACCGTCCGGTTCGCAGGTAGCTGTCGAGGTCGTCCTCGGTAACCGACGAGAAATGCTTGCCGCACCATTCCAGCTGTCGGCCAAATATGTGGGCGCGCTCTGGCGACGTGTTGTGAAAGTTTAATGCGCGTATCAGTGGCTTCGTTGCCAGCAGCTCGCCAATCTCGGCCGCACTTTTTTGGTATTCCGGATTCGATATCATTTTTCCGTGCCACCGCCACCACTGGAAAAATCACGATGCGCGATCAGCTCGACAACCGAGGCAACGTCCTGCTCGGCAAGATCCCTGCGCAGTTCGCCCAGCAGGCTCGCGTACTTATTGAACGCTTCTGAGAAATGGCTATTCGTCGCATTCGGCACAAATGAGCTGTCGGGCGTAGCGGCGAGATCTTCACAGATCAGCACCATGGGGACACCTTCTTCCGAGTAATAGCGCGCGTCAAAGCTTGCCAGCTCATACAGGATTCGTTCGGCTTCCTCGCTATCGGTTACCAGTACAGACGCGTCGGTAAAATGAGCCTCGCCAACCCCGACCGACGGAGTCGCAACAGCGATGGCAGATGCGCCAATCCCCTTTACAAGCTTTCGCCGGTTGATCAATGGAGTCCATCTCCCTGCAACGATTAATGTTGCCCGACTCTATCCGTTGCGTTTGCCACGCTCAAGTGCACGCAATGCCTCCGGGGCAAAAGTGCCGACGTAAACTTGTGAGGTTCAAAGTGTTAGCCATATGCCCGGTTAACACCCAGAAAGAGATGGCAGAGACGGTGGGATTGATTCGCCGCCTGTGGCGGCAACCGCTTCGGTATTCATCGACCACTCGGCTCAACAACGGTTTCTCGGCAAGTTGCTCGAAACGTTCAAAAAACGCGACTGAGTTTATAGCTCCCCATTTTTCCGCAGCTCATCCCTGGACTGTGCCAGGACTTCGTCGGCGGTCATGGTCGAAAATCCACTCTGCTCGGCGTGAATCGACCGAGCCCGGACGAACTCAATTTCACGTGCTTTACGGATCAAATCATTGACAGCTTCGCTGTTGCTCTTGGATTCGCCGTCGACGCCCACCTTTAACGTTAGGCACGAGGCTAGTATGCTGAATTATGATGACGTAACCACCCTGCAGAAAGGACAAACGTGACCCACTTTTCACTTAGCGAACTTGAAGATGCTGCCAAACTAGTTTATCGCCACATGAGGCCTACGCCAGAATACGTTTGGCCGTTATTAAGCGAAGCAGCAAATACTGAAGTTTGGGTCAAACATGAAAATCATTGTCCAATCGGCGCGTTTAAAGTGCGAGGGGGAATTACATACGTTGATTGGCTGAAACGAACTCAACCTGAGGCGCGCGGAATCTGTACAGCCACTCGTGGTAACCACGGGCAAAGCCAGGCGAGAGCGGCTAGAGCCGTCGGATTGACAGCCAAAGTGCTTGTTCCCCATGGAAACTCTTACGAAAAGAACGCCGCCATGCGAGCTTTTGGTGCCGAGCTGCTGGAATTCGGCGACGACTTCGATTCAGCACGCGAAGAAGCGATCAGAATCGCTGCCGCAGAAGGGCTCGTTATTGTGCCACCATTTCATCGCGAGATAATACGTGGGGTGGCTACCTACGCGTACGAACTTTTTTGCACTGCACCGGAACTGGATACAGTCTACGTTCCTATCGGTTGTGGCTCAGGAATATGCGGAACAATTGCTGCCAGAGATGCTTTGGGACTAAAAACCAAGGTCGTGGGTGTAGTTTCGGATCAAGCTCAAACCGCAAAGCTTTCCATGGAAGCAGGCAAAGCTATCGAAACAGCAACTGCGAATACTTTTGCAGATGGAATAGCGGTGCGGGCTCCAGTGGCAGACGCGCTTGCCATTTATTCCAAAGGCGCTGAGCGAATTGTGGCCGTTAGTGATGACGAAATCGCGGAAGCGATAAGGCTGTACTTCCGAACCACACATAATCTCGCAGAAGGTGCCGGAGCCGCGCCGCTCGCGGCATTGATCTCAGAACGAGAGAAGATGCGAGGCAAGACAATCGGCCTTATTCTCAGCGGTGGCAATATAGATTCAGATAAGTTCGCGGAAGTAATAAGAGGCAATACCCCATCCGCCGCGTGAGAGTCATGGAATCGCGCTTCGTCTTCGAGCCGGAGAGGGTGGGATTGATTCGCCGCCTCTGGCGGCTCACCCCCTCGGGGCGCACTTCGTGCGTCCAAAATCGCTGCGCGATTTTGTCGAAACTACTGGTAATGCACCAATCGCAATGCGTGCAGCGGTTGGCGTGTCCGAACCGTGTCAATACAAGTTTGGTCCCGCTTTACTGACACTTTCGCAGGATGGCTGGAAGGTATCTGGCAAACTGGGAGCGATTCATGCTGCCCTCAAATCTAGAATAGCGAACTACGTTCACAGCTATCCTAAATATACCGCACAATACACCAACCATTTTTTCTTATAGCCAGAGGGAAGCCCAACATGAGCGGTATTATTCTAGCGTTCTACAGACTCATGAAGTCTATTCGCAGAGCCTACAGTGACCATGAATTCAGAGCCCTGCTTTTAATTATGATCATGCTACTCTTTTCAGGTACCGTCTTCTATGTACTCAATGAAGGCTGGAGCATTATTGACGCCTTGTATTTTTGCGTGATGACCATGTCGACAGTAGGCTACGGCGATTTATTACCGAGTAATGACATTTCAAAAATCTTTACCATTGTTTACTCGCTAATGACGATCGGCGTATTTGTCGGTGTCGCGTCAAAACTGGCAAAGGCACTGCTGACACCGAAAGATCAACTTAAAAAATAGGCAGGCAGGTCAGGTGAACATAACTCTCCCACAATGGGCCGAAAGCCTCCACTGCCCGGCCGCGTCTGGATGGTACGCCTAGAATGTTGCCTTCAGATACAAGGTCGGTCCATGGTATTCAAAGTCAAAAGTCCCGTTCAGATCCGAGGTGCAGACCGGCTTTCAGCTGGGGAATCTGCACCTCGCGCGAGTATCGCAAACTCTGGCACCATCGGGCATGATGATTCGATGTCGACTTCAGCGTGCTATACGGAGGAACGAGTGACCCGATGGCTGCCCCTGTTTCTGCTCTGGGCCGTGCTCGGCGCTGCCAGTTGCAGCCGCACCGACGAAACGGCGCCGGAAACGAACGCGCCGTCGGAATGCGTCGTATTCGACATCGATGGGACCCTGACGCCGAAAGTCTCGGCCATTGGCACTGCCCGGGAGGGTGCCGCAACTGCTGTGCACACCTTCGCTGATGCAGGCTACCTGATCATCTACCTCAGCGCCCGGGTTCGTCTGTTGCAGGGTGGCATTCCAGACTGGCTCGAGGAGAACGGATTCCCACGCGGCAGGCTGCACTTGACCGAGTCCCGCAATGAGCGGAAAGATCACGCCGCCTTCAAGGCAAGCGTGCTGGACGCCTACCGGGCAGATGGCTGGCGCTGCGTCGCCGCCTACGGCGATTCCAGCTCGGACTTCGAAGCGTATGCAAGCGCCGGTATCAGCCCGCAACGGATCTACGCGCTGAAGCGCGAGGGCGCGGAAAGCTGCCAGGCCGGTGCCTGGAGCGCATGTTACGAGACCTGGGAAGAACAGATGGGCATCATCCGCGACATCATTCGGGCCCGGAACTGATCGCCGACGGCCTGCACTACGGTTCCCGCAGCTGCCAACAAACCGCAGATCGCGTCAGGCGGATTTTTTCTTTGACGCCTTTTTCTTCGCAACCTTTTTGGCTGATTTCTTTGCGGTCTTTTTCTTAGTGACTTTCTTCTTTGCTGTTTTCTTAGGCGACGCCTTCCTGGCTGCAGTCTTCTTTTTCGCAGCCTTCTTGCCAGTAGCCTTTTTCTTCTTCTTGCTGCCGCGCTTCTCGAGTTCCTTCTTGATTTTCGCCATCGCCTTGTCCAGCTTCAGGGCGTGAGCAAGATGGTCGCGTGCACTGGCGAGGTCCCGCACCACAGGCTTCAGCTCGTCACGAAACTTCGCAGCGTCCGCCCGGGCTTCGCCGTAGGTTTTCTCGAGGCTGTTGATCTGTTTCTTCAGTTCGCGCTTGGTCTTGGCGCTGGTGGTACTTGCCAGTCGCTCGACTTTCTTCTGTAGCTGCTCTCGGCTTCGCTTGGCGCGAGCAGTGGCGCGACTAATCTCGGTTCTGACCTTCTTGCGCTGGCGATCCAGCTCGCGTTTGGTCTTCTTGGCGTTGCTGACGAACTGCGTTTTCGCGGCTTGCACATTTTTCTCGAGATCAGTTAATTCCTTGCTCATTCTATTGTCTCCGAATTCATTTAGGGAAGCTCACGCTTGCAGCTTATCAGCTTATCGATCATCTTGGTCCGCCAACGAAACCTTCTTTTCCAGCGACGCAACAAATCGTTCTTCAGCCTTCCGAACGATGCCCTCAGATCAGCGGGCTGAGCGTCGCCACCGCATTGTTGAGCAGCCGCCGGCTCGGCGGCCAGGCGGCTACTTCCGCCAATTCGACCAGGCGTGAAGCATCGAGGTAGTCCTGCTGGCGCTGACGAACGTCGGCCGTCAATGCCGGGTTGTAGAACAGGATGTTGTTCTCGTAATTGAGCTCGAAGCTGCGCCGGTCCATATTCGCCGACCCCACCAGCGCCAGTTCGCCGTCGACGGTCAGTGTCTTGGCATGCAGCAGGCCGCCCTGGTATTCGAAAATCCTTACGCCTGCCTCAAGTAAACTCTGGTAATAGCTTCGGCTGGTCGCGGCGATTTCCCACGAGTCGTTGCGGGCCGGAAACACAATTGTCGTGTCGATGCCGCGATGCGCGGCCGAACAGAGCGCCTGTTGAATCTGCTCATCCGGCGCATAGTAAGGCGTTGTGATTACGAGTTCTCGCCGTGCCGCGAACATCAGTGCCGCAAACGTCTCCGGCATGGCGGAGTAGCGAACCGTGGGGCCGGTGCCGATGACCTGCGCGGGGAAACCATTCTCGAGCGCGGCCGGCGGCGTGATGTGTGAGCCCTCCACTCGTTCTCCGGTCGCCAGTATCCAGTCCGTTGCGAACAATCGCTGATTCTGGCTGACGACCGGCCCTTCGAAACGAATCATGATATCCACCCACGGCGCAAATTTCGGTTTAACCCGAAACTCCGGGTCCGCACAGTTCTGGCTGCCACAATAGGTGACTCGACTGTCGATAGTCAGGATCTTGCGGTGATTACGAAGATCGATACGCCCGGCGAACGGACGAAGCAACGGATTCTGCATGCGGAGCGCCCTGCCCAGTTTGACGCCCGCGTCCCGCATGTCGGCCCAGTACGTCGAACGAATCATCTGGCGTGAACCAAGGTCGTCTGCAAGAGCGCGACACACGACACCGCGGCCGGCGGCACGTTTCAGCGCCTCGACCATCTTCAGCCCGTTATTGTCGGTCAGCCAGATATAAAAGCTCAGATGCACCTGCTCTTCGGCCGCATCAATGTCCTCGATCATTCGATCGATCGCTGCGTTGGAATTCGCCAGCAACTGCCCGCGGTTGCCACCGACAGGATCGAAGCCGTTTACAGAATGACCGAGCCGGAACAAAGCCGCGTACCTGTCCGGCACCTTCCGGAGCGCATCGCCCGCGGCGTCCGGCTGCGCTGCGATGGCCGGCAATGACTGTTCGATTTCATTTAGCTGTTGTATTCGTCGGCGTCCGATGCTCACCCGGCCCAGCCAAAGGTAAGCGATTGCGCCAAGCACCGGCAGTGCCAGCAACACGACAACCCAGGCAACTCGCGCGGACGGCTGGCGAAAGGGATGCAGCAATACGTCAACGAGCAGGGCGCCCACGATAACAATGTGCAAAGCCAACCAGATCACGCGCTACAAGCCTCGAAACGTAATTGTGTCAACGTAACTCTCCCACAATGCGCCGAAAGCCTCCGCTACCCGGCCGCGTCTGGATGGTAAGCCTAGAATGTTGCCCACAGATAAAAGGTCGGTCCGTGGTATTCAAAGTCAAAAGCCCCGTTCAGATCCGAGGTGCCCGAATCCACATTGACCCTGAGATACCGGTAGCCGGCACCAATACCGAAGTTCCTCAGGGGTTGCCAGATAACGTCGGCATCTGCCTCGAGTATGCTGCCATCAATATCGTTGACTTCAAGCGCGAATCCCATTCCTGCAGCCTGTAATGACCAGTTGGGAGCGAATGCATAGGTGTAGGAAAGACCAATATGCGGCAACGGCGCACTGACTTCCTCAGACTCTGTCTTTCCCCCAATCTGCGGGCAACCTGGCGGGGTCGCAGGGTCGGTCGTTGGATCGCAAATGGCACCGGCAAGCGAAAAGCCGGCCGTCAGGTCCGCGACGTGCAGACCGGCTTTCAGCTGCAGCTCCGACCTTTCGGCACGGTGCACGGAGAATCCGTAGGTCACGCGATAGATATCGGTCCCATAACTCGTTGCGGCGGTTCCGCTCTCCAGGATCGTATCGCCGATTTGCAGTGGCGGATCGTACAGGTCAGTCTTTTCGGCTTGGCGCGTGAGGCTGAAAAACTCCGCTTCGACGGAATGATCCGCCGCAAAACGCCAGGCGATACCGCCCCACGGGACGGCTTTGCTGCGCGCAACGCCCAGCACACCCTCGATATCTACCGGTGGCACCGGCGGCAACACTTCCCCGTTGATGCTGATGCTGGAGTCGACGGTTGCCCAAAATGCCCCAAGGTGGATTTGCCACTTGTCCACAGACTCGTCGTACTCGCCCGCAAACGCCGAAGAACTGAAGGCCAGTCCCACGACGGAGCCGTAGATTGCCAACCGTACTCTAGTCGAGTTCATCACCACCGGATGTCGCGTCCAATTGCTGCTTGC
Source organism: uncultured Gammaproteobacteria bacterium (assembly GCA_942490655.1). GTDB lineage: Bacteria > Pseudomonadota > Gammaproteobacteria > Steroidobacterales > Woeseiaceae > UBA1847. The sequence goes on along the minus strand of CALNXZ010000003.1, from coordinate 1,697 downwards.
AGCCCACCAAATCAGAATGCCTGCCCTACTGCCAGATACCAGGCATCATTTCCTGAGGATCTACCGTAGTCAAGTCGCATCACGATTCGCTGTTCCGGCTGAACCGTGAAGCGCACTCCCGCACCGTAGCTGGGGATGACATCGTGATCGCGTGAATCAATTAGCGATTCCGTAATCTGGCCGGCACCACCAAAGGCTGCAAGTCCCCAGCGTTTGCTCATCGTCCAGCGGAACTCCGCTTGCGCACGCAAGGATGACTTACCCATATAGTCCGTACTGGCAAACCCCCGCAGTCCAATCATGCAGGCATCCCAGAGGGGAACATCGTCCGATCTCATGCAACCAACGGCCTCCCAAGCGAAAACCAGTGATGGCAAAACCCGATGATAGGATCGGTATGCGAGCGAATAGGACTCATAGTCGAGGTCGCTGCCCAAACCTTCATTGTTCGCCATCGCGGTCGCCTTGAAATGGCGGCCAGTGTACGCATTGGCGGGAACGTCACGCGTGTCGTAGCTAAGGGAAGGCCCAAGCGCAACGCTTCGTATTCTGTTTCCCAGTACAAAGTCCGGTGTGAAAAACTCGAACGAGAAATCCTGTTCGATGTCCAGGTATTGCACGGCCAGCCCGGCATACCAAGCGGTGCCGAAACGACGCGACAAACTCGTGTAAACGAGCGTGCCGCGCAGTAACCAGTCAATCGCCAGCGACCGTGACGTTGCACCCGCCACGAGCAGTGGTAACGACACATCGGCGAAACCCAAGACCCCGACAAAACGCCAGCGGTCCTCATCCCAGTAGGTACTTTGGCCCAGTGCAACACCCCAACTGTCATTGTCAGTGTACATCGCTCCAATCCCCGTCACCGACGGTGGCTGGGATGCTTTTTGTGCGTCCGTTTGCGGGTAGAAGTAGGCAGCCGCGCCAACAAGGCCGTTTCCCAGCGTTGGATTTGAAAACGGGATAGGGACAGCGACAAAATTTCCGTCGCGAATCGACAACGGTAGATCAGCCTCGCTAACGTCCGGCGTAATGGCTGGGCGAAGGGTAGTCAGGTCATCCCGCTCGTCTGCATTCCCGGTAGCCGCCAGGAAGAATACCGCGAGCATGCTGATTCGGATTTCAGCGATTCGATACATTACTGAACAGGATTAATTGACTGTATTTTTTTCGAAGACCTGCTTCCCTTCCTTGATGGTTTCTACGACGTTTATCGTATGAATCTTCATGGGATCAATTTTTAACGGGTTTTGGTCCAAAATTACAAAATCAGCCAATTTGCCAACGGCGAGCGTTCCTTTGTGGTCTTCTTCAAAATACTGATAGGCAGCCCAACGAGTTTGGGTAAGCAAAGCTTCATAAGGAGTTGTTCTCTGCCCGGGGCCGAGTATCAATCCACTTCGGGTCACTCTGTTTGTGGTGGCATCGATTATTCTTAATGAGTTGGGTGGTATCACCGGGCAGTCTGAATGGCTGGTTAGATTGATTCCCGCATCTATCAGGTCTCTGGTGGGGGAGATGTACTCAGCCCGCGGTGAGCCTAGTACGGAGTTTAAATGCCAGTCTCCCCAATAGAAGGTATGTACCGCGTACTCAGAAGCGAGCACGTCTAAATCAGCGATTTTTTGGATCTGATCTTTTCTAATTACCTGACCATGTATTATTACTGAACGATGATCTTCGTAACCATGATTTGA
>CALNXZ010000002.1:0-2599 GCA_942490655.1 uncultured Gammaproteobacteria bacterium | reverse complement strand
AATGATCTGGAGGAAAGATAAGATGATATCCAGGAGTAGGCGTGGCCGGTAATACCGAACCAGTCAGTGAGGCGCTGAAGGAGAATTTTATGATCTATGATCTATGGTGTCGAACGCCGCCGACAAGTCCAAGAGACAGAGGCCAGTAACATGTTGGCGGGCAATGGCCCGAATAAGGTGATCGTCAGTAGTCGAGCCTCGAGCCGACCAAACTGCAGGCGACGGCTCTCGCGACTTCATCGGGTAGCGACTCGCGGACATGACGCAACGCACGGATGTGGTAGTAGCACGATCTGCAGGTGTTGGTCACGTGCTGGTCGAACGACAGCTTCTTGTCGAGGGTGACGCCGAGACTTCTGACCGTCGATACTGGTGCAATGACGGCATTCGACACACGGATCTCAGCAACGTCTTCGACTCTTTCGCGCCCTCGAGTGGCCGTGAACTGAATGACCTCCGACTTTTTCGGATTGAGCTGGAGACCGTTAATCTGCAGCCACGCGTGAACTCCAGCCGTGCAGTTCTCAAGTTGTTTAACGCTAGCGGACAGGTCGGCTCTAGACACTGCCATGTAGATTTGCGTGTCGTCGGCATATTGGTGATGGCGGACCCCGAACGAGCTGATGACGCCGGACAGTGGCGCAATGTACAGCGAAAACAGCAGCGGTCCGAGAGCCGACCCCTGCGGCACGCCCGAGTCGAGTGGAAAGATGCTGGACGAATTCTGCTTCCATCGAACAAACGTTGACCGGCCCTGCAGGTAAGAACGCACCCAGTCGAGTGCCTTCCCCGTCACTCCGAACGTGTGATCAAGTCGATTGGTCAGAGTTTCGTGGTCGATGCAGTCGAATGCCGCAGACTGGTCCAAAGCGATCAGAATGGTCGACTGGTGGCTACCGAAACCTGCGTAGATGTCGTCAGTTATTTTGAGCAGCGCTGTCTCCGTCGAATGACGTCTTCTGTAAGCCGACTGCACAGCATCAAAACTCGGTGATGCTGATACGTGTGGTACAATCCGTGCTAACACTAGCCTCTCCAGCACTTTGCTGATAGTGTTCAAATTGGAGATAGGGCGGTAATTAGCAGGATCACTCTCATCCAGTCCATGTTTCTTCAGCAGCGGCGTTACCTGTGCAGTTTTGAACCTCGTTGGAAACGTGGAGTGTTCGAATGACAGGTTGGCGAGTCGCGCTATGACATGGGCGAAGGCGCTGCTGCAGGACTTGACGAGCGACGTCGGTACGAAGTCGAGTGGCGACGACTTGGACGGCATCAACTTGAGCACCCGCACGACCTCAATCTCTGTCACCGGCGTGAACTCTGACATCAACTCACCACAGCACGGCTGGTCGGACGACAGCGGGTCGAACTCTTGACCGGCAAGTGCCGCAAGGATGGCGCTCTTAATGTTGCGGACCTTGTTTACGAAAAACACTGCCAGCGTGGAGCAGAACGACGAATCTGCGTCGGTCGATGTGGCAGTTGTATCACAGTGGTTGGTGCGCAGGAGGTCCTTGACGGCCGACCACACCCGACGCGTGTCCTTGCCGGCCTCGACGACGCGTTGACAGCGGTACCGATTTCTGGACGCGTTGATGAGCGTGTTGGCGCGACGACATGCAGCTCGGTATGCTACTCGATCCAGTTCACCGCCGAATTTCTTCCAGCGACGTTCAAGTCGTCGTCGGAGCTGTTTGGCAGCGACGGCTTCTGGATCTAGCCACTTCGCCGCCTTCCTGCCGCCCGCTCTGGTGCCTCGTCGTATCGGCGCCATGTCGTCGAGTATGCCCATCACTGACGATTCCAGCTGGTTCAAGTACCCGTCCGGTGTGTCAGCGGGGTCAGCGAACAGTCGAGACGAACGCAGACGCCTCTCGAATTCGACTGTGTCGATCTTCTTGATGTCACGGTACTCGTAACTGACAGCATCCGGTTTGTGCCGCCGCACGGACAAGTCGCATGTGATAAGTTCGTGGTCAGATAGATCGTGCGAGCTGACAACAGCGACGTTGGTGACAAGCGACTGTGGTGCCGGCGCAGGTGTGATAAGCAGGTCGAGCAGATTGTGGCCACGGGTAGGCTGTGTTACGTGCTGCTGGTAGCCATGAACGTCCAGCAAAGTTGACAGCCTCTCGTCGATAGTGCCCGGGTCATCTCCAGGCATGTTGAAATCGCCGCAGACGATGAGCCGCTCGCTGCATCCTTGTCCGACAGTCGTCAACAGATCCGCGAATTCATCGATAAACGTCGCCTTTGAACTGTCTGGTGGACGGTACACACTGGCGACCTTGACAAGGATCCTATTCACCTGCAGACCGACAAGTTGCAGTTCGAACGACGTCGGCGAGAATTGCGTCTTGATCGATCGAGCCGGCAGATCGTCACTGTGGATGAACGCGAGGCCGCCCGCCCTCGTCTTGGAGCGGCCGGTAACAGCCACTCGCGGTCGATGGACGTGCAGGACTGAGAAGTTGGACGGCGCGATATCAGTCTTAATGACGTCTGGCTCGTCGTCCTTGATCCACGATTCGCATACGGCCAAAACATCGAGCCGATTGTCACGGATCAAGTCGTCAATTAGCGCACCTTTATGGACAGC
>CALNXZ010000001.1:0-1182 GCA_942490655.1 uncultured Gammaproteobacteria bacterium | reverse complement strand
ATCGACGCAACACATTGGCTAAATTGTTCGGCCGGTGTTTCATAGTTTAGTGTTTTTCTCGGCCGTTCATTCAATTGCCTGGCCACGGCATTCAGCTTCGCTTGAGAGTGAACCGAGAGGTCGGTCCCCTTTGGGAAGTACTGCCTCAGTAATCCATTCGTGTTCTCGTTGGAACCGCGCTGCCAAGGGTTATGAGGATCACAGAAATACACCTTGATGTCGGTCGCCAACGTGAAGCGTTTATGGTCGGCCATCTCTTTGCCACGATCCCAGGTGAGGGACTTGTAGAGTTCTCGTGGTAACTTGTGGGCGTGTTTGATCAAGGCGTTGATCACCGTCTCGGTGTCTTGACCGTCGACCTTCGCCAGCATGACATAGCGTGTCTGACGTTCAACGAGGGTCGCGATTTGACTGTTATGGCTACCGCATAGCAGGTCACCTTCCCAGTGACCCGGCACGGCCCGGTCTTCAGCCGAGGCTGGACGCTCCCTGATCGATACGGTGTCCGTAATCCGCCCGTGATCAGCCGTCTTCTGCGTGTGGTGGCGCGAGCGACGCATCCCGCGTGTGCGCCTCAAATGCTGCAACAGCGCCTTTTTCAAGGCGCCACGGGCCTGGATGAACAGACTACGATAGATGGTCTCGTGCGACACCTGGTAGTTCTCGTCGTCCGCATAGGTGCGCTTGAGCCACCCGGCGATCTGCTCCGGTGCCCATGCCCGTTGGAGCTTCGCGGCGACGATACGCGCCAACTTTCTGTTCTGCACCAGTTTACAGGTCTTGGGGCGGCGTGCCCGATCCCAGGCGGCCTGGTCGGCCTCGCTCGCCCGATAGCTTTCCCAGTCTCCGTTGCGTGTGATCTCCCGACTGATGGTGGACGGTGCACGCCCCAGTGATACGGCGATCGATCGGATCGAATAGCCAGCGACCACACCGCGTGAAATTTCTTCGCGTTCCGCCAGTGTTAGCGAAAGACGTGATCGTCGACGTGGTGCCGGCCGTATCCCACCAGTCTCCGCAAAAATGCCTTGGATCGACGAGTGGCCCCGGTCAAAGAGTCGCGCGATCGAAGCCATAGTTTCGCCTTTCTGCCAGCGATCCCACATCAATGCCTTCTGGGCTTCCGTGTAGTAGATCCTCGGTCTCTGCTTCATCTGCAACACTCCTTCTACCTACGTAGAA